>CBDIHI010000010.1:0-668991 GCA_965279075.1 Burkholderiales bacterium | reverse complement strand
CCGTCCGGCGCGGAGCGCGCCACGGCCTCCGTGCCCACCCCGCCGGCCGCGCCGACGCGGTTCTCGACCACGCTCGGCTGGCCCATCGCCTGGGACATGCGCTCGCCCACGGTGCGGGCGATCACGTCGACCACGCCGCCGGCGGAGTAGGGCACGATGACCTTGATGGGCTTGGAGGGGAAGGCTTGCGCGAAGGCGTTCGTACAAAAGGCCGCGGCCAGCGCGGCAACGATGATGGGTTTCATGAGTCTCCTTGGATCGTTAGTGGTCGACTGCGTATGCCCGCAGTTCTGTGAGGTCCGGCATTACACCCAGTCCGGGCCGGTCGTTCAACACTGTTTCGCCGTCTGCGACCCGGGCCAGCGGCCCGCAGGTCAGGGTTCGCAACGGGTTGGGATTCGCATCGACTTCGAGCATGCCGTCGCCGCCCACCGCGGCCAGCAGGTGCGCGGAGGCCAGCAGCCCGATGCCCGCGCCGAGGTAATGCGGGCAATAGCGGGTGCGGTGGCCGAGGATCTTCTTCGCCACGGTGAGGCAACCGGTGAAGCCGCCCCACTTGGCCATGTCAGGTTGCACCACGCCGAGCGCGTGCGATTCCAGCGCGGCCTCGAAGGACCCGAACGAGGCAAGGTTCTCCCCGGTGGCCAGTTTCGTCTTCGACAGGTCCGCGAGGTGCTGCCATTCGCTCCACGGCCGGTCGGCGCGCAGGGGTTCCTCCAGCCAGCCAAGGCCGAATTCCGTAAGCCTTCCCGACATCTCCACCGCGGTTTCCACATCCCAGGCCTGGTTGGCGTCCACCATCAACGGCAGGTCGCCGATCACGCTGCGCAGCGCCCTGAGGTTTGCGATGTCGCGCTCCGGGCCGAAGCCGATCTTCAGCTTGAAGGCCCGATAGCCTTCCGCGAGCCGTTCGGCGGCGAGCTTTTCCGGTGCGGTGGGGTTGAGGCCGCTTGCGTAGACGCGGACGGCGGGAGATTTCCCGCCGAGCAGTTTCCACAGCGGCGTGCCGAGCCTTTTCGCGTGCAGGTCCCACATCGCGATGTCGAGGCCGGCGATGCATTGCGCGACCGGCCCCGGCTCGGCGGCCTGGATCGCCAGCACTTCGGTCTGCGCGGTGAGCGCGAGGAAAGCCAGTTCCGGCGAAGCGAACGCCTTGCCCACGAGGAGCGGCGCGAAGACCGAGTCCACCATCCGCGCCCGGTGCTCCGCCCCCACGGTGGGGAAGTTGCACCAGACCTCGCCCCAGCCTTCGGCGCCTTCGGAATCCGTGACGCGCACGAAGACCGCCGGGCGGTCGCGCATGATGCCGAACGAGGTCTGCACCGGGGTCTCGATGGGGGCGCGAAAGACGAAGGCTTCGGCTTTCGCGACGGTCGGCATCTTGGGCATCAGGGTTTCAGGTCCATTTCGAAGTGGATATAGTCGCCACCGGTAGGTGACTTCGCCAAGGTACAGCACCGTGCCGTCCGGCGCCGTGCAGACGCGCCGGACTTCCGCCACGGGCGAGTTGACCGGCACGTCGAGGTGGCCGGCCACCTCGACGTCGGCGGTGGAGATCGCGAGCGTCTGGCGGGGCCTTGGCGATCTTCACCTTGGGCAGTTCGAGCAGCACCGGCACCACGGTCTCGCGCCGGAAGCGGCGCGGCGCCATGCGGAAGATGCGTTCGTCCAGGTAGATCGAGATCACGCAGTAGGCCTCGTCGTTCCTCGAATGCACGCGACGCATGAAGTGGTAGCGCGGCGCGGGCTTGCCGTCGCGCGGCGTGAGCGCGGGCGACGCGGCCGCTTCCTCGATCAGCGTCAGCTTGGGCTTGTCGTCGCGGTAGACGTCGGCCAGGTCGTGCAGCGAAGTCTCCAGCCTGAGCCAGCGGTCCTGCGCGGGCCGCCCGGTGACGAAGGTGCCGCGGCCCTGCTGCGGCGAGAGCAGGCCGTCGCGCGAAAGCAACTCCACGGCTTGCCGCACCGTGACGCGCGCGACATCGAACTCGCGCATCAGTGCCTCGAGCGAGGGCAGCTTCTCGCCGTGTCCCCAGACGCCGCGCGCAATGCGTTGCCTCAGGAGGTCGGCCAGTTGAGAGTAACGGGGAACCGGGCTGTCGCGGAAAAGCGGGTGCATGCGAAAGGGAACCAGGGAAGGTATTGTACGGAACGTCCTATTCATAGTACCTTTGCGCCGCCCGTGCTTCAACCGTGGCCACGAAAACAAGACCGGAGACAGGACCACCTTGCGCCGCACCCTGCTGATCCTCGCGCCCTGGGCGCTGATGGTCCTCGCCTGGTATGCCATCGCGCTGTCGGGGCTCGTCAATGCCTCGCTGATGCCGACGCCGCACCAGGTGGCCGCACGTTTCTGGGAACTGGCCAACGGCGGGCGCCTGCCCATGGACATCTGGATGTCGACGCAGCGCGTGTTCCTCGGCGTAGCCCTGGGCACGCTGCTGGCCGTGCCCGTGGGATTCATGCTGGGCTGGTACCGCGAGGTGCGCAGCTTCGTCGACCCGGTGATCAACTTCTTCCGCGCGCTGCCGCCGATCGCGCTGATCCCGCTGGTCGTCGTGTATTTCGGCATCGGCGAGTCGGCCAAGGTGATCATCCTTTTCTACGCGGCGTTCTTCGCGGGCGTGATCGTGATGTACGAAGGGATCGCGCAGATCAGCCCCATCTTCGTGCGCGTGGCGAAGACGCTGGGCGCGAGCGACCGCGAGATCTTCCTGAAGGTCATCGTGCCGCTCACGGTCCCGCACATCCTCACGGCGCTGCGGGTGTCGCTCGGCGTGGCCTGGGCTACGCTGGTGGCCTCCGAGCTGATCGCGGCGCAGCAGGGGCTCGGCGCGCTGATCCAGAACGCGGGCTCGTTTTTCCAGCTCGACATCATCTACGTCGGCATCATCTGCATCGGGTTCATCGCATTGGCGATGGACCTCGCGCTGCGCGCGGCGACACGCAGGATGGTCGCCTGGCAGGACAGGATCAGCTCATGAGCGCCGCCGCAAAGGACCCGCGCATCGTGTTCGACCATGTGTCGGTCGAGTTCAAGACCGCGCACGGGCCGCTCAAGGTCGTGGAGGACGTGTCGTTCTCGATCGCCGACCGCGAGTTCGTCTCGGTCATCGGACCCTCGGGCTGCGGCAAGACCACGATGATGAACATCGTCGCCGGGTTCGTGCAGCCTTCGGGCGGCACGGTGACGCTCGACGGCAAGCCGGTCGGCGGGCCGGGCCCCGAGCGGGGCGTGATCTTCCAGGAATACGGCGTGTTCCCGTGGCTCACGGTGGAGCAGAACATCGCCTTCGGCCTCGATCTCGCGGCCAATCGCCTGCCCGGGGCCGAAAAGGCGGAGATCGTGAAGCGCTACATGGGCCTCATGGGCTTGTCGGATTTCGCCAAGGCGTACCCGAAGACGCTTTCGGGCGGCATGCGCCAGCGGCTTGCGATCGCGCGAGCCTATGCGGTGAAGCCGCAGTTCCTGCTGATGGACGAGCCTTTCGGCGCCCTGGACGCGCAGACGCGCTCGAACATGCAGGACCTGCTCCTCGGGGTCCTGGCCGCCGAGGGCAAGACCGTGATGCTGATCACGCACTCGGTGGAGGAGGCGATCTACCTCTCGTCGCGGATCATCGTGGTGACGGCGCGGCCCTCGCGGATCCGCACCGTGATCGACGTCCCGTTCGCGTACCCGCGCGACGAGGGCCTGCACGAGCGCCCGGAGTTCGGCGAATTGCGTTCGCACATCCGGGACCTGGTCATGAAGGAGTACGCAGCACAACAGCGGCAGTCGGCCCGCAACCTAGAGTAGAAACCGGAGGAGACACCATGAGCAAGAGCCATAAAGAATTCGACCGCAGGAAGTTCCTTCAGGGCGCAGGCGCGGCGGCCGGCCTCGCCGCCGCGGGATTCCCCGCCATCGCCCAGCAGCGCACCAAGCTGCGCGTGGGCTACGTGAACACGCTGGCGGTGAACGGCCAGATCTGGACCGGCGTGCACCGCGGCCACTGGGCGAAGGAGAACCTCGAGCTCGAGACGACGATGTTCAGCACCGGCCTGGAGCTCTTCAACGCGATGATCGGCGGCAGCCTCGACATGCTCTCCACCGGCGCCGTGCTGTCGAACTTCCCGGCGCGCGGGCAGGGCAAGGTGTTCCTGCTGAACAACGTCGAATTCGCCACCGCGCAGCTTTGGGTGCGCGAGGACATGGGCATCAAGACCTGGGCCGACCTCAAGGGCAAGAAGATCTCGACCACCGCCGGCACCACGGCGCACGTGTTCCTCGACACGGCGCTGCGCGCCAACAACATCGACCCGGCCAAGGACATCGAGCTGGTCAACCAGGGCATGCCCACCGCGGTGACCTCGTTCATCTCCGGCGCGGTGCCGGCCGTCGCGTTGTGGGTGCCGTTCAACATCACGGTGCGCGACAAGCTGCCGGGCGCGAAGATGCTGGTCGACGCCTCGGCCTACTTCCCGAAAGCCGCGATAATTGGCGGCTGGGCGGCGCGGTCCGACTACTTCGAGAAGAACCGGGACATTTGCGGCCGCGTGGTGCGGGCCTGGGCGGCGTCCAACGACGACCTGATCAAGAACTCGGCCGAGATCCTGCCGGTCATCCAGAAGAACAACTACGCGCAGGTGCCGTTGGGCGACCTGCAGGAGCAGTTCAAGGCCTCGAAGTACTACACGGCCGCCGAGTGGAGGAAGCTCTACGCCGACGGCACGGCCACCCGCTGGCAGCAGCAGGTGACGGACTTCTTCGTGCGCTTCGGCGGCATCCAGAACCCGGTGCCGGCTTCGACGTATTTCGACGCGAAGCTCTTCATGGACACGATCAAGGCGTGAACCAAAGCGCGCTGCCGAACGGCGCCGCCGTGTACGACTACATCGTCGTCGGCGCCGGTTCGGCGGGGTGCCTCCTCGCCAACCGGCTCACGGGTGCGGGCCATTCGGTATTGCTGCTCGAGGCCGGCGGGCCCGATCGCAACTTCTGGATCCACCTGCCGGTCGGTTACTTCAAGACCATGGTCGACCCGCGCTTCACGCGCCAGTTCGACACCGAACCCGATGAGGGGACGGCCGGCCGTACCATCGTCTGGCCGCGCGGGCGCGTGCTGGGCGGTTCCTCCTCGATCAACGGCCTGATCTACATCCGCGGCCAGCACGAGGACTATGCCGACTGGGTCGCGGCCGGCGCGCAGGGCTGGGATTACTGGTCGGTGCTGCCTTATTTCAAGCGCTCGGAGAACTACTCGGGCGGGGAGAGCGAGTATCACGGCGCTTCGGGCGAACTCGGCGTGTCGGACCTGCGGAACGACCACCCGTACTGCGCCGCGTGGCTGGAGGCCGGGCAGCAGTTCGGCCTGCCGTTCAACCCGGATTTCAACGGCGCTTCCTCTTTCGGCGTGGGCGCCTACCAGCTGACCCTGAAGGATGGCTGGCGCGCATCGGCGTCCAAGTGTTTCCTGCGGCCGGCGCAGGCGCGGCCCAACCTCACGCTGGCGATGCACGCCCAGGCTTCGCGCATCCTGTTCGAGGGTGCGAAAGCAGTCGGTGTCGAGTGGATCGTCGACGGCAAGACCCAACAAGCGCGGGCCGGGCGCGAAGTGATCCTTTCAGCCGGCGCGCTGCAGTCGCCGCAGTTGCTGCAGCTCTCCGGTGTCGGGCCGGCGGACCTCCTGCGGCAGCACGGCATCGGCGTGGTCGCTGAGTCGCCCGACGTGGGCGGGAACCTGCAGGACCATTACCAGGCCCGCGTGATCCTGCGCCTCAGGAAGAAGATGTCCCTGAACGACCAGGTGCGCAACCCGTACGAACTGGCGAAGATGGGGCTGCAGTGGCTGCTGCAGGATCGTGGCCCGCTGACGGTCGGGGCAGGGCAGGTGGGCGGCCTCGCGCGGACGCCGCAGGCGCGCGATGCGCGCGCGGACGTCCAGTTCAACGTGATGCCGCTGTCCGTGGACAAGCCGGGAGACCCTTTGCACGCCTATTCCGGGTTCAGCGCCTCGGCCTGCCAGTGCCGTCCGTTGTCCCGCGGGCGGGTCTCTATCCGTTCCACCGACCCGTATGAACAACCGCGGATCGAGCCGCGGTATTTCTCCGAGCCGCACGACCGCGAGGTCATTGTGTCGGGCCTGGAGATGCTTCGCGAGATCTACCGGCAGCCGGCCTTCCGCGACCTCTGGGTCGAGGAAACGATGCCGGGCGCGGCTACGGCCACGCGGTCCGACCTGTGGGAATTCGCGCGCTCGAAGGGCGGCACGGTGTTCCACGCCACAGGCAGCTGCCGCATGGGCGGCGACTCGCAGTCGGTGGTGGATCCCGCCTTGCGGGTGCGTGGCGTCGAGCATTTGCGCGTGATCGACGCGTCGGTCATGCCGACGATGACGTCGGCCAACACCAACGCAGCGACCCTGATGATCGCGGAGAAGGGCGCAGCGCTGTTGCTGGGTGGCAGCTGACCAGGAAAGCGCTAGAAGCACCCCGGCGACAGCCAGTCCCTGTAGGCCCCTTCGGTCCCGAACAGCCACGCCCCGCCGATTTCCGGCGGCAGCAGCGCGGCGAACAATTCGGGAGAGGGTTCGCTGACCGGGCATCCCGCTTCGATCAGCCTCGACCTCAAGCCCTTGGGATCCCTGCACGCCAGCGCGTAGCCGGCCATTGAGGGCGGTGCCGGCGGCTCACCGCCGAAAAGCGATTTGCATGCGGTGTCGCTGCCGACCAGCACGTCGCCCCGGCCGGTCGCCAGTCGGACGAAGCCCGGCATCTTCCTCGGAAGAAGGCCGGTGAACTCGGCATACCGAGCCGCGACCTTGACCGGGTCGTCGGCGACGACGAAGGTCGCCAGCAGGCCGGTGACGCCGTTCGGGTGCTCGACGTACTGTGGCTGCCACAGGCACTCGGGCGTGTGGTGCTGCACGAACTGCACGCGGCCCTCCGGCATGGATTGCGGCGGGACGCGCGCGACCGAGAACCTCGCCATGCGCAGCGTCCCCGCGACATCGACTTCGCGCTGCAGGCTGACCAGCGGCAAAGGCGAATACCCGTGGCGCGCAAGCCGCGCATGATCTTCTTCCGCGGCCGGCGTGCCGAAAGCCACGAGGTGCTGGCCCGTATGCTTCGCGATCGCGGCGCGGATCTGCAGCCCGATCGGCGTGTCGCCGGTCGGCGTGAGGAATTCGAGGTAGCCGTCCTCCAGCATCGCGCAGCGGTTGCCGGCGCCCGCGGGCACGACTGCGCCGGCTTCGTCCTTCTGGGTCTGCAGCGAAAACGGCGTCAGCCGGAAGCCGAGCTTTTCCAGCACGCCGGATGCCGCACCGATGTCGGGCACGAAATGCGCCACGTGGTCGATGTTGAGCGTGCCGGCCGGGGGATGCTGCCGGTCCGGGATGGATGCAACAGGGATCTGGTTCGCCATTTCGCCTTGCCTCTGAGGGGGCTAATGTACACAATTCGGCCATGAACAAACGAACAGACCCCAAGGCCATCGCTGGCAGCGCAAGCGCAGCGGCCACCATGACCGGCGGCGAAGCGACCGTCGAAATGCTGAAGGCCCACGGCGTCGAATACATCTTCGGCCTGTGCGGCGACACCAGCCTGCCTTTCTACGATGCGCTCGCGCGCCTGCCCCACGGCATGAAGCACGTGCTGACGCGCGACGAGCGTTCGGCGGCGTACATGGCCGACGGCTATGCGCGCGTGTCGGGCAAGGTCGGCGTCTGCGAGGGACCTTCGGGCGGCGGGGCGACGTACATCCTGCCCGGCCTCGTCGAGGCCAACGAATCCTCGGTGCCCGTGCTCGCGATCACGAGCGACATATCGGTCTCGTCGCGCGGCAAGTACACGCTGACCGAGCTCGACCAGGGCGCGCTGATGAAGCCGCTGACCAAGTGGAACGCGGTGCTCAATCGCGCGGTGGACATCCCGCGCGTGTTCCGGGCCGCCTTCAACAACATGACCACCGGGCGCCCGGGGGCGGCGCATATCGCGCTGCCGTACGACGTGCAGAGCGGCGCGGTGGAGGCCGACGACGTGTGGGGTGACCCGAGCCTGGGCCAGTACCCGGCGCGGCGCACGGCACCGGACCCGTTCTACGTGGAGCTTGCGGCGAAGATGCTGCGCAGCGCGACGCGTCCGGTGTTCATCTGCGGCGGCGGCGTGGTGATCTCCGGCGGCGAATCCGACCTCATCGAACTCGCCGAACGGTTGTCCGCGCCGGTGGCGACCACCATCAGCGGGCAGGGCTCGATTGGCGAGGACCACCCGCTCGCGGTCGGCGTGGTCGGCTCGAACGGCGGCACCCCCGAGACGCGGTCGGTGGTCAACTCCGCGGACCTGGTCGTGTTCGTCGGCTGCCGCGCGGGGTCGGTCACCACCGAGCGCTGGCGCTATCCTGCGCCCGGCAAGGTCAAGGTGATCCACATCGACGTCGATCCCGCGGTGATCGGCACCAACTATCGCGTGGACGTGCCGCTGGTCGGCGACGCCAGGCTGGCGCTGCAGGCGCTGGTGCAGGAACTTTCCTCCGGGGCCACGCCCGTCAAGCGGCCGCTGGACGCCAAGGCCATCGACAAGGCGCGCCGCGAGAAATTCGCCAAGTTCGACGTGCTGGCGGCGTCGAACGACCAGCCGATCAAGCCCGAACGCGTGGTGGCGGAATTGGCGAAGGTGCTGGACCACGACGCGATCATCGTCGCGGACCCCGGCACGCCGTGTCCCTACCTGTCGGCTTACTTCCCGGTGCGCGGCACCGGCCGGCGGCTGTTCTCGAACCGCGCGCACGGCGCGCTGGGCTATTCGATGGCGGCCTCCGTCGGCGCGCACTTCGGCCGGCCGGGCGTCAAGTGCGTCTCGGTCATGGGCGACGGCAGCTTCGGCTTCACCGTGGGCGAGCTCGAGACCATCGTGCGGCTGAAGCTCCCGATCACATTCGTCGTGATTTCAAACAGCGTCTACGGCTGGATCAAGGCCGGCCAGAAGAGCGGCTACAACAAGCGCTACTTCTCGGTCGACTTCAGCACGACCAACCACGCCGCCGTGGCCGAAGCCTACGGCGTGAAGAGCTGGCGCGTCAGCGACCCGGCGGAACTCGGCAAGGTCTTCGGCCTGGCGCTGGCCCATCCGGGACCGACGCTGGTGGATGTCCTCTGCCAGCCGCTGCACGAGGCCAAGGCCCCGGTATCCGAGTGGGTGGCCTGATGACGTCTTCGAAGCTTTTCACCCCGATCCAGCTCGGGGGCATCACGCTTCCCAACCGCGTCGTCGTGGCGCCGATGTGCCAGTACTCGTCGAATGACGGCTGCATGGGCGACTGGCACCTCGCGCACCTCGGGAGCATGGCCATTTCGGACGCCGGGCTGCTGGTGATCGAGGCCACGGCCGTGACGCGCGAAGGCCGCATCAGCCACGGCTGCGTGGGCCTCTACAGCGACGACAACGAAGCGGCGATGAAGCGGGTGGTGGACTTCTGCCGGCGCCTCACCAAGAACCCGATCGGCATCCAGCTCGCGCACGCGGGCCGCAAGGCGTCCACGCAGGTGCCCTGGCAGGGACGCACGGCGCTGGGGCCGCTCGAGAACCCCTGGCAGACGGTCGCCCCGTCCGCGCTGCCCTACGACACGCGGCCCGGCTGGCACACGCCGCGCGAGTTGAGCGTCGCCGAAATCAAGGCGATTGTGGACGCGTTCGCGGCTTCCGCCGTGCGTGCCGCGCGGATCGGCCTCGACGCGGTCGAGCTGCACGCCGCGCACGGCTACCTCCTGCACCAGTTTTTCTCGCCGCTGTCGAACACGCGCACCGACGCCTATGGTGGCTCGCCGGAGAATCGCCGTCGCGCGCTGCTCGAGGTGGCGGCCGCGGTCCGGGAGGTGTGGCCCAAAGAGAGGTGCCTTGGCGCGCGCATCTCGGCGCACGACTGGGTGGATGAGGGGGCGCCGATCGAGGACACGATCGCGCTCACGAACGAACTGAAGAAGCTCGGCTACGACTACGTCTGCGTGACCACCGGCGCGCTGCTCGGCCAGACGCGCTACACCATCGGCCCGAACTACCAGGTGCCGCACGCGGAAGCGGTGAAGAAGGCCGTGCCGGACATGGCGGTGAGGGCGGTGGGCATGATCGCGGATCCCGACCAGGCCGAGGAGATCGTGGCCTCCGGCAAGGCGGACATGGTGGCGCTGGCGCGCGCCTTCCTCGACAACCCGCGCTGGGTCTGGCACGCGGCGCAGCACTTCGGGATCGCGGCGAAGACGCCCCCGCAATACGACCGCGCGGCCTACACCGGCTGGCAGGGCTGGAAACTGATCCGGGAAAAAGGATAGCCCGGAGAAGGGGGAGCCCCCTCTCCGGGCCGGGTCTAACGGTTGGGCAGGCCGACCACGGCCTCGATCTCGACTTTCATTCCCGGGATCGCAAGCTGGTTGATCCCGATCAGCGTGCTGGCCGGGCGCGCGTCGCCGAAATACTGCTGGCGCACCGGGTTGATCTTTCTGCGGTCGTCGACGTCGGTAAGGTAGACGGTCACCTTGAGGATGTCCGCGAACGTCGCGCCCGCCGCGTCGAGGATCAGCTTCATGTTCTCGAACACCTGCTTCGCCTGCGCCGCGGGATCCTCGCTGACGACCCGCCCCTGTGCGTCCAGGGGCGGGATGCCGGAGATGTACAGCGTGTCGCCCCAGCGCACCGCGTCGCAGTAGTGGCTGATGGGCGGCGCGAGGCCCTCGAGCAGGAACTCCTCGCGCCGGGACGGCTTGCCGCTCATTTCTTCTTCGCGTCCGCGGCCGCCGGCTTGCCTTCGGGCCAGTAGTAGTTCGCGGCGAACGAGTAGGGCGGGTGCATGAAGCGCTTGGCCGGCACGACCACCGCGGCCCAGGCCTTCTGCGAGTCGAGGATCTTCTTGAAGACCGCGTTCTTGCCGGCTTCCTCGTCGACGAACCCGTCCCAGGCCTTGAGGTAGGCGATGAGGATCTCGGGCGGGGTGCGCAGGACCTTCACGCCGTGCTTTTCCTGCAGCTCCTTCAGCGCGTCGGCGTTCTGCTTCTGCCAGGCGGCGTACCAGGACACGTGCGCATCACGCGCGGCGGAACGGATGATCTCCTGCTGCACGGCCGTCAGGCCTTTCCAGACGTCGCCGTTGAACACGATCTCGCCCATGGTGTTGTTCTCGTGCATGCCGGGCGTGTAGTGGAACTTGTACACCGTGTGCAGGCCCAGGCGCAGGTCCTCGAGGCCGCCGACCCACTCGGCGCAGTCGATCACGCCGCGCTGCGCGGCGGGCAGGATCTCGCCGCCGGGCATGTTGATCGTGGTCATCCCCATGCGCGTGAAGATCTGGGCGTTGATGCCGGTCTGGCGGCATTTCATGGTCTTGAAGTCGGCCAGGTTCTTGATCGGGCGCTTGAACCAGCCGAAGGCCTGCGGGCTGGTCGGGTGGCCCGGGATCACGTGCACGTTCAGCTTGAGCGTGTTCTGGTAGAAGTCGTTCCACATCTCGGTCCCGCCGCCGTTCCACATCCAGCTGAGGTAGTCCGAGTGGTCCATGCCGAAGGGGCCGCCCGGGGGGCCGGCAAACAGCACGGCGGCGTTGTTCTTGCCTACCCAGTAGTAGGAGATCGAGTGGTGGCCGTCGATCACCTTCTTGGAGGAGGCGTCGAGCACCTCGAACGCGGGGACGACCTGCCCGGCCGCCATGGCCTCGATCTTGAGCGAACCGCCGGAGAGCTTGTCGACGCGCTCGGCGAACAGCTTGAAGTGGTCCTGCGCGGTCGAACTGGCCGGCCAGCTCGATTGCATCTTCAGCACCTTCGCGCCGGCCGCGGGGGCCGGGGCCTGCGCGGCCGCCGGGATGGCGAACGCGGCAGCGATGGCGCCGAGTACCAGGGACTGCTTGATCGATTTCATGACTCTCCCTCTCCTTTGGTAAAAGTACGAGTTATACCCAACCGCACGTGCCGCGCAAGGCTCATTTTGCCGCCGCGGCGCCGCCTTTCTTCGTGTCCCCGTCGGGGGCCTTGTCCTTGTCCGCCTCGTCCTCCTGGGCGGGCTCGGCCTTGTAATCCTCCTCGAGCGAGCCGCCCTTCATCATGCCTTCCTCCTCCTCCTTCTGCTGGTCGGGGCTCGAGGGCGCCATGCGCTCCGCGCGCGCCTGCTCCGCGAGCGTGGTCGGCAGCCACATGGCGATCTGCGGGAACATGAACACTGTGAGGATGCAGATCACCTGGATCCACATGAAGTCGAACATGCCGCGGTAGATCGTGCCGAGTCCCCACGACGGCACCACCTGCTTGAGGTAGTAGGCCGACATCGCCACCGGAGGCGAGAGGTAGGCCGTCTGCATCACCACCGCGACCAGCGCGCCGAACCACACCAGGTCGTATTTCAGCGCGGCAATCACCGGGTAGAAGATCGGCAGGAAGACCAGGATGATCGCCGGCCACTCGAACGGCCAGCCGAGCAGGAAGATCAGGAACAGCACCAGCAGCAGCATCATGAAAGGCGGCAGCGGGAGCGAGAGCAGCGTGTCCGTGATCCACTGCGCCGTGCCCAGCCGCGCGAACACCGCACCGAAGATGTTGGATGCGACCGCGAGGAACAGCACCATGCTGGAGGTGGTCATCGTGCTGATGCAGGCCGACTTCAGGCCCGCGAACGTGAACTTCCCGTAGGCGACGGCGAGCACGAACGCGCCCACCGCGCCGACCGACGCCGCCTCGGTCGGCGTGGCATAGCCCATCAGGATCGAGCCCAGCGTGCAACTGATCAACGCCCCCAGCGGCACCATGCCGAGGAAGACCTCCTTCAGCACGACCAGCATGGAGGTCTGGCGCTCCTCGAGCGGCACGGGCGGGCCGAGCTTCGGGTTGAGGAAGCTGCGCACCAGCGTGTAGACGATATACATGGCCGCGAGGAACAACCCGGGCCCGAACGCCGCCGCGTAAAGATCGGTCACCGACACGCCGAGGACCGGCCCCATCACGATCAGCATCACCGAGGGCGGGATCAGGATGCCGAGCGTGCCGCCCGCGGCGATCGCACCCGAGGCCATGCGGGCGTCGTAGCCGGACTTGATCATGATCGGCCCGGCCATGATGCCCAGCACCGTGACCGCCGCGCCGACGATGCCCGTGGCCATCGCAAACACCGTGGCGGTCAGGATCACGCCGAGGTAAAGCGAACCCCGCACCGGCGCGAGCAGGTCGCGGAACGCCTTGAACAGCCGTCCCATGAGCCCGGCCTGCTCGGTCAGGAACCCCATGAAGATGAACAGCGGGATCGCCACGAGTTCCTCGGTCTTCATCATGCCGAGCGTCTGCAGGTAGGCGAGGTCGAACACGCTGTCGCCCAGGCCCGCCCAGCCGAATCCCAGCGCGATGATGATCAGCGTGAAGGAGATGGGGAAGCCGACGAAGATCACGCTGACCATCGCGACCAGCATGACCAGCCCGAGTGCGACCTGGCCGGTCATATCTCGCCCCCTTCCTTGTGCTCGAACAGCCGCCCGGTTCGCATGGCGAACCAGCTCTTCATGATTTCGGAGGTTCCCTGCACGAGCAGCAGCACCGCGGTCAGCGGCACCACCGCCTTCACCGGCCAGAGGTAGGGGCGCCACGCCGTCTGGTCGCTGCGTTCGCCCATCGTGAAGGCGCGCCAGGCATCGTCCACGCTCGCGCCGAACAGCAGGATCATGCCGGGAAAGAACAGGAAGATGAACGCGTAGAAGTCGATCTTGCCCTTGGTGCGTTCGGAGAACCGCTCCCAAAGCATGTCGGTGCGGATATGCGCGCCCCGAAGCAGTGCGTAGTGCGCACCAAGCATGAACAGCACGCTGTAAAGCATGTAGGACAGCTCGTAGGCCCAGGTGGTGGCCTGCCCGATGAATGACCGGGTCACGACCTCCCAGAACACGGTCAGGGCCAGCGGGACGCACACGAAGGCGACGGTCTTTCCCGTCCACTCGGTGAACGTGTCTATGACCTTGATGGTCCGGTAATAGCCCGGCGAAAAATCAGTCTGTTCTGCCACTAACGCTCCTCCACGAAGCAGGCATAGGCGCTGCTGGTCCCCGCGCATAGTGCGCTATTTTGATCGAATCCTGAAATTGGTCACGCTGCGCTCAAGCAAGGAAGTTGCCAGCCTCGAATCTGACCCATGCGGACGTCTCGTCAAAGGCCGTGCCGGCGGGATTGCCCCCGCCCGCCACGACCTCCAGCTGCCGCGCGAGGAACCGCCGCAGCAGCGCGATACCCTTGTCGCTGCCGGCGAGGCGTTCTTCGGAGTGGTGCGCGAAGGGGCCCTGGCTGGTCTGCGTCTCGTAGTCGCCCGGGTAACGCTGGTGCTCGGCTTCGGAGAGTTCGAACCAGGTCTTGCCGTTGAAGCGCGAGCGTACTTTGGAGAGCTCGCCCGGTTCGGTCACGCGGCCGGCGGTGTAGATGCGGAACGTCGTGTCGTCCATCGGCAGCACCCAGCCGATCGATTCCACCATGCCGTACTTCGCCACGCGCGGGTTCGGCACCACACGCAAGGTCGGCACCGTGGCTTCGGTGACGCGCAGGAAGGTCTTGCCGTCCTCCATCCTGCGCGTGGACGTGACCTTGACTCCGATGCTCGTGGCGTCGAACACGACCTGCGGCATGCTCGCCATCTGGGAAGTGAACTGCGCGCCCGAGAAAGACCCGTGCAGGATGGGCACGTGAAACGGATCCACCACGTTCTCGTAGTGCTGCAGCCAGTTGCACGGCACGATGGCAGGGCCGCCGGAACCTATGCTGCTGTCGTCGGCCTCGACGAATTCGCCCTCGCCGAGCTTTTCCAGGCATTCGTAGCGCGGCAGCACGGGTTTGCGATCCGGCGGGCCGAGGTAGGCGAACACCAGGCCGTAGCGCTCCTCGAGCGGGTACCAGGGCTGGCGGACCTTGTCGCGGCGCGGCCCGCCGCCGGGCTCGCAGGGTTGCTCGAGGCACCGGCCCTGCACGTCGAACAGCCATCCGTGGTAGCAGCAGCGGATTCCGCCGCTTTCGGTTTTCCCGTAGTAGAGAGATGCGCCGCGGTGCGCGCAGTGGGGGTAGACGAGGCCGGGGCGGCCTTCGCCATCGCGAAAGAGCACCAGCTCTTCGCCCAGCACCCTGACCTTGCGCGGCACCGCACCTGCGTCCGCAGCGAGCCCGACCGGGTGCCAATAGCGCCGCATCAACTCGCCCATGGGCGTGCCCGCGCCGACTTCGGTGAGGTCCTTGCGCCAGGTCGGGGCGGGCAGGCCGTAGGCGGTGCCGGTGTCCATCAGGCTTCCTCCGCGAACATCAGCGCCACGGCCGCGGCGTCGAAGCGGTACTCGTGGTTGCACATCTCGTTCCTGATGAGGACTTCGCCCTTTTCGGCGAGGATGGACTCCACTTCCGCGCGTCCCAGGCCTTTCAGCATGTCCTTGACCTTCTCGACGTCGTAAGGACAGTGGTATTCGACGTGGTCGAGCTTGTAGACGCGCAGCAGTTCCTCGGGGAACAGGCGCGTGAGCAGGTCGTAGGGCTGGGTGTCGAGCGTCTCGGGCAGCGTCAGCGTCGCGGCGAATTTCGTCATGCGGTTCCAGCCGTCGGCGTCGCGCTCGTCGGCGCGGGGGAGCTTTTCCAGCAGCAGGCCGAAGGCGGCCCCGGTATCCGCCACCAGCAGCAGGAAGGCCTCGACCTGCTCGGATTGCGCGAGGTAGTGCGCGAACGTTTCCGAAAGCGTATCGCCCTGGATCGGCACGATGCTCTGGTACAGCTGCTCGCTGCGGCCGTCGTCGAGCGTCAGCGCGAAGCGCCCGTCGCCGAGGAGCTCACGCACGCCGCCCGCAGCCGTTTTCCCGAACTGCGCCATGCCGCGGATCCTGAGGTCGGAAGTGCAGTCGGCCACCAGCAGCGACACCGGGCCGTTGCCGCGCACCTGCAACGTGACTCGGCCAGAGCCCTTCTGGTTGGCGCCGAGCAGCACGGAGAGCGCCGTGGTCTGGCCCAGCAGTTCCGCGACTTCAGGCGGGTAGGCGCGGCCTTCGACCATCTTCGACCACGCGCCAGAGAGGCAAACGAGCCGCCCGCGGATGTCGAGGTCCTCGAAGAGGAAGGGCTGGACGTAGTCGGTCTGCAACGCGGCCTACTCCAGCTTGGCGCCCGAGGCGCGGATCAGCGCCTCCCACTTGGGATAGTCGGCCTTCACGTTGGCGACGAATTCCTCGGGCGTGTTGCCGACCGGCGTCTGGCCCTGCACGACCATCTTCTCGCGCACGTCGGGCTGGTTGATGACGGCCTTCAGCTCGCGCTGCAGCCGGTCGATGATCGGGCGCGGCGTGCCCGCCGGCGCATAGGCGCCCACCCAGATCGCGAGGTCCACGTTCGCCACGCCCTGTTCGGTGAACGTGGGCAGGTCCGGCATCGAGGCCGAGCGCATCGGCCCGGTCATCGCGATCGGCTTGATCGCCCCGGAGGCGATGCGGGGCTTGGCGCTGGTCGGGCTGGAGAAGGTCGTGTCTAGGCCACCGTTCTGCACGTCGGTGATGGCGGGCACGTCGCCCTTGTATGGGATGTGCTCGAGGTTGAGGCCGAGGTCGCGTTTCAGGATCTGCCCGGCGAGGTGGCCCCAGGACGCGATACCCCACGAGCCGTAGGTGACGCGGTCCTTCCCCCTGGCCCACTGTATGAACTCCTTCAGGTCCTTGTAGGGCGCGGCGCCGGGGCCGACGAAGAGCACCGTGCCGTAGGAGAGCTGCGTGATCGGGGCGAGGTCGCGGTCGGGGTCGTAGGGCAGGGACTTCGAGTACAGGATCCGGTTGTTCACGGTCGTCGACATGGTGGTGACCATGAACGTGTAGCCGTCGGGCGTCGCTCGCGCGACGGCCTGGGTGCCGACGATGGTGTTCGCGCCTGCAATGGCCTCGACGATGACGTTCTGGCCGAGGCGCCTGCCGAGGGGCTCGGCGATCAGCCTGGAGTAGATGTCGATCGCGCCCCCGGGGTTGAAGGGCGTGATCAGCCGGACCGGCTTGGTGGGGAAATCGGCCTGTGCGGCGGCAGCGCCGCACCACATCAACGTTGCAAGAACCAACCCGGTACGGGCCTCGATACGCATGTCGTCCTCCTTGCGGGATCCGGTCCCGTTGTTTTGTGCAATTATTCCATACATGGACAGGCGATCATTCCTCGGGGCGGGGGCTGCGCTGGCGGGCATGGCATCCGTCGACGCGCCGCTATGCCCCTTGTGCGGGAAGCCCAACGAGTGCGCCGCCTCGCGCACCGGAGGGTTTTCGGAACCCTGCTGGTGCGCGTCGGTGACATTCGATGCGGCGCTGATCGCGCGCGTGCCGGCCGAAAAACGGGGCAGGGCATGCATTTGCGCCACTTGTGCCGGCGGGTCGATGGGCGTCCAGAGGAACTAGGCGGGATTGGGGGTTCTTTTCGGAGGGTCGATCCGGCGGGTCGGGTGGCAGACTGGGTGCGTCCATACCGGGAGCGCGCCATGCCTGCCACCTGTGACTCGGCTTTCCTCAGCCTCGAACGGTCCCTTCGCACCGGCGACCTGCCGGAAGCGTGCAACGCCTACAGTGCTTTGCAGCCGCCCGTATCAGCGGGCGCGTCCGCCGAGAGCCTGCGACGGGCCGGCGGCACCCTGAACGTGCTTGGCGCCAACCTGCTCGCGATCGGACAGAGGCCCTTCAGGCCGGCGACCTCGGTGAGGCGCGGGTTGCCTACACCCGGCTGGAGATGGACCTGCGGCGCGCGGTGAATTCGCGGGCCGAGCCTGAGGTTCCGGCGCTGTTCATCTGAGGTCTGCGGGCGGTCGCCGCCTGCACTTCAAATACTGCCACTTTTCGGGGAAGGTACGCGCCAGGAGCCAGTCTCCGGGTGAAATGTTGCCATTTGGGTGGTTGCCCTGCGCTAGGCTGGTTCCTTGTCGGAACTGGCACTTCCTGTTTCTGAGAATCCCATGTCGCACCAGCCCAGGGCAACCCGCCGCCTCCGAGACCCTCACCGAGTTCGGCGGCAATCCGCGCTGACTGGGCGGCCAGATCGCCGCCATCCTGGTGCTCCATACCTGGGGCCAGACGCTCACCCAGCACCTCCACGTGCACGCCCTGGTCGCCGCCGGCGCACTCTCCGGCGCGGGCTCCTGGATCCGGGCGCGGCGCGGGTTCCTGTTCCCGGTGAAGGCGCTCTCGATCGTGTTCCGGGCCAAGCTCCTCGCCGCACTGCGCCAGGCCCTCGAGCGCGACCGACTGACGCTCTCGGGCACGACCGCCGCGCACCCGGCGCGAGCTGCTGGCGTTGCTGCGCGCCAAGGCCTGGGTCGTCTACGCCAAGCGCCCCTTCGGCGGCCCCGCCCAGGTGCTGGAGTACCTCGGACGCTACACCCATCGCGTGGCGATCTCCAACGAGCGGCTCGTCTCGGCCGACGCGACCACGGTGCGCTTTCCGCCCTTTACCTCAACGTCGCCTTCCCGGGCGCGCCGACCCCGCTCGCCCATACCGGGCGCGTCGACCGTATTTCGGCCCTCTGCCATAGTACGAACATCGCATTTCCAAGACCGGCAAGCGACCCGATACCCGCATGCACGCCGTTCCACACCTCGCGCCTCTCCCACGGCCGCATTCAATTCCCAAGTATCACCGGCTCCGCTCTGAATCCAGCGGTCCAGTCCAACTGATCGTATCCGTCATGCTCGCGCACGCCGGATACGGCCCTGTTCGTTAGCCAGCCTCGGACTCCCGGACGCGACCACCGACCGTTGTTCCGCTGGCGCCAGCAGTGCACACCCACGACCCGCGCCCCGCTGGCCATTTATTGACTGCGCCCTCATGCAGGGTATATTGTCCAGATTAGACCGATTGGTCTAGTTTGAGCCAAACCACAAAGGAGACCCGAACATGCGAGTGGCAAAGGAGAACGTGGACGTCCGTTTGGAGATACCCGGAGCAGTCATCCGACAGCGATTGGAATTCGGCGATGTAAGCGGATTCGGCAAGATCAGCGGCGAGTGCTTCACTCTCTCGGCCGGCGTCGATACGACGCCGCTTTTCCAGGGATTGGAGGGCGACCTGTGCCAGTGCCCCCACTGGGGCTTTGTCTTGCGCGGCCAGATCACTACGTCCGATGCGAAGGGCGCGCGGGAGACGGTGAAGGCCAATGACCTCTTCTACTGGCCGCCCGGACACAACGTCAAGGTCGACGCTGACGCAGAGATTGTGATGTTTAGCCCCCAGCACGAGCACAGCCATGTCATCAACCACATGATCGAGAAGTTAAAGGGCTAAGATAGCGGGGAACGAACCGCCATGCGGACGTTGTACGGTCGCGTTCGCTCCCCGAGGATTCGTTACTACGAAGATGCAGCCGGCGCATTCAACCAAGCAGCGTCTGCTCGACGCGGGAATGGCTATGCTCTTGAAGCATGGCTACCACGATCTCGGCATTCAAGCCCTGCTCGAAGGCACGCGCACGCCGAAGGGCTCCTTCTACCATCACTTCAAGGACAAAGAGGACTTCGCGCTTCAGGTCATTGACCAGTATATGGGACACGTGCATGCGGGCTTCGACGCTTGCCTCGGAGACGAGGGCCGTCCCCCGCTCGAGCGCGTGCGCCGGTTCTTCGAGTTGACGCTGCAGAACTACCGGAAGGAGGGTTACCTGGGCTGCCTGTTGGGCGGGCTCGGACAGGAACTGTCTGGCGTGAGCGAGGTGTTTCAGCGCAAGATCGAAGGCTGCTTTTCCGAAATCGCCAAGCGCATCGCCGTTTGCCTGGAAGAGGCGAAAAAGAGAGGCGAAATTCCGACCGAGTCCAATACACACCGTATGGCGAGCCTGCTGGTGGACTGCTGGGAAGGTGCAGCACTTCGTAGCCGGCTGCGAGGGAATCCCGCGCCGCTATCGATGATGCTCGACTTCTACTTCCAGTCGGCCGTCATTCGCTCACCTGCTTTTCAACCGAAAGGTGGCGCCGCGAGCCGAACCGGCGCTGGCTAACAGAACGTAGACCTCATGAGATCGGCATTTCTCCTCTCTATCCTCCTTGCTGCCCCGGCATTTTCAGTCGAGCCGACAGCACGGGGGCGCTACTACTATGGCGCTGAAGTTGAATCCTTTCACCCTTGCAGTTCCAAAAGTGCTTACTGGGTCGATGGTGAAGAAAGCGTACTGAAGCCCTTGCGGGGTCGCGCCGACAAACTTCGTAGCGCAGGCAAACCTTATCCACCTATTTACGTCGAGTTCGTGGGGCGCGTGAATTCAAAAGTGAAACGAGAAGGTTTTGCTGAGGACTACGACGCACTGTTTGAGGTCAAGAAGGTCGTAAAGGCCTCAAGTGTTGTGCCCAAGCAGTGTGCAATGAGGTCTAACCGCACGCTTGAGAGGGACGCGCCGCAAGCGGCGCGCCCCTCACCGTGAACGTTATGCATCACAAGCGACCGTCCTGAGCGCCGTCGCTGTAAACTGTACTGGTAGCAACTGGAGGTCATTCTATGTCCGCCTTAGTTGAGGAACTGTCAGCTCGCGCCAAGACCTTGTCCGCAGAGGATCGAGCGCGCCTCGTAGAGGAACTGCTGGACTCCTTGCAAGGAGAGTCCGATACCGAAGCTGAGGACGCCTGGGACCGTGAGATTGAGCGCCGGGTCGCAGAGATTGAGTCCGGCGCTGTCAAGCTCATATCGGCCGAAGAGGTTCACGCGGAAGCACGTCGCCTAATCCGGCGGTGAGAACGGTCCGGTATCACCCGGAGGCTCGCGCCGAGTTTCTGCACGAGGTCGAGTACTACGCTGCTTTCAGCGCCCGATTGGCGGAGCACTACGACAGAGCGGTTCACACCGCCGAGATACATGCGGCCACCACGCCCGAGACCTGGCCGAAGTACAAACACAAGACGCGCCGGGTTGTTGATCGGAAATTCAAGTTCTCACTGGTGTACCTGCACAATGAGAACGAGGTCCATGTCGTCGCCGTGGCGCCAACGAATCGCAAGCCCGGATACTGGAGGGCGAGGCTGGGGGACGCATAACAGCTGCACAGCGTCGTATATACGCCGCGCAACGGCACCCCGGAATTAAAGCCCCATATAAGCCTGCCTCACCCGATCGTCATGCAGCAGCGACTCCCCGCTGCCCGACATGACCACGCGCCCGTTCTCCAGCACATACGCAGTCGCAGAAATCTTCAGCGAAACCGCGACGTTCTGCTCGACCAGCAGGATGGTCATTCCAGCAGCGTTCAGCGTGCGGATGATCTGGAAGACTTCCTGCACGACCGCGGGCGCGAGGCCGAGCGAGGGCTCGTCGAACATGATGAGTTCGGGCTGTCCCATCAGGCAGCGCCCGATCGCGAGCATCTGCTGCTCGCCGCCGGACATGGTGCCGGCGAGCTGGTCGCGCCGCTCGGCGAGCCGGGGAAACATGGAGAACACCTCGTCCATGGTCCGCCGGGCCTTGGCACGCGCGCGCGGCAGCAACCCGCCCATCTCGAGGTTCTCGGTGACGGAGAGGGTAGGGAAGATCTGCCGCCCTTCGGCGACCTGGCCGATGCCGAGGTTGCAGGTGGCGTAGGACTCGAACCCGGTGATGTCCTGCCCCTTGAACCGCACGCGGCCGCCGCGGGGCTTCTCGATGCCGGCGATGGTGCGGATCAGCGAAGACTTGCCCGCGCCGTTGGCGCCGACGATGGCGACGACCTTCCCGGTTTCGACCGAGAGCGTGACCTGGTCGAGGGCCTGCGCGTCGCCGTAATACAGGTCAAGGTCCGAGACTTCGAGCAGCGCGCTCATACCTCGGTCTCCTCACCGAGGTAGCACTCCAGCACGGCGGGGTCGCGCACGACCTGCTGCGGCGTGCCCCGCGCGATGATCTCGCCGTGGTGGAGCACGACGATGTTCTGCGCCAGGGCCATCACCGCGCGCATGACGTGCTCGATCAGGAGGATGGTCAGCCCGTCCTTGGCGTTGAGTTCGCGAAAGACCTCGACCATCTGGTCGCACTCGGTGGGGCGCAGGCCCGCCATGACTTCGTCGAGCAGCAGCAGCTTCGGCCCCGTGGCCAGGGCGCGGGCGACCTCGAGGCGCTTGCGGTCCGGCAGCGTGAGCGAAGAGGCTGGCAGGTCGCGCTTGGGGCCGAGGCCGAGCTTGTCGACGATGCGGCTTGCGGCCTGCCGTGCCTCGGCCAGGTGCCGGGTGCGGTTGAATGCGCCGACGATGACGTTGTCGAGCACCGACAGCCCGGCGAAGGGCTTCACGATCTGGAACGTGCGGCCGACGCCCGCGATGCAGATCTGGTCGGGTCGCTGGCCGTCGATGCGCTTGCCTTCAAAGAGGATCTCGCCGGTGTCCGGCGCGAACACCCCGGCGATCATGTTGAAGCAGGTCGTCTTGCCGGCCCCGTTGGGGCCGATCAGCGCCACCAGCCCGCCCTGCGGCACCTCGAGGCTGGCATTGGACACGGCCTTGAGGCCGCGGAAGGACTTGGAGATGGCGCGGACCTGGAGCATTACTTCGCCACCCCGATCTTTTTCGCAAGCGACGGCCAGATGCCGTTGGGGAGGAACATCACCACGCCGAGCAGCACTACGCCGTAGAACACCTGCTTCACGCCGGGGATCTCGACCCCGAAGTACGCGAGGATCTCGGTGATGCTGTCGGCCAGCACCGTCAGCACGAAGGCGCCGAGCACCGGCCCGAACAGCGTGCCTATGCCGCCGATGATGGGGCCGAGGATGATCTCGATTGAACGGCTGATGTGGAAGATCTGCTCGGGGAAGATGTTGTTGTAATAGAAGGCGAAGAACACGCCGGAGACCGCCGTCATCGCCGAGCTGATCAGCACGGCCAGCATCTTGTAGCGGAAGGTGTTGATGCCGAGGGCCTGCGCGGCTTCCTCGTCCTCGCGGATGGCCTGCCAGTAGTAGCCGGCCCGGCTGCGCAGGAGCCACGTGCACAGCGCAAGCGCGCCGACCGCCAGCGCTAGGATCGCGTAGTAGTACATCGCGGGGGGGCCGCGGAAGTTCAGCAGGTCCATCTGCTCACGCTGGGCCACCTTGAGGAACAGCCCGCCCGAGCCGCCGGTCCACTGGATATGGTCGAAGCCGATGCGGGTGAACTCGGCGAAGGCGATCGTCAGCAGCGCGAAGTACACCCCCGAGATCCCGAAGCGGAAGGCGAGGAAGCCTATGGCCGCGCCAAGCGCCATGCAGACGAGGACCGCCACCCACAGCCCGGCCCAGGGGCCGATGCCGAGGTTCACGAACATCGCCGCCGCCACGTAGGCGCCGACGCCGACATACAGCGAATGGCCGAGCGAGAGTTGCCCCGCGAAGCCCATCATCACGTTCCAGGCCTGCCCGGTGAACGCGAAGTACAGGACCAGCGTGGCGACCGACAGCAGGTAGTTGCTGGCGAAGGCGGGCAGCACGAGCAGCACCGCGAGCAGCAGGCCGAGGAGGAGGCGGGCGCGCGGGTTCAAGGTTTCCTTCCCAGCAGCCCCTGCGGCCGGAACAGCAGCACGAGGATCAGCAGCGCGAAGCCGAACATGCTCTTGGCCGAGGGCGTGAAGAACAGGCCGGCCAGCGCCTCGGAGACCCCGATCAGCAGGCCGCCGAGCAGTGCGCCCGGCATCGACCCCAGCCCGCCGATGATGACGATGATGAACGCGAGCAGCGTGTACCCCGGCCCCAGCGTTGGCGTGACGTCGACGAGCAGGATCATCATGCAGCCGGCCACGGCCACGCAGGCTGAGCCGAGGCCGAAGGTCAGGGCGTACAGGTGCTTCACGTCGAGGCCCACGACCTTCGCCCCGAGGTTGTTGTCGGCACAGGCGCGGATCGCCTTGCCGGTATTCGTGTAGCGGAAGAAGGCGAACAGCGCGGCGCTCGTGGCGAGGGCCATGCCGGCGGCATACATGCGTGCCTTGTCGAACAGTACCGGTCCGAGCTCGAAGGATTCCAGCTGGTAATCCACTTGCACATTGAGCGCACTGGGACCGAAGATCATCAGGAGCACGTTCACCATGATGATCGCCACGGCGACCAGCAGCATGAACTGCGAGTGCTCGGGGCGGGTGATGAAGGGGTTGATGAGCCCGGCCTGCATTGCGTACCCGAGCCCGAAGAACACCACCGCCACGGGGATCACCGCGAGGAACGGGTCGAGCTTGAAGGCGCCGAACAGGGCCACGGCGGCGTACATCGCGATGGTCATCATCTCGCCGTGCGCGAAATTGACGACGCGAACCACGCCGAAGATCACCGACAGGCCCAGCGCCATCAGGCCGTAGACCAGGCCCGTGAGCAGGCCGGCGATGACTACGTTGGCGATGAGGTCTATTGAGGGCATAAAAAAGGGGCCGGCAGTGCCGGCCCCCTCTGACGGTCGAGGCCCGCTACGCCTTGTATCCCGGCATCGGGAACACGGCCTTGGCTTCCGCCGCACTGAGCGGCAGCACCACGGTCGGCCGGCCGTTCAGGTTCTGCGCGCAGGCCGAGAGGTTGCCTTCGACCTGCCCCTTGGCGTTGAACTTGATGGGCCCGCCCAGCGCCACGCGGTCGATGATGTTGGTCTGGCGGATCGCGTCGGCGAGGACCTTGGGATCCGTGCTCCGGGCGCGCTTGAAGGCGTCGGCGGCGATGAGGATCGACTCGAACGTGTACGCCACGTTGGTGCCGTGGAACACGAACTGCTCTTTCGGGTTCTGCTTCCTGAAGGCGGTATCGACGACCTTGGTCAGGTTGGTCTTGGGGTTGAACCAGGGCGCGTTCGAGATGCAGTGGTCCGCCAGCTTGCCGAGGGCCTTGGTGAACTGCTCCTCGTACATGCCGGGCGAGCCCGGGCTGATGATGCCCATCGGGTTCCAGCGCTGCTTGACCATCTCGCGGCGCAGGATGATCGCGTCATTGAGGCGGCAGACCAGCAGCAGGAAGTCGGCGTTGGCGGCCTTGGCCTTCGACACCTCGACCGTCAGGTCCTTTGCCGCGGGGTCGTAGGAGATCGTGTCGACGATCTTGAAGGGCAGGTTGGTCAGGCCCGGCAGCATCGCCGAAATACCCTTGAACATCGCCTGGCCGAAGGTGTCGTTCACGTGCATGAACACCGCGGTGCGCGGGGCAACCCTGGTCTCGCGGAACAGGTCCCCGATCAGCGACAGGCCGTTCCGGGTGAGGTCGATGGCCGTGGGGAAATTGCGGAACACGAACTTGTAGCCCTGCTCGGTGATGGGCGGCGCCGCGGCGATGTTGATGACGAACGGCACGCCGCGCTGCTCGGCCACCTGCGCGATCGCCGAAGCGGCGCCGGAGTCGAACGGGCCGACCAGCACGTTGGCGCCTTCCTGGATCAGGCGCTCGGCGCGGGTACGCGCGGTGTCGACGTTGGTTTCGGTGTCGGCGTTCATCAGTTCGATGTCCACGCCGAGCAACTCCTTGATCACGCCAGGCGCGAGGTCGGCGCCTTTCTGGCAGGACTGGCCGATGAACCCCTGGAAGCCGGAGCGGGGAAGCAGCACGCCCACCTTCAGCTTGCTCGACTGGCCGCGCGCGATGCCGAACGGGGAAAGGGCGGCGAGCGAGCCGCTGGCGGCGAGGGCCGTATTGAACTGGCGGCGGGTGAAACCGGGGCCTTGGGTCATGTACTCCTCCTGTGTGTATGCGGCCGTATTGTCGCCGCTTTCGTCCCACACCTTATGCTGCATCGCCGCATCCGCTGCGTGCCGCAAGATCATGGTGCGAAACATGTTCTCCGGAGATTGTTATATATCATTACAATCTGCCGGTCAACGCATCCCACCTTGAAAAAAACCACCACATCGCGCGGTCCCCGACCCGGGAGTTTCGCCCGGATCGACGGCGTCGACTATGCCGACCTCGACCAGCATTTCGGCTACGCGCTGAAGCGCGCGCAGATTGCTTCCTTCGAGGCTTTCTCGCGCGCGACGGCGGGCGAGCAGATCACGCCGCCGCGCTTCACGGCGCTGATCATCCTGGAGCGCAATCCCGGCATGAGCCAGAGCGCGCTCGGCGAAGCGCTCGGCACCGCGCGCTCGGGGGCGATGATGCTGGCCGACTGGCTGGAGCAGCGCGGCCTCGCGGAGCGTCGCCACCGCCCCGACGATGCGCGCGCATGGGGCCTGTTCCTCACCGTGAAGGGCGCGGCGCTGCTGCGCGACCTGAAGAAGCGGGTGCGCATCTCCGACCGGCGGTTCGCCGCCCGGCTCCAGCCCGCCGAGCGCGCGGAGTTGCTGCGCCTGCTCGCCAAGATTTCCGGCTGAACGGCCCGTGACGAGCGCCTCCCGGTACCGCAAGGTCGCCCTCGGCCCCGCCAGCGTGCAGGTCGCGCGCGACGCGCAGGGCGGCTACCTGCTGAAGTCACCCGCGCCGCTGGGCGAGTACCCGGCGCGCCTCACGCAGCGCCTGCTGCAGTGGGCGGCACAAGCGCCCGATCGCACCTTCATCGCCAAGCGCCTGCCCTCGGGCGAGTGGCGGCGCATCACGTATGCGCATGCCCTCGAGTACGCGCGGCGCATCGGGCAGGGCCTGCTCGAGCGCGGGCTCTCGGCGGAGCGCCCGCTGATGATCCTGTCGGAGAACGACCTCGAGCACGCGATGCTGGCCCTCGCCGCGCTGCATGCGGGCGTGCCCTTCATCCCGGTGTCGCCCGCGTATTCGCTGGTCTCCCAGGACCATGCCAAGCTGAAATTCGTTTCCGAGCTGATGACGCCGGGGCTGGTGTTCGCGGCCGACGGGATGAAGTACGAGCGTGCGCTCGCGGCCGCTTTTCCCGGCGCGACGGAGGTCGTCATCACCCAGGGCGTCGTGCCGGGGCGCAGTACGACCCCTTTCGCCGAGCTGGCGGCCACGCGCCCGACCGCGCGCGTGGAGGAGGCGCACGAAGCCATCCGGCCCGACTCGGTCAGCAAATTCCTGCTGACTTCGGGTTCGACCGGCATGCCCAAGGCGGTGATCCACACGCAGCGCATGCTGACCAGCAACCTGCAGATGATCGTCGACAGCCTGCCTTTCCTCGCCGAGGAGCCGCCGGTGCTGGTCGACTGGCTGCCGTGGAACCACACTTTCGGCGGCAACCACAACTACGGCCTGGCCCTCTACAACGGCGGGTCGCTGTACATCGACGAAGGCAAGCCCGTGCCCGCGCTCATCGGCGAGACCCTGAGGAACCTGCGCGAGATTTCGCCGACGGTGTACTTCAACGTGCCGCGCGGCTTCGAGGAGATCGCGCAGGCGCTGCATGCCGACGAAGAACTCGCCAGGAGCTTCTTCGCGCGCGTGAAGATGCTGTTTTACGCGGCGGCAAGCCTCGCCCAGCCGATCTGGGAGAGCCTGCACGCCGCCGCCGAAAAGACCTGCGGCGAACGGATCCTGATGATTACGGGCCTCGGCATGACGGAAACCGCGCCGTTCGCGGTCGTGGCCAACTGGGAGGCGGGGCAGTCGGGGGGCATCGGGCACCCGGCGCTCGGCGTCGAGATGCGCCTCGTGCCGGTGGGCGACAAGCTCGAGGTGCGCTACCGCGGGCCCAGCGTGACGCCGGGCTTCTGGCGGCGCGAGCAGCTCACGCGCGAGGCCTTCGACGAGGACGGCTTCTACCGCAGCGGCGATGCCGCGCGCTTCCTCGACCCGGACGACCCGCAGAAGGGGCTGGTGTTCGACGGCCGCATCGCGGAGGACTTCAAGCTGGACTCGGGCACCTTCGTCAGCGTCGGGCCGCTGCGCGCGCGCATTATCGCCGCGGGCACGCCGTGGGTGCAGGACGCGGTGATCGCCGGCCACAACCGGCGCGAGGTCACGGCGCTCATCGTTCCCCGCTCGGGCACGCCGAACACGCCGGCCTTGCGCGAGGCCTGTCGCCGCATCCTGGACAAGGTCGCAGAAGACGCGACGGGCAGCGCCACGCGCGTCGCGCGGGCCGTGCTGCTCACCGACCCGCTGTCGATCGACGCGGGCGAGATCACCGACAAGGGGTCCATCAACCAGCGCGCGGTGCTGAAGGCCCGCACCGCGCTGGTCGAGGACCTCTACGCCGACCCATCCCCCCCACACATCATCCATCCCTCCGGAGGAGCAAGGCCATGAAGAAAATGAACGTAGACGAACTCGTCGCGATCGACATCCATACCCACGCGGAGAAGTCCGTGCGCATGGTTCCCGACGAGGACGCGAAGGAAGGGCTGGAAGCGCGTGGCCGGTACTTCCGCTACGCGCCCAAGCACCAGACCATCGACGAGATGGCGGCCTATTACAGGGAACGCAAGATGGGCTTCGTCGTCTTCACCGTCGACAGCGAGCGCGGCATGGGTATCAAGCGCATCACCAACGAGGAAGTCGCCGAGTCCGCCAACGAGAACGGCGACGTCTGCATCCCGTTCGCGAGCATCGACCCGTCGCGCGGGCGCATGGGCGTGCGCATGGCGCGCAGCCTGATCGAGGACTACGGCGTGAAGGGCTTCAAGTTCCACCCGACCACGCAGGCCTTCTTCCCCAACGACCCGAGCGCCTACCCGCTTTACGAGATCATCGCCCACTACAAGCTGCCTGCGCTCTTCCACACCGGCCAGACCGGCATCGGCGCCGGCATGCCGGGCGGCGCGGGCCTGAAGCTCAAGTACTCCAACCCCATGCACATCGACGACGTGGCGGCGGACTTCCCCGACATGCCGATCATCCTCGCCCACCCGTCGATCCCCTGGCAGGACGAGGCGCTGTCGATGGCCACGCACAAGCCGAACGTCTACATCGACCTTTCGGGCTGGTCGCCGAAGTACTTTCCGGCCAACCTCGTCCAGTACGCGAATACGCTGCTGAAGGAGAAGGTCCTGTTCGGCACCGACAACCCGGTGCTCTCGCCCGACCGCTGGATGGAGGACTTCAAGAAGATCGCGATGAAGCCCGAGGTGCTGCCGCTGATCATGAAGGAGAACGCGGTCAAGTTGCTGCGCCTGAAAGAAGCGGCATGAGCGCATCCATCGTCACGGTAGCCTACGAAGGGGCGGTCGCCGTCATCCGGGTCGACAATCCCCCGGTCAACACGATCGACGCCAGGGTGCGCGAAGGGCTCTTTCGTGCCGTCGCCGAAGTGGCGGTGCGCAACGACGTCCGGGCGGCCGTGCTGCTGTGCCAGGGCAGCACGTTCTTTTCCGGGGCGGACATAGGCGAATTCGCCGGGCCGCCGAAAGAGGAGGAGTACCGCAGGCTGTTCGGCTTGTTCGAAGCGCTGCCTTTTCCCGTCGTCGCGGGAATGCACGGCACCGTGATGGGCGGCGGGCTCGAGATCGCGCTCGCCTGCCACTATCGGGCGGCGGCTCCGGGCGCGCGCTTCGGCCTGCCGGAAGTGACGCTGGGCATCATCCCGGGCGCGGGCGGCACGCAGCGCCTGCCGCGCCTGATCGGTGTCGAGGCGACGCTCGACCTGATCGTCGGCGCGCGCCCCGTGGATGCGTACAAGGCGGTGGAACTCGGCTTCGTCGACAAGCTCGTCGAAGGCGACCTCGAAGCCGGCACGATTGCCTACGCTAAGGAGCTCCTCGCATTGGGCAAGGGCCCGCGACGCACCGGCGGGATGACGGTCGACCCGGCCACGGCCACCGACGAGATCCTCGGGCGCTTCATCGCCCAGGCCGGCAAGCAGTACCGCAACCGCAAGGCGCCGCTGACCGCGATCGAGGCGGTGCGGGCATCCGTGACGATGCCTTTCGCACAAGGCCTCGAATACGAGACCGAACTCGTCAACGGCGCCAAGGCGACGACCGAATCCAAGGCGCTGGTGCATGTCTTCTTCGCCGAACGCGAGACGCGCAAGGTCCCGGACCTGCCCGAAGGCACCAAGGCGCGGCCGGTGAAGCTGGCCGCCATCATCGGCGCCGGCACGATGGGCGGCGGCATCGCGATCTGCTTCGCCAACGCCGGGATACCTTCGATCCTGCTCGACACCGACCAAGCGGCGCTCCACCGTGGCATAGGCGTGGTCGACAAGACCTACGAAAGCATGGTGGAACGCGGCCGCCTCACCGCGGAAGACAAGACGAAACGCATGAGCCTGATCCGCGGCGCGCTAGATTACACGGAGGCGAAGGACGCCGACGTCTGGATCGAGGCGGTGTTCGAGAACGTCGAACTCAAGAAGAAGATCTTCGCGGCCGTGGACAAGGTCGCGAAGCCCGGCGCCGTGCTCGCGACCAACACTTCCACGCTCGACATCGAGGACATCGCGACCGCCGTTTCGCGCCCGCAGGACATCGTCGGCATGCATTTCTTCTCGCCGGCCAACGTGATGCCGCTGCTCGAGGTGGTGCGCACCTCGAAGACCGCGCCGGAAGTGATCCGCACGGCGATGGACCTGGCGCGGCCGCTACGCAAGACGCCGGTGCTCGCGCGCGTCTGCTACGGCTTCATCGGCAACCGCATGATGGAAGGCTACGCACGCGAGGCCGAGTTCATGGCGCTGGAAGGCGCCACGCCGCGGCAGATCGACGGCGCGCTGGAACACTGGGGCATGGCGATGGGCATCCTCGCCGTGTTCGACATGGCCGGCATCGAGGTCGGCGTGAGCGTGCACAAGTCGAACGCAGACAAGTTCCCGCCCGACCCGAACTACTACCAGGCGGACTTCGCGATCCACGAGGCGGGGCGCCTCGGGCAGAAGAACGGCAAGGGCTATTACCGCTACGAGAAGGGGGATCGCACCCGGCACGACGATCCCGAGGCGATCGAGATCCTGCGCGTACGGGCCGCCAAGCTCGGCATCAAGCCCAGGCAACACTCCGAGGAGGAAATCCTCGAGCGCTGCCTGTACCCGTTGCTGAACGAAGGCATCCGGATCCTGGAGGAAGGCGTCGCGGTGCGCGCGAGCGACATCGACGTGGTGTGGGCGGCGGGGTACGGCTTCCCGCGCTACCGTGGCGGGCCGCTGTTCTACGCCGATACGATCGGCCTGAAGACGCTGCTGGAGGGCATGCTCAAGTACAAGGCGATGTTCGGGCCCATGCACTGGGAGCCGGCGCCCTTGCTGGTGAAACTGGTGGCGGAGGGACGGAGCCTGGCGGAGTGGGAGAAGGCACGGAACTAGGCCCCTCCGTCAGCCCGCGACCTTGCGCAAGCGGTGCTTCGCGCGGTACATGTCGACATCCGCGTGCTTCAGCAGGGTGGCAACGTCGTCACCGTCGCGCGGAAAGCACGCGATCCCCACGCTGGCGGTCACCCCTGGCCCCGTTCCGGCCAGTGCATGGCCGCTTTTCAGGATGTCCGTGAGGTGACGGGAGGCAGCCTCGACGGCCTGCTCGTCGCGCATGGTGTCGAGGACCACACAGAACTCGTCCCCGCCGATCCTGGCCGCGACGTCCTCCTTGCGAATGTTCTGGCTTAGGCGCGCGGCGACCGTGCGCAGCAATTCGTCCCCGACGGAGTGGCCACGCTGGTCGTTGACGGTCTTGAAGCCGTCGAGGTCGATGAACAGCAGCGCGGCGCATCCGCCATGCCTGCGCGTACGCGAGAGGATCTGCTCGGCACGCTGCTCGAACATCACCCGGTTCGGCAGGCCCGTGAGGGGGTCGTGGTGGGCGATGAACTGGAGCCGCTCCACGTGCCTTGCCAGCGCTCTTGTCGCCTCACGCAATTCCTCCTGGGTGGCCTTGAGTTCGCTGACGTCGTTGGCCAGGAGGTAGAAGCCGCTCACCGCGCCACCGGCATCCAGGTGCGGGATATAGGTGACCTGGAGGATCCGCTCGCGCCCGCCTTCGAGGCTGGTGTGCTCGAAGCGCACTTCCTCGCCTGAAAGGGCGCGATCGATGTTCGGCCGGAGCGACTCGTAGTTCGCATCGCCGAAGACCTCGCGGATGGTGCGCCCGATCATGCGCTCGTGCCTGATGCCGTACCACCCCTGGTAGGTCCGGTTGCTGAAGCGGTACCTCTGGCTTGCGTCGACGTAGGAGATCAGGGCGGGGACGCCGTCGGCCACCAGCCGCAGGCGCGCTTCGCTTTCCCGCAACGCGTCCTCCGCGTCGTCCACCCTGCGGAGCATCCTGCGCACTGCAAGGGCGGCTCCGCAGATCATCAGGGCTGCGGCCGTCGCAAGCACCGCCACGAGGAGGCCGCGAAGCATGCGCGTCGCCTCGCCCAGCGTCTGCGAGAAGGCATCTTCGAGCGGCGCGAGCCGGCGGTTCGAGTCCCGGATGTCCCTGAGGAGCGCCTCCATCCGGGCGGGGTCCCTGTTCCCGGAGGAGATCGCCGAGTGCAGCTCCGCAGCGTGAAACTGCAGCATTGCGATCTCCCGATCGCCTTCGGCCCAGATGCGGATGGCCCTGTCGATGTAGCTGACATGGCGGAAGCGGACGAAGAACTGCGCCATGCCGTCGACGTCGTCGGGATCGTTGCGCCCCTCGATGAATCCGCGCCGGGCGGCATCGAAGTCGGGGTAGGGCCGGTCCAGCGCTTCGCGCGCCATGCGGTCCCCGAGGGGAACCTGCAGCGAAGCGAGATACGCGTCATAGTCCGCGCGACTGGCGGACCGCGCGTAGCTCATGAGATGCATCACCGCATCCTTCTGTGCCTTGGACCAGTAGCCTTCGCCGCCCACATACGCGCGGCCGGTGGACAGGAGGTCCAGGCTGACGACGACCAGCGCGAGGAGCGCAAGCATGCTGGCGACCAGCGGCGTGATCAGGATCCAGAACCGTTTGCTCGCGTACCCGGCGACCATGGCGACGGCCCTCGCATCGAGGCAGAAAGGGCAGGCTACTCCGCCACTCTGCGGGCGGCATAAGCACTATTTCACGCTCTGGAGCTCGAAATCTCCCGGACGCGGCACTAGTACAGTGCGCTGGCGAGCTTCCTTCGGTATTCGGAAACGAGGTCGGGCTCGCCCGCCGCGAGCCCGAAGATCGCGACCATCTGCTTTCGCGCCGCGCCGTCCCGGAAATCCTTCCTGCGCCTGACGATTTCGAGCAGCTCGTCCATCGCCGCGCGGTAGTCCCGCGCGCCCGCGTGGAGGTTGGCAAGCTGCAAGCGGGCCTCCAGGTCGCCGGGCGCGGCCGCGACACGGCGCGCAAGTTCGTCCGCGCCTGGGCCCGACCGGCCGGAACGGGCGAAGGCGATGCCCTGGCGCAGCGTGTCGGCACGGGCGTCCCAGTCGAGGTTGGGCTTGACCGCCGCGAGGCAGGCCTCGGCTTCGTCGGGCTTTTCGAGTTCGAGCAGGACTTCCGCAAGGTCCAGCCTCGCGAGGTCGTTCCCGGCGTCGAGTTCGATGGATTTCGCGAACGCGGCCGCGGCGCCGTCCGGATCCCCGGCAGACCGCAGTTCCGTGCCGCGCGCCCGCTCGAGCTCGGCGGCCGAGGGGATCAGCTTGTCGATGAAGGCGCGCAGCTGGGGCAGCGGCAGGGCGCCCACGAAGGCGCCCACCTGCTTGCCGTTGCGGATCGCGCGCACGTCCGGAATCGAGCGGACGTTGAATTCCCGCGCGAGGTCGATGCTCTCGTCGGAGTTGACCTTCACCAGCTTGAATTTCCCGCCGTACTCGGCGGCGAGCTTTTCGAGCATGGGCTTGAGGACCTTGCAGGGGCCGCACCACGGCGCCCAGAAATCGATGATCACCGGGACGCTCTTCGAGGCCTCGAGCACTTCCTGGTTGAAGTTGCGGGCGTCCACATCCACGGCATGGGATGCCTCGTTGCCTGCGTTCGGCGTCGACACGGTCTTTCTCCTGCGTTGGTTATGCCTCGTTGTGGGTATTTTGGGGCAAAAGCGGCCCATTCAAGCCATGTAAAATAGCCGCTTCCCCTGAATCCGGCCGGAGTTTCAGCAATGACTTACCTGGTGACCGAAGACTGCATCAAGTGCAAGTACATGGACTGCGTGGAAGTCTGTCCCGTGGACTGCTTCTACGAAGGCGACAACATGCTCGTCATCAACCCGGACGAGTGCATCGACTGCGGCGTGTGCGAGCCCGAGTGCCCGCCGGCCGCGATCATCCCGGACTCGGATTCCCGCGGCGAGAAGTGGCTGAAGCTGAACACCGATTTCTCCACCAAGTGGCCGAACATCACGCGCAAGGGCACCGCACCTGCCGACGCCGAGGCGCACAAGGGCGAGGAAGGCAAGTACGAGAAGTACTTCAGCGCGGAACCCGGCAAGGGCGAGTAGCCCCGCGCCCGCCGATGGAACTCACCCCCGAGGAACAGGCCATGCTCGCAGGCGAGCGCGGCGAAGCGGTAAGGAAGGCGGTCGCCTACCAGGTCGAGGTCGGCAAATTCTGGGGCGCGAAGCGCTTCGTGCCGGTGACCAACGTCCACATGATGGGCGACATAGAGGTCATGGGCGACGGCGGCCTCGAATGGCTGGAGGGCACCGCGAAGCTGGGCGCGAAATGCGTGGTCGGCACCACGACCAACGCGCGCTGCATCGACTTCGCGCAGTGCAAGCGCATCGGCCAGGATGAAGGCGAGGCGGTAAAGGAAAAGGCCCTGATCCAGAGCCTGCGCCGCATGAACGTCGTCACCACCGACACCTGCATCAACTATCAGACCGTCTACCAGCCGCACCTCGGCGAGCACGTGGCCTGGGGCGACACCGGCACCGTGATCTACGCGAATTCGGTGTTCGGCGCGCGCACCAACTTCGAATCCGGTCCCGCGGCGCTGGCCGCCGGCATCACGGGCCGCACGCCGGCCTACGGGTTCCACCTCGACGAGCACCGCAAGGGCACCTTCACGGTCGAACTCACCGCGAAGCTCGACGACCTCGCCGACTGGGGCGCGATCGGCAAGCTGGTGGGCGAGTCGCACCAGAACTACTACGCGGTGCCGGTGTTCCACGGCAATTTCCGCGCGCCGGGCGCCGACGAGCTGAAGCACCTCGGGGCGGCGCTGGCGAGCTACGGGTCGATGGGCATGTTCCACATGGTGGGCGTGACGCCGGAGGCGCCGAGCGTCGAGGCTGCGCTGGGCGGCAACACGCCGACCGACCGCATGGCCATAGGCGACGCCGAGATCGAGGCGGTGTACCGCGGCTACAAGCTCGGCGACGGCGATGCCCGGCTGGTGGTGTTCTCGGGCCCGCAGCAGTCGATCTTCGAGATGAAGCTGCTCTCCGAGCTGTTCGACGGCCGCAAGGTGAAGGAAGGCTCGAGCGTCTTCGTCACGACCAACAACCAGGTGCTGTCGCAGTCGTGCCAGCTGGGGTATGCGCAGGTACTCGAGGCGGCCGGCGTCACGATCCTCGAAGGCGTGTGCTTCTACATCCTGCAGAACCTCTCGCCGATGCGGGTGGCCAACAAGTGGACCAACATGGTGTCCAACTCGGCCAAGATCGTGAACATCATCGGCGCGCACCGCTTCAACACGCTCCTGCGGCGCACGGCGGATTGCGTGGAAATCGCCTGTTCGGGAACCCTCAAGTGAGCGCCGTGATCAAGGTCGCGCGCGCCTACGGCCCGGTGGTGGAGGGCGAGGCGGTGGTGTCGGAAGAGGGCTTCTCGCCGCGCTACGACCTCGACCGCTGGACCGGCCTGATCTCGAAGCCCGGCCACAAGCTGGAAGGCACCAACATCAAGGACAAGGTCTGCTTTTTCCCCACGGCAAAAGGGGGGATCGCCGCCGGCTGGGCTTTTTTCGACATCAAGTGGAAGAAAATCGCGCCCAAGGCGTTCATCTTCGGGGTGACCAACCCGGTGATGGTGCAGGGCGCCGTGTTTGCCGGGATCACGATCACCGAAGGCTGGGCGCCGCATCCGCGCGAGGTCGTCAGGACGGGCGACTGGGTGCGGGTGGATCCGGCGGCCGGGACGATCGAGGTGCTGAGGAGGGCATGACCATGCGGACGGTACTGCTGGCTTTCTGCGCGATCCTGGTTCTGGGCGGATGCGCTTCGTACGACGGACGGGGCCTGACGCCGGGCGCGGCCACGCTGGCGCAGGTCGAGTCGACGATGGGCACGCCCGCGGCACGAGTCGCCCGGCCCGACGGCAGCTCGGTGCTGTACTTCCGGCGCAACCCCGGCGGGCGCCATGCCTACGCGGTGACGCTGGGACCGGACGGCGTGATGCGCGGGATCGAGCAGCGGCTCACGCTGGAGAACATCAACAAGCTGATGCTGGGCAAGACCACGGCGACGGAGGCGCGCGAACTGTTCGGGCCGCCGGACCCGCATTCGGTGTCCTACCTCCCGCTGGCGAAGCAGGAGGTCTGGGAATACAAGTGGCTCTGGTTCGACGACGAGCGCGTGCTGTGGCTGCAGTTCTCCGCCGACGGGGTCCTCAGGGTGGCGATGAACGCGCACGACTTCGCCGCCGAGAAGCCCTCTGGCGGCCAGGCGATGCCCTGAGCATGGCCGGACTGGGCGTCGCGTCGGCGCAGGACATCCTCAAGGCCAATTTCGCCCCCTGGGTGCTGGACCTCGGCCTCGCGGTCGAATCGGTGGGTGAGGGCATGGCGGTCCTGAGGCTGCCCTTCAGCGAGCGGCTCGTGCGAGTGGGGGGCACGCTCTGCGGCCAGGCGCTGATGTCTGCGGCCGATACGGCGATGGTGATCGCCCTGGCAGGCTCTTTCGGCGGGTTCAGGCCGGTGACCACGGTGTCCCAGAATGTCACCTTCATGCGCCCGGTATCCGGGCAGGACGTGCTGGTCGAGGCGCGCGTGATGCGCCTGGGAAAGACAATGGCCTTCGGGGAAATCACGCTCAAAGGCGCGCAGGACGGCAAGCCTGCGGTGCACACAACCACAACCTACGCCATCCTCGGTTGAGGTTTAGTTTTCAAAACCGGAAAGCGAACTGCCACAGGAAGCGCTCCTGCTCTGGCTTCCCGTGAAATAAAGTTCAGGATTCAAGGCGTTTCCGAAGTTCCGTCTTCAGCACCTTGCCGTAGTTGTTCTTCGGCAGGGCGTCCACGAACCGGTAGTCCTTCGGCCGCTTGAAGCGCGCGATCCGCCCGAGGCACAGCGCGTCCAGCGCCTGCGCGGTGGGCGCATGGCCGGGCCGGGAGACGACGAAAGCCACCACCTCCTCGCCCCATTCCGGGTGGGGCCGGCCGACCACCGAGCACTCGGCGACGCCGGGGTGCGTGAGCAGCACCTCCTCGACTTCGCGCGGGTAGATGTTGGAGCCGCCGGAGATGATCAGGTCCTTGGAGCGGTCGCGCAGCGTGAGGAAGCCCCCGGCGTCGAGGCTGCCCATGTCGCCGGTGTGCAGCCAGCCGCCCCTGAGCGTCCGCGCGGTGGCGTCCGGGTTGCCCCAGTAGCCCGCCATTACGCAGTCGCTGCGGGTCAGGATCTCGCCCACCTCGCCAAGCGGAAGGTCGCGGTCGGCGTCGTCGACGACCCTGACTTCCACCCCCGTGCGCGCGTACCCGCACGAGGCCAGCCGCTCGAGGAAGCGTGGATGGCTGCGGTCCGCATGCAGGGACTGCGGCAGGCCGGTGATCGTCATCGGGCTCTCGCCCTGCCCGAATAGCTGGTAGAGGCGCGGACCGAACAGGTCGATCGCGCGCAGGGCGTCCGGCACGTACATCGGCGCGCCGCCGTAGGTGATCGTCTTCAGGCCGGGAACGGCGCGCGCGGCGGGGCTGCCCAGCAGGCGCACGATCATGGTCGGCGCCGCAAAGAGCGAGGTGTTCGGGTGCGCGTCGATGAGGTCGAAGACTTCACCGGCGTCGAATCCGCCGCTTTCCGGGATCACGTTCAGCGCCCCGGCGGCGAAGTGGGGCAGGGCGTACAGGCCGGAACCATGCGACAGGGGGGCGGCGTGCAGGATCGCGTCGCCGGGAAACAGCCGGTCGATATCGGCGAAGTAGGCCTGCGTGGCGAAAAGCAGGTTGCGGTGGGTCAGCATTGCGCCCTTGGGCGTGCCGGTCGTGCCACTGGTGTAGAAAAGCCACGCCGCATCGTCCGGCCGGACTTCGGCGTCCGGCGCGGCGGCCTCCAGCTGCAGCGCGTCGAACGCAGCCGAGCGCACCCCGATGGTGTCCACGCCTTCCACATCGCCCAGAGTGAAGCAGGCTTTCGCGCCGCAGTCCTCCAGGATCCAGCGCAGTTCCCTGGGGTGCAGCTTCGCGTTGACCGGCACGGCCACCAGCCCGGCGTGCCAGATCGCGAACAGCACCTCGAAGTACTCCACGCAGTTCTGCATGTAGAGGGCGACCCGGTCGCCGCGCTCCAGGCCGAGGCGCAAGCGCAGGCCCGAGGACAACCGCGCCACGCGCAGTGCAAGGTTCCCGTAAGTCAGGACGGTCCGGCGGCCCAGCGCGATCGCACCTGCTTCGGGCAGGCGGCGCGCGGCCGCATCCAGGAGGGTGGCGATGTTCATAGCCTGAAGAAGCGCCTGGCGTTGTCGCTCGTCTCGCGCGCCACTTCGTCCGCGGGGCGGCCGAGCGCGCCGGCGACGGCCTCGAGGATGTGGGGCAGGAAGGCCGGCTCGTTCCGGCGCCCGTGCGGCTGGGGGCGCAACGTGCGGGGCGTCAGGTAGGGCGCGTCGGTCTCGATCATCAGCCGGTCCGGGGGGATCCGGCCGACGAGCTCGAGCAGGTGCCTGCCGCGCCGCTCGTCGCAGATCCAGCCTGTGATGCCGACGTACAGGCCGAGGTCGAGGCAGGCCTGCAACTCGTCCCCCTCGCCGGTGAAGCAGTGCGCCACCGCCGGCGGCAGCCGGTCGCGGTGGGCGCGCAGGAGGTCGGTGAACCTGGGGTGCGCGTCGCGGGAGTGCAGGAACAGGGGCTTGCCCAGCTCGCAGGCGAGTTCCAGCTGCGCGACGAACCACTTCTCCTGGTCGGGATGGGGCGAGTAGTTGCGGTTGAAGTCGAGGCCGCACTCGCCCACCGCGACCACCTTCGGGTCGGCTAGAAGCACGCGCAGGGCAGGCAGGGTGTCGGCGGTACAGTGCGCAGCCTCGTGCGGGTGGACCCCGGCGGTGGCATAGATCCCTTCGTGGGCCGCCGCCAGGGCCTGCGCGGCGCGGCTGGCATCGACGCTGGTGCCAGTGACAACGATCGTGCCGGTGCCGGCGTGCCTGGCGCGGGCCAGCACTTCGGGCAGGTCCGGGTGGAACGATGCGTGGGTCAGGTTGGCGCCGATGTCGACGAGGTCGTAGCGCGGCGGATGGCGTGCCGGGGGCGCAGGGATGTCGTGCCGGGTCATCGCGCCGAGTATACCTAGAGGCCCGCGCCCGTTATCATCCCGTCCGTACCAGAACAGGACTGAATCGACGGTGGCCAGAACCAGCGGGGGGGCGGCGATACCGGGCTACGCGCCCGACGGGCTGATCGCCTGCCATGCGTGCGATGGCGCGCATCGCATCGTGCCTGTCCCGGAAGGCGGCAAGGCATTGTGCGGGCGGTGCGGCTCGCTCCTGTACCGCAACCTGCCGCGCAGCCTCGACCAGTCCACTGCGTTGTACCTCGCGGCCTTCATCCTTTTCGTGCTGGCCAACATTTTCCCGTTCGTCGCGCTCAAGTTCGGCGACCGCGTGGAGCAGACGCTGCTGATCTCGGGCGCCTTCGCGCTGGAAAAGGCCGGCATGCCCGAAGTCGGCCTGCTGATTGCGCTGACGAGCGTGGTGTTCCCCTGCCTGACCCTCTGCGGGATGCTGTACCTGCTGGTGCCGCTGCGGTTCGGCGTGCGCCCGAAGGGGATGACTGCGGTATGGCGGATGGTGAGGACGTTGAGCCCGTGGAGCCTGATCGGCGTCTTCATGCTCGGCCTGCTGGTCTCGGTGGTCAAGCTCCAGGACCTCGCCACCGTGGTGCCGGGCATCGCCTTCTTCGCATTCGTCGGGCTGCTGGTCGCGTCCGCGGCGGCGGTGGCCAGCTTCGATCCCGCAGTGCTGTGGCCGCGCATCGGCCCGGTCACGCGGTCGGAACCCGAGGGCAGCGCGGCGGACATGGGTTACGCGTGCTGCCACACCTGCGACCTGCTCGTGGCAAAACCCGGGCCGGGGCAGCCCTGGGCCTGCCCGCGCTGTGGCAGCGCGGTGCACGGCATGCGCCTGCACGACAGCCTGCCCAGGACCTGGGCACTGCTGTCCGCCGCCTCGCTGCTGCTCATTCCGGCCAACATCCTGCCCGTGATGACGGTGATCCGCTTCGGGCAGGGCGAACCGAGCACGATCATTGCGGGGGTCATCCACCTGATCGAGGACGGCGCCATCCCGCTTGGCCTGCTGGTGCTGTTCGCGAGCTTCGTCGTGCCGATCGCGAAAATCATCGCGCTGGTGGTCCTGCTGGTGACCGTGCAGCGCGGCTCCGCCTGGCGGGTGCGTGACCGCACGCTCCTGTACCGCGTGACCGAAGCGGTCGGGTCCTGGTCGATGATCGACATCTTCCTCGTGGGGATCCTCGTCGCGCTGGTGCGCATGGACGCTCTGGCCACGGTGTGGCCGGGCCTCGGCGCGACGTTCTTCGGCTCCGCCGTGGTGCTGACGATGCTGGCCGCACATTCGTTCGACCCCAGGCTGGTCTGGGACCGGGCCGGCGCCGGACCGGAGGCGCGCGCGTGAACCAGCCTGTCGTGAAAGAGAAGGGCGGCCCGTCCATCGTCTGGCTGATCCCGATCCTGACGGCGCTGATCGGCGCCTGGCTGATCGTGCACACTCTGACCGACAAGGGGCCGCTGGTCACGATCACGTTCCGCACCGCGGACGGCATCGAGGTCAACAAGACGCGAATCAAGTACAAGAGCCTGGACATCGGCCTGGTGGAGGGCGTGCGCTTCAGCAAGGACTTCTCCCGTGTCGAGGTGCGCGCGCGCCTGGGCAAGGAGGCCGGCCACTTCCTGCGCCGGGACACGCGCTTCTGGGTCGTGCGGCCGACGCTTTCGGCGCGCGGCATCTCCGGCCTCGGGACGTTGCTGTCCGGCTCCTACATCGAGATCGAGCCGGGGCAGGGGGCGCCGCAGGCCCTTTTCGTGGGCCTCGAGTCGCCGCCGGTCGTGACCGCGGACGAGGCAGGCAAGCAGATCACCCTGATGGCGAGGAAGCTCGGCTCGATCGACCGGGGGTCGCTGGTGCATTACCAGGGCATCGTGGCGGGCGAGGTGCTCGGCTATGAGATGGCCAATGACTATCGCAGCGTGCTGATCCACGCCTTCGTGAAGCCCCCGTTCGACCGCATGGTCCGCAGCAACACGCGCTTCTGGAGCGCGAGCGGCCTCGACCTTTCCGTCGGCCCGGACGGCATGCGCGTGAAGACCGAGTCGCTGCAGGCGCTGCTGTTCGGCGGCATCGCGTTCGACACGCCCGACGGCCAGGACGCGGGCCCGGACGACATCACCGGGCTCGTCTTCACGCTGCACGAGGACCAGAAGTCGATCCAGGAGCAGGCCTATGCGGCGCGCGTGCGCTTCGTGATGTTCTTCGACGACTCGGTGCGCGGGCTGACCGTGGGCGCACCGGTCGAGTTCAAGGGGATCAAGGTGGGCTCGGTGATCGACTTGCGCCTCGAGTACGACGACAAGGGCGGCGCCTTCCGCATCCCCGTGGTCGTGGAACTCGAGCCCGAGCGGATCTTCGACCGCGGCGAGCGCATGAAGAAGGCGCCGCGCGAGGCCTTCCAGGCGATGGTCAAGCGCGGCCTGCGAGCGCGGCTGCAGACCGGCAACCTGCTCACGGGCCAGTTGTTCATCGACCTCGACATGCAGCCGAAGACGCCGGTCCGCCTGGTGGGCGCCGGGCGCACGGAGCCCGAGCTCCCCACGGTGCAGGGCAACTTCGAGCAGATGACCGCGCAGATTAAGGGGATCGTCGACAAGCTCGACCGCGTCGACATCGTCGCCATCGGCGCGGAGCTGCAGAGCACGTTGAAGGGCACTGCCTCGATCGCCAACTCACCGAACCTCGAGAAGACCATCGCCGACCTCGGCGCTTCGCTGGCCAGCCTGCGCAGCGTCATGAAGAAGTTCGACGACAAGGCCGAGCCGATCGCCGCCAATCTCGAGCAGGCGCTCGCCGCGGCACGCGACGCCCTGGAAAAATCGAAGGCGACCATGAGCGCCGTGGAAGGCGTCCTGACGCCCGATTCCCCGATGCATGAAAGTGCACTGCGCATGACGCAGGAGTTGTCGGCGACCGCGCGCTCGATCCGCAGCCTCGTCGAACTGCTGGAGCGCAACCCGCAGTCGCTGTTGTTCGGCAGGAAGCCCACGGGAGAGAAGCCATGAAGCGTGCCAGCGCCGCCGCCTGCGTTGCAGCCGCCCTGCTGCTTGCCGGATGCGCTTCCGACCCGGTGACCCGCTACTACCTCCTCGCACCCGCGGCGCAGCCCCAGGCCGGCGCGGCCAAGGGGGAGGGACCCTCGGTTGTCGTCCGGGAGGTGCAACTGCCGCAGTACCTCGAGCGGACCCAAATCGTCACGCGTGGCAGCGACCACCGCGTCCTGATGGCGGACTACGACCTGTGGGCGGGCGACCTGCGCCAGGACATGACGCGCGTGCTGGCGGAGAACCTGTCGCGCCTGCTCGGCAGCGACCGCGTTGTGGCCGCACCGCACACGCTGCGCCAGCCACCGGACGTGCGCGTCGAGGTCGAGGTGCAGCGTTTCGAACGGGTTGCGGGCGGGACGGTCGAGCTGGCCGCTCGCTGGCGCCTGACGCGGGGGTCCGACGGGGCGCTGCTGGCAGGTCAGGCCGTGGCGCTGGCCGGCGCCCCGCTCGCGAACGATGCGAACTACGAGGCCGTCGTGGCCTCGATGAGCGCGGTCTATGCGGAGCTGGCCAGGGCAATCGCGCGCGGGATCCCGGCGCGGGTGAAGGGTGCGCCATGAAGCAGGCGGCGGTCCGTATGGCATCCCTCGCCGTGCTCGCATGCCTTTGCGTGTCCGCGCAGGCGCAGACCGGTCGCGAACTCGTCGAGGAATCGCTCCGCCGCCAGGCGCCGCCGCCCAGCGTCTATGAGGAACGCGTGCTGCTGCTGATCGACAGCCTGGGACAGCACACGGTGCGTACCGCGCGGTACTACTCGCGGCTGGACTCGGCGGGGCTGCGGCGCCTGATGGTGATCGACACGCCCAAGGAACTGCGCGGGATCCGCCTCTACGTCAGCCGTGATGCGGGCGGGGGCGCGCGCAACGGACCCGCGGCCTCGAGTCCCGTGTTCGGCTCGGACTACACGGTGGCCGACTTCGAGGGTGAGCAGCCGCAGGACTTCAACTACGAGCGCGAAGACAACCAGGAGCTCGACCGCGTGACCCACCTCGTCGTGCGCGCGACGCCGAGGGACGAGGCGGTGGCCCGCGCGACGGGCTACGGCGTGCGCCGGATCTACCTGCGCAAGGACAACCTGTTCGTGAGCCGCATCGACTGCCTCGACCGGCAGGGAAGGATCGCGAAGCGCCTGACCTTCAAGGACCCGCGCCCGGACGACACCGGGGCATGGCGCCCCGGCATGACGCTGACGGAGGACCTGCGCGAGGACCGGCGCACGCTGCTCAAGGTCGAGCGCCGCGTGCATTCCGCCGATTACGTGCCGGCCGGCGTATTCGAGGCGCCGCAATGAGCGCCGGGCCGCAGGACGAAGCGCGCGCCCGGGAGGAGCAACCGGGCCTGCTGCAGCGGTTTTTCCGCCTCGGTGCCGACCATCCCGCGCCCAGCCTCGTCTTCCTGGTCGCGGTGAGCCTCGCGGCGGCCTTCGGCCTGTCGCGCGTGTCGGTCGACACGGGCTTCGAAGGCCTGGTCCCGAAGGACGACACCGAGCGGCAGACGTACCTGCGCGTGGCGCGCGAGTTCGGCTCGGACCACCGCAGTTTCGTCTACCTTCGCGACCCCCAGTTGTGGACGCCCGCCAAGCTCCAGGCGCTCGAAAAGCTGCATGAGGACCTGCGCCAGCTGCCGTTCGTCCAGCGCATAGACGACCTCTTCACGCATCGCACCGTGAAGAGCGTGGAAGGCCAGTTGACCGCGCGCCCGCTGCTCGCGATGGTGCCGGCCGACGCCGCGGGCGCCGAGCGCGCGCGCCGCGAGGCGCTCGACGACCCGATATCGGCCCGCAACCTCGTCAGCGCCGACGGCAACGCGGTCTCGATCGGCATCTCGATCAAGGAGCGGGGCAACGGCCTGACGGAGAGGACCGTGCACGAGGCGCTGGAGAAGACGCTGGACTCCGCCCGGGGGCAGTTTTCCGTGCTGACGCAGGTCGGGCCGCCGCGCATCGACGCCGAGATCCGCGAGGGTTTGCTGCACGACATCCGCGTGCTGGTGCCGGCGTCCGCATTGTTGCTTGCGCTGACCGTGTTCGGCTTTTACCGCAGCGTGTTCGCCGCGCTGATGCCGCTGCTGGTCGCGGGCCTCAGCCTGCTGTGGACCTTCGGCATGATGGGTTGGGCGCGCGTCCCGGTGAGCATCCTCTCGGCCATGCTGCCTTCGCTCGTGGTGGTGATCGGCGCCACCGAGATCATGCGCATGATTTCGGGCTACTACGGCGGGCTGCTGGACGCGAAGGCCCGGGGCGTCGCGCCCGACCGGGGCCTGGCCACCGAGTTCATGCTGAAGAGCGTCGGCGCGCCGGCGGTGCTCACGGTGCTGACGACCGCGCTGGGCTTTGCCAGCAACGCTTTCGCCGGCATCGCGATCATCCGCGATTTCGGGCTGGCCGCGGCGTTCGCGATCCTGTCGAACGGGCTCATCACGGTGCTGCTGCTGCCGATGCTGTATGCCTCGTTCGGTCCTCGCAGCGGCGGCCTGCCGGCGTTTGCGTCCTCGGGCGGGTTCTCGGCGATGGCCGCGCGCGCCTTCGGCCTGCTGCGCAGCCGGCTCGCGCTGTGGGCGCTGGCACTGACGGCCGTGCTGTGCGCCGGCTTCGTGCAGCAGGCCTCCAACCTGTATGTCACGAACGAGCCGCTGACCTTCTTCCGGCCCGAGCGCTCGCTGGTGCAGGACGCGCGCCGCTTGCAGGAGGACCTCGCCGGCATCAAGGTCTTCTACATCGCGCTGCAGTCGAATACGGAGGGCGCGTTCCGCGACCCGGCCAACCTGCAGCGCCTGGCCGAGATCCAGGTCTTCATCGCCAAGCAGAAGATCTTCGACCGCAGCCTGTCGCTGGCCGACGTGGTGGCGCAGGCCAACCAGGAGGCGGGCGGCGGGCGGCCGGAGGCGTACCGGGTCCCGCAGACGAGGAAGCTCGTCGCCGAGTACCTGCTGCTGCACCCGCCGCGCGACCTGGAGCCCTACGTCAGCCACGACTACCGGCGCGCCAACATCGTGGTACGCCATAACGTCAGGGATTCCTCCACGCTCAACCACCACATCCGCGAACTGCGCGAGGTCGTGGGGCACTACGCCGGGCCGGACATGGCGACCGCCGTCGTCGGCGAGAACCTGATGATCAACGCCGCGGCCGACCGGCTGCTCGAAGGCCAGGCGCTGGCGCTGGCAGGGTTGCTGCTGGTGGTGTTCGTGGTGATGTCGCTGATGTTCACCTCGGTGAAGGGCGGCTTCATCGCGCTGGTGCCGAGCGTGGTGCCGATCCTGATGATCCTCGGCGTGATGAAGGTGCTCGAGATCCCGCTGAACGCCGGCACCGTCATGGTGGCGGTGATCGCGATCGGCATCGCGATCGACGGGACCATCCACCTCTTCGCGCGCTACAGCGAGCTGTGCCGCAGCACCTCGAACTACGACGAGGCGGTGATCGAGACGGTCAAGGACGAGGCGGCGCCGGTGATCGCCGTGAGCCTGGCGCTGGCGCTGGGGTTCGGCGTGTTGCTGCTGTCGGACTTCACGCTGATCGCGCAGTTCGGCGCGCTGGCCGCGGCGACGATGCTGTTCTCGATCTTCGCCAACCTGCTGATCACGCCGCTGGTGATGTCGCGCATCCGGCTGGTCGGTCTCTACGAGATCCTGGCCATGTCGAAGCAGCGCGCGGCGCTGGAGCACAGCCCGCTCTTCAAGGGCATGAGCGGCTACCAGGTGCGCAAGTCGATCCTGATCTCCGAACTGCTCGAGTACGCCGACGGTGACCGCCTGGTGGTGCAGGGGACGATGGGGCGCAGCATGTTCCTGGTCGTGAGCGGCGAGCTCAAGGTCGTGCGCGTCGAGGCCGACGGGGACCGCCCCATCGCGACGCTCGGGCCGGGCGACGTGTTCGGCGAGATTGGCTTCGTGCAGGCCACGCGCCGCACGGCGGACGTGCGCGCTGCAGGGCCGGTGTCGGTGCTGCGCTTCGACCACGAGCGCATCGAGAAGGACCTCGCGTTCTTCCCGCACATCATGGCGAAGCTCAATTTCAACATCAGCGGGATCCTCGGCAAGCGCCTCGCGGATATCGTGGAGGCAAGGGCGCAGTCTGCTGCGCCGCCGCCTCCTGCCGCGGGCCGCCCGGGACAGGACAATTAAGGCGCGTCTTTCCGGTACGGCGATTCATCTCGCCACAGGAGCCGGGATCGCTGCGGCTGCACTCGGTGCCGCGCTGTTCGTCTGGTACCCGGCGCCGCTGCTCGAGGCCGGCGGGGGAGGGCGCGGCGGGATGTTCGCGACGGTCGCGGCCGCGATCGCGGGGCCTTTTGCGGCGCGAGTCTTCTCCCGGCAGGTGAAATGGGCCATCGTGGTCCAGGCCCTCGCGATGGCGGGAGGCCTGTTCGCCGTGTTCCTCGCGCGCCCGGCCTACCTGGTGTTCACGCTGGACCGGTTCGACCTGGTGCCTGCGAACGAGATCAGCGCGCGTGACCTGGCCGACACCAGGGACGAACGATTCAGGCGGCGGCCGCTTGACGGGCCTGCGTATGTCGCCGCAGTGTTGCCCCGCGACGAGCGCGAGCGGCAGCGGATCCTGGAGTCATCGTTCGAAGGGAAGGACCTGCAGAGGTTTCCCCAGTACTACGTTGCGTACTTGGGGGAAGCGGCTGCGGCCCTGAAACGCGCCAAGCCCCTGGCCGCCGTACATGCTAAGGCCCCCGAGGCGATCGAACGCGAGCTGGCAAGGCTCGGGCGCCTGCCGGACTCCGTCCGCGTACTGCCGCTGCGTGCGAAGAAGAAGGACGGGTTGGTCCTGCTGGACGCCAGCTCCGGCGTCCCCCTTTCGATCCTGCTGGTCGATCCCTGGTAAAGCGGGACTCTTTAGCTCAATGACAGCAGGACTAAGTTAAAGAACGACAAGGATTGCGGTGGATCAAGTCGCGGTGCTTGAAAGAAGTATAGATTTCCCGCGGGTATCACTTCAGGGATTCAAGGTATTCAGCCGGTTGCATCGCGAACGCGAGTTCGAATGGACCGGCGCGGGGCTGGCGATCGTCAGGCGCATCGTCGATCGCCACGGTGGAAAGGTCTGGGCAACGGGCAGGGAAGGTGCGGGCGCAACCTTCTGGTGCACGATCCCCGAAGGCCCGGAATGAAGCCCAAAAATTGCGGAACGTAATCCGCCGACAGACTTGAACTCTTCGTTCATTGCCAGATCCATTTACTATCATCACACGCGGGAACTTGAATGCTCAGTGAACTGGTCTACAGTAGCGTTGCTACGAAGCAGGATATGGGCGAAGCCGACCTGGAAAGCCTTCTGGCGACCTCGCGCGCGTACAACCTGCGGGCAGGCATCACCGGGATCCTGCTTTTCCATCGCAGGGAATTTCTGCAGCTGATCGAGGGCGAACAGGAGGTGGTCAACTCGCTGTACTACGACAGGATAGCGTCGGACCGACGCCACAGGAGCCTCCTGGTCTGCTGGGAGGCGCCCGTTGCGCAGCGCAGCTTTGCCGACTGGAGCATGGGCTTCGCCCGGCCTGAAGGCTTTGACTCCGCCCAGACTCCGGGTCTGAAAGGTTATCTGAAGAGCGGGCTGCAGGGGTTGGACCTGTCAGGACCGCAATCAGTCGGACGCAGCCTGCTGCAGTCAATCTACCGGCAAATGCTTGCCACGCCCTGACCTGTACCAAGGACAAATGCGACCATGAATTTCGACCAAGAAAACATACTGCCCCTGATTGATTCGGTCTCCGATCTCGAGCTCGACGCGGTGACATTTGGAATCGTGCGCATGGATAAATCCGGTCATGTGACTGGATACAATGCGGCAGAAGCCGCACTGTCCGGGCTGTCGCCCCGGAACGTGATCGGCAAGCACTTCTTTACGGATGTGGCGCCCTGTACCAATAACTACCTCGTGGCCCAGCGCTTCGAAACGGAAGACGTACTCGACGCAATGGTCGACTACGTCTTCACCTTGCGCATGAGGCCGACGCCGGTAGTCCTCCGGATGCTGAAGGCCCCCACGCATGATCGGATGTATCTGCTGGTGCAGAGACGCGCGCCGTGAGCGATTCCGCCGAGGCGCTTCGCGAGGAGAACGAGCGGCTGCTGCGGTTCATGTACGAGGCACCCGTGGGCCTCATGCTCGTTCGGCGGGACGGCTCGATCGATCTAAGCAACCCCGCGATCGCGCGATTGCTCCTGCCGATCGCGAGGCGCCCGGCGCTGGAGAACCTGTTCGAGATATTCGAGGTCGGTGCTCCCGAGCTGCGCGTCATGATACTCGCTTTTCCGCACGACTCGGGCCTGGTGTGCGACCAGCATCGCATCATGTACCCGCGGGTGAAAAGCTCTCCGCCGGACCTAGTGCTGACAGCCACGATCTACCGGCTTGAGCACGACGCTTTCATGGTGGCCCTGCTGGACACCACCAAGACCGTGAGGTACGAGCTGCAACTGCATCGCAGCCAGCAGCGTATGCAGGCGCTGTTCGAGAACGTGCGCGATTACGCCATCTACACGACCGACGAGGCGGGCCTGCTGGACGACTGGAACCGCTCGCTCGGGCGGCTGACGGGGTTTGATCGCGAAGACGCGATCGGACGGGATGCGGGAATGTTTTTCGCAGCGGAGGACTCCGCCCCCGGCTCGGTCAAGCCGCTGCTGGAACGCGCCGCGCAGGAGGGCTCGGCAGAGACCGAGGGATGGAGCGTCCGGAAGGACGGCTTGCGCTTCTGGGCCGATACCCTTGTTGCTCCGTTGCGCAATCTCGAAGGGGAGGTCGACGGATACGCCTTCATCACTCGCGATATCAGCGAGCGGCGCAGGAAGGAGGAAGACTTGCGCACGGCGGCCAGCACCGACTTTTTGACCGGCGCCTACAACCGCCGCCACCTGGAGGGGGCGGGCCTGCGCGAGTTTGCAGCGCATCGCACGAGCGGCAAGCCTTTATCGGTCATCATGCTCGACATCGACCATTTCAAGCGCATCAACGACACCTGGGGGCACGATGCGGGCGACAAGGTCCTGGTCGCGCTGTCCGGGATGGTGTCTTCCGCAATCAGGGGCGCGGACGTGTTCGCCCGCCTGGGCGGGGAGGAATTCGTCGTGATCCTTCCCGGCACGCACCTGGAAGGCGCGGTGGCCCTGGCCGAGAAGCTGCGACTCAAGATCAAGGCGCTTTCAATCGACTACGAAGGAAGCGAGATCCGGTTTACGTCGAGTTTCGGCGTGTGCGCCGCCGAAAAGGTCGAGTCGTTCGAATCGATGCTGCAGCGTGCCGACGAGGCGTTGTATTCGGCGAAGTCCGGGGGCCGCGACCGTGTGTGCGTCAAGGGGCTGGAGGAGGAATAGCCCGGGCTACTCCGCCTTCACGCCGGCCGCCTTGACCAGCGGCCACCATTTCTCGATCTCGGCCTTGTGGTGCGCGCCGAGGCCCTGCGGGGTCTGCTGCTCGCGGGGCGGGATCTCCTGCCCCAGGTCGCCGAGCCGGCCACGCGTGGCGGGGTCGGCCAGCGACTCGACGATTGCCGCATTGATCCTCGCGATCACCGGTGCCGGGGTGTCCCTGGGTGCCCAGACACCGTGCCAGACGGCCATGTAGAACCCGGGCAGGCCAGCTTCATCGACTGTCGGGATGTCCGGGGCCGCGGCAAGACGGGTTTTTTGCGTGACGGCAAATGCGCGGACCTTGCCCGCGCGCACGTGCGGCAGGGCGCTCGCCGCCTGGTCGAAAATCATGTCGACGTGGCCGGCGATCACGTCCTGCATCGCGGGCGCCGAGCCGCGGTAGTGCACGATCTGCAGTTGCTCGCCGATCACTTTCGAGAGGTACACGCCGCTCACGTGCGAAGGCGTGCCCGCACCGCCGGTCGAGATCGACACCTTGGAAGCATTGGCCTTGATCCATGCCACCAGTTCCTTGAGGTCCTTGGCGGGAATCGCGTTCTTGGCGGTCACCAGCTGCGGGTTGCTCGCGATCATGGCGATCGGCGACAGGTCGGCCAGCAGGTCGTACGGCAGCTGGTAGATCGCGCCGTTCACGACGTGCGTGCCGATGTGGCCGATGCCCAGCGTATAGCCGTCGTTCTTCGAGCGCACCACACGACCCACGCCGATGCTGCCTCCCGCCCCGGTCGTGTTTTCCACCACCACGGTCTGGCCCAGTGCGCGGGTCATCCGCTCGGCCATGATGCGGGCGATGGTGTCGGTCGGTCCGCCTGCCGAGAAGGGCACGACGATCGCAACGGAGTGCGTGGGAAAGGCTTGCGCGAAGGCGGCCGTGGAACTGGCGAGCGCAATCCCGGCGAGCATGGCTCTGAGCAAATGCATGTTGTCTCCTTGTTCCGTGTTTTCTCTCTGCCCGCAGATTCGCGGGTCTGGTACGGATTGTACTCAACGGTCCTGACAGGTGAGTCAGGTTAATGGCTCACATTGCCGAACCGGAACTATTCCACGAGCACGTTAAGGTCTTTTTGAGGGGAAGTGTCGACTGCGTCACCAAAGTTGTCAGAAAGTGTTTGAACCCCCGGGCATGAGTGCCGAGAATCGAACCGAGGCCAAAGCAGTTCGTCGCCGGGCGCAGCGCGAGGGGAGAAGCGCGGACCCGGCCAAGGGGAAACCAAGTGTTCGCGACATCCAAGCAGGTCAAGACCGGTGGGCTGGTGGGGGCAAGCCCCGACATCACCCTCCCCAAGCCCGCGCGGGTCGGGGCCAGCAAGGCGATCCTGTTCGCCGACGTCAGCAAGAGCATGCTGCTGCACGAAAAGCTCGGCGACAAGCAGGCGCGCACGGTGATCGACATGCTGCTCGGCGTTGCCGGCGATGCGGTGCGTGCAAATGGCGGGCGCGTCGTAAAGACGCTGGGCGACGAGATCCTCGCGGTGATGCCCGACGCCGATTCCGCGGCGAAGGCGTCCTGCGATCTGCTGCAAGCCGTGGACGCCTGCGTCCCGCAGGGCGGCGTGGCGCTGGGAATGCACGTGGGTTTCCATGCCGGCGCGTTCATCGAGCGCGCAGGGGACGTGTTCGGCGATGCGGTGAACGTGGCGAGCCGCCTGTGCGCGTACGCGAAGCAGGGGCAGATCCTCACGTCGACTGCCAGCGCCCCGGGCATATCTGCGCTCGTGCGCCGCTCGATGCGCCCCCTCGGTATGCTGGACATCCGCGGCAAGCGCGACGAGATGCAGGTCGAGGAGATCGCTTGGCGCGAGTCGGCGGACGAGGACGTCACGGTGACCGAGGCCACGCCGAGCACGCTCCACGTCGCCAGCACCCGCCTCGTGCTGGCACTGGGCAAGCGGCAATGGATAGCTGGACCCGAAGCGAAGCATTTTGCGATCGGCCGGGACCCCGGTTCGGACGTGCTGATCGGCTCGCCGCAGGCGTCGCGCAACCACGGCATCATCGAGTACCGCAACGGCGGGTTCTTCTATTCCGACAAGAGCCTCAACGGCACCTTCGTCTCGTTCAAAGGCGCGGGCGAGAGCCTGATCCGGCGCAGCCAGATCCTGCTGAGCGGACAGGGCGTCATCTGCTTCGGCCATTCGGTGTCCGACATCACCGAGGAGTGCGACCCGCTGCGCTTCATCGTGGAGCGCACCCAGCACTGAGCCGGGCCTGCAAATGAAAAGGGCCTAGTCTCGCGACTAAGCCCTTGTAATACTTGGCTCCCCGACCTGGGATCGAACCAGGGACCTGCGGATTAACAGTCCGACGCTCTACCGCTGAGCTATCGGGGAACGGAGCCCGTCATTTTACGAAATTTCGGGCGCCCGGGCAATCCCCGGGCCATTCCCGGGTTACTTGGCGATGACCTTGGCCACGGTGTCCGCCGCGTAGTCGATATTCCCCGCATTCAGCGCCGCGACGCAGATCCGGCCGCTCTCGATCGCGTAGACACCGAATTCGTCGCGCATGCGCACGACCTGCTCTTTGGTGAGCCCGGAATACGAGAACATGCCCTTCTGGCGCAGGATGAAGCTGAAATCCGCCCCCGGCACGCGGGCGTGGATCTTCTCGACCAGCAGCGCGCGCATGGTGCGGATGCGGTCGCGCATCGCGGCAAGCTCCTTCTCCCACAGCGCGCGCAGTTCCGGGGTCGACAGGATCTTGGCGATAACGTGCCCGCCGTGCGAGGGCGGGTTGGAGTAGTTCGTGCGCACGAGGCGCTTGATCTGGCTCAGCACCTTCGCGGCCTCGTCGGCGCTCCGTGTCACGATGCTGGTGGCGCCCACGCGCTCCCCGTAGAGGGAGAACGACTTGGAGAAGGAGTTCGACACGAAGACGGGCAGGCCGGCCTCCGCGAAGCGGCGCACCGCGACGCCGTCGGCGTCGATGCCGTCGCCGAATCCCTGGTAGGCGATGTCGAGGAAGGGCACGAGGTCCCGCGCGACGGCGACCTTGATGACCGAGTCCCATTGCTCAGCCGTGAGGTCCACACCGGTGGGGTTGTGGCAGCAGGCGTGCAGCACGACGATCGAGCCGGACGGCAGCTTGCTGAGCCCGTCGAGCATGGCGGGGAAATTCACGCCATGGGTCTTTGCGTCGTAGTACGGGTAGGTCTGCACCTTGAATCCCGCGTTCTCGAACAGCGCGCGGTGGTTCTCCCAGCTCGGGTCGCTGATCCAGACGCCGGCCTCCGGGGCCACGAGGTGCAGGAAGTCCGCACCGACCTTGAGGCCGCCGGTGCCGCCAAGGGCCTGGATCGTCAGCGTGCGTCCTTCCTTGACGGCGGCGGAGTCCGCGCCGAACACCAGCGACTGCACCGCCCGGTCATAAGCCGCCAGGCCGTCGATCGGCAGGTAGCTGTGCGGAGCAGCCTGCGCCAGGAGCTGGGTTTCCGCCGTGCGCACGCACTCGAGCAGGGGCACCTTGCCGTTCTCGTCCGTGTACACGCCGATGCCGAGGTTGACCTTTTTGGGGTTCTTGTCGGCGTTGTATTGCTCGGTGAGGCCAAGGATCGGGTCGCGGGGCGCCATCTCGACGCGGGCAAGCAGGGAGGCGGTCATGATCGTCAGGGAAATGTTGGGACAGGCATTTTACCGCGCTGCGGGGCGAATCTGGCGTGCAGAAGGGCCTGCATGGGACAATGGTGGTTTTCCCCCGCACCGGACCCATGGCCAGCCCCCAGCCCGTACTCCCGGTCCCCACCGAGCCCGCCGTGCCTGAGCAGGAGCCCCGCTTCATCACCTATCCGGGCAGCCCGTTCCGGCTCAACCAGCCATACCCTCCGGCCGGAGACCAGCCGGTAGCGATCGGGAAACTGATCGAGGGCGTGAACGACGGCCTCGCCTTCCAGACGTTGCTCGGCGTCACGGGCTCGGGCAAGACCTACACGATGGCCAACGTGATCGCGCAGCTCGGACGGCCTGCGATGGTGCTCGCGCCGAACAAGACCCTCGCCGCGCAGCTGTACTCCGAAATGCGCGAGTTCTTTCCCGAGAACTCGGTGGAGTACTTCGTCTCCTACTACGACTATTACCAGCCGGAGGCCTACGTCCCGGCGCGGGACTTGTTCATCGAGAAGGACTCGTCCATCAACGAGCACATCGAGCAGATGCGCCTCTCCGCGACGAAGTCCCTGATGGAACGGCGGGACGTGGTGATCGTCGCGACGGTGTCGGCGATCTACGGCATCGGCGACCCGTCCGAGTACCACAACATGATCCTGCACCTGCGCACCGGCGAGAAGTATTCGCAGCGCGACGTGATCCAGCGGCTCGCGACCATGCAGTACGACCGCAATGAGCTGGACTTCCGTCGCGGCACGTTCAGGGTGCGGGGCGACGTGATCGACGTGTTCCCGGCCGAGCACGCCGAACATGCGGTGAGGATCTCGCTCTTCGACGACGAGATCGAGTCTCTGACGCTGTTCGACCCGCTCACCGGGCATACGCTGCACGGGTTGTCGCGATTCACCGTGTATCCGTCGAGCCACTACGTGACGCCGCGCGCAACGACGCTTCGCGCGGTCGAGGCGATCAAGCTCGAGCTTGCCGACCGCATCAAGTACTTCCTCGGCGCAACGCGGCTCGTCGAGGCCCAGCGCATCGAGCAGCGCACGCGCTTCGACCTCGAGATGCTGAGCGAACTGGGGTTCTGCAAGGGCATCGAGAACTACTCCCGGCACCTGTCGGGCCGCAAGGCGGGCGAGCCTCCGCCCACGCTGATCGACTACCTGCCGCACGACGCGCTGATGGTCATCGACGAGAGCCACGTCACCATCGGTCAGCTCGGCGGCATGTACAAGGGCGACCGGTCGCGCAAGGAGAACCTCGTCGAGTACGGGTTCCGGCTGCCGTCCGCGCTCGACAACCGGCCGCTGCGCTTCGACGAGTTCGAGAAGATCGTGCGCCAGACCGTGTTCGTTTCGGCGACGCCGGCGAATTACGAGCGTGATCATTCCGGCCAGGTCGTGGAACAGGTCGTTCGCCCTACGGGACTGGTGGATCCCCAGGTCGAGGTGCGCCCGGCCACCAACCAGGTGGACGACGTGCTCTCGGAGCTGAACCTGAGGGTGAAGCAGGGCGAGCGCGTGCTGATCACCACGCTGACCAAGCGCATGGCCGAGGACCTGACCGAATACCTGTCCGACCACGGCGTCAAGGTGCGGTACCTGCATTCGGAGGTCGACACAGTCGAGCGGGCCGAGATCATCCGCGACCTGCGGCTCGGCGAGTTCGACGTGCTGGTCGGCATCAACCTGCTGCGTGAGGGGCTGGACCTGCCGGAAGTGTCCCTGGTGGCGATCCTCGACGCCGACAAGGAGGGGTTCCTGCGTTCCGAGCGCTCGCTGATTCAGACCATAGGCCGCGCCGCGCGGCATATCAACGGCAAGGCGATCCTCTACGCAGACGTGATGACCGATTCGATGAAGGCGGCCATCGGCGAGACCGAGCGGCGTCGCACCAGACAGGTCGCGCACAACCTTGCGCACGGCATCGAACCGAAAGGCATCACGAAGCGCATCCGCGACCTCATCGACGGCGTGTACGACCCCGAGGAAGCCCAGGCGACGCTTCGCAACGCGAAGGACGAGGCGCGCTACGAGAGGATGAGCGAGAAGGAACTCGCCCGCGAGATCAAGCGCCTGGAGAAGGAGATGGTCCAGCACGCGCGCAACCTGGAGTTCGAGAAAGCCGCCGAGGCGCGCGACCAGCTGCACGAGCTCAGGAAGCGCGCCTTCGGCGTGGAGATCGCCTCGGACTGAGCATGGCCGGCGTCCTGTTCGTCTGCACGGGCAACATCTGCCGCTCCCCGACGGCCGAGGGCGTGTTCCGCCGCATGGTGCGCGAAGCGGGGCTCGAGGACGCCATCCGGATCGATTCGGCGGGGACGCACGATTACCATGTGGGTGATCCTCCCGACACGCGGGCGCAGTTGCATGCGAAGGGGCGCGGTTACGACTTGTCCGGATTGAGGGCAAGGCAGGTTCGCGGCACCGACTTCACCGACTTCGACCTGATCCTCGTGATGGACAACGCCAACCTCACGGCGCTGCGCCGGGTATGCCCGCCCGGGTACGGCCACAAGGTGCGGCTATTCCTGGAGTTCGGGTCCCGGCCGGGGAGGGCCGAAGTGCCGGACCCGTACTACGGGGCAGGCCAGGGATTCGAGCATGTGCTCGACCTGGTGGAAGACGCAGCCCGCGGCCTGTTGGGACATATGCGCCGCGAACTGCGTCCCTGAACGCCGGGCGGCGGTCAGTTCTTGGTTTCCACCTGCTTGAGCTCCTCGGGCGCCTGCTTCGGGCGCTCGCGGCGCGGACGGCCGAGTTGCACCGGGGCTTCTTCGAGCACGTAGGACTTGGACCGAGAAAGATCGGTCTCGATCATCACGAGGCCGGCACCTGAGAGGACTTCCTTGGCATCGGCCTGCGGCGCCACTATGGCCGCCGGCGCGGGCGGTTCCGCCTTAACCGGCGCAGCCTCAACGGCACGGACGGGGACTGGCTCCGGGGCGGGGGCCGGAGCCTCGGCGACGAAAGCCTGCGCTTTCGGCTCTTCCCTGCGTTCCTGGACGACCGGCTGCTGGACCGGGGCCGAAACCTCGACGGTCGGTGTGCTGGCCGCTTCGGCAGGTGCTGCCGCGGCCGTCACCACCTGCTGCGGTTCCATCGAAGGGAACCCGGCTTGCGGATGCGCGGGCGCTGAAGTGTCGACGCTCTGCTCGCCCGTTGTTGCCGGTGCGCCTTCCCTCGGGCCGCGATCGCGATCGCGCCCGCCACGCCGACGCCGGCTGCGGCGTTCGCCTTCTTCGCCCTCCTGCATCGGGGGGCGCGGCTCGCGGGGAGCCTGATCGGCACGCGGCTCGCGCGGCTCCCTGGGCTCACGCGGGGGGCGGCCTTGCTGCTGGTCGCGCCGCTGCTGGTCCATGTCGCGGCGAGCCCCCTGGCGGTCGCCGCCATTGCCGTTGTTGCCGCCTTCGGGGCGCGGCTCGCGGGGCGGACGGTCCGCGCGCGGCGGGCGTTGCTCTCCGCTGCGTTCCGCACGCTGCTCGCCCTGGCGTTCGCCGCGCTGCTCCTGCGGACGGTCGCCACCCTGGCGATTGCGGTCGCGGCTGCCGCGATTGCGGTCACGGCCGCCGCGTTCGCTGCGGTCACCGCGCTCGTTGCGATCGCCACGCTGCTGGTCGCGGCGCGGCTGGGAACCCGGCTGCGCGTCCGACTGCGCGCGCGATTGGGCTGCGGGCTGCGTTGTGGCGGGGGTCGAGGCCTGCGCCTGGGAGGGGTCCTGCTTGAACCAGCCAAAGATGCGGCCGATGATTCCCGCCCGTTCCGGGGCCGGGGTCGCAACCGGGGCAGCGTGGGCCTGGGCGCGATTGCGGTCCCGGTTGTCCTGGCGCGGGGGGCGCTCGGCACGCTCCACCGGGGCGCGCTCGACCGGCTCGGGCATGTTGGGCGCGGGCTGGTCCGGCACGATGGCCTTCACGGCGGCTTCCTGGCGGGGCTTGGGCGGCTCGGCCGCAGCGGTGGCCGCGTCCTTCTGCTCGTCAGGCTCCTTCACCATTTCGAAGCTGGCCGGGACGTGGTCCATCTCGTTCAGCTCGTCGTGGCGCAGGCGCTGGACGGAGTAGTGCGGCGTCTCGAGGTGGATGTTCGGGATCAGGAGGATGTTGACCTTGAGCCGCGTCTCCAGCTTCTGGATCTCGCTGCGCTTCTCGTTCAGAAGGAAAGTCGCGACGTCGACAGGCACCTGGATATGCACGGCACCGGTGTTCTCCTTCATGGCCTCTTCCTGCAGGATGCGCAGGACGTGGAGGGCGGTGGACTCGATGCCGCGGATATGGCCCGTGCCGCTGCAGCGCGGGCAGGTGATATGGCTGCTCTCGCCGAGCGAGGGCTGCAGGCGCTGGCGCGACAGCTCCAGCAGGCCGAAACGGGAGATCTTGCCGGTCTGCACGCGGGCGCGGTCGTAGTGCAGCGCCTCGCGCAGGCGGTTCTCCACCTCGCGCTGGTTCTTGTTCGACTCCATGTCGATGAAGTCGATGACGATCAGGCCGCCCAGGTCGCGCAGGCGCAGCTGGCGGGCGACCTCGTCGGCCGCCTCGAGGTTGGTGCGTGTTGCCGTTTCCTCGATGTCATGCCCCTTGGTGGCACGGGCCGAGTTCACGTCGATCGAGACCAGCGCCTCGGTGTGGTCGATGACGACCGCGCCGCCGGAAGGCAGGCTCACCTGGCGCGAGAACGCCGATTCGATCTGGTGCTCGATCTGGAAGCGCGAGAAGAGCGGCACGTCGTCGCGGTAGAGCTTGACCTTGTGCACATTGCCCGGCATCACGGTCTGCATGAACGCCTGGGCCTGCTCGTAGATCTCCTCGGTGTCGATCAGGATCTCGCCGATGTCGGGCTGGAAGTAGTCGCGGATCGCGCGGATCACGAGGCTCGACTCCAGGTAGATCAGGAAGGGCTTGGGACGGTAGCGGCCATCTTCGCCGGGCGTGCGGTCGTTGGCCGCGATTTCGATGGCACCCCACAGCTGCATGAGGTAGCCCATGTCCCAGTTGAGTTCCTCGATCGTGCGGCCGATGCCGGCCGTGCGGGCGATGACGCTCATGCCCTGCGGGACTTCGAGCTGGTCGATCAGTGCGCGAAGCTCGTCGCGGTCCTCACCCTCGACGCGGCGCGAGACTCCGCCGCCGCGGGGGTTGTTCGGCATCAGGACGAGATAGCGTCCAGCGAGGCTGATGAAGGTGGTGAGGGCCGCGCCCTTGTTGCCGCGCTCGTCCTTCTCGACCTGGACGATGAGTTCCTGGCCTTCCTTGAGGGCATCCTGGATGCGGGCCTTGCCTGCGTCGGCGTCCTGGCGGAAGTAGCTCTTGGAGACTTCCTTGAACGGCAGGAAGCCGTGCCTTTCCTCGCCGTAATCGACGAAGGCCGCCTCGAGGCTGGGCTCGATACGGGTGATGACACCCTTGTAGATGTTGCTCTTGCGTTGTTCCCTTGCTGCAGACTCGATATCGAGGTCGATCAGCTTTTGGCCGTCGACGATGGCGACGCGCAGTTCTTCCTGCTGCGTCGCGTTGAATAGCATGCGCTTCACTTGTTGTTCTCCTGCGCCGCAGGAGAGTCCGTGAACCGACGGTCAGCGTTTCGTTAGCTCTGTAAGCTGTGATTGCCTATTTCGAAGATTCGACAGGATCGTCGTAGTGGACGAAATACCGGCTGCAAGCCGGGATCGTGGCGCTCCGCTTCTATGTCGTGCGGGGCGCGGCGAGGTTCCTAGGGGTCAGACTCTCTGTGTGCGCTTTCAAGTACTATCGCTACTTCCGGTGAGCGAATTTGACCAGTTGCTTCGGGCCCGGCATGCCGGGCAGGAGGCGGGTAACTGGTCCAGGACTCGGCGGATCGCCGGCCGACTGCTTCGGACCGTGCCTCGCAACTCAAAGCAAGCGCCCAATTATATGCAAAATGAACGAGTTAAGTAAAGCTCGGGCGACGATGCTTGAAGTCGGGGAGGAAAGCGTCGGGCAGCGGGTCGACAATTTCCTCATCCGTACCCTCAAGGGCGTCCCCAAAAGCCACGTCTACCGGATCCTGCGCAGCGGGGAGGTGCGGGTCAACAGCGGCCGGGTCAAGCAGGATTACCGGCTTGTGGACGGGGACAGGGTCCGGGTGCCGCCCATCCGGGTCGCCGCCCCGGAAGCTCGCCCGCCCGCCAAATCCCTTGCTCTTCCAGTGGTCTTTGAGGACGACGCGCTGATCGTGATCGACAAGCCGTCAGGCATCGCGGTCCACGGGGGGAGCGGCATCAGCTTCGGGGTCATCGAATCGCTGCGTGCTGAGCGGCCCCGCGCCAAGTTCCTGGAACTGGCCCACCGCTTGGACCGGGACACCTCAGGGCTGCTGGTCGTGGGCAAGAAGCGCAGCGCGCTGGTCGAACTGCACCGAATGCTGCGCGACGGGGAGGTGCGCAAGGACTATGTGCTCATCGCCAAGGGGCGGTGGAAGGGCGGCGCGCGCAAGGTCGAGGCCTCGCTGCACAAGTTCGTGACGGCCGAAGGCGAGCGCCGGGTCAGCGTGCGCGAGGACGGGCAGCGTGCCGTGACCCTCTTCAAGCCGCTGGAAATCGGCGATTCGGCGACTCTGCTGGAGGCCCGCCTCATGACGGGCAGGACGCACCAGATCCGGGTCCATGCCGCGCATATCGGGCACCCGATTCTCGGTGACGACAAGTACGGCGATTTCGACCTGAACCGGGCGCTGGCGAAGCAGGGCGTCAAGCGCCTGTTCCTGCATGCCCGGAAGTTATCATTGGCGCACCCGCTCACCGGCCAGGCCCTCGAATTCGAGGCGCCCCTCCCGGCTGAGATGCAACGCTTCCTGGACACCCGGATCCATGCCCGCACCGGACCCCATGGCTGAATCGCGCTATACGCTCATCGTTTTCGACTGGGACGGCACACTGCTCGATTCCGCAGCCGGCATAGCCGTGTCCATCCAGGAAGCCAGCCGCGAAATGGGCCTCCAGGTGCCCTCGAGGGAGCGTGCCAGCCACGTGATCGGCCTCGGGCTCATGGACGCGCTGCGCCACGCCGTTCCGGACCTGCCGGAGGACAGCTATGCAGAGTTCGCGCAGCGTTATCGCACGCATTTCCTCGCCCGGGAAGGGGCAATGGACCTGTTCCCGGGGGTGCCCGAACTGCTTGAGGGCCTTGAGCGGTCGGGTTACACGCTTGCGGTCGCCACCGGCAAAAGCAGGAAAGGCCTGGATCGTGCCCTGCAAGCCTCGCGACTGGGCCGGCATTTCGCAGCGACGCGCTGTGCCGACGAAACCCGCTCCAAGCCCGACCCGGCGATGCTGTTCGAGTTGATGGACGAACTCTCTCGCAAGCCGGGCGAGTTGCTGATGGTCGGCGACACCTCGCACGACCTCGACATGGCGGCGAACGCCGCGGTCGATGCCGTAGCCGTCACCTATGGGGCACACCCCGAGGCTTCGCTTCGCGCGCTGTCGCCGAGGGGCGTCGTGGGGAGCATCTCGGAGCTGGGCGAATGGATCGCACGGAACGGGTGATCTGCGCGTCCGCGGAGCTGCTCGAGGCCGGGCCCGGCGTGCGGTTCGATACCGAATTCCGCGGCGAGACCGCGCCCGCCTTCGTGGTCCGCTCCGGGGGGCGCGTGCACGCTTACCTCAACCGGTGTTCGCATATCCCCATGGAACTCGACTGGCGGCCCGGTGTCTTCTTCGATGCCGAGGGACGCGATTTGATATGCTCGACGCACGGTGCCGTCTACTCGGCGTCGAACGGGAAATGCCTCGGCGGTCCGTGCTCGGGCGGGCCGCTCGTCAAGCTGGCCGTCGCCGAACGCGACGGCTTCATCATACTTGGGGAAACAACGAATGGCTGACAACGGCGGGCAATGGGAGCGTGAGGTGCTGGAGAAGATCGCGCTGGCCGGGGTCAGGGAACAGCGCAGCGCCCGGCGCTGGGGGATTTTCTTCAAGCTGCTCACGTTCGCGTACGTGAGCCTGGTCCTGGTATTCGCGATCGACTGGCGCAGCCGGACCGAAGGGATGACCGACGGCAAGCACACCGCGCTGGTCGAGGTCAGCGGGGTGATCGGGCCCGGGACCGACTCGAGCGCGGAGCGCATCAATACCGCGCTGCAGGCTGCATTCAAGGATGCGAATACACAAGGCGTGGTGGTCCGGGTCAACAGCCCCGGCGGCAGCCCGGTGCAGGCCCAGAACATCTATGACGAGATGCGTCGCCTGCGGGCCAAGTATCCCGCCATACCCCTGTACGTTGTCGTCGAGGACATCTGCGCTTCGGGCGGCTATTTTGTCGCCGCGGCCGGGGACCGGATCTATGTCAGCAAATCAAGCCTCGTAGGCTCGATCGGCGTACGCATGGACGGATGGGGCGTCACGGGGCTGATGGACAAGCTCGGGGTAGAGCGGCGCCTGCTCACCGCGGGTGAGAACAAGGGGTTCCTCGACCCGTTCCTGCCGGTGGACGAAAAACAGAAGCAGCATGCGCTGACCATGCTCGGCGAGATCCACCAGCAGTTCATCAGCGTCGTGAAAGAGGGGCGGGGCAAGCGGCTCAAGGAAACCCCGGAGCTCTTCAGCGGGCTGGTGTGGACCGGGCAGAGAAGCGTGGAACTGGGGCTGGCCGACGGTTTCGGCAGCCTCGAGTACGTGGCCCGGGAGGTCATCAAGGCCGAGGAGATCGTCGACTACTCGCAGAAGGAGAACATTGCCGAGAAGTTCGCCCGCCGTCTCGGCGCCGGTGCCGCAAGTGCGCTTGCGGACCTTGCGTTGCGCAGTTCCGCCGGCGGGATGCGCTGACCGGTTTCAGACCGGGCTGAGCCCGAACAGTTCCAGCAGGTCCGTCAGTGCGATCAAGGGCAGCCCGACCAGGGCCGTCGGGTCGGAGGTTTCCAAGGCGGCGATGAGGGTGATCCCGAGGCCTTCGGATTTGGCGCTCCCCGCGCAGTCATAGGGTTGCTCCCGGCGCAGGTACGCCTCGATCTTGCCCGGCGCCAGAGACCGGAATTTCACCAGGCATGGGACGACCCGGGTTTCGAGGCGACCAGTCCCGCTCTCGAGCACGCTGACGGCGGTGTCGAAGCTGGCGGTGCGCCCGGAAAGCCAGGTCAGCTGGGAAACCGCGTTTTCGTGGGTCCCTGGCTTGTCGAGCCGGCGGCCCTCGCACGACGCGACCTGGTCGGACCCGATGATCAGTGCCTCCGGATAGTCGTTCGCGACGGCCCGTGCCTTGGCCTCCGCCAGCCGCCTGGCCGTCCCTGCGGGGGCTTCGCCGGGGAGGGGCGTCTCGTCCGTTTCAGGCCGCGCGCACTCGAAGGGCAGCCCGAGCCGGCCGAGCAGTTCCCGCCGGTAGCGCGAGGTGGAGGCCAGGATGAGGCGGGTAGCTTGAGTCATAGCTTTGTTTTGACAAGGTTTTTCTTGGATGATATCATCACGGGTTTATTGCAGCACCAGCGATGCAGCCCTCGGCCCATCCACCACGCAAGGCAAGCTTCCCGCTCATAGACGGCTACGCGTTCGTCGCGACCCGGGGGGATGTGCACGGGACCTGCCCGGTGGGGGGATTCGAAAGGTTGCAGGACCTGCTGAGCTCCGTGGAAGGCGACCTAGAGTATGCGGTGCGCGGTACTTCGGACGATATGGGGCGCCCTGCACTGAGGCTCGAGGCCAGGGGGGAACTCCAGTTGGTCTGTCAGCGCTGCCTCGGCGCGCTGGCGTTTCCGCTGGCGGTGGATTCGCTGCTGGTGCTTGCAAGGAATGAGGCGGAAATCGATGCGCAGCCGGTGGAGCCGGATAGCCCGGAGCGCGTCGTTGGAAGCAAGGAAATGGCGGTAGGGGAGTTGCTCGAGGACGAGATCCTTCTGGCGATTCCCTTCGCGCCGCGCCACGGGCAGTGTGCCGGGGCCGGCGAAATGAAAGGCGAAGGCAAGCCTTCGCCATTTGCAGATTTGCGCGGGCTGCTCAAGGGGAGCGGCCGCGCCGGGAATTGATCGAAAGGAGTTTCACCATGGCAGTCCAGCAGAACAAGAAGTCCCCGTCCAAGCGCGGCATGCATCGCGCCCACGACTTCCTCACCAGCCCGTCGCTCGCCGTCGAACCGACGACCGGCGAGACGCACCTGCGCCACCACATCAGCCCGACCGGGTTCTATCGCGGCAAGAAAGTCACCAAAGGCAAGGGCGAGTAAGGCCCTTTCCCGTCGGCCGGTCGTCTTAGCGCGACTGGCACAGACCCGGCATGGACATCACCGTTGCCGTCGATTGCATGGGGGGCGACCACGGCCCCCATGTGACCGTTCCTGCCGCGCTCGAGTTCCAGAAAGGCGCGCCCGCCGTCGACCTCGTGCTTGTCGGCCTTGCGGACGTGATCGAGGCCGAACTCCGCACCCTCGGAGCCGCGACCGGCCCGCGCCTTCGCGTACACCACGCATCCCAGGTCGTGGCCATGGACGAGTCCGCGGCGACGGCGTTGCGCGCAAAGAAGGACTCGTCGATTCGCGTCGCCGTGAACCTCGTCAAGTCCGGCGAAGCGCACGCCTGCGTCAGCGCCGGCAATACCGGCGCGCTGATGGCGATTTCCAGGTTCGTGCTGAAAACGATCCCCGGCATCGACCGCCCGGCGATCTGCAGCGTGCTGCCCACCATGCAGGGGCGTGCGTACGTGCTGGACCTCGGCGCGAACGTGGATTGCGGTCCCGAGCACCTGCTGCAGTTCGGGATCATGGGCGCGTGCCTGGTGTCCGCCGTAGAGCGCAAGGAATCCCCTTCGGTCGGCCTGCTCAACATCGGCGCAGAGGACATCAAGGGCAACGAGGTCGTAAAGCAGGCCGCCGAGCTGCTGCGCTCGAGCGGACTCAACTTCTACGGCAACGTCGAAGGCGACGACATCTACAAGGGCACCACCGATGTGGTCGTCTGCGACGGGTTCGTCGGGAACGTCGCCCTGAAGAGCTCGGAAGGCGTCGCGCAGATGATCATCGCGGTGCTGCGGGAGGAATTCAAGCGCTCCGCCTACTCGAGGCTCGCGGCGTTCATCGCCCTGCCGGTCATCAACTCGTTCCGCAGGCGTATGGACCACCGGCGCTATAATGGCGCCAGCCTCCTCGGGCTGACAGGCATCGTGATCAAGAGCCACGGCTCGGCCGACGCCTTCGCTTTCGAGCAGGCGCTGCAGCGCGCCGTAGAAGAGGTCCGGAACGGAGTCCCCCAGCGCATCTCGCAACGCATGGCCTTGTTGCACCCCCACACACCCGCCTGAATGATCCATTCGCGCATCGCCGGCACCGGCAGCTACCTGCCCCCGAAGGTATTCACCAACGCGGAGTTTGCGCAGCGTCTCGAAACCAGCGACGAATGGATCCGCGAACGTACCGGGATCGCGCAGCGCCACATCGCGGACGAGTCCCAGTCCTCCAGTGACCTCGCGCTGGAGGCGAGCCGCGCTGCGATGCAGGCTGCGGGCGCGCAGCCGGAGGACATCGACCTCATCATCGTCGCGACTTCGACGCCCGACTACATCTTCCCCAGCACAGCCTGCCTGCTGCAGGCGAAGCTCGGTGCAAAAGACTGCGCTGCGTTCGACGTGCAGGCGGTCTGCAGCGGTTTTGTCTATGCGCTCTCGACCGCCGACAAGTTCATCAAGTCGGGACAGCACAAGTGCGCCCTCGTGGTGGGCAGCGAAGTGTTCTCAAGGATCCTCGACTGGAACGATCGCGGCACCTGTGTGCTCTTCGGCGACGGTGCCGGGGCGGTAGTTCTTCGCGCGGCCGACGCGCCGGGAATCCATTCCAGCGTGCTGCGCGCGGACGGACGTCATGCGGGAATCCTTTCGGTTCCCGGCAACGTCAATCGCGGCCATATCATCGGATCGCCGTTCCTGCAGATGGACGGCAAGCAGGTGTTCAAGTTCGCGGTCAAGGTGCTCGACGAAGTCGCCCGTGAAACGCTTGCGGCGGCAGGGGCGTCCGTCGCGGACGTCGACTGGCTGATCCCACACCAGGCGAACGTGCGCATCCTTGACGCGACCGCGCGCAAGCTCGGCATCGCACCCGAAAAGGTTGTGGTCACCGTCGACCACCATGGCAACACCTCAGCGGCATCCATTCCGCTGGCCCTCGACGAGTATGTCCGGGCCGGGCGGATCAAGCCGGGACACAGGCTGCTCATGGAGGGCGTGGGCGGGGGCTTCACCTGGGGCGCGGTGTACGCCACGTACTGATCACGGAAAGGATGCGCAGCATGAAGCTAGCAATGGTGTTTCCCGGCCAGGGTTCGCAGTCGGTGGGGATGGTGAATGCCTACGCAGGCCTGCCCGGGGTGGAGGCCGTGCGCGCCGATGTGCAGGAGGCACTGGGCGGCGATTTTCTGCGCCTGCTGGACGAGGGACCGGCCGACGCGCTGGGCCTGACCGTGAATACCCAGCCCGCGATGGTCACCGCCAGCTACGCCGCGTATCGCGCATGGATCGAACTCGGCGGCCCGCGTCCCGAAGTCGTCGCCGGTCACAGCCTCGGGGAGTACACCGCGCTCGTCGCGGCGGGCGCCATCGAGTTCAAGGCGTGCCTGCCGCTGGTGCGGCATCGTGCCGAGGCGATGCAGAAGGCCGTCCCCGCGGGCGAGGGCGCAATGGCCGCAATCCTCAACCTGGACGACGAATCGGTGCGCGCGGCGTGCGCCGAGGCGGCGCAGGGGGAAGTCGTGCAGGCCGTGAATTTCAACGGGCCTGGACAGGTGGTGATCGCAGGCAGCAAGGCCGCGGTCGCTCGCGCGATGGAGAACTGCAAGGCGCGCGGCGCCAAGCGCGCGCTTCCGCTACCGGTCAGCGCGCCATTCCATTCGAGCCTCATGCAACCGGCCGCCGACGCCCTCAGGAGCTACCTCGCCGGAGTCGCGGTGCGCGTGCCAGAAGTACCGCTGGTGAACAACGTAGACGTCGGTGTCGAATCGGATCCCGCGGCAATCAAGGACGCGCTGGTGCGGCAGGCCGCTTCGCCGGTACGCTGGGTCGAGACGATCAACAGAATGGCCGAAATGGGCGTTACGCACGTGGTCGAATGCGGTCCGGGCAAAGTCCTCGCCGGGCTCACCAAGCGGATCAACGGGAACCTGCAGGGGTTCGCGCTCGCCGATCGCGCATCGCTCGAGCAAACGCTAGCCGCAGTGAGGGGCGCATGAGCGCGCTCCAAGGCAAGGTTGCGCTGGTTACGGGCGCGTCGCGCGGCATCGGCAGGGCCATCGCCATGGCGCTTGCGCAGGAGCAGGCGACCGTGATCGGGACCGCCACCAGCGCCGCGGGGGCCGATGCCATAGGCGCGGCATTTTCCGCTGCGGGGCACAAAGGGGCCGGTCGCGTGCTCGACGTGCGCGACGCCGCGCAATGCGATGCGATCATCGGTTCGGTCGCGAAGGAGTTCGGCGATATCGCGATCCTGGTGAACAACGCGGCGGTGGTGCGCGACAACCTCGGGCTGCGCATGAAGGACGAGGAATGGGACGAGGTCATCGAGACCAACCTGCGGTCGGTGTTCCGCCTGTCCCGCGGCGTGCTGCGCGGCATGATGAAGGCGCGCTGGGGTCGCATCATCAGCATCACCTCGGTCGTCGGCGCCGCCGGCAACCCGGGCCAGATGAATTACGCCGCGGCGAAGGCCGGGGTGGTCGGGATGACCAAGTCGCTCGCCCGGGAGATCGGCAGCCGCAACATCACGGTCAACTGCGTTGCGCCCGGGTTCATCGATACCGACATGACCCGCGCATTGTCCGAGGAGCAGCGGACCGCGCTTCTCGGCCAGATCCCGCTTGCGCGCCTCGGCGCGCCAGAAGACGTCGCAGCAGCAGTGGGGTTCCTCGCATCCCCGGCGGCGGGCTATATCACAGGTACCGTCCTCCATGTCAACGGCGGGATGTACATGGCATAGATTTGTTTTCGGCCGGTTCCGGCCGTTTTGGTAAAATGCGAAGCTTGAGCTTGGCCCAACAGGGAAGGAGCAGGACGACATGGATAACATCGAACAACGCGTCAGGAAGATCATTGCCGAGCAGCTGGGCGTGAACGAAGCCGAAATCAAGAACGAATCCTCGTTCGTGGACGACCTGGGCGCGGATTCCCTCGACACAGTGGAACTCGTCATGGCGCTCGAGGAGGAATTCGAGACCGAGATTCCCGACGAGGAAGCCGAGAAGATCACCACGGTCCAGCAGGCGATCAATTTCGTCCAGGCGCGCCAGAAGGCCTGAACGCAGAGCACAAGTAAAGCATCGGAGCCAGATTGACACGCCGCAGAGTAGTCGTCACGGGGCTGGGTGTCGTCAGCCCCGTCGGCAGCACGGTCCAGGACGCCTGGGACAGCCTGCTTGCCGGCAAGTCCGGAATTTCCCGCGTCACCCGGTTCGATCCGTCGCGCCTTTCCTGCCAGATCGCGGGCGAGGTGAAGGGGTTCGACGTGAACGCCTACCTGTCCGCGAAGGAAGCGCGCAGGATGGATACGTTCATCCACTACGGCATGGCGGCGGGGATCCAGGCATGGAAGGATTCCGGGATCGACATGGCGAAGGAGGACCCGGAGCGCGCCGGCATCAATTTCGGCTCCGGCATCGGCGGCCTGCCGATGATCGAGGCGACCCACGACGAGTTGCTCAAGAACGGCCCGCGGCGGATCTCGCCGTTCTTCATCCCCAGCACCATCATCAACATGATCGCCGGCAACCTGTCGATCATGCTGGGCACCAAGGGCCCGTGCCTGGCGATCGTTACAGCCTGCACGACCTCGACCCATTGCATCGGCGAGGCCGCCAAGGCGATTCGCTATGGCGAGGCCGATGTCATGATAGCGGGCGGCGCCGAAGCCACGGTGACCGAGCTCGCCATGGGCGGATTCGCCTCCGCGCGGGCGCTCTCCACCCGCAATGACGCGCCCGAGGCGGCCAGCCGGCCCTGGGACAGGGATCGTGACGGGTTCGTCCTCGGCGAAGGCGCGGGTGCCGTGATCCTCGAGGAGTACGAGCACGCCAAGGCTCGCGGCGCCCGCATCTACTGCGAGCTCTCCGGCTACGGCGTGAGCTCTGATGCCTTCCATATGACAGCGCCGGCCGAAGACGGCGACGGTGCTTTCCGCTGCATGCGCAATGCGCTGCGCGACGCCGGCATGAACGCCGACGCGATCGACTACATCAACGCCCACGGCACTTCGACGCCGCTGGGCGATATCGCCGAGACCATGGCGGTCAAGAAGCTGCTCGGCGAGCAGGCGAAGCGCGTGGTCGTCAATTCGACCAAGTCGATGACCGGGCACCTGCTCGGCGCCGCCGGCGGCATCGAGGCGGTCGCCAGCATCCTGGCCCTCCGCGACCAGGTGTCTCCGCCGACGATCAACCTCGACAATCCCGATCCGAAGTGCGACCTGGACTACGTCCCGAACACGGCCCGCAAGATGCCGATCCGCACCGCCCTGTCCAATTCGTTCGGCTTCGGCGGGACCAACGGCACGCTGATCTTCACCCGCCTTTGAGCCGGAGCGGCCTGCGCCTCGATTTGCGCGGATCCCCGGTCCTGGCGGGCCTTGTCGTGGCAACCCATGGCCTGGCTGCGGCGGTACTCATCGCACTTCTCCCCCTGTCACAGGGAACCCTGGGTGCATTCCTGCTACTCGTCCTCGCAGCCTTCGTGGTGCGCAGCAAGGCCCTGCTCATCGCGCCGGGGTCCCCCCGGGCCTTGCTCCCGGGCCCGGACGCCGCCATGGCGATCGACCTCCGGTCGGGCGAGGAGGTCTCCGGCGCCGTCCTCGAGCGCCGGTTCGTCAGCAGGTGGCTGGTCATACTCGATCTCGCCAGTCCCGGCGGCCGGCGGACAATCCTCGTTGCCCGGGATATGCTTGACCCGGAGGCGTTCAGGCGGTTGCGGCTCTGGGCGCTGTGGGGAACGATTCCCGCCGGCGGCGTGAAAATCCCGGCCTGAGCCGGCTCTGTAGAACTATTTCCCAGGAAGCCTGTCTGTGCCACATAAGCGTTTTTTTGCTGCGGTCCGCATCCTGCCGGGCGAGGACGACTGAGCGTGGGCGATCGGGAGATCGACCAGCTGCTGGTCGAACGCGTCCAGCGCGGCGACAAGCAGGCTTTCGGGTTGCTGGTGGACAAGTACCAGCGCAAGCTCGGCCGGCTGCTTTCAAGGTTCGTGCGCGACCCGGCGGAGGTGGAGGACGTGACGCAGGAGGCATTCATCAAGGCTTACCGGGCGCTGCCGAATTTTCGCGGCGACAGCGCCTTTTACACATGGCTGTACCGGATCGGGATCAATACCGCGAAGAACTACCTCATGGCGGCGGGACGCAGGGCGCCCACCTCCACGAGCGTCGATTCTGACGAAGCCGAAAGCCTGGACGAAGGCGAGCAGTTGCGGGACATCAACACGCCGGAAAGCCTGCTGCTCAGTCGCGAGATCGGCGACACGGTGAATGCGACGATGCAGGCTTTGCCCGAGGAATTGCGCACCGCGATCCAGCTGCGGGAGATCGAAGGCATGAGTTACGAGGACATAGCGCAGATCATGAATTGCCCGATCGGCACGGTGCGCTCCCGGATCTTCCGGGCGCGCGAGGCGATCGCAGAGCAGTTGAAGCCGTTGCTCGACACCGGCGACGACAGGAGGTGGTGAGCACATGAAATCCAGGATTTCGGCGATGATGGACGGCGAGCTCACCGACACGGAGCTCGACGAATTGCTGCGCGCCACCAGGGTGGAAGGGGAGGCCCTAGAAGCCTGGCGCCGATACCACCTCATCAGCGACGCCATGCGCGACACGCAAGTCCTTTCCAGCGGGTTCACGGCGCGCTTCTCGGCCCGTCTCGACGCGGAGGCGACGATCCTTGCGCCGGCCGCGGCCCCCGTTCGCGCCGAACCCGCGCACTTCTGGCACGGGTACCGGACGGTCGCCGCCGGGCTGGCTGCGGTAGCGGCGGTTGCTATCAGCACCTGGCAGGTGATGGGCCCGTCGGAAAGCCAGGTTGCGCAGGCCCCTGCGCCCGTCGCGAAGCCGGAAGTCGTGCTGGTATCCGTGCCCAAGGAAGCCGACGACTACCTTCGGGCCCACCAGAATTACTCCCCGCGCAACAGCCTCCAGGGGGTCGCGCCTTACGTGCGCACGGTGGCCGACACCGCCCGGCAAAGATGAGGAAATCGCTGGCGATGCTGCTGCTGGTGGTGCCCGGCTACGCCATGTCCCAGGCGCCGGCACCGGTGGCGCCGGACGCGGCCGCCTGGCTGAAGAAGATCTACCTGGCTTCGCAGAAGCTCAGTTACACGGGAACGTTCGTCTACCGCCAGGGGGATCGCAGCGAAACCTCCCGGATCACGCGTCTCGTGGACGCGTCCGGGGACATCGAGAAGCTCGAGGCTCTGGACGGCATGCGGCGCGAGGTCGTCCGAAGGGGTGACGAGGTTCGCTGCTACCTGCCCGACAGCATGACCGTCAAGGTCGACCGTCGCTCCAGCCAGTTGAGCTTCCCGGCACTGCTGCCGGCGCAGCTCGCCGAACTGCCCGAGCAGTACCTGGTGACAAAGGAAGAGAAGGCGCGCGTCGCCGGCTTCGATTGCCAGGCGATCATGCTTACGCCCAAGGATGACCTGCGGTACGGCTACAAGCTCTGGGCGGACGTGCGCAGCGGCATGCTGCTGAAGGCGCGGATCTTCAGGGAGAAGGGCGAGGCGGTGGAGGAGTTCACCTTCACCCAGCTCACGCTCGGGGCTAATTTCGACCGGGAGAAGCTCAAGCCCGCGGCCCTCGCGCAGGGCAAGCAGTGGCGCATCGAAAACGCGTCGGTCGTGCCGGCGAACCTCGCGGAGACGGGCTGGACGGTGAGTGCGGGGATCCCGGGCTTTCGCAAGGTGGTCGAAGTGCGGCGCCAGCTGCGCGAGACGCAGCGCGTCGGGCAGATCGTGTACTCCGATGGCCTCGCGGCGGTGTCGGTGTTCATCGAGCCGCTCGAAGCGGGGCGCGAACCCCTGCGTCCCGGCATGTCCAGCATGGGCGCGGTAAACATCTATACGCGAGAGCTGGCGAACCATGTCGTTACCGTCGTTGGCGAAACGCCGGCCGCCACCGTCCGCCGCATCGCCGATACCGTCGAATACCATCGCCCGCAATGAACACCGGAACGCAACGAGGAACGAAATGATGCGCTTGGCCAGAGTCGCGCTTGCAGCAGTTGTGTTTTCCTTCACGATGGCGGCGCATGCGCAGGCGCGCGACCTCCCAGACTTCACCGACCTGGTCGAAAGGCAGGGCCCCGCCGTGGTGAACATCAGCACGACGCAGGCGGCGCGCAGGCCGGCATCGCCCAACGTGCCGCAGATCCCCGACCTCGACGAGAATGACCCGTTCTACGACTTCTTCCGCCGGTTCGTGCCGCGGCAGCCGGGTCCGGGAGCTGGTCCCCGCCAACCCGAGAGCCGTTCGCTGGGCTCGGGTTTCATCATCAGCGCGGACGGCTACATCCTCACCAACGCGCATGTGGTGGACAGCGCCGACGAGATCAACGTCCGGCTCACCGACAAGCGCGAATTCAAGGCCAAGGTGATCGGTGCAGACAAGCGCACTGACGTTGCGCTTATCAAGATCGACGCCGCCGGCCTGCAGCCGGTGAAGATGGGCGACCCGATGCGGCTGAAGGTGGGCGAATGGGTGCTTGCGATCGGATCGCCCTTCGGCTTCGACAACACCGTGACCGCGGGGATCGTCAGCGCGAAGGGGCGCTCCCTGCCGCAGGAAAACTTCGTCCCGTTCATCCAGACCGACGTGGCGATCAACCCTGGGAATTCAGGTGGGCCGCTGTTCAACATGCGGGGCGAGGTGGTCGGGATCAATTCGCAGATCTACAGCCGGACGGGTGGCTTCATGGGCCTGTCCTTCGCCATTCCCATCGACGTCGCGCTCGACATCCAGAGCCAGCTCCGCGCCAAGGGCCGTGTCTCGCGCGGCCGGATCGGCGTGGTGATCCAGGAGGTGACGCGCGAGCTGGCCGAGTCGTTCGGCCTGCCCAGGCCCGCGGGCGCCCTCGTCAACCAGGTCGAGAAAGGCAGCCCGGCGGACAAGGCGGGCGTCGAGGCGCTCGACATCATCGTCCGGTTCGACGGCAAAGCCATCGAAGCCTCCAGCGACCTGCCGCGGGTCGTCGGCGCGACCCGGCCGGGTTCGCAGGCCTCCGTGCAGGTGCTGCGCAAGGGCGGGACCCGCGACCTGACCGTGACGGTCGGCGAATTGCCCGAGGACCGCGTCGCCTCCCGCGACACGCAGCGCGGCACGAAGCCCGTCGAACTGGCGGCCAACCGCCTCGGGCTGGTCGTGGCCGAGCTGAGCGCGGACCAGAAGCGCGACCTGAAGGTGCAGGGCGGCGTAGTCGTCACCGAGGTGAAGCCTGACGCCAAGGGCGAATTTCGCAAGGGCGACGTCCTGCTGACCTTGGTGCACAAGGGCCAGCAGAATGAATTGCGCTCCGTCGAGCAGCTCAACAAGCTGCTGGCCGGCCTGGACAAGGGCGCCACCGTCACCCTGCATATCCGCCGCGGTGAAAGCGCTGCATTCGTCACCGTCAGCGGGCTCGCGGACAAGGGTTAGGGGAGAGTGCGGGCAGGGGCCGTCCGTTGACTGTCCGCCTGACGCTTTACGGGCGCACCTACTGCCATCTCTGCACCGACATGGCGGAGGCCCTGGCGCCGCTTCGGGAATCCCTCGGTTTCAGCGTGGAAATCGTGGACGTGGATACGGACCCCGCCCTCGAGGCCCGGTTCGGGGAACTGGTGCCCGTGCTGACGGACCCGCAGGGTGCGGAAATCTGCCACTATTTCCTCGACATAGCCGCTTTGCGGTCCCGCCTTGCGGTAAAATGAGTGAAGTCTAAGAAGGGTGCCTCGGGCACCCTTTTCATTTGTCCATGTCCCAGAAACTCATCCGCAACTTCTCCATCATCGCGCACATCGACCACGGCAAGTCGACGCTCGCGGACCGCTTCATCCAGTTCTGCGGCGGATTGTCCGAGCGCGAGATGGAGGCGCAGGTCCTCGACTCGATGGACCTCGAGCGGGAGCGGGGAATCACGATCAAGGCACAGACCGCCGCGCTGCGCTACAAGGCCCGCGACGGCCAGGTCTACGCGATGAACCTGATCGACACCCCGGGGCACGTCGATTTCTCGTACGAGGTGAGCCGGTCCCTCGCCGCGTGCGAAGGCGCGCTGCTGGTCGTCGACGCGTCGCAGGGCGTGGAGGCGCAGACCGTCGCCAACTGCTACACCGCGATCGAGCAGGGCGTGGAAGTCATTCCCGTGCTGAACAAGATCGACCTGCCATCGGCGAACCCCGAGCAGGCGATTAGCGAGATCGAGGACGTCATCGGGATCGACGCGAAGGAAGCCATCCACGCCAGCGCGAAGAACGGGATCGGCATCGAGGACATCCTCGAAGCGGTCATCGCCAGGGTGCCGCCGCCCCGCGGCACGCTCGAATCCGCACTCAAGGCCCTGATCATCGATTCGTGGTTCGACAACTACGTCGGCGTGGTCATGCTCGTGCGCGTCGTCGACGGCACGCTGAAGCCCAAGGACAAGCTGATGCTGATGAGCACCGGCGCGACCTACCTGTGCGAGCAGGTCGGCGTGTTCACGCCGAAATCGCAGGCGCGCGACAGCCTGTCGGCCGGCGAGGTGGGCTTCATCATCGCCGGCATCAAGGAGCTGCGCGCCGCGAAGGTCGGGGATACCGTGACCCTCGCGGAGAAACGCGCGACCGAGCCGCTGCCCGGATTCAAGGAAGTGAAGCCGCAGGTCTTCGCCGGCCTCTACCCGGTGGAGGCCAACCAGTACGAGAACCTGCGCGAGGCCCTGGAAAAGCTCCACCTCAACGACGCCTCGCTCATGTACGAGCCGGAGGTTTCGCAGGCGCTCGGCTTCGGTTTCCGCTGCGGCTTCCTCGGCCTGCTGCACATGGACATCGTGCAGGAGCGCCTCGAGCGCGAATACGGAATGGAACTCGTCACCACTGCCCCGACCGTGGTGTACCAGGTCGAGCAGCGCGACGGGATCGTGGAGTTCATCCAGAACCCCTCGAAAATGCCCGACCCGTCCAAGATAGTGGAGATCCGCGAGCCGATCATCACGGTCACTATCTTCACGCCGCAGGAATACGTCGGCGCGGTGATCACGCTGTGCACACAGAAGCGCGGCAGCCAGAGCAACATGCAGTACACGGCGCGGCACGTCGTGCTCACCTACGACCTGCCCCTCTCGGAGGTCGTGCTCGACTTCTTCGACAAGCTGAAATCCATGACCCGGGGCTACGGGTCGCTGGACTACGAGTTCAAGGAGTACCGCCCGGCGGACATGGTGAAGCTCGACGTCCTCATCAACGGTGACCGGGTGGACGCGCTGTCGGTGATGGTCCACCGCGGCAACGCGCAGTACCGCGGCCGCGACCTCGTCAACCGGCTGCGCGGCCTGATCCCGCGGCAGATGTTCGACGTCGCGATCCAGGCGGCGATCGGCGCGCACATCATCGCGCGCGAAACGGTCAAGGCGCTGCGCAAGAACGTGCTGGCCAAGTGCTACGGCGGGGACATCACGCGCAAGAAGAAGCTCCTCGAGAAGCAGAAGGAGGGCAAGAAACGGATGAAGCAGGTCGGCGCGGTGGAGATCCCCCAGGAGGCGTTCCTCGCCGTGCTGCAGATGGACGACAAGTAGAGGTGCCCGTGAGTTTCGCCCTGTTCCTGCTGCTCCTGCTGTTGGTCACCGGCCTCGTGTGCCTCGTCGACCTGCTCTGGCTCGCGAAGAAGCGCGCCAGGGACTCCAAGGAACCCTGGTGGGTCGAGTACTCGGTCAGCTTCTTCCCGGTGATCCTGATCGTGTTCCTGCTGCGCTCGTTCCTCTTCGAGCCGTTCAAGATCCCGTCCGGCTCGATGATCCCGACGCTGCTGGTGGGCGACTTCATCCTCGTCAACAAGTTCGCCTACGGCATCCGGCTTCCCGTCATCAACAAGAAGGTCGTCGACATCGGCTCCCCGCAGCGCGGCGACGTGATGGTGTTCCGCTATCCCGAGGACCCATCGCTAGACTACATCAAGCGGGTGGTCGGGCTGCCCGGCGACCGCATTTCGTACCAGAACAAGCGCGTCTCCGTGAACGGGCAGCCGGTCCCGCTCAGGCAGATGGACGACTACCTGTCGCGCGAGCGGATGCAGTTTTCGCGCCGCTTCTCCGAGACCCTGGGCACCCGGGAGCACGAGATCCTGATAGAGGAGGACGCGCCCACGTACACGTCGCAGGGGCGGTCTTTCCCGTACTCCGGCAATTGCACTTACAATACGGCAGGGATGACCTGTACCGTGCCGCCAGGGCATTACTTCATGATGGGCGACAACCGGGACAATTCGAGCGACAGCCGGGTGTGGGGCTTCGTGCCTGACGAGAATATCGTAGGCAAGGCGTTCTTCATCTGGCTCAACCTGAACGAGCTTGGGCGCTTCGGCTCGTTCCGATAGCGGCAAACGGGAGGATTCATGCGTAGCAAGCAGACTGGCGTAAGCCTTAGCGGCCTGATCATCGTTTTCGTGGTCCTGATCGTCATCGCGTTGCTGGGCATGAAGGTCGGGCCCGCGTTCGCCGAGTTCTTCACGGCCAAGAAGCACATCGTCGCGATTGCGCAGGAAAAGCGCGGCGGCAGCGTAGCCGAGATCCGCAAGGCCTGGGACACCAAGACCATGATCGATGAAGTCAAGACGATCACCGCGGCCGACCTCGAGGTCACCAAGGACGGCAGCGACGTCGTGATCTCGTTCGCCTACAAGAAGGAAGTGCCCCTGTTCGCCAACGTCGGTCTGTACATCGACTTCGAAGCGAACTCGAAAGACCAATAGCGGCGCACAAGGTGGCGCGGCCCCCGCTCCTAGACAAGCGCATCGCCTACCAGTTCAGGAGCGACGCCCTGCGCGAGCAGGCGCTGACCCACCGCAGCTTCGGCTCGCCGCACAACGAGCGCCTCGAATTCCTCGGCGACGGCGTGCTCGATTGCGTCATCCGCGAAGAACTGTTCGGCCGTTTTCCGCAGATTGCGGAAGGCCAGCTCTCAAAATTGCGCGCCAAGCTCGTCCGCAAGGAATCGCTGTTCGTCCTTGCGCGGGGTCTCGGGCTGTCCGATTTTTTGCGGGTGAACGAATCGGTACTCGGGAGTGACGGAGGCAGCAGCCCCGCGATGCTGGCCAATGCCCTCGAAGCATTGATCGGCGCGGTGTTCCTCGACGGGGGCTATCCTGCGGTGCGCGACGTGGTTCGCGTCGTCTTCAAGGACATGATCGAGCAGATCGATCCGACCGAATCGGTCAAGGACCCCAAGACGGCGCTACAGGAGTACCTGCAGGCGCGCAAGCGAAAGCTGCCCCATTACCATGTAGTCGCAACCACCGGTGCGGCCCATCGACAGACAATCCAGGTCGAGTGCGTCGTGGCCGAACTGAACCTGGCCGCTTCAGGCACCGGCAGCACGCGCCGCATTGCCGAGCAGAACGCGGCCGGGAAAATCCTCAAGCAGATCGAGAAATGAGCCAACCATGAGCGGCGCACCGTTCCGCTGCGGGACCATCGGCATTGCGGGCCGCCCCAACACCGGGAAGTCCAGCCTGCTGAACCGGCTGGTCGGGCAGAAGCTCTCCATCGTCTCGCCCAAGGCGCAGACCACGCGCCACCTCGTCACGGGGATCCTGACGACCGCGGACTGCCAGTACGTGTTCGTCGACACGCCGGGATTCCAGACGCTGCACAACAACGTACTCAACAAGTCGCTGAACAAACGGGCGACGGAGGCCGCGCGCGACGCGGACGTCGTGCTGTGGGTCATCGAGTCGCCGAAGCTGTTCGAGGCGGACCGCAACCTGCTGTCGAAGATCCCGGTCGGGCAAAAGGTGATCGCGGTCGCCAATAAAGTCGACCTTGCCAGGGATCGCGAGCGGATGATGCCCTTCCTCGCCGAGGTCGCGAAGCAGCGCGCGTTCTTCGCGGTCGTGCCGGTCAGCGCGAAGACCGGCAGGAATGCCGACGAGCTGCTGCGCGTGATCCGCGACTCGCTGCCCGAGGGGCCCGCGCTGTACCCGGACGACCAGCTCACCGACCGGGACGAGCGCTTCTTCGCATCCGAGCTGGTGCGCGAGAAGCTCTTTCGCGAGCTGGGCGAAGAACTGCCCTACAGCTGCGAGGTGGCGATCGACAGCTTCAAGGAGGAGGGGGCGCTGAGGCGCATCGAGGCCACGATCTGGGTCGACCGCGACAGCCACAAGCCCATCGTCATCGGCGACAAGGGCGAACGCCTCAAGCGCATCGGCACGGCCGCGCGCAAGGACATGGAAAAGCTGTTCGACGGCAAGGTCTACCTCGGGCTCTGGGTCAAGGTGAAGCGCGGCTGGACCGAGGACGAGCGCGCCCTGCGCACATTCGGGTACCACTGACCCGGCGATGACCCAGAACCGGCGCCGGGTCGAGCAGGAGCCCGCCTTCGTCCTGCACAGCTACCCGTACAAGGAAACCAGCCTCATCGTCGAGGCCTTCTCACGGCGGCAGGGGCGCATCGCGCTGCTTGCCAAGGGCGCGCGGCGCCCGCGCTCCGCGATGCGGGGCGTGCTGCACGCATTCCAGCCGCTGCGCCTGTCCTGGACCGGCTCCGGGGAGCTGAGCACGCTGGTCGCGGCCGAGTGGCAGGGCGGCATGCCCTTCCTGCGCGGCTTCGGCCTGATGTGCGGGTTTTACGTGAACGAGCTGATCCTGCGCCTCGTGCCGCGCGATGATGCGCACGAGGCGCTGTTCGACGCCTATGCCTCCAGCCTCGGGCGGCTCGGCGGCGGCGAGCCCACTGCCGCAGTGCTGCGCGGGTTCGAAAAGCGCCTGCTGGCCGAGCTCGGCTACGCGATGATGCTGGACAGGGATGCGGAGGACGGCGCCCCCATCGACCCGGGCAGGCAATATCTGTACGATCCCGAGCGCGGCCCGCTCCCGGCGGGCGAGGGCCCCGGCGGGGAGATGGTCGTGCGCGGCAGCACGCTGCTGGGCCTGCACCGCGACGACTACAGCAGCGGCGAGACGCTGCAGCAGGCGCGCGGGTTGATGCGTGCGCTGATCGGCCAGCGCCTGCACGGGCAAACGCTGCACACCCGCAGCGTCCTCTTGGAGCTTCAGGACCTATGATCGAACTCGGCGTCAACGTCGACCACGTGGCCACCGTCAGGCAGGCGCGCCGCACCTACGAACCGGATCCCGTGTGGGCCGCGATCGAGGCGCACCTGGGCGGGGCTGACGGCATCACCGTCCACTTGCGCGAGGATCGCCGCCACATCCAGGACGAGGACGTGCGCCGGCTGCGCGAGCTCACCCACATCAAGCTGAACCTCGAAATGGCAGCCACCGATGGAATGGTCGGGGTGGCGCGCACGATCAAGCCCGAGATGGCCATGCTGGTGCCGGAGGGGCGCCACGAGATCACCACCGAGGGCGGCCTCGACATCGTCGCACAGGAGGCGAAACTCAAGGATGCCGTGGCCGGGATCGCGGACGCGGGGATCGTCGTGTCGGTGTTCATCGACGCCGACCTGCGCCAGATCGAAGCCGCGAAGCGCATCGGTGCGAGGGTCTGCGAGGTGCACACAGGGCCTTACGCGCATGCCTTCCACTCGCGCGGGCGCGATGCGGAAAGCCCTCCCGTGGTGGCCGAGCTCGAGAAGCTCTCCCGCGCGGGGCAGGCCATCCGGGACCTCGGCATGCGCTTCAACGCCGGGCATGCGCTCAACTACTTCAACGTCGAGCCGGTCGCGCGCCTGGCCGGGGTGCGCGAGCTGCACATAGGGCACGCGATCGTCAGCCGCGCGGTTTTCGTCGGCATGCGCGAGGCCGTGCGCGAGATGAAGCGCCTCATGACGGAAGCGCGCCTCGGCGCCCACGCCGGCAGATGATCTACGGCGTCGGCACCGACATCATCGAGATCCCGCGGATCGAGGCCGCCCTGAGCCGCTTCGGGGAGCGCTTCGCACAGCGCATCCTGTGCGAACCCGAGTTGCGGCGGTTTGCCGGGCACCGCAAGCCGGCCGCCTATCTCGCCAAGCGCTTCGCCGCGAAGGAGGCCTTCACCAAGGCCCTGGGGACCGGGATCCACGCGCCTGCCAACTGGCACGGGGTATGGGTGATCAATTTGCGCTCCGGCAAGCCTTCCCTCGAGTTCACCCCGGCATTGCAGGCGCTGCTCGACGCGCGCGGGGTGGGGTGCGCCCACGTATCGCTGACCGACGAGCGCGAACTCGCCAGTGCGACCGTGATCCTGGAGGGCCGCCTGTGAGCATGCAGGCGCCGCTCGGTCCGGTCATCGTCGATGTCGCAGGCCTCGCGCTGACCGACGAGGATCGCCGTCGGCTCTGCCACCCCCTCGTCGGCGGCATGATCCTCTTCGCGCGAAATTTCGAGAGCCCGGCGCAGGTGAGTGCGCTTACCGCGGAGATCCGCGCACTGCGCAGCCCGCAGCTGGTCGTCTTCGTGGACCATGAAGGCGGGCGCGTGCAGCGCTTCAGGGAGGGCTTCACGGCGATCCCGCCGATGCGCACGCTCGGCAAGGTCTGGGACCGCGACCCGGCTGCGGCCGTGCGCGCGGCGGAGGGCGTCGGCCTCGTGATCGGCGCGGAACTCGGGGCGCACGGCGTCGACCTCAGCTTCACGCCGGTGCTCGACCTCGACTACGGCGCAAGTTCGGTGATCGGGGACCGCGCCTTCCACGCAGCGCCCGCCGCCGTTGGCGCGCTCGGGGCCGCGGTCGTTCGCGGCCTGCATTCGACCGGCATGGGCGCCGTCGGCAAGCATTTCCCCGGCCACGGCTATGCGGCGGCGGATTCGCATGTCGCGATCCCCGTCGACGACCGCGGGCTGGAGGAGATCCTCGCGCTCGACGTGGCGCCCTATAAGCCGGCGATCGCCGCCGGCCTCGCCGGCATCATGCCGGCGCACGTGGTCTACAGTGCGGTCACGCCCGAACCGGCCGGATTCTCGCCGTTCTGGCTGAAGGACGTGCTGCGCCGCCAGCTCGGTTTCGACGGCGTGATCTTCAGCGACGACCTCAGCATGGAGGGCGCGAGCACGGCCGGCGGCATGCGCGAAAGGGCGCTCGCCGCGTTTTCCGCGGGCTGCGACGCGGTGCTGGTCTGCAACGCGCCGCAAGCGGCGGACGAACTGCTGTCGGCGCTCACCGGGCAGTCCTTCGCGGTCACCAGCCTCGAGCGGGTGCGGCATGACGCGAACCGCGCGATCGGCGTCGGCGCCGAGCGCTACCGGGCCGCGCTCAGGGACGTCGCCGCCCTGGCCTAGGGCCGGTCCGCATGGCAGAACCGTTCGACCCGAAAGCCTTCGTCGCCGGACTCCCGGGCCTGCCCGGCGTCTACCGGATGTTCGGCGCGCAGGGCGAGGTGCTGTACGTGGGCAAGGCCCGCGACCTGAAGAAGCGCGTCTCGAGCTACTTCAACAAGACGCTTTCGAGCCCGCGCATCGGGCTGATGGTCGCGCAGATCGCGTCGATGGAGACGACGGTCACGCGCTCCGAGGGCGAGGCGCTGATCCTCGAGAACAACTTCATCAAGAGCCTCACGCCGCGCTACAACATCCTGTTCCGCGACGACAAGTCCTACCCCTACCTGATGGTCACGGGGCACCGCTTCCCGCGCCTGGGCTTCCATCGCGGCGGGCAGGAAAAGAAGAACCGCTATTTCGGGCCGTTCCCGCATTCGTACGCGGTGCGCGAGAGCATCCAGCTGCTGCAGCGCGTGTTCCGCCTGCGCACCTGCGAGGACTCCGTGTTCGAGAACCGCTCGCGGCCGTGCCTGCTGCACCAGATCCAGCGCTGTTCGGCGCCGTGCACGGGGCTGATCGGCCCGGAGCCCTACGCCCAGGATGTGAGGAACGCCGAACTGTTCCTGCTCGGCCGGGAGAACGACGTCATCAATACGCTCACAGAGAAGATGAGCACGGCCTCCGACGCGCTGCGCTTCGAGGAGGCGGCCCAGTACCGCGACCAGGTGCGCGCGCTGTCGCGTGTGCAGGCGCGGCAGTACGTGGAGTCGGCCGCAGGCGTGGATGCGGACGTCGTGGCCTGCCGGACCGAGGGCGGCACTTCGTGCGTGAACCTCGTCATGATCCGCGCCGGCCGCCACGTCGGGGACCGCAGCTTCTTCCCGCAGAACGCCGATGCCGCGACGCCGGGGGAGGTGATCCTCGCGTTCCTTACCCAGCACTACCTCGACCAGCCCATCCCGCCGCTGATCCTCGCCAACGCCGACCTCGAGGGCGACGACCTGCAGGCCGCGCTGAGCGACCAGGCCCACCGGCCCGTGCGGCTGGTGACTGCGCCCCAGGGCGAGCGTCGCATCTGGCTCGAGATGGCGGAGAAGAACGCGCTGCTGGCGCTGGCCAACCGGGTCCGCGAGCGCGGCACGCAGGAGACACGCCTTGCCGCGCTGCGGGAGGCGTTGGGACTGCCCGATTCGGCCGAGCGGATCGAATGCTTCGACATCAGCCACACCATGGGCGAGGCGACGGTCGGCTCGTGCGTGGTGTACGACTCGCACGACATGCAGAACTCGGAATACCGCCGCTTCAACATCCGCGGCATCACGCCGGGCGACGACTACGCCGCGATGCGGCAGGTGCTCTCGAGGCGCTACGAGCGGATCGCGGCGGAGGGCGCCAAGATGCCCGACCTGATCCTGATCGACGGCGGGCGCGGGCAGGTCGCGCAGGCGCGCTCCGCGCTCGCGGAACTGGGCCTCAACGACATCAGCGTGGTCGGCGTGGCCAAGGGACCCGAGAGGAAGCCCGGCCTCGAGGAACTGATCGTCGAAGGCGAGGGGATCGCCGTGTCGCTTCCCCCCCAGCACCCGGGCCTGCACCTCATCCAGCAGATCCGCGACGAAGCGCACCGCTTCGCTATCGTCGGTCACCGGGCGCGGCGCGGCAAGAGCCGCACGACCTCCGAACTGAACGAGATCCCGGGCATCGGCGACAAGCGCAGGCGCTCGCTGCTCGCGCACTTCGGCGGCCTCAAGGGTGTCCAGTCCGCGGCGGTGGAGGACATCATGAAGGTGGAGGGCATCAGTCGTGCCACCGCGCAGAAAATCTACCGCCACCTGCATGGCGAGGCGGAAGAAAAGCCGCGAACAGGGTAAAGTCAGGTATGCAGAGCAACGTCCCCCACAACCTCCCGAACCTGGTCACCTGGTGCAGGATCCTGATGATCCCGCTGATCGTCGGCGTGTTCTACCTGCCTGAGTCCTGGCTGCAGGCCGAGAATAAGAACATCGCCGCCACCGCGATCTTCGTGGTCGCCGCCATCACCGACTGGCTGGACGGCTACCTCGCACGCGTGCTCGACCAGATGTCGGCCTTCGGCGCGTTCCTCGACCCCGTGGCCGACAAGCTGATGGTGGCGGGTGCCCTGGTCGTCCTGCTGCAGCTCGATCGGGTCGAGCCGCTGGTCGCGCTGATCATCATTGGCCGCGAAATAGCGATTTCGGCGCTGCGCGAGTGGATGGCGCAGATGGGCCAGTCCAAGAGCGTCGCGGTGGCCTACATCGGCAAGCTGAAGACGGTGGGGCAGATGATCGCCATCCCGCTGCTGCTCTTCCACGACGACCTGTTCGGGGTGGTGAACTGCCAGTTCCTGGGCACGATCCTGATCAACGTGGCCGCCGTCCTGACCGTGATTTCGATGCTTTACTACCTGCGCAAGGCCGGGGTGACCCCGGGCGGCACAGATTGACTCCGGGCCCGGAGGCCATTAAAATCTATGGCTGTTCGATGCGGGAGTAGCTCAGTTGGTAGAGCGCAACCTTGCCAAGGTTGAGGTCGAGAGTTCGAGACTCTTCTCCCGCTCCAGGTTTACCGAGGGAGGGCCTTTGCGGGCCCTCCCTTTTTAGTCTCGGCAGTCCCCAAACGGCGCGGTAGCAAAGCGGTTATGCAGAGGCCTGCAAAGCCTTTTAGAGCGGTTCGACTCCGCTCCGCGCCTCCAGCCCCGTCCCCAAGCTGGTATCGTCAGCCCTGCGCCCGCCCGGGTGGTGAAACTGGTAGACACAGGGGACTTAAAATCCCCAGACCTTAACCGGTCGTGCCGGTTCGAATCCGGCCCCGGGCACCAGTACAAAAAACACAGGCACAGGGGATGGCGGATCTGTTCAGGGTAGGCAACTGCGCCGGGTTTTCCGGCGATCGCGTCGACGCGCCCGGGCCCGTGGTGGACACGCTCATCGAGCTGGGCGGCCCGTCGGCCGTGTTCTTCGAAGTCCTCGGCGAGCGGACCGTGGCGCTCGCGCAGCTCGAGAAACGCCGCGATCCCTCGAAGGGCTACGAGCCCATGCTCGAGAGGCTGCTTGAACCCATCCTCAGGCGCTGCGTCGAGAGCGACATCACCATCATCGGCAACTTCGGCGCGGCCAACCCGCCGGGCGCGGCGAAGGTCATCGCGAAACTGGCGCTGCGGCTCGGCCTTCCCGATCTCCGGATCGGCGTGGTGCACGGCGACGACGTGCGCGAGTCCCTCGACCTCGCGAAGCTCGAGGTCTACGAAGCCGATGCCGCGCTCGACACCGGCACAGGCGAAATCGTTTCGGCCAACGCGTACCTGTCGGCCAAGCCAATCGTCGAGGCCCTCAAGGCCGGCGCGCAGGTCGTCGTGACCGGCCGCACGGGCGACCCGTCGCTCGCCCTCGCGCCGCTGGTCCACCATTTCGGCTGGGCCTTCGACGACTGGCAGAGGATCGCGGTCGGCACGACCGCGGGCCACCTCCTCGAATGCGGTGCGCAGGTTACCGGCGGCTACTACTACGACCCCGGCTTCAAGGACATCCCCGACCCGGCCAACATCGGCTTCCCGATCGCCGAAGTGCATGCCGACGGGCGGCTGGTAATCACCAAGGCGGCGCGCACGGGCGGGCTGGTCATCCCGCAGGTGGTGAAGGAGCAGTTGCTCTACGAAATCCACGACCCGGCCCATTACCTGACGCCGGACGTCACGCTCGACCTCAGCGGCGTAACGGTGAAGGACCTGGGGGCCGACCGCGTCGAGATCCTCGGCGTCCGGGGCGGCCCGGCGCCGGTGAAGGTCAAGGCCACCGTGTGCTTCGACGGCGGCTGGCTGGGGGAAGGGGAGATTTCCTACGCCGGCCCCAACTGCCTTGCGCGCGCCCGCGCGGCCGCGGATGTGCTGCTGCAGCGATTGCGCATGCGCAAGCTCGACGTCCAGCCGCGCATCGACCTGATCGGCGTCGCGAGCGTGCACGATGGCGATGCGGGACCGATGTGGCACGGCTTCGAAGGTGCGGAGCCGCGCGACATCCGTGTGCGCCTCGCGGTGTCGGCGCGTACGCAGGACGACGCGGACCAGTCCGCGCGCGAAGTGCTGGCGCTCTATTGCTGCGGACCGGCCGGCGGGGGCGGGGTGCGCTGGCGCACGACGCCCCGCATCCGGACGCAGTCCTACCTCCTGTCCCCGGGTGAACTTTCGCCGGGATGCAGCGTGGATACGGCGAAGGGGCTCGCGGCATGAGCGCAGCCGACGACTTCGTCGAAGTGCCCTTGCACCGGGTTGCGCATGGGCGTGCCGGCGACAAGGGCAACCGGCTGAACGTCAGCGTGATGCCCTACGATGCAGGGGCCTACGCGGTGCTCGCCGCGCAGTTGACGGAAGCGCGGGTGCTGGCGGCGTTCGCGCACCGGGGCGCGACCCGGGTCACGCGCTTCGAACTGCCCTTGCTGCCGGCGTTCAATTTCGTGATCGAGGACGTCCTGGAGGGTGGCGTGAACGGCAGCCTGAACCTCGACGGCCACGGCAAGAGCAATTCGTACCTGTTGCTGGGAATGACGGTGAGCGTACCGGGGAAGTACATAAAAACGGAGGAGACATGAAGACAAATAAGAAGATCGGCTGGGCCGCCCTGGCGGTGCTGGGCCTGGGGTTGGCGGCGCAGGGCGCCGCGCAGGCGCAGCCCCGCGCTTTCCCCGAGAAAACCGTCCGCATCGTGTGCCCGGCGCCCCCGGGCAGCGCGCCGGACATCCTGGCGAGGCTGGTGGGCCAGAAGCTGTCGGAATCCTGGGGCCACCCGGTGGTGATCGACAACATCGTCGGCGCCTCGGGCAACATCGGCACCGAGCGCGTGGCGCGCGCTGTACCGGACGGCCACACGCTGCTCTTCAACACGATCGGCCCGATCGCGGTGAACGTGAGCCTGTTCGGCGACAAGCTCCCCTACGACCCGCAGAAGGACCTCACGCCGGTCAGCCTCGTCACCAAGATGCCGAACCTGCTGATGGTCCACCCGGGCGTGCAGGTGCGCAGCGTTCCCGAACTCATCGCGATGGCCAAGAAGCAACCCGAGAAGCTGCGCTACGGCACGGCCGGCCCGGGCACCACCCAGCACCTTTCCGGGGAACTGCTCAACACCATCGCCGGCATCAAGTTGGTCGCGATCCCCTACAAGTCGAGCGCGCAGATGACCACGGATGCGATGGGCGGGCAGATCGAAGTCCTGTTCCATAACGCCCAGGTCGTGCTGCCGCACGTGAAGTCGGGCGCGCTGCGGGCGCTGGCCATTACCAGCGCGAAGCGCTCCGCGTCGATCCCGGACATCCCGACCATGATGGAGGCGGGCGTGCCCGGCTTCGAGATCACCGCCTGGTTCGGCGTCATGGCGCCCGGCGGCACGCCTGCGGCGATCGTCCAGAAACTCTCGTCCGACATCCAGCGTGTCGTGGCGATGCCCGAGATCCGTGACCGGATCCTCGCGGACGCGAGCGAGCCGGTGGGCAACCGCCCCGAGGAGTACGCGGCTTTCATCGCCACGGAAATCGTCAAGTGGCGCGGGGTGATCAAGCAGGCGAACATGAAGCCGGATTGACCCCGTTCCCCTGAATTCATGAAATTACTATGAGGAAGTCCGCGGCAGGAGCGGCTTGCAGGCCAGTTGGAATATAAAAACTGTAATAACAATAGAGGCACCGCCTGATGGCGCCGGCGCTTCCGCGCGTGCTCCCGCTCGGCGATGCCGCCGTGCTGGTCGATTTTTCCGAGACGCTCGACCTCGCGATGAACGCGCGCATCCAGCAACTGGCCGAGGCGATCCGCCGTCGCAAGGTGCCGTGGATCAGCGACGTCGTCCCGGCGCTGGGTTCGCTTGCGCTGCACTTCGACCCGGAGCGCGTGGACCGGGCGCTGCCGCAGCAGTCGCCCGTCGAAGCCGCGGCGGCGCTGGTGAAGGAGTGCCTCGCCAGGCGCCTGCCCAACCTCGACGACCTCGCGCGCACGGTCGAGGTCCCGGTCTGTTACGAGGCGGAGTTCGCCCCGGACCTTGCCGAAGTCGCGGAGCGTTGCAAGCTGAAGGCCGAAGACGTGATCCGCCGGCACTGCGCCTCGCCGCACCGGGTGCTGATGGTCGGCTTCGCGCCCGGGCACCCGTACATCGGGGGGCTGGACGCGAAACTGTCGGTGCCGCGCAGGACGACGCCGCGGCCGGTCGTGGTGGCGGGCTCGGTCGCCGTCGCGAACGCGCAGTCCGTGGTCTACCCGTTCACGATCTCCGGCGGCTGGAACATCCTCGGCCGCACGCCTTTGCGCGTGTTCGACGCCACCCGCCAGCCGCCCGCGCTGATGGCGCCGGGCGACCGGGTCAAGTTCATTCCGATCACGCGCGAGCAGTTCGACCGGCTGGCGCGCGAAGCCACAAGGCACGCGGCATGAGCGTGCGCATCCTTCGCCCGGGGCTGCAGACGACGGTGCAGGACCTCGGCCGCGCCGGCCTGCAGCACCTCGGCATCGTCCCCTGCGGCGCCATGGATCCGGTCGCGCACCGGATCGCAAATGCCCTGGTGGGCAATCCGGGCACGGCTGCGACGCTCGAATGCACGGTGCTCGGCCCGGAGCTCGTGTTCGGCCGCGATTCGCTGGTCGCGCTGTACGGCGCGGCGTTCGACGCGAAGGCCGGCGGCCAGCCTTTTCCCGGCAACCGGCCCGTGCTGTTGAAGGCCGGCACGGTGCTCACGACCGGCTCCGCGCGGCGCGGCGCACGCGCCTACCTTGCGATCGCCGGGGGCTTTCGACTGCCCGAAGTCCTTGGCAGCCTGAGCACCTACATCCCGGCCGGATTCGGGGGACTGGCCGGGCGGGCGCTGAAGGCCGGTGACGTCCTCCCGGGGGCCGTGGACCTGCGGGACCTGTCGGCAGCCCGCTTTGCGGGGATTGCCCGCGGACGCATCAGGGAGGCAGGGGACCTGCGCACCGTCCGCTGGGCGGCACCCGAACTGACGCTGCCGTACGGCGAGGGCTTCGCCGCCCGCGCCATGGAGGGCCGCCACTATGCGCAATTCGACGCCGCCTCGAAGGAGGCCTTCTTCCGCGAGACCTGGCGGGTGTCGCCCGATTCGAACCGCATGGGCTACCGCCTCAGGGGGCCGGCGCTCGCCCGCGCCAAGGCCGTCGAGATACTATCGGAGCCGACCTGCCTCGGGACCGTGCAGGTGCCCAACGACGGGACGCCGATCGTGCTGATGGCCGACCACCAGACCACCGGCGGCTATCCCAAGATCGCGGAGATCGCGAGCGTGGACATCCCGGGCCTGGCGCAGCTGGCGCCCGGCGGGCGGGTCAGGTTCGTGAAGTGCGGCGTCGGGGAGGCGCAGGCCGCCCGGCGCGAGGCAATGAAGCGCGTAATGGAAGTCGAGCGCGCAATATCCTGGGAGCTTGGAGGCTGATTTAATGAAGAGCATCGACCTGAACTGCGACATGGGCGAGAGCTACGGCGCCTGGAAGATGGGCGCCGACGCCGACATCATGCCGCTCATCACTTCGGCCAACATTGCCGCGGGCTTCCACGCGGGCGACCCCGGCACGATCAGGAAGACCGTGCGGCTGGCGGCGGACCACGGCGTCGCAATCGGCGCGCACCCCAGCCTGCCGGACCTCATGGGGTTCGGACGCCGCACGATGAAAGTCTCGGCGCAGGAGATCTACGACCTGGTGCTCTACCAGGCGGGCGCGGTGGAGGCGTTCGCGCGGGCCGCGGGCGCGAAGCTTCACCACGTCAAGTGCCACGGCGCCCTGTACAACATGTCGGCGATGGACCCCGAGTTGTCGGATGCGATCGCGCGGGCCGTCAAGGACCTCGGCGGCGGCGTGCAGCTCTATGCGCTGTCGAACAGCCGCATGATGGAAGCCGGCAGGAAACACGGACTGAAGACGCTGGGCGAGGTGTTCGGCGACCGCGGCTACATGGACGACGGCACGCTCGCGCCGCGCGGCCAGCCCGGGGGCATGATCGAAGAGGCGGACAAGTCCGTGGCCCAGGTGCTGTCCATGGTCGACGACGGCATCGTCGTCAGCCTCTCCGGCAAGCGCGTGCCGGTCTCGGCAGACACGCTCTGCCTGCACGGCGACCAGCCGGGCGCGGTGGCCTTCGCGACCGCGCTGCGGCAGACCTTCGCCTCGAAGGGCATCCGGCTCGCCGCGCCCTGAGCATGGATCCAAGGCTCAAGCGGGCGGCGTGGTTCCTCGTGGACGCGCACGCCGAGCGTGAGCCGTTCGCGCCTTTTCCGGAGGACGCGCGCCCCCTGTCGCTGGCCGAGAGCTACGCGGTGCAGGACGAGTTCGTGAAGCTCAAGTCCCGCGCCTGCGGCCCGGTCGTCGGCTACAAGATCGCGCTCACCACGGCCGCCATGCGCGCCATGGTCGGGCTGGGCGATTCCATCGGCGGCGCGATGCACGAAAAGCAGGTCGTGCGCGAGCCGGCGGCGGTGCGCGCGGCGGACTACGGTCGCCTCATCGTCGAGTTCGAGGTGGCCGTGCAACTGCGCGCCGACCTGCCCGCGCACGGTGCGCCTTACACGCGCGACTCCGTGGCGCCGGCGGTAGGCGCGGTCATGCCGGCGCTCGAACTCGCCGACGACCGCAATGCCGACTACGCAACGCTCGCCTCGCAGGCTTTCGGGCTGGTGGCCGACAACGCCTGGAACGAAGGGGCGGTACTCGGCGCGCCGGTGCAGGACTGGGCATCGATCGACCTCGCGGCGCTGCGCGGCGTGGCGACGATCAACGACGAAGTCGTGGGTGAAGGTTACGGGCGCGACGTCATGGGCCACCCGTTCGAGGCACTGGCCTGGGTGGCCAACAACCTCGCGCAAAGGGGCAGGCACCTGCGGGCCGGGCAGTTCGTGATCACCGGGAGCCTGGTGACCTCCAAGTTCCCCAAGGCCGGGGATCGAATCGGGTTCGACCTCGGCGCGCTCGGTAGTGTGAGGCTAGAGGTCGCCTAGTGGTTTGACCCGTTTCCCCAGCTCGAATTTCTGTACCTTGCCCATCGCGTTCCTGGGCAGCGCATCCACGAACACCACGCGGCGCGGATGCTTGTAGCGCGCCAGCCGATCACTGAAGAGCGCCAGCACGCCGGCTTCGTCCAACGAAGCACCGGGTTTCCTCACGACGAACGCGCAGGCCGACTCGCCCCATTTCGGGTCCTTGATACCGATGACCGCGCTCTCGGCGATGTCGGGGCAGTCTGCGAGCACGTTCTCAAGCTCCGCCGGGTGGATGTTCTCGCCACCGGAGATGATCAGGTCCTTGGAGCGGCCGTGGATCCACAGGAACCCGTCCTCGTCCCAGCGGCCGAGATCGCCGGTGCGGAACCACCGGTCTTCGGCGAACGCAGCCGCGGTCGCTTCGGGGTTGTTCCAGTAGCGTCTCATGACGTTCGGCCCGCGCACCTGGACCTCACCGTCCGCGGCGATCCTCACCTCGCAATGCAGCGCCGCCTTGCCGGCGCTGCCGGGCCTGGCGTACGCATCCTGCGCCATCAGAACCGCGGCGAGGGGCGCCGTCTCGGTCGCCCCGTAGATCTGGCCTACCGGCACCCCGCGTTCGTGGAAGGTGCGGATCAGGGACTCGGGTACCACCATCGAACCAGTGTTCAGCATGCGCAGCGACGACAGGTCGGTGGCGGCCCAGTCGGGGTGGCCGATCACGGCCTGCATCGTGGCGGGAACGAGCAGGGAGAGCGTCGGCTTGCGGGTCGCGACGTCGCGGAGCCACAGCCCGGGCTCGAAGCGCTTGTGCAACGTGACCGTCGCGCCGGCCAGCAGCGCGGGCAGCGTCTGGTTGTTCAGGCCGCCGACGTGGAACATCGGCAGCGGCGACAGCACGTGGTCGTCCTGCCGCAGGTCGTGCGCATGGATCGAGTTGAAGCCGTTCCAGAGCAGCGCCGATTGCGTGAGCACGGCGCCCTTTGGGGCCGCGGTGGTGCCGGAGGTGTAGACGATCAGCACTTCGTCGTCGTCCGTCCCCGCTAGCACTGGCTCGGCATCCGGGGTCGGGTCGCCGAGGCGCACCTGCGTCGAGACCGGCAGTCCAGCGGCGTGCTGCCCGAATTCCGCTTCGAAGACCAGCAGCCTGGGCGCGCAATCGGCGAGGATGACCTTGTGCTCGTGCGCCGTCAGCCGCCAGTTGAGCGGCACCAGCAGCGCGCCGAGCCGCGCCGCCGCGAACAGCAGCGCCAGCATGTCCGGGTGGTTGTATCCGAGGAACGCGATCCGGTCGCCGTGCGCGACGCCGAGGCCCGCCAGCCCGCGCGTCGCGAGGTCCGTCCGGCGCAATAGCTCCGCGTAGGACACGTCCTCCCCGTGGAAATGGACCGCCGTGCGGCCGGGCGCGTGCTCCGCCCAGCGCTCAACGATGCGCGAGAGGTTCAATCGTCGGCTTCGCCGGGCTCGTAGAGCGCCTCGCGGCCGATCCGGTCGAGGCAGAGCTCGGCCGTCCACGGCAGCATCAGCGCGCCGCAGCGCGAATCCCGGTACAGGCGTTCGAGCGGCAGGCTCTTGAGCATCGACTGCCCGCCGCAGGTGCGGATCGCAAGGCGGCACAGGTCGTTGGCGTTTTCCATGATCGTGTATTGCGACGCGTAGGCGCGCAGGCGCGCGTCCTTGGGCGGGTCCACGCGGGCGTCGTCCAGCATGCGCAGGAACAGCGCGCGGGTCTGCTCGAGCTTCACGAACATCTCGGCCACCGCGATCTGCTTGGTCGGGTACATGCGGCGTTTCACCGGCGGCGTGCCGGGCACTTCGCCGCGCAGGTATTGCACCGTGAATTCGTACGCCGCGATCGCGATGCCCACGTAGGTCGGCGACAGGGTCGTGAACATGTGCGGCCAGCGGCCAGCGGCCTGGAAGTAGACGCCGCGCGGCATCATGGCGGCGTCGTCCGGCACGAACAGGTCCTTGAAGACCAGCGTGCGCGACACCGTGCCGCGCATGCCCAGGGGATCCCAGTCGCCGGTGATGGTGAGGCCCGGTGCGTCGCCCGGGACCGCCATGTACAGCGTGTCCCGCATCGAAAGGTTGGGCTTGTCCTCGGTGCACAACACGCCGTAGTAGTCCGCCGCGCCCGAGAGCGATGCGAAGATCTTTCTGCCGTTGATGACCCAGCCGCCGTCGACCTTGGCCGCCAGCGTGCCGAACGGCGCCTTGCCCGCCGCCGCGGCGCTGCCTTCGGAGAACGGCTGCGCGTATACGGCACCGTCCTCGACGACGCGCCTGAAATGCACCTGCCGGCACTTCTCGTGCTCCGCGCGCTGTTCGGGCGTCATGTCGAGGTCGTCCGCGAGGATGCCCGGCCACAAGGTGGAGCACGCGTGCATGTTGAAGGTGAGGGCGGTGGCGCCACAGTACTTGCCGAGGGTGGCCGATACGATCGAGTAGGTGCGCAGGTCCGCGCCGCGTCCGCCGAATTTTTCCGGTACGCACAGGCCAAGCAGGCCTGCCTTGCGCAGGTCGGCGTAGTTCTCGAACGGGAAACTCGCCTCGCGGTCGTAGCGTTCCGCGCGGGCGGCCATGCCCGGGCCGAGTTCGTCGACGAGCGCGATCAGTTCGCGCTGCTTGTCCGTCAGCGGGTAGTTCGAGCCGGTGACGGAATAGCGGGGATCGGTCATAGGTCGTGGCGCCGGAGGAAGTCGAGGAGGGCGGCGTTGAACGCCCCGGGCTGGTCCATCGGCCCCAGGTGGCCGCAACCGGGGAGGCACACGTAGTCGGCGCCGGGGATCTTCTGCGCCATGCGTTCCATCATTTTCGCGGGGGCCACCATGTCGTCGCTGCCCGCGACCACCAGGGCCGGCACGCTGATCTGCGGCAGCAGCGCGCGGCGGTCGAAGGTCGTCAGCATGGCCACGGCCTTGCGGTACGTGTCCGGGGGTACCGTAGCCATCACCTGCGCGGCGAGCACCAGTCCGGACGGGTCCGAGGCGCCGCCCTGCATGGTCTTCATCAGGCTGGCGGCGATGTCCGACATCGTGCGCCCGAGATCCAGCGGCTTGATGCGCGCGTCGATGAACTGCTGCGTGAAATCGCTCGAGGTCCCGGCAAAGGCGGGGCTGGTGAAGGTGAGGGCGATCGCGCGGAATTTCTGCGGGAAGAGGGCATAGGCCTCCTGCGCAATCATGCCGCCCATGCTGTGGCCGACCACCACCACGGGCTCGGACGACACCTTGTCGATCGAAGCCTCGAGGGCGCGCGCCACATTGGCAAACGAATACGGTTCGACCTGCGGCGTGCCGCCGTAACCCGGCGCATCCCAGGCCAGCGTCGCATAGCCTTTTGCGGTAAAGAATTCCACCTGCCGGTCCCAGGCGGCGTGGCCGCCGCCGATGCCGTGCAGGAACACCAGCATCGTCATGCGAGGTCCCCCTGCAGGACGCCGTCCTTCACGATCGCGGTGCCATCCAGCGTCACGTCGCAATGGCGGAAGGGCAGGTCATAGTGGCCGAGCGTGTGGCGGCCCGCCACCTCGTTCGCCCCGGTCGAGTACAGGAAGTTGCCGGCGAAGGCGCGCTGCTCGGTGCCGTTACAGTCGCGCTTGTCGTACATCGCAAGGGCCTCCCAGCGCGCCCGCAGGTTCATGCCCCAGCCGACATGGGAAACCGCATAGGCCTCGCGGTCGCCCCAGGCGGCGAAATATTCGCGCATCAGCTCGGCGTCGAGCCCCGTGCCTTCGATGGCGGTGACGTAATCGTTCTCGATCTTCAGGCGGATCGGGGACTCCACGTAGCGCTTGAACGTGAGGTTCAGGTCGCCGGGCGCCATCACCAGCGTGCCGTTGACGCTGCCGGCGCGAGGAAATGCGAGGCACAACCCGCCCGGCCAGTGCGACAGCGTGCCGGGCTTTTCGGTGTAGCCCCAGACGCCGCCGACCTGCGCGCCTTCGATGCCGATCGACAAGTCGGTACCGGCAGGCGAGGTGACCTGCATCGACTTCGCGCCCCGCAGCAGCCGCATCCCCGCCCTCACCTTCTGCTCGTCCGCGGGGGAGGGGGCCAGGCGCTCGAGTGCCTCAGGGTGCTCGTTCGATATGTAGAGCACCCGCGCGCCGCCTTTCAGGATCGCGGGCAGTTCGGCTGCATGCATCAGGCCTTCTACGGTGCAGTCGGCGACGAACGAGGATGCGGACAATGCGGCAAGCGCGGGCCCGAGGCCCTGCAGCGCAACCGAAGCGCCGGTCGACCGGATCGGCACCGGTGCGGTCTGGCGCGGCGTGGGGACGATCACATGGAAGGGCTTCGCCTTGAGGCTCAGCAGGGCCAGTTCGGCCAGTTGCACGTTAAGGGAGCGCGACTGCGTCTCGGACAGGATGGCGCAGGCGTCGCCCGGGCCGACCTTGCAGAGCGCGAAAACTTCGGCGAACAGGTCGATCCACTTGCCTTCGATGCGGTCGGAAATCATGCGGGGGATTCTAATCTGCGTTCGGGTAAACTTCCCCGATGATCGTCTACGACCTCAAGTGCTCCGAAGGCCATCGTTTCGAAGGGTGGTTTTCCTCGGCGGAAGACTTCGGGGGACAAAAGGATCGCAACCTCCTTAGTTGCCCTTCCTGCGCGGATGTGCGGATCGAGCGTGTCCCGTCCGCCACCCGGATCAATGTCGGGGCCGTTGAGCGTCCCCAGCCGCCCGCCAAGGCCGAAGGCAAGGATGCATTTGCGATGGCGCAGATGCTCTATTCGAGGATGCTCGACGAACTGCTGACAAAGAGCGAAGACGTGGGTAACCGGTTTGCCGAGGAAGCCCGGCGGATCTACTACGAGGAATCGCCTGGCCGGGCCATCCGGGGCGTGGCAACGCGGGAGGAGCACGATGAACTGGTGGAGGAAGGGATACCGGTGGCCCGGTTGCCGGTTCCGCCCGCCGGTCGGTTGAACTGACTTCGCTCGGTTGGATTGGACACAATGTAGATTATGTTAAATATAAGATTGGGCTAAATCCCATTCCCCTTCAAGCCCTTACTCCCGCGCCCCGGCCCGCTTCAGCAATTCGACCATCGGCAGGAATCCCTTAGCAGTCGCCAGCTTCAACGCCGTATCCCCGTCCGGCGTCTTGTAAGTCACGTCCGGATCCGCGTACAGAATCGCCCGGGCCGCATCCACATGGCCGCCGCGGATCGCGACCATCAGCGGCGTATACAGGTTCGGCGCAATCGCGTCCTTGTTCGCGCCCCGTTTCAGCAGGAAAGTCGCCATTTCGGTCCGGCCTTCGAACGCCGCGTAATGCAGCGGCGTCCAGCCCTGGGGATCCAGTTCGGCCCCCTTGTCGAGCAGAAACTGGGCGACTGGGATTTCCCCCTTGAGGCTGGCCGCCATCAGGGCCGTATCGCCGACCCGGCTGCGCCTGGAAATCGAAGCCTTGTTGGCGAACAGGTACTCGACAACCTTGAGGTGACCGTTCCGGGCGGCCAGCATCATCAGCGTGTTGCCCTCGGCATCCGTGGTATCCGGGCTGCTGCCGCGCTCGAGGAGCTTTTGCAGGGTCACCAGGTCGCCCTCGAGCGCCGCCCGCAAGGAATCTTCCAATGCCTGACCGTGAGCGACGCCGGCGCTCAAGACCATAATCATAAAAAGTACTTTAAGTAGTCTGCATATATTCATGATATATAAATACATTAGTACATAATATTTTTGAAAACTTCAGCCAGGCATCCTCGAGACCAGATCCATGGCGAAGAGTTTGGGGTTCAACGGATGGCGTGACGCGCTGCGATATCGACCGGCCTCACGGGCAAATCGAAGCCATGCATCGGGTGTCCCGGACGGGCGTTTCCCCGGGCCGCCCGGCGGGAAATACTTCGTCTTCCCGCAAAAGCCGCTAAACGCCTGATCCAGCGCCCATTTCTGCAGGACTTCCGACAGGAGCTCGATATGCTCACGCTCTGTCGCCGACCAATCCGCCAGCCCCGCCCGTCCGCCCTTCCTCAGCAGATCCGCCAGTTGCGCTATGCGCTCGCCCCGCTCCGAGCCGGCGTATTCCATTGCCAGCAGAGGTGCGCCACCGGCAAAGGCCAGCCAGTCGGCGGCATTTTCGACCGCCTGCTGCTTCAGCCAGGCCAGGCTGGCTGCGGTATCGGGGATCCCCATGGGAACACTGATGCAACGACTTCGGATGGTCGGAATCAGGTGGCGTGCGTTATTTGAAACCAAAATAAAACAAGCCCCTGAAGCCGGATCCTCCAGTGACTTGAGAAGTGAGTTCGCGGCGTTTGCATTCATCGCTTCGGCCGGGTGGAACACCGCCAGGCGGCGTTTTCCGCGGTGCGATCCGATGTTCAGGAAACCCGCCAGCTCCCGGACCTGGTCGACCTTGATCTCCTGGCTGGGCTTGGTCGTCTTGGACGGGGCCGGGGCATCCTCGGAAGGCTCGACAGGCGCAGCCAGGGCTTCCGGCTCGACCTGCCGGAAATCCGGGTGCTGGCCGGCCGCGAACCAGCGGCACCCGTCGCACTCGCCGCAGGGCTCGCGGGCGCCGGCGGTCTCGCACAGGACCAGCTGGGCGAACGTGCGGGCGAGCTCGAGTTTGCCGATTCCGCGGGGGCCGTGGATCAGCAGAGCCTGCGGCAGGTTTTCCCGGCGCGCCAGCAGGCTTTCCCACGATGCGGTGGCCCAGGGGTACATGGCTCAGAGTTCGGAAAGGATCCCGCGCAGCCCGGCGCGGATGGTGTCGAGCGTCTGGGTCGAGTCGATCACCCTGACCCGTCCCGGCTCGGCTTTCGCAGTGGCGAGGTAAGCGGCCCGCACCCGGCCGAAAAAAGCCTCGTTCTCGCGCTCGAACCGGTCCAGCGCGCGACGGGCGCGCTCCATGCGCTCCCGGCTGACTTCGTACGGACAATCGAAAACCAGCGTGCAGTCGGGTTTCAGGTCGGGGTGGACGATCTTCGCCAGTGCGCCGATCAGCGCCGTGTCGACCCCCTTGCCTCCACCCTGATAGGCCAGCGTCGCGTCGGTGAAGCGGTCGCATACCACCCAGGTGCCTGCGGCGAGCGCGGGAAAAATCCTCTTCTTGAGGTGATCGTCGCGGGCCGTGAACACCAGCAGGGTCTCCGTCACCGCGTCCATGGGCTCGTGGAGCACCAGTTCGCGCAGCTTTTCGGCCAGCGGCGACCCGCCCGGCTCGCGGGTCACGAGCACCTGGTGCCCGGCCGAACGCAATTCGTTGGCGAACCATTCGACGTGGGTGGACTTGCCGGCGCCGTCCACGCCTTCGAAGGTGATGAATTTTCCGCGCATGTCGGATTATCGCTTCAACTGGTACTTCGCGACGGCCCGGTTGTGTTCGTCCAGCGTGCGCGAGAACTGGCTGCTGCCGTCGCCCCGCGAAACGTAGTACAGCGCCTGGGTCTGCGCCGGATGCAGCGCGGCGCGCAGCGAAGCGAGCCCGGGCATGGCGATCGGCGTCGGCGGCAGCCCGGCCCGCTGGTAGCTGTTGTAGGGGCCGTCGGCCAGCAGGTCGCGCTTCCTCAGGTTGCCGTCGAACGCGGCACCCAGGCCGTAGATCACGGTCGGGTCGACCTGCAGCCGCATCCCGATCCGCAGGCGGTTGACCAGCGCGCCGGCGATCATGTCGCGCTCCTCCGGCTTGCCGGTTTCCTTCTCCACGATCGAGGCCATCGTGAGCGCCTCGTAGGGCGTCTGGTAAGGCACCTTGGGGTCGCGCGCCTCCCACTCTCGCGCGAGGTGCACGAGCATGGCCTTGTGGGCGCGGCGCAGGACATCCGCTTCGCTCGTGCCCTTGCCGAACAAATAGGTATCCGGGAAGAACATCCCTTCCGGGTGCAAGGCGGTTGCGCCGATGCGCTTCAGCACTTCATCGTCCGGCAGGCCACGCAGTTCCCCTTTAAGCGCAGGATTGGATTCCAGTGCCGCCCGGAACTGGCGGAAAGTCCACCCCTCGATCAGGGTCTGCTCCGCCTGGCTCACGTCGCCGCGGGTCAGCTTGTCGAGCAACTGGAGGGGCGTAACGGCTTCGGAAAGCTCGTAGCTGCCCGCCTTGATGGCCTGCGAGCGCCCGAGGGCGCGGACCAGCGCTTCGAAGCGGATCCGCCCTACCGCCACACCCCCCGCCTCGATCTGCCTCGCGGCCGAGCGCAGGCCGCTGCCGGGCTCGACCCGGAATTCGGCCGGGTACTGCGCCTCGACCGGCGTCAGCGCGTACCACGCCGCGAAGGCCGCCAAGGCGAGAGTCCCTGCGACGGCCAGGGCGAAGAGGGTGCGGATCAGCGAGAGCAAGATGGGCCGCGGGGCCGCGGTGGGAAAGGGTGCGCCGATATAATAGCGGCAATCCATGGATACCGACCTGATCGCCGGAGGCAGCGCAGTCTTCGCGCCGCTGACCCAGTTTTCGCTGCTGTCCGTCACGGGCGACGATGCGCGCGCCTTCCTGCACGGCCAGCTTTCCAACGACGTCGAGCACCAGCCCGCGAACGTGGCGCGCCGCGCGGGGTACTGCTCGCCGAAAGGCCGCCTGCTGGCGAACTTCCTCGTCGTCCCGCACGCAGGCGGGTTCCTGCTGCAGCTCTCGCGCGACATCGCCGCACCGATTGCCAAGCGCCTCACCATGTATGTGATGCGCTCGAAGGTGAAGATCGCGGACACCGGCGAAGCGTTGACGGCGTTCGGGACATGGGGCGTCGGCGCGTCAAGCAGGCTGGAGGCCGCGGGATATTCCGTCCCGGCCGGACCGATGGACGTAGCGGAAAGCGCGCAGGGCACGGTGGTCAGGCTGGATGCGGCGCGCTTTATCGTGATCGCGCCGGCAACGGCCGCTGCGGCGCTCGCTGCGCAGTTCGCGCAGGTCGCGCCCGAATGGTGGACGCTGGAAGAGGTGCGCGCAGGGTTGCCGCAGGTGTCCCAGCCCACGCAGGACGAATTCGTGCCGCAGATGGCGAACCTGGAACTGGTGGGCGGAATCGATTTCAAGAAGGGCTGCTATCCGGGACAGGAGATCGTCGCGCGCACCCAGTACCTCGGGAAACTCAAGCGCCGCATGTACCGGATGCAGGCCGATGCAGGCACGCCTGTGCCGGGCCAGGACGTGTTCGGTGGCGAGCCGCAGGCCATCGGCAAGGTGGTCAGCGTCGCGCCGCGGCCCGAGGGCGGGTTCGAACTGCTCGCCGTGATGCAATCCTCATCGGTGGAGGAAGGCGGCCCGCTGCGCCTCGGCGCGCCCGATGGCCCGGTAATGCGCGTCGTGCCCCTGCCCTACGCCGCTTGAGCGCGATCCATTACTACGTCTACTACAAGTTCGATCCCGCGCGGATCGAGGAAGTGCGCGCGCTCGTCCTGAAAGTATTCGGCGAGGTGCGCGCGTCCACGGGCGTGCAGGGCGAATGGCAACGGCGCCGCGACGATCCGTCCACGTTCATGGAAATCTATGCGGACGTGTCCGAAGCGGACGTGTTCCAGCGCGCGCTCGACGCGGCGCTGGACGCCGCCGGGTTCGCGCAACTCGCCGAGCGGCTCGGCATCCACCGCATCACCGAAGTTTTCCAATGTGCCTGATCGCGATCGCCTACCGGGCGCACGCTGAATTCCCGCTGGTGGTCGCGGCCAACCGCGACGAGTTCTACGCGAGGCCGACGGAGCAGGCGGCGTTCTGGCGGGACCGGCCGGCGGTGCTCGCGGGCCGCGACCTCGAAGGCTCGGGCACCTGGCTCGGGGTTACGCGCGGCGGGCGGTTCGCGGCCGTGACCAACTTCCGCGACCCGGCCGACGTCCGTGCGAATGCCTTGTCGCGCGGCACGCTGGTGAGCCGCTTCCTCGAAGGCGACACGTCCGCCGCGGAATTCCTGTCCGGCGTAGAAGCCGACGCCGGCGCCTATCGCGGCTTCAACCTGCTCGCGGGCGACGGCGAGGCCCTGTACTACTACTCGAACCGCGCGGGCGCGCCGCAGCGCCTCGAACCCGGGATCTACGGGTTGTCCAACCACCTGCTCGATACCCCCTGGCCCAAGGTCGAGATCGCGCGCGCAAGGCTGCGCGAGGCCATTGCACCGCGGCCGGCGACGGAACCCTTGTTCGCGATGATGGCCGATACGGCGACCGCGCCGGAGTCCGCCCTGCCGCAGACGGGCATGGCGCCGGAACGCGAGAGGATGCTGTCGGCGGCGAGGATCGTTTCCTCGTCCTACGGCACCCGGTGTTCGACCGTACTGCTGCAATCGACCGATGGCGGCACGCGCTTCGCCGAACGCACCTACGGCCCGGAAGGCGTGGAGCTCGACACGGTGAACTACGAGTTCAGCCGGGCGGCCTAGAGGACCCTGCGCATCGGCTGGTGCGGGATCCCGGCTTCCATGAATTCCGGACCCTCGACGACGAATCCCGCCTTGCGGTAAAAGTCCAGCGCATGCGTCTGCGCGGAAAGGACGACCGAGGTGTCGCCGCGCAGGCGTGCAGCTTCGACCAGCACATCCAGCATCGCCGCGCCCACCCCCCGGCCCCGCCAGTCGCGCAGCACGGCCATGCGCCCGATGTGCCCGTCGAGAAGGAGGCGCCCGGTGCCCACCGCCCGCCCCGCTTCGCGTGCGATCACATGCAGGCTGGTCGCATCGTGTTCGTCGAGTTCGATTTCGGCCGGAACCTTCTGTTCGTCGACGAACACCGCGAAGCGGATCGGCGCCGCTTCGGCCTTCGCCGCGTTCCAGGCCAACGTTTCGGTCTTGGGCATGGCCGCAGTATAGAATCCCCTTCGATGAGTGTCGTCCCGATCCGCTGGACCGGCCGCAGCCTCGAGCTGCTGGACCAGCGCAAGCTTCCCGATGAGATCGCCTACGTCACCTGCCGCACCGCGGCGGAGACGGCTACGGCGATCGCCGACATGGTGGTGCGCGGGGCGCCCGCGATCGGTTGCGCGGCGGCTTTCGGCATCGCGCTCGACGCGCAGCGCGGCGCCAGCCTCGTCGAAGCCGAAGCGCTGCTGGCGCGCAGCCGGCCCACGGCAGTCAACCTGTTCTGGGCACTGGAGCGCATGCGCGGCGTGGCGGATCCCGCGGCAGAGGCGATCTCGATCTTCGACGAAGACCTTGCGGCGAATCGTGCCATGGGCGAACTCGGCGCGGGGCTGGTGCCTGCCGGCGCGCGCATCATGACCCACTGCAACGCCGGCGCGCTCGCCACGGCGGGCCACGGCACGGCGCTCGGCGTGATCCGCTCGGCGCGCGATGCGGGCAAGGACGTGACGGTGATCGCGAACGAGACCCGCCCCTACCTGCAGGGAGCGCGGCTGACGGCCTGGGAGATGGTCGAGGAGAAGATTCCCGTCACGCTGGTGACCGACAACATGGCTGGGCACCTGATCAGCCGCGGGGAGGTGGACCTCATCATCGTCGGTGCAGACCGGATTGCGGCCAACGGCGACGCCGCCAACAAGATCGGCACCTATACGCTGGCCGTTCTCGCCAACCGCCACGGCATCCCATTCTACGTCGCCGCACCGATCTCCACGTTCGATTCCGCGCTCGCCGACGGGTCGCTGATCCCGATCGAGGAGCGCGCGGCGGAGGAAGTCACCGGCTATCGCGGTATGCGCTGGGCGCCGGTGGGCGTGAAGGTGAGGAACCCCGCATTCGACGTCACGCCGGCCGGACTCATCGCGGCAATCATCACCGAGCGCGGCGTGGTGGCGTCGCCCGACCGCGAAAGCATCGCCCGGCTGCTCGCCGGGACCTGATCAGGCGCCGAACCCGTCGGCAACACGCATGTCGACGAGGTTGGGCCGGCCGCTGGCGAACGCCTCGCGCAGCACCGGCGCGATGTCCTGCGGGTCGGTCACCCGCCGCGTGTCCAGCCCGAACGACCGGCCCAACAGCGCGAAGTCGATCTCCGGGTCGCGCATGTCCATGCCGGTGAACTTGGCCGTCGAGCGCATCGCCACCAGCCGTTCCTTGATGATCCGGTAGCTGCGGTTGTTGGTGATGATGTAGGTGATCGGCAGCTTGTGGTGCGCGGCGGTCCAGAGTCCCTGCACGCCGTACATCGTGCTGCCGTCGCCGATGATCGCCGCCACCGGCCGGCCGGGCAGCGCGAGGCTCACGCCCACCGCGCCGGGAATCCCGAAGCCCAGGCCCCCGCTGGCCAGGCCGTAGAAGGACTGCCGGTCGCGCAGCGCAAGGAAGCCCGGCAGGGACACCGTCGAGGTCAGTCCCTCCTCCACCACCACCGCGTCGCGCGGCAGCGTCTCGGTGATGCGCAGCATCAGGTAGCGCGGGTCGATGGGCTTCGTCTCGGCGGCGAGCATCGCCTCGATGCGTGCCTTGTCGCGCTGCGCGCCCCAGTTCAGCTTCGCGAATCCCGCGATGCGGGCGCCGGCCGCGGCCGCCCTGTCCGGCGTGCGCCGTGCGCGGAGCAGCGGCAGCAGCGCCTTAAGCGTCTCCTTCACGTTCGCCTGGATCGCGATATCGGTGCGGTAGTTCTTGCCGAGCTCGGTGCCGCGCTCCGACAGGTGGATCACCGGCAGGCCTTCGGGCAGCGGCTCCACCGGGCTGTAGACCGACATCCGCAGCAGGTCCGCGCCGACGCAGAACAGCAGGTCATAGGGCTCCAGCGCGGCGCGCACTTTCGACTGCGTGCGCGTGAGCGAACCGAGGAAGGCCGGATGCTCGCTCGGGAACTGTGCCGTGTAGGGGATCGGCGACTGGAATACAGCGGCGCCGAGCAGGTCCGCGAGCTCGGCTGCCTCGCCGAACGCGTCGTGGATCGCAAGCTCCTGCCCGGCGAGGATCACCGGGCGCTCGGCGGCCAGCAGCCTGTCCGCAAGCGCAGCCAGGGCCGCGTCGGACGGCCGGGTCATCGAATCGATGCGCACCGGCCGGCCCAGGTCCATCTCGACTTCCTCGTCGAGCACGTCGCCCGGCAGGCTGACGAACACCGGCCCGGTCGGTGGCGTCAGCGCGATCTTGGCCGCGCGGTGCAGGATGCGCGGCAGGTCTTCAGCCCGCGTCACGTCGATCGCCCACTTCACCAGCGGCTGCGCGATCGGCACCAGCGGGGCGTAGAGGAGCGGCTCGAGCAGGCCGTGGCCCTGCTCCTGCTGCCCGGCGGTAAGGATCACGGGCGACCCGGAGAACGCGGCGTTGAACAGCGACCCCATCGCGTTGCCTAGGCCCGGCGCCACGTGGACGTTCGCCGCCGACAACTTGTTGGACGCGCGGCTGTACCCGTCCGCCATGGCCATGACCACCGCCTCCTGCAGGCCGAGCACGAACTTGAGCTGCGGGAAGTCGGGCACGACCTCCATGATCGGCAGCTCGGTGGTGCCCGGGTTGCCGAAGAGGTGCGTCACGCCCTCGTCCACGAGCAGTTGCAGGAACGCGGCGCGTCCGGTGATGCGGGTCATCTGGGGTGGTCTCCGTCGGGCTCATGTTTTATTTCTGACAACAGCACTGGCATGAAGCCCGCTCCAGTGCTCGTGTTTAAGGGAATTAAGTCAATGATTCATGTCAGGATCTCGACCGGGGTGTAGCACGGCACGAGGTCGAACAGCTCGGTCACGTCGGCGTTCCGCATCCGGATGCAGCCGATCGAGCCGGGCTCGCCCATGGGCGCGGTGTCGGGCGCGCCATGGATGTAGATGTAGCGCCGCATGGTGTCCACGCTGCCCAGCCGGTTGAACCCGGGTTCGCAGCCCGACAGCCACAGGATGCGCGTCAGCATCCAGTCGCTCCCGGGATGCAGGGCGCCCAGGTCGGGCGTCCAGATTTCGCCCGTCGGGCGGCGGCCGCGGAATACGGTGCCGGCGGGCTGCCCGGTGCCGATCTTGGCGCGGACGATGTGCCGCCCGCGCGGCGTGCAGAAACTCCCGTACTCCTCGCCCGTCCCGTTCTTCGCCGTCGACACGGCGTAGCTGCGCACGACCCTGCCGGCCTCGTCGCGGAGGCGCAGGACCTGCGAGGAAATGTCGACCTCGATCTTCACCGCCGCCCCGCGAAGAAGGATTTCAGCAGCGCGACGCTCTCGCCGGCCAGCACGCCCGGCTCCACGGTGGCGTGGTGGTTGAGCTTCGCTTCGGCGAACAGGTCGACCACGCTGCCACAGGCGCCGGTCTTCGGATCGGAGGCGCCGAACACGACCCGGCCGATGCGCGCATGCATGATCGCGCCTGAGCACATCACGCAGGGCTCGAGTGTCACGTACAACGTCGTCCCGGGGATGCGGTAGTTGCCGAGCGCCTTGCAGGCGGCGCGGATGGCCTCGGTCTCGGCGTGCGAGGTCGCGTCGCTGCTGCCGATCGGCCGGTTCCAGCCTTCGCCGACGATGCGGCCTTCGTGCACGACCACCGCGCCCACCGGCACCTCGCCCTCGCCGGCCGCGCGTTGCGCGAGTTCCAGCGCGCGGCGCATGTACCCTTCGTCGGCTTCGTTCACTTGCCGGTGCGCACGGCGGCCTGGTAGGCCTCGGGCTTGAACCCGACCAGCAGCGTGCCGCCCTGCTCGAGCACCGGGCGCTTGATCATCGAGGGCTGGGCCAGCATCAGCGCGATCGCCTTCTTTCCGTCGAGCCCCGCCTTGTCCGTGTCGGGAAGCTTGCGGAAGGTGGTCCCGGCGCGGTTCAGCACCGTTTCCCAGTCGATGGCCTTGCACCACGCTTCCAGCCGCGTGCGGTCGATTCCCGCTGCCTTGTAGTCGTGGAACGCATAGGCCACGCCGCGCTCGTCGAGCCACGCGCGGGCCTTCTTCATCGTGTCGCAGTTCTTGATGCCGTACAGGGTCGCAGCCATCGCGGGATTGTATCAACGCGCGCCGGCCCGGCCCTACCGGGACGCCAGACCGAGCTTCAGCGGGACGGGCTTGCCGGGCGCCGCGTCGGACTTCTCGCTTGCCGGCTGGGCCAGCCGCGTGGCGTCGATGCCGGCGGCCTTCAGCTCGAACACGATCGCATCGGACCGTTGCCGCGCAAGTTGTTGCAGCGCCTCCGCCGCGAGCGGCTGGGATTGGTTCAGGCGCTCGACGATGCCGCGGTACAAGGGGCCGAGGTCCGCGACCTGCGGCTCGCCGCGCGCCAGACGCTGGGCACGCTGCAGCACCGAGATCGGTGAGCCGGTCTTGGCGGCGGCCTGCTCGGCCTCGGCCTTGCGTTTGTCCCACTCGGTCGCGCCGAAGCGCTCGGTCAGCAACGCGCGCAGTGCGGCGCGCACTGCTGTGTCTTGCAGGTCGGCCGGTCCCGGCTCCTCGCCTTCGGCCACCTTGATCCCGGCGCGGCGCGCGACTTCGAGCCTTACGGCACGCACTTTCAGCGCATCGCCGTCCACGGCCTCGTTGTACTGTCCGGGCACGGCGAGACTCAGTTGCGCGCGCTTCGCGAGGACCGTCGCCACCTGCTTGAGCTTCTCGCGTTCGGGCGGCAGCAGCTTCGCGCTGCCGGCGTCGAAATCGATCGATTCCAGCTTGTCGCCGCTGATGCCGAACAGCGCGCCCAGCGCGCGAAACGGCGCCGTGACGATCCTGGTGATCACGTTGACGACGGCCTTCCAGATCACCGCGCCGTAACTGAACTGCGGGTCGTCGAGGCTGCCCGACACCGGCAGGTCGAGGTCGATCTTCCCGTCGCTGTCCTTGAGGATGGCCAGCGCGAGTTCGAGCGGCAGGTTGATCGCGTCCGGGCTGTCGACCTTTTCCCCGAGCTCGAGCTTGTCGAGCACGACGCTGTTCTTGCCTTCCAGCCTGCTGTCTCGCACCTTGTAGTTCAGGTCCAGGGAGATCTTCCCGGAGGCGATCCGGTAGCCGGCGAATTTCATCGAGTACGTGGAGGCCGACACCAGGTCTATGTTCTTGAACACCACCGACACGTCGGTATTGTCCTTCGGGGCGAACGGGTTCATCTCCCCGCGGATCCGCGCGAGGCCGAATTCGTCCACGCGCCCGTCGAGCTCGAGCTGGCTGCGGGTGGCCTTGTCGGTGGCGAGGCCGTTCACGACGCCGTTCAACTCGTGGATCTTCGCGCCGAACTGCGGCCGCAGGCTGAGGTCGGCGAACTCGAGCTTCGCGTCCTGCACGCGCACACGGCGCACGCTCATGGGAAAAGCCTCGCCGGTTTGCGCCGGCTGAGCTGGCTGAGCAGGGGCGCTCCCTTCGGCCGGGCGAACGAGCAGCCGCGCGGCGTTCAGGCTGCGGTCCGCATCGATCAGCAGCTTGGCGTTCAGCCCGGCGATGCGCAGCTCGGGCACCTCCAGCCGGTTCGGCTGGAGGGTCAGCGACAACGCCTCCGCGCTCACGCTGTTCCATGCTGCGAAGACCTCGCCGTTGTCCTCGTCGAGTTTCAGGTTGGAGACGTCGAACCCAGCGTTGAAGCGCAGCAGCGGCGCTTTCCCCCCGGCCGGCGCCACGGCGGCCTTGCCCTGCGCCGACACGGTGCCGTCCGCGACCTTGAGGCGGATGTATCGCGCCAGCAAAGGCTGCACGGGCTTCAGCGCAAGCCGCTCGACCTTCAGGTCGGCATCGAGGGCGGGCCCGGCGGGCGTCGCGCGACCCTTGAATGCGAACTTTCCGCCTTCGCGCAACGAGAAGCCTGCGGAAAAGGCCACCGGCACCTTCAGGTCGGTGGAGACGCCGGCGAGCTTCGCGCCGATGTCCTGCACGCCGAGCGCGATCCCGCTGCCCTGGTCTTCGAGGTCGATCACGTACCTGTCGAGCGATACCTCGGCGACCGTCGCCTTCCAGGGAACAACCTTGTCCCGGCCCGGCGTCGCCCCCGCGGTCGCGCTCGCCCCAGCAGCGGGAACCAGGTCGAGCAGATTGATACGTCCGTCCTTTCCACGCACGACCTTGGCCCGGCCACCCGCAGTGCTCACGCGCGCGATCTTCACGCTGCGCCCGCCGAGGTCGAATTCGCCCCCGGAAAGCCCGGCTTCGGCGATTCGCACGAGCGGCTCGACCTTGCCGCCCGCGGCGACGTCGTGCACCCCGACCTCGATTCCCTTCACGCGGACCTGCATCACCGCGCCCGTCTCCGCCTCCAGCCCTGCCTTCAGGCTGACGCGGCCGACGGAGGCCGAGAGGGGCGTGGCCGCGCTGCGGTCTTCCAGTGCGAGCGCGAAGTGGTCGAGGCCGAACTGCCCGACCTTGAATTTCCATGTCTCCGGTGCTGGCGGGGTCGCAGGCGCCTGCGGGACAGGCGAGGGCTTCAGCAACGCGAGCACATCGATCGCGCCGCTTGCGTCGCGCGCGACGGACAGTGTCCCGCCATCGACGATTACCTCTCCCGCTTCGATCGAGCGCGACGCGTAGTCGGCTTTTACATTGCCGACCCTGAACGATTTGAGGCTGAAGAAAGGGGCCGCGGCCCCGGGCGCCCGGACGCCGAGTGATTCGAGCGTCAGCCCGGCCCCGTCCACGGCCGCTTCCAGCCGGCCTTCCTTGTAGGAAACGCGGTACGGCACCTCGAAGCCAACGGTTCCGCTCGCCACCTCGGCCGTGGTGAAAGCCCTGGCGTAAACGGAGATCTCCGGCAGCGAGAGCGCTGCGCCGCTCACCGTGCCGGCGGAAGCGATCGGGTTCAGCGAGACTTCGCCCTTCCATTTCAGCACGCCGCCCCGGGCGGTGGTCGCGCTCAATGTGTACTCCCCCTTGTCCTGCGGCAGCGTGCTGAGGTTCGCCAGCTTCAGGTCGATAGGCGTGAGGGTGTTGTCGTAGCCGGCGCGACGGTCGGAGAAGTGCGCCCGCCCCTGTTCGATCGCCAGCAGGTCGATCACCACCCGCGGCGTGGCGCCGGGCTTGTCTTTCGGGCTGTCCCGCGTGAGGTCCTCGACCAGGGCCGCGAGGTTGGTGTGGCCGTCCGGGGCGATGTCCAGCGAGACCTGCGGTTCGGTGAGCCGCAGTTCGGCAAGGTGCCAGGCCCATCGTGTAATGGACGACCATTCGAGGTCCAGGACCAATCCCGAAAATCCCGCGATCGGGCGACCGTCGGCTTCGGAGAGGCTGAAGTCGCGTACTTCCACGCGCAGCGCGAACGGGTTGATCCGCAGGTCGCCGATCGTGGCCTTGCGGTGCAGGACCTTCTCGGCGTACTTGGGCACCTCGGACTTGATAAGCGCGGGCAGCGCAAGGAACCCAAGCAGGGAAAACAGGCCGAGCGCCGCGGCGAATCCGAGCGCCCAGCGCAGCCAGCGTCGGCGCGGCACGGGCGGGATCGGGTCGGCGAAAGCGGGAGGTGAAGTGGGTTCGGGCATCCCTGATTCTAACTTCCACAAACACGTATACTCCGACGCTTTTTCGCGTCCGCCCCCTCCCAAGAAAACCCCATGTGGCTCAAGAACCTTACGCTGTACTGCCTGCCCGCGCCCTGGCCCGTCAAGGCCGAAACCCTCGAAAAGAAACTCTCCGCCCAGCCACTCACGCCCTGCGGCAGCTTCCAGATGGAAAGCCGTGGCTGGACCAGCCCCCGCGGTGACGGTTACTACCTCCATCACCAGAACTTCCATTGGCTGATCTCCCTCGGCGTGGAGCAGAAGCTCCTCCCCTCCTCCGTCATCCGGCAGGTGACGGAGGAGCGCGCGGCGGAACTCGCGCAGCAGCAGGCCCACCCGGTCGGGAGAAAGCAGATGCGCGACCTGCGCGAGCAGGTGACCAGCGAACTCATGCCGAAGGCGCTGAGCCGGCGCAGGATCACGCACGGCTGGATCGACGCGAAGAACGGCTGGCTGGCCGTGGACGCCGCCGCCGACCCGAAGGCGGAGCTGTTCATGGAGTCGCTGCGCCGCGCGGAGGACGACCTCCCCGCGCTGCGGCTGGAGACCCAGCGCTCGCCGGCTTCGGCCATGGCCGACTGGCTCTCGAAGGGCGACGCGCCAGGCAAGTTCACGCTCGACCAGGATCTTGAGTTGCGCGCCCCCGACGCGAGCAAGGCCACGGTGCGCTACACGCGCCACCCGCTGGAGGGGCGCGAGATCCGCGACCACCTGTCGGCCGGGAAGACCGTGGTGCGCCTCGGCCTGACGTGGAACGACCGGATTTCGTTTCTGCTGACCGAGCAGCTGCAGGTGAAGCGACTGGTGTTCCTCGACATCCTCAGGCGAGAGGACGGCGCGAGCGAGGATTCGGAGCAGGACGAGGAGGAGAAGTTCGAGATCGACTTCGCGCTGATGACCGGGGAGCTCGCGCTGATGCTCGCGGACCTGGTCGCGGCGCTGGGCGGTGAGAAGGAGCGCTGAAGGCAGGTATCCCGCATTTTGGCGGTGCAGCATAATGGCGCATCGCCTTGATCAGGGATCCGCCATGAAACCCCGCACTTTCACCTCGCTTTTCGCCGCAGCCGTCCTTGTCCTCGCACAAGGAGTCCAGGCCCAGGCCTTCCCCTCCAAACCGATCCGGATCCTCTGCCCCTTCCCGCCCGGCGGCGGCGTGGACATCACCGCGCGGGCCATCGCGCTGGAACTGTCGAAGTCGCTCGGCCAGCCCGTCACCGTGGAGAACAAGCCCGGCGCCGGCGGCAATATCGCCGCGGCGGAAACCGCGCGGTCCGCGCCGGACGGCTCGACGCTGTTCGTCACGCTGAACAGCCTGCACTCGATCAACCCGCTGCTCTACACCACGCTGCCGTTCGACGCGATCAAGGACTTCTCCTTCATCACCCCGCTGGTGTCCTTCAGCAACGTGCTGATCGTCAGCCCGTCGACGGGCGCGAAGTCGGTGCAGGAGGTCATCGCGCAGGCGAAAGCCCAGCCCGGCAAGCTCACCTACGCCTCGAGCGGCAACGGCACCAACGTGCACTTGGTAAGCGAGCTGTTCAAGTCGATGGCAGGCGTCGACGTGGTACACGTGCCCTACAAAGGCAGCGCCCCCGCCCTCACCGACATGCTGGCCGGCAACGTGTCGATGATGTTCGAGACGATTCCCTTCGCCATTACCCAGGTCAAGGCCGGCAAGCTGCGCGCTCTGGCGGTGACCAGCGCGAAGCGCCAGCGGTTGCTGCCGGACGTGCCCACGCTGGCGGAATCAGGGTTGCCTGGATTCGACACCGTGGCCTGGTACGGCCTCATCGCGCCGGCCGGCCTGCCGAAGGAGGTCGCCGGGCGGCTGAATGCCGAAGCAGTCAAGGGCGCGCAGTCGAAGGAGTTCCGCGAGCGCATGGAGCCGCTGGGGTTCGATGTCGTCACTGGTTCGCCCGAACGGATGCTGGAGATGCTCAAGGCCGATGCGGCGCGCTGGGCGCCGGTGGTCAAGGCCACTGGCGTGAAGATCGACTAGCCGAGCAGCGGCCAGCGGCCAAGGATCATGGAGCGGCTCTGCCCCGGCGCGCGGTGCATCAGCACGAACTCCTCGGCGGTCCAGCGCACCGGCTCGATGCTCTTTTCCTCGACGACGCGGTCGTCCTGCAGCAGCGCCAGGTAGGGCACGTAATGCGGGTCCGGGCCGGCGCCGATGCCGGCCTTGCGCATTGCCGTGGCCAGCATCGAATGAAAGTCCCGGACGATCTTGGGATCCTGGCCGGGACGCAGCACGACCGGGCGGGACGTCGACGGCCCCGCAAAGCTCAGCACCCGATCGAACGACAGCTCTATGGGCGGGAAATCCATCGACTCGGCGACTGCGGCAACCTTGTCCGCCAGTGCCTGCGGCGGGCCGGCATGGTCGCCGATTGCGTAGACCGAGGCGTAGATGCGCTCGGGCGGCAGCAGTTGCCCCATCAGGTGGTGCTCGCTGCGCATCCTGCGCTGGAGCGACTCGATCCTCGGCCCGGCATCGCCCGCCGGGAGGAGCGCGAGGAACGCGCTGCTGGCGGATTCATCGAGTTCGAACCCGGGCAGGACGGGCTGTTCGGCGTGGCGGTTGCCGACTGGCGGCATGGAGGTCTCCCTTGTTATCAACCGGCCGGCATTGCGCCGGCCGGATTCACAATTTTTGACAATCTAAGATTTCGCAGTAATGTCCGCTGACAGTCCGTTGGAATCATTCGCGAAATCTGTTTGTGATGCGCAAAATTCAACTTATACTGAGCAAAAAAGTCCTCAATTGAGAGGGTTTATCGAATCAAGAATCAGCAGAATGATAGCCGTTCGCTGCACGTTTCCGAGCGGCTTGGTATCTGAACAATTTTCGGGGGATGCACGAATGCAGGGTCAGGTGTCCGCGGGAGTTCATCCCGCCGCAGGGAAAAGTCGCGCGGCAGCGCCCATTCTTGCGGGCTTCGCCGGGCTCCTCGTACTACTTGCCGCGTCCCATGCCAGCGCACAGGCCGTACCCGACGCCGGCAGCATCCTGCGCGACCAGCCCAAGCCGCCTGCCACCGAACCGCTGAAGCCGCGCGCCGTGCCGGCACCGGCGACGCCTGGTGCCGATCAGGACGGCCCGCGCGTCATGGTGAAAGCTTTCCGCGTCGTCGGCGCCAAGCTGATCCCCGAATCGGAACTTCTCGCCCAGCTCGCCTCCCTTGTGGGCAGCGAACTCAACCGGCGCCAGCTGGCCGGCGCGGCCGCTACGATCATGGATTACTACGAGTCCAAGGGGCTCTACGCGACGGCGGTCCTCCAGCCGCAGCAGATCCGAGACGGCGTGATCACCATCACCGTCGTCGAAGGGCGACGTGGCGAGGTGCAGATCCAGAAACGCGGCGAAAAGCTGAATACCGATCGCATCACGCGCTTCGTCGATGCGCAACTGCCCAAGGGGGAGCCGATGAGCACGCAGCGGCTCGCCGAAGGCCTTGGCCGGTTGAACGACCAGCCCGGGGTCAAGGCAAGCGCGTCACTGCAACGTGGCAAGAACGAAGGCGAAGTGGACATCGTTGTCGATGCCGTCGAGCAGCCGCTCGCGAAATTCTCCGCCGCCGCCAACAACCACGGATCGCGCGGCACAGGCGAGGCTCAGGCCAGCGCGGGCGCCGTGCTTTCCAACCCACTCGGTTACTTTGACGCCCTCTCGGGCCTCGCGAACGTCTCCAATGGCGCGACCTACCTGCGTATGGATTACGGCATCGCCGTAGGCGACCGTGGTCTGCGGATCGGCGCGAACGTGTCGAGCCTAGACTATAAAGTCACCCAGTCCAGCTTTGCCGCGCTCCAGGCGCGTGGCACCGCGACCACAGGCGGGCTCACCGCGCAATACCCTCTAATCCACACCGAGCGTTTCAAGCTGGTCCTCGCAGGCACCTATGACCAGAAGCAACTCGAGGACCGCACTGTCGCGGGCGACACCGGCAACCGCCGCATCAAGGTCGGCGGCCTGAGCCTGAGCGGCTTCCAGTTCGACGAATGGATGGGCGGCGGCGCCCTGACTTTCTCCGGTGCGGTCACCTCGGGCAGCATCGACCAGCGCAATGCGGGCGCCCTCGCCGCAGATCTGGCGTCTCGAAACGTGCAAGGCAACTTCAGCAAGCTGTCCTTCTTCGTCTCGCGCGACCAGCCGCTCGACAAGAATTGGCTGGTCTCGGCGTCCCTGCGCGGCCAGTGGGCCGGCAAGAACCTGGACTCGACGGAACGTTTCGTGCTCGGCGGTCCCAATGGCGTGCGCGCTTACGCCGTAGGCGAAGCTGCGGGCGACGAAGGCCTGATGCTGAACCTCAACCTGAGCCGCAAGGTGAGCGACACGATTACCGCGACGGCCTTCGTGGATGCCGGTCGGGTGCGCCTGAACCACAGCCTGTGGGCGAACTGGAATGCCGCCAATCCGCGGCTCCCCAACGACTACACCCTCTCGGGCGTCGGCGTCGGCGCCGACTGGAAAGTGGCCAGGAATGCCGTTGTCTCCAGCAGCTTCGCCGTACCCCTCGGCGACAACCCCGGGCGGGACGTGAACGACCGGAACTTCGACGGCCGCAAGCGGAACCCCCGCCTGTGGCTCAGCCTCAACGCCCGCTTCTGACGCCGGCTCCGCCGGCCGCACCTGCAAGGGACACGCGAATGAACACGACCCACCGCCTCGTCTGGAACCAGTCCCGCGGCCTCTGGATGGCCGCCTCGGAGAACGCCGCGTCGCGCGGCAAGCGCGGCCGACTGCGCCGCATCGCCGCCGCGGTCGCAGGCGCGCTGCTCGCTCCTGCGGCCCTTGCCGCCCCGCCGGCACCGACCACCCTGCCCACCGGCAGCCAAGTGGTCGCAGGCCAGGCGGCCGTCTCGCAATCGGGCGCGCAGATGACCATCAATCAGGCGAGCGACCGCGCGATCCTCAACTGGCAGAGCTTCAGCATCGGTGCGAATGCTTCAGTCAATTTCGTGCAGCCTGGCGCGGGTTCGGTCGCGCTCAACCGCGTTCTCGGCAGCGATCCCTCTGCCATCTACGGCAGTCTTTCCGCCAACGGCCAGGTGTTCCTGGTCAACCCCTCGGGCGTGCTCTTCGGACCGGGGGCGCGAGTGGACGTGGGCGGCCTGGTCGCCACGACGCTGGACATCCGCAACAGCGACTTCCTTGCCGGGAACTATGTCTTCAATCGCACCGGCGCAACCGGCAGCGTGGTGAACCAGGGCGAGCTGTATGGCAAGTACGTGGCCCTGCTCGCGCCGGAAGTGCGCAACGAAGGCGTGATCGTCGCCCGCTCGGGCGTCGCGGCGCTTGCAGCCGGCGAAACCGTGACCCTGGGCATCACCGGCCAGAGTCTGGTCAGCGTGCAGGTTGAAAAGGCGGATATCGACACGCTGGTGGAAAACCGCCAGCTGGTGCGGGCGCCCGATGGACAGGTCATCCTTTCTGCCTGGTCGGCCAGCCAGCTGAAGGGCCGCGCGGTGAACAGCGGCCTCATCGAAGCCGATGGCCTGGTCGCCGACGGCGGCTCGGTGCGCCTCGTGGCGAGCTCGAATGTCGACAACAGCGGCACGATCACCGCCAACGCCGGCGCGAACGGCCGGGGCGGAAACATCGTCCTGCTTGCCGACCTGTCCAATGCGGGGAGCCGCACGGATGTCTCCGGCAGCCTCCAGGCCCGCGGCGGCAGCGCCTCCGGCGACGGCGGCTTCATCGAAACCAGCGCCCACCGCCTCGCGATCGCCGACGGCGCTCGCGTGGACACCACGGCTTCGAACGGCCGCAGCGGCCGGTGGCTGCTCGACCCGTTCGACTTCACGATCGCCCCCACCGGCGGCGACATCTCCGGCACGGCGCTGGGGACTGCTCTCGACTTGGGCAACGTGACGATCGAAACGGCCAATGCAGGCGTAACCTGCACCGGCGTGACCTGCACCGGCACGGGCAATGCCGCAGGCAACGGCGACATCCTGGTCAATCAGGAAGTGAGCTGGACCGGCGCCAACAAGCTGACCCTCTCCGCCTGGCGTGACGTCCGCATCAATGCGCCCCTCACTGCGACAACCGGCAGCCTTGCGCTCGCCTACGGCCAGAGCGACACCGCAGCCAACACCCCGACAGGGTCCTACACCGTGAGCGCGGTGGTGACCCTGCCTGCCGGCAACAACTTCAGCACCAAGTACAGCAACGACGGCGCGGTGGACGACTATACGGTGGTGAAGACCAGGGGGGCGCTGGAGGGAATCGGACTGGGCGCCAAGGTCGCCCTGGGCGCCGACATCGACCTGAGCGGCGGCGATTGGACGCCTCTCGGTGCGAGCGGCGCCGGCTTCACCGGCACCTTTGAGGGCCTGCGTAACAAGCTCACCGGCATGAAGACCAGCAACGAAAGCGCTGAGTACGTGGGCCTCTTCGCTGAGCTCAGCACCAACGGCAAGGTGCAGAACCTAGGCCTGACCTCGGTGGACCTGAAGGGCCGCCAGTACGTCGGCGCGGTAGCCGGCAAAGTCGCCACCAACGCAACGGTCTCGGACACATACGCTACCGGAACCATCACGGGGTCCACCAACGGCGCGGACACGATCCTCGCCATCGGCGGCCTCGCCGGTTTCAACGAAGGTCGGATCGAGCGCGCGTATAGCGCAGTGAACGTCACCGCCACTGGCGGCGTCCAGGCGGCGGGCATGGGCATGGACGGGGGTATCGGCGGCCTGGTGGGCGTCAATACCGCTGGTTCCATCTTTTCGAGTTACGCATCCGGGTCCGTCAACGGCGTGCAGGACGTGGGAGGGCTGGTCGGCTACGTCGGCCCGGGCGGAACGATTCAGGCCGTCTATTCACGTGGACTCGTCACCGGCGGCGGCGGCCTGATCGGTGCGGCCTTGGGGCCCTTCCCGGCCGGTCCGAACATCATCGACGCCATCTGGGATACGGACTCGTCGGGCCAGGCGGCGAGCCCAGGGGGCGGCACCGGCGACACCGCGGCCAATCTGAAGAAGCAGGGCACCTACGCCGCGCTCGGTGGCGGCACCTGGGACTTCACCAACACCTGGAAGATCACCGAGGACCAGAGCTATCCGCTACTGCGGAGCTTCCTCACGCCGCTATTCGTCTATGCCTACTCGGCCACGACGAGCAAGGTCTACGATGCGACCCCTGTCACCGGGACCTCGGCGCTCTCGATTTCGGCGCCTGACGGCGGCAAGCTCACCACCGCGGTCGTGACGCTGGGCGGCACCTTCACCGGAGACAAGACGGTAGGCGTCAAGACGATCACCGGCACTGGTCCGGCCTCGAACGACGTCACGGACCAGAATGGCTACGACGTCAGCTTCGTCAACGGCACGGCCACCATCACCGCCAAGGCGCTCACGGTCAATACCGCCGGCGTGGTGATCACCCGCCCGTACAACGGTTCTGATACCACGACCGGGTGGGCCCTGCTGGCGACCGAAGCCGCAGGCGGCGCCACGGCGGGCAAGCCCTACACGGGCGATGACGTCTCTTTGACCGGATCCATGAAGTTCGACACCAAGGACGTCGGCGCTACCCAGGTCACGGCAGGTACGCTCGCGCTTGGCGGCGTGGACGCGGGCAACTACACGCTGACCGCCCCGGCGACCCTCAACGGGGCCTCGATCACCAAGGTTGCCCTGACGATCACCGATCCGGTGGTGGCCAACAAGCCTTTCGACGGAGCGACGACAGCGACCGTGACGAACGCCCAGGCGGGGACGCTGGCGGGTTTCGTCAACACGGAAACCGTAACCTCCAGCGTTGCCAGCGCCAACTTCGACACTGCCGCAGTAGGCAATGGCAAGAACGTGACGGTGGCCTACAACCTCGCAAACGGCAACAACGGCGGACTCTCGGGGAACTACAGCCTCGCCAACAAGGTGGTGCTGGCCAACGTTACCGCTGCCGTCGCGCCTGAACCGACGCCGACACCAACGCCGACGCCCACGCCGACACCCACCACCCAGACCACCGAAGTCACGACGATCGTCGCCACCCGCCAGGATACGAGTACTTCGACTGGGGCCGGCGACGAAAGTACCAACCAGACGAATGCGCCGCCGATCGTCGTTGGTCCTCTGGGGCTTGTTCCGGTCGGGGTATTCGCAGCGCCGCGTAGCCTGCCGACCGTTACGAACACACTCTTTGTCGATTCGATCGCGTTGTCTATACCGCCCACGCCCCAGGGGAGCTCAGGAGCGTTTTCGGGTTCTGGGGCCGCGACGGGGGCAGTTCTTAGGTCTGTCCCCGACATAGGCGATTTCACAGTTAGCGGGGGGAGTGTGGTGTCATTCGGGCTACCCCCTAGTACTTTCACAAGCAGCGATCCAGCAGCAAGGATTACCCTGGGAGCCAGACAGTCCAATGGCCAACCCTTACCAGCTTGGTTAAAGTTCGACCCTGCTACCGGTACTTTTTCTGGACAACCGCCGCCAGGAGCAAATACGCAAATCGCTATAGAAGTTACTGCCAGGGATGAGCGAGGCCGTCAAGCAACCACCCACTTGGACTTGAAAGTAAACGGCGCTCAGCCAGAGGCAGCCGATTCGCCTCGGCAGGCTCCCACTCGTCCAAGAGGCTTTTTTTGATTCGGAGCGGTGGCGCGGAACACTAGCGAAGTAACCAGCAGGCTTTTGCTGTTGCCGAGGTAGGCGCGGCGCGCGAATTCGGGTATTTCCGGAAGCAAGGCCGACTAGCGCAGCCCTCCTACTCCCACTCGATCGTGGCAGGCGGCTTGGACGAAATGTCGTAGGCCACGCGGTTGATCCCGCGAACCTCGTTGATGATCCGGCTCGACACGCGAGCCAGCAACTCATGCGGCAGAGGCGCCCAGTCGGCGGTCATGAAGTCCGAGGTCTGCACGGCGCGCAGCGCCACGACATATTCGTAAGTACGCCCGTCGCCCATGACCCCGACCGACTTCACCGGCAGGAACACGGCGAAGGCCTGTGCGGTCTTGTCGTACCAGGACACGCCGTCCGTATCCATGGTGTTCCAGAGTTCCTCGATGAAGATCGCATCCGCGCGACGCAGCAGGTCGGCGAATTCCTTCTTCACCTCCCCGAGGATCCGCACGCCAAGGCCGGGCCCCGGGAACGGGTGGCGGAAGACCATCTGCCGCGGCAACCCCAGCGCAAGCCCCAGTGCCCGCACTTCGTCCTTGAACAACTCGCGCAGGGGTTCCAGCAGCTTCAGGTGCAGCGTATCCGGCAGGCCGCCCACATTGTGGTGCGACTTGATCGTGGTGGCCTTCCCGGTCTTGGTGCCGGCGGACTCGATGACGTCCGGGTAGATCGTCCCCTGCGCGAGCCACTTGGCATTCCTGATCTTGCCCGACTCCGCCTGGAAGACCTCGACGAATTCCTTGCCGATGACCTTGCGCTTGGCTTCGGGATCCGACACACCCGCGAGCTTGCCCATGAACTGCGCAGTGGCCTCGACGTGAATGACCTTGACGCCGAGGTGCTTCGCGAACGTGTCCATCACCTGCTCCGCCTCGTTGAGGCGCAGGAGGCCGTGGTCGACGAACACGCAGGTGAGCTGCTTGCCGATCGCCTTGTGGATCAGCGCGGCGGCCACCGAGGAATCGACGCCCCCCGAGAGTCCGAGGATGACTTCCTCCGCCCCGACCTGCTCGCGGATCCGCGCCACCGCTTCGCTGACGTAGTCGGGCATGTTCCAGTCTGAGCCGCAGCCGCAGATGTCGTGCACGAAACGGTTGAGGATCGCCTTGCCCTGCTTCGTGTGCGTCACTTCGGGGTGGAACTGCACGCCATAGTACTTGCGGGTTTCGTCGGCCATGCCGGCGATCGGGCACGACTCGGTCGAGGCCATCAGCTTGAACCCCGGCGGCATCGCGGTGACCTTGTCGCCGTGGCTCATCCAGACCTTGAGCATGCCGTGGCCCTCGGGCGTGGCAAAGTCCTGGATGCCGTCGAAGAGCTTCGTGTGGCCGCGCGCGCGGACTTCCGCATAGCCGAACTCGCGAAGATCGCTGGCCTCCACCTGGCCTTCGAGCTGCACGGCCATCGTAAACATGCCGTAGCAGATGCCGAGCACCGGCACGCCGAGCTCGAACACCGCCTTGGGCGCGCGCAGGTCGTGCGCCTCGTAGGTGCTGGCGTGGCTGCCGGAAAGGATGACGCCCCTCGCGCCGAAATTGCGCACGAACTCGTCGGAGACGTCGCAGGGATGCAGCTCGCAATAGACGCCGGCCTCGCGCACGCGGCGCGCGATCAGCTGCGTGACCTGCGAGCCGAAATCTAGGATGAGGATCCTGTCGTGCGCCAACTACTTACTCCACACGATAGTTGGGCGCCTCTTTGACGATCTGCACGTCGTGGACGTGCGACTCGCGCATGCCGGCCGACGTGATCTCGACGAATTCCGCCTTGGTGCGCATTTCGTCGATCGTGGCGCAGCCACAGTAGCCCATGCTTGCGCGCAGGCCCCCGACCAGCTGGTAGAGGATGCTGAGCACGCTGCCTTTGTAAGGCACACGGCCTTCGATGCCTTCGGGCACGAGCTTGTCGACGTTGTTGGTTGGGTCCTGGAAGTAGCGGTCCGCCGCGCCGTCCTGCATCGCGCCGAGCGAACCCATGCCGCGGTAGGCCTTGTACGAACGGCCCTGGTACAGGATCGTCTCGCCGGGCGCTTCCTCGGTGCCTGCGAACACGCTGCCCATCATGACGGCCGTGGCGCCGGCGGCGATCGCCTTGGCCACGTCGCCGGAGTAGCGCACCCCGCCGTCGGCGATGAACGGCACGCCTTGGCTTTCGAGGGCCTGCCTCACGTTGTCGATGGCCGTGATCTGCGGTACGCCGACGCCCGCGACCACGCGCGTGGTGCAGATCGACCCGGGACCGATGCCGACCTTGACCCCGTCGGCGCCGACGTCGACGAGTGCCTTGGCGCCGGTGGTGGTAGCGACGTTGCCGCCGATGACCTGCATCTTCGGGTGGCGCTTCTTGATCCACTCGACGCGGTCCAGCACACCCTGCGCATGGCCGTGCGCGGTGTCGACCACGATGACATCGACGCCGGCCTCAACGAGGCGATCGACCCGGTCTTCCGTGCCTTCGCCCACGCCGACCGCGGCGCCGACGCGCAGCTTGCCCTGCTCGTCCTTGCAGGCGTTCGGGTGTTCGGTGGACTTGAGGATGTCCTTGACGGTGATCAGCCCGCGCAGCTTGAATGACTCGTTGACGACGAGCACGCGCTCCAGCCTGTGCTTGTGCAGCAGCGCCCGCGCCTCCTCGGGGCTGGCCTTTTCGGTCACGTAGATCAGCCTTTCCTTGGGGGTCATGATCGAGCTGACGGGGGCGTCGAGGTTGGTCTCGAAGCGGTAGTCGCGGTTGGTGACCATGCCCACGACCTTGCCCTTCTCCACGACCGGGAACCCCGAAACCCGGTATTGCTGGGTCAGCGCAAGTAGTTCGCGGACGGTGATGTCGGGCGCGACGGTGACCGGGTCGCGCAAAACCCCGGATTCGAAGCGCTTGACCTTGGCGGCCTCCGCGGCCTGGCCCTCGGGGCTGAGGTTCTTGTGGATGATGCCGATGCCGCCTTCCTGTGCGATGGCGATCGCGAGGCGCGCTTCGGTCACGGTGTCCATCGCTGCGGAAATCAGCGGGATGTTCAGGCTGAGCTTGCGGGTCAGCCGTGTCTTCAGGGAAACGTCGCGCGGCAGGACGCGCGAGTGGGCGGGGAGGAGCAGAACGTCGTCGAAAGTGAGCGCCCGTTGGATCACGCGCATGGAAGCTGCCTTTCTCGCAAATGCGTATTATACGTGGATGTAGGCCAAAATTCCCCTCGCGCGTTGAAGGGGTGTACTGAACAGGAGACGGCCCGATGCGAACATTCATTGCAGTCCTGGCGGTGGCACTGGCCCTGGCCAGCGGCCTCGCCGAGGCGCAGGCATACCGGTGGGTGGACAAGGACGGCAAGGTCCGTTACAGCGACGTCCCCCCGACCGGCGCGAAAACGACGACGCTGAAGCCGCCCCCTGCGGGTGCTGCGCCTGCGCCCGCCGCGGCCGGCAAGGATGCGTCCGCCAAGGATGCGAGAAAGGGCCCGCTGACGCCGGCCGAGCAGGAGCAGGCCTACCGGGAGCGGCAACTTAAAGCCAAGGAGGGCCAGGAAAAGTCCGCGAAGGAACAAGCTGAAGCCGACCAGCGCAAGCTGGCTTGTGATTCGGCCCAGGAAGGCCTGCGCGGTTACGAGCGCGGGGGGCGCATCGCCAGCATCAACGAAAAGGGTGAGACGGTCTTCCTCGACGACGACCAGCGCGCGGCCCGCATGGAGCAGATGCGCAAGGCCGCCGCCGAAAGCTGCAAGTAGGCGCGCTCAAGGCGGGCGACGCCGCTTCGCCGCAGCTTTCTCCCGGCGAGCGGTCTTGGGATCCAGCCTGAGCGGACGATAGACCTCCACCCTGTCTCCGTCCCGCAAGGGCGTTGCAGGATCGACGCTCCGCCCGAAGATCCCCAAAGCGGGATTCGCAAGGGAGAGTCCCGGATGTCTGAGCGCGAGGCCGCTGGCGCGCAGGGCGTCGATTGCACGGCAGCCCTCCTCCAGGTCTACGGCCACGACGTCCTGCCGTTCCCTGAGGGCATAGACGACCTCAATCCGAAGCAGTGCCATGGACGCTGTCGGCGCGGCGGATGAAGGCATCGACCATCGTGTTGGCGATGTGGTCGAAGAGGGGCTCCAGGACGCGGGCCAGCAGGCGGCTGGAGAATTCGCATGTCATCGAGTATTCGATCTTGGCCGCCCCCGGCCCGAGCGGCTGGAAGCGCCACTCGGCGCCGAACCGGCTGAACGGCCCATCGACCAGTTCGAGCGAGATCGACTCCCCGGGCCGGTTGGTATTGCGGGTGGTGAACGACTGGTGGATCCCCTTCATCCCCACTGTCACCTCGGCCACGGTGACGCCGCCATCCCTGCTCAGGACCCGGCTCGCGCGGCACCAAGGCAGGAACCGCGGATAGGCCTCGATGTCCTCGACCAGCGCATATAGTTCCGCGGCGCTGTGCCCCACGAGGGCCGAACGGGTGACGGTGCTCATGCTGCTACAATCCCCGCCGCGCCTGACTCCTTCACGCGCACTCCCCCATGTCCATAGTCCAGAACCGCAAGGCGTTTCACGATTACTTCGTCGAGGAGCGCTTCGAGGCGGGGCTCGTGCTGCTTGGCTGGGAGGTCAAGGCGATCCGCGCCGGGCGCGCGCAGATCACCGAAGCCTACGTGGTGGTGCGGGACAACGCGCTCTGGCTGATCGGCGCGCACATCAGCGCGTTGCCCACCGCCTCCACGCACGTCAATCCCGAGGCGACACGTACCCGCAAGTTGCTGATGCACGCGGACGAAATCCGGAAACTGGTCGGCAAGGTCGAGCAGCGCGGCTACACGCTGGTCCCGCTCGACCTGCACTACAAGGCCGGGCGCATAAAGCTCGATGTGGGACTTGCAAAAGGCAAGCAGCACCACGACAAGCGCGCAGCCGAGCGCGACAAGCAGTGGCAGCGTGACAAGCAAAGGCTGATCCGCGCCCGCTGAAGGCGGGCGCTTCAGCCGGCCGCGCGCAGCGCGGCCCCGCCCGGCGCCGGCGCCTTCTCCGCGAGGGACATCCACGTCGCGACGACCGTGTCCGGGTTCAGCGAGAGGCTGCCGATGCCCTGGTCCATCAGCCAGCGCGCGAAGTCGGGGTGGTCCGAGGGGCCCTGGCCGCAGATGCCCACGTATTTTCCGTGCTTGCGACAGGCGCGGATCGCGAGCTGCAGCATCGCCATGACGGCAGGGTCGCGTTCGTCGAACGAATCGGCGACGAGCCCGGAATCCCGGTCGAGGCCGAGCGTCAGCTGGGTCAGGTCGTTGGAGCCGATCGAGAACCCGTCGAAGTACTGCAGGAATTCCTCGGCGAGGATCGCGTTGGACGGCAGCTCGCACATCATGATGAGGCGCAGCCCGTTATCGCCCCGCTTCAGGCCGTTGGCCGCGAGCAGGTCCATCGTCCGGCGGCATTCGCCAAGCGTACGGACGAACGGCACCATGATCTCGACGTTGGTGAGGCCCAGCTCGTTCCTGACCTTGCGCATGGCTTCGCATTCGAGCTCGAAGCACTCGCGGAAGTCCTTTGCGATGTAGCGCGAGGCGCCGCGGAACCCCAGCATCGGGTTCTCCTCGTCCGGCTCGTAGCGCTCTCCGCCGACCAGCTTCTTGTATTCGTTCGACTTGAAATCCGACAACCGCACGATCACGGGCTTGGGCCAGAAGGCGGCGGCGATCGTGGCCACGCCTTCGACGACCTTCTCGCGAAAGAAAGCCTTCGGGCTCTCGTAGCCCCGGGCGGCCTCCTCGACCTGCGCCTTGAGGTCGGCCGGGAGGTTCGGGTAGTCCACGCACGCGCGTGGGTGCACGCCGATGATGTTGTTGATGATGAACTCGAGCCGCGCAAGGCCAACGCCCGCATTCGGCAGCTGCGCGAACTCGAACGCGAGCTGCGGATTGCCGATGTTCATCGCGATCTTGACGGGGATGTCCGGCAGCGCGCCGAGCTCGGTGATCCGGACCTCGGTCTCGAGGATGCCCTTGTACACGTATCCCGTGTCGCCTTCCGCGCAGGACACGGTGACGGGGGCGCCGTCCTTCAGTACGTGCGTCGCGTCGCTGCAGCCGACGACCGCCGGGATGCCGAGCTCGCGCGCGATGATGGCCGCGTGGCAGGTGCGACCGCCGCGGTTGGTGACGATTGCGCTGGCGAGTTTCATGACCGGCTCCCAGTTCGGGTCCGTCATGTCGGTGACCAGGACATCGCCCTTGCGGACGCTGGACATCTTCGATGCGTTCGCCACCAGGCGCACGGTCCCCGTACCGATCTTCTGCCCTATCGCGCGCCCGGACGCGAGCACCTCGCCCCTGGACTTGAGGGTGTAGCGTTCCTGCCGGTCCGCAGACTTGCGCGACTTGACCGTCTCGGGCCGCGCCTGCAGGACGTAGATCTTCCCGTCCAGGCCGTCCCTGCCCCACTCGATGTCCATCGGGCGCCCGTAGTGCTTCTCGATGGCCATCGCATGGCGGGCCAGTTCGAGCACATCAGCGTCGGTCAGCGAGAAGCGGTGGCGTTCGGAATCCGGCACGTCCAGCGTGCAGACGGACTTTCCCGGGGAGTTCGCGTCCGCAAACACCATCTTGTGGAGCTTGGAGCCGAGGGAGCGACGGATCACGGCCGGATTGCCGGCCTCCAGCATGGGCTTGTGCACATAGAACTCATCCGGGTTGACCGCGCCCTGCACCACCATCTCGCCCAGCCCGTAGGACGAGGTGATGAACACCACGTCCCGGAACCCGGATTCCGTATCGAGCGTGAACATCACGCCCGAGGCGCCGACGTCGCTGCGTACCATCTGCTGCACGGCGGCCGACAGCGCCACCGCCCCATGCTCGAAGCCCTGGTGCACCCGGTAGGAGATCGCCCGGTCGTTGTACAGGGACGCGAATACGTGCCGGATGGCCTCGAGCACATGCTCCACGCCGCGGATGTTCAGGAAGGTTTCCTGTTGTCCGGCGAAAGAGGCATCGGGCAGGTCTTCAGCCGTCGCGCTGGAGCGGACTGCAAATGATATATCGCTGGAAGATGTTTCTATAAGATTTTGATAAAAAGAACGAATGTCCTTCTCTACCGAGGCCGGAAGCGGGGTCTGCTCGATCCATCCGCGCACCTCCTTGCCACACGCTGCAAGGGCCTCGACGTCGTCTGAATCGAGGCTTTCGAGCCGCTTTTGGATGCGCTCGTCCAGGCCCGTGGCGCCCAGGAACTCGCGGTAGGCCTCAGCGGTGGTTGCAAAGCCGCCCGGCACCCTGATCCCGGCTTCGGCGAGGCCGTGGATCATTTCGCCCAGCGAGGCGTTCTTGCCTCCCACGCGCTCCAGGTCGGTCATGCGCAATTCGCGCAGCCAGATTACGTACTTGCTTGCCGCCATTACGCCCCTCGGTTGCCCGTCGACTCCAATACCCATATTGTATCGGGTAGCCCCTTGTTGCGCAGCACAAACCCTGCCGCGCGCGCCTCCAGCACAACCAGATTCCGGAGTCCCATGCCCGACCGCCGAACCGTCTTTTTCGTCTCCGACGGCACGGGCATCACCGTGCAGATGCTGGGCCACAGCCTGCTGACCCAGTTCGAGGGATTGGAGTTCAGGGAAGTCACGCTCCCGTTCATCGACAGCCATGCGAAGGCCGAAGCGGAATGCATGCCGCGCATCCGGGAGGTGCTCGCCGAAGGCAACGGCCAGCCGATCGTGTTTTCCACGCTTGTGAACCGCGAAGCGCGAGACGTGATCCGCCGCTCGGGCGCCTTGGTGATCGACTTCTTCGAGACCTTCATCGACCCGCTCGAGGCGGGCCTCGGGATCAAGTCCAACCACACCATCGGGCGCTCGCACAGTTCCGCCGACAAGCAGGAGTACAAGAACCGCATCGAGGCGATCAACTTCTCAATGGCGCACGACGACGGCGCCTCGCACCGCGACCTCGCCGAGGCCGACCTGATCCTGGTGGGCGTGTCGCGCAGCGGCAAGACCCCGACCAGCCTGTACCTCGCGATGCAGTTCGGCATCAAGGCGGCGAACTACCCGCTGATCCCCGAGGATTTCGAACGCAACAGGTTGCCCGAAGTCCTGAAAACCTACCGCCCGAAGCTCTACGGCCTGACCATCACTGCGGAGCGGCTGCGCGAGATCCGGCAGGAGCGCAGGCCGGACAGCGAATACGCGAAGCTGTCGAATTGCCGCTTCGAGATCCAGCAGGCGGAAGCGATGATGCGCAGGGAGGGCATCCGCTGGATCAACTCGACCACCAAGTCGATCGAGGAAATCGCGACGACGATCCTCAGGGACATCAACCTCGAGCGCCACGTCTACTGAGTTGCGCCTGCCGCTCATAGAAGCAGATGGCGGCTGCGGCCGCAACGTTCAGCGACTCGACCTTCCCGGGAGCCGCGATCGTCGCCCTGAGGGTCGCCGCTGCTGCAAGTGCGGGGCTCACGCCCGCACCCTCGCTGCCGAGGATCCAGCCCGTCCGTCCCGTGAGGTCGATCGCGTGCAACTGCTGCCCGGCATGTGCGTCGGTGGAGACGGTCTGCGCGCCGAATCGGCGCACGTCGGCCGCAAGGTCGTCCGATGCGCCGATGCGCAGCAGGAAATGCCCGCCCATCGCGGCCCGAAGCGCCTTGGGCGACCACGGGTCGGCGCAGCCCTGCCCGCATACCGCGTCCTGGATGCCGAACGCAGCGGCACTGCGCAGGATTGCGCCCACGTTGCCCGCGTCCTGGATGGCTTCGAGGAAAACGCAGCCCGGGCTGGTCGCAAGGTCGATCCTTGCCGGGGAGATGCCGATCTCGGCAGCGATCCCCACCGGCGATTCCGTGTCGGCGATGCGACGAAACACGGCGTCGGCAAGTACCACTGGCTCCAGCGGGATCCTGGCCAGCAGCCCGGAAACCTCAGGCCGGGCGAGCCCGGATTCGCTGACGATGACATTCGATGGCAGGTTCCCGGCGGCGAGGCAGGCCTCGACCAGGTGCACGCCCTCGATCAGCGCCCGCCCGCTTGCGCGGCGTTCCTTGGCCTCGCTCGCGAGCCGTGCCCAGCCCTTTACGCGTGCATTCTCGCGCGAGCGTATGACGCTCATCCCAAGACCCGGCGCACGGGCGCGAAGGAACGGCGGTAGATCTCGCAGGCGCCATGCGCTTCGAGCGCCGCGATGTGGGCGGCCGTAGGGTATCCCTTGTGCCGGTCGAGCCCGTACTGCGGATGGAGTGCGTGCAGGCGGAGCATCTCCGCATCGCGGCCGGTCTTCGCGAGGATCGAGGCGGCGGAAATGCACGGGTGCAGGCGGTCACCGCCTACGAAAGTCCGCACGGGCACCTGCAGGATCGGCGGGCGGTTGCCGTCGACCCATGCTTCGTCGGGTGCCACCACGAGCCCCTCCACGGCCCTGCGCATCGCGAGCAGGGTTGCCTGCAGGATGTTAAGGCGGTCGATTTCCTCGACCGTGGCATGTGCGATCGACCATGCCACTGCATCAGCGCGAATGACTTCGGCCAGCGTGTCGCGCCGCCTCTCGCTCAACAATTTCGAATCCCTGAGGCCGGAGATCGGCCGCGCCGGGTCCAGGATCACCGCAGCGGCGTACACAGGGCCGGCGATGGGCCCCCGCCCGGCCTCGTCGACCCCGCAGACCTTCATCCGCCGGACCGCGCGAGGCGCCCGGACTTCGCGTCGTCGAGTACGCCCAGCACGGCCTCGGCCGCCTTGGTGGCGTTGTCCTGGCGGAGCATCACATGCATATCCATGAAACGATCCACCTGCCGCTTCTGGCGCGGCGCGTCGCGCATCAGCGCAAGGAGCGCGTCCGACAGTGCTTCAGGCGTGGCCGCGTCCTGCAGGAGCTCGTCGACGAGGAACTCCCCGGCGAGGACGTTGGGCAGGCCGACGTACGGCAGGTAGAGCATGCGGCGCATGATCTTCCAGGTCAGCGGCGACATCTTGTAGACGATCACCATCGGTGTCTTCAGGAGCGCGGTCTCCAGGGTCGCCGTGCCGCTGGCGACCAGCGCGAGGTCAGCCGCAGCGAGCGCCTCGTGGGAATGGCCGAACATCAGGGTGAGGGGCAGTTCACGCGCGTCGTTGCGGTGGATTGCCTCTTCGAACAGGTCTCGAGTGGGCCTGGACGCAGTCGGGCAGACGAAATGGATGTCGTTTCCCGCCTCGGCATGCATGCGCTTGGCCGCGAGCACGAAGGTATCGGCCATGTAGCGCAGCTCCGATTGCCGGCTCCCGGGCAGCAGGGCCACGACCATCTTTCCGGACGGGAGCCTCAATTGTTCCTTCGCGGCCGCCTTGTTCACGTCCAGCGGGACCATGTCCGCGGCCGGATGCCCTACGTAGGTCACCGGCACGCCCGCGGCGCGGTAGATCTCCGTTTCGAACGGGAACAGCACGAGCATGTGCGAAACGGAGCGCGCAATCCGCTTCAGCCGCCAGCGTCGCCACGCCCAGATCGATGGGCCGACGTAGTGGACGGCCGGGATGCCTGCCGACTTCAGGCGATGCTCGAGATCGAGGTTGAAATCCGGCGCATCGATGCCGATGAAAAGGCTGGGGCGCTCGTCGAGCAGCCTTGCGAGCAAGTCCCGCCGGATGGCCATGATCTCGCGGTAATGTCGCAGGACCTCGACATAACCCCGCACTGCGAGTTTTTCCATCGGGAAATAGCTGTCGAACCCTTGCCCGGTCATGCGCGGCCCGCCTATGCCGCCGAACGCAAGGCCGGGGCGCCGCGCCTGCAGCGCGCCGACGAGATGCCCCCCCAGCAGGTCTCCCGAGGCTTCCCCGGCGACGCACGCGATCCTGGTATTCCCCATCTACGCGCCCGCCTCCATCGCGTTCGGCGCCCTCCCCCTCATCGCACGATCCCGCGGGTCGAAATCCCGAGGAAGTCGAGCAGCACCCCGACCTCGGAAAATTCCGCGGACTGGTCTTTCAGGGCCTGCTTGGCCTGCTCAAGCGTGAGGCCCGATCGGTAGAGGACCTTGTACGCCTTCTTGATCGCCGCTATGGCCTCCGGGGAGAATCCACGCCTGCGCAGGCCTTCGCTGTTGATGCCGTAAGGCTTGGCGGTATTGCCGGCGGCAGTGACGAAAGGCGGCAGGTCCTGCTGCAGGAAAGTGCCCATGGCGGTGAAGCTGTGCGCCCCGATCTTCACGAACTGATGGACCAGCGTGGTCGCCCCGAGGATGGCCCAATCCCCGACGTGGACGTGCCCGGCGATCTGGCAAGCGTTGGCGAAGATGGTGTGGTTTCCGATCTGGCAGTCGTGGGCGAAATGCACGTAGGCCATGATCCAGTTGTCGTTGCCCACGCGGGTGACCCCCGCGTCCTGGGCCGTCCCGCGGTTGATCGTGACATATTCGCGAATGGTGTTGCCCTCCCCGATCTCGACCGAGGTCGGCTCGCCGGCGTACTTCTTGTCCTGCGGCGCGCCGCCGAGGCATGCGAACGCGTGGATGCGATTGTTCGGGCCGATTGAGATGCGGCCTTCGAGGACGACGTGCGGCCCCAGCGAACATCCTTCGGCAATGCTCGCGTGCTCGCCGATGATGGAATAGGCGCCGACTTCGACGCCCGCAGCGATCCGTGCGCCCGGATGGACGACGGCGGTGGGATGGATGGCCACGCCCTGCCCGCTCAGGCGCCGGGGGCCTTGCGCACCGAGCACAGCATCTCGGCCTCGCACACCACGCCGCCGTCCACCCGTGCCGTACACGCGAACTTCCAGACGCCGCGGACGCCGCGCTCGAGTGTGACCTCGATCTCGAGCTGGTCACCCGGCACGACCGGCTTCTTGAAGCGGGCCTTGTCGATTCCGGCGAGGTAGTAGACGGAATTGACGTCAGGCTTGTCGCCCTGCGTGCGGAACACGAGGATCCCCGCCGCCTGTGCCATGGCCTCGAGGATCAGGACTCCCGGCATGATCGGGCGCCCGGGAAAGTGGCCCTGGAAGAAGGGTTCGTTGACCGTGACGTTCTTCAGCGCAAGGATCCGCTTGCCGAGCTCTATCGAGCGTATGCGGTCGATCAGCAGGAACGGGTAGCGATGCGGGAGGTGCTCGAGTACGTCTCCAATGTCCATCGCGTCACTCATCCGTGTTCTCCTTGTCTGACAATCGCTTCTCAAGCGCCTTGATCCGGTCCGCAAGCGCGGACAGGTGCCTCACGTACGCGGTATTCCTCGCCCACGCGCTGTTCTCGTCGGCCGGGTACATGCCGGTATACGTTCCGGACTTGCGCAACGACCTGGAAATCACGGTCGCCGCGGATATCACCGTATCGTCGGGGATGGTGAGATGCCCGAGGATCAGCGCACTCGCCCCGATCGAGCAGTTGCGCCCGATCCTTGCGCTGCCCGCCACCGCCACGCACCCCGCCATCGCGGTATGCGCACCGATCCGGCAGTTGTGGCCGATCTGGATCTGGTTGTCGAGCTTCACCCCATCCTCAAGGATCGTGTCGTCGATCGCACCACGATCTATGGTGGTGTTGGCGCCGATCTCCACGTCGTCCCCGATTACGACCTTCCCGATCTGCGGGATCTTTACCCAGCGCTCCCCCTCCTTCGCGATCCCGAACCCGTCGCCGCCTATCACTACCCCGGGATGAAGGATCGCCCGCGACCCGATCCGGCAGCCCTGCTGGACGACCACCGAAGGATGCAGCCTGCAGTCGTCCGCGATACTTGCGCTCTCGCCGATATAGCTTCCCGCCCCGATCAGGGTCCTGTGGCCGATGCTCGCGCCGGCGGCTATGACTGACCCCGCGCCGATATGCGCTGTGGGAGAGACAACCGCCTCCGGGGATACCACGGCGGTCGCATGGATGCCGGGAATCGGGTCGCCATCCGGGTTGAAAAGGCGCGACAGGTGCGCGAAGTAGGCGTAGGGGTTGTCCGATACGATGCGCGGCAGCGGGGTCAGGCCCTCAGCGGCGGGAGACAGCACTACGGCTGAAGCCTTCGTTGTGGCGAGTTTCGCCTTGTAGCGCGGATTGGAGAAAAAAGCGATCTGCCCCGCTGCGGCGTTTTCCAGGGAACCCACCTGCGATACGGTCACGGAAGGATCTCCCGCCACCCTTCCCCCGAGGCGGCCGACTATGGCCGCTAGCGAGAGGGGACCGGCTGGACTGCCTGGGTCGGCGCGCATGTCATCGCGCCGCGTTCAGCGCGCCGGCGGCTTGCCTTCGAGCGTCTTGATCACCTTGTCGGTGATGTCGATGCGCGGGTTTGCGTAAACGGCATCCTGGAAGATGATGTCGTACTTCTCCGCCTCAGCGATCTGCCGGATCACGCGGTTCGCCTGCTCGACGACCTGCGCCAGCTCTTCGTTGCGCCGGGAGTTCAGGTCTTCCCGGAATTCGCGCTGCTTGCGCTGGAATTCGCGGTTTACGTCGGCGAAGTCGCGCTCCTTGTTGCGGCGCTGCGTCTCCGACATGGTCACGCCGTTCTTCTCCAGCTCGTCCTGCATCTTCTTGAGCTGGTCGGCCATCTTTGACAGTTCCTGGTCGCGCTTGGCGAACTCGGCCTCGATCTTCTTCTGCGCGCGCTGCGCGGGCACGGCGTCGCGCAGGATCCGCTCGGTGTTGACGAAGCCGATGCGGCCTTCGGCCTGTGCAGACGCCGATCCGGCGAACAACGCCCCGGCCAGGGCCACGGAGGCGAATGCGAAGAGGAGGTTAGTGCGAGGCATAAGCATTGATTACCAATCAGAATCCGGTGCCAAAGGTGAATTGTAACCTTTGTACGCGATCGGTGACCGTGGAGTTCAGCGGCTGGGCGATCGACAGCCGGAGCGGGCCGAACGGCGAATTCCAGCTCAGTGCAAGGCCGGTGGCGTACTTCAGGTCGCCCATGCTGATCTTCTGGCCGTCGGCGAACACCTGGCCCCCGTCCAGGAACACCCCGAGCCGGAGGGATTTGTCCTGCGCCGCCCCGGGCACCGGGAACAGGATTTCCGCCTGGCCGACGATCCTGCGCGTGCCGCCAAGAACGTTGCCGAGCCCGTCCTGGACCCCCAGGGATGAGTAGCTGTAGCCACGCACGGTGCCCGGCCCGCCGGCGTAGTAATTCTTGAAGAAGGGCAGCGGCTTGCCGCCCATGCCGTTGGCGATCCCGAGATCGCCATTCAGGAACAGGGTGAAGGTCCTCGAAAGCGGCGTGAAGTACTGCTGCTGGTACCCCACCTTGTAGTATTCGAGGTTGCCGACCCCGACTTCGCCACTGAGCCTTTGCAGTCCCCCGGTTCGCGGCAGGATCAGGCTGTCACGCGAGTCGCGGGCCCACCCCGCCGTCGCCGCAGCGTAGGAATAGGTGTTCCCAAAGCGATTCACGAAGGCGACATAGGTCGCCGGGCTGGTCGTGAACGTTTCAAGGTTGACGTGTTCCGCATTGACGCCGAAGCTGATCGTGTCCCGTTCGGCGATCGGGTAACTCCAGCGCACGCCGCCCCCCGCAGTCTTGGTCTTGTACGGCCCGATTGTCAGCGCGGACGCGTCGGTGTCGCGCTTGTAAAGGTCGAAGCCCCTGCTGACGCCGTCAACCGTGTAGAACGGGTCCGTGTAGGAGATCGAGTAGGTCCGGTTGATCTTCCCGGTGGAGATCTGCGTCGAAATGAACTTCCCGCTGCCGAACACGTTACCCTGGGATATGGAGCCCTGGACGATGATCTTGTCGGTCGTCGAGAAACCGGCCCCGAGCAGCAGCGCACCGGTCGGCTTTTCCTCCACCGTGAAGTTCACATCGACCTGGTCGGCGAGCCCGGCGACGGGGGACGTCTCGACGTTCACGTCCTTGAAATAGGTCGTGCGATCGATACGTTGCTTGGAGAGCTGGATCTTCGACGCGTCGTAGTACCCGCCCTCCAGCTGGCGCATCTCCCGGCGGATGACCTCGTCACGGGTCTTGGTGTTGCCGGCCACGTTGATTCGCCTGACGTAGACCCTGCGACCGGGGTCGAGGAATATCGTGAAAGCGACCTCGCGCTTGTCCCTGTCGACCTGCGGGACGGCGTTGGCGTTGGCAAAGGCGTAGCCTTCATTACCGAGGCGGTCGGCAATGGCCTTGGTGGACTGCGTGAGCTTGTCCCGGGCAAACACGTCGCCGGGCTTCAGCTGGATCAGCTTGCCCAGTTCCTCTTCGGGCAGCAGCAGCTGGCCGGCGAGTTTCACGTCCGAGACGGTGTACTTCTCGCCTTCGGAGATGTTGACCGTGATGTAGATGTCCTTCTTGTCCGGCGTGATTGAGACCTGCGTGGAGTCGATGCTGAAATCGAGGAAGCCGCGGTTCTGGTAGAACGAACGCAGGGATTCGAGGTCGCCGGCGAGCTTCTGGCGCGAATACTGGTCGTGCTTCGTATACCAGGTGATCCATCCCGGTGTGCGCAGCACGAACTCCTCGAGCAGGTCCTTTTCGCTGAATGCGGCGGCACCGACGATGTTGATGCCACGGATCTTGGCAATGTCGCCTTCCTTGACCGTGAAGTTGATCCCGACGCGGTTGCGCTCCAGCGGCGTCACCGTGGTCTGCACTTCAACGCCATACAGGCCGCGGGAAAGGTACTGCCGCTTGAGTTCCTGCTCAGCCTGCTCAAGCAGCGCTCGATCGAAGATCCGGGACTCGGCGAGCCCGAGCTCGCGAAAGCTCCGTCGCAAGGTCTCGGTCTCGAACTCCTTGATGCCCGAGAAATCCACCTGGGAAATCGCCGGGCGCTCCTCCACCAGGACGATAAGGACGCCGCCCTCTACTTCCAGCCGCACGTCACGGAAGAACCCGGTGGCGAACAGGGCGCGGATCGCCTGCTGCCCCTTGTCTTCGGTCATCGTCTCGCCGACCTTGACCGGAAGGTAGCTGAAGACCGTCCCGGGCTCGGTTCTCTGGAGCCCTTCCACTCGGATGTCCTTGACCGTGAACGGGTCGAACGCGGCGGCTGCCCAGCTGAGAAAGGCGCCGAGCAGACCGATTGCAACCGCAGCAGCGTAAGGCCGGCGTTTCATTCAGCTGGAAAAGAGGCGGTTGAGGTCGTTATAAAAGGCGAAGGCCATCATCACCAGCAACAGCGCAAGACCCACGCGCTGTCCGAACTCCATGACACGTTCGGAGACCGGGCTGCCCTTCAGTATTTCCACGCAATAATACATCAAGTGCCCGCCATCCAGCATCGGTATCGGCAGCAGGTTCAGCACGCCGAGGCTGATGCTGATCAACGCGAGGAAGGTCAGGTAGGAGAGCCAACCGAGCTGCGCGGACTGGCCCGCGAAATCGGCGATTGTCACCGGGCCGGAGAGGTGCTTCCACGACACCTCGCCGACCAGCATCTTGCCGAGCATCTTGAGGCTGAAAATCGAGATGTCCCAGGTCTTTGAGACGCTCTTCGACAGGCTGTCGAGCGGCCCGTGGCTCACGCGGACGAAGATCTGGTCCGCGTGCGTCGCCGGAACGTCCGGCGCGACGCCGATCCGCCCGATCCGCTGCCCGTTTGCCTGGGCGGCGTCGGGGGTAACGCCAACTGCGAGTGTGCGCCCTTCCCTCGCCACCGTCAGCATGATCGGCTGCCCGGGCTTGACCCTGATCTCCTGCACCAGCGCGTCCCACGAGTCCACCGCACGGCCGTCGGCCGCCTCGATGCGGTCACCGGACCGGAGACCGGCAGAATCCGCCACGCTCCCCGGCACGACCTTGCCGAGGATCGGGGGCAGGTGCGGCCGGTGCAACCTGAAGCCGAGTCGCTCGAGAAGGTCGCCCTCGACCTCCTCGGCCGACAGGCTGCCCAGGTCGACCTTGAGGATAGCGATCTGCTGCTTCGCGTTGAGCACTTCAACCGACATCGTCTGGCGCTGCAGCGCACCTTGCAGCAACTGCCAGCGCATCTCCTGCCATGTGGCGATGGAATGATCGTCGACCCTGCGGACAGTGTCCCCCTCGTGGAATCCCGCAAGCTGGGCCAGCGTGCCCGCCTGAGGTTCCGCCACCAGAGGGCGTGCCTCGGGAATCCCGTACATGTACAGCCCCGAGTAGACCGCGATCGCAAAAACGAAATTGAACGCCGGGCCGGCCGCGACGATTGCCACCCGTCGCCACACGCTCTTGCGATTGAAGGCGCGCGCCGCCTCCGCAGGCAGGACGGGCCCTTCCCTTTCGTCCAGCATCTTGACGTAGCCGCCGAACGGGATGGCCGAAAGGACCCACTCCGTCCGGTCTTCTCCCCGCCGCACCGTCATGAGCGGACGACCGAACCCGACCGAAAACCGCAGCACCTTGACGTCGCAAAGCCTCGCAACGATGTAATGGCCATACTCGTGGACGACGATGAGCACGCCCAGCGCCACCACGAAAGCGACGGCGGTCTGCAGGAGCATCATGCCGCGCGCCCCATCCGGCGTTCCACGTTCTCCATCGCGCGCAAGCGCGCGCGGCGGTCGGCATCATGGACGCGCTCCATGCAGTCGGCTTCCGTCGCGGCGATGCCATTCAGGGCGTCGTCGATCACTTCCGCGATCCCCGTGAATCCCAGCCGTCCACGCAGGAAGGCGTCCACGGCGATTTCATTTGCCGCGTTGAGGATCGCGGGCGCAGTCCCTCCGGACCCGAGGGCGGCATACGCGAGCCGCAGGCACGGAAACCTCCGTTGGTCCGGCGGCTCGAAATTCAACTGCCCGATCGCTGCCAGGTCGAGGGGACGGGCCCCGGATTCGATCCGGTGCGGATAGGCAAGCGCATGTGCGATCGGTACCTTCATATCGGGGTTGGACAACTGCGCAATTACGGATCCGTCCGCATACTCGACCAGCGAATGGATGATGCTCTGCGGGTGGATCACCACCTCGATCCGCACGGGCTCCACGTCGAACAGCCAGCGCGCCTCGATCACTTCCAGCCCCTTGTTCATCATGGTCGCGGAATCGACCGAGATCTTGCGTCCCATCGACCAGTTCGGGTGCGCGCACGCCTCGTCAGGAGTGACCGAGGCGAGCCTGTCGAGTGGAGCCGTCCGGAAGGGGCCGCCCGAGGCGGTGAGCAGTATGCGACGCACCTCCGAGACATCCGCCCTCCCCCGCGCATCTGTAGGCAGGCACTGGAAAACGGCGTTGTGCTCACTGTCGATCGGCAGTACAACGGCCGATCCCTGTCGCGCCTCGCGCATGAACAGGGGCCCTGCCATGACCAGGGCTTCCTTGTTCGCCAGCAGCACCTGCTTTCCAAGCCGGACGGCGTGCAGTGTAGGCGCGAGCCCGGCAGCACCCACTATCGCTGCCATCACCGTGTTGCAATCCTCGACCACTGAGAGGAGCGAATCCGTGCCGAACAGCAGTTCCGTCGGGCAGCCGGACTCGCGCAAACGGCGCCGCAATTCGCCGTCCTCCACCAAGCCCGAAAGCACTGCATAGCGGGGCTCGTGCCGCTTGCAAAGCGCAAGGAGGTCGTCTGCGGACGTATGTGCCGTCAGCGCATGGACGGCGTATCGGTCGGAGTGCCGGGTAACGACATCGAGGGTGCTCTGCCCGATGGATCCGGTGGCACCGAGGATCGTCAGGGTGCGTCGGGGCGGCGTGCGTTCGCTCATGCGCCGCCCGCAAACAGGTGATAAGCGAGCGCCGCAACCGGGAGCGTGGACGTGATGCTGTCAATACGGTCGAGCACGCCCCCGTGGCCCGGCAGCAGCGTTCCGCTGTCCTTGACCATCGCCTGCCTTTTCATCAGGGACTCGAACAGGTCCCCAAGGATGCTTATGGCGCAAAGCACGGCTGTCACTCCGAGAAATATCGCCCATGGGATACCCGCAATGGCGGCTTCGAGCGCGGGGATCGATTTGGCGCAAATGATAGCGTAGATAAAGGTACCGCCCAGCGCGCCTGCCGCGCCTTCCCATGTCTTGCCCGGACTGATCCCGGGCGCGAGCTTGTGCCGGCCGAAGGCGCGTCCGGCAAAGTAGGCCGCAATGTCAGCCACCCAGATGAGCCCCAGGGGAAGCAGGAGCGCCACGGGCCCGACCGAATGCAGGCCGACCATCGCCAGGCCGGCAGGCAGCACCACCAGAAGCCCGACAATGTGCATCAATGCAGCCGAGCGCGGCCTGAAGCCGGTGTAGAGCCAGGCGGGCACGCACAGGAACCAGAACGCAGCGGCAGCCGCGTTAACGGCGACGAGCAGTGGACGTGACGGCGCAATGAGTTCGACGCCCCACACTGCCGCGGCGAAAAGTCCAACGGAGGCGGAGGCGAATGCGATGCGCGCTGCCTTCCCGGATTTGGCGAGTGCGGACCATTCATAGGCCCCCACACCGACCATGACAGCGATCAGGATCGCGAACAGCTTGCTGGGCAGCAGGAAAAGCGCGGAAAGGAAAACCGCGAACAGGACCGCCGCCGTTGCGATCCGATCTTTAAGCATTCGCCCGCGACTGGCGCGAATCCGTCGCCGGCTGCGTGGCGGTGGCTTCCTTCGTATCGCGGGACCCTGATTCGACCTGTTCGCTGGTGCGTCCGAAGCGACGCTCCCGCCCGCGGTACCAGTTAACCGCCTCGTCCAGCAACCCGGGTCCGAAATCGGGCCACAAAGCCTCGGTAAAGTAGAGCTCCGAGTACGCGAGCTGCCAGAGCAGGAAGTTGCTGATGCGCTGCTCGCCGCCCGTGCGGATGAAGAGGTCGGGCTCGGGCGCATAGCTCATCGAGAGGTAGGGCGCGAGGTCGGCTTCGGATATCTCCCCCTCGGCAACCTGCGGCTTGTCCCGGACCAGCCGTCCCAGCGCTTGCAGGATGTCCCAGCGGCCGCCGTAGTTTGCGGCAATGGTCAGGGTCAGGCGCGTGTTGTCGGCGGTCATGCGCTCCGCCTCGGCGACCAGGCTCTGGATGCGTGCGTCGAAGCGGCCGAGGTCGCCGACGACTCGCAGCCTGACGCCGTTGCGGTGCATCTTTACGACTTCCTTGGTCAGCGCACCTGTGAAGAGCTCCATCAGCAGCGCGACCTCCTCGGCCGGGCGCCGCCAGTTTTCGGAGCTGAAGGCGAACAGCGTGAGGTATCCGATCCCGCGGTCAATGCAGCATTTCACCGCCGTCCGGACGGCCTCGACCCCTCGTTGATGGCCTGCGAACCGCGGCAAGTGGCGCTTCTTCGCCCAACGCCCGTTGCCGTCCATGATGATTGCGACGTGCCGGGGGATTTCCGGTACGTCGGGCACCGCGAGTGTCGAACTCTTGTGCATCGGATGGCGGGTGAAGACGCTCAAACCGCGAGCAGCTCCGCCTCCTTCTTCTGAAGCATTTTTTCAATTTCCGCGATATGCAGGTCGGTGAGCTTCTGCACCTCATCCTGGGCCTTGCGTTCCTCGTCTTCGGAAACGTCCTTCTTCTTGAGCGCGTCCTTGAGGGTGTTGTTGGCGTCGCGGCGCAGGTTGCGGACGGCTATGCGCGCGCTTTCGGCCTCGCCCTTCACAACCTTGACGAGTTCCTTGCGCCTTTCCTCCGTCAGGGCCGGCATCGGAACCCGGACGATGTCCCCTATGGCAGAGGGATTCAAGCCGAGATCTGCCTCGCGGATCGCCTTCTCGATCACGGGGATCAGCTTCTTCTCCCAGGGCGAGATACCGATCGTGCGGCCATCTATGAGCGTCACGTTCGCAACGCCGGAGAGCGGGGTTTGCGTGCCGTAGTAGTCGACCATGACGTGGTCCAGCAAGCCGGTGTGGGCCCGTCCGGTACGCACCTTCCCGAGGTCGTTCTTCAACGCCTCGAGGGTCTTCTTCATCTTGGCGTCGGTGTTCTTCTTAAGCTCGGCGATCATGCGCTCCCCTTTCCTGCGAAGTTCTCAGATGTGCACCAGCGTGCCTTCGTCCTCTCCCGCCACGACGCGCTGCAGGGCGCCGCGCTTGAAGATGCTGAAGACATTGATTGGCAGTTTCTGGTCGCGGCACAGCGTAAGGGCCGTGGCGTCCATCACTTTGAGGTTCTGGTGAATGGCCTCGTCGAAGCTGATCCGGGCGTACCTGCGGGCCGACGGGTCCTTGTTAGGGTCGGCGGTGTAGACCCCGTCGACCTTGGTTGCCTTCAGGACGATCTCGGCGCCCATCTCGCTGCCGCGCAGCGCAGCCGCGGTGTCGGTGGTGAAGAACGGGTTTCCCGTGCCGGCGGCAAAGATGACGATCTTGCCCTCTTCGAGGTAGCGGATTGCCTTCCCGCGGATATAGGGCTCGACCACCTGCTCGATGTTCAGGGCGGACTGGACCCGGCTCGCGATGCCGGCGTGGCGCATCGCGTCCTGCAATGCGAGCGCATTCATCACGGTCGCCAGCATGCCCATGTAGTCTGCCGTGGCCCGGTCCATGCCGGCTGCACCGGGGGCGACACCGCGAAAAATATTGCCGCCTCCGATGACCGCCCCGATCTCCACGCCCATCCTGACCACGGTCGCGATTTCCCCGACGATGTCCTCGATGGTCTGCCGGTTGATGCCGTAGGCATCGTCGCCCATCAGCGCCTCTCCCGAGAGCTTGAGCAGGATGCGCTTGTACTTGGGCGTCACGGCGGATCCCGGCATCGCTCAGCGCGCCATGCCGGCGACTTCCGCCGCGAAGTCCACGCTCTTCTTCTCGATGCCCTCACCCACGACGAAGAACACGTAGCCGTGGAGCTTTGCCTTGCGCGCGGCCAGCATCTTCTCGACCGTCTGCTTGTCGTCCTTCACGAAGGGCTGGCCCATCAGGGAAATCTCGGCCAGGTACTTGTTGATGCCACCCTCGACCATCTTTGCGACGATCTCGGCCGGCTTGCCGGACTCGGCCGCTCGCGCCTTGAGGATCTCACGCTCCTTCTCCGTGGCATCCGCCGGGACGTCGTCCTTCCTCATGAAACGGGGCTTCGAGAACGCGATGTGCATCGCTACGTCCTTGCCGGCGTCTTCGGGACCTTCGAAATCCACCAGCACCCCGATCTTGGCACCGTGGATGTACTGGGTAAGGACGCCCGTGGCCGGCATCCGATGGAAGCGCCGGACCGAGATGTTCTCCCCGATCTTCTGCACCAGCGCCTGTCGCCTGGCCTCGACCGTCCCGCCGTCGAGCGGCAGCGCGGCGAGCGCTACCGAATCAGCGGGATTCTTGGAGGCGACCAGTTCCGCCAGCGAATTCGCGAAGCCGAGGAAATCCTCGTTCCGCGCGACAAAATCCGTCTCGCAGTTGACCTCGACCAGCGCACCGAGCTTGCCGTCGGGGGCGATGCAAACGCCTATGACCCCTTCTGCCGCGACCCTACCGGCCGCCTTGCTCGCCTTGGCGCCGCTGCGGATGCGCAGGAACTCCTCGGCCTTGCCGATATCTCCGGCCGATTCCTGCAGCGCCTTCTTGCACTCCATCATGCCAAGCCCGGTCATCTCGCGCAGTTCCTTGACCAAAGCCGCCGTAACATCTGCCATTGCCTTGCTCCCGCTAATTGTTTCTCAGATTCAAAAAAGGGGCCCGCGGCCCCTTTTGCTTTCCAGGGTGGTCCCGCCCTCAGGCCGCCGCCTCGTCGTTGACCTCGACGAACTCGTCCCTGGTCTCTGCGATGACCCGCTCCACCGAAAGGGTACGGCCTTCCATCACTGCGTCCGCGACGCCGCGCGCATAAAGCCTGATGGCGCGGCTGGAGTCGTCGTTGCCGGGAATGATGTAGTCGATGCCTTCCGGCGTGTGGTTCGTGTCCACGACTGCGACGATCGGGATTCCAAGCTTGTTGGCTTCGGTGATCGCGCCCTTGTGATAGCCGACATCGATTACGAAAAGGGCGTCGGGAAGGCTCGCGAGATCCTTGATGCCGCCGAGGCTGCGCTGCAGTTTCTCCATCTCGCGCTGCAGGCCGAGCGCCTCCTTTTTGGCCATCCGCTCAAATGACCCGTCCTGGGACATCTGCTCCATGTCCTTCAACCGCTTGATGGACTGCTTGACGGTCTTGAAGTTCGTGAGCATGCCGCCGAGCCAGCGGTGGTCGACGAACGGGGACCCGCAACGCTGCGCTTCCTCGTGCACGATCTCGCGCGCCTGGCGCTTGGTGCCGACGAACATCAGATTGCCCTTGTTCGCCGACAGCTGGCGGATGAACTTGATCGCCCCCTGGTACATGACCAGGGTTTTCTCGAGGTTGATGATGTGGATCTTGTTGCGATGCCCGAAAATGTACTGCTCCATCTTCGGGTTCCAGTAGCGGGTCTGGTGTCCGAAATGGACGCCCGCCTCGAGCATTTCACGCATAGTTACCGACATTTAAGTTCCTTCATCTTAGGGTTGATCACTACCGCCCGTGCGTCGCGAAACCCGGGCGCGAAACACCGCGAACGGGCACCCTAAAACGACGGGCGGGAAATTTGGCGCCACGAAAACAGGGGAAAGCCGGGGCTCCCTCATACCGCAATTCCGATCCCGTGACAGGCCAGCCCAAAATTCTAGCATAATCAGGGCTCAAGACTCAATCTCCATTGCCGCGGGAGCACGATTCCCGTATCCTCGCCGCCTCCCGCAGCCTGACAACCCCGAACCGCCATGCCCGTGACCCTGAAAACCCAGGAAGAAGCCGAAAGTATGCGGGTGGCCGGGCGCCTTGCGTCCGAGGTCCTGGACTACATCACCCCGTTCGTGAAGCCGGGCGTCACCACGGGAAAGCTGAATGACCTTTGCCATGCCTACATGGTGGGTCAGCAGGGTACCGTCCCGGCGCCCCTCAACTATGCCCCGCCCGGATACAAGCCATTTCCCAAGTCGATCTGCACTTCCGTGAACCACCAGGTCTGCCATGGCATCCCGGGAGACCGGGTACTCAAACCTGCGGACGTCCTGAACATCGACGTGACGGTCATAAAAGACGGCTTCCATGGCGACTCCAGCAGGATGTATTTCGTCGGTGAACCCAGCATCCAGGCACGGCGCCTTTGCGAAGTGACCTATGAATGCATGTGGATCGGGATTGCCAACGTCCGGCCCGGCGCACGCCTTGGCGATCTCGGCGCCGCGATTCAGGCACATGCGGAGAAGCACGGTTATTCGGTGGTCCGGGAGTTCTGCGGCCACGGGATTGGAAGGAAATTCCACGAAGACCCGCAGATCCTGCACTACGGGAAGACCGGCACCGGGCTTCAGCTCGAAGCGGGAATGACATTCACGGTAGAGCCGATGATCAATGCCGGCAAGCCGGCCATCCGGGAACTGGCCGATGGCTGGACCATCGTCACCAAGGACCACAGCCTTTCGGCCCAATGGGAGCATACGGTCCTGGTCACCGAAGCCGGCTACGAGGTGCTGACCGTCTCCGCCGGGACCCCCCGCCCCCCGGCTATCGTCGGCTAAGCCGTGCCTGCGGCGCTGTACCCGGCCCGGGTCGCGGCCGACAAGGTCCGGGCGGCACTCCAGGCAGGACGCAATGCCCTTCGGGCACGGTTCTTCGCATCGCCCCGACCTTACGTACTGCTGCGTGGCCATGCCCGTCTCATCGACTCGACGCTGCGCAAACTCTGGAAAGCCGCCGGGATGCCCCGCAGCGCATCCCTCGTCGCCGTAGGTGGCTACGGCAGAAGCGAGCTCTTTCCTTGCTCGGACATCGATGTCCTCGTGCTGCTGGAAGGCGAGCCGTCGGCCGCCGAGAAATCTCGGGTCGAAGTGCTGATCGGCCTGTTCTGGGATGTCGGCCTCGAAGCCGGCCACAGCGTCCGCACCGTCGAGGCCTGCCGCGAAGCCGCGCTGGGGGACATCACCGTGCAGACCACGCTCCTGGAGGCGCGCCTCGTCTGCGGCAGCCGACGCCTGTTCAGGCAACTTGTCTCGACGATGCAGGGCGCACTCGACACCGCAGCCTTCTTCGAGGCCAAACGCCTAGAGCAGGAGCATCGCCATGCCAAGCACCAGGACACTCCATTCGCGCTCGAGCCGAATCTCAAGGAGGCTCCCGGGGGATTGAGGGACCTGCAGACCATCCTCTGGATCGCCGGCGCAAGCAGCATAGGCACCCGCTGGCACGACCTCGAGTCGCGCGCGCTGATCACGCGGCAGGAGGCCGCGGAGCTCGCACGCAACGAAAAGTTGCTCAAGACCCTTCGGATCCGCCTGCATTACCTGGCCGGGCGGCGCGAAGACCGGATCGTCTTCGATTTCCAGACGGCACTCGCGGGCCAGATGAACTGCAAAGCGACCGGAACCCGGCGCGCGAGCGAAGCGCTGATGCAACGATACTTTCGCGCCGCGAAGGCGATCACCCAGCTCAATACGATCCTGCTGCAGAATCTGGGAGCGCGCCTGCTGCCACAACCGGCGTTGCAACCGCGAGACCTCAATGAGAGGTTCCAGGCGCACGGCGAGCTTCTCGACGCCCGCAGGGAGGACCTGTTCGAGAGCGATCCGTCGGCGATCCTCGAAAGCTTCCTCCTGATGCAGCAGCACCAGCAGTTGCGGGGCATGACCGCCCCGACCCTGCGTGCCCTCTGGCGGTCACGACGGCGCATTGGTGCGGCCTTCCGCCGCGCCCCGCTGCACAAGCTGATGTTCCTGCAGATCCTCCAACAGCCGCGGGGCATCGTGCATGAATTGAGGCGGATGAACCAGTACGGCATCCTTGGCCGCTATCTGCCCGAGTTCGGCCGCATCGTTGGCCAGATGCAGCACGACCTGTTTCACGTATATACGGTCGACCAGCACATCCTCATGGTGGTGCGGAACCTGCGGCGCTTCACCATGCCGGAGTTCGCGCATGAATTCCCGCTCGCCAGCCAGCTGATGAGCGGCTTCGAACGCCAGTGGTTGCTTTACGTCGCGGCCCTCTACCACGATATCGCCAAGGGTCGCGGGGGGGATCATTCGGTGCTCGGAGCGGCGGACGTGCGCAAGTTCGGCCGCAGCCACGGCCTGGCCCAGGAAGACCTCGGGCTGGCCACTTTCCTGGTCGAGCGCCACCTTACGATGTCGGCCGTCGCGCAGAAGCAGGACATTGCGGATCCGGAGGTCGTGAAGGCTTTCGCTGCCGTGGTGGGCGACGAGCGGCGCCTCGTCGCGCTCTACCTGTTTACCGTCGCCGACGTCAGGGGCACCAGCCCGAAGGTCTGGAATGCCTGGAAGGCGAAGCTCTTGGAAGACCTTTTTCGCGCCACGCGGCGACTCCTGACCGGCGGGGCGCTGGAACTCGACACCGCAGTGGCCGACACGCAATCGGAGGCGATGCGACTTCTCCGCCTCTATGCCCTCTCCGACTCCGTAAAGGACCGCTTCTGGGCGCAGCTCGATACGGCCTACTTCCTGCGCCACGAGGCGCAAGAGGTCGCATGGCAGACGCGGAACCTGCACTACCGTGTCGACTCTGACAAGCCGGTCGTAAAGGCCCGCCTTTCGAGCTTCGGCGAGGGCCTGCAGGTCATGATCTACAGCCGGGACCGGAAGGAATTGTTCGCGCGAATCTGCGGATACTTCGAACGCGCGAACTTCAATATCGTCGAGGCCAAGATCCATACCACGCGGCACGGCTACGCACTGGACACATTCCTGATCATGGGCAAGGGCAAGGCCGCGCACTACCGTGACATGATCAGCCTGATCGAGACCGAGCTCGCACAGGAACTCGGCTCAGACGCGCCACTCTCGCCGCCGGCGCGGGGGCGCATTTCTCGCAGGGTAAGGCATTTCCCTGTGACCCCGACCGTGGATTTCCGACCCGACGAGCGCGGGACGCTGTATGTACTTTCAGTGGTGGCGAGCGACCGGCCTGGTTTGCTGTACGGAATCGCACGGGTACTTTCACGCTACGAAGTCAATCTGCGTACGGCGAAGATAAACACGCTCGGCGACAGGGCCGAGGACGTCTTCCTCGTGACCGGAGAATCCCTGTCGAACCAGCGCGTGGTCCTGATGCTGGAGCAGGACCTTCTGGAAGAGATGCACGTCTAGGCCACGGGTGGCGGCCTAGTCGTCCGCGACTTCCTGGCCCGGGAAAAGCGCCTCGATGAAACCAAACCGGGTGAAATCCGTGACACGCATCGGATAGAGGATGCCATCCAAGTGGTCGCATTCGTGCTGCACTACCCGAGCATGAAACCCCTCGGCCACCCGGTCTATCGCGTTGCCGTCGGCATCGAACCCCCGGTATCGCAACCGCGCGTAGCGCGGCACGACACCCCGCAGGCCGGGTACCGAGAGGCAACCTTCCCAGCCCTCTTCCATTTCGTCCGAGAGGAATTCGATGAGCGGGTTGATCAGGACCGTGAAAGGAACATCTTCGGCATCCGGATAGCGGGGGTTGCCATTCGCTCCGAAGATCACGACCCTGAGGCTCACCCCAATCTGGGGTGCTGCAAGCCCGGCGCCGTTCATATGCGCCATCGTGTCGCGCATGTCGGCCAGCAGCGCCTTTAACTCCGGCGTGCCGAACTGGGCCACTGGCCGAGCCACGAGCAAGAGGCGTTCGTCGCCCATCTTCAGGACTTCCCGGATCATTGGGCTACCAACGATTCGATGATCCTGCGAACCTTGCCCATCGCTTCCTCCAGGACCGCTTCGATCTGCTCCATGGATATTCCGTGCAGGCTGTCCCCCCTGCCGGCGGCGTAGTTCGCCACCACGGCTATTGCTGCGTATTCCATCTCCAGTTCCCGTGCCAGCGCGGCCTCGGGCATCGCAGTCATTCCGACCAGCCCTGCACCATCCCTCTCGAGGCGATTGATTTCGGCCGCAGTTTCGAGTCGCGGGCCCTGGGTCGCCGCATAGACAGCGCCGTCCGCTACCTGCTCGCCGCAGGCATCTGCGGCTCGCAGGATGCCGGCGCGGAGCCGCGGGGAATACGGTTCCGTAAAGTCGATGTGCGTGACTTTCGCGCCGGGGCCCTCGAAGAAGGTGGAGCGCCTGCCCCAGGTGTAGTCGATAATCTGATCCGGCACCACGAGCCTGCCCGGTGGGAAGTCCTGGTCGATGCCGCCCACCGAGACGACTGAGACGACGGCGGAAACCTTCTGCGACTTCAGCGCCCACAGATTCGCGCAATAATTCACTTCGTGCGGCGGGATGGTGTGCCCGTGCCCGTGCCGCGCCAGGAAGACAACCTCCCGCCCGCCTATCCTGCCGAAGGTCAAGGCGCCCGACGGTTCCCCGTAGGGTGTGCGCACAACCTGCCGGCGGACGACCTCGAGATTCGCCAGCTTGGACAATCCGCTACCGCCAATGATCGCCAGCAAAATCAGACCTCCTTCAGCGCGTAGATTTCGGGCAGGTTGCGCCAGTAGCCCTTTGCGTCCATCCCGCACCCGAACACGAAACGGTCAGGCAGGCTGAGCCCGACGAAGTCGGCGGCGATGGGTTTGGTCTTCGACAAGGTCTTCTCGGTGAGCACCGCGCAAAGAAACTCTGCCGCGCCTTGCTCGAGGACCCGGTCGCGTACCGCGGCCATTGTATCGCCGGCGTCAAGGATGTCGTCCAGCACGAGGACGGTCCGCCCATTGACCGCGGCTGGCGGTGCGACGCGCCATTCGATCGCAGCCCCCTGGGTGGTAGCCCCGTAGCGGGTTGCGTGAATGTAGTCCAGATCGAGAGGGAACCGCAGTAACGGCAGCAACTGCCCTGCGAAAAAGACCCCGCCCCCCATTGCGGTCAGTACGAGGGGATAGGCGTCCGCGAGGCGCGCGTTGATGTCCGACGCCACCCTGTGGATTGCAGACTGCACTTCGCTGGCCGCACAAACGAGTTCGGCATCGTGGAGCATTCTCCACGCGAGCGCGAGGTCAGGCATCCTTCCGCCTGTGCGCAAGGTAATGCGCGAACTCCCCGCCGACTTCGGCGTGGCCCAGTGCGAGTTCGACGGTGGCTTTCAGGTATCCGAGCTTCGAGCCGCAGTCGTAGCGCTTTCCGGAAAACCGGTATGCCATCACCTTCTCCCTTGCCATAAGCGCGGCGATCGCGTCGGTCAGTTGTATCTCGCCGCCCCGGCCCGGCTTGCCGTCGGCAAGGTACTCGAATATTCGGGGCATGAGGACATACCGTCCCACCACGGCAAGGGTCGAAGGCGCATTCGCGGGGTCGGGCTTCTCGACTATGCCCTTGATGGTGGTGAAGGCGCTACCCGGTTCTTCGGGGCTCACGATGCCGTAACTGCCCGTCTGTTCACGCGGGACATCCTCGACACCGAGCATCGAGCATTGCGCCTGCAGGTAGAGTTCCGCCATCTGTGCCATGACCGGGGGATTCGCGTCGACGAGATCGTCGGCGAGGATCACTGCAAACGCCTCGTCCCCGATCACGGGCCGGGCGCAAAGCACCGCGTGTCCCAACCCAAGCGGTTCGGCCTGGCGTATGTAGACGCAGCGGCACCCGGCGGGCAGCACGCCCTGCACCAGCTCGAGGAGTTCCCGCTTCCCCTTTGCGGCGAGTTCGCTTTCCATCTCGTACGCCTTGTCGAAATGGTCTTCGATGGCGCGCTTGTTGCGCCCCGTGACGAAAACCATGTCGGTAATCCCGGCGGCCGCGGCCTCTTCTACCGCATACTGGATGAGGGGCTTGTCGACGATCGGCATCATCTCCTTCGGACTTGCCTTGGTGGCGGGAAGGAAGCGGCTGCCTAGCCCGGCGACCGGGAACACGGCCTTGCGCAGGGGGCGGGGAGATTTCATCCAAGTCCTTTGATCAATTGCACGAATTCGCCTTCGTCGAGCACCTTCACGCCGAGTTCGAGCGCCTTGGCGAGCTTGCTGCCGGCATCTTCCCCGGCCAGGACGAAGTCGGTCTTCTTCGAAACCGAACCCGCGACCTTGTGGCCCTTCTCCTCAATCATGGCACGCGCCTCGTCCCGCGTCATCGTGGGCAGAGTCCCGGTGAGTACGAAAACCAGCGCCTTGCCGGCGGGAGCGGACCGTCGACCCTCGTCTTCAGGCCAGGACACACCTGCTGCCTTGAGCGCGTCGATCACCTGCAGGTTGTGAGGCTCCTGGAAGAACTCCCGCAGCGACTTCGCCACAACCGGACCCACGTCGGGCACCGCTTCCAAATCCCCAATGTCCGCCCGGGCAAGCCGCTCCAGCGAACCGAAGTGCGCTGCCAGGTCGCGTGCAGTGCTTTCCCCGACGTTTCGGATGCCGAGCGCGAAGATAAACCGCTGCAGCGTCGTCCGGCGCGACTTGTCGAGCGCCTTAAGCAGATTGGATGCAGACTTCTCCGCCATCCGGTCGAGACCGGCCAGCGCTTCAAGGTGAAGCCCGAAGAGGTCCGCAGGGGTGCGCACGGCCCCCGAGTCGACGAGCTGCTCTATGAGCTTGTCGCCCAGGCCATCGATATCCATTGCGCGCCTGCCTGCGAAATGCAGCAGAGCCTGCTTGCACTGTGCCGGGCAGAACAGCCCTCCCGAGCAGCGTGCAACCGCCTCTTCGGGAGACTTCGTGACGGCCGAGCCACACACGGGACAGCGCTCCGGCATGGAGAATTCCCGCGCGCCCGGCGGACGCCTGTCGACCATGACCGAAACCACTTCCGGGATCACATCCCCGGCCCGGCGGACAATGACCGTATCTCCCACACGCACGTCCTTGCGCCGCATCTCGTCTTCGTTGTGAAGCGTCGCATTGGTGACGGTGACCCCGCCGACGAACACGGGCTTCAGGCGGGCCACAGGGGTCAGTGCGCCGGTACGGCCGACCTGAACGTCTATGCCGAGCACCTCGGTCAGCTCTTCCTGTGCCGGGAACTTGTGCGCGATCGCGAATCGCGGGGCGCGGGATACGAAACCGACCACCTGCTGCCAGTCGAGCCTGTCCACCTTGTAGACGATGCCGTCGATGGCATAGGCCAGGCAATCCCGGGAAGCACCAAGCCGGTTGAAGCGGTCGAGCAACTCGTCTGCCCCGGTCGCGGTCGACCGCTCGGAGGCGACGGGAAAACCGAGCTCCGCGAGCCGGTCGAGGACCTGCGAATGAGTCCGCCAGGCGGGGGCTGGCGCACCCACACCGTAGGCGAAGAACCGCAAGGGACGTTGTGCGGTAATGCGCGAGTCCAGCTGCCTGAGGCTGCCGGCGGCCGCATTGCGCGGGTTTACGAATTCCTTGCCGGCCGATTCTCGCTGGCGCCGGTTCATTGCCTCGAATTCGTCGCGAAACATCAGGACCTCCCCCCTGACTTCGAGGTCCTTCGTGTCGGGGGCCTCCGGCAGCCGCAGCGGGATGGTTCGCACGGTGCGCAAATTCGCTGTGACATCCTCGCCGGTACTACCGTCACCCCGGGTCGCACCTTCCACAAACACCCCGTCCTTGTAGGTGAGGCTGATAGCGAGTCCGTCGAACTTCGGCTCGACGCAGTAGTCGACACTGTCGACTCCGAGCGCCTTGCGGATCCTTTCGTCGAACGCCCGGACCTCGTCCTCGGAAAAGGCGTTGTTCAGGGACAGCATCGGCGTGCGGTGCCGGACTTCGGGAAACTCCGCCAGCGGTTGCGCGCCAACGCGGTGGGTGGGTGAATCTGCGCTCAGCAGGTCCGGGTATGCGGCCTCCAGCTCCTGCAGGCGGCGAAAGAGGCGGTCGTACTCGGCGTCGGGAATGACGGGCGCATCCCGCACATAGTAGCGACGATTGTGCTCTTCGAGATCGCGGCGCAGCGCCTCAGCTTCATCCCGCAACGGGTGCGGCGTGGCCACCCGCCGGCCTCAGGAGAACAAGCGGAGCGCGAGCGCGCTCCCGGGCTGGATGCCCCGCGCCTCCAGGTTGCGCCGGACGAGGCCGAGCTGCGCGTCGATGGCCGCAACCGCCCGGTCGTCGAGCGGTTGGCCGTTGTCATCGACGAGCTGTCCCCCGAGGAGACCGGCCAGGTTGCGCGCGAACCGGACCATCGCCTCGAAACTCCTGTGCGTTTCGGGAACGCGAGGCACGTCCATGGACAGCGTCAACGCAGCCGGTGCGGCGTCCTTCATCCCGGAGGGTGAAAACTTCGCGGCACCCCGGTCCGTCAGTGCGTAGTATTCCCGGCCGGCGTCGTCGCGCAGCACGAAGCGACCATCCGAATCGAGCACGAAACCGGCAGCTTCCGCAGCAGCACGCACCTTGGTGCCCTGAAAATATGCACCCGGCACAGCGACCACGTGGAAAGCGATCTGGATATCGGCTTCCGCGCATGCGCCGTCCAGCATGCGGGCGGCTTCGTGCGCATCCTTCATTTCCGGGGACGCGACCGACATCCCGAGGCGGGCCGCGAGGGTCTCCACCATGGAGCGGAATTCCAGCAACTCGGATTCGCTCACGACACCCCTGCGGCTGACCAACTGCAGGGCAGCGTGTACTTTCGTGCACGTTCCGCCGTGGGGAACAGGCGCCCATTGCCCATCCGCCCAACCGGAGAGGCCCGCGCGGCGGCCGAAGCGCTGTTCTACTGCGGACCACTCTTCCCGCAGGCCGCCGACCTGCACTTCGCCGTTCATGTCGACGACATAATCGAAGCCAAACCTGCCATCGTGCAAGGCTTCTTCCTGGCGCGCTGTTCGTTGCAGCGACGCCTCGCGCAGGACCGGACTTGCCTGAGGCTGCATGAGCAGCGAATCCTCCTGGTCCACGTCCGAAGGACGGGGTGTGCCGACGCCAATCGGTGAATCCTCTGCAAACACGTCCGCATGGCCCGACCTCAAGGCGGAATCTACTGCCCTCGCAGCGCGATATTCCTGCCACTTGTTGTAGCCAAGCACACCGACGACCACGAGGGCACCGATGACGAGCAGGCCGGTCTGGAATTCGCTCATGGGGTCAGGCTGCGAGTTCCTCGCGCATCTTCAGGGCCTCGTCGATATCGACAGCCACCACTCTGGACACGCCGGACTCCTGCATCGTCACGCCCACTAACTGGCTCGCCATCTCCATGGTGATCTTATTGTGGCTGATGTACAGAAACTGCGTCTGCGAGGACATTTTCTTCACCAAATCGCAGAACCGTTGGGTGTTCGAGTCGTCCAGCGGCGCGTCGACCTCGTCGAGCAGGCAAAATGGCGCCGGATTCAGCTGAAAAAGCGCAAACACCAGCGAAATCGCCGTCAGGGCCTTCTCGCCTCCGGACAGCAGGTGAATGCTGCTATTGCGCTTGCCCGGGGGATGAGCCATTACCTGCACGCCCGCATCGAGGATCTCCTCGCCGGTCATAATGAGCTTCGCCTCCCCGCCGCCAAACAGCATCGGGAACAGCGACCCGAAATGGCGGTTCACGCTGTCGAACGTTTCGCGGAGCAGCTCGCGAGTCTCCTTGTCGATCCTGCGAATCGCATCCTCCAGCGTGTTCACGGCCTCTTCCAGGTCGGCCGACTGGGCGTCGAGGAATCCCTTGCGCTCCGAGCTGGTCTTCAGTTCCTCGAGCGCCGCAAGGTTGACCGCGCCAAGTTCCGAGATTGACTGGTTCAGGCGAGTGATTTCGGACTGCAGGGCCGAAGGGCGCGGCGCGCCTTCGGCGCCCGCCGCCAAGGCCGACTCGTCCGCGCCGGCTTCCGCGAGCTGCGCGGCGAACTGATCGTGGTTGATACTCGCGGCCTGCTCTTTCAGGCGCAGTTCCCCGATCCGCTCGCGCAGGGGGGCGATGCGGCCCTCGATCTGCAGGCGGGATTCCTCGAGGCCGCGTAGCGTGGCAGAAGCGGCTTCGACCGTATTGCGCGCCTCCGCAAGGGTCTTTTCACAGCTTATTCGCGCCTCGACTGCCGCGTCCAGCGCTTCACGAACGACCGGGATCGGGTCGACCGCGAGTTCTTCCGTGAGCTTTGCGACGTCCAGGTCCGCCCGCTCGATCTGCTGGTCGATGATCTTGACCGAGTTGTCGATCTCGTTGATCTTGGAAACGCACTCCCGCTCGGCGAAAACCGCCTCCTGGGAGGAACGTTCGGACTGCTGCAGCACGCGCCGCTGTTCGGTGAGTGCAACCTCGGCCTCGGTATGCGCCGCCCTGACCTCGGAGAGGGATGCATGAAGTGTTGCGATCTCGGCGCGGATACCCTCCAGCATCGCGATCAGCTCGATCTTGCGGGCACTGGCCTTGTCGAGCTCGATAGCAATACCCTGCAACTCGGCCCCGATCTGCCCGCTGCGCTCGCGGTATCGATCCGCAGCCTGCGTCAGCTTGAGCAATTCAATCCTGGCCTCGTGGCTGCTGCCCTGCAGTTCGGCCGCAGCATCACGCGCGGAAGCCAGCGCCGCCTGCCTGGAGGCGAGGTCGCCCTCCTTTGCCGCGACTTCCCCCCGCGCGGTCTCGAGCACTCCTGCCAAGTCCTGGCAGCGCGAGCGCAGCGAATCGATCTCCGCTTGCCGCAAGAGCAGGCCGGAATCGGTCGCATCCGGGGCATGGAAGCTCGCCGTGTGGCGCGTAAACCGATGCCCGTCCTGATTGATCAGGGATGCTCCGGGCGGAAGCGCGGCGCGCATGCCGTCATCCGGCATCCCTTTCGCCACGTATACGCCGGAAAGCCAGTCCGCGATCGCCCCGGCGACTCCTGGATTGGAAGCGGTCACCTTGCCGGCGAGCGACTCATGCCCGGCAAGCGATACGGTTCCCACACTGGATGCCGACAGGTAGAAGCTGGCCTTCGCAGGCGGGTTGTCGGCCGCGAACCCGGACAGGGCGTTCGAGGAGGCGACCTCATGGGCGTGCAGTCGTTCCCTGAGTACGGCCTCGACCGCAGTCTCCCACCCCGCCTCTATCTTCAGGTTCTCCCAGAACTTCGGCAGCCCGGCCAGCCCGCGCTTTTCCAGCCATTCGGCCAGCTTGCCATCCTCGGCCATCGATGCCTGGATCTTCACCAAGGTGGCGAGCTGTGCCTCCGCCGCGCTATGATCCCGAAGCGCTTCGCTCAGCCTGGCAACCGCGGCCTGGCGTTCCCGGTCGAGTGCCGCACAGGCCTCCTGCAGCGCATAGGTCTCCGCCTGCGCGGTCTCAATCTGGGCTTCGAGTTCCGCGACATGGTCCTCGTGCTCCTTGAGCGCCGCCGAATCGGGTTGGTCCAGGGTTTCCATTTCCGCCCGGAGCCGTTCGTCGCGTTGCTCGAGATTCTGCACTGACCGTTCGGAGTGCCCGAGGTTCGTCTGCTCGAGCTGCGAGCGGCTCTCGGACTGCATAGCCTGGCTGCGGACCTCGTTCAGGCGGTCCTGCGATACCCGGAATGCCTGCTCCGCGTGGGGAAGCTTTTCGGACTCCGCAGCCAGGGCCTGCTGCGCCTCGACCACGCGCTGCTTCGCGCCACCCAGGCGGTTCGCCCACATGTGCAATGCCTGGGTGAGCTGAGAGCGCTGCTCGCGCCACGAGCCTAGTTGCGCCCGCAACTCGATATGGCGGTTCTCGAGCCGCTGGCGTGTCTCTTCCACGTGGCGCAATTCCGATTCATGCCCGGCGACTTCCGTGTTGGCGCCATAAAGCGCAGCCTGCGCGGCATTCAGGCCATCGCCTGCTGTGTAATGAGCGCTCCGCGCCGTCTCGATGTGGCTCTCGGCCTCACGCAGGCGCGCGGTCTCAGACTCGAGCTCGTTGGTACACCGGACAATCTCCTGCGCGTGCCGCTCTCGCTCGGCGGCGGCGTCACGGCGGCGCAGGTACCAGAGAAGCTGCTGCTTGAGCTGCAAGTCCGCCTGGAACTCCTGGTAGCGGCTGGCGACCTCGGCCTGCTTCCCGAGCTTTTCGATCTGCGCACCGAGTTCGGTTCGGATGTCGGTCACGCGCGATAGGTTGTCGCGCGTGTCCGACAGGCGGTTCTCGGTCTCCCTGCGGCGCTCCTTGTACTTCGAGATCCCTGCTGCTTCCTCCAGGAATACGCGCAGGTCTTCCGGCTTGGCCTCGATGACCCTCGAGATCATTCCCTGCTCCACGATCGCGTAGGCCCTTGGGCCAAGCCCCGTCCCGAGGAAGATGTCGGTGATGTCGCGCCGGCGGACATGAGTGTTGTTGATGTAGTAGGCGGATTCGCCATCCCGCTGCAGAACGCGCTTGACGGAGATCTCGGCATACTGAGACCACTGTCCCGTGGCGCGGCCCAGGGTGTTGTCGAATACCAGCTCGACGCTGGCACGCGCGAGCGGCTTGCGGTTGGAGGAGCCGTTGAATATCACGTCCATCATCGAGTCCCCGCGCAGGGCCGACGCCCGCGTTTCCCCGAGCACCCAGCGAACCGCGTCGATGACGTTCGATTTCCCGCACCCGTTCGGGCCCACGATGCCTACAAGCTGCCCTGGGACGTGTATGGCGGTAGGATCGACGAATGACTTGAAGCCGGAGAGTTTGAGCTGGGTAAGGCGCACGGAGGATGCTTTTTTTTGGAAAATTGACGGCTGCGGAGTCGGCCGGAGCCGCCTGGAACTGGATCGGAACCACCACGAAAATTCAGCGTCCTATGATACCATTTTCGCTGTTCCGCCCCCGTCTCCAGTCCAACTTTCGCGCGTTCCCGATGCCCTCCCGTCCCGGCAATAAGCTGCACACTTTTCCGAACCCGAACGCGGAGCGCGACTACTGGATCCATATGGAGATTCCGGAGTTCACCTGCCTGTGCCCGATGACCGGGCAGCCGGATTTCGCGACGCTGCTGCTCGACTACGTGCCGGACAAGACGTGCGTTGAACTCAAGTCGCTGAAGCTTTATGTCTGGTCCTTTCGTGACGAAGGCGCATACCACGAGGCCGTGACCAACCGCATCCTCGGTGACCTCGTTTCGGTGACCAGGCCACGCTACATGAGGTTGACGGCCAGATTCAACGTGCGCGGGGGGATCTTCACTACCGTCGTGGTCGATCATCGCAAGCGCGGCTGGCATCCCGCCGCCCATGTGCAGGTCGATTCGTTCCCGCCTGCGAATCCGCAAGCCGGTCACTGATGCCGGGAATGTACCGCCCTTGAATCCACGTCTGGCGCTCCTGCAGCCCTACCCGTTCGAAAAGCTTCGCTTGCTGCTGGCGGGGGTTACGCCGAACTCGGGAAAGGCCCCGATCAACCTGTCGATCGGTGAGCCCAAGCACGCCACCCCCGAACTGGTGAAGGCCGCCCTGATCGGCAACCTCGACGGGCTGTCGGCTTATCCTGCGACAGCCGGCCTGCCCGAACTGCGCGAAGCCATCGCTGCATGGCTCATGCGCCGCTACAGGCTCACCTCGGTCGATCCCTCGACCGAGGTGTTGCCGGTCAACGGCTCCCGGGAGGCGCTTTTCTCGTTTGCCCAGACGATCGTTGATCCCTCTGGCGGCAATGCGAAGGTGGCCTGCCCGAATCCCTTCTACCAGATCTACGAAGGGGCGGCCGTGCTCGCAGGCGCAAAAGCCGTGTTCCTGAACGCGACCGCCGAATCTTCCTTCAAGGTGAATTACAAAGCGGCGGACGACAGCGCCTGGGACGGCGTGCAGATGGTCTTCGCATGCTCGCCCTCGAACCCCAGCGGCGCAGTCATGAACCTCGACGACTGGCGGGACCTGTTCGAACTTTCCGACCGGCACGGATTCGTGGTCGCGTCCGACGAATGCTATTCGGAACTCTATTTCGACGAGTCGAATCCGCCCATGGGCGCCCTGGAGGCCGCCGAGCGCCTCGGCCGCAAGGGGTTTCCCCGCCTCGTGGTCTTCTCCAGCCTCTCGAAGCGCTCCAACGCTCCCGGGATGCGCTCAGGGTTCGTCGCGGGCGACGCCGCGTTGCTGAAGAAGTTCCTGCTGTACCGGACCTACCACGGCAGCGCGATGAGCGTGACCGTACAGAAGGCTTCCATTGCCGCCTGGCGGGACGAGGCCCATGTGGTTGAGAACCGTCGCCTCTACGCGGACAAATTCCGGGCCGCGCTGCCTTTGCTGAGTCCCCTGGGCGGGGTCGCGATGCCCGAGGGCGGGTTCTACCTCTGGATGCGCACCCCGATCGACGACGCCAGGTTCGCGAGGGACCTGCTGCGCGACTATAATGTGCTCGTCCTGCCGGGAAGCTACCTCGCGCGCGAATGCGACGGCGTCAACCCTGGAAGGAATTACGTGCGAATCGCGCTGGTGCAACCCCAGGCCGAGTGTGTCGAGGCGGTCCGGCGCATTGTCAGTTTCACCAACACCCTATAAGCGATGCAAGACCTACAAAACACCATCGACCAGGCGTGGGAAGACCGCGCCAGCCTGAGCCCTTCATCGGCACCCGCTGCCGTTCGCGATGCCGTTGAGAGCGTGATCGCGGGTCTCGATGCGGGTACCCTCCGAGTCTGCGAGAAGACCGGCGGAGCCTGGATCACCCACCAATGGGTCAAGAAGGCGGTGCTGATCTCCTTTCGCCTCGCCGACAACCATGTCATGGCCGGTGGCGCGACGCAGTACTACGACAAGGTCGACAGCAAGTTCGCCAGCTATGACGCGGCCAGGTTCGCGGCCGGGGGGTTCAGGGTGGTCCCGCCCGCGATCGCCAGGCGCGGCGCATTCGTCGCCAAGAACGTCGTGCTGATGCCCTCATACGTGAACATTGGCGCCTACGTCGACGAGGGCACCATGGTCGATACCTGGGCCACCGTAGGGTCCTGCGCCCAGATCGGCAAGAACGTCCACCTGTCGGGCGGCGTCGGCATCGGCGGAGTGCTCGAGCCGATCCAGGCCAATCCCGTCATCATTGAAGACAACTGTTTTGTCGGCGCGCGTTCCGAAGTCGTCGAAGGCGTCATCGTCGAGGAGAACAGCGTGATTTCGATGGGCGTATTCCTCGGCCAGAGCACCCGCATCTACGATCGAACGACCGGGGAGACGCTGTACGGCCGGGTGCCGGCGGGTTCGGTCGTAGTGCCGGGCACGCTGCCGTCGGCGGACGGCAAGTACGGTCTCTACTGCGCCGTGATAGTGAAGCGCGTGGACGCCAAGACTCGCGCCAAGACCAGCCTGAACGAACTGCTGCGCGGCGACTGATTACCAGCATCTGGACTGTCCTCGGGGGGCGAGCATGTCTGCGATGAAACGATTGTTCCAGTTGATGGCCGAGAAGAAAGCCTCGGACATATTCCTTTCGGTGGGCGCACCGATCAACATAAAGATCAACGGCAACGCCGTCCCGGTCAACCAGACGGTGATGACGGCGGACGCCGTCAAGACGCTCCTCTACGAGGTCCTCAACGAGAGGCAGATCAAGGAGTACGAAGAAGAGCTTGAGCTGAATACTGCGTACGCACTGGATGGCATCGGTGCGTTCCGTATCAGCGCGTTCCGCCAGAAGGGCACCCCGGCAGTCGTGGTCCGCTTCATCCCTGGCACCATCCCTCCCCTCGACAGCCTGGGGGTCCCGGAAGTCCTGAAGGAAGTCATCATGGCCAAGCGGGGCCTGATCCTGATGGTCGGCGCCACCGGGTCCGGCAAGTCGACCTCGCTGTCGGCGATGATCGACTACCGCAACGAACGCAGGGCCGGCCATATCCTCACGCTGGAGGACCCGGTCGAGTTCATATTCCAGAACAAGAAGTCGATCGTGAACCAGCGCGAAGTCGGCTCCGACACCAAGAGCTTCAACGTCGCCCTGAAGAACGCCCTGAGGCAAGCGCCCGACATCATCCTGATCGGCGAGATTCGCGACAAGGACACCATGGGTATGGCCCTCGCGTATGCACAGTCCGGCCACTTGGCGCTGGCGACGCTGCACGCGAACAACAGCTACCACGCGATGAACCGGATCATCAACTTCTACCCGCTCGAGAACCGGCCCAGCCTGTTGCTCGACCTCTCGGCGGCGCTGCAGTCGATCATCTCCCAGCGGCTGATCCGGACCAAGAGCGGCGGGCGCATGGCCGCCGTTGAAGTCCTGCTGAACACCCGCCACATCGCCGAGTTGATCGAGAAGGGGGAAATCAACGAGATCAAGGATGCCCTGGAAAAAAGCATGTCGCCCGGCTCGCAGACCTTCGAGCAGGCGCTCTTCAAGTTATTCATGGACGGCAAGATCTCCCAGGACGAAGCCATGGCCAACGCAGATTCCGCGACAAACATGCTGTGGCTGATCAACCAGGCCACTGCAGGGGACATCACAGGGCAACCTCCCATCACGGCGCCAGCCGCCCCACCCAAGGAGGACGACAAGAAAGAGTCGATCCTCGCCCCGGCGGGCGCCGCGAGCGCATCCTTCAGTTCCTTCAAGATAGACGCCGCGGGGTGACCTTGAATGCGCTGGACCTGACGCGCGAACTGATCGGGCGGAGGTCCGTTACTCCCGAGGACGGCCGCTGCCAGGCGTACCTGGCCGAGCGCCTTTCGAAGGTTGGTTTCGAGTGCGAGACCATCCGGTGCGGCCCGGTCACCAATCTCTGGGCCCGCCGCGGTTCCGCCAAGCCCCTGCTTTGCTTTGCCGGCCATACCGACGTCGTTCCGACCGGCCCGCTCGAGCAGTGGCACTCAGACCCCTTTGTGCCCACGCTCCGGGACGGTCGCCTGTACGGTCGTGGCGCGGCCGACATGAAGTCATCGATCGCCGCTTTTGTCATAGCAGCCGAGGCTTTTGCCGCCGAACGGCCCGCGCATGCAGGGTCCATCGCGTTCCTGCTCACGTCCGACGAGGAGGGCCCGTCAGTCGACGGTACCGTGAAGGTAGTTGAGCGCCTGCGCGAGCGAGGCGAGAGGATTGATTTCTGCATCGTGGGCGAACCGTCTTCGGTGAGTACGCTCGGCGACACGATCAAGAACGGCCGCCGAGGGTCTCTTTCCGGAAAACTCACCGTACGCGGGGTCCAGGGCCACATCGCCTATCCGCATCTGGTAAAGAACCCGATTCTCATGCTTGCGCCGGCCCTGGCGGAACTGGGGTCGATCCATTGGGATTCGGGGAGCGAATTCTTTCCGCCGACATCCTTCCAGGTCTCGAATATCCATGCCGGCACCGGAGCCAACAATGTGGTGCCCGGATCGCTCGAGATGGACTTCAATTTCCGCTTCTCCACGTCCAGTACCGCCGAATCGCTCAAGGAAAGGACCGACGCCGTCCTTCGACGGCACGGGCTGGACTATGCGATCGAGTGGAGCCTCTCTGGGAACCCTTTCATCACCGAGCGGGGCGTGCTGGTGGCGGCCGTGCAGCGCGCGATCCGCGAAGTAACTGGCATCGAGACAGAGTTATCCACCTCTGGCGGGACATCTGACGGCCGCTTCATCGCGAGCATCTGCCCGCAGATCGTCGAGCTCGGTCCCGTGAACGCCAGCATCCACAAGCTGGACGAGCATATCGAACTCTCCGCCCTCGAGCAGCTTCCGCAGATCTACCTCGGGGTGCTGCGCGCGTTGCTGCGCTAGGCGTATAGGGTGGGAACGACCGGATCGCCGCGTTCGATTGCAGGGGCTGTCAGGAAGATCGCCGCGCAATTGCAATCTGCCCCCCTGGCCTACGGGCACGGCACCTCGAACGCACGAGATGAGGCCGCTTGGATCGTTCTGCACGCCTGCGGGATTCCGCTGGATCAATTCGAGGCAAGCGCAGGCCGAGCCCCAACTGCTGCCGAGCTTCAGCGCATTGAGCGACTTGTCGCGCGAAGGATTCGCGAGCGCATCCCGGTCGCCTACCTCATCCATGAGGCATGGTTGGGAGATTTCCGTTTCTACGTTGACCGCCGCGTCATCGTGCCGCGCTCGTTCATCGCGGAACTCATACCGGACGATATCAGCCTGCTGGTGAGGAGGCCGGTCGGCACCGCGCTAGACCTGTGCACCGGTTCCGGCTGTCTGGCAGTGCTCCTGGCGCACGCGTTCCCGAAGGCCCGGGTAGACGCCGTCGACCTCTCGGCCGCGGCTCTGGCAGTGGCCAGGCGCAACGTTGCCGACTACCGCCTGGCCGGCCGCATCCGGCTGCTGCCCTCCGACCTGTACAAGGCCTTGTCCCGCAAGCGCTACGACCTCATCGTCAGCAACCCGCCCTATGTGGATTCGGACACCATGGACGATCTGCCGGACGAATACCGGGCCGAGCCGCGGATGGCCCTCGCGGGCGGCAAGGACGGGCTCTGGCTGGTGCGCAAGATTCTCTCAGGCGCAAGGGCCCACCTGAATCCGGGCGGCGTACTCGTTTGCGAAATCGGGCACAACCGCGAGGCGCTGGAGCGCGCCTACCCGCGCATGCCGTTCACGTGGCTGGAGACCAGTTCCGGAGATGGCTTCGTGTTCATGCTCGAGCAGGAGCAACTGCCCGGCTGACTTTCCGCCGGAGGGGACTGGGGTGGCCGATGGGATTCGAACCCACAACAACCAGAATCACAATCTGGGACTCTACCGTTGAGCTACGGCCACCACTGCGCTGCAAAGACTGTATTTTCCACTAAAACGGATTGGCCTGCCCGGCGGGAATCGAACCCACAACCCCCAGCTTAGAAGGCTGGTGCTCTATCCAGTTGAGCTACGGGCAGCCGGGCAAACTCTGGTCGGGGTGAGAGGATTCGAACCTCCGACATCCTGGTCCCAAACCAGGCGCGCTACCGGGCTGCGCTACACCCCGAAAAGGGGGCGAATGATACGCCGTTCCCAGGGATGCAGCAACGCGGAGATGCCTTCGGGAGTGCTGCTTGCGAGGGGGGGGCTTTTCTGCTACAAAGCCGCTTTCCTTTTTCCCGTACAGGAATCAAATGGCACTGGATTTGGCCCGGAAGAGCTTCACGCCGTACACCCCCAAGAAAGGGGAGGAGTACATGAGCGCCAAGCAGCGCCAGCACTTCCGCAAGATCCTCGAGCAGATCAAGTCCGAGCTCTCCGAGGAGATCGACCGCACGGTGCACACGATGCAGGACGAGGCCACCGTGTTCGCCGACCCGAATGATCGCGCCAGCCAGGAATCCGACATCGCGCTGGAGCTTCGCAACCGCGACCGCGAGCGCAAGCTCATCAAGAAGATCGACGAGACCATCGGGCGCATCGAGGCGGACGAGTACGGCTACTGCGACAGCTGCGGCGTGGAGATCGGCCTGAAGCGCCTGGAGGCCCGCCCTACCGCGACATTGTGTATCGACTGCAAGACGCTGGACGAGCTCAGGGAAAAGCAGGTCGCAAAGTAGTCGAGGCTTGCAGGCATAAAAAAAGGGGCGCCGAGGCGCCCCTTTTTATTTCGCCCCGCAGTGTCAGGTGGGCTGCGCAGCCGGCGCAGGTGCATTGACCGCCTTCATCGAAAGTCGCAGGCGACCCTTGTCGTCGGCCTCAAGCACCTTGACCTTCACGGCCTGGCCTTCCTTGAGGTGGTCGGCGACCGCGTTGACGCGCTCGTTGCTGATCTGCGAAATGTGCAGCAGCCCGTCGCGGCCCGGGAGGATGCTGACGATCGCGCCGAAGTCCAGCAGGCGCAGCACCGTGCCGTCGTAGACCTTGCCCACTTCGACATCCGCAGTAAGCTCCTGGATCTTCTTCTTGGCCAGCTCGCCGCCTTCGGCGCTGGTCGACGCGATCGAGATCGTGCCGTCGTCCTGGATCTCGATGGTCGTGCCGGTTTCTTCCTGCAGGCCACGGATCACCACCCCGCCCTTGCCGATCACGTCGCGGATCTTCTCGGGGTTGATCTTCAATTTGAGGATGCGCGGCGCAAACGTCGAGATCTCGGTGCGCGAACCTTCCATCGACTGCTTCATGTACTCGAGGATGTGCACACGGCCCTCGCGCGCCTGGTTCAGCGCCACCAGCATGATTTCCTTGGTGATGGACTCGATCTTCAGGTCCATCTGCAGGGCGGTGATGCCCTTGTCGGTGCCGGCGACCTTGAAGTCCATGTCGCCGAGGTGGTCCTCATCGCCGAGGATGTCGGTCAGGACGGCGAAGCGGTTGCCTTCCTTGATGAGGCCCATTGCGATGCCCGCGACGTGCGCCTTCATCGGCACCCCGGCGTCCATCAGCGCGAGGCTGCCGCCGCACACCGAAGCCATCGAGGACGAGCCGTTCGATTCGGTAACTTCGGACACCACGCGCATCGAATAGCCGAATTCCTCGGCGCTAGGCAGCGTCGCAAGCAGCGCGCGTTTGGCGAGGCGCCCGTGCCCGATCTCGCGGCGCTTGGACGCGCCCATGCGCCCGGTTTCGCCGGTCGCATACGGGGGCATGTTGTAGTGGAGCATGAAGCGGTCGCGGTACTCACCCATAAGCGCATCGATGATCTGCTCGTCACGGCCTGTGCCGAGCGTGGCGACGACCAACGCCTGGGTTTCGCCGCGCGTGAACAGTGCCGACCCGTGCGTACGGGGCAGCACGCCCGTGCGGATGGTGATCGGACGGACGGTGCGCGTGTCGCGACCGTCGATGCGCGGCTCACCGTCGAGGATCTGGCTGCGCACGATTTTCGATTCCAGCGCAAAGCAGACATCCTTCACGATGTTTGCGTTCGGGCCTTGCTCGGTACCCACGCCCAGCGCCTCGAATACGCGCTTCCAGATGGCGTCGATCGCGCCGGAGCGGGCCTGCTTCTGCTTGATGGCGAAGGCATCGCGCAGGTCTTTCTCGGCGAGTTCCGCGACGCGCGCGATCATCGCCTCGTCCTTGGCCGGCGCCTTCCAGTCCCACGCCGGCTTGGCCGCGACTTCGGCCAACTCATGGATCGCCTGAATCGCGACCTGCATCTGGTCGTGGCCGAAGGTGACGGCACCCAGCATTACATCCTCGGGCAGTTCCATCGCCTCGGACTCGACCATCAGCACCCCCTGCTCCGTGCCCGCGACCACGAGGTTCAACTGAGAGTCCTTGACCTGCGAAGCGGTCGGGTTGAGCACGTACTGGCCGTTCAGGTACCCCACGCGCGCTGCGCCTATGGGGCCGTTGAACGGGACCCCCGAGAGCGTCAGGGCCGCAGATACCGCCAGCATCGACACGATGTCCGGGTCGATCTCAGGGTTGCAGGACATGACCGTGGCCACCACCTGAACCTCGTTGTAGAAGCCGTCCGGGAACAATGGGCGGATCGGGCGGTCGATCAGGCGGCAGGTCAGGATCTCCTTCTCCGAGGGGCGCCCTTCGCGCTTGAAGAACCCGCCGGGAATCTTGCCCGCAGCGTAGGTCTTCTCGACGTAGTCGACGGTCAGGGGAAAGAAGTCCTGGCCGGGCTTGGCGCTCTTGGCGGCCACCACGGTCGCGAGCACCACGGTGTCCTCTATCGTGCAGAGGACTGCGCCATGGGCCTGGCGGGCGATCTCGCCGGTTTCAAGGGTGACCTGGTGGGCACCGTACGTGAATGTCTTTTTGATCGGATTCAAGGGGAAGATCCTCATGGAACGGGGTTACTCGCGCGCTGCGCGGGACCTCGACGCCGGGCTACTAGCGTGCGAGATCCGCGGGCGTGCGAACGCCGAAAACAAAAACGCCCACCTGTGGGATGAGCGTTTCTGGGCGGAACATCGGGGAATTACTTGCGCAGACCGAGCCGCTCGATCACGTTGCGGTACTTGTCCGCATCCGTGCGCTTCAGGTAATCGAGCAGCTTGCGACGCTGGCTGACCATCTTGAGCAGCCCGCGACGCGAATGGAAATCCTTGGTGTTGGCCTTGAAATGCTCGGTGAGACCGTTGATGCGCTCGGTGAGAAGGGCAACCTGAACCTCGGACGAGCCCGTATCAGTGGCCGTCCGCTGGAATTGTTTTACCACTTGCGCTTTCTGCGCGACCTGCAAAGCCATCTTTTTTTCTCCTTGCGAAACCGCGATTTTAGCTTAATTCACGGCCGCTTAGCAAGTTTTCCGATGAATTTCAGCCGGTTGGCGGTTCCGCAGTACGTTCGGCCATCAGCCTTCGGGGTGCCAAGCGCCCGTCCGGCGACGCCTCGGCCAGCCCCAGGAATCGCCCGGAAGACGCGTAGATGCGGCACAGACCCTCGTAACTCCCTGTCCCCTGTACCGCTTGCCCATGGCCGAACCGCGCGGCCAGGGCTGCGTCCAGTTCAATCCTGGGGAACTGGACGAGGATCTGATCGACCGGGCGCAGGAGGCCATCCCTCCCTGGCTCGTCCAGGGCTGACAGGGCATCGAGCGAGACCGCCTCGAAAATCCGAAAGGCGCCGGTGCCCGACCGACGCAGGGCCGACAGGTGGGCACCACAGCCGAGCGCGGCGCCAATGTCCTCGGCAAGGGTGCGGATGTAGGTACCCTTGCTGCACCTCACCTCGAGGTTCAGCGTCTCAGGCGCCCAGGCGGCCAGTTCAAGCGCAAAGATTTCAATCGTCCGCGGCGCCCTTTCCACCGTCTCCCCGCGGCGCGCCAGCTCGTAGAGAGGCTGGCCATCGCGCTTCAGCGCTGAATACATGGGCGGAATCTGGGACTGGACCCCCCGGAAGCGCACCAGCACTGTTTCCACGTCGACGCGCCCAACGGCAACCGGCCTCCTCTCTAGCACCTTGCCCTCTGCATCGCCGGTGGTCGTCGTCGTGCCCAGCCTGACCTCGGCTTCATAGGCCTTCTCGGCGTTCAGCAGGTATCCGGAAAACCGTGTCGCATCACCAAGGAGGACGGGCAACAGACCGCTCGCAAGGGGGTCCAGGGTGCCGGCATGCCCGGCTTTTTCGGCACGGTATAGCCGCTTCGCCGCCTGCAGGGCATGGTTGGAAGAAATCCCGGGCGGCTTGTCGAGCAACAGGACGCCGCTGATGTGCCTGCGCGCAATGCGCGCAGGCCTGGGCGCGTCAATTTTCGGTCGGATCGGCAGAATGTGTGCTGTTCGCGCTGTCGATCAGGCGCGACAGCCGGTCGCCGCGCTCCACCGACTCGTCGTATACGAACTTGAGTTCAGGCGTGGTCCAGATCTTGATGCGCTTGCCGATCTGGGCGCGCAGGAAACCCGTGGCCCGCTTCAGGCCGGCGGTTGCGGCCGGCACGTGCGCGCTGTCAAGGCACGTGAAGTAGACCGTCGCATATGCGCAGTCCGGGGACACGTCCACCGAGGTGAGCGTGATCATGCCGACCCCGGGATCGCGCAACTCCCGGTGGATGATTTCCGAGAGCTCGCGCTGGATCTGGTCGCCGACCTTCTGCGAGCGTCCCGAGGGGCGGGGCATGGGCGCAGGGCGCGCTTACAGCGTGCGCGCCACCTCCTGCACTTCGAACACCTCGAACTGGTCCTTTTCGTTCAGGTCGTTGAAGTTCTTCAGGGAGATGCCGCACTCGAATCCCGCCTTGACCTCGCGCTGGTCGTCCTTGAAGCGCTTCAGCGCATCGATCTCGCCCGTATGGATGACGACGTTGTCGCGCAGTACGCGGACCTGCGCGTTGCGCTTGACCAGGCCTTCGAGCACGTAGCAGCCCGCCACCGTCCCGACCTTGGAGATGCGGAACACCTGGCGAACCTCCACCAGGCCGATCACGCTCTCGCGCTTCTCCGGCGAGAGCATGCCCGAGAGCGCGGCCTTGATCTCGTCGACCGCGTCGTAAATGATGTTGTAGTAGCGGACATCGACGCCCGAGGACTCGATCAGCTTGCGTGCCGTGACGTCGGCGCGTGTGTTGAAGCCGATGATCACCGCCCCCGAAGCCATGGCCAGGTTGACGTCCGACTCGGTGATGCCGCCTACGCCGGAGTGCACGACAGCGACCCTCACCTCCTCGTTGGACAGTCTCGACAGCGCATGTACCAGGGCTTCCTGCGAACCCTGGACGTCTGCCTTGACCACCAGCGCGAGAGACTTCTTCTCCCCCTCGCCCATGTTGTCGAAGATGCCTTCCAGTTTCGCGGCGCGTTGCTTGGCGAGCTTGACGTCGCGGAACTTTCCCTGACGAAACAGCGCGATCTCCCGCGCCTTGCGCTCGTCGGACAGAACCGCCATCTCCTCGCCCGCCAGCGGCACGTCGGACAGCCCCTGGATCTCGACCGGGATCGACGGCCCAGCGCTCTGCACCGGGCGGCCGGCCTCGTCGAGCATGGCACGCACCCTGCCGAACACCGGCCCGGCCAGCACCACGTCGCCGCGCTTGAGCGTGCCCGATTGCACCAGCAGCGTGGCCACCGGCCCGCGCCCCTTGTCGAGGCGCGCTTCGATGACGACTCCACGGGCCAGTGCGTCGACCGGCGACTTGAGTTCCAGCACCTCCGCCTGCAGCAACACTTGCTCGAGGAGCGCGTCTATGCCTTGCCCGGTCTTGGCCGATACCGGCACGAACGGGGATTCGCCGCCGTACTCTTCCGGGATCACACCGTGCCCGACGAGTTCCTGCTTGACGCGGTCGGGGGTGGCTTCCGGCTTGTCGATCTTGTTCAGCGCGACCACGATGGGCACGTTGGCGGCCTTGGCGTGGTTGATCGCCTCGATCGTTTGCGGCATCACCCCGTCGTCGGCAGCGACCACCAGGATGACGATGTCGGTGGCCTTTGCGCCACGCGCACGCATGGCCGTAAACGCCTCGTGGCCGGGCGTATCGAGGAACGTGACGACGCCGCGCCCGGTTTCCACGTGGTAGGCACCGATGTGCTGCGTGATGCCCCCGGCTTCGCCCGAGGCGACCTTGGTGCGGCGGATGTAGTCGAGCAACGACGTCTTCCCGTGGTCGACGTGGCCCATGACCGTAACGACCGGCGGGCGCGGCAACTGCTCGGTCGCGACTGCGGTTTCGGCCTCGTCGATGTAGGACTCCGGGTCGTCCAGCTTGGCTGCCTTGGCTTTGTGACCCATTTCCTCGACGAGGATGATGGCGGTTTCCTGATCAAGCACCTGATTGATCGTCACCATGGAGCCAAGCTTCATCAGCGCCTTGATGACCTCGGCGGCCTTCACAGACATCCGGTGTGCCAGTTCGGCAACAGTGATGGTCTCCGGGACGGACACTTCACGCACGACGGGCTCCGTCGGTGCGGAAAATGCGGGTGTCTCCTGCTCCGAGTGGGCGCCGCCCTTGTGGCGACCGCCGCGGGCGTGCCAGCCGGCAACGCCGCCGCCGGTGTCACCACGCGTCTTGATCATCCTGCGGCGCGCCGAATCATCCTTGAGCACCGTGGTGGTCTTGGCCTTCTTGGGCTTCTTGTCCGCCTTTGCCGCATCCGCCGCGCTCAATTTGGGCTTGTGCAGCGTGCCCTCGGTGCCGGGCGTAACCGCCGGCTTGGAAGCAGCCTCAAGGCGCGCCTTTTCCAGCGCTGCCTGCGCTTCCCGCTCGGCCGCCTTCTGCTCGGAATCGCGACGCTCGCGCTCCCGCTTCTCGTTGAGTTCGGCTTCCTGGAAGTCGGAAAGCTTCTTGGCCCGACGCGCCTCTTCCTTGCGCAGTTCGATCTGCTTGGGATCGAGCCCGAACACGGGAGGAGGCGGCACTGCGGGTACCGCAGCCGCAGGTGCCGGTACAGGAGCAGCTGGGGCCACCTTGGCCACCGGCGGTTCCGGAGCCTTGACCGGCTCAGGCGCCGGCGCAGGGGCAGGAACAGGCTCGACCACAGGCTCCGGCTTGGGTGCCGGTGCAGCCGCGACCGGGGCCGGAGCGGGAGCCGGCGCGGGGGCTGGCTGCGGTTCGGGAGCGGCCGCGACATCCTGCGCTTCGGATTCCGGCGCCTCGTTCGGGTCGCGCTTCACGAACACGCGCTTCTTGCGCACCTCGACCTGGATCGTGCGGGCCTTGCCCGACGAATCGGACTTCTTGATCTCGCTGGTCTGCTTGCGCGTGAGCGTGATCTTGTTCTTGGGCTCCTGCGAGCCGTGTGACTTGCGCAGGTACTCCAGCAGGCGGGACTTGTCCTGCTCGGTGAGCGAATCCGAGGGGACGGCCTTGTCCACGCCTGCGGCTTTGAGCTGCTCGAGCAGCACCGAAGGCTGAACCTTCAGCTCGCTCGCGAATTGGGCGACGCTGGTCTGGGCCACGATTATGACGCCTCCTTCTGCACCGCCACGGGTTCTTCAGCGAACCAGTGCGCACGCGCGGTCATGATCAGGCTCTTGGCCCGCTCTTCGTCGATCCCGGTCATCTCCGACAGTTCATCGACCGCGAGGTCCGCGAGGTCGTCGCGGGTCTTTACTCCACCCTCGGCAAGCTTCGCGGCCAGCGCCGTGTCCATGCCCTCGAGCTTCAGCAGGTTCTGGTCCACACCCTGGACCTTCTCCTCGCTCGCGATCGCCTGCACCAGCAGCGCGTTACGGGCGCGACTGCGCAGCTCGTTCACGGTGTCCTCGTCGAACGCGTCGATCTCCATCATCTCGGTGATCGGCACGTAGGCAATCTCCTCGAGGGTCGAGAAGCCCTCCTGGATCAGGATCTCCGCGACTTCCTCGTCGACGTCGATCTTCGCCATGAAGAGCTCCTTGATGCTCTGGCCCTCTTCCTGCTGCTTCTTCTCGGACTCTTCCTGGGTCATCAGGTTGAGCGTCCAGCCGGTGAGCTCAGAAGCGAGGCGCACGTTCTGTCCGCTGCGGCCGATCGCGATCGCGAGGTTCTCCTCGTCGACCACGACGTCCATGCTGTGCTTTTCCTCGTCGACGACGATCGAAGTCACCTCGGCCGGGGCCAGCGCCCCGATCACGAACTGCGCCGGGTCGGCGGACCACAGCACGATGTCTACGCGCTCACCCGCCAGCTCCTGGGTGACGGCCTGGACGCGCGAGCCGCGCATGCCGACGCAGGTGCCGATCGGGTCGATGCGGCGGTCGTTGGTGTGCACGCCGATCTTCGCGCGCACGCCGGGATCACGGGCCGCCGACTTGATCTCGAGCAGGCCTTCCTCGATCTCGGGCACCTCGAGCTCGAACAGCTTCATGATGAATTCGGGCGCGGTGCGGGAGAGGATCAGTTGCGGGCCGCGGGCGGAGCGGTCGATCTGCTTCACCCAGGCACGGACGCGATCGCCGACGCGCAGGTTTTCCTTGGGGATCATGTACTCACGGGGCAGCATCGCCTCGAGGCGCCCGGACTCGACGATGGCACTGCCTCGCTCCATGCGCTTGACGGTGCCGGTCACGAGCTCGTCGCCGCGCGACAGGAAATCGTTCAGGATCTGCTCGCGCTCTGCGTCGCGGATGCGCTGCAGGATCACCTGCTTGGCGGTCTGCGCGCCGATGCGCCCGAACTCGACGGCCTCGAGCGGCTCCTCGATGTACTCGTCCATCTTCGCGTCGACGCGCTTCTCCAGCGCCTCCTCGAGCGAGGTCATGTTCGCGGTGTTGTACTCTGCGGTGTCGTCCGGCACGATGTGCCAGCGCCGGAAAGCCTCGTAGCCGCCGGTCTCGCGGTCGATCGCCACCCTGACGTCGGCATCGTCGGTGAACCGCTTCTTGGTCGCCGAGGCGATCGCCATCTCAAGCGCGGCGAACACGGTGTCGCGATTGACGTTTTTTTCGCGCGCCAGCGCGTCCACCAGCAGCAGAATTTCCCGGCTCATCTCTAGACTCCCACCTTTGCTTACAGGTCTGGAACGAGCTTCGCCCGCTCCACACCCTCGAGTTCCAGCGCAACCACTGCGCCATCCACTTCCATCGAAACGACCGCGCCGGCCGCGCTTTCCGCGACCCCTTGCAGCACCCCGATGAACCGTTTGCGACCATTCGCACCCGGCTGCATCATCCTTACGTCCGCCTTCTGACCGGCGAAGCGCTCGAAATCCGAGCGCTTCCTCAAGGGCCGGTCCAGCCCCGGCGACGACACTTCAAGCCTTTCGTAATCCACGCCTTCAACGGCGAAAACCCGGGACAGGTGCCGGCTCACGTCCGCGCAGTCGTCCACGGTGATGCCTTCCGGCTTGTCGATGAAAATGCGCAGGAACCGCCCGTGGTTCGACGCCTGGGCGTCCACCAGCTCATAACCCAGGCCCGCAAGGGTGGGTTCGACTCTGCCTGCCAAGGGTCCTTTAAGCACTATTGCCGCCGCACCTTCATCGCCATACCGGCCGGAAACCGGATCCACCCCGGAAATTCGGGCCCCGCAAATAAAAAATGGGCTGAAAAGCCCACTTGATTAGTGTCCTGCATTAAATCCTGCGTGTCTTGCATTAAATCATTGGAATTATAACGTATTCCGGGTTCCCGGGCAACCTCCCCGGCGGCCCCTCAGGCAGGACGCCCGAGCCCCAGCTGACGGGTCAATTCGGCGACTGCACCCGCTTCCAGCTCGCGCCACTCGCCGGGCTTGACGTCCTCCGGCAGGACGACCGGGCCGTAACGCAGGCGCATGAGGCGGCTGACCTGCTTGCCCAGCGCCTCCATCAGGCGCCGGACCTCGCGGTTGCGCCCCTCCTTCAGCGTCACCCGGTACCACCGGTTGGACCCGTCCCCGCCGGCCGGCATCACCTTGCCGAAAGCCGCCGGCCCGTCGCCCAAGGGGATGCCGGACTGGAGCCGCCCGATCTCCTCGTCGGAAAGGCCGCCGAAGACCCGCACCGCGTACTCCCGTTCGATCTCGGAGCTGGGATGCATCATCCCGTTGGCGAGCTCGCCCGAGTTGGTGAACAGCAGCAGGCCGCTGGTGTTGAAGTCCAGGCGACCGATCGACATCCACTTGGCCCCGCGGATCCTGGGCAGGTTGGCGAACACCGTAGGCCGGCCCTTGGGGTCGCTGCGCGATACCAGCTCGCCTTCCGGCTTGTGGTAGATGAGCACGCGCAGATCGTCGGAGGCGCGCTCGAACGCCAGCGGCTTGCCGTCCAGTTCGATCTTGTCCCGGACCGTGGCGCGATTGCCGAGCTGGGCCAGCCGCCCGTTCAGCGTCAGGCGCCCGGCGGTGATCCAGTCCTCGATCTCGCGCCGGGAACCGAACCCGGCCTGGGCCAGCAGCTTCTGCAGCCGGGCCGGCTCGGCCGGCAGCGACTCGGCAGCGTGGCGGTGCACCGCACCCTGGGTGCGGGATACAGAGCCCTCCTCCCGGGCTTCAGCCTGGCGTTTGGACGCTGCCGACGCCCGCCTCGGCGGACGGATCGGGGAGTTCGGCTTCGCCGACTTCGGCCGGGGTACCTGCCGGCCCGGTTTCGACGACGGCTTCTGCGGACTCGGCTTCGATTGGGGTTTCTGCGGGGGGCGTGGGCTCAAGGGGAAGTGTCCTGGCGACTTCCTCGAGCGGGGGCAGTTCCTGCAGCGAGCGCAGGCCCAGGTCGTCGAGGAAGGACTTCGTGGTGGCATACAGCGCCGGCCGGCCCGGCGCCTCCCGGTGGCCGACGACGTCGATCCATCCGCGATTCTCAAGCGATTGCATGATCTGCGCGGACACTGCCACGCCCCGGATGTCCTCGATGTCGCCGCGCGTCACCGGCTGGCGATAGGCGATGATCGCCAATGTTTCCATGACCGCACGCGAATATTTCGGCGGCTTTTCCGGGCTCAGCCGCTCGACGAATTTCTGGAACTCCGGCCGGGTCTGGAATCGCCACCCCGTGGCGAGGTTCACCAGCTCGACCGAGCGACCCGACCACTCCTCGCGCAACTCGCCAAGCAGGCGGCGAAGCGTGTCGGCGCCGATGTCCTCGTCGAGCACTTTGCGGATGCCGTGCAGCGACACCGGCTCCTGCGACGCGAGCAGCGCCGCTTCGATGATGCGTTTGGCTTCAGTGGGATTGAGCATGGGCCAATTTTACGTAAATCGGGGCAAAGCATTCGGACTGGGTCACTTCGATCAGCGATTCGCGCGTGAGCTCGAGCATCGCGATGAACGTGACCACCAGCAGGGGTACGCCCTTGGAGGTGTCGAAAAGCTCGCTGAACTCCCGCATGCCTGCCTCGTTCAGCCTCCTGAGGATGAGCGTCATGTGCTCGCGCACGGACAACCCGTCGCGCGTGACGTGGTGGTGCGCGGAAAGGCGCGCCCGGTTCAGGAGGGAACGCCAAGCCTCGGCGAGGTCCTGCGGATTCACGTCAGGGAGCTGGTCGACCACGGTCCGCTCGATCCAGACGGCGACCGCCATGACGTCGCGACCGACCTGGGGCAGTTCGTCGAGCTTCTGCGCGGCCTTCTTCATCTGCTCGTACTCGAGCAGGCGGCGGACGAGTTCGGCGCGCGGATCCTCTTCGTCGCCGGCCGCCGAAGGCGGGCGCGGCAGCAGCATGCGCGACTTGATTTCTATCAGCATCGCCGCCATCACGAGGTAGTCGGCCGCCAGCTCGAGATTCTTTGCCCGCGCGGCATCGACGTACTCGAGGTACTGGCGCGTCAGCGGCGCCATTGCGATGTCCAGCACGTCGAGGTTCTGCTTGCGGATCAGGTACAGCAACAGGTCAAGCGGCCCCTCGAACGCCTCGAGGAACACCGACAGCGCATCCGGCGGGATGTAGAGATCAAGCGGCAACTGGATCAGGCGCTCGCCGTATATCTTGGCGACGTGCGCCTCTTCATCGGTCGCCTCGGCGACGACCGCCTGGAGGTCCTCGGGAGTGCCCTGCTGTTCGGTCGGGGTCATGTCATTTCCCCGCAAGGCCCATGGCTTCACGCACTTCCCGCATGGTCTCCGAGGCGAGGCGCCGCGCCTTCTCGCAGCCGTCGGCGATGATGTTCTTCACCAGCGTCGGGTCGTCCAGGTAGGTCTGTGCGCGCTCGCGCATCGGGGCTTGCTCGGCGAGCATCGATTCGATGACCGGCTGCTTGCAATCAAGGCAACCGATGCCGGCGCTCGTGCAGCCTTTCCTCACCCAGTCCTTCCTCGCCTCGTCGGAATACACGAGATGCAGCTGCCATACCGGGCACACGTCGGGGTTCCCCGGGTCCGTCCGCTTCACCCGCGCGGGATCGGTGGGCATCGTGCGGATTTTCTTCGCGACCGATTCAGCGTCCTCCCGCAACGTGATCTGGTTGCCGTAGGACTTGGACATCTTCTGCCCGTCGAGCCCCGGCAATCGCGAAGCCTCGGTCAGCAAGGCGTCGGGCTCGACGAGGATCTTCTTGCCGCTCCCCTCCAGCCAGCCGAACAACCGCTCCCGGTCGCCACGGGGCAGGTTCTGGGTTTCCTCGAGCAGGGCACGGGCCGAACCCAGCGCCTCCTCGTCGCCCTGCTCCAGATATCGCGTCCGCAACTCATTGAAGAGACGTGCCTTCTTGCTGCCCATCTTCTTCACCGCGGCCTTGGCCTTGTCCTCGAACCCGGACTCTCGCCCGTACAGGTGATTGAACCGGCGTGCGATTTCCCGGGTGAATTCGACGTGCGGAACCTGGTCTTCACCCACCGGCACCATGTTGGCGCGGTAGATCATGATATCGGCCGACTGGAGCAGCGGGTACCCGAGGAACCCGTAGGTCGAAAGGTCCTTGTTGGACAGCTTTTCCTGCTGGTCCTTGTAGGTCGGCACGCGCTCGAGCCATCCCAGCGGCGTGATCATCGACAGCAGCAGGTGCAGCTCGGCGTGCTCGGGGACCTGCGACTGGATGAACAACGTGGCCTGTGCCGGATCGACCCCCGCAGCCAGCCAGTCGACCACCATGTCCCAGGTGCTCTGCTCTATCGTGCCCGGCTCGTCGTAATTCGTGGTGAGCGCATGCCAGTCGGCCACGAAGAACAGGCACGGGTACTCGGCCTGCAGCTTCACCCAGTTCTTCAGCACTCCGTGGTAGTGCCCCAGGTGCAGCGCGCCCGTGGGACGCATGCCGGAAAGGACTCGGGGTTCGAACATTACGGTTTGCGCCTCAGAGGAACACGAACGAATGGATCAGCGACTCGGAAAACATCAGCAGCGGCCCGAGGACGGCATCCAGCATGTTGGTCATCACGAGCACCAGCAGCAGCGGCAGCCCCAGCGGCTCAAGCTTTGCGTACTGCCATGACATCCGGCTTGGCAGCGCGCTTGCGAGGATCCTGCCGCCGTCCAGGGGCAGGATCGGCAGCAGGTTCAGGAACATGAAGATCAGGTTCACCCGCACGCCGGCCTCCGCCATGCGAACCATGGGCTCCGAATAGCCGGTCTCTGGAAGCAGCAGGCCCGCCTTCAACAGCAGGGCCCAGCCGATCGACATGCCGAGATTGGCCGCCGGTCCGGCTGCGGCCACCCATGCCATGTGCTGCCTCGGCTTCCTCAGCGCCGAGTAATTCACCGGCACCGGCTTCGCCCAGCCGAAAAGGAACCTCCCCCCGGAAACAAGGAGGACCACCAGCGGGATCAACAGTGTTCCTATCGGATCGACGTGGCGCAGCGGGTTGAGGCTGATGCGTCGCTGCGCGAATGCCGTCATGTCGCCGAAGTGGCGCGCAACATAGCCATGGGCGGCCTCGTGGAGCGTGATCGCGAACAGCACGGGAAGCGCATAGATGGCAATGGTTTGGATGAGTTGATTGATTTCCATCGCCGCGGGAGGTGCCTGAAGGCGCGATTTTAGCAGATGCCGCCGCTCTGCCCCTCGCCTACGGCCACTTGCTCAGGTGACCGGCTGGAGCCCGAGCGCTTCCACCGGCCCGCCGCCGACGCGCAGCACGACCGGCGTGTCCCCGGTCAGGTCGAGCACCGTGCTGGGGACGATGCCGCAGTGCCCCGAATCGAGGACCAGGTCGAGCTGCCCGCCGAGCCGCCCGCGTATGTCTTCGCCCTCGGACATCGGCGACTCGTCGCCCGGAAGCTGCAGCGTAGCCGACAGCATGGGCTCGTCCAGTTCCGCCAGCAGCGCATGGGCCACGGGGTGCTGCGGGACTCGCACGCCTATGGTCTTGCGCTTCGGGTGCATGAGGCGCCGCGGGACTTCCTTGGTCGCTCGCAGGATGAACGTATAGCTGCCCGGCGTGGCGGCTTTCAGCAGGCGGTACTGCACGTTGTCGACGATCGCATAAGTCGCGATCTCCGAAAGATCCCTGCACATCAGCGTAAGGTGGCGTTTGTCGTCCATTCCGCGCACGGCGCGCAGACGGTCCATCGCGTCCTTGTCGCCGATGTGGCAGCCAAGCGCGTAGCAGGAATCCGTAGGGTAGGCGATCAGGCCGCCCTGGCGGACGATATCCGCGGCCTGGCGGATCAGGCGCTGCTGGGGGTGCGTAGCGTGGACGCTGAAGAGTTGGGACAAGGCTTACAGCGCCCAGTCGTGCCACACCGGCTCGAGGTGGGCAGCCAGTGCGGGAAGCTTTCCGAAATCGGCGTTGCCTTCGCCCGGCGAATGGAAGTCCGAACCCCGCGAAGCGAGGAACCCTTCGTTCCCGGCCATCGCGGCAAAGTGCGCGTACTGGTCGGGCGAATGGCTGCCGGTGACCACCTCGATGGCTTCGCCGCCCGCTTCGCGGAACTCGCGCAGCAGGTCCCCCATTGCGCCTGCCGACAAGCCGTACCGCCCGGGGTGCGCGAGCACGGCCCTGCCGCCGGCGGCACGGATCCAGCCGACGGCGACGCCGAGTTCCGTCCATTCGTGTGAAACGTAGCCCGGTTTGCCAGGAACGAGGAAGCGCCTGAACACCGCGCGGGTATCGGGAACCGCACCGATCTCCACGAGATATCGCGCGAAATGCGTACGGCCGACCATGCCGCGGTTGCCCGCGTACTTGAGCGCGCCCTCGAACGTACCGGGGATCCCGGCCCGGGCGAGCTCGGCACCCATGCGCTCCGCGCGCCCTATCCTCCCGCTGCGCACGGATTCGAGGCCGAGGAGCAACGTGCCGTTTTCCGGGTCGATGCGCAGGCCGACGATATGGACCGTGGTGCCTCGCCAGGTCACGGATATTTCGACCCCGTCGATGAACGCGATGCCGGCCGATTCTGCGGCCTCGCGCGCCGCACGCAGTCCGCCGACTTCGTCGTGGTCCGTCAATGCGAGCACGTGTACGCCTTGTGCCGCGGCCCGGGCCACCACCGCGACCGGCGCGAGCGCGCCGTCAGAGACGGTCGAATGGCAGTGCAGGTCCACGTCGAGGCCTTCACGCACCGGCCGGCCCCTCCGAGAGGAAGTCCTCGATCAGCTTCGCCACGCGTCCAGGCTGGTCGTGGTGCAGCATGTGGCCGGCTTCCGGCACCGTCACGTAGTGCAGCGACCCGTATGCGGCACGGCGCGCGGCATAGTCCTCCGAATCGATGCCGATCTGCTTAAGTGTCCTGGACTCGGCGGCATCCACCATCAGGACCGGCGCCGTCACGAGCTTCCAGAATGCGAGCATCTCCTCGTAACGCGACAGCGTGGCGTTGACGATCTTGTGCGCCGGGTCGCTGCGCAGTTCCACCTTGCCGTCGGCGCCTGCCTTGCCCCAATGCTGCGCGAGGAACTCGGCGCGGTCGCGGCGCAGCCGCGGGTTGTTCTTCTGCAGCCGGTCGGCCAGCGCGGCAAAGCTCTCGTAGGGGCGCAGCGTCGGCGGGTCGCGCAGTTCGTCCAGCCAGCGCAGGAGCCGGGCCGGCGCCTGCTCGGCCTTGGTGCGCGACATCCCGAACCCTTCGAGGTTGACGAATTTCGCCACGCGACCCGGACGAGTGCCCGCATAGATCGACGCGACGTTCCCGCCCAGGCTGTGCCCGACGAGATTCACCGGCGCGTCCGGCTGGAGGTGCTCGAGCACCATGTCGAGGTCCGCCACATAGTCCTGGAACCAGTAAGCGTCGGCCGCAGCCCAGGCGGTCAGGCCGTAACCCCGCCAATCCGGCGCGAAAATGTCCCAGCCCGGGTCCAGCTCATCGACGAGGAACTGGAACGATGCCGACACGTCCATCCACCCGTGCAGCAGCACCATCCTGCGCTCGGCACGCCCCGGGGCGCGGCCCGGCCAGTGCCTCACGTGATAGCGGAGGCCGCGGATGTCTAGGAACAGGGATTCGCTCTGGCGCATGAAGGGCGCGATGATATCAGCCCGTCCAGCCCGCCATTGGCTCAGGCGAAGGCGAAATCCACCAGCGGCCGCCGCCCGGACACGATATCGGCAAGCGCGCTGCCCGACCCGCAGGCGAGCGTCCAGCCCAGCGTGCCATGCCCGGTGTTCAGGAAAAGGTTCGCGTAGCGTGTGCGGCCTATGATCGGCGCATTGGTCGGCGTAGCGGGCCGCAGCCCGGCCCAGTAGCCGACCTCGACCCCGTCGGCTACGCCGGGAAAGAGGCCTTTGATCCGGTCTAGGATCACGCCGCAGCGTACGGGGTTGACCTCACGGTCGTACCCGTTCAACTCCGCCGTGCCTGCAGCGCGCAGGCGGTTGCCGAGGCGGGAAATCACGATCTTGCCCGCCTCGTCGCTCAAGCTCACCGTCGGCGCGGCAGCGGCTGTCGGCGGGGTGAGCGGGATCGTGATCGAGTACCCCTTCAGCGGATACACCGGGATCCGGATGCCGGCCGGACGCAGGAGCAGCGGGCTATAGCTCCCGCAGGCTACGACGAACGCATCGGCCCGCAGGCGCTCCCCGGATCCGGCGAGCCGCGCCGCGGACACGCGGCCGCCCTCGGTCTCCAGCGCTTCGACGGACGAGTCGCCACGAAACGTCACGCCGAGGTTCTTCGCCAGCCAGGTGAGCCCCTGCGTGAACTTGTGCGCATCGCCCGACTCGTCGTCCGGGGTGAACACGCCGCCCGCAATCGGGGCCTGGGCCCCGGCGAGCGCGGGTTCGATCGCAACGCACTCGGCCGCGGTCTTCACCTCCCGCCGGATGCCGTACCGGTCCATGGCCTCGGCATGCGCCGCCACCGCCTCGAACTCGGCGCGATCCGCGCAGAACTGCAGGATCCCCCGGTCGACATGGTCGTACTCGATGCCGGTCGAGGCGCGCAGCGCCTTCAGGCAATCACGGCTGTAAAGCGCGAGGCCGACGAGGTTGCGTGTGTTCCGGTCCAGGCGCCCGGGCAGGCATTCGCGCAGGAATTTCAGGCCCCAGGACCATTGCGCCCAGTCGGCGCGCGGCCGGAACAGCAGCGGCGCATCCTCCCGTCCCAGCCAGCGCAGGATCTTCGGGAGCACCTCCGGCGAGGCCCAGGGCTCCGCGTGGCCGGCCGAGATCTGCCCGCCGTTGGCCCGGGAGGTCTCCAGCCCGGGCTCCGGCTGCCGGTCCACCAGCGTGACCTCGTGACCGGCACGAGCCAGGTACCAGGCGCTGGTCACGCCGACCACGCCCGCGCCCAGAACGGTGACTTTCATACGTCGACAATGACTTTCATCCCGGTATGATAGCGACCCCCGAATCCGACCGAGGCCCCGCGGGGCCTCCCGACCATGCCCATCTACTCGCTTGGCGAACGCCGCGTGGAGTTCCGCGGCGAGCGCCATTTCATCGCACATGACGCCACGCTGGCGGGCTCCATCCTGCTGGAGAACGACGCCAGCATCTGGTTCGGCGTGGTGATCCGTGCCGACAACGACCAGGTGACGATCGGCGAGGCGACCAACGTGCAGGACGGGTCGGTGCTGCACGTGGATCCCGGGTTCCCGATGCTCCTCGGCCGCAACGTCACGATCGGCCACAAGGCCATGCTCCACGGCTGTACGGTCGGCGACGGCACGCTGATCGGCATCAACAGCGTGGTGCTGAACGGCGCGAAGATCGGCGCCGGGTCGCTCGTGGGCGCGAACAGCCTCGTGGCGGAGGGCAAGGAGATCCCGCCCGGCGTGCTTGCCCTCGGATCGCCCGCCAAGGTGGTGCGCGAGCTGACGGCGGAAGAACGCGCCCGGGTCATGGAGATCTCGCACGGGTACTCGGAGCGCGCGAAGGTGTTCCGCGCCTCGCTGCGCGAGCAGGCGATGCCGCCCTCGACGCGCTGAAGATGAAAGACTACTACCGCATCCTCGGGCTGCAGCCCGCCGCTACCTCGGCCGACGTCAGGACCGCGTATCGCAAGCTCGCCTCTGCGCTGCACCCCGACCGCAACCCCTCCCCGGAAGCTCACGCCCGCTTCCAGGAAGTCCAGGAAGCCTACGAAACCCTGGCCGACGAGGATAAGCGGCGCGCCTTCGACGACAACCGCCGCCGCAGCCTCATCGAGCACCCGATCGAGACCGCCCGCGAGATGTGGAGCGCATACCTCAAGGCGGCACTGTCATGAAAGTCTCGGCCTACTTCGGCGACCTGGCGTCGTCCTACGCCTACGAGATCGAGGACCTGACCTGGGACTCGGGCGGCGACAACGTGCTCATCACGCGCCTGAAGGCCAAGCGCGGCCAGTTCGCGGACCTCCTCCCGATGTGCGCCTTCGACCCGGTCATGGTCGCGCCGGCCTTCCACCGGGCGTTCCGGTTCGGCGCGCGGGAAGTCTTCGACCGGCTGGTCGGGACCGGGCCCGACGCGTTCCCGTCATGGGGGGAACTCGCTGCTGCCATGGACATCGAACCGTGGGCGGCGGAGCTGGTCGCGGCGGCACTGGCGACCCCCGAGGGCGAGCAGTTCCTGATCGTCGCCACCGGCCTGGAGTACATGCACGGGGGCCACGCACAGCCCGCCTCCGCTGACGATGCCGAAGCTTCCGGCGAGGACGACAAGCGGGACGAAGAGGAGGACGAGGACCAGGACCTCGCCGAAGCAGGCGAGGACTACCTCAGCGAACAGGGCTTCGACCGTCGCGGCTGAGGCCGCACACCAAGGAATAATCCGCATGTCGCATCCCGTCGTAATAAAGGCTTCCGCGCTCATCCACGCAGGCGACATCGGCGCAGCGGAGTCGGCGCTGGTCGACCTGGTGGAAACCGAAGGGGACAACGCCCTCGTCACGGTCCTCGACGAACTCGCCCCGAAGGACCTGCTCGCCATCATGCGCGAGTACGACTCCTCGCGGCCCTCGGTCATCAACCTGCTCGTCACGCCGAAGCAGTTCGCCGACGCAGTGATCATGGAGAGGATGTACGCCGAGAGGAACCGCGACCGCCTGCGCTCGATGATCAACTCGATCGTCTTCCGCGACGAGGTGGAGCCGGAGGACTTCATCGAGGCGCTGGCGCAGAAGGACATGGGGCTCGAGGTACTCGCTGACTACCTCGACGAGCGGTTCGAGGAAGTCTCGACCTTCAAGGAAACCGGGCACTTCGTCGCGACCGACGAGGAGCGCACGCCCAAGGACGAGGAAGACGATGCCGCGCGCGAGGACCAGTTCGCGGTGCCCAAGGGCGGCGTAGGGATCGACGAGGTCAGCGACAAGGACTGGATGGAACTCACGTGGCGCCTCGCGCACGGCTTTCCCGACGAGTTCCACCACGTGTTCCAGATCCTCTCGGCGCGCAGCCGGGCGGCCGGCGAAATTGCCGAAGTGAAGGACGGGGCACCGATCGGCGAGTCTCCGGCCGGCAAGATCGCGGGCGAGCCGCCCGCGGAGGAGTCCGCGCTTTGAGCAGGCCCGTGCCGTCCGCCGCCCCGCAGGCAATAGCCGCCTACGACGACCGCCCCTACTTCGCCCGCGCGCTGGACTACGGGTTGAAGAACGGCCAGATCGACTCGGAGAAGCTCGACGCCATGCGCACCGAGGGCGCGAAGGGAATCGTGCAGATCGCCGACTTCTTCGGCACGGCACACCTGCGTACCGACCTCGACGAGGCGCTGAAGCGGATGGTGTACCTCGCCAGCCTCTACCTCGAGAACCTCTCCGACGGCAGCCTGCCTCGCGCGGCCCGCTCCCTGCAGGACAACTCGTTCCTGTCGCACTCGCGCGGCGGCTCGCACATGCTGAAGGCGCTGTACGCGATGCCGACCGACACCACGATCCACGAACCCGCCGACACGGCCGATGTAAAGGAGTTCCTCCGCGCGAGGACCCTGTCCGACCAGTGGGGCGTGGCCGATTACCGCGCGCGCCTTGCCGAACGGCAGGCCTGCCTGAAGGAAATCGAAGCCGCGCTGTGGTTCGCCGACGTCATGGAACTGTCGCGCGAAGCGCTGGTCGGGGAATCCGCTGAAAGCATCCTTGATGCGTGCCTGCTGACGCGCATCGCGGGCAAGCACGAGGGCGGACTGCTCGGCGCGCAGCAACTGAAGGATTTCCTCAAGAAGTACCGGCGCCTGAAGAAAAAGCCCAGGATCGGCGCCGGACAGCTGGAAGACGTGCCCGAAGAGCACCTGGAAGTCGCCACGCGCCACCTGAAGCGCATCGTGGCCAAGGACCTGCCCCGCATCGCCGACACCAAGGTGCCCCTCGACGACCTCGTGCGCGACTACCACGACCGGTTCCAGCATTTCTCGATATCGCTCGACGTAAGCGACTACGACACGCTGGTGACCGACGAGTGGCGCAAGGTCACCCGCGGCATGACTGACACCGACTCCATGAACACCGTATTCCTGTGCATCGCCGCAGGCAAACCGCCCAAGCCCGCGATCACGGTCACCGAAGCGAAGGCCGCGATCCGGGCGATCCGCGGCGGCGTCGACGAGGGCTATGCGGCCGTCACCGAGTTCATCCAGCGCAGCGCCCCGCACCAGATGATCGATGGTCTGATCGCGCTCTGGGAGGACGAGTTTCACCCGGAAATGATCGAGCAGGTGATCATGGAGGGCGTCGGGGACGGCGCGGCCGCGCTCGATGCCGTCGTAAGACTCCTCGCCGAGCATTGCCACATCCAGGCCCCGGCGCGCAAGCGCTGAGGCCCCTCGCCCCCCGCCCCACCAAGGATGGACGTCATGCAAACCGAGAGCTTCATCCCCGGCAAGGACGCCTCGCTGGAATCCACGATCCGCACCATGCAGGACAAGCTCGCCGCGCGCGGGTTCGTGCTCGACGAGTCGTCCTGGCTGAACCCGGTGGAATCGATATGGTCGGTGCATGTGCGCGACCGTGACTGCCCGATGCTGTTCTCGAACGGCAAGGGCGCCACCAAGCTGGCCGCGCGGGCCAGCGCACTCGGCGAATTCTTCGAGCGCCTCGGCACGCATTATTTCTGGACCCACTTCTACCTTGGCGAAACGCGCGCCAACCGCCCCTTCGTGCACTACCCGCAGGAACGCTGGTTCGCGCCGACCGGCGAACCCGCCTGGCCCGCCGGGTTGCTGAACCCTGAATTGCACGCCTTCTACAACCCGGACAGCTCGATCGACCCCGATGTGCTGGTCGACCTGAACTCGGGCAACGTGGCCCGGGGCATCTGCGCATTGCCCTACACGCGGCTGCGGGACGGCGCCGAAACCTGGTTTCCCGTCAACATCATCGGCAACCTGTATGTAAGCAACGGCATGGCGGCCGGCAATACGCTGATGGAGGCGCGCAGCCAGGCCTTGTCGGAGATCTTCGAGCGCCACATCAAGTACCGCATCATCCGCGAAGGCCTGTGCCTGCCGGAGGTTCCCGAGCACGTCATCGCGCGATACCCGGGAATCGCGGCCGGGATCAAGGGGCTGCGCGAGGCGGGGTTCGGGATCCTGGTGCGCGACGCGTCGCTCGGCGGCCGCTACCCCGTCATGAACGTGACGCTGCTGCACCCCAAGGACCAGGGCATCTTCGCGAGCTTCGGCGCCCACCCCCGTTTCGAGATCGCGCTGGAGCGCGCCCTCACCGAACTGCTGCAGGGCCGCGCGCTCGAGTCGCTCGAAGGCTTTCCCGAGGCCGGCTTCGACATGGAGGAAATCACGCTGCCCTCGAACCTCGAGATCCATTTCGTCGACTCCAGCGGCGTGGTCAGCTGGAACTTCCTCGGCGACGCGCCCGACTTCCCGTTCGTCGACTGGAACTTCAGCTCGACCACCGCCGAAGACTATGCGTGGCTTTGCGCCTGCATCGAGTCCGAGGGCAAGGACATCTACGTTGCGGACTTCGCCGAACAGGGCGCCTACAGCTGCCGGATCCTCGTGCCGGGAATGTCCGAGATCTACCCGGTCGAAGACCTCGAGTGGGAGAACAACAGCATCGGCAACCGGATCCGCCCGGCCATGGTTCGGTTGCACGCCCTCTCCGGCACGGAGATCGCGGACCTCCTCGCCGACCTCCAGACCCTGAACCTGAACGACGAGCGGCCGCTGTGGGAAATCCTCGGCCTTGCGATCCCGCTCGGCACCGCGTGGAAACAGTTGCGCATCGGCGAACTCAAGACCCTGCTTGCGCTGGCCATAGGAGACGAGGAAGCGATCAGCGAAGGCTGCGACTGGATCCACCATTACGGGCAGCTGGAGCCGGGGCGCAGGCTCGTCTATCGCTGCATCGAGAGCCTGATGGGTCTCGGGGACCCCAACGCGCACCTGCGCTCGCTGGAACTGCTGTATGGCGCCCAAACGCTGGCCCAGGCCCGGCGGCTGCTAGACCGCAGCGAGAAATTCTTCGGGCTGGAAACGCTGGGCCCCGACATGGAGGGCAGCCCGATGCACCAGACGCTGCTGGCGGCCTACGACAAGCTGTTTGCGACTTAAGCGGGCTTGGCCCGCTTCTTCCTTCGTTTCGGCGCCGTCTTCGCGATCGCGCGCTTTTCCGCGGCCGAAAGCTGCTTCATAGCGTACTCGGCCTTCGAGGCCGCGGAGCGGTCCGGGTAGTCGAAGCTCGCCAGCAATCGCACCGGCGGGTGCGAGCGCGTGTAGCGCGCGCCCTTGCCCGCAAGGTGAGCGGCGTAGCGCGCCTCGACGTCCACCGTGATGCCCGTATAAATGCTGCCGTCGGTGCACTCGAGCAGGTAGAGGGCCCAGGATTTCATGCCTGCAGGCGGTTCAACCACGCCAGCGCGCCCTGCCCTGCCGAGCGGCCGCTCGCGAAGCACGCTGTCAGGAGGTAGCCGCCCGTAGGCGCTTCCCAGTCCAGCATCTCCCCGGCGCAGAACACGCCGGGCACCGCGCGGATCATCAGGGTTGCCTCCAGCGCCTCGAAGGGCACGCCGCCCGCGGTGCTGATCGCCTCCGCGATCGGGCGTGGCGCAGACAGTCGCACCGGCAATGCCTTGATGAGGGAGGCGAGGCGTTCCTGGTTCGCGAAGTCTTCCTTCGGCACCAGTTCCCGCAGCAGCCCCATCTTGACGCCCTTGAGCCCGCAACGGCTCTGAAGATGCGAGGACATCGAGCGCGACCCGCGCGGATGCGCCACTTCGCCGGTGACTCGCGCGAGGTCACGGTCCGGCAGCAGGTCGAGATGGATGATCGCAGTGCCAGCCGCTTCGATCCCGTCGCGGATCGCAGCGGAGGCGGCGTAGACCAGGCTGCCTTCGATCCCGGTTTGGGTGACCACGAATTCGCCTTGCCGGCGGAACGAATCGGCGAACGACAGCACAACCGGCTTGACCGGATGCCCGGCGAAGCGCTCGCGGAAATGCTCGCTCCACCCCCCCGCGCGGTCGAAACCGCTGTTGGATGCCCGCAGCGGAGCCACGGGCACACCCAGGGATTCCAGATACGGCACCCAGGCGCCATCCGAACCCAGCTTCGGCCAGCTCGCGCCACCGGTGGCAATGACGGTGGCGTCGGCAGGCACGCTCACTTCTCCTTTTGGGGTGTCGAAGCGCAGCGCCCCGGCCGCGTTCCACCCGGTCCAGAGATGGCGCAAATGGAACCGCACCCCCGCGGCCCGCAGCCGGTGCAGCCACGCGCGCAGCAACGGCGCGGCCTTCATGCCTGCGGGAAACACCCGCCCCGAACTGCCTGTGAACACTTCGAACCCGAGCGTGCGCACCCAGGTCACCAGCTCTTCCGGGCCGAAAGCGGAAAGCAGGGGCGCAAGCGCCTCCTGCCGGCCAGCGTAGCGCGAAAGGAAAGCCTCGTAAGGCTCGGAATGGGTAAGGTTCAGGCCGCCCTTGCCCGCCAGCAGGAACTTGCGTCCCACGGAGGGCATGGCGTCATACACGTCGACCCGCGCGCCACCGGCGGCGAGGACCTCGGCGGCCATCAGCCCGGCCGGCCCGCCGCCGACCACGGCAACGGACCGCGCTGGGTTCAACTTGCGGCCACGCTTACTTCGGCGCCATCCGGATCGCGCCGTCCAGCCGGATGGTCTCGCCGTTCAGCATCTCGTTCTCCACGATGTGCCGGGCGAGCGCCGCGTACTCGGGCGCACGGCCGAGGCGCGAGGGAAACGGGACCATCTTGCCGAGCGCCTCCTGCACCTCCGGCGGCATGCCCAGCAGCATCGGCGTCTCGAAGATCCCTGGGGCGATGGTCATCACGCGGATGCCGTCGCGCGACAGGTCCCGGGCGATGGGCAGCGTCATGCCGACGACGCCTCCCTTGGAGGCCGCATAGGCCGCCTGCCCGATCTGGCCGTCATAGGCCGCGACCGATGCCGTGTTGACGATGACGCCGCGTTCGCCCGAGGCGTTCGGCTGGCCCCTGGCCATGGTCTCGGCCGCGAGGCGGATCATGTTGAACGTGCCGATCAGGTTGATCGTGATCACGCGCGTGAAGGAAGCCAGCGCATGCGGTCCGTTCTTGCCGATGGTCTTTTCGCCGATCGCGATGCCGGCGCAGTTGACCAGCACGTTGAGGCCACCGAACTCCTTCACCGCCAGTTCGACGGCGGCCTTGCCGTCGGCTTCCGAAGTGACGTCGGTCTTGATATAGCGCGCGTTGACACCGAGTTCGGCGGCGTACTTCGAACCGTCCTGCACGTCCGCGATGACGACTTTCGCGCCGTTCTCAATCGCCATGCGGGCGGTGGCGGCGCCGAGGCCCGAGCCCCCGCCGGTGACGAGGAATACGCTGCCTTTGAGTTGCATGATCAATCCTTTACGTTGGAAGTCCCGGGAGAGGGCGCGATGCTAAATCCTTTCACCGTGTGGGGCAATCAGGCCGCTTGACCAGACGGCGTCTGCCGTACACCTTTCTATATGCACATAAGTGTTAGTTCCTTGAGCCGGCCCCGTCGATAGACGATAATTTCATGTTTTTGATCGAGAAATCCTGAATGTCCACGCCCCATCCGTCATTGCGCTTCGGTTTCGCCTTCGAGGACCTCTACGACCGCGAGGCCCTGGTTCGCCTCGACGGGACCTTCATCGGCTTCGTACGCGAGCTCGATGCCGCGCTGGCCGACCGGCTGGAAGCGGCCCGCAAGGACCCGGCCGCCCTGCCCGCCAAGGCCGAGTCGGACCTGCTGATCGCGCTTTCACCGCACCTCGAGGATTTCCTCGCGCGGCTGTTCGGCATCGAACCCGAAGTCCAGGCCCTGGCCGCGCAGCACCATGAGCTGGCACCGCTGTATTCGGTCAAGCGCCTGTTCGTGCAGCGCCGCGCCGTGCACAAGGTCAAGGCCGAAGACGCTGCGGCGGTCGACGGCGGCAGCGCAGAAATGGCCCTGGCCACGCTGTTCGGTGAACCCTTCACCGAACTCGCCTTCGCGAAGCACGTGACCGAATGGCAGAAGGACGAGGCCGCGCACGCAGACCAGCTGGAGTCCGCCGCCCGCTACGCGGCCTGGGCCACCACAACGCCCGCCGGCAAGGCCAAACACCGAACGGGCGTGCTGTTCAAGGTGCCCACCAAGCTCGACTTCATGCGCCTCGTGCCGCTGCACACCGCGGAACCGAAGGGCTTTCCCGAGCACACGTTGACGGATGACCACCTGCGCGTGCGCGAAGGTTTCGCGCTGACCGACCACGGCACGGACCTCACGGGCGCGCTGGACCAGGCCAACTACTGCATCTGGTGCCACGAGCAAGGCAAGGACTCCTGCTCCAAGGGGCTGCGCGAAAAGGCGCCCGCGGGGGGCTACAAGAAATCCGTGTTCGGTGTGACGCTCGCCGGCTGCCCGCTCGAGGAGAAGATCTCCGAGTTCCACCTCGTGAAGACGCGCGGCCAGCCGCTCGGGGCGCTGGCGATGATCTGCGTGGACAATCCCGTGGTCGCCGCCACCGGCCACCGCATCTGCAACGACTGCATGAAGGCCTGCATCTACCAGAAGCAGGCCCCGGTCGACATCCCGCAGGCCGAGACGCGCACGCTGAAGGATGTGCTCGAGTTGCCCTGGGGCTTCGAGATCTATTCGCTGCTGACCCGCTGGAACCCGCTGCACCTGAAGCGCCCCTACCCCAGGGCGCCCAGCGGCAAGCGCGTGCTGGTGGTGGGCCTCGGACCCGCCGGCTTCGGCGTGGCGCATCACCTGATGAACGATGGCCACACCGTGGTCGGCATCGACGGCCTCAAGATCGAGCCCCTGCCCCAGGGATTCTCCGGCGTGGACACCTCGGGCCGGCGCGTGCCCTTCAAGGCGATCCGCGACGTGAAGGACATCCACGAGAACCTCAATGAGCGCGTCATGGCGGGCTTTGGTGGCGTCGCCGAATACGGCATCACGGTGCGCTGGGACAAGAACTTCCTCAAGGTCGTGCGCCTGCTGCTCGAGCGCCGCGCGGAGTTCGCGATGTTCGGCGGCGTGCGCTTCGGCGGCACCATTACGGCCGAGGATGCCTTTGCGCTGGGGTTCGACCACATCACGCTGGCGGCCGGCGCGGGCCGGCCCACGCTGCTGGAAATCCCGAACGGCTTCGCGCGCGGCGTGCGCGCCGCCTCGGATTTCCTGATGGCCCTCCAATTGACCGGCGCGGCCAAGGCCGACTCGATCGCCAACCTGCAGATCCGCCTGCCCGTCGTCGTCATTGGCGGCGGGCTGACCGCCATCGATACCGCCACCGAGTCGCTCGCTTACTACGTCGTGCAGGTCGAAAAATTCCTCACCCGCTACGAGGCCCTGTGCGCCGAGCGCGGCGAAGCCGTCGTGCGAGCGGCCTGGAACCGCGAAGAACAGGTGATCGCCGACGAGTTCATCACCCACGCCAAGGCGCTGCGCGCCACGCCGGCCTCCGGGCACGTCGGGCTGCTGAAGTCCTGGGGCGGGGTGACGCTCGCCTACCGGCGCAGGCTGGTCGACAGCCCCTCCTACACGTTGAATCACGAGGAAGTCGAGAAGGCGCTCGAAGAAGGCATCACCTTCGCCGAGGGCCTTTCGCCGACGCGCGTGGACATCGACGAATCCGGCCACACTAAATCCGTGCAGTTCGCGATCCAGAAAATGGGCGCCGACGGCAAGTGGGCCGAAGCCGGCTCGGTCGAGCTGCCCGCGCGCTCGCTGCTGGTCGCCGCGGGCACGCAACCCAACACGGTGCTCGCGCGCGAGGATGCCGGCCACTTCAAGGTCGACGGCAAGTACTTCGAGGCCTGCGACGAGGACGGCAACCCGGTGAAGCCGGAGCGCGCGATCTCCAAGCCCGCCCGCGCCGACGTGCTGCTGCACCGGCACGTCGACGGCCGCTTCATCAGCTTCTTCGGCGACCTGCACCCTTCGTTCTTCGGCAACGTGGTGAAAGCCATGGGCGGCGCAAAACAGGGCTACCCGGTCGTCAGCGGCGTGCTGGCGAAAGTCACTCCCGCCTCGCCGCTCGGCAATGCCGCGTTCCTCGACAGGATGAACGCCGAGCTGCGCCCGATCGTGCACGAGGTGAAGCGCCTTACGCCTACCATCGTCGAGGTGGTCGTCCGCGCACCGACGGCCGCGCGGCGCTTCGAGCCCGGCCAGTTCTACCGCCTGCAGAACTTCGAGGCGCTGGCCCCACGTTCGGACGGCACGGTGCTCGCGATGGAAGGCCTCGCGCTGACCGGGGCCTGGGTCGACAAGGAAAAAGGGCTGCTGTCGACCATCGTGCTCGAGATGGGCGGCTCGGCGGACCTCTGCGCCTGCCTGAAGCCCGGCGAGCCGGTGATCCTGATGGGACCGACCGGCACGCCCACCGAAATCCCCGGGGACGAGACCGTGGTCCTAGTCGGCGGCGGCCTCGGCAACGCGGTGCTGTTTTCGATCGGGCAGGCGCTGCGGGCCGCAGGCTCGAAGGTGCTCTACTTCGCCGGTTACAAGAAGATGATCGACCGCTACAAGGTCGATGAAATCGAAAAGGCCGCCGACGCGGTCGTGTGGTGCAGCGACGAGGGCCCGGGCTTCCAGCCCACGCGGCCCCAGGACCGTGCCTTCGTCGGCAACATCGTCGAGGCGATGAAAGCCTATGCCGGCAACGCGCTCGGCGCGCAAACCATCCCCTACGCCGACTGCGACCGCATCATCGCCATCGGCTCGGACCGCATGATGGCGGCGGTGGGCCGCGCGCGGCACGAGGGCCTCAAGCCCTATCTCAAGCCGTCCCACTGCGGGATCGGCTCGATCAACTCACCAATGCAGTGCATGATGAAAGAAATCTGCGCGCAGTGCATCCAGCCGCACAAGGACCCGGTCACGGGCAAGGAATCCTTCGTGTTCTCGTGCTTCAACCAGGACCAGGACCTCGACCGGGTCGATTTCGGTGCACTGAACCAGCGCCTGGCGCAGAACGGCGTGCACGAAAAACTGACAGCGCAGTGGATCGACCGGTGCCTGCGCGAACTGAAGCTGCGGCCGGAGACAAAAGCCGCCTGAGCCTGCTGAGTTCGCGGCCGAATTGGAGCAAAATAGGGTCATGGCCGCGTACTTCAGACCCGCCCGCATCGAGGAAGCCCTCCGGCACCTTGCGCGCGACCCGCTCACGATCCTCGCCGGCGGAACCGACTACTACGCCGCCCGCGTCGGCAGGCCGCTCGTCGAGGGCATCCTCGACGTCACTGCGGTCGAAGGCCTGCGCGACATCACCGAGCACGCACATCACTGGCGTATCGGCGCTGGCGCCACATGGACCGATGTGCTCGAGGCGCACTGGCCCCCCGTCATGGACGGCCTGAAGCTTGCCGCGCGCGAAATCGGCGGACTGCAGGTGCAGAACAGCGGCACGCTGGCCGGCAACCTTTGCAACGCCTCCCCTGCCGCCGATGGCGTGCCTGCTTTGCTGGCGCTGGACGCGCGCGTCGAACTTGCAAGCACCAAGGGGCTGCGCGTCCTGCCCCTGGGCGAATTCATCCTCGGGCCGCGCAGGACCGCGCGCCGGGCGGACGAGTTGTTGTCCGCGATCCTCGTGCCCAAGCCTGCGCATGAGGCTTGCAGCCATTTCCTGAAGCTTGGTGCGCGCGAATACCTCGTCATCTCGATCGCCATGGCGAGCGTGGTGATCGAGCACGCCGCCGGCGTGGTGCGCGAGGCCCGAATCGCCGTAGGCGCGTGTTCCCCGGTCGCGCAGCGGCTCACCGCGCTCGAGGACGCCCTGCGCGGCCAGCCGATGGACGCAGGCCTTCCCGAGCGTGTGCGCCCGGAGCATCTTGCAACGCTCACGCCGATCGACGACGTGCGTGCCAGCGCCGGATACCGGCTGGATGCCGCCCTGACCGTGGTCCGGCGAACCCTTGCGGGCGCCTGCGCATGAACCAGCTCCGCGAAGGCTTCCTGCCACAAGACACCGAACTCGAGTTGAAGGTGAACGGAGACGCCCGGCGCATCGTTTCGCCGCCCGTCACGCGCCTCGCCGACGTACTGCGCGACGAACTCGGCCTGACCGGGACCAAGATCGGCTGCAACGCCGGCGACTGCGGCGCCTGCACGGTACTGCTCGACGGCCGGCAGGTCTGCGCCTGCCTCACGGCCGTCGGCCAGGCGGCGGGCCGCAAGGTCACCACGGTGGAGGGGCTCGCCACGGACGGGCGACTCTCGCCGCTGCAGACCGCCTTCCAGAAGCACGGCGCCGCCCAGTGCGGCATCTGCACGCCGGGCATGCTGATGGCGGCGACCGATCTCCTCGCGAGGAATCCCGCGCCAAACGAATCCGAGGTGAAGGATGCCCTCGGCGGCGTCCTGTGCCGCTGCACCGGCTACCAGAAGATCGTCGAGGCGGTGCTGGATGTCGCCGCCCGCCCCAGGCTCGACCTCCCGCCGGCCGCGGGCCAGGCGGTGGGTGCGCGGGCTGCGAAGGTCGACGGCATCCCGAGGCTCAACGGGACGGAGGTCTTCGGCGCCGACGCGATCCCCGCCGATGCCCTGTGGCTGCGCGCGATCCGCTCCCCGCATCACCACGCGACCTTCACGCTTGGCGACCTGCGAGCGATCGTGAAGTCCACGCCGGGCCTCGAGTGCATCCTGACCGCGAAGGACGTCCCCTCCAACGGATTCGGCATCTATCCCCACATCAAGGACCAGCCCGTGCTGGCCGACGGCGTGGTGCGGTTCCGCGGCGAAGCCGTCGTAGCGCTGGTCGGCACGCGCGAAGCGGTAGCCGCGTTCGACGAGTCGACGCTTCCGATTCGATACGAGGTGCGCACGCCGGTCATGGGGCTCGACGCAGCCATGGCACCCGGGGCATCGCAAGTACTGCCGGACCGCCCGGGCAACCTGCTGCAGGACGGCGGTGTGCGCAAGGGTGATGCAGCCGGCGCGTTCGCCGGCTGCGCCGCGGTGGCCGAAGGCCGGTTCGAAACCGCGTTCGTCGAGCACGCCTACATCGAGCCGGAGGCCGGCTGGGCGCGGCGTGTCGGCAAGGGCAGGAACGCCCGTCTCGAGGTCCACGTCACCACGCAGACACCCTACATGGACCGCGACGAGATGGCCGTCGTGATGAAACTGAAGCCCTCGCAGGTGCGCATCGTCCCCACCGCCTGCGGCGGCGGATTCGGCGGCAAGCTGGACATGTCCGTGCACCCGCTGGTCGGCGTGGCGGCCTGGGTCACGGGCAAGGCCGTCGCCTGCATCTACACGCGGCCCGAAAGCATGGCTTCCACCACCAAGCGCCATCCGGCCCGGGTGCACGCTAAATTCGGCTGCGATGCCGGCGGCCGCCTCGTCGCCTGCGAGGTCGATGCCGATTTCGACACCGGCGCCTACGCGAGCTGGGGCCCGACGGTGGCGACACGCGTGCCGATCCACGCCACCGGGCCCTATGCGATGCCGAACGTGCGCACACGCGGCCGCGGTTTCTTCACGCACTGCCACCCGGCCGGCGCCTTCCGCGGGTTCGGCGTGCCGCAAGGCGCCATCGCCCACGAGGCGCTGATGGACGAGCTGGCCGACAAGGTCGGCATGGACCGGCTGGAATTCCGCCTGCGCAACGCGCTCAAGGCCGGCGACGCCACGGCCACCGGCCAGGTGCTGGAACACTCCGCGGGCCTCGGCGAATGCCTGGAGCGGCTGCGCCCGCACTGGCTGCGCGCGAAGAAGGACATCGCGGCCTTCAACGCGACCGCGGGCAGGACGCGCCGCGGCGTCGGCGTCGGCTGCATGTGGTACGGCATAGGCAACACTTCGCTTTCCAACCCATCCACGATGTGCATCGGCGTCGGCAAGGACGGCGTCGTCACGCTCTACAGCGGCGCGCTGGACATCGGCCAGGGTTCGAACACGATCCTCACCCAGATCGCCGCGGACGCGACGGGCCTGTCGATGAGCACGATCCGCCTCGTCACCGGCGACACCGACCTCACGGCCGACGCCGGCAAGACCTCGGCCTCGCGCCAGACCTTCGTCTCCGGCAAGGCGACCGAACTCGCGGGCGCGGAGCTGCGCAGGAAACTCTTCGCGATGGCCAACGCGCCGGAAGGCGAATGCCTGGACCGACGCTATGCACTGTCCATCGAGTCGGACGGCAGCACGGCGCAGATCGTGATCCGGCGCGACGGCATCACCCATCGCGTCCCGCTCACGCGGGCCGTGATGGCCGAAGGCTATTTCGATCCGCCGACTACACCTGCCGATGCGGAGGGCCAGGGCGTGCCTTATGCCAGTTACGCATTTGCCGCCCAGATCGCCGAGGTCGAAGTCGATATGGAGCTTGGGACCACCAAGGTGATCCGCATCGTGGCCGCGCACGACGTCGGGCGGGCGATCAACCCCACCCAGGTCGAAGGCCAGATCCAGGGCGGCACGGTGCAGGGCCTCGGCCTCGCGCTGATGGAGGAATACCTGCCCGGCCGCACAGAGAACCTCCACGACTACCTGATCCCGACCGTCGGCGACGTGCCGCACATGGAGTGCATCCTCGTCGAGGACGCCGAGCCGCTCGGCCCGTACGGCGCCAAGGGCGTGGGCGAGCCGGGCCTGATCCCGACCGCGCCCGCGATCCTCGGCGCGATCGAGGACGCGACCGGCATACGCATGCGGCAGGTGCCCGTGCTGCCGCACCGCCTGCGTGCGGCAATACTGTCAAAAAATGGCTGATCCCCGCGCCAGGACTGGCTCTCCGGGCGAAATGCTGCCATCGGGGTGTTCGCGCCGATGACCCACCCGCTCGATAGCCGCGACCCGCAGGACGCCCCGGAGAGCGTGGCACCGGCCACGGGCGACGTCATCCGCTGCGACGCCTGCCCGGTGCTGTGCCGCATCCGCAAGGGCCAGTCCGGGGCCTGCGACCGCTACGCCAACCTCGACGGCCGCCTCGTGCGCAGCGACCCGCTGGTGATCCTGCAGCGCGCGATCGAAGGCGAGAAGAAACTCGTCCCCTTCCTCGAGCCCGGCAAGCCCTGGGACGGCCACCTCGTTTCGGCGGCCAATACCTTCGTGACCGGCATCGGCGCCACGACCACCTACCCGGATTACAAGCCCGCGCCCTTCATCGTGTCTTCGAAGGCCGAAGGCGTGGACATGGTCACCGTCGTGACCGAAGGCATCTTCAGCTACTGCGGGCTGAAGCTGAAGATCGACACCGACCGCTGGCTGGGGCCGGAACAGGCCGCCGTGAGGGTCGACGGCGAAGCAGTGGGCCACGTGACCACCGCCGAGTACGGCTCGCAGATGCTGGCCCTCGGCGGCGTACACCACCTCACGGGCGGGTCGAAAAAGGAAGGCAACACCACCTGCGACGCGATGCTCGCGCTCGCCAACAAGGGCGCGGTGGAACTGTCCATCGACGGCGGCTCCACCGTGCTGGTCCAGGCCGGCCGGCCCCCGGTGGTCAACGGCGAGGGTGAAGAACGCATGCGCGTCGGCTGCGGTTCGGCGACCATCGGCATCTTCGCGCAACAATGGCTCGGCCACTGCGACGAGGTGATCGTCATAGACGACCATATCACCGGCGTGCTCACCGAGCACCAGGCCGGCAAGTTCCTCGATATGAAGCCGGCCGGCATCCGCGTGCGCGGCCGCAAGTCCACGCCGGGCCGCTATTTCAAGGTGGCCGAACCGGGCCTGGGCTGGGGCGGCACCAATATCGAGGATCCCCTGTCGATCATCGAAAGGATCGACCCGAAGACTGCGTGGCCGGGCATGCGGCTGCTGATGGTGTCGACCACCGGCGAGGACGCCGAGTGGTTCGTGCTGGACGAGGCCCTGAAGCCGCAGAAGGCCCCGATGCCGACGCCGGTGCGCGTGGTCGTCGACCGGATCGCCGAGAACTGCGAGCCGGCCCTGTGCAGCGTGCTGTTCATGGGCGGCGCGGGCGGCAGCCTGCGCGCGGGGGTCACCGAGAACCCGGTGCGCCTCACGCGCTCGGTCAAGGAACTCATCACCCGCGTGACCTGCGGGGGCGCGCCGGCTTACGTCTGGCCGGGCGGCGGCATCACCGTGATGGTCGATGTGCTCGACATGCCCGACCGGTCCTTCGGCTACGTCCCGACCCCGGCCCTCGTGCTGCCGATCGAGTTCACGATGCCCCTGGCTGCCTATGCCGCAATGGGCGGCCACATGGGCAATGTCGTGGCATTGGAAGACGTCCTGCGTTCCTCCAGCTTCCGTGCGGAAGGCTGGCGTTCCCCCAACCCCTGGCCCGTCAAAGGCGATCGCGGGTGAGTGCCCCCGCCTCGATGCGGTTCGCCGACGGCCGGCTGCACCTGCAGCACGGCCCGATCGACTGCATCGTGGAGGCGCTCGGCGACAGAGACGAAGTCGACGCCGCGTACACGCAGGCCACCCGCCGTTTCGAGGACATCCTGCCCTCGCTGGTGAAGGAACTCGCGATGCTGCGCGCCCCGGTGGGCGCCGCGCACCCGCTGGTGCGCGGGCTGGTCGCAAAGCGCATGGTCGCTGCCGTGTGGCCCCATCGGGAAGTCTTCATCACGCCGATGGCCGCGGTGGCTGGGGCCGTCGCGGACGAACTCCTCGCAGCGATGGTGCTCGGACGCGGGCTGCACAAGGCCTATGTCAACAACGGGGGCGACATCGCCCTGCACCTGACCGGCTACGCCGAGTTCAACATCGGGATCGCGGAGAATCCGACGGTCCTTACGCTCGACGGCGGCCTCATCGTGCACAGCAGCGATCCCGTGCGCGGCATCGCCACCTCGGGATGGCGCGGGCGCTCGCAGTCGCTCGGCATTGCCGATTCCGTCACCGTGCTCGCGGAGACGGCGGCGGCGGCCGACGCTGCGGCGACGATGATCGCGAATGCCGTCAACGTCGAGCACCCGGCGGTCCGCCGGGTTCCGGCCCGCGTGGTCAAGGAGGACACCGACCTCGGCGACCTGCCGGTAACCACCGGTGTCGGCGCGCTGCCGCCCGAGGCGGTCCACGAAGCCCTGGAATCCGGGTTGGCCTGCGCGCGCGAACTGCGCAGCCGGGGCCTGATCGAGGACGCGCTGATGAGCCTCGCGGGCGACTGGCGCTCGGTGCGCGAAAGGCCTGGCCAGCACCGGGTCGAACTCAAATGCTGAAGCGCTTCCTCGCCCTGCTCGCGTTCCTTTGCTGCATCGGCCCGGTTGGCGCCGCGGACGACATCGCAGTCGTCTACCTCGGCACCAACGACTGCCCCTACTGCCAGCACTGGGAGGCCCGTGCCAAGGGCGAACTGCTGGCCTCCGCGGAAGGCAAGGCGGTGCGCTACTACGAGGTCAGGGGCGAGACCCTGCGATTGCCGATCGTGGAACGGCACTACCCGGACGAGATCAAGTGGCTGGCGAGAAAGCTCGGGCCGATGCGCGGCGTGCCGCGGTTCGTCCTCCTGGTCAACGGCCAGGTGGCGTGGAGCGTGATCGGCACCAACGACTACGAAAGGATCTTCCTGCCGGCGCTCAGGCAGGCGGTGGCGCGGCGCAACGACCGGGCCTGAGGTTGGAGTACCATTCCCAGCAACAACCCAGAGGGAGTAGAAGATGAAACGTCTGCATGCAACGCTGGCCGCCCTTGGCGCCGCGACGGCCCTGTTCAGCGGCCTCGCCCAGGCGCAGCCGATCAAGGTCGGCGAACTGAACAGCTACAAGGTGTTCACCGCCTTCCTCGACCCGTACAAGAAGGGCTGGGAACTCGCGCTGGAGGAGATCAACAAGTCGGGCGGCGTGCTCGGCCGCAAGATCGAGGTGATTTCGCGCGACGACAACGGCAACCCCGGCGATGCGGTGCGCGTGGCCGAGGAACTGATCGCGCGCGAGAACGTCAGCCTGCTGATGGGCACGTTCCCCTCGCACATAGGCCTCGCGGTCTCGAACCTCGCCAACCAGCGCAAGATGGTCTTCGTCGCGGCCGAACCGCTGACCGACAAGATCGTCTGGGAGAACGGCAACCGCTACACCTTCCGCCTGCGCCCCTCCACCTACATGCAGACCGCCATGCTGGTCCCCGAAGCGGTCAAGCTGAAGAAAGCCAAGTGGGCCATCGTCTATCCCAACTACGAATACGGCCAGTCGGCCACGGCCTCGTTCAAGAAACTGATGTCCAAGGCCCAGCCCGGCGTGCAGTTCGTGGGCGAGCAGGCGCCGCCGCTCGGCAAGATCGACGCCGGCGCCGTGGTGCAGGCTTTGGTGGATGCCAAGCCCGACGCGATCTTCTCCTCGCTCTTCGGGCCGGACCTGCAGAAGTTCGTGCGCGAAGGCCACACCCGCGGCCTGTTCAAGAACACCGTGGTGTTCAACCTGCTCGCGGGCGAGCCCGAGTACCTCGATCCCCTCAAGGACGAGACCCCCGAAGGCTGGTACGTGACCGGCTACCCGTGGAACGAGATCAAGACCCCCGAGCACCAGAAGTTCCTCGCCGCCTACCAGGCCAAGTACAAGGACTACCCGCGCCTGGGATCGATCGTGGGCTACTCGACCATGTACTCGGTGGCCAACATGATCAAGAAGGCGGGCTCGGTGGACACCGAGAAGATGATCGCCGCCATGAAGGGCCTCGAGATGAGCACGCCCATCGGGCCCATCGTCTACCGCCCGGTCGACCACCAGTCCACCATGGGCGCCTACGTCGGCAGGCTCGCCAAGAAGAACGGCGTGGGCGTGATGGTCGACTGGCGCTTCGCCGACGGCGCGCTGTTCATGCCGCCGTTCGAAGAGGTCAAGGCGATGAGAAAAGACTAGGTATTGAAGGGGGGATGAACCTCCCCCCTCAGACCCCCCGGGTGGCTTCGGTTGAGGCTGCCCGGTTTTTATTTCTGCCGTCGAGCATGCGCTCCTCCTGATTCGCAATGTCCGCGTCCGCGATCCTCATCCAGTTCCTGAACGGCCTCGCCAGCGCGAGCTCGCTGTTCCTCGTCGCGGCCGGCCTGTCGCTGATCTTCGGCGTGACGCGGATCGTCAACTTCGCGCACGGCTCGCTCTACATGCTGGGTACCTACGTCGCGTACAGCCTGATCCAGTTCTTCGGCCGCGGCCCTCTGGGGTTCTGGGCCGCGGTTCTGCTGGCCGGCCTGGTAGTGGCCGTGTTCGGCGCGCTGGTGGAGATGCTCCTGCTGCGCAGGATCTATGCGGCGCCGGAGTTGCTGCAACTGCTGGCGACGTTCGCGCTGGTGCTGATCGTCAAGGATTTCGCTTTGTGGGCCTGGGGGCCCGAAGACCTGCTCGGCCCGCGCGCGCCGGGCATGGGCGGCGCGGTCGAGATCGCCGGGCGGCAGTTCCCGGAGTACGACCTGTTCCTGATCGTGCTGGGTCCCGTGGTGCTCGCGGCGCTCTGGGCCCTCCTCACGCGCACGCGCTGGGGCACGCTGGTACGCGCCGCGACCGAGGACCGCGAGATGGCGGGCGCGCTCGGCGTGAACCAGAAATGGCTGTTCACCGGCGTGTTCGCGCTGGGGTCGCTGCTCGCGGGCCTGGGCGGCTCGCTGCAGATCCCGCGCGAGCCGGCCAACCTGTTCATGGACCTCTCCGTGATCTCGGACGCCTTCGTGGTCGTCGTCGTGGGCGGCCTCGGATCGATCGGCGGCGCCTTCCTCGCGGCGCTGCTGATCGCCGAGATCAAGGCTTTCTGCATCGGCATCGGCGACGTGACCTGGTTCGGCCATGTGCTCTCGTTCTCCAAGCTCACGCTGGTCGTGGAGTTCATCGTGATGGCGGTGGTGCTGGTGATCCGTCCCTGGGGCCTGCTCGGCCGGCAGCAGTCCGTTCCCCGCGGCAGCGCCGCCGTGGAAGCGCCTTTGGCCCTGCCCTCCCCGGCCGCGGTCCGCGCGCTGCTGGGCCTCCTCGCCGTGCTAGCGCTCGTGCCGGTGTTCTTCTCCGGCTATGCGCTGGTGCTGCTGATCGACATCATGGTGTTCGCGCTGTTCTCGGTGAGCCTGTACTTCATCATGGGCCCCGGCGGCATGCATTCGTTCGGCCACGCGGCCTACTTCGGCCTCGGCGCCTACGGCGCGGGCCTCATCGTCAAGAGCGGCGCGGCGATGGAAGTCGGCCTGCTCGCCGGCCCCCTCCTTGCCGGGATCGGCGCGCTGGTGTTCGGCTGGTTCTGCGTGCGGCTCTCCGGGGTCTACCTCGCGATGCTGACGCTTGCGTTCGCGCAAATCGCCTGGTCGATCGTATTCCAGTGGGATGCCGTCACCGGCGGCTCCAACGGACTGATCGGCATCTGGCCCGCGCCGTGGCTCGCCTCGAAGACCGCCTATTACTACCTGGCGCTGGCCGGCTGCGGCACCGGCATCTTCGTGCTCTGGCGAATCCTGTACGCGCCGTTCGGCTATGCGATGCGCGCAGGGCGCGATTCGCCCCTGCGCGCCGACGCCATCGGCATCGACGTGCATGCCCGCCAGTGGGGTGCCTTCGTGATCGCCGGCCTCGCCGCGGGCGTGGCGGGTTCGTTGTCGGCCTTCTCCAAGGGGTCGATCTCGCCCGAGTCCATGGCCGTGCCGCGGTCCGTGGACGGGCTGGTGATGGTGCTGCTCGGCGGCATGCAGAACCTCACCGGCCCGGTCTGGGGCGCGGCGCTCTTCACCTGGCTGCAGGACGCGGTGGCGCGCGAGATCGACTACTGGCGGGCGGTGCTGGGCGCCGTGATCCTCGTGCTGGTGCTCGTTTTCCCGGGCGGCGTTGCGGGTTTCATAGGGCAGCGGCTGTCACGCCGGGGCGCAGGCGCCAAGGGGGCCCCATGAGTGGCGTCCTCCAGGTCAGGCGGCTTTCCAAGGCCTACGGCGGCGTGCAAGCCGTGTCGAATGTCTCCTTTGACGTCGCCGCCGGGGAACTCCTCGCGCTGATCGGCCCGAACGGCGCCGGCAAGACCACCTGCTTCAACATGCTGAACGGCCAGATCGCCGCCGACAGCGGCAGCATCGAATTCGAAGGGCGCACGATCGCCGGCCTGAAACCGCGCGAGATCTGGCGGCTCGGCGTGGGCCGCACCTTCCAGATCACGGCGACCTTCGCCTCGATGACGGTGCGCGAGAACGTGCAGATGGCGCTGCTCTCGCACCACAAGCAGCTGGGATCCGTAACGTCGATCGCGACGCGTGCCTGCGTCCCCGAAGCCGAAGCGCTGCTCGCGCGCGTCGGCATGCTCGCGCAGGCCGACCGCCCCTGCGCGGTGCTGGCCTACGGCGACCTCAAGCGCATCGAGCTGGCGGTGGCCCTGGCCAACCAGCCCCGCCTGCTGCTCATGGACGAACCGACCGCCGGCATGGCGCCGCGCGAGAGGAACGAGCTCATGCAGCTGGCCGCGGACCTCGCCCGCGACTCGAACATCGCGGTGCTCTTCACCGAGCACGACATGGACGTGGTGTTCGCGCATGCCGACCGCGTCATCGTGCTCGCCGGAGGTGAACTGATCGCCGAAGGAAAGCCCGACGAGGTTCGCGCGCACCCGAAGGTCAGGGAGGTTTACCTCGGCAGCGGAACCACATTCGGGGCGGCCCATGCTTGAGGTGCGCGGGCTCGACGCCGCCTACGGGCAGGCGCACATCCTCTTCGACGTGGCGTTCCAGGCCGGGCCCGGCGAGGTGGTGGTGCTGCTCGGCCGCAACGGCGCCGGCAAGTCCACGACGATGAAGGCCACGATGGGCCTGGTGCGGCCGCTGAAGGGCGAAATCCTTTTCCAGGGTGTGCGCATCGACGGGATGGAGCCGTTCCAGGTCGCGCGGCTGGGCCTCGGCTACGTGCCCGAGGACCGGCGCATCTTCGCCGACCTCAGCGTGACGGAAAACCTCGAGGTCGGCCGCCAGCCCCGGCGCGAAGGCGCCGCCTTCTGGACGCCCGAGCGGCTGTTCGAATTGTTCCCCAACCTCGGCCGGATGAAGGACCGCGGCGGCGGGCGCATGTCCGGCGGCGAGCAGCAGATGCTGACCATCGCCCGCACGCTGATGGGCAACCCCTCGGCCGTGCTGCTCGACGAACCCTCGGAGGGCCTTTCGCCCCTGATCGTCGAGCAGATGGCGCATACGATCCGCGACCTGAAGCGCGAAGGCCTGTGCGTCCTGCTCTCCGAACAGAACCTGCACTTCGCCCAGCTCGTCGCCGACCGCGCCTATATCATCGAGACGGGCCAGATCCGCTACAGCGGGACGATGGCCGAACTGGCCGCCAACGACGCCGTCCGGGAACAGTACCTGTCCGTATGAGGCCCGCGCATGGGAAACACGCATGACTGAAGCAGCCAGCGCCGGCTGGATCGCCGGCATCGACGTGGGCGGCACGTTCACGGACCTGATCGCGATCGACACGGCGAGCGGCGCGGTGCGCCTGGCCAAGGTGCCCACCACGCCGCACAACCAGGCCTTCGGCGTGCTGGCCGCCATCGAATCCGCAGGCCTCGACCTGTCCGAGCTCGCGCTGGTCGTGCACGGCACGACGACGACGACCAACGCGGTCCTCGAACGAAAGCTCGCAAAGACCGGCCTGGTCACCACCAAGGGATTCCGCGACGTGCTGGAACTCGGTCGCCGCACGCGGCCGAATTCCTACGGGCTCACGGGCTGGTTCGAGCCGCTCATCCCGCGCGAGTTGCGGCTCGAAGTCGCCGAGCGCGTCGACGCCGACGGCAACGTCGTCACGCCGCTCGACGAGGCAGCGGTCCGCCGCGCCGTGCAGCAACTCAAGGACGCGGGCTGCGAAGCGCTGGTGATCCACTTCCTGCACAGCTACATCAACCACGCGCACGAGGCGCGGGCCCTGGCCATCGCGAGGGAGCTCTGGCCCAACCGCTACGTCACGGCCGGCCACCTGATCCTGTCGGAGTACCGGGAGTACGAGCGCGGCGTCACCGCGGCGGTCAACGCCTCGGTGCAGCCCATCCTCGACCGCTACATCCAGCGGCTCGTCGACGAGCTGAAGGCCCGGGGCTTCAAGCGCGACCTCCTCGTCATGCAGGGCAACGGGGGGACGGTCGCCGCCGGCCTCGTGGCCGAGACCGCGGTCAACACCGTGATGTCGGGCCCCGCCTCCGGCATCATCGCGGCCGCCTATTCGGCCACGGCTTCCGGCGTGGCCAACGTGATCACCTACGACATGGGCGGCACGTCGACGGATGTCGGGTTGATCAAGGACGGCGTGCCCACCGTGTCGGCCGAACTCGAGATCGAGTACGCCATGCCGATCCACGTGCCGATGGTGGACGTGCATACCATCGGCGCCGGCGGAGGGTCCATTGCGTTCATCTCCGAGGCCGGCATGCTGCAGGTCGGCCCGCGCAGCGCGGGCGCGATGCCCGGCCCCATCTGCTACGGGCGCGGCGGCACCGAGCCGACGATCACCGACGCCAACCTGCTGCTCGGGCGGCTGAACCCGGACAAGCTGCTCGGTGTGGACAACCCGGTGAGCCTGGGCCACGTCAAGGGCATCTTCGAGGAACGTGTCGGCCGGGCGCTCGGATTGGATGCCGTTGACGCGGCGGCGGCCATCCTCCGGATCGCCAACGACAGGATGGCCGGCGCCATCCGCATGGTGTCGCTCGCCAAGGGCCACGACCCGCGGGACTTCGCGCTCTTTCCCTTCGGCGGCGCGGGACCGCTGCACGCCGCGGCGCTGGCCAAGGAACTGGGCATCCCCCGCCTGCTGATCCCCATGCGCCCCGGCATCACCAACGCGCTGGGCTGCGCCGCGGCCGACCTGCGCCACGACTACGTGAATACGATCAACAAGCCCCTGCCCTCTCTGGATGTCGCACTCGTGCAATCGACGCTGGAGGCGCAGGTCGCCGAGGGCCGCGCGACGCTCGCTCGCGAAGGTGTTGCGGTCGAAGGCGTGAAACTGCTGCATTTCGCCGACATGCAGTTCCAGGGCCAGAGCCACATCCTGACGGTCCCGCTGGCAGGCACCAGCGTCTCGCGCGAGGACCTGCAGGCGCGCTTCGACGCGGCTTACTTCGAGCGCTTCGGCGTGGAACTGCCGGAGATCCGCGCGGTCCTCGTCAACCTGCATACCGCGGTGATCGGGCTGAGGAAGCGCTTCGACCTCGCCGTCCTCGGGCGCTCGGACCGGGCATCGACGCTGACAGGTGCAAAAAACGGCGTGCGCGAAGTCTGGTTCGATGGCGGCTTCAGGGCCACGCCCGTCTTCCAGCGCGAAAAGCTTCCCGCCAACGCCGCCTTCGACGGCCCGGCGATCATCGAGCAACTCGACTGCACGACCGTCATCGAACCCGGCAACCGTGTGAAGCTGGATGCTCTCGGCAACCTGATAGTGGAGATCGCATGACAACCAACATGGGCCTCCTGCTCACGCTGACCGAGCCTCCCCCCGCCATGGAAGAGGAGTTCAACGCCTGGTACGACTCGGAGCACATGGGCGAGCGGCTTTCCATCCCGGGTTTCCTTTCGGCGCGCCGCTGGGAGCGCGACTGCAAGCCGGGCGAAGGCAAGTACCTTGCTACCTACGAACTGAACTCCCCCGGCGTGCTCGAGTCACCGGACTACCTCGCGCACGTCGGCGACAACCAGACGCCTTGGAGCAAGCGGTGCCTGGGCAGGGCCGCGGTGTTCCGCCGCTGGGCCTGCGAACAGATCGTGCCCGGCAACCGCTCGCCCGACGAAACCGCCAGGGCGGTGTTCCTCGCCTGCGGGGATGTGCCGGCGGCGCACGAGGAGGAGTTCAACCGCTGGTACGACATCGAACACCTGCCGCTGCTGCTGCAGGTTCCGGGGGTGCTGTCGGCGCGCCGCTTTCGTGCCTCGAGCGGTTCGCCCCGCTACATCGCGCTGTATGACCTGGCGGACGAAGGCGTCCCGCAGCACCCGGCGTGGCAATCCGCGATCCGCACCGAGTGGGCGCAGCGCGTCCAGGCGCTCACTGCGGACTGCGAATGGATCCTGGGGGCGTGGCGTGAATATCGCTGACCCTCGCGGGGGCCTGCACCACCCGGTTGCGGCCGGCGTGCTTGGCCTCGTACAAGGCCGCGTCGGCGGCGGCGATCAGCGCATCCGCGCTCGTGCCGTTCAGCGCGAACGCGGCAACGCCGCCGGAAATCGTGATCGACAGGCGGGAGCCGCCCCATTCGACCCCGCTCATCTGCACGGCGATGCGGATGCGCTCGCACACGGAGACGGCCATTTGCGCGTCCGTGTCGGGCATCAGCAGCGTGAATTCCTCGCCGCCGTACCGGCCGAGCACGTCCGGCTTCCTGACGCTGGCCTGCATGCTCGCGGCGATCGCGCGCAATACCTCGTCCCCGGCAGGGTGCCCGTGCGCGTCGTTCAGGACCTTGAAATGGTCGAGGTCGAGCATGGCGAGGCTGAGGATGCCCCCGCCACGCCTGGCGCGGGCCAGCTCGCGCTCCAGCTCAGCCATGAAGGATCGGCGGTTCAGCAACCCGGTGAGGGAGTCGCGCGCGGCCTGCCGGGCCAGCTCGAGGTGCAGGTGCTGCACCTCCATCCAGAAATTACCGAAGGTGCCCGCGGTGCAGACCAGCAGCACGACGAGGAAGAACGCGCTTTGCGGGACACTGGGCGCCAGCAGCCCGCCGGCGGGCATGTAGAGCGTCGCGCAGAAGCGGACCGCCACCACCACCGCGACGAACCAGTACACGACCTGCATGAAAGTGTGCGAGGAGCGGACTTCCGGCGGGACCTCGGTTCGCAATTCGAGCGCATTGCGCGCGAACAGCACCACGCTGACCGCCGAGATGAACAGGATGCGCGCCTGCAGGTTGGGGACGATCTCGGAGAAGACGAACATCATCACCGCGGTGGCGGCGAGCACGGCCAACCCGAAGGGATCGTGCAGGGGCTTGCCCAGGAAGATGCGGACCGCCCGGAAGAACATCAGGTTCGCGGCCATCAGCAGCGTATTGGCGATGGTGATGGACAGGAGGTTGGGCAGAACATCGCGCATGGCGATGCCACCGTAGCCCGCCGCGACCATGAGCAACCCCGCGCCCCACATGCTGACCGCGCGCGTCGCCCCCTTGCGCGCGCCGAATACGATCGCGAGGGCGCCGAGCAGGGAGACCTGCGCCAGCACGACGATGATGACGGTGCGCGTATCCATGGCCGCGCGCATCATCGCCCGGAATCGCGCCGTCCTCAAGCCGCCGGCGAACGGCCGAGGGCCAGGGAGTAGAGCAATGAGCGGACAACTGAGAATAGATCCCATCACCCTGGCCGTCATCCAGAACGGCCTGCAGCAGGTCTGCAACGAGATGGACCTGGCGTTCTGCCGGGCCGCGTTCTCGCCCGTGATCTCGGAGGCCATGGACCGCTCCGACGGCATCTACTCCAAGGAGGATGGCTCGCTGATCGCTCAGGGCGAGCTCGGCCTGCCGGTATTCGTCGGCACGATGCAGTTCTCCACGCGCGCCGTGATCGAGCGCGTGCGCGACAACAAGTGGGCCGTCGACCCGGGTGACGTGTTCATCGTCAACGACCCGTACCTCGGCGGCACCCACCTGATGGACGTGAAGTTCGTGAAGCCGTTCTTCTACAAGGGCAAGGTGTTCGCGTGGCTGGCCAACACGGGCCACTGGCCCGACACCGGCGGCATGGTGCCGGGCGGCTTTTCGGCGCACGCCACGGAATCCGAGCAGGAAGGCCTGCGGCTGCCGCCGGTGAAGCTCTACAAGAAGGACGTGCTCGACCAGGAGATCCTGTCGATCATCCTTTCCAACATCCGCATCGCCGACCAGCGGATCGGCGACATCAAGGCGCAAGCCGCTGCGCTGTCGATCGGCGAGAAGCGCCTCGAAGCGTTGATCGACCGCTACGGCGCCGATACGGTGGAGGAAGCGATCGCGGAGCTGAGGAAGCGCGCCGCGCAGCAGATGCGCGCCAAGATCGCCACGATCCCCGACGGTCGCTACGAAGGCGAGGCCATCGTCGACTCGGACGGCGTGGTGGACGCGCCGCTGACGATCCGCATGGCCGTGACCAAGACAGGCACGGAGCTCGAGTTCGACATGGCCGGGTCCTCCCCGCCCTGCGCGGGCCCGATGAACTCGGTGATCGCGACGACGAAGTCCTCGATCTACCTCGCGATGAAGCACATCTTCCCCGAGGTGCCCATCAACGCGGGTACTTTCGAGCCGCTGCACATCACGGACCCGGAGGGCACGTTCCTTTACGCGCGCTATCCGCGCCCCGTCTCGGGCTGCGCGGCCGAGGTCAGCCAGCGGATCGCGGAAGCCGTGTTCTCCGCGCTCACGCATGCGATCCCCGAGCGCCTCTTCGCCGCGCCGGCCGGCAGTTCCGGCAACCTAGCCGTCGGCGGCCGCGACCCGCAGCGCAACCGCAACTACGTGATGTACGTGATCTCGGGCGGCGGCTACGGCGGCAGTCCCTCGGGCGACGGGATCTCCAACGGCTGCTCGACCATCGGCATCTCCAAGACCCCGCCGCTGGAGGTCATGGAGCAGTACTACCCGATCCTGTTCGAGGAGTACTCGCTGCACGAAGGTTCGGGCGGCGCAGGCGAGCAGCGCGGCGGCATGGGCGTCAACTACACGATCCGGCTGCGGCGCGGCGACGCGCGCGCCTCCATGGTCATGGACCACGGCCGCGTCGGCCCGCAGGGCGCGCTGGGCGGCTCGGACGGCGGCGTGAACACGGTGGCGATCGACCAGCACGGCGTCGAATACCGCCCGCCGCATCTCTCTAAAGATCAGGACATCCAGCTCGAGCCCGGCGACCGCATCCGGGTGTCCACCCCGGGCGGCGGCGGCTACGGCGACCCGTACAAGCGCGACCCGGGCAAGGTGGCGAAGGACGTGGCGCGCGGCTACTACACGCCAGCACAAGCAGAAAAGCTGTACGGCGTGAAGCTCGCCAATGGGGCGGTCGACCCTGACGCGACCGCACGCCTGCGCGCGCGCTGATGCTGGCGGACTTGCTGCCGGGAATCATCGCGGCACTCGCGTTCGGTTCGTCGAATGTCTTCGGCAAGATCGCGTTTTCTTCGGGTGCCGACGTGCTGACGCTGATCACTTTTCGCGGGTTCGTCGGGATAGCGTTCGTATGGGGCTGGCTGCACTTCTCGCCGGCCGCCCGCGCCCACGCGCCGCGCGAGAGGACCGTGGCCTACGGCCTCGGCGTGCTGTTCGCGGCCAACGTCTACTGCGTCTTCAAGGCCATCGAGGCCATCCCCGTGCCGATCGCCGTGCTCGCCTATTTCGTCTACCCGATCCTTACCGGCATCGGCGGCGCCGTCACCGGCCTCGACAAGCTCACGTGGCGTGGTGCGCTCGCGGCTCTCGTCGCGTTCGGCGGGCTCGCGCTGATGATAGGCGCGCATCACGGGGACCTCGCCTTCGCCGGCCTCGCCTACGCTTTCGCCGGGGCCTGCTGCCGCACGGTCATGCTGCTGGTCACTCGGCACTCACTCTCGGGCGCCGACTCCCGGCTGACGAGCGGGTATTCGATGCTGTCCTCCACGGCAGTGCTGGCGCTGGCGTGCCTCGCGACGCTCACCTGGAACCTTCCGCAGACCGGCGCCGGGTGGGCGGGATTCCTCGGCGCAAGCGTCGCGACCACGGTGGCGATCCTCGCGCTGTTCGCCTCCACCGCGCGCATCGGACCCTTCCGCACGGCCCTGACGATGAACCTCGAACCCGTGGTGTCGACCGTGCTGAGCATGCTGCTGCTCGGCGAGAGCATGGGACCGTTGCAGGCGCTGGGCGCCGCCATCATGATCGCCGCGCTCTGCGCGTTCCAGCTCAAGCGCTGATTTAATCGGGGTCAGAGTCGAATTATCCTGGAGGAATCATGGCCACCCAAGTGAAGGTACTGGTCTTCGCCGGCAGCGCCCGCAAGGGCTCCTTGAACAAGAAACTGGCCCGCGTCGCTGCGGCGGCGGTCGACGCCGCCGGCGGCACGGCAACCCTGCTCGACCTCGACGACTACCCGATGCCGCTCTACCGCGGCGACCTCGAGGCCAAGGAAGGCGTCCCCGACAACGCAAGGAAGCTGAAGGCGCTCTTCATCGAGCACCAGGCGCTGCTCATCGTTTCGCCCGAGAACAACGCCTCCGTCTCGGCGCTTCTGAAGAACACGCTCGACTGGATCTCGCGCCAGGACGGCGACCAAAGCGGCCTCGTGCCTTACGCGAACAAGGTTGCCTGCCTGATGGGCGCCTCCCCCGGCGCGCTCGGCGGCCTGCGCGGACTTGTGCACCTGCGGGCGATCCTGGAGACGCTGGGCGTGGTGGTACTGCCGGGACAGTTCGCGCTCGGCCGGGCGCACGAAGCATTCGACACGGACGGCTCGCTGAAGGACCCGAAGCAGCCGGCGATCGTCGCTTCGCTTTGTGCGAAGCTGGTGCATGCGAGCGCGGCCCTCAATCCTGGATGATTGCCAAAACAGGAACGCAGACTGACATGTAGACCGCCCCAGTCCTCGGCTTTAAGGACTGAATCTTTGACTTTCCCTAGGCCGGGACCGGCTCCGCCGCCAGCGCCACCGGCTCGTAGCGAGTGAGCGAAGGCACATCCGGCGCGACCTGCATGACCCGCGCGCCGAGGTCCATGACCACGGAAGCGACCGTTTCGACGCGCGCCTCCCGCGGGAACGACGGGTCCGGACGGCGGCAGATCGACAGGAAGCCGGCCGACTCGTCACGCAGCATGCGTTGCAGGTCTTCCGGCGCGAACTGGCCGCGCTGGGCTTTCACCAGCCCTTCGACCCGCGTCAGCCGCTGGAAGGTCGACAGGCTGGGCGCGAGGGAAGCCTGATGCATCGCCGATTCGGGCGCGACGAAGTGGTTCGTATGGCACAGGGCCGCCCCGGCGCCGCGGACGACTTCGAGCCCGCGCGGGGAGAACTCCAGCGCCGCAGTGTCGCCCGACGCATCGGCACACAAGACGTTCGACGAGGCGCCGAACGACAACTTGGAAGCAAACGCCACCGCATCTTCAACGCTTTCGCGATCGAGCAGCGCGCGCAGCAGCACATGGACCGGCACGCCCGGCTTCGAGCCGTCGTCCTTCGAGCGCAGGATGTTGAGGCAGACGCCGAAGCCGTGGCCGTTCAGGCCGATCTTGGCGAGCATCCCCGCCTCGGTCAGCGTCAGCACCGAGGCCCCGCCCGGCAGCGCACAGCGCAGCAGCACCAGCGCTTCGCGCTGGGTACCCAGCCAATCCCAGTTCTGGGCGAGCAGCGTGGTGCCGGTCGTGCTCTCGGCCGGCTTCACGGCGATCGACGTGCATTCGCCCCAGTCGGGGACCCCGGCCGCGACGTTCTCCGCGGCGATACGCTTCCAGTCGCCGCTGGGCACGCCCGGGTAGCTCGGCGGCAGGATCTCGGTGCGGGTGTTGAGCGCGAGGATCTCGTCCACGTGCCGGCCGGAGCCTTCGGCGATGCCTTCGATTTCCTCGAGCAGCGCCGGGTCCAGTGCGCCGATCAGGTCCCGGTAGCCGGCACCCAGCTTCTGCGCGCCCTGCCAGTCGATGCCGCAGTAGGCGAAGAGCCTTGCGTAGGTGGCGATGGACAGCTCGATGCGCTTGCGCGCCTTGCTGCCGTGGGTCTTGCCGCGCTTGCCGGCATTGCCTTTGAGTTCAATGATCGGGAACATGCCCTCATTCTAATCCAGCCGGCGTGGCAAGATGCGCCCCGGCAAAACCCGACCCGGAGTACGCAGATGAGCATCCCCACCCCTTTCGACGGGGCCCGCGACGTCGTCCGGCCCGAGTGGATCGACTACAACGGCCACATGAACGTCGGCTACTACCAGGTCGTTTTCGACCTGGCCGCCGACGCGTTTTTTGACTTCCTGGGCCTCACGCAAGAGTTCCGCCAGCGCCACGGGTCCACGACCTTCGCGCTGGAGACGCACGGCAACTTCCTGCGCGAAGTGAAGTCCGGCGATCCGCTGCGGTTCGAGGCTCGCCTGCTGGACTTCGACGCCAAGCGCATTCATTTCTACCAGGAGATGTTCCACGGCAGCGAGGGCTACCTTGCTGCGTCGCAGGAGTCGCTGTCCTCGCACGTGTCGATGGCTACGCGGCGGACAGCGCCGATGCCCGAGGAACTGCTTGGGCGGCTGGCGGAAATTAGAGCCGCGCATGCGGTGCTGCCGCGGCCCTGGCAGGTCGGGCATGTGATCCGGGCGGCGGGGTTGAAGGGCGGCTAGGTTCTGGGTTCGGGTCCGGATTCGGCTCGGCTCCCCGAACCGGGCAAAAATGGGCACTGGTTGATAACGGTATTTCTGAACGAGCCAAACCACTGAAGTGCCCGCTCAGATGTCCGCTATCGGCCAGAAGCAGCCGGTCGTAGACCGGCGATTCAGCTGCGGGGCAGCCAGGGCTACACGAACAACGTCGCAACGGCCCAGAGTAATAGCAGTCCTCCGGTAAATTTTCCGATGGCAGCCCCGGCGGGAAGAACCTTTTCCACAAGCACAAGGACCGCCAGTATGGAGATCCAAGCAAGATTCATGACGCCTCCCACGAAAAGCAGCGCCATCAAGGACCAGCAGCACCCCACGCAATACGCGCCATGGCGTACGCCAAGCAGAAAACTCCCCGAAAGTCCGGACCGCCAGTGCGCAGTCAGAAACCGCACCGGGCTGCGGCATTGCATGAGGCACGCGTGCTTGAGAGCCGAGAACTGGTAGAGCCCGGCCATGGCGAGCACGGCTGCCGAGAGCACCGCACTTTTCGACCACAGCATCATGCCGGAGAGTAGGCCTGCCGGCTGCAGCGCTTCCTGAAGTGCCGCCGCCGCGAACGAGAACACGAGCCAAGCGACCAGGTACCCTGCAAAAAGAAATAGCGAAGAAATGTAAGGACTGGTGACTTGCGCCGCGTGGCGGCGCAGCACCCTCCCATAGAGAAGGACCAGCGGTGCCGCGCTTGGCGTCATCATCGCGATCATCATCACCCACCACATCGCTACGACAATCGGCCAGGAGGCATCCATTTCGCCGCCGACGTCCGCTTGCCGGTGAGGGAACAGGCTGAGCGTGGTCATGTCGATCGCGCTCATTCCCATGCCCGCGCCCTGCCAGACATAGATCCAAGCGAGCGCGGCCACTGCGGCGAGACCGGCTGCGGTGACCGCCCGTTCCCGTCGCAGGATGTCGTCGATTCCGATCAAGCGGCGGCGCGGTGCCGGATCAGGCCCTTACCGTTCATGTGCAGGCGCGCGAACTGCGCGTAGCTGTTCTTGAGTTCGAAGGCCAGATTTCCCTGCGAATGGCTTGAGGCCGAACCCATTTCAGCAATTTCATACTCGAAACCGTTGGGCAGATCGATGCGGCTCCGGGACTCTTGTCCGGAGACCGGATTTTTAATCGGCTCACCATCGAGTTCGAACACGCCCTCGGCCCGAACTTTCCCGCGACGGGCATCGACGTCGACCGAATACTCGATCTTCGTGAAAATCGGATCGAAAGCCTTCTCGAGCGTTGTGGCGAACACCGCGAACATCGTGGCAAACGGCTCGGTGTCTTGTCCGGTCATGATCTTCAAAAGCGCTTCGCGCTGCTCGGCGCTCGCCTTGATATCGACGATCGGCTGGCATTGGCCCTTACCTTCGTGAATCGCACGTGGCCAACTAAACACGAACGCTACCTTCAGACCATCCAGCCGCACGTCCCCGTAATGGCCTTTATCGATCGCAATCGCGCCCATCGCTTTACAGTTCCCGTGCGTGGGCAGGGCATTGAACTGACAGGGGCAGCCGTAAGCACAATTGCAGTTAACCAGCTCGCTGCCTTGAATCTCCCATGAAGTCATCGCCATTCTCCTTAGAAAAAATGCCGGAAACTGTCTCGAACTGCGGGGGATGCAGATATCTGCGTCAAGTGGAATCGGTAATTTGAAAGTTTCTGAAGTCTTGCGCTGGCATCCCCTACGGCCGGAGTGGGCTGGCCACCAAGAATATTTCATCTCGCCAGCGGCCAATATTTTGGGCGTTTTATGCAGCACTGCCAAGTAGATACCCTGAAATTCCGTGCATGGATTGATTGCTGCCCCGCAACGCTTTTCGCTGCAATGCAAAAGAGGAAGGGTTGCGAAAGCGCCCTGAACTGCCGCTTCCGGCCAGGAGCGGTCATTCGCCGCAGTGCGATAACCCCCGCGATTTGGATAGTTGCTCGATCACAAAGCTGCGCGCAGTGACAAGCGTCCAGAAACCGGGTCTCAGCCGATGCGATCAAGCAGTTCCCTGGCCGCCTTGAGGTCCGCAGTATCGAACCCTTCGGTGAATCGTGCGTAGATCGGCTTTAACAACTTGCAGCCTTCCTCTTCACGACCGGCCGCGGCCATCCAATCCGCGTACCCCGTGGCTGCGCGCAGTTCCAACGCCAGCGCGCCCTGCTCCTGCGCAATCCGAACCGCGCTGCGATACTCTGTCTCGATCCCGGGTTTTCGGGCATCCGCCCAGCGCAAAGCCTCCGCCCGCAGCCGGTGCACGTCGGAGATGAATAGCCTCTGGTGAGTCTCCACCGACATCTGCTGCAATTCGTCGAGTAGGTTGAAACAGTCGTCCAGGCGTCCCAACTTGAGTTTGGCCGTCGCAAGCAGCGTTCCCAGGAAGGTCAGCCATCCGCGCTGTTTCGCTTCGAGCAACGCGCGATAGGTCGCCTCCATCTGCTCCGCACCGCGCCCGGACTCACCGTGCTGGCCTGTCGCCCAGGCACTGGCGAACTTTGACAGCGCAGCCGGTAATGCAAGCTTGGCCTCCGCCGCAATCTCGGCCATGGTAGCGGCGTGGTCGCCCGCTGCCCTGGCATCGCCGGCCATCATGGAAACAAACCCCGCATACTGGAGCGCGATTGCGCGGCTGAAGGGGTGTCCAAGCGCATCGCTGACACGGATCGCATCGAGCGCCACGACGGCGCCGCGCTCGGAGAGCCCGGCCTGCCACAGCGCACAGCCACCCGTCGCTCGGGCACAGACGCCGGGATCGTGCAGGCCATAGATCGCCCAGTGCCCACGATGCTGGTCGCTGTCGTAAAGAGCAAGGCCCTGCTCAATGTCGTCACGTGCAATCGTGACCTGCCCGCGCAGGAACGCCGTGGTCCAGCGCGCATGGTGGGCTTGCAGCCTGAGGTCGCTCTTGCCGAGCCGGCTGGCCATTTCAACCAGCCGGTCGGCGCGCTCGGAGGCGGCGGGCAGGTTACCCGAAAGCGAGTTGTACATCCAGTCAGCCCAGCGCGCCCGGAAGTGCAGCGGATCATCGCCAAGCGGGGCGCTGATGTCGACCGCCTCCTCCGCCATACGACCTGCTTCGAGGGAACCCGGCGCCTTGAGCGCTTGCACAGTGATCTGCTGGTCCAGAACGAGTTGCGCTTCCTCGCGCTGCCGAGTCGGCGACCCGGGTACCTTGCGCAGCAATACGAGCGCGTTGGCGAAATGGCTGCCCGCTTCCGCGTACTCAGAGCGCACCATCGACTGGCGCCCGGCGCGCGTCCAGTATTCGCAGGCGCGGTCTTCCAGTCCTGCCGCCGCGTAATGCAAGGCGAGTAATTCCGGCCGGCGTGCCACCGCCTCGGGAAGTTTGTCCTGCAACGCCTCGGCGATGCGCGTATGCAGTTGCTGGCGCCGCGCGCGCAGCAGGCTCGTATAGGCGGCGTCCTGGACGAGTGCATGCTTGAAGACATAGGTGGCCTCCGGCGGTTCGCCGCGCACGTACACGAGCTCAGCGCTGACCAGACTGGACAGCGCCTCGGTGAGCTCGCCTGCGTCCATCGGAGAGACTGCTAGCATCAACTCGTAGGTGAACTCACGCCCGATGACGGAACCGATCTGCGCCGCTTCCTTCACCGGCGAGAGCCGCTCGAGACGAGCCATCAACGAGTCCTGCAAGGTTGCCGGGATCGCCATTGGCGGAAGGGCGCCGGTGAGCACGTACCGGCCGCCGCGATCGGCGAGCAATCCGGACTCGAGCACCGTCTTGGTCAGCTCCTCGACGAACAGCGGGATCCCCTCGGTTTTGGCAAGGATCTGGTCGACGACTTCGGCGGGTAGCGGCCGGCCTCCCGACACGTGCTCGATGAGCTCCAGGCTCTGCAGGCGCGCGAGCCGGTTGAGGGTCAACGCCGTTACGTGAGGCAAGTTGCTCCAGGGCGGGAGAAACTCCGGGCGGAACGTAATAAGGACGAATACCCGCGCGTCACGGATGCGCGCGAGGCACAGGCCGATCAACTCGCGGGTGGTGGGATCGATCCAGTGGGCATCTTCAATCTGCCAATAAACCGGACTTAACTCCGACAGCGCCACCACCTGGTCGGCGAGCGCCTCGAGCGTGCGACGTTTCACCGCGTCGGACGTGAGCGGTGGCATCTCGTAGCGCCCATCGAGCGCTATCCCGAGAAGCGAAGCAAACAGCGGCAACACGTCGGCAAGCCGCGGCGTCGTCGGCTGCAGCAGCGCCTCGAGCTTGCCGAGGCGCATCGCGTTATCGTCATCCGCATTCATACCGGCCGCGAACTCGAGGTGGCCGATCGCGGGCTGCAGCGCACTGTTGGCGTGAAACGGCGAGCATTGATAGCGCACGCGCGTATGCCGCACGTCGCGCATTCGCTGGCGGAACTGCTCGCCGATGCGCGACTTGCCGATACCGGCCTCTCCGCAAAGCAGCACCCCCTGGCCTTCGCCGCCGGCTGCCTGCTCCCAGCGGCTGAGCAGAAGCCCGACCTCCTGGTCCCGCCCGACGAAGCCGCTCATGCCGGCCTGATGCGCCGCCTCGAACCGGCTGCCCTCCGCCTCGCCTGTGACGCGCCATGCACGCACGGGCTCGCGAAATCCCTTGAGGCCTAGGCTGCCGAGATCGACATACCGGAACGAGCCCAGCGTCAGCGCACGCGTGCTCTCGGCAATTACGAGCGTGTCGGGCTCGGCGATCGCCTGAAGGCGCGCGGCCAGGTTCGGCGTTTCGCCGATCGCGGACAGTTCGGACACGCCATTCGTATCCATGACTTTGCCCACGATCACCATGCCGGTCGCGATTCCGAGGCGGGCGCTGAGGCGGCCGGATGCGCGCGGCGCGAGGCGACCGACGGCCTCGACAATGCCCAGTGCCGCACGCACTGCGCGTTCGGCGGCGTCCTCGCGCGCTTGCGGATAGCCGAAGTACGCGAGCACGCCGTCGCCCAGGAATTGGGCCAGATGGCCCCCGAAGCGGGCCACCACGCCGGCGCACGCCGTCTGATACTCGCGCATGATGTCGCGCATTTCCTCGGCATCGACACTCTGAGCGAGCGCGCTCGATCCGACGAGATCGCAGAACATCACGCTGACCTGGCGCCGCTCGCCGGCGGTCGGCGAGGTCTCCCTCACCGGAGGCGATTCTCCAGCCGGGGGTAATTCAGCAATGGCCTTCAAGAGGCGCAAGCGGTGCCCGAGCGACACCCCGAGCTCCTTGAGGTGGGCATCGTTCAGCTGCCTCAGGGCGATGAGATCGATGTCATTCTGCGCGAAGGTCGCGACGTATTGTGCAAGACCGAGCGAATCAAGCAACTTGCCGACGTCAGGCATTCGCAGGAGCCCTCACGGCACTGTTCACGCTCGCCTCGATCGCCGGCGCAGCAGCCATCGACGATCTGGCGATGACCCTTAGAATCCCGGCCTTTCCCGCCTGTTGCCCGCGCGCCTCGGCTACTTCCTCGCGGGCGCGGGCCAGTTCCTCTGAGGCCAAAGTCTTTTTAACCGGACGTGTAGCCACACGCCTGTGACGACACTTGGCAACCTTTGGTTTGCCGTGCACCCGTTTGGGACCCACCACATCCCCCGTTTACCCTGCTGCTCAAAACCAGTATAGCACCGCACCATTTTGACTCTCCGCAAATGATCGCTCTGGGTCGGAAGCGGACGTTTTCTGGTCGCATCTTCCCCCGTTCAGGTAACACGGGGGCCTACAGATCCACACGCTTCGGCTAGTTCGCCACGCCATCTACGGACTGGACTGATTCAGGACAATTCCAAAACTACCTTAGCCCTGATTTGCCCTCTGCTTCCTAAGGCCCCCTCTCCTTCCCCCCCGACCGCCCAACCACCACCCTGCGCACAACAACCCCAACCGCGACAACCCCAACCAAGATCACCCCCGCACTAACCAAGTGCATCTGAACCCAGTGAAACGCATCGTGCCCCAGCCAAGCCACCAGCGCGACGGCCGGCATCGCACCGATCACGGTCCCCACCACAAACCTGCCGTAATCCAATTTCGACAACCCGAGCAACCAATGCGTAGGCGCGCCGAGCTGAAACACGAGCCGGAACAGGATGACCCCGAACACGCCGTGCGCAGTGAACCGCTCGTCCAGGCGACGGATCCGCGGCGGCACGCGCGCGGCCACCCAGTCGCGCGCCACATATCGCGCAAACACGAAGCCGAGGCTAGAGCCGCCGGCCACGGCCACGAGCGACAGCGGATACGCCACCCAGAACGGCCACAGGACGCCCGCCGGAAGGACCCAGACGAAAGCGGGAATCCCGAACGGCATGAGCACGATGAACGTGGCGAGGTAGATCACATAGGCCCACGACCCCCAGGACTCCAGCAGCGCGTGCACCCGATCGGGATCGCGAAACACGTCGAACGCGCCGAAGTGCCCGGCCGTGCCAAGCACGACAAGCACGAGTGCGAACACTGCGAACCGCCGCCGCAGGAATGTCTTCCATGCCGGCGCAGTGCCCATCGCCGCCTAGAACAGTGAGCTGGAGAACCCGCCGTCCACCGGGATCGCCGTCCCGGTGACGAAATCGCTCGCGCCGCTGCACAGGAACACCGCGATGCCCTCGAAGTCGCCAGGCGCGCCCCAGCGTTTCGCGGGCGTGCGGTCGACGACCTTGTCGTTCAGCGCCGGGAGCAGCTCGCGCGCGCGCTTGGTGAGGTCTGTGTCGATCCAGCCGGGCAGGATGCAGTTGGCCTGGATGTTGTCCTTTGCCCAGGCCGAGGCGAGGCTCTTGGTGAGCTGGACCGCCGCGCCCTTGGTCGCCGCGTAGACCGGCGCCACGTCGAAGCCGAACAGGCTCGTCATCGAGCCGATCGTGACGATCTTGCCGCCGCCGCGCTTCACCATCTCGGGGTAGGCCGCCTGGCAGCAGAAGAACATGCTGGTGAGGTTGGTATCGACGACCTGGTGCCATTCCTCGGCGCTGTACTCGTGCGGCTTCCTGCGGATGTTCGTGCCGGCGTTGGCCACGAGGATGTCGAGGCCGCCGAGTTGCGCGACCGTCTCGGCGACTGCACGGTCCACGTCCTTGCGATCGGTGACGTCGGCGACGATGCCGATCGCGCGGATCCCGAATCCCGCCAGCTCGGCCACCGAGGCGGCGTTCTTGTCCGGGTTGCGGCCGACCACCGCGATGTCGGCGCCCGCCTTCGCGAGCCCGCGGGCGAGTCCGAGGCCGATCCCGCCATTGCCGCCCGTGACGAGGGCGACCTTGCCTTTGAGGTTGAACATGGCGCCTGCGGTCCCTTGCATGAAAGACCGCAGGGTACGGCGAAACGCGCCGGTTCGCGAGTCGCGACCTACCCTTGCAGGCGCAGGCTCCAGTCGCAGCTTGCGCAGGCGCCCGCGGAGGCCGCCATCACGTCCACGTCGCCCCGCGTAAGGCCGATGTCCTCGAGCTCGCGTTCGCTGAGGCCCTGCAACTCGACCGCCGTGGCTTGCGCCTGGCGGGCCTTGGCATGCGCCTCGACCGCGCGCAGCACCAAACGTGCCGCCTTCTCCAGCAATTGCGCCCAGGCCGCGGGTGTCGCCGACTGGCTGAATTGGTAGTGGTTGGCTGTGCTTTCCATGACTGTACTCCTGCGGGTCCTGAGACCCTGACTTGACGGATCCCATGTTGCGCCGCGCCTTATAATCAGGCAAGCTTATTGTTCTTATTGAAATGATAAGTAAAACATTCATATGCGCAGCCTCAACCCGGACCAGCTCAAGACCCTGATCGAGGTGGTGGAACTCGGCGGATTCTCGGCCGCGGCGCGGCGCCTGCACCTCAGCCAGCCCGCGGTGAGCCTGCAGGTGAGGGAACTCGAGGATCGCCTCGGTGTGCGCCTCGTCGAGCGCATAGGCAAGCGCGCGTACGCCTCGGCCGCCGGCGCGGAGCTGATCGCGCACGCGAAACGCATCGGCGCGGCCTCAGACCAGGCGGTGGAGGCCATGCAGCGCTTCAAGGACGGCTGGCTCGGACGGGTGCGGCTGGGCGCAAGCGCGACCGCGCTGACCTACCGCCTGCCGCCGATCCTGCGCTCGCTGCGCGAGCGCCACCCGAACCTCGAGCTTGTCGTCTCCACCGGGTCCACCACGGGCGTGATCGAGCGCATGCTCGAGAACCGCATCGACATCGGGCTGGTCACGCTGCCCGTCGAGGACAAGGCGCTGGCGGTCACGCCGGTGCTCGAGGACGAACTCGTCGCGATCCTGCCGCCGGGCAGCCCCGGCGCCGGCCAGCCGATCGCCGCGAAGGAGCTGGCGCACTACCCGCTGATCATGGAGTTCAAGCGCGCGCGCACGGCGAAGCTCGTCTCGGACTGGATCGCCGCGCAGGGGGAATCCATCCGTCCCGCGATGGAGATCGAGAGCATCGAGGCGATCACCCAGTGCGTGGGCGCGCGGCTGGGTGCCGCGATCATCCCTGCGGTGGCGGTGTCGGCGGCCGACGTGGTCGTGCGGCCCTTGCGACCGCGACTCAGGCGCAGCCTTGCGGTGATCCTGAGGAAGGACAAGCCGGACGAACCGGCCTTGCGCTACGTGCGCGAAGCCCTGATGACCCTGAAGGCTGCGCGGCGCGGGACCTAGCCCGGGGCCCCTAGCGCTTCTTCGCGCCCGCTTCGGCGAGCGACTCGAGCAATTCCCACATCGTGTGGTCGGCCCAGAAATCCGGGTCGGCCGCGATCTTGGCTTCGCCGCGCGCGCTGAGGTCCTTGCCGACCTCGTGGCGCTTGCAGAAATCCAGCCAGTACTGCCTGACCTCCTCGGCGGACATGTCCATCAGGGGCGTCCCTGCCGACCCGCGTTGCGGCGTCCCTTGTTGCGCTGGCCGTTGTGGGCGCCGCCCCCTCCACCGCCCCCGCCGCCGCCTCCTCCCCCTCCGCCACCTTCCCTCCTCGCCTGCTGCTGCGGACGGGGACGGGGATTCGAATTCTTGTACTCCGAACCGCGGTTGCCCGAGCCGGACATCTGCTGCACCTTGCGGATCTCGACCGCCAGCGCATCGAGGTTGGCCTGGTGGAGCGCCTTCGGCCCGCCCTCCTGCATCGCCTTCTGTTCCCGGTCGCGCAGCTCGTGCAGCTTGCGCAGCGCCTCCGTGCCCGAAGAACCCAGGCCGCCGCCATTGCGCTCCGCCTCGTGCCTCAGCATCGCGATCAGGGCGATCTCGTCGATCACCTCGTCGCTTGCCCGTGCTCCATCCATATCCGCTCCTGAGTGTGTTTGTGGCCCGCACCGGCTCCGACTGGCCGTCCATGGGCTGGGCGTCCCCGCTGCGGGGGATGCGCGCCAAGGGGAAGGTTACAACGCGGGTGCCCCGCTGCCAATCGGCAAACCGCAGGGGCCGGATTCTACGGGGAGCGCGGCTGCCGGGCAAAGCCCTACAATGCCCGGCCCGGAACGATGCGAGGAGCGAACATGCCCGGTTACGATGCCTCCGGAGAGGCCGCCCTGTCCCCGGGCATCCGTTCGCGGATGATCCCGGGCATCAACGGGCTTTCGATGCACGTGCTCGAGGCAGGCGAGCGCTCCGCCGGACGCCCCTGCGTCCTGCTGCTGCACGGCTTTCCCGAACTCGCCTACAGCTGGCGCAAGGTCATGCTCCCGCTGGCCGCAGCCGGCTACCACGTCGTCGCCCCCGACCAGCGCGGCTATGGCCGCACCACGGGGTGGGACGCGCGCTACGACGGCGACCTCGGTTCGTTCCGCATGCTGAACCTTGTCCGGGACGCGCTCGGGCTGGTGTCTGCGCTCGGGTACCGGCACGTCGCGGGCGTGGTCGGCCACGACTTCGGCTCGCCGGTCGCGGCCTGGTGCGCGCTGGTCCGGCCCGACGTGTTCCGTTCGGTGGCGCTGATGAGTTCGCCGTTCGCAGGCCCGCCGCAACTGCCCTTCGACCACCCGGCGGGCGTGCCGCCCGCGGTGCCCGACCCCATCCACTCGGAGCTCGCCGCGCTGCCGGCGCCGCGCAGGCACTACCAGTGGTACTACTCCACCCGCGAGGCCGACGCCGACATGCGCCGGTGCCCGCAGGGGCTGCACGCTTTCCTGCGCGCCTACTACCACGTGAAGAGCGCCGACTGGAAAGGCAACTCGCCCCGCCCGCTCGCCGCGTGGAGCGCGACGGAGATCGCGAAGCTGCCGCGCTACTACGTGATGGACCTCGACCGCGACATGGCGCAGACCGTCGCGCCGGACATCCCCTCGCCTGCCGAAATCGCCGCGTGCCGATGGCTCAGCGAGTCCGAACTCGCAGTCTATGTGGCGGAATACGCGCGTACGGGCTTCCAGGGCGCGCTCCAGTGGTACCGCTGCCGGACTACGGGCCTGCAGGACGCGGAGTTGCAGGTGTTCTCCGGACGCACGATCGACGTGCCCGCCTGCTTCATCGCGGGCAAGAGCGACTGGGGCACCTGGCAGAAGCCGGGGGACTACGAGCGGATGCAGTCGCACGCCTGCACCCGCATGACCGGATGCCACCTCGTCGACGGCGCGGGCCACTGGGTGCAGCAGGAACAACCGGCCGAAGTCAGCCGGCTGCTGGTGCGGTTCCTTGGCGAGGCGGGGGCGAACCCTTCAGCGCGGGGGCGGTGACTGGCCGGCGAGCGATACGCCGATATCATCCGCAGCCAGGCGCGCCTCGGGGAAGATCACCTCGCGCAGCAGCCGGGTCATGAAATAACCGCGGCCCGGCCCCTTGGCTTCGGCCTCGACATGCTCGAGCTTGAAGGCCCGCTCGAGCGTGCGCATCACCCGGTCGATCGGCTTGCCGGATTGGGAAGCGCTTGAGAAATACACCCCCCGAAGCATCAGCGGAGCGTGGTCCACATGGGTCGAGAATGCGAGGCCGAGCATTTCCTCGACCAGCGGGCCGATCGCATGGAACTGCTGCGGGAAGCGATAGATCGACGCACGCCGCACGAGATCGGTCTCCTCCTCCAGCCGCGCGAGCATCTCGGCGTACAGCCGGTCCTGCAGCACGGCGAAATCGGCTCCGTAGCGTTTCGCGAGTTCCATGGGCTCGGCGCCGAAATCGAAGGTCGTGCCCCAGACCTGGTGGCGCGCCGTTTCGTCCATCGTGTCGAAGAACTCGGCGAACCCGGCCAGCAGGTCCATCTTGGTGACCAGCAGGTAGACCGGGAAGCGCGTGCCGAGGCCCGAATAGAGCTCCGCCAGCCGCATGCGTACGTGCGCGGCGAACTGCTGCCGCTCGGGCTTGGCCCACAGCAGCAGGTCCGTGACGCTGACGGTGACGACCGCGCCCGCCAGGGGCTGGCGCGGGCGATACTGTTTCAGCAGCCCGAGGAACCCGTGCCAGGCCGCGCTGCCGGACAGCACGTCCCTCTGGCTCTTGGTCTCGTGCGCGACATAGCGCCCCGCGATGTCGATGAAGACCGCCTCGTCGCTGAACCACCATTCGCAATAGCGCGTACCGCCCACGCCCATCACCTGCGCCGGCCCGTCCCCTTCCCGCAACGGGAAGCGCAGGCCCGAATTCAGCATGACGGTGGAGTTGCCGGAACCCGGTGCGCCGATCACGACATACCAGGGCAGTGCCTCCACGGAGAGCCGCGTCCCGTCCGGCCCGGCGAAGCGCGGCCCGGCGAGCGCGGCGGCGGCGGCCTCGAACTTCCCGCGACGCGCCTCGATCTCCTTGGCGGCGGGATCGTCCGGTGCGACCTGGATCCCCAGGTCGAACATGCGCCGGAACAGTTCGGCGCTCACGGCTTCGGCCCGACGAGGATGACGACGCGGCGGTTCTTCGCGCGATTCTCCTCGGTGTCGTTCGGCGCGATCGGGTCGGCTTCGGCCGCGCCCTCGCTCGTCACGCGTTGCGGCCGGGCGAGCTTCGACGCAAGGACCTTCGCGGCAGCCGCGGCGCGCGCGGCGCTGAGTTCCTGGTTGGACGCGAACGCCCCGTCGACCCGTACCGGGACGCCGTCGGCATAGCCGCGCACGACGATGTTGCCGGGCACCGGGTCGAGCGCAGCGCCGACGCTTTCGAGGACGGCCCTCGCCGCGGGCGAGGGTTCGACCTGCCCGGAGGGGAACTGCCGGTCGTCACGCAGCGCGATCACACCGTCGCCTTTGGACTCGCCCAGCGTGACGCGCCCATCCTTCGCTTGCGTTGCCAGTGCTTCGCGCAGCGAGGAGGCCGGCACTGCAACCGGCGCCGCGGCCGGTGTGGACGATGTCGTCGCCGATGCAGGCGCAGAGGCAGCGACCTCCACCGGCTTCGTTTCGACGGGACCGGGCGCCGGCTGGCGCAGCGAGAAGTAGCCGACGAGGACCACAAGCATCGCAGCGACCGCGGCCCCCGCCCTGCCCCAGCCCGGTTTGGCGGCCGGCGCAACGAGGGCTTTTGGCGCCTTCGCCTTGGGAACGAAATCCGCCGGCACGCCCTGCCAGCGCGTGGAGAGCGCATCCGGACGGGGCCGGTGGCGGGTCACCATCGCATGCAACGCGGCACGGATCCTTCCCAGTTCTTCGATTCCGCCTTCTGTGCCGCGGTAGCGCCCCTCGAAGCCTAGAGCGAGGCAGATGTATAGGAGTTCAAGCAGGTCGGCGTCAGCCGCAGGCTTTTCCTGCATCGCCTTGAGAAGCTCGAAGAACTCCGCCCCGCCCCCCGTTTCGTCCCGCATGACTTTCAGGAGCCCGCTTTTCTCCCAATCGCTGCCCCAGGCCGTCGACGCGGCCGCATCGTCGGCTAGGCAGCAAAGCGCATAGACGGAAGCTTCGAGCACCTCGTCCGATGTCCCCGCATTGCCAGCGCCAGCCTCGAAAGCCTCGACGAGGTCCTGCAGCGTCTCCTTCAGCCTCGCCGGATCCGGATGGCTCTCGGCGGCGCGCAGTTGCGGCACCGCGCTGAGGATCGGGTTCGCGAAAGCCACCAGCGGGTTGAGCCCGCCGAGCGCGGCGAGGTTAGCCTGCAGCGCCTCGGGCAGCGCTTTTGGCTGGAACGGGTTCTTGCGCCGTCGCGGGCCCGGACTGGACACGGTCGCATCCGGGTCGAACAGCGGGCCCGAATACGTGGCGTCCGGATCGTCCGCCTTGGGCAGCGGCTTGATGGTGATTTCGGGGTCCGCGTCGTCCTTTTTCAGGATCTCGGCCAGCGGCCCGGACACTGTGGCGTCAGGGTCGTCGGGCACGATGGGACCGGATAGCGTCGCGTCCGGGTCGAATGCCGGCACGGGAGCGGTGCCCTGCGTCCCTGCGGCGGCGGGCTGGTCGCGATTCTCACTCATCGAACGCTATTCTATTGAACCTTTTGCTTTCGCGAGCGTGATATCTCGTCAGGGATCAGGCCGCCGGGCGGGTCCAGGTCTCCGACCAGGCGAGCACACAGCTCGAGGCCGGCTTGCCGAAGCGGTCCTGCAGGAAAACCTTGGCGGTCGCCGCCTCGCCGTTCACGGCGAGCTGCGCCCCGCGCGCGGGCAGGAACGTGCTGTAGACGCCGATCGGGCGGTCCATCGCACCGGGCGGCACGGTCAGCACGAACGGGGCCAGCAGGTCCCACCAGCTCATGATGATCTCGCCGTCGTCCGACACGATCCTCTCCTCAACGGTGCTGAGCGAATCCCCGGCGCGGATGAATTCGGCATCGACCACCGGCAACGACTCGTCGGCGAACGGCTTGTGCAGCAGCACCTCGATCGTGCGCTGCAGGAAACGCGTCATTCCGATGTTGTCCGAATAGACACGCGGTCCCTTGCCGGTCAGCGGGCTTTCGATGAACAGGGCATGTCCCTGCCCCGCCGGCGACCACAGGACCCGCCAGTGGCTGACGCGGTCCGCGATGGTCTTGCCCCCGTCGTCGGACAGGCGGATGAACGAATTCTCCCCGGTCATCACCACGCTTCCGAGATCCACCATCCTTTGCTCGGCCATTTGCAATCTCCTATTCAGATCGGAAGGATACCATCGCCCCCCCGGATTCAGGCTCCGGCAAGCAGCGCGCGCCGGCCCGCATCCAGGTGGCACCATGCCCCCGGCGCGAGGCCAAGCATGTCGAGCGACAGCCCGCCTATCGATGCCCGGTGCAGGGCCGTGCAATGGTTGCCGGCGGCCGCGAGCATCCGCTTCACCTGGTGGTACTTGCCTTGCACGAGGACGATCTCGATGCGATGTTCGTCCAGTTGCCTGCAGCCCTGCACCGCGATCGGCGCAGGTTCGTCGTCCAGCTGCACGCCTTCGAGCATATGCGCGACGAGTCCGGGCGTGACCGGCCCGCCGGTGGTGGCGACGTAGACCTTGGGTACCAGCCGCTTCGGGGAGGTGTGCGCGTGGATGAAGGCGCCGTCGTCCGAGAGCAGCAGGAGGCCCGTGGAATCGTGGTCCAGGCGCCCGACCGGCTGGGTCTCCCGCAGCGTGAATTGCTCCGGCATCAGCCTGAGCACGCCCGGATGGTGGCTCGGTTTCCTCGAGCACTCGTACCCCGGCGGCTTGTTCAGCGCGAGATACAGGTGCTCATGGTAATCCCAGGGCTCGCCATGCACGGTGAAAGCCAGGCTTTCGGTATCGACCTGCGCACCGAAGTCGGTCACCGCCTCGCCGCGCACGGTCACGGCCCCCTCGCGGACCAGGGCCCGGCAGCCCTTGCGGGAGCCGAAGCCCTGCGACTGCAGGACCCGGTCGAGCGTGAGCCTTACGACGCGGACCTCACCACGATCACCACGCGGCGGTTCTTCGCGCGGTTCTCGGGCGTGTCGCTGGGCGCGACCTGCTGGGTATCCCCGGCGCCGGCGCTCGTCACCCGCTTGGGATCGCGAAGCTTGCCGGACAGCAGCTTTGCCACGGACTCGCCGCGCGCGGCCGACAGCGCCTCGTTGGACGGGAACTTGGCATTGGTGCTCGGCTTCGCATCGGCGTGCCCCGTGACCACGATCGCGCCCGGGACCTTGTCCAGGGCTTTCGCGATGCCCGCAATCGCCGCATGCAGCTTCGGATCGAGGTCGGTGCCGCCCGAGGCGAACTGGTTCGTGCTGCGCAGAATGATCGTCGTCGCGCCGCCTTCCTGGGAAACGCTTATGAGGCCGCCCTTGGCCTCGCCTGCCAGGAGGTCCTTCAACGAGCCTTTCGCCGCTGCATCGGAGGTTGCAGGTTTGCCGGGCGCCGCGGGAGCGGCGACGACAGGCGCCGGGGAAGCCGTGGGTGCCGGTACCGCCTCCGGAGCAGGCACAGTTGCGGCCGCAGGCGTCCCAGCATCCGGCTTGGGCGTCGAAGGGGGCGCTTTGCCCCCGCCAAAAGCGAAATACAAGGCAACGGCGAGAACGACCACGCCGCCGGCAATCATTGGCATGCGCGACGTATCTGCGGAAACCGGCGTGGACAATTCCCGGGCCGGTGCCGCAGCCGCACCTGCCGCCGCGGAGGCGGCTTCCAGCGCCGCTGCGACCGGTTCGGGCTCCGGTTCTGGTTCGGGAGGCGGTGCGCCTATCACGGTGGCATCCGGGTCGTCTTCACGCTGAAAAGCCGCCATCGGAACCCGCTCACGGGGCGCGTCGGCGGGCGGCTCCTTGCCGAGGCCCGCGGGCATCATCACGGTGGCGTCCGCATCGGGCCCCTTCAGCGCACCCGGGGTCATCATCACGGTCGCATCGGGATCGGGACCTTTCAGCGCGCCTGGGGTCATCATCACCGTCGCGTCGGGGTCGGCGGGCTTCTGGGGTTTGTCGCTCATGGTGTCCGGGGCCAGGTTGGCACTCCAAATCGATGCGGATTTATACCACCGAATACCGCCGGGAGACCATGCACAGGGGCTCATGCCCGGCCGCCCCGATCGATACGTTTCGCCGGGCAGGCAGGCACGGCGTGATGTTTAGCGGTAGGCTTCCGGGTTCATTCCACCCTTGACGATCCGAACCCGCCATGTACCCAAACACCCAGCTCTACATCGACGGCGCCTGGTGCCCCGCCGCCTCCGGCCGCACGCTCCCGGTCATGAACCCCGCCACCGGCAAGCAGATCGGCACGCTCGCCCATGCCGAGAAGGCCGACCTCGACCGGGCGCTCGAAGCCGCGCAGAAAGGTTTCGCCGTCTGGAGGAAGATCTCCGCCTTCGAACGCTCCAAGATCATGCGCAAGGCCGCCAACCTGATGCGCGAGCGGGCCGACATGATTGCGCCGCTGATGACGCAGGAACAGGGCAAGACGGTCGCCGAAGCCAAGATGGAGATCATGGCCGGCGCCGACACGATCGACTGGTTCGCCGAGGAAGCGCGCCGCACCTACGGCCGCGTGATCCCCGCCCGCGCCGAAGGCGTCTACCAGCTGGTGGTGAAGGAGCCGGTCGGCCCCGTCGCCGCGTTCACCCCGTGGAACTTCCCGGTCAACCAGATCGTCCGGAAGCTCTCCGCGTCGCTCGCCGCCGGCTGCTCGATCATCATCAAGGCGCCTGAAGAGACCCCCGCCTCCCCCGCCGAACTCATCCGCGCCTATGCCGATGCCGGCGTGCCCGCGGGCGTCGTGAACCTCGTCTACGGCGTGCCCGCGGACATCTCCAGCTACCTGATCCCGCACCCCGTGATCCGCAAGATCTCGTTCACCGGCTCGACCGTGGTCGGCAAGCAGCTCGCCGCGATGGCCGGCCTGCACATGAAGCGCGTCACGATGGAACTGGGCGGCCACGCCCCGGTCATCGTCTTCGACGACGCCGACGTGGAACTGGCCGCCAGGACCATGGCCGGCAGCAAGTACCGCAACGCCGGACAGGTGTGCGTCTCGCCCACCCGCTTCCTGGTGCAGGAAGGCATCTACAACAAGTTCGTCGACAAGTTCGTCGAGGCGACCAACGCCCTCAAGGTCGGCAACGGGCTGGACGCCGGCGTGACCATGGGCTCGCTCGCCAACCCGCGCCGCACGCGGGCGATGCAGGCCAACGTCGAGGACGCGCAGAAGCACGGCGGCAAGGTCCGCACCGGCGGCCACCAGATCGGCAAGGACGGCAACTTCTTCGAGCCCACCGTGATCACCGAACTGCCCAACGACGCGCGCGTGATGAACGAGGAGCCCTTCGGCCCGATGGCGATCGTCAACCCGTTCAAGACCTTCGACGACGCGGTGACCGAAGCCAATCGGCTGCCGTTCGGCCTGGCCGCGTATGCGTGGACCAAATCGGCCAAGACCGCCAACGCGATCGCCGCCTCGGTCGAGACCGGCATGATCACGATCAACCACCTCGGCCTCGCGATTCCGGAAGTGCCGTTCGGCGGCGTGAAGGACTCCGGCTACGGTTCGGAAGGCGGCACGGAAGCGATCGAGGCCTACCTGAATCCCAAGTTCATCTCGCAGGCCGGGCTGTAAGCCTGGCGTAGCACCCGGGGGGCTGCGGCATGGCGAAATCCCGCGTCGGGATGATCGGCCTGGGCATCATGGGCTCGGCCATGGCCGCCAACCTCGTCAAGGGCGGCTTCGTGGTCATCGGGTACGACCCGGTGGCCGCCTGCCGCGCGCGGCACCGCAAGAACGGCGGCATCGTCGCCTCCAGCGTCGCCGAAGTCGCCCGTTCCGCCGCGATCCTGATCACCGCGCTGCCTTCGGCCGGGGCCATGGCCCGGGTCGCGCAGGACATCGCTGATGCAAAGGCCCCGCGCCAGGTCGTCATCGAGACCAGCACGCTGCCGATCGCGGACAAGGAAGCAGCAAGAGAGCGTCTCGCGAAGTCCGGGGTCACGCTGCTCGACTGCCCGCTGAGCGGCACCGGCTCGCAGGCCCGGACCAAGGACCTCGTCGTCTACGCAAGCGGCCCCACGCCGGCGATCCGCCGTTGCCTCAAGGTATTCGGCGGCTTCGCCCGCGGGCACTACGACCTCGGGCGGTTCGGCAATGGCTCGAAGATGAAGTTCGCGGCCAACCTGCTCGTGGCGATCCACAACGTCTCCGCGGCCGAGGCGATCCTCCTAGCGCGCAATTCGGGGCTCAACGCTGAGCTGGCTGTGAAAGTGCTGGGCGACGGCGCGGGCAGCTCGCGCATGCTGCAAGTGCGCGGGCCGATGATGGCCCGGCGTTCCTACAAGGACGCCACTATGAAGGTCGAAATCTGGCAGAAGGACATGAGGATCATCGGCGACTACCTCAAGACCTTGGGCAGCCCAGCGCCGCTGTTCAACGCCAGCAAGGCGATCTACGACGCCGCCATGAGGCAGGGGCTGGCGAAGGCCGACACGGCGGCCGTCTGCGCGGTCCTTGAGCTGGGCAGCAAACGCCCCGCGAAGCGCTTTCTGTAACGAGCCAAGAAATTTATAAAAAAGGCAATTCAATTGGCTTGGAGGGCGCTCCAGTGCTAGATCTATTAGATGAAAAGTTGTAGATTCATAGCATTCGACTTGCCTAGGCACGAGGATTAAATGGGCGTCATAGTGTTCGGCAGCCGCAGTGCGGCCATCGTCTGCGACAATGTCATCGCACCCAACGAGCGCCCCTTAGCAGCCGCAGCCGAATGATGGAAATAATCGACAACATCAACCGCCTCCTCGGCGATGACCTCAAGCAGGCCATCCAGCCGGGGGCCAAGATGAAGATCGCGGCCTCGTGCTTTTCCATCTACGCCTTCGAAGCGCTCAAAGCTGAACTAGAGAAGATTGATTCACTCCACTTCATCTTCACCTCTCCAACTTTTATTCCAGGCGAGGTTACCGATCGCCTGAAGAAAGAACACCGCGAATTTCACATCCCGAAGCTCGAGCGCGAACGCAGCCTCTACGGCAGCGAATTCGAAGTACGCCTTCGCAACGAACTGACCCAGCGCGCCATCGCCAAGGAGTGCGCTGACTGGATGCGTCAGAAAGCCCAATTTCGATCGAACCGCGGACGCGCACCCATGCAGCAGTTCGCGACTGTCACCGCCCCAGCCAGGGAATCGGTCTATTTCCCCTTGTACGGGTTCACCGCGGTTGATCTCGGATACGAAAAAGGTAACGCGGTCTCCAACCTCGTCCATCGCATTGACGAAGCCCCCACCACCGGCACCTATCTCTCGCTCTTCGAGCAGATCTGGAACGACCCGGAGAAGGTCGAGGACGTGACGGCGAAGCTCTGCGAGCACATCGCCTCGGTATATCAGGAGAACTCTCCCGAGCGAATCTACTTCCTGATGCTTTACAACATCTTCAGCGAGTTCCTGGAAGACATTACGGCCGATGTTCTGCCCAACGATCTCACCGGCTACCAGGACAGCCTCGTCTGGAAAAAGCTATTCAACTTTCAGCGGGATGCCGCCAACGGCGTCATCAACAAGCTGGAGACTTACAGCGGCTGCATCCTTGCCGATAGCGTCGGCCTCGGGAAGACTTTTACCGCTCTGGCAGTGATCAAGTACTACGAGCTTCGGAACCGCTCCGTGCTCGTACTGTGCCCCAAGAAGCTGTCGGACAACTGGCTTACTTACCGGGGCAATCTCGTAACGAACATATTCGCCAAGGATCGCTTTGGCTATGACGTGCTGTGCCATACGGATCTGCTTCGGGACAGCGGGATCTCCATCAGTGGGATGCCGCTCAATCGAGTCAACTGGGGCAATTACGACCTGGTTGTGATCGATGAGTCGCATAACTTCAGGAACAACGACGTTTATGGCGACCGCGAAACGCGCTACCAGCGCCTTCTGAACCAGGTCGTTAGACAGGGCGTGAAGACAAAAGTCCTCATGCTGTCTGCCACGCCGGTGAACAATCGGTTCGCCGATCTGAAGAACCAGCTTGCGCTTGCCTACGAGGGTGATCCAGAAAACCTCAGTTCCAAGCTCAAGTCCGAAAAGCACATCGATGAAATATTCCGTCGCGCACAGGCTACGTTCAACGCATGGACGGCCCTGCCTCCGCAGGAACGCACAGCGACGGCGATTCTTAATACCCTCGACTTCGATTTTTTCGAACTCCTCGACAGCGTGACGATCGCCCGCTCTCGTCGGCACATCCAGACCTATTACGACACCAAGGACATTGGCACCTTCCCTGAACGCCTGAAGCCGCTGTCCTTCCATTGCCCGCTGACGAATCGCAAGGACGTGATTGGCTTCAATGAGATATTTGCGCGGTTAAGTGCTCTCACTTTGGCGGTATATGCCCCCTTGACCTACGTTCAGCCGAGCCGCCTCTCCCAATATGAGGAACGCTACGATCCCGATGCCGAAATCGGTCACGGCAACCTCAAGCAGTCAGGGCGCGAAAAAGGCATTCAGGCTCTGATGACCGTCAATCTACTCAAACGGTTGGAAAGTTCGGTTCATTCTTTCCGGCTGACCTTGGACAGTCTCGCAAACAACCACGTCGATACCATAAAAAAGATCGACGCCTTCAAAAAAACCGGGCGCGACGCTAGCTTTGCGGATATTTCACCCTCCTTTGCCGACACCGAGCCGGACGAAGAGGGCGAATTTCACAGTCCTGACGACGACCAGATTGGCAATAAGGTTCAGATCAAGCTTTCCGACATGGACCTCCCACGCTGGGAGCATGAGCTACGCGCCGATCTCGCCATCATCGAGGGCTTGCTTGCCGAGATGCGGAAGGTCACACCGTCTGAAGACTCGAAGCTGCAGCATCTCAAGACCACTATCCTGAGCAAGCTGGCATCACCCATTAACCCGGGGAACAGGAAGGTTCTGATTTTTACTGCTTTTGCAGATACTGCGAACTACCTCTTCGAACACCTCGCCCCGTTTTTCCTGGAGAAGCAGAAGCTGCACACAGGAAAAGTCACGGGCTCTGAGAGTCCGAAAAGCACACTTAAGAAGCATTACGACTTCCAGTCACTGCTGACACTGTTTTCGCCACTCTCCAAAGAGAAGGCAGCGATTCTCCCCAAGGAACCCGGCGAGATCGACCTCCTCATTGGGACCGACTGCATATCCGAAGGCCAGAACCTTCAGGACTGCGACTACGTCATCAACTACGACATTCATTGGAATCCGGTCCGCATCATCCAGCGATTCGGCCGCATCGACCGCATCGGTTCAAAGAACCAGTGCATCCAGCTGGTCAACTATTGGCCCGATATCACGCTCGATGAATACATCAATCTCAAGGAGCGGGTCGAAAACCGGATGATCATTGCTGACGTTACCGCCAGCGGCGACGACAACCCGCTCGACGCCCGTGCTAACGATGTCGCCTATCGCCGCGAACAGCTGCGGCGGTTACAGGAAGAAGTGATTGAACTGGAGGACCTCAAGACCGGCATTTCCATTACCGATCTAGGATTGAACGATTTCCGCATGGATCTGGTGAACTACGTGAAGACTCACGGAGACCTGGCCAATATGCCCAGCGGAATGCATGCCGTCGTCCCTGCCGCCTCTGAGCGCGGCCTTGTACCCGGCGTGATCTTCGCGCTTCGCAACCGCAACGACAGTGTAAACATCAACCGCCAGAACCGGTTGCACCCCTACTACCTCGTCTATGTGGCACAAGACGGTACTGTCGTCGCCAATCACACGGAGGCCAAGCGACTGCTCGACCTCGCTCGGTCCGCGTGTAAGGATCGGCATGAGCCGATTCTCGAGGTATATCAAGCTTTCAACAAAGCCACCAAAGACGGCCGTCGCATGGACGCGTACTCGGAGTTGCTCGGCAATGCGATTCGATCGATGGTCGAGATAAAGGAAGAAAAGGACATTGACAGCCTCTTTACAGGCGGTAAGACGACGGCTTTGGTGAACACTATCAGCGGGTTGGACGACTTCGAGTTGATTGCATTTATCGTGTTCTATGACGCCTCGTCAACCGATGGTGGTACGACCCGCCATGTGATCGAGACCATGCTCAAGAAAAGGGGCGTCAAGGTAACCAGCGAACTCATCCGCGAAATTATGGAAAGAGAAGGCATTTAGCGAGGCCGAATGTTCCTTCTCGATATCAACATATTGATTGCCCTGGCTGATCCCGATCACGTGCACCACGGGAAGGCGGAGACTTTCTTCCTGGCAAATCACACTCGCGGCTGGGCGACCTGTCCGATTACGGAGAACGGCTTCGTCAGAATTCTCAGCAGCCCTAGCTATCCGAATGGCCCGGACACCACGGATGGCGCCTGCGTCGTCCTGAAGCAGCTCTGTGCAAACGCGGGGCACCGTTTCTGGCCCGACGACCTCTCTATTAGAAGCTCACCGAAATTGCCGGTCTCAAAGCACCTGACCGACCATTACCTTCTCAGTCTGGCAATGCATCGCCAGGGAAAGCTGGTCACCTTAGATCAGCACATCCAGGCTGACCTGATTCCCGGCGGCATGGCGTCGTATGTCGTGATCTGACAGCCATGTTCGCTTACCCGAAGCAAGCCGAATTCAACCGCGTGGTTCCCAAGGCTAAGATTTATACCCACGCGAAAACATCAAAAAGAGTCAAGGAGCTATTCGTAGCACAGGTCGGGGAAATTCTATGGAAATACAAGCTCTCGCCGGAAACGATCAACCTACCCGCGCGCAACGGCATCAATGAGATTCAGGTGTTCGAAATTGCTCTTAAGACACCCGACCTTGACGAGTCGGTGCTTTTGGCGATCGACAAGGCCATCCCCTTCCCGCTCGCATTCCAGCTCACGCACGATGGCCAAATCCGCTTTGCCGCCTCATACAAGCGTCCCAGCGAGGCGGATGGATCAAAATGGGTGATCGAATCACTGTTCACTACACCGTTTCAATCTACCTCTGCCATTCTTCCAGCTTTGCCCGTCGCTCTCGATCTCGCTCGCCTCTACGAGAAAATTGTGCGAAGCCACATATCCTTGGCGCCTCGGGCAGGCGAGAGCATTGCCGATCACGTGACGCGCTTCAATACGCTGGAGGCTACGCGAAAGGCCCGGCAGAAATTGGAAGTCCGACTCGCACAGGAAAAGCAATTCAAGCGTAGGGTCGAACTAAATGCCGCGTTGCGCTCGCTCTCTCGAGAACTTAAAGCACTATCCCAATCCTGAGCCCTTGCCCCATGGAAAAGCTGAAAATGCGCACGCCGAATTTCGCAGTGGAGAATATTGAAAAACTTGCTGCAATATTTCCCAACTGTGTTACCGAAGCGAAGGACGAGGCAGGACAACTCAAGCGAGCAATTGATTTTGATCAGCTCCGCCAGGAACTCTCTGATCACATCGTGGAAGGGCCGCGAGAGCGCTTCCACTTCGACTGGCCTGGCAAAAAGGAGGCTTTGCTGGCCGCAAACGCTCCGATTGCCAAGACGCTACGGCCTTGCCGAGAAGAAAGCCTGAATTTTGAAACGACCAAGAACCTCTTCATCGAGGGCGACAATCTTGAAGCGTTGAAGCTCCTACAAGAAACCTATTTGAATGAGGTAAAAGTAGTTTTCATTGATCCTCCATACAACACTGGAAGGGATTTCATTTTCAATGACGGTTTCCGCATTGAAGCCGCAACATATGCAGAGGTGTCGAAGCAAAAGGACACCGCTGGGAATCGCCTAGTTTTGAACAGTGAATCAAACGGACGATTTCATTCTGATTGGCTCACTATGATGTATCCGCGTGTAAAGCTCGCCTGGAGCCTTCTGGCCGATGATGGAATCATCGCAGTGGCCATTGACGATAGTGAGGTATTGCAACTTGGCAAAGTAATGGACGAGATCTTCGGATCGTCAAATCGTCTAGCGTGCGCCCCTTGGCTGTCCGAAGCGAGTGGAGGAAAGGAGAAAACAGGACTCAGGACTGGGCACGAGTACGTACTGATTTATTTCAAACGGACATCAGAAAACATTTCTCAAGAAGAGCGCTCCACAGGCGCTCTTAATCTACGTGATGAGGGCGGTCCATATCGAAAAGGAAGGGAGCTGATGAAATGGGGAGGAACATCGCTGAGAAGTGACCGCCCTAATCAGTTTTATGAGCTCCTGACGCCACATGGAGAATTGGTCCTGCCTTATCGCAACGATGGTAAGGAAGGTCACTGGCGCTGGGGGAAAGAAAATCCAGATATAAAAACGGCCCAAAGGACCCCGAAGTACTTCCATTGGGAATTGCGCCCCTTCGATCCGGGGGTCGCAGTTGCCGGAAAATCCGAAAGATGGGTGCCTTACGAAAAAATTCGCGATGAGAAGAAGAGCGTCGGTTGGAGTACTTGGCTCGACAGCATGGGCACCAACGCTGACGCCACTAGAGAGCTCAAGGATCTCTTCGGCGGAAAGCCATTTGACACACCCAAGCCTACGTCACTTATCAAGTGGTTACTGGCTCTTCACGCAGATGACAGTGGGATTGTCTTGGACTTTTTTGCTGGTTCCTGCTCAACCGCGCAAGCAGTAATAGATCTTAATCGAGAGGACCGCGGCCGTCGACGGTTTATCATGGTTCAACTAGACGAACCATGCAATCCGGAGAGCGCAGGCTTCAAAGCTGGATATAAAACAATATCGGCAATTGGACGAGAGCGCATCCGACTATCGTGCGACAACATCCGCGCTAAGGCAGGATCTGAGTGGAAGGAATTAGATTTTGGATTCCGACTCCTCAAAATCGATACGACGAATATGACAGACGTCTACTACACGCCGAATGCGGTAAAGCAAGATGACCTCTTGGCGCACACGGATAACGTGAAGAAAGACCGGACTTCGGAAGACTTGCTCTTTCAAGTACTTGTTGATTGGGGCGTTGACCTAACTCTGCCTATCGAGCGAAATGAAATTGCAGGCAAAACAGTGTTCTTTGTGGACGGCAACGCGCTTGCCGCCTGTTTCGATACGAATATAAGCGAAGATCTCGTAAAAGAACTCGCCAAGCGCAAACCACTCCGAGCCGTATTCCGCGATAGTAGCTACGGAAGCGATAGCACGAAGATTAACGTAGAACAGATTTTCAAGCTGCTTAGTCCGGAAACCGAAATGAAGTCCCTCTAAGCCATGAAGCTGAAATTCAAGCTACAGGGCTATCAGACGGACGCCGTAAAGGCAGTCGTGGATTGTTTTTCTGGTCAACCGAAGAGCGGCGGCTTCAGATACGCGATAGATCCGGGACGAGCGACGGCAGGAAGCACTTTGGCTCTATCCGGCTTGGAGAGTGACGGCCTTGCCAACGACAAGATCGCTCTCCCTCCCGACCAGCTGTTAAAAAATGTACAAGGGATACAGCGACGACAAAATCTCCCCATCTCCCCGGAGCTAGTGAAGACACCGATGTGTGATCTCAATCTGGACATTGAGATGGAGACCGGCACGGGCAAGACGTACTGCTATATAAAAACGATGTTTGAGCTCAGCCGAGACTACGGCTGGAACAAATTTATTGTCGTTGTACCCAGCATCGCCATCCGCGAAGGCGTATTGAAATCTTTCGAAATTATGTCGGACCACTTTCTGGAGCAATACGGGAAGAAGGCTCGCCACTTCGTCTACAACTCGAAGCAGCTTCACAATCTCGAAGGCTTCTCTTCAGATGCCGGAATAAACGTAATGATCATCAACGTCCAGGCGTTCAACGCTCGTGGCGAGGATGCACGGCGTATCTATCTTGAACTCGATGATTTCCAATCTCGCCGCCCCATCGACGTAATTAAGAAGAATCGCCCCATCCTTATCCTCGATGAACCCCAGAAAATGGAAGGCAAGGCAACCACAGAAAAACTGGCGGAGTTCGACCCGCTGATGATCCTCCGCTACTCCGCCACCCACAAAACGGAGCACAACAAGGTGCATCGGCTCGATGCCATCGACGCTTACAACCAGAAGCTCGTGAAAAAGATCTCGGTGCGAGGCATCACCCTGAAAGGCTTGGCTGGAACAAACCCCTATCTCTACCTGGAGTCCATTCGTATCGCGACGACCAAACCGCCCGAAGCGCGCGCCGAGCTGGAGATTCAGCAGAAGAGCAGCATCAAGCGCGTTCTTCGGTTGCTGCGTAAGAACGACAACCTCTATGATCTCTCCGAGGGCCTAGAGCAGTATCGCGGCTTTGTGGTGTCCGACATCAACGCGATTGAGAACACAATCAGCTTTACCAATGGCGTCGTACTTGGTGCCGGCGAGGCCACTGGCGATGTGAGCGAGTCGGCACTGCGACGCATCCAAATTCGCGAGGCGATCAAAGCCCACTTTGAAAAAGAGAAGCTGCTCTTCGCGCAAGGTATCAAAGTACTCTCGTTATTCTTCATAGATGAAGTAGCGAAGTATCGGAGCTATGACGACGCGGGAGAACAGGCGGGCGAATACGCAAAAGTATTTGAGGAAGAATACAACGCACAGCTCAACGAAGTGCAGACGCTGGAAGACACGCCTTACAACCACTATCTCAAGAGCATTCCGACCGCAAAGACGCACAACGGTTACTTCTCTGTCGACAAGAAGACGAAGCGTCTGGTCAACCCCGACGTGAAGACTCGCGGCGAATCTGCGGGCGAGGCTGACGATGTGGACGCCTATGACCTGATCCTGCGGGACAAGGCGCGCCTACTGAGTTTCGAAGAACCCGTGCGCTTCCTTTTCTCGCACTCCGCCCTTCGCGAAGGCTGGGACAATCCCAATGTCTTTGTGATTTGCACGCTCAAGCACAGCGACAACACAGTCTCTCGACGGCAGGAGGTCGGACGCGGCATGCGCCTCGCTGTCACGCAGAGCGGGGATCGGATGGACGATCCAGCAACCGTCCATCAGGTGAACGTGCTTACGGTAGTGGCCAACGAGAGCTACAAGGATTTCGTTTCCGGCTTGCAGAAGGACATCAGCGCTTCGCTCTCTGCCCGTCCCAAGGAGGCCAACCAGGAGTACTTCCAAGACAAGATCCTCAAAACATCGACGGGCGACGTCAAAGTGACGCCGCAATTGGCGAAGCTGATAGAGCGCTATCTCGTTAAGAACGACTACTCGGACCCGGAGGAGCGCATCACCGAGCAGTATCACCAAGCAAAGAAGGACGGCACGTTGGTCGCGCTACCTGTGGAGCTTGAACCCTACAAAGAACAGGTCTTCCAGCTGATCGACAGCGTCTTCAGCGCTGCTCAACTTCCCGAGATAGAGGACGATCGCAAGGGGAAAGTGAACCCGCTCAACGCCAACTTCGAGAAGAAGGAGTTCCAGGACCTCTGGAGTCGCATCAACCGCAAGGCAATCTATGCGGTGGACTTCAAAACTGACGAGCTGATCGGAAAGTGTGTCAAGACTCTAGACAAGGACCTAAAAGTCACACCTCTCCAATACACCGTTACAGCCGGGGAACAGAAAGGAGAAGCGAAATACGACGACGTGAGGACGGGCGATGCCTTCGTACTGAAGCAGAATGAGACAGGGTATTTGACCACCTCAGTAAATTCGGCCGTGAAATACGATCTGATCGGCAAGCTGACGGAATCCACCCAGCTGACTCGGAAGACCATTGCCACCATCCTGCGCGGCATTAACGTAGCCGTTTTTGGTCAGTATAAGACCAACCCTGAAGACTTCATCCTCAAGGCTGGCACGCTGATCAACGAGCAAAAAGCCACCGTCATTGTGGAACACCTCTCCTACAGCCCGCTCGACGAAACCTACGCCATTGACATCTTCACCCAGGAAAAGAAAGAGGACCTGAGCAAAGGCTTCAAGGCGAATCGCCACATTTATGACTACGTCTTCACTGACTCAGGCGGCGAGCGGACATTTGTCGGGGAACTCGACGCCAGCGCGGAAGTCGTTGTGTATGCCAAGCTGCCCAGGAGCTTTCACATCCCGACCCCAGTGGGCAACTACAACCCCGACTGGGCCATTGCGTTCCAGAGTGGCAAGGTGAAGCACATATATTTCGTTGCCGAGACAAAAGGATCGATGTCTTCGATGGACCTTCGCAAAATTGAGGTATCGAAAATTGAGTGCGCCAAGCGGTTTTTCGCCAAAATAACTTCAGACCAAGTGAAATACGAAGTCGTGAATAGCTATGGAAAGTTGATGGAACTTGTCAAATAGGTCGAATTAATTCAGTGATTTAGAAACATAGCCTACTTCATGGCCGGATCCCAATGCTCCGCGATTCTCCCGTCCACGATCCGGAACATGTCGAACCAGGTGGTGGTGTACTTCTTCGTCGCGTCCTGCGGCTCGGGGTATTCACGCGCGAATGCCAGGACCACGAGGTCACCGTCGGCCATCACGGCGACCAGCGGCGCCTTGACCTTCGCCTCGATCGGGGCGGGCTTCCTCACCTTGGTGAAGAAATCGATGAACGCCTGGCGGCCGGTCGGCACCCGCGGGTTGTGCTGGATGTACCCCTCGGCCAGGTACTTCGGCGCGAGGTCCATGTGCGCCGCCTCGAAAACCTCCCGCCAGAAGTCGTAGACGAAGCGCTTGTTCTTCGCCAGCTGCGGGTCGGCGCTGCGCAGCATCGATTCGTGGTCGGGGTTGGCCGTCACGGGGACTTGCGCATGCACCGCCAGGGACAGCGATGCACCGAGAACGGCCATGAGGATAGTCCGGATGCTCATACGGGGCTCCTAATGTGAAACGACCCTTGTCATCGGGCGGTGGGAAAGCGAGGCTGCACCCGGAGGATACCAACCTCGACCGGAGCCCCACATGCACATCCCGAAGACCGCACTTGCAACACTCCTTTGCCTGGCCGCGCTCGGTCCGGCACCTGCCGGCGCCCAGGACCCCTTCCCGTCCCGCCCGCTCAAGATCGTCGTGACTTTCGCCGCCGGCGGCGGCCCCGACATCATGGCGCGCATCGTGGCGCAGAAGCTGACCGCGAACATCAAGCAGGCGGTGGTCGTCGAGAACCGCGCCGGTGCGACCGGCATCATCGGCGCCACCGTCGTCGCCCATGCACCCGCGGACGGCTACACGATCCTGCTGGGCACGCCTGCGCCGCTGTCGATTGCCGGCGGCTCCGGGCGCAAGCTCACCTACGACCCGCTCAATGACTTCGTGTGGGTGACACAGGGCGTGCTGCTGACGCCCATCATGGTCGTCGCCCCGAATGCCCCCTACAAGACCGTTGCCGACCTGATCGCCCTGGCGAAGACCAAGCCCGGCGCCATGACCTACGCTTCGGCCGGCATCGGCAATTCCCAGCACCTCGCGGGCGAACTGTTCAAGCAGATGGCGGGCATCGACACGCTGCACGTCCCCTACCAGGGCGGCGCCATGGCGATGCCGGCCATCGCAGCCGGCCAGACCGACTACTTCTTCTCGGACCCGTCGGCGCTGCCGCAGGTGCGTTCGGGCAGGCTGCGCGCGCTCGCCGTCACGACACTGAAGCGCTCGGCCCAGTTGCCGGACACCCCGACGGTGGCCGAATCGGGCCTGCCCGGCTACGAGTACTCGAACTGGTATGGGTTCCTCGTGCCCTCGAAGACGCCGAAGCCCGTCGTGCAGCGCCTCTTCAAGGAACTGACCGCAGTGCTCCAGGCGCCCGACGTGAAGGAAAAGCTCGTCAACGCCGGCATGGAGCCCGCGCCCTCGGCCTCGCCCGAGGAAATGGACGGGTTCCTCGCCAAGGACCAGGAAAAGTGGGCCCGCGTCGTGAAGACGGCCAAGATCACCTTCGACTGACCCGGGCCCGCACATGACCTTCTCCATCCTCGGCCACTGCAAGCGCACCGGCAAGGCCGGCTTCTGCCAGGCCACCAGCACCCCTGCCGTGGGCTGGCGCATCTCCGACGTCGTGCCCGGGCGCGGCATCGTCACCGTGCAGGCGATGGGCGACTTTCGCCGCCTGCAGGTGGCGAAGAAGCTCATCGAGTTCGGCCACACGCCCGACAAGGTCCTCAAGGACCTGTGCGAAGGCGACCGGTACTTCGAATTCCGCCAGTTCGCGATCCTCGACTTCTACGGCAACGCCGCAGTGCGCACCGGGAACAAGACGCGTTCGTGGGCCGGCGAGATCGTCGGTCCCGGTTACGTCGCCACCGGCAACGTGCTGGTCGGCGACAAGGTAGTCAAGGCGATGTCGGATGCGTACCTTGCCAGCGAATCGGAGGAACTCGAGGAACGCCTCATGCGCGCCGTCGAGGCCGGGCGCGACGCGGGCGGCCAGGAGGAAGGCCAGACCTCCGCCGCACTCGTGGTCTACGGCCGTCACGAATTCCCGCTCGTCAACCTGCGCGCCGACGTGAGCGCCGAGCCCGTTGGCGAACTGCGCCGCAACTTCGACTGGTTCAAGCCGCTGATCGACTACTACGAGAAGCGCACACTCGACCCCGAATCGGTCGTCCCGAAGAAAGCCTACCTCGAGAAGCTCGGTCTCAAGGTCAACCCCTACCGCTGAACCGGAATCGACACCCCATGACATTCACCGTAGTCGCACGCGACGCGAAGACCGGCCTGCTCGGCATCGCCCAGTCCACCAATCCCCTGTCCGTCGGCGGGCGCTGCCCGTTCATCCGCGCAAACGTCGGCGCGGTCAGCACGCAGGCCTACACGGACCCCGGCCTCGGGCCGCTCGCGATCGAGCTGCTTGCGCTCGGCCATTCGCCCGAGAAAGTCCTCAAGGAACTTGGCGAGACCGATCCCCATTTCCAGTACCGCCAGATCGGCATCGTCGACCGCCACGGCCGCAGCGCCGTCCACTCGGGCAGCGAGTGCAAGACGCACACCAAGGCGATCAGCGGCGACAACTACGTCGTCATGGGCAACATGCTGGTGACGGACAAGGTCGTGCCTGAGATGGATCGCGCGTGGCGCGAGACCGAAGGCCAGCTGTTCGAGGACCGTTTACTCGCCGCCGTCGTCGCCGGGCGCACACAAGGCGGCGATGCCGGCGGCCACCGCTCGGCCTGCCTGATCGTCTACGACACCGAGGCCTATGCCCGCACCGACCTGCGCATCGATTTCGTCCCGAAGCGCGCGGGCCAGCCGGACGCAGTGGACGCGCTGAAGGACCTGCTGGACCACTGGCGCGACATGATCCCCTACTACAAGGTGCGCCCGCACAACCCTTCGATGGTCGGCTGGGCCGACTGGCTCGCGCAACAGGGCAAGCCTTTCAAGGACTAGGGGCAGGCGCGCTCAGAAGTAGTACCGCAGCAGCACCTGCGTGATGCGCCGGTCGGCGAGCGCGCCGAAGTTCGAGCCCGCCTTGCCGGCGTTGATCTGGGCCTGCAGCGCGAGATCGACCTTGGTCCAGTGGTAGCGCGCCTCGAACCATTGCAGTCGGCTCGAATCCACCGCGTCGTAACGCACCATGGCCGTGAGGTCCAGGCGCTTGACCATCGCGTCCGTCCAGGCGGCGTACAGGAACACAGCGCGACGCGTCGCCAGGTCCTGCGCGCCACCGGCGAACGTGCGATAGCGTCCATAGGCCGCCGCCGGCCCCCGCCGCAGCGCGTTCCACGCGTCGCGATCCGGCGCGGCGCCGTTGTAGTCGACCTCCGCGGTCAGCGAGAGGTTCGCCTCGGTGGTGTAGGTCAGTCCGGCGGCGACGCGATTCCGATAGGCGGTGTCGTCCGGCCCGCCGGCGGCCTGCGAAATCAGCGACCGTGAGCGCCCGCCCGACCACTCGAAGAACGCGACCGTGGCGTCGTTCACCAGCCCCGAAAGGTTGAGGCCCAGTTGCGCGGACTGGTCGCTGCCTCCCTGCACCAGGAACTGCGGATTGATTGCGTCGGAGAACTTGTGGCTGGTGGACACCAGCCAGCGGTTGCGTGGGTTCGTCGAACCTGCGTCCAGGTTGTAAGCGCCGGGGTTCGGCCGGTCGGCGAGTTTCGGCGCGACGAGCCCCGTAACCGAGCCGCCCTCCCACAGGGCCTGCCCGCGCAGCATGGCGCTGCCCTGCCGGTTCTCGCGCAGGCTGGCCGGGTCCTGCGAGACGACGGAACGCAGCGCGCCCGCCTTGAAGTAATCGGTGGGGTTGTAACCCATCGCGACGCCGTTCCTCACGTTGATGCGCCCGAGGTCGGCGATCCGGTCGGGCTGCGCCTGCCAGCTGAGGTAGGCCTCCTTCAGCGTGTTGATGTTGCCGTCGCCCGTCGACGTCCCTATCCGGTTCATGTCGAGGCGGTCGGCGAACACGGCCCGCCATCCCGGCGCGAAGGCCTTGTCGTAGCGCACGTCGAATGACAGCCTTTCCCCATGCGTCTGCACCGCCGTCCCGCGCCGCGCCGATTCGCGCAGCGAAGCTTCGGTGTAAATCTTCCAGTCGCTGCCCTGCTCGGCCGCCATCGGCGCCTGGTCGGCGATCGACAGTGCGTCCTCGTCGGCCGCACCCGCGCCACAGGTCGCAGCCAACAGCACCAGCCCGGCGATGGCGTGTCGCGCCCTCACCGGCTACTCGGGCTTGAACCGCGGCAGGTAGTCGCGCTGGAGCCACGCTTCCGGGATGTCCCGGTAGGCGTAGTCGCTGTAGCGCATCACGGTGACCCAGGTCGGGTCGAGCCCGTCGATGATCACGGCTTCGGTCGGGCGCTCGACGCCGAGCTGCTGCTGGTAGCGCCGGTAGTAGGCCGTCTTCAGCAGCTGGCCGCTCTCGGTGTAGAAGCGCGCCTTGACGGGGCGGCTGTTGGTCACGTCGATCCACATCTCGATGCGGTTGTAGGTCACGTCCGGAGCCACGCCGGTGAGGTTCAGCTTGTAGGCCTTGCGCTCCTTCCTTTCGCCGTCCTGCACCGCCTCCTCCCCCGCAAGCTCGGCCTTGTAGTCCTTGGCGAGGTTCACGGTCACCACGTCGCCGTTGGACGCCTGGCCCAGCAGGCGCTGCTGCGGCGACAGCCGTATGCTCGCCTTGCTCGACGGGTCGAAGAACCACAGGTCGTTGCCGTTCTTGAGCATCAGCTTGTTGGCGTCGCGCACCGGCGCCACGAAGCGGATCAGGCTGCGGAACTGCCCGCTGTTGGCCTCGGCTTTCGAGTAGACGTTCAGCGTGTTGCCATCGGTCTGCCTGCCGTTCTTGTACTCGACCAGCGCCACGGTCAGGGCGAAGGGCTTGTCCGGGTTGCGTACGGCGTCGCTGGCCGCGAGGATCGCCTGAGCGGTGGGCGCCGCATGGGCCGTGAAGCCCAGCGCGACGAACAGTGTCGCTACGGCCAGCTTTGGCAGGGTCATCGCATTCTCCTCAGACATGGCGCAGCGCCTCGACGATCATCATCCTCGAGGCCCGGCGCGCCGGCCACCAGGCCGACACCACCGACACCACCGTGAGGCCGAGGCCCGTCACCAGCATCATGCGGAACTCACCCCACACGCGCACCGTCAGCGGCGACTTGTCCACCGTGCCCGGCGGCTGCCAGGTGAGGCCGCCGTGGTTGATCAGCCACGCGAAGGCCAGCGCCATCAGGACACCCATCGCCGCGCCGATCAGGCCGAGCAGCAGGCCTTCGCAGACGAAGAGGCTCCGGATGCCCGAGCGGCGCAGGCCCATCGCACGCAACGTGCCGATCTCGGTCGTGCGCTCGAACACGGCCATGCTCATCGTGTTGCCCACGGTGAACAGCACGATCGCGCCGATAAGCACCGCCATGAACCCGAAGATCGCCGCGAACATGCCGTTGGCCTGGCCATAGAACGGGTTGAGGGCTTCGAAGCCCTGCACCTCGAGCGGCTCGGCCTTCAGCGTCGTGCGCAGCAGTTCCTCCAGCCGGGCCCGCGCGGCGGGCATGTCACTGGTGTGCTTCAGCTGCAGCACGACGGCCGTGGCCTGGGGCTTCTCGCTGCCGTACAGCAGGCGCTGGGCCTGCGCGAGGTGCATGCCGACGAACATGTCGTCGATTTCCTTGAAGCCCTGCCGCTCGGCCTTGATCACGTTCAGCGACGCGACGTTGGGCGCGCCGTGCACGTTGGCGGCGAGCAGCTCGATGCGCGTGTCCGGGCGCTTTTCGGCCGGTTTCGCTTCGAGTGCGATCAGCGCGGCGATGTCCGCCGGCGCGCCGGGGCCCGCGGGCGCCTCTGCCTTGGGCTTAGCCACGCAGTTCGGCACGGCCAGCGGCCCGCACAGTTCCAGCACCCGCGCCACCCCCGTGCCCACGACCACCGCATCCGTCGCGGAACCCGTCAGCGGCGAAGGCGGGATCTTGAGAGGCAGGTTGTAGTCGTTCCACTGGCGCATCAGGTTGCGGTCCTCCACGGCCACGCCCGAGCCGATGATGGTGCGCGACACGCCGGCGGCGAAATTGCCCGCGATCCCGCCCAGCGAAATCGTCGGCGTCACCACCGTCAGCATCGGCGCCAGCACCGGGTCGGCCTTGATCGCGGCGATGACCTTCTGGTATTCGGCGATGCCATAGGCGGCCGGGTTGCCCGTGCCGTACAGGAAATAGTCCTTCTTCTGCACCTGCAGGTGGCCGCCCCTGAGGACGTAGCCCGTCTGCAGGCCGTAGGTGATGTCGCGGCTGAAGCCGCCGAAGATCAGGATCGTGACCGCGCCGATGACCATCGCGAACAGGGTCGTGAGAGAACGGCGGCGGTTGCGCAGCAGGTTCCTGAGCGCGAGCGAAAGGGTCTTCATGCCGCCCTCCTTTCGACTTTCTCGATCCTGCCGTCGCGGATCATCACCGCGTCGTCGGCCGCTGCGAGCACCTTCGGGTCGTGCGAGGAAAACACGAACGAGACATGCAGTTCGCGCTGCATCTGGCGCATCAGCGCGATGATCGATTCGCCGGTCAAGCTATCGAGATTGGCGGTCGGTTCATCCGCGAGCACGAGCCTGGGCGAAGGCGCCAGCGCCCTGGCGATCGCCACGCGCTGCCGCTGGCCGCCCGAGAGCTGGCCCGGGTAGTTCCGGGCGCGGTCAGACAGGCCCACCGCGTCCAGCATCGCGTCCACCCTCCGCTTTCGCTCCGCCGCCGGCACCCTGGACAGCAGCAGCGGGTACTCCACGTTCTCCCACGCCGTCAGCACCGGCAGCAGGTTGAAGTTCTGGAACACGAAACCGATGTGCCTCGCACGGAAGTCCGACAGCGCGTCGTCAGAGAGTTTGTGGACGTCCTCGCCCGCCACCTCCACCTCGCCCGAATCCGGCAGGTCGATGCAGCCGATCACGTTCAGCAGCGTCGTCTTGCCGCTGCCCGACGCGCCGGAGATCACCGTGAAGCAGTCCGGGCGGATCTCCAGGCTGATGTCGACCAGCGCCGGGACGTCCACCGCGTCCAGGTGGTAGGTCTTCTTGATGTCTTTCAGGGCGACTACGTGCATGGCGTCCTCGGGGCGGTTGGGTACGGGCGCATCCTAATCGGGCGCAGGGCGGACCGGGATGGAAATGCGACGAAATGCAGGATTCGGGGGATGAAGCGCGGTTCCCGCGCCGCGGCCACTCACCCCAGCGCCAGCGCCATCACGCCGAACGCAATGCACGCCGCCCCCGCGATCCTGGGCAGCCGGTCCCCCTCCCCCAACAACTGCCCCCCGATCAGCGCGGCAAACAGCATCGAGACTTCCCGTGCCGGTGCCACGTGCGACAACGGGGCGGTCTGCATGGCATACAGCACCAGCACATAGCCTACGGGACTGATCGTGGCCACCACCAGCGCGTACTTCCATTGCCTGCGCCAATGCTCGGCCGCGACCTTCGTGTCCCGCAACACGCTCGGCAGCAGGAATACGAGCCGCACGAAATTGCCGTAGTAGTCCAGCAGGATCGGGCTCATCGCGATGACCTTGACCGCATACCCGTCGACCACCGTGTAGCTCGCAATGAACACGCCCGTGAGCAACCCGTAAAGCATCCCCTTGCGGACGCCCGCCCGCCTCGCTGGGTCGTGCGCGGCGCGAAAGAGCCCCGGGCCGCCCGCGATGAAGAACACACCGGCCACCACCGCAAGGATGCCCACGATGCCCAAGGCCGTGATGCTCTCCCCCAGCAGCACGATCGCGACCATTGACGAGAGCAACGGCCCGGACCCGCGCGCCAGCGGGTACACCACCGTGAGGTCGGCCTTGCGGTAGCCGCGCAGCAGGACGACGTAGTAGAAGACGTGCAGCACGCCGCTCGCGAAGATGAACCCCCACTCCACCGGCCCCCAGCCGGGCAGCACATCCCAGCCCAGCCAGATCCCCACCGGCGCCCAGATGACCGCGCCCATCAGGCCGGTCAGCGTGGCGAAGCGCGAATCGCCGCCGGCCTTCTTCGCGGCGATGTTCCAGATCGCGTGGATCAGGCCGGCGAGGATGACGAGCGCGAGGGAGGTGGCGGGCATGGGACGGCATGTTCTCGTAGAATCCGGCGCATAACAAACAAGGAGACACGATGTCGATCAGGTTCGCGGCCATTGCCGCCGCATTCGCGCTTTCGTCCGGTCCGGCCCTGGCGGCGGATTTCCCCGAGAAACCCGTGCAGATCGTGGCGCCTTACGCTGCGGGCGGCGGCCTCGACACGATCACGCGCACGCTGGCGCAGAGGCTCGGCACGCTGTGGGGCCAGCAGGTCATCGTCGAGAACCGGCCGGGCGCCGGCGCCACCATCGGCACCGCCACGGTGGCCAAGGCGAAACCCGACGGCTACACGCTGCTCGTGGGCTCGACGCCCCTGGGCATCGCGCCCGTGGTCTATCCCAACCTCGCCTACGACGCGCGGCGCGACTTCGCGCCGATCAGCCTGATCGGCACCACACCGGAAGTCCTGGTCGTCACGCCCGGCCTCGGCGCGACGACTGCCGCGGACCTGGTCGCCCTGGCGAAGAAAGGCACCCGCAAGCTCAATTTCGGCTCGGCAGGTTCGGGCACGCTCGCGCACCTTGCGGCAGCGGCCTTCAACCAGCGACTGGGACTCGGCGGCACCCACGTCCCTTACAAGGGCAGCAACCCGGCCCTCGTGGACCTGATCGGCGGCCAGATCGACTGGCTCTTCGATACGCCGAGCGCGGTCCTGCAGCACGCGCGTTCCGGCAAGCTTCGTGCGCTCGCAATCGCAGCCCCGCAACGCTCTGCGCAAATGCCGACCGTCCCGACGCTGGCCGAGGCCGGCTACCCGGACATGGATTTCCGCATCTGGATGGGTCTGTTGGCGCCTGCAGGAACGCCGGACCCGGTAATGAGCCGGATCGAGGGCGGCATTGCCGAGATCATGAAAGACCCGGCGCTGCGCGCAACGCTGACCACCCAGGGCTGGGACATCGTGGGCAGTTCGGCGAAGGACTATTCCGCCTTCCTCGACATCGAACTCCCCAAACTCGCCGCGGCGGCGCGCGCCGCCGGGGTCAAGGCAGACTGAGCAGCCGGCCGTAGCCCGGGACGGGCGTGGCGACCCCCGCGGTACGCAGCGCATTCCACATCATCGCGGAAGCGCTCGACAGCGCGGGCTTGCCGCGGTCCTCCTCCAGCCTCGCGAGGATGTCGAGCGTGGGCATGCCCACGCCGCTGAGGAAGATCGCCTGCGCCTCGGGCACGTCGACCATCTTCCCCAGGGCGTAGGCCCGCTCGGGCGTCTCGTCGTAGATGTTCGAGACGTTCTCGAGGTTGCCGAACCCGGGGACCCCCAGCCCGTGCAGTTCCAGGTGCGCCTTGCTCTTCAGCATGGCTTCGCGGGCATAGGGCGCGCCCAGCGCGACGCGCTGCGCACCGAGGCGCTTGAGCGCAGCCAGCACGCTGCCGAAAGCCGTGATGAACCTCGCGCCGGTGGCCTCCTCCATGCGCGCCACCAGGTCCGCTTCGCCTTGCTGCCCGAGCGTATAGCTGCTCGCCGTATGCGCCAACACGATCACGGCCGGCTTCACCATGCTGAGCAGCGCGACGTTCTCGTCCAGATGCGCGATCTGCGTGCGGTTGCGCTCCTCCTGCCCTTCGTGCGATCCCGCATTCCCGTGCGCGACCATGCGCGTGAAGTGAACCGTCACGCCCGGCGGCGTGAGCCGGATCATCTCGGGCTCGCAGGTGGGGTTGCCCGGGGGCACCAGGAAACCGATGCGGATTGGACGTGCCATTTACTTCCCTCCCGAAGTGATGCTGAGCGCGACGGCTTCGGCGACCTCGATGCCGTCCACCGCCGCCGAAAATATGCCGCCCGCGTAACTGGCGCCTTCCCCGGCCGGGTAGAGCCCCGCGGTATTGGTGCTCTGGTAGTCGTCGCGACGCCGGATCCTGATCGGCGACGAAGTGCGCGTCTCGACCCCGGTCAGCACCGCATCGCCCATGGCGAACCCGCGGATCTGCCGGTCGAAGGCCGGCAACGCCTCCCGGATGGCCTTGATCGCGTAGCCGGGCAACGCGGAAGCCAGGTCCGTCGGCGTGACGCCCGGCGTATATGAGGGGATGACCTCGCCCAGTTTCGTGGACGGACGCCCGGCGAGGAAATCGCCGACCCGCTGCACGGGCGCCTTGTAGTCGCCGCCGCCGAGCAGGAACGCCTGCGACTCCCAGGCGCGCTGGAAGTCGACACCGCCCAGGGGCCCGCCGGGATAGTCGTCCGGCGTGATGCCCACCACGATGCCCGCGTTGGCGTTGCGTTCGTTGCGCGAATACTGGCTCATGCCGTTCGTGACGACACGATTCGGTTCGGAGGTGGCAGCTACGACCGTGCCGCCGGGACACATGCAGAAGCTGTAGACAGAACGGCCGTTCTTGCAGTGGTGCACGAGCTTGTAGTCGGCCGCGCCGAGGATCGCATTGCCGGCATAGCTCCCGTAGCGGCTCGCATCGATCAGCGACTGCGGATGCTCGATCCGGAACCCGATGGAGAATGGCTTGGCCTCCAGGTAAACGCCGCGGGCTTCGAGCATCTTGAAGGTGTCGCGCGCGCTGTGGCCGATCGCGAGCACCACGTGATCGCTCTCGATGGTCGAGCCATCCTCAAGTGTCACGCCCCGCACCTGCCCCCGCTCGCCACTACGATCGATCTCTATATCGACCACCTTGCTGCGGAAGCGGAACTCCCCGCCGAGCGACTCGATCGTCGCGCGCATCTTCTCCACCATGCCGACCAGGCGGAAGGTGCCGATGTGCGGCTTGCTCACGTAGAGGATCTCGTCCGGCGCCCCGGCCTTGACGAACTCGTTCAGCACCTTGCGGCCGTAGAACTTGCGGTCCTTGATCTGGCTGTAGAGCTTGCCGTCCGAGAACGTGCCAGCCCCGCCTTCGCCGAACTGCACATTCGACTCCGGATCCAGCTTGGACTTGCGCCACAGCCCCCAGGTGTCCTGCGTACGCTCGCGCACCACCTTGCCGCGCTCGAGGATGACGGGCCTGAAACCCATCTGCGCAAGGATCAGCCCGGCAAACAGGCCGCAGGGACCGGTGCCGATCACCACGGGCCTCTGCGTGAGGCCGGCCGGCGCCTTCGCCACGTAGCGGTAGCCCATGTCCGGCGTGATGGCAACATGCGCCTTGCCCGCGAGCCGCTCCAGCAGCCCAGGCTCGTCCGTCACCTCGGCGTCCACCGTATAGATCAGGAAGATTGCCGAGCGCTTGCGCGCGTCAACCGCGCGGCGAAACACGCTGAAGGCGACGAGCTCGTCCGCTTCGATTTCGAGCCGCTTCAATACGGCGGCCTCGACCGCGCCTTCGGCGTGGTCCAGCGGCAGTTTTATTTCGGTCAGTCTCAGCATGGGGCGTAACAGTAACAGGAGTCGGCGGATTAGAATGGCCCATGGCCGCCCCCGAACCCGAACGCCTTTCCAAGCGCATGAGCGCGCTGGGCCTTGCCTCGCGCCGCGAAGCCGACGAATGGATCGAAAAAGGCTGGGTCAAGGTCGACGGCGCCGTCGCGATCCTCGGCCTCAAGGTGCTGCCGCACCAGAAGATCACCATCGAAAAGCAGGCCGCCGCGCAACAGGCCCGCCGCGTCACCGTCGTGCTGAACAAGCCGGTCGGCTACGTCAGCGGGCAGGCCGAGGATGGGTACCAGCCCGCTTCGGTCCTCGTGACCCCGGAAAACCAGTGGCGCAACGCCGGCTCGAAGAACGCCCCGGTGCGCCGCCAGGAGCTGCTCGGCCTCGCCCCCGCCGGGCGCCTCGACATCGACTCGACCGGGCTGCTGGTGCTCACGCAGGACGGGCGCATCGCGAAGCAGCTCATCGGCGAGGACTCCGAGGTCGACAAGGAGTACCTCGTGCGCGTGAAATACACCAGGCCCGGCAAGCTGCCGAACGCAGAGGTGAACCGGCTCCAGCACGGGCTCTCGCTGGACGGCAAGGCGCTGAAACCCGCCAAGGTCTGGTGGCAGAACGACGACCAGCTGCGGTTCGTGTTGCGCGAAGGCAAGAAGCGCCAGATCCGCCGCATGTGCGAACTCGTGGGCCTGCAGGTGATGGGCCTCAAGCGCGTGCGCATCGGCCAGGTCATGCTGGGGGAACTGCCGCAGGGCAAGTGGAGATTCCTGGGGCCCAGCGAGAAATTCGTCTGAAGGCGTGAAGCGGGCATGAACAAGAAGAGCATGACCCAGTTCATCAGGCGGCACCACCACCATGCGCTGGCGCTGCAAGGGGGCGGCGCGCTCGGCGCCTACCAGGCCGGGGTCTACGAGGAACTCTTCAACACCGAATACCAGCCAGACTGGATCGTCGGCGTGTCGATCGGTGCAATCAACGCCGCGCTGATCGCCGGCAACCTGCACGACAACCGTATCCCGCGCCTCACGGAATTCTGGGAACTGGTGTCCTCGGGCATGGGGCCCATGCCCGACCACCTCGCCGACCCCGGTGCCAATCCGTTCTTCCCGCCCATCACCGGTGCCGCGCTCAAGCACCCCCGCATCGCATTCAACCAGTTCAGCGCGCTCTGGTCCGCGATGCTGGGAATCCCCGGCTTCTACCGTCCACGCGTGCCCCCGGCCATGCTGCAACCGGACGGTTCCGCAGAGGCGTTGAGCGTCTACGACACCGCCCCGCTGAAGGCCACGCTCGAAAAGCTGATCGACTTCGACCTGATCAACGACAAGCGCGTCCGCCTGTCGGTGGGCGCGGTCAATGTTCGTACCGGCAACTCCGAATACTTCGACAACTTCGAGCGGCGCATCGGGCCGGAGCACATCATGGCTTCCGGCGCGCTGCCCCCGGCCTTCCCGCCCGTGAAGATCGACGGCGAGCACTACTGGGACGGCGGCATCGTCTCCAACACGCCGTTGCAGTATGTGCTCGACGCCGGGCTGACCGAAAAGATGTGCGTGTTCCAGGTCGACCTGTTCAGCGCGCGAGGGGAACTCCCCGCCGACCTGGCCGGCGTTCAGCAGCGCCAGAAGGACATCCAGTACTCGAGCCGTACTCGCTACAACAGCAACATGGTGGCGCAGGTGGTCAACACCAAGAAGGCGATCCGCGCCCTTCTGGACAAGTTGCCGGAGGACCTGCGGGACGACGCCGAGGTGGCCCACCTGCGCAAGGTGACACGCGCCGCACCCATCGACATCGTCCACCTGATCTACCGCCAGGCCGCCTACGAGCTGGAATCGAAGGACTACGAGTTCTCGCGCGCCTCGGTGCTGGAACACTGGCGCTGCGGGCGGCAGGACGCACACGACACGATCGCGCACCCCGACTGGCTCAAATCCTCGGGCCTCAACGACGGCGTCACCCAATACGACCTCACGCGGCACACGCGCGCGGTCTGAATCCCCACCCACCTTTCAGGAGAATCCCATGACACTCACAGGCAAGGTCGCATTCGTCACCGGCGCGGCCAGCGGGCTCGGCCGGGAGATCGCACTCGAGTACGTGAAGGCCGGCGCGCGCGTCGCCATCGCCGACATCAACCAGGCCGCCGCCGACGCGACGGCCCTCGAGATCACCAGGTCCGGCGGCAAGGCGATCGGCGTAGCGGCCGACGTCACCGACGAAGCGCAGGTCGAGGCGGCCGTGGCACAGACCATCAAGGCGTTCGGCAACATCGACATCCTGGTCAGCAACGCCGGCATCCAGATCGTCCACCCGGTCGACGAGTTCAGCTTCGCCGACTGGAAGAAGATGCTCGCGATCCACCTCGACGGCGCGTTCCTCACCACGCGCGCCTGCGTGCGCCAGATGAAGGCCAGCGGCAAGGGCGGCAGCATCATCTACATGGGCTCGGTCCACTCCAAGCTCGCCTCGGTGCTGAAGGCCCCCTACGTGACCGCGAAGCACGGACTGCTCGGGCTGTGCCGGACGGTGGCCAAGGAAGGAGCCGCTCACAACATCCGCGCCAACGTGATCTGCCCCGGGTTCGTGCGTACGCCGCTGGTCGACAAGCAGATTCCCGAGCAGGCGAAGACGCTCGGGATCAGCGAGGAAGACGTCGTGAAGAAGGTCATGCTGAAGGACACCGTGGACGGCGAGTTCACCACCACCGCCGATGTGGCCCAGGTGGCGCTGATGTTCGCGGCCTTCCCGACCAACGCGCTGACCGGCCAGTCGATGGTGGTCAGCCACGGCTGGTTCATGGAATAGGCCGATCGCCACAACCCCGTCGCTATAATTCCCGGCACACCCTCACCGGAGTCCCCCATGTCCGTGCACCCGATCTCGTCCTCCCGCCCCGACCCCGTCCAGCAGGCGAAGGTACATCTCGCCGCGGCCCACCGCCTCGCGGTGCTCGACGACCTCGAGGAAGGCATCGACAACCATTTCACGGTGACCGTGCCGGGGCATGACGACCGCTACCTGATCCTGCCCTTCGGGCTGCACTGGTCTGAAGCCCGGGCCAGCGACATGATCATTTTCGACGAATCGGGTCGCACGCTGGAAGGCGAAGGCGTGGTCGAGCTCTCCGCGCAATGTATTCACGCCCCCATCCACAGGATCACCGGCGCGAGGGTCGTCCTGCACACGCACCAGACCTGGGCCGTGGCGCTGAACATGCTGAAGAACAACCGGCTGCTGCCGGCCAGCCAGACGGCTTCGTTCTTTTACGGTCATATCGCCTACGACGACCACTACGCGGGCACCGCCGATACGCTCGACGAAGGCGAGCGGCTCGCGAAGCTGATGGGCGCAAATCACGTTATGTTCATGAAGAACCACGGGGTGCTCGTGGTCGGGGACACTGTGGCTCAGGCCTACCGGCGCCTCTACAAGCTCGAGCGGGTCTGCCGCGCCCAACTGCTGGCCATGGGTTCCGGGCAGCCCATCGAGGTGCTTTCGGACGCGATCGTCGCACAGGTGCAGTCGCCGCCGACCGACGACCGGCATACGCGCACCGAGAGGGAAAACCTGTATTTCGAGGCGATGATGCGGGTGCTCGACCGGGAACTGCCCGGGTACGCTGACTGAACCTCCGGCACCGCGACCCGCCACACCGCGGTGCATCGCGCCCCCTAGCGGGGCGTTACATGCTGTTTGCAAACCGGGGCGACGCCGCGCCATCCGGCCAAGCTAGAATCGCCGCTCGATGACCCCGCCATCCCGCGACCTCCCCCCCGAAGCCCGGCCCGAATCCAGCCTCCTCGCCAGTTCCGGCTTCTCGGTGGTCGAGCTGGCGTTGCGCCGGCCCTACACATTCATCGTGATGGCGATGCTGATCCTGCTCGCCACGCCATTCGCGCTGATGAAGATGCCCACGGACATCTTCCCCGAGATCGACATCCCGGTGATCTCGATCATCTGGAACTACGGCGGCCTGCCCGCGCAGGAGATGGGGCAGCGCATCGCCGCCGCCAACGAGCGCAGCCTGACCACCACGGTCAGCGACATCGAGCACATCGAGTCGACCTCGCTCGCCGGGGTGGCGGTCATCAAGGTGTTCTTCCAGCCCACCGCGAACATCCAGACGGCCCTGGCACAGGTGGTGGCGATCGAGCAGACGCTGCTGCGCCAGCTCCCGCCCGGTGTCACGCCACCGCTGATCATCAAGTATTCGGCCTCGAGCATCCCGGTGATCCAGATCGGCATCTCGAGCCCGACGCTGCCCGAGCAGACCGTATTCGACACCGCAATCAACCAGCTGCGCCCGCAACTCGTGACGATCCCCGGCGTGGCGATCCCCTTCCCCTACGGCGGCAAGCAACGGGTCATCTCGGTCGACCTCGACATCGAGGCGCTGCAGGCGCGCGGCCTGTCGCCCGCCGACGCAGTGGCAGCGCTGAACGCGCAGAACCTGATCCTTCCCTCGGGCACCGCCAAGTTCGGCGACACCGAGTACGCGGTGAAGATGAACAGCTCGCCCGACGCCATCGCCGGCCTCAACGACCTGCCCGTGCGCACGACCGGCGGCGCGACCACCTACCTGCGCGACGTCGCGCAGGTGCGCGACGGCTTCAACCCGCAGACCAACGTGGTGCGCCAGGACGGCGAGCGCGGCGTGCTGCTTTCGGTGCTGAAGAACGGCGGCGCCTCGACGCTCGACATCGTCGCCAACCTGCGCGCCCTGCTGCCGCGCGCCACCCAGATCCTGCCGCCCGACGTCAAGGTGACCACGCTCTTCGACCAGTCGGTGTTCGTGAAGGCCGCGGTCATGGGCGTGGTACTCGAGGCACTGATCGCCGCCGGCCTTACGGCGCTGATGGTGCTGCTGTTCCTCGGCAACTGGAGGAGCACGCTGATCATCGCGCTCACGATCCCACTGTCGATCCTCGCCTCGGTCCTCGTGCTGCAGATGCTCGGCGAGACGCTGAACCTCATGACGCTGGGCGGCCTCGCGCTTTCGGTCGGGATCCTGGTGGACCAGGCCATCGTCACGATCGAGAACATCGAGCGCCACCTGCACCAGGGCACCGAACTGCACGAGGCCATCCTCGTCGGTGCCGGGGAGATCGGCGTACCCGCGTTCGTTTCGACGCTGTGCATCTGCATCGTGTTCGTGCCGATGTTCTTCCTGTCGGGCGTGGCCAAGTTCCTGTTCGTGCCGATGGCCGAAGCGGTGGTGCTCGCGATGATCGCGTCCTACATCCTGTCGCGGACCTTCGTCCCCACGATGGTCATGCTGCTGATGCGCAACGCCCACGCCGCCCAGGGCGGGAAGCCCAGCCTGCTGCAGCGGCTTTACCGCGGCTTCGACGCCCAGTTCGAACGCGTGCGCGGCGCCTACACGGTGGTGCTCGGCAGCCTGCTTGCCCGCGGGCGGCTCCTCTCCTGGCTCTTCATGGGGTTCTGCGCGCTGTCGTGCCTGCTTTACCCGGCGCTGGGCCGCGATTTCTTCCCATCGGTGGACGCGGGCCAGATCCGGCTGCACATGCGCGCGCCGACCGGAACCCGCATCGAGGAGACCGCGCGCATCGCAGACCGGGTCGAGTCCGTCATCCGCGAGCTGATCCCCGCGAGCCAGCTCGAGACCATCCTCGACAACATCGGCGTGCCCAACAGCGGCATCAACCTTTCCTACAGCAACGCGGGCACGATAGGCACGCTGGACGCCGAGATCCTGATGTCGCTCAGGAAAGGCCACGACCCGACGGAGGCGTTCGTGACCCTCCTTCGCGCGGAACTGCCAAAGCGCTTCCCCGGGATCGAGTTCTTCTTCCAGCCGGCGGACATCGTCACGCAGATCCTCAACTTCGGCCTGCCGGCCGCGATCGACGTTCAGTTCACGGGCCCCAACCTCGCGGCCAACGCGGCGCTCGCAGCGGAACTCAACAAGGCGATCCAGAAGATCCCGGGGGCCGTCGACGCGCACGTCCACCAGCGCTTCGACGGCCCGGCCCTGGACCTCACGATGGACCGGACCAAATTGCAGCAACTCGGCCTCTCGGCGTTCAACGTCGGCCAGAACGTGCTGCTGTCGCTGTCGGGCAGCTCGCAGACCGCGCCCGCCTTCTGGCTCAACCCGCAGAACGGCGTGGTCTACAACATCGCGGTGCAGACCCCCCAGTACAAGGTGGCCACGCTCGATTCGCTGCTCAACCTGCCGGTGGTACCCCCGGCGGCTTCGTCCGCGGCGCAGGCCGGAGGGGCCGGCGCCACGCAACTGCTGGGCAACCTCGTCGAGGCGACGGCGGGAAGGCAGTTGCCCGTCGTGTCGCGCTACAACATCCTGCCCGCGGTGGATGTCTACGTCAGCGTCCAGGGCACCGACCTCGCCAGCGTCGCGACCCAGGTGCAGAAGCTCGTCGACGAGATCCGCCCGAAGCTGCCGCGCGGCAGCGCGGTCGTGCTGCGCGGCCAGGTCGAGACCATGCAGGCCTCGTTCATCGGACTCGGTGTCGGGCTACTGATGGCGATCGTGCTCGTCTACCTGCTGGTGGTCGTCAACTTCCAGTCCTGGGTCGACGCCGCGGTCATCATCGCGGCCCTGCCCGCCGCGCTGGCGGGAATAGCCTGGATGCTGTTCATCACCGGCACGACGCTGTCGGTGCCCGCGCTGACGGGGGCGATCATGACCATGGGCGTCGCCACCGCCAACAGCATCCTGCTGATATCGTTTGCGCGCGACCGGCAGGCCGCCGGCGTGGAGGCCGTCGCGGCCGCGCTCGAAGCCGGCTCCACGCGCATCCGCCCCGTGCTGATGACGGCGCTCGCGATGATCATCGGCATGATCCCGATGGCACTCGGCCTGGGCGAAGGCGCCGAACAGAACGCGCCGCTCGGCCGGGCGGTGATCGGCGGCCTCGTCTTCGCGACGCTGTCCACGCTGCTGTTCGTGCCCGTCGTCTACGCGGGCGTGCACGCATACATGGCGCGCCGTGCCGCCGCGCGCACCGCAAGATCCACCGGGCCGCTCGGCGGCCTGCAAGAGGAGTCCTGAAGCCATGCCCGAAGATCGCAAGATCCTGCGCCGCGCCCGCCTCGTGATGGTCGTGGCACTGGTGCTGCTCGCCGCAGGCGCCGCCCGCACCGTGCTGAGCCGCGTCGACAACGCGCGCGCGCTCGAATCGGGCACGAAAGAACGCGCGACCCAGTACGTCAAGACCACGACGCCGCGTGCCGACGCCGCCGGCCAGGTGCTGTCCTTGCCCGGCACGCTGCAGGGCTACGTGCAGTCCCCGATCGCGGCGCGCGCCAGCGGTTACCTCAAGCGCTGGACCCGCGACATCGGCAGCCGGGTGCAGAAAGGCGAGCTGCTGGCCGAACTCGAAGCCCCGGAAATCGACCAGCAGCTCTCGCAGGCGATCGCCGCTCGCGAGCAGACGGCCTCCAGCCTCGGCCTCGCGAAAAGCACCCGCGAGCGCTGGGAAGCCCTGCGCAAGAAGGACGCCGTTTCCCAGCAGGAACTCGACGAGAAGAGGAGCGGCGAGGTCCAGGCCGCCGCCAACCTGGCCGCGGCCGACGCAAACGTCGAGCGCCTGCGCCAGCTGGAGGGCTTCAAGCGCGTGGTGGCGCCTTTCGCGGGCGTGATCACCCGGCGCAACGTCGACGTCGGCGACCTGATCGATGCGGGCGGCGGCGCGGGCCGCGTGCTGTTCCTTCTGGCGCAGACCGACCCGTTGCGGGTATACGTGTATGTCCCGCAGTCGTATTCGCAACTCGTGAAGCCGGGCCAGGAAGTCGCCGTCACGCAGGCGGAACTGCGCGGCCAGTCGTTCCGCGGCAAGGTCGCCCGTACCGCTTCCGCAATCGATACCGCGACGCGCACCATGCAGGTCGAGATCGAACTGCCCAATCGCGACGGCGTGCTGCTTCCCGGCGCCTACGCGCAGGTCTCGCTGCCGCTGCAGTCGAGCAAGGCGCTGGTGATCCCGGCCAATACGCTCATGTTCCGCGGCGTGGGTACCCTCGTCGCCGTGGTCGCGGACGGGCGCGTCAAGCTGCGCCCGGTCAAGCTCGGGCGCAACTACGGCCAGACCGTGGAAGTGCTCGAAGGGGTGACCGCCAGCGAGCAGCTGGTGCTCAACCCGTCGGATTCTCTGGGTGACGGGGACGCCGTGACGGTCGTTCCGGCGGCCAAGGACGCCCCGGCGGGCAAGAAGCCGGCGTGAACGCCCTGCGCACCAGCCTCGCCGCGGCGGCCGCGCTGCTGTCGGCCTGTACGGCCGGCCCCGACTACCGCAAGCCCGTGCTCGACATGCCGGCCGCCTGGGCGTTGGAGGCGCCCTGGCGCGAAGGCAAGCCCAGCGACGGCGCCCCCAAAGGCCCCTGGTGGAAGGACTTCGGCGACCCGCAGCTAGACGCGCTCGTGGGCCATGCCCTCGAGCGCAGCGCCTCCCTTGCGATCGCCAACGCACGGCTCACCCAGGCGCGCTCCACGCTGGCGGCCGTCTCCGCGGCGCAGTACCCGCAGGTCGGGATCTCGGCGAGGGACGTGCGTACCCGGATCACGCAGAACAGGCCGCTCTCCGGCTATGCAACGCCGAACTTCTCGGTGGCGCAGACCGACATGGCGGGCGTGTTCACGGCAGCCTACGAGGTCGACCTGTCGGGGCGCGTGAGCCGCGCGGTCGAAGGGGCGCGCGCGTCGGCCGAGCAGTCCGCGGCGGACTTCGAGAACATCCGGCTGCTGCTCACCGCCGACCTCGCCACGGCCTACTTCAACCTGCGCGCGCTCGACGTCGAACTCGACGTGCTGGCGCGTTCGATCGACCTGCAGCGCAAGGCCCGTGGCCTTGCCGCCGCGCGCCACGACCTCGGGGCCACGTCCGGCCTCGACGTGGCCCAGCAGCAGGCCCTGCTCGACTCGACCCTCACGCAGGTCGACGTGCTGAAGAAAGCGCGCAGCCAGTTCGAGCACGCGATCGCCACGCTGACCGGCACGCCCGCCCCGCTTTTTTCGATCGCGCCGCAGGTGAAGCTGCACGAGCCGCCGGCCGTGCCGCTGGGCGTGCCCTCCGACGTCCTGGAGCGCAGGCCCGACGTGGCCGCGGCGGAACGCGCGATGGCGGCAGCCAATGCGCAGGTCGGGGTCGCCAGTTCGGCGTTCTACCCGAGCATCCAGCTCGGCGGGTTCGCAGGGCAGCAGTCGCGATTGCTGTCGCGCCTGTTCGACGCGCCCAGCCTGGTCTGGTCTCTCGGCGCGACGCTTGCGATGCCCCTCTTCGACGGCGGCCGCATCCAGGCCAACATCGACAACGCCAGTGCCGGCTACGAAGCGACGGTCGCCAACTATCGCCGCGTGGTGCTGACGGCCATGCAGGAAGTCGAGGACGGCATCACCGGGCTCGCGTCGCTGGAGCGCGCGCACGCGCAGGCGCGCGCGGCCAACGCAAGCGCGGCGAAGGTCCTCGACATCGCCACCAGCCGTTACGAAGGCGGCGTCGCTACCTACCTCGACGTCATCACCGCGCAGCAGGGCCTGCTTGCGAGCGAGCGGCTGGCCGCGCAGCTTTCGGGCCAGCGCCTGCTTACGGCGGTATCCCTCGTGAAAGCCCTCGGCGGGGGATGGGAAGGGGCCCGGCCCCCAACGGCGAAGTAGACAGCGCCCCTGCCCTGTGCGAAATTAGAAAAAAACAGGGAGGAGACAAAATGACCGTCCGCCGTACGTTCCTGGCGTCCGCGATGCTGGCCGCCGGCCTGCTCGCCGCACCGATTGCTGCACTTGCACAAGCTTTCCCGTCCAAGCCCCTCACGCTGATCTGCCCCTGGCCCGTGGGTGGATCGAGCGACCTCGTGCTGCGATCCTTCGCGGAGGCCGCGGGCAGGCAGCTCGGCCAGCCGGTCGTCATCGAGAACCGGCCCGGCGCTTCCGGGACCATGGGCGCCGTGGCCATGGTCGCCGCGCGCCCGGACGGGTACACGCTCACGCAGACACCGATTACAGTTTTCCGTATCCCGCACCTGCAGAAGGTCGCGTTCGACCCGCTGAAGGACATCACCTACCTTATCGGCCTCACGGGCTACACGTTCGGCGTGGTGGTGCGGGCCGACGCGCCGTGGAAGACCTTCAAGGAATTCATCGACTACGCAAAGGCGAATCCCGGCAAGGTGTCCTACGGCACGCCTGGCGCGGGCACCAGCCTGCACATCACGATGGAGGAGATCGCCGCCAACCTCGGCATCAAGTTCCTGCACGTGCCGTTCAAGGGCGTGGCCGAGAACATCCAGTCGCTGCTGGGTGGCCATATCGACGCAACGGTCGACTCCACCGGTTGGGCCCCGCAGGTCGACTCCGGCCGCGCGCGACTGCTGGTCACCTGGGGCGCCGAGCGCACCAAGCGGTGGCCGGCCGTCCCCACCCTCAAGGACGTCGGCTACGACATGGTCTCCAACTCGCCCTTCGGCATTGCCGGACCCCGCGGCATGGATCCTGCGGTGGTCAAAACCCTGCATGACGCCTTCCGCCGCGCAATGGACGACCCGGCCTACCTGAAGACGCTCGAGCGCTACGACCAGCCCACGATCTACATGACCGGCGAGGAGTACACCGCTTACGCGAGAAAGCAGTTCGAATCCGACCGGGTCGTGATGGAAAAGCTCGGCCTGCGTTCGCCGAACTGAGCCGGGAACCCGCGCCGACAGCCAAGGGTCAGGCGCGGGTCAGGCTGCAGCAAGCGCCGCAGGGCACACTTTCCGCCTCGATTCCCGACCTGAAAGGTATACGTCATGCAGATGTACGCAAACTTCAGCATCCTCGCCGCCCTGATCTTCTATTCCTTCACGGACGTGGGCAACAAGGCCTTCGGCAAGTTCGCCAAGTTTTCGGCGCTGGCCATGGTCGTCGCCTTCGTGGTCACCGAAGGCATCGCCCTGGTGACGCACACCTGATTCAGGCCAGCGGCCAGAGCGGCCGCCTGATCTTCCTGTAGGGCAGCGAGTCCAGGTCCGCCGTCACCGAGCCCGGTGCGGCGGCATACAGCACCTTCTTCGCGACTTTCGAGTACGAGGCGTAGAAGTGCTGGGATGACTTCACTACCACGAGTTTTTTCGCAGCCAGGTCGCACCCGAGCTGCGTGAAGAGGTCGGTGTCGACCGCCTGCGCGCGGGTCGTGATCAGCACGATCTCGATCCCTGCGGCTTCCACCAGCGCGCAGTCCCCGAGCGGCGCGCGGGTCCCCGCGAGGCCGGTCATCACCATGTCCTTGCAGACGGCCTTGACCGTGCATTCCGCGTCCACCGGGTCGCCCGAGGCGGCGCTGACCTTGCCGCCCATCCTCAGCATCAGCCTCGCGCCCGGACCTGCGTCGAACGCAATGCGTGCGGCCACCGGGTCCCACAGCGGGCCGATCGCTGCGTTGCGCACCCCGCGCTCCAGCATGCGGCGCAGGATGAAAGTCGAGTCGCTGGCTGCGCCGCCGCCCGCATTGTCCGCGCCGTCAGAAATCACCACCGGCCCGCCATCGAAGGCCAGCGCCTCGTCCAGGGCCGCATCGACGCCGGGCACCCTGGGGGTCAACGCTTCACGCATGCCGATCAATTCGTCGGCGAGCCGGCGCGCGAGCGCCTTCGCGCCCGCTTCGTCGTCGTCCGTGTAGACCAGCATCCGCGTGCCCATCTCCGGAACGTCGCCCCAGGGGAACCCGTGCGTGACCGAGATCGACAACACGCGATCCCTGCCTTCGAGCGCCATGATCCGGTCCACGAACCCGCGCGCAGGCTGGTGCGCCGTGTGCACCTTGACCACCATCCCGCAATCGACCACGGCCGACACGGGCCGGATGAGCCCCTGCGCAGTTCTCGCGCACAGGTCGACCAGTTCGCGCGCCCGCTCGAGGATGTCGGTGTGCGGATATTCCTTGAAGGCCACCAGGAGGTCGGCATTGCCGACCATCGCCGGCGTCAGGTGGTTGTGCGGGTCGAGTTCGGCGCCCACGACCACGCCGGGGCCGACGATCTTCCGGACGCGCGCCAGCAGGTCGCCTTCGCAGTCGTCATAGCCGTCGGCGACCATTGCGCCATGCAGTCCGAGCACCACCACATCGACCGGCAGCGCCGCCTGGAGGTCGGCGAGCAGCTCGTCGCGCAGGGTTTCATAGGCATGGCGCGTGGTTGTGCCGCTGGGCTGTGCCGCCGCGACCATGCCTTCGACGAGCGTCCAGCCGTCGGACTTCACGCGCTCGCGCGCCGCCCACAGGGGCCCGGCGAACTGGGTCATCCGGTCCGGGTGCGACCCTGCCGGGTAGTAGCCGCGCTCTCGGAAGGCGCTCAGCCCCGTCGGCATCGGCGCAAAGGTGTTGGTCTCAGTGGCGAGCGCGCCGGTGAATACCCGCAATGCTTTCGTTCGCAGTGACATGGGGGACGTTTTCGCGCGATCGGGATTGGGGGACGGGCGGGAGGGGAATTCTAGCAAGCGGGCGGACCGTGGAGGGCCTCGCTACAATACCGATGCAGACCCTGCAAATTCCCCGGAGGCATCAGGCGTGACCAGCCCAGAAGCAGTGAACCTGTCCAGCGAGCGCCTGGCGCGCATCGCCGCCACTTTCCAGTCCGACGTCGAGGCCGGCACGATCCCCGGCGCCGTGGCGCTCGTGGCGCGGCGCGGCAAGACGGCCTACCTGCAGGCCTTCGGATACCGTGACCGGGAAAAGGGCCTGCCGATGGCGACCGGCTCGATCTTCCGGATCGCCTCGATGACCAAGCCCATCGTGTCGCTCGCGATCATGATGCTCGTCGAGGAAGGCCGGATCCGGCTGGTCAACCCGGCGTCGGCCTACCTGCCGGAACTGGGCGGGCTCAAGGTCGGCGTCGAGGCCGGCGGCAAGCTCACGCTGGAGACCGCGCGCCGCGACATGTCGGTACAGGACCTGCTGCGCCATACCTCGGGCGTCACCTACGGGCAGTTCGGCGACTCGCAGGTGAAGAAGGCCTATCGCGACGCGAACATCTTCGACCCGAACCAGACCACGGCCGAATTCGTCACCAAGCTCTCCCGGTTGCCGCTCAACAACCATCCCGGCGAGGTCTGGGACTACAGCATGTCCACCGACGTGCTCGGCCGCATCGTCGAGGTGGTCTCCGGCATGGCGCTCGACGAGTTCATCGCTGCGCGGATCACGGGACCGCTGGGCATGCACGATACCGGCTTCACGGTGCCGGCGAAGGAGGCCGACCGTGTCGCGGAAGCGCTGCTCGATCCGAAGACGGGCGAACGCCCCCCCATGTCGCGCTCGCTCACCAAGCGCCCGAACTTCCTATCCGGCGGCGGCGGCATGGTGTCGACGGCGCCCGACTACGTGCGCTTCGCCCAGATGCTGCTGAACGAAGGCGAGTTGGACGGCGTGCGGCTCGTCTCCAGGAAGACCGTCGAGCTGATGACCTGCGACCACCTGCCGCCCGGTATCGCGTTCAGCGGGACGACGCGCTCGCAATTCGAGGAGTCCTCGCCGATGGCCGAGTTCGGCCAGGGCTTCGGCCTGGGCTTTTGCGTGAGGAAGGAGGCCGGGCGCAATCCGGTGCCCGGCTCGGTGGGCGATTTCTACTGGTCGGGCGTGCACGGCACGTTCTTCTGGGTGGACCCGAAGGAGCAACTGGTCGGCGTCCTGATGCTGTGCGCGCCCGAACTGCGCCGCCACTACCGCGCGATGATGCGCCAGCTCACCTACCAGGCGCTGACGGACTGAGGCTTACTTGCGCACGATGTGCTCGGGACCCCCGGTCCCGACCGTGCGCTCGTATGACCCGTCGCCGTTCTTCTTGTACTTGGTCAGGCCGAGGCGCTTCACGGTGGCGTCGGAGGTCGAGTACTTGCCTCCCAGCGCGACGCGGCTGATGCGGCGCTCGCAGGCCTGGCCGCATTCGGGGCAGGCCGTCAGCTTGTCGTCGGCGATGCGCTGCATCACCTCGAACACGCCGCTGCACTTGTCGCACGCGCCGGAAAGTGGGGAATATTCGTAGAGTGGCATGGCCGCGATTTTACCGCCGTCCGTTCATTCCGGCTGCATGCCGGCCTGCTTCACGACCTTGCCCCACTTCACCGTCTCGGCGCGGATGAAGGCGCCGAAGGCCTCGGGCGTACCGCCGCCGACCTGGCTGCCGTCTCCCGTGATCAGGTCCCGCAACGCGGGCTGGGCGAGCAGAGCGTTCAATTCGCGGTTCAGCCGATCGACGATCTCGCGCGGCGTCCTCGCCGGCACGATGACGCCCTGCCAGTTGTAGGACTCGAACCCGGGAATGCCGGCCTCGTCCATCGTGGGCACGTCGGGCAGTGCACCAATCCGCCTGGTGGAGGTCACCGCCAGCGCCCGGATCCGCCCGGACTTCACCGAAGGCAGCGCCGCATAGCCCATCTCGAACATCATCGGGACGTGCCCGGCCAGCACGTCGGCCGCCGCCGGCGCGCCGCCCTTGTAGGCCACGTGGACGATGTCGATCCCAGCGGCCTGCTTCAGCATCTCGCCCGACAGGTGGTGCGCCCCGCCGACGCCCGAGGAACCGAACGCGAGCTTGCCAGGCTGCGCCCTGGCCATCGCGATCAGTTCCTTCACGCTCTTCGCCGCCAGGCCCGGCCCGGCCGTCAGGATCAGCGGGCTGTTCTCGATCAGCACCACGGGCGCGACGTCCTTCGCCGGGTCGTAGGGCAGCTTCTTCATGAGGCTGGGATTGACCGCCAGCGGCGCAAGGTTGCCCATGCCGATCGTGTAGCCGTCCGGCGCCGCCTTCGCGACGGCGTCCGTGCCGAGCACCCCGCCCGCACCGCCCTTGTTGTCGATGACGATGGGCTGGCCCAGGACCTTCGACAACTCGGCTCCGATCCTGCGGGCACGCGTATCGGAGAAGCCGCCGGCGGCATACGGCACGACGAAGAAGATCTGCTTGGCGGGCCATGCGGGCTGCGCGGCGGCGCCGGTGGGCGCAAGCAGGGTGGATACGGCGGCCGCAAGGGCTAGGGCGTGCAGTTTCATTGGAGTCCCCAGGCGCCGGGTCGAACGATTTTCCGGCGATAGTTTGATACTGTACTGCATCGAACAACGACCTTGAAGGGAAGGCCCGGCATGGAGCAGCGTCGTCACACCGGCAACAAGTATTCGCGCCGCGAATTCCTCGCACTGGCCGCCGGCGTGGGTGCCGCCGCCCTGCCCCTCCCCGCCCCCGCCGCCGACGGCCTGCTCACCCGCCCCATCCCCCACGGCGGGGAACGCCTGCCCTGCGTGGGCATCGGCACCGCGATCGTATTCGACATCGGCGCCGATGCCGCGAAGCGCGCCGAACGCGCCGAGGTCCTGCGCACCATGGTCGCCGGCGGCGCCCGGCTCGTCGATACCGCCCCGTCCTACGGGACTGCCGAGGATGTGGTCGGCGACCTGCTCGCCGCGACCGGCCTGCGCGACAGGATATTCCTCGCGACCAAGGTCCGTGTCGCCGGCCGGGACGAGACGCTGGCGGAGATGCGCCGCTCGCTCGAGCGCCTCAGGACCCCGAAGGTCGACCTCATGCAGATCCACAACGTACGTGACGCCGGCACCACGCTCGACGTGCTGCGCGACTGGCGCGAGCAGGGCCGCACGCGCTACATCGGGATCACCAATTCCAATCCCGCGACCTACGACGCGCTCGCCGAAGTCGTCCGGCGCGAAAAGCCCGACTTCCTGCAGGTGGCCTATTCGCTGGCCGACCGACAGGCCGAAGCGAAGCTCCTGCCGGCGGCCGCGGAGGCGGGCACCGCGGTGCTGACCGCGCTTCCCTTCGGGCGCGGCAAACTCTTCTCCGCCGTGCGCGGCAAGCCACTGCCCGCCCTTGCCACCGAGATCGGCGCGACGAGCTGGGCGCAGTTCTTCCTCAAGTACCTGTTGTCGAACGAGGCGGTGAACGGCGTGATCCCCGGCACCGACAAGGCCGAGTACATGACCGACAACATGAATGCCGCGCGAGGCCCGATGCCGGACGCCGCAACGCGCAGGCGGATGGTCGCCTACTGGGAAGCCCTCGGGTGAACGGCATCGCGCTGGCCGGCCGCCACGCCGCCCTCGAACCACTTTCGCACGAGCACCATGACGCGCTCTGCGAGGCGGCCGGCGACGGCGGCCTCTGGGACCTCTGGTACGCCAACGTCCCGAAACCCGAAGCCATGCGAGCCGACATCGACCGCAGGCTCGCGCTGCGCGACGAAGGCACCATGCTGCCTTTTGTCGTGCGCGACCACGCGTCCGGGAAGGTCGTCGGCGCGACGACCTTCCTCCACATAGACGCGACGCGGCGGCGGCTGGAGATCGGCGCCACTTGGTATGCCCGATCGTCACAGCGCACGGCGATCAACACCGAATGCAAGCTCCTGCTGCTCGCGCACGCGTTCGGCCCGATGGGCCGCATGGCGGTGGAACTGCGCACCAGCTACTACAACGAAGCAAGCCGCCGGGCGATCGAGCGCCTCGGGGCGAAGCAGGACGGCATCCTGCGCCACCATGGCCTGCACGCCGACGGCTCGATCCGCGACACGGTGGTGTTCTCCATCGTCGCGCCGGAATGGCCCGCGGTGAAGTCCAACCTCGAGCGCAGGCTGGCCCGGGTTTGAACGGGGATCCACGCATTGCGGCGGCGCTGGAGCGCAACGACCGGTACGTGCGGGAGTTCGTCGAGGCGCTAGGCCTGTGCCCCTACGCGAAGCGCACCCGGGAAGGCGGCGCACTGCATCGCCTCGTACGGCTCGAGCCCGGGGGGGCGCCCGGCACCGCGGAATTCGAAGCCGCCGTCGCCGGGCTCGGGGCGGCCATCGAAGAAATCGAGCGCATGCCGGCGGGATCGGTCGATGTCGGCCTCGTGATCTTCCCGGCGCTCGTACCGGCGCTTGCCCGCGGCCTCGAGGCCTCCCGCGCGTTCGAGTCGCTCGTCTCCTCGGCGCGCGAGCGAATGCAGGCGCGGCATCCCGGCGGCGACTCGCCCTTCTACTGCGTGGCCTTCCACCCGGACTTCGCCGAGGACCTGGCCGACGAGCATCGCGCCGTGCGCTTCATCCGCCGCAGCCCGGATCCGACCGTGCAACTCGTGCGCTCGAGCGTGCTGCGCGCGGTGCGCGGCGGCGGGGCTTCGGACTACGTGGACACCTCGGGCCTCAGCCCGGCCGAACTGATGGCGATCTCGGCGCCGCTGTCGGTGTCGGACCGCATCGGGCGCGCCAACCTGCGCAGGTTGCAGGAGGAAGGGCTGGAGAAAGTACGCGCCCTGCAGGAGGCGATCCGCTCCCGGGGACGCTGAGGCCGCCGCCCCTCAGGGCGACTTCTTGTTGAACTGGGCGAGGAACTTCATCACCGCCTGCCAGTTCTCTTCCGCGCCGGCAGGATTGACGTCCGCGCGCAGGGTCGACGACCCGTGGGCCGCGCCCTTGGTCGGGACGAAATGCACCTTCTCCTCGCTGGCGACCGACCGCAGGATGTTGCGGGAGATGTCCAGTTCGCCGTGCTCGTTGCCCTGCGTGACGAACACGGGAACGGTCACTTTCTCCGCTGCGGAGCGCACGTCGCGGCGCCGCTGCAGGTATTCGGCCGGCGAGAAAGCGAGGATACCCGCCGCCCAGCCCGGGTTGCGCGCCGCGATCAGGAAAACGAGCGCGGCTGAATAGCTCGACCCCCACAGGAGCACCGGCGCGCCCTTCGCCTCGTCCTTGGCCCAGAGCAGCGCCGCCGCCATGTCCGGCAGCGCGCCTTCGTAGCGTGTGGCGCGACCGAGCACCTCGACCGTCTTGTTGGTCCCGCCGAAATAGTCGCCGCCAGAACGCTGGTCGATGGCGAGCACCGTGAACCCTGCCGCCGCGAGCCGCGGCGCAATCGTCGAGTATTCGGCATGGTTCGACTGGGCCTGGTGGAAAGCGAGGATCACGGGGGCCCTGGGCCCGCCCGCCCGCCACACTTCGCCGTAGACCCTGACCCCGTCGGCGGCCCTAAGTTCCACCGGGTCGGCCAAGGCGCGGGTGGCGGCCAGGGCAAGGACCGCCATGCATAGGAAGCGTTTCATCTTGGGTATTCTAGCGCCCCGTCCCGTCCGGAGAACGGTTTGGCATGCTCGCTCCTCGATAACGAGGCCCGGGATCGTCGGGCGCCCGCCCCTACCAGAGCGTCGCCAAGTTCTTGAGCTTGCGCAGTTCCACGTCCGAGGTGACCAGCGGGGCGCCGTGCATCAGGGCCGTGGCCGCGATCAGGCGGTCGGCGGGATCCCCGTGCGCAAACATGTCCGATTGCGACAGCACCGCAATTCCCGGCGTGATCGGCAGCACCTGGACCCGCCTCGCGGAGACGAGGTCTTCCAGGAACTGGCGGGCATCCATGGCGGGGTCGAGGCGCTTGCGGGAGATCAGCATGGAAATCTCCCACAGGCTGATGTCGCTGCAGGCCACCTCTCGATCGGCATAGGCACCCTCGATCGCCTTGCGCGCCCGCGCCGTCAGCTTCGATGGCGCGAGGGCATCGAACACCAGGGCGTGGGTATCGAGGACGATCAACGCTCCGCGTCCCAGCGAATGCCCGCGGGGCTGACCACGTCCCCTACCATGCAGCGCTTGCGCGCCTCGATCAGCCTCGCGCGCGCCTCCTGGTGCGGGTCGCCCTCGGCCACGATGCGGGCGATCACCCGCCCGCGGGAGGTGACCTCGATCTCCCTGCCTTTCCTGACCTCGGCCAGGTAGGCCGGCAGGTTCTGGCGAAGTTCGGTTACGTTGACTCCCGATTTGCGGATCCTGGGCATGGTCGGCTCCATATGTACAGATGAAGTGTACATATTTGGGGGAGTGCCGTAAACGCCTATGGCCCGTTCCGCCGATCCGGGAAATAATCGGGTTCCGACCCTGATCCGGGCCTCGCGCCCCGCCGACCATGCACCTGCTCGACCACATCTCCATCACCGTGCGGGACCTGCGGCGTTCGCGGCCGTTCTATTCCGCGATCATGGCCGCGCTCGGCGCCGAAACCGCCTACGACCGGGAGGACGCGGTCGGCTTCGGCAGGCGCAACCGCACGGGCGACGACGGCCACACTTACCTCAGCGTTCTTGAATCCGACGCGGCCTCGGCCGACCCGCGCCGGCACTGGTGCTTCCGGGCCGGGTCGGCCGCGCAGGTGCGTGCCTTCCACGCGGCGGGCCTGGCGGCTGGCGGGCGCGACGAGGGGGCGCCGGGCCTGCGCCCGCACTACCATCCGGCCTACTACGCGGCCTTCCTGCTCGACCCGGACGGCAACAAGGTCGAGGCGGTGTCCCACAATGGCGAAGCCTGAGCCGGGCTAGGCCTCGACGGGGAACTCACCGCGCGCCGACCACTCGTGGAACGACCCGATGTAGTTGCGCACCGAGGCGATACCCGCGTAACGCAGCGAGTAATAGGTGTTGGCCGAGCGCGCGCCGCGATGGCAGTACGGCACCAGCGTCCCCGCAGGATCCACGCCTCGCGATCTGAGCAGTCGCACGATTTCGGCCGCGGGCCTGAAGCGACCGGTGGAGGCGTCGAGGAACTCGGTCCACTCCAGCCACACCGCTTTCGGGATGTGCCCCCTGCGCGTGCAGCACACCGTGTTGTCCCTGCCCGCGAATTCGGTCGCGTCGCGGACATCGAGCACGGTGATCTCGCCCGACAACGTCTTCGAAAGAACCTCGTCGGCCGAAATCACCACGGAATCCGCCGGCGCGGGCTCGAATATCGCGGCCTGCACCGTTGCCAGCGCCGTCGTTACCTCCCCGCCCGCCGCCGCCCAGGCCTCCAGTCCCCCGTGCAGCATCCGTGCCCCCGTGTGCCCGAGGTACTCGAGGATCCAGAGTTCCCTTGCGGCGCGCATGCCCGTGTCGTCCTCGTAGACCACCACCGGGCGCTCCCGGGTCGCGCCCAGTTCGCCGTAGCGCAGCGCAAGCAGGTCGCGGAATGCCGCGAGGTCCGGGGGACGCGTGCTCGCGACGAACAGGTCATAAGAACTGAAATTCACCGCACCGGAGATGTGCCCGCGCGCGTACGCGTCGGGCTTGCGCGTATCGATGACAAGCGTGCCACCTGCGGGCCGCAAGTCGCCAGCCTCTATGAGGAAATCGGAATTCATGTTCGTCCCGGTATGCCAGCCGGTAGTATAGGGTTTCGAACCTCAGGGAGTCGCCATGCTGAAGCAAAGCCTCGTCGCGGTTACTCAAGTGCTCGCCATCGCCCTCCTCCCGGGCACCCTGCAAGCCCAGGACGCCAAGGCCATCCACGTCATCGTGCCTCTGCTCGCCGGATCCGGCACCGACGTCGTGGCGCGCACCTTCACCGCCGCGCTCGCCAAGGGCCTCGGCCAGCCCATCGTGGTGGAGAACAAGGCCGGCGCCGCCACGACCCTGGGCGCGAACTTCGTCGCCAAGAGCGCGCCGGACGGCATGACGCTCCTGGTGGCCACCACCAGCACGCTGTCGGTGCTGCCCAACGTGCAGAAGACGCCCTACGACACGTTGAAGGACCTCGTGCCGATCGCCGCTTACGCCAGCTCGCCGTTCGTGTTCGTCGTGGCCACCGAATCCCGCTTCAAGACGCTCGGCGACCTGATCGCAGCGGCCAAAGCCCAGCCGGGCAAGCTGACCTTCGCCTCCAGCGGCACCGGCACCATGACGCACATGGTGGTCGAGCTGCTCAGCTCGGTGGCCAAGGCCAACCTCACGCACATCCCCTACAAGGGCGTGACCGGGGCCTACACCGACGTGGTCGGCGGCCGTGTCGACCTGATCGCCGACGCGCCCGCTTCCGCGCTCCCGCTGCTGCGCGGCGGGCGCCTGCGCGCAGTCGTCCTCACCTCGCCGCAGCGCAGCCCGCTGATGCCCGGCGTGCCTACCGTGGGCGAGCTGGGACTGAACGGCTCCGAAGCGGACTTCATCAGCGGCCTGCTCGCGCCCGCAGGCACGCCCGCGCCGGCGCTGGCGAGGCTGCAGGCCGAAGCGATGAAAGTGGCGGCCAGCGCCGAGTTCAAGGACTACCTCGCCTCGCAGGGCTACGAGTCGCTGGTGGCCGACGGGGCCCAGTTCGGCAAGATCATCCGGGACGGGCAGGCGAAGTGGGCGGCGGTGGTGAAGGAGAGGAACATCAAGGTGGAGTAGCGCGTCCCGGGGATCACGCGGCAGGGGTGGTCCCCGCGCACCATCCCGATGCAGAACTAGGCGATCAACCCTGCGGAGTCAAACACGCTCTTACCATCGAGCATGGTTGCCAGCACCGACATTTTTGGCAAGTCTTCCACAGAACAGGTCATCGGGTCGCCATCGACGACGATGAGATCTGCGTGATTGCCGCGCTCCAGCGTCCCGATGCCGGACCATCCGAGCACCTCGGCGGCATCTCGTGTCCAGGTGAGCAAGGACTCTTCCCGCGTGAGCTTGTGATCCGGCGTGTCGTTGTGATGGCCGCTGCCGCAAAACTCATGGGTTTCGCCCAGCTGGATCTGCTCCCATGCATTCTTGGGACCCCAATCCGAGCCGCACCCGACCTTGAGCCCGATATTCAACAGGCGCTTGATCGGCGTCAGGTCGCGCCAGAGATGCTGGCCGCCTCGCGCACCGTACACGTCGCCCTTGCCCCAGCAGAAGCCGATGCAGGTAGTGAAGTCGCAGCCGAATCCGTGCAGCGTGCGGGCCTGTGCTTCACTGATTATGAGGGCGTGCTGGATCATCCAGCGCCGGCTTTTGACATCGATCTTTTCCGAGATCTTCCGTAGCCCCTCGATCACATCGTCGGTGTCCCTGTATCCGGCCACCACGAAGTTGGCGCGCAAATCGTGTTCCGCACAAAATTCGATGAAGGCCTGCTGCTTTTCCATGGACAGGAAAGTGGGGCCTCGAGTCGTCCCGCCAAAGGGGCCCTGGTAAGGATCGTACATGCGGATCGTCCCTGGACCCATCGGGGCGCCCGGTGAAAAGCTCATGCCCGTCATCTTGAACATCGGGTCCTGGGTCTGCATCAGGGCGAGGCCCGCTTCCAGGTTCGCCCTGAAAGCGGTCATCGATAACGGCCTGAAGGGGGGATAGGCATAGGTCTCGCCATCCATGGCCGTCATCACCCTTACGCTCAGCGCATCTTCCTGCCTGAGCCTGCCATAGGCGCGCACATGCTCTTCCCGCATGTTGTGGCCTTCATACACCGTGGTGACACCCTGGCGGTTGTAATCCGCCATGGCGCCGATCACGCTGTCGTGAAGGTCCCACTGCGCCGGCCCGGGCATCTTGAGCAGGAGCTGGGTCCAGAAGGGGTCGAAACAATAGTAGTTGTTGACGGCGCCCCGCATGATGCCCGTGAGCTCCCCTGCGTCATCCTTCTCGATCGACACATCGCACACCTTGTCCGGGATGAAACTCGACAGGCCCAGGGCATGCAAGGCTGAACTGTTGAAGGCACAGATATTGGGCGTGGTCGGAGCCCATGCCTGGATGTGGACGGGATGGTCCGTGGTGGCGCGATCCAGGACGTGGCGATTGGGCAGGCAGCGTTCAGGCAGGTCCCGGTAAGAGCGCCGGATGAAGTAGTGCGGTTCCCCCACGGGAGAACAAACGATCCACTGGCCCTTGGGCGTGGTTTGGGCCTTGGCCCTGATCCGGGCAATGATGTCCTCGTGGTTCCTGGCATCGAACAGCTTGACCAGCGAGTGCTCCCGCGCCGCAAAGTGGAGCAAGTGCGGATGCGTGTCGATGAGGCCCGGCATGACCGTGGCGCCTTGTACGTCGACATGCCGGTGATCCCGCCCCGCAAGCGCGCGCATCTCCGATTCATTGCCCGTGGCTTCAATGCGGCCGCCGCGCACCACGGCAGCCTGCTGCGCCGGCGTCTTGCCGTCCATGACCAGCACTTTTCCGCCGGTGAAAAGATAGGGTCTCGAATCGTCGGGATCGGGGGCCATGGTCACCTACATTATGGAGGGCAGGAACAAGCTGATGGCGGGAAAGCAGATCAGGAGCGCGAGACGCACCACGTCCGCCCCGAGGAAAGGGATGACGCCCCTGATGATGTCATTTGTCGCGACGTCGGGCATTACCGACTTGATCACAAAAAGGTTGAGGCCTATGGGCGGCGTGATCATGCCGATCTCGGTCAGGACGACCACCAGGATCCCGAACCAGATCATGTTGAAGCCCAATGACTGCACGACCGGATAGAAGATCGGCACGGTCAGCATGATCATGGAGATGCTTTCGAAAAAGCATCCGAGCACCAGATAGATGCCGACGATGATCAACAGGATCACGTAGCGGTTGACGGACAGGTCGGACACCAGGCGGGTGAGGCCCTTGGCAAACCCCACTTCGTTCATGAAATTCGCAAAGATCAGCGCGCCGATCAGCACCAGGAACATCACCGACGTGATTTCAGCCGACTCCAGCAATACCTTTCCCAGGGATTTTGCGTTCAGGCTGCCGTTGGCCAGGGCAAACACCAGGGCGCCTGCCGCACCGACGCCCGCCGCTTCGTTGGGAGTGAAGATTCCCGCGTAGATGCCCCCCATGATCACGACGAACAGCAGGGCCACACCCCAGACATCGCGCATGGCAACCAGCCGTTGGAGCCATGTGGAACGCTGGCCGGGCGGGCCCAGTTCGGGCCTTGCCCCGGTCATGATCGCAATGGCCGCCATGTAGAGCACGATGGTAAGGATGCCGGGAAGGACGCCCGCAAAGAACAATTTGCCCACGCTCTCGCCGGTCAGCATGCCGTAGATGACCATGATGATGCTGGGGGGGATCAGGATGCCCAGCGTGCCGCCGGCCGCGATCGAACCGGCCGCCAGGCTGTCGGCATACTTGTGCTCGCGCATTTCCGGCATGGCCAGGCGGGTCATGGTGGCGGCGGTCGCCAGGCTCGAGCCGCATATGGTGCTGAACCCGCCGCAGGCAAGGACCGTCGCCATGGCCAGGCCGCCACGAAAATGCCCGACCATGGCATGGGCGGCCCGGTAGAGCCCCTGCGACATGCCGGAGTGGGTGACCAGCGAGCCCATCAGCACGAACAGCGGCAATACGGCCAGGTTCGAAGCCGCGGCCACCTCGGATGTGGTCTGGGTCATGATGCCCATCGCCGCGCGGGGGCCGTTCAACACCAGCATGCCGCCGGCGCCCACCAGGGCCATGGCGAAGGCAATCGGCAGCCTCAGGAAGATCAGCACCAGCAACAGCGCTATGCACAGGATGCCGACTGTCACTTCTGTGCGCCCCGGTAGGCCTTGAGCAAAAGCAGCGCAGCCGAGAAGCACAGCATGACGCTGATGAAGTAATTCACCGGTGCGAGCGGTATTTTCAGCATCATGGTCCGGTCGCCGTACTCGACCAGCTTGGACGCGTGAATCCACATCCGGTAGCCGAGAAAGCCCATGAGCCCCGCCGCCACCAGCTGCATCAGCCTGATCTGCAATTGCAGCCAGCGGTCAGGCGTGACCTTGTCCAGGATGTCGATGGTGATGTGAGCCTGGTTCCAGCTCGCCATGGGCAGGGCGCCGAAGATCATCACGCCCATCATGGCGTCTTCGATCTCCATGGCGCCCAACACCGGCTTGTTGAGCACATACCTTCCGAACACGTCCACACAGGTCAATACCAGAAGCATCAGCAGGGAGAGCGCCGAGAGCCCGCCCAGCAACCTGGAAATGGATTGCATGCTCTATATCAGGAACGGCCGGTGTTCAACGCGAAGCAGGCTTCCTGACTTCGGATCGCAGGAAGGCCATTGCCTCTGCGCTGTCCACGCCCTTGGATTTGAGCTCGCCCAGGAACTTGGTTTCAATCGGCTTGAGCCTGGCCATGACGGCCTTGTCGAGATCGTCGGGGGCCCAGACAAAGCTCTTTTCCAGCTGGGCGATGGCCGATCGCTCGGCGCCTTCCCAGGCCTTGCCGATCGTGCGGGAGAGCCACTCGCCGGACGTTTCTTCGATGGCCTTCCGATGCGCAGGCGACAGGGACTTGAGCTTGTCGGGGTTCATGATCACGAAGTATGCCCCCCCGAACAGCCCTTCCCTGAACCCCGTCTGGCCGGCGGTGACTTCGTTCAGCTTGAAGCTGAGGGCCGTTTCCGCAGGGAAGAACGTGCCATCCACCACGCCGTCCTTGAGCATCGGATAGGCCTGGCTCACAGGGGCCTGCACGGGCACCATGCCGAGCGCAAGGGCCACGTCGCCCTGCACGCCTCCGCCGCTGCGGATCTTGAGTCCCTTCAGTTCGTCGATGCTGCTCACCTTCTTGCGGGTGTGAATCACGCTGGGAGGCTGGGCAAACAGCGAAACCAGCCTGACGCCTTTGTACTCGTCCAGTTTGGACAGGTACTTTTCGTGGGTGCGCCAATAGGCCACGGACGTCGCTTCCGAATTGCCGCCGATGCCGGGCATCTCGACTATCTGATAGGCCACGAACCGGCCCGGCGTGTAGCCGTTGAAACCCCAGGCAATGTCGCTGATGCCTTCACGCACACGGTCATACATAACGGCAGGGTTCACCGGGGGAAAGCTGATTTCCAGGCGCAGGGTGCCGTTGGTCTTTTGTTCCAGTGCCTGGGACCAGTTCTTGAGCCCCACCGCACTGATGGAATGGTTCGGGCCCGCCCAGGAGGACACGTTGAGGGAAACGACCTGTTGTGCGTGCAGGCCTTGCGAGAAGGCAACGAACGCAGCCGCCAACGCCATGGACCCCAATGATTTCTTCAGCATCTTTTCCCCCTGATAGGTTGAACCGGTATATCGAAGTGAATCTGAAAAGCGATCTCGCCCCTAGGCGAAAGGGGCTGCCCGGGGATTTTCGTTCATGTCCCCGAACAGTATGGCGCGCCCCTGGATTTCAGACACGGTGTCGAAATCGACCACGGCATGATGGCAGGCGGTATTGATGTCTCTAAACGCTCTCAGCACGGGGCTGCCCTCATAGACGCTGTGGGCGCCTGCGGCGGAGAAGATCCGCTCCACGGCCCGCCTGCACAGTTCCACGACGTAGGCGGCATCCCAGCGGAACTGGGCCCGGTCCACCGGCGATATCGGGGCTTTGTCTTCCTTCATTGCCACGTCGAAGCGGTCACAGATTCCGTCCAGCAGCCTGCGGGCCTCACGAATCTCGGCACCGGATTCCGCAATCCTTCGCTGCATGCCCGTGTTTTCGGATTTCACGACGCCATAGGCGTTCCGGCGCAGGTGGGTTTGCTCGACATAGTCTTGCATGCAGCGCTCGGCAATGCCGAGGACCGACCCCGCCACCATCGAAGACAGCCCGGAATACACCGGCAGGCGATAGAGGGGCGACTTGGCGTAAGGGCTCAGTCCCACGAACGCAGGAAAGGTCGGCACACAGCGATGCTCGGGGACAAACGCGTCCTTGGCGAGGAGGTCCTTCGACCCGGTGCCGCGCATGCCAAGGGTGTGCCAGGTGTCGTCGATCTGCATGTCGGCCCTGGGGACCATGACGTGGCGTATGAGAGGCTCATCGCCGGAGGGGTTCACCGTTCGTGCCCCCATCAGGAACCAGGGGGAATGGTCGCAGCCGCTGCCATATTGCCAACGGCCGTTGAGTTTCCACCCATTGGCAACGCGTTCCACCGTGCCCTGCGGCGCCAGCGCACCGGCTACCAGGTTGTCGGCGCCAAGCTCGTAGACCTCTTGTTGGCATTGCTCTGGGAACCGACCCACGATGTAGTCGTGGGCGACGCACACCATCAGCACCCAGCTGGCCGTCGGGCAGGCTTGGCTCAGTTCTGCACAGGCCCAGATATGGGCGCTGGGCGACATCTCGTAGCCACCGAATTGCCGGGGCGTCAGCACCGAGGCCAGGCCGGATTCGCGCAACGCGGCGGCAGCGTCGTCGTCGAGACGACGCATTTTCTCGCTGTTTCTTGCCGTCGCGGCCAGGCGCGGGAGGATGGCGCGAGCGGCAGCCTTGTAGTCGAAGTCAGCGGCACCGAGATTGGTTGGGGACTTCAGCTCAGCAGCTGTCTTGGTGCTCATGGAAAGGATCCTCGGATAGATAGGAAGGCCGTTCATGTCCACCCACGACGTGCAGGATCATGTTAGGCCCGCACCCAGACTAGCGCAACTGTTTCCAGGTGGAAATGGCGCCCTGTGAAACGGTCCTGGCAGAGAATCGCGAACCGATTCATCGCCACCTTCCAAATGCTTTCGCGTGCATAGCTACTTCACCGTACCGATGCCATAAACCACCCGCCGCGTGGCGCTGGCGGCATTGACGGGGAAACCGACTTGCTCTGCTGGCGCTGGGCGATCCGGTTGACTCCAGAATTGACGTATAACTTTCCTGCCTATATCGCCTTCGCCTTCTCCCGCAGCACGAACTTCTGGATCTTCCCCGTCGCAGTCGTCGGCACCGGTCCGAAGACGACTTTCTTCGGCACCTTGAATCGCGCGAGGTTGGCGCGGCACCACTCGATGTACTCCGCCTCGGTGGCGCTGGCGCCGGGCTTGAGCTGCACGAACGCGCACGGCGACTCGCCCCACTTCTCGTCGGGGCGCGCCACGACTGCCGCGAGCAGGGTGGCCGGGTGTTTGTACAACGCGATCTCCACCTCCACCGACGAGATGTTCTCCCCGCCCGAGATGATGATGTCCTTCTTGCGGTCCTTGATCTCGAGGTAGCCGCTCGGGTGCCAGACCGCGAGGTCGCCGGTGTGCATCCAGCCGCCGTGGAAAGCCGTCGCAGTCGCCTTGGGATCCTTGAGGTAGCCGAGCATCACGGTGTTGCCCCGTACCAGGATCTCGCCGATGGTCCTCCCGTCCTTCGGTACCGGCTCGCAGGTGAACGGGTCGCCGACGATATGGCCCTCGACCACCTGGTAGCGCACGCCCTGCTGCGCCATCAGGGTGGCGCGCGCGTCGGGCGCCAGCCCACCCCAGTCGTCCTGCGGCTCGCAGGTGGTGGACGGCCCCTGCAGTTCCGTCATGCCGTAGGCGTGAAGCACCTCGAAACCGAGCGCCTCGATGTCGCTCAGCACTTTGGCCGGCGGCGGCGAGCCGGCCGCAAGGATGTGAACCGGGTGGTCGAAGCTGCGCCTTTGCTCCTCGGGCGCGGAGGCGAGCATCGACAGCACCGTGGGCGCGCCGCACAGGTGGGTCACGCCGTGCTCGACGATCAGCGGGAAGATCGCCGCGGGGTCCACCGCACGCAGGCACACGTGGGTGCCCGACATCGCGGTGACCGACCACGGGAAGCACCAGCCGTTGCAGTGGAACAGCGGCAGTGTCCACAGGTACACGGGTTTGGCGGGCAGCGGCCAGACGGCGATGTTGCCCATCGATTCGAGGAATGTGCCCCGGTGGTGGTACACGACGCCCTTGGGGCGGCCGGTGGTGCCAGAGGTGTAGTTCAGGGCGATCGGATCGGACTCGCTGCGCGGCAGCTTCCACTCGAAGGCCGCATCGCCTCCGGCGATGAAGGCCTCGTACTCCGCTTCACCCAACCGCTCGCCCGACCCCGTGTAGAGCGGGTCGTCGACGCAGATGACACGGATCCTGCGCTTGAGCTTCTCCAGCGCAGGGCCGATCACGCCCGCGTACATGCGATCCGCGATCAGCACCTTCGCCCCGCCGTGCTCGAGGATATAGGCCACCGTGTCGGTGTCGAGCCGCGTGTTGATGGCGTTGAGCACCGCGCCGAGGACAGGCACGCCGAAGTGGGCGTCGAGCATGGCCGGTACGTTCGGCAGCATCACCGATACGACGTCGCCGCGCTTCACGCCGAGCTTCGACAGCGCCGAGGCCAGCCGGCGCGCGCGCTCGAAATACTGCGCATAGGTGATGCGCAGGCCGCCGTGGACGACGGCGACCCTGTCCGGGTGGATTTCCGCCGCGCGCGGCAGGAAAGTGAGCGGCGAAAGCGGCGCGTGGTTGGACGGCCCGAACTTCAGGCCCGTCCACGCGCCGGCTTGCCTTTTTGCCGCGGCCGGCTTCGCGGGTCCGCGGCCGGACTTCCTTGCTGGAACCTTCGCCATGCCCCCTCCCGAACCAGGCGACTACACGATCTTGCAGGCCTCCTCGAAGGTGAGACGCGGCAGGCGCGGCATCACCTTGGAAGCGTCGCCGACACCGATGTTGCAGAGGAAGTTCGACTTCCAGCCGCCGTCGGGAAAGAACGCCGCGTCCACCTTGGCGTTGTCGAAACCGGACATGGGGCCGCAATCAAGGCCCACGGCGCGGGCGGCGAGGATGAAGTAGCCGCCCTGCATCGAGGCGTTGCGGAATGCAGTCTTCTCTGCATGCGCGGCCTTCTCGGACCCCTTGAAGAGGTCGATCGCCTGCGGGCGGTGCGCGAACTGCGTCGGCAGGTTCTCGAAGTACTTCGTGTCCCACGCGAGGATCGCGCAGCACGGCGCGGCCATGGTCTTGTCGTGGTTGCCGGGCGAGAGCGCGGGTTCGAGCAGCTTCTTGCCGGCTTCGGTGGTCACGAACACGACCCGCATCGGCTGCGTGTTCATCGTCGACGGCGCCCACTTCACGATGTCGTACAGCTGCCTGAGCTTCGCCTCGGGGACGGGTCCTGAGAATCCATTGTGGCTGCGGGCGTTGCGGAACAGCAGGTCCAGGCCTTTGTCGTCGAGCACTTGAAACTCCGGGAGTCGTAGGTGAAAAAACAGGTGGCCGAATGTTAGCATCGACCGATGGACATCGACCTTGCTGAATTCATCCGTCCGGGCGACGCGGTCACCTGGGGCCAGGCCTGCTCGGAGCCGCTGACGCTGACCGAAGCCTTCGTCGCGCAGCGCGCGAAGTACTCCGGGGCGAGCGTCTTCCTCGGCGTGAATTTCGCCGGGACGACCAGGGCCGAGCACGCCGACCACCTGCGCTTCACGTCCTACTGCGGCGCCGGCCACAACCGCAAGCTCGCGGACGCCGGCCTGCTGGACATCTGTCCCTATCCCTATTCGCAGCTCGGCGACCTGTTCCGCAGCGGACGCATGAAGTCCGACGTGGTGCTGGTGCAGGTCAGCCCGCCGAACGCCAGCGGCGAATACAGCCTCGGCATCTCGGCCGAATACCTGCCGCAGGCGATCAAGGCCGCGCGCGTGGTGATCGCGGAAGTGAACGACCAGGTGCCCTGGACGCACACCGACCCGCTCTATACGGCGAAGGACTTCGCGCGCCTCGTCCATACCTCCCGGCCCATCGTCCCCCTGCCCTACGGCGCGCCGGGCGAGGTGGAACTGGCCATCGGCCGCAATGCCGCCGAACACATCCCTGACCGCTCGGTGCTGGAGTTCGGCCTGGGCTCGCTGCCCGACGCGATCCTCGCGGCGCTCGGCGGCCGGCGCGACCTCGGCATCCATTCCGGGCTGCTCTGCGACGGCGTAGCGCGACTGATGCAAAGCGGTGCGATCACCAACGCGCACAAGTCGATCGACCGCGGCGTCACCGTGGGCGGCGTGCTGTTCGGCACGCAGCTGCTGTTCGACTTCGCGCGCGGCAATCCGAACCTCCAGCTGCGTTCCACGGACTACACGCACAGCATCCGGACGCTCGGGCGCATCGACAACTTCGTCGCCATCAACTCCGCCGTCGAGGTCGACCTCAGCGGGCAGGTGAACGCCGAGATCGCCAACGGGAGCTACGTCGGCGCGGTCGGCGGCGCGCTGGATTTCATCCGCGCGGCGAACGCCTCCCCCGGCGGTGCTTCGCTGATCTGCCTGCCCGCCTCGATCGGCACTAAGCTCTCCCGCATCGTCGCGAAGCTCTCCGGCCCCGTGGCCACGCCGCGCAGCGAGGCCGGCCTCTTCGTCACCGAGCACGGCGTGGCCGACCTGCGCGGCGTGCCGCTCTCGCAGCGCCCCGCAAGGATGATCGCGATCGCGCACCCGGCTTTTCGCGAAGGCCTCGAGCGGGATGCGCGCGCCGCGGGGCTGATGAGGCCCTAGGCATGACCGGGCCGCAGACCCCGCCGGCCCTCGCAATTCGCATTGCGGGCGGCGCCACCGTCGTCGTCCCCGCCCGCATCGACCTCCTTACGCCTTACGTGCTGCTCGAGCAGGAGGACTGGTTCGAGGACGAGCTCCGGTTCCTGCGCACGGTCCTGCATCCCGGCGCACGCATCGTGGATATCGGTGCGAACTACGGCCTGTATGCGCTCTCGCTGGCTTTTGCGGCGGGTCCCCAGGGACGGGTGTGGGCGGTGGAACCGGCCTCGGCCACGGCCGGGTACCTGCGGCAGAGCGTCGAAGCGAACGCGCTCGCAAACGTCAGCGTCATCCGCACGGCGCTCTCCGACCGGGATGGCACCGCACGCCTGTCGGTCGAAGACAATCCGGAGCTGAATTCCCTGTCGAACGACGGCAGCGGCGCGACAGAAGAGGTGGCGCTGACGACGCTGGATGCCCTCGCCGCCGCGCAGGACTGGGGCGCGATCGATGTCCTCAAGCTCGACGCCGAAGGCGAGGAGGAACGCATCGTGGCGGGCGGCGCGCGGTTCCTGCGGGAGGCGAGCCCGCTCGTGATGTTCGAGATCCGCCACGGCGGGAAGCTGAACCTGGGCCTCGCGGGCCGGCTTGCGGCGCTGGGCTACGCGACCTATCGGTTGCTGCCCGGCCCGGGACTGCTCGTGCCGTGGGATGTGGGCGCTCCGCTGGACGACTTCCAGCTCAATCTCTTTGCCTGCAAGCCGGACCGGGCCGGGCGGCTGGCGCGCGCCGGCAAGCTCGAGGACGGCGCCGGCCCGCGCTTCGCCGCGCTCCGGACCGCCCTCGCGCGCGCGCTGGAAGACTGCGGTGAAGATTCCGCAAGACTTGCCGCCTGCGCGCGCCTCGCACGCGACCTCGGCGAGCGCCAGCAGGCGATCGCGCTGCTGAACCGTGCAGTGGTGCAGCGCATGGGTCCGGCTTTGCTCGCGCAGGTACTCGAAGACCTCGTCACCCTCAGCGCGTTTTCGACCTACTACGGCCGCGGCACGCAGCTTGGCGAAATCCTGCTGCGGCAACTCGACGCGCTGAAATCGACCGGCCTGATGCGCGCACCGGCGGCGAGACGCAGGCAATTGACGCGGATCCTCGCGGGCCTGCAGGCGGGGCCGGAGCCCGATCCGCTGCTTGCTGCGCCCGCCCCCGACAACCTCAACCCCGGGCTCTGGGGCGGCTAGCGGAAATTCCGGATGGCGGGGATCGCCCAGAACGGCATTACGGCGAAGACGATCGCGCAGAGCGAGAACACGAATCCCGCGCGGTATCCCCCGGTGATGTCGTGCAGTACGCCGCCCATCAGCGAACCGACCGCCGCGCCGATCGCGTTGGTCGCGTAGATCGTGCCGTAGATCGTCGCCACGCGCGCGCCGGCGAAGTGCCGCGTCGCGATGGTCGAGATGATGGGGCCACGCATGCCCTGGGACAGGCCGAACACGAGCACGTACACCACCAACAGCGAGGCCCACGGCGCGAACGTCAGCAGGAACAGGATCATGATGCCGCTGGTCGTACCGACGAAGCTCGCCGTCACGGTCTGCCGGAAGCCGTAGCGCTCGGCGAGAAAGCCGCTCATCGCCACGCTGGTCACGGAAAGCATGCCGATGAAGCCGTAGGCGGTGGCCGCGGTGATCGGCGAGAAACCCGAGTCGATGAAGTAGACGACCGTCTGCACGGTCACGGTGTACATCGCCATCGAGGTGAAAAAGAATACCTGTACGAGGCCCCAGTAGATGCGCGTGCGGGCGGCGCTTTTCAGCGTCCAGCCCGCGCTGCTCGCCTTTTCCCTGGGGTCGATGCGGTAGGCCGGATTGCCGCGCGCGAAGCGCCCCCAGGGCAGGAACGCCGTGGACAGCGCGCACAGGACGAAGAGCGTGCTGCCGAGGATCTTGTAGGTCGTGCGCCAGTCGAACTCGCCGATCAGGTATTGCGACAGCGGCACCAGCGTGAGCGCCCCCATGCCGGTGGCCGAGAATGCGATGCCGATCGCCGTGGAGAGCTTCTCTCGGTACCAGCGGGTCAGCAGGCCCGAGGCCGGCACCATGCCCGTCAGGCCGACGCCGATGCCGATCATCACGCCGACGAAAAGGTAGAACTCCCACAGGTTGCCGAGGCTCCCCGCGAGGAAGAAGGCCGCGCCGAGGAACGCGAGGCCCGTGGCGTAGACGATCCGCGGCCCGAACCGGTCGAAGAGCAGCCCCACCATCGGCGCCACGCAGCCGCCGACCAGAAGGTAGACCGAATAGACGCTGGTGAGCTGCGAGCGCGACCAGCCGAACTCCTTCTCGAGCGAGGCGATGAACACGATGTACGTGTCGCCCGCGCCCCGGCCGAACATGTTGAGCACGAAGACGCTCGCCAGCACCGCCAGGGCCGCATGGCGGAGCCTGCGCGCCTCTGTGGATTCGCCCGCTATGGCGCGATCCCGAACACCTGGCGCAGGTAGGCCAGGTATCCTTCGTCCTTGGACATCGTCTTGCCCGGCGAGTCGGAGAGCTTGGCCACCGGCTGGCCGTTGCACTCGGTCATCTTGATGACGATCTGCAGCGGGTCGAACCCCATGTCGTTGGTGAGGTTGGTGCCGATCCCGAACGCGAGCCTCGCGCGGCCGCTGAAACGGCGCGCGATCTCCACCGCCTTCGGGATCGTCAGGCTGTCGGAGAAGATCAGCGTCTTGGTGCGCGGGTCGACGCGGTTGAGGATGTAGTGCGCGATCAGCTTCTCGCCCCAGACCATGGGGTCGCCCGAATCCTGCCGCGCGCCGTCGAAGAGCTTGCAGAAATACAGGTCGAAATCGCGCAGGAACGCGTCCATGCCGTAGGTGTCCGAGATCGCGATCCCGAGGTCTCCCCGGTATTCCTTCGCCCACATCTCGAACGCGAAGGCCTGCGAGTCGCGCAGCCGGGGCCCCAGCGCCTGGCAGGCCTGCATGTATTCGTGCGCCACGGTGCCCAGCGCGGTGACGTTATTGCGCATCGCGAGCCAGACGTTGGACGTGCCCGCGAAGAGTTGCGGGATCTCGTCCTTGAGGGTCCGGATCACCTCCTCGTGCCAGGCGAGCGAGAACCGGCGGCGCGTGCCGTAGTCTGAAATCCTGAACTCGAGCGACGGGTCGAGGTGGCGCACCGTGTCGATCTTGGCCGCCAGGCGCTTGCGACCCTCGTCGAACGTCGCCGCGGGCTGGGTGTTGCGGAAATAGACCTCGCTGACGATCGCGAGGACCGGGATTTCGTAAAGGATTGTGTGGAGCCAGGGGCCGCGGATGGTGATGTCGATCTCGCCGGGCAGCGCAGGGTCCGGCTCCACCTGGACGTACTTGCCGTTGAACTTGAACAGGCCGAGGAAGTCGACGAAGTCCGACTTCATGAAGCGCAGGCTGCGCAGGTAGGCCAGTTCGTGCTCGCGCATGCGCAGGCTGGTGAGCTCGGCGATCTCGGCGCGGATCTCCGGCAGCAGGGACACCAGGTCCACGCCGGGATTGCGGCACTTGAACTTGTACTCGACCTGGGCACCGGGGAAGTGATGCAGCACGACCTGCATCATGGTGAACTTGTACAGGTCGGTGTCGAGCAGCGACTGGATGATCAAAGCGGGGTCTCCTGAGCCGTGATTGTAACCGCCCTGCTCCTCACGGTTGACGTAACTCCCTGCCCTGCTTGCAAAATCCCGACTACTGGATATAATTGCACTGTCAATAGCCACAGTAGCGCGCCGCGCGGAGATGCCATGGAAGCCCTGACCGATCGCCAGTCCGAGATCCTGCAGCTGATACGCGAGCTCACCGAGGTGTCGGGCTTCCCGCCGACCCGCGCCGAGATCGCCGAGCGCATGGGGTTCCGCTCGGTGAACGCCGCCGAGCAGCACCTGCGCGCCCTCGAGAAAAAAGGCGCGATCGACATCCTCTCCGGCGCTTCGCGCGGCATACGCGTCAACGACACCAAGGCGAACACCCGCCCCGGCCGCCTGATGGACCTTCCGGTCATAGGCCGCGTGGCCGCCGGTTCGCCGATCCTGGCGGAGGAGCACGTGCAGGGCCGCTTCCAGGTGGACCCCAACATGTTCACCCCGCGGGCCGACTACCTGCTCACCGTCAAGGGCCTGTCCATGCGCGACATCGGCATCCTCGACGGGGACCTGCTTGCGGTGCACAAGACCAACGAGGCGCGCACCGGCCAGGTCGTGGTCGCGCGCATCGCCGACGAAGTCACCGTGAAGCGCCTGCGCAAGCGGGGGCATACGGTGCAGCTGATGCCGGAGAACCCCGAGTTCGAGCCCATCGAAATCGACATTCGCACCGGCGACCTCGAAATCGAGGGCATCGCGGTGGGCGTCATCCGCAATCCCCGCGCGTTGTAGCAGCCTTTCCCTCTATATAATCCGGGCAGGATGACTGCCCAAACGATCACCGCCCCGGCGGACTCCAGCCGCGACCGAAGCGACCGCGTTCGCGTCCTCGCCGACCAGGTCGAGATCCTCTACCGGCAGGCCCCGCTGGGCATCGGTGTCACGCTCATCATCGGGACCGTGCTGGCCTTCGAGCTGTACTCGTCGGCCAAGATCGGCGAGCTGGTGGTGTTCTGGGCGATCCTGATGGTGTTCGTCTGCCTCGCCCGCTACGGGCTCGTGCTGGCCTACAAGCACGCCCAGAACCGCGACACGGCCCCGGACGTCTGGCTGCGGCGCTTCGCGATCGGCGCGCTCGGCAGCGGCGTCACATGGGGTTTCGCCGGCGCCGTATTCTTTCCCGGCCACACCGACGAGCAGCAGGTATTCCTCGCTTTCGTGCTCGCCGGCATGTCCGCGGGCGGACTGCCGCTGTTCGCCGCAGTCTGGTGGGTTTACGCCCTCTATGCCGCCGGGGTCATGTTCCCCTTCGAGGTGGTGCTGATCACCTTCGGGTCGCGCCTGTTCACCGAGCTGTCGTTCATGATCCCGATCTTCTTCGCGATCAACTGCTCGGTCGCCTACCGGATGAACCAGGTCTTCGTGTCGGGCTACCGGCTGCGGGTCTCCTACGGACGGTTGACGGAGGATTACACCGAGCTCAACCAGCGCCTGGAACGCCAGCTGATCGAACTCGAGGAGGTCCGCCGACAGGTCGAGGCCTCGGGCAGGAAGCTGGAGCTGTTCGCCGAGCGCTCGCCGATCGCGGTGCTCGAGCTCGACGCCGAAGGGCGCATCAAGGACGTGAACCGCGAGGCCCAGAACCTCTTCGGCTACCCGGCCGCGGAGCTCGTCGAGAAGGGCGAGTCGATCAAGATCCTCGTGCGCCCCGAGAACCATGCCGAGTTCGACGCGAGGTGGAAACACCTCATCGAAACCCGCGAATCGGTGGCCGGCCTGAAGATCACCAACCCGCGCCGCGACGGAATCGAGGTCGTCTGCGAGTGGACCGTGACTCCGCTGGTGAACGACGAAGGCAACATCATCTCGATCATCGCGCAGGGGCGCGACATCACCCAGCAGCTCGAGGCCGACCGCCTCAAGCAGGAGTTCACCTCCACCCTCTCTCACGAGCTGCGGACCCCGCTCACCTCGATCATCGGGTCCCTCCAGCTGGTCAACGCGGGGGTCCTCGGCGACCTGAACAAGGACCAGGCCGAGCTGACCGAGGTGGCGGAACGCAACGGCCAGCGCCTGCTGGACCTTATCAACGACATCCTCGACATCGAGAAGATCGACTCGGGCAAGCTGACCCTCTTCTCCGAACCCATGCCGATGGACAAGCTGGTCGAAGAATCCGTGAAGCTCAACCAGGGCTTCGCCGACCGCTACAACGTGAAGCTGACCTCGGCCGGACTGGGCTCGGGCATCATGGTCAACGCCGACCACAAGCGGCTGCTGCAGGTGATGACCAACCTGATCTCCAACTCCGCCAAGTTCTCGCCCGCGGGCGGCAGCGTGGACATCGAGTTGCGCAGGGCCAACCCCCGCGTGGTCGTGGTAACCGTCAGCGACCGTGGGAGCGGCATCCCCGAAGCCTTCCGCAACCGGATCTTCGGACGTTTCGCCCAGGCGGACTCCGCCGACACGCGCGCCAAGGGCGGCACCGGTCTCGGCCTCGCCATCTGCAAGCGCCTCATCGAGATGATGGACGGCACCATCGGGTTCAGCGATCGCCAGGGCGGCGGCACGACCTTCTGGTTCGAGCTCCCCATCCACAACGCCGAATAGCCCGCCGGAGCCCCTCATGCCCGCAAAACCGCTCGAACGCATCTTCTACGCCGAGGACGACGAGGACATCCAGCGCATCGTGCGGATGTCGCTCGAGAGGATAGGCAAGATGACCGTCATGGTCGAGAGCGACCCGCTCAAGGCCATCGAAGGCATCAAGGTGTTCAAGCCCGACCTCGTGATGCTCGACTGGATGATGCCGGGCATGGACGGCCCGACACTGCTGAAGACCATGCGCGAGATCCCCGAAACGGCGGCCTACCCGGTGGTCTTCATCACCGCCAAGGCCACCGTCAAGGACCACGCCGAACTCGCGGCCCTGGGCGCGGCCGGTATCGTCTCCAAGCCCTTCTCCCCGAAGGACCTGCCGGACCAGCTCAGGGGAATCTGGGATACGCTGCCCTGAGGCTTCGGGCAGGCCTCGCTTTGGTTTTTCGCCCTTAAACGAATCTCCCCATTTTGTGAGGCTTGATCGTTTGCGCGGACGCGCAAACGAAGAAACCTCACAAAATGGGGAGACAGGGGAAATTCAAAACCGAACCATCGCCTGATCCGGCGATGCGCCGGCCTCAGTGCAGGTCCGCTTCCGCCTGGTAGAACTTCCTCGAAAGGAACCCCAGCACCTCGTCGGCGTTCCTGAACCGCGCATCGCGGTCCTTCTCCACCAGCTTGTCCAGCAGCCGCTGGTACCTGTCGAGCCCCTCGGGTAGCGCGGGCGGAGGGGTGTTGAGGTGGTGCAGCGCGACTTCGACGGCCGAGGTGCCGCTGAAGAGGTGCTCGCCCGAGAGCATCTGGAAAAGCAGCACGCCGGCACTGTAGATGTCGGTGCGCAGGTCGAGCGCCCGGCCCTGCACCTGCTCGGGGCTCATGTAGCGCGGCGTGCCGAGGATCTCGCCATGGTTGGTGCGGTCCACCGCGTCGATGTGCTTGGCGATGCCGAAGTCGACGATCGCGAGGCTGCCGTCCTTCCTGAACATCAGGTTCTGCGGCTTGAGGTCGCGGTGCAGCACGCCGGTCTCGTGGATATCCCCAAGCGCAAACATCAGCTCGCGGAAGATCTTGAGCGCCGACTCGGGCTCCATCGGCTTGCCGTTCAGTCGCTGGCTGAGATCGCCGCCGTCGAAGAATTCCATGACGAGGTAGGCGTGCCCTTCCGAAACGCCATGGCTGTGGATCCGGGCGACGTGCGGGCTGCGGATGCGCTCGATGAGGGAGTACTCCTCGAGGAAGCGTTCGAGCGAATTCTGGTCCTCGGTGACTTCGCTGCGCAGGATCTTGACCACCAGCGGCTCGTCATCGGCCTCGCGCGAGGCGAGGTATACGCGGGACATCCCACCTTCGCCGATCATGTGCAGGATGCGGATGCCGGGCACGGTGATGCGCGCGCCGAGGGTCTGGCCTTCCAGGCGCGCGGCGACCTCCGGCGTCACGGTGCGCTCGATCTTCTTCTGCGTGACGTCGCGGATCGAATTGAGCAGGCGCTCCCGCGTGAGCTCCTGCTTCCTCAGGTAATCGTCGGCGCCGAACTTCATGGCGCGCACTGCGATCACTTCGTTGCCGGCGCCGGTCAGGAAGACGACCGGGGGGCAGTCGATGCGCGCCTTGAACTCGCGCAGCCACTCCAGCCCGTCGCCACGGCCGAGCATGTAGTCGAGGATCACGACGTCGTAGCTGCCGAGGGGGAACTTGTCGTCGGGGAGGTCTCGCACCAGCGGGTCGAACTCCTCGACCTCGGCCTGCGGCCACTGCTGCTTGAGGTAATGCCCCAGCAGGTTGCGCAGGTCCTCGTCGTCGTCGATGATCAGTACGCGCATGTCAGGCTCCGAACGCCGTCCCGGGCAGGGCGATCCTGGCGTTGAAGACCTTGATCGGGTCCGCCCGGCCACGCAGCGTGACGTCGCCGCGGGACTCGAAATCCCCGGCCGGCACGACGCCCTGCAGCTCGGCGTGGACCCTGTCGCAGATCAGCACCTCGTAGGGCTGGGCGAGCTGCATCAGGCGCGCGGCACTGTTCACCGGGTTGCCGATGATCGTGTAGCTCATGTAGTGCGGCGAGCCCACGTTGCCGATCACCGCCTCGCCCATGCAGATGCCGATCCCCACCCCGGTGCCGAGGCCGAGCTCCTGCTCCCAGCGGACCGCAACGGGGGCGAAGCGGGTCAGCATCTCCTGCGCGCACCTGTAGGCGAGGACCGCCGGCTGCTTCTGGGGGAACGGCACGTTGAAGCCGACCAGCAGCGCGTCGCCCGCCATGTTGAAGATCGTCGCCTCGTGGCGGTAGGCGGCCTCGGAGAGGATCGAGAAGTACTCGTTGAGCATCTCCACGACGCGCCCGACCTCCGTGCGATCGGTCAGGCGGGTGAAGCCGCGCAGGTCCGCAAACAACGCCACGACGCTCGAGCGCTGCGCCTTGGAGAAGATGTCCTTCTGATTGCCCGCATCTCCCATGATGCGGTCGGCGAGGCGCGGCGAGATGTAGCGCGAGAACGTCTTGCGGATGGCTTCCTTGCGCTCGACTTCCGCGGCCAGGCGCCGGCGCTCCAGCTCCTTCCTGGTCTCGTGCAGGCGGCGAAGCGTCTTTACGCGGGCGAGGAGTTCTTCCCGCTTGACCGGCTTGGAAAGGAAATCGTCCGCGCCGGCCTCGATGCCCTTGATGCGGCTCTGCTGGTCCTCCAGCCCGGTGATCAGCACGATCGGGATCAGGGCTGTGGCTTCCTCGCCCTTCAGGCGCTGGCAGATCTCGAACCCGGACAGCCCCGGCATCATGACGTCAAGGAGGATCAGGTCCGGCGGGTCGGTCATCACGCGCACCAGGCCGGCGTCGCCGTCCTCGACCACGTCGGCCTGCATGCCTTCCTTCTTCAGCAGCAGCGACAGGTAGGCGCCCATGTCCGGGTCGTCGTCGACGACCAGCACGCGAAAGGGCGTGGCCCCTTCACTCATAGACAATCTGCACCTTGGCGAGATAGTCGGCATAGGTGGAGATGCAGCCTTCGATCACGGCCTTGTCGGACGTCTTGGCGCCGTCCTCGATGGTCTTGCCGAAATCCGAAATCGGCGCGAACCCGTACGAATTGCCCACGCCCTTCATGCGATGACCCAGCTGCTTGAGTTGCTCGAAATCGCCGGCGCCGATCGCCGCCTTGAGGGCGTCGATCTCCGTCGTCCGGTTCTTCATGAACACGGGTATCAGGTCCTCGAGATCCTTGGCGACCACCGCGGTGTAGTTGATATCGGCCATGGGCGTCGATGTGCTTTTTTTGTTTGTGAAGCAGGATTATAGGGGGTTTGCCACACCGGCCTGCCCCGGCAGGTAAGAACTTGTCATGCCTCGGGCAGCGGCCTGGTTCCCCACAGCCAGGCCGCACCTCGCACCCCGCTGGAGTCGCCATGCGCATGGCGAACGAGCCGGGTTTGGATCACGTCGGAAAATACGTACCGGCCCCAGAGGTGCGGCACTGTGTCGTACCAGCGGCCGACATTCGACAGCCCCCCGCCGAGGACGATTGCGTCCGGGTCGAGGATGTTGATGACCGAGGCCAGGGCGCGCGCCAGGCGTTCCTCGTAGCGCTCAAGGGCCGCCAGGCACCCCGCATCCCCCCCCAGCCCCCGGGAAACGATCTCCTCCCCCGCGAGTGGGCCGCCTCCGGCCCGGGCGTGGTCGAAAGCCAGGCCGGGACCCGACAGGAAAGTCTCGATACATCCGTCCCGGCCGCAGTAGCACCGGCGGCCCGGAAGTTCGTCCGCGCGTGGCCACGGCAACGGGTTGTGGCCCCATTCCCCGCCCACGCCGTTGACGCCCCGTAGCAGGCTGCCGCCAACGACAATCCCGCCGCCCACGCCGGTCCCGAGTATCACGCCAAACACAGTGCCCATCCCTTTTCCCGCGCCATCGGTCGCCTCGGAGAGCGCGAAGCAGTTGGCGTCGTTCTCAATGCGGATCTCGCGGCCAAGCCGGCGCTCGAGGTCCTGCCTGAATGGACGGCCGTTCAGGCAGACCGAATTCGAGTTGCGCAGCATGCCCGTGGCAGGCGAGATCGAACCGGGGGTCGCCACACCAACCGTGCAGCGAGCCCCCACGGCATGCTCCACCCGCGATACAAGATCGGCCATCGCATCCAGCGTGCCGTCGTAGTCGCCCTCGGGCGTCGCGATGCGCATGCGCTCGACGATCTGCCCGGTGCGGTCCAATGCGGCGATCTCGATCTTGGTTCCACCAAGGTCGAGCCCAATCCTGAAACCCATTTCGCGCATTTCTGACGATTTCCTTACGACTCGAAGTTGCCAAAAATGAAGCGCCTGGTGCTACGCTTCCCGCACTCAATCAACGCTCCCGAAGCTTGCACAACACAAACAAAACTGCTTCGCAGCCTGCCCCATGATTGCCACAACCTTCATTCGCAACCAGATCGTCCAGCTGAAGGGCGATTTTAGCGCCGCCTTGCGGCGCAAGAGCTTCAAGGCACTGCGGATCACGCTTACCCTCCCCCTGTACGCCATCGCCGTGCCGGCCGTCTTATCGCTGCGCCTGTTGCGCTGCTGGCTGGAGGTGCGCATAGGCAGGATATGCAGCGAGCATGTCGGCCATATGGCAGGCAACACCGAGATCTTCCTGTGCGAACGCGACGCGGGTATCGGTCGCACCGCAAAGCCCCATCTCGACCTGCTCTACATGGGCGAAGGAGTCAGCAATGATCAGCTCGCGCGAATGTGGATACGCGCGGTCCGCATCTGGCCGTACTGGTTGCTGTCCCCACTGGACAACGTGGACCATTGGCTGCCGGGAACACGAATTGCAAGGATTTTTGACGATGCGGACGGCGACCGCGACATCCACTCGCTGCTCGAACTTTCGGGGCCTCATCTCACGTTCACGCCGGAGGAGGAGGCGCGAGGCGAGGAAGAACTGCGGCGCATGGGCGTACCGTCCGGGATGCGCTTCGTCTGCCTGAACGTGCGGGACAGCGCTTACGAAGCGCACGTCAACCGGCTCGTCGACTGGGACTGGAGTCACAGCACTTTCCGGAACTCCGCCATCCATGATTACCGGATGGCGGCCGAAGCGCTGGCGGATCGTGGGCTCTGCGTGATCCGGGTTGGCGCCAAGGTCCTTGCGCCGCTCGAGTCCGGTCATCCGGGAGTCATCGATTACGCGACGAACGGGACGCGCAGCGACTTCATGGACATCTACCTCGGGGCCAAGTGCCACTTCTGCCTGTCGGTCGGCTCCGGGTTCGATTCCGTGCCGATCATCTTCCGCCGCCCAGTGGCGTACGTAAACATGGCGCCGGTTGGCTACCTGGCGACCTACCTCAGCCGGTCCGTCGCGATCTTCAAAACGCATGTTCGCGAGGCCGATGGCCACGCGCTCTCGCTCGCCGAAATCTTCGCCATGGGCGTGGGCCATGAATTCGACGCCCCGCAGTACCCCGCCAAGGGCGTCCGCCTGGTCGACAACACGCCCGAGGAAATCCGCGACCTGGCGCTGGAAATGACCGACAGGCTGGAGGGGGTCTGGCGGACGACGGAAGAAGACGAAATGCGGCAGGAACGCTTTTGGGAGATCTTCCCCGCGAAGGTCACCAACCTCGCCGGGACCGGCCCACTGCACGGCCAAATCCGCCTCAGGATCGGCGCCGCATTCCTTGGAAACCGCCCCGGATTAATCGACGCCGCCTGAGCCGCCCCACCGGCAGGCCGTTGCGATGGTTCGCAGAATCCCTGCTGAGGGAACTTTACTGCGCCCGGATTTTCACCTTTAATGAATCCGTTCCCATTTGAGGGCCCAGCATGAAGATCCCCGGATTCCTGCTTTGCGCCGCCGCACTGACCGCAGCGTTCCCGAGCCTCTCGCAGGAAGCCTGGCCCTCCAAGCCCGTGCGCATGATCGTGCCCTTCGCTCCCGGCGGGGCCACGGACCTCGCGGCACGCCTCGTCACGCAGAAACTCGCGGATGCGCTGGGCCGGCAGGTCTACGTCGAGAACCGTGCCGGCGCGGGCGGTTCGATCGGTGCCGAGGCCGCCGCGCGCGCGCCCGGCGACGGTTACACGCTGATCATGGGGACCACAGGGACCCATGCGATCAACTTCAGCCTTTACGACAAGCCCACTTCGGACCCGGTGAAGGACTTCGCCGCGATCACCCGCGTTGCGGATTTCCCGAACCTGATCCTGCTGCACCCCTCGGTGCCGGCGAAGAACGTGCAGGAACTGATCGCGCTCGCCAAGGCCCAGCCGGGCAAGATCGCCTACGCCTCGACCGGCAGCCTGCTTTACCTGTCGGCAGCGCTCTTCACCAGCATGGCGGGCGTCGACATGCTGAACGTACCCTTCAGCGGCGCCGGCCCGATGATGACCGCGATCACGAACAACGACGTGCAGATGTCGGTGGTGCCGGTGTTCAGTTCGATCCCCCTGATCAAGGCGGGCAAGGTGAAGGCCATCGCGATCACGAGCGCAAAGCGCAGCCCGACCGCACCCGATTACCCGACCGTCGCCGAATCCGGCCTGCCGGGTTACGAATCGGTTTCCTGGTACGGCATCTTCGCCACCGCCGGCACGCCCAAGCCCATCGTCGACCGCCTGAACGCCGAGATCCGCAGGATCGTCGCCACAGCGGAGATCCGCGACGCCCTCTCCAACCAGGGTGCGGAGCCGCTCACCGACACCCCCGAGCAGTTTGCCGCGATCGTGCAGGCCGACGTCGCGAAGTGGGCGAGGATCGTTAAGGCGACCGGCGCGAAGCCGAACTAGGCCGCACGACCGGCTGCCTAGGTCCGCTCCACGATGTGCAGGCCGCGCACGCGGTCGAGCAGGTAGATCAGCCCGCGGTCGTCCACGGTCACGTCGTTGCTCTGCACGCGCGGTATCCCGGGGGCCGGGGTGGGCATGAACCAAGCCACCTCCTTCATCGCGTGCGGATTGGAGAAGTCGATGATGCGCAGCCCGTGCGCGAACCACGCGACCGGGATCTCGGTACCCGTGACTTTCTCGCAAGGCTGGTGGCAGCCGGTGAAAGTAGGAGCGGGACTGCCATCCTCGGCCTCGACCTGGTAAGTGCCGATCGGCACCGGGTGCTTCTCGTCGGTGATATCGACGATCCACAGGAACGAGGGAGGCGCGTCCTCCTCCCGTGTGACGTCCTCGTCGGCCACGATCATCATCTTGCGCCCGCGCACGAGGAAAGGCACCGGCAGCGCCGTGTGCGTCGGCCACGGGTAAGGCGGGCTCCAGTCGAGGCCCGATACGAACCTGGGCTTGGTCATGTCGTCGATGTCGAGGATCACGAGCCCGCCGAGCCAGTAGCTCGTGTAAAGCCTGTTGCCCATGCGCAGCGGATGGTGGCAGCGATGCTCGGTGCCCTGCCAGGTCGGCGTCTCGCCGCCCGCGATGTGCTGGCCCGGGTAATGCCAGCGGCCCACCTCGACGGGCTTGGCCGGGTTGCGCATGTCGACGATCTTCATGATCGTGCCGACGTAGCCGTCCTCTGTTGCCGACGTGTAGGCGTAGTCGCCGTCGAAATCGAAGCGGTGGCAACCCTTGCCCGGTGTCACCCAGTCGGTGATCTTCTTCGGCTTTTTCGGGTTGGAAACGTCGTAGATCCCCAGGCCGGCCTTGAAGTCCTGCGGCGCGATCTGCGGCGAGATGTACTCATGGTTGATGACCATGATGTCCTTGGCCACCCGCACCTTGTGGGAATGCGTGCCGGGCACCATGCCAAGGCGCGAGATCTCCTTTGGATTCCTCGGGTCGGACACGTCGACGATGGTCGTACCGTCGGGGCTGCGCATGTTACCCACGTAAGCCACGTTGCGGTCCACCACCACCTGGCCGCCGCCGGCGCAATCGAAATATGCGACTTCACTGATGCCCTTGCCCTGCCCCATGGCCTGCCCCGATGAAGGATCTGGAAGCGGTGATTATGCGCCGCGGCTCACCCGCGAGGCAGACGCGTTTCGCATAAAATGCCCTTGTAAACGACATGTATCCCCCGAGGGAAAAACGACATGGACATGAGCGAGAAGCTGCTGCGGATGAAGCCCGAGTCGATGGCCGACGCCGAATGGGGATTGCGACTGGAACTCGCGGCGCTATATCGCATCTTCGACTACCTCGGCTGGACCGAGATGATCTACAACCACATCACGGTCCGCGTGCCCGGACCGGAACGGCACTACCTGATCAACCCGTACGGCCTGAACTACGACGAAGTCACCGCATCCAACCTCGTCAAGGTGAACCTGGAGGGCGTTGCGGTAGACGGTTCGAAGCACATGGTGAACGTTGCCGGGTTCGTCATCCACAGCGCCATCCACGCCGCGCGTGAGGACGCCCATTGCGTGGTCCATACGCACACCACGGCGGGCATGGGGATCGCCTGCAAGAAGGAGGGCTTCCGCTTCGACAATTTCTACAGCGCCCAGCTGTGCGGCAGGCTCGCGTTCCATGACTTCGAAGGGATCACCACGAACGTGGGCGAGCAGGAACGGCTGGTGAAGAGCCTCGGGAAGCAGGACATCCTCGTCCTGCGCAACCACGGGATGCTCGTGATCGGTTCTCAGGTGCCGCAGACGCTGCAGCAGTACTGGACCGTGCAACGCGCTTGCGAGGTGCAGCTCGCCGCCGATTCACTGGCCGGGGAGAACCATCCGGTGCCGCAGGCGGTGATCGATGCGATTCCGGCGCAGGCGGCGTTCTTCAAGACCGGTGCGGGCGCGGGGTCGAGGAGCGGGCAGCTGTTTTTTGACGCGCTATTGCGCAAGGCGAAGATCAGGTACGAGGATCTGGCCTGAGGGAGTCAGGTCAGGCGGGCCAGGCCTTCCTGCAAGCCCGAGAAGGTCGGGAGGCTCTGGGCTGATCGTCCGAACGCCTGAAAGCCCGATTGCAAGGCCCCCGGACCCGTGCCGAGACCCGCCATAGGATCCGCCGGCGCAAACCAGTCTGCGGCACCGTCCATTACGCCATCCCGATCCGCACGACTTAGGTGAAACTCCAGCAGCGCGTTCGTAAGCGCCCAACTACTGATCGATTGCGCGGCCGCGGACTCGGCAGTTTCCCCGGCCGGGCTCCCGTCATTTGTTGCTCTCGGAGTCGCAGCGAATCCGCCTGATTCGAAGGTCTCCAAAGCATCAAGGAGCTCCGACAGTTCGAGGGGCCCTGACGACTGCGGGGAAGGTGAAGCCGAAAAAGCGGTAACCCTTGAATCCGCTGTCCGATTTTCGATTTCAGCTGCCTTCAGTATGTCCGAACGAAAAACTACGTCCGGCTGCGATGCAAACTCACTTTCCCCGGCATTGCCGGGAACATCGCTTGGGGTCGCACCGTGCGGTGAGTTCAGAGTTGCTGCAATGGGGACGGATATGTCCGGCAATGTCTCGCTTCCTGCCTCGCCCGAACCACTGTCAGCCCCGTCTCCCTTGGGGACCGGATCAATAGCCGGATCGGGCTCGGGTAAGGGCGGCAGAAGTTCCGACACCGTTTGTGTACTCCCGTCCGCGAACCTGAGGCGGTCGACTCCCGGATCTGCCCGGGAGGCATCGACGACAGCGATGCACGCATCGCCAACTGCAATTGATATCCCCACGTCGGAAAGTTCCACGGTGATATCGGCCAGAGAAATCCCAGGGCCGAACCGGACCTCGTCGAAACCGGAAGACTCATGCACGACATCGTTGCCGTCACCCGAAGCGTAGTAGTAGGTGTCATTCCCAGAGCCCCCGTAAAGCTCGTCGTCGCCCCTGCCACCTGAAATCCGGTCGTCTCCCGCACCTGTGGCAATCAGGTCGTCGCCTCCATACCCAAGGGCGCGGTCGGAAAACTCACTGGCATCGGCAAGTACGTCGTCAGCTCCCGCTCCAACGTGCAGGCCGCCCCAGGACTCAAACTGCGCTGAGGAAATGAAGGGATCCTCATCCCATCCCAGCGTGATGCGCTCGACCATATGCGTTGCGCCGGAAAACCAGTCCGCAAACTCGATTTCCAAACCGGAGACGAGTTCACCGTCCACCACGAGTTGCGAGGTGTAAACAAGGCTCGAACCTTCCCTGCGGACGATAGTGCTCTCGACCTGGTCCGAGGCGTCCCGGTCGGCCTCGTCCTCGGGATCGAGCACCGGGAACGCCTCCAGCGCCGCGTCCACTCCCGAGAGATCCACCAGGCCCAGGTGAACCGTGTCGTAGCCCTCCCCGTCAGACATCACGACGGACCCGCCCGCGAACGTGTAATCGTCGTCCCCGGAACCGCCGTCTACAGCGGCGGCGTCCGCATCGACATACAGAAAATCATTGCCCGCGCCTCCAAACACTACTGCGCGGCCAGGAGTCGAACCGAAGGATTCCGGGACTCCATCTTCATCCGCGTCTATTGAATAGCGCCTGCTGAAAACCGATATCCAGTCGTCCCCGCTGCCGCCATCCACCACATCGAACCCGCCGGTTCGATTCCCCAGATCGACCGTGTCGTTCCCCGCACCGCCATGAATCGTGTTGTGGCTGCCCTCTCCGTCCTCCGGCGACCAACTCAGTTCCTCCGAGTACAGGACATCGTCCCCATCGCCGCCTAGAAGAACATCATTTCCGCCAGATTGATCCCTGAGCGTATCGTTCCCGTCGCCGCCATCCATGCGGTCGTCACCCCACTTGCCGAACAACGCCGCCGGAGCGCCAAAATGCGCCTCAAGCGTCCTGTACCTGGGGGCCTCCCTCCCTGCAAAATCATCGTCGCCGCCCAAGCGATCGTCTCCGGCCCCGCCGAAAATGTCGTCGGAACCACTGCCTCCGACTACCAGATCGTCGCCATCCCCTGCTTCGATGTAGTCGTCGAACGCCCCGGCCGTACCCAGGACGAACTCGATCGCATCCTGAAGGCTGCCGGCCGTGGCCGAGCCGTCGGGCAGGAGTATGGTGTCACTGAGTTCGCTGAACCCCACGCCGGCGAGATCCACCACCTGTCCCAGGAACAGATATTTTCCATAGCCGGGAGAAAGGTCGCCCAAAAAAGTCACTCTAGGCTCGGTGTCCGTGTTGTAGCCGAAGTCGTCGATCAGAAACTGCCCGATAAACCTCGCCAAAGGACCGGAGAAAAGCTCTGCAGAGTACGCCCTGTAGTTATCGCCCCAGATGGCATCGGAGCCGGCACTGCCGATGATGTAGTCGTTGCCGGATCCACCCACGATTCGTGCTGCTCCGGAAGACCCGCTCGAAGCGCTCCCGTCGACATAGTCGTCGCCCGAGCCCAGATTCATGGAGGCGCCGTAGGTTCCGTCAGTAGAAACAATTGCGACATCGCTGCCCGAGCGGCCGAAGACCTCGAACATTCCAGCGTTCAGGAAAAGGTCGTCGGCGCTGCTTCCATAAAGGTTGCGCAGTTTGGCGTACCGATCTTCGTCCCGCGGGTCATAGTCCTCGGGATGCTCCTGGTCCGAATAAACATGAGCTGCGTCGCTTTCGGGGGCTTCGTCTGCCTCCACGTCCCCGCCGAGACTGATGCCCAGCATTCCGCCAAAAAAACCCTCCACATAGATATCGCCGTTGATCAGCAACACCGTGCTTCCGGCACCTTCGTCCAGAAGGAAGTACTCCACGTCGAACTCATCCTGGTATACACCGTCCGCGATCTTCGTACCGCCAGACAGGGTACGGCCCGAATACTGAATTCGACCCATCCCATCCGGATCGAGGATGGTGTCGAAGCCGTCGCCCGCCTCGTATTCATACGTATCGAATCCAATTCCACCCGCCAGCTCGTCGTCGCCTTCTCCACCACGAAGGCGGTCGTCGCCTAGTCCGCCTTCGAGGTAGTCGCTTCCGCCTTGCCCATCGAGGAAGTCGTCCCCTCCCATCCCGTAAAGATGGTCTCCAATCGCAACCTCTCCACCCGTAAGCGTCTCCGACTGCGAAGAACCGAAGGTCACGTACGCGGGATTCCCGATCGTGCCAATCTGGCGTCCCCGGACTGTGAAATGGCCCTCGTCGGGCGCAAGGCGTCGATCCGAGAACAGATAGGATTCCGAAGTGTCTCCCAGCAACAGAACATTGCCATCAGCGACAAGGTACTTATTCTTGTAGGCCAGCATCCTGGCGCGGTCTTCGAGATATTGCGGGGTCAGGCCATATCCAGTCGACCCGTCGTATAGGCCCAGCCCAGCCTCTTGACCGGGGAGCCCTGAATAAAGGACCGAATCTCCAAGTACTGCATAGGGATTCAAGGCATCAAGGGCGTACCGATATGCGATGCCATCCTCGCTCAGCGCAAGCTCCTGCAATTCGACTTTCGACTTCCCAACAAGGGAACGAAGTTCTACCGAGGGGACCTCGTTCGTGGTCATGGCATCAATTGCCGAATACAGTGCCTCTCTGTCTCCCGTGGGTACAGTCTCAAGGCCAAGAACAATTTGCAGTGGACTTAGCGCTCTTTCCAGTGCGCTCTCGGGGCGGATTGAACTTGCGCTAACGATCTCGGAAAGCTGATTGAGATCAAACGATGGACCGAAATGTGCAAGAAGGGCTTGAACGGCCAGGCTGTCGCTGATTTTGGAAATAAGATGATTACTTAGGCCCAACCCTGAGGCCCCTTCGATTTCAACCAATGTCGGCGGGGCAATTTGCGCCCCCAACCCGGCGATCAGCGAAAGTCCACTAGCGCCACGCAGGTTGTATGCGTTCGGAAGCGACGCCGCCGTGTTCAGTCCGAACGACCGCGCTATCGCGTCGGCGGCACTGCCCACTACGCCGCCACCTATCCCTGGCGCGTTGTAGACGAATATCCCTGAGATAAGGGGAGAGAAATCCAGGCCGATTGCAGCCGCAAGGTATCCGCCGAGGGAGTGGCCAGCTACCGAGAATCTGGTTCCTAACGTGCCGTCCGCCACCCATTCTTCAACTTTCTGCCGCAGGGATAAATACTGTGGATTGAGATGCTCTGGGACACCTAGGGCAAGCAGTGTGTCGGCGGCGATATCCAAGATTGCTGCGGACGCGCTAGTTAGTTCCGTTCCGCGAATGGCGAGGTATCTTCTTTGATCTTCGATACCTTCAAATACTGTAGCCGAAACGCCGTTTGAGCCATTGTATTGATCAACTACACGCCATTCCGACGCGAATTTATCTGCTTGCACAACGGCCATTTCCGCTTCATTCACTAAGCTAGTGGTACTCGGAGTGCCTCCCCTAAGGGTCGCATAGCTAGCAAACGCCAATTGCGAGCCTATTGAAAAATCTGAAATGGTAACCATTGAGCTTACCCTCCGGCGCTCTTGATAAATACCCTTAGAAGTAGATCCTTGTCGTTCCAGTCTTGAGTACAGCCGCTATAGTTTGATGGATGCAAAGGACTATCCGGATCTCCTCCGGAGCGCCCATAGCTTATGGACTCCCCAAGAATTTTCCCGTCCGATTTTCGAACAACTCGATAGTGAAAGCGATTCAGCGTCGGCTTCCATCGCCCATCCTCTCCCCCAGGCACCACCGCCTTTGAAAGAGTCTCCAACGCATAGGAGGACCCTGATTTTGAGCTGCGCAAATTCGGGATGATGGGGCCTCCCCATCGATCAAATTGCTCCTGCGAGAGAGATACTCGCTCATAAACTCTAACCCCCCCATCAAGCGCACAAAGCCGATCGACTTCCTTGTCCATCTGATACTTCCGATAGGAACTGGGACCGAAGTAAGCAATCAGAACGATTGCAATCCCGATTGAATGAAGCAACCGCTTCAAACGAGTCGTGGCCAAACTCGCACTCCATTAATTTTCCAGAAGAGGCATTGCACCTCATCGCACATGAGAATTCTACTGCCGGACACTTTCTCAAGTAACTTCACAAATACTTCCTTCTTAAGTGCTTTATCTCCACCTGCAGAACACCCGTTGTAATGAGATGGGTGCCATGGACCATACGGATCTCCCCCCATGCGCGAATAACTTACGACTTCTCCCAATGTCGCACCATCGCTCCTTCTAATAACTTTCGCGCTAAAGCGGCTAAGCGACGGATGCCCTTCAATGCACTCATCGTTCTTTACAAGATAGTCTGATCGAACAACAAGATAGTGTGAGGACTTAGCCTCACCGTCCGTTCCGGCTACTGGAATATTTGGCTCATCCCATCGATTGAACTGCGCCGAGGGAAGTGCTACCCGTTCAAAGACATTAGCCCCCCCATCAATCGCACAAAGTCGATCGACTTCCTTGTCCATCTGATATTTTCGATAGGAACTGGGGCCGAGGTAAGCAATCAGGACAATTGCAATCCCAGTCAACTGAAGCAGTCGCCTTAAACGAGTCTTGGTCAAACTCGTACTCCCTGGATTTTCTCGATGAGGCATTGCACCTCATTACATCAGGGAATTCTACTGCTAGAAATTCTCTCGATGTTGCCTAGCCCAAACACCAAACGCTTCTGGCCTGTTCGAGAAAAATATCTAGAACTTTCGTACTAGTCAGAACAATAGCTACTGTCCAAACCTCACCTCCACCTCCTTCGGCTCCATCACCGCGTCGTCCATGAAAGTCATCCGCACCCGCGTACCCAGCACGATAAACATGGACCTCCCCGCATACTCGAAGACAGTTGACTCGGTGAACTTGTCCTTGCCGTCCTTCTCTTCAGCCCCGATCACCACCACCTGCTCGATCCTTCTCGTATGCTCACGTCCCTGCGGGGTGTCCTTCACGCTCGTGAACCGGGAATCCTTCTCGTCCTTCCACCAGGCCTCGCTGCCGCCCCAGCGCTCGCCGGCCTTCTTCGGCTCGTGCACCACGATCCCATTGGATTCCTTCGCTTCGGCGGAAATGTTCCCGCTGGATAGAAAGGCGCTTTCCCGGTCGGCCTTCCGGAATTCCTCGAACAGGCGCACATCGGTGCTTGCGCTGGCGTACAGCATCGCGTCAAGCTTCATGCGGGCGACGATGCTGAAAGGTGCGCGCTTGAGGGTGATCGGCTTCCCATCCAGCGGAAACCGCTTGCCGTCCTGCTCGATCCACCCGGTCCATGAATGCTGTCCCGATGCCCTGGCCCGCGCCAGCATCATCGCGCGCATCCATCCTGCGAACTCGGCATTCTTGCTGCGCTCCGCACTGTCCAGGGCACCGCGGGCGGGCCCCGATGGTGTGACGTAGAAGGGATCCGCCCCTTTCGATAGCAGGAACTCCACCATCGGCCTGTTGGCGGCAGACGCGGCGGCCATCAGAGGCGACTCACTCTTGCCCTGGCCATCGACTTTCGCTCCGGCGACGATCAGGCGATTCGCCATTTCGATGTTTCCCCGGAAGGCTGCGGACCCCAGCGGACCTTCGGCGACGCCGATCGAAGCATCGACCTGGTTGGGATCCGCACCTGCCTTCAGGAGCAGGTCCACCGAATCCGGCGACCCCTGGAAGATTGCGATCTGCAGGGGACAGAACTTGCGCGCACACAGGTTGGGGTTGGCGCCGCGCTTGATCAACGCCTCCTGGAGGTCGAGCCTCCCCCGGGAGATCGCACGCGGCAGCAGCCTGTCCTGCGAGGAAAGTTTCATGTTCACGTCCAGGTCCGGCGGCGCCAAGCGCAGGTCGTCCACCGATTGAATTGCGTTGCCGATGGCACGGTGGCGCAAAGTCGCCGAAACCTTCAGCTCCGTGGGGCCGGGCAGCACTCCGGCAAGTATGAGCGCCGGGATGTTGGGTGAAACCTCCGCAAAGGCCGGAGCCGTTGCGGGACGCGAGGAAAGCAACTCGGCGATGACCCAGCCCCTGCGGGTCAACACGGGGCCGGTGCGCTCACCCGGGTAGAGCGAAACCATCCTCTCGCGCAGCGCCGGGTCGAGCGTGAACAAGTAGGCGTTTCGCGGCGTGACGTTCTTGAACAGCCTGTCGAAGCGCTGCATCCGGAAGCGCGGCTGCTTGAGCTTCTCCCACGCGTCGCGGGCGGACTCCTCGGTCGGGTAGAGCAGCAGATGGAAGGTGTAGTACAACCCGTCGTGTGTCTGCGTGAGCTCGGTGTAAACGGCGCGCAGGTCGTCCTGCGACATCGCCTGTGCGGGGGCCGGAGCGGCATCCGGCACCTGCGCGTCCGCGCCAAAGGCAATCAAGAGCAGGAGAAGGCCGAAGTACGCACGCATTGGAATTTCCACCCGTTCGCGGACCTTTTCTTCGCGAGCCCGCGGTATATTCGACGCCCGAGCTTACCCTACCCTCACCTGGAGACTGCAATGGACAAGAAGACCAAGCAACGATTCGACGCCGGACTGAAGACCCGCCGCGAGGTGCTCGGCGCGGCCTACGTGGACAAGGCCGTTGCCTCGACCGACGACTTCAACCGCGAGTTCCAGGTCATGCTGAACACCTACTGCTGGAACGACATCTGGAACCGCAAGGGCCTGCCGCGCAAAGCGCGCAGCATGCTCAACCTTTGCATGCTGACGGCGCTGGGCAAGGGGCCGGAGCTAAAGCTCCACATTCGCGGTGCGCTGAACAACGGACTGACCAAGAACGAAATCAAGGAAGTTTTCATGCAAACCGCAATCTATTGCGGCGTTCCGGCCGCAGTCGAGGCATTCCGCTGCGCGCGCGAAGTCTTCGAGGAAGACAAGAAGGCTGTGAAAGCGAAAAAGAAGTAGTCCTGAAGGCCCGGCGCGCCACCTGAAACGAAGGCGCTGCCGGGCTATGCGGCCGAGCGCTGCGGCTCGCGGTAACGTGATTCCATCTCGCGCCGGATCCGGACTGCAGTGTTGGCTGCGTCCACGGCCACATCGCTCCACTTCACCACCTGGCCGGCGGCGACCGGCCGCAGCACTTTCCAGCCATGCGCGAGGCCCAGCGGCAGCGCTTCTCCCGAGAGGGAATCCGCCGCCGGCATCAGCCGGCCGGCCACGGTGTACCCCCCTTCGCCGTCCAGCAGTTCGCCCGGCTTCAGGTCGCGCTTGGCTGTCGCCACCGCGTCGGCCCGGAAGCCCGTGGGGCAACCCGTGGCTTCGCCGCGCAGGCCCACCGAGGCCACCGAGATGCCCACCTCCAGCCCGATCAGGTGCCAGCGCTTGTACAGGCACGCGTAGCGGCCGGAATCGTCGGTCTTCACGCCGTATTCAGAGAAACAGCGGCGTATGTATTCAGATTCCCCCTCGAAGGCGACCCACACGCCGAAGCGGATGTCGTACGGAATGGGCGTGCCGTCCGGCTCGAGCGACGACACCACTTCGACCTGCCCTTTGTGGTGCAGCACGCCCCCTTCGGACCGGGGGCGCATCATGTTCGGGATCTGGTCGACGGGTCCGGCGGGATACTCCAGGCCTTGCGGCGCGGGCGTGAGGCCGGTCGCGTTGCAGACCGCAGTGCTCTCGATCGCGGGCTTCGAGCCGTCGAGGAAAGAGTTGAACATCTTGGGGTTGAGCCCGCCGACCTCGGCTTGTTCCGGGGTGAGCCCGTAATAACCCCAGACAGTTTCGGGCGTGGACTGGGCGTAATGCGGCAGCCACTTGTGGCCGCGGCCGGCCGCGACCACGGGGAATCCCGCGGCCCGTGCCCAGTCGACGAGGTCGCAGATGATCGCCGGCTGGTCGCCGTAGGCCAGGCTGTAGACCACGCCTGCGGCCGCCGCGCGCTCGGCCAGCAACGGGCCGCAGAAAGCATCGGCTTCGACCGTCACCATCACAACGTGCTTGCCATGCGCGAACGCATACAACGCATGGTCCACCGCCGCGATCGGGTTACCTGTCGATTCGACGACGATGTCGATCCCCGGATGGCGGCAGAGCGCCTGCCAGTCCTCGCCGACGTGCGTTCGCCTTTCCTTCATGGCGGCATCCAGCGAGCCGGCGCCGTACCAGCCAGGCTCCCAACCGGTGCGGCCGAGATTCGTCCTGGCGTTCGCGGGCGAGAGGTCGGCGATGCCCACCAGATGCACCCCGGGAGTGCGAGGCACCTGTGCGATGTACATGGCCCCGAACTTCCCCGCGCCGATCACCCCTACCCGAAGGGGACGGCCATCTGCCTCGCGCTTCTGCAGCTTGCTGTAAAGGTTCATGTCAGGCGGCCTGCTTCAGATTTACTTGAATATCGTCGCGCATCAGACAGTCGTCCGGCAGGGCATCGATAGGCGTGAAGTCGCGGTGCGCGATGTACTCCGCTCGCTTGTACTGCCGGATATGGTTCGACACGGCGCAAAGAGACAGGTAGACGATAGTCCGGTTCCACGGGGTCAGGTTGCTGCCCGAGGCGTGGACTAGGTTGCAATGGAACATCAGCATGGACCCCGGCGGACCTTTGGGCGCGACGATGCCGCCCCGCTCCACCAGCCGGGTGATGGTCTCGTTATCGACTGTCCACAGCGGGTAGCTGGTCGTCTTGGTGTCGTGCCCGGCGTTCAGCACGCCGCCCTTGTGCGAACCGGGAATGAACATCAGCGGCCCGTTGAACTCGTTGGCTTCTTCGAGGAACAGCGCGACGTTCATCGCGCGCGGCTCCGGCATCGCGTCGTCGCGATGCCAGGTGCCGAAGTCCTGGTGCCACTGCCAGACGTCCCCGTCGAACGCCGCCTTGGCGTTGATCTTGAACTGGTGCATGTAGAGCTTCTCGCCGAACACCTGCTCGATCGGCTCGACCAGCCTCGGATGATGCGCGAGCTTGGCGAACATCGGGTTGTAGGTATGCGCGGCGAAGCTGGTGCGCGGCGTCACGCCATCCTTCTCGCGCACGACCTCCGGCCGCTGCTCGGCGTAGATGCGCGGCACCTCGGCGGTGAGGCGTGCCATCTCCGCCGCGGAAAAGAGATTCGGGAAGTACAAATACCCGTCGCGCTCGAACTGCGCGAGCTGTGCGTTCGTCAGCTGCATGGCTGTCTCCTGCCTCTTTATTGCGGGCGCTTCTCTGCCGGCGGCTTCGGCGCCTCGAGCACCTGAAAGAATACCTCGTCCTGCTTGACGAACCCCAGCTCGTAGCGGGCCCGCTCCTCGATGGCCTCGAACCCCTGTTTCAGGTCGCGGACCTCCGCGCCGAGGGCGTGGTTGCGACGTTCCAGGGATTCGTTCGAGTCCCGCTGCGCGGACAGGCGCCGGTCGACCTCCCAGGCGCGCAGCCACCCGCCCTTGCCCAGCCAGAGCGGGTACTGGATCAGCAGGATGAGCGCCGCGAGCACTCCGGCCAGGACTTTCATGGACTGGGCCAGTGCCTCGCCGCAGCCCTACTTCAGCTGGAAGAAGGCGTCCCGCCCCGGATAACTGACCGGGTCGCCGAGGTCTTCCTCGATGCGCAGGAGCTGGTTGTACTTCGCGATGCGGTCCGAGCGCGACAGCGACCCGGTCTTGATCTGCATGACGTTAGTGCCCACGGCAATGTCGGCGATCGTCGTGTCTTCCGTTTCGCCGGAGCGGTGCGAGATCACCGAGGTATACCCCGAGCGCTTGGCCAGCTCGATCGCCGCGAACGTCTCGGTCAGCGTGCCGATCTGGTTGACCTTGATGAGGATCGAGTTCGCCACGCCCTGGCGGATGCCTTCGCGCAGGATCCGGGCGTTGGTGACGAAAATGTCGTCGCCCACCAGCTGCACGGACTTGCCGAGCCGGTCGGTGAGCGTCTTCCAGCCCTCCCAGTCCGCCTCGGCCATGCCGTCCTCGATGGAGATGATCGGGTACTTGTCCGCCAGGCTCGCGAGGTAATCGGTGAACCCCGCCGGATCGAGTTCGAGGCCTTCGGACTCGAGCACGTAGCGGCCATCCCTGAAGAACTCCGAACTGGCGCAGTCCAGCGCCAGGACCACGTCCTGCCCCGGCGTGTAGCCCGCCTTGTCGATGGCCTCCATGATGAACTCGATCGCCGCCGCGTGCGTCGGCAGGTTCGGCGCGAAGCCGCCCTCGTCGCCCACCGCGGTGGACATGCCCTTCGCGTCGATCAGCTTCTTGAGGGCATGAAAGACCTCCGCCCCGCAGCGCAGCGCCTCGCGGAAGCTCTGCGCTCCCACCGGCACGATCATGAACTCCTGCATGTCCAGGCTGTTGTTGGCATGCGCACCGCCGTTGATGACATTCATCATCGGGACCGGCATTTGCATTGCGCCGGACCCGCCGAAATACCGGTACAGCGGCAGGCCTGATTCCTCCGCAGCGGCCTTGGCGACCGCCATCGAGACCGCGAGCATCGCATTGGCCCCGAGGCGCGACTTGGTCTCGGTCCCGTCCAGGTCGATCAACGTGCTATCGATGAAGCTCTGCTCCGTGGCGTCGAGCCCGACGATCGCCTCGGAGATCTCCGTATTCACGTTCTCCACCGCCTGCAGCACGCCCTTGCCACCGTAGCGGCCGGCATCCCCGTCGCGCAGTTCGATCGCTTCGCGGCTGCCCGTGGAAGCGCCGGAAGGCACTGCGGCGCGTCCCATGACGCCCGACTCGAGCAGCACGTCGGCCTCGACCGTGGGGTTGCCGCGCGAATCCAGGATCTCCCTGGCAACCACATCTACGATAGAACTCATGATCGTTTCCCCGTTATCCCGTCTAGGCGGCTACGCGGTCTTCCACGAAGCCTTTTCTTTTCACGGCGCGGTCGAGTTCGACCAGCGTCCCTAGGAGCTCCTGCATCATGCCGAGGGGCCACGCATTCGGCCCGTCGGACAATGCGACTTCCGGATTCGGGTGCGTCTCCATGAAGATGCCCGATATCCCGGCGGCGACGGCCGCGCGCGCCAGCACCGGCACGAACTCCCTCTGCCCGCCCGAGGCCGTGCCATTGCCGCCCGGCAACTGCACCGAATGCGTGGCGTCGAACACGACGGGGCAGCGGTTCTCGCGCATGATCGCGAGGGACCGCATGTCGGACACCAGGTTGTTGTAGCCGAACGAAGCGCCCCGCTCGCACACCATGATGTTGTCCGTGCCGCTGGCTTCACGCGCCTTGTCGACGACGTTCTTCATCTCGTGCGGCGACAGGAACTGGCCTTTCTTGATGTTCACCGGCCGCCCTGCCGAAGCCACGGCATGGATGAAATCGGTCTGCCGGCACAGGAACGCGGGCGTCTGCAGCACGTCCACTACGGCCGCGACCGCCCTGACATCTTCCGCAGTGTGCACGTCGGTCAGCACGGGCAGGCCGAGCTCGCGCCGGACGTCATCGAGGATCCTGAGGCCCTCGTCCATGCCGGGCCCGCGAAAGGACTTGCCCGAACTGCGGTTCGCCTTGTCGTAGGAGGACTTGAAGATCAGCGGCACGCCGAGCGGCGCGCAGATTTCCTTAAGCCTGCCTGCAGTCTCGATCTGCAGGCCGCGCGACTCGATCACGCAAGGACCGGCGATCAGGAAGAGGGGCTTGTCGAGGCCGGCCTCGAAGCCGCACAGCTTCATGCCGCGACGACTGAGAGCGTCCCGCCCGGGCTGATGCGCTTGGAACGCGTCCGGTACTTCTGCGCCGCAAGCAGGAACGCGGTGAACAGCGGATGCCCCCCGCGCGGGGTGGACGTGAATTCGGGGTGGAACTGGCAGCCGACGAACCAGGGGTGGTCGGAAAGCTCCATCATCTCGGGCAGGTTCTCGCTGGGCGTGCGCGCCGACACCACGTAGCCTTTTTCCTCCAGCTGCGGGACGTAGATGTTGTTGACCTCGTAGCGGTGACGATGCCTTTCGTTCACCTCGGGGCCGTAGATCTGTGAAGCCAGCGTGCCGGAGTTGACCGGTACTTTCTGCGCGCCCAGCCGCATCGTGCCGCCGAGGTCCGATTCGTCCGACCTGCGCTCGGTCTTGCCCGTGCGGTCCAGCCATTCGATGATCAGCGCCACCACCGGGTGCGGCGTGGCCTGGTCGAACTCGGTGCTGTTGGCCCCCTCGAGGCCGCAGACGTTGCGCGCGAACTCGATCGTCGCAAGCTGCATGCCGAGGCAGATGCCGAGGTAGGGAATCCGGTTCTCGCGCGCGAAGCGGATCGCCGCGATCTTGCCTTCGACTCCGCGCACGCCGAAGCCGCCGGGCACGAGGATCGCGTCCATCATCTCGAGGGCCTTGACGCCGTTGGCCTCGATCGATTCCGAATCGATGTAATGGATGTTGAGCTTGGAACGGGTATGGATGCCGGCGTGGATAAGCGCCTCGGACAGCGACTTGTAGGAATCCGCGAGATCGACGTACTTGCCGACCAGCGCGATGTCCACTTCGTGCTCGGGATGCTCGAGGTCGTCGATCAGCTTCTTCCAGGGGGCGAGGTTCGCCGCCTTGGCGAGGATGTTCAGCTTGTGGCAGACGATCTCGTCGAGCATCTGGTCGTGCAGCATCGCGGGGATCTTGTAGATCGAATCCACGTCCCAGGCGGCGATGACCGCTTCCTTGGAGACGTTGCAGAACAGCGCGATCTTGCGGCGGTCGTCCTCCGGCAGCGGCCGGTCGGTCCGGCACAGGAGCACGTCGGCCTGGATGCCGATCTGGCGCAGTTCCTTGACGGAGTGCTGGGTGGGCTTGGTCTTGATCTCGCCCGCCGAAGCGATGTACGGCACCAGAGTGAGGTGGATATAGCAGACGTTATTGCGGCCGAGCTCCAGGCCCATCTGGCGGATGGCTTCGAGGAACGGCAGCGACTCGATGTCGCCCACCGTGCCGCCGATCTCGACGATCGCCACCTCCGCTTCGCCCGCCCCGCGCTTCACGAAGGCCTTGATCTCGTCGGTGATGTGCGGGATGACCTGGACCGTGCCGCCGAGGTAGTCGCCGCGGCGCTCCTTGCGGATCACGCTTTCGTAGACCTGGCCGGTGGTGAAGTTGTTGAACCGGCGCATCTTCGAGGACTGGAAGCGCTCGTAATGGCCGAGGTCGAGGTCCGTTTCCGCGCCATCCTCAGTGACGAATACCTCGCCGTGCTGGAACGGGCTCATCGTGCCGGGATCCACGTTGATATACGGATCCAGCTTGATGTTGGTGACTTTGATTCCGCGCGATTCGAGGATCGCTGCAAGGGAGGCGGCGGCTATCCCCTTGCCGAGAGAGGACACTACACCGCCGGTAACGAATACGTATTTGGTCATCCGGGAGACGAATGCCTAGAAAGCCAGAGTTTACTCCTCTTTCCGTCCAGCCTCAAGGCGCCATTGCCGCCGCCTTGATCGACTCGGTGCGGATCTCCTCGGTCAGCTGCGCCTTGTAGCCTGAGAACTCCGGCGTGGTCTTCATCGTGTAGTGGCGCGGGTGCGGCAGGTCCACCTCGAGGATGGTCTTGATCCGCCCGGGCCGCGCCGACATCACCGCCACCCGGTTGGCCATGAAGATCGCCTCGTCGATGTCGTGCGTGACGAAGAGGACGGTTTTCCTGTCCGCCTCCCAGATCCCCAGCAGCAGTTCCTGCATCAACGCGCGGGTCTGGTTGTCCAGCGCCCCGAAGGGCTCGTCCAGCAGCAGCATCTTCGGGTCGTTCGCCAGCGCCCGTGCCAGCGCCGTCCTCTGCTGCATCCCGCCCGAAAGCATCTTCGGGTAATGATTCTCGAAGCCCGCCAGCCCGGTCTTGTCGATGAAGTAGTCGGAGATCTCCTTCTGCCTGGCGGCCGGCGTCGCCTTCTCGCGCAGCCCGAAACAGATGTTTTCGCGCACCGTGAGCCACGGGAACAGCGTGTACGACTGGAACACCATGCCGCGGTCGGGCCCGGGCCGGCTGACGGGAGCGCCGTCCAGGAGCACCTCGCCGGTCGTCGGCTGGTCGAGCCCGGCGACGATCCTCAGCAGCGTCGATTTCCCGCACCCCGAGGGACCCAGGATCGTGATGAAGTCGTTTTCCTCGATCGCGAGGTCGGTGGGCTGCAGCGCCTGCGTGGGCGCGCCCCCGTTCACGCCGGGAAAGACCCGCGACACGCCCTTGATGGAAACCTTGGCCATCAGAACGCCCACGGGTACAGCTTGCGGTTGACCCACTTGAACGCGAAATCGGTCACCAGGCCGATCGCGCCGATCAGGAAGATCCCGAAGATCATCTGCCCGGTGTCGAGCATGCGCTGGCTGTCCATGATCATGTGCCCTATCCCCGTCTCCGCGCCGACCAGTTCGGCCACGATCACGTAGGTCCAGGCCCAGCCCAGCACCAGGCGCAGCGTCTCGGCGATCTGCGGCGCGGCCCCCGGCAGCATCACGCGCTTCACGATGCCCGAGGCATCCGCCCCGAGCGTGTATGCCGCCTCCACCAGGTCCTTGCGGGTCGAACCCACCACCCCCGCCACCATCAGGATCACCTGGAACACCGAGCCGATGAAGATCACGAGCAGCTTCTGGGCCTCACCGATCCCCGCCCACAGGATGAGGAGCGGGATGAAGGCCGAAGCCGGCAGGTAGCGCGCAAACGAGACGAACGGCTCGAGGAACGCCTCCACCGGCTTGAAGGCCCCCATCATGATGCCCAGCGGCACGGCGATGATCGCGGCCATCACGAACCCGCCGACAACCCGGAACAGCGTGATTCCCACGTCGCGGTGGAAGCTGAACTCCGCGAACAGGGCGTAGCCCGTCGCCAGCGTGTCGAGTGGCGTCTTGAGGAACATCGGGTCGATCAGCCCGCCCCAGGTGACCAGCGACCATGCCGCCAGGAAAAGGACGAAGAACACGGCGCCAAGCGCAAGGCGAGCGCCGCGGGACACGGGCTTCAGGGGTTCGAAGATCACGATCGAGGCAGTGCGTTATCGGCGGAAAGCAATCTCCCCATTTTGAGAGGCTTGACCGTTTGCGCGTCCGCGCAAACGGAGAAACCTCTCAAAATGGGGAGACGGGAGAAAGTCAAAACCACGCCGATGCCTGGACATCGGCGCGATTCCGGTTACTGGAAGCTCAGATCCACCAGGTCCTTGGCCTTCAGGTCCTTCGTGATCACGCGGTTGAACTTCAGCACGTCGACGGCGAACTTGGTGAACTCCGCGTTCTCCTTGGCGTAATAGGCCTTGTTCGCTGCGCGGTCCTGCCAGGCGATGAACTGCGCCGACTTGCCGAACTGCTCGCCGGTCTGCTTGACCGCGCTGCCCATGAGTTCGTAGGCCTTGGCGGGTTCCTTCTTGATCATGTCCAGCGCCTCGAAGAAGCTGTCCACGGCGGCCTTCACGATCTTCGGGTTCTTCTTGATGAAATCGGTGCGGAAGACCAGCGTGTCCACGACCACCGGGTAGTCGACCGAGGTCACGAGGATCTTGCCGGCCTCGGGCTTGGCGCGCACGGTGGAAAGGTACGGCTCGTAGGTCACCGCCGCGTCGTTCTGGCCGGCCACGAAGGACTGCGCCGCGGGCTGCGAGCCCATGGTGGAGCGGATCACGTCCTGCATCGTCATGCCGTTCTTCTGCAGGATGTAGGACAGCATGAAGTGCTGCACGGTACCGGGGCCGTCGACCGCGACGGTCTTGCCTTTGAGGTCCTTGATCGAGTTGATCCCGTTGCGAACGACAACACCGTCGCCGCCTTTCGACTTGTCTATCAGCAGGACTTGCACCGCGGGCACACCGGCCGAAGTCCAGACGAGGTGCTGGTCGACAGTCGTCGCCGCCGCGTTGAGCGCGCCCGAGGCCAGGGCCGCGGAACGCTGCACCGGTGCGATGAAGCGGATCTCCACGTCCACGCCGTTCTTCTTGAAGATGCCGGCCTTGTCGGCCAGGGACAGCGGGGCGAAGCCCGTCCAGCCGCTGATGCCGAGGACGACTTTTTCCTGCGCCATGGCCACGCCGGAAACGGCTGCTGCAGCCAAGGCTGCGGTCAACGTTGCGATGAATGTTTTCATTTTTGGGCTCCCTCAAAAGACCTCATTCTATGTGGTGGGTGCTGCGGCGCGCAATGCAGACCGGGCTTGACGGGACCGGCCCACCAAAACTAGCATGTATATACATGTCGAAGCAAGCAACCCTCTCACCCGTGCTGGCGGCCCCGCCCGGCGAACCCGCCTACTTGCGCATCAAGCGCTGGGTCGTCGAGCACATCGGTCACGGCAAACTGCAGCAGGGCGACCAGGTGCCCTCCGAGGCAGAGCTGGTGCGCATTTTCGGCGTCTCGCGGATGACCGCGCACCGCGCGCTGCGCGAACTTACCGCCGAGCAGGTGCTGAGGCGCGTGCAGGGGCTCGGGACTTTCGTGGCCGAGCCCAAGGTCGCCTCCACCGTCGTCGCGATTCGCAGCATCCAGCACGAGATCGAGGCTCGCGGCCACCGCTACTCCAGCGAAGTCCTCAAGTTGGAGAAAGCCCGCCTCGGCGAAGCAGACGTGCCGCTCGCCCTTCCCGAGGGCACCGTGCTCTTCCACGCGCTGGTCTTGCACAAGGAGAACGGCATCCCGCTGCAACTCGAGGACCGCTACGTGAACCCGGAGATCGCGCCGGACTTCCTGCGCCAGGATTTCAGCTCGGTGCCTCCCGGCGACTATCTCGTGCGCATCTCGCCGATCTGGCGCGCCGAGCACAGCATCGAGGCCCTCGCGCCCAATCGCCAGGTTGCGCGCCTGCTCAAACTCAAGCCCGGGGAGCCCTGCCTCGTGCTCAACCGCCATACCTGGTCGGGCAACCTCCCGGCCACATTTGCGCGCCTGTACCACCCGGGCTCGCGTTACCGTTTCACTGCGGAGATCGAGACTAGATGAGCACGATACGTGTTGACCACGTCGGCAGCCTGCTGCGGCCCGAAGACCTGAAGGCCGCCTTCATGCGCCATGCCACCGGCCAGATGACGCGCGAAGCGCTGAACGCCGCTCAGGACGCGGCGATCAGCGAACTCGTCGCAAGGGAGGAGTCGCATGGCCTGCCTGTCGTCACCGACGGCGAATACCGGCGCCTGAACTGGCAGGTGAGCTTTTCCGAGGTGGCCGGCTTCGACATGTGGAACACGTCGTGGCTGAACTTCAAGCAGAACCCGGGCAACCTCGCGCCGAACGAGACCCCGATGCACAAGGGCGAGGACGCTGTCCTTTCCTTCCAGACCCCGGTCACCGAAAAACTGAAGTTGCTTCGCAGCTTCCCCCTGGACGAGTACCGGTTTGCGGCCTCGGTCGCGAAGCGCCCCGTGAAGATCCCGATGATGGGCCCGGACCGCGTATGCCAGATGTGTGACATCACGGGCTCCAAGGCGCTCTACCCGGATTCCGACGCCTTCCTCGCCGACGTGGTGGCCATCCAGCGGCAGATGGTCGTCCAGCTCGTGGATGCCGGTTGCACTCACGTGCAGATCGACGAGCCGAGCTACACCGGCTACGTGGATCCGCCCACGCTGGAGCGACTGCGTTCGCGCGGCGAAGACCCGCTGAAGAACCTCGACCGGGCCATCGCCGCCGACAACGCAGTGATCGCCGGGCTCAATGGCATGGCCACCTTCAGCCTGCACATCTGCCGCGGCAACCGGGCCAGCATGTGGCACCGCGAAGGCAAGTACGACCCGATCGCCGAGCGCCTGTTCGGCAGCCTGAAGTTCGACCGCCTGCTGCTCGAGTACGACACCGAGCGTGCCGGCGGCTTCGAGCCGCTGCGCTACGTTCCGAAAGGCGTGATCGTGGTGCTCGGCCTGATCACCACCAAGACCGGCCGGGTCGAGACCGTCGACGAACTGAAGCGCCGGATCGAGGACGCGAGCCGCTTCATCGACGTCGGCCAGCTTGCGCTCAGCCCGCAGTGCGGATTCGCCTCAGGCATCGCCGGCAACATGCTCACGGAAGACGAACAATGGGCCAAGCTCGACGTGATGCTCGAGACCGCCCGCCAGGTATGGGGGAACCAATGACTGAGAAACGAGTGATCCGCGCCCCGCGTGGGACGACGCTGTCGGCGAAGAGCTGGCTGACCGAGGCACCCCTGCGGATGCTGATGAACAACCTCGATCCCGAAGTCGCCGAGCGGCCCGAGGAACTGGTCGTTTACGGCGGCATCGGCAAGGCCGCGCGCAACTGGGACTGCTTCGACCAGATCGTCGCGAGCCTGCGGGCGCTGGAGGGCGACGAGACGCTGCTCGTGCAGTCGGGCAAGCCGGTCGGCGTATTCAGGACGCACGCCGACGCGCCGCGCGTGCTGATCGCGAACTCGAACCTCGTCCCGCACTGGGCGACGTGGGAACACTTCAACGAGCTCGACCGCAAGGGCCTGATGATGTACGGCCAGATGACGGCCGGCTCGTGGATCTATATCGGCAGCCAGGGCATCGTGCAGGGCACCTACGAAACTTTTGCCGAAGCCGGCCGCCAGCACTACGGCGGCGACTGGAAGGGCAAGTGGATCCTGACCGGGGGACTGGGCGGCATGGGCGGCGCCCAGCCGCTCGCGGCCACTATGGCCGGCGCGTCGATGCTGGCGATCGAATGCGACCCCACCCGCATCGACATGCGCCTGCGCACCGGCTACCTCGACGAGCGCGCCGACACGCTGGAGGAAGCCTACGCGATCCTGCAGCGCGCCGAATCGGAAGGCCGCGCGGTCTCGGTCGGGCTGGTGGGCAACGCCGCCGAGGTCTACCCCGAGATCCTCAAGCGTGCACGGGCCGGCGGCATGAAACCCGCTCTCGTCACCGACCAGACCTCCGCGCACGACCCCGCCAACGGCTACCTGCCCGAGCACTGGTCTCTCGAGCGCTGGAAGGACCTGAGGAAGACCGACCCCGGGGAAGTCGCGATCTCGGCGCGCGAAGCGATGGCCAACCAGGTGCGCGCCATCCTCGGCTTCCAGTCGATGGGCATCCCCTGCGTCGACTACGGCAACAACATCCGCCAGGAAGCCTTCAACGTCGGTGTTAAGAACGCGTTCGACTTCCCCGGCTTCGTACCCGCCTATATCCGGCCGCTCTTCTGCAGGGGCATCGGGCCGTTCCGCTGGGCGGCGCTGTCCGGCGACCCCGAGGACATCGCGAAGACCGACGCCAAGGTGCGCGAACTCTTCCCCGACGACCGGCACCTGCACAACTGGCTAGACATGGCGGGCAAGCGGATCCACTTCCAGGGCCTGCCCGCACGCATCCTGTGGATCGGGCTCGGCGACCGCCACCGCGTCGGCCTCGCCTTCAACGAGATGGTCCGCAAGGGCGAACTCAAGGCGCCCGTGGTCATCGGCCGCGACCACCTCGATTCGGGATCCGTCGCCAGCCCCAACCGCGAGACCGAATCCATGCGCGACGGCTCGGACGCCGTGTCCGACTGGGCGATGCTCAACGCCCTCCTCAACTGCGCGAGCGGTGCGACCTGGGTGTCGCTGCACCATGGCGGCGGCGTCGGCATGGGGTACTCGCAGCACGCGGGCATGGTGATCGTCTGCGACGGCACCGCAGAAGCCGACAAGCGCCTGGCCCGCGTGCTGTGGAACGATCCGGCCACCGGCGTGATGCGGCATGCGGACGCAGGCTACGAGGACGCGATCCGCTGCTCGAAGGAACAGGGCCTCAACCTGCCGATGATCCGCTAGTGGATACGATCCTCGTCGGGCGCATTCCCCTCACCCTTGCCGGCCTGCGGCGCATCGCGCGCGAAGCGCCGCCGATCGCGCTGGACCCGGCCTGCGTGCCGGGGCTTGCGGCCGGCGTCTCGGCCATCGAGAAGATCGTCGCCGCGGGCGAGCCCGCCTACGGCATCAACACGGGGTTCGGCAAGCTCGCGCAGTCGCGGATCTCGAACGAGGACTTGTCGAAGCTCCAGACCAACCTCGTCCTGTCGCACGCGGCCGGCACGGGTCCGCTACTCGACGACGATGCTGTGCGGCTGATCCTCGTGCTGAAGATCGCAAGCCTCGCCAAGGGGCATTCCGGCGTGCATGAAGATACCGTCAACGCGCTCGTCGCCCTGTACAACAGCCGCGCCTATCCGTGCATCCCTTCCAAGGGGTCGGTCGGCGCCTCAGGCGACCTTGCGCCGCTCGCGCACATGTCCTGCGCGCTGATCGGCGTGGGCGAGGTACGGGTCGAGGGCCGCGTCGTCCCGGCGGCCGAAGGCCTCTCGCACGCCGGCGTCAAGGCCCTTGCGCTGCGCCCCAAGGAAGGCCTCGCGCTGCTGAACGGCACCCAGGTTTCCACCGCGCTCGCGCTGCTCGGACTCTTCGCGGCCGAAGACGTTTACGCCGCGGCCGTCGTCGCGGGTGCGCTCTCGGTGGACGCTGCGATGGGCAGCGACGCGCCGTTCGACGCGCGCATCCACGAGCTGCGCGGCCAGCCCGGCCAGGTGGCGGTTGCGACGCGCTATCGCGACCTGCTCTCGGGCAGCGGCATCCGCGCCTCGCACCTCTCGGGCGACGACCGCGTGCAGGACCCGTATTCGCTGCGCTGCCAGCCACAGGTCATGGGCGCGTGCCTGGACGTCCTGCGCTCGGCGGCGAGGACGCTCGAGATCGAAGCCAACGGCGTGTCAGACAACCCGCTCGTATTTCCCGACACCGGCGAAGTGCTGTCCGGCGGAAATTTCCATGCGGAGCCGGTGGCGCTCGCCGCGGACACCCTCGCACTGGCGATCGCCGAAATCGGCGCGCTGTCCGAGCGCCGCATCGCATTGCTGATCGACGCGAGCATCAGCCGCCTGCCGCCCTTCCTCGTGGAGCACGGCGGCCTCAATTCGGGCTTCATGATCGCGCAGGTCACGGCCGCCGCGCTCGCGAGCGAAAACAAGTCCCTCGCCCACCCGGCGAGTGTCGACAGCCTGCCGACCTCGGCCAACCAGGAGGACCACGTCAGCATGGCGACCTTCGCTGCGCGGCGCCTCGCGGACATGGCGGACAACACCTGCGGCATCGTGGCGATCGAGCTGCTTGCCGCGGCGCAGGGCGTGGATTTTCGCGCGCCGCTGGAGACCTCGCAGCCCCTGCAGCGCGCGATGGCCGGAATCCGCGCGAAGGTGCCGTTCTACGCCGAGGACCGCCTCTTCGCTCCCGACATCGAAGCGATCAAGCGGCTCGTCGCAGGCGGCAGCTACACGCGCGAAGCGGCCGGCCTGCTGCCCTCGGGCTAGAATTCCCCCATGGACCCATTCAAATTCAGGCAGGGCACCGCGCCGCTGCTGCTCTCGATGCCGCACGTCGGCACCCACCTGCCCGATGCGCTGGCGCGCCGCATGATGCCGATCGCGCGCACCGTGCCGGACACCGACTGGCACCTCGAGCAGCTCTACGATTTCGCCGATGCGCTTGGCGCCTCGGTGCTGGTCGCCACGCACTCGCGCTACGTTGTCGACCTCAACCGCCCGCCGGACAACGCCAACCTCTATCCCGGCCAGGACACCACGGGCCTGTGCCCCATCGACACGTTCGCCAAGCAGCCGCTGTATCGCATGAGCGAGGAGCCGGACGAGACGGAGATCCGCGATCGCGTGCGCACCTATTGGAAGCCCTATCACGCGAAACTGCAGGAAGAACTCGCGCGCCTCAAGGCGCAGCACGGGGTGGCGCTGCTGTGGGACGCGCATTCGATCGCCTCGGTCGTTCCGCGGTTCTTCAACGGCAAGCTGACCGACTTCAACCTCGGTACGGCCAACGGCGCATCCTGCAGGCCCGAGATCGGCGCGAAGATGATCGAGATCGCCGCGGCTGCACGCGGCTACACGGCTGTGCTGAACGGGCGCTTCACCGGCGGCTACATCACCCGCACCTACGGCAAGCCGGCTGACGGCGTGCACGCGGTGCAGCTGGAGCTTTCCGAGATTACCTACATGGACGAGCCGCCGCCGTTCGGGTTTCGCGAAGACCGCGCGAACGAGGTGCGGCCGCACCTCAGGGCCATGGTCGAGGCTTTTCTCGGGTTCGCCCAATACTGACACTTTTTACCCAAGGTCCGCGCCAGGCGCGGCTCTCCGGGCAATATGCTGCCATCAGCCTGCGTGGACTTCGCGCCCCGCGAGTCTCTTTCGCAGAGGCGGTCCGGCGAAAAGTGATTCGGGTGCACTGCAGACCGCCCCTCTCGTCATCGTCGTCTCGTGAGCGTCAGTTCCCAGGCCAAAGACAGCACGCCGATCCGGAGAGTCTCGCCTCTACTGCGCCGCATCACGCTGCCGATTTCCCTGCTACCGGCCAGCGAAGTGGCGGGGGCTTACCTCCCCTGAGGCCGCCGTCTGAAGATCAGTCCGCCAGCGTGGTTCGTCCTGCCTCGCTTATGCATTTCATGCCTACCCTCCATCAACCCAGTTCCCGAAACAACCGCCCCCAGCCCCGGATACGTTTCGGATCGATGCCCGCCGTTCGCAGAGACGCCCAGACCGCCGTTGCTATCGTGTCGTAAACCGGGATACCGGTTTCGCGTTCCAGTTCCGCAGTGAGCGAAGCCCCATCCATATTCGTGCAGAACACGGTAATTGCCTGGGGGCGCGACTTTGCCACGTCTCTCACCATCGCAGCGATGGCTTCTGGGCCAACCTCCGAAAAATCGAAATTTACACTCAGACCCTGGTGGCGTTCGGCCACGCATTCGAACCCTTCCCGCCGAAAATTCGCCGTGATCGCCGCCTGTACATCTTCCGTATAGGGCGAGACCAACCCAAATCGCGATACGCCCGACAGGCGAAATATCTCCTCGAGCGCCAGCACAGAGGAACAGGCCGCAATGCCGGTGCGTTCCTTGATTTGCGCACAAAGCTGCCGGTCGCGCTCGAAACCGAGCCAGCCGGCGGACGTCCCGTTCCAGCAGATCGAATGGCAGTGCGCATCGGCGAGCAGGTCGGCCGCAGCCAGCATGGGTTCCGATTCGAATTGCCCGAGCGCATCCTGTCCCAATGCGATTTGCGTTACGCGAAACCGCCCGAAATGCGGCGTAACGCCGTCCACCCCGGCAAGCATGCGGGTCGTGACCGGCTCCAGGGTCGTGTTGGAAGATGGCGTGAGCATGCCGAGGAAAGTGCGGTTCTTCAGTAAGTTTGCAGTCGTCATGGGATCAGGTCAGTACGGATTCGAGGTCCACGGGTTCCTGCTCCGGCAAAGCCAGGTCCAGGTTCTCCTCGATGTGGGCGAGGTGTTCAACCATCAGCTTCGAGGCGCGGTGGGATTCACCCGCGGCAAGGGCATCGACGATATCGCGGTGTTCCTCGCCGATGCACGACGGCACCGACGGCTTGTCATAGAGGGCGATGATGAGGCACGTGAGCGACGCCAGTTCGCGCATCGTCTTGGCAAGCAACGCATTGCCGGTCATCTCGGCCATCAGCATGTGAAATTCGCCGGACAGGCGCACGATTGCCCGCGTGTCTCCCGCAGCGCGTGCCTTGCGTTCGACTGCGACGTGCTCGCGCAATCGCGCGACCACCGATCGCCGGTCCGGCTGTGCGACGAGGCATTCGACGATGCCGGGTTCGATGATGCGCCGGGCTTCGAACACGTCACGCGCATCCGTCACAGTCGGGCTTGCGACAAAAGCCCCGCGGTTCGGTTCGAGCGTCACCACGCCCTCATGGGCCAGCCGCGGCAGCACGCGCCGGATGCGCGCCCGGCTGACCCGGTAGATGCTCGCGAGGCGGTCTTCGCCGAGTTTGGTCCCCGGCGGTAGGCGGTGCTCGAATATTGCGGTGAGGATGCGCTCGTAGATTGCATCCTCGCTCGGCGCGGCGCGACCCTTTCGGGCCAGGGAAACTGCGGTGCGTTCAGACGGGAAGTTGGAACCCATTGACAAGGCCTCTAATAATTGTTCACAATCTTAGCTTAATTGGCGCCAATATGAAAATAGCCTGTAGACAAAATTTGCATCCCACCCTACCCGCGACCCGATGAGCGGGCCTTTCGACCTGGTCGTGCGCAACGCCACTCTGGTGACAGCGGGTGACATCCAGCAATGCGACATTGGCATACGCGCTGGTCGCATCGCAGCGCTCGGTGAGCGCCTGGAAAAAGGTTTGCGCGAGATCGACGCCGCGGGCCGGTATGTACTTCCTGGCGGCGTAGACGCCCACTGCCACCTCGACCAGCCGATGCCGGAGCCCATGCGAATGGCCGACGGCTTCGAGACCGGCACGCGCTCGGCCTCCTGCGGCGGCACGACCACCGTGATCCCGTTTGCCGCCCAGGCCAAGGGCCACTCCCTTTCCGCTGCCGTGGAGGACTATCATCGCCGCGCGACGGGCAAAGCCTGCATCGACTATGCATTCCACCTCATCGTCAGCGACCCCTCGCCTGCGGTGCTCGCCGAGGAACTTCCGCGCCTGATCCGTGACGGCTATACCTCGTTCAAGATCTACATGACCTACGATGATCTCAAGTTGTCGGACGGGCAGATCCTCGACGTGCTGGAGGTGGCGCGGCGCGAAGGCGGCATGGTCATGGTTCACGCGGAGAATTCCGATGTGATTGCCTGGCTGACCGCGCGACTGACCGCTGCGGGCCACACGGCTCCCCGGTTCCACGCCGACTCGCGGCCCATGGCGGTCGAACGCGAGGCGACCCATCGCGCGATCACGTTGTCGGAACTGCTCGACGTCCCGATCCTGATCGTGCACGTGTCCGGCGGCGAAGCGGTCGAGCAGATTCGCTGGGCGCACGGGCGCGGCTTGAATATTTATGCGGAAACCTGCCCGCAGTACCTTTTCCTGACGGCGGACTCCCTGGGACTGGAGGGATACCACGGCGCCAAGTGCGTATGCAGTCCGCCGCCACGGGACAAGGCCAACCAGCAACGGATCTGGGACGCCCTCGCCAACGGCGTGTTCCAGGTCTTCTCGTCCGATCACGCCCCGTTCCGCTACGAAGATCCGCACGGCAAGAAACCCGATGGCAAGGAAGTTGCTTTCCCGTACATACCCAACGGCATCCCAGGGCTCGAAACCCGGTTGCCGCTCTTGTTTTCCGAAGGTGTACTCAAAGGAAGGATCGATCTGCACCAGTTTGTGGCGCTCACCGCGGCAAACCCCGCGCGCATGTACGGCCTCTATCCGCGCAAAGGAACGATTGCCGTCGGAAGCGACGCGGACATGGTGATCTGGGACGACAAGCGAGAAGTGACTATTACAAACTCAATGCTGCACCACGCAGTGGATTACACGCCCTACGAGGGCATGAAGGTTACAGGCTGGCCCGCGGTCACGATTTCCCGCGGCGAGACGGTCTGGTCCGAAGGCAGGTTCCATGGCCGGTCCGGGCATGGAGAGTTCCTGCGCTGCGCGCTTCCCGCGCCGGCGCGCCCGCGAATGCGAGACATGCAGCATCCGTCCATTGCGACATTTCAACCCACGAAGGGAGATTCCTGATGAAGCACCTTATTGCAGCCGCATTGGTCTTCGCCGCCTTTTCCGGCGGCGCCCAAGCGCAGGAGAAACTCAAACTCAAGGTAATGGGCCAGCCGCTCGCGACCGGACTGATCCAGAAGAACAAGGAGCAGCCGTTCTTCGAGACGCTGGCGCAAAAGACCGGGTTGCCGATCGAGGTCGAGTACAAGCCGATCGACACGCTCGGCATCAAGGACACCGACCAGCTGCGCGTGATGAAAGCCGGGTTGTTCGAAATGGCGTCGTTGCGCATGTCGCAGAACTCCCGCGACGAGCCGACCATCCTCGGCCTCGACCTCGTCGGCCTCAACCCGGACTACAAGACCGGGCGCGCCGTGGCCAACGCCTACTCCGCGACACTCGACCAGCGCCTGCAGCAGCAGTTCGGCGTCAAGCTCCTCGGCATCTGGCCGTTCGGGCCGCAGGTATTCTTCTGCAAGAAGCCCATCGCCAAGCTCGCCGACCTGAAAGGACTCAAGGTTCGCGTCTATGACCAGAACCTCGCGAAATTCGTGCAGTCGGTCGGAGGAACCCCGGTGCCAATCGCGTTTGCCGAAACGCACCAGAGCCTGTCCCTGGGCGTGGTCGACTGTGCCGTGACCGGTCCCAGCTCGGCCAATTCCGCCGGCTGGCCCGAGGTCAGCACGCACTACCTGCCGATCGGCGTGCAGATCGCCCTGAACGGCTACGCCATCACGATGCCGGCGTGGAACAAGCTGAAGCCCGACCAGCAGGCGAAACTGAAAGCCGCGTTCGACACGTTCGTCGATGAAGTATGGAAGTACTCCGAGGAACTCTTCGTCGACGCCTCCAACTGCAACATCGGGAAGGACCCCTGCACGACAGGCAAGAAATTCACCATGGTGAACGTGCCGGTGACCGCCGCGGACCTGGACATCGTGAAGAAATCGGTGCGCGAGCTTTCCTTCCCCGCGTGGGCCGAGGTCTGCGATAAATCGAACCCCGGATGTTCCGCAGGCTGGAAGAAAACCGTCGGCCCGATCATCGGGTTCAACTAGAAAGCCGGACACCGCCACGGGGCGGCCGGTCCGCCACGGGGCGCGAAGGAGCAAGCCATGCGCCGCCTTGAATCGATTCTCGCCAACCTGTTCGGCATCATTTTCCTTACCCTCTCGGTCGTGGTGACAATCGAAACCATGGCGAGGAAGCTGTTCAATTTCTCGATCCAGGGCGCGGATGAACTGGGCGGCTACTCGCTTGCGATCGGCTCGACAATCGCATTCAGCCTCGCGCTTGCCGGACGAAACCATATCCGTGTGGACGTGTTCCACGAACTGTTCTCCCGTGGAACCAAGGCCGTACTCAACTGGGTCTCCAGCATGCTCCTTGCCGCGATGGCGGTACTGTTCGTGGTCGTTTCGTTGCGCGTGCTGCAGGAAAGCCTGCAGTACGGGAGCACAGCGCAGACACCGTGGGCGACCCCGCTGATCTGGCCGCAGAGCCTGTGGTATGCCGGACTGGTCATATTCATGTTCGTGGCGGTCGGATTTGCCGCGCGCGCCACTTATCTCCTGTTTGCCCGGCGCATCGACGTTCTGAACGCCGAATTCCATCCCAAGAGCGCGAAGGAGGAACTCAAGGAAGAACTCGACGACCTCGCCCAGCGCAGCGCCGCGGGAGCAGGACAGTGATCGCCGCGACGATCATCGCCTTCTTTCTCATGATCGGGATGATGTTGATCGGCATCCCGATCGCGGCGTCGATGCTGATCGTCGGCGTCGGCGGGGGCGTGCTCGCATTTGGCATGCCGTTCATGAATTCGATGGCTTCGGTGATCTGGGGCGTGGGCAACGAGAACCTGCTCACGTCGATCCCTCTTTTCGTGCTGCTTGGCGAACTGCTGCTGCGCAGCGGCATCGCCGACAAGATGTACATGGCGCTGTCTGCGTGGCTCGCCCGCCTGCCGGGGGGGTTACTGCACACCAACATCGGATGCTGCGCTCTGTTTGCGGCAACTTCCGGATCCTCCGTCGCCACCGCGGCGACTGTGGGTACAGTGGCGTTGCCCTCGCTGCACGCGCGCGGCTACTCGATGCGCGATTCTCTGGGGTCCCTGGCCGCCGGCGGTACGCTCGGGATCCTGATCCCGCCCAGCGTCAACATGATCGTCTACGGGTCGCTGACCAACAATTCCATCGGCAAGCTGTTCATCGCCGGCATCATCCCCGGGATCCTGCTGACGCTCAGCTTCATGGGGTACATCCTCATAACGCACATGATCCGCGGTTCCGAAAAGATGTCAAAAGAAGCCGCCGTGCCGCTCGCCGCGCGGATGAAACTGCTGATCAATCTCGTGCCGCCGGTTGTCGTATTCGGCGTGGTCATGGGGAGCCTGTACTTCGGGATCGCGACCGCCACCGAATCCGCTGCGCTCGGCGTCGTGATCGCGCTGGCCTTTACGTGGGGAAGCGGCAGGCTGTCGCTGGACCTGCTCAAGAACTGCTTCCAGCAGACCGCCCGGATCAGTGGGATGATCCTGTTAATCATCGCTGCCGCATTCGTGCTCAACCTCACCATCGCGCTCACCGGCGTCGCAGAGCAGATGACCAAGTGGGTGGTCTCGCTGGGCTTGACCGCAACGACCATGATCCTTGCGTTGATCGTGTTCTACCTGATCCTCGGCATGTTCATGGATGTGCTCTCCATGCAGGTGGCCACGATTCCGCTCACCTACCCGATTGTCATCGCGCTTGGCGTAGACCCGATCTGGTTCGGCATCTTCATCGTTCTGATGTGCGAACTGGGCCTGATTACCCCGCCCGTCGGGATGAATCTGTTTGTCGTCCATGGAATTCGTCCGGACAAGGGCGGCATTGAGGATGCGATTTGGGGCGCCCTCCCCTTTGCGCTCATCATGATCCTGTTCACGATCTTCCTCATCTACGTACCCAAGGTGGTCCTCTGGCTACCGGCGCAGATGTAGCCGCGCAGGCCTGGCGCCTGTCCTTGCGCGATCTCGCCGCCGCATACACTGCGCGCGAGACCGACCCGGTCGATGTACTCGAAGCTCTGGACAAGCGCATCGAACGGATCAATCCGCACCTGAATGCGATCATCGCGCGTAATCCCGGTGCGATGGCGGCCGCGCGCGAATCGTCAGAGAGGTTCCATGCCGGACGGCCGCTCAGCGCCCTTGACGGCGTACCTTTCACCGTCAAGGACAGCATCCTTGTGGGCGGACTGCCCTGCACATGGGGCAGCCGCATGCTGCAGGACTACGTACCTTCTCAGGACGAACTGCCGGTTGCGCGATTGCGCGCCGCGGGAGCAATCGTCATAGGCAAGACCAACGTGCCCGAATTCACACTCGAGGGCTACACCAACAACCCGCTCTTTGGCGTCACTCGCAATCCGTGGAACCCCGCGCTCACGCCGGGAGGATCCTCGGGCGGTGCAGTGGCTTCGATCGCGGCCGGGTTGGGGGCCTTTGCTCTCGGGACGGACGGCGGCGGGTCGATCCGCCGCCCTGCCAGCCACGCTGGCCTGGTCGGGCTCAAGCCGAGCATTGGCCGTGTGGCGCGCGGGCCGAGCCTGCCCCAGATCCTGCTTGACATGGAAGTCATCGGCCCGATCGCTCGTTCGGTTGCGGACTGCAGACTGATATTCGACGCAGTCGCCCGTCCCGACCGCTCCGACCGGAAATCCCTGTATGGGCCCGATCCCCGTCCGAATGCTGATCCACCTCGAATCCTTTACGTACCCCGGTTCGGCAATGCGCCCATCGACCCACAAGTGCTGGCGAGCACCAACGCTGCGGCCCGGATGCTTGAAGCCCTGGGTGCGCAGGTCGTCGAAGGGGACCTCCCCTTCGATGTCGGCCCGCTCACCGAGTTCTGGCCGCTGCTTGGACAGGTGGGTGTCGCATACATCCTCGACGCACATCCTGCAAAAGCACACCTTGCCGCGGAGCGCTGGCGCTCTATCGCTGAAGAGGGCCGCAGGGTGCCCGCAGCGCGCTATCTCGCGGGACTGGACCTGATCGAGGCCCTGCGTCGCATCGTCACCGAAGCATTTGCGAACGTCGAATTCATCATGACCCCGAGCGCTGCGGCGCTCCCGTGGGCTGCGGACCAACAATATCCAGAGGCGATCGACGGCCAACCCGTCGGGCCGCGCGGGCATGCCGTTTACGCCGGCTGGGTGAATGCCTGCGGTCATCCGGCGATTTCGGTGCCCTGCGCGCCCTCGCGCGAGGGCATGCCGATTGGCTTCCAGTTGGTCGGCCGGTTTGGCGCGGACGAGCAGGTTCTCGACCTCGCATTGCAGTATGAAAGCGCACAATCGGTTGAGGCGCCCTGGCCCCCTATCGCCCTTAGCTGAAAACCACGCTAGCCGGATGCGGGTCGCGGCCCGTACACCTCGCGCCCGGCGACGAAGGTCCGCAGGACTTCGATATGACGGATGCGATCCAGGCTGCACTCGAGTGGATCTTCGCCCAGCACTGCAAAATCGGCAGTCATCCCCAGAGAAAGCGGACCGCGGCGGCCTTCGTCCCAGGTGAGGTAGTGACCGGCCACGGTCGAGAGCCGGAGGGCTTCGAGCCGCGTCAGGCGGCTCTCGCCCAGCGCCGCCTTGCCGTCGTTGTCCCAGCGCGCCAGCGCCTCCCACATCGCGAACAGCATCGAGTGCGGCACGCCGTCGGTCGACAGCGCCACCGGGATGCCGGCGTCGAGCAGTTCCCGGATCGGCGTCCCGCGCGCGCCCAGGGCCTGCAGGTTGAAGCGGTCCTTCGCCATGTACATGAAGTTCGGCGTCACGGTCGCCACCAGCCCCAGCGCCTTGATGCGCGCGACCTGCTGTGGCGTGGCCTCGGTCACGTGCACGGCCACCCAGCGCCGGTCGCGGATCGACACCTGCGCGTCGATCTCCTCGAAAGCACGCAGCACGCGCTCCAGTTCGTAGCAGACCAGCGTGCAGACGCGCAAGCCGAGCCTCGCCGCCTCGAGCCCCAGCGCCACCAGCCGATCGTGGGGCAGCGACTGGTAGAAGTGCCCCGCCCACTGCTCGTACGGATAGCCGCTCGCGATGATGCGTGCGGTGTTCGGGTCGGCCACGTCGAGGCACAGCCCCTCTTCCCTGAGCAGGCCGGCCGTGCCCGCATCACAGCCCTGCCCCGCGAGGCGCGGTGCCCAGTGACCCAGCAGCGATGCCACCTTGGCATCGCCGAACGCGGCGCTGGGTACCGACAAGGGCAACTGCATCCGCAGCGTGAGTTCGCCCGCCGCCTCCAGCCGCCGGTATGCGTCGATCACCTGCGGCGTGACGCCGTGGCCCTCGAAGGCGGCGGTGATCCCGGCGGCGCTGGCCGCACGCGTCGCGTATCGCAACCCCTCGTAGCGATCCTCGTAGGTGAAGCGCGGCACGCACTGGAAGAGCGTGTACTCGAGGATCGGCGCCCAGTTGCGCTCGAGGAAGACCCCCGTCGGCTCTCCGGCCGCGTCCTTCACGATCTCGACCTTTGGCGGCGCCTCGGTTTCGCGCGTGACGCCCGCCAGCGCGAGTGCGCGACTGTTGGCCACCGAAGGCAGCGGCAGCCGGCTCCACCAGCCCCAGGGCGAGCGGATGTAGACCGGATGATCGGGCGCCGCGCGGTCGAGGTCATGCCGATCGGGGAAGCGCCCCTCCGCCAGCTGGCCGGGCTCGAACACGTAGTCCTCGGGCGGCGCCCCCATCGGCAGCGTGACGATCCACTCCCCGGGGGGCGTATGCGCTGCGGCCTCGCGCACGGCGGCGCACATTTCCGCGACGGAACGACAGTGCGCGATCCGGACGCCGCACAGGTCGCGCAGGCCCATGCGGTCGAGGTGCGGGTGGGCGTCGAAGAAGCCGGGCACGACGGTGCGGCCTTCGAGGTCGACCAGGCGTGTGGCGGGCCCGCGCAGCGCGAGCGCTTCGGCGCTGCTCCCGGCGAAAGCGATTTCACCGCCACGCACGGCAAGGGCCTCGACCGTTCGGGTCCCCGCGTCGAGCGTGTGCACACGGCCGTTGTGCAGGATGAGGTCGGGTGCGGACATGGCCCGATTCTAACGGGCGGGGCGAACCCCGGCCGCAGGTGGCATCGCGCCCGGCACAAAGCGGTCCTTGCGCCGCAGCGCCGGGCAGGTACGCTACGGCCTCCAACAAAATAATCGGAGCTTCGCCATGAACACCGTTCGCGTCGTATGCGGACACGATTGTCCCGACATGTGCTCGCTGATCGCGACGGTCGACAACGGCCGCGTCACCAAAATCGAGGGTGATCCCGACCAGCCGTTCACTGCGGGCTTCGCCTGCGCCAAGGTCAACCGCGACACGGACCTCGTCCACTCGCCCGAGCGCCTGACTACGCCGCTGCGCCGGACCGGCAAGAAGGGAGAGGGCAAGTTCGAGCCGATCTCGTGGGACACTGCGCTCGACGAGATCGCCGCCCGCTGGAAAAAGACCATTGCCGAGCACGGCCCCACGGCCCTCCTCGGCTACGCCTACAGCGCACACCAGGGCCTCATCAACCGCGGCCTCACCGGCGGGCTCTTCCACGCTCTGGGTGCCACGCGCCTCGCAGCCGGCACTGTGTGCGACAGCTGCTGCGAAACGGCCTGGGACCTGACCATGGGCCCGATCGGCGGCGCCGACCCGGAGGCGGTTGCGGACGCGGAGTTCATCGTGTCCTGGGGCGCGGACCTGATGGCGGTGAACGTGCACGTGTGGACGCTGGTCGAGAAGGCGAAGAAGCGCGGCGTGAAAGTCGTCGTCATCGATCCGCGCCGGACCAAGACCGCCGAACGCGCCGACTGGCACATCCCGATCAACATCGGCACCGACGCGGCGCTGGCCCTCGGCGTGGCGCACATCCTGGTGCGCGACGGCAAATGCGACCGCGCGTATCTGGAAGCCAACACGCTCGGATTCGACAAGCTGGAAAAGGACGTCCTGCCGCGCTACACGCCCGAAGCAACGTCGAAGATCACGGGCGTGCCGGTGGCCGACATCGAGCGCTTCGCCGCGATGTACGCTGCCTCGAAGAAATCCTTCATCCGCCTGGGCGAAGGCATGACCCGCCTCGTGCAGGGCGGCCAGGCGTTGCGGGCCGTGCTGGTACTGCCGGCGATCACCGGCGCGTACGGCGTGCACGGCGGCGGCGCACTGCTGCTGACGGCAAGCTCGATCAGCCTCGACTACAACGCTGTGCGCAAGCCTTCCGGGCCGGCGAGCACGCGCACGGTGAACCACCTGCGCCTCGGCGAGGCCCTGCTCAACATGGCCAACCCGCCGATCCACGCCCTGTTCATCGCCGCCAACAACCCCGCGGTCACCTGCCCCGAAGTCGGCAAGGTCCGGCGCGGGCTCGAGCGCGAGGACCTCTTCACGGTCGTCCACACGCCGTTCATGACCGTCACCGCGAAATACGCCGACATCGTGCTGCCTTCGGCGATCTACCTCGAGACCGAAGACTTCTACCGCTCGTATGGCTGCTACTACATGCAGTACGCGAAGGCGGCGGTTGCGCCCGTCGGCGAGGCGCGCTCCAACACGGCCGTGACCAAGGCGCTCGCCAAGCGCATGGGCCTGACCGACCCCGTGTTCGACATGAGCGAGGTGCAGATGCTCGGCCTGCTGCTGCGCGGGGGCAAGGGACCCACTGCGCTCGACGCCTCGCAGGTCGTCGACGCCGGCCCGATCAAGGTCAAGCCCGAAGGCGTGCAGAAGTTCGCCACGCCCTCAGGCAAGCTGGAGGTCTATTCCGAGCAGGTCAAGGCGCTCGGCCTCTCGCCGCTGCCGGACTGGCAGCCCGATCCCGTGGACGAGCAGGAAGCCGCGCGCTGGCCGTTGCGCCTCCTGACCGCGCCCTCCTACTTCCAGCCGCACACGGCCTACTCCGGCGTGTCGTTCCTGCGCGGACGCGAAGGACAGCCCTGGTGTGTGCTGCACCCAAAGGACGCCGCGGCAAGAAAACTCGTCGACGGGCAGAAGGTGGCCTTGTTCAACGACCGGGGCCGCATCGGCCTCGTGCTGCGCGTGGCCGACGAGATCCAGCCGGGCGTTGTGCTGGTGCCCGGCCAGCGCCCCGACGACGAAGCGGTCTTCGGCACGATCAACATGCTGTGCTCGGATCGCTATACCGACATCGGCGAAGGCGCGACCTACCAGAGCACCTGGCTCGAAGTGGGCGCCTGGGCGGGGTGAAGTCCGGCTGACTGGTATGGCTGGTCAGGGGATATAGTGCTCCCTGGGGAGACCAGTCATGCCAGCCGAAAATCGTCTGAAGTGGGCGGAATTCCTCGACCTGCGAGTCGAGGCGGATGCATCCATCCCTTTATTTCGTCAGGTTTATCTACGCCTGCGGTCGGCCATCATCGAGCAGTCGGTGGCCCCCGGCAGCCGCCTGCCTTCCACCCGCGAGATGGCCAGGAAACTCGGCGTCTCCAGGACTTCGGTGCTGTCTGCCTATGACCAGCTCCTCGCCGAGGGCTACGTCGTAGGCAAACCCGGTTCGGGCACCTACGTTTCCAGCGACCTGCCCGAGCCCGTCGTTGCGCCGGGCGTGGACGCCGAGGCACAGCAGGAGGCGGACAAGGCGCGCCGGCAGCTTTCGGCGTACGGGGCGCGGTGCAGCGCCTATGTCCCGGCCAAAGTCTCGCTCGACACCATCCCGTTCATCACAGGACGCACGTCGATCGACGTCCAGACCGCGGAGGCGTGGCGCGCGATCAGTGCGCGCCGGCTCAGGAAGCCCGACCCGACGGACTACGGCTACTCCGACCCATTCGGCCTGCCGGCGCTGCGGCGCGAAATCGCCGAATACCTGCGCGCGGCTCGCGCGGTGCGCTGCGAACCTGAACAGATCCTCATCGTCTCGGGCGCCCAGCAGGCGATCGACCTCTCTCTACGCGTACTGCTCGACCCCGGCGCCGCGGCGTGGGTGGAGGATCCCTGCTATCCCGCGACGCGCGCCGCGCTGCAGGCGCTCGGCGCCCGGCTCGTGCCCGTGCCTGTCGACGAATCGGGCATCGTCGTCGCAAAGGGCATCGAAACCGCGCCCGACGCGCGGCTCGCCTACGTGACGCCGTCCCACCAGTACCCGACCGGCGCCGCGATGACCATGGCGCGGCGGCTCGAACTGCTGGAGTGGGCGCGCAGCCGCGGCGCGTGGATCATCGAGGATGATTACGACAGCGAGTTCCGCTACGCCGGCCGGCCGCTCGCTTCGCTGCAGGGACTGCTGCAGAACGAATGCGTGATCTACGTGGGCACGCTGTCCAAGGTGCTCTTTCCCGGCGCACGCGTCGGTTTCGCCGTCGTGCCGCGCGACCTCGTCGACGCGTTCGCCGGCGCGAGGTTCCTGGCCGACCGGTTTCCTTCCACACTGCAGCAGGCGGTGGTGGCGGACTTCCTGCGCGAGGGCTTCCTCACGAGCCATATCCGGCGGATGCGGCAGCGCTACCGCGAGGCGCGCGACTTCACGGTCGAGATCGTCAGCCAGTGCCTCGGCCGACACGCGACGCTCGCGACACCCGAATGCGGCCTGCAGCTAGTCGCCTACCTCGAGGACGGGCTGTCCGACACCGAGATCGCCATCGCTGCGCAGCGCAGCGGCGTGGTGGTGCGCCCGGTGAGTCCGATGTACTTCGAGGCGCCCGCGCGGCAGGGCCTTCTGCTCGGCTTCACGGGCTTCAGCCTGCCCAGCCTGCAGATCGCCACCGAGCGGCTGGGAAACGTGGTGGAGCGCACCGCGAGGGGGCGCCGGGAGCGGCATGAGGCCCGATCCGCACCACCTTAGGAAGTGGTCCCCTGCCGCCCGACAAATGGTTCTTTTCGTGCGACGCGGACCGCCGTAGCGTACGGGCTTCCGACCTTGCCCGGGGTGCCGCCATGCGAATCGAGAAGTTCCTCCTGTACGCTAGCGTCGGCCTTGCGCTCGGATTAGCCGCCGACGGGTCGGTCGCGCAGGCCTATCCCGACCGCCCCGTGAAACTGGTCGTGGGCTTCCCGCCGGGTGGCCCCACCGACATCATGGCGCGGCTCTTCGCGCAGAAGCTCAGCGAGGGCTTCAAGTCCACCTTCATCGTCGAGAATCGGCCCGGAGCGGGCACGACCATCGCGACGGACTCGGTCGCGAAATCCAAGCCCGACGGCTACACGATCCTGGTCGCCACGCTTGCGGGACAGGCCGTCGCGCCGAGCCTGTACACCAACCTCCCCTACGACCCGGTGAAGGATTTCGCGCCGGTCACGCACCTGTCGAGCGTGCCGAACCTGCTCGCCGTGCACCCGTCCATACCCGTGCAGAGCGTGCAGCAGCTGGTGGCGCTAATGAAGGCCAACCCCGGGAAATTCAACTACGCCTCCACCGGCAGCGGCACTTCGCAGCACCTCGGCGGGGAACTGTTCAAGTACATGGCGAAGATGGACGTCGTGGCGATCCAGTACAAGGGCAGCGCGCCCGCGCTGATCGACCTCGTCGCGGGCCAGGGCTCGGCGTGGATGGTCGACAACACTTCGTCGATCGGGCCGCACGTCAAGGCCGGCCGGCTGCGCGGCCTCGCGGTCACCTCGCTGCAGCGCGTGCCCGCCTATTCCGAGCTGCCCACGATGGACGAATCGGGCGTGACCGGCTACGAAGTGGTGTCCTGGTTCGGGCTCAGCGCGCCCGCCGGCACGCCGCCCGCGATCATCCAAAGGCTGAACGAAGAGTCGGTCCGCTTCATCCGCCAGCAGGATGTCGTGCAAAGGCTCGCGGACCTCGGCGCCACGCCGGCGGGGTCGACGCCCGAGCAGTTCAGCGAGAAGATCCGCACCGACATCGAGAAATGGGCGCCGTTGATCAAGAGCGCCGGCATCAAGGTGCAGTAGCCGGTCCGAATCCAGGCACTTTCTAAGTGGAGAATGCAACCATGGCCAAGAAGATCGATTTTTCCGGCGTGCATTTGTTTTCGGTCACGCCCACCGACGCGAAGGGCGGGATCGCGCCCGAGAAACTCGAGGCGCACATCGGCCGCGCGATCGACGCCGGCATCGTCAGCATCACCGTGTTCGGGAGCACCGGCGCGATCGGCTCGTTCAACGAGGCCGAGCGCAGGACGATCGCCGAGGCCGCGGTGAAGTACACGGCCGGCCGCGTGCCGGTCATCGTCGGCACGGGATCGATGAACACCGCCGAGGCGATCCGCCTGTCGCAGCACGCCAAGGACGCGGGCGCCGATGCCATCCTCGTGGTGCCCACGACCTACTGGCCGCTGACGGAGCCCGAGCTCACGGCCCACTACAAGGCGATCGCGGACGCGACCGGCATGCCGATGGTGCTCTACAACAACCCGCGCACCACCGGCGTCGACATGTCGCCCGCCTTCCTCGCCTCGCTGTGCGAGATCCCGACCGTGATCGCGGTCAAGGAAAGCGCGCCCGACGTCTCGCGCATCGCCGACCAGCTGCGCATCACCAAGGGCCGCGTCCCGGTGCTGACGGGCCGCGACCCGCAGGCCCTCGACGCGCTGCTGGTGGGCTCCGCCGGCTGGTTTTCGGGCGGCGCGAACTCCGCGCCCGGCCTGTGCGTCAAGCTCTTCAACCTGTTCAAGGCCGGCAAGATCGCCGAGGCGCGCGCCTTCTTCGATTCGACCTACGCGTTGTGGAGCCTCGCTACGACCAAGGGCGGCGTGCGCGTCGCGCACACGGCGCTTGAGATCATGGGCCTGTCGATGGGTGCGCCGCGCGCGCCGCTGAAGCTGCTGGACGGCGAGGACCGCAAGAAGCTGCAGCAGATGCTCGCGGACCTCGGGCAGTTGGACGCGAAGGCGAAGCGCGCTGCCTGAGGGAGACTAGGCGAGCGCCCGGCGAAAGTCGCCGACGAGATCGTCCTCGTCCTCGATGCCGATCGACACGCGGATCAGCGACTCGGCGATGCCCATCTCCTTGCGGCGCTCGGGGCCCATCTCCCAGAAGATGGTGTGAGCAACGGGGATTGCCAGCGTGCGGTTGTCGCCGAGGTTGGACGAGGAGACGACGATGTCCAGCCGGTTCAGGAAGTCGAAGCAATCGACGCCTTCGGCCAGCTCGAACGACAGGATCCCGCCGCAGCCGCGAAAGAGCTTCTTCGCCAGCGCATGCTGCGGGTGGTCGGCGAGGCCGGGGTAGAACACCGCGCGCACCTTGGGGTGCTTCGCAAGGAACCCGGCCACCGCCATTGCGTTGGAGCAGGTCCGTTCCATGCGCAGCGCGAGGGTCTCCGCACCCATTGCGATGTGGTGGGCATCCGTCGCGGAAAGCGTGCCGCCCCAGTCGCGCAACCCCTTCTTGCGGATCTGCTGCATGCCCCACATCGCGGGCGGCTGGGACTTGTAGGGCGCGGCGATGTTGGGGTACTTCGTCCAGTCGTACAGCCCGGTGTCCGTGAGGCTGCCGGCGAGTGCGTTTCCATGCCCGCCGATGTACTTGGTCAGCGAATTGACGACCAGGCTGGCGCCCGCCGCCTTCGGCTGGAACAGCGCCGGCGAGGTCATAGTGTTGTCGACGATGTAGACGATGCCCTTCGCCTTGCAGATCGCGCCGATTCGCTCGAGGTCGGCGACCTGCGTGCGCGGGTTGGCGATCGTCTCGACGAACACCAGCCGGGTCGCCGGTGTGAGCGCCACCTCGACGTTCTTCGCATCCGTCGGGTCGACGAACGTGACGCCGATCCCGTGCGACTGGAGCGTGCCGAAAAGGCTCACGGTGTTGCCGAACAGGAACCGGCTGGAGACCACGTGGTCGCCCTCGCGCAGCAGGGCGAGCATCGCCGCGCCGATCGCGGCCATGCCGGTGGCGAAGCACGTCGTGGCCACGCCCCCTTCCATCAGGGAGACCTTGGCCTCCAGTGCGGCGGAGGTCGGGTTGCCCTGCCGGCCGTAGACATAGCCCTTTGCGGTGCCCTGGAAGACGGCCGCGAGCTCCCGCGCGTCCTTGTAGCCGTACGCGACCGAAAGGTGGAGCGGCTTGTGCAGGGCGCCGTGCTCGACGCCGCCGTCGGCATCGGAGTGCAGGATGCTCGTGGTGAATCCGCGTGGTTTGGGTGTGCTCATCGTCGCCTCGATATCCGTTCGATTCCCGCGGGCATAAAAAAACCCGGGCCAACCAGCGGACCGGGTTTCGACGGCACGCTTTAGCTGGATTTATAACGCGCCCGCAAGCTGCATCAAATCGGCGCCACTGCGAAAATTATAGCACTACCCCGTGGCTACCAGGTTCAGGTCGAGCTGGGCGCTGTCTGCATCATCCTCCGAGTCGCGCGCTGCGTCCCGCCGCACCTCGATGGTCCGCAGGTAGTCGCTGGTCACGTCGCCGGTGATGTACTGGCCGTCGAAGCAGGAGGTCTCGAAGCTGGTGAGCTTGGGATTGAGCATCCTCACGCATTCCTTCAGCGCATCGAGGTCCTGGTAGATCAGCGCATCCGCCCCGATCTCTGTGCAGACCTCAGCCTCGGTCCGGTGGGCAGCGATCAGCTCCGCGCGGGTCGGCATGTCGATGCCGTAGACGTTGGGGAAGCGCACCGGCGGCGCTGCGGAGGCGAAATACACCTTGCGCGCGCCCGCCTCGCGGGCCATCTGCACGATCTCCTGGCTGGTGGTGCCGCGCACGATCGAGTCGTCGACCAGCATCACGTTCTTGCCCTTGAATTCCATGCCGATCGCATTCAGCTTCTGGCGCACGGATTTCCGGCGGATCGCCTGGCCGGGCATGATGAAGGTACGGCCGATGTAACGGTTCTTGACGAAGCCTTCGCGGTAGGCCACGCCGAGGCCCTGCGCGAGCTGCATCGCCGAGGGCCGGCTCGAATCTGGAATGGGAATCACGACATCGATGTCGAGGTGCCTGTAGTCGCGGCGGATCTTCTCGGCGAGCTTCTCGCCCATGTTGAGGCGCGTCTCGTAGACCGACACCCCGTCGATAAGCGAATCCGGCCTCGCGAGGTACACGAACTCGAAGATGCACGGGTTCAGCGTGGGCTTGGGCGCACACTGCTGGCTGTAGAAGTTGCCGTCCTCGTCGATGAACACCGCCTCGCCCGGCTCGATGTCTCGCAGCAGCCTGAAGCCCAGTGCGTCGATCGCGACGCTCTCCGAGGCGACCATGTATTCCGGCCCGGCTTCGGTCTCGTTGATGCCGATCACCGCGGGGCGGATGCCGTACGGGTCGCGGAAGGCGAGCACGCCGTAGCCCGCGATCATCGCGGTGACCGTGTAGGCGCCCTTGCAGCGGCGATGGACGTTCGCCACCGCCGAGAAGATGGTCTGCGGGTCGAGGCGCAGCTTCACCGAGCCCTTCTCGAGCTCGTGCGCGAGCACGTTGAGCAGCACTTCGGAGTCCGAACTCGTGTTGATGTGCCGCAGGTCCTGGCGGAACATCTCCTCTTTCAGTTCGTCCGAGTTGGTCAGGTTGCCGTTGTGGCCGAGCACGATGCCGAACGGGGAGTTGACGTAGAAAGGCTGCGCTTCGGCGGAGTTGTTGGCCGAGCCCGCGGTCGGGTATCGGCAGTGGGCAATGCCCATGTTGCCGGGAAGCGAGCGCATGTTGCGCGTGCGGAAGACGTCCCGCACCTGGCCGTTGCCCTTCTGCATGTGGAAGGTCTTGCGCTCGCTTGTGGCGATGCCGGCGGCATCCTGGCCGCGGTGCTGCAGCAACAGCAGGCCGTCATAGAGCAGTTGGTTGACCGGCGAGCGGGCGACGATGCCGAGGATTCCACACATGGTGTTGCTCCGACGCGGCTAAGTGTCAATCATAGCGCAGGCGCTGCGCGAACGAGTCCGGCAGCCACGGCTTCAGGGCCAGCGCCACGTGCGCAAGCGCCCCGCCGCTCATGGACTCCTTCCACCACGCCTGCTTCGGCGCGCTGGTCAGGCCCGCGGCGAGGACGGCGACGAGCACCAGGATCGTGCCCCGGGCAATCCCGAATAGCGCCCCCAGCGCCTTGTCCAGCGCCCCCAGGCCCACGGCATTCACCAGTTTGGACATCAGCACCCCGACCAGAGCCGAGCAGATGAGGGCGACGAGGAAGATTGCAAGGAAGGCGGCGAGCATTCGCAGGCTCTCGCCCGGGATGGCCTGCGGCACGTGCACCGCCAGCGGGCCCGCGAACAGGTTCGCGGCAAGGAATGCGATGACCCAGCCGCCGAGCGACACGATCTCGCGCACCACGCCGCGCAACGCGCTCCAGACCATCGAGACCGCCAGCACGCCGATTACGGCGTAGTCCAGCCCGTTCATTTCGCCACGGGATTGGCCGGGTTGAGACCGAGCGCCTTGGCGCGCTCGCGCGCCTTCTCGGCGGCGTCCTTCGATGCGAACGGTCCGAGGCGCACCCGGGTCACCTGCCCCTTGGCCGTCGCGACGGTTTCCGTGTAGTGCGCAAGCTTCGCTTCCTTCAGCTGGCCGGTGATCTCCTGGACCTTTTCGGGGCTGGCGAACGCGCCCACCTGGACCATGAACTGCTCGCCCCCGGCAGGCGCGGCGGCCGGTTTCTCAACGGCCTTTTCGGCGGGCTTTTCCAGCGCCTTCTCGGCGACCTTGGCCGCCTTTTCGACCGGCTTGGCCGCAGGCTTCGCGGCGGGCTTGTCCGGCGCCTTGGCAGGCTCGGGCACAGACTTGGCGGCCTCGACAGGTGCAGGCACGGGCGCAGCCGCAGGCTCCGGCGGTTTCTCCTCGGCCTTCTTCCCAGGCTCGGGCACGGCAGGCTTGGGTGCCACTTTCGGCGTGAACTTGCTGCTGTCCTCGCCGGGAATGCGGACGCTGACGAGCGGCGTATTGGGCCTCGGCTCGGGATCGAACACCATCGGCAGGATGATGACCGCGAGGAGCACCAGCGCGATCGCCCCGACGAGCCTGCGCCGGCCGCGTTTTTGCAGCGTGCTGACGTCCTGGGCTGCTTCCTGCGTCTTTTTGGATGCTGCGGTGGAGCGCTCGGCCATGGTCTCAGCGGTTTCCCGGGGGGGCGCGCCTGGAAAGGTGTTGCATGACGGCTGCAACGGTCAGGAACGACCCGAAGACCGCGATTTTATCAGCTTCCCCTGCCTGTCCCCGGGCCGCATCGTAGGCTTCAACGGGCGAAGCGTGCTCCCCGATGGGCGCCTTGACGCCCTCTGAACGCAGGATCTGCGCGAGGTCGGCGGCCGTGGTGCCACGAGGCCCTTCGAGCGTGGCGAGGTGCCAGCGCGTGATCCGCCCGCCCAGCGCACGCACGACGCCGGCGATGTCCTTGTCGCGCAGTGCGCCGAACACCGCGTGGGTCTCGGGCGCGAAGCCGCTGTCGGCGAGGTTGGCGGCCAGGTTGCGCGCGGCCTGCGGGTTGTGGCCTACGTCGAGGATCACGGTGGGGCGCCCCGGCAGCACCTGGAAGCGCGCCGGCACCTCGACCTCGGCCAGGCCCCGGCGGATGTCCTGCATCGCCACAGGCAGTCGCTCACGCAGCGTGTCGAGGGCGGCAATGGATGCGGCGGCGTTCACCAGCTGGATCGGGCCGCGCAGCGCCGGGTAAGCCAGCGCCGGTCGCTTGCCGCCCGGCCCCCAATACACCCATTGCGCCTTCTCGGCCGAGAAGCCGAAATCGCGCCCGCCCAGCAGCAATTGCGTCCCCTTGGCCGCGGCTGCGTCGAGCACGGACTGCGGAGGCTTCGCGTCGGCGACGACCGCGGGGCGGCCGCCGCGGAAAATGCCGGCCTTCTCACGCCCGATGTCCTCGCGCGTCGGGCCGAGGTAGTCCATGTGGTCCATGTCCACGCTGGTCAGCACGGCACAGTCCGGATCGAAAACATTGACCGCGTCCAGCCGCCCGCCCAGGCCCACTTCAAGTATCCAGGCGTCGAGCCCCTCGCGGGCGAACAGCCACGCCGCGGCCAGCGTGCCGTATTCGAAGTAGGTCAGCTCGGTGCCGCCCCTCGCCTGCTCCACAGCCTCGAAAGCATCGCAGAGCGCGGCATCGGACGCCTCGCGCGAGTCGATGCGAACGCGCTCGTTGTAGCGCAGGAGATGTGGCGAGGTGTACAGGCCGGTGCGGTAGCCCGCGCAGCGCAGGATGCTTTCCAGCATCGCGCAGGTCGAGCCCTTGCCGTTGGTGCCGCCGACGAGGATGACCGGGCAAGGCGCGGAGAGGCCGAGCCGGGCGCGAACCTCCTCGACCCTGTCAAGGCCCAGCGCAATGGTCCTGGGGTGCTGGCGCTCGATGAACGCCAGCCATTCTTCGAGTGTCTGCAATTAGTTTGCGGATTCCGCCGGCATGCCTTGCAGCAGCGCCAGCAGCACCGCCAGCTTTTCGCGCATCTGGCGGCGGTCGATGATGATGTCGATCGCGCCTTTCTCGAGCAGGAACTCGGATCGCTGGAAGCCCTCGGGCAGTTTCTGGCGTACGGTCTGCTCGATGACGCGGGGCCCCGCGAACCCGATCAACGCCCTGGGCTCGGCCACGACCACGTCACCGAGGAAGGCGTAGCTCGCCGAGACGCCGCCGGTGGTCGGGTCGGTCAGCACCGAGACGAAAGGCAGCCCGCGCTCGCCGAGTTCGGTGAGCGCGGCGGTGGTCTTCGCCATCTGCATGAGCGACAGGAGCCCTTCCTGCATGCGCGCCCCGCCGCTGGCCGTGAACACCACGAACGGCAGCTTGTTCTCGATGGCGACGCGCACGCCGCGCACGAACCGCTCGCCGAGCACCGAGCCCATCGTGCCAGCCATGAAGTCGAACTCGTGAGCCGCGACGACCACGCCGACCGACTTGATCGAGCCTTGCATCACCACCATCGACTCGGTTTCGCCGGTGTTTTCGTTGGCCTCGGAAAGCCTCTCGGGGTAGCGGCGCGAATCCTTGAACTTGAGGCTGTCGACCGGCAGGATCTCGGCGCCGATCTCGAAGCGGCCGTCCTCGTCGAGCAGCGCCTCCAGGCGGGCGCGCGCAGCGATTCGCTGGTGGTGGCCGCACTTTGGGCAGACGTTGAGGTTCTTCTCTAGGTCGGTCGCGTACAGCACCGCGTCGCAGGACGGGCACTTGGTCCACAGGCCCTCGGGCACCTGCTTCCTCGCAGCCCCTTCCACGCGCTTGATCTTCGGCGGCAGCAGTTTCTGTAACCAGCTCATCCCTTGCCCCCTGATTGATGCATCTCGCTGCGAATCCCCGGGTCAGGCGTCCAGCGCCGCCCGGATGGGCCGGACAAACGCACCGACGCGCGCGACCGCGGCCTCGGGCCCCGCAGCCTCGATCTCCTCGATGATGCGGCTTCCGATCACCACCGCGTCGGCCACGGCCGAGATCGCCCTGGCCGAAGCCGCATCGCGGATCCCGAAGCCTACGCCGATCGGCAGCTTCGAGGCCGCGCGGATCTTCGGCAGGTGCGAAACCACGTCCGCCACGTCGATGTGCCCGGCGCCGGTCACGCCCTTGAGCGACACGTAATACAGGTACCCGCTGCCGACGCGGGCGACTTCCTTGATCCGCGCGTCCGTGGACGTGGGCGCGAGCAGGAACACCTGGTCGATGCCGTTCTTCGCGCACAACGCGGCGAACGCCTCGCATTCCTCCGGCGGATAGTCCACGACGATGACGCCGTCGACGCCCGCACCGGCGGCCGCGGTGACGAACTTCTCCACGCCCATCGCCTCGATCGGGTTGGCGTAACCCATCAGGACGATCGGCGTGGCGGCGTCCTTCACGCGGAATTCGCGCACCATGCCAAGGACATCCACGAGGCCAACGCCGAATTTCAGCGCGGCCTCGGAGGAGCGCTGGATCGCCGGGCCGTCGGCCATCGGGTCCGAGAACGGCACGCCGATCTCCAGGACGTCGCAGCCCGACTCCGCCAGCGCGTGAAGCAGCGGCACGGTCAGCGACGGATTCGGGAACCCCGCGGTGATATAGGGGATCAGCGCCTTCTTCTTCGCTGCGCGCAGCGCCTCGAACCGTGCCGGGATGCGCGACATCAGAAGTTCAACCCGGATTTCTGCGCGACGGTGTGCATGTCCTTGTCGCCGCGACCGGACAGGTTGACGAGCAGGACCTTGTCCTTCGGCATGGTGGCTGCGAGCTTCGCGGCATACGCGATCGCATGGGCGGACTCCAGCGCCGGGATGATGCCCTCGTAGCGGCACAGGTCGTGGAAGGCCTGCAGCGCCTCGTCGTCGGTCACGCCCACGTACTCGGCCCGGCCCGAGTCCTTCAGCCAGGAGTGCTCGGGTCCGACGCCCGGGTAGTCGAGGCCGGCGCAGACCGAATGGGTTTCCATGATCTGGCCGTTGGCGTCCTGCAGCAGATAGGTGCGGTTGCCATGCAGCACACCGGGGGTGCCGACCGAAAGCGAAGCTGCATGCTTGCCCGAAGCCAGCCCCTCGCCCGCCGCCTCGACCCCGATCAGGCGCACGCCCTCGACGCCAATGTACGGGTAAAAGATTCCGATCGCATTTGAGCCGCCGCCTACGCAGGCGATGACCGCGTCCGGCTGGCGTCCCGCCATCTCGGGCACCTGCACCATGCACTCCTCGCCGATCACCTTCTGGAAGTCGCGCACCATCATCGGGTAGGGGTGCGGCCCGGCGACCGTCCCGATGATGTAGTAGGTGTTGTCGATGTTGGTGACCCAGTCGCGCATCGCCTCGTTCAGCGCGTCCTTCAGCGTCTTCGAGCCCGACTCCACCGGCACGACCGTCGCACCGAGCAGCTTCATGCGATAGACGTTCTGCACCTGGCGCACGGTGTCCTGCGAGCCCATGTAGACCACGCACTCCATGCCATATCGCGCGGCAACCGTCGCGGAGGCCACGCCGTGCATGCCGGCCCCGGTCTCGGCGATCACGCGCGGCTTGCCCATGCGCCGGGCGAGCATGGCCTGGCCAATGGTGTTGTTGATCTTGTGGGCGCCGGTGTGGTTCAGGTCCTCGCGTTTCAGGTAGATCTGCGCGCCGCCGATCAGGCCCGACCAGCGCTTGGCGTGGTACACGGGGCTCGGGCGGCCGACGAAGTGCTTGAGCTCGTAGCGGTATTCCTCGATGAAATCGGGATCGTTCCTGTAATGCTCGTAGGCCGCGCGCAATTCATCCAGCGCCTTCGTGAGGGTTTCGGCCACGAAGGAGCCGCCGTAAGGGCCGAAGTGCCCCCGCGCGTCGGGTAAGTCATACATCTGCATTTTTGACCTCTTGGATGAACGCGGCGATCTTCGCCGCGTCTTTGATGCCTTTGGCGGACTCGACCCCGCTCGAAACGTCTACCGCCCAGGGCCTGACCCTGCGGATCGCCTCCCGGACGTTGCCCACGTCCAGGCCCCCGGACAACACCAGCGGGCGTTCGCGCTCCGCGGGGACCAGAGACCAGTCGAAGCGCTTTCCCGCCCCGCCGTACCCCTCCACGAACGCGTCCGCCAGCCACCCGGACGCCCCGGGATACGAGCGGAAGTATTCTAGCAAATCGACCCCCTCCTTCACCCGGCAGGCCTTCAGCCACGGCGTGCCGGAGGCGGCGCAAAACGCCGGGGCCTCCTCGCCGTGGAACTGCAGCATCGACGGGCGCACGCGCCCGACCACCTCGTCGACCTGGCTGCGCTCGGGGTTCACGAAAAGCGCAACCGTCTGGACGAAGGGAGGCAGGGCATCGCGCAGCGCGATCGCGCGCTCGACCGATACGTACCGCGGGCTCGGCGGGTAGAACACGAACCCGATCGCATCCGCCCCTGCGCTCGCGGCGGCCGCCGCGTCCTGCTCGCGCGTGATCCCGCAGATCTTGACCCGCGTCCTCATGGCGCAGGCACCAGGGCGCCAACTGGATCCGCCCCGATGCGCGGGAGGTCCCACCGGGGCTCGTATTCGACGTGCTCGAGGCACAGGCCCGCCGGCGCGAACGTGGGGGCGGCGAGGGACCGATTGCGCGAAGCGAGGACACTGGCCACCCAATCCGGTGCGTGACGACCCTTGCCGACGTACACCAGCGTGCCGACGACGTTGCGGACCATGTGGTGCAGGAACGCGTTGGCCCGCAGCGTGAATACGATGCGCCCTTCGAACGCTTCGATCCCGAGCGAGTGGAGCGTGCGCACCGGGCTTTTCGCCTGGCATTCGCTGGAACGGAACGCGCTGAAGTCCTGTTCGCCCACGAGATACGCGGCCGCTGCGCGCATGGCGTCTACGTCCAGCGGCGCGTGGAACCAGCCCGCATGGCGTGCCTCCAGCGCCGGACGCACCGGACGGTTGATGAGCTGGTACCGATAGATCCTGGAGCGCGCCGAGTAGCGGGCGTGGAACTCCGGGGGCACGCGCTTCGACCAGACCACGGCGACCGACTCGGGCAGGAGCGCGTTTACGCCGCGAACCCAGGCAGACGCCGGGCGATCTGCCGCGGTGTCGAAGTGCACGACCTGGCCCCGCGCGTGGACGCCGCGATCGGTGCGCCCGGCACAGGTCACACTTGCCCCGGGTTCGCCTGCGATCGTGGCGATTGCGGTCTCGAGCGCATCCTGGACGGTCCCCCCTCCCGGCTGCGTCTGCCAGCCGAGGAAGCGGCTGCCGTCGTATTCGATGCCCAGCGCGATCCTGTTCATGTGCGTTTGCGGGACTCCAGAAAACAGAAAGGCCACGGCGCCGGCCGTGGCCTGTCCGGGCTGCCGACCGGTCAGCCCAGCTTGGCGAGCATCTGCTGCGCCTGGTTCCTCTGGGCTTCGTCGCCCTCCTTGGTCACCTCGTTCAGCAGGTCGCGGGCACCTTCCTTGTCGCCCATTTCGTCGTAAGCCTTGGCCAGGTCGAGCTTGGTGGCGACCTCCTGCCATCGTGCATCGCCCTCGCCCCCCGAGGCGCCGGAATCGGGCGTGCCAAGGTCGAAGCTGATCGCCGACAGGTCCACTTCGCCCGCAGCCGGCTTCATGGAGGCCGGCATCATCACCGTCTTGTCGGCATCGCCGCTGTCGAGGTCGAGGTTGAAGTCGAGGCCGCCACCGGCATCCAAGGAGGGGACTTCAAGCGCGGGCTCGGGCGCCGCTGCGGGCGCTGCCGGCTCGCCCATGCCGAGATCGAAGTCGAGGCCGCCGGAGGAAGCGCTTTGCGCCTCCTTGGTGTCCATGATGATCGTGCCCCCGGGGGCGAAATCGGTGTTCTCGTCCGCAGGCGCTGCGGCGGGCGCATCGCCCGCGCCAAGGTCGAAGTCGATCGAGGCGCCTGCCGCCGGAGCTTCCGGCGCCGCCGCATCGAGCGCAATATCGGGACTGGCGGGCGCCGCCGCATCGAGGTCGAAGTCGAGCGTCGGGGCCGCGCCTGCGGCCGCGGCAGCGGGCGCGGGTGCAGGTGCGGGACGCATCATCACCGTCGCCTCGGGATCGCCGCCATAGAGCGAATTCGTCGGGTCGGCCGTGCGTCCGAGCACTATGGCCTTGTCCCAGTCCTCGCCCTCGCCGCCCGTGATCTCCTTGATCTTCATCGCAGTCTGTTCGAGATTCTGAACGTCGCGACGCGCGGCGTAGATTTCGAGCAGCTTCGAATGGATCGCGAGGCGGCCCGGATCCTTGGCCAGCGCATCCTTGAGGATCTCCTCGGCCTGAGTGTCGCGGCCGTACGCCATGTAGACGTCGGCTTCGGCGATCGGGTCGACCTCGTCCGCGTCCATTGCGCCGACGCTCGCGTCGCTGACCGAAGCCTGAGAGACCCCGGCGCCGGTGTCGACTTCCTGGCTGCCGGAACCGCTGAACACCGAGGCGGCGCCGAGGCTGGCCGCAGCCGGCGCGCCCATCACGCTGTCCTGGAACTTCGACTGCGTGGCTTTCTTGCGCTTCCAAGCCCACCAGCCGTAACCGACCAGCATCAGCAGGACACCACCGAGGCCACCGAGGGCGACCGGGTTGTCGAGGAACTCGTCCACGAGGCTGGGCGGCGGCGGGGGCGGCGGGGGCGGTGCCATCTTGGCCTTGGGCTTGGGCGGCTCGGCCGGGGGCTTGGGCGCGTCCGGCGCCTTCGCGGCTTCAGGCGCTTTGGGGGCCTCGACCGGGGGTTTCATCGCCTCGGGCGCTTTTGGCGCTTCGGCAGCGGGCTTGGGTAGTTCCGGGGCCTTGGGCGCTTCGGCCGCAGGCTTGGATGCGGGGGGCGCCGCAGGTGCAGGTGCGGCAGGCGCTGCTTTCGCAGGTTCCGGAGCGGCCTTGGCTGCCGTTGCGGGGGCGCCTTTCTTCTCGAGCTCGGCAAGCGCCTGGTTCTTCAGTTCCAGCAGCTTCTGCAGGTCCTGGACGTTCTTCTCGAGGTCCGAAACCCGGGACTGCGATTCCCTGAGCGCCTTTTCGCGACTGGCAGAATCGTCCCCCCGCGCTGCCTTGGAGCGCGCGCCCTTGCCCTCGGGGTCGGCCTTCGAAAGCTTGAGCTGGTCCTTGGCGTCACCGGCCGCGGGCTCATCAGGCTTCGCGGTGACCTTGCCACTTGAGGTGCGTTTGGAAGCCCCGGACTCGGCGGGAGCGGCAGAAACCGCACCGGCGAGCTTGCTCTGGTAGGCACGGAAATCTTCGCCCTGAGCGAGGACAAGGCGGCGCGCGTCTTCCTGGTCCACGGCCCCGGCGGTGTCCCTGTCCGGCAGGTTCAGGATGCGGCCGGCGCGCAGCCGGTTGATGTTGCTGCCGATGAAGGCGTCGGGATTGGCGCGATACAGTGCGATCAGCATCTGCTGCAGCGTGACGCCGCCCGGATTGTTCTGGGTCGCGATCTTGGCGAGGGTGTCGCCCTTCTTGACCTCGTAGGTCCCGGCGGACTTCGCGGCGGGGGCCGCGATCGGGCGCGACTCGACAGGCTTAGGCGCGGACACTGGTGCTGCGGCGGCCGGTGCGGAAGCGGGACGCGCAGCAGGCGCGGGCGCAGGCGCCTGGGCGATGGGCTGCGGGCCCTTGTACTCTGGGGGGTCGAGCAGGAAGGTGTATTCGCGGACCAGACGGCCCGAATTCCACGACAGCTCGACCAGCACGTTCAGGAACGGTTCGCTGACCGGGGCGTTCGACACCATCCTGATGACCGGCTTGCCGTCCTTGCGGTCGATGGCGAACCGGACGTTGATCAGCGCCGAATTGAATTCGATGCCGGCCTGGCGGTAGGCATCGCTCGGGGCGAAGCGCGCGGCGAGCGAATCCTCCTCGCCAGCCTGGAGGGAAACGATCTCGATCTCCGCGGACAGCGGCTGACCCAACGCCGAAAGCACAGTGAGCTTACCCAAGCCGGCCCCGAAAACATGCAACGGGGCCACCAACAGCAATCCCGCGGCCAGGCGCCTTGCGGTGACAGATTTTCCCACTGTACCACCCTGAGTCTTATTCGATGGGACAACTAACATAACATCATAGTGTTAGCCATGCAAGCTGATAAATATTCTACGTTTTATCAGCCTTGTGCCCGATCTGTTTGTGTAATGGGGCAAAGTCCGTGCACGCCTGCCCGGCACCTTGCGCCCGCCTGTCAAATCAGTGCGCACCCCCCCGCTGGAGCAGGATCCGCAGCATGCGGCGCAAAGGCTCCGCCGCTCCCCAAAGCAACTGGTCCCCGACCGTGAAGGCGGACAGGTACTCCCCGCCCATCGGCATCTTGCGCAATCGCCCGACAGGGACCGACAGGGTCCCGCTCACCGCTGCGGGCGTCAACCCGGCGAGGCTTTCCTCGCGGCGGTTGGGCACCACCTTCACCCAATCGTTCGCTTCCGCCAGCATGCCCTCGATTTCCCCCAGCGGCACGTCCTTCTTCAGCTTGATGGTCAAAGCCTGCGAATGGCAGCGCATGGCGCTGACCCTGACGCAGATGCCGTCCACCAGCACCGAGCCTACCTTCAGGCCCAGGATCTTGTTCGTCTCGGCCTGCCCTTTCCACTCCTCGCGGCTCTGCCCGTTGCCCAGGTCCTTGTCGATCCAGGGCAGCAGGCTGGCGGCGAGGGGGTGGCCGAAATTCTCGGTCGGCAGCGTGCCGTCCCTAAGGGAATCCGTCACGCGCGCGTCGATTTCGAGCGCGGAGGACGAGGGGTCCGCAACGAGCGCCCTCACCTTGTCGCCGAGATGCCCCATCTGCGCCGCGAGTTCACGCATGTTGGCCGCCCCGGCGCCGGAAGCCGCCTGGTAGGTCATGCTGGTCATCCATTCGACCAGGCCGCGCTTGAACAGGCCGTCGAGGCCCATCATCATCAGGCTCACGGTGCAATTGCCGCCGATGTAGTCGCGGATGCCGCGGCCGACCGCGGCGTCGATGACGGGCATGTTCACCGGGTCGAGGACGATGATCGCGTCGTCCTTCATGCGCAACGCGCTGGCGGCGTCGATCCAGTACCCCTTCCATCCGGCCTCGCGCAGCTTCGGGTGGATGGCGTTGGTGTAGTCGCCGCCCTGGCAGGTGATCACCACCGGCAGCTTCTTCAGTTCCTCGATGGAATTGGCGTCCTCGACCGGCCCCGTGTCCCTGCCGATGGCCGGGCCCTTGCCGCCCGCCTGCGAAGTGGAGAAGAACACCGGCTCGATGAGGTCGAAGTCCTTCTCCTCGCGCATGCGCTGCACGAGGACCGACCCCACCATTCCGCGCCAACCGACGATTCCGACTCTAAGCATGACCTTTCCTCTTGGACACTAGAGCGCGGCCACCACGGCCGCCCCCATCTCCTGCGTGCCCACCTTCTTCGTACCGGCCTCGAATATGTCCGCGGTCCGGTACCCCTCCTTCAGCACTTTTTTCACCGCCGCCTCGATCCGGTCCGCCGCGGCCGCCTGGCCGAGCGAGTAGCGCAGCATCATGGCCGCCGAAAGGATCGTTGCGAGCGGGTTCGCGACGTCCTTGCCCGCGATGTCGGGCGCCGAGCCGTGGATCGGCTCGTACAGGCCCTTGTTGTTCGCATCCAGCGACGCCGAGGGGAGCATGCCGATCGAACCGGTCAGCATCGACGCCTCGTCGGACAGGATATCGCCGAACATGTTGCCGGTCACGATGACGTCGAACTGCTTGGGCGTGCGCACCAGCTGCATCGCGCAGTTGTCGACGTACATGTGCGACAGCTCGACGTCCGGGTACTCCCTGGCGACCTCGACCACGACGTCGCGCCACAGCTGGGAGGTCTCGAGCACGTTGGCCTTGTCGACCGAGCACAGTTTCCGGCCGCGCTTCATCGCGGACTGGAACCCGACATGCGCGATGCGGCGGATCTCGCCCTCCGAGTAGCGCATCGTGTCGAACCCCTCGCGCTGGCCGTCGGCGAGTTTCTGGATGCCCCGCGGCTGGCCGAAGTAGATGTCACCGGTCAGTTCGCGGATGATCAGGATGTCGAGGCCGGCGACCACTTCGGGCTTCAGCGCCGAGGCCGATGCCAGTTCCGCGTACACCTGCGCCGGACGCAGGTTGGCGAACAGGCCAAGGTGCTTCCTCAGGCCGAGGATGGCCTGCTCGGGGCGCTTGGCGCGCGGCAGCTGGTCGTACTGCCACCCGCCCACGGCGCCGAACAGGATCGCGTCGGCGTCCTTGGCGAGTTTCAGCGTGGCTTCGGGCAGCGGGTCCCCGGAGGCGTCATAACCCGCGCCTCCGACGGGCGCCCGCTCGAACTCGAGCGGCAGTTCGAGGCGCTTGAGGACACCGAGCGCCTGCGCGACGATCTCGGACCCGATCCCGTCTCCGGGCAGTACGGCAATCTTCATCTGTGACCTAACGGAAAAACCAGGGGAACTGCTGGGCGCGCATCCCTTCGAAAGCGCGGATCTTGTCTGCGTGGCGCAGCGTCAGGCCGATCTCGTCGAGCCCGTTCAGCAGGCAGTACTTGCGGAACCCGTCGATCTCGAAGCGGAACGACAGCGTGCCGTTTTCCGTCGACACCGTCTGCTTGTCCAGGTCCACCACCAGCCTGAATCCGGGAAACGACGCCGCCTCGTAGAACAGCTTGTCGACCTCGGATTCGGCGAGCGACACCGGCAGGAAGCCGTTCTTGAAGCTGTTGTTGTAGAAGATGTCCCCGAACGACGGCGCGATGACACAGCGAAAACCGAAATCCTGCAGCGCCCATGGGGCATGCTCGCGCGAACTGCCGCAGCCGAAATTCTTGCGCGCGAGCAGGACCTGGGCGCCCTTGTAACGCGGCTGGTTCAGCACGAAGTCCTCGTTCAGCGGGCGCTTCGAGTTGTCCATGCCGGGCTCGCCATGGTCGAGATAGCGCCACGCGTCGAACAGGTTCGGGCCGTAGCCCGTGCGCTTGATCGACTTGAGGAACTGCTTCGGGATGATCGCGTCGGTGTCGACGTTGGCGCGGTCCATCGGCGCCACCAGCCCCGTCAGTACTGTGAACTTTTCCATTGCGTGCCTATCCCTATTTCTTTACCGCCCTCTGGATCGCCTCCCCGCCCTGCTCGACGTCCTTACCGATGCCCTGGACGGTGTTGCAGCCCGCAAGCGCCGCGCACAGCAAAACCAAATAGACCAGCTTGTTCATGGCTAGCTCCTTTCGATTGTTAACGCCATTGGCGTACGTCGACGAAATGTCCGGCGATGGCGGCAGCGGCGGCCATCGCCGGGGATACGAGGTGCGTGCGGCCGCCGTCGCCCTGGCGGCCCTCGAAATTGCGGTTCGAGGTGGACGCGCAGCGCTCGCCCGGCTCGAGCCGGTCGGCGTTCATCGCTAGGCACATCGAACAACCCGGCTCACGCCATTCGAAACCCGCGTCCTTGAAGATCCGGTCGAGGCCCTCTTTCTCGGCCTGTGCCTTTACCAGGCCCGAGCCCGGCACGACCATCGCAACCTTGATGTTCGAAGCCACACGCTTGCCCTTGGCGACCGCCGCGGCGGCGCGCAGGTCCTCGATGCGCGAGTTGGTGCACGACCCGATGAACACCTTGTCGAGCAGGATGTCCTGGATCGGGGTGCGGGGCTTCAGGTCCATGTAGACCAGCGCCCGCTCCATGCCTTCGCGGCGCGTAGCGTCCTTTTCCCTGTCCGGGTCCGGCACGGTCGAATCCACCGCAACCACCATCTCGGGCGACGTCCCCCAGGTCACCTGCGGGACGATGTCGGCGGCATTCAGCACGACCTCGCGGTCGAATTTCGCGTCCGGGTCGCTCTTCAGCGTGCGCCAGTAGACGACGGCCTGGTCCCACTCGTGCCCCGTGGGGGCGAAAGGCCGGCCCTTGAGGTAGTCGATCGTCGTCTCGTCCACGGCCACCATGCCGGCACGCGCGCCGGCCTCGATGGCCATGTTGCAGACCGTCATGCGGCCTTCCATCGACAGGGCGCGGATGGCAGCGCCTGCAAATTCAATCGCCGAGCCGGTGCCGCCGGCGGTGCCGATCTTGCCGATCACGGCGAGCACGATGTCCTTGCCGGTCACGCCGCGCGGCAGCACGCCGTCGACCGTCACGCGCATGTTCTTCATCTTCTTCTGCACGAGGCACTGCGTCGCCAGGACGTGTTCGACCTCGGAGGTGCCGATGCCGTGCGCGAGGCAGCCGAACGCACCGTGCGTGCTGGTATGCGAGTCGCCGCACACCACGGTCATCCCCGGCAGCGTGGCGCCCTGCTCGGGCCCGATCACGTGCACGATGCCCATGCGCTTGTCGCGGAACGGGAAATACGACTTCGCGCCGTACTCACGCATGTTGGCGTCCAGCGTCTCGAGCTGCAGGCGGGAGGTCGGGTCGGCGATGCCTTCCAGCCCCCGGTCCCAGCCGGTGGTGGGCGTGTTGTGGTCGGCCGTCGCCACGACCGACGAAATGCGCCACGGCTTGCGGCCGGCGAGCTTCAGGCCGTCGTAGGCCTGCGGGCTGGTGACCTCGTGCACGAGGTGGCGGTCGATGTAGAGCAGCGCGGTGCCGTCTTCCTCGACGTGCACCACGTGGCTGTCCCAGAGCTTGTCGTAAAGGGTCTGTGCCATGTCCGTGTCCGCGCGCCTGAATGCGCTGCGGAACCGGGAATTATCGCACAGAGAGCGCCGTCCTAGGGCGCACCGGGGGTCGTTTCAGCGCGCGCCGCGCGCCTTCTCGTAGAGGGGAAAGACCTTGTCGGACACGGTCCTCAGGTCTGTGGCACGCGATGCGCTCGAAGGGTGGGTCGAAAGGAACTGCGGCGGGGCCCCAACACCCGTCTGCCCCATCTTCTGCCACAGGGAGATCGCGGCGCGCGGGTCGTAGCCAGCCCTCGCCGCCAGTTCCACGCCGATGCGGTCGGCCTCGGTCTCGTCCTGGCGCGAGTTCGGGAGATTGAACGTCAGGTCCAGCACGAACTTCGACAGGTCCTGCGTGGTGCCGGACAGGCCCGCCGCCGCGCCGACGACGTTGATGAGCAGGCCCTGGGCCATGGCCTGGGACGCGCGCTCCCGCCCGTGTTCGCGCAGGGCGTGAGAGATCTCGTGGCCCATCACCGCGGCGAGTTCGTCGTCCGTGAGCCGCAACCCGTCAAGGATCCCCGTGTACACCGCGATCTTGCCGCCCGGCATGCACCAGGCGTTGACCTCGTTCGAGGAAATCACGTGCACCTCCCATTGCCAGCCCGGAGCGTCGGCTCGGAACGCGGCAGTCTGCGGGATGAGCCGCGCGGCCACGGCGCGCACGCGTGCGGCCTGACCGGGGTCGCGGTCGAGCTGACCTTTCTGCGCCGCCTGCTGGATCGTCTGCGCGTAGGCCTTCTGCGCGCTGTCGTTGATCTGCCGTGAAGACACCAGCATGTTCTGCGAGCGGTTCACACCGACCACCCCCGGCTGGGTCGTGTTCATCGACTGGCAGCCCGCAGTGGCAAGCGCAAGGAGCAATGGCGCGAAGAATCGTTTCATGGTGTCCCCCTCCCTCAGTTTAGGCCCGAACCCGCCAGGCCACGAACGCCGCCCCCAGCAGGCCGAACAGCGCGCTGATGCCGTAGGTCGGAGCGGCGCCCAAGGACTCCCAGGTCGCCCCCGCGAGCAACGTGCCGCCCACCCCGCCGAGCCCGTAGCACACGCTCATGTAGAGCGCCTGCCCGCGGACCTGCAGCGGGCCCTCGAACATCCGGTGCACGACGGCGAGCGAAGCCGCATGGAAGGACCCGAACGTCGCCGCATGCAGCAGTTGCGCGACGACCAGCACCCCCAGCCATTCCACGCCCCAGCCGATCATCAGGAACCTCGCGCCGGCGGCGACGAAGCTCGCAAGCAGGATGCCGCGCAGGCTGAAGCGCCGCAGCAACGCAGGCATCGCCAGGAACACGCCGATCTCGGCCACCACCCCGAGCATCCAGAGCACGCCGACCACCGATTTCGAATACCCGTGCCCGACGAGGTAGATCGAGTAGAAGGCATACAGCGCGCCGTGCGCCACGGTCATGCACGTGCACGCGGCGAAGAACGCGAGCACGTCCATCCTGCGCAGGATGGCGCGCATGCTCCCGCGCGCCGGAGCCGCGCGCGCCACGTGCGGCGCTGGCAGCAGGAAAGCGAACAGGACACTCGCGAGGCTCAGGCCGGACAGCACCCAGAGCAGCTTCGCCACCGGCAGCGCGTCGAGCATCGTCCCCGTGGCGAGCACCGCCACGATGAAGCCGACCGACCCCCACAGGCGCACCGGGCCGTAGCGATGCGTGTCGTTGCCGAGTACCGAGAAGGCCAGCGCGTCCACGATCGACAAGATCGCGGCCGAGAACACGCCGATCATCGCAACGGTGAGCGCGGTCTGCAGGAAACCCGACGCGAAGAACAACGCGCCCACGGCGACGGTCGTCAGACCGCATGACACGGCCACGACGCCGCGGCGGGAACCCGTGGCGTCGGAAAGCCAGCCCCAGGCCATCGGTGCGAAGATCCGCGCGAACTGCGGCAGCGCGAGGATCAGCGCGATCTCGCCGGCCGCGAATCCCGCACCCGCGAGGTACAGGGAAAAATACGGCGCGTAGGCTCCGAGGTAGCAGAAGTACGCGAAGTAGAACGCGGCGATGCGTGCGGGCTGGGAGACGGTCAAGGCGGGGACGCTTCGCGGGATGGACGGAAAATCGCGGGTATATTACAGGCCCGCCGCAACCCCATTGCCATGAACGCAACGCTGCGCCCCGCCTCGCCTTACGGCCTGACCGGAAAGACCGCCTTGGTCACCGGCGCGAACTCCGGCATCGGCCGCGAGATCGCGCTCGGGCTCGCCGAGGCAGGCGCCGCGGTCGTGCTGGTCGCGCGTCGCGCCAAAGAGCTGGAAGCGGTGAAGCGCGATATCGAAGGCGCCGGCGGCCGCGCGGCATGCCTGCCCTGCGACCTCTCGACCCGCGCCGCCACGATCGCATGCGCCGCCGGTTCGGTCAGCTTCTTCGGGACGCCGGACATCCTCGTGAACGCCGCGGCCAACAACATCAGGAAGCCCTTGCTGGAGCTGGGGGAGGACGACTGGGACGCGACGATGCGCCTCAACCTCGAGGCGCCCTTCTTCCTCGCGCAGAAGCTCGTGCCAGCCATGCTCGGGAAAGGCTGGGGACGCATCATCAACATCGTTTCGCAGCAGGCGCTGCGCGCATTCGGCGACAGCGGCGCCTACGGCGTGTCGAAAGGCGGCCTGGCCTCGCTCACGCGCTCGCAGGCCGAGGCGTGGACCCGCCATGGCGTGACCTCGAACGCGATCGCGCCCGGCTTCGTCGACACACCGCTCACGGCCGCGGTGATGGACGACCCCGTGCGGCGCAACGCCATGGCCAACCGCACGATGGCGGGACGCATCGGCACGCCGCACGATACGCGCGGCATGGCCGTGTTCCTCGCCGGCCCGGCCGCGGATTACGTCACAGGGCAGGTGCTCTTCGTCGACGGGGGCTTCTCGGTCACATGAAATCCCCGCGAGTCCTGTGCGTCGGCATGGCCACGATCGACCATGTCTTCCGGCTGAAGGAGATCCCGCGCGAGCCGACCAAGGTGCGCGCATCGGAATACGTGCGCATCAGCGGCGGCATGGCGGCGAACGCCGCGGTCGCCGTCGCGCGCCTCGGCGGGCAGGTCGAATTCTGGGGGCCGGTAGGCGACGACGCGAATGGCGACGACATCCTCGCCGAGCTCAGCGCGGAAGGCGTGGGCGTCTCTGGCGTAATCCGGGTCCCCAAGCGCTCGGCCGTGTCGGCGATCATGGTCGACCGGGCCGGGGAACGACTCGTGTGCGGCTATTCGGATCCGTCCGTGTTCGATGCCGAGGCCGAGCTGCCGCTCGGGCAGCTGGCCGGGTTCGACGCGATCCACGCCGATTGCCGCTGGTGGAAGGCGGCGCGCGTGGTGCTGGCTGCCGCGAAGGCGATCGGCAAGCCCGCGGTCTTCGACGGCGACATCTCGCCGCCCGAAGTGCTGTCCGAAGTGGCGCCGCTCGCCAGCCACCCGATCTTTTCCGAGAAAGGCCTCGCGCTCGCGACGCCGGGCTCAACGCACGAGGAGCGGCTCGCGATCATGGCGGGTCGTTCGGGCGGGTTCGCGGGCGTGACGCTGGGGCAGCAGGGCTTCCTGTGGCATGCGCATGGCGTGACCCACCGCATCGGTGTGCCCGAGGTCGAGGTCATCGACACGCTTGGCGCCGGCGATGTTTTCCACGGCGCGTATGCCTATGCGCTGGGGCTCGATATGGACGCCCGGGCCGCGGCGCGGTTCGCATCCGCGACCGCCGCGCTCAAGTGCACCCGTTTCGGCGGCCGCAGCGGCACGCCGACGCACGCCGAGGTCGACGCGGCGCTGGAACGCTGGCACACGTGAGCCCGGACGCGACGCGCATCGAGGCCGGCGGCGGGGGTTCGCGCACCGCCTTCTACCTGCTGTTCACCGTCTCGGGATTCGCCGGGCTGATCTACGAGTCGATCTGGACGCATTACCTGAAGCTCTTCCTCGGCCACGCCGCCTACGCCCAGTCGCTGGTGCTGATCGTCTTCATGGGTGGCCTCGCCGGCGGCAGCGCGTTGATGAGCCGCCGCTCGACGCGCGTCGCCAATCCCCTGCTTGCCTACGCGCTGGTCGAGGGCATCGTCGGCCTGCTGGCGCTCGTGTTCCACGAGGTCTTCGTCGCGTCGACGGACTTTGCCTACACGCACATCCTGCCGGGGCTTGACTCGGACGTGGCCGCGCTGGGCGCCAAGCTCGCGCTGTCCACGCTGCTGATCCTGCCGCAGTCGCTGCTGCTCGGCATGACTTTCCCGCTGATGAGCGGGGGCCTGGTGCGCGCCCATCCGGACGCTGGGGGCGAATCGGTCGCGATGCTGTATTTCACCAACAGCCTGGGCGCGGCGGCCGGGGTACTGGTCAGCGGCTTCGTGCTGATCGAATGGGCGGGCCTGGCGGGCACACTTCGCTTCGCCGGCGCGGTGAATCTGGCGTTGGCCCTCTGCGTGTGGCTGATCGCCCGGCCTATGACCGCACCGCCCGTGGCGCGGCACGCCGGAGGAGAGCCCGGCGCCGCCACTGCGCTGCTGGTGGTGGCTTTCCTCACCGGCCTCGCCTCGTTCGTCTACGAGATCAGCTGGATCCGGATGCTTTCGCTGGTGCTCGGCGCCTCCACGCACTCTTTCGAACTCATGCTCTCCACATTCATCCTCGGCCTCGCGCTCGGCGGGCTCGCGGTGCGCCGCCTTGTGGACCGCGTTGGCAACGTGGAACGGCTGCTGGGCTGGGTCCAGGTGGCGATGGGCCTGCTGGCGCTGTCGACTCTGCTCGTCTACGACCAGAGCTTCGAGGCCATGGCTTACTTGATGAAAGGCCTCGCGCGGACCGACGCCGGTTACGTCTTCTTCCACATTGCGGGGCAGGCGATCGCAGCCGCCGTCATGCTCCCGGCCACGTTCTGCGCCGGGATGACGCTGCCGCTGATCACCGGGGCCCTGCTGCGCCAGGGCGAAGGCGAGTCCGCGATCGGCCGGGTGTACGCGGCGAACACGCTCGGGGCGATCGCCGGCGTGCTGCTCGCCGTGCACATAGGCCTGCCCCTCCTCGGGCTCAAGGGCGCGATGGTAGCGGCCAGCCTCGTCGACGCCGCCCTCGGCATTGCGTTGCTGTGGCGCTTCGTACCGCGGCCCCGGCAGGCGGTGGGCGCGGCGGCCGCCTGCGCCCTCGCCTTCCTGCCCGTGTCGCTGGCCTACGAGCTCGACGCCAACAAGATGACCGCAGGCGTGTTCCGCCACGGCGAGCTGGACAGCTCCAGCAGCGCGAAGGTGCTCTTCAAGAAGGACGGGAAGACCGCCACGGTGCACCTGGTCGACTACTCCGGCACCTACAGCATCCGTACCAACGGCAAGTCCGATGGCTCGATCACGATGAAACCCGGACCCCGCGGATCCGACGAGATCACGATGGTCCTCACCGGCGCCCTGCCGCTCGCGCTGAAGCCCGACGCGAAGACCGCGGCGGTGATAGGCATCGGCACCGGGCTTACGATGCACACGCTGCTGCAAAGCCTCGACATCGAGCGGGTGGAGACCGTCGAGATCGAGGCCGCGATGGCCGAGGCCTCGCGCGGGTTCTCGCCGCGCAACGGCGCCGCCTTTGCCGACCCGCGCGGCGCGATCGTCATCGACGACGCCAAGAGCTTCTTCTCGACCCGCAACCGGCGCTACGACATCATCGTCTCGGAACCGTCCAATCCGTGGGTCAGCGGTGTCGCGGGTCTCTTCACCCAGGAGTTCTACCGTCGCATCCGCACCCACCTCAACCCGGGCGGCGTGCTCGTGCAGTGGTTCCAGCTCTACGAGATCGACACCGCGCTGGCCGCCTCGGTCCTCGGCGCGCTCGGCGGCGTATTCCCCCACTACTCGATCTACGCGGCGAGCGACCATGACCTGCTGATCGTCGCGAGCGACACCCCCGTGCCAGTGCCGCAGGTCGCGAAAGCCATGGAGCAACCCGGCCTCGCGAAGGAACTGTTCACCGTCCACGTGCTGGCGCCGGGCGACCTCGACGCACGCTACCTCGGCAACCGCGCGACGCTGGAGCCCCTGTTCCTCACCTACGGCATGCGCCCCAACTCGGACTACGACCCGGTGCTGGACCTCAATGCGGCGAGATCGCGCTTCACCGAGCGCAGCGCCGTCGAGGTGGTCGCGCTCGGCAACCTGCCGGTGCCCGTGCTGGAGATGCTCGACCGGGGTCGCGGCACCCCGCGCCTCAACCCGGTGTTCGAAGGCGCCGAGCACTTCGAGCGCATTGCGAATGCCCGCCTCGCGTCCTATATCCACGACTACCTGGCCTCCGACGACCCGCCGACTCCCCGCGGCGTCTCGCTGCAACTGCAGAAGGACCTCGAGATCGTGAAGCTGCGCCTGATGCTGTGCCGCGACCCCGGCAAGGAGGACGTCTGGGTGCACTCGCTGTGGCGGATCGCGGAGATCGTGAATCCGGGCCTCGCGCCCGCGCAGGCCGGGCAGGTCTGGGCGCGCATCGCGCAGGCGCCCTGCTACAAGGACCTCGCCCGCTTCCAGCGCCGGTGGATCGAACTCTTCGCGGCCGTCGGCGCACGCCACGCCCGGGCCATGGCCGACATTGCCGGCGTATTGCTGGCTGAAAATGCGGAACTCAACTCGGAGAGCCGGGAATACCTGTGGATGGCGGGCCTGGCCGGGCACGTCGCCGCCGGAGACCGGGCCGGCGCGTTGCGCCTGTGGGATCTGTACGAGGCAACGATGGGGAAAAGCGCGCCGAAAGCCGCCTTCCGGCTCCTGCGCTGCCACGCCGCGAACGAAGACCCCGCCCTGCGGGGAGCCGCCTGCGCAGGACAGTTCAGCCGTTTCGCGCTGCGCTGATTTTCCGTTTCCGGAAATCGTACTGACTTGTAACCCGCTCCAGGCTTTGGGTTTTACAAGTCAATCTGAAAGAATCCTGAAAATCTCACGGTTCAGCCGCTCCGGCTGCTCGTAGGGCGCCCAGTGGCCCGCGTCCTCGACGATCGCGAGCCGCGCGGCCGGCCAGGTTCGCCTGAGGATCGGCCCGATCTCCGCCATCCGGCCGCCGGCCGTCGTGTCGTGCCGGCCCCAGATGCCGTCCACGGGCGCCTTCACCCGCGACAAGGGCTCGAGCAGCACGTCGCCGCGCGAGAACGGCCCGCTGTTGATGCGCGAGCGCTGCGCGTTGGTCGACTGGATGTGGAGCGCCAGCGCGTCAATCCTGGCCTCGTCCCACAGCATCAGGCCGGCGAGGTTGTGGCGATGCGCGGCCATGCGCTCCGCCTCGTCCTTGAGGTGGCGCCACGCCACCAGCGGCAGCTTCTTGCCGTCGCGCAGGCCCAGGCCGCCCGCCCCGACCAGCACGAGCCGCTTCACCAGCCCAGGCCGGTCCGCGGCGAGGTTGCCCGCGACCAGGCCGCCGAAGGAAAACCCTGCCAGTTCCACCGGGCCCGCCGCCAGACGTTCGATGCCGTCGGCAAGGATGCCCGCGATCGTGGCCACCCCGGCGCCTTTGGGCGGCGCGGCGGACTCGCCGAAGCCCGGCATGTCGGGCACCCAGACGGACCGCGTCTCGGAAAGGGGCAGAACGTTGTGGATCCAGTGTGTCCACGAGCCGGTGCCCCCGTGCAGCAGGACCAGCGGGGGACCGGAACCCCAGCGGTGCCAGGCAAGGACGCCGTCCCCGCAGGGCGATTCGAAGCGGGTTGCGCGGGCGGCGACCGCCCCGACCACGGCGGACGGGTCAGCCTGCCGCAACCTGCCTGAGCCCCGTGCGTTCAGCTTCGATCCCGCGCTCGAGCGTGCGCCGGAAGTGCGCCAGCGCCGCATCCGAGGCAATTGCATGCATTCTGAAATCGGGGTCCGCGTCGAGCGTGCGCTGCTGCCCTTCGATGATCGCCTTGTCCTCCATGAATCCCTCCACCATGCTGTCGTGGAGCGACAGCGCGACGGTCGGGTCGTCGAGGGCGTAGTCATGCAGGTAGTTCCAGAAGAAGTGCGTGCTGCGCGGCGTTTCCGGTGTGAAGAACTGGCAGTTGCGGTACTGCTTTGCACCTGCGAAATTGCCTTTCTCCGCGCCCGCCCCCGCCGGCGCGAACAGCGATTCGAGGAAGAAGATCCCCGGCACGTGCATCAGGCCGATGTTACGGCGGTCCACCGGCGCATCGTCGCGCGTGACCTTGCGGTGGAAGGGCGGCGGATTGGCGTTCATGTGCCAGCGCTCGACACGAAATCCATTCTCAAGCCGCTCGATCGCCACCGGCTTGGTCTTGAACGCGTACTCCTCCGAACCGCCGAGGGTCTTCGCGTGGACGAAGGCCAGGTGCGCGAAATCGCTCAGGTTGTCGACGATCAGCCGGTAGTCCGCGTCGTAGTGCATGTAGTCGGGGATGCCGCGCCAGGCGGGATCGCGCAGGTAGGGGATGTCGACGATCAGCGACGGGTCCGCCTTGGCGGGGTCGCCGGGCCAGATCCAGACGATGTGGTCGCGCTCGACCACCGGATAGCTGCGCACTCCGAGCTTTGCCGGGACCACGTCCTGCCCGGGGATCTGCACGCACTTGCCGGACGCGTCGAACTTCAGCCCGTGGTACATGCAGCGCACGCAGTCACCCTCAAGCCGCCCCTTGGAGAGCTTCGCGCCTCGATGGCAGCAGCGGTCGTCCAGCGCCACCGCGCGACCGCTGTCGCCCTTGTAGAGCAGCACGGGCCGGTCGAGTATCGTGCGGGCGAGCAGCCTGCCGTCAATCAGCTCGTGGTCCCATGCGGCCACGTACCAGCAGTTCATGAGGAAGGGAGCGGTCTGCGCCATGGTGGGTCTCCTGGCATGCTTTGCGCGAGTGTACCCCCGCAGGGCCCTGCGCAAGCGGACGAAAGTTTGCGATCATTGCCGCATGCCGACCCGCAGGTACAAATTCGACTTCCGCGACCGCGTAAGCATGATCCGCGCGAAGCACGCGCAACCCGGCAAGGCGGTCAACATCAAGGTGCGTGCGGCGACCGATCCGGACGGCGCGCCGATCGCCGCCTATGCAGAACTCGACGAGCACGGCACTTTTCGCGTGACCTTCACCAACCTGTCCGGCCAGACCAGCCACCTCAACATCAGCTTCGACAAGCTGCTGTGGGAGATCCACTGCCACGGCGGATGAGGCGCCGCCCGTACCCCGGACTAGCCTTCGCGGCGCGAAGCGTACGGGTTTCGTCCCGTCCTGAATTCGATCCGCATCGGCGTGCCCTCGAGCGCGAACTGCGTGCGGAACACGCCCTCGAGGTAGCGCTTGTAGGTGTCGGGCACGTGGTCGAGCTGGTTGCCGTGGATGATGATGGTCGGCGGGTTCTGGCCGCCCTGGTGGGCGTAGCGCAGCTTCGGGCGGCCCGCGCCGCGGCGGGGCGGCTGCTGTTTCTCGACGGCCGCGATCAAGGCGCGGGTCAGCTTGGGCGTCGGCAGCTTTACCATGGCCGCGACGTACGCCTTGTCGACCGCCGTCATGACGTCACCGAGCCCCTTCTTGTCCTTGGCCGAGATGTAGAGCGTTTTCGCGAACGACAGGAACCCCACCTTCCAGCCGAGCTCCATCTTGACCTTGTCGCGCTGGTCGCGGTCGGCCGCGTCCCACTTGTTCACCGCCACCACCACGGCGCGGCCGCGCTCGAGGATGTAGCCGGCCACGTGCGCGTCGTGCTCGGTGATGCCTTCGTGCGCGTCGATCACGAAGATCGCAACGTTGGAGCGATCGATCGCCTGCAGCGTCTTGATCACCGAGAACTGCTCGATGTTCTCGCCCTGCTTGCCGCGCTTGCGCAGGCCCGCCGTGTCGACCAGCGTGTACTTTCGGCCGTTGCGCTCGAAAGGCACGTCGATCGGGTCGATGGTGGTGCCGGGCTTGTCGAACGCGATCACGCGCTCCTCGCCGACCAGCGAGTTCACCAGCGTCGACTTGCCGACGTTCGGCCGGCCGACGATGGCCACGCGCGGCCAGCGGTCGCGCTCGTCCTGCTCCCTCTCGTCGTCCTCGGGAAACTCCTCGAGCACGAGGTCGATCAGCTCGCGCACGCTCTCGCCGTGGGCGGCCGAGATCGCCACCGGCAGGCCGAGGCCGAGCTGCTGGAAATCCGCCGCCGCCACGTCGGGCTGCATGCCCTCCGCCTTGTTGACCGCGATCCACATGCGCGGCTTCAGCTTGCGCAGCTGCTCGGCGATGCGGCGGTCGTCCGGGGTCAGTCCGGCGCGCGCATCGGTGAGGAAAATCACCGCGTCGGCTTCCGCGATCGCCTGCTGGGTCTGCTTCGCCATCTCGGCGAAAATTCCCTCGGTCGTGCGGGGCTCCAGGCCGCCCGTGTCCACCACGTGGTACGGACGGCTGCCGAGCAATCCCTCGCCGTAGTGGCGGTCGCGCGTGACGCCGGGCACGTCGACGACGATGGCGTCGCGCGTGCGCGTGAGGCGGTTGAACAGGGTGCTCTTGCCGACGTTGGGCCGGCCGACGAGCACTACGACCGGTTTCATGGGTGGTGTGCCTTAGAGGGACAGCGCGTACAGGCCGCCGTTCAGGGTTTGGATGAGGACGCTGTTGTTCGGCAGGCGCACCGGGGCGGCGCGGATCTTGCCGCCGTCGGTCGCCACTCGCGCAAGGAAGGCGCCGGAATCGCGCGCGACGAAGTGCACGATGCCCTGCAGGTCGCCGAACACGACTTCGCCGCCAAGCGCCAGCGCCAGCGTGAGTTCCCGGTTGGCGAGGCGGTCCTGCTTCCAGACACTGCGGCCGTTGGTCCGGTCCAGCGAGTGCACGGCACCCTTTTCGTCGGCGACGTAGGCGTAGCGGGCGTCGATGCTCATGCCGTTCAGCGTGGACATTTCGCGCGCCCAGACCGGGTTGCCGTTCTGCAGCTCGAAGCACGCGGCCCGCCCCTGGTAGGAGGCCGCGCAGACTTCCCTGCCCTGCACCACCGGGTCACCGCTCAGGTCGGACACCCGTTCGAGCTCGGTTGAACCCTTGGGCTGGGAGACCGAGACTTCCCAGCGCAATGCGCCGGTCTCGAGCTGCAGCGCGACGAGCTTGCCGCCGGCGAATCCGGCGTAGACGTTGCCCTCATTGACGGTCATGCCGGCCGGCGAGCGGATGATCAGCGACGACGCGGCGCGCTGGTAGACCCAGCGGCGCTTCGCATCCACCGCGTCGAAGGCGAAAATCCGGCTGTCGGCCGTGCGTGCGAGGACCATGCCGCCGCTGACCTTGGGCGAGGCGAGGACTTCGGAGGACACCCTTGCGCGCCAGCGCAGCGTGCCCTTCTCCGCGTCGAGTACGATCAGTTCGCCCTTGTCGGTGCCGACGGCCACCAGCTTGCCGTCCGTTCCGACGCCGCCCGAGAGCGGCGACCCGACCGGGACCTTCCAGACGACCTTGCCGGTCGCCACCTCGAGCTTGGTGACGTTGCCGTCGCGCGCTGCGGCGTAGATGCTGGCGCCGACCACCGCAGGGGTGAATACGAAAATGCCCGCGCCACCGACGTTCGCCTGCCAGAGGGTCTTCACCGGCTGCGCGCTGGACAGCGTGGGCAGTTCGGCCGGCTTAGGGCCGCTCGGCGTACCGCGGAACCAGTCGACCGGGTTGAGGCTGGGCATGCTGCCACAGCCGGAAAGCACCAGCGCGAGGGCCGCCGCGGAAAGGCGGGACGGGAAGCTCACGCTCAGCCCCCGAGCGCGTCGAGGCGCATCTGGACGCTTTCCTTGAGGCCCGCGCCCTTGGCGCCCGCCTTCTCCAGCGCAACCTTGTAGGCCGCTTTCGCATCCGCGGCCTGGCCCTTGGCGACGAGGATGTCGCCCTTGAGCGCGGCGAACTGTGCGGCGAAGGCGTCGCCGTGCTTCGCGTCGAGCGCTTTCAAGGCCTCGTCGAACGACTTCTCGTCGAGCAGCACGTTGGCCAGGCGCAGGCGAGCCACGTCGCGGAACTCGTCCTGCCCGGCCTTGTCGACCACCCACTGCAGCTGCGCCTTGGCGCCCTTGAGGTCGCCCTTGTCGAAGAAATACCTGGCTGCGGTCAGCGCGCCCATCGGCGCATACAGCGTGCCGGGGTACTTCTCCAGCAGTTCGCCCGTCGCATCGCGCACCGCCTTGGGCTCGTTGCCCTGCATCGACTTGGCGAGCGACTCGTAGAGGTTGCTCGCCTCGGCCGCCTGCCTGTCCTGCCAGTAGCGCCAGCCCTGCCATCCGGTCAGCACCAGCGCGGCCAGCACCAGCGCGGTGACCACCATGTTGCCGTAGGTCTCCCACCACGACTTCAGCTGCGCGAGTTGTTCCTGTTCTTCGAGATCCAGATGTGCCATGGGTTTGCCTTAACTTTCAGGGGTGGTTGCTTCGTTCAATGCCGCGCCGAAACCGGCGACCAGGTCGTCGCGGCGAACCCTCGACTGGGGCCGGTCGCGGCGCAGGTACTTGACGGTGAGTTCGCCCGCGCACAGCTCGTCCTCGCCCACGATCAGCGCGATCGGCGCGCCGCTGCCGTCCGCCTTCTTCATCTGCGATTTGAAACTGCCGCCGCCCGCATGCTGCACCACCGCGTGGCCCGCAGCGCGCAACGCCTCGGCCGCCAGCAGCGCGAACTCGCCGGACCCCTCGCCCTGGTGGACGAGGTAGGCCTGCGGGGCGCGCGGCGCGGGCACCCGGCCCGCCTCCTGCCATAGCGACATCAGGCGTTCGATGCCCGCCGCGAAACCGACCGCGGGCGTGGGCTTGCCGCCGATCTGCTCGAACAGCCCGTCGTAGCGGCCGCCCGCGCACACGGTGCCCTGTGCGCCCAGCCGCTCGGTGATCCACTCGAACACGGTCAGGTTGTAGTAGTCGAGGCCGCGCACGAGGCGCGGGTTGACGCCGAACGGGATGCCTGCGGCGCCAAGCAGTTTCTTCAGGCCATCGAAGTGCGCAAGCGACGCCTCGCCAAGGAAGGACATCAGCTCCGGCGCATCCCGGGTCGCCTCCTGCACCACCGGGTTCTTGGAATCGAGCACGCGCAGCGGGTTGGTGTGCATGCGGCGCCTGGCGTCCCCGTCGAGCGCGTCGACCTTCGTCTCGAGAAACCTGATCAGCTCGACCCGGTGCCGGGCGCGTTCCTCGGAGGATCCGATCGAGTTGAGTTCGAGCCGGATGCCGTCCAGTCCCAGTTCCTTCCAGAGCGACGCGCACATGGCGATCAGCTCGGCGTCCGCGTCGGGGCCGCCGAATCCCAGCGCCTCCGCGCCGAACTGGTGGAACTGGCGGTAGCGCCCCTTCTGCGGGCGCTCATGGCGGTACATCGGGCCCGCGTACCAGAGGCGCACCGGGCCGTTGTAGGTCAGGCTGTGCTCGATCGCCGCGCGCACCGTCGACGCGGTGGCCTCCGGGCGCAGCGTCAGCTGCTCGCCGTTCAGCTCGTCGGTGAAGGTGTACATCTCCTTCTCGACGATGTCGGTGACTTCGCCGATCGCGCGACGGAACAGCCCGGTCTGCTCGAGCAGCGGGGTGCGGATGTTGCGATAGCCGTAACGGTACATGCAGTCACGCACGACCTCCTCGAAGGCGAGCCAGCCGGCCGCCTCGTCGGGCAGCACGTCGTTCATGCCGCGGATGGCCTGCAGAGTCGCCGCCATCACTGCACCGCCTTGATCGGTATGGTCTTCGCCGGGTGGGCGACGCGCTTGCGGACCGCGCCGGCCGAATAGTTCGAGGCCACGTAGCCCGCGACGATTGCCTGGAACTCCTCTGCGATGCGCCCGCCCTTGAGCGTCACCGTCTTCTCCCCGTCCACGTACACCGGTGCAACGGGAACCTCGTTCGTGCCAGGCAGGCTGATGCCTATGTCGGCGTGCTTGGACTCGCCCGGCCCGTTCACGACACAGCCCATCACGGCCACCTTCATGTCCTCGACACCCGGGTACTGTGCGCGCCACAGGGGCATCTGCGCGCGCAGGTACGACTGGATCTTGTCGGCCAGCTCCTGGAAGTAGGTGCTCGTCGTGCGCCCGCAGCCGGGGCAGGCGGTGACCAGCGGCGTGAAGCTGCGCAGGCCCATGGTCTGCAGAAGTTCCTGCGCGACGACCACTTCCTTCGTGCGGTCGCCGTTGGGCTCCGGGGTAAGGCTGACCCGGATCGTGTCGCCGATCCCTTCCTGCAGCAGCACACCCATCGCCGCGGTGGAAGCCACGATGCCCTTGGAGCCCATGCCCGCCTCGGTCAGGCCGAGGTGCAGCGCGTAATCGCAGCGGCGGGCCAGCTCCCGGTAGACCGCGATCAGGTCCTGCACGGCGCTGACCTTGCACGAAATCACGATCCGTTCGGCGGGCAGTCCCCACTCCACGGCCTGCGCGGCCGACTCCAGCGCCGAGGTGATCAGCGCCTCGCGCATGATCTCGGTGGCATCGAGCGGCGAGGGGCGCTTGCCGTTCTCGTCCATCATCCGCGCGAGCAGTTCGGGGTCGAGCGAGCCCCAGTTCACGCCGATCCGGACGGGTTTTTCGTACCTGCACGCGGCCTCGATCATCGTGGCGAACTGGTCGTCGCGCTTCTTGCCGTGGCCGACGTTGCCCGGGTTGATGCGGTACTTGGCGAGCGCCTCGGCGCATTCGGGATATTGCTTGAGCAGCCGGTGGCCGTTGAAATGGAAATCCCCGACCAGCGGGACGGTGCACCCGAGGGCGTCGAGCTTCTCGCGGATCGTGGCCACCTGGGCGGCCGCCTCGGGCGAATTCACCGTGATACGCACGATTTCCGAGCCGGCGCGCGCGAGGTCCACCACCTGCCGTACGGTCGCAGCGGCGTCCGCGGTGTCGGTGTTGGTCATCGACTGGACGACGATGGGCGCATCGCCGCCGATGGCGATGCCGCCGACGTAGACCTGCCGGGATGTTCTGCGCTGGAGTGCGGTCATGGGAAGTGTGGGAAAACGCGCGGGTCCGGGCCCTGCTCTCAGTTGAGTGTGAAACGGGCCACGTCGACCTTGAAATGCGGCCGCAGGTCGACGGGAGCCTCGTTGTAGGTCACGCGCACGTTCGGCGCATTGCCTATGGTCAGCAGGAAAGGCGGCGGACCCTCGACCACCTTCTCGGTCCCGGCGGGATTCATTTGCGAGAGCAGCGTCTCGCCGTTGCCCGCCTTCACCTCGACCCAGGATTCCTTGTCGAAACGCATCACGATGCGGCGCATGCCGGGCGCGGGCGCCGGCGACTTTCGCTCCTCGGCGCGGGGCGCGGTCTCGGGAACGGGGGCGGGTCCCGCGCTCGCGAATGTGGCCGGCGTCGCATCCCCGGGCGGCGCTTGCGCAGCGGGCGCATCCTGGGCCGGCGCGACGAACGCGAGCTTGGGCGGCGCGGACTGCTCCTGGTACCACTCGATGGCGAAGAACGCCACGACGGCCAGGATCACGACCGACAGCACGGCGTAGACCAGGTTCACGTGATTGCCGCCCTCGGAGAACGGGATCGGCGTACGCAGCGACACGGCGTGTTCCGGGCCCGGCTGCGGTCCCGCGCCCGAGGCCGAGAGCTGCCGGAGGATCGGCTCGGGATCGATCTTCAGCAGCCGCGCGTAGCTGCGCAGCATGCCGCGCACGAACGTCCCGCCGGGCAGCCTGGCGAAGTCGCCCGCCTCGAGGGCCTCGATCTGGCGGGTCGCAAACTTCATCTGGTTGGCAACATCCTCGAGCGACATCCCGAGCTCGGCCCGCCGGGCGGCGAACGCTGCGGTCGCCGGCGGCGCAGTTGCCGACCCCCCGGCCGCCTCCCGCGCGGCGAGGGCGTCGTGGCTGCCCGCCGCTTCCGGCGCATCGGACGCAGGCAGGCCCTCGTCGACGACCGGGTCAGTCATAGTCCCCGCGCTGCATCTGCTGGTACTCCCGCGAGCTCGGGAAGCGCCGGCGGAGCTGGTTCGCGTAGCTGTTCTCGGCGGCCCGGTCGCCGACCTTGCGCTCGATGCGGATCGCCAGCCACAGGCCTTCGGCGTTGGGCTCAACGACGCGCCCGTAGCGGCTGATGAGCTTGCGCGCCTCTTCCATCTGCCCGCTCCGGTACTGGATGCCGGCGAGCATCAGCAGCGCGTTCGGTTCATCGGGCTCGAGCTTGAGGGCGCGGCCGAAGAAATCCGCCGCGTCCTTGAGGTTGTCCTTCCGCAGGGCGCACTGGCCCGCGGACGAATACGATTTGGCGGGCGTCGCGTACAGCGGGTTGCGGACCGCCTGCAGGAAATAGCGCGTCGACTCCGCTTCCTTGCCGGTCTGGCACAGGAACCAGCCGTAGTTGTGGTTGATGTCCGGGTCGTTGGGCGCATAGCGCAGCGCACGCTCGAAACTCTGCTGCGCGAGCACGTTCTCGCGCAGGTCCATGTAGACGATGCCCAGCATTCCGTGGGCCGGTGCATAGCTCGGGTCCGCGCCGGTCGCCGTGCGCAGCACTTCAAGCGCCACGCCGAGGTTGCCGCGCTCGTAATACAGCGCCGCCAGCTCGGTATTGGTCCGCGCCCGGTTGCGGGCGTCGCCGGTCTGGGTGATGTCGGCCTGCGACTGACTGAGCTCGGGCTCCGTGGGGGAGGAACCCCCGCCCGCACACCCGGCGACCAGCGCGGCGAAGAGCAGCGGCAGCAGGCACTTGAGACGCGAACCCTTCATGCGCGAACCTCCTTGACTGGCACGTTGATGAGCTTCTTTCCGAGCGTACGGCGGGTGCGGTCGGCGACCTCGCCGGCCAGCTGGCCGCAGGCCGCGTCGATCGACTCGCCGCGGGTCCTGCGCGTGGTCACGGTGAGCCCGGCGCGCTGGAGGATCTCCGCGAACCGGCGGATGCGTTCGGCGCCCGAGCGCCCGAACCCGGATCCGGGGAACGGGTTGAACGGGATCAGGTTGAACTTGCACTTCACGTGCCGCGAGATCGCCACCAGTTCCCGCGCGTTCGCGTCGGCGTCGTTCACGCCGTCGAGCATCACGTACTCGAAGGTCACGAAATCGCGCGGCGCGCGCACCAGGTACCGGTTGCACGCGGCGACGAGATCCTTGATCGGATACTTCTTGTTCACAGGCACGAGCTGGTCGCGCAGCGCATCGTTGGACGCGTGCAGCGAGACCGCAAGGGCCACCGGGCACTCCTCGGCGAGCCGGTCCATGCCCGGGATCACGCCTGAGGTCGACACCGTCACGCGCCGCCTCGACAGCCCGTAGGCGTTGTCGTCCAGCATCAGGCGCAGCGCCGGGATCACGTTGTCGAGGTTGAGCATGGGCTCGCCCATCCCCATCATCACCACGTTCGTTACGGGGCGCACATCCGGCGAGCCGCGCTCGACGCTGCCGCCGAGCTCGCGGTTCGCGATCCACAACTGGCCGATGATCTCGGCCGTCGTGAGGTTGCGGTTGAAGCCCTGCTTGCCCGTGGAACAGAAGGCGCAGTCGAGCACGCAGCCCGCCTGGCTCGACACGCACAGCGTGCCGCGCCGGGGTTCGGGGATGTACACCGCCTCGACGGCGTTCGCGCCGTCGACCTTGATCAGCCACTTGCGCGTGCCATCGTCCGACTCGCTGTCGCCCACCACCTGGGGCGGCTCGACCTTCGCTTCGGTGGCAAGCCTCTCCCGCAACGCCTTCGCCACGTCCGTCATCTGCCCGAAATCGGACGCGCCGCGCTGGTGGACCCAGCGCAGCACCTGCGTCGCGCGGAACGGCTTCTCGCCCAGCAAGGCGAAATAGCGCTGCAGCGAGTCGGCGTCGAATTCGAGGAGGTTGACGGCCATGGGGCTCAGCGCGCGTGGACGTCCGTGCCGGCGAAGAAGTAGGCGATCTCGACCTTGGCGGTCTCCGGCGCATCCGAGCCGTGCACCGCGTTGGCGTCTATGGAGTCGGCGAAATCCGCACGAATCGTGCCCTTTTCCGCCTTCTTGGGGTCGGTGGCGCCCATCAGCTCGCGGTTCTTCGCGATCGCGCTCTCGCCTTCCAGCGCCTGCACGACGACCGGGCCCGAGATCATGAAATCCACCAGGTCCTTGAAGAACGGCCGCTCGCGGTGCACCGCATAGAACCCTTCCGCCTCGGCGCGCGACAGGTGCTTCATTTGCATTGCGATGACCTTGAGGCCGGCGGCCTCGAAGCGCGCAACGATCTGTCCGATCGCGTTCTTTTTGACTGCATCGGGCTTGATGATGGAAAGGGTACGTTCGACTGCCATGTTCTGCCACTCCGTGAGCTGTAAAAGGAAACCCGATATTCTAGCACGGCCCGATGGGAGTTTCGTAAAAACAAAGGCTTGCGGTGTGTCCCGCAGTTACCGCCGCAGCAACTCCCGCCCCCACTCCCGGGGCTGGTCCTTCGTCTCCGGGCCCCACTCCGGGACCAGTCCCGGCTTGCCGCGACCCGCGCGGTAGCCTGCGGCGATCCCCACCCCCGGCACCCAGACCAGGTCTTCGCCGCAATAGACCAGCGGCAGGCGGTCGCGTTCCCAGGGCGGGACGCCGGCCTCCTGGAAGAGGTTCTTCAGCGTGCGGCTGGGGCGGTTGGCTGCGAGGCGCATCCTCTCCCCCCCATGACGGGAGCGCACCGTGACCGGCCCGGCGCGGAATTTCTCCGCGTCTATCCCCTCCCCCGCGGCCTGGCGGTAGGTCACCTCGCCGGTGGCCCCGGTCGCCGGCCCAAGGCGAACCTCACCGCGAAAGCGATGCAGCACCATGCCGTCGTGCCCGAACTCCACCCGCGCGTCGGCAGGCGCCTCCAGGAGCTGCCGCAGCATCTCGTCGAGGCGCCTCGCAGTGGGTGCGCGTACGCCCGCCCCGCGCAGGAAATCGCGCAGAAGCAGCTTTGCCTTCGCCTTGGGCACCCGTCCCAGCGTGGACACGTGGAGCCGCTCCGGTGCGCCGGCCGACAGCAGATCCTGCGCTTCGGCGAAATGCGCCGCGGCGCGCGCCAGGCCTTCCCTCCAGCGCGGGAACCGGGCCGCCAGCAGGGGCGCCACCCTGCGGCGCACCCAATTGCGCGTCAGCATCTCGTCGGCGTTGCTTTCGTCCTCGACCCAGTCGAGCTCGTGCTTGCCGGCGTAGGCTTCGATCTCCTCGCGTGCAGTGCCTATCAGGGGCCGCAATGCTCGGATCGTGGTCGACCCATGCAGCGGCCCGCATTCGGCCATGCCCGACGCCCCCGCCAGTCCGCCGCCACGCAGGAGGTTGAAGAGCACCGTCTCCGCCTGGTCGTCCAACTGGTGCGCGAGCGCCACGACGTCCGCCTTCGACCCCGCGAGCGCCGCGTAGCGTGCCGCGCGCGCGGCCGCCTCCACGCCCCGGCCGCGGCGCTCGACCTTGACGCGCCTCACCGTCAACGGGATGCGCAACCGTTCGCACAGCGCGCGGCAGAACGCCTCCCAGCGCCGCGCATTGGGGCTGAGACCGTGGTTCACGTGGAGCGCGGAGAGCCTGATGGCATGCCGCGCGGCGGCTGCGCGCAGGGCGTGGAGCAGCACTACCGAATCGATCCCGCCCGACAGTGCCACGCAGACGCTGGCGCCCTTGACCGAACTGCGCGCGAGCGCGGAGGCCAGCGCATCCTCGACCGGGGACGCGCCGGGGGGCGCGTTACTTCGAGGCGGTTTCCTTGAACTTGCCATAGCCCATCAGGCGCTCGAGCCGTTCTTCCACGAGCAGCGCGGGCTTCTTCGACTGCAGCTGCTTCAGCGCTTCCGCAAGCGTCTTCCGAAGTGCCTGCGCAGCGGCTTCAGGATCGCGGTGCGCCCCGCCAAGCGGTTCGCCGACGATCTTGTCGACCACGCCGAGCGTCTTCAGGCGGTTGGCCGTGATGCCCAGCGTTTCCGCGGCCTCGGGCGCCATGTCCGCGCTCTTCCAGAGGATCGACGCGCAGCCTTCGGGCGAAATCACCGAGTAGGTCGAGTACTGCATCATGATCGTGATGTCGCCGACCGCGATCGCCAGCGCGCCGCCCGAGCCACCCTCGCCGATCACCGTGCAGACCAAGGGCACCTTGAGGGAGGCCATGGCGTACAGGTTGCGGCCGATCGCCTCCGACTGCCCGCGCTCCTCGGCGTCAATGCCCGGGTAGGCACCCGGCGTGTCCACGAAGGTGAACACCGGCAGCTTGAACTTCTCCGCCAGCTTCATCAGCCGCAGCGCCTTGCGGTAGCCCTCGGGCTTGGGCATCCCGAAATTGCGCGCGATCTTCTCCTTCGTGTCGCGGCCTTTCTGGTGGCCGATCACCATGCAGGACTCGCCGTTGAAACGCGCGAGTCCCCCGACGATCGACTGGTCATCGGCAAAGAGGCGATCCCCGTGCAGCTCCTCGAACCCGGTGAACAGCATGTGGACGTAGTCGAGCGTGTAGGGGCGCTGCGGGTGGCGCGCCACCTGCGCGACCTGCCAGGGCGTGAGCTTGGCGTAGATCTCCTTCGTCAGCGCCTGGCTCTTCTTCTGCAGGCGCGAGATCTCCTCGGAGATGTCTACCGCCGAGTCGTCCTGGACGAAACGCAGTTCCTCGATGCGCGCCTCGAGCTCCGCGATCGGCTGCTCGAATTCGAGGAAAGTGGTCTTGCTTGCGGGTGGGGGCATGGGGGGATTTTACAACGGGCGGCTGAAACCCTCCCCGGTGGCCAGGGCGGGTTTGATTTTGAATTCCCCGGTCTCGTGATTTAGTACGCCTTTCCCGGCTGCGCGAACGCGCAGCCGCAGGGTGTACTAAATCACGAGATTGTTTTTAAAGGCTTAAAAGCGAAAATCTAAGGCCTCAATACTCCACCGGCACCGGATCGAGGCTCCGCCACAAATACCAGGTGGCCACCGACCGGTACGGCCGCCACGCCTCCCCGTGCTCGCGCAGCTTGTCGAGCGGGATCTTCTCCCCGCCGTAGTAATGGACGTGCACGGCCTTCTGCAGGCCGAGGTCGCCGACGGGAAAGACGTCCGGCCGCAGCAGGTTGAACATCAGGAACATTTCCGCGGTCCAGCGACCGATCCCCCGCACCTGCACGAGTTCGTCGATGACGTCCTCGTCGCCCATGTCCGGCCAGCGGTGCGGATGGACCGTGCCCCCGGCGAAGTGCTTGGCAAGGTCGACGATGTATTCGACCTTGCGGTCCGACAGGCCCGCCGCCTTCAGCCGGCGCGCGCGCGCGCGCAAGGCGACGATCTGTTCGGGCTGCATCCCGGGCGCAAGCGCCGCGACGCGGTTCCAGATGCTCTGCGCGGCCTTGACGGAAATCTGCTGGCCGACGATGGACCTCGCGAGCGTGTAGAACGGCTCGCCGCGCCGCTCGATCGAGACGCGCGGGTAGGCGCGGATGATCTTCCCGAGCACGGGATCGTCCTTCGCGAGCTTGCGCTTGGCCTTGAGCCAGAATTCCGGCCTCACCGCATTGTCCTCATGAGCGCGGCGCCAGCGGGAGGTTCAGGAGCAGGTTCTGCGGCTTCATGCGCACGATGTCCTCGTCGCTGGCCGACAGCGCCATGTAGACCGGGCGCCCGGCGATGTCGGGCCGCATGTCGGTGGCATTGGCGAACTCCATGCGAAACAGCGACAGCAGCCGGCGCATGCGGCCGTGCTCGACCTCCCTGCCGGCATAGAGGTCGTTGAGGATGGCGGTGGAGGCCGCATCGAGACCGATGTGCCAGGCCCAGCGCGGCTCGTCGATGCGCGGCAGCGCCTTGACCCGGACCTCGACGCCGTGGAAATGTGCGACCCAGGCCTCAATGACGCGGCAGAAGGCCTCCAGCGCCGCCCGCCCATGGTTGAGGCTGACGACCGTGTCGTAGGAGGATTCGCGCTTCCAGTAGATCCCCGCATTGTCCTTGTCGAGCACGTCGAGCTCCACGCTCTTCAGACTGGTCTGCGCTTCCACGATCAGCCGCCCGATGCTGCCGTAGGCATTGCCGGCGGCGTGCATCTCGACGGTTTCCTGGTCTGCGACGAGGATGGCGCCATCCTGCAGCGTCAGTTTCTGGTCGCGGAAGAACAGTTCCGCGGCGCGCAGGCTCAAAGGATCCTCGCACCCGTCCAGGAGGTTCCTCAGGATCACATGCACCATCTGCTCGATGAAGAGCGGCGGGATGTCCACGCTGCCTGACTGGAACAGCGCGAGGTAGGCGCCTTCGATCGTCCCGGCTGACAGTAACCTGTCGCGAAACCGCAGGACCACCCGGTAGTTGTCGCGCGCGTCCTCGTCGGCAAAGGCATCGATGTCCGCCTCACCCACGGGCCTGCGAGGCTCGGCCATCAGCGCCGCATGCAGCGCGACCTCGGCCTCGCACGACTCCTCCACCGGATGCACCTCCGGACGCAGATAGTACGCGCGCAGGAAATCATCGCTGACCTCCAGCCACCCGCGGTCGCCCCGCTCAAGCAAATGAAACCCGCTATTGCGCCAGAAGTCCGGCATGACCCACACACGGTTGGAGGAAGGGGGTAACGGGGGACACCTTTCTGGTGGCCCCTGTTCCGAACCTGCTAGCCAGAAACTTCCGCCAGAACGGCCCTGGAATGCGCCGAGACATGCTGGCTCAGGAACTCCATCTGGTCCGAATAGATCCTGCGGTTGGTCAGGATCAGGTACTCGGCCTTGTTCGGCACGTAAGGGGTGTACAGCAGTTCCATGCCCGCCTCTTCCGGCGTGCGGTTGCGCTTCACGCCGTTGCAGTGGCGGCAGGCCGTGACCACGTTCATCCAGGTGTCGCGCCCGCCGCGCGACAGCGGCTTGATGTGGTCGCGGGTCAGCCGGAAGTAGTGGAAATCCCCGCCACAATAGGCGCACAGCTGGCGGTCGCGACGAAAGAGTTCCCGGTTGTTGAGCGGCGGGACCTGGTTGAACCCCTTGCGGGCCATCGCCTTGCCCTTGATGGCGATGATGGAATGCGTCGTGATGCTGGAACGCTCGCCGGTCAGGTGGGAGATGCCGCCGTTGAACGTGAAGGTCCGGTCGCCCATGGTCCAGGCCACGAGGTTCTTGGCATGGTAGAAGCAGGCCTGCTGCCAGCTGATCCAGCGGTGCGGCACGCCTTGCATGTCGAGCGAGAGAATCAGCGGGCTGTCCATCGTGGAGCCTATGAATCCTGCCTGTGAACCCTGTGGGGTCGGAACCTCCGAAGGATTCTGCCGAATACTTTAGGACTTGGCAACGCTCGCTAAAGCGATTCCTAACGTTTCCGGCCGCCCGCCCTGCCGCCCGGCTTCGCCCCGTCGACAGCGTCCTTGAACGCCTGCCCCGGCGTGAAGGCCGGGCAGGTCTTGGCGGGGATGCGGATTTCCTTGCCGTTGGTCGGGCTGCGACCCGCGCGCGCCTGGCGCTTGCGGGCGAGGAAGGTGCCGAAGCCGACGACCGTCACGCGGTTGCCCTTGGCCACGCCCGCGACTACGGTGTCGAAAAGGGCATTCACGGCCTCGGCCGCGGCGGTCTTGCTGATGGCGGCGGCCTTTGCCACGGCCTCGGTCAGATCGGCCTTGCTAACGTTCGCCATGCAGCCCCCGCTGTCGCGCTGAATCCCTACAGAGCGCGCATCATATCGGCATCGACAGGGCCGCACAATGAAGCAGTTCACGCTGCGCTGCGCGATTACGCGGAACCGATAAGAGATTACAATCCGCCCGCTTCGTCTTCACCCCCAAGGGAGGTTTACATGGAACTCAATACAAGAATTGCGGCCACTGCAGCCGCTTGCACGATGGCCTTCGCGACGTTCGCGATCGCACAGGCGCCGGCCCCCGCAGCCGCACCGCCCGCCTGGAAGCAGGGCATCAGCGACAAGTACAAGGACTCCAAGCTCGCGCCGAACGCGGCCAAGAACACCGAGACGCCGGCCAGCGAGATCCCGATCGACAAGCTCAAGGTGCCCAAGGGCTTCAAGGTGGAGCTCTGGTCCACCGGCACGCCGGGCGGGCGCGCGATGGTGCGCGGCGACAAGGGCAAGATCTACATGGGCACGCGCGGCCTCGGCCGCGTCTACGAAGTCACCGACGCCGGCGACAAGCGCACCAGCCGGGTCGTGGTGGACAAGCTGACGCAGCCCTCGGGCGTCGCGATCCAGGGCAGCACGCTCTACGTGATGGCGATCGACAAGGTGCTGCGCTACGACGACATTGAGAACAAGCCGGACGCGAAGCCCGAGGACATGACGGCGAAGTTCAACCTGCCGCCCGAGCAGCACCACAACTGGAAGTACATCACCTTCGGCCCGGACAAGAAGCTCTACGTCCCCTTCGGCGCGCCCTGCAACATCTGCGAGCCGCCCAAGGAGTACGCGCAGATCCGCCGCTACAACCCGGACGGTTCGGGCATGGAAGTCATCGCCACGGGCGTGCGCAACACGCAGGGCTTCGACTGGCATCCCAAGACCGGCGAGCTGTGGTTCACCGACCACGGCCGCGACTGGCTGGGCGACGACGGCCCGCAGGACGAGCTGAACCGCCTGCAGAAGGCCGGCCTCAACTTCGGCTACCCCTACTGCCACGCCAACGGCGTCGTCGACCCCGACGTCACCAAGGCCGAGAAGAAGGCCACGGCCTGCAAGGACGTGACCAAGCCGGTTGCGCTGATGGGGCCGCACGCGGCCGTGATGGGCGTGAAGTTCTATACCGGCGACATGTTCCCCGCCGAGTACAAGGACACGATGTTCGTCGCGCGCAAGGGCTCCTGGAACCGCACCAAGAAGTTCGGCTACGACGTGGTCAACGTGCGCCCCGGCGCCGACGGCAAGAGCGCCAAGGTGACGCCCTTCCTGACCGGGTTCCTAGATGCCAAGGAAGACAAGTTCTCCGGCCGCCCCGCCTACATCCTGCAGATGCCCGACGGCGCGCTGCTGGTGTCGGACGAGCAGCTCGGCGCCATCTACCGCATCAGCTACACGGGCCCGGCCAAGAAGAAGTAATGGCCGAAGTGCTCCGCACGGGGCGATGGGCAGCGATGCTCATCGCCTTTTTTGCGCCTGCGGCGTTCGCCCAGGGCGCCGGGACGCCGCCGCCCGCGGCACTCGCCGAAAGGCTGCAGGCCTGCGGCGGCTGCCACGGCCCCGACGGCAACTCGGTCACGCCCGGGATCCCGTCGCTCGCTTCGCAACCCAAGGTGTTCGTCGAGAATGTGCTCGTCCTCACGCGCGAGGGCCTGCGCGGCAACCAGGTCATGCAGGCGCTCATGAAAGGCATTTCCGACCGGGAGATCTCCGCCCTCGCCGCGCATTTCGCCGCGCTGCCCGCCAAGCCATCCCCGGGCGAGGCCGACAAGGCCCTGCTCCGGGCCGGGCGCGCACTGTCCGGGAAACTCCGCTGCGGCACCTGCCACCTGCCCCACCTGCGCGGCCGCGAGCAGATGCCGCGCCTCGCCGGACAGCGCGAGGAGGTCCTCTACGCCAAGATGATCGCGTTCCGCGACAAGCCGCCGCCGGGCACCGACACAATCATGAACGCCACGCTTTATGGGGTCTCGGATGCCGAGGTCAAGGCGCTGGCGCATTTCCTCGCCCATGCGCGCTAGGCTCGTCGCGGGACTGGCACTGCTGGCGGCCTGCCTGCCGGCGGCCGGCCAGGACGCCGACGGCGTCGTGGTCTCCGCGACCCGCGGGGAGCGCAAATCCTACGACGTGCCGGTATCCATCGACGCGGTCGGCGCCGAGGCGCTGCGCGAAGGCCAGCCCAAGGTCAACCTCTCCGAGGCGCTCGGCCGCGTGCCGGGCCTCGTGATCCAGAACCGCAACAACTACGCGCAGGACCTGCAACTGTCGATCCGCGGGTTCGGCGCGCGCTCCACCTTCGGCATCCGCGGCGTGAAGCTCTACGCCGACGGCATCCCCGCGACCATGCCCGACGGCGCGGGCCAGGCCGCGAACTTCGACCTGTTCTCGGCGCAGCGGGTCGAAGTCATGCGCGGCCCGTTCGCGAGCCTGTACGGCAACAGCGCGGGCGGCGTGGTGCAGGTCTTCAGCGAGGACGGCCCGAAGGTGCCGACCGCCGCCGGCGAAGCGCTGCTCGGCGCCTGGGGCACCAATCGCCTCGGCCTCAAGTTCGGCGGCACGTCCGGCGCCGTGAACTACACGGCCGACTGGTCGCGCTTCCACACCGACGGCTGGCGCGCGCACTCCTCGGTCAATCGCCAGCAGGGCAACGCGAAGCTGCGCTGGCAGGCGGGCGAAGACACCCGCGTGACGCTGGTAGCCAATACGCTCGACCAGCCCGGGACGCAGGACCCGCTCGGCTTGACGCGCGCCCAGCTTACGGCCGACCGGCGCCAGGCCGACCCATCGGCAACGACCTTCAACACCTCCAAGAGCGTCCGGCAGACACAGTCGGGCCTGACCGTCGAGCATCGCCTCTCGGCAGGCAACACGCTGCGCGCGAGCGCCTTCGTCGGCGACCGTACCGTACGGCAGTACCTGTCCATCCCGCTGGCGGCGCAAGCGCCCGCCACGTCGTCGGGCGGCATCGTCGACCTGTCCACGGCCTTCGGCGGCGGCAGCCTGCTGTGGCTGCACGAAGGCAGGCTCGCCGGCCGGCCGTTCAACTTCACCGGCGGCTACGAGCACGAGGTGATGCAGCAGCGCCGCAAGGGCTTCATCAACAACAACGGCATCATCGGCGCTCTCAAGCGCGACGAGGACGACACGGTCACCAGTCGCAACCTGTTCGCGCAGGCCGACTGGCGCTTCACCGACCGCTGGGCGGCGAGCGCGGGCTTGCGCAACACGCGCGTTGCTTTCAATACGCGGGACTTCTTCGTCGCCGGCGCCAACGGCGACGACAGCGGCGCGACGCGCTATACCAACACCAGCCCGGTCGCGGGGCTGACGTTTCGCGTGACGCCGGACCTCAACCTCTACGCGAGCGCCGGCCGCGGGTTCGAGACGCCCACGTTCGCCGAACTCGCCTACCGCAGCGCCGGGCCGGGCCTGAATTTCGCGCTGAAGCCTTCGCGCTCCTCGACCAATGAGATCGGGATAAAGGGTCGCGTGGCGGAAGACCACCGTGTGTCGTTCGCGCGCTTCGACACCCGTACCCAGGACGAAATCGTCGTCGACACGAACGCCGGCGGGCGCAGCACGTTCAAGAACGCCTCGCGCACGCGGCGCACCGGCTGGGAAGCCTCATGGCAGGCCGTGCTGCCGGCGAATTTCGACGCCCTCGCGGCCTGGACGCTGATTGATGCACGTTACGTCGACGCGTTCACCAGCGGCGGCCCCGTGCAGGCCGGCAACAAGCTGCCGGGCGTGCCCGGGAGCACGCTGTACGGCGAAGTGCGCTGGCGGCATCCCGGCTCCGGCTTCTCGGCGGCCTTCGAGGCGAGGCGCAACGCCAAGGTGTATGTCGACGACGCCAACAGCGACGCGGCCGCGGGCTACGTGGTTGCCAACCTGCGCATGGGGTTCGAGCAGCGCGGGACAGGCTGGCGGACGGCGCAGTACGTGCGCATCGACAACCTCGCCGACAGGAACTACGTCGGCTCGGTGATCGTGGCCGACGGCAACCGGCGCTTCTTCGAGCCGGCGCTGCCGCGCAGCGTGTCCTTCCTCTTCAGCGGCCGCCGCGAGTTCTGAGATGCAGGCGCCGCGCACGCTCCCCGGATTGCTCACGGCGCGCGCGCATCTGGCAACCCACGCCCTCGTCGAGCGCGACCGGCCCGTCGCGTACGCCAAACTGCTGGACGAGTCGCGCCGGATCGCGGCAGGCCTGGCCGCGCTCGGCGTGGGCCCCGGCGACCGCGTGGCCCTGTGGATGCCGAACGTCCCCGCCTGGCTGGCGATCTTCTTCGCGTGCGCGCAGCTCGGCGCCATCGCGGTGGCGGTCAATACAAGGTTTCGCAGCCACGAGCTGGCCGACATCGTCGGGCGCTCCGGCTGCAAAGTGCTGGTGTACTGGCCCGGATTCGGGAAGGCCGATTTCGCAGGCGTGCTCGCCGGGTGCGACCCGAAGGCGCTGGGTGCACTGCGGCAGGTTGTCGTGTATGCCGAGGACGACACCGCTGCGCCCGCCTCCGTGCTCGGCAAGCCGGCGACCTCCTACGCTTCCATCGCCGCCTCCGCGCCGTGGACGGATTCGGCCGCCGCGCCCGGTGCAGGCTGCGCGATCTTCACGACCTCGGGGACCACCAAGGCGCCCAAGTTCGTGCTGCACGACCAGCAGACCCTGATCGCCCATGCGTTCGACGTTGTACGCGGCTTCGGGCTGCACGAAAAAAGCGTTCTCTACCTCGCCCCGCCGCTGTGCGGCGTATTCGGCGCATGCAACGCGCTGGCCGCGATCGCCGCAGGGCGCCCGCTGGTGATGACGCCTTCGTGGGACGCGGCCGAGGCGCTGCGCCAGGTCGACACCCACGGCGTGACGCACCTGAACGCCACCGACGACGCGATTTCCCAATTGCTCGCCGCGACGCCCCGCACGCCGATCCTGCCCAGTGTCGAGTTCGTCGGCTACGCGGCCTTCAACCCTGCGCTCGACGACATCGTGCCCCGCGCCGATGCGCGCGGCCTGAAGCTCGTAGGCCTCTACGGCATCAGCGAGATCCAGGCTCTGTTCGCCCGGCAGGATGAGAACGCGCCGCTTGCCGACCGCATGCTGGCCGGGGGCCGGCCGGTGAACGCCGCCTCCCGGGTCCGTGCGCGCGATCCGGAAACGGGCCGCGTCCTGCCGCATGGTGAATCGGGCGAGCTCGAGTTCCTCGCGCCGAACAGCCGCATGGTCGGTTACTTCGGCGATCCTGCGGCCACCGCCGCCGCCCTCACGGAGGACGGCTGGTACCGCTCCGGCGATCTCGGTTACACCCAGGCCGACGGGCGCTTCGTGTACCTCACGCGCATGGGGGACTCGCTGCGGCTCGGGGGGTTCCTCGTCAGCCCGCTCGAGATAGAAGGGGTAGTGCAGGAGGTCGAGGGGGTGGAGGCCTGCCAGGTCGTCGGGGTCACGGACGGCAATGCCCTGAAGCCGGTCGGCTTCGTCACGCTGAAGCCCGGCGCGGCGCTCGACGAGGCTGCCGTGCTCACCCACGTGTCCACCAGGCTTGCGCGGTACAAGGTGCCGGTGCGGCTGTTCGCGATCGACGCGTTCCCGGTGACCGAAGGCACCAACGCCACGAAGATACAAAAGCACAAGCTGCGCGACCTTGCGCAGGTCGGGATGGACGGGAAAGCACTCTCTTGAAGTAGTGAATTCAGGAGAATTTTTCGTAAAGTCTTTGCCAGGAGCCGGTTTCCTGCCATTTTGCGCATTCAAGTTCGAAGCGCGACAGGTGGATTTGCTTGCAAGAGTACCTCAGCCGGGGTTTTGAATCCCAGGCACTTTCGGGGTCGGTTGTTGAGCTTGTCCTGGATGCCCTTAACCTGTGCCCTGGTCAGATGGATTCCGCTGGTGCCTTTCGGGATGTACTGGCGCACCAGTCCGATGGTGTTCTCGCAGGTTCCTCTCTGCCCCGGACGGCCGGGATCGGCGAAGTAGGCTTTGCATTTGAGGCCGTCTTCGATCGTCTTGTAGAGCGAGAATTCCGACCCGTTGTCGAAGGTGATCGAGCGTTTGGGCAGATCGCGTAACGCGGCGATGGTCGTGCGCGCAACCTTCTGCGACAGGCTCAGGCCACCGAACGGTGTGAGCAGGCACATATAGCGGCTGCGCCGTTCTACCAGGCACAGCTTGCGGTGAGGACTGCCTTGGCGACCCATGAAGGTGTCGCCTTCCCAATCCCCGCAAATCAGGCGCTGCTTAACGTGATCGGGACGGCTGCGGATGCTCGGCCGGTCCGCGGGGATGCTGCCCGTGTTGCGCTTGCCCCACGGGCGCGTACGCCGGCCGTAGCGCAGGTGCTCGTGGAGCTGCCCACCGAGCGCCCGGTCCCGGCGTACGTGCGCGTACAGCGTCGGGATGCTGATCGGGGGCTGATCGAAACGTCTCAGGTATCCCTGCACCTGCTCCGGGGACCAGTCCAGACGGATCAGTCCGCGCACACAGCGCAGTAGCGCCCCGGACTTCGTCGGATGGTTTGCTGCCGAGCGGCGAGCTCGCCGCTCGGCAGCAAACTGTGCTTCTTCGGCCAGGTATCCACGCTTGCCATGAGAACCCCTATCAATCTCCCGGCTGATCGTCGCGTGATGCCGGCCCAGCTTGCGACCGATCTGCCGGGCACTCAGCTTCGCTTGTAACCCCAGCGCAATCTGGTAGCGTTCCGTTGGGGTGAGGTGTGCATAACGCATTGAGTGCTCCTTCCTAGACTCGTCATCGAGAAAGGTACACCCGTGCACATCCTCACCTCTCTCTGCTCAATCAGGATGTCGCACTTCGAACTTGAATTTGCAATTTTTGTACTGGAACCGGTACATTTTCCTGCAACCGGGGCAACTTCAGTACTGCCCCCCCGGCGGCGGGAAAATCCAGAAATACTGCCCGCTGCGCCCGCCCTCGGCCTGCGCGCAGCGAGTGACGAACTCGCACTCCGCCAGCAAGGACTGTTCGCTCCAGCCCAGGCACGAGCGCATCTTCAGCGTCACCGGGTCGTAGTCCATCACGTAGTTCGCCGGCGCCCGGACCATCAGGGCGGAAGGCAGCACGACGCAGTGGTAGACGCGCAACGCACAAGGCAGCTTCCTCGCGCGCTCGAAGCTCTTGCGGAAATTCTCCGGCGTGTCGCCGGGCAGGCCCATGATGATCTCCACCGCCACGGCCGCGACGGACTTCAGGTCGTACATGGTCTGCTCGAAGCGCGCCTCGTCGTACGAGCGTTCGACGTGGGCCAGCACCTCGTTGTCGAACGACTGCAGGCCGATGCCCACCAGCGACTGGCCGATCGAGCCGAGGAACTCGATGTGCTCCTTCTTGACCTTCGCCGGGTAGACCTCGCAGATCAGGTTGCGATTGCGCAGGAAGTCGTGCTTGTCCACCGCCTCGCGCAGGCTCTTGAACGCGTGCGGATTCAGGTTCAGGCCCGCGTCGACGAGGATCGCCCCGTCCACGTCCTGCCGCGCCATGCCGTCGAACTCACGGCGCAACTCCGCCGCGCCCCTCACGCGCCGCGGCGACTCCAGCGTCCCCCACTCGCAGAACGAGCAGGTGAACGGGCAGCCCCGGTAGGTCTGCAGCACTGCGAGGCCGCCGTGTGGCACGAGGTCCATTTCGTAGGGCGAAGGCATCTCATTCAGGTCCACGGCCGGCCGGGCCGGGGTTTCCATCCAGGCGTCCGGCGAAGGAATAGCGATGCCCTGGACCAGCGCCAGCGCCTGCGGGCTGCGATCCTTCGCCGCGACGATCTCCGCGAAGGTCAGCTCGCCGTCGTTGATCACCAGCGTGTCCACCCAGTCGCGCGCCGCGCGGAACGGCGCCTGCCCGAACATGCTCGGCCGCGCCGAAGGCCCGCCGAAGACGATGAGCCGCCCGGGGTCGTCCTCCTTGACGAGCCGCGCGACCTCGACAAAGAGCGGAAACGACCAGATGAAAGCCGAGAACCCCACCACGTCGGCGTCATAGTCGATGAGTTCCTGCGCGAGGCCCGCCGCCGTGGCCTCCGAGAGGTCCCAGGTGCGCAGTTCCAGCCCGTCGATCCCGGCACAGCGCAGCGACGCCTCGACCATGCGCATGCCGTGGTTGGAGATGAACACCGGCATCGCGCGGTCGCGCTCGGGGTAGCGCGCGACGAGCGCAACGCGCCGCCCGGACCGGCGCGGGCCGGCCCTGCGGGCGATCGAGGGTTTCAGGACCTGGGCGGGAAGGACCACCAGTACTTTCCTGATTTTCCGCCGACGGCCGCGGTCCCGCGGTCGAGCTCGGCACGCATTGCGAGGATGTCCTCCTCGCTCCAGCCGAGGCACGAGGTCATGGCCAGGTTCACCGGGTCGTAGCGCATGTCCCAGCCCGGGCGGCCGCGCGACATCAGCGCGTCCGGCAGTACGAGGCAGTGATAGGCGCGCACGGCCACCGGGAAGGTGCGCGCGTACTCGAGCGTGCGGCGAAACCCCTCCGGGGTGTCACCCGGCAGCCCGAAGATGATCTGCACCTCGGCCGTGGTGACGGACGTGAGCAGGCTCATGGCCTTCTCGAAGCGATTGCGGTCGAACGGGCGATCGTGCAGCTTCAGCACAGTCGGGTCGAGCGACTGCAGGCCCACGCCAAGGTAGGACGTGCCCACCTTCGAAAGGAACTCGAGGTGCTCGTCCTGGATGTGGGTCGGGTAGATTTCTGCCCAGAACAGCGACGACTTCAGGAACCCAACCCGCGATTCTGCCGCAAGCAGGTTGCGAAAGCCCCGCGCGTTCAGGTTGAGGCCGGCATCGAGCAGGAACACCGAAGGCGATCCCTGGCGCGCGAAAGACTCGAGTTCCCGTGCTATGTAGTCGGTCGAGAACACGGCCTTCGAGGTTTCGCTCGCGCCCCATTCGCAGAAGCGGCACGACAGGGGGCAGCCCCGGTAGGTCTCGAGGTAAGCCACCGACCCCGCGGGCATCAACCCCATCTGGAACGGCGAGGCGATGGCGTCGAGGTCCGCGGTCGGCGCGCGGTGGCCCGTCTGCAGCCAGACGCCCGAAGCCGGCATGTGCAGGCCCGGCACGGAGCGCAGGCCCGCGCGGTCGAGGCTGGGCAGGCGCGCGATCTCGCGGAAGATCGCCTCCCCTTCGGTGCTGACCACGGCGTCGAGGTAGGCCTGGGCCGGCGCGTAGGGCGCAAGGTCGAAGAGCTGCGTGCGCGCCGAAGGGCCGCCGAAAATGATCATCACGTTCGGCAGCTTTTGCCGGATGCGCCTCGCCACCTCCACCATGCAGGGCGTGGACCACACGTAGATCGAGAAGCCGATGAGGTCCGGCTCGAACCGGGCCAGCGCCTCGACATACGCTTCGATGTCGGCGCGCTTATAGTCCACCAGCGCAACCTTTGCCGACTTGAGTTGCGGATCCGATACGACCGCGGCGAGGATCCGTCGGATGCCGTAGCTGGGCAGGTCAAGGTGCCCGAGTTCGTTGGTGTCGGGCTCCGGCGTCATGCAGACCAGCGCGATTCGCTGCGCGCTCATGGCTTCCGGTACCGGAAAAGCCAGTAGCGCAGGTGCCCCTCGCGGTGCAGCCAGCGCAGCATGAGCGAAGCGCGCAGCGCTACGTTGCCGGAATCGCGAGACTCGTCGGCCTCGCGCGGCGCCGTGTGGCGATGGCTGGACATGGTATTGGCAGTCGCATCCTGCAAGAGGCCTTGCGCGAAGCCCGCGGCTTGCGCCAGCACCGCATGGTCCGCGTCGTCACCCCAGAAATCCGGCCACGGCCCGTAGCCGTCCTGCAGCGGTGCCTCAATGCAGAAACCAGGGGCGTCCAGGCTGCGTGCCGAGGGAGCGATCGTGATGTCGGACCCCACCAGTACCCCGCCCGGTTTCAGCACCCGCGCGGCCTCGCGGAAAAACTCACGCCGCGAACCGAAGTGGAACATGGCCTCAATGCACAGCACCCGGTCGACGCTCGCATCCGGGAATGGCAGGCTGCACGCGTCCGCGGCGTGCCATTCGATGAGGTTGCCGCTGGCCGGCAGCAGGAGCCGGCAGATCTCAAGCTGGCGGTCGTCGATGTTCACGCCCGCGAGGCGCATGCCGGAGAACCGCCGGTTGAGCGTGCCCAGCGTGCCGCCGAAGCCGCACCCCACGTCGAGCACCGCCTGCCCGTCCGCGGGATCGCACAGCTCGATCAGCTTGGAGTCCAGCCGCTGCTGGGCACCGGCGAAATCCTCGCCTCCGGCCTCCGGGTCGTCCCAGTAGCCGAGGTGCACGCAGCGACCCGCCCCGCCGCGATGGAACGCGTCGATCAGGTAATCGAAATAGACGGGAACCCTTGCTCGCACGCTCATCCCCAACAGTACATCGCGTCGTGTTTGCGCGATAGCGCCATGAAACTGCATGCGGTCCAGCGCTTGCGAGCGCCCTCCACCGGCGTCACGCGGTGAAGGAATCGCCCGGAATCGAGCACGATCATCGCACCCGGCGGGATGCGGAACTCGACCGAGGCGAGGCCCTCCAGCGCGGGCTTCGCCGCGCCGTCGCGACTAATGGCGACCGCGTCGGCGGGATCGCATTGCAGGTCGAACACCTGCAGCGCGCCGCCGGTCTCGGACCAATCCAGCGTCAGCACGAAGGACACCATGTGCAGTTCGACGATGCCGCGCAAATGCGTGTAGGAAGGCCGCAGCGCCTGCTCGTTGTCGAAATGCGCCGGGATGTAGCCCCCTTGCTCATGCCCGCGCAGCGTCGTGAACATGTACTGCTGCCCGGCCAGCGGGCCCGGCGCGGCGACGAAGGGCCGGCCGCGATCAAGTGCGGACAGGATCCCGCCCACACACCCGACGAGGCCCTGCCCGGGCGGGAACAACCGGCCCAGCGTTGCGGAAAACTGCGCCGCCTCCTCGAAGTAGCCCTCGAGCGCGGGCCCGACGAGGTTGAGGTTGCGGCCGTAGAACCAGGAGCGGAATTTCTCCGGGAACCAGGTCTGCAGGAACCCGGGCGCGTTGCGCTCGAGTTGCTCGACGACCGGCGCCAGGCGCTCCCGCGCATAGACGCCGTTTACGATGACTGCCTGCAGCTCGCCCGAGCGGATCCTGTCGAACGCGTCGGCATGCGCCGCCGCTTCTACCGCTTCGATTTCGAGCGTACGCAGGAACCCGCCCCGGGTCGTGACGCTCCCGCCGGCGCTCAAGCCAGCCGCTCCCGGATCGCCCGCGCGACCTCCTCCTGCAGCGCCCGCGGATCGCGCTGTCCATCGATCACCAGGTCCGCCCCCGCCCCCACCGTCTCCCGCTGGATGCGCAGCAGCCCGCCGACGACGTCGAGGTAATTGCCTAGGTACTCGCCCAGCCAGGGCGCGAACCCGCGGGTCGCGTGGGCATCATTCGGGTCCACTTCCCCGGTGAGCTGGCGCACCTTGCGGGCGAGCGCGAGGTCCAGCGGCGTGTCGATCCACACCATCAGGTCGATGTGGCGGCCGGTGGCGGCATGGCGCCTGCCGAACTGCGTCTCGAAAAGGATGACCTTGCGCGCGGGGACGGACGCGCCTGTGAGCGGATCCACGACCGCGCGGCCTTCCTTCAGGGCATGGAGGTCGCCGGCGAGCCCGGGGATCTCCATCTCGTCAAGGTCCGCGCCGTTCTGCATCCACAGCCGGATGCGCTCGATCGGCTGCTCGGTGATGCGCTCGTAGCGGTCGAAGCTGAGGACCGTCGCATCGCCGAGCCGCGCGGCGAGGCCCGCGACCAGTGTCGACTTGCCCGCGCCCACCGGGCCGGCGATCCCGACGACGAATCCGTGGTTCGACATCAGGCCGGCCCCGAAGCGTAGTACACCGTGAGGAATCCGCCGCCTTCGCGGCTGGTGCCGCCCGACAGGTGACCGAGGGGGGCATTCGATACCGATCCGATCAGCGGCGAGAATTCGGCGGGGGGAATCGCATAGCTGGCACGGACGCGCTCCAGCGCTTCGGCGACGTCCGCCACCCGCAGGCCCGCAGCGTGCAGGTTGATGTCGAACGAAGCGCGCGGTGTGCCTTCCTCGGCGACCTCCAGGTACATCAGGGGTTCTGGCGTGCGACTCGCAGCAAGCCGCAGCATGTCCCGCACGGCCGATGCCGTCGCCTCGTCCGCCGGGTACGCCGCGCCTGCCCGGTCCAGGATCACGTCGAGCCCGAGACCGGGATGGCACACGTACTGCGCAATCGTACCGTTGCGATCGCCGCGGCACGCCCATTTGTAGGCGAGGTGCAGGAGCACGGGCCCCGATGCGCCCACCCCCAGCCGGCCCGCGAACTCGAGATAGACCTTGAAGAGCCCGCCGCCGTCCCTGCCCTCATAGCCGAAGTGGAGCGCGTTCGCGGCCTCCGCGTGACGCTCCAGGTCCTGCCGGTACCGCGCCGGCATGCCGAGCGCGTCGCATATGCCGAACAGAGCATGCGGCGCGATATCGGACTTGTGGATGCCGACAAGGAAGCGATCGGCGAGCAGCAATCCCCCGCCCATCTTGAACGAGCGCTCGAAGCCCTCGACCGGCAGTCCTTCGAGCAACCCGAGCATGCGGCGGCCCGGATCGGGATCCGGTGCCGCGGCTGCGCGTTCTTTCGGTGGCACGTGGGACCGGGTCCGGTCTACTTCGCCGAGAAGCGGACCCTGCACTTGATTCCGGCCGGGACCCGGCCGCCGGGATTGGGCAGTTCCAGCCGCACGCCGAACGTACCGCTGGCGGCGTCGATCACCTTGTCGACGAGCGTCACGCGCGCGCGGAAGCTCCCCGCGACCATCGGCTGGAAGCGCACGTCGCCCGTCATGCCCGGGCGGATCGCGCCGAACAGTTCCACCGGCGCGATCACTTCCACGTTGAGCGGATCGACCTGCGCGATCTTCAGGATCTTCTCGGTGCCCACGCGCTCACCCGGCGCGAGGAAGCGTTCCACCACCACGCCGTTGATCGGGCTGCGGATCGTGCGCTGCGCGAGGATCTCCTGCTGCTGCTTGAGCTCCAGGCCCGCGATGCGGGTCTGCGTTTCCAGTTCATCCTTCTCGTTCGCCGAGATGAGCTGCTTGTTGTAGAGCTCCTCGTTGCGTTCCACCTTGCGCTTGCCGAAGGCCTCCTGGGCCGCCTTCAGGTTCACGCTCGCGGCCTCCACAGAGGAATTCAGGCGCGCCACCACGTCGCCCTTCGCGACGACCGACCCGCGATCGACGAGCACTTCCGCGAGCGTACCCTCCACCGGGCTCCCGACGCTGGTCACCAGGTGCGGCTCCACCTGGCAGTCCATTTCATCGCCGAGGCCCTTGCCCGTGTTGCCGCTCTGCGACAGCGACGGGCGCGGCACCAGCGGCGGCGCGGCCAGCGGGGCCGGCGGTTTTGGCGGCTTGGGCGGGGGCTCGGCCGCGAAGACCGCACCCGCGCCGGCCAGGAACAGGCAGGCAGCTAGGACCGGGGCATCGGGGTGGCGCATCGTGATCAATCCTTCAAGGAAAGCAGCCGCAGAGGCCGAAAACCGCAGACTACCATCCGCTCATTCCGGGCGTCCGGAGAAAGACAGGATGTCGCCGAGCTGCTTGTCGCTCTTGAGGAGGGCCTTGCGAACCCGCGACTGCGCGTGCTCGGTGCGCAGCTGCGCGAGCCGGATCCATGCCCGCTTCGCGGCCCCGCCGAGCGGTCCGCCCAAGGCAGCGATGCGGCGTGCCAGCCATTCGAGCGGGCCGCCCCGATACGGGCCCAGCAGCGGGTCCTCCAGCGAAAGGATCGCCTCCGCGTGCCCCGGGTCGCCCTGTCTCGCGCAGCGGCCGATGAGTTGCCGGTCGATGCGCCCGGATTCGTGCCGTTCGGACAGGATCACGTGCAGGCCGCCGAGCGCATCCACACCCTCCGCGAGCTTGATGTCGGTGCCGCGCCCCGCCATGTTGGTGGCGATGGTAATCCGGCCGGGCTCCCCGGCCTCGGCGACGATGTTCGCCTCCTCCTCGTCCTGCTTCGCGCTGAGCATGCTGTGTGCCAGGCCGCGCTCGCTCAGCAACCGGCTGGCCACCTCCGACGATGCCACCGACCGGGTACCCAGCAGCACGGGCACGCCCTTGGCATGAAGCTCGGCGACGCGGTCGGCGATGACCCGCCATTTCTCCGCCTCGGTGGCGAGGATGCGGTCCGGCGAATACGTCCTGCGGCTCGGGCGGTGCGTCGGCACGCGCGCCACCGCGAGGCCATACACGGCGCCGAGTTCCCCCGCGACTTCGGACCCGGTGCCCGTCATCCCGGAAAGGTGAAGGTAGCGGCGGAAGAAGCGCTGGTAACTGATGCGGGCCAGCGACTCCTTGCGTGGCGTGATCTCGCAGCCCTCCTTCGACTCGATCAGCTGGTGCAGGCCCTGGCTCCAGGAGCGGTCCTCCATCACCCGGCCGGTGTGCTCGTCGATCACCTGGATCTTGCCGTCGCGCACGAGGTAGTGGTCGTCGCGCTCGAAGAGGTGCAGCGCAGTGAGCGCCTGGACGACGAGTTCCTCCCGGCGCAGGGCCCCCGCCCAGACGCCGCCGAGCGCCTTGCACAGGTCCACCACGCGGTCGTGCCCGCCCTCGGTGAGCGCGATGCGCCGCTCCGCCTTCACGATGACGAAGTCCTCCCCGATGCCGAGTTGCTTCGCGAGGCCGAGCGCCTGCGCGGCGACCACGGCTTCGTCGTCCGACGCGACCTCCTGCGAGATGATCAGCGGCGTGCGCGCCTCGTCGACCAGGACGCTGTCGACCTCGTCGACGATCGCGTAGTGCAGGCCGCGCAGCAACAGGCGCCGGCTGCGCGAATTGGCGCCGTAGAGCTTCTCCAGCCGCAGGTGCAGAGAGCTGGAGCCCGTCGCCAGCAGGATGCGGTCGCGCAGGTAATCGAAAACGAGGGTCTTGTTGGTCACATAGACCACGTCGGCAAGGTAGGCCGCCTGGCGCGACTTCTGGTCCATTTCGAGCGTCGCCGCCGCCACCGTCAGGCCGAGCGCCTCATAGACCGGGCGCATGGTCTCGCAATCGCGCTCGACGAGGTAGTCGTTCACGGTGATCACGTGCACCGGGATTCCCGCGAGCGCCGCCGTGCAGGCGGGCAGCGTGGCTGTAAGCGTTTTGCCCTCGCCGGTGTTCATCTCGGCGATCATGCCGTTCAGCATGATCCAGCCGCCCTTGAGCTGCACGTCGAAGTGGCGCATACCGAGCGCCTGCCCCGCCGTCTCCCTCACCAGGGCGAAGGCCTCCGCCACCAACGCGTCGCGCAGGCCTTCCTTGCGCAGCCGCAGCTTCAGTTCGCGCGCCCGCTCGCGCAACCCGGTCGCGTCGAGCGCGGCCAGCTCGGCGTTGAACCTGGCCACGGCCCGCGCGATGGCGTTGACCCGAAACGGGCTCGAGCGGAGCTTGCGGACGATCTTGCCGGTGGCCGCGACGCCGATCCGGTCGAGCCATTCCTCGCCCCGGAACTCCTGCTTCTCCGCGTAGAGGTCGTCGAAATTTCCCTGCGCCGTGAGGACGTCAAACACTGAACTTCCTCAGGAACACGCGCCGCACCTCGCGGTACCACTGCCCGGCGAGGGGCTCGGGTGGGTGCTCGAAGCGCACGTAAATGCGCCCGCCGAGGTAGTTGGGCTGTTCACCCGGGGGCAGTTCGAGATCGAGCACGAAAAGCTTTTCGATCGCGCGCGGCTCTCCGCCCTTGCCCGGGTCGACGCCGATCTTGCCCCCGCCCTGCAGGCTCAGCGTCATGCTGGGCAACTCGTCGGTCGCGGCCGGCACCTCCCGCTGGACTTTCGCCCGGACGGGATGGCCGATACGGTCGGCCGGGCGGATCTCGACGCTCCGCGTGGCCTTGCGGACGAGATCCCCCTCGGCCTGCGGCACGACCACCCGCACCGTAGTGGCTGCGTGTTCCGTCACGTAGGCAAGCAGCTCGCCGCGCTGCGCGTAGCGCCCGGGCGTGTTCTGCGCATCCTCGATGATGAAGCGGCCGTCCACCGGGCTGCGCACCTTGAGATCGGCCTGGCGCTTGTAGGCGAGGTCGAGCGCCTCGGCCACCTGGACTTTCTGTTCATTGACCAGATCCGCCTGCACGCGCCTGGTCAGGATCGCCGCACTGTAGCGGGCCTCGAGCTCGGCCAGTTGCGCTTCCAGCACGCGTGTCCTGGCCCCGAGCTCGGGGTCCTCGGTCTCGATCAGCACCTCGCCCCGGCGCACCTGCTGGTCGGGCTTGGCGAGCACCCGGGTGACGAACCCGTCCACGCTGGCGCGGACCTGGGCCTGCTCGGGCGCCCAGATCACCCCTTCGGCCCGGGTCGAGGACGGCGCCGGGTACAGGAACAGCAGCCCGGCGAGCGGCACCAGGATCGCGACGGTTGCGAAGATCGCCTGCCAGCGATGGCCCGACAGCCGCGGGCTGTAGAACAGGTAGCCGACCTTCTTCGCAAGCGGCAGCACCAGCATCGTGGCGAAAGCCCAGACGGCCAGCAGGATCCCGACGATGAAGAACTGGCTGGCCACCAAGAGCACGATCGAAACCATCATCAGCATGCGGTAGAAGAACGAGGCGATGGCGTAGAACACGAACCAGCCCCGCTCGCCGGGCGCCGACACCGGCGATCTGCCGCCGTCGATGCCGAACAGGTACCGGTTCACGAGGTAGCCGAGGTACTCGTTGGCGCGCTGCGCGAGGTTGGGGATCTCGAGGTAATCCGCGAGGATGTAGTAGCCGTCGTAACGCAGTAACGGGTTGGCGTTGAACATCAGCGTAGAGACGCCCGCGACGAGGATGATGTTGTAGGCGATGGCGCGCTCCGTCCCGGGCTCGAGGTTGACCCAGGCGAACACCGCGATCGCGGCGATGAACAGCTCGACCAGCATGCCGGCCGCGCCCACCAGCATCCGGCTGCGCTTGTCGCGGAACGCGGTCGCCGAGGATGCGTCGACATACGGGATAGGCATCAGGATCAGCAGCATGACGCCGGTCTCGTGGACTTCCCCGCCGCCGACCTTGGCGGCCATCCCGTGCCCGAACTCGTGCAGCACCTTGATCATCGGGAAAATGATCCAGATCAGCAGCAGGTTCTCGACCGAAAGCACGCGATCGACCATGTTGCCGGAAAGCTCGGCCCAGTGCATCGCGACCAGCACCAGCGCCCAGCCCACGGTCACGCACCACAGCACCCCGCCGAACCAGCCGAACAGTGGCGCCACCCAGGGCTGCACCTTGGTGAGGAGGGAATCCGGGTCGAGCAGCGGGAATCGCAGCGACAGGGGATTGCCGATGTACTGCTTCAGCCGGACTTTCGCGTGCCGCTGCCGCCTCTGCTGCAGTTCGTGCAGGTCGGGCGGCGCGTCGCTCTGCAGCACGTCGGCCCTGTGCAGGTCGGACAGCAACGTGATCACCTCGTCCTGCGAGGGCACCTCGTCGCCGAGGCGCACGCAGGCGAGGTCCCAGATCTCCTGCAGCGTGCGCCGCCCGTCCATCAGGCCGATGACGAGGTTGGCGATCGGCGTGAAGCGGTGGAACTTGCCCGTGGAGTGGTTCTGCATCACGTACCAGACGCCGCCACGATAGACGTGGCGGTGGATCTGGGCGTGGTTGCGAAGGCGCGGACGGATCGTCGCGACGCGGTACCAGGAAGTGCTGAACAGGGACTGGCTCATGGCCGGCTCAGGCGGCTAGACCCAGGACCACAGCGTCAGGCGCAGCCAGTCGACCAGCTTGTGCGTGCCGATCCAGAAGAGCTTCCTGCGGCCGGCCTCGACCTTTGCTACGCCTTCCATCCCGGGCCGCAGGCGCTCGGAGCCGTGTCCCAGCAGCGCCTCGACCCGGAAATAGCTGCGGCCGTCGCGAGACACCGCCACCGGCGTGAGCCTGGTGACCGTGAGCGGGAACGCCTCGCCAGGCAAGGAGGCCAGCAGCAGCGTCCCTTCCTGCCCGGCCTTGACCCAGGTGATCTCGCTCTCGTCGACTTCGAGGATCACGCGGTAAGCATTCAGTGGCGCGACCTCGAACAGCACCTGTCCGCGCTTGACCGCATTGCCGAGGGCCTGGCTCTGGTCGCCGCTGACCACCAGGCCGTCGAAAGGCGCGGCGATCTGCGTGCGGCCGAGTTGCTCGGCGAGCAGGTTCATCTGCGCCTCGGCCTGCTGCACCTGCGCCTGCACGATGCTGCTCTGGGCGCGGTCATGCTGGGCGACGGCTTCCTGGTACTGCTTTGCGTACTGCGCGCGCTGGCTCGCCCACTTGTAGTACTCGAGCCTGAGGTCCCTGTCGTCGAGTGTTGCCAGCACCGTGCCCGCCGTGACCACGTCGCCTGCCCTGCGCGGCGCGCTGGCCACATATCCGTCGAACGGGGCGACCAGCACACGCCGCACGGAACCTTCAAGCGTCGCGTTGGCGCCGACCCGGTAGTCGCCGGTGGCGAAGCTGAAAAACACCACCGCAAGCATCAGCACGATGGCAGAAAGCTTGCGGCCGAAATGGCGCGGGCCCGTGAACCTGGAGATTTCCGCGCGCAACGCGTCGCCGACCCGGCCTGCCAGCGGCCGGTCGTTGAGGCGCCGCGCTTCGAGGATACGGCTGCAGATGGCCGCCACGGCCTGGCATAGCTCGATCGCCTCGGCGTCGAAGGGGCGTCCGGCGGGGCGTTCGAACGTGAACGCCCCTTTGCTCGACTCCCCGACCGTGAAGGGTATCGTCAGCACGCTGTCGCTGCCGTACTGCCGTGCAAGGGCCGCATGGTCGCGCGTCACGAGGACTTCGCCTTCGCGGGCCGGCAGGACGATGATGGACTTCTGGTCCAGCGACTCGTCCATCGCCGTGCCGATGGCGCGAATCAGGTTCATGCGCTCGCCGAACTCGGCGCTGTGCGATACGGCGACGACCTTCGCATGCTGGTCGCGCACGACGCCGATGCTGACCCGGTCGCAATCGAGCCGGATGGCGAGGTCTGTCGCGAGCGCCTGCGCCGACGCCTGGAACGTGTCCTCGGCCAGCACCGATGCGACCAGGTCGAGGGACGCGATCAACCTCTCGCGGGTGACCTGCTCGCCCTGCGACTGCCGGACTCGCAGCGCCGATTCGATCCCCTGCAGCCCCCACTGGAGCTGGCGCACCGCCTCCTGCAGGGAGGCATCCTGCTGGAGCGAAGTTTCGATCGCCGCGAGCCCGTGCAACTGCCCGTCGAGCACGAGCGGGAACGCGACCACGGCGCGCGGCGGCGCTTTCACGATCTGCGGCTGGCGGGACTCCAGCGTCTGGCCCGACACCTGCGCAAGGAGGTCGCCCGCGGGCTGGCCTGCGGGCCAAAGTGCGACGGGCACGAACGGGCCCTCGTCGGGCGCTCCCATCACCAGTACGCCCTGGGAGACGCCCGCGACCATCGTGCATTGCACCGCCAGCCAGGACTGGTAGTAGGTGGCCTCCCCAGTGGCCCCCTGCTGGAGCCCGAGGCGCGCCTGCCCCTGGGCCTGCGCGGTCCCCGCGGCGGCTTCGGCGACGGGCCCGCTAGGCAAGATCAGCCTTCGATCTTGAGCTCGCCATAGCGGGTCTCGTACTCCTTGAGGACCCGCTCCAGCAGCGTAGCGAGGCGCTTGGCGGCATAGGGGTTCAGCACCACGCGGTCGGAGAGCAGTACCTTCACTTCCTTCTGCCCGGAGTGCCAGGCCTGGTTGGCGCCGAACAGCAGCGTGATCTCCTCGCGCGAGCCGAGCACGTTGCAGACGTTCGAGTAAGAGGTATTCATGCGTGAGTCGTCCCATACGACCTTCTGCACTTCCGCCCCCTTCTTCGCCGCTCCGACCGGCGTGCCGGCAGCCTGTACTTCTGCGTTATCGCCTTTTGCCATGCCTGCTCCCAAGTGTGGTTTTCCAAATCAGGGATGCCCGGGGACACCGGGCAACTCCTGCGTATGAGGGATCACCGCGCCGCATCCCGCGCCGGCCGGAATCCGTGCCGGGGATCGCGGGACCGGCCGTGTCAGCCGGGATTCTTCGGCTTTGCCGGGCCCTTGTCCCAGTCGATGATAAACCGCGAAGCGGGACGCTGCGCATAGCTCGCCGTATCTACCCCGGCGGGCAGTCCAGCCACGCGGTCGAGCCATACGCTTGCCGTCTGCTCGATGGCACCCGATGCCAGTTTCGGCCCGGCAGATTCGTCGCGCCTGCGGGCGCGACGGTCGAGCATCAGTTCTCCCGATGCACCGCCATCGCGGACGGTGGGAATCCACTTGCCTTGCGCATCCCCCTGGCGCCCGTTGCGCGGCAGTACCGAGCGGGGACGCCCTTGCCAGGCTTGCGAACCGAGCAGGCCGGCCAGCGCCAACTCCAGCGGCCGCGAAGGTTCTCGCAGGCTCGCAATGTCGGCGGCAACCAAGGCCGCCAGACTCGCATCGATGCCCGTGAGCGGCTCGGCCGGCGTGGTCTGCAAGTCGGCACCTTCCGGGGGCTGCTCCGTGGCCGGCCCGGGGCCGGACGGGCCCTGTGGGCCGCCTTGTTCTCCGGCCGGGGCCTGGGACCCCTCGCCCGGCTGGCCTTGCCCAGGCGCGCCCTGCTGTTCGGCCCCCTGCGGCTCCTGCTCGAGCGGCTGCGCGCTGCCGGCCTGCCCCTCGGACGACCCGCCGCTGAAGACCTCGTAATTGTGGTGGACCTGCGACGAAAACTCGAAGCCGGCGAGGATCGGCAGAGACAGGTAATCGCGCAGGCGCACTTCGTCGACCGGGGCGCTGCCGTAGCCCCGCGACTCGTCGACATACACGCTCACCACGACCTCTTCCCCGGTCTCCGGCCGCTTGAAGATGAAGAGGGCCTCCTGGATGTCGGCGATGAGGTCGTCCTTGACGCCGTAGCGGATTACGGAGGTAACGTTGCCTGCAACGTCGAACTCGACGCTCGCGTACTCCCCGGCCAGGACGTCGTTGTCGAGGCTGCCGACGACGAGGTCTGCGCCGTCTCCACCGATGATCACGTTCGAGCCCGCACCGCCGTCGAGGTAGTCAGGATTGCCGATGAAGGGATCGATGGACTCGACCAACCTGACCAGGCCATTGATGTAGACCGCACGCCCGGCGTCGCCTAGCAGTGCATCGTTGCCGGCGCCGCCGAGGAGGGTGTCGCCGCTGAAACCGCCGATCATGACGTCGTCGCCGGCACCGCCGCTCATGGTGTCGGTGCCGCCCATCGCCGGGATCGTGGATTCGATCCAACTGAGCCGGCCCAGCGTGTCGAAGTACACGTATCCGTTGTCGCCGAGCTGGACGTCCGCTCCGGCGCCGGTGGTCACCGTGTCGTTGCCGACCCCGGCCAGAGCAATGGTGTCCCCTCCGGCCGCGGTGATGTTGTCGTCTCCACCCACCAGCACCTCGGTCGTCGTCACGAGGGAGCGGATGCCGGCCGAGTCGTATGTCAGCTCGCCGTTGTCGCCGACGAGGATGTGGGTCCCGGTCCCGACCGTAACCGTGTCGCTGCCGAAGCCCGCAATCACGTTCTTGTCACCGTCCCCGGCGGCGACCACATCGTTGCTGCCTTCGTAGGTCATGGTGCTCACGACCGACTGGAACAACGCGCCGGTCGGGTCCATCTGTACGGTGCCGTTGTCGCCGAGGATGGTGTCCCTGCCGTTGCCGGTGGTGATCCTGTCCGCGCCCATGCCGCCAAGGATGGTGTTGTCGCCGTCGCCGACCGTGATCGTGTCGTCGCCACCGGTCACGGGCAGGGTGTCGCTCGTCATGTAGGTCAGCACGCTGCCGGCACCGGCCTGGCCCAACGCCACGAAAGTAATCGATCCGTTGTCGCCGAATACCGTGTGGTCGCCTGCGCCGAGCGTGGCCGAATCGGAGCCGTCGCCGCCGAGCACCGTCTTGTTACCGTCGAGCGAAACGATCACGTCATTGCCGCCCAGGTCCGTCGTCCCGCCACCCGCCGACGTCTGCGACTTCGTGCTGACCTGCGCGAAGTTCCCGCCCACCGCATCCATCTGCACGAACCCGTTGTCGCCAAGGATCGTGTCCACGCCGTTGCCCGTCGTGATCGCGTCGCCGCCCATCCCGCCCAGGATCGTGTTGTTCCCGTCTCCCGCCGTGATCGTGTCCGCACCGCCCGTCGCCGTGAGCGTGTCCGTCGTCTCGAAGCGCAGCCCCTGGCCCGCTCCCGTCTGGCCCAGCGCAACGTACGTCACCACCCCGTTGTCGCCCAGCACCGTGTGGTTGCCCGAGCCCAGCGTGATCGTGTCCGACCCGTCGCCGCCCAGCACCTTCTTGTCACCGTCCAGCGCCGTGATCACGTCGTCACCGCCCAGGTCCGTCGTCCCGCCACCCGCCGACGCCTGCGACTTCGTGCCGACCCGCGCGAAATTGTTCCCCTCGGCATCCATCTCCACGAACCCGTTGTCGCCAAGGATCGTGTCAACGCCGTTGCCCGTCGTGATCGCGTCGCCGCCCATCCCGCCCAGGATCGTGTTGTTGCCGCTGCCCGTACGGATCGTGTCCGCACCGCCCGTAGCCGCCAGCGTGTCGTTCGTCTCGAAGCTCAGCGGCAGCCCCGCACCCGTGGCCCCCAGCGCCACGTACGTGATCACCCCGTTGTCGCCCAGCACCAAGTGGTTGCTCAGGACCGCACTGCCCACGCCCAGGTCGATCGTGTCCGACCCGTCGCCACCCACCACGATCTTGTTCCCGTCCAGCGACGTGATCACGTCATTGCCGCCCAGGTCCATCGTCCCGCCACCCGCCGATGTCTGCGACTTCGTGCTGACCTGCGCGAAGTTCCCGCCCACCGCATCCATCTGCACGAACCCGTTGTCGCCAAGGATCGTGTCCACGCCGTTGCCCGTCGTGATCGCGTCGCCGCCCATCCCGCCCAGGATCGTGTTGTTCCCGTCTCCCGCCGTGATCGTGTCCGCACCGCCCGTCGCCGTCAGCGTGTCCGTCGTCTCGAAGCGCAGCCCCTGGCCCGCTCCCGTCTGGCCCAGCGCAACGTACGTCACCACCCCGTTGTCGCCCAGCACCGTGTGGTTGCCCGAGCCCAGCGTGATCGTGTCCGACCCGTCGCCGCCCAGCACCTTCTTGTCACCGTCCAGCGCCGTGATCACGTCGTCACCGCCCAGGTCCGTCGTCCCACCGCCCGCCGACGCCTGCGACTTCGTGCCGACCCGCGCGAAATTGTTCCCCTCGGCATCCATCTCCACGAACCCGTTGTCGCCAAGGATCGTGTCAACGCCGTTGCCCGTCGTGATCGCGTCGCCGCCCATCCCGCCCAGGATCGTGTTGTTGCCGCTGCCCGTACGGATCGTGTCCGCACCGCCCGTAGCCGCCAGCGTGTCGTTCGTCTCGAAGCTCAGCGGCAGCCCCGCACCCGTGGCCCCCAGCGCCACGTACGTGATCACCCCGTTGTCACCCAGCACCAGGTGGTTGCTCAGGACCGCGCTGCCCACGCCCAGGTCGATCGTGTCCGACCCGTCGCCACCCACCACGATCTTGTTCCCGTCCAGCGACGTGATCACGTCGTCACCACCAAGATCCGTCGTCCCGCCACCCGCCGACGCCTGCGACAGCGTCTTCACCTGCGCGAACTTCACTCCCACCGCGTCCATCTGCACGAACCCGTTGTCGCCAAGGATCGTGTCCACGCCGTGGCGCGTCCCTATCGTGTCACCACCCATCCCGCCAAGGATCGTGTTGTTGCCGTTCTGCCGGATCGTGATCGTGTCCCCAGACCCCGTCCCCGTCGCCGGCCTCAGCACCGAATCCTCGGTGTCCGTCGTCTCGTACCTCAGCACGTTCCCCGCACCCGTCTGCCCCAGCGCAACGTACGTCACCACCCCGTTGTCCCCCAGCACGATGTGGTCGCTCGTCACCGTCGCCAGCGCATCTCCCAGCAGGATCGTGTCCGCTCCGTCACCACCCAGCACGATCTTGTTCCCGCTCAGCCCCGTGATCGTGTCGTTACCACCCAGGTCAACGATCGCACCACCCGCCGACGCCCGCGACAGCGTCGCCACCCGCGCAAACTTGTTGCCCTCCGCGTCCAGCTCCACCACTCCGTTGTCGCCCAGCACCGTGTCCGTGCCGTTCTTCAGGCTGATCGTGTCTCCACCCAGCCCGCCAAGAATCGTGTTGTCACCGTCACCCGTCACCGTGATCACGTCAACACCCGCCGTACCACCAACACTCGTCGACAGCAGCGTGTCCGTCGTCTCGTACTTCTGCGCCCGGCCCGCACCCGTCAGCCCCAGCGCAACGTACGTCACCACCCCGTTGTCACCCAGCACCGTGTGGTTGCCCGCTCCCAACAGGTCGATCGTGTCCCCACCGTCGCCGCCAAGAACGATCTTGTCGCCGCCGAGGACCGAAATCGTGTCGTTCCCGCCGAGGTCCACGATGGCCCCGCCTGCCGACAGGCGCGACAAGGTCCGGACCTGGGCGTACTTATTGCCCTCGGCATCCATCTGCACGAACCCGTTGTCGCCAAGGATCGTGTCCACGCCGTGGCGCGTCCCTATCGTGTCACCACCCATCCCGCCAAGGATCGTGTTGTTGCCGTTCTGCCGGATCGTGATCGTGTCCCCAGACCCCGTCCCCGTCGCCGGCCTCAGCACCGAATCCTCGGTGTCCGTCGTCTCGTACCTCAGCACGTTCCCCGCACCCGTCTGCCCCAGCGCAACGTACGTCACCACCCCGTTGTCCCCCAGCACGATGTGGTCGCTCGTCACCGTCGCCAGCGCATCTCCCAGCAGGATCGTGTCCGCTCCGTCACCACCCAGCACGATCTTGTTCCCGCTCAGCCCCGTGATCGTGTCGTTACCACCCAGGTCAACGATCGCACCACCCGCCGACGCCCGCGACAGCGTCGCCACCCGCGCAAACTTGTTGCCCTCCGCGTCCAGCTCCACCACTCCGTTGTCGCCCAGCACCGTGTCCGTGCCGTTCTTCAGGCTGATCGTGTCTCCACCCAGCCCGCCAAGAATCGTGTTGTCACCGTCACCCGTCACCATGATCACGTCAACACCCGCCGTACCACCAACACTCGTCGACAGCAGCGTGTCCGTCGTCTCGTACTTCTGCGCACGACCCGCACCCGTCAGCCCCAGCGCAACGTAGGTCACCACCCCGTTGTCGCCCAGCACCGTGTGGTTGCCCGCTCCCAACAGGTCGATCGTGTCCCCACCGTCGCCGCCAAGAACGATCTTGTCGCCAATCCCCACCTTGATCGTGTCACCGCCACCCAGCCCCGTCACCACGCTCGCCGCATCCGTCGACACCAGCGACTTGGTCGCCACCTGCGCGAAGTTGTTCCCCTCGGTGTCCATCTGCACGTAGCCGTTGTCGCCAAGGATCGTGTCCACGCCCACCCCGGTCGCGCCCGTCCCCGTGGTGATCACGTCCGCACCCATCCCGCCCAGGATCGTGTTGTTCCCGTCTCCCACCTTGATCGTGTCGCCGCCACCCGTCGACACCAGCGTGTCCGTCGTCTCGAAGCGCAGCGGCAGCCCCGCACCCGTGGCCCCCAGCGCCACGTACGTGATCACCCCGTTGTCACCCAGCACCAGGTGGTTGCTCGACACCGCACTGCCATCACCCAGCGTGATCGTGTCCGACCCGTCGCCACCCACCACGATCTTGTTCCCGTCCAGCGACGTGATCACGTCGTCACCACCAAGATCCGTCGTCCCACCACCCGCCGACGCCTGCGACAGCGTCTTCACCTGCGCGAACTTCACTCCCACCGCGTCCATCTGCACGAACCCGTTGTCGCCAAGGATCGTGTCCACGCCGTGGCGCGTCCCTATCGTGTCACCACCCATCCCGCCAAGGATCGTGTTGTTGCCGTTCTGCCGGATCGTGATCGTGTCCCCAGACCCCGTCCCCGTCGCCGGCCTCAGCACCGAATCCTCGGTGTCCGTCGTCTCGTACCTCAGCACGTTCCCCGCACCCGTCTGCCCCAGCGCAACGTACGTCACCACCCCGTTGTCCCCCAGCACGATGTGGTCGCTCGTCACCGTCGCCAGCGCATCTCCCAGCAGGATCGTGTCCGCTCCGTCACCACCCAGCACGATCTTGTTCCCGCTCAGCCCCGTGATCGTGTCGTTACCACCCAGGTCAACGATCGCACCACCCGCCGACGCCCGCGACAGCGTCGCCACCCGCGCAAACTTGTTGCCCTCCGCGTCCAGCTCCACCACTCCGTTGTCGCCCAGCACCGTGTCCGTGCCGTTCTTCAGGCTGATCGTGTCTCCACCCAGCCCGCCAAGAATCGTGTTGTCACCGTCACCCGTCACCGTGATCACGTCCACACCCGCCGTACCACCAACACTCGTCGACAGCAGCGTGTCCGTCGTCTCGTACTTCTGCGCCCGGCCCGCACCCGTCAGCCCCAGCGCAACGTACGTCACCACCCCGTTGTCACCCAGCACCGTGTGGTTGCCCGCTCCCAACAGGTCGATCGTGTCCCCACCGTCGCCGCCAAGAACGATCTTGTCGCCAATCCCCACCTTGATCGTGTCACCGCCACCCAGCCCCGTCACCACGCTCGCCGCATCCGTCGACACCAGCGACTTGGTCGCCACCTGCGCGAAGTTGTTCCCCTCGGTGTCCATCTGCACGTAGCCGTTGTCGCCAAGGATCGTGTCCACGCCCACCCCGGTCGCGCCCGTCCCCGTGGTGATCACGTCCGCACCCATCCCGCCCAGGATCGTGTTGTTCCCGTCTCCCACCTTGATCGTGTCGCCGCCACCCGTCGACACCAGCGTGTCCGTCGTCTCGAAGCGCAGCGGCAGCCCCGCACCCGTGGCCCCCAGCGCCACGTACGTGATCACCCCGTTGTCACCCAGCACCAGGTGGTTGCTCGACACCGCACTGCCATCACCCAGCGTGATCGTGTCCGACCCGTCGCCACCCACCACGATCTTGTTCCCGTCCAGCGACGTGATCACGTCGTCACCACCAAGATCCGTCGTCCCACCACCCGCCGACGCCTGCGACAGCGTCTTCACCTGCGCGAACTTCACTCCCACCGCGTCCATCTGCACGAACCCGTTGTCGCCAAGGATCGTGTCCACGCCGTGGCGCGTCCCTATCGTGTCACCACCCATCCCGCCAAGGATCGTGTTGTTGCCGTTCTGCCGGATCGTGATCGTGTCCCCAGACCCCGTCCCCGTCGCCGGCCTCAGCACCGAATCCTCGGTGTCCGTCGTCTCGTACCTCAGCACGTTCCCCGCACCCGTCTGCCCCAGCGCAACGTACGTCACCACCCCGTTGTCCCCCAGCACGATGTGGTCGCTCGTCACCGTCGCCAGCGCATCTCCCAGCAGGATCGTGTCCGCTCCGTCACCACCCAGCACGATCTTGTTCCCGCTCAGCCCCGTGATCGTGTCGTTACCACCCAGGTCAACGATCGCACCACCCGCCGACGCCCGCGACAGCGTCGCCACCCGCGCAAACTTGTTGCCCTCCGCGTCCAGCTCCACCACTCCGTTGTCGCCCAGCACCGTGTCCGTGCCGTTCTTCAGGCTGATCGTGTCTCCACCCAGCCCGCCAAGAATCGTGTTGTCACCGTCACCCGTCACCATGATCACGTCAACACCCGCCGTACCACCAACACTCGTCGACAGCAGCGTGTCCGTCGTCTCGTACTTCTGCGCACGACCCGCACCCGTCAGCCCCAGCGCAACGTAGGTCACCACCCCGTTGTCGCCCAGCACCGTGTGGTTGCCCGCCCCCAGCAGGTCGATCGTGTCCCCACCGTCGCCGCCAAGAACGATCTTGTCGCCGCCGAGGACCGAAATCGTGTCGTTCCCGCCGAGGTCCACGATGGCCCCGCCTGCCGACAGGCGCGACAAGGTCCGGACCTGGGCGTACTTATTGCCCTCGGCATCCATCTGCACGAACCCGTTGTCGCCAAGGATCACGTCAGTGCCTGCGCCCGCTGTGATGGTGTCCGCGCCCATGCCGCCGAGGATCGTGTTGGAGCCCTCGCCGGCGAGCAGCTTGTCGTTCCCGCCGGTGCTCGCCAGCGTGTCCGTCGTCTCGTAGCGCAGTGCGCGGCCGGCGCCCGTCAAGCCCGGGATGACGAATGTAACGGATCCGTTGTCGCCGACCAGGATGTCGTTGCCCGTGCCGGCATGCAGGTAGTCGCCATCGAAGCCGGCGGCCGCCACGTTCGCTAGCGCCCCCCCGCCGTTGGCGCCGCCGAAGACGATGTTGGTGCCCTCGCCGGCTTCAAGGAAGTCGTTGCTGCCTACCGCGATATCGACCGTGTACGCCGCACTGACGATGTGATCGAGCCCATCGGTCTTGTCGCCGAGGCCGCCCCAGCCGAGGACCTGCACCACGGCGCCCGAGGCATCCTTGTATTCCACGCGGCCACGGTCGCCAAAAATAATGTCGTTGCCGCTGCCGCTGGTGATGTCGTCCTTGCCCTGGCCGCCAAAGATCACGAGCGGTAGCGACGAGCCCGAAGCGACAATCGTGTCGTCATCGGTGCGGAGCGTGCCGGTGTAGTCGTGGTCGAACGGCCCTTGCGTATTCAGCGCAAAGAAACCGTCGGTTGCGGCGGCGAGCGTGACGGTCACGCGGTCTTCGCCCAGCCCGGTATTGAGCGATGTAATGGTGCGCACGTCCAGTCCGCCGACCTGCGGGCCGGTGTCCTTGCGCGTGCTGGTGACAGACACCGTATCCGCGGCGTAGCCACTCCAGATCGATATCCCGCCAGCGTAGGTGCCACCGTTGCCGGCAGTATCCGTTCCGGTTGTCACATAGTTGACAACCGACGGCGCCAGGCCGCTGATGCTGTCCTTCGTAACGACCACAGCCGTGTCGGCCACGCGGGAACCGGCGTCGCTGACCATCAGGGCGTTGATGCCGGTGCCGGCGTCGATGTTGAGAGTTCCGGCGATGCGGTCGAGAGTCCCGCGCATGGCCATGGTCCCGGCGAAGGTGGTGGCGTCGGCGCGCGCGGCCGTGACCGTGTAGCTGTAGGCGCCCGCCTTGGCGACGACGCCTGCGGTGTCCTTGCCGTCCCAGGTCGGCGTGTAGTTGCCGATCGCCGAACCGCCGAGCGCGAGCGTGCGCACCAGGGTGCCGGACGCGTCGCGGATATCGATGCTGACCGAGGTCGCCGCCTCCGCAAGCTCGAACTGCAGCACCGGCCGGTCGTCGCCGCTGAAGCTCACCACGTTGCCGGCGAGGAACCCGTCAGAGCCGGTGAGCGCGTTGACGTCGGCCGTGGAGGAGACATAGACCTTGTCCGCGCCACCGGCGGTGTTCAGGTTAGTGATTGCGCTCGTGCCCTGCACGTTGAAGATGTCGTCGCCCGAGCCCAGGGTGACGTTCAACGTGCCGACGCCGTAGTAGTTGATGCCGCTGTGGCGCGTCGCCACGTCGATAGTGGCGGCGCCTGCCGTATTGGTGAGGCTAGAGGTGTCGACCGCAGTCACGGCCTTGGCGCGGGACTCGCCCTGGAAGCCGATCGTGACCACATTGCCGATCCGCGTCACCGCAACGTTGTTCGTGTACGGCTTGGAATTGTCGTTACGCGGATTGAACGGATCGAGGATCGAGCCGTTCGGGTTCAGGATCGGATCGAGCGCGGTACGGATCTGGTCGGCTGTCGCGTCGTAGGCGATCGCGATCGTGGTTTGCGTCAGCTGGATCGTGCTGCCCGGCTTCGGTACGTCGACGGTGAGCTTGAACGTCCCGCCGGTCGCATTGATCGCGAAGGTCTGGACGTTGTCCACAACCGGCGCGATGGAGCCATCCCGTTTCGTTTCGATGTTCACGTCGACCGACTCGTTGTCGTAGGCGACGAGGCTGGTCAGCGGCGTCTGCACAGTGACATCGATGGAGTTGCGCGTTTCGGCCCACATGAGCTTGGGCATGTCCTTGCCGGCCATCGCGCCAGTGAAGGTCAGTTGATAGGTGACGGCGTGCGCCTGGGTCTCGCCTGCGGGAATTTCGCGGCTGACTTCGGCGACGATCAGGTCGGTTGTTCCGTACAACGTGCGTAACGCTGCTTGGATTGCGGTAACGCCCAACGCACCGGTCGCGTCGTAGGAAACAGTCTGTGCGGAACCGTAGGGCGCGCCGGTGACGTAGAGCGCCGGGTCGAGGCCGAGCCGGAATGTTCCGCTCTTCGCCTGCACGCGGAAGGTCTGCACTTCCGCAACCGTCGGCATATCCAGGCCGGTCAGCGTGCTCTGCGTAAGGGTCGCGGTGTTGGCGTTGGCGTCGCCCGTGTCCACTACGTTCAGGACGTCGCCCACGCCGTTGCCGCCCTGGTTGATGACCAGCAGGCCCGTGATCTGGTCGACGACGTTGAGGGCGCTACCGACATTCACCGTATCCGTCCCCGCGCCGGTATCTATGAGCGTGTGGCCTGCAACCGTCTTGATGCTGACGGTGTCATTGCCACCGGCCGTCGTGACCGTGGTCGAGCCAAGGTGCGTGGACTCGATCGTAAGGTTGTCGTCTCCGGATCCCAGCATCAGGTTGAACTGCTCAAGGCCCTGATAGCTGATGCCGCCTTTCACTGCCTTGCCCGCGACGACGGTATCGCCGCCCATGCCGAAGCCGGTGAGGCGGCTGTCCGTGAGCACGCCTGCATCGTTGGACACGCTGGCGCGGTTGAACAGGTTCAGCACGTCCACCTGGTCCGCTTCGACCACGAAGAAGTTGCGGTTGAGCGGTGTGATGAAGTAACCCTTGCCCGCGACCGGCGCGAGGGCCACATCCGTCGGCCAGGCGCTGGTGAAAGTCGCGGTCTCGTACTTGATGTCCGAGTGGTAATTGGTGCCGGCGTCGATCTGGTCGGCCAATCCCAGGATGACCGCCTTCAGGTCGTCACCCGCCCTGGTGGTGTACGTGTACGGCGTGGGGGACGATTCGCCCGACTTCTGCAGGGAGATCGTCCACACCTGGCCGGCCGAGATCGTGCCGGTCATCTGAAGCTTGATTTGCGCCAGCGACCAGTTCACGCCAGACGCGCTTGCAGGCGTGCCCGTAAGGTTACCGCCACCCTGGGAAATACGAGCGGTGAAGGGGTTCGAATCCGACCGCGTGATGGCCAGCAGGTGGTCGGCCCGTGCGACCTGGAATCCCGTGGCGGGCGCCGAGATCTGCGCAGCCAGCCGTTCGGCGACCTTGTTCAGCGTCAGGGCTTCAGACTGGGTGCCCGTGCCGAAGATATCGCTCGCGCGCGCGCCGGTCAGCACGATTTCACCCGCCGCCGCCCCGGTCAGGATGATGTGTCCCGCGCCATCGGCGCTCGCGACGAGTTTGCCCGTAAGCGTCGAATTTCCCGTGATCGCCGCATTCAGGGCAGTGACTAGCGTGGTGCTCGTGTAGGACCCGCTGGAAATGGTCAGGTCCTGAGCGGAGAGCGCACCTAGCGTGACCGTCAACGTCTGCGCCGCAGCCGTCGAACCCGTGAGATTCACCGAGCTCCCAAACGAGATCGTGCCGTTCGCGGCACCCGCGCGGTAGGTATACGCAACCCCGCCGAGCGAAATCTGCCAGTCGCTGCCCTTCAGCACCTGTCCGGCGAGCACGATATCGGCGCTCGTGTAGGTGGTCGATGCATCTCCCCGCCCAACGACCGTTGCGGATGCGCCAGCCGGCGCGACGAAACCGGTCACCTGAAGCGTACTCGTGCCGTCCTCGGCCTTCACCGCCAGCGTGTTGCCTATCAAACCGCCGAGCGCGAGGTCCATGGGCGTATCGACCCCGGGAGAGTCGATCACCGTAATCCGGTAGGCGTAGTCGTTCATGCGCGGGTCGAGGCCCGGCATTTCGCCACGCGCCGCATCGAAGTGCGTGATGTGCGTATCCGTAAGCGTCCCGACCGTGACCGTCTGGCCGTCGACGTCAAGCGCCGTGGTCGAGCCAAAGCTGGTCAGCGTGCTGTTCGGCAGCACCCAGTTGGTTTCGCCCGCGGTCATGAACGGTTCGTTAAGCGCTGAAACGTCCGAGTACTGCGCCCCGCCGTCGATGATCAGCGGACCGCGGATGGTGTTGATCCGCTCGCCCATCGCCGGGAAGACCTTGAGGTCATGGCCCTCCAGGATCCGGTCGTCACGAGCCGTGACGGTGACCGTCTGCTGATTGCTCCAGGCGTTCCAGTCGGCGGCGTTGCTGGAGAAGATCAGTTGCGAGGTCACCTTGCCGCCAGCGGTCTCCAGCGGCAACGTCACGCTCGCCGACGCAGTCACTGCCGGGTCGGTAGCCAGATGCGCGGCCTGGATCGTATAGCTGGCCGACATGCTTGCGGCCTGATCGGCATTGGCCACGGTCAGCACGAGTCCGGTGAGGGTGGTCCGGAGCGTGGTAAGCGGCTTCAACTGGTCGTAGAGCTTGGCTGCCACGTCGCCGAGCACGTCGCCGTACTGGACCTGGTAGGAATAGTGCGCGGTCCCGAGCACGATTTCCCATACTTCGCCCTGCTTTACCGGACCCGAAAGCGAAAGCTCGGCCTTGTAAGAGGTGAGGTTGCGAATCGCAATGGTGCCTTCCGAATACGGCAGTACGGACAGTAGCGCCGTGAACGACGCGTGATCGGAAGCAGCCCCGTAGCGACTCACCGTGATAGTGCTGCCGCTCGTGGTCACCGTATAGCCGGACCCCGTCACTGAGTCGATCTTGGCCTTCAGCCCGGTGGCCACATCAGCCAGCACGTTCGAAGTCGCCTTGTAGTCGTAGTCCACCCCACCGAGCGTGAGGCGCCAGACCTGATCGACCTGCGGCGTGCCGGTGAGCTCGATCCTGGCCTGGGGCGTAGCCGTGTTCACCTGGATCGACTCGGTCTGCCCGTAGTTGTCGCGGGCGGAGAAGGCAAGGTTCGAGTTGTAAGTCGCAGTGGCCTGCGGCACGACGTCCAGCGTCACGTCGGCAGTCGGCGCCTTCGTCAGGACGACCTGGAACGTGTCGGAGTTCGACGAGTAGTTCGGGAACTCCGAAGCGATGTCGTATTCGATATTGAACTTGTTGGTCGCACCGACGTTCAAGCCGCCCTTGCTCAGCGTGTAGGTCTTGGTGGCTGCGTCGTAGGCGAGGATTTGCGCGCTGACGCCCTTGTCGGCCCCGGTGGTGAGCGTTACCTGCTTGCCGACCAGGTTGATCGCGTCCTTGTTGATCGCGTGGCGCTGCAGCGAAATATTCAGGTTGTACGACTGACCGGTCGCATAACCCACGTATCCGTCGGTCGCGAAGGGATTCGGCTGCAGGTATTGCCGGTACGCCCCGACCTCGACGGTATATCTCTCGGCGCTGCCGAGTTCGTAGGTATAGAGCGGATCAGTCGCGAGCGTGCTGCCCGCGTCCGGCACCGAGACCGGCGGCGCCGAGAGCGGCGTAACCACGTGATGGCTTGCGTCGTACAGGGTCAGGACCGGGATATCGACGTAGGCGTAGCTCTGCGTGATGGTCGAAGGATAGGTGTAGATCAGTTGCCCGGTGAACGAGTCGTAAACCGGGACTTCGATCGTCGTCTCGCGCGTATCAAGGCCGTACATCACCTTGCTTCCGTCGATGTCGAGAACCGCCTTCACCTTCCCGCCGCCCTGCGACAGGTTCTGCGTGAAGCCGGTGAACCAGGCCTCGGCCTTGATCGTGACCTGGATGTCCGCGCCCGTTCCCGCCGCGGTAAATATCCCGCTTGCGTTGATCGCCGCGCGCAGGCCGGTGGCTACGCCGTTGATGTTGTCGTGCGCCCCGACCGTATAGTTGTAAGTGATGCCGTTCAGCGCCACCGACCACACGTCGCTCGGCGTCACCGTGCCCTTCACGGTGAAGTTGTACTCGGTAAGGCGGTCGGATGCGGCCACGCTGCCACCGGCCGGGGCGGTCGTCAACTGCGCGGCAATGTGGTCGACCCAAGTGCGCTGGTCGACGGTGACGAAGTTGTAGTTTGTCTGATGGAACTTCGCGACATTCGTGGTCGTGCCGTTGTCGACGTACCCCACAGACCCGGCCAGTGCCGCCGCGACCGTGGCGCTGTTGTCGGTGGTCCCGTTGAACGTCCGGTTGTTGAGACCATTGGTGCCGTCCAGCAGGACGGTCCACGTATCGCCCTGGCCCGATCCATTGTCCAGCGTGACTTCCTGGCTCCAGGCCACCTTCGCTTCGCCGCCGAGCACCGGGCGCACAAGCGGCGCCGCCGCGGTGATGCTGCTCACCGCGGTGAAAGTCGTCGTGCCGCCCTGGCGCACGATCGAGACAACGTACGTGCCCGTCGCGGTCTGGATCGCCTTGGCGCTGTAAAGGCCGCTCGCATTGATCGCCGTCGCCAGGCCCTGCGCCACTGTCTGCGCGTCGACCGTATCGCCATTGATGCCGGCGACGTAGCTGAAGGTGGACACGTCGGGTGTCGTCTGCGTGTCGGTCAGGATGACTTTGTAAGTCTCGCGCGCCGCGATGGTCCCCGATATCTCCACCGCCGCCGTGTAGCCCGTCACCGCACTGGCGGCTGCCGCCAGCGATGTGCCCGCAGCGAAATCCACCGTGCCAGATTCGCGAAGCACAGTGATCACCTTGGAGCCTGAGGCTCCCGTAACCACAGTGGCATAGCTACCGCTAGCATCGATGGCTGCCGAGAGGCCAGTCGTAATGTTGTCGAGCGAGACGGCGTTGGTTCCCGCCACGTCGGTCGACTTCGCGGTGTAGTTGAAGTACACGGGCGAGCCGGACGTCGGCGTGATCGAAACCGTGTAGGTCTTTCCGGCCACGACCGTGCCGGATACCTGCAATTCCTCGGAGTAGCCCGAGGCGTCGGCGGGATTCGCGCCGGCGGCAGTCAATGCGCTGAAGGTGCTGGTGTCGGACTGGCGCAAGATCGTGATCGTATTGCTGCCCGACTCGATGGCGACGTAATTGGCCGATCCGTTCAGGGAAGTCTTCAGCGCCGTGACGACGTCCGCCTGCGTGTCCGTGGAACCGGCCACTTCGCTGAACGTTTCGTAGCTGGTGCCTTGCTTGAGAACCGCGGCCCAGACCATGCCGTCGGACGGCGTGCCTGAAAGCTTGATCGTTTCGCTCCAGGCGCCCGCATCGGCCAGGAGCGCGACAGGAGCCGTAGACGATACCGAGAACGCTGCTGCATCGGTACGCAGGAGCGTTACCGTGTTGTTGCCGGTTGCGATCGCGGTGTAATTCGAGCCGCCCACGCTACCGGCAAGCCCGGTGGATACGCTCGCGAGCGTGGTGTCGGTGCTTGCGGCCGCGTAGCCGAACGATTCGTAGATCGACCCGCTCTTGGCAGACACGACCCAGGACGTGCCCGTCGCCACCGTGCCGCTCAGTTGCAGCGTCTCCGCCCAGGTCGAGGCATCGGCGAAGGTTGCGGCCGGCGTAGCAACGAACGGCGTAAATGCCGTTGTTGACGACGCGCCGGTACGAGTGATCGTAATCGAAGGTACCGTCGTGCCGTTATGGGTGGAATCCACGGCGGTATACGTCGTACCGGCATTGATCGCAGCAACAAGCCCGGTTACAACGCTGGCCGAGGTGGCCGTCGTCGCAACGAAACTGTAGTAATCCGTGGACGCCCCGTTGGGCAGGCCGATCGTATACACCTGCCCGATCGCGACCGTACCGGTAACCTCCACGGTGGAAGTCGCGCTGGCAACTGCCGAAATTGTTGCATGCTCGCCCGTGCCCGAACTGCCGGTCACCGACGAAATGGCCGTTGTGGCGTCCGCCTTCGTCGCACTGAAGATATTGATGACCGCACTGCTCGACTCAACATCCGCATAGAAAAGATGCGAACTCTCCGCATTGATCGTCGCGGCAATCGCAAGAGCGGCGGCCTGCTGGCGTGCAGTTGAACTTCCCGACATGGTGCCAAGCGTCGTCGAATATGTCTTCGTGCTTGAACTGCCGTAATTGACAGTCACCGACACGGTTTCCCCAGTGCCGATGTTTGTAGTGTCATCGCCCACCACAATGGACGCAGCCCAGGTCGAAACGTCTGTCGCCGTGCCCCTGTTCAGGCTCATCGTCAGCGCGGTCGTGCCCTTGTTGACTACCGTCAGCGTGGCGCTCGTGGCATCTGCGGTGGCGGCATAGCTCGCGTTGGCCGGGCCGATCGCGGCGACGAGGCCGTCCAAGACGTCATTGACCGAAGTCGTCGTCGCCTCGAACGAGTAGTAGTCCGTCGCCGAGGTGCCCCGCTTGAGGGCCACCGTAAACACATCGCCGATCGCCACCGTTCCCGAAAGCTTCGAGGTCTGCGCGATGGTGCTCGCCGACGCCACGGTGCCGCGCGTGCTGTTGATCGTGAACGCGGTACCCGTATTGTTGACTACCGTGATCGTGCCCAAGGTCGCGTTCGCCGTCGCCGTGTAGCCCGAACTGTTCGAGTTGGCATTGATGGCGGCCGCGAGACCCGTGAGCACGCTGCTGATCGTAGTGGTGGTCGCTTCAAAACCGAACACCTTCGCACTGCCAGTCGTCGGCACGAGCGCCATCGAATACAACTCTCCGGCGGTGACGGTGCCAGTCAGCTGGTAGGTTTGCGCCGAACTTCCGGAGACCAGACTTGTGGTGCCGGTCGTCGTTTCCACGGTGAACGCCAGGCCATCGCTGTTCGAGATAACCAGCGTGTCGGTGACGCCCGAACCTGTCGAGACCGTGAACTTGTGCGTCGTGCTCCCCGCGTTGACGGCGGCCGCAAGGCCGGTTGCAACTTCCGCCGCCGTCGGCGTGGCGTCCGAGTAGTAGGTGAAGGCTCGTACCGTGCCGCTCGACGTCTCCTTAAGAATGAGGGTGTGGACCTTATCTGCAGCCGACGCGGAGATGCTGACGACCTTGATCGCGTCTGTAGTCGCCGCCGCGGGCACGATTACGGCGCCCTGCGTGAGCTGGGCCACGAAGGCGGACTTGTACTTGGTCGCAATGGTGAGGACGCCATTAACGCGTGCAGTGTCCACATCGAAGGAGGCTTCGTACTGACTATCCGCGTCGATCGCTGTTTCAAGCGCCGTCAGCACTTCGGTGAGATCCGGTGTCGAATCGGCCGTCGCATTGAAGTATGCGTACCCGGCCGCCGCGCTCGTGGCTGCACCGAAGATTTCGCTCGCCCGAGTGTTGGCAACCGTGATGTTCTGGCTGGCGTTCGTCGCAGTCAGGACAACGTGCCCGGAGCCATCGACGCTCGCGGCCAGCTTGCCCTTGAGGGTCACGTTGCCGTCTATCGCCGCATTCAACAGGCTGACCGTCGTACTTGCACTAGCGGCCGCGCCAATGCTCAGGCTCTGCAGAGGCAACGCGCCCAGCGTCACATCCAGCGTTGAGGTGCCCGTAAGGCTATAGGACGTCAGCGTGCTGGTGAGCTCGGCGAATCGGTCCAGCGTGACCGTGTAGATGTTGCCCGCAGTTACCGTGGTGCCGAACGCGAGCGACTTTGTCCATGTCGACGCATCGGCGGCCACCCCGGAGGTCGCACCGGTGACGCCGTAGGAAAGCGTGACGCCGGCGGCATCGGCAATCGTCAGCGTGCCGCTGCTAGCCGTCGCCGTATAGGTCTTGCCCGACGGCGACTTGCTGTTGATCGTGTCCCTCAGCGCCTGGGCAACGCCGCTCAATGTCGCGGCGTAGTTCCCCGTGGCGCTGGTAGCTGTCCCGAAGAGCTGCGAGGCCCGTGTGCCGGACAGGGTCAACGCTTCGCCCGCAGTGGTCCCCGCCAGGACGAGGTGGTTGGCACCGTCGTCAGTCGCCACCAGCCGGCCGGCGAGCGTGGCATTGGCGGCGATCTGCACGTTCAGCGCGGCAACGAGCGTCGCCGTGGTGTAGGTGGTGCCGTTCGCGATCGTGAGGTTCTGCGCCGAAGACGCCCCCAGCGTGACGGTCAGGGTCGTACCGCCCGTCAACGTCGTCGGTGCAATCACCGTGCTGGTCGTCACCGCAGTCCCGACGGCACCCGCGACATAGGTAGCGGTATAAGCCGTGGCCGCTGCGGCATTGACCGTGACCGTGTAGGTCTCGCCCGCCTTGTAGGTGCCGTTCAGGGCGAGCGACGCATTCGTCCATTTGACCGCAGAAGTGTCGGTCTGCACTGCGGTGCCGTTCACAGTGGCAGTAGCCGTGCCACTACCGGTCTTGGCAATGGAGATCGTGAAGAATTTTCCGGTCGCCAGGTCGGCTAGCCGCACGACCTTGTCGAAGTGTGTGGCGGAATACGTTACGCCCGAAGCCGCATTCACTTGGGTGACCAGATCCGTTGCAACTGCATCGGAACTCGTGAAACCGGTCGATGTGAAGGTCTTGGAGACGTTCGCCTGGTCGACGAGCGTCAGGGTCCAGGTATCGCCCGCAAGAACGGTCCCGCTGCTCAACGCGATATCCGCCTGCGCGTACGCAGCCCGCGTGAAGGCGTTGGTGATTTTGGCGACGCCATCGGCGGTTTCGCCACTTTCCTTCACGGCTACGGTGAAGGTGCTTCCTGCGGAGGCTGCAATGTTCAGCGTATTGGAACTGGCCGTATGCAGGACAGTGACGCCTGCAGGCGTCCCGATGGCTGCGTCGAGCCCGGCCGCCACGGCGTCCAGGCTGGTCGTGACCGCAGTGAAGCTGTAGTTCGTGCCGTTCAGCGTAACGGTCCACGTGTCACCAATGGCAACGGTACCGGAGAAGACCACATCGGCACTTGTAAGGGGGAGTGCTGAGTTGCCTTGTACCGCACCTTGGCGAAGCACCACCGCTGCATCGTCGAGCCGGTGGTTCATGTCGAACCAGAAACCGTTCGCGTCGGTCAGCTTGATCGTCGCCGAATCGGTGGTGGAAACGGCCGCAGCGTAGGTCGCGCCAGTGGTGATGTCGTTGGTGTCGGTCGTGGTCCGGCTGGTGATCTTGGTCGCCAGGCCCGAAGCGATGTTCGCGATGCCCGAGCCTGCCGTGGCCGCCTCGGCGTCCGCGTCCGGTTGCGTCACCGTATAGGCGTAGTCCAACCCGTCCAAGGTCAGCGTCCAGACGTCGCCCAACTGCACGCGCCCGGATAGTTGGAGGTCCGCGCTCGTGTAGTAGGTGCGGCCGGGCGTCTCCGTCACGGTAGTACCGGCGGTTCCGCCCGACTGGGTCAGCATCGCCGACGTGACCTCGAACCTGTAGCTGTCCGTGGTGCCGTCGCCCGAGCCGCTGATCTTGACGTACGGGGTGCTCGAATGGATATCGGTGCCGTTACCGATCTTCGGGTCGGCAAAGGTGTACCAGTTGTTCGCCGCGTCTACGTCCTGGATGCCGTCGCCGACCTTGAGGACCGGACTCGCCTCGAGCACGAAATTCGCGGTCTTGTGGCGATCGATCGACACCTGAAGGTCGTAGTCCACGCCGTTCGGCAGCCCGTTCGAGTTGCCCGAGAGCGGGATCCAGTTCGAAACCTCGAGGTAGTAGTCCCCGGTGGCGGTGAACTGGTAGGTCAGGAAGTCATCCAGCCAGGTGGTGCTTCCGGAGCCGCCAGCGCTCGCATCGAACGGGTTCGAATAGCCCGGTCCGCGCGCGATCAGTGTGCCGTCGGCCTTGAACAGGCTGAGCTGGCTCGCCCAGAAAATGCTGTCGTAGTAGTCGAAGCCATGATCGATATCGAAGGTCGCGGTGACCGGCGTGACGGGGTCCGAAGGCCCGTTCGCATGCAGCATCTCGCTGGAAATATTGAACTTGTAAACGTCGGTCTGTCCGTTGCCGGTGCCGTGAACAGTCAGGTGCGGCCGCGTAGTGGCGTCGAGGATGTCGGCGTTTGCCTGGATGTTCCAGCTGTCGACGTCGATCGCCTGCGCGGTGAAGATGGAATCGTGCGTGCCTGCGGCCTCGTTCAGTTCAGCAGCGCCGAAGTTGGCGACGAACTGTGTCAGTTGGACCTTGCTGACCGTTGCCTGCGCAGAGGAGAGAGGCGCAGCAAGGAGCGTCATAAGCTGGTCTGCCACGCTGCTCAGCGTGTCCGATCCGTTCGACGCCGTGGTGTAGCTGTAGTTGGTGCCGTTCAGCCTCACCGTCCAGGTTTCGCTGCTGCCCACCGCGCCACTAAGGGCGAGTGTGGGATTTCGCCAGGCGGAGTTTCCTGTGATCGTGGCGCCGCCGCTGACCATCTGTGCGGTGAAGCCGGTGCCGGCCTTCACGAGCGTGACTCCCGTCCCGGCTGCGGGATCATTCACGGCATAGCCTGAAGAGGACAGCCCCGCCGACAGCACGCCTTTCAGGCCAGCGGCCACCAAGTCCAGTGTCGTGTCCGTCGCCGTGGCGATATACGAATAGTTGGCGCCCTCCACCCGGACCGTCCAGGTGTTGCCGGTGGCGACGGTGCCGGTCAGGAGGATGTCGGCCGAGGTCCAGACCTGAGTGCCGCTGACGGTTCCCTTGCCCGCAGAGACTGTCGTGACCGACGGCGACTCAGTGATCGAAAAGTCTATCGTCACGGCGTTCATGACCGTGGCGGGGTTGGTGGCGACGACCTTGAGACCGTATCCGGAACTGGTGCCCGCATTCGTGACTTCGCCGCCTCCCAACAGCACGAGGTCTGTCGGTTCGGTTACGCGCGTATCGCCGCCCGACTGCGTCACGAGCACGCCCGGGGCATCCTTGTCCGTCAAGGTAACGTCCATCGACGGCAGCGCCACCATCTCGCCGTTCTTGCCGGCCACGTACTTGAAGGTGGTGTTGCCAAGCGTCAACGTCCATGCATCGCCGGAAATCACCGTCCCAGCGGGCACCTGCACCTGCACCTTGCCATAGCTGCCGACGGCAGGCGTACCGGAAATCACCGTCGTTTCGCCGTTCGACTGGATCAAGCGTGCGGTAAACGCCGACGATCCCGTGAGGGTCACATCAGCAATACCTGAGGTGTGCGGGGTCGCCGTGATGCCGCTGATCGCGTTGGCGGTGAAGGCGTCTGCCAGCCCGGAAACCACGGCGGCAAGCGTAAGGGCATCACCATTGGAGCCGGAAATATAACTGTAGTTTCGCCCGTTTACCGACAGGGTCCACGTGTCACCCGCCACCGGCGCGGTCGACGAGACCGGCTTGAGCGCCACCGATGTGTACGCGCTTTCGGCGCCCGTAATGGTCACTGTGCTGTCCGGGCTGCTCGCCGTAAATGCCGACTTGCCGGTGATCGTAACGGTGGAGCCAGAGACGCTCGCGGTGTACTGCCCGGTCAGGTCACCCGCCACCTTTGCGCCAAGCCCGGTCGCCACATCGTCGGTGTCCAGCCCGTAGAGACTGTTGACGCTGGCGGCCGCCACCGAATGCTCGATGCGCACGAACTGCGTTCCCTGGAGCACGTTGGCCGTGTCTGCTGCTGCAACCACCTTGACGAGATGGGGCTTGGACCAGTAGTCGGCCGCGCTCGGGTTGCTGGTGCTGAAGGTAAGCGAGCTGATGACCGCACCGTTCGAATCCTGGGTGACGATCTGACTGTTCCCGTTGTCGTCCGGCTGGACATTGAGGTTGAGGGTGACGGGCCCGGTAGGCTCCCTGGTAAGCGAGACATAGTACGAATCCGCACCGGAACCAAGCGTCACCGAAGTGTCCTGGTTGACGATTACCTCGCCGTTAGAGGCCGGCGTGATCACCACGCCCGCGGCATCGTCGTCGTATACCTGCACCACCGGGGACGGAACCGCCAATGCGTCGTACTCACCGCCGTCCGAGACGTCCGCGCCCTGCACAACCGTGTGCTGGATATTGATGTTGCGCAGGCCCTCGGCCAGCAGATCGGCCGGCGCCGTGACCGTGATGATCTGCGGGATGAACCAGTTGGTGCGGTCGAAGAGCAGCGTGGTGCCTGCCTCGTTGCCATTGAGCGCGATGCCCTTGCCGCCCGCAAGCGATTCGGACTGCTTGATCGAACTGGGTGAAGCTGTGACGCGCACGTCCTCTTTGGGCGAGCGGGTAAGCACCACCGAGTACTTCGCTTGCGTGAGCGCGTTGCCGCTATTGCCTTCGAACACCCGGAGCAGCCCACCCAGCATCGTCAGTGCGATGCCGGCGGATTCGTTGTCCTGGATGCTAGCGGAGATGTCCTGAACGAATGTGTTCTGGTAGCCGGCGTCGGTGGTGTTGGCGGTCGGGATGCTCAGGTCGATCATCCCGCTGTGACCGAGCAGGTCGTTGCTGACCACGTCGATCGGCAGCGTGTCGACATTGCCGGCTACGTTGAACGTATCGCTGCCCTTGCCGCCGATGGTGCTGACCGTGGCGCCCTCGGGGGTGCTCGCGATGAAGAACTGGTCGTTGCCCTCCAGCGCGTCGACCACGATGTTCTCGATCGATGCGTAGGTGACGAACAGGCCGGCACCGTACACCCCGGTATCGGTGACCACGAACTTGTCGGCGAACTCCGTGCCCACAACGATCAGCGTGTCGGAGCCGTCGCCGCCATCGATATGCACCGGCGCGTTCACGGTATAGGTGATGAGGTCCTTGCCCTTGCCGCCGTTGATGTTGGTGATCGGTTTGAGCGGGTCGTTCGGATCCACCGCCACAAAGGCGCGGACCGTGAACGTGTCATCGTCCTCCTCCCCGTAGAGGAAGACGTTTGCCTTGTTGTGGTAGATCGTGAAGGTGTCGTTGCCCGCACCTCCGTGCAGGAATGCGTCGAAGTTCACCCCGTTACTGAGGTAGCCCCGAGTGGTAAGCGTGGTCGAGAACTGGTCCTCGAGGGCAAGGCCCGCATTGGCATCCCGGGGCGACTTGAAGATCTGGCCGACCTGGAAGGTGTCCTCGCCGGCATCGCCGTAGATGGTGAGCGCCGAACTGGTGTCGTCCAGGGCGAACACGTCGTCGCCGTCGCGGCCGAATACCGTGATGCCGCCGCTCACCGTGGTGTAGTCGATCCGCTCCACGCCACCCGCCGCCACGCGATTTCCGTCGGCGTCGGTCTGCAGGGCGATGATGGCATGCGGCCGGAACAGGAACAGGTCGTTCTGGTTCGTGCCGTAGACATTCATCCTGTCCGAGCCGAGGTCGGTCGGGTACGCCGAGGCGCTGTCCACCTTGATGCGCGACTGCGGCGGATTGGTAGTCGGGTTGGAGAGCTTGCCCGAAAGCCCGATCTCGAGAAGGTCATCGTCCTCGCCACCACCTATGGTCAGCAGAGCAGCGACGCCGTTCTCGAAGGTCTGCCTCCCGTCCTGTCCATAGTTGACCCGGACGATATCCCTGCCGCCATGCCCCTTCTCAGCCGTGCTGCTGGTGTCGCTGATCCGGTCCCCATAGGCAGAAGTCACGCCCGAGATCGAGCTGATGTTGATGACGTCGTCGCCCAGATAGGCGTCGAAGACGTTGGTCGCGGAATTCGTCCCCTCGATGAACAGGTCGTCGCTGCCCTGGCCCAGGGTGAGGTTGAAGGCGTCGATGCCGATGTAGTTCAGGCCGATGGTCATGTCCAGGCCTGACACTCCGGCTTTTCCGGCAGCAAGGCCGGCCGTGTAGACCCGGCCGATCAGGCCGGCCAACGCCGCGCGGTCGTCGACGTTCAGCGTGTCTCCGGTCTGCCCGCCACCGTTGATATCCAGCTGCCCCACGATGCCGCTAAGGTCGTGCGACGCGTCTCCCACGGTAATCGTGTCGCCGGCGAGCCCGGCATCGATGGTGGTGTACCCGGCCACCGTTTGGACCAGCAGATTGTCGGCGCCATCCTGCGAGCGCAAGTTGGTCAGGTTGCCGTATGTGCTCGCAATCGTGAAGCCGTCGACGCCGCTGCCCAGGTCGATGTTCAGGGTCTCGACGTTCGAGTAGGTGATGCCGGCGGTGCCGAGGCCGGATACGACGGTGCTCGTCAGCGCGCCTGTATTGGCGGCCGTATCGCCTGAATCGTTGATCCGCAGCACATCGGTGCCACCCTGCAAGTTGACGTCCAGCGCGCCCGACAGGTCGTTCACCGTGCTGGTGCTGTCGCTGATAGTGCTGCCCGCGGTGACCGTATCGGCGCCCGAGCCGGTCCTCAGGTACATCGTGGTGCCCGCCTCGGTGCTCTTGATCTGGGCAGTGTTGCCGGCGTTTCCGAGATTGACGTCGAGCGTCTCGAGGTTGCGATACAGGATGTTGCCCGCGGCGAGTCCCGTCAGGCGGCCATAGCTGACCGTGGCAACGGTTTCGCGGTCGGACACGAGGTTTGTAACACTGGATTCCGCCGTCTCATCGACGATCACCTGGTCGGAGCCCGCTTCACCGTCGATGATGACTTTCTGGGTGATGCCGTTCACCGTGCCGCCGCTATTGCCGGCGGTAGTCGCATTGCTGCCGATGTAGACCTTGTCGTCGCCGCCCCCGGCGTGGACGGACAGCACGCTGCCAGCCTTGCTGGCTGAAACGGTGAGGACAAACGTGTCGACGCCAGCCCCCCCGTAGAGGTCGATCAGGCTTGCATCGATCGAACCGTAGATTTCGATCGCCCCCCCGGCGTCACCGCTGCTCGAGCTGCTGTCGTCGGTATGGATCTCCACACTGGTACCGCGCAGCAGAGCCGAGTTGCTGAGGCGGAAGCCATCACCCGCGTGGAGCAACACGCGGCCGGCCACCGACTCTATCGCCACCCGGATTCCGGTCGCAGACGTCGCGGTACCGAAGATTTCAGCCGCCCGTGGCCCGCCAACGCTCAGATCGTCACCCGTAGAGGTCAGGATGATGTGGCCGGAGACATCCTTGCTCGCGCTGAGTTTGCCGTTGAGGCTCGCGTTTGCATTGATGGCCGCATTCAATGCGCTGACGATGTTCGCCGCGTCGGCCGCAGCCCCGATGCTCAGGGTCTGCACGGCCAGCGAGCCGAGGGTGACCGTCAGGTTCGCCGTCCCGGTCAGGGACGTGGGCACATTGGTTCCGGTAAGGACGGCAGGCACGATTGCAATCGGGTTCCCCGCATCGTCGTAGCCGATGTCGAGCGTGTCGGTTCCGCCGGCGCCGTCGTTCGAAGTCAGGGTGATGTCGCCGTCCGACTTTACCTTGGTCTTTACCTTCATCGGGCTCATGGTGGTGATGTTCACCGAGCCCTTCACGTCTATGCCGGTACTCGACCCGGTGACGCCACCGATCGTCATCGCGCCGGTATTGGTAATGTACGCATTCCCGAGCGTCGACTGGCCTTCCAGGTTCCCGACCGCCGTCAGGAAGGCCTTGGTTGACGCGCCGATGTCGTTCTTCGCGAACAGGAACGCCTTGCCCGACACCACGTTGTTTCCGCTGGAGCGGCCGTTCAGGATGCTCCCGAGGGGCGCGGCGATGAAGGCCGTGTAAGCGGAGCCCGCCGTGATTGTGTCGATGGAGAGATTGCCCGCCACCTCAATGATGTTGGCGCCCAGGAAGCTGGTGATCGAAAGGTTGCCCGAGCCGCCGCGCGCGCTGTCGATGTCGATGTCGTTGCCCGAGATGCCGATCGCGCCGACGTCTGCGATCAGCGTGACGTTGGCGTTGGCGAGAATATCTGCACCCGGCTTGGCGCTCGATTCCCCGGTCGCGGTAGACGCGTCGACGATCGACAGATGGGAGCGCAGGTTGACATCGCCGCCTGTGGAGGTGATGCGGTCGACGTTCATGTTGCCGTCGACCTCATGCAGCCAGATGCTGCCGGCCGCGGTCGCGTGCAGTGTGCCGGAGAAGGTGTGGTCGGTCTCCAGCCAGTTGGTCGACGCCCCGATGTCGGCGCCCGCACTCAGGTCGATGACGTTACCGGCCAGCTTCGCAGCGCTGCTGTTCAAGCCATCCAGGATCGAACCGCCCGCCCTGAGGTGCACCCCGGCGTTCTGCGACTGCACGCCGGCGATCTTCAGGTCGCCCGTGGTCGAGATGTAAACGTCGTTCAGCGCGCGAGCCGTGAGGGTGCCTTGCAGTCCGCCCGACGCGGACAGCAGCACGGTGACGTTCTTTGCCGATGTACCGATGCCGCCCTGGCCCGACTCGAGGATCAGGTCGCTGGAGGTGATGTTGATGCCCGAGGCAGCGGCATTGACGATGTCGTTCTTCGCCTTGATCCGCACCGAATCGGTCGCCGTGACACGCTCGATGTTGAATCCGCGCAGCGTGCCGAGGTATATGTTGGTGCCGGCGCTGACATTCAGGCTGCCGCCGACGTCGGCGTTGACGTCGTCGCGTTGGTCAATGCCGATCTTGAGGATCTCGTTGAAGCGACCTGTCGGATCGGCGATGACGGGCGAAAGAATTGCAACCATCGAAGTCTCGGTGGCCGCCAACCGCACGTCGGACGTGCCGGACGTAAGGGTGATCGTGCTGGCGGTAACGGAAGCCACCTCGTAGAACACGCCCTTGGCTGTCGCGTTCAACGAGGCGCCCTCGACGTAGACCTTGCGCCCGACCGAGAATCCGTCGGCGATGAAACTGCCGCCGTCAAGGCGGGTGATCGAATCTGAAGAGGTACCCTGCGTGAAATTGAAGGTCACCGGCGCAGCGCTGCTACCCACGATGTTCCCGACGATGTACGTGATGTCCGGGCGGTCGGCCGCAGAGAAGGCGACGCGCTCTTCCGAACTCAGGCCATAGGGCTTCCCGGTACCCGGGCCCGGGCCCGGATTTATCGCCTTCACGTGCGCGATATCGATCACCACTTTGCCGGTCGTGTTGCCGATCCCCTTGCTGGTTTCGATCGTGACGTCCGTTCCCGAGATGTTCGGGTCCTCCAGGATGGACACGGTGTCCGCCGTTGCCTTGAGGACTCCGCCGCTCATCGAGAACAGCAACTCCTCCGGCGTCCAGATCTTGATGCTTCCTTCCAGAGCCGTCCGTTCGGTGCTTGTGATCGTGTAGTGAAACGTCGCGTTGTACGTATTGCCATATCCGCCGTACCGGGTATGGAGCTCGTGGTACTCCTGGGTGAGCTTGTTTACGAGCGTAGTAATGGCTGCGTCGTCATAGCCGAGGATGTCGCGGTAATAAGCCTCATCGTCGGCCGGGAGCTGCGCCACGAAGTTCGACTGGTAGAGCGCCGGATTCGCCTGCGTATTCCGGTATTTCCAGTACGTGTGGTACTCCTGGGTCTTGGTCGACTGGAAGCCGGCGATCGCATCCGACACCTTCTGGGTAGCGCCCGTATCTGCAGTCAGGCCCAGGTCGCTCCACAATCCGCCTTCCAGTTGTGAGCGGATGCGTTCGTCCACCGTCTGCGAGCTGTTGGCGTCGATCAGGCCGCCCGCGGCGACTTTTACCCACACCGTGCCGGTGGCGGTGATCTTGTTGAGGTGCAGGTCGCCCGTCTGTTCCTTGATGAACACGTTGCCGTTCGCGTTCACGGTGACCGTGTCCTTGAGCTTGTCGCCCGACTCGACCACGATCGGCGCGAGCGTGCTGTTGCCCACGCCGCCGCCAACGTTCGTATCGGTCGCCGAAGTATCGATATTGATGCGGCTGCCCTGCACCAGGCCGTCGTAGCCGGCCGCCGCAAACAGGTTCTTCGGCACGACGATGTTGACGTTGCCCCCGGCAGTCGCTTTGACCTGGTCGATCGCGAGGTCACCCGAGCGCTCGACAACATTGACGTCACCTTTTGACGTAACGGCGTAGAGGCTCGAACTGCCGGTATCGGTAACGTTCGTCGTGACCGCGCGCTGATCGGTGCCAATGCCGTTGGCGGCCGTAAGCACCACCCTGCGGCCGCCGATTGCGCCGTCCACTCCGGACATCCGGATTGCGCCACCCGAAGTGATGGTGGTCGTGCCGCTCGTATTGAGTATGTTTCCGACTACGACGTCGCGCGAGCTGGTGGAAGAGATATTGACTGTCGCCTCGGCGCCGCCAAAGAACTCGATTCCGATCTGGCGGTGCGCGTTGATGTCGTGATGCGCCACGGTCTTCGTATCGACGCGCTTGGCGTAGTCGGTGATGTAGGTCTTCTTGCCGTACCAGGAGGAGCGGACCTCGTGATAGGTCTCGCGCCACTGCGCCTCCGGAGCGGTGCCGTTCGTCTGGACCGAGTTCTGGCTGAAGTTATAGGGATCGTCCTGCAGCGACGAATTCGTCTCGCTGTAGTAGAACCCAGCACCGCCCTCGAGCGTCGGCAGGCCGATGTTCGTGACGACTTTCCCGGACTCGTCAAACGAGCCGAGGTTGATGAGGCCGAGCCAGTTGCTGCTCTCGCGGTGGATCGTTTCCAGGGTCCGCGTGCCCCAGGACACCGCCCAGCCGAAGCGCATCTGGGCAGACGGGTCGTAGGTGTAATTCCCGATCGCGCCGTTCTGGTTGTACAAGGTCGAGGTTGGGTTGCCGCTACCGTTCAGCTTCGCCTTGTCGATGATTACCAGCGTGCCTGCGCCGCGCTGCGACGCGTCGATCTTCGCGACCTGCACGCCGTAGGCCGTGGTGTTGTTGATGTTGATCTGACCGTACCCGGACAGGACGCGGATCTTGCCGTTGCCGGTGTTGACGATCTTGCCCTCGAGCGTGACGCTGCCCCCGCTGACGGACACGTCCCTGATCTCGAAGCTCTGGGTCACGCTGTTGAACCAGACGCTGAAATCCTTGCCGGTCGCGGCCGTGGTCTGCTCGAGCTTGAAGGTCCCGCCGAATCCCAGCCTCAGCTTTTCCGACACTTCGAAGGCAGCCGAGCCGTCCAGGTTGAGCGTGTAGTTGTCCTTGCCGCTCTGGATCAAGCCGTTGACGTTGATGATGTTGGCGCGAATGAAGATCTGCTGCGCGATCAGGCTGCCGGCTGAAGTCGGTCCCTGGGCGAGCAGGTTGCCGATCTTGTTAGTGGTATCCGCCACAGTGACTTTGGCGCCGAAAGCGTCGATTTGCATCGTCTCGGCGGAGATCACCCCGTTCTCCGTAATGCCGTCGCTGGTAGTGCCGCGCGTGACCCCGCCCCAGATCGATGAGGGATCGGCCTGCGCGAACACTGCGGCGCCGTCGATGTAGACGTTCCCGGTGCCCGTGATGACCATGTTCTTGGCATCGACCGGCCCGCGGGAGATGAAGGCACCTCCGCCGAAGTCGATCATCAGCTTGCCGCTCAAGTTGCTGATACCCACGCCGCCCTCGCTGGCGCCAAGCACGGTAATGTTGGGCGCGACGTAGGTATTGCCATCGTTCACGTCGTTCACATCGAGCGCGTTGGTCACCGTGATGATCGGCTCGGCGAAGCCGCTCGTCGCGTCGGTCGGCATCGGGTTCTGGAAGGTCGGCGTCACGGCCGTCTGGAGCGTGTCCACGTTCGTGAAGTTGTGCGCGTTGTCGGCGTTGACGTTGCGCACGTTCTCGGACAGGATCGCCGAGTTGGATCCGACCAGCCCGCCATTGAAGTACATGCGCCCGGTTTCAGCCGGAATCGTGATGCCCTTCAGGTTCAGGAACGCGGGCGTATTGTTGGTGATCGTAACGCTCGCGTCGGTCGGCGCGATCCAGCGGCCGCCACCCTGCAGCTGGTCGCCGCGAACGTCGATCCGTCCGGCCTGCGCCCGAATGGGGTCGACCGTCACGGTCATGACGTAGCTCGAGATCGGCGTGAAGACGGTGTGGGCGGCATCCTCCCAAACGCCCAGACCTTTGTCTAACATCTCCTGCTGGATGCGAATGACCTCGCTCGAATAATATGCATTGAGCTTGGCGTCGATCGAGCCATACTGCGCGAGCAGGTCCTTCGAGTTCTTAAGGTCGAGCGCGAGCGTACTGCTCTGCAATTGCTGCGACGTCGAGAAGGTGACGCCGTCGCTGGCCGTACCGCTCACCGTGCCGGCCCGCGCGTCCCAGGAGTCCAGGGACAGCGAAACATGGCGCGTAAGTCCGGTCTCCACGGTCCCGTTGTTGATCACCGTGCCATGCGACTCCTGCAGCAGGTGGCCGTTGTACTGGTCGGCGCCGCCGCCGGTCAGCGCCAGCAATCCGTCCCCGACCGCGCTCGTCCAGCTCGTGATCTTCGCCTTCGCCGTAAGATCGTTGACGCTGTCGCGCTCGGTGTGGAGCTTCGCCACCCCGGCGGTCTTCAGGTAGGCGCCGGCGCCGACGGTGATCCGGTTCTCCTGGATCAGGAAGGACTTGGCGTCAACGCTTTCGATCGGCACCAGGCTGCCCGCAATGCCGTCAAAGCGCGATTCGAGCGTATAGCGGTCGGAATTGAAATCGGTGTCGCTGCCCGCGGAAATGTCCAAGTCGCCGTAGGCGGAGATTGCGGCGCTGCCGATCACCACTTCGTTCAGCGGCCGCACGTCGATAAGCGACTCGCCCACGGTGAGGGTGCCGGCGCCGAACACGTCAACGCTGATCTTTTGTACCAGATTACCCGTGCCGCGCGCAGAGAGTTCGAGCGCGCCCTTGCTCACCACAGTCGCGCCGTCACCGATGGAAACCCGGGCGACATCGGCAATCGTACGGATCTTGGCGTAGGCGCCTGCACCTGCCAGTGCGCCTCCGGACCTGAACGTCACGTTGTCCTGGGCAAGGATGTTGTTGAATGCGCGCATCCTTATCAGCGATGCGTCGGTGATCACGCCTACCGTCTGTACGTTGGCAGAAGCGCCGACAGTGACGTTTGTATTGAGGGTGATGCGGAAGTCGCTCGAGATGCCCGCGCCGCTCGCCAAGCCCCCCGTCGAGCCAGCGACGTTGGGGGCCGTGACGGTGACCCCTAGCGCGGCCAGAATCGGATTCGAGTGGGGGACGGCCGCGAACTGCGGTTTGTCGACGTTGTTGGTCGCGGAGAGGTCAATCTCGCGCGCGAGAACGATTGCCGACGCGCCGATCCTTGCGTCCACCGCAGAAATCACTTCGTTGTCCACGGTAACACCGGCGCCTGCAATGACGCCGCCCGCTTCGGTCTTCTCCCGGGTATTCAGGCTCGCAGTATGATCGGCCGACAGGCTGAGTTCGCCGGTCCCACGCGTCGAGAGATTGACGTTGCTGCTGGCACCGATCGTCGCGAGCGTGTTGCTCGTGCCTGAGGTGACGGCTTTTGCCGAGGCGCCTGCGGCAACTCCGCCGCTGCCGGCGGTGGTGGTCGCATAGTTGGCGTCGCGCCCGATCGCCCCGACGCTCAAATTGCTCGCGGTCAGCGTCACGTTGGAGCCGAGGGACGCAGTGGTCGACGTGCTTGAAGACGACCTCGAGTCGGCGACCCCGGCAGCAAGGATTCCCCCGGCTGCCGCGGTCGCCTCGGCGTCCTGCCTGGTGCTGTTGCTGGCCGCCACGTTCACGTCGCCGGTGATGTTCAGGCTCGAGTTGTTGGCGATCGCCGCCGTCACCTGCGCGTTGTTGGATGCTCTTGCTACAGTGGCGGATACGCCGATCAGCAAGCCACCGCTGCTTGCCCCGGCATATGCGTTCGCCGATTTTCCGGTCGTGGGCAGCAGATGGCTCGCCGAGACGCTCAGGCTGTTCGCCGTGATCGTGCCGCCGACCGTCGCCGTGACGACCGGCGAGAGAGTAGCGTCGGCCCTGGACACACCTACCGACACGCCGGTGCTGACCGTCAAGCCCGTCGCCGTGACGTCCGCTTTCGGTTGCGCGCTCGCGCTGACGGTCACGTTGCCCGCGGTAACGGTGGAGCCCGTGACATGCGCATCGACCGTCGGGCTGACGGTGGCGCTGACGACCGAGCCCGCGGATGCCGCGGCGATAAGACCTACGGAAGACGCGGTCGCATCCACGCGCGCGACGGCCGTGGTCGCTGCCTGAGCGCTTACCGCGAGGTTGCCGGCAAGGGTCAACGTGCTCGTTTCGACGAAAGCCTTGGTGGTCGTCAACACTGTCGCGTCGGCAGATGCACCGCCGCCCGCCAGTGACACACCCAGGCTCACACTTGCGGCAACGGCCGCAGCTTGAGCGGTTGCGGTCATCGTCGCAGTCTCAAGAGCCTGGATACTCACGCCGCCGACACTGGAGGAAACAGTCGCCGAGCGTATGAACGCCTGCACATCGTTGGCGATCAGGTTGCTCGACAGGCCCACCCCGATGGCGGCGGATCCGGAGATCAGGCCGGCGGAACCTGCCACCGATGCGGCCGTGGAACTCGCCGTAATAGTAGATGTATCCGTCGCGGCAAGCGCGACGCCACTGACGGCCGAGACACCGCCGCCACGCGCGCTGTTGCCCTCGATGGACGCATACACCTTGGTGCTGACCTTGTTCCTCACGTCAGCGCCCGCGCCGGCGCCGGCAGCCGCAACCGCACCACCGGCCAGCGCCACGGAACCCGCGGCGACACTGGCCGTCACGGTCGCGTTGGAGGTCGCAGTCTGGGTGAGCGAACCGCCGGCGACGATGCGCGAATTGATCACGTAGGCCTGCACCTCGGCCGGCGTCTGCACACCTGCGAGCGTGTAGCCGATCAGGTTGTTGGCAGTGGAGGAGCCGACCGACACGGCACCCGCGACCAGGCCGCCGCTGAGCGCCACGGAAAGGGACAACACCTCCGCCTTAATGGTGGCGGTATCCGTGGCCAGCAGGATGGTATGCCGCCCGCTGGACAGGTCACTGCCCTCCACATACGCATTGGTCTTGGTGAGGATGACGTTCTTCGCATCCGCCCCTGCCCCACTGAAGCTAAGGCCGACGATGCCTCCGCCGACTGCAGCGCTAGCCGCCACCGCCGTGGCCGTCACCGTGGCGCGTTCAATGGCCTCGATCTTAATGTCCCCGCCGGAACGCGTGGTCACGCCGGCATCGGTTGTCAGGCTGCTGCTGCCGTCGGCGTTTTTGATGTACGCCTCGACGACGTTGCTGATTTCATTGTTCGCCAGCCCGAGTCCGACGGACACCGCCACGCCTACCGTACCGAACGCCGCCGCCATTGACGCGGATCCCGCGGTTGCGGTGATGGTGGAAGTATCATCCGCCTTGAGGCTGACATTGTCCGCAAGTATGCCGGTCGCGCCATCGGCGTCGATGTAAGCTTTGATCAGGGTGGCAATCTTGTTTTCGGTGCTGGAGCCGGCGCCGCTCGCGGCCACGCCGACCGTCCCGCCCGCAGCCGCGACCGAGCCGGACAACACCGTGGCGGTAATGGTCTCGCTGGCTGTCGCGGTCTGCGTCAGGTCATCGGCCGCCGTGATGCTCGAGTCCAGCACATACGCCTGGACCTGCGCCTGCTGTTTGGTGCCGTCGAGCTTCCAGCCGATCAGGTTGCGCGCACGCGAAGCGCCGATCGATGCGCCGATGCCGGCCGTGCCGCCCACCGCAATCGATGCCGAAGCGGCCACCACCTGCGCCAGGATCGTGGAGGTATCCGACGCGCCGATCACGACGTTGCCGGCGCTCGTGACCTTGCTGGAATCGATGTGCGCCGTCGTCTGGGTGAGAATGACGTTGGTCGCCTCCGCGCCCGCCCCGCTGAGCGCGATGCCGGCCGCGCCGCCTGCAGCGGCACCAAGCGCCGCCGCCGCAGAGGTCGCGGTGATGGTCGCGGTCTCGAGAGCGTCGAGCGTGATCGCGCCGGACGTCGTGGTGACCGTATTGTCGGCGTTCTTGATCGCGGCCTCGACCACGTTGCTGATTGTGTTCCGTGCGAGCGCTACGCCGATCGCTGCGGAGAAGCCTGCGGCCCCGCCGACCGCGGCGGCGATTGAGGCGGCGCCTACGTTCGCGCTGATCAATGAGGTGTCATGGGCGGTCAGGGTCACGCTGGTCGCCGAGATCCCGGTCGCCCCGTCGCCATCGATATAGGCCCTGACCTTGACCGATATATCGTTCGTCGTGCTTGCGCCGGCGCCGGCGAGCGCGCCGCCGAACGCGCCACCGCCGGCAATGGCGACCGATCCGGCCAGCACTCTCGCATTGATGGTCTGGCTGGACGTCGCGGTCAGCGCGAGGCTGCCGCCGGCACTGACGCTGCTGCCAGTCAGGTAGGCTTGCACTTCGACCGGCGCGCTCGTGCCGTCGAGTTGCTTGCCTATGGAGTTGCGTGCAAGCGCGACGCCGATGGAGGCGCCCACCCCCGCCGTGCCGCCGATGGCAGCCGAGAACGAGGCGCTGATAACGGTAGCGTCGATGCTGGAGGTATTGGTGGCGCTGGCCGCAATGTTGCCCGTGCTGGAAAGCGTGCTGTCCTTGGCATAGGCGTTGGTCTTGGTCAGGATGACGTTGCCGGCATCTGCCCCGGCGCCGCTCACCGCAATGCCGGCCGTTCCACCAATGCCGGCAGCAAGCGAGGCGGCCGCGGAGACGGCCTTGATCGTCGCGGTCTCGGTCGCGGAGAGGCTGATCGCCCCAGCTGTTGCCATCACGCCGAAGTCGGTGGAACTGGAAGACAGCCCGTCGGCGCTCTTGAGGTAAGCCTCAACGTTGCTGGAGATCGTGTTGCGCGCCACCGAAACGCCGACCGACACTGCCACGCCCGCCGATCCGCCGAGCGACGCAGCCAGTGACGCCGCGCCCGCAATCGCGTCTATGGTGGAGGTGTCGGTGGCGGACAAAGTAATGTTGTCGGCGGAAATGCCGACCGTCCCCGTGCTGCGATCGCCGTCGACATAAGCCTTCACGTCCACGCCGATCTTGTTCTCGGCGAATACGCCCGCGCCACTGAGGCTCACGCCTGCACTGCCGCCGGCCGCGATCGCAGCAGAGCCCGCCAGCACCACGGAATTAATTGTCTGGCTGGCCACCGCAGTCTGGGTCAGGTCGCCGCCTGCCTGGACGCTCGCGTCCTTGAGGTATGCCTGCACCTGGGCCGGCGTCGAGGCGCTTGAGCCCGGCGTCCATCCTATGAAGTTCTGGGCTACGGATACGCCGATCGAGGCGCCCACGCCGGTCGAGCCGCCGCCGCCTATTGCAAGGGATGCGGCAGCAACTGCGGAAGAGATAGTCGAAGTACTCGCCGCGCTCAGCGTAACGTTCCCGGCGCTGCCAATGATGCTGTCTTGCCCGTACGCATTGGTCTTGGTCAGAATCACGTTCTGTGCCACTGCGCCCGCACCGCTGATGGCGATGCCCGTCGAACCGCCGAAACCCGCTGAAAGCGAAGCGGCGGCGGAAATCGCATTGATCGTATTCTTGGAAACCTTGAGGCTCGTGCCGCTCTTTTCGAGGACGTAGGTTTCGCCATTGGGCGCGACCAGCGACCAGCTCTTGCCTTCCACCAAGGTGGAGAGCTTCAGTTTGTCGACCAGCAGCCAATTTGTGGTCGTCGAATAGTTCTGCGTCGCGAGGTCGGCGTTGTCGGCGTTCGCGCCGACGTATCGGTAGACGCGCCCCGCTACACCGCTACCCGCAAAGCCATCGGCGAGCTTGACGGTGGTTCCTTCACGCAGATTTTGCGACCCGGATCCGGTCGTGTACATCGCGGCCGTGGCTACGGTATCTGCAATGGCAAGTGACGCCCTGCCCAGTGCACTCAGCCCCGTATTCAGCGCCGAGCGCAATTGCGCCAGGAAGGTCATGTCGGCAGTTACATCCTGCGTCGCCTCGTTGGTCGCGGAATTTGCCGGGTCGTCCTGGTCGGCCTTCGCCGCGTCATCAAGGTTCGCGGTGGTGAGGGTCCCACCAAGGGTCAGGTCAAACAGATGCTGCCCCTGCGATGTCGCAGAGATGGAGACATCACCGGCGGCGCTGGAGACCCCCTGATCAGCGTTCTTGACGAAGGCCTCGACCTCGTTGCTGACCTCGTTGAACGCAAGAGACAAGCCGATCGAAACCGCAGCGCCCGTGCTGCCGCCGATCGCGGCTGAAACCGACGCCGCTCCTGCAATCGCGTCGATCCCCGAGGCGTCGTCGGCGGTCAGGCTGACGCTGTCGGCGCTGATACCGGTTGAACCGTCGCCGTCAATGTAGGCCTTGACGAAGGTCTTGATCTTGTTCTCTGCATAGACCCCGGCGCCGCTGAGCGCGAGACCCGTACTCCCGCCGCCTGCCAGCGCCGCCGAACCGGCAACCACGACCGCGCGGATGCTCGCGCTCGAATTGGCATCCAGGGTCAAGGCCCCAGACGCCGAAACGCTGGCATTCTGGACATACGCCTGGGCCTCCAGCGCTGACGCGGTGACGTTGATCTGCTTCCAAGTGCTGCTGTCCTGGTAATTCTGGGTGGACAGGTCGATCGTCTGGATCCCCGTCGTATTCGGGTCGCCATCCGTCAGGTTGGGCCCGAGGTACTGATAGACGTCGCCGGCCATGGCGCCGTTCAGGATCTTGACGGTTTGACCCGTTGTCAGCGTCGCTGGACGCTGTGAATCGGTGTAGGTCGTCGTGACGGCCGCACCACCACCCGAATCCCAACCGATGAAGTTGCGCGCCAGCGAAAAGCCGATGGAGGCTGCGGGCGAGGAGCCGGAGCCTGCGGCGGCGGCCACCGAAATGGCCGCGACCGTCGCGTCGATTTGCGAGGTATTGTCGCTGCTGATCGTGACGTCGCCCATTCCCGTGCCGGTACCGGTCGCGGTCACGGTTCCGCCCTGCAGGTAGGCGTTTGACTTTCCCCTGATGTAGTTGACCGCGGTGGCACCGCCCCCACCGAAGGCTTTGCCGCCGCTGCCGCCGACTCCCAGAGATATCGAAGATGCCGTCGACGTCGCATCGATGCTTGCGTCTTCGACCGCACTGACGACGACACTGCCGTTCGTCGCTGTGGTCTGTCCGACGTTCCGGATGAACGCCGTCATGTCGTTCTTGATCTCGTTGCGGGCGACGCTGACCCCGACCGAAACCGACAGGGCCGAAGAGCCAGACACCGCCACCGAGAGCGACGACGCCTTCACCACGGAGTGAATTGCCGAGGTGTCTTTAGCGTTGATTGCGATGCCGCCGCTTCCTGCGGTGAGCGTGCTGGCATTGTCGGCGTAGGCCTGCACCAAGGTACTGACCTTGTTCATGCCGATCACCGCGCCTACGCTGACCGCCGTCGAGGCGGTCAGCGTGGCCTTGATGGCCGTCGACGCGGCTCCCATGTTCGCGTCGATCGCTGCATCAGAGGTCGCGGTTACGCTAACTTTGCCCGCGGCAGTGACGTTCGTATTCAGCAGGTAGGCGCGCACCTCGGCAGGCTGTTCCGTGCCGATGCTGGTGCCAACGAGCGCATCCGCCAGGTTGTACAGAATGTTCTGCCCGGCCCAGCCGATCGTGTTGAAGGCAAGCACCACCCCGACCGATACGCCCCTCGATTCGGTCGTGGCCTTGATCTCGGCCTCGATGGTGGAAGTGTTCTTCGCGTCGAGAATGACATCCCCGGCGCTGGTCGTCGTGAGGCTGCTGCCGGTGACGTAGGCGTTGGCCTTGCTCAGCACCAGGTTGGTGGCGATGGTGGCGTTGATGGCGTTCGAACTGCCGCCGACAAGGACGCTGCCGCCGATGGAGACGACAGTGCTCTCGTCGGTCGCTCGTATGGTAGCGGTTTCGAGCGCGGTCACTGACAGGGTGCCCGCGGCATTCAGGTTGGCGTTGTTGATGAAACTCTCGACGCCGCCCCGGACATCGTTGCGCACGATCAGAGCGCCTACTCCCGTGGCATCCGAGGTGCTGACGTTGAGCCCCAGATTACTGACAAATCCGGCGACGTCGTCGAAACGCACCTCGCTCCAATCGGCGTTGCTCGCGAAGGTGATGCTCCCAAGCGCGAGGGAGGTCCCGAGGCCGGTCGTAGCGGTCTTGTACTGGTACACCTTGCCATTGTCGGCACGCACCATGTCGCCCTGCTTGACGTTCTGCGTACCCGATTGCTGGGTGTAGCGGTAGTCGGTAAGGAACGACTTCAGCAGGCCGCTCGCAATGCTCAACCCGCCGTCGTTTGTCGTCGTCGACAGAGCTGCGAGCGTGCTCTTGGCATTGATGGTAGCGCTGTCCTCGCCACTCACCGTCACCGCACCTCCCGCGGTTACGGCGCCTTGCGACGTACCGGTGTAGCTGATGTACGCCTTCGCGTTGCTGTTGACCATGTTGCCGGTCAGTGCAACGCCAACGCTCATGCCGGACGCATTGACCAGGCCCGACGCCGCCGAGGTCGCCTTGTTGCTCATCTCGGCGTTGATGACCGCCTCGGACAACGCAGTGACGCTCAATGCTCCGCCAGCCGTGACGGTCGAATTCAGGATGTAGGCTTTGGTTTCCGCCACCTGCGCGCCGCCGAGCGCGTTGGCAATCAGCGGGTCCCCGATCAGTACATCGATCGCGCTCGTCAGGATGTCCTGCGCTTTCCACCCTATTGTGTTGAAAGCGAGGGTCACGCCGACCGCCTGGTCGCCGCTGGTGGTAGAGCTCAGTGTCTTGGCGTCGATCTGCGAAGTGTTCTTGGCGTCCACGACCACCGCTCCCGTGGTCGTCAGGCTGCCGTTTTCGATGTAGGCGTTGGCCTGGCTGAGGATCAGGTTGGTGGCAATGGTGCCATTGACCGCCAGTGTGGCTCCGGTGCCGAAAGCACTGCCGCCGGACGCCTCGGCAGCGCTGTCGGCAGTTGCGCGTATCACGGCGTCTTCCAGGGCGGTGACGTTGGCGCTCGCGCTGCTCGCAGTCACGTTGTGGAGATAGGACTCCACGTCGCTCCTCACGTCGTTCCTCACCACCAGGCCGCCCAGCGCCATCGCATCCGATGTGCTGATGTTGTTGCCCTGCGGAATGATCTGGGTTTCCTTGACTTGCTTCCAGAAACGCAGGTCGGTGTAATCCTGTGTGCTGAGGTCCCGCGAAGCCGTGGGGCCCATGTACTGGTAAACGGTGCCCGGCTGGCCCGCAAGCTTGGTCCACTTCGTCGCGTCCGAGTAGTCCTGCAACCCAAGGTTCAGGCTGCCCGTCGTACCGATGAACCTGTACGCCTCGCCGGCCTCGCCTCCGACCAACTTCCATTTGCTCGTGTCGGTATAGTCCTGCTCACCCAGACTCAATCGGCCCTTGGTGCCAAGGTACTGGTACACCCTTCCAGCGGCGCCCTTCGTCGCGTCATAATCATCCGCAAGCAGCACCCTGTCGCCCGACGCCACCAGGCGCCGCCCGTCTTCGCTTGTGAAGTCCTCTACCGCATAGTCGTCGGCCAACCGCACGATCGTGCCGTTGGCGACCGTTTGCGCGCCCGAAGCCGTGCCCGTATTGAAGTCATCGACGATGAAGTCCTTCGCCACGCGCACCTTCTCGCCGAACTTGATCGTGCGCGTGCCCTCGGAGGTGCTGTAGTCCGCCGGCAGCAGGCTATTGACCACCCCCTGCAGGATCGACGCCCCACCATCGCTCGTGGTGATCGACGACGAAACCATCTTGCTGTTGGCGTAGATCCCCGCATTGTCCTCGGCGGTGACATTGACCGCTCCCGCCGCCGTCACCGTGCGCGTGCGACCCGTCGCCGCATCCTGGATATAAGCCTTGGCGGTGCTGCTCACCATGTTGCTCGCAAGCACCCCGCTGGTGGCCGAACCCGCCGCCCCGTACACCCCCGAAGCCGCCGAACTCGCCGCGTTCGTCACCGTCGCGTTCAACTGCGCATCCGACTTCGCGCTCAGCCTCACATCCCCCGCCGAACTGACCGTCGTGTCCTTCACGTACGCCTGCACCTCGGCCGGCGTCTCCGTCCCAAGGTTCGTCCCGATCAGCGCGTTCAGGCTGTTGAACAGCACGTTCGTCGGCGCCCAACCTATCGTATTGAACGCCAGCGTCACACCGACCGCCTGCCCTCCCGAAGTCGTCGCACTGTGCACCGTCGCATCGATCAACGACGTGTTCTGCGCATCCAGAACCACGTCGCCCGTCGTCGTCGTCACCGTGTCGTTGGTCAGGTACGCGTTCGCCTTCGACAGCACCGTGTTCGTCGCAATGACACCGTTCACCGCCAGCACCGTGCCCGGCCCGAACGCGCTCCCGCCCGAGGCCTCCGCCGTGCTCTCGGCCTCGGCCTGGATCACCGCACTCTCCAGCGCCGTGATCGTCACCGCTCCCGCATTCACCGTGGCGTGATTCACGTACGCCGCCACATCACCCTTCACCGCGTTCCTCACCACCAACCCGCCAACACCCGTCGAGTCAGAGGCCGTGAAGTTGCCAACCTCGGGAATGTAGTCCGCCGCCGACTGGGTGATCTTCACCCACTTCGTCGTGTCCTTGTAGTTCTGCGCACCCAAATCCAGGTTCGCCGTCGAACCCAGCTTGTACCGGTACACGCTGCCCACATCGGCAAGCGCCGAACTGTAGTCCGCCGCCACACGCACCCGGTCAGGCAACCCAGCACTCACACGGCTCCACTTCGACAGGTCCGTGTAGTCCTGCGCGTTCAGGTCCAGCGTCGCCGTCGCACCAACGTACCGATACACCGCACCCGCCAGGCCTTTCGCCTCCGGATAGCCCGCCGCCAGCTGCACCTGCGTGCCCGGTGCCACCGAAACCGATTGCGTACCGGTCGCCGCCGCCGTCTTGGTAAACGCCGGCGCGCTCAGCCCCGTTATGTTCACCACGCCCGACTTGGTCGTGTACTTGTAGTCGTCCATGCGCGCCAGCAACGACCTCGCCAGCCCCAGCACGTCCACCGCATCGCTCGCCGAAGAGGCCGACAGCAGCGTGCTCCGCGCAGCCACCCCGGACGCATCCTCGGCATGGACCGTCAGCGTACCGCCCACCGTCACCGCCGCCGCCGCACCCGCCGTGTCATCGATGTACGCCTTCGCCAGGCTGCTCACCATGTTGCTCGCGAGCACCCCGCTTGCACTCATCCCGCCCGAATCCGCCTGGTTGTCCACCTGCGCCTTCAACTGCGCATCGGACTGCGCCGACAGCGACAGATTCCCGCCCGCACTGATCGTGCTGTCGACGATGTACGCCTTCACCTGCGCCGGCTGCTCCGTCCCGATGCTCGTGCCCAGCAGCGCATCGATCGTGTTGAACAACAGGTTCTGCGATTCCCAGCCGATCGTGTTGAACGCCAGCGTCAGCCCCGCCGCCACATCACCGCTCGAACTCGCCCCCAGCACCGTCGCGTCGATATTCGAGATGTTCTGCGCATCCAGCGTGATGTCGCCAACCGTCAGAACGTCGCTCGCCTGGATGTACGCATTGGCCTGCGAGAGCACCAGGTTCGTCACGAACGTCCCGTTCAGCGACATCCCCCCGGACGAGGTCACCGTGCTCTCGTCCTGCGCCGAGATCGCCGCGTGCTCCAGCGCCGTGATGCTCACCGACCCCGCACCCACCGTGCCCAGCGTGTTGCCGCGCACCGTGACGTTCTTCAGGTACGCCTCGACGTCACTCCTCACGTCGTTTCGCACCACCAGCACGCCCACCGCCATCGCCTCGGACTCAAGCAACGCGTCCGTGATCCCCTCGGGAATCAGGTTGCTCGGCGAGAGCTCCTTCCACAAACCATAGTTCGTGTAGTCCTGCGTCGTCAGGTCCAGCCCCGTGCCCGCAGCGCTCGTGCCCATGTACTGGTACACCTTGCCCGCCACACCCTGCGTCGACAGCGTGTCGTCGGCCAGCCGCACCCGGTCGCCAAACTTCAGGTTCTGCGCACCCGACTTGTTCGTGTACTGGTACTCATCGAGCAACTGGTTGAGCATGTTGTTCGCAATGCTCACGCCACCATCGCTCACCGAGGTCGAGGACGCCACCAGCTTCGCACTCGCATCGATCCCGGCGTTGTCCTCGGCATCCACCTTCAGCGCCCCGCCCACCGTCACCGAACCCGTGGTCGTGAACGTGATGTACGCCTGCGCCGTGCTGCTCACCATGTTGCTCGCAAGCACCCCGCTGCCCGCCGCACCCGCGGCGTTGATCAACCCCATCGCCGAGGAGGTCGCCTCGTTGCCCACCGTCGCGCTCAGCTGCGCATCGGACTTCGCCGTCAGCGTCAGGTCCCCGCCCGCCTTCACCGTCGAATCCAGCACGTAGGCCTTCGCCTGCGCCGCCTGCTCCGTCCCGATGTTCGAGCCCACCAGCGCATCGAGCGTGTTGAACAACACGTTCTGCGATTGCCAGCCTATCGTGTTGAAGGCCAGCACCACCCCCGCCGCCGTACCCCCGCTGCTCGTCGAACTCAGCGTCCTGGCATCGATCTGCGAGGTGTTCTGCCCATCGAGCGCAATCGCCCCGCTACCCGTGCTCGTCACCGTGCTGCCCTGGATGTAGGCGTTCGCCTGCGAGAGCACAAGGTTCGTCGCAATCGTCGCGTTCACCGCAAGCGTCGCGCCCGATCCGAACGCGCTCCCGCCCGAGGCCTCGGCTGAACTGTCCGCCGTCGCACGCAACACCGCATCCTCCAGCGCCGTCAGCTCAACACTGCCACCCGTCACCGTCGCATTCAGAACGTACGCCCCGACATCACTCCTCACGTCGTTCCTCACCACCAGGCCGCCCAGCGCCATCGCATCCGACGCGCTGATGTTGTTGCCCTGCGGCACCAGGTTCGTCCCCAGCACCGGCTTCCACAGCCCTAGATCACCGTAATTCTGCGCACCCAGATCCCGCGACTGCGTCGTGCCCATGTACTGGTACACCGCACCCGGCGTCCCCGCGAGCTTCACCCACTTCGCCGCGTCCGTGTAGTCCTGCAACCCAAGGTTCAGGCTGCCCGTCGTACCGATATAACGGTACGCGCTGCCCGCATCACCCGCGATCAGCTTCCACTTCGTCGCATCCGTGTAGTCCTGCACGCCCAGCTCGACCCGGCCACGCGCACCCAGGTACTGGTACACGCCGCCCACCACACCCATCAACTCGTCGTAACCCTCAGCCACCTCCACCTTGTCTCCGGCAACCAGCAACCGCTTGCCCGAATCCGTCGTGAAGTCCGCTACCCCATAGTCGTCGGCCAACCGCACGATCGTGGCATTGCCGACGAGTGCCTGGGTTCCATCGCTGCTGTTGAAGTCCGGAGTAACGAAATTCGTCGCGAGCTTGACGCGCTTGCCAAAGTCGAGGCTGACGATTCCATCCGATGTACTGTAATCGGACGGCAGGAAGAAATTGGTGATCCCCTGCAACGCAGCGGCGCCATCGCTGGTACTGATCGACGAAGAGACGACCTTGCTGTTGGCGTAGATCCCCGCATTGTCCTCGGCGGTGACATTGACCGCTCCTGCCGCCGTCACCGTGCGCGTGCGACCCGTAGCCACATCCTGGATGTAAGCCTTCGCCGCGCTGTTCACCATGTTGCTTGCGACGATCCCGCTGGTCGCAGAACTGCCCACCATCCCGCTTGCATTGACCGCGTTGCTGACCGTCGCATTGAGATCGGCATCCGAGGTCGCGGTTACCGTTACGTTCCCGCCCGAGCTGATCGTCGAATTGACAACGTAGGCCTGGACATTCTCCGCCTGCGACGTGCCGATATTCGTGCCGACCAGCGCGTCGACCGTCTTGTAGACCAGATTCGCCGGCGCCCAGCCAATGGCGTTGAAGGCTATGGCGGCACCCGCCGATGTCGCCGTGCCACCGAAATTCGGAACGGTGGAGCCCGCAACCGCACTAGCTTCGGAATTCGCGTTGACGACCGACGTGTCCGTAGCCGTAATGCCTAAGTCGCTCCCAGCACCCGCAGTGGTAACGGTGCTGCCTGTGACAAACGCGCTGACATCGCCAAGCACGTAGTTCGCGGTATAGGTTCCGCCGACGCTGACCGCCGAGTTATTCGCAACGAAAGGAGTCGACGCCGATTTTGCCCATGCCTTCGCTGTCGCCGAGACGGTTTCGTCCCTGACAGCCGACACATTCAGATCCCCGTTCGTAACCGTGACCGTAGCGCCGGAGACGGAGGCCTCGGTTGTCCGGGTCACCTGGTTCTGCGCGGACGCCACTGAGACGCTGAACGGAGCGCTGTAACCGAGCACGGTGAACGGCGTAGTGGTCGATACGGCAGAAGCAGACAGCGTGTCCTTGGCCTCGACCGTCATCCCGCCCGAGCCGACCCCGATAGTCGCGCTGCCGTCGATGTAGGCTTTGACGTCGCCGGAAATCTGGTTGGTCGCCACGAGGGAGTTCGCAACATAGCTGGTCGAGCTCGACGCCTTAAGCTGCAGGCCGGAGGCCGTGATACTGCCGGTAACATGCGCAATCGCGGTGTCGGAAAAGGTATTGGAGGACGACAATGCGGCAGTGCCGCTCACGCTGCCGCTGGTCGTAGCGGAAATCGAAACGGTTCCCGAAGTGGACACCGTGCCGCTGACCAGGACGGTTGCACTCGAAGACGAGTTGAGAGAGAGCACCGGAACCAGAATGCCAGCACTGATCGCGACGTCCCGGACCGCGCCAGCGGCGATGGTCACATTGCCGGAAGTCGCCGTAATGTTACCGAGCACCTGGATCGAGGCGGCCTTTGCCGCGACCGTGCCGCTGGTCACCTGTGCAGCGTCCGAGGCGGTTGCCGTGAAAGTGACGTTGCCTGCGCCCGTGTTGAACACGACGCCGGTACTGACCGTGATCGCCTCGGACAGGACGCTCATCCCGCCACTGAAGGTGAAATCATGGCCGGAATCGAATATGACCGCGTCGTCGCCACCGGCAAGGTCTGCGTTGATGGTGCCCGTGGCCAGGGTGAACCCAGCCAGGGTGGTGTACGAACCTTCGCCGTCCCATTCGTACTCGAGCGCGCCGCTGCTGTTCACACGCAGGTGGAGCGTGTCCGCCCCTGCCGAACCGGTAAAAGTCACCGTGCTTCCGCTGATGACCGGCGCCAGCCCGGTGAGCAGGCCGCCGTACTCCGACAACTCGGCCGCCTGGAATAACGGTTCGCTCTCCACGACGCCCGTGGCGTACTCGAGCGTCCAGTCCGCACCTGCAGATGCTGCGCCGGTGCGGTCTGTAGAGGCAGCCACGTCGGCGCCGGTAATCGCCGCGAGCCGGCCGACGAATTCCACACCTTCGACCCCCATGGCCACGTCACATCCATAGAGCAGGATATCGCCGCCCGGCCGCAACGCCCCACCCCAGACCGCTACGCGCGCCCTGTCCTGCTCCAGTTTTCCTTCGTTCAGGGTGCTGCTGCCAAGCCGCAGCGTTCCGCTCGCTCCATGGGAAAGCACCTGGACCGCAGCCAGCCCCTGATAGGGCGCGAGGATCTCGCTCACCTGCGCAACGCCGTCGTAGCGCGAATCCAGGACCACGACCTCGATATCTCCGTAGCGCGAGACCTGGATTTGGGGGCCGGCATCCACCACCGGCGCGACCTGGGAAACAGACTGGACGCCAACCGCACCCGGCAATGCCTCGATGCCGGACAGCGGGCTCACCGGGGCTGGATCGGACTCCTGCGCGGGTGCCTGTTCGACCGTGACCGGCACTGCAGGTGCCGCCTGCGAAGCCGTCGCACCAAAACTTGCCAGACTCTTGAGCAGATCCTGGTAATTGGATATCGCCGCATCGACGATCACCACCTGACTCGCCGCGGGACGGGTCTGCACGAAGGCCGCATAGGCCGAGAGTGAAATCTGTGTCGGCGTTACCGTTGCAGCGACAGGTTGCAGCGTCGGGGCGCCTTCCGACGTCGCCGCATCCCCCTTCGCAAGAGCCTTCGCTGCGGCATCCTTGGCGTCAGCGACGGCCTTGGCATTCGCATCGATCACATCCGAGCCGGCGGTCGCCGCCGCGAGCGCCGAATCGATCTGCACGATGGTCGGCGTAGTTGCCAGGACCCCGCCGGGGTCCGCCTCGGCCGCATCTCCGCCCGCCTGCAGGACGATCGCCGGCTGCTCGGCCCCCTGGAGGGTATATTCGACCGGCGCAGATGACGCTGTCAGCCGGGCGGCATCTGGATTAAGCGGCGCTTCAATCGCCGCTGGCGGCTGGGCCGGCGGCGGCGGCGGCGGGATCAACGCTTCCGCAGACAACAGGAAGCGCTGCTCCAGGGCCTCGAACAGCGCCTTGCGCCGCATCGGCGGCTGCAACTTGGACGAGCGCATCCCCTTGGCCACGCGGGCCGCGAAGTTCGCTACGACTGCAGCTACCTTCGAGAGAGCCAAAGTCGTCCTCCTTCCTTTGTTTACTGGAGCAATCCGTTTATCGCCGCGAGATCCGCGTCGCTCAACGTGCCCACTGACTGTTTCAGGCGCAGCCGGTTCAGCAGAAGGTCGTACCGCGCCCTGGCGGAATCACGCTTCGCCGCGTAAAGGTCCCGTTCCGCGTCGAGCACCTGCAGGATCGTCTCGAGCCCCGCCTTGTAGCCCTCCGTCTTGAGTTCGCGTGCGCTCTCCGAAGAGATGACGCCCTGCGCGAGGGCTTGCACCCTGACCGCCCCGCCGGTGACCCCCTGGAAGGCCGCCCTCGTTTGCCGCTCGGTCTGCCGGATGTCCCGTTCCAGGTCCTCAAGGGATCCCTGGTAGCGCTTGGCCGCCTCGCCGGACACCGCCGACACCAGCCCGCCCGCATAGATCGGCACGTTGAGGCGAAGCATCACGTCCGTGGTCGAAACGTCGCTTCCGCCACCGAACAGGCTGCCACCGGTGTCCTTGCGGTTCTGCGTGACTACGAGGTCGAGGACCGGGGAGTGCCCGGCCCGCTGGCGCGAAACTTCCTGCTGCGCGACTTCGACCGCGTGCCTGCGCGCCTGCAGCAGCAGGTTCTGGCGTTGCGCCGACTCGACCCAGTGGTCCATGTTATTGGGCTCGGGGCCGTCCAGTGGGATCGCTTCGCGCACCGCCTTGAGGCTGCCGGCCACCCGTCCGGTCATTTCGCGCAGCGCCTGGACCTTGTCGTCGAAGTCGATGCGCGCGGCCACGACGTCGGCGTCCTTGATCGCATAGCGGGCCTTGGCGTCGTGCAGGTTGGCGATTGCGACGAGGCCGCTGGTGAACCGCTGCTGGACGAGGTCCAGCTGGCGCTTGATCGCGTCGCGCTCAGCTCCCGCGAACGCCAGTGCGTCGCGCGCCGCGAGCACACCCAGATACACGGTCGCGGTGCGCAGCATGAGGTCCTGCTCCGCGGCACTGTATGTTGCGGCTGCCTGCTTCACCTTGGCCTTGGCCTGCTCGTAGCCTCGCCACGCGGAAAGCTTGAAGATCGGCTGGGTGAGCGTCAGCGTCTGGTTGTCTGTCGGGAACTGGGTAGAGCCCGTCGCGAACACTGCGTTCCTGCTGCTCAAGATGTTCTGGCGGGTGCTCGCGCGGGTAATCTCGAACCCGGCGGTGGGCAGCAGGGCCGCCAGGGCCTGGGGTTCGGCATAGGCCGCAGCCTCGAATTCGTAGCGGGCCGCGTTGTACTTGGGGTCGTTCTGGCGGGCCAGCGAATAGATATCGGCCAGGTCTTCTGCGAGGGCCGGCACGTGCGCGAACACACCCACGGCCAGCACCAAGCCCCCCCACCCCAGGCACTTTCGCCTGCTTGCACTCTGCATTCCTGATTCCGCCTTTTAGTTGTAACAACTTCGCGGTTTTATGCTGCATGCGCCGACAGCTGAATATGCTGCGGCCTGCCCCGACATTGCCTGCCTTGCCTGCCCTCGCTACTGCCGCTTGCGCTTCGTTGCCGCCGGCGCCGGGGCGGCTTCCGCGGAAGCCGCGGGAGCTTCCGCCTGCGCTGCCCCAGGCTGCTCGACAGCCACTGCCAGCCTGCCGTCCAACCTGGACGCGAGCCCGGACACGTTCCCGAGTGACATCAGGTGGGCATAGATCCAAGCCAGGAGGCCACTGCGCGCAAGCTCAAGCAACTGCGCGTCGCCCAGCGCAAGCAGGCGACCTTCGTCCACGACACTGAATCCCTGCAGGACCGCCGAAGTCTGGTCCTTTCGGACGACCTCGAGGACCCGGGGAATCAGGAGATCGAGCGCCTGCAGGCGCTCGACGAACAATCGCGTGCGCTTGATTTCACCCTGGTAGGTGCCGAGGAATTCAAGCGCCTGCTTTAGCAGCGGGGTGTGCTCCCCGGCATCGGTAAACAGCCGCTCGCCAGTCGCAGCTCCGAAACCCGGAAAGGCCTCGTCAAGGTAAACGTTGAAGTCCTCCGCATCCTGCTTCTCGGCAAGCACGAAAGGGTACCGGCGCACAAAGGCGGGGATGTAGCGGCCCTCCCACTTGCCCTCGGGGGACACGAACAGGTTCTCGTTCTGCCGCACCCCCATCAGTGCGATCGGGAACAGCGGGCCGCCCTCCTTGCCCGTGAAGGCGATCGGGTATTCGCGAGCCGTGTCGAAGAACTCGACGGCCGCAAGCGGGATGGAGTTGGTCTTCTCGGCGAAGGAAAAGTCGCCACCCCCCGTTCCGAGGCGCGCGTTGCGATGAACGTCCGCATTCAGCTGGACGGGCTTTTCGTAAAACAGCAAAGTGGCCAAACGTATCCCCCCTGAAACTGCACTACCGCAACCAAAACAAAGATTTCAACGCCACTGATGCACGGCGACGGGCATCTTATTTCCAAGGCCAACTATATGTCAGGTTCACGGTAAGTGCATGAAGAATATCGGAACAATTCACGCGTTCGACCGCAAATATTCGCGCTTGGCCTGTTGAAATTTGCAAACAATTGTGATGGGGTCTTGGGACTACCGGCATGCGGCACGGTTCGCGGTCCCTCCCGACACCTCAGCCAAGGCCAGAGAAGCGAACTTAACTAACTGTAATTAATAAACTAACCCCCCTCCACAAGGGGCCGGGTACTAGTCGCTCCGTGGGAAGGGTTTCAGTTCGCCCGCATGATTCCCGAACTTGCTGACATAGGCGCTGTTCAGGCCCAGGCACTGGGTCGAAGCGCACTGCTCCCTGTGTACGCACTGGTAGAACCCGTTGCGCATGAATTCGTCCCAGAACGCCGGATCGATGAACAGCTTGGGCTGGTCGTTGTAAAGCGCCCCCCGGACCTCCCCCAGGAGGCACTCGGGAAAGTTCTTCACTTCCACCCCCCGCCCCAATGCCTGTGCCCGCGCAATTGCAGCCAGCAACGGCGGCCGCGCCTCGATATGGGAGGCGACCAGCCCCTTGTCGTCCCGTTCGCTCATGGGGAAATAGAACCAGAATTCCATCTGCGCGAGTCGCCGCAAAGGCGCAAGCCGCTCGACCAGCCCCGGCAGGTGGCGGAAGCTCTCCGAGGTAACGACTGTGTTCGTGATCGTCGTCGCGCCCTCGAATTCGTCGAGGATCTCAAGCCCGCGCAGCGTCTTGGCAAAGGATCCCGGCACGGTCGTGATGGCGTCGTGGACTGCCGCTTCCCCCGCGCAGATGCTGATGAAGAACTCGTCGACCCCGGCATCGAGCAGGTCCTCGCAATAGCTCCGGCTGGACAACCGCATGCCATGGGTCTGGATCCGGACATGCGAAAACCCGTTCTCGCGGGCCATCCGGGCCCATTTGGGCAGGTCCTTGTGCAGCGTAATCTCGGAGCCGGTCAGGATCAGGCCGTCCCATTCGGACGTCCGCGCATTGTGTTCCAGCAGGCTGCGGAACTGCTCGAAGGTTTGCGGCGCGAGGCGGTCCATCGTGCCCTCGATCATGCAGTGCACGCACTTCAGGTTGCAGCGGAACTCCATCGTCATCGACACGTAGCGCGAGTGGTCGAACCGGCCCATGCCCGGGACGCCCGGCGCGCGCGCGGGCACAGGCGGGCGACTCCCTGCCCGCACCACGCGAACCGGACGCGCCACGGGTTCAGAAGGTCCCATAGTAGGCACTCTTGACGATATTCAGTTTTCCGCCCTCGACCCGGTAGTCGAATCCGACGTCGTACAGCATGTGGTCCAGCCGGTGACGGTGTCGCTCCACGAATGATACGTGTTCTGCCGGGTAGCCGAGACGGCGCAGGAAGAAAAGCAACTGGTCGACGTTGATGCGGGAGAAATACACCCCGTCGCGCTGCTGCTTGTTCGAGACGACGATGATCTGGCAATCGCGCAGCTCCGGCCACAGGATCGCGTCGAGGTCCAGCGCGGGCAGGTCGAGAAAGGCCGAAGAGGTCAGCTTGCCGACGATGTTCTGCATCTCGGTTCGCGCGTCGAAGAAGAAGTAGAAATTCTTCAGCCTCGTCTGCTCCCGCGTGACCTCGTAGCAGATGCCCGACGACACGGTCCCGCCGATGTTGCCGATATACATCTGGACGTCTTCGAGGGGCCGGCCTTCGTCAAGCTGCGCCCGGCCGAGGTCGAGCGAGAACATGAAGTACGGGTGCCGTTCGCTGGTCGGCACCTCGCACGGCACCCATGGACGGATCAACCCGAGGACGCGCGGGATCGAGCGCTGCCGTTCCAGCCGCTCGTAGTCGTAGAAGTAGAACTCCCAACTGAGCGTGCCCGCCTCCTGCTTCACACCCCACACGCTGCGCGAGGGCCCGAGGCCGGTACGGATGGCGTCGACCACCTCGAATGCGCGCGGTCCGAGGCCCTCCGTCCGGAATGTGTTCGACAACAGGTTGATGGAACGAAGCTTCCCGTCCGAGGGGGCGGGCGGCTGGTACTCCCAGAGGCAGAAGTCGTACACGGCTTCCTGCCCTGCCGTGTACTCGAGGCCGTCGCTGGCCGTCGTCATTTGGTGGCCACCAGCAGCATGAAGGGCATGTCCAATTCGATCGTCTGGCTGCGGACGTCACAAAACCCCGCCTGGTTCAACAACGAGGCGTAGTCGGCAACGCTGCGGTAGGCGCGAAAGAACAGCACCAGCGGGATCTGGACGAACGGCAACGGCGCATCCCCGATCGCCACCGGGCCGCGCTCGTAGATCAGCACCGTGCCGCCCTTGGGCAAGGCCTCGTAGGCACGCGCGAGAAACTCGCGGACCGAATCCCCGGGCCAGTCGTGCAGCATCGACTTGAAAGTCACCAGGTCACAGCCCTGCGGCAGCGCCCCCCCCTCGCGCGTTGCCCTCGCGAAGGAGATCCGTGCGACCTCCGGCTCGCCCTGCAAGTGCTTTTCGCCGATGTCGCAGACCACCGGCAGGTCAAAGACGATCGCACTCAGCCCCGGGTAGCGCCTGCAGGCGCGGAGCGCGAACTCCCCGCTGTTGCCGCCCACGTCGAGCATTTTCCGGTGGCGCGACAGGTCGCAGGCATCGAGGCAGGGACCGGACTCGTACTTGGTGAGCACCGTCGTGAACCGCATCCAGCGCGCCGAATTCGCCCGGTTCTCGGGGGTCGCATCGAAACAGCGGTCGTACGAAAACAACTCGAACAGCCGGGCCTCGTCGAAGAATCTCCCGGGATCGGCGAGCAGCGAAGTAAAGAGCCCGACGAAGTCCGGTGCCACGAGCATCGCGAATTCGAGCTTCGCCTCGAGCAGGTCGCGGTAGCGCAGGGCCGCGGCGAAGCCGTCCGTCAGGCGGGCCATGTCGTCCTCGATCTCGATCACCCGGTTGACGCGCAGGAGCCCCGCCAGCAGGCGCGTGCCGCGCTCGTCCAGGCGCGCAAGCGCGCCAAGTTCGACGAGGGTCCGCGGGGACTTCTCGAGCAGACGGTCGACGATGCCGAGTTCGAGCGCCGTGCAGGTCGCACGAGCGCCGGCCACGTCGCCGACATAGCGGTCGACGCACAAGTAGCCGCGCTGTTCCTCCGGCGCCATCCCCATTGCGATGCTCTCCTGCGTTCTGTCCCGGGTTGATAGTATTGAGCCCATGCCTCAATCCATCAAGAAAATCCTCATCGTCGGGGGCGGCACGGCGGGCTGGATCGCCGCGGCCTTCCTGAACCGCTTCCTCGATCCCGCGTGCTGCTCGATCACGCTGCTCGAGTCGGATACCGTCGGCACCATAGGCGTGGGCGAGGCTACCGTACCGCCGCTGGTCACGCTGCTGCGTGCGCTCGGCGTCGACGAGGACGAATTCCTGCGCGAATGCCACGCCACCTACAAGCTGGGCATCAAGTTCATCGACTGGAACCGGGGCGCCGCCGACGTGGCGCCCGGGGACTCGGTGTGGCACCCGTTCGGCCCCATCGGCCGGCGCATCGGCCACGTCCCCCTGTTCCATCACTGGCTGAGGGAAAAGCGCGCCGGCCGCGACGACTCCGACTATGTTTCCTATTCGCTGCAAGCGCTTCTCGGCGACATGGGCCGCGCGCCGCGCACACTGCGCGCCGGCTCCCCTGTGACCGAGCAAGGCGCCTATGCCTACCACCTCGATGCGCGGGCGTTCGCCGGATACCTCGCGCGCCTGGCGACGAAACGCGGCGTGCGGCACGTCGTCGACGAAGTCACGCAGGTTCGCCTGGACACCCGCGGCTTCGTCCAGGCCGTGGATACCGCGCGGCACGGCAGCCTGGAGGCCGACCTGTACCTGGATTGCACCGGGTTTGCGGGCCTGCTCATCGAAAAGGCGCTCGGCGACCCCCACGTCGACTGGTCCGACCTGCTCCTGTGCGACCGGGCGGTGGTGCTGCCGCTGCCGCGCGACCCGCAGATGCCGCCCTACACCAAAGCCACGGCGCTCAGCGCAGGCTGGTCCTGGAAGATCCCGCTCAGCAACCGGACCGGAAGCGGCTACGTCTATTCGAGCCGCTTCATCAATGACGACGCGGCCGCCGCGGAATTGATCGGGTTGTCGGGGCAGGACCCGGCGGACTGCTCGCCCTCCCACCTGCGCATGCGCGTTGGCCGCCGCACGAATTTCTGGGTGAAGAACTGCGTGTCGATCGGCCTTTCGGCGGGATTCCTCGAGCCGCTCGAATCCACTGGCATCTTCCTGATCCAGACGGGCGTGGAACTGCTGCTGGACCACTTTCCGGACAGGGAATTCAATGCGGCGCTGTCGCACAGCTACAACGAGAAGATGGCTTCCGAGTTCGAACAGGTGCGGGATTTCATCATCCTCCACTACCTGCTGAACCGGCGGGTGGACACCGGGTTCTGGAAGGCGAACCGCGATGCGACGCCGCCCGACTCGCTGGCGCGGACACTCGACTACTACCAGCAGACCGGGCTGGTCGACTGGGACAACCCGTCCCTCTTTCGCGAGCCGAGCTTCTACGCCATTGCCACGGGCTTTGGAAGGCTGCCGCGCACCCACCATCCGATCGCCGCCCAGCAGGACGCGGAACAGGCCTGGCAGGGCATGGCGACCGTCAAGGCCGAGAATGCGGCAATCGCCCAGGGCCTGCCCGCCCACGGCGCGCTGATCGAAGCCATCAACGCCGCGCCGCCCACGGCGGGGCCCGCGCCGGCCCGCTAGCTCAGGCGGCCTCGCCTACCATCGCGTTGAAGGACATCGAGCGCCGCTCCCCGGTGCCGGAAAAAGGCTCCGCTCCATGCAGAAGCCAGCCGGGGAAGAGGTAGAAATCCCCGACCTTGGGCCGAAAGCTGATCAACGACTTCGACAGGCGTTGCTTGCCGCCGATCAGGAAGTTGATGTAACCCGACTGTCGCCCGGAGATATAAGTCTTGCGCGCCTCGGCTTCATCCACCTCCGGTACCTTCAGGTACAGCACCCCGGAAACGTCGGACGAATGGAAGTGCACCGGGCTGGGCGTGCCGGCGTACTGGCTGATCACCCAGAACACCTCGAAATCGATCTTGCCGGCGCCCCCGCCCTCCACGCCCGCGAGGTAGCGACGGATCAGCCGGCCGGTATGCGCGACGAGCGAGGCTTCGCCGCCCTCCGTGATCAGTTCGGGCGGTAGCAGCAGTTCCATGCCCTTCCCGGGCACGACTTTCGCGTCGGCATGGCGGTTGATCCGGTCGACCAGCGCCTGCGGCAGCGAAGCCTTTGCGATCATCGGGCCGAACGGCGAATAGAACTCCATCAGCGGATCGCCCTCGTCGGCCTTCACGGCGCGGGCCTCGCCTTCATATTTCTTCAGCCGTTGCTCTTTCTCCACCATGCCATTCCAGTCGGTGTCGCAGTCCGCAGAGTCTACCGGCAGTGCGCCTTCCCTGCCGCAGTACAATCCACGGCCTCGCGAAACCTACGGACCCGATCCCCATGACCGACCTCACTCCCGCCGCACGCGCGCAGCTCGCCCCCACGGGCAAGCTGCGCGTGGCCGTCAACCTGTCCAACTTCCTGCTGGTCGTGAAGGACCCGGCCGCGGACGGCGGCATGCGCGGCGTGGTGCCCGACCTCGGCCGCGAGATCGCGAAGCGCCTCGGCGTGCCGGTCGAGTTCATCGGCTACGAATCCCCGGGCAAGGTCGCCGACGCCGCGAAGACCGGCGTGTGGGACGTGGCCTTCCTCGGCGCGGAACCCGCACGCGCCACCGAGATCGACTTTTCCGCCGCCTACCTCGAGATCGAGGCGAGCTACCTCGTGCCGCCGGGCTCCCCGATAAAGGCGATCGAAGAGGTCGACCGCGAGGGCGTGCGCATCTCCCTCTACGGCCGCAGTGCCTACGACCTGTACCTCACGCGCACGATCAAGCACGCCCAGCTGCTGCGTGTCGACGGCATCGAGGCCTCCTGGCAGCAGTTCCTCGACAAGAAGCTGGACGCGCTGGCGGGCCTCATGCCCCGCCTCGTGGTGGACGTGGAGAACCTGCCCGGCTCGCGCATCCTGCCCGGACGATTTACCGCCGTGCAGCAAGCCATCGGCGCGCCCAAGGGCCGGGCCGATGCGGCGAAATACCTGTGCGGATTCGCGGAGGAAGCAAAGGCGAGCGGCATGGTGGCCGCGGCGATCGAGCGCTACGCCGTACGCGGCGTGACGGTGGCCGCCCTCGCGTAACCGGACGGCGCTTGCGTTCGGCCCCCCGGCCCCCTACCCTAACCCCAGGGGGAGAAGGCGATGACCGACGCAGTCAGCGTTCCGTTCTTGCTGTTCGTCGTGCTCTGCGCACTGGCCGCGCTTGCGCTGATCGAGCACTTCATCCTGCCGGGCTTGCGCATCGTCGCCTCTTCCAGCGCCGAGAAGCTGATCGAGGAAGTCTCCGCCCGGCTGAAGATCGGCATCCGGCCTTTCCAGCGCACCAAGCGGCGCGTGCTGATCGACCGGCTGCTGTTCGACCCGCGCGTGCAGGAAGCCACGGCCGCGTTCGCCAAGTCGGCCGATGTCTCGACCAAGCTCGCCAACACCCTGGTCGAGCGGTACGCCCGGGAGACCGTGCCGGCCTTCAACGCCTACCTGTACTTCCGCATCGGCTACTGGATAGGCCGGCGCGTCGCGCAGACCCTCTACCGCGTGCGTCTCGGCTATGTCGACTCGGAGGGCCTCGCGAAGATCGACCCGGATGCGACGGTCGTGTTCGTCATGAACCACCGCTCCAACATGGACTACGTGCTGGCGGGCTACCTCGCGGCGGACCAGGCCGCCCTCTCCTATGCGGTGGGCGAATGGGCGCGCATCTGGCCGCTGTCGCACCTCATCCGCTCGATGGGCGCGTACTTCGTGCGCCGCAACTCGAAGGACGAGCTGTACCGCAAGGTGCTGGAACGCTACATCGCGATGGCCACCGAGGCGGGCGTGCCGCAGGCCGTGTTCCCCGAGGGCGGGCTCTCGCGTGACGGGCGCATGCGCGAACCGCGCCTGGGCGTGCTCGACTACATGATGCGCGGCTTCAAGCCTGACGGGGAACGTGACGTCGTTTTCATCCCGCTCGGCATCAACTACGACCGGGTGCTCGAGGACCGTACGCTATTGCTTTCGATCAACCCCGAAGCCGGCAAGGGCGGCAAGGCGAAAGCCGCCAGCGGCACGCTGCGGTTCGTGTTCCGCAACCTGCGCCTGCTGGTGAAGAGCAAGTGGCACAAGTTCGGCTACGCCTGCGTCAACTTCGGCTCGCCTGTGTCGATGCGGGCCTACTGCACGGAACACGGGATCGATTTCTCGAAGCTCTCGCGCGAGGAACGCCAGGCGCGCATGGCCGACCTCGGGCGGCAACTGATGAGCGCGGTCGGCCGCGTGGTGCCCGTGCTGCCCGTGCCGCTGATGGCCACCGTGTTCGTGCGCCACTCGGGCAAGTCGCTGTCGATGCTCGAGGTGAAGGCCGAAATCGAGAAGATCCTCGACGACCTCGATGCCGCGGACGCTCACGTCTACGTTCCGCGCCGCGACCTCGACTACGCGCTGGATGCGGGCTTGCGGATGCTGCTGCTGCGCCACCTCGTCGACGAGTACGAGGGGCTCTATTCGGCGCGGCTGGAAGAACTGCAGGTCCTGCGCTACTACGCCAACTCCATCGTGCACCTGCTGCCGGCCTGAGCCTTTTCATCACCCTGCTCTGCCCAGCCATTCCCTGCTCGGAGGTCAAGGCGAACTCAGGTCTGTCCGCGAAACGCCAAGCGCCGCTAACCCGCCCTCTCCACCACCACCGTCTGCATCCCGTTCGCGAATCCGACCCCGATCGCCTTCAGCTCGGCCTCGATGCGCCTCAGCGCCTGTGCCCTGACATCGAACTGGTTTCCTGGCGCAGTGCGGAACTTGCAGCGAAACACCTTCACACCGGGATCAATCCTCGCGAGCTTGCTCTTCAGCGGCTCACGCAGCATGTGCCCGACGTCGGGGTCGTTCAGCATCTCCAGGCCGATCTTCTTGATCAGCTTGCGGATCCGCTCGCTGTCGACGTCGATCGGCAACGGCAGGTTGAATTTTTCGATCACCCAGTCGCGCGAGTTGTTGCGCACGGTGCCCAGCGATCCATACGGCACGAAGTGCAGCGGGCCGTTGTGGTGGCGCAGCGCGACGGTGCGCAGCGTGATCCTCTCCACCGTCCCCTTGGTCGTGGTTCCGCTCTCTATGTACTCGCCGACGCGAAATGCATCCTCGGCCAGGAAGAAGATCCCGGCGATGACGTCGCGCACCAGCGCCTGCGCCCCGAAGCCCAGCGCGAGGCCGACCACGCCGGCACCGGCCAGCAGCGGCGTGATCTCGATGCCGAGCGCCCACAGCGAAGACAGCACCAGCATCGCGACGACCACGACCGCGGCGGTGACCCGCAGCAGCGGCAGCAGCGTCAGCAGCCGCGCATTCGGGTTGGTGGTGGCATGCGGGTCCGGCGGCCCGATGCGCTTCAGGCGATGGTCGATGGTCGAGCTGACGAGGATCCAGACCACGTGCGCGAACAGCGCCAGCGCCGCGACGCTGAGCAGGTGAAAACCCAGCCGCACCATCGAATTGGGGCTGGCCGCGAGTTCTGTCAGCGGCACCTGCAGTGTCAGCGCGCAGGCCGCGAGGCCGGCCAGCGTCACGAGGAAGCGCGCGCCCGAAAGCACGATGCTGGGAAGGAGGCTCGGGTCGGCCGCGGCGGCGTCACGCACCTCGGGGTACGCGGCGTCCGCATCGATCTCGTCCTGCCAGAAATGGAACACGAACGCGCGCAAGCCCATCTGCGCCAGCACCACGAGCGCGACGATCGCGGCCACCGCGGCGACCGTGCCTGTGCCCAGCAGCCAGAGGACGAACACGCCGACCACCATGAGCGCGGCCACGATGGAACGGGGGAACTGCGGCAGGCGCCGGCCCGCGCCGGGAACCCGCGCGGCCCCACGCAGGAACGCAAGCGCCGCGCCCGCCAGCAGCAGCGTGCCAAGCCCTGCAGCGGCGAAGCGCAGGGCGCCGGCCGTGCGCGGCGCACCGGCAACGTGCTCGAGGACAGCGGGCATGAGGCTGCCGGCTGCCGCCAGGGCAGCCACGCCTAGCCCCACCGCGACGAGCCAGCGCACGTCGCGCGCTTCGACCGGCAGCAGCCGCAACTGGTCGCGCCCCGGCGCGAGCAGGACGCGGGCGACGATCCACGCGAATCGCAGCACCAGCACGGACAGCACCGCCGCCACCACCGCCTCCTGCACGCCCTTCGGCCACGCGAAGGCCGCCGACGCCGCCAGCGTGGCGAGCGTGAACAGCACGAGCCCCGAGCCCAGCAGCACAAGGCGACGCAGGCCCAGGCGCAGGGCATGGCGCGGGGAATCGATGCGCAGCGATTCGAGCGCGCGCAGCGGGGCACGGGCATAGGTCCAGTACAGCCACTCCAGCCCGCACCCCACCAGCAGCAGGATCAGCCCATAGGTGAACGCGCGCACGCCGCTTCCGCTCATCAACGCCGCCGACGCGGCCGCAACCACCTGCTGGAACTCCTCGGGGGCCTGCGCGAGGTCAGCACCCAGCAGCGCCACGCGGGACTTCGCCGCATCGAGTGCCGCCATCGCCAACCCGGACAGGTCGAGCGTCATGCGTCCCTTCCCGGGGTCGCGGCACCCGCGGCGGAGACTTCCATCCAGGAGTCCGGCTCGCGTGCGGCGGCGGCATCCGCGTAGGCCGGCAGCAGGCGCGTCACACTCACGCCGGGCCCGAGCACCAGCGCCTGGCAGGCCAGGCGCTCGCCATCGGCGGCGCCCACACGGGCAAGCGTCGCTCGCTCCGATTCGTTTGCCGGAGACAACTGTCCCGCCCCCGCCGCCACGCGGACACGGCAGGTGCCGCAGCGGGCGCGACCCGAACAGACATCGGCATGCGGGATCCCGTTCATGCGGCTCAGCTCGAGCACCGACAGCCCGCGGCGTCCCTCGGCCTGGAGCCCTTCGTCGTAGCCCACGCTGACCCGGTCCGCCCGGTCGCGCGCGAGGCGCACCGCGAGCACGAGCAGCGCGACCGCCACGAGGCCGCCGTAGTACAGCAGCAGTCGCGACTGCAACGCGCCGAGCTGTGCGCGCACCTCGTCGAACCGTGCCGCGTTGTCGAGGATCGCTTCGCGCCATTCGGCGGTGCCCGCAAGGCGCTCGATCACCTCCTTGCCCGATTCAGCGAACCCGAGCAGCGCGACGATCGGCACCGCAAACAACACCGGCAGCACGAACCCGCCGATGCGCCGCCACACCGGCTTGACCACCAGCCAGGCGTAAAGGCCGAGCGCCGCGTGCACCCAGACGAAAACGACGACGAGCAGGTGCTGCAAGGCATAGGCGGGCGAGAGGCTCCAGTACTTCGCCAGCACGAACCCGTAGCTCGCCTCGTAGCCGGTCGCGATCTCCCCCGCCACCGCCGTCAGCATCACGTGGGCGACCAGCAAGGGGGGCGTGAACAGGCCCAACGCGAGCTGGACCCAATCCGTGCGGCTCATCGCAAGGGACCGGCGCATCGCCATCGTCCAGAGGCCGAGCAGCATGTGCGCCAGCGCCGCACCCCCGAGCAACCAACGGCCAGCGGGCATCTGCCAGGGCCCCAGCAGCGTCGCGCGCCACACATCCATGGCCGCGAGCGAATGCAGCCCGATCGACAGGTTGGCAAGGTGGCTCGCGACGAACGCGAGGAGCACGAGGCCCGAAAGCAGCCTCAGGGTTCGCACGGCGGGTTTGATCGGAATGTCCTGTTTTCAGGCGAAGGCGGGCAAATTCTGCCTGTGCAGGGGGGCGAGGGCAAGCGCCCGCGCGGGTCAGGCCTTCAGCAAATCGACCGGAGCAAACCGCCCCTTCAGGACTCCTGCCGAAGGCATCCCCCACCACCGTTCCATCACCGTCGCGTACAGGCTGCGAAAGTCCACCGCATGGACGAGGTTGCCGCCCTCCAGCCGGTCGAGCCGGGGCGTCTGGCCATACAGGCCACCGCGAACGCGCCCGCCCGCGACGAAGTGCGCGGCGACGGTGCCGTGATCGGTGCCGTTGGAGGCGTTCTCCTGCGGGCGGCGGCCGAACTCCGCATAGGTCATCACGAGCGTCGAGTCCCAGCGGTTGATTTCGACCAACGCCTCCTTGAGCGCGGCAATGCCCTCCGCCAGTTCGCCCAGCAGGCGCGGATGGACGCCGGGCTGGTTCTGGTGGGTATCAAAGCCGTTCAGGCTGAGCCGGATCACGCCTACGCCCGCCTCGTTCGCAGCAAGTTGCGCAGCGGTGCGAACCGCATTGCCAAACGGGCCCTTCGGGAATTCGGTGCGGAAGACGATGTTGGGGTTGAGGTGCGCGGCCGCCTGCTGGATGTCGCCCTGCACCTTGAGGATGTGGTTCAGCGCGGCGTTGCCTCGCCGCGCCGATTGGCCGGCAAGCTTCGCCTGGCGCAGGAACTGCTCGGTTTCGTTCAGCGCCAGCGTGCGCGGGCCGGTGCCGGCCAGCGGGCCGAAATCGCTGGAGCCGACGACCACGCCGTCGGCGGCGAATCCGGCCGGCGGCGGTGCGGCCACGAAGGCGCGCGCGAGCCACCCTTCGTTGAGCGTCTCCTCCGACTTCGAGGCCGTGTCCCAGATCTCGATGGAACGGAAATGCGACAGGTTGGGCTGCGGATAGCCCACGCCCTGCACGATGGCGAGGTCCTTCGCCTGCCACAACGCGAGCAATGGCTTCAGCGAGGGATGCAGGCCGGTATGCTCGTCGAGCTGGATCACGTCGTCGCGCTTCACCGCGATGCGTGGCCGCAGCGAGAAGTAGGCCGGATCGGCATAGGGCACCACGGCGTTCAGTGCATCGTTGCCGCCCTTGAGTTCGACGAGGACCACCAGGCGCCGATAGCCCGTCGCACCCTGAGCGAGCGCGGGGACGGGCAGCCAGGCCGCGGCGACGCCGGCTGCCCCGAAAGAAAGGAATTGGCGGCGATGCAGGCTCATTTCAGCTGGTACGCCGGATCGGCCGTGAGCCGGCGGATCAAGTCCATGCCCCGGGCCTGTGCATCGGCCGGCATCGCGTCGCCGGCCGCCGGCGGCAGCGGCAGCAGGAGCTTCTGCATCGCCGGCTGCGGATCCGGGTCGCCGAACTGCTTCAGCCACTCGCCGCTGGAAAAGCGGATGTCGAGCGAAGCGCGAATTGCGCGCGCGCGCGCCTCGGGCAATCTTGCGATGCCCTTCATGCCCGCATCGGCCATCGCGCCCTGCATGCGGCTCTCGTCCACGCGGAACAGCCGCTCGACGAACTGCCGCCGCGCGAGCAGCGTGGTGCTGTTGATCCAGGCGTCCCCGCCGGGCCAGCCCTTGACGTTGGGAGGCGAGAAGAGGTCCTGGCCGAGCGTGCGCAGGAGGAACGTGAGCGGCAGCGGGTCGGAATAGCCGACGTCGAACTGGCGCATCGTGCCGATCACGAAATCGACCGGCGATTTCACCAGCGCACCGCGATTTTCGTCTGCATAGAAGGCGTCCGAGACCAGCAGGGCTTGCAGCGCCGTGCGGATGTCGTACCCCGATGCCCGGAACAGGCGCCCGATGCGCGCCACTTCGTGCGCGTCGGGCTCGGGCGAGACGAACTCCCGCCAGAGCTTGGCCACGACGAACTCGGCCGTCTTCGGCTGCGCGAGCAGCAGGTCGAGGACATCGTCACCGTCGAGGTTCCCGCTGCGACCCAATACGGTCTTGGTCCCCTGGTCGTGCGCGAAGGGGCGCCACAGGTACTCGCCCGTCTCCGGATCGATGCTCCAGCCGGTGAACGCGCGCGCCGCCTCGCGGATGTCCTGCTCCGCGTAGCTGCCCTCGCCCAGCGTGAAGAGCTCCATCACCTCGCGGGCGAAATTCTCGTTCGGCTGGCCGCGTCGGCTGCTCGCCGAGTCGAGGTACACCAGCATCGCGGGGTCCTTCGAGACTGCGTGCAGCAGCTGCGCGAAATTGCCCAGCGCGTGTCGCCTGAGCAACACGTTCTGCCGGTAGAGCAGCGTGGCGGACTTCACCTTCTGCAGGCTGGAGGTGAAGTGGTTGTGCCAGAAGAGCGTCATGCGTTCCGTGAGCGGCGAGCGCGTGGCGAGCATTTCCGTCACCCACCAATTCTTCAGGTCGATCGCGCGGCCGACCTGCTCGCGCTGGAACTGCTTCTTCCCGGCATCGTCCAGCGTGCGCAGGCGGCGGGGAGACACGAACTCGCCCGACCAGGCGGGCGCCGGCGTGCCCGCCTTCGTGACCGTGCCCGCCAGCAGGCGGTCCGCCGCATCGGCACGGGACAGGCCCGCGAAGGCGCGCACCTGCTCCGGGCGGACTTCGAAACCGGTGCGGTTGAGCAGGTGCCGGGCCGCCTCAGGGCCGATCGGCCCCTGCGCCGCCGAGGCGGCGGATGCGGCGAGCGTCGACACGAGGATCGCGAACAGACGCATCGCCCCGTGCATCAACGCCTCCGGTCGAAGTCGCGATTGGCGTCGCGCATCTCGCGGCGGATGCCTTCGCGTTGCTCGGGGGACATCCGCTGCCACTCGGCGTAGCGCCGCGCGCGCTCGTCGCCGCCGGGCTCGGCGCGGCGCGGTTCGGGATGCTGGCGCTGCAGGTCTTCGCGCAGGCGCTGGCGCTCTTCGCCGGACATGCGTCCCCCGCCCCCGTCGTGCCGGCGACCCGGGTGCGGGCCCGGGGCCTGGGCGAACACCGGCACCGCGACCGTAGCCACGAATCCAATCAGCACCAGGCGGGCAATCAATCTCATTGGAGTCCCTTATGGCGAAATGGTACGCGAGCGCGGGCGGCATCAGCCGGCTTCGGGACCGACTTTTGTAACAAATCGTGACGGCACGCCCCTTGCCGCTACACCCTGTTACCCGAAAGCGTCCCGTCGCACAGGCAATCCCGCCGATTCCCCTATACCATCTTGCGCCATGGCCGAGCTGAAAACACGAATCCTGGTGGTCGACGACGACCAGCGCCTGCGCGACATGCTGACCCGCTACCTTGGCGACCAGGGGTTCGAGGTCCGCGCGGCCGGCGACGCGCCCGCGATGGACAAGCAGTTGTCGCGGGAGCGCTACGACCTCCTCGTCCTTGACCTGATGATGCCGGGCGAGGACGGCCTGTCGATCTGCCGGCGCCTGCGCGCGCAGAACGCGCCCCCCGCGATCATCATGCTGACCGCCAAGGGCGACGACGTGGACCGCATCGTCGGCCTCGAGATGGGTGCCGACGACTACCTGCCCAAGCCTTTCAACCCGAGGGAGCTCGTGGCGCGGATCAACGCGGTCCTGCGGCGCAAGTCGGCCTCCGGCCCGCCCGGCGCCCCGGCCCCGGGCGACGAATCCCACCGCTTCGGCGAGTTCGAGCTGAACCTGGGCAACCGTTCGCTGGTGCGCGGCGGCAAGGACGTCCCGCTCACCACGGGCGAGTTCTCGGTGCTGAAGGTGCTGGCCCAGAACCCCAAGACGCCGCTGTCGCGCGACAAGCTGATGGAGCTCGCCCGCGGCCGCGAGTACGAAGTCTTCGACCGCTCCATCGACGTGCAGATCTCGCGCCTGAGGAAGCTCGTCGAGGACGACCCCGCCCACCCCCGCTTCATCCAGACGGTGTGGGGCTTCGGCTACGTGTTCGTGCCGGACGGCAATTTGAAGTGACCCGGGACACGGGCATGACGGCGGGCGGGACCGCGGCGCCGGCCTGGCGCCCCGACTCCCTCCTCGCGCGCTCGTTCCTGCTGATCGCGCTGCTGCTGCTGCTGTCCCTGGGCGGCTGGTTCGAGATCTACCGTACCTACCAGCGCGAGCCCATCGCGCGCGAGATCGCGCAGCAGACCGTCACCATCGTCAATCTCACACGCGCGGCGATCGTCAACGCCGACCCGCGCCTGCGCCGCGAACTGCTGCTCGACCTGAACGAGACCGAGGGCATCCGCGTGTTCGTCAGCAACCCGGACGAGCGGCTCGCGCCGGTGCCCGCCGAGCCGCTGCTCGACATGATCGGCGCACGGATCAAGGTCAGCCTCGGCCCGAGGACGCGCCTCGCCTTCGAGCGCAACGGCATCGAGGGCTATTGGGTCAGCTTCAACATCGACGACGACGAGTTCTGGGTGAAGCTCGAGCGCGAGCGCCTCGAGCCCGACTTCGCCACGCAGTGGATAGGCTGGGGCCTGTTCGCGCTGCTGCTCTCGCTCGCCGGTGCCTGGCTGATCGCCTCGCGCATCAGCCGCCCGCTCGCGGCGTTGACGCGGGCCGCCGAGCAGGTCGGCAAGGGCGAGCACGTCGAGCCCGCGCCCGAGACCGGGCCGGCCGAGATCCGCCAGCTGGCCGCGGCCTTCAACCAGATGTCGGCGGACCTCGGTCGGCTCGAGCGCGACCGCGCCATGGTGCTCGCGGGCATCTCGCACGACCTGCGCACGCCTCTGGCGCGGCTGCGCCTCGGCCTGGAGATGATCGGCGGCGACACGAGCATGAGCGAAGGGCTCGCGGCCGACATCGAGGAGATGGACAAGATCATCGGCCAGTTCCTCGACTTCGCCAAAGGCGAGAACGAGGCCGGCACCGACACCGACCTCGAGGTGCTCGTCGACGAGATCTGCGAGCGCTACGCCAAGCTCGGCCGTGCACTGGTGCGCGGGCCGCGCGCAGCGATCCGCATGCCGCTCGCGCAGATGGCCGTGCGCCGCGCGATTTCCAACCTGATCGACAACGCGCTGCGCTATTCGAAGGAACCCGTCGAGATCGACACGCGCCTGGAGGGCGGGACCGCGGGCGGCCGGGTGGTGATCGAGGTGCGCGACCGCGGCCCCGGCATCCCGGAGGCCGAAGCGGAGCGGATGAAGCGCCCCTTCACGCGGCTCGAAGCTGCGCGCAGCGACGCCGGCGGCTCCGGGCTCGGCCTTGCGATCGTGGACCGCGTGGCCCGCATGCACGGCGGCCGCCTGGAGCTGCTGCCGCGGGAGGGCGGCGGTCTGGTGGCGCGGATTTCGCTGCGCGCACGCGGCGTGGAGCCCACCGGCGTTTCATGAGCCCGGCGTTCGAACAGGTCGGCGGGCGGCACGACAGCATCCGGATCCCCACGCTGTGGCTGGCGGTCGGGGTGTCGATGCTGCTGCACCTGGCCCTGATGTTCGGCTGGCGGATGCACATCGACATGCTCCCGTTCGAAGACCTGAAGACGGGCAAGCCGAGCGGGCAGCTCGCGATCCGGATCGCGCCAACCCCGAGCCGCCCCAGGGCCGAACCACAGGAAGCGGCACCCCCGTCCAGGCCGGCCCCTAGGGCGCGCCCGGCGCCGGAGGCGAAGAACGCCGCGTCCACGGCACGGCCGCGGCCGGCCCCCGCCGAACGAGTGATCGCCATGAACGCCCCCTCGTCTTCGGTAGCCCCTCCGCCCGCACCCGCGACGCCCTCGTCGCCCCCGGCCGCGCCGCCGGCGGAAGACCTTGCTTCGATGATCGCCGCGCGGCGCCGCGCACGCGGCGACCCTGCGGGTGCACCGCCCTCGCCCCCCGCGGAGTCCGAGCAGGAAAGGCACAACCGGGAGGTCGCCGAGAACCTCGGGCTCACGCGCACGCCCTCGTTCGGCACCAGCGCGGAACGCGGCGGCGGCGTCTTCCAGATGCGAAGCATCAGCTATGACTACGCCGAGTTCTCCTTCTTCGGCTGGAACAAGGACATCAAGAGGAACGCCGTGCAGAACATCGAGGTGCGCCGCGGCGGCACCCCCAGCATCGAGCTCGCCGTGGTTCGCCGGATGGTCGAGCTGATCCGCGAGCGCGCGAGCGGCGACTTCGAGTGGCAGTCGCCGCGCACCAACAAGATCGTCTGGCTCTCGGCGCGGCCGGCGGACAACGCCGCGCTGGAGGCCTTCCTCATGCAGGAGTTCTTCGCCAGCGCCCGCCGCTAGGTTGCACGGGCCCGGCGGATGGCGGAGGATGGCCGCATGCGCCACGACCTCGCCTTCCTGCACACCTCCCCGGTTCATGTCGCCACCTTCGAGCGGCTGGTGAAGGAGGCGGCGCCGGGCGTCCGCGTGAGGCACGTCGTGGACGAGGCGCTGCTCGCCGAAGCGCAGAAAGTCGGCGCCCGCGACCCTGCCCTGGTGGAACGCATCGAGGCGGCGATGCGCGACGCCGCGTCCACGGGCGCCCCCGTCGTCGTTTGCACGTGCTCCACGATCGGCGGGGCGGCCGAGCACATGCAGGCCGGCGGAGGGTTCGCGCCTGCGCGCATCGACCGGGCGATGGCCGACCGCGCGGTGTCCCTGGGGCCGCGGATCCTCGTCGCCGCAGCCCTCGAATCGACGATCGCCCCGACACTGGACCTGATCCACGAATCGGCCGCGAGCCTGAACGCCGCGGTACGCCTGCAACCGCTGTTCGTGCCCGGCGCGTGGGCGCGCTTCCTCGCCGGAGATACGGCGGGGTATGTCAGTGAAATTTCGGCTTCGGTGCGTGCGGCGGCGGCGGATGCCGATGTCGTGGTGCTCGCGCAGGCATCGATGGCGCCCGCCGCCGCGGACCTTGCCGATCTCGGCATCGACGTGCTGTCCAGCCCTGCGCTCGGCGTGCGGCGCGCCCTCGAGCGGCTCGTGAAATAGGCGGGGAACCGGTCCAATGGCCATCGAGCGCGTCACCGACATCACCCACGTGATCCAGCTGGCGATCGCGCCGGTGTTCGTGCTCACGGCCGTGGGCACGATCATCACCGCGCTCACCAACCGGCTGGGGCGCGCCGTCGACCGGCGGCGCGTCGTGGAGGACCGGCTGCCGGCCATGGCCGGGGACAAGGCGGACCTCGCACGGCTGGAGCTCGACGCGCTCGCCAACCGCATCAAGGCGATCTACGTGTCCATCTCGCTCACCGTGATGTGCGGCCTGTTCATCTGCCTGTCCATCTCGGTGGCGTTCCTCGACACGTTCGTGCCGCTGAACCTCGCGCTGACCGTTGCGGTGCTGTTCGTGCTCGCGATGTTCGCACTGATCGGTGCGCTGCTGATGATGCTGCGGGAGATCTACCTTGCAATCACGGCGCCGAGGCATACGGCGCATCGGTAGCCTGGGCGGTCTCAGCCAAGGGCATACTGTGGCTTGAGCAATAGCCCCCCTCCACTACCCGAGCTGCCCCCATGAGTGACCCCATCCCCTACACCCCGCCCAAGGTCTGGACCTGGGACAAGGAAAACGGCGGCAAGTTCGCCAGCATCAACCGCCCGGTCGCGGGCGCGACGCACGACAAGGAACTGCCGGTCGGCAAGCACCCCCTGCAGTTGTATTCGCTTGCGACACCGAACGGCGTGAAGGTGACGGTGATGCTGGAGGAGCTGCTCGAAAAAGGCCACGCGGGCGCGGAATACGATGCTTGGCCGATCAGGATCAGCGACGGCGACCAATTCGGCTCAGGCTTCGTCGGCGTGAACCCGAACTCGAAGATCCCGGCCCTGCTTGACCGCAGCGGCCCGGCGCCGATACGGCTCTTCGAGTCCGGCGCGATCCTCATCCACCTCGCCGAAAAATTCGGCAATGCATTCCTTCCGACCGACACCGCCAAACGTGCGGAATGCCTTTCGTGGCTCATGTGGCAGATGGGCTCGGCGCCGTTCCTCGGCGGCGGGTTCGGCCATTTCTACGCCTACGCACCCATCAAGATCGAGTACGCCATCGACCGCTACGCGATGGAGACCAAGCGCCAGCTCGACGTGCTGGATCGCAGGCTTGCGGAAAACGAATTCGTCGCGGGTGCCGACTACACGATCGCCGACATGGCGATCTGGCCGTGGTACGGCGGCGTGGTGATGGGCGTCCTCTACGGCGCGGCCGAATTCCTCGGCGCGAGCGGCTACACGAACGTGCTGCGCTGGGCCAACGCGATCGCGAAGCGCCCGGCAGTGCAGCGCGGGCGCATGGTCAACCGCACCTGGGGCGAGCCCTCGGGCCAGGTACCCGAGCGGCACAGCGCCCGCGACTTCGAGGGCAAGGTCGCCTAGCGGACTTCCCCCAGCGGGAAGCGTGCCAACGTCGCGTACGCCGGTCCTGCGGCTGAAAGCGAGGAGCGGACCAGCACAAACTCATCCGCGCGCCACGCGACCGGCGGCAACGCCGGCAGAACCCCGCCCTGCTCCGTCCGGCGCACCAGCGAGATATGCGCCTTGAAGTCGCGCTTCTCGGTCCGGAACCCGCCCGCCTTCAGATGCGCGTCCAGCTGCGCGGCAAGATCCGCCAGCGCCTCAGGCATCTCGCGCGGCCCTGCCCAGGCGATTCGGTTGTGCTCCCAGCGGCGGCCTTCGTCGATGGCAAGGCCGAAGGCCCGGCCCTTCACCCGCCGCGCGCAGTCGATCAGCGCGGCCACGCGCTCACCCGGCACGTCGCCGAGGAAGGCGAGCGTCAGGTGGATGGTCTCCTCGCGGGTCAGCCGCCCGCCGGTCACGGCCTGCGCGGCCCGGCCCCACGTGTGCAGCGCGCGGGCCACGCCGGGCGCCGGCCAGAGCGCGAAGAAGAGCCGCAGGCGGCCGCCCTGATTATCACCGTTCCGGTATGCGGACTGCCCTGGACGCCGCTCCGGGACTGGGCTTTTCAAAATATTCCTTGAAATTAATGACTAGGCCGGGGCGATCCGCAGCCCGTCGAGCGGGATCCCCGTCGCACGGCCGGCGACCAGGTCCGCGGTGATGCGCGCCCCGCCCGCGGCCATCGTCCAGCCCATGTGGCCCAGCCCCACGTTGAACCAAAGGTTGGGATAGCGCGCGGTGCCGAACAGCGGCGTGCTGGTCGGCGTCATCGGCCGGCGGCATGCGCGTGCCTCGGCGCTTGCCCGGTCGGTGGCTCCCGGGAAGAGTTCGTCGGCCAGGTCCAGCAGCCGGCCGGAATCGCGCGGACCGCACGCGGTCCCGTAGCCGGCGAACTCCGCGCCGCCGGTCAGCCGCAACCGGTCGCCCAGCGGGCAGTAGGCCACGGCCTTCGATTCGTCCATGCCGGCGTAGCCCGGGGCGAGGTCCTGGTTCGCGAAAGGGATCGTCACCGAGTACCCCTTCACCGGGTAGATCGGCAGGTCGGCGCCGAAAGCCTTCTTCAGCCGCGGGTCGATGACGCCGAGCGCGACGACCGCGCCGTCCACCGCGATGCGGCCCGCGGAGGTCTCGATGCCGGTCATGCGTGCACCCTCGATCGCAAGGCCGGTGACCTCGCAACCAAGGCGCACCTTCATGCCCAGCGGTTCGCCCGCCTTCGCCAGTTCCCGGCAGAACATCGCCGAGTCGCCGCTCTCGTCGGATTCGGAGAACACGGCGCCGGCGATCGGTGAATTGGCAAGGCCCGGATCCACGCGGCGCGCCTCCGCCGCATCGAGCACGCGGAACGGGAAGCCGAAAGTCTTCATCGGCTCGACCTTCTTCACGCCCGCCTCAAGCGCCTGCATGCTGCGATAGAGGTACATGACGCCGCCCTGCCTGCGGTGGAACCGGACGCCGGACTCCGCCGCGATCAGCCCGAGCTGCGCCTGCGAATAGCGCACGTAGCGCACCTTGGTATCGAGCAGCCGCGCATAGCGCTCTTCATTGCAGCAGGCGAGGAAGCGCAGTCCCCAGGCCCAGAACTCCGGGTCCCAGCGCGCAAGTTGAACGCGGATCGCCTGGTCGTTCCTCACCAGCGCCTTGAGGAAGGTCTTCAGCATCTGCGGGCTGGGCCACGGGAAGGCCCGGCTGGCCGACACGATGCCGCCGTTGGCGCCGCTCGCTTCACCCGCAATCAGGTTGGAGCGCTCGAGTACGGTGACCTCGTGCCCGTCCTTCGCGAGGCACCAGGCCGTGGTGATGCCGGCAAGGCCGGCGCCCAGCACCGCGATGCGCACTACTTCGCCACCGTGTGCTTCTTCATCAGCGGCACGAGGTCCCGCTCCCAGCCGTAGGGCGACTTCTCGAGCTCGGCGGTGATCAGTTCCATCTCCTGCCGGCCGCGGTTCTGCGACAGCTTCCAGCGCGTCTCGATGCGGTCAACCGGGATCTCGAACGCGACAATCGCCTCGAGCATGCCCGCCATGTAGCCTTCGGACAGCTTCTCGTACTCAGGCAGCCACTGCGGGTCGTGGTGGGCGACGAGTTTCGCGACGGCGGCGCGTTTCGCCGCAGGCTCGTGGAAGGCCTTCACCTTGCCGTAGGCATGCACTGCGGCGTAATTCCACGTGGGGACGCGTTCCTTCTCCGCATACCAGCGCGGCGACACGTAGGCGTGGGCGCCGTGGAAGACGACCAGCACTTCATCGTCGAAAAAACCCTCCCACTGCGGGTTGCTCTTCGCCATGTGCGCAAGGATGACCCACTGGCCGTCGCGCTCCTCGATAAGCACGGGCAGGTGCGAGGCGCGCGGCTCGCCGCCGGTGGCGGTGACCACCACGGCGAAATTGTTCTCACGCATGAACGAGAGGACTTCGGCACGGTCCTCGAGCTGGTTGTAAGGCGGTGAATACATGGGATCTCCTCAGCCCGGACTGCCGGTTGGCCGCGGCCCGAGCAACGCGATCGCCTGCGCCGCGATGCCTTCGCCCCGGCCGGTGAAGCCCAACCGCTCCGTGGTGGTTGCCTTCACGCTGATGCACCCGGGCTCGACGTTCAGGTCGGCGGCAAGGTTCAGGACCATCAGCGGTATGTGCGGCGCCATTTTCGGGGCCTGCGCGATGATGGTCGAATCGAGGTTGGCCACGACATACCCTGCGGCCAGCAGCTTGCCGGCGACGGCCCGCAGCAGCACGCGGCTGTCGGCGTTCTTGTAGCCGGGATCGCTGTCGGGAAAGTGCTTGCCGATATCCCCGAGCGCCGCGGCGCCGAGCAGCGCGTCGCAGACCGCATGGATCAGCACGTCGGCGTCCGAATGCCCGTCAAGCCCGCGCTCGTAGGGGACATGCACGCCGCCGAGGATGAGCTTCCTGCCCGGCACCAGCGCATGCACGTCGAACCCCTGGCCTACCCTCATTGCCTGCCTCCCGCGTTCCTTTCGAGTATCCCCTCGGCGACCTGCACGTCCTCGGGATACGTGACCTTGATGTTGAGCCGGCTGCCCTGTACCAGCTTCGGCTGCAGGCCGAGCTGCTCCACTGCACTCGCCTCGTCGGTGACTGCCCCCTTCGCGGACCGCAATGCCTGCGCCAGCAATCCCGCGCGGAACATCTGCGGCGTCTGCGCGAGCCACAGACGGCTGCGGTCCTCGGTGGCGGCGATACGTGATGCGCCTCCCGCCCCGGCGTAGGCGCGCTTCACCGTATCGGCCGCAGGCAGCGCGAGGATGCCGCCCACGTCGTCGTCCTTCACCTCGGTCACGAGCCGCTCCACGTCTTCGCGCGGCAGGCACGGGCGCGCGGCGTCGTGCACCAGCACCCAGTCGTCGGCATCGACGGCGGCCATGGCCGCGACGAGGCCGTTGTGCACCGAGTCGCGGCGGGTCTCCCCGCCGCAATACAGAGGTTCGAGGCGTCCGGCGAACTCGCCCCAGTCGAAGCCCGAGAAAGCCTTGTCGTCCGGTGACAGCACCACGAAGACGGTCTCCACAGGCGGCACGGCGATGCAGCGGATCGAGTGATACAGCATGGGCCGCCCGGCCAGCATCAGGTACTGCTTGGGGGCGCCGGCACCCATGCGGGCGCCCGCGCCCGCGGCGGGGATCAGGGCGACGGTGGACACGCGCGTCTACGGCCGGGGATACCGGAAATAAGTTTTGAAATTCAAGCCTGTATAATTACATGGCGCGTTCCACCGGACAAGCGAAACCGCCGCTTGCCGGTGAACGCTTTTTGCATTTTGAGCATGCATCGAGACACCCTACCTGCCAGTCCGGGCTCGCGCCGGCGGCTCACCCGGCTCACCGGGTCCAGCGACGCGCTGGCCATCGCGCGGCTCGCCGCCGAAGGGCACCCCCTTGCCGTCATCAGCGCGACCGCGCTCGACGCCCAGCGCCTCGTCGACGAGATCCGCTGGTTCGCGCCCCAGCTGCGCGTATGCCTGCTGCCCGACTGGGAGACCCTGCCCTACGACAACTTCTCGCCGCACCAGGACCTCGTCTCGGAGCGCCTCGCGACGCTCTACCAGATCCAGCGCGGCGAGTTCGACGTGGCAGTGTCGCCCGCCCCCACGGCCCTGTACCGGCTGTGCCCGCCCGCCTACCTGGCTGCGTACACGTTCTTCCTCGAGTCCGGCAAAGGGCTCGACCCGGAGGCGCTGAAGGCCCAGTTGCTGACCGCGGGCTACGCGCACGTGACGCAAGTCGTCGCGCCGGGCGAGTACTGCATCCGCGGCGGGATCATCGACCTCTTTCCCATGGGCAGCGCGCTGCCCTACCGGATTGACCTGTTCGACAATACGATCGAGGCGATCCGCACCTTCGACGTCGACAGCCAGCGCACGCTCTACAAGGTGAAGGACGTGCGCCTGCTGCCGGCGCGCGAGTTCCCCATGGACGAGGCGGGACGCGCGAAGTTCCGCTCGCGCTTTCGCGAGGTCTTCGAGGGCGACCCTTCGCGCAAGGGCATGTACCGCGACGTCTCGAACGGCATCCCGGCCGCGGGCGTCGAGTACTACCTGCCGCTGTTTTTCGATACCCTCGCCACGCTGTTCGACTACCTGCCGGCCGGGGTCACGCTGGTGATGCACCGCGACGTGTCGAAGGCGGTGCTGGACTTCTGGAAGGACGCGGCCTCGCGCTACAAGCTGCTGTCCGGCGACATCGAGAAGCCGCTGCTGCCGCCCACGCAGGTATTCGTGCCGGCCGAGGAGTTCTTCGTCAGGCTGCAGCCGATGGCGCGCGTGGACGTTTCCGCGCCGCCCGCCGAAGGCTCGCAGGTCGGCGGCGATGCCACCGAATTCACCACCACCGCCCTGCCCGACCTCGCGGTCGACCGGCGCGCGAACGACCCGCTCTCGCGGCTGAAGGCCTATGTGAAAGGCTGCGGCTTGAGGATCTTCCTTGCCGCCGAGTCGCCGGGCCGGCGCGAAACCATGGCCGCCTACCTTGGGGAATACGGGCTGAAGCCCGCACCGGCGGTGGACCTCCCCGCCTTCCTCGCCGGTGGCGAGGCCTTCGTCATCGGCGTGGCGCCGCTCGCCAACGGCTTTGCGGTGCCCGCCGAAGGCTGGTGCATCGTCACCGAGAGCGAGCTCTACGCGGGCACCGTGCGGCAACGCGCTTCGCGCACCCAGCCCAAGAACTCCGTCGAGGGGATGCTGCGCGACCTGTCGGAGCTCAAGATCGGCGACCCCGTGGTGCACGCGCAGCACGGCATCGGCCGCTACGTGGGCCTCATCAGCCTCGACCTCGGCGAAGGGGTGACCGAGTTCCTGCACCTCCAGTACGACGGCGGCGACAAGCTCTACGTGCCGGTGGCGCAGTTGTCGGTCGTCTCGCGCTACAGCGGCGCGCAGCCCGAGGTCGCGCCGCTGCACAAGCTCGGCAGCGGGCAGTGGGACAAGGCGAAGCGCAAGGCCGCCCAGCAGGTGCGCGATACCGCGGCCGAACTGCTGGCGCTGTACGCGAAGCGCGCGGCGCGAAAAGGCCACGCCTTCACCTTCAAGCAGCACGACATGGAGGCCTTCGCCGACGGCTTCGGGTTCGAGGAGACCGAAGACCAGGCGCAGGCCATCCTCGCGGTGATCCAGGACATGGCCTCGGGCAAGCCCATGGACCGCCTCGTCTGCGGTGACGTGGGCTTCGGCAAGACCGAGGTGGCGCTGCGCGCGGCCTTCCTCGCGGTGGCCGGCGGCAAGCAGGTGGCGATCCTGTGCCCGACCACGCTGCTCGCCGAACAGCACTTCCAGACCTTCTCCGACCGGTTCGCCCACGTGGCCGACCAGTGGCCGGTGAAGCTCGCCGAGCTGTCGCGCTTTCGCACCGGCAAGGAAACCACGCAGGTGCTGAAGGACATGGCGGCCGGCGCGGTGGACATCGTCATCGGCACGCACAAGTTGATTTCGAAGGATGCGAAATTCGCGCGCCTCGGCCTCGTCATCATCGACGAGGAGCACCGCTTCGGCGTGCGCCAGAAGGAGGCGCTCAAGGCCTTGCGCGCCGAGGTCGACGTGCTGACCCTGACCGCCACGCCGATCCCGCGCACGCTCGCGCTGTCGCTCGAAGGCCTGCGCGAGTTCTCGGTGATCGCCACCGCGCCGCAGAAGCGCCTCGCGATCAAGACCTTCGTTTCGCCGTGGTCGGAGGGCGTGATCCGCGAGGCGACCTTGCGCGAGTTGAAGCGCGGCGGGCAGGTGTACTTCCTGCACAACGAGGTCGACACCATCGAGACCATGAAGGAGCGCCTGGCGCGGCTGCTCCCCGAGGCGCGCATCGCGATCGCCCACGGCCAGATGCGCGAACGCGAGCTCGAGCGCGTGATGCGCGAGTTCACGCAGCAGAAGCGCAACGTGCTGCTCTGCTCGACCATCATCGAGACCGGCATCGACAACCCGCACGCCAACACGATCCTGATCAACCGCGCGGACAAGTTCGGCCTGGCGCAACTGCACCAGCTGCGCGGCCGCGTCGGGCGCTCCCACCACCAGGCCTACGCCTACCTCCTCACGCCCGAGGAAGAGGCGCTCGGCGCCCAGGCGAAGAAGCGCCTCGAGGCCATCCAGATGATGGAGGAGCTCGGCTCGGGCTTCTACCTCGCGATGCACGACCTCGAGATCCGCGGCGCGGGCGAGGTGCTGGGCGAATCCCAGTCGGGCGAGATCCAGGAGGTCGGCTTCTCGCTCTATACGCAGATGCTGGAGCGGGCGGTGCGCGCGCTGAAGAAAGGCCAGGCCGTCGACCTCGAGCAGTCGATCGACATCACGACCGAGATCAACCTGCACGTGCCCGCGCTGCTGCCGGACAGTTACTGCAGCGACGTGCACGAGCGGCTGACCCTTTACAAGCGCCTGTCCAACTGCGAGGACAAGGAGTCGCTCGACAGGATGCTCGAGGAGCTCGTCGACCGCTTCGGCGACCTGCCCGAGCCGGCCAGGGCCCTCGTCGAATGCCATGCGCTGCGCATCCTCGCGAAGCCCCTCGGCGTGGCGAGGCTCGACGCGACGCACGAATCGGTGGTGATGCAGTTCGACAAGGACACCATCGCCGCCGGCCGGGTCGACGGCGCGAAGATCATCGAACTGATGCAGAAGCGCCGCAACTGGCGCCTCGCGGGCCCCGAGAAGCTGCGCATCGAAGCCAAGCTCCCCTCCTGGCAGGAAAGGGTGCAGGCGGCGAAGGACGCCTTCAAGGCGCTCTCCGCATGAAAGCCCGGGCGCCCCGCCTCGCATGCGCCGCCCTGCTGTGCCTTTGGCTGCCCCTTGCCCATGCCGCCGAACCGCCCGTGGAGGACGACCCCCGGCTCGCGCCGGCGCAGGGCGCGATGTTCCGGGAGGACTACGCGCAGGCGATCGAATCGCTCAAGCCCCTCGCGGACGAGGACATCCGGCAGGCGCAGTTCCTGCTCGCGATGGCCCTCGAGAAGGCGCCCGCGCCGCTGGGCAATCCGGCGGAAGCCCTCGGCTGGTACACGAAGGCGGCCACGGCCGGCCTGGCCGCGGCGCAGAACAACCTCGGCGCGATGTACTACGACGGGCGCGGCACGAAGGCCGACGCGGCGCAGGCGGTGCGCTGGTACCGCGCCGCCGCCGACCAGGGCTTCCTCGTCGCGCAGTACAACCTCGCGCTGCTGCACGCCAACGGCAAGGGCGTGCCGGTGAACCTGGGGGAGACCGCCCGCTGGACGGAAAAGGCCGCAATGGGCGGCCTCGCCTCCGCGCAGGCGCTGTACGGCGAACTCCTCCTCAAGGGCATGGGCGTGGAGGCGAACGCCACCGAGGCCGCGCGCTGGTTCCTGTTCGCCGCCCGGCAGAAGCACGCCGGGGCGCAGTACTTCCTCGGCGTCATGCTGCAGAAGGGCGTGGGCGTGGAGCGCGACCTCGCGGCGGCGCACGGATGGTTCGCGCGGGCGGCCCAGGGCGGCAACCGCAATGCAATGCTGGAGCTGGTGAAGATCTTCGAGATGGGCCTCGGGGTGCCGGCCGACGCCGAGGAGGCGAAGCTTTGGCGCGACCGCGCAGGGTTCGACAGAAAATGAGCCCTGCCGGGAACCTCGTCGTGCAGGGACCCGGCATCACGCCGGCCGACGCCTCGGGCCTCGCGGCCCTCAGCGGGGCGAAATCCGTCGAGCAGTTCGGCGCCACGGCCTGGCGCCTGCGCGGCGCGGCGCCTGCGGGCGCCATCGCCGCCTACTGTGCGGAGCACGCGATCGACCACGCCTGGGTGCCCGAGGGCCGGCGCTTCGCCGACCTGCGGCTCCTCGCGATGGACATGGACTCCACCCTGATCACGATCGAGTGCATCGACGAGATCGGCGGCATGCTCGGAATCAAGGACCGCATCGCCGCGATCACGGAGCGCGCAATGCGCGGCGAAATCGCCTACCCGCAGAGCCTCAGCGAGCGCGTGGCTCTGCTGAAGGGCCTGGCCATCGACGCGCTGGACCGCGTATACGAGGACAAGCTGCGGCTCTCCCCCGGGGCGGATGTGCTCGTGCGCCGCGCACAGGCCGCGGGCATCACAACGCTGCTGGTGTCGGGCGGGTTCACGTTCTTCACCGAGCGCCTCAAGGCACGCCTCGGCCTCGACCACACGCTTTCCAACGTGCTCGAGATCGCGGACGGCAGGCTCACCGGCCGCGTCACCGGCGCCATCGTCGATGCCGGCGCCAAGGCGGCTCGGCTCGCCGAACTCACGCGCGCGCTGGGCCTCGCGAAAGCGCAGACGATGGCCATAGGCGACGGCGCCAACGACCTCGCGATGATGGCCGAAGCCGGCGTATCGGTGGCCTACCACGCCAAGCCCCGCGTGCGGGACCAGGCCACGCATGCGCTCGACCACTCGGGCCTCGACGGCGTGCTCAACCTCTTTGAATAGTCCCCGCCCCGATCCGCGTCCCGGGCTGCGGAAGGCGCTGGTCCTCGTGGTGCTGCTGTCCGCGGTCACAGGCCTCTCCCAGTTCTACCGCGTCTCCAACAGCGTGATCGGCCCCGAGGTCGCCGTGGAACTGGGCTTGAGCGCACGCGAGGTCGGATACGCGGGGGCGGCCTTCTTCCTCGCGCTGCTGGTGGCGCAGATCCCGGTGGGCATGGCGTTCGACCGCTGGGGCGCCCGCGCCACGCTGTCGGCCGTCAGCGGCCTTGCCGTGGCGGGCGCGCTGCTGATCGCGCGCGCCGACAACGCCGCCGAACTGGTCGCGGCGCGGTTCCTCGTCGGCCTCGGCTGCTCGGCCAGCTTCATGTCGGCGGTGTTCCTGTGCGCGCGCTGGTTCGGCGTACAGCGCTTTACGCTGGTGCTGTCATGGGTCTTCGCCGCGAGCAATGTCGGCACGCTGGCCGCGGCCACGCCGCTCGCGTGGGCGAGCGCGACGATAGGCTGGCGTAACGCTTTCGATGCCCTGGCGGCCGCCACGGCGCTGGTCGTGCTGGCTTTCTGGTGGCTGGTGCGCGACGATCCGCCCGGTGCGCCGGTGCACCCGAGGCACCAAGAGACCTTCGCCGAAGTCTGGCGGGGGCTGCTCGAAGTCTGGCGCACGCCCGGCCTCGGCCCGGTGTTCGCGATGCACACATTCACGTACGCCTGCATGGTGACGGTGCTGGGCATCTGGGCCGGGCCCTACCTCAACGACGTGCATGGCCTCGACGCCGTGGCGCGCGGCAACGTCCTCTTCGCGATGGGCCTAGCGACTATCGCCGGGCCGCTTTGCTTCGGGCCGCTCGACCGGTTGCTGGGCACGCGCAAGAAGATCGTCGTGGCCGGCGCCGTGACCTGCATCGCGCTGTTCGGGGCGCTGGCCGCGGTACCAGGGCCATCGCTCGCGCTCGCCACCACGCTGCTGGTCGCGATCCCGTTCGTCTCGTCCTACGCGATCGTCACCGTGTCGCAGGGGCGCGCGCTGTTCCCGGAGCGCCTCGCCGGCCGCGGCGTGACAACGGTCAACATGGCGCAGGTGCTCGGCGCCTCCGTGCTGCCTGCGCTCGCCGGGATCATCGTCGGGTCGTTTGCGAGCCCCGGGGACGGGCCGGGCGCGCCCGCGCCCGAAGCCGCCTACCGCGCGGTGTTCGGCATGCTTGCCGCCGGCAGTTGCCTCGGCCTCGCCTTCTACCTCCGCTCCAAGGACAGCCGGCCGAAGGGCTGATTTGTGGCGTAAATGTATCGGTGCCAGTACAAAATTGCCTGAAGACCGGCTCCTGGAGCGGACTTCTCGAAAAAATATCGCTAAATCGACTCAGTCACGCACGAACAGCGCGATCGACTCCACGTGCGCGGTGTGCGGGAACATGTTCACCACGCCCGCCGACACCAGCCGGAACCCACGGGTGTGGACCAGGATGCCGGCATCGCGCGCAAAGGTCGCCGAGTCGCAGGACACGTAGACGATCCGGCTCGGCCACGCGTCGGGCAGCGCCTTGACCAGTTCCGCCGCACCGCTCCTCGGCGGATCGATCAGGATCTTGTCGAACGGGCCCCAGGCGGCGAGGCGCGCCTCGTCGACCTCGAACAGGTTGGCCGCCTCGAACGTGGCGAGTGACGAAAGGCCGTTGGCGGCGGCGTTGCTGCGCGCGCGCTCGACGAGTTCCTCCGAGCCTTCGATCCCATGCACGGCCGCGCCGGCGGCTGCGATCGGCAGCGAGAAGTTGCCCAGGCCGCAGAAGAGGTCCGCGATGCGCTCGCCCGGCCGCGGGTCGAGCATCTGCACGGCCCGGCGCACGAGGATCCGGTTCACGCCATGGTTCACCTGAGTGAAGTCGGTCGGCCGGAAGGCGATCCGCAACCCGAACTCGGGCAGCACGTAGTCGAGGTCCGGCATCGAAACCGGGTGGAACGGTGCAGCCGTGTCCGGCCCCTTGGGCTGGAACCACACCGACACCCCGTGGTGGTCGGCGAACGCGCGCCATCGCTCCGCGTCGCCCTCCGACACCGGGTCCAGGTTCCTGACCACCAATACGTCCACCTTGTCTCCGACCGCGATCTCGACCTGCGGCATGCGCACGCCCATGTCGAGGTCCGTGACGAGTTCGCGCAGCGGCACGATCAGCCGCGAGATCCGCGGCGGCAGGTTGGCGCAGTCGCGCATGTCGGCGACGTAGCTCGACTTGGGTTCGTGGAAACCCACCAGCGCGCCGCGCGGCAGCGGCAGGCCGCGCACGGCGAGTCGCGCCCGGTGCCGGTAGCCCCACTCCTCGCCGTAGACGATGGGCAGCAGGTTCTCCGCCTGGACCTTGCCGATGCGCTGCAGACTGTCCTCGAGCCAACGCTGCTTGGCCGCCATTTCGGTGCGCTGGTCGGCGTGCTGCGTGGCGCAGCCGCCGCAATTGCTCGTGTACGGGCATGGCGGCGTGCGCCGGCCGGAACTCGGGCGCAGCACGCGCACGGTCGCGGCCTGGTCGAAGGAGCTCCCGGTGCGCAGCGTCTTCGCCTCGACGATCTCGCCGGTCAGCGCGCCCTCGACGAAAACGACCTTGCCGTCCTCGCGCGCCACGCCGCGCCCTTCGGAGTCGAGCGACTCGATGGAAAGCGTGCGCAGCGGCAGGTTGCGCAGGTCCTGGGGCGGCGGCCTCCTCACCCGCCGCTTACTCATGCAAGAGGGGGTCCTTCCAGCGCCCGAGGAACTCCTGCCAGTGCGGCAGGCCGAGCTTTTCGACATGCTCGCGCAGCACGAGGCACTCCTTGCGGAAATGCTCGAGCGTGAACGCGCCGCGCAGCAACTGGTAGCGCAGGTAAAGGAGGTACGTGTTGGCCGTGTCGACTTCGCAGTAGCTGCGGATGCGCTGGATCCCACCCTCGCGGAACGCCGTCCACACGGCTGCGCCGCCGATGCCGATCTTGCCCGGCAGGCCGGCGAGCTGCGCCACCTCGTCGAGCGGCGTGTTGTTGCGCGGCTGGTACATCGCCAGCACGTCCATGAGGTCGGTGTGGCGCGTGTGGTACCGGCTGGTGTAGTTGTTGTAGCGGAAGTCGCGATTCTCGTCGCCGGACTCCCAGAACTGCGCGGCGTTGATCCCGTGAAGCAGCGCCCGGTAGTTGAGGACCGGCAGGTCGAAGCCGCCGCCGTTCCAGGACACCAGCTGCGGCACGTAGCGCTCGAGCCCTTCGTAGAATCGCCGGATCAGCGCTTCCTCCGGGTCTTCGGGCTTGCCGAGTGACCAGACCTTGAGGCCGTCGTCGTCGCGCATCACGCACCCGATCGCGACCACGCGCTGCAGGTGCGGTTGCAGGAAATCGCTGCCGGGATTCGGCGCGGACACGACCCTGCGCTTCTGGAAGGCGACCTCGGCCACCTCGTCGTCGGGCAGCGAATCCGGCAGGTCGTGCAGGCGCCGGATGCCGGGGACGTCCGGGACGGTCTCGATGTCGAACGCGAGGATGGGCGTCAAGACGGGGTCCCCATCAGTCCGGGAATACGCCGGTGGACAGGTACCGGTCGCCGCGGTCGCAAACGATGGTGACGATGGTGGCGTTCTTCAGGGTCGCGGAAATTCGCAGCGCCACGCACAGCGCCCCGCCCGAAGACACTCCGGCGAAGATCCCCTCCTCCTTCGCCATGCGGCGCGTCATCTCCTCGGCATCGCCCTGGCCCACGTACTCCAGGCGGTCGACCGCACGCTTGTCGTAGATCTTGGGCAGGTAGGCCTCGGGCCACTTGCGGATGCCGGCGATCTGCGAGCCCTCCTCGGGCTGGCAGCCGACGACGGCGACCTTAGGGTTCTTCTCCTTGAGGTACCTCGACACGCCCATGATCGTGCCGGTGGTGCCCATGCTGGAGACGAAATGCGTGACGCGCCCGCCGGTGTCGCGCCAGATCTCCGGGCCCGTGCCTTCGTAGTGCGCCACCGGGTTGTCCGGGTTGGCGAACTGGTCGAGCATCACGCCGCGGCCCTCGGCCACCATGCGGTCGGCGAGGTCGCGGGCGGACTCCATGCCGCCCGCCTTGGGCGTGAGGATGAGTTCCGCGCCGAACGCGCGCATGGTCTGGCGGCGCTCGAGCGACTGGTTCTCCGGCATGATCAGGACCATGCGGTAGCCGCGCATCGCGGCGACCATGGCAAGGGCGATGCCCGTGTTGCCGCTGGTGGCCTCGATCAGGGTGTCGCCCGGCTTGATGCGGCCGCGCCCTTCCGCCTTCAGGATCATCGACAGCGCGGGCCGGTCCTTGACCGAGCCGGCCGGGTTGTTGCCCTCGAGCTTGGCGAAGATGGCGTTGCCGTTAGCCTCGTTGGCCGCGCCCGGGATGCGCTTGAGGCGCACCAGCGGCGTGTTGCCTACCGAGTCCTCGAGGATACGGAAGTCCATCTCAGGCCGCCGGGCCACGGGCTGCGAGGAGTTCGCCGACGTAACCGTCCACGCCTTCCTCGACCGTACGGAACTCGCCGGGATACCCCGCCGCGCGCAGGTTCGAGAGGTCCGCCTGGGTGTAGCTCTGGTACTTGCCCACCAGCGCCTCGGGGAAAGGGATGTATTCGATCGCGCCTGCGGCCACGAGGTCGGCCAGCGGCAGCCGGAACTCGCCACGCGAGGCACGCACGCCGTTCGCGACCGCGGCCGCCACGTCGTTGAACGGCTGCGCGCGGCCGGTGCCGCAGTTGTAGATCCCGGAGACCTCGCGGTTCTCGAGGAACCACAGGTTGGCGTTGACCACGTCGTCCACGTGCACGAAGTCGCGCATCTGCCCGCCGTCCGCGTAGCCGGCGCTGCCGGCGAAGAGCTTCACGCGACCGGACTCCATGAACTGGTTGAAGCCGTGGAAGGCGACGGAGGCCATGCGGCCCTTGTGGGCTTCGTTCGGGCCGTAGACGTTGAAGTAGCGAAAACCCGCCACCTGCGCGGAGCGGTCCGGCAGAATGCGCCGCACGTGCTGGTCGAAGAGGAACTTGGAATACCCATAGATGTTCAGCGGCGCCTCGTACCTGCGCTCCTCGCGGAAGGTGTCGCTGCCGCCGTAGACCGCCGCCGAGGAGGCGTACAGCAACGGTACCTCCTCCTCCTGGCACCAGTCCAACACCCGGCGGGAATATGAATAGTTGTTTTCCATCATGTAGCGCCCGTCGGACTCCATCGTGTCCGAGCAGGCGCCCTGGTGGAGCACGGCCTCGACCGCGCCGTCGAACTCGCCTTCGGCGAGGCGCCTGAGGAAGTCGCGCTTGTCGATGTAGTCCTCGAAGTCGCAGGCGGCGAGGTTGTGGAACTTGGCGGAATTCTCGAGGTTGTCGACCGCGATGATCCCGGTCACGCCCTCGCGGTTCAGCCCGGCGACGATGCGCGACCCGATGAACCCGGCTGCGCCGGTGACGATGATGTACATGATGCCTACCCGAAGAGTTCTTCGCGCGTTGCCACGGCGGTGCCGAGCTTGCCGACCACGATGCCGGCCGCCCGGTTGGCGATGCGCACCGCCTCGGACAGCGCCGCGCCCGCCGCGAGCATCACGGCGAGGGCCGCGATGACCGTGTCCCCCGCGCCGCTCACATCGTACACTTCGCGCGCCTGCGCGGGGACGTGCATTGCGCCGCGCTCGTCGAAGAGGGTCATCCCCTGTTCGCTACGCGTCAGCAGCAGCGCCTCCAGCCCGAGGTCCGCGCGCAGAAGGGCCACGCGCGCGGCGAGGTCCGCCTCGCCCTCCCAGGTCCCGACGACTTCGCGCAGCTCGCTGGTGTTCGGGGTCAGGATGCTCGCGCCGCGGTAGCGCGCGTAGTCGTCGCCCTTCGGGTCGACCAGTACGCGCTTTCCCGCCGCACGCGCCTGCCCGATCATCTGCGAGATGTGCGCAAGCCCGCCCTTGCCGTAGTCGGACAGGATGACTGCATCGCATTGCGGCAGCGCCGCCTCGAAATCGGCGAGCTTCGAGGCCAGCACCTCGCTGGAGGGCGGGGTCTCGAAATCGATGCGCAGGAGCTGCTGCTGGCGGCCGATCACGCGCAGCTTCACGGTGGTGGACATCGACTCGTCGCGATGCAGGTTCGCGGCGATGCCGGCCGCGACGAGCAGCGCGGACAGCCTGTCGCCCGCCTCGTCCCCGCCGATCACCGAAAGCAACTGCGCGCGCGCACCCAGCGAGGCGCAGTTGCGCGCCACGTTCGCCGCGCCGCCCGGGCGCTCCTCCACGCGGTTCACCCTCACCACCGGCACCGGTGCCTCAGGGGAGATGCGCGTCACCTCGCCGAACCAGTAGCGGTCGAGCATCACGTCGCCGACCACGAGGATGCGCGCCTTGCCGGTGTGGAAATCCGCGGTCATGCGGGCGCCCGGCCGATCGCGTAGTACTCGATGCCCATGCGCTTCATCGCTGCCGGGTCGTAGAGGTTGCGGCCGTCGAAGATCGCCGGGGTCTTGAGCGTGCCCCTGATCGCGTCGAAATCGGGGCTGCGGAATTCCTGCCATTCGGTGACCACGCACAGCGCGTCGCTGCCTTCGAGGGCCTTCGCGGCGCTTTCGACCAACGCCACGCGGGATTCGCCCGCATAGAGCTTCGCGGCCTCGTGGCCCGCCACCGGGTCGTACGCGCGCACATTCGCCCCGGCCGCGAGCAGCCCCGCGATCAGCTCGCGGCTCGAAGCCTCACGCATGTCGTCGGTGTTGGCCTTGAATGCGAGCCCCCAGAGCGCAAACGTGCGTCCCTTGAGGTCGGTGCCGAAGCGCGCCTTCACCTTGGCCGCGAGCACGGTCTTCTGCGCCTCGTTCACGGCGTCCACCGCCGCCAGCAGGCGCAGGGGGTGCCCGGCCTGTTCGGAGGTCTTCTGCAGGGCCTTCACGTCCTTGGGGAAGCACGAACCGCCGTAGCCCGCGCCCGCGTAGAGGAAGTGGTAGCCGATGCGGGGGTCCGAGCCTATGCCGCGACGCACCTCCTCGATGTCCGCGCCAATGCGCTCGGCCAGGTTGGCGAGGTCGTTCATGAACGAGATCCGCGTGGCGAGCATCGCATTGGCTGCGTACTTGGTCAGCTCCGCCGAGCGCACGCTCATCACCATAACGCGCTCGTGGTTGCGCTGGAACGGCGCGTAGAGTTCGCGCAGCAGGCGCGTGGCGCGCTCGTCCTCGCTGCCGATCACGATCCGGTCGGGCCGCATGAAGTCCTCGATCGCGGCGCCTTCCTTGAGGAACTCGGGGTTGGACACCACGCTGCAGGGCACCGTCGCGCCGCGCGCGGCGAGTTCTTCGGAAATCGCGGCCCGCACCTTGTCCGCCGTGCCCACCGGCACGGTCGACTTGTTCACGACCACGCGGTACTCGGTCATGTGGCGGCCGATGGAGCGCGCGGCCGCCACCACGTGCGACAGGTCGGCCGAGCCGTCCTCGCCCGGCGGCGTGCCTACCGCGACGAACTGCAGTTCGCCGTGCGCGACGCTCGCGGCGATGTCGGTGGTGAACACCAGGCGCCCCGCAGCACGGTTGCGCGCGACCACCGCGTCGAGGCCCGGCTCGAAGATCGGCAGCCCCCCCGCATTGAGGGTGGCGATCTTGGCCGCGTCGATGTCGCAGCAGAAAACGTGGTTGCCTGCATCCGCCAGGCAGGCCCCTGTGACCAGGCCCACATAACCGGTGCCGATGACGCTGACTTTCATGGATGGTGAGCCTTCATGGTGCGAGGTCGAACTCCTCGGACCGGCGCGGCGGGTAGGTCTCCCAACCGCCGCAGGCCGGGCAATGCCAATGGAACTGGCGCGCGCGGAAACCGCATGAATCGCAGCGGTACCGCGCGAGCCGCCGCGCATGACTGTGCACGAGGTTCTTTACAAGTTCTAGATCCCTGCGGCGCTCGGGCGAGGAGGCCCCGGCAATCTGCGCCTCGAGGAGCCGGTCGAGGCCCAGCAGCGTGGGATTGCGGCGCAGCTCGTCCCGCACCAGCGTGTAGGCTGCTTCGGCGCCCTTGGCGTCGAGCGTGTACTGGAAGACCGTGTCGAGCAGGTCCAGCGACGGGTAGCGCTCGAGGTGTCCGGCGAGCAGCGTGAGCCCCTCCTCCAGCCGCCCGGTGTCGCGGAACGCGTCGAGCAGGCGCTGGGCGACCAGGGCCAGGTAGGACGGATCCTGGGATTCGATCCGCTTCCAGCTTTCGATGGCCCGCTCGGGGTTGCCGGAGGACCTCTCGAGGTCCCCGAGCTGCAGGCTCGCGCGCACGCACTTGCGGTTGGCCGCAAGCGCAGCCTCGAGGTGCCTGCGGGCCTCGTCCGGGCGCGAATGCGTGGCGTCGAACGCCGCCAGCTCGCAATAGAAATGCGCGACGTCGCGCGAGCGGGTCTCCGACTTCGAGTCGCTCGCCCCGCGGCCGATCTCCGCGGTCATGTCGATGGCCTTCTGCCACTCCTTCTCGGCCTGGTAGATCTCGAGGAGGAACCCGCGCGCCTCGGCGGCGAGCGGACCCGCGCTCAGCCGGCCGAACACCTCCTCGGCACGATCGAGGATCCCCGCCTTCAGGTAGTCCTGGCCCAGCTCGAACAAGGCGGCCGTGCGCTGCTCAGGCGAAAGGTCGGCACGGTCTATCAGGTTCTGGTGCATGCGGATCGCGCGGTCGTGCTCCCCGCGCCGCCGGAACAGGCTGCCCAGCGCATAGTGCAGCTCGACCGTCTCGGGATCAACCTTGACGACCTCGATGAAGGCCTCGATGGCCTTGTCGGGTTGCTCGTTGAGCAGGAAGTTGAGGCCCTTGAAGTACGACCGGGGCAGCGCCCGGGACTCGGTCAGCAGGTGCTTGATGTCGATGCGCGCAGCCAGCCACCCCAGCCCGAAGAAGAGCGGGAAGCCGATGAGCCACCAGTATTCGAACTCCATCAGGCGCCTGTGCCGGGAGGGGGCACGGGGACTTCGGTGCGCGCCTTCAGCTCGCGCAGTTCCTTGAGCTCACGCTTGGCGCGCAGCAGCTCACGCCGCTGGCCGAAAAGGGTCGCGAACACCGCCGCGAGGCCGAAGGCCGCGCCCGCCGCAAAGAAGGCGAGCAGCAGCACGATGAGCGGCGCCTGCCAGGCGAGCTCGAAATAGAAGCGCAGCGTGACCGGGTCGGTGTTCTTGACCGCGAACGCGAGCAGGAACAGGAAGCCCAGCAGCCGAACCGTCCAGGTGACGTAGCGCATGTCGGTTCAGGGGTCGGTCGCGCGGGGGCGGCCCTCAGGTCGGCCGGCGCGGGCTCATCGCCCGCCCGGTTCGACGCTCAGGTCGCGGCCGCCGCCGCGGAAGCCGCAGCTGCGGCCTCCGCCTCCGCGGCGTCCACGCGCTCGCGCAACTCCTTGCCCGCCTTGAAGTGCGGCACGTACTTTTCAGGCACGTGCACCTTCTCCCCGGACTTGGGATTGCGCCCGACGCGCGGCGGCCTGTAGTTCAGGCCGAAGCTGCCGAAGCCGCGGATCTCGATGCGATTGCCCTCAAGCAGCGCCTGGGTCATCGCATCGAGGATCATCTTCACCGCGTACTCGGCGTCCTTCGCCACCAGCTGCGGATACCGCTGCGCCAGCCGGGCGATCAGTTCGGACTTCGTCATGACCGGCCTTCCCCTTTAAACCTAGCTTCCGATCCCCGCCCTGCTACTGCTGCGGCGTGCTGTTCTTGTCCAGCTTGGCGCGCAGCAGCGCACCGAGGTTGGTGCTGCCGGCGGCGCTTGCCGCGCTCTCCGTGCGCAGCGCCTTCATCGCCTCGGTTTCATCGGCCATGTCCTTGGCTTTCACGGACAGGTTGATCGAACGGTTCTTGCGATCGACGTTGATGATCATCGTCTGGATCGAGTCGCCTTCCTTCAGGACCTTCGAGAGGTCCTCGATGCGATCGCGCGAGAATTCGGAGGCCCGCAGGTACCCTTCCATGTCGCCGCCCAGCGAGACCACGGCGCCCTTGGCGTCCACCGATTTCACGGTGCCGTCGAGGATCGTGTTCTTCTCGTTGCTGGCGATGAAGTTGGTGAACGGGTCGCCTTCCATCTGCTTGATGCCGAGCGAGATCCTCTCGCGCTCGACGTCGATGGCCAGCACCAGCGCCTCGATCTCGTCTCCCTTCTTGAAGTTGCGCACGGCTTCCTCGCCGGCGAGCGACCAGGACAGGTCCGACAGGTGCACCAGGCCGTCGATGCCGCCGGGCAGCCCGATGAACACGCCGAAGTCGGTGATCGACTTGATCTGGCCCTTGACCTTGTCGTTCTTCTTGAAGTCGCGTGCGAAGTCGTCCCACGGGTTCGGCATGCACTGCTTCATGCCAAGCGAGATCCGGCGGCGGTCCTCGTCGATCTCGAGGATCATGACCTCGACCTCGTCGCCGACCTGCACGACCTTGGACGGGTGGACGTTCTTGTTGGTCCAGTCCATCTCGGACACGTGCACCAGGCCCTCGATGCCGGACTCGACTTCGACGAACGCGCCGTAATCGGTGAGGTTGGTGACCTTGCCGAACAGGCGCGTGCCCTGCGGGTAGCGGCGCGAGATGCCCACCCACGGGTCTTCGCCGAGTTGCTTCAGGCCGAGCGACACGCGGTTCTTCTCGGTGTCGAACTTGAGCACTTTCGCGGTGACTTCGTCGCCCACGGCCAGCACTTCGGACGGGTGCTTGACGCGGCGCCAGGCGAGATCGGTGATGTGCAGCAAGCCGTCGATGCCACCGAGGTCCACGAACGCGCCGTAGTCGGTGATGTTCTTGACGATGCCCTTGACGGTCGCGCCCTCGGACAACGTGGCGAGCAGGTTCTCGCGCTCGGCGCCGGCGGTCTCCTCGAGCACCGCGCGGCGGGAAACGACGACGTTGTTCCGCTTGCGGTCGAGCTTGATGACCTTGAACAGCATGGTCTTGCCTTCGAACGGCGTGGTGTCCTTGACCGGGCGCAGGTCGACGAGCGAACCCGGGAGGAACGCGCGGATGCCGTTGGCCATGACCGTCAGGCCGCCCTTCACCTTGCCGGTAATGGTGCCTTCGATCTTGGCGCCTTCTTCCAGCGCCCTTTCCAGGTCCATCCAGGCGGCGAGGCGCTTGGCCTTGTCGCGCGACAGGCGGGTTTCGCCGAAGCCGTCTTCGAGGGCCTCGATCGACACGCTGACGAAGTCGCCGATCTTGACGTCGAGGACGCCGGCATCGCTGCGGAACTCCTCGAGGGGAATGTGGCTTTCCGACTTGAGGCCTGCGTTCACCGTGACGAAGTTATGGTCGACCGCGACGACTTCGGCGGTGATGACCTCGCCTATGCGCATTTCCTTGCGCGACAGGCTTTCCTCGAAGAGGGCGGCGAACGAGTCGGGGGCGGGCGGCGGGGTAAGGGCGCTGGCTACTGCTTGGGACAGACTGGACATGTAAAGGGGACCTGGTTTGGGCCGCCGGCGGCCTCCTTCCGGGAGGGATCGCGCGTCGGGCTGAGTTGCAAAAAAGGGCGCTACGGCCACCTGGCCGCCCGCCCGCCTAAAAAGAACCGCTCGGGAAGATCTGAAACTGCTTCCAGATCAACGAGGTTGCTGCGATCCCAGTTTTTCCCGGGCCAGCTTCAGCACCGCTTCGGCCACTTGCTCCACCGACAGGTCCGACGAGTCGAGCTGCACTGCGTCGGGTGCCGGAACGAGCGGGGCCGCTACGCGCTTCGCGTCGCGCTCATCGCGTTCGGCGAGGTCCCGGGAAAGGGACGCGAGATTAGCATGTATTCCTTTGCCATTCAACTGTTTATACCGGCGCTCCGCACGCACCCGGACACTCGCGGTCAGAAACACTTTGGCGCAAGCGTCCGGGAATACCACCGTACCCATGTCCCGGCCATCGGCGACGAGCCCGGGCGGCTGCCGGAACCCCCGCTGTCGCTGCAGGAGCGCCGCGCGCAAGGCCGGCAACGCCGCGATCGTGGAGGCCCGATTGCCTATCGCCTCACTTCGCAGGGAATCTGTAACCTCTTCTCCTGAAAGGAAAATACTGCCGTCCTTGAATCCCGCATCGAGACCGGCGGCCAATTCCGCGAGCGCCGGCTCGTCCGTTTCGGAGATCCCGGCGCGCAATGACGCCAGGGCGACCAGCCTGTACAAGGCACCGCTTTCCAGGGTGTGGAACCCGAGCGCTTTCGCCACCCGGGCGGCGATGGTTCCCTTGCCGGATGCCGAGGGGCCGTCGATGGCGATCACGGGGGGACTCATGCTCCGGCCGCCAGAGTCGCAAGCACCTGGAAATACTCGGGAAAGGTCTTTGCCACGCACTTGGGATCGTTGATGCGCACCGGCACCCCGCCCAATGCCGCGAGGGAGAAGCACATCGCCATGCGATGGTCGTCGTAGGTGTCGATGGTGGCGGGACGCAACTTCTCCGGGGGCACGACACGCAGGTAGTCCGCGCCCTCCTCGACCTCGGCGCCCAGCTTGCGCAGTTCGGTCGCCATCGCCGCAAGGCGGTCGGTTTCCTTCACCCGCCAGCTCGCGATGTTGCGCAGCGTGCTGGGGCCGTCGGCGAACAGCGCCATCACCGCCGCGGTCATCGCCGCGTCGGGAATATGGTTAAGGTCGGCGTCGAGCGCGCGCAGCTTGCCCGCGCCCCGCGCCTCGATCCAGTTCGGCCCCATCGCGACTTGTGCGCCCATGCGCTCGAGCACTTCGACGAAGCGCACGTCGCCCTGGATGCTGTCGCGGCCGACGCCTTCCACGCGCACGGGGCCGCCTGCGATCGCACCCGCCGCGAGGAAGTACGAGGCCGACGAAGCGTCGCCCTCTACATGGATCTCGCCCGGGCTCGCATACCCCCTGCCCGGCACGCTGAAAGCGCGCCAGCCGTCGCGCTTCACTTCGAGCCCGAAGCGACGCATCAGGTTCAGCGTGATCTCCACGTAGGGCTTGGAGATCAGCTCACCGGCCACCTCGATCACCGAGTCGCGCCCGGCGAGCGGCAGCGCCATCAGCAGCGCCGTGAGGAACTGCGAAGAGACGTCCCCGCGCACCGGCACAGGCCCTCCGAGCGAAATTGCACCGGGGTGCAGCGCCAGCGGCGGGTACCCCTCGGCGCCGAGGTAGTCGATCTGCGCCCCGATCGCGCGCAGCGCATCCACGAGGTCGCGGATCGGGCGCTCGTGCATGCGGGGCACGCCCGAGAGCGTGTAGTCGCCGCCGCAAAGGGCCAGCACGGCCGTCAGCGGCCGGAATGCCGTACCCGCGTTGCCAAGGAAGAGCCCGGCCGAGCGGCTCGGCAGCGATCCGGCGCAGCCCTGCACGCGGATCTCCCCCGGGGACGGCTGCGTGGCCTGCACGCCCAGCCGCGCGAGGGCAGCAAGCATCACCCGCGTGTCGTCGGCGTCGAGCGCGTCGCGAACCACCGTCTCGCCGCGTGCGAGCGCGGCCAGCAGCAACACGCGGTTGGAGATGCTCTTCGAGCCGGGCAGCACGATGCTGCCGGCGGCGCGCCCGATCGGGGCGAGGTCGAGGAACTCCACCCGGTTCAGGCCTCGAACCCGCCCGCGAGCCAGCGATTGCGGGCGTCGCGCGCTTCCCGGAACACCTTCTCGAGCGCCGCGCCGTCGCCGGCCGCAAGCGGCACACGCAGGGCGGCGAGCGCCGCCACATAGCGGTCGAGTTCGGCGAGCAGCGCCTCGCGGTTCGCGGTGCAGATATCGCGCCACATCTCGGGATGGCTCGAAGCGATGCGGGTGAAATCCCGAAAGCCCCCCCCCGCGTAGTCGAAGAGCTGGCGGGCATTGCCGCGGCCCGCGATCTCGTGCACCAGCGCGAAGGAAAGCAGGTGCGGCAGGTGGCTGACGGAAGCGAACACGGCATCATGTTCGGCCGGGGTCATGCGGGAAATGCGCGCGCCGCAGGTCTCCCACGCGGCCTGCACCGTGGCCACCGTCTGCGCCGGGTTCTCGGGCAGCGGGGCGAGGATCAGGTGCTTGCCTGCATAGAGGTCCGCCCGGGCTGCCGCCGCTCCGCTGTGCTCGCCGCCGGCGATGGGGTGCGCGGGAACGAACTGGGCTATCCGCTCGCCCAGCGCCGCGCGCGCCGCGGCGACCACGTCCTGCTTGGTGCTGCCGCCGTCCGTGACGATCGTCGAAGGCGAAAGCACGGGGACGATGCGCGCGAACAGCGCGGGGAACTGCGCGACCGGGGTCGCCACCAGGACGAGGTCCGCGTCGCGGACGGCGACCGCGGCATCCGCCTCGACCCGGTCGACGATGCCCCGCTCCAGGGCCACGCGCATGTTCTGCGGGTCGCGGCCGACCCCGACGACCTCGCTGCAGGCCCCTTTGGCCTTCAGCGCCAACGCGAAGGACCCGCCGATCAGGCCGACGCCGATGACCGCTACGCGCCCGAATCGGGCCTGCCCCGCAGCCGGCCCCGCGGACATTGTCGCAACCACTCCCGCAGTCACTCCTTCAGGCTCGCAGCGAGCGCCGTCAGGAAGCGCTCGTTCTCCTCGGGCGTGCCGATGGAAATGCGCAGGTGCTCGGGAAGTTCGTAGCCCGCGACGGGACGAACGATCACGCCGCGCTTCAGCAGCCGCTTGAAGACCTCGCCGGCCTTGCCCACGCGGATGGTGATGAAATTGCCGTACGAAGGGATGTACTCGAGGCCGAGCGCGCGGGCGCCCTCCTCGATCCGCTTGAGGCCCGTGCGGTTCTCGGCATAGCTGCGCGCCACGAACTCCATGTCGTCGAGCGCCGCGGCCGCGGCCGTGAGCGAGATGCTGTTCAGGTTGAAGGGCTGCCTGACGCGGTTCATGAGGTCCGCGACCGCCGGGTGCGCCATGGCGTAGCCGACGCGCAGGCCCGCCAGCCCGTAGGCCTTGGAGAAAGTGCGCGTGATGACCAGGTTCGGGTAGCGCTTCAGCCACTTCACCGTGTCGATGCGCAGCTCCGGCGGGAGGAACTCGTTGTAAGCCTCGTCGAGCACCACGATGCAGCCGGGCACCGCCTTCAGCAGGTGCTCGATCCGGTCATAGTCGGCGAACGTACCGGTCGGGTTGTTCGGGTTGGCGATGAACACGATGCGCGTGTCGGCTTCGACGGCCCGGGCCATCGCCTCCAGGTCGTGCCCGTAGTCCTTCGCCGGGACCGAAATACCGCGCGCACCGCGCGCCTGGGTGGCCAGCGGATACACCGCGAACGAGTGCTGCGAATAGACTGCCGAGCTGCCCGCGCCGAGGAAGGCCATTGCGACCAGCTCGAGCACGTCGTTCGAGCCGTTGCCGAGCACGATCGAATCCATGCCGACGCCGTAGCGCCGCGACAGCGCGTCCTTCAGTTCGAAGCCGTTGCCGTCGGGATAGCGCGCGAGGTCGCCAAGCGCCGACTCGATCGCCGCGCGCGTGCGCGGCCCGATGCCGCGCGGGTTCTCGTTCGAGGCGAGCTTGACGATGCTCTTCTCGTCGATGCCCATCTCGCGTGCGAGCTCGGAGGTCGGCTTGCCGGGCTGGTACGGCGCGATCGCGCGCACGTAGGAAGGCGAAAGCTCGCAGAGATCCTTGATGGAAACCTGCTTGGGAACGGGGTTTGCGCTCATTGGACGGCGGCCGGGTAGGAACCGAGAACTTTAAGGAAAGGGGCCATCCTGGACAACTCGCCGAGCGCGTTCGCTATCGGCTCGTCGCCCTGGTGGCCTTCGACATCGATGAAGAAGAAGTATTCCCACAGCGCGCTGCGCGCCGCGCGCAGCGGGCGCGACTCGATGCGCGACATGCTGACGCCGTTGGCCGCCAGCGGGGAAAGCAGGGCGTGTACGGCGCCGGGCCTGTTGTCGGCCGACATCACGAGGGACGTGCGGTCGCGCCCGGTCGGGGACGTGGCTATCTTGCCCAGGACCAGGAAGCGCGTGGTGTTGTTGGGGTCGTCCTCGATCGAGCGCGCGAGGATGGTCATGCCGAACCTCTCGCTCGCCATCTCCCCGGCGATCGCCGCCGTGCCCGGCTCTTCCGATGAGCGGCGCGCCGCCTCGGCGTTGGACACCACCTGCACGCGCTCGGCGTTCGGCAGGTTCTGGTTCAGCCAGCCGTGGCACTGCGCGAGCGACTGCGCGTGGGAATAGACGCGCTTCACGCCGACCAGGCCGCCCTCCCTGACCATCAGGTTCTGGTGCACCCTCAATTCCACCTCGGCGCAGATCCTCAGCGGCGTAGACACCAGCAGGTCGAGCGTCCTGCCTACGGCGCCCTCGGTGGAATTTTCCACCGGCACCACGGCGAACTCCGCGTCACCCGATTCGGCGCGCCTGAAGACCTCGTCGATCGAGGGCTGCGGCACGGCTTGTACTGCGCGGCCGAAGTGCCGCAGCACGGCCTGCTCGCTGAAAGTGCCTTGCGGGCCGAGGTAGGCGGCCCGGATGTCCTGCTCCATGCCGCGGCAGGCCGAGATCACCTCGCGGAACACAGCGGTGACCCGCTCGGCGGGCAGCGGCCCCGGGTTCCCCGCCGCCATGCGGCGCAGGATCTCGGCCTCGCGCTCGGGACGGTACGCAGGCGCACCCTGCTTCGCCTCGCCGACGCGGCGCGCGAGCGCCGCGCGGCGGCTGACCAGGCCGAGCAGCTCGTCGTCCAGCGCGTCGATCTCGGCGCGCAGCTTCTTGATGTCTTCACTCATGGCGTAGGGGAAGATAGCGCACCGCGGCCGGGCCGTCGATCAGCTCAGCCATTGTGCTTCTCGAATTCGCGCATGTAGTCGGCCAGCGCGCGCACGCCTTCCACCGGCATCGCGTTGTAGATGGAAGCCCGGATCCCGCCGACGATGCGGTGCCCTTTGAGCTGGACCATGCCGCGCTCCTCGGCCCCCTTGAGGAACACCGCGTCGAGCTCAGGGGCGGGGAGCTGGAAAGGGATGTTCATGCGCGAGCGGTCTGCCTTCACGACCGCGCTGCGGTAGAACCCGCCCGCGTCGATCACGTCATAGAGCAGCCGGGCCTTGGCGATGTTGCGCCTCTCCATCTCCGGCAGGCCGCCCAGCTGCTTCAGCCACTTGAACACCAGCCCGGCCATGTAGATGCCGTAGGTCGCCGGCGTGTTGAGCATCGAGCCCGCGTCAGCCTGCAGCTTGTAATCGAGGACGCTGGGCGTGCCCTTCCGGGCGTGCCCGAGGAGGTCTTCGCGAACGACCACGATCGTGAGGCCGGCCGGCCCGATGTTCTTCTGCGCGCCGGCGTAGATCAGCCCGAACTTCGACACGTCCAGCGGGCGCGACAGGATGTGCGAGGACGCATCCGAGACGAGCGGAACGCCGCCGGTTTCCGGGATCCAGTGGAACTCGACGCCGCCGATGGTCTCGTTGGAGCAGTAGTGCACATAGGCCGCGTCGGGACGCACCTGCCACGCGGGCTGCGCCGGCGCGTAGGTGAAGTCGCGGTCCCCGGAACTCGCGATGACCCGCGCGTCGCCGTAGGACTGGGCTTCCTTGACGGCCTTGCGCGACCACTCCCCCGTCACGACGAAATCCGCCTTGCCCTTGCCGCCAAGCAGGTTGAGCGGCACTGCGGCGAACTGCAGCGTCGCGCCGCCCGGCAGGAAAAGCACCTTGTAGTTGGCGGGAATCGAGAGCAGTTCGCGCAGATCGCCCTCCGCCTCGTCCGCGATGCCCATGAAGTCTCGGCCCCTGTGGCTCATCTCCATGACCGACACGCCCTTGCCGTGCCAGTCGAGCATCTCGTCACCGGCGCGGGCGAGCACCTCCTGCGGCAGCACCGCGGGACCGGCGCTGAAGTTCCAGATCCGGCTCATCGCCTGTTAAGCCCCGGCATCCCCGCCCGGGCCGGTCCCGGGCTCCGGCGTGCCGTCCGCCTGCGTTTCGCCGTTTCCGTTCCCGTTCCCGTTGCCGTTGCCGTTGGCGACATCCTCGTCGCGCTCTACCACCCTTTCGAGGCCCGCCAGTTTCTCGCCCTCGCCCAGCGCGATCAGCGTCACGCCCTGCGTGGTGCGGCCCTGCTCGCGGATCTGCGAGACCTTGGTCCGGATCAGCACGCCGCCGGTGGAGATCAGCATGACCTCGTCGGTGTCCTCGACGAGGATCGCGCCGACCAGGTTGCCGTTGCGCTCCGATGCCTGGATCGCGAGCATGCCCTGCGTGCCGCGGCCGTGGCGCGTGTACTCGGCGATGGGGGTGCGCTTGCCGAATCCGTTCTCCGTCGCAGTGAGCACGGTCTGCTTCTCGTCCTTCGCCACAAGCATGCACACCACGTGCTGGCTGCCGTCCTCGGCGAGGCGCATGCCGCGTACACCCGAGGCCTGCCGGCCCATCGGGCGCACGTCCGCCTCGTCGAAACGCACGGCCTTGCCGCCGTCGGAGAAGAGCATCACGTCGTAGGCCCCGTCGGTCAGTGCGGCGCCGATCAGGAAGTCGCCTTCGTCCAGGCCCACCGCGATGATGCCGGAGGGGCGCGGCCGCGAGAACTCGGAGAGCGGCGTCTTCTTGACCGTGCCCTGCGAGGTCGCCATGAACACGTAGTGCTGCTCGTCGAACTCCTTGACCGTCAGCACCGCGGTGATCTTCTCGCCGTCCTCGAGCGGGAAGACGTTGACGATCGGCTTGCCGCGGCTGGTGCGGGTGCCCTGCGGCACTTCGTAGACCTTGAGCCAGTAGAGCCGCCCGCGGTTCGAGAAGCACATCAGGTAGTCGTGCGTATGCGCGATGAAAAGGCGGTCGATGAAGTCGTCTTCCTTCGTCGCCGCGGCCTGCTTGCCGCGCCCGCCCCGGCGCTGCGCGCTGTAGTCGGCCAGCGGCTGGGACTTCACGTAGCCGCCGTGGGAAAACGTCACCACCATGTCCTGAGGGGCGATCAGGTCCTCGAGCGAGATGTCCTCGGTGTTGACCTCGATGACGCTGCGGCGTGCGTCGCCGAACTGCTCGCGGATCTGCTTCAATTCCCCGCCGATGATCGCGGTGATCCGCGCCGGGTTGGCGAGGATGTCGAGCAGGTCGGCAATGGTCTCCATCACCTCCCTGTACTCGGCGACGATCTTGTCCTGCTCGAGGCCGGTCAGCCTCTGCAGCCGCAGTTCGAGGATGGCCTGTGCCTGCTCGTCCGACAGCAGGTATCCCTCGGGCCTGAGGCCGAATTCGGGCGCCAGCCCTTCGGGACGGAACGAGTCTGCGGCCGCACGGTCGAGCATGCCGCGCACCAGTTCCGAGCGCCATGCCTGCCCCATCAGGCCGCGCTTGGCCTCCGCCGGGGACGGCGCCGCCTTGATCAGCGCGATGACCTCGTCGACGTTCGACAGAGCGACCGCGAGGCCCTCGAGGATGTGCCCGCGCTCGCGCGCCTTGCGCAACTCGAACACGGTGCGCCGCGTGACCACCTCGCGCCGGTGCGAGATGAAGCACTCGATCAGGTCCTTCAGGTTCAGCACCTTGGGCTGGTTGTCGACCAGCGCCACCATGTTCATGCCGAACGTGTCCTGCAGCTGCGTCTGCTTGAAGAGGTGGTTGAGGATCACCTCGGGCAGTTCGTTCCTCTTCAGCTCGATCACCACGCGCATCCCGTCCTTGTCGGACTCGTCGCGGATGTCGGAGATGCCCTCGATCTTCTTCTCGCCGACCAGCTCGGCGATCCGCTCGAGCAGCGTCTTCTTGTTCACCTGGTAGGGCAACTCGTCGACGATGATCGCCTGGCGGTCTCCCTTGCCGATGTCCTCGAAGTGGGTTTTCGCGCGCATGACCACCCGGCCGCGGCCGGTGCGGTAGCCCTCGCGAACGCCGGAGACGCCGTAGATGATGCCGGCCGTGGGGAAGTCCGGGGCGGGAATGATCTCGATCAGCTGGTCGATCGTGATCTCCGGGTTGGCGAGCAGCGCGAGGCAGGCGTCGACGACCTCGGTCAGGTTGTGCGGCGGGATATTGGTCGCCATGCCGACCGCGATGCCCGAGGACCCGTTGATGAGCAGGTTCGGGATGCGCGAGGGCATCACGAGCGGCTCGTGCTCCGAGCCGTCGTAGTTCGGGCCGAAATCGACCGTCTCCTTGTCGATGTCGACGAGCAGTTCGTGGCCGATCCGCGCCATGCGGATCTCGGTGTAGCGCATCGCCGCCGCGTTGTCGCCGTCGACCGAGCCGAAGTTGCCCTGGCCGTCGACCAGCATGTAGCGCAGCGAAAAGTCCTGCGCCATCCTGACGATGGTGTCGTACACGGCCGTGTCGCCGTGCGGGTGGTACTTGCCGATCACGTCGCCGACGATACGCGCCGATTTCTTGTAGGCGCGGTTCCAGTCGTTGGACAGCTCGTACATCGCGTACAGCACGCGGCGGTGGACCGGCTTGAGGCCGTCGCGCACGTCCGGCAGCGCGCGGCCCACGATCACGCTCATCGCGTAGTCGAGGTACGACCTTCTCATCTCCTCTTCGATGCTGATCGGGAGGGTTTCTTTTGCGAATTGGTCCATGCGTGCCCGGTTGCGAAGTTGGTCCCGGCGGGGCCGCGAAAACGGTTTGCAAAGGCCCGGCACCGAACACGAAATTTTAACACGCGCGCCCCTCCCCGGACCGGCTTAAGCGGTAAGCTTCGGGTCGGATTTCCCCCGCCAAAGGAAGCGCAGGTGAAAAGCGAAGTTCCGGCCCTGATCAGCGCACGCTGGGTCGTCCCCGTCGAACCGTACGGCACCGTGCTTGAGCACCACAGCGTGGTCATCCGAGACGGGGCCATCGAAGCCGTGCTGCCGACCGCGCAGGCCCTGGAGGCCTACCCGGACCACGCCCGGACCGACCTGCCGGAGCACGTGCTGATCCCGGGCCTCGTGAACCTGCACACGCACGCCGCGATGACGCTGATGCGCGGCCTGGCCGACGACCTGCCGCTCATGCGCTGGCTGCAGGAGCACATCTGGCCCGCCGAGTCGAAGCACGTGTCGCCGCAGTTCGTCCGGGAGGGCACGCTGCTCGCCTGCGCCGAGATGCTGCGCGGGGGCATCACCTGCTTCAATGACATGTACTTCTACCCGGAGGCGGCAGTCGAAGCGGCACTCGAGTCCGGCATGCGCGCCGCCCTGGGCATGATTGTCATCGAGTTCCCCACGAACTACGCCGCCGATCCCGACGACTACCTCGCGAAGGGCCTCGCGCTGCGCGACCGCCACCGCGACCACCCGCTGCTCTCGTTCTGCCTCGCGCCGCACGCGCCCTATACTGTCTCCGACCGCACCTTCGGCAAGGTCGCCACCATGGCGGCCGAACTCGATTGCCCGATCCACTGCCACGTGCACGAAACGGAGGACGAGATAGCGCGATCGGTTGCGGAGCACGGCAAGCGCCCGCTTGAGCGCCTGAACGCGCTCGGGATCGTCGGCCCGAACCTGATCTCGGTGCATTCGGTCCACCTCACGCAGGGCGAAATCGACTTGCTGGCCTCCCACGGCGCCTCGGTCGCCCACTGCCCCTCGTCGAACCTGAAACTCGCAAGCGGGTTTTCCCCGGTCGCGGCCCTGGTGGCCGCGGGGGTCAACGTGGGCCTCGGCACCGACGGCGCAGCAAGCAACAACCGTCTCGACGCCATTCAGGAGATGCGCCAGGCGGCGCTCCTCGCAAAGGCTGTGGCGAAGGACGCGGAGGCGATTCCCGCGCACAAGGCCCTTGAGATGGCGACGCTGGCCGGCGCAAGGGCCTTGGGGCTGGACAGCAAGGTCGGCTCGATCGTCCCCGGCAAGCGGGCCGACCTGGCGGCAATCCGGCTGGGCGGGCCGGAACTCAACCCGGTGTACGACCCCGTCTCGCACCTGGTTTATTGCGCGGGCCGGGAGCACGTTTCCCACGTCTGGGTGGACGGGGATGCGAAAATGGCCGACAGGACCCTGAAACACATGGATATTCCGGCCTTGGACACCCGAGCGGAGTTGTGGCAAACTATATTGAAGAATTGAACCGATTCATGAATTCGAGAAGTCTTCGGAATAACGAAAGAGGGGATTGTATGAACAAGAAAATTTTGTTGGCCGTTGCTGGTGTCGCCATGTCCGCGGCTGCATTTACCGCGTCCGCACAAGGGTATTGGACCAACCCGTCGAGCGGCCTGGTCTGGAAAAATGCTTCCGGCCAGTGCTGGAAGTCGGTGTACTTCACCCCCGCAATGGCCACGGCGGAATGCGACCCGGATCTCGTGCCGAAGGCCGCGCCGGCTGCTGCCAAACCCGCGCCCGCGCCGGCCGCCAAGCCTGCCCCCGCCCCCGCCAAGCCCGCGCCGAAGCCCGCGCCGAAGCCCGTCGCCGAGAAAGTGACGATGGCCGCCGATGCGCTGTTCGACTTCGACAAGGCTGTCGTCAAGGCCGATGCCAAGGGCAAGCTGGATGACCTCGCCGACAAGGTGAAGCGCGTCAACCTCGAAGTCGTGATCGCCATCGGCCACACGGACTCGATCGGCAGCGATGCGTACAACCAGAAGCTTTCCGTCCGCCGCGCCGAAGCCGTCAAGGCCTACCTCGTGAGCAAGGGCGTCGAGCCGAACCGCATCTACACCGAAGGCAAAGGCGAGAAGCAGCCCGTGGCCAGCAACAAGACCAAGGAAGGCCGCGCCAAGAACCGCCGCGTCGAGATCGAAGTGATCGGCACGCGCAAGCCGTAAGCTCCAGGCTTCGGGAAAAAGCCCTGCGAACGCAGGGCTTTTTTTTTGGTCGAACCGACATGACGCCTGCGCCGAACGCCGATCCCGCAGAGCTGGAGAAATTCAGCCAGCTCGCCCACCGGTGGTGGGACCCGGGCAGCGAGTTCAAGCCGCTCCACGAGATCAACCCGCTCAGGCTGGCTTGGATCAACGGTCACGCGCCGCTGGCCGGCAGGCAGGTGCTCGACGTGGGTTGCGGGGGCGGGATCCTCTCCGAATCGATAGCGAGCCTGGGCGCAAAGGTCAAAGGAATCGACCTGTCCGAGAAGGCCCTCAAAGTGGCCGAATTGCACCGCATCGAAAGCAGGGCCGAGGTCGACTACGAGTCGGTCTCCGCGGAAGATCTCGCCGATCGCACGCCCGCCGCGTTCGACGTCGTCACCTGCATGGAACTGCTCGAGCACGTCCCCCGGCCCGCGAGCACCGTGGCCGCGTGCGCAAAGCTGCTCAAATCAGGCGGGCACGCGTTCTTCTCGACGATCAATCGCAACCCGAAGGCCTACCTGTTCGCGGTCGTCGGTGCGGAGTACGTCCTCAAGCTGCTGCCCAAGGGAACCCACGACTACGCAAAATTCATCCGCCCCTCCGAGCTTGCCGCCGCGTGCCGCGCAGCCGGGCTACGCACCAACGAGTACATCGGGATTACCTACAACCCGCTCTCGAAGCGCTACAGCCTCGGCCCGAACTGCGACGTGAACTACATCGTCCACTGCGAGAAGGGGCACTAGGTGCAGGCCGTGCTGTTCGATTTCGACGGGACGCTTGCGGACACCGCACCGGATCTCGGCGGGGCACTCAACAAGATGCTCGTCGACCGCGGCCGGCCTGCCCTGCCTATGCAGAACATCCGCCCGCACGTTTCGAGCGGCGCCCGCGGGATGCTCCATGTAGGCTTCCGGATCACGCCCGCTGACCCGGCATACGAAGCGATGAAGGACGAGTTCCTCGCCAACTACCGTGCAGCGATCTGCGTCCACACGCGGCTGTTCGAAGGCATGGAAGAACTTCTTTCGGCGCTCGAGTCGCGCGGCCTGCCCTGGGGCATCGTCACCAACAAGGCGATCCGACTCACGATCCCCATCGTCGAGCAACTCGGCCTCGCCAAGCGCGCCGCCTGCGTCGTCGGAGGGGATACGACGCCGCACCTCAAGCCGCACCCGGCCTCCCTTCTGCATGCAGCGGGCGAGATCCGCATTCCTCCCGCCGAATGCTGGTACGTCGGCGACGACCTGCGCGACATTCAGGCCGCGAAGGCCGCGGGCATGGTTCCGGTCGCGGTGGAGTACGGCTATACGGGCACCGAGAACGGCGGTCCCGGGGACTGGGATGCATATACGGTGATTTCAAGTCCGCTGGACCTGCTGCGCCACCTCTAGGCACTGGCCGGCCTTGAATCCGGCCCCGATGGCCCCACATGCGATAATGCAAGCGCTTCAGCCGATTCCGGGGGCGACCTGGCTTCGACAGGGGTTACAAAGCAGGCAGGGCATACCGAGGACCAGTCACCTCGCAAATCCATCTGGAAACTAAGTAACTGCGAACGACAACTCGTACGCACTAGCCGCTTAATAACCGGCTAGCTCTGCACCCATTTCGTCCCTGGAGTGGGACCGGGCGACCGGATGCAGAGTCATCTACAGGGAATCGGGGCGTACCGGGCCGCTTGGCACGCTCCTAAAAAGTAGGCGGCTCGCGGGAAAAGCAGCGTGCCCTTTCGCGGCTGACTCGTTAAATCAGTAAAGAAGACGGGCTAAGTATGTAGAACTGTATGTGGCGTGCTTCTGGACGGGGGTTCGATTCCCCCCGCCTCCACCAAACACAAGGGCTCCGGGAACGGGGCCCTTGGCGTTTGTGACGACTGCGCCCGATATTCACAAACCGCAGGCAAGGGTTTAACATCGGGCTGTATAGCCGCAACCCACGGATCCGTCTTGGAAATCTCCCTGCACGAAGTGCTCGAAGTCAGCCCGAATGCCGGCGCAGCCGTCATCAAGGCGGCCTATCGATGCCTCGTCCAGCAATACCACCCGGACAAGAATCCCGATCCCGCGGCGGCCGGGCGCCTCAGCCTCATCAACCAGGCTTACGCCGTGCTCGCCGATCCGCTGCAGCGTGCACGCTACGATGAGAAGACCGGCCTGCGCGCGGAACGGCGTGGCAGCGGCCGGGTCCTTTCGCCGGCCAAACCCGAAGCCGTCCGGCCTGACGCGAAGCTGCGGCCGTTCGCGTTCCGGCGGTTCCAATAGGCACGCTGCCCTCCGAATACCTGCGCACGATCTCGAAGGACGAGATCAACGAGCTGCCGATCCGCAGGTACGAAGGCGACGTGCGCCTTGTCGTGTCACCGCGGGACATGGATTCGGCCATGGAGGACATCCGGCAGGAGCGCGCGGTCGGTTTCGACACCGAGACCCGGCCGGCCTTCCAGAAGGGCGAACGCTACCTCCCCGCGCTCGCACAGGTGGCCACTTCCCGCGCGGTCTACCTGTTTCGCCTCCAGCACATGGATGCGTCCCGCGAACTTCGCGAACTGCTGGCGTCACCCGCCACAGCAAAGGTCGGCATCGCAGTGGCCGACGACCTGCGCCAACTCAAGCAACTGTTCGACTTCGAGGAGCAGCGGGTCATCGATCCGGGTGACATCGCGTACCGGCATGGCCTGACCCAGACCGGCCTGCGCAACCTGGCGGGTATCTTCCTGGGATTCCGGATCCCCAAGGGCAGCAAGACCACGAACTGGGCGGCGCAGCGTCTGACTGAACAGCAGATCGCCTACGCCGCCACCGATGCCTGGGCCTGCCGGGAATTGTTCCTGCGCTTCGAGGCGCTGGGCTTGCTGGCCACGCACGGCTGAGCCGCCGCTCGCCGGTGGCTATTTTTTGCCGGAACCGAAAATTCCCTGTAGCAGCCCGCCGAGGCCACCACCGCTCTCTGCGGCGGGCGACGCCTGGGGCGCCACGGGCGCCTGCTCTCGTGCGACAGGCGCCGAAGCAGCCGTCCCCTGGGCGTTGCCCTCACCGATCACCATGAACGGCGCCCAGTAGCTGGGATGCGCGAAGGCGAGACGGTCCTCGCCGTTCATCAGAGGGAGCATCGCGCGGCGCAGGGCCTCCGCGTTGCCGACGCCTCGATTGCGCTCGCGGAGCGTCCGGGTCACGAGCTTCAGCGTAGCATCCGAAGGCACGGTCCAGTGCGTCGCCAGCAGGGCACGATCGCCCGCATACATGAACGCCCGCGCGAGGCCGGAGATGCCCTCTGAATCCGGCGTCCCGTCGGACGAAGCAGTACTCGTCGCCGTAAGGATCACCAGGTCTGCATTCAGCTTCAGCTGCGCGATCTCGCTCGCCGTCAGCAGGCCGTCGTCGAGCTCTGTGCCGCGCTGGGGCGGCGTGAACACGAGTGCAGATTCAGCAAGGCCCTTGAAGTCGTCGGCCATGAAACCGTACGTGGCGAATGCGAGCACGCGGTAGTCGGAGAGGTCCAGGCGCTTCACGCCGGACTCGCTGGCTTCGGCCTGCAGGTGGACGTCGCCCTGCTCCGCATTGAGGATGTCGGCCATCGCGTAGAGCGCGTAACGCGTCTCGGGCAGCGGGGCGAAGCTCCAGATCTGGTTCACGTTCGCAAGCGCGTCCCTCGCATAGGCCCGGGTCGCGCCTCCCGAGCGTACGCCTCGCTCCTCGCCGCCCAGCAGGGGATCGCCGAAGCCGGCGAAGGGCCTGCTGGCCTGGGGGCGGCGCGCGGTCCCGCGCAACGCACGCAGCACCCCTTCGGAAGGCAGCATGGTCAGTGCGTAGCGTCGTCCGAGCCAGGCGACCTTCGCATGCTCCTCGGGTTCGCGAATTGGCCCCACAAAGGGCTCGGTAACCAACGCGGCGAAAGGCAGCCCGTGAAGGGCATCGTCCGGCACCACCATCAGGTGCGAAGCGCCCTGCAGTAACGGCTCTGCCCCGGCGAGGATGCGCCGGTAGAGTTGCTGGGCCTGCGCGACCGGGAACGGCCGGATCACCGTGCGACCGGAGTCGTCCCCGGACGGGTAGTCCAGCTGCTCGCGCATGCGCTTGACGACCGAAACCAGTTCGTTGCGACCGATGTCCAGGTTGACGAGGCCATAGCGATCACGACGCACGACGATCAGGTAGCTGGAGTTCTCGTCGACCAGGTAGCTGAGGAGCGCCTCATCGGAGCCGAGCAGGCCCTGCGCCGTGGAGAGCGCGATGGCCGCCGGATTGAGGTAATCCTTGTAGCCCGGGATGCGCTGCTCGATCGCGAGGTCCTGCTGGGTGATCTGCCGGTCTACGGCAGCGATTTCCTCGCGCGCCCTGGGATCGCGGCCGCCTGCATCGACGATCGTCTTGTCCAGCCCGTGCCAGCGGTCGAGCAGGTCCTCGCGCACGCTCGCCACGCGGGCCAGCGACTGGTCGCCGCGGCCCAGCCGGGCCGTGATCCGCGACACTGCGCCGGCCTCATGTCGGACGCGTGCGACCTGCATCACCTCGAAAGCCTCCGGGACCGTGGCCGGAGCGGTGCGCGCCAGCGCGGCCATCTGCATCGAGAGGTTCGACTTGTAAAAGGGGCGCGGCGGTTCCGCAGGAATGGCCGGCGTGACCGGCGCGGGTGCAGGGGCGGGCTTGATAACCACCACTGCGGCCTGGGGGGGAAGGGGCGCAGGTTTCGCGACCGCTACCGGGGCCGCCGGCTGGACGGGCGCCGTTGGTGCCGGTTGGACGGCGATCGGCGCCGGGGCCGGCTTGGGCGCCGGCAGCCGGAGCGGCGCCGGGACCGGCGCCGATGGAGAGACTTGCGGGGCGACCGGGGCCGGGGCCGGTTTCGGCGTCGGCTGGACCGCGGCGACAACAGGCGCGGGCGGCGCGACCGGCGTGGGCACTGCCACCAGCGGGGGCGCCGCTTGTGGCGACAGTGGCGCCTGCACGGGCGACGGGGCCACTTCCACGGCCCGAGGCTGCGCTACTGGGGCCACGGGCAAGACCGGTACAGCGGCCGCCGCAGGTGCAGGAACTGGAGCTGCTGCTACTTCCGGAGCCCGGACCGGCTCCGCAGGCAGCACGGGCTGCGGGCGCCGGGTAGCCACCCTTCCCCGCGCCAGGTCACGATGCAGCAGGGCGAGGTAATTGCGGCTCTGGACGGTGTCCGGATGCTCGGGTCCCAGCGCCTTCTCGCGGATCGCCAATGCGCGGCTCACCAATGGCTCGGCCTCGCTCAGCCGTCCGACACTGCGGAATAGCGCCGCGAGGTTGTTCAGGGCCGAAGCGACGCGCGGGTGCTGGGGCCCAAGGGCCTTTTCGTAGATCCCGACGACACGCGTGAGGACGGGCTCCATTTCGCGCTGGCGGTTCTGCGTATGGAACAGCAGCGCGAGGCTCTCTAGGCTCATCGCAGTGTCGGTGCTCTCGGGACCGCGGAACTTCTCGTCGAGGACGATGGTGCGCCGGATCAGGCGCTCGGAGTCCTCGAAGCGCCGCTGCACCCGATACAGTTCCGCCAGCCAGGCCAGGCTGGTGGCAAGCCGCGGGTCGGCCTCGCCGAACCCCTCGGACTCCTTGAGGGCGAGCTCGAACTGGCGGGTCGCTTCGTCGGGGTCGCGACGGTTGTAGGCCGCCGTCCCCGCGTCGAGGAAACGCGTCCAGCTGGCTTCGTCCGCGGCCACTGAGTGCGGCGCCGGGAAGGCCAGCGCGATCGCAAGCGCGGCCGCACGCACGCCCTTGGTCGCGAAAGTCGTCCCCATGGATGCGATGCGAACCCCGCTGCGGCCGCTAGGGCTCAGGCCTTGACTCGGCTCCGGTACTCGCCGGTGCGCGTGTCGATCTCGATCATGTCGCCGGTGTCGCAGAACAGCGGGACGCGGATCTCGTAGCCGGTCTTCAGCTTCGCGGGCTTCAGCACCTTGCCGGAGGTGTCGCCGCGCACCGCGGGTTCCGTCGAGATGATCTCGCGCGCCAGCGTCTGGGGGATGTCGACCGAGATCGGCTTGCCCTGGTACAGGGTCACCTCGGCGGGCATCGCGTCCTCGAGGTAGTTGAGCGCCTCGCCCATGTTCTCGGCGTCGATCTCGTACTGGTTGAACTCCCCGTCCATGAAAACGTACGAGGGCTCGGCGTAGTAAGAGTAGGTGACTTCCTTGCGCTCGAGCGTCACCACCTCGAACTTCTCGTCGGCCCGGTACACGGTCTCGGTAGCCGCCCCCGACAGCAGGTTCTTGAGCTTCATCTTGACCACGGACGCATTGCGGCCCGACTTGCTGAATTCGGCCTTCTGGACCACCAGCGGATCATTGCCGACCATGATCACGTTGCCCGAACGGATTTCCTGTGCGATCTTCATTTAAGTCCCGGTTTCCACATAAGCAAACCCGTCATTTTAGTCGTTCCTCGCAGTATTGCGCCAGATTGGTCGCAAGATCACCTACCGCCCCCAACTGTTCGGACCAGTCCGAGGCGTGCCGTCTCAGGCCCTCCCGGTGCCCGGACAATACCTTCCACGCCTCCCGGATCCGGCCCCCGGAGGGCCCGCCCACCCCGTTCCAGCCCCGCCACAGCCCCCGCAGGGCCGCTTCCGACCCGGGCTCCAACCCCCGGCAGTAGACGTCGAGGAAGGCCTCCAGCTTCCTGACATGTGCTTCCCCGTCCTGCGGGTAGACCTGCCACGCGAAAGGCCTGCGGGCCCACTGCGCCCTGACGAACGAGTCTTCCCCTCGGACGAAATTCCAGTCGCAGGCCCAAAGCAGCTCGTCGTAGGCTGGCTGGGGCAGGAAAGGCAGGTAGCGGGCTTCGGCCCTTCCCCTTGCCGCAGCACCCGCGAAAAAGGCTTCGACCTGCGCTCGGAGCCGACCTGCGGTTACCGCGACCACGACCGGCCCGGGCCCGTCCGCAAGGGCCTGCAGCAATTCCACGACCCCGTCGTTCTCGTAGCCGAACATGGACACGACCTGCGTACCGGGGGCAGGAGCGGCCATGTCGAGACGCGACCAGAACGTCGACGTGCCTTCACCGGACGACAGGAAAGCCGCGCGCCTGGCTTCGAGCCCCGACTCCCGCAACACCCCCCCGGTGCCCGCCGCCACACCCGGGAAGAAGAAATATCGCTCCAGCGGCAGCCTCGGGTGCGGTGACGGCAGGCCGTGATGCCCGGGCACCCAGGATTCCGCGCTCAGGTATTCGAGGACGATCCAGAGCGAGCGCGGTTCGCGGGCCGCCATCGCCTCGACATACCCGTCCGCCAATCCCCCCCCGAAAGCATCGATGACGATTTCTGCGGGCGGCCCGCAATCCGCCTTCATCCCCTGGCGAAGTATTTCGACGCCGCCGACCGACTGCCGCTCCTGCGCGACGTCCACTTCCGGGCAGAGTGCTTGAAGCGGGGCGAGTTCGTCTATCCACAACCGCACGCGACCGCCGTGCTCGTTCGCGAGTTGCAGCGCGAGCCGCCAGCACACGGCGGCGTCCCCGTAATTGTCGATCACCCTGCAGAAGACATCCCACGAGCGGGACATGGCGGTTCCTTGCTCAGCCGAGGGCGCCAGTCTGCCTGCCGCGACGGGTTCGCTCAAATGGGTCGTAGAATGCGCTCTTGCGCTACGACGTCATCGTGATCGGCGCCGGCGCGGCCGGCATGATGTGCGCCGCACAGGCTGCGGCCCGCGGGCGCCGTGTATTGCTCGTCGAGCACGCGGAGAAGCTCGGCGAGCGCATCCGGATTTCCGGTGGCGGACGCTGCAACTTCACCAACCGCAGCGTGGGCGCCGCCAATTTCCTCTCGCAGAACCCGCATTTCTGCCGCTCGGCCCTCGCCCGCTTTTCCGAGCGGGACTTCATCGCCATGGTCGAACGCCGGGGCATTGGCTACGTCGAGAAGGACCACGGCCAGCTGTTCTGCGAGGGTTCGGCCGTGGAAATCATCGACATGCTGCGTTCGGCCTGCGACGAGACCGGCGTCCGCTGGGCGCATCCGTGCGCCGTGCAGTCGGTCGCGGGCGGCGGCGCGACCGACGCGCGCTTCGAGGTCGGTACGGACCAGGGGACCTTCCTTGCGGCCTCGCTGGTGGTCGCCACGGGCGGGCTCGCGCTGCCGCAGATCGGCGCCACGCCTTTCGGGTACAGGATCGCCGAACAGTTCGGACTCGCCGTCGTCCCGCCCAAACCCGCGCTGGTTCCCCTCGCGCTCCCGCCCGAAATGCTCGAGCGGCTGAAGGCGCTGTCCGGCCTTTCGATCGATGCGGTAACGCGCTGCGTCCCGAAGCAGCCGAAGTTCCATGAAAGCGTACTGGTGACGCATCGCGGGCTGTCCGGCCCCGCCATCCTGCAGATCTCGAGCTACTGGCAGGCGCAAGGAGAACCGAAACGCCCGGTACTTGTCGACCTGCTCCCTTCCACCGACGCGTCCGTATGGCTCACGGAACACCGCCATTCGAAGGCTACGCTGGCGACTCTGCTCACCGAACGACTGCCGCGCAGGTTCGCGCAGGAATGGTGCGCGCTGGAAGGATTCCAGCGACCGATGAACGAGATGTCCAACAAGGAGGTCGACGCGGCGGTGGCTGCGCTGAAGGGCTGGCCGCTGCGGCCCTCGGGGACGTTGGGCTACGCCAAGGCGGAAGTGACCTTGGGCGGCGTCGATACCGCAGGATTGTCCTCCAGGACCATGGAAGCCACCACGGTAGCCGGCCTGTATTTCATTGGTGAAGTGGTGGACGTAACGGGCTGGCTCGGGGGCTACAACTTCCAGTGGGCCTGGTCTTCCGGCTGGGTCGCGGGCCAGGTTGTATGATCGCATCGGCATGAAAACAGGCATGAACAAGCTGCAGCGCTTCCACGCCGCCGTTCGCGGCGAACCCGTCGATTACGCCCCTACAGTCGCGTGGTGCAACTTCGTCACCGATGCCGTCGACGGCGCGGAGAACGCCCGCCGCCAGCTCGCGTTCCAGGAGGCCTGCGACTGGGACATCTGCAAGGTCATGAACGACTACCGCCTCGCGCCCCCTACCGGCATCGAGACGCTGGAGACGCCGGCCAACATGCTGCGCTTCGCGAAGCAGGCCATGGCGGAGCGGATCTTCGCGGAACAGCTCGAATGCCTGCGCATCCTGCGCCAGAGGCTCGGGCCCGAAGTTCCGCTCATCGACACGCTGTTCGAGCCGTTCTTTTCGCTGCTGTTCGCGGTTGGATTTTCCCGCGCGCAGTTCATCCGCAGCCACCCGGACGAAGCCGCCGCAATGCTCGGCGCGCTGACCGACACTTTCGCGGACTACGTCGCAGAAGCACGGAAGACCCCCGTCGATGGTTTCCTGTACGCGACGAATGCCTGCATCCTTGCGCCGTCTTCGCGCGGCATCGACGATGCGGAGTACCGCCGCTTCCACCGCCCCTACGACCTCCGGCTGCTGCAGGCCATGGAAGGCACGGTGCGCATCGTGCATGCCCACGGCAACCCGCTGGACATCACGCGCATCCTCGACTACCCGTGCGAAGTCCTCAGCTGGTCTGACCGGCTCGCGGGCAATCCATCGATCGCCGCCGTGCGCAAACTCACCGCGATATGCCTGATGGGCGGCGTCGACGAATCGAAATTGCAGGAGCGCTCTCTGCCGGAGATCCGCGCCGAAGTCGCCGATGCACTCGGGCAGGCCGGCGGCCCGCGCAACTTCATCCTCTCGCCCGGCTGCAACGTCGCGTCCGGCGTGGCGACGCGCTCGCTGCTTTGCATGCGCGATGCCACGAGGAATCACGGCGCGCATACATCACCCCGGCCATAGCACCATGTGGAACCTCTCCTTCACTCCGCCGACCGTGATCGAAGCCCGCGTGCTGACGCGCCTGCCCGACTCGTTTCGCAACGCCCGCAAAGCCGACTGGACCGACGCCAACAAACCCGGCCACATCGTCGACAGCTTCCTCGAGGGCCCCTCGTTCGATCGCGACGGCAACCTCTACGTCACCGAAATCGTGTTCGGGCGGATCTTCCGGATCTCGCCCTCGCTCCAATGGACGCTGGTGACGCAGTACGACGGCTGGCCCAACGGCATCGCGATCCACAGGGACGGGTCGCTGTGGATCACCGACTACCGCAAGGGCCTGCTCAAGCTCGACGCGGCCACCGCGCGGATCGAGACCCTGCTCGGCCACCGCAACAGCGAGTCGTTCAAGGGCCTCAACGACCTCACGTTCGATGCCGACGGGAACTGCTACTTCACCGACCAGGGACAGACCGGACTGCAGGACCCGACAGGGCGCGTCTACCGGCAACGCACCGACGGGCAGCTCGACTGCCTGCTTTCCACGGTACCGAGCCCGAACGGCATCGCCCTCGCTCCGGACGGGAAAGCGCTCTACGTCGCGGTGACGCGCGCGAACGCCGTCTGGCGCGGCCCGCTGCTGCCGGATGGTTCGACGGCCAAGGTGATCGCATTCAGGACTTTCTTCGGCGCGAGCGGGCCGGACGGGATGGCGGTCGATGTCGAGGGCCGCATCGTGGTCGCGCATGCGAGCCTCGGCGGCGCCTTCGTCGTCAATGCGCGCGGCGAAGTAACCCATTTCGTGAAGAGCCCTGCAGGCTCGGCGGTGACCAACGTGGCGTTCCGCCCGGGGACTTCGCAGCTTGTGATGACGGAATCCGAGACCGGGTCCATCCTCGAAGCGGACCTCCCCTCCAAGGGCCAGCCGCTTTATTCCCACGCGTGAAGCGCTAGGGCACCGCGACCGCGCCGCTCTCCAGCAGCATCGCGATCTTTGCTTCGTCGTACCCCAGTGTCTGCGCAAGCACTGCCCGCGTATCCTCTCCCGGCCGGTACGGCGCCGCGCCACGGGCATGCACCGCGGCCCCGTCGAGATGAAACGGCGAAGACGTGACTCGCGCCTCGCCGCGCCCGCGGTGCGGGATCGTCGTGAAGGCTTCGCGCTCTTCCATGTGCGGGTGCGCGAGCACGTCCTCGATCGCTTCGACCGGCGCGCAGGGCACCTTGGCGGCCGTAAGGGCTTGCATGGCGACTTCGATGGTAGGGAATCCGTCCAGCCAGTTGCAGATGACCTGGCGCAACGCTGGCCAGTGATCACGCCGCCCCTGCGGCGTGGAATACTCACGCGCACTCCCGGGCCCGTCCGGCCCCATGGCGGCCAACAGGCGATCCCAGGTCGTGCCCCCTCCGATGAACTGCACCGCGAGATGCTTGCCGCCCACCGGGTGGATGATCATGCCCGGGCGCGGCCCCCTCGTGACCGACCCGCCATTGAGCGCGGCGGCAATGCCGATGTCCTCCGCGCCCCACAGTGACTGGAGCATGGAGACGTCGAGGTACGCGCCCTGCCCCGTGCGCTGGCGCCGGTTGACCGCAGCCAGGATCACCCCGAAGGCCTGCACGCCGGCGAGCGCGTCCGCCGACTGCATATAGGCTACCCGCGGCTCGGGCGCCCCCTGGCGGTCCGCATCCATCGCCCCCGAGGCCGCATTGACCAGGTGAGCGAAGGCGGGCCGGTCGCGCAGCGGGCCGGTCTGCCCGTAGCCGGAGATCGAGCAGTACACGATCGACGGGTTCGCGATCGCCACGGCCTTGTAGTCGAACCCGTGACGCGCCATGACACCCGGCACGAAATTCTCGACGAGGACATCCGCCTTGCGCGCCAAGTCCATGACCACCGCCCAGGCGTCGGGATGGCCGAGGTCTATCGCGACGCTCTCCTTGCCGGCGTTGAAGCGCACGAAGTAGCTGCTCTGGTCCATGCGACCCTCTTCCAGTTGCATGTAGAAGGCCCGCGTGTCGTCGCCCACGCCTGGCCGCTCTATCTTGATGACCCGTGCGCCGAGGTCCGCCATCAGTCGCGTGCAATACGGCCCGGCCAGCACGCGCGTGAAGTCGAGGACGGCGAGGCCCTCCAGCAGCGCCTCGCTCACAACCCCGCCGTGCCCAGCGTCCGGTAGAGGAATTCCGCCATCCCATCCTCCAGCCTCGAGCGCCGGCCGTCGGCGGCGACGATTTCGCTGCTCGCCGGATAGAAATGCGTGCCGCCGGGCACCACCCAGCTTTCGTGCAGCAGGCCCACGGCGGAAAAATGCCGGTCGATGGTCGAAGCCTGCCGCGCAACGTAGTCGAGGTCGTTCTCGCCGGTGACGGTGAACGCGGGTGGCTCCCACGCGGCACCGGTCACATGCCGGCCGAGGTCCTCGCCCGACATGTAGCCGGAAAGCGAGATCACCGCCGCGACAGGGATCCGCTCCGCATAGGCTGCGTTCAGCGCCGTGCGGGCGCCCGCCGAAAACCCGCCAATCGCGATACGTGCGGGATCCACGCCGAAGCGGGCCGCGCCGGACTCCACGAATCGGAAAGCCTTCACCATGTCGTCACTCGCGGCCTCGATGCCGGCATGGAGCATGGCCTGGGTGGCGGGCGGCAGTCCGAGCAGTTCCCTCACCACGTCGACACGCGAGCGCGGGATGTTCGCAGGCTCGAGGACCACCGGCGTGTCGCCCGCATCGGGATCCTCCTGCACGAGGCGGTAATCGATGGAGAAGGCGACATAGCCGCGCCGCGCGAACTCGTGGCAATAGGCCGACACCGGGGTGTTGTGCTGGCCGTCACCGCCGAACTCGTCGGTCTCCTTGGTGCCACGGTGGAACGCGCCGCCGAAGGCCATGATCAGCGCCGGTCGCGGCGCCCCGGACGGCGCGCTTTCAGGCGCGTAGATGTCGAGCGCGAGCGTGCGTACCTTCGGCACCGTGCTCACGTGGATGTGCCCCGTGCCGTAGGGCACGTCTTTCGTGACTTTCACCGCATGGGTCTTGGGGATCAGGCTCATTTCAATCCGCCTTCGCACCGGAGCTCCGCGCGATCGCCGCCCACTGCGCAACCTCCTTGCGGTACTTGTCGGTCCACTCGGCGGCGCCGAGCGGCGGTTCGATGGGTACCGAGGCCCCGGAGACGATACGCTCCCGGATGTCCGGCCTGGACACGGCCTTCACGAACGCGCTGTTCAGCCTTGCCACCACGGCCTGCGGCGTCGCCGCCGGGACGAAGGCCGCATGCCAGCCCACACCGTCGAATTTGATGCCACCTTCGACGAGCGTGGGCTTGTCGAACAGCGCGGGAAGGCGCTTCGGGCCGGTTACGGCCAGCGCCTTCAACCGCCCCTGTTTGACGAAAGGTGCCATCGATACCGCGTCCAGCAGTCCTACCGTCACTGCGCCGGACAGGATGTCGGGCATGGCCTGCATCCCCCCCTTGTACGGGATGTGCGTCATCATCACGCCGCCGAGCTGCTTGATCGCCTCGCCCACGAGATGCGGCGGCGTCCCGTTGCCGAACGACGCGAAGCTGACCTTGTCGCCCTCGCGCTTTGCCAGCGACAGGAGGTCCGCCAGGGAATTGAGCGTGCTCTCGGGACGGGTCACGAGGATCAGCGGCACGATCGCGATCTGGCTTACGCCGGTGAAATCCTTCACCGGATCGTACCCCGCCTCCTTGAGGACCGAAGGGCCGATCACGAAACCGGCGGCAGTCACCAGCACGGTTTGGCCGTCTGCCGGCCCGCGCGCAACTTCGGCAGCGCCGACCGCACCGCCCGCACCGGGCTTGTTTTCGACGACGACGGGCTGGCCCAGATCTTCCCGCAGTGGTTCGGCGAGCAGGCGCGCCATGATGTCGGTCCCGCCGCCGGGCGGATAGGGCACCAGCAGGCGGATGGGCTTGGAGGGGAACCCCTGCCCCAGCGCCGGGACGGCCATGATTGCGAGGGCGACGGAACAGAATAACCGGTCAAACGCACGCATGAGATTTTCCTTCCCCGGGTGAATGCGTATTCTTGCATGACCCTGCGGCAAACCCCATCTCGGCAGGAGGTAATATCCGCCCCATGAACCCCGTGCGGACTCTCTGCGCGCTTCTCCTCGCCTTGGCCCCGCTTTTCGCACAGGCGCAGGCCGCGGTTTCGCCGGCCGACGCCCGCGCCGTACGCGAAGTCATAGAGGCGCAGCTCGACGCATTCGCGAAGGACGATGGCCCGCGCGCGTTCTCGCTCGCCACGCCCGGGATCCGCGAAATTTTCGGAACGGCTGACAAGTTCATGGAGATGGTCCGCACCTCGTATCCGGTGGTCTACCGGCCGAAGAGCGTGCTGTTCGAGACGCCGGTCGCCGCGGACGGGCTGGTCTTCCAGCCCGTGCGCATGACGGACGACGAAGGGCACGGCTGGATGGCGTTGTATCCCATGCAAAAGCAATCGGATGGCAAGTGGCGCACAAACGGGTGCCAGCTCGGAAGGCTGGCGGGGCGGCAGGTCTGAGCTAGGCCTCGAGCAGCTTCAGCCGCTGCACTTTCCCCGATGGCCCTTTCGGCAGGTCGTCCATGAAGCGGAACACCTTCGGCGTCTTGTAGCGCCCGAGCTCCTTTTCGCAGAAGGCGCGCAGTTCAGCCTCCGTTGCGGTGCAGCCCGGCTTCACCACGACCGCACACAGGATTTCCTGCCCGTAGTGCGGGTCCGGGATCCCCACGGCGGCCGCGTCCATGACAGCGGGATGCTTGTAGAGCACGTCGTCGATCTCGCGCGGCGCGATGTTCTCGCCGCCCTTGATGATCAGTTCCTTCAGGCGCCCGGTGACGAAGTAGTAACCCTCTTCGTCCGTGCAGCCGAGGTCGCCCGTATGCAGCCAGCCTTCGGCATCGAGCGCCTTCGCGGTCTCCTCCGGATTCCTGTAGTACCCGAGCATCACGTTGTCGCCCTTGACCGCCAGCTCGCCGATCTCGCCCGGCGCGCACGCGCTTCCGTCCATGCGAACGACCTTGGCGATATTGCCCTCGGGCTTGCCGACCGAGCCGTACTTGCGCTTCGCCTGCTCGAGGGGGTTGGTGAAGATCGGCGCGGCCGTCTCCGTCATGCCCATGGTCTCGATGATCGACAGGCCGAACCTCTGCTCGAAGGCCCGGTGCAGCTCGGGCGCGAGCGGCGCCGAAGCGGACCGGCCGAAGCGGACGCGCGAACGCACCGCCGCAGACGGCTCGCCTTTCGCCGCCGCGAGGTAGGAGATGATCGTCGGCACGACGTTGAACCAGGTGCACCCGTAACGATCGAGGAGTTCCCAGAACTGCGACACCGAGAACCGGTGCGGCGCCACTACGCTTCCCCCATGGACGAGCGGCCCGACCGTGGCCACGATCTGGCCGTTGATGTGGTACAGCGGCAGCGAGGAAAGTACCCGGTCGGACGGCGTCAGCTTGTGCGCCTGCTGCACGTACATGCCGCCCGATATCACGTTCTTCTGCGTCAGCAGGCAGCCCTTCGGGCGGCCCGTGGTGCCGGAGGTGTACATCAGGAGCGCAGGCATGTCCTCCCCGGGTTCAACTGCCTCGAGTGCGGGAAGGCGGTCCTCGAGGAACAGGCTGGGCGCATCGACGTCGATCACGATGACCTCGATGCCGCCTCCGATCGCCTCGACCCGGGCCGCCAGCGCTTCGGCATGCTCCATGTCGGTGAACACCAGCCGCGTGCCGGAATGCTCGAGCACGTATTCGAGCTGGGAAGGCTGGGAAACCAGGTTCAGCGGCACCGACACGTATCCGCCGTACATCGTGCCGAGGAAAACGGCGGCGGTCTGGTAGCCGTTCGCGCAGTAGAAGCCGATCCGGTCGCCGGGCGCGTAGCCGGCGCCGAGCAGGAAGCGGCACAGGTTGTCCGCCTGCCGCTTCAGCTCCGCGAACGTGAGTTCAAGTCCCGTCTCGGGCGCGACCAGGTAGGTCTTGTCCGGCTGCGAACGTGCCTGCCGGTCGACGCAGTGCCTTACCGTCCGGCCCACTAGCGCCCGCGCTTCGCGTGGTACTCGCCGAAGATATCCTCGAGGCTCGGTACGCGCGGGGGAATGGTGCGCACGATGCGCGTCGTGTTGAGGTAGTGGCGATAGTTCATGTTCTCGGAGATCGAGTTGCGGCCCCAGGTGCCGCAGCCCATCGACAGCGAGAACGGCAGGCCGTTGTCGAACGCGCCGCCGTTCGCGATGGCATGCGCCTGGTTGACGATGACGCGCGCGGCAGGCATCTCGAGGCCCAGCCGCATCACGTGCGCGGCGTCCTCGGTGTGGATGCCGATCGAATGACCCGCCCCCTGGTGGGCGTAGATTTCCTTCACCGTGTCGAAGGCGTGGCCGAAGTCGCGCACCCGGTATAGCGTCAGCACGAGCGAGAGCTTCTCGCCCGAGAACGGGAATTTTCCGCCGATCCCCGATTCCTCGACCATCAGGAACTTCGCACCCGCGAGGCCGGCCCGCGCAAGGCCGGCGATCCTGACGATGTCCGCCACCGGCCGCGCCATGAGGGCGGGATTCAGCTTGCCGTTCGGCCACATCGCCGCACGCAGTTGTTCTTTTTCGGAAGCGTCCAGCAGCGCGCCGCCCACCTTGGCGAATTCCGCGAGCATGGCGGCATGCACGGCCTCGACCACGACGACCGAGTTCTCCGATGAGCAGCTGGTGGCGTTGTCGAAGCACTTCGAATCGCGGATCCTGGCGGCGGCATCGGCCAGGTTCGCGGTCGCATCCACGATCACGGCCACGTTGCCCAGGCCCACGCCCACGGCGGGCGTGCCCGACGCATACGCGGCGCGCACATTGGCCTGCGACCCTGTCGCCACGACGAGGTCGACCTGGCGCATCAGCTCATAGGTCGTGTCCTTGGTGACCGGCGAAGGCAGCACCTGCACGAGGTCGCGCGGCGCGCCCACCTTGTCGAGCTCCGCATGCACGAACTCGAGCAGCAGCGCCGCGGTCGACCAGCCCTTGGGCGAAGGCGCGAGGACGACTGCGTTGCGCCCCTTAAGGGCGTTGATGATCTTGTTGGCGGGGGTCGCGCCGGGATTGGTCGACGGGGTGATGGCCGCAACCACGCCGACGGGCCTCGCGATCTCGACGATGCCGAGGTCCGGGTACTCCGCGATCACACCGACGGACTTCGCTCCCTTGAGGTCGCGCAGCAATCCCAGGGTCTTGCGCTCGTTCTTCGCCAGCTTGTCGGGCACGTTGCCCAGGCCCGTGTCGCGCACGGCGAGCTCGGCGAGGCTGCGATTGTTCTCCGGCTTGATGATGGCCCAGCCTGCGGCGGTGACGACTTCGTCGACCTTCGCCTGGTCGTAGCCTTCGTAGATGCGCTGGGCCGCGCGCGCGCGCGCAACCAGCGCGCCGACGATGTCCTTTGCTGTTGCGGTTCCCGCGTTCGTTCCCATTACGGCTGCCATCGCTTCGCTGCCCCGATCCGAAAACCCCAGTCTATTCCAGTTTGATTCCGGCCTGCTGGATCAGCGCGGACCACTTCTTCAGCTCTGCCTTCACCACCTGGTCGAGCTCGGCCGACGTGTTGCCGACCGCATCGGCGCCCTGCTCGAGCAGCTTTTGCTTCACCTCCGGAATCTGCACGACCTTTGCGACCTCCTGCTGCATTCGCGCCACCACCGCCGCCGGCGTCCGGGCCGGCGCGAAGATCGCGTACCAAGAGTCGACTTCGTAATCCGGGATGCCGAGGGCTTCCGCCACGGTCGGCACGTCCGGCGCGGCGCCCGAGCGCTTCAGCGTGGTCACGGCGACGGGCCGGAGCTTGCCGCTCTTCACGAATCCCATAGCGGCGGGAATCGACACGAATAGCAGCGGCACCTGCCCGCCCAGCACGTCCGTCGTGGCCGGCCCGCCGCCCTTGTACGGGATGTGCAGCAGCTTGATGCCGGCGCGCAGGTTCAGCAGTTCGCCCGCGATATGCGAAGGCGTGCCCGCGCCCACCGAGGCGAAAGCGACCTTGCCCGGCTGGGCCTTGGCCTGCGACACGATGTCCTGCATCGTCCTGTACGGCGAGGACGTGTTCGCAGCGATCAATTGCGGCAGGCTGGCCACCGTGCCGACCGAGAGGAAATCCCTCTCCACGTCGAACGAAAGCTTGTAGAGCAGCGGGTTGATGGTGTGTGAGGACAGCGTGAACAGGAACGTATAGCCATCGGGGGCGGACTTGGACGCCGCCTCCGTCCCGACCGCCCCGCCCGCCCCGCCGCGGTTCTCTATCACCACCTGCTGCCCCAGCGCGCGGGACAGCGGCTCCTGCACGATCCGCGCGATGACATCCGTGCCGCCTCCGGGCGGGTACGGCACGATGAATCGGACCGGCTTCGAAGGCCAGTCCTGGGCCGCCGCCACATGGGTGGCCAACGCGAGCGCGATACCGATGACGCAACGAACGGTCTTTCCGGGCATGTCTCCTCCGGGGGATGTGCGCGGGCCCGTCTGTGCGGGCTCCGCGTTCAGTTCAAACTCGGGGTTCGATCAGACGTACGACTTGTACTTGTCCAGGTGACGCACCGGGTGCTTTAGGGCGTCGCGGCGGAACGGGTCGCCCAGCTCCCGCGTCACCATCAGCTCGATGATCGTGGTCTTGCCGTCCTTCTGCGCCTTGCACGCGGCCTGCAGCGCCGGGCCGACGTTCGACAGGTTGTCGACCGTCACGCCTTCCGCACCCATGGATTTCGCCACCGCCGCCCAGCTCGGGTTCTCGAGGTCCACGCCCTGGAAGCGGTTCTTGTAGAAGTCCACGTGGTTCTTCTTCTCGGCGCCCCACTGCTGGTTGTTGAACACCACCGCCGTGACCGGGAACTTCTCGCGCACGCAGGTCAGGATCTCGCCGAAGCTCATGCCCCAGGCCCCGTCGCCAACGTAGGCAATGGCAGGCCGGTCAGGGGCCGCCGCCTTGCATCCGATCATCGTCGGAAAGGCGTAGCCGCAGTTGCCGAACATCATCGCGCCGAACATGCTGCGCGGCTTGTCGAACTTGAGGTAGCTGTTGGCGATCTGGCAGATGTTGCCGATGTCGGTGGAGACCATCGCGTCCCCGGGCATCGCCTTCTCGAGCTCCCTCAGCACCTGGCGCGGGTGCATGTACTTCGAGCCCTTCGCCACCTCCATGCTCCAGTCGTCCTTCTCCTGGTGCCAGGTCTCGAGCTCCTTCGCCCAGGCGTCGCGCTCGGTCTTCACCGACTTCACGCGCTCCTCCTTGTTCGCCATGCAGGCCAGGGTCCGTCCCTTGAGGCGCTGCACCAGCGCCATCGCGGCCTCGCGCGCGTCGCCGTTGATCGTGACCGAGGTCTTCTTCACCAGGCCCAGCATCTTCGCGTCGGCGTCGATCTGGATCAGCTTGGCGTCCTTGGGCCAGTAGTCGAACTCGTACTGCGGCAGCACGCCGAAGGGCCCGAGGCGCGAGCCGAGCGCCACCACCACGTCAGCCTTGTTCAGCACCTTCATCGCGGCCTTCGAGCCGTGGTAGCCCAGCGGGCCGCACGCGAGGCGATGGCTCGCCGGGAAAGTGTCGTTGTGCAGGTAGGAATTGCAGACCGGCGCTTCCAGGGCTTCCGCCAGCGCGATGCACGCGTCCGCCCCGTTCGACATGATCACGCCGCCGCCGGCGATGATCACCGGGTACTTGGCCTTGGCCAGCAGCTCGGCCGCGTCGTCGAGGTTCTGCCCGCCCCCGGGACCGCGCTCGATGCGGATCGGCTGCGGGATTTCGCAGTCGAGTTCGCCGTAGAAGAAGTCGCGCGGGATGTTCAACTGCGTCGGGCCCATCTCCAGCACGGCGCGATCGAACGCCCGGGCGGTGAGCTCGGCCATGCGCGCCGGATTGTTCACGTGCGCCTGGAACTTCGTGATCTTGGAGAAGATCGGCAATTGGTCTGTCTCCTGGAAACCGCCGAGGCCGATCGACATGCTGCCCGTCTCGGGCGTGATCGCCACCACCGGCGAGTGCGCCCAGTAGGCCGCGGCGATCGCGGTCACGAAGTTGGTGATCCCCGGGCCGTTCTGGCCGATGCAGACGCCATGGCGCCCGGACACGCGCGAAAACCCGTCGGCCATGTGCGCCGAACCCTGCTCGTGCACCGTGGGCACGAAGCGGATGCCCGCGGCCGGGAACAGGTCGAGTGCGTCCATGTAGGCCGAACCCACGATGCCGAACACGTGCGTCACGCCCTGTGCGACGAGCGTCTCGACGAAGGCTTCGGAAGGGGACATCTTGGTCTTGCCGGAAACGACGATGCGTTTCGCGTCGGAAATATCGGTCATGGCGGGGGTCTCCGTCTCTGTATGGATGCGCTGGACATCAGGCGCGGGAAGTCTCTCACAGGGCTCCGCAGCAATGCAACGGGAATCAAACATTTCAGAACCCATCGTTCCGGAATATGATAATTTACCGATATGTCCCGCAAGGAAGACAAGGTCCCCGCCACGCTCCGCTCGTTCGCCGTGCTGGAGGCGCTCGTCGCCGCCGAGCGCCCCGCCTCGCTAACGGACATCGTCAACGCCTGCTCGCTGCCCAAGCCCACCGTCTACCGGATGCTTGCCATGCTCGAGTCGGCCGGGCTCGTGCTGCGCGACCCCGGCGCCGCGCGCTACGCCCCCGGCCCGCGGCTCGCGTCGCTCGGCCTCAACATCATGCTGAACGCCAGCCTGAGCTCCGCGCGCCACGCCATCCTCGCCCAGCTGGTGGAGAAGATCGGTGAGACCTGCAACTTCACCATGTTGCAGGGCGGCGAAGTCATGTACCTGGACCGTGTCGAGGCCGCGTGGCCGCTGCGCATGAACCTGACCAGCGGCTCGCGCGTGCCGCTGCACTGCACCGCGAGCGGCAAGCTGCTGCTCGCCACCCTGCCCAAGGCCTCACGCGACCGGATCATGGAGAGCATCACCTTCAAGCCCTATACGGACACCACGATCTCAAGCCGAAAAGCCCTGGACGCCGAGCTCGCCCGGATCCGCAAGGTGCGGCATGCGGTGGACAACGAGGAGTTCCACGCCGGGCTGGTGTGCGTCGCCGTGCCCGTGCGCAGCCCGGCCGGGCGGCCTTGTGCCGCGGTTGCGGTGCATGCACCGGTTTCGCGGATGCCGCTGGAGAAGGCGCTGGAGTATCTGCCGCTGCTGAGGAAGGCGGCGGAGGCGATGGAGGGGACGTTCGCTCGCGAGTGAGCTATTCAGCCCGCCCATCCTGCAGGATCAAATCCGAAGCCTTCTCCGCCACCATCACCGCCGGCGCATGCGTGTTGCCCGACACCAGCGTGGGCATGATCGAACAGTCCACCACGCGCAATCCCCCCACCCCGCGCACGCGCAGCCGCTCGTCCACGACCGCCATCGGGTCGTGCCCCATCTTGCAGGTGCCCGAAGGATGGAAGATGGTCGCGCCGTAGTTGCGCGCGAACTCGAGCAGGTCCGCGTCGGATTTTGCGCCCGGGCCGGGCTTGTACTCCTCGGCCACGTAAGGTTGCATTGCCTTGGTCGAAGCGAGTGACCGCGCCAGCCTGACCGCAGCCACGGCACAACGCCGGTCCAGCTCGGCCGACAGGTAATTCGGCTTCATCGAAGGCGCCTCAAACGGGTCGTTCGAGCGGATCCGCACGCTGCCGCGCGACTCGGGCCGCAACTGGCATACCGAAAAGGTGAACCCGGGCCAGGGATGCGGCTTCGCCCCGGCGAGGTCGGCCGAAAGCGTCGCGACGTGGAACTGGACGTCCGGGGTCTTCGACTCGGGCAGCGCCCGCGCGAAGATGCCGCCCTGGTTGATGCCGATGGCGAGCGGCCCGCTGCGGTCGAACAGCCACTGCAGCCCGATCTTTATACGGCGCGGCAGGCTGGCCAGGTCGTCGTTAGTGGTGATGGGCTTGGTGCACTTGTACATCAGGCGCAGCTGCAGGTGGTCCTGCAGGTTCTCGCCCACGCCGGGAAGGTCTTTCACCACCGGGATGCCGTGGGACTGCAGCAGCGCGGCCGGCCCGACGCCGGAGAGTTGCAGCAGCTGCGGGCTCTGCAAGGCCCCGGCCGAGAGGATCACTTCGCGGTTCGCGCGCGCCTCCTTCACGACCCCGCCCTGCCGGTAGCGCACGCCGACAGCCCGCGTGCCCTCGAAGATCACGCCCATCGCGTGAGCGTCGACCTGCACGTCGAGGCTGGCCCGGCCGCGGATCGGTTTCAGGTAGCCGGTGGCGGAGCTGGATCGCAGGCCGTTCCTTGTAAAGAGCTGGTAGTACCCCGCGCCCTCCTGCTTCGCACCGTTGAAATCGTCGTTGCGCGGGATGCCGATTTCGGTGGCACCCTGCAGCACGGCCTCGATGAGTTCATGCTTGTCCCTGATGTCGGTACAGGCAACCGGGCCGCCGGCGCCGTGGTACACGCTCGCGCCGCGCGAATTGTCCTCGCTGCGCAGGAAATAAGGCATCACGTGCCTCCAGCCCCAGCCCTCGTTGCCCGCCGCCTCCCAACGGTCGTAGTCCTCGTGCTGGCCGCGAACGAATATCAGCCCGTTGATCGACGAGCATCCCCCCAGGCCGCGCCCGCGCGGCCAGTAGATCCGGCGCTGGTTGGTGGTCGGTTCCGGATCGGTATGGAAGCCCCAGTTGTACACCGGGTGGAACATGGTCTTGCCGTACCCGATCGGGATGTGGATCCACGGGTAGGTGTCGCGCGGCCCCGCTTCGAGCAACAGCACCTTGTGCTTTGCGTCGGCACTCAAGCGGTTCGCGAGCACGCATCCGGACGAACCCGCGCCGACGACGATGTAATCGAAGTTCATCGATGATTTATCAATTTACGGAATATTTCGAATCATTGCGTGTAACCCAGTATTGCAATCGGGTATCGATTTGTCTAGCATCGACCGCGACCTACCAAGCTGCCGCACAGACGGCGCAAAACGCAGGACCCATTCACTCGTGGAGGAGCGAATATGAGAGGCAACTGGAAGACACGCGGTATCGCACTACTGTCGGGCGCACTGATCGCATTCGGTGTCCAGGCCCAGCAGGCGCAGCAGTTCAAGATGCGCATCCAGACCGCCGTTCCCTCGGCGAGCATCTACTTCGAACTGCTGAAGAAGTTCGGCGACCGCGTCGACAAGATGAGCGGCGGGCGGCTGAAGATGGAGATCCTTCCCGACGGCGCGATCGTCCCGGCGTTCGAGATCCTCGATGCGGTGGACAAGGGCGTGGTCGAGGGCGGCTACGCGTGGACGCACTACTGGTCCGGCAAGAACCCCGCGGCAGGCCTGTTCTCCAACCCGATGGCCGGCGCTGGCGTCGGTCTCGACCAGCTCTCGCACGTGGCGTGGATCTTCGAGGGCGGCGGCTACGACCTGTACAGGAAGCTCTACAGCGATGTCCTAAAGGTCAACGTCGAGCCGCTCTTCATCCAGCCGATGGGGCCGGACCCGCTGGGCTGGTTCAAGCGCCCCATCACCAGCACCGCGGACTTCAAGAAGCTCAAGTACCGCGCCCCTCCCGGGATCACCGGCGAGATCTTCAAGGAGATGGGCATCACCGCCGTGGCCCTGCCCGGCGGCGAGATCGTTCCCTCCGCGCAACGCGGCGTGATCGACGCGGCCGAGTGGATCGGCCCGGCCGACGACATCAACCTCGGCCTGCAGACTGTCTGGAAGCACTACTACCTCCAGGGCCTGCACCAGTCGACCGACATCGGCGAAGTCATCATCAACAAGACCTTCTGGAACAAGCTGCCGCCGGACATCCAGGAGATCGTCCGCACCGCGGCGATGGCCTCGATGACGGAGACCTACACCTACAACGTGTTCCGCAACGCCAAGGCCATCGTCAGGCTGCGCAACGAGTTCAAGGTCGAGATCCACGACACGCCGAAGGACTTCTTCCCCGAGTTCGTGCGTGCCACCAACATCGTCCTCGACCGCTACTCCGCCAAGGATGCGTTCTTCAAGCAGGTGCTCGATTCGCAGCGCAACTTCGCGAAGGACGTGGTGCCCTACTGGACGAAGATCCTCGACCTGTATTCCAACCTGGGCAACGCCGCGCTGCAGAAGAAGTAGCCTCGCATCACTGAAGCCCCCCGGGGGCGCGGCCATGCCGCGCCCCCTTTTTGCAGCCGGCCCACGACAACAGGAGCTCCCATGCAGAGCCCGCCCTCCGCGATGCTCAAGGCCATCGCCCTGCTTGATTCGATCAGCCTCTGGTCGGGCCGCATCGTCGCCTGGCTGATCGTCCCGATGGTGCTGTCCCTCGTCTACGAGGTCGTGGCGCGCTACGTGTTCGACGCCCCCACCATGTGGGCCTACGACATGACTTTCATGCTGTACGGCAGCTTCTTCATGATCGGCTCGGCCTACACCTTGTACAAGAAGGGCCACATCCGCACCGACTCCTATTACGGCAGCTGGTCGCCGCGCACCCAGGGCTGGGTCGACGCGACCTGCTACCTGCTGTTCTTCTTCCCGCCGCTGATCGCCTTCCAGGTGGTGGGCTGGGATTACTTCGCGCGCTCCTTCATGCAGGGCGAACGCATCGTCACCAGCCCCTGGATGCCTATCGTCTACCCGTTCAAGGCCGCGATCCCGCTGGCAACCGCGCTGCTTCTCCTCCAGGGGCTGTCGGAGTTCATGAAGAGCGTCTGGGCCGCTCGCAAGGGGGAGTGGCTTTGAAACCGGAATACATGGGCCTGCTGTCCCTCGTCATCCTGTTCGGCGCGATCTTCATCGGCTTCCCGATCGCGTTCACCCTGATCGCGGTGGCGCTCGGCGTCGGCTACATCGCGCTGGGCGACATCGCGCTGCACCTGATGACGCTGCAGTTCTTCTCAGTGATGCGCGACCCGACGCTCGCCTCCGTCCCGTTCTTCCTATTCATGGGCTACCTGCTCGAGCAGTCCGGGCTGATGGAACGCCTGTTCCGCGGCGTACAGCTGATGCTCGCGTCGCTCAACGGCTCGCTCTACCTCGCCGTGCTGATCACCGCCACCATCTTCGCGGCAGCCACAGGCATCGTGGGGTCGTCCGTCACGCTGCTGGGCGTCATGGCCGCGCCCGCGATGAAACGCAGCGGCTACGACGTGCGCATGTCCGCAGGCACCATCGCGGCCGGCGGCACGCTGGGCATCCTGATCCCGCCCTCGGTCATGCTGATCGTCATGGGCCCGGTGGTGGGCGTGCCGGCCACGGACCTGTTCTCCGCGGCGATCTTCCCCGGCCTGCTGCTTTCCGGCCTCTACATCCTCTATACGCTGGTGCGCAGCTACCTGAACCCGAAGCTGGGCCCGCCCCTGCCGATGGAGGACCGCCGCCCCCTGGGCTACGTCGTCAAGGAGATCACGCTCGGCATCCTGCCCGTGGTCGTCGTGATCCTCGCCACGCTGGGCGTGATCCTCGCCGGCATCGCCACGCCCACCGACGCGGGCGCGGTCGGGTCGTTCGCGGTGTTCGTGCTGACGCTGGTCTACCGCCGGCTGACCTGGGAGAAGATGAAGGCTGCCGTCATGTCGACGCTGGAAGTGTCGTGCATGATCCTGCTGCTGGTGGCGGCATCCAACTACTTCGGCGCCGTGTTCTCGCGCCTCGGCAGCGCGACGATGATCGCGGAAGCCCTGCTGACGCTGAATTTCTCGCCCACCGTGATGCTGCTGATCATGCTGGCGATCATCTTCGTGCTGGGCTGGCCGCTGGAGTGGGTGCCGATCGTCCTCATCGTCGTGCCGATCTTCCTGCCGCTGGTCAACAAGCTCGGGATCGACCTGGTCTGGTTCTGCACTCTGGTCGCCGTGTGCCTGCAGACCGCGTGGCTCTCCCCGCCGGTGGCCCTGTCGGCCTACTTCCTCAAAGGCGTGGTGCCCGACTGGGAGCTGAAGGACATTTACGCGGGGATGATGCAATTCATGGTGCTGCAGGTCTTCGGCCTGCTCCTGATCCTCCTATTCCCCCAGATCGCGCTCTGGCTTCCCGCCTACCTGCGCCAGTAACCCATAAGTACAAGCGAGGAACACGCAATGTCCGAAGAAACCGGAAAGATCGACATCCATCGCGGCCTGAAGGGGGTCTACTTCGACCGCTCGAAAGTGTGCTTCATCGACGGCCGCGCGGGCGAGCTGCGCTATTTCGGCTACTCGATCCACGACCTCGCCACGAAGTCGACCTACGAGGAGACCTGCTACCTGCTGATGAACGGCGAGCTGCCCACCGGGGCGCAGCTCGCCGCATTCGACGCGGACCTGAAGACCGCGCGTACGTTGCCTGCGGGCGTGCTGGACGTGATCCGCGCGGTGAAGTCGGCCCACCCGATGGACGTGCTGCGCACCGCGGTCTCCGCGCTCGCCGCCTTCGACCCGGAAGTCGCGGACAACTCGCGCGAGGCGACCCTGAGGAAAGGCGTACGGCTGACCGCCCAGGTCCCGATGATCGTCGCCGCGCACGCGCACATCCGCGCCGGCCGCGAACCCGTCGCCCCCGACCCGAAGCTCGGGCACGCCGCGAACTTCCTGTGGATGCTGACCGGCAAGCTCCCGAGCGCGGACACCTCGCGCCTCATGGACACGGACATGATCCTGCACGCCGAGCACGGCGCGAACGCCTCCACGTTCACGGCCCGCGTGGTGGCCGGGACCGAAGCCAACCTGCATGCGTCGATCACCGCGGCGATTGCGGCGCTATCGGGCCCCGCGCACGGCGGCGCGGCCGAGAACGTGATGCACATGGCCAAGGAGGTCGGCGACCCGGCCAACGCGGCCGAGTACGTGAAGAGGAAGCGCGCCAACAAGGAAGCCGTCATGGGCTTCGGGCATCGCGTCTACCGGGCGGAGGACCCGCGCGCGCGCCACATGCGCGCCGGGGTCGAGAAGCTTTCCCGCGAGATGGGCCAGCCACAGTGGTACCAGATCCTGGAGGCGCTGGTCGCGGCCATGAAGCCCTACTCGCGCCTGGGCGTAAACGTGAACGTGGATTTCTACGCCGGCGTCGTCTATTACCTCAACGGCATCCCGGCCGACATCTTCGTGCCGATCTTCGCCGTCGGGCGCATGCCCGGCTGGGTCGTGTCGGTGCTCGAGCAGATGGAGAACAACATCCTGCTGCGGCCGCTGACGCTGTACAACGGGCCGGAAGCGCGGGAGTACGTCAGCCTGGAGATGCGCTAGCCTGGGCGTCCCCGTCGGCCAGGGTCTCCAGCCCGTGGTCGATCAGCGCGTGCAGCGCGGCCACCTTGTCTTCCCCCAGGCGCTCGTTCAGGCCCAGCTGGGCCTTCTTCCAGCAGCGCTGCGCTTCGGCCCGCTTTGCACGCCCGGCCGGCGTGATCCGGATCAGCCGGCTGCGGGCGTCGGCGCCCGGCCCCTGCTCCAGCCACCCCAGGTCGATGAGCACCCGCAGGTTGCGGGTCAGCGTGGACGCGTCGAGGCCCATCTGCCGGGCGAGTTCCACGGGCTGCACCGGCTCCAGGGTCGCCACTTTCGACAGCAGCGAGTACTGGGTGCCTTTCAACCCGGCGCGCGACATCTCGGCGTCGTAGTGCCGCGCGACGGCGCGCAGCAGCTGGCGCAGCTTGAAGTTGGTGCAGCCCCGGGGTTGGACAGCGGTCGCGCTCATGTGTATATTGTACCTGCAATCGTTGCAGCTGCAACTATAACGTGAAAACACCCTGATCCAGGCGCCCCTTCCATGTCCCTGACCACCGGCCCGATCCTGCCCACCATGCTGCGCCTGGCGCTCCCCAACGTGCTCGCCATGACGATGACGGTGCTGGTCGGCATCGCGGAAACGCGCTACGTGGGCCTGCTCGGCACCGCGCCGCTGGCCGCGATGGCGCTGGTGTTCCCGTTCGCGATGCTGGTGCAGATGATGTCGGCCGGCGCGATGGGCGGCGGGGTGTCGTCCGCCGTCAGCCGGGCGCTGGGCGCGGGCGACGCAGCGCGGGCGCAGACGCTGGCGCTGCACGCCGTGGTGATCGGCGTGGCGGTGGGTATCGCCAGTTCGGTCATCCTGCTCGCCTTCGGGCCGGCGCTGTACGTCGCGCTCGGCGGCTCGGGCGAGGTGCTGGCGGAGGCGGTGCGCTATTCGGGCGTCCTCTTCTGCGGCGCCGTGCTCACGTGGCTCTTGAACACGCTGGCGTCGGTCCTGCGCGGCACCGGCGACATGCGCGTGCCCTCCGCCGTGCTGCTCGTCGCCGCGATCCTGCAGATCGTGCTGGGCGGCACGCTGGGCCTGGGCCTCGGGCCTTCCCCGCGCCTCGGCATGGTGGGCATCGCGATCGGCCAGATCGTCGCCACCGGGGCAGGCGTGGCGTTCCTGTTCTGGTGGCTCGCCGGCGGGCACGCGAAGCTGCAGCTGCGCATGCGAGGGATCGCGCTGCGCAAGGAACTCTTCGCCGACATCCTCAAGGTCGGCGCGCTGGCCTGCCTCTCGCCCGTGCAGTCGGTGCTTACGGTGCTGATCTTCACCGGGCTGGTCGCGCGGCTCGGCGTGGGGCCCCTCGCCGGCTACGGGATCGGGCAGCGCCTCGAGTTCCTGCTGATCCCGATCGGCTTCGGCATCGGCGTGGCCTCGGTGCCCATGGTCGGCATGGCGATGGGCGCGGGGGACTTCGTTCGCGCGCGCAAGGTCGCCTGGACGGCGGGCGCGGTCTCGGCGGTCAACGTGGGCCTGATCGGGCTCGTGGTGGCCCTGTTCCCCGACCTGTGGGCCGGCCTCTTCAGCGACGATCCGGTCGTGCTCGACTACGCGCGGCAGTACCTGCGCTGGGCCGGGCCGGGGTTCGCCTTCTTCGGCCTCGGGCTGACGTTGTACTTCGCTTCGCAGGGCTCGGGGCGCGTGCTCGGCCCGGTGCTCGCCGGGACGGTCCGACTCGCGCTGGTCGCCGGCGTCGGCGTGTGGCTCGTTTCCACGAACGCGCCGGCCTGGCAGTTCTTCGCGCTGGTCGGCGCCGGGATGGTCGTCTACGGCCTAGCCACCGCCGCCTCGATCCGCATGACGCGCTGGGGGAAGTAGCCTCCCCGGAATGCAAGTGTACCTGTACCGGTACGCCAACTACCCTGAGAGCGTCTCCAGCCCTAGTGTTTTAGAAGTAAATTCGGCCAATTCAGCCTCCAGACTGCGCCAGGACCACGGCCGCCGTGCCGACGATATCGTCCACGCTCGCGCCGCGCGACAGGTCGCTGATCGGCCGGGCGAATCCCTGCAGGATCGGCCCGATGGCGCGGGCGCCCGCGAGGTACTGGGTCAGCTTGTAGGCGATGTTGCCGGCGTCGAGGTCGGGGAACACCAGCACGTTGGCGCGCCCGGCGACGCCGCTTTCCTCCTTAACCTTCTTGGCCGCCACCGCCGGCACCAGCGCCGCGTCGGCCTGCAGCTCGCCGTCGATGGCGAGGCCCGGCGCCCGGGCGCGGGCGATCTCGAGCGCCCGAAGCACCTTGTCGATGCGCGCGTGCTTCGCGCTGCCCTTGGTGGAGAAGGACAGCAACGCGACGCGCGGCTCCTCGCCGAGCACTGAGCGAAAGCTCCCCGCGGACGCCAGCGCGATGTCGGCCAGCTGCTCCGCGGTCGGGTCGGCGTTCACGGCGCAGTCGGCATAGACCAGCACCCGGTCGGCAAGGGCCATGACGAAGAAGCTGGAGGGCGTCGCCACCCCTTCGGCCAGGCCCACGGTCATCATGCCTGCCTCGATGACGCGTGCCGTCGGATGCGCTACGCCCGCCAGCATGGCTTCGGCGTCGCCCGCCTTCACCATCAGGCCGGCATGGAACAGGGGCTTGGCGGCGATGCGCCGGGCGAGCTTCGGGTTCGAATCGGGCCGGCCCTGCACGTACAGCGCGGCGTACGCATCCAGCTTGTCGCTCGCGTCGACGTTGCCAAGCACGATGGGTTCGGCGATCCCCTCGTCCCGCAGCCGCCGGGCCGCCGCGACGATGCGCTCGTCACCGCCTTCGGGAAACACGACCCGCAGGCCGCGCCCGCGGACTTTCTCTATGCAGCGTCCGACGACGTCGTAACCGGCCATCCGCGCTAGGCCTTCACCGCGCAGGCCGCTGGCCGTCCCGCCTTCGCCGCTTGGAGGGCCTCCCAGACGCGCGCCTGGGTGGCGGGCATGTCGAAATGCGTGACGCCGGCGCCGCGCAGCGCGTCGACGATGGCGTTCATGATCGCCGGCATCGAGCCGGTCACGCCCGCCTCGCCCACGCCCTTGGCGCCGAGCGGATTGGTCTTCGTCGGCACCGGATGGTGCAGAACGCGCAAGTCGTCCACGAGGATCGCGCGCGGCATCGGGTAATCCATGAAGCTGCCGGTCAGCAGCTGGCCGGTCTCGCGGTCGTACACCGCCTGCTCGCCGAGGATGTGCCCCGCGCCCTGCGTGATGCCGCCCTGCATCTGGCCCTCGACCAGCTGGTGGTTGATGATGGTGCCGGCGTCGTCGCAGGCGACGTAGGACACCACCTCGACCTCGCCGGTCTCAGGTTCGATCTCGACTTCCGCCACGTGGCAGCCGTTCGGGAACGTCGAGCCGAAGCGGGTGGCGAAATCCTGGTCGAGCGGGTGCGGCTTCGCACTTGCGTGCTTTTTGGCGAGGTCGACCATCGAGACCCTGCGGTCCGTCCCCGTGACGCGGTACTCGCCGTCCGCGAACTCGATGTCGGCCGCCGCGGCCTCGAGTTCCTCCGATGCGAGCTCGATCCCCTTCTTCACGACCTCCTTGGCGGCGAGCTGCAGCACGCTGCCCACGCCGAGGAGCGAGCGCGAGCCGCCCGTGGGATTGCCGGTGATGTTCTGGTCCGGGTCCGCCGTGCGCAGGCGGATGGACGCCATCGGCACGCCGAGCACGGCCGACACGATCTGCGCGTAGGCGGTCTCGTGGCCCTGGCCGTGCGAATGCGAGCTCGCCTCGAGCGTGATCGACGCGTCGGCGCCCCAGCGCACCTTGACCTCGTCGTGCGGGGCCATGCCGCCCCCGCCGCTCGCCTCGATGTAGCTCGCCATCCCGCGGCCGCGCAGGCGCCCGCGCGCGGCCGTCGCCGACTTCCTTTGCGCGTAGCCCTTCCAGTCCGCCGCCGCCAGCGCGTCGTCGAGCACGCCCTCGAAATCGCCGCAGTCGTACTCGAAGCCGGAAACGATCTTGTAGGGGAATTTCGACTTCGGCACGAGGTTCCTGCGGCGCAGTTCCGCCGGGTCGATGCCGAGCTGGTGCGCCGCCTCGTCCACCAGCCGCTCGATCGCGTACGAACTCACGGGCCGCCCCGCGCCGCGGTAAGCCGCGGTGGGAATCGTGTTGGTGAAGGCGAGACTCGCATGCACCTGCACCGCCTGCACGTCGTAGACGCCGCTGATCACGTTGACGAGGTTCAGCGTGTTGACGAACGCGCCCGTGGGCGCGATGTAGGCGCCGAGGTTGCAGGTGAAGTCGAAGCGCATGGCGAGTATCCGGCCGCCCGCGTCCAGCGCCATCTCGCTGCGGTGCAGGACGTCCCTCGCCTGCTCGTCGGCGAGGAACATCTCCGAGCGCGTGCCCACCCATTTCACCGGCCGGCCGAGCTTTTTCGCGGCCAGCAGCGCGGCGCAGTATTCGGGGTAGAGGTTGAAGCGCACGCCGAACCCGCCGCCGACCTCCTCCGCGACAATGCGGATGCGTTCCGGCGGCACGCCGAGTACCGTCGAGATCTGGCTGCGCATGACAGAGGCGCCCTGCGTGCACGAATGCAGGTAGTACAGTTCGGTGGCCGGATCGTAACTGCCGATGCAGGTGCGCGGCTCCATGGGATTGCCGACCACGCGCGTGTGGTACGCATCCAGCCGGACCACATGCGCGGCCTTCGCAAACGCCGCGGCCGTCGCCGCTTCGTCCCCGCCGACGAAGTCGAGCGCGAGGTTGCCCGGCACTTCGTCGTGCACCCGCGCGGCGCCCGGCAGGATGGCGTCCTTCGCATCGAATACCGCCGGCAGTTCCTCGTAGTCGACCAGCAGGGCTTCCGCCGCGTCCTGCGCCTGCACCGCGGTCTCGGCCACCACCATCGCGATGGGCTCGCCCACGTAGCGCACGCGCCCGTTCGCCAGCGTCGGCCGCGGCGGGATGAGCAGGTCCGTGCCGTTGCGCCCTTTCATCGGCGCGTAGGCCGGCATGGGTTTGTAGCCGGCCGCGAGGGCGTCCTCGCCCGTCAGCACCGAGATCACGCCGGGCATGGACAAGGCCACCGAAGCATCGATCGACACGATGCGCGCATGCGGCCGGTCGGAGCGCATGAAGCACCCGTAGGCCTGTCCGGGGAGGTTCCAGTCGGAGACGTAGCGTCCGCGACCGGTCAGCATGCGGGCGTCCTCGAGGCGCCCCCGGGGTTCACCCTTGTGTCCGAAGCTTTGCATCACCACCGCTTATTTTTGTTCGGTTTTAAGCCTGACGTAATCGGCCAGCACCGCCACGTCCCCATTGCCCGGCTGGCGCCGGGCCATCTCCGCCACCACCGCCTTCATCTCGCCGTACAGCAGGTTGTCCTGCAGGACGGAATAAAGGTAGAGCTCGGGCGTGATGTCGTCGCCGGGTGTACCCGCGCGCAGCTTCGTGTAGGTCTCGCGCGCCTCCCTCACCTCGGCCTGCTGTTGCGGCGTCAGGCGCTGCTCGCGCGCCGGACCCCGCCCTCCCGGGGCCGAAGCCCGGCCGAGCTTCGCGATCTGCACGAGCTCGTGCGTCTGCGAAATCTTCTGCGGCACGCCGGCGGGCAGCGTGCTGACCTGCGGGGTCGCCCCTTTCTCGACCACGCTCTGCCGCGCCCCGACCTTGAAGCTGACCGGGCCGCTGAAGGATTCCTGCCGGCCGCCGAAATACACGACCTTCAGCGTCACCCCGGCCGGCACCTCGAACATGTCGCCTTCGTGGATGTTCATGTAGGCCTGCGCCTTGGTCGTGCTGGCGCCGCTGGTCACCGTGACGAAGCCCGCAAGGTGGTTCACCACGCCCACGTCCCCCGCCGCGAATGCCGCGGCCGGCAACGCCGCGGCCAGCAGCAGCGCGAAACAAGGGAACACTCGAGGAACCCCTCGGGAGACTCCCCGGGTCACTTCGGCTTGGAGAGGGAGATCAGCACGCTGCAGGGAGCGTAATCGAGGAGCGAAGCCCCGACCGAGCCTTTCCACCAGCGCGCGGCGAACGAGGTGTTCTGGTTGTGGCCGACGACGATCAGGTCGATCGCGAGTTCCTTGGCAAGGCGGCAGATCTCCTCGACCGGCTCACCCACCGCGAGGTGCCCGGCGGCCGAGAAGCCCTTCTCTGTGAGCGAGCGGATGCCCTCGTCGAGGACGACCTGGGTGCGCTTCTTCTCCTCCTCCAGCAATTCCTCGGGGACGAACCCCTCCGTCAGGAAGAGGCTCGGGGGCATGCTGGCCACGGCCAGCAGGTGGGTCTCGGCGTGATGGAACTCGGCGAACTCGGCGCATTCGAGCAGCGCCCGCTTGCCTTCCTGCGAACCGTTGTACGCAAGGAGAATCTTCTGGTATTTCATGTCTGCACCTCCATGAATTTCGAAGACACCCCCTGCACAGGCGGGGGTGCGGGGGCGCGGCGTAGCGCCCCTGCTTCCTATTTCGCGAGCAAGCCGAGCCGCTCAATAGTAGCGCGTTCTTCGCTGAAGGTGGCAGCGCCCCACTTCGCGTAATCCTCGCTCGACTTGTACCAGTAGATCTGGTCGAACTGCTGCAGCACCTTCATGTGCTCCGGGTCGTCGAGGGCCTTCTTGAACGCGTCGTGCAGCTGCTTCGTCAGCTTCGGCTCCATCCCCTTCGGCGCGACGATGCCGTAGGGCGAGTACGACACGATGTCGATGCCGAGTTCCTTCGCCGTGGGCGCATTCCATTTGGTGCGCTGCTCGCCGAAGGTGACGAGCAGCCGGAAGGTTCCCGCCTCGACATGGCGCGCCCAGCCGGTTGCGTCGGATTGCGCCATCACGTGGCCGCCCATGATCGCCTGGGTGGAGTCCGCATTGCCCTTGAACGGCACGTGCAGGAGCTGCACGCCGGCCTTGCTGGAGAGCGCTTCGATCAGGAGGTGGGGCGAAGTGCCGGTGCCGGTGGAGGAATAGGAAAACTTGCCGGGGTTGGCCTTGGCGTAGTCCAGGACGTCTTTCAGGGTCTTGTACGGGGAGTCGCTGCGCACGACGAGCCCGAACGTGTAGCCGGTCAGGCCGATGATGTAGGTGAAATCCTTCAGCGGGTCCCAGTCGACCTTCTGCATGTGCGGGATGCGGAAGGCCCCGACCGGCAGCTGGGACAGCGTGTAGCCGTCGGCCTTCTGGGTCTTGGCCATGACGCCCGGCCCGAGCATGCCGCCGCCGCCCGGCTTGTTCTCGACGATGATGTTCTGCCCGACGTACTTCGAGGCGACTTCGGCGAACTTGCGCAGGTGGGTGTCGGTCGAGCCGCCCGGCGGCCAGGGGCAGATCAGCGTGATCGCCCGGGTGGGGAAGTTTTGCGCCACAGCGACCCCGGCGGCGAGCAGCACCGCCATGCCAAGGGCCGCAGCCGCCAGCCTTGTTTTCCTCCGAATTGCCATGTCCTGCCTCCTTTTATATTTATTGTGATTCGCGGCGATTATACTCAGGGCTTGGACCTGTTTCGCAACGCGCGAAACGCCTCCGGCGCCGCGGCCGCTAGAATCGTGGCCCCGCCCACCCACCCTCGATCGTGGAAACCAGCCAATGCTAGACGTATCGCGCAAGGATCTTACCGCCGGCGTCGCCGGCAGCGGCACCATGGGCCGCGGCATCATCCAGGTACTCGCGCAGTGCGGGGTACGGGTGCTGGTGTTCGACAGCAAGGCGGGCGCGGCCCAGGCCGGCAAGGACTCGATCGGGCAGTCCCTCGCGAAGCTCGTCGAAAAGGGCCGCGTGAAGCAGAAGGACGCCGACGCCACACTCGCAAGGATCGAGATCGTGGAGGGGTTGGATGCCTTCGCGTCCTGCCACCTGGTGGTCGAGGCGATCATCGAGGTGCTGGAGGTCAAGCAGGAGTTCTTCGCGAAGCTCGAGGCCATCGTCGGCGAGGACTGCATCATCGCGTCCAATACCTCGTCCCTTTCGGTGACGGCGATGGCGGCGAAGCTGAAGAAGCCCGGCCGCGTGGCCGGCTACCACTTCTTCAACCCCGTGCCTGTCATGAAGATCGTCGAGGTCGTCGGCGGCATCCTGACCGAGCCCTGGGTCACCGAGGCGCTCACCGCACTCGCCAAGCGCTACGGCCATACACCGGTCAACTGCCAGGACACGCCCGGCTTCATCGTCAACCACGCCGGCCGCGGGTTCGTGCCCGAGTCGCTGCGCGTCTATTCTGAGGGCATCGCCGAACCGGCCGTGATCGACCGGATCCTCGTCGACGCGGCGGGCTTCCGGCTCGGGCCCTTCGGACTGATGGACCTCGTCGGCCTCGACATCGCGCACGGCGTGATGAAGTCGATGTACGACCAGTACTACCAGGAACCGCGTTACCGGCCGTCCTTCGTATCCGACCCGCGCGTCGCCGCCGGCCTGCTCGGCCGGAAGACCGGCCGCGGCTGGTACGAATACAACAAGGACGGCAGCCAGGTGCCGGAACCCGAATCCTCGGCGCCCCCCGCGCGCCCGACTTCGGTCTGGATCGCACCGGACGCGCCGATGCTGAAGGAGATGATCTCCAGGCTCAACGTGAAATCGGAGTCGGGCGCGAAGCCTTCGCCCGATGCGCTGTGCCTGGTTGCGCCGATAGGCAAGGACGCGACGACCGCCGCCCTCGAATACGGGATCGACCCTGAGCGCACGGTCGCCGTCGACTCGCTGTTCGGCTTCTCCAAGCGCCGCACCATCATGACCACGCCGGTCACCAAGTCCGCCTACCGCGCGATGGCCCACGGCCTGCTCGCCGCCGACGGTGTGCCGGTGTCGGTGATCAAGGATTCGCCCGGCTTCGTCGCCCAGCGCGTGGTCGCGCACATCGTCAACGTCGGCTGCGACATCGTGCAGCAGAACATCGCCACGCCCGAGGACCTGGACCGCGCGGTGGTGCTGGGCCTGGGCTATCCGCTGGGGCCGCTCGCGATGGGCGATGCGATCGGCGCCGCGAAGATCCTCGCCGTGCTCGAGGCCATGTACGACTTCTACAAGGAACCGCGCTACCGCCCGAGCCCCTGGCTCACGCGCCGCGCGCGGCTCGGCGTATCCCTGCTTACCCCGGAGAACTGAAAATGCTGAACGCGTACATCTACGACGGCCTGCGCACGCCCATCGGGCGGCATGCCGGCAAGCTCGCCGCCATCCGCCCGGACGACCTCGCCGCGGGCGTGATCGCAGAGGTGGTGAAGAGGAACGGCGTGAAGCCGGAGGAGATTTCCGACGTCATCCTCGGCTGCGTCACGCAGGCCGGCGAAGACAGCCGCAACGTCGCGCGCTTCGCCACGCTCTCGTCGGGCCTTCCCGCTTCGGTGCCGGGCGTCACGGTGAACCGCCTGTGCGCCAGCGGCCTGCAGGCCACGATCGACGCCGCGCGCGCCATCACCTGCGGCGAAGGCGAGCTCTACATCGCAGGCGGCACGGAGAGCATGACCCGCGCCCCCTATATCATCGCCAAGCCCTCCTCCGCTTTCGGGCGCGACTCGAAGATGTACGACTCGACGATCGGCTCGCGCTTCACGAATCCCAAGGTCGCCAAGATGTTCGGCGACCACGCGATGCCGCAGACCGCGGACAACGTGGCGAAGGACTACAACATCACTCGCGAGCAGGCCGACGAGTTCGCGCTCAACTCGCAGCTCAAGTACGCGAAGGCCGAAGCCGACGGCTTCTACAAGGGCGAGATCCTCCCTGTCGCGCTGCCCGGCGGCAAGAAGGACGCGCCTCCTGTCATGGTGAGCGTCGACGAGCACCCGCGCCGCGACGCGACGATCGAATCGCTGGTCAAGCTGAAGCCGCTGTTCGAGGGCGGCGTGGTCACGGCGGGCAACGCTTCGGGCGTCAACGACGGCGCCGCGGCGCTGATCGTCGCCAGCGAGAAATGGGGCAAGGCCAACGGCAGGAAGCCGATGGCGAAGATCCTGGCGGCGGCCTCGGCCGCGGTCGAGCCGCGCATCATGGGCGTGGGCCCGGCCTACGCGATCCCGCTTGCGCTCCAGCGCGCCGGGCTTTCGCTCAAGGACATGGACATCATCGAGATCAACGAGGCCTTCGCCACGCAGATGCTGGGGTGCCTCGCGATCATGAAGGTGGACTTCAAGGACCCGCGCGTGAACCCGAACGGCGGCGCGATCGCCATCGGCCACCCGCTGGGCTGCTCCGGCGCGCGGCTGGCGATCACGGTCGCCCGGCAGCTGGAGCGAATGAACGGGCGCTATGCGGCGATTTCGCTGTGCATCGGCGTGGGACAGGGCCTCGCGATGATCATCGAAAGGCAGAAATAGGGCGCCGGGTCGCGGGGGCGCTCAGGCGCCCCCGAACATTTTCCGGTTCTTCGCGTCGCCGCCGCCGGCCGCTTCCAGCTGGAATACCGACTCCACGCACGCGTAGTCGGCGTAGCCAAGGCGCGCCAGCGGGCGCAATCTCGGGATGTCCAGCTTGCCATCCGCGCCTATGGCGGCATCGTCTATGTGAACGCCGAGCACCCGGCCAATGACCAGGTAGTGCGTCGTTTCGGGCGTGTTGCCCGGAAGCGTCAGCGTCGTGTAGTGGCGGCACTCCAGCGCAACAGGTGACTCTGCCACCCGCGGAACCTTTACGTTTCGCGACGCGGCCGGGGTCAGCCCCGCCGCTTCGATCTCGTCAAACGCCGCGCCAACGAACCGCGAACTGCGCAGCACGGCTTCACGCAAGTCCCAGGTCGCCATGTTGTAGACGAATTCCATCGTCCTCTCGGCGTTCTCGATCGTGTCCTTGCGCCGGTTGTCCGGCGGATGCGAGTTGGCCGAGAACATCACGTAGCCCGGCTCGAAACCGACCAGGTTGAACTGTGAAAACGGCGCCAGGTTCACCTGCCCACCGGGTTTCAGGGTGGAGATCCAGCCGATGGGCCGCGGAACCACGCACGACTTGAGCGGGTTGAACGGCAGGCCGTGCCCGCCCTTGTCGGGATCGTAAAACATCCGCGCTCAGCCGAAATGCACGCCGACGCCGCCCAGCGGCCCGTAGTCCACGTTGATCGTATCGCCCTTCTTCACCGGCACCGGCCGCGTGAACGATCCGGCCAGGAAGAAATGCCCGGCTTCCAGGCCGACCCCGAACGCGGCCAGCTTGTTGGCCAGCCACACGATGCCCATCCCCGGGTGCCCCAGCACCCCGGCGGCCACGCCGGTTTCCTCCACCACGCCGTTCTTCGAGCAGATCGCCGCCGCCCAGCGCAGGTCGATATCGAAAGGCCGCACCGGGCGTCCGCCCGTGATGATCCCGCCGCACGCAGCGTTGTCGGCGATGTTGTCCTGGATCTTGCGGGGGTAATTCGAGCGCCCGTCGATGATCTCGAGCGCAGGCACTACGAACTCGGTTGCGCGCAGCACGTCTGTGAGCGTCACGCCCGGCCCCTTCAGTGGCGCGCCGAGTATGAAGGCGAGCTCGACCTCGATGCGCGGGATGATGAAGCGCGAAGTATCGAGCGTCTCGCCGTCGTTGTAGAACATGTCGTCGAGCAGCACACCGTAGTCGGGCTCGTGCACGTTGGAGGCCGCCTGCATGGCCTTCGAGGTCAGGCCGATCTTGTGGCCGCGCACCTTGCGGCCCTCGGCGATCCGCGCCGTGATGACCTCGCTCTGAATCGCGTAGGCGTCCTCGATCGTCATGCCCGGGTAGGTCGTGGTGAGCTGCGTACACGGCACCACGGTGCGCCACGATTCCAGCATGGCCTGCGCGCCGGCCTTCCTCTCCGCGGGCGTCATGATTTCTCGTCCGCGACTGTGTTGGACAGCACGCCCACGCCGGAGACTTCCACTTCCACCACGTCGCCGGGCTTGAGGAATTTCGGGGGCGTGAACCGGATGCCCGCGCCGATCGGCGTGCCCGTCACGATCACGTCGCCGGGCTTCAGCGCCGTCCACGTGGAGATGTAGCGGATCAGCGACTTGAAAGGGAACATCAGGTTGGCGGTGGTGTCGTGCTGGCGCTGCTCGCCGTTGACGCGGGTCGTCACCGTGACGTCGCCGAAACCCGGGAATTCGTCGGAGGTCACCATCCACGGCCCGATGGACCCGCTCGCCTCCCAGGTCTTGCCCTGCGTGACGTTGAACTTTCCGTGCTTCGTCCAGTCACGGATCGTGCCTTCGTTGACGCAGGTCAGGCCGGCGATATGGCTTTCCGCCGCGTCCTCGGAAATGCGCCGCCCGCCCTTGCCGATGATGATGCCAATCTCGCCTTCGTAATCAAGCTGCTCGGATTCAGGCGGGCGCATCAGCCTGCCGCCCTGCCCCACCAGCGAGCCGGGAAAACGCAGGAAGATGCTCGGGTACTTGGGCAGGTCGGAGCCGTCCTTGTACTCGGCGTTGCGGTTGCCGTAGTTGACGCCGACGCAGATGATCTTTTCGGGGAAAGGGATAGGCGGGAGGAGCTTCAGGCCCGCGAGCGCAACGTCGGGCTTGCCCTTCGCGACGATGTCCCTGAGGCGACCGAGCGCATCGGCCTCCAGCGCGCCCCGCAATGTAGTGATGCCGCCGCCCAGCTTGTCGGTAAGGTCGATCACGCCGTCGCCGGACACCGCGCCGTAGCGCGCCTTGCCGGCCAGTTCGAAGGAAAGCAGTTTCATTGGTCGAATCCGAAAAGTCTTGCGGGGTTGTCGACGAGGACTTTCTTCAGTTGCACCTCGTCGGGTACGAAACGGTAGAGCGCCTCGAGCAGGTCCGCCTCGTTCGGCGGCTGCTTGACGGACACCGGGTGCGGCCAGTCGCTGGCCCAGACCACGCGGTCGGGCGCGGTCTCGACCAGCGTGCGCGCGACCGGGATCACGTCGTCCCAGGGCGCGCCGACTTTCGAGATCTTCTCGGTCAGCGACAGCATCACCCAGAAATTGCCGCGCTTCAGCAATTCCACCACTTTGGCGAGGCTCGGGTCCTTCGCGCCCAGGCGCGGGTCTGGCCGGCCCATGTGGTCGAGCAGCACCGGGATGTCGAGCTTCTCGAACGGGCCGATGTTCTCGGCGATGCCGTTGGCTTCCGGCTGGATCTTGGCGTACCAGCCGAGTTCCTTCACGCGGGCGAGCGAGCGTTGCAGGTCCTTGTCCGAGAGCGCGATGCCAAGGCTCTGGCGCGAGAACCTCGCGCCGCGCACGCCGCCAGCGTGGAGTTTCTCGATATAGGCGTCGTCGCGCTCGCTCAGCACCACGGCGTTGGCGCATCCTCGGTAGTTCGGCCCCAGCGCGGCGATGCCGTCGAGCGTGGCGGAGTGGTCGGCGCCGTAGGTCGTCGGCTGCACGACCACGCCCCGCTGTATGCCCAGGGCACCGTGCATGCGACGCGCGGCTTCCCAGGTGGCGCTCGGCATCACGTAGGCCGCGCCCGGGCGCGGCGGGTACTTGTCCGCCGCGCCGAGCACGTGGAACTGGCTGTCGCAGGAGAGCGGCGGTGGCGCCTTCTTCGGCGTGCGGGGGTTCGGGTCGAAAGGCAGGTAGTCGGCCATGGCGGTCCCTATCCCAGCACGGCGATGAAATCGCACTCGAGCAGCTTGTCGCCGTCGAGAGGGGCCTGCATCGCGTGCCGCGCGGGCCTCGAATGCGGGTCCGGGAACATCTTCAGCCATTCGCGGTTCACGCCCTCGCGCTGCGAGCGGTCCTTCATCCAGACCGTCATCTTGATGATGTCCCCCGGGCTGCCGCCGGCGGCTTCGACGATGCGCTTCACGTGCGCGAACATCAGCGCGCTCTGCTCGTCGATGGTCGCGCCGTACTTGCCGGTCGCGGGGTCGGTGCCCTGGATGCTGCCCGAGTAGAGCATGTTGCCGATCCGGCAGGCCGCCGGGATCGGGTTCTTGTGGCTGAAGCCTTCGACGTAGATGCTGGTGCGCTTGCCCTGGCCCGTCATGTCAGTTCGCCCTTATGTTCGCTTTGCGGATGACGGGGGTCCATTTCTCGTACTCGGCCTTGAGATAGGCCGTGAATTCTTCAGGGGTGGTGGAACGCGCCTCAGCGCCCAACGCGTCGAACTTCTCTATGACCGCCTTGTCGGCAAGGGTCTTCGCCATCGCGACGTGGATCCTCGCGATCACCTCCTTCGGCGTCCCCGCCGGCGCCACCACTCCGGTAAAGGTGGCCGCCTCGATGCCGCGCACACCGGCCTCCGCGAACGTAGGCACGTCCGGAAGCGAGGGCACGCGCTTTTCGGTGGTCACGGCAAGCGCCCTGACGCGGCCCTGCTTGATGAACGGCAGCGAAACCGAGACCTGGTCGAAGCTGAGTTGAACCTCTCCGCCCAGCATGGCGGTGCTCGCCGGTGCGTTTCCCTTGTAGTGCACGGTAAGCCAGCGGGCGCCCGTCAGCCCCTGCAGCAATTCGCTCAGCAGGTGGTTTGTCGTACCGGCGCTCGGCGTCGACATCGCGAGCTTGCCGGGCTCCCGCGTCGCAAGCTCGAGAAGTTCCTTCACCGTCCTGACGGGCACGCTCGGATGCGCGAGCAGGACCACCGGCGTGAACGACACCGAGCTCACCGGCGTGAAGTCCTTGTCCCACTGGTAGGCCGGCCGGTTGAAGATGATCGGCGCGTGCAGCAGCGGGGAGTTCGCCGTGAAGAACAGCGTATAGCCGTCGGCCGGGCTCTTTGCGACGAACTCGCCCGCGATCATGCCGCCCGCGCCCGCCTTGTTCTCGACGATCACGGGTTGGCCGAGCGCCTCCTGCATGCCGGGCGCGACGATGCGCGCCGCGGTGTCGACGTTGCCGCCGGGCGGATACGGCACCACGAGCTTGACGGGCTTGTCCGGCCATTTCTGGGCGAACGCGGGCAAGGGCAAGGCAGCGAGCGCCGCGCAGGCGGCGGCGATCAGCGCAGGGGTCCTGATGGTTGTCTTCATGGTCTCCTCCTTATCGTTATGCGGCGACTGTAAGAGGCCGCGCCGTGCACCGCAACGGCGGTCGCGCGATTTGTTCCATAATGTGGACATGCATGTCCATTCCGGCTTGACCCTCCCCGGCCCCGCCGCTTAGGCTCCGGGCCATTCCACCGGAGACCGCATGGACATCGCCGCTTCGAGCCTCGACCCCGAGGCCACCTACAAGCTCATCACCGGCATCGTCGTGCCGCGGCCGATCGCCTGGGTCACGACGCTGTCTGCCGCGGGCGTCGTGAACCTCGCGCCCTTCAGCGCGTTCACGTTCGTGTCGAACAAGCCGCCGATGCTCGGCATCAACGTCGGCCGCAAGGCCGGCAGGCTGAAGGACACCGGCGTGAACATCCACGCGGTAGGCGAGTTCGTCGTCAACATCGCCGACGACAGCCTGGTCGAGCCGGTGCACCTTTCGGCGATCGAATACGGCCCGGAAGTCAGCGAAGCCGGGCTGCTCGGCCTGGAGATCGCGCCAAGCCAGGTGCTGAAGACGCCGCGCCTCGCCGCCGCACCGATCAGCATGGAGTGCCGCTTCCACAGTGCGACCGCGTACGGCGAAACCGGATCGGAGTTCATGGTCGGCGAAGTGATCGTTTTCCACATCCGCGACGGGCTGTGCGTGAACGGCAAGATCGACACGGCGCTGCTCCGCCCGCTGTGCCGCATCGGCGGCCCGAACTACGCGAAGCTCGGCGAAGTCGTGTCGATGCGGCCGATCGGCCAGACCCCCAAGACCGTGCTGGGGGCCTGATCCTGGCTGCGACGGCCGCAGTCGGGGGCGCCCAGAGCATCCGCCGCGCGGTCGCCGTTCTTCGTATCCTCGCGGTCGGCCAGGAGCACGGCGTGCGGCTGACCGACATCGTGCTGCAGTCGGGCCTCAACCGGCCCACCGTGCACCGGATCCTTCGCGTCCTGGTCGAGGAAGGCGCGGTGGAGCAGGATGCGCAGACGCGCAGGTACATGATCGGGCAGGAGGTGTCGCTGCTCGGGCTCGCGCGCACCGCACGCACGCCGGTGCGCGCCGTCGCCGAACCCTACCTGCAGCACATCGCCGAGAAAGCCGGGGACACCGTGTTCCTGACGATACGCAGCGGTTTCGATTCGATCTGCGTGGACCGCAAGACCGGCAACTACCCGGTCAAGGTGCTCTCGATCGAGATCGGCGCCCGCCGCCCGCTCGGCGTGGGTGTCGGCGGGCTCGTGCTGCTCGCCTGCCTGCCGGCGGCCGAGGCGGCGGCGATCATCAAGGCCAATGCGCAGCGCCTCGCGCTGCACGGCCTGACCACGGCGAAGCTTGCAGAACGCGTGCGCACCACCCGGGCGAAGGGATTTGCCTTCACCGAGGTCGGCGTCGTGCCGGGCACCAAGGCCCTCGCCGTGCCTGTATTCGGGCCGGCCGGCGAGGCCGTCGGTGCGATCAGCGTCGCGGCCATCGCCGGTCGGATCCCGACGGCGCGCATGGCCGGCCTCGTCAGCCTGATGACCCAGCAGGCGGGGCTCATCACCAAACGCCTCGGCGCCCTCGCAAAAGCCCGGAAACAGTCGCGCGAATAGGCTCCGCCCACAGGCCGAAGTAAAATGGGACCCAGTCCAATCGATTGCAGGAGACCTTCCCATGAACGCCCCCTCCACGCTGCCCAAGGCCCGGTTCGTCTGGGACGACCCGTTCCTGCTCAACGACCAGCTGAGCGAGGAAGAACGCATGGTGCGCGACGCCGCCCATGCCTACTGCCAGGACAAGCTCGCGACGCGCGTGACCGAGGCCTTCCGGCACGAGAAGACCGACCCCAAGATCTTTCGCGAGATGGGCGAACTCGGCCTGCTCGGGCCGACGATCCCCGAAGAGTACGGCGGCCCGGGACTGAACTACGTGAGCTACGGCCTGATCGCGCGTGAAGTCGAGCGCGTCGATTCCGGTTACCGCTCGATGATGAGCGTGCAGAGCTCGCTCGTCATGGTGCCGATCTTCGAATTCGGCACCGAGGCGCAGAAGCGGAAGTACCTGCCGAAGCTCGCCAGCGGCGAGTGGATCGGCTGCTTCGGCCTGACCGAGCCGAACCACGGGTCGGACCCGGCCTCGATGGTCACGCGCGCGAAGAAGGTGCCCGGCGGCTACTCGATCTCCGGCGCCAAGATGTGGATCTCGAACTCCCCGATCGCCGACGTGTTCGTCGTCTGGGCGAAGGAGATCGACGGCAACGCGCCCGACGGCCCGATCCGCGGCTTCGTGCTCGAGAAGGGCATGAAAGGCCTCTCCGCCCCGGCGATCCACAGCAAGGTCGGGCTGCGTGCCTCGATCACGGGCGAAGTCGTCATGGACGAGGTCTTCTGCCCCGAGGAGAACGCTTTCCCCGAAGTGCGCGGCCTCAAGGGCCCGTTCACCTGCCTCAACTCGGCGCGCTTCGGCATCGCCTGGGGCGCGCTCGGCGCGGCCGAGGATTGCTTCCATCGCGCCCGCCAGTACACGCTCGACCGCAAGCAGTTCGGCCGGCCGCTCGCGGCCAACCAGCTGATCCAGAAGAAGCTCGCCGACATGCTGACCGAGATCTCGATCGGCCTGCAGTCGTGCCTGCGCCTCGGCCGCATGAAGGACGAGGGCAGCGCGGCCGTCGAGATCACCTCCATCCTCAAGCGCAACTCGTGCGGCAAGTCGCTCGACATCGCGCGCATGGCGCGCGACATGATGGGAGGCAACGGGATCTCCGACGAATTCGGCGTGGCGCGCCACCTGGTGAACCTCGAGGTCGTGAACACCTACGAGGGCACGCACGACATCCACGCGCTGATCCTAGGTCGCGCGATCACCGGCATCCAGGCGTTCAGCTGAGCCGATGATCCGCCTCGCCGCGGCCTGCGTCCTCGCGCTTTGCGGGTCGTTTGCGGCGGCGCAGGGGCCCGGCGGCGCATCGGCGGCCAACGGGCTGTTCCTGGTCGCCAAGCCCGAGCTGACCGACCCCAATTTCGTCCGCACGGTCGTCCTGGTCACGCAGACGGAGGATTCCAGCACCGTCGGCGTGATCATCAACCGGCCCACCACGCTGAAGCTGCAGGATTTCCCTGCCATGGAAGGGTTCAATGCCGGGAGCTACCGTGACCCGGTCTTCCTCGGCGGACCGGTCATGCGCCAGGCGCTGGTGGCGGTGTTCCAGTCCGAGACCCCGCCCCAGGCCTCTGCCTTCCACGTGCTGCGCAAGCTCTACATGACCATGCACGCGGACAACCTGAAGGAGTTGCTGGCCTCCGAGGGGCGCCGCTACAGGCTTTACGCCGGGTTCTCGGGCTGGGCACCGCGACAGCTCGAAAGCGAATTCAACCGCGAAGGCTGGTACGTGATGCCGGCCGACGAGGACGTCGTATTCCGCAAGGACATGAAGGGCTTGTGGGAGGAACTTCTGCAAAAGGCTCAAGCCCTAAAGACGCGGGCTGCACCCATCCCTCATCGAAAAACGGCACCCCAGAAAGCAAGTGGCCCCGCCGAAGGCGGGGCCGGGATGCCCGGCTGACGCCGGGCCGCACTGCGAGAGCGGTGCGGGTTTTGTGTGGCTGGAAGCCACGTTTTGAACGGTGCGCTGAACGCCGGGTCCTTCGGCCCGGCGCCATTCCTGATGGTTGCCCGGACAGTCGCCCGGGTTCCCGACGGCCTTCGCTTGGGTAGCCCTCGCGAAGTTGCACCGCTCCTTTCCAACGTAGCACACGGATATCGAGTGTCAAGGCGCGTGGATTGCGATATACAATTCCTTCGCACTGCAACAGAAGGAATTTCCCGATGCTGCCCCGCCTCTTCGCCGCCTTACTCACCGCAGCCGCCTTCTGGAGCGGTGCGGCCTGCGGACAGGCCGCACAGTCATCCGACGAAGATGCGGTCTTCCTCGTCGCGCATCCGTCCTTCCGCGATCCCGGTTATTTCCATTCGGTGCTGATCGCGGCGCCGATGGCCGACGGGGGCCATATCGGGGTGATCCTCAATCGCCCCATTAATCAGCCGCTGATCTCGTTGTTCCCCGAGCACGAACCGTCCAAAAAAGTGATCGATTCGGTACGTTTTGGGGGCCCCTTCTCTGCCGGCACGGTAGTGGCAGTAATAAAAACTGACAAGAGCCCCGGAACAGATGCACTCCCGCTGATGAAGAACCTTTACATCGCGTTCCGTGCCGCCACCATCGACATGGTGATCGAACAGACCCCGAATGACGCACGCTACTTCGTGGGCTACGTGGGCTGGCGCCGCGGCGAACTCAAAACCGAGATCGACCGCGGGCTGTGGAGCGTCGTGCCGGCGAACGTCGACACGATCTTCCAGAAGGACGTGAGCGGCGTGTGGGAAGAATTATTGGCGCATTCGCGTCGGTTGCGGGCAGGTACAGGGGGAGAAGCCCCCCCGTACCCCCCGGCAGCCTCGATTAAAGTGGTGGCGCGGTAAAGGGGTCAGCCTTTTACAAACGTCATCGCGCCATTCTTCCAGTCCACCTTGATGGTGTCCTTGGGCATGAAGCGGCCCTCGAGGATCGCCTTGGACAGCGGGTTCTCGATGTGCGACTGGATCGCGCGCTTCAGCGGCCGCGCGCCGTAGATCGGGTCGAAGCCCTCGTTCGACAGCTCCGACAGCGCTGATTCGCTGACCTCGAACCCGTAGTCCATCTTCGCCAGGCGGCCCTTGAGGATGCCCAGCTGGATGCCGGCGATCGACTTGATCTGCCCTTCCGCAAGCCCGTGGAACACCACGACCTCGTCGATGCGGTTGACGAACTCCGGGCGGAAATGGCCCTTCACCTCGCCCATCACCGCGAGCTTCACCACGCCGTAGTCGCTGCCCTCCATCTGCTGGATCAGGTGCGAGCCGAGGTTCGAGGTCATCACGATCACCGTGTTCTTGAAGTCGACCGTGCGGCCCTGGCCGTCCGTCAGCCGGCCGTCGTCGAGCACCTGCAGCAGCACGTTGAACACGTCCGGGTGCGCCTTCTCGATCTCGTCGAACAGGATCACCGAGTAGGGCTTCCTGCGCACGGCTTCCGTCAACGCCCCGCCTTCGTCATAGCCGACGTAGCCGGGAGGCGCGCCGAGCATGCGCGCGACGGAATGCTTCTCCATGTACTCGGACATGTCGATGCGGATCAGGTGCTCCTCCGAATCGAACAGGAAATTGGCCAGTGTCTTGCAGAGCTCGGTCTTGCCCACACCCGTGGGCCCGAGGAAGAGAAACGAGCCATAGGGGCGGTTCGGGTCCGAAAGGCCCGAGCGCGAGCGGCGGATCGCATCCGACACGAGGCGCACCGCCTCGTCCTGGCCGACCACGCGCTCGTGCAGCTTGTCTTCCATGCGCAGCAGCTTGTCCCGCTCGCCCTGCATCATCTTCGACACCGGGATGCCGGTCGCGCGCGACACCACCTCGGCGATCTCCTCGGCGCCGACCTGCGTGCGCAGCAGCTTCGCCTTCGCGCCGGTCGCCTCGCCGGACTCGGCCTTCTTCAGCTGGGCTTCCAGCTGCGGGATTTTCCCGTACTGGATCTCCGACATCTTCTGCCAGTCGCCCTTGCGGCGCGCCTCTTCCATCTGCTGGCGCAGCTTCTCGATCTCTTCCTTGATGTGCTGCGACCCGGCCACGGCGGCCTTTTCGGACTTCCAGATCTCCTCGAGGTTGGAGTACTCCTTTTCCAGCCGCGCGATCTCCCCCTCGATCAGCGCGAAGCGCTTCTGCGAGGATTCGTCCTTTTCCTTCTTGACCGCCTCGCGCTCGATTCGCAGCTGGATCAGCCTGCGGTCGAGCTTGTCCATGGACTCGGGCTTGGAGTCGATTTCCATCTTGATGCGCGAGGCCGCCTCGTCGATCAGGTCGATCGCCTTGTCGGGCAGGAAGCGGTCGGTGATGTAGCGGTGCGAGAGTTCCGCCGCAGCGACGATCGCCGGGTCGGTGATCTCGACGCCATGGTGCACCTCGTATTTCTCCTGCAGGCCGCGCAGGATCGCGATCGTGTCCTCGACCGAGGGCTCACCGACCAGCACCTTCTGGAACCGGCGCTCCAGCGCCGCGTCCTTCTCGATGTACTTGCGGTACTCGTCGAGCGTCGTCGCACCCACGCAGTGCAGCTCGCCGCGCGCGAGCGCGGGCTTGAGCATGTTGCCCGCGTCCATCGCACCCTCGGCCTTGCCCGCCCCGACCATGGTGTGGATCTCGTCGATGAAGACGATGGTCTGGCCCTCGTCCTGCGAGAGTTCCTTCAGGACCGACTTCAGGCGCTCCTCGAATTCGCCGCGGTACTTCGCGCCCGCAAGCAGCGAGGCCATGTCGAGCGACAGCACGCGCTTGTTCTTGAGTGTCTCGGGCACCTCGCCGTTGACGATGCGCTGCGCGAGGCCCTCGACGATGGCGGTCTTGCCCACGCCGGGTTCGCCAATCAGCACGGGGTTGTTCTTGGTTCGGCGCTGCAGGATCTGGATGCAGCGGCGGATCTCGTCGTCGCGCCCGATCACCGGGTCGAGCTTGCCGGCGCGCGCGCGCTCGGTCAGGTCCATGGTGTATTTCTTCAGCGCCTCACGGTTGCCTTCGTCGGCCTGCGATTGCACGTTCTGCCCTCCCCTGACGGCTTCGATGGCGGATTCAAGCGCCTTTTTGGTGACCCCGGATTGCTTGAGCAGCTTGCCGGTCTCGCCCTTGTCGTCCGTGGCGGCCAGCACGAAGAGTTCGGACGCGATGTACTGGTCGCCGCGCTTCCGCGCTTCCTTGTCGGCGACGTTGAGCAGCTGCGTCAGGTCGCGCGAGACCATGACTTCGCCCGGCGCCCCTTCGACCTTGGGCAGGCGCCCGACCGACTGGGCCAGCGCGGCCTTCAGCGTGGCGGGATTGGCCCCGGCCTTCTGCAGGATCGACCCAATCGAACCGTCGGCCTGCGCGAGCAGCGCCGCCAGCAGGTGCTGTGGCTCGATGTACTGGTTGTCGTTGCCGAGGGCGGCACTCTGGGCGTCGCCGAGCGCCTCCTGCAGCTTGCTGGTGAATTTTTCGATGCGCATCGCCTGATTCCAATAAAGGTTGACAGGCAGATGGGGCCTATCGCCCACATTTCAACCGTGACAAGCCTGCGCCCGGTTGACTCAGGTCAAGCGAAGTACAGTTCAGGCAAAGGTGCGGTAGGTCCAGAACCCGGCGAAGGTGGCCGCGAGCGACCCGGCGAGGTGGGCCGAGGTGTGCAGCACTGCGGATCCGTACTGTGCGGCCATCAGCATCTGGACGGACTCGGCCGAGAACGTGGAAAACGTCGTCAGCCCGCCGAGGAAGCCGGTGATGCACAGCAGCCGCCATTCGGGAGCCAGGCTGGAGTTTGCGGCGAAATACGCCACTGCAACCCCCACGAGGTAGCCGCCGACGAGGTTGGCGGCCAGCGTCCCCAGCGGCAGGGTCGGAGCCACCGGGTTGAACCAGGTGGACAGCATCCACCGCAGCCATGCGCCCAGGGCCGCGCCTATGCCTACGGCCATGAAGGCGCTCGCGGTCATTGTTCCTTCCAGCGCTCGGCCGCGCCGTCGTCCGCCGATTTGGCCTCAACCCAGCGCCCGCCGCCCGGCGTCTCTTCCTTCTTCCAGAACGGGGCCCGGGTCTTGAGGAAATCCATGATGAACTCGCAGGCCGCGAACGCGTCGCCGCGATGGCCGCTCGCCACCGCGACGAAGACGATCTGGTCCAGGGGTTCCAGCCTGCCGTAGCGGTGGATGATGGTGCAGTCGAGCACTTCCCAGCGCGCTTGCGCCTGCTCGACGATGCGTTCCAGCGACTTCTCGGTCATGCCGGGATAGTGCTCGAGGGTCATCGTCGCCACGCCGGACCCGTCGTTCATGTCGCGGACCACGCCCACGAAGCTCGCGACCGCGCCGACCTTGGGATTGCCCGAGCGCACCGCCGCGATCTCGCGGCCGGTGTCGAAATCCTCGGCCTGGACGCGGATCGTCGGCAGTTTTCCCATCGGCTAGCCGCCGGTCACCGGGGGAAAGAACGCGATCTCGTCGCCCGCCGCGATCGGGGCCGTTCCCTGCACCATGTCCTGGTTCACCGCCATGCGCACGGGACGCCCCTCGGCAAGCGAGGCCTGCCAGGCGCCGCCGCGGGCGACCAGGTGGGCGCGCAAGCCGCCGAGCGTGGCGACGCCCGCGGGCAGTTCGACCTCCTCGGAGGCCTTGCCCAGTTGCTCGCGCAGGCTCGCGAAAAAGAGGACCTTCACTTTCACCGGTAGAACTCCGCAAACGACAGGAACTTCACGCGGTCGCCTTTCGCGATCCGCTGGTTGGCGGGAGTGTCGACCAGCCCGTCGGCCCACGCGGTGGAAGTCATCACCGCCGAGTCCTGCGTGGGATAGAGGTCGAGCCCCCCCGATGCGTTCCATTTTACGCGCAGGTATTCGCGCCGCGCATCGGGCTTGTCCCAGGTGAAATCGGCGCGCGCGTCGATGATCCTGGGGGCCACGGCCGCGATGCCCTGGGTCCTCAGCAGGAAAGGCCGCACGAAAATGAGGAAGGTCACGAACGAGGACACCGGGTTGCCCGGCAGTCCGATGAAGGCCGCGTCCCCGACTTTGCCGAACGCGAGCGGCCGGCCCGGCTTCATCGCGATCTTCCACATCAGCAGCGACCCTTCGGCCTCGACCGCGGGCTTCACGTGGTCTTCCTCGCCTACCGACACGCCGCCGGAGGTGACGATGATGTCGTTTTCGCCTGCGGCCCGGCGCAGCACTTCGCGCGTCGCATCGAGCCGGTCCGGCACAATGCCGTAGTCGCGCACTTCGCAGCCGAAGAGCTTCGCCATGCCGTTGAGAGTGAAGCGGTTCGAGTTGTAGATGCGCCCCGGCGGCAGCGGGTCGCCCGGCATGACGAGCTCGTCGCCGGTGAAGAACAGCGCCATACGCACCTTGCGGCGCACCGGCAGGCTCTTGATGCCCACCGAGGCGGCGAGGCCGGTGTCCTGCGGCCGCAGCTTGATGCCCTCGGCCAGCAGCGCGCCGCCGGAAAGGATGTCGCTGCCCGCGCGCCGCACCCATTCCTCGGGTTGCGGCTTCTTCTTCACCACCACGTGGTCGCCGTCGACCGCGCAGAACTCCTGCATCACCACGGCATCGGCCCCCGGCGGGATCGGCGCGCCGGTGAAGATCCGCGCTGCAGTGCCGCCGGCGAGCGGCTCGCCCACGGAACCCGCGGCGATGCGCTGCGCCACTTTCAATCGCGTATCCGGCCCGGCGATGTCGGCGACGCGCACCGCGTAGCCGTCCATCGCGCTGTTGTCCATCGGCGGCACGTCCATCGTCGAGGCCTGCGCGCGCGCGAGCACGCGGTCGGTGGCTTCGAGCGTGGAGACGTCCTCGACTTCCGCCACCGGCTTCGCACCGGCCAGCAGGACCTCGAGCGCCTCGTCTACGGAAAGCAATCCCTTGTTCATTTGAGTTTCAGGTGTCCGAGGATGAATTGCGCGATCGCCGCGTCGTCGTTCAGGTCGAGCACGGGCAGCTTCGTGTCGACCTTCGCGTCGGTGGCCACCGCGATGATGTTGGGGTCGTTGGGGTGCAGCGGCGGCGAATCCACGCCCTCGCGGTACACCTCGATCTTCGGGATCGGCTGGAACTTGAAGCCCTCGACGATCACCAGGTCGCAGGGCGACAGGTGCTTCAGCTGGTCCTCGAACGAAGGCTCCGGCCCGCCGCGCAGCTCGTGCATCAGCACCCAGCGCCGCGACGAAGTGACAAGCACTTCCGTCGCGCCGGCGTGGCGATGCCGGTAGGAGTCCTTTCCGGGCTGGTCCACGTCGAACTGGTGGTGGGCATGCTTGATCAGCGAGACCCGCAATCCCCCTTTGACGAATCGGGGTATGAGCTTTTCGATCAGGGTGGTCTTCCCGCTTCCCGACCAGCCCGCAAAGCCGAATATTTTCATGGGCCCATTTTATGATGGAATTTCCCCTCCCCGGCCGCTGTATGCCTGCTGCCGGTAGTCCAAGGTAGAAGCCGTCTGCGCGGCCTGCCACGGTGCCAACGGCATCAGCGTCAGCGATGCGATCCCCAACCTCGCTGCGCAGCGCGCAGGCTACATCGAGGCGCAGCTGAAGGCGCTCAAGGACGGCTCGCGCAAGAACCCCGTCATGAACGCCATGGCTGCGCAACTCACGCCCACCGAGATCGCCGACGTGGCGGCCTTCTTCGCCTCGCAGCCGGGCGCGCCTGCGGCCTCCAAGTCCGCCTTCCTGCCCAACCTCGCCTAGACCAGCGTCGCCTTCCCCGAGGGCTACAAGGACACCTTCACCAAGTACCACACCATCAACTTCCCGGCCACCAAGCAGGTGCGCTACTACTACGCGGACAAGGCCGCCGTGCAGGCCGCAAAGTCGGGCAAGACGGTGCCGGACGGCGCCTACATGCTCGCCGAGGTCCACGCCGCGAAGCTCGACGCAGCAGGCAAGCCGGTCATGGGGACGGACGGGTTCTTCGTCGCCGAGAAACCGCTCTTCTACACCGCGATGGCCCGCGAAGCCGGCTGGGGCAAGGACATCCCGGCGATGCTTAAGAACGAGGACTGGAACTACGCGGTCTTCACGCTCGACAAGAAGCACCGTCCCGGCGTGAACCAGGCCGAGTGCCTCGCCTGCCACAAGCCGCTGGACGGGACGAGCTACCTGTTCACGCTGAAGGAGCTGGCGGCGGCGAAGTAGGCCTCGGCGGGGCTCATTGCCCGCCAAACCGATCGGAAGGGAGTAATGTCGATCGGGCGCCGCTCGGGCCGGCCGAACTGTTGCTCGCCCCGGGCGTCGGCGAACGCGGCTCGCGCCTCGATATCCCCATCGCGCAGGGCATGCAGCGCATCCGCATCACCGCCGTGCGCGAAGCGACCGAGGATTTTCATCGCATCGCGTTCGAATCCATGGGCGTCACGCTCCGCAACGCCTGACGCGGCATCGGCCGCGGCAATGCGCCTGCTGCTCAAGCGCACACTGCGCGCGACTTTGCGCGAACGACGGAGCGCACCGTCGGCGTCATCACGAGCAGCTCGTGCAGGGCAATGCGGCCCCGAAACCCGCTCTCCCCGCAGTCCTTGCAGCCGCGTGCGCGGGGCTCAGCGGAGTGCCCGCGCCGCAGCGGGTCGCAGCGCAGCAGGCGCGACCCGCCCGAACTCCGGAAAGACAACGGGCGCATAATTGGCGCGACGCATGATCGTGTCCCGGCGACCCTGCTGCGCCGGCGGGCAAGGAGCATATGATAAAAAGCGCGTTGGCCGCCCCCTTCGTCGGCCTGGTCCTTTCGATAGTCGCGACGGCGAATCTCGCGGGCTGGCTGCTGCGGGTACCCGCTCTTCTCAGCCTTTTTCCGGGCGCCGCGATGGTGATCGATACCGCACTCTGTTTCGGACTCGTCGCGCTCGCGCTTCTGGCCGACCTCCTGCCCCGCGACGCGCGTCGCCGGTTCAGTACGGCTCTAGGGGCCGCGCTCGCACTAGTGACTACGCTCGTACTCGGCGAGCATGTCAGCGGGATCGATTTCGGGATCGACTGGGCGGACTTGCACCGCTGGTATGCCGATACCAATCCCCACCCCGGGCGCATGTCGCCGCCCACCGCGGTGGGATTCCTTTGCTGTGGCGCGGCTCTCGTGCTCATGCACCGCGTGGCCGGGACGGGCACGGGCATCGTCGTGCAATGCCTTACCGCCCTCACAATCGCCACTGGTGTCGTCGGGCTTGGCGGCTATGTGCTGCGGCTGCCGCTGGTCTTTCGCGATTATTTTTTCGGCCAGATGGCGCCGGTCACGGCCTGCGGCCTGCGGCCTGATCCTCTCCGGGGCGGGTCTATGGCTGTGCTGGCGGCGCGAGGCGTGGTATCTCTCGCGCAGGCTCATTGCCCGCAGCGAACACCGCATCGTGTTGGCCGGCGCAGTCGTCCTGGCGTCCATCGTATCCGGCGCGGTGCTGGCGGGTGTCATCGTAATGCAACAGCACGCCGAAGAGATCGCGCGAGCCGACCGTTTGGAGATCCTCAAGGGACGCGTCGACCTTTTCAGGATCAACATCGATCTGCGCTCAACGCGGGCGGCGCTCGTCGCAAGCCGCCCCAATCTCACCGAACAGTTGGCGAGGCTGAACGCGGATCCCGGCAACGGGCCGGCGCTTGCCCGCCTGCGGAATGCAGCGGAGAGCTTCCTGCCCTGGGGGTTCAGCGCGCTGGCTTTCCGGGATGCAAACGGCCGCGAGCTGGTGCAGCACGGCCGGTTCGCGGCCGCGCCCGAGATGGCGTTCGAGCTGAGGTCCCGAAATGCGGCCACGTTGCTGTGGGACAACGGCTACGTGCTGCGATCCCGCATGCCGATGCTCGACGATGGCAAAGTCGTCGGCTACATGTCCGCTGAGCAGCGCCTGCCCGTACTGACGGCCTCGATGCAGGGAGTCGAAACCGGTTCGCAAAGCGCCGAAGTCGCCATGTGCGGGCGCATCCACGACGGCTTCGAATGCTTCCCGCAGCGTTTCGTGAAACACGCGTTCTTCCTCCCCTACTCGCAAACGTTGCCCATGGCCCACGCCCTCGCGGGCGATCTCGGGGTGCGGATCGCACGCGACTACCGCGGCGAAAACGTCCTCGCCGCCCATGGCCCGATCGGCGATTTCGGGCTCGGGATGGTGGTGAAAATCGACACGGCGGAGCTTTTTGCGCCGTTGCGCGAAAGCCTGTCCCTGGTCTTCTTGCTGCTGCTGCTGATGCTCGTAGCCGGCACGTGGCTCATCTATCGCAACATCGCGCCGCTTGCGCGGGAACTGGCGCTCAGCGAGGCGCGCCTCGCGCTCGCGCTGGAGTCCTCGGGCATCGCGTTGTTCGACTGGGACATGCAGACCAACCTCGTCTATCTCGGCGCTCAATGGGAGGCGATGCTCGGCCGGGAACCGCTCGAAACCGTCGTGCCGGCCGTGCAACTGCAGGAGATCACCCATCCCGAAGACCGCGCCGCACTGGCGAAGCACCTCCATGCGGTCCTGAAGGGCGGCACGCCCAAGTACGACCTCGAACATCGCGTGCAGGCCGCCGACGGACAGTGGAAATGGATCCGCAGCCGCGGACGGACGGTCGAACACAATCACCAAGGCCGGGCTACGCGCCTCATCGGCACCAACGCCGACATCACCGCGCGCAAAGCGGCCGAATTCGCGCTGTCCCACCGTGCGAGCCACGACGTCCTCACCGGGCTGCCCAACCGCAGCCTCTTCAATGACCGCCTCGCCCTGGCCGTTGCCCGGGCGAAGCGCAACAAGACGCTGATGGCGGTGATGTATCTGGACATCGACAAGTTCAAATCCATCAACGACACCCTGGGCCACGATGCCGGCGACCTGCTGCTCAAGGAATTTTCCGGGCGCCTTGCCGGTTGCGTGAGGAACACGGACACGGCGGCGCGCCTCGGCGGTGACGAATTCGTGGTCATCCTGGAATCGCTGCCGGCCCGCGAAGACGGCCACCGGATCGCGGAAAAAATCGTCGCCGCGATGCGCGCCGAATTCGTGCTCGCGGGGCGCGCCTTGACCGTGACGACCAGCGCCGGGATGGCTTTCCTCGAAGCGGGCGTCGAGGCCGATCCGGACGCCCTGCTCAAGAAAGCGGACGAAGCGCTTTACAAGGCAAAGGCCGCCGGACGCAATAACTTCCAGATGGCCGGATAGCTGGCCGGACGGAACAGCGCACCGAGGACCGAGCCACGGGAGGCTCGAATGTCCCACACGAAGGTGTTCATCCCTGGTTGACCCAGGCCTCGGGAAACCGCCCGGCGCTCTACGGAGCGATTGTTGGCGGAGCCGCCGGGACGTCGAGGGTGCTCGCGATCCTGAAGGCCGAGATCGATCGAAACATGGCCCTGCTGGGCGTCCGCCGCCTGACCGAACTCGACGCCGAATTCGTGTGCGCGGCGCGCCCTAGTTCGACGCTTTAGGCGGCTCGCAGTGGGACCGCTTCTGCCGCGACCACCACAGCGCCAGCGGCCCGAACAGGATCCCCGCGGCCATGACCATGAAGGCCGCCGCCCACCCCGCGTGGGTGGCGGGTCCCCCTGCTACATCAATCGCGACGCCGACCGCCCAGCCCCCGACCGCGGAGAGGCCGAAGCCCAGCGTGGAATGCAGCGCCAGCGTCGCGCCGCGATATCTCGGCTCCGCGGCCGCCGACATCCCCGAGGTCAGCGCGCCTGAGTCGGCCGGCACGGTGAAGGCGTAGACGGCCAGCAGCGCCAGCGACAGCCAAGGCGAGAACCCGGCGGTCAGCCCGATCGCCGCCGCGACGACCGCCGAACTCAGCATCACGATGGTGATCGCCTTGTGCCGGCCGAACCGGATCGCCGCTTCGTTGCCCAGCAGGCTTGCCGGCAATGCCAGCGCGGAAATGACGACGCTCACGGTGATCGCGGTCAGCGGCGCGGCGCCCCCGGCCTGCGCGGTCACGAAGCCCCAGAAAGCGACGATCCAGGTACGCATCCCGTACAACTCGAAGCAGTGCGCGCCGTACCCGAGCATGTAGCCCAGCGCGGGGCGATTCTTCAGCACCGGCCGGAAGTCGAGCAACGCGCCCTGCGGCGGCGGGGGTGCGACGGGACGCATCAGGTAAGCGACCAGCGCCATCGCCGCCGGGCCGAGGCCCGTGACGAGAAACGCCGCACGCCAGCCCCACTGCTCCGCCACCACCTGCGACGCGAGGAAGGACACGCCCACGCCGAGCGAGAAACTCGACGTATAGAGCGTGATGCTGCGGGAAGACTCGCCCGGGTCGAGGCGGTCAGTCAGCGCCTTGAGGCCCGGCATGTAGGCCCCCGCGAAGCCGATGCCTGCGAGGCCCCACAACAGGATCGCGGAAACGAGTCCCTGTGCCTGCAGCCCGAACAGGATTGTGGCCAGGCCGCTCGCAAGCGACCCCCACATCAGGATCCTGCGTGCGTCATACCGGTCGGTCAGCGTCGCGAGGATCGGCACCGCGAACATGTAGCCCGCCGCGTAGCTCCCCGCCATCAGCCCGGCTTCGGAATAGCTGAGGTTCCACTCCGGGATCAGGTACGCCGGCATCACGGCGGGCACGACGACGTGCGGCAGCAGCGCGCCGACCTGGGCCGCGGCCATCGCGCCGACCAGCGCGCTACCGGCTAGGGGCACAAGTACGTCCAGTCAGCCACGCGTCGTCCACCTGTCGAGGATGCCGGCAAGGGCGGCGCTAACGACCTGCGCGACGAGGTGACGAGCACCTCCGTTTAGCGTTTTGAAAGCCAACGCTGGACGAATCCGGCCGCCGAGAAAATGCGATGTCGCATGGCGCGGTCTTCTTGCAGGAGTTTGTCGCCCGTTATCAGCACGAGATCTTCCCGCGCGGCAAGCAGGCCCCACAAGTGCTGGTCTCCGGGATCCGGCGCGTGCAAGGTGACCACGGGCGCCAGCACGATCGCGTGCTGCGCCAGATCCACGAGGATCACGTCCAGATCGCCGGCGCTCAATCCGTGGGCCTTGCGCAACGACGTGCGTCCGAGCACGGACCGATACTCCGCCAAAAGGGCATCGGAAAGAACGAACGGGAATGCGGCCGACAGCATGCCATCCAGTACACGGGCTACCGGAGAGGCTGCATTGGCCGTCAGCAGCCCGGAGACCACGACATTGGTGTCGACAATCGAGGGCGGGGGCGTGGACGCGCGCACCGGATGTTTCAGCGCTTGCGGGCGGCTTTCACTTCTTTTCTGGCCAGCGCCAATGCCTGCGCCTCGGTCAGGCCGCTATTACCGCGGGCACGCAAGACGAGAGCCCGGGCATCCGCGCGGCTCTTGATGCCGTAGAACTCGAGGCTTTCCTCTATCAGTTGCCCGATCGTCTTGTCCCGCTGGGCGGAAGCCTCCTTCAGGGCGCGAAAACGCGCATCGGAGAGGGTGATCGTGAGTCGGCTCATGGGATCCCTGTGGTTTGATGCTTTAACACCAATATGCTAAAGCATACAAGTGCTGACCGCAATCGAAAAGGATCGGCTATCCACCTTCTGCGGTTGTCGAATAACCCAGGCACCTCACCGTCGCAGTCCGGGCCGAGGCGACCGGACAACGTCAAGCACGCCCCTCGTACCAGCCCTTCGAGCGGTTCACCACGCCGACAACCAGCAGCATCACCGGCACCTCGATCAGCACGCCCACCACGGTGGCGAGGGCCGCGCCCGAATCGAACCCGAACAGGCTGATGGCCGCGGCGACCGCCAGCTCGAAGAAGTTGGAGGCGCCGATGAGTGCCGACGGGCAGGCGACGGCGTGGGTTTCGCCCAGCGCCCGGTTGAGCCAGTAGGCCAACGCCGAGTTGAAGACCACCTGGATCAGGATCGGCACGGCGAGCAGCGCAATGACCAGGGGCTGCTTCAGGATCGCTTCGCCCTGGAACGCGAACAGCAGCACGAGCGTTGCAAGCAGCGCGGCGATCGACCAGGGCCCGATCCTCGCCATCGCGGCATCGAAGGCCGCCGGCCCCTTTGCCAGCAGCGCGCGGCGCCAGGCCTGCGCGAGGATCACCGGGATCACGATGTAGAGCACGACCGACGTGAGCAGCGTCTCCCAAGGCACCGTGATCGCCGAGAGCCCGAGCAGGAAAGCCACCAGCGGCGCGAACGCCACGACCATGATGGTGTCGTTCAGCGCCACCTGCGACAGCGTGAAGAGCGGGTCGCCGCGCGTGAGGCGGCTCCACACGAACACCATCGCCGTGCAGGGCGCGGCGGCCAGCAGGATGAGCCCGGCGATATAACTGTCGATCTGGTCGGCCGGCAGCATCGGCGCGAACAGCGTGCGGATGAACAGCCAGCCGAGGAAGGCCATCGAGAAAGGCTTGACCAGCCAGTTCACGAACAGCGTCACGCCTATCCCGCGCACGTGCTTGCGCACTTCGTGCAAGGCGCCGAAATCCACCTTCACCAGCATCGGGATGATCATCACCCAGATCAGCAGCCCGACGGGCAGGTTGACCTTCGCCACCTCCATGCGCCCCACCGCCTGGGACGCGCCGGGCAGCACCTGCCCCAGCGCTATGCCCGCGACGATGCACAGGAACACCCAGAGGGTCAGGTAGCGCTCGAACGCGTTCATCGGCGCGACAGCATTCGCCTTCACGACCGCTTCGCCCGACATCAGGACTTGCCTATGTCCCGCACCCTGCCCTGCAGCGACTGCGCGTCCAGCTTTTCCAGGGGCAGGGCCAGCAGCAGGTCGATGCGCCGCTTCAGCGCGATGAAGGCCTCGCGGAACGCTGCGCGCTTGACTTCATCTGCCCCCTCCACCGCCGCCGGATCCGGCACGCCCCAGTGCGCCGTCATCGGCTGGCCGGGCCAGAACGGGCAGGTTTCGCCCGCCGCGTTGTCGCAGACGGTGAAGACGAAATCCATCCTCGGCGCGTCAGGCGCGGCGAACTCGTCCCACGACTTGCTGCGCAGGCCCGCGGTGGGCAGGCCCGATCTTTCGAGCAGCTCGATGGCGAAAGGGTTGACCTTGCCGCCCGGGTGGCTGCCGGCGCTGTAGCCGCGGAAGCGCCCCTTGCCCAGGCCATTGAGCGTGGACTCGGCGAGCACGCTGCGCGCCGAGTTGCCGGTGCAGAGGAAGAGGACGTTGTAGGTTCTGTCGGTCACGCCAGGTTCCCCCTCAGCCGCAGCAGGCCTTGGCCTGCGGGACACAGCAGGCACCCTCGCCCGCCTTCGCTTGAGAAACGGTGTCCTCCCCGAAAGTCGGGATGCTGTCCAGCGTGTTGTAGGTCTCCCAGGGCACGCCCTGCGGGTCCATGACCCAGTACTTGTTGGACTTCGCGTAGCAGCAGGACGCGTTCGTCTGGTCGAGCAGCGCCACGTCCGCGCTCGCTGCACGGCTGCGCAGTTCGGCGAGTTCCTCGTCCGACTCGACCTGGAACCCGAGGTGGTTCAAGCCCGCCTGCTGGCCGCGCTGCGAGACGGCGAAATTGATGCGCGGGTCCTCGATCATCCACTTGGCGTAGTCGCCCTTGACGACGGTCGGCTGCTGGCCGAAAACCGTCGAGTAGAAACGGATGTTCGCTTCGAGGTCGTCTACGGAAACGTGCACGTGAAAGCGCTTCATGGCTTGACTCCTTTGGCCTTGGGTTTGGGGGCGCAGCTTGCAGGCGCGCAGGAAACGCCGTCCCGCTCGCAGCAGTTTTCGGTGAGGAACCCGACCAGCTCGGTCATGCGGACGAAGTTGGCGGAATAGAAGATGAACCGGCCGTCCTGCCGCGCGGCCACCAGCTCCGCGTGGCTCAGTTCCTTGAGGTGGAAGGACAGCGTCGCGGCGGGAATCTTCAGGTCCGCCGCGATCTCGCCCGCCGCCATGCCGGTCGGGCCGGCTTCGACCAGCAGGCGGTAGATGCCCAGGCGGGTTTCCTGGGCGAGGGCTGCGAGGGCTTTGGCGACGAGTTTCGTTTCCATATTTCGATTATCGTGGAAATATGGAAAGCTTGTCAAGGCCTGCCGGCTTTCACCGGGAAATGTACCGGTCCCAGTACAAAAATAGCTGAAGACCGCCTGCTGGCGGGGACTTGAGAAAAAATTTCAATGAATTTATAAATCCGTTAGCCTTGCCGGATGCTCGAACGCCTCAAGCGCTGGGCGCGCCGGCTGAAGTCCCAGCTGATGACACTGTGGTTCTGCCGGTCGCATCCCGGCACCCCGCGGCACGCGAAGCTGGCGGCGATCCTGGTCGTTGCGTACGCCTTCAGCCCGATCGACCTGATCCCGGACTTCGTCCCGGTGCTGGGCTACCTCGACGACCTCGTCATCGTCCCGCTGGGGATCTGGGCGACAACCCGGATGATTCCCACGCACGTGCTGGCCGAAGCCGGCGCCCAGGCCGAGGCTTGGCTCGCGGACAACGGAAAACCCAAGAACTACGTCACCGCCGCGGTATTCATCGCCCTCTGGCTGGCCACGGCGTACTGGGCCTGGCGCTGGTTCGCAACCGCCTGAAGCTCAAACCCCCAGCAGCCGCGCCCTCACCCACCCACTCACCCGGTCGAATACCACGACCATCGCGACGATCGCGATCAGCAGCGTCGCCAGCCGCCCCCACTGGAACAGCGACACCGCCTCCGACACCAGCAACCCCAACCCGCCCGCGCCGATCAGCCCAAGGACGGTGGAATCGCGGACGTTGAACTCCCAGATGTAGAAGTGGATGGAAAGGAAGCGCGGCAGCATGGTGCGGCCAAGCGCATGCACGAGCGTCTGCATGCGCGAAAGGCCCAGCGCCAGCCCGGACTCGATCAAACGCGCGTCGATCGTCTCGATGGACTCGGAGTACAGCTTGCCGTAAGTGCCGAAGGAATGCAGCGCAATCGCCAGGATCCCCGCCATGGGCCCCAGCCCGATGATGCCGACGAGGATCAGGCCGAAGACGAGCGTGTGGATGGAGCGCGCCACGTCGAGCAAGAACCGGGCCGGACGCGAAAGCCAGGCTGGCGCATGCATGTTGCGCGCCGATAACAGTCCGAAAGGCAGGGCCACGAGCGCGGCGATCAGCGACCCGAGCGTCGCGATCTTGAACGTCGTCCAGACCGCGCGACCCACGGCAGCGAGGAACTTCTCTTCCGTTTCGCGCCGGTTCTCGACGCGCAGCACCCGCCCGTCGTCGCTGCGGAATTCGCGCACGGGTTCGCCGAACCACAGCGCGAGGAAGCTCGGCTCGGACAGCTCCGCCGCGGTCTTCTTCAGGTTCTCCCAGGGGCGCCGGCCGAGCGAGAAATCCCCGTCGACAACAAGCGTGCCGACGCAGAAGGCCACCAGCACCGCATAGAGGGCCAGCAGCCCGCCGAGGCGGCGCGGTGCGCGGTGCTTGCGATCCACCCGCTACCGCGCCGGCGTCATTTGGCCCCGAGCCGCCCGGTGGCGAGCCCCGCGTCGCGGATCGGCTTGTAGTAGGCGTTGTCCTTGGTGACGAACCCGGTGTAGCGGGCGGGCAGCAACGATGGGTTCGCCTTCAGTTCCGCGCCGGTGTCCGACAACGCCGCCTGCAGCTTCGCGATAAAGGCCTTGTCCTTGTGGAGTTCCGCGCTCACGGCGAAGGCGTCGTTCGGCAGCGGCGCCGAGGTCCAGATGATCTTGCTGTCGGCGGCCTTGATCAGGCCGGCGGCGATCATCGAATCGCGGTTGCGGTTGTAGTCCGCACCGGCATCGAGCTCGCCGCGCGTTACCGCCATCTCGATGGCCGGGTGCGCGGTATGGACCACCCTGGAGAAGTATTTCTCCGGGTCTATGCCTCGGGTCATCAGGTAGTGCAGCGGGATCAGGTAGCCCGAGGTCGAGCCCTTGTCGCCGAAAGCGAAGGTCCTGCCCTTGAGGTCCTCGAGCGTGTTGATGCCGGACTTGGGGTGGGTGATCGTGATCGCGAAGTATTCCGGCTTGCCCTCGTACAGGATCGTCGAGACCACCTGAGCGCCGGCCTGGTGGTTGGCGAGCACGTAGCCCCACGGACCCATCAGCGACAGGTCCGTCTCGCCGCTCGCGAGGGACCGGGCGAGGCCTTCCCAGGTGTCGACGGTGAACAGCTTCACCTCCCGCCCGAGGCGCTTGGCGAGGTACCCGGCCAGCGGCCGGTAGGTCGCGTCGTTCTTTTCCTTGTCGGGCTGGAACAGGCCCACACCGAGCTTGAGCGGGCCTGGCTGGGCGAACGCGGGCGCTGCCACGACCGGCGCAAGCGCCATGGCGAGCCCTGCAATCCACTTCTTCATCTGGGAGATCCTTCGGGACAGCTTCAGGTAAGCCGTATTGTCGCAGCCCGCCCTCGAATCCTTACAAAACGCCTACTTCGCGTTCGGGAAGAACAGCTGCTCGCCACCGATCTTGAAGTCGGCGACGGCCTTCTGGCCCTCGGGTGAGATCACCCACGCGATGAACGCGTCGCCGAGGTCCTTCTTCACGTGCGCGTGCTTCGCCGGGTTGACGAGCATGATCCCGTACTGGTTGAAGAGCTTGTTGTCGCCCTCCACCACGATTCCGAGTTCGGCGCGGTTCTTGAAGGCGAGCCAGGTGCCGCGGTCAGCGAGGATGTAGGCGTTCATGGCCGAAGCGGTATTGAGCGCGGGGCCCATGCCGGAACCCGTCTCCTTGTACCAGGGGCCCTTGTCCTTGGCCATGTCGACGCCCGCCATCTTCCAGAGCCGCAATTCGGCCGCGTGCGTGCCGCTCTTGTCGGCGCGCGACACGAACGGCGCCTGCGCGGCCTTCACCTTCCGCAGGCCGCCCAGCACGTCCTTGCCGCCGGCCTTCGCCGGGTCGGACTTGGGCCCGATCATGATGAAGTCGTTGTACATGACCAGGTGGTAGTTCACGCCGAAGCCCTCGTCCACGAACTTCTTCTCGGCCACCGGGTCGTGCACGAACACCACATCGGCATCGCCCTTCCTTCCCATGTCGAGGGCCTGCCCGGTGCCTACCGCGACGACACGCACCTCCACTCCGCTCTTGTTGATGTAGATCGGCAGCAGGTGCTTGAACAGGCCCGACTGCTCGGTGGAGGTGGTCGAGGCCACGGTGATGAACTTTTGCTGCGCATGCGCCGAAACGCAGACCAGTGCGGCGATTGCCGCCGCAGATGTTGTCGCAAGGATCCTTTTCAGGCCCATGGGTTTTCCCCTTTGATGAACGCCGCGGCTTCTTCCGAGGCGGGATTGGAAAAGAATGCGTCGATCGGCGTGAGCTCGGCTACGCGCCCCTCGTGCACGAACAACACCTCGTCGCCGAGGCGGCGCGCCTGGCCGAGGTTGTGCGTAACCATGACGATCTTGGTGCCCGCCGCGTCGAACGCCTTGATGACGGTCTCGATCTCGCGCGTCGCGGCCGGGTCGAGGCTCGCGGTGGGCTCGTCGAGGAACAGCACTTCGGGATGCAAGGCCCACGCACGCGCGAGCGCCAGCCGCTGCTGCTCGCCGCCGGACAGCACGCGGGCGGGCCGGCTTGCGATATGCGCGAGGCCCACGCTCTCCAGGGCTTCGCGCGCGAGGACGTCGCGCTCGCCCGCCGCCACGCCGGCAAGCGCCAGCGCGTAGGTGATGTTGGCGATGGCCGAGCGGCGCAGCATGACCGGGCGCTGGAAAACCATGGCCTGCAGGCGCCGCGCGCGGGCCGCATTGTCCCCGAGCCATTCCACGCGCCCCGAGGTCGGAGTAAGCAAACCGTGCATCAGCCTGAGCAGCACGCTTTTCCCCGCGCCGTTGGCTCCCATCACGATGGTGGCCGGCCCGGCGCACAGTTCGAAAGACACACCCTGGATGATCGGGCGGTCGCCGGCGGCGAAGCCCACCTCCGCAAGGCGCAGCGGCAGGATGGCGCTCATCCGACCCTCCTGCGCGCCGCTTCTTTTACGAGGTGCGCGGCGGCGTTCAGCACGAGCACCAGTGTGATCAGCACGATGCCGAGCGACAGCGCCAGCGCGAGGTCGCCCTTGGAAGTCTCCAGCGCGATGGTGGTGGTCATCACGCGCGTCACGCCGTCGATGTTGCCGCCGACGATCATTACCGCACCGACCTCGGCCAGCGCGCGCCCGAGGCCGGCCAGCACCGCGGTGAATAGCGAATACCGGATGTCCCACACCAGCGTCAGCGCCGCCCCCATGCCCTGCGCGCCGAGCGACCTCAACTGCTCCTCGTACTCCACCCACGCATCCTCGACCGACTGCCGGGCGAGCGCCGCGATGATCGGGAAGATCAGCACGGTCTGCGCCACCACCATCGCAGGCGGCGTGAAGAGCAGGCCGAGCGGCCCCAGCGGCCCGGCGCGCGACAGCAGCAGGTACACCACGAGGCCCACCACCACCGGCGGCAGGCCCATCAGTGCGTTGAGCAGCACGATCACCGCCTGCCGGCCGCGGAACCGCCCCACCGCGATGGCGGCGCCCAGCGGCAACCCCAACAGTGTGGCCAGCACCACCGCGGACAGGCTCACGGCCAGGCTCAGCAGGACGATCTGCAGCAACGCGCGATCGCCCGACGCGATCAGCGCCAGCGCGCCGGCAAAGGCTTCGAGGAGGGGGTTCATGGGTGGGCCGGATGCTACGCGAATGTCCCGCAAACGCAGATATGCATGCGAGTGCATAACCCCGGCCTTGCCGATTGACTATAGTCGCGCTTTCAAGCCCTTCCTCCCCGGAGCACGCAATGCCGAAGTGGATGTCCAGGCTGGCCCTTCTGGCTGCCTTCGTCACAGCCCCCGTCGCCGCGCAGGACCCGATCCTCGTTTTCGCCGCCGCCAGCCTCAAGGACTCCCTGGATGCGGTGAATGCCGCCTGGGTGCAGCAAGGCGGGATGAAGGCCACGTCGTCCTACGCCGCGAGTTCCGCACTCGCCAAGCAGATCGAGAACGGCGCGCCCGCGCAGGTGTTCGTCTCGGCCGACCTCGACTGGATGGACTATGTGGAGAAGAAGGGCCTGATCCAGCCGGCAAGCCGCAGGAATGTACTCGGTAACAAGCTGGTGCTCATCGCTCCCAACTCCAGCAAGGCGCAGGCGACGATCGCGCCGGGATTCCCCATCGCGCAACTGCTCGGGCCGTCGGGACGCCTCGCGCTCGGCGACCCGCAGCATGTGCCGGTCGGGAAATACGCGAAGGCCGCCCTGGAGAAGCTCGCCGTGTGGAACACGGTCTCGAGCCGCGTTGCCGCGGCCGAAAGCGTGCGCGCCGCGCTGGTCTTCGTCGCGCGGGAGGAAGCGCCGCTGGGCATCGTCTACGAGACCGACGCAAGGTCGGAACCCAAGGTACGAATCGTCGCGACCTTCGGCGAAGGACTGCACCCGCCGGTGATCTACCCCGCGGCGCTCACGAAGGAGGCGAAAGCCCCGGCCACCGACTACCTGAAATTCCTGTCGACCCCGCAAGCGAAGGCCATTTTCCAGAAATACGGCTTCACCCCGTTAAACTAGGGGGGTGTTCGAGCTCACCCCCACAGAGCTGGAGATCATCCGGCTCAGCCTCAAGGTCGCCTTCTGGAGCACGCTCGCCAGCCTGCCGGTGGCACTCGGGCTGGCGCTGCTGCTCGCGCGGACGCACTTTCCCGGCAAGATGCTGGTGGACGGCTTCATCCACCTGCCGCTGGTCCTGCCCCCCGTAGTGATCGGGTATTTCCTGCTGCTCACGTTCGGCCGCAAGGGGCCGCTCGGCGCGTTCCTCGCGGACAATTTCGGCATCGTCTTCTCTTTCCGCTGGACGGGCGCGGCACTCGCCTGCGCGATCATGGGCCTGCCGCTGGCCGTGCGGGCGATCCGCCAGTCGGTGGAGGCCATCGATGGCCGGCTCGAAGCCGCTGCGGCCACGCTCGGCGCCGGCCGGGCCTGGGTGTTTCTGACCGTCACGCTGCCGCTGGTGCTGCCGGGCGTCATCAACGGGGTGCTGCTCGCGTTCGCGCGCAGCCTCGGCGAGTTCGGCGCGACGATCACCTTCGTCTCCAACATCCCGGGCGAGACGCAGACCGTGCCGCTGGCGATCTACGGTTTCACGCAGGTCCCGGGCGGCGATGCGCAGGCCATGAGGCTGTGCGTCATCGCGATCCTGCTGTCCCTTGCCGCGCTGACGGCCTCGGAGTTCCTGCAGCGCGCAGCACGCCGGCGTATCCACGGATGAAGATCGAAGCCGACGTCTCCTTGAAGCTCGACGGCTTCGCGCTCGACGCCCGCTTCGAGAGCGAGGCCGGCGTCACCGTGCTGTTCGGCCGCTCGGGCTCGGGCAAGACCACGCTGCTGAACGCGCTCGCCGGGCTGGTGCGGCCGGACCGCGGCCGCATCGTCGTGGGCGGCGAGGTGTTCTACGACTCGGATGCCGGAACGTTCGTGGCGCCGCAGCGCCGCCGCGCCGGGTACGTCTTCCAGGACGGCCTGCTGCTGCCGCACCTCAGCGTGCGCGGCAACCTCGGCTACGGGCGCTGGTTCACGCCCGAGAAGGCGCGCTACGTCGACTTCGACCGCGTCGTCACGCTGCTCGACCTCGGCCGGCTGCTGGATCGCCGGCCGCATCACCTGTCGGGCGGCGAGAAGCAGCGCGTGGCGATCGGCCGCGCGCTGCTCATGAGCCCGCGCGTGCTGCTGATGGACGAGCCCCTGGCGTCGCTCGACTCGGCGAGGAAAGGCGAGATCCTGCATTACATCGAGCGGCTGCGCGAGGAAGTGAAGATCCCCATCGTGTACGTGAGCCACGCAATCGAGGAAGTGACGCGCCTCGCCGATACGCTGGTGCTGGTCTCGGACGGCAAGGTCACCGGCGTGGGCACCGTGCAGGCACTGGCTGCGCGGCTGGACCTGCGCAGCCAGCTCGGGCGCTTCGAAGGCGGCGCGGTGATCGACACGCGCGTTTCCGCGCAGGACCTCGCGACGGGCCTCGCGCACCTCGCCTTCGACGGCGGCGAACTGCTTACGACCGACCTCGACGCGCTGGTGGGGGAGCCGGTGCGCGTGCGCATCCGCGCACGCGACGTGTCGATCGCGCTGGAGCGCCCGCGGAACATCAGCGTGCTGAATTGCCTGCCCGGCGTCGTCGCGGAGATCAGCGGCGACGACGGCTCGAGCGCCGACGTGAGGATCACGGTTGGCGCCACCTCCATCATCGCGCGCGTCACCCGCCATTCGATCCGTGCGCTCGCCCTCGCGCCCGGAGTGCCGGTGCATGCGCTGGTGAAGGCCGTGTCGCTCGACCGGCACAGCGTGGGGTACGCCTGAGTTCGACCGGGATGTACCGGTACCGATACGCAAACTGACAGGAGAACCGCTCCAGTACTTGTGTTCGTGAAGTAAAAGTCAGACTTTCATGATTTTTACCGCCCGCGCTTGACAGCGTGGACGCCCCACGGCGATGATGTGTGCAAGGGGGACACAGGCTCCCCCGGGTGCCCGCACCGACTCAAGACGATGGCGTCCAAGTCCTGAAATGACCTCCTGAAGAGAGCCATGGACGAACCCATCACGCAAAATCCGCCCCCCGTACCCTTCCGCGAAGCCTTCTGGTTCTGGCTGAAGCTCGGCTTCATCTCCTTCGGCGGCCCGGCCGGACAGATTTCGATCATGCACCAGGAGCTGGTCGAGCGGCGCCGCTGGATCTCGGAGGGCCGGTTCCTGCACGCGCTCAACTACTGCATGGTGCTGCCCGGCCCCGAGGCGCAGCAACTGGCGACATACATAGGCTGGCTGATGCACCGGACCTGGGGCGGGATCGTGGCGGGCGGCCTCTTCGTGCTGCCCTCGCTCTTCATCCTTATCGGGCTGTCGTACGTCTACATGGCCTACGGCAGCGTGCCGGCGGTGGCCGGGTTGCTGTACGGCATCAAGCCGGCGGTGGTTGCGATCGTGCTGGCGGCGGCGTGGCGCATCGGGCAGCGCGCGCTGAAGCACCCGGCGCTGTGGGCGATCAGCGTGGCCGCCTTCGCCGCGATCTACTTCGTCGCACTGCCCTTCCCGCTTATCGTCATCGGCGCAGGGATCATCGGGGCGCTCGGGGGGCGCTGGGCCCCGCAGGTGTTCGCGACGGGCGGCGGGCACGGGGACACAAAAAGGGGCTACGGCCCGGCCGTGATCGACGACGACACGCCGACCCCGGCGCACGCCGTCTACCGGTCCTCGCGCGTCGCGGCCTGCGCGCTCGCCGGCCTCGTGCTCTGGGCGCTCGCGATGGGCGCACTGGTCGCGGCCTATGGCTGGGAGGGCACGCTGGCGCAGATGGGCTGGTTCTTCACAAAGGCCGCGATGCTGACTTTCGGCGGCGCATACGCGGTGCTGCCTTACGTGTACCAGGGTGCGGTCGACCATTACCACTGGCTCACCGCGACGCAGATGATCGACGGGCTGGCCCTGGGCGAAACCACGCCGGGGCCGCTGATCATGGTGGTGGCCTTCGTCGGCTTCGTCGGCGGGTGGGGCGCGGAACTGTTCGGCCCGGGGCACCTGCTGCTGGCCGGCGCCGCAGCCGCGACGGTCGTCACGTATTTCACGTTCCTGCCCTCGTTCGTGTTCATCCTCGTCGGCGGGCCGCTGGTGGAGACCACGCACGGCAACCTGAAGTTCACCGCGCCGCTCACGGGGATCACGGCGGCCGTGGTGGGCGTGATCGTCAGCCTGGCCCTGTTCTTTGCGGGCCACGTGTTCTGGCCGGAGGGGATGCAGGGGCGCTTCGACTGGGTTGGCGCGATCGGCTCGGGCGCGGCGCTGGTGGCGGCCGTGCGCTACAAGGTCGGCTTGATCAAGCTGGTGGCGATCGCAGCCGCGGCCGGGCTGGTACTGCGCCTCGCGGGCCTCGCGTAGAATCGGCCTCAACGAAAACCCCATTCGGAGAAACCCGTGCCCGCCTACCTCATCGCCGAAGTCGAAGTCACCGATCCCGCCGCCTACGAGGGCTACAAGCTGCTGACGCCCGGCGCGATCGCAGCCTACGGCGGCAAGTTCATCGTGCGCGGCGGCGCGGTCGAATCCAAGGAAGGCGGTTGGCAGCCCTCGCGCCTCGTGGTTGTCGAATTCGCGTCGATGGAACAGGCGAAAAAATTCTACGACTCACCCGAGTATGCCCCGGCGCTTGCGATCCGCAAGGCGGCCTCGCGATCGCGGCTGGTGCTCGCGGACGGCGTGGCATGAAGCGTATCGCCCTCGCCCTGCTGGCCGCATCGGCGCTGGCCGCGGGCTGCGGCTCGATGCCGGGCAACAGCACCTCGCGCGAGGTGGCCGACCCGGAGAAGTACCTGCCGAACCTGCCGCTGCCCCAGGGCACGAAGATCGACCTCGAGAGGACGCTGATCCTGGGCGGCACAGCCGAGTGGACCGGGCGGGTTGCGGGCACCTCCCCCCTCGGTGAGGAGGACCTGATCAGGCACTTCCAGGAGCAGCTCGGCAAGGGCGGCTGGAAGCTCGTCACCATCGCGCGCTCGAAGTCCTCGCTGATGACTTTCACCAACGCCTCGCGCGCCGCGACGATCGAGGTCGCGCCCGCCGGCGGCTTCGGCAGCGGCGCGGCATTCACGGTGGTGGTCTCGCCGCAGTTCACCGGCACGCCGCAACCCGCGCCGCGGTAGACGTCGCAAAAACGAAAAAGGCGCCCTGAGGCGCCTTTTTCTGTTCCCGCAGGCCGCCTACCCGGCCCTGATGACCGCGCAGGCGCTGCGCGCACCTGCGTTGCCGGTGGGCTGCGTCTTGAAGTCGTCGGGTTGCGCATGCACGATCAGGCCGCGACCGACCACGCTGCCCATGCCCGCCGACACCGTGATCACGTCGAGGTCCGCCGTCACGGTCGCATTTCCGGAAGCGTCCGACCTGAGGCTCGGCAGGTCGCCCGCGTGGCGCTCGGGCGTACCCGCGTGCGCATGTTGTTTTGCGAACGGGTTGAAGTGCCCCTTGGCGCTCATGCCGTCACCCGAGCTGCAATCGCCCGCCTCGTGGATGTGGAAGCCGAACTCGCCGTTGGGCTTCAGGCCGCTGACGCTGGCGGTGACCCGCACCTTGCCGTCGAACTGCACGAAGCTCGCCGTGCCACGGACCGTACTGCCTTTCGTCGGCTCGAGGGTGGCCGACGCCCTGGGGGCGTTCGCGGGAATCGACTGGCAGCCCGCGGCCAGGGCGAGGACTGCGAGGAGCGACAGGCGCACCGGGTTCCCGCCTTACTTCTTCTTCGCGGCCATGGCCGCCTTGGGATCAGCGGCGGCGCCCTTCGCTTTCTTGTGGTTCGCCACGGCCTTGTCCTGGTACTTGCCCAGCAGCTCGGCTTCCTTGGCGGCGGAGGCCTTGTCCTTTGCGGCCTTCTCGGCCTTGGCCTCCTCGCTCATCGGCGGCGCCGGCGGGAGCTTGGCGAACGCGGTGCCGGCAATCAGGCCCGCGGCGATGCAAATGCTCAGTCGTTTGATCATGGTCCCCATCCCCCTAGTGTTGCGGCTGCGCGGCCGGCGCGGGCCTGCCCGCATCCCCGCCGCCGGACTTGCCGGACTTCACGTCGTCGTACCAGAGCTCGTGGTGCTCCTTCGCCCAGGTCTCGTCGACGTACCCCGTGCGCATGCCTTCGTACGCACCCTCGGTGCCGATCGTGCCCATGTAGATGTGCGCGAACGACATCGCGATGAAGACCACGCCGCCGATGGCGTGCACGATGTTGGCCTGCTGCATCGTGGCGCGCACCTGCTCGAAATTCGGGAACAGCAGGATCAGGCCGCTGATGCTCATCAGCGTTCCGAGCACGACAACGCTGAGCCAGAACCAGCCCTTTTCGCCGGCGTTGAAGCGGCCCGAGGGCACCTCGTGCGCGCCGAACATGCCGCCCGCCTTCAGCAGCCAATTGATGTCGCCCCTGGCGGGAAAGTTGTGGCGCACGTAAATGACCGCGAACAGCACGATCGAGACGAGGAACAGCGGCCCGATGAAGTTGTGCAGGTTCTTCATCAGCATCGTGAGCCAGGCGAAGAGCGTGTACCCGATCACCGGCAGCAGGATGTGCTTGCCGAACAGGATCACCAGACCCGACACGCCGAGCACGCAGAAGCTGATCGCCATGCTCCAGTGAGCCCAGCGCTCCAGCGCCGAGAAGCGCAGGATCGTGCGGCCCGTCGGCGGGTTGTGGAGCTTGATCGGGCCCTTCCACAGGTAGAACGCGCCGATCGCGACCGCCGCGAGCACGACGAGCAGCCCGCCATAGAACGTGACCGGGCCGTTGCGGTACTTGCGCCAGGCCTCGCCCGCGGTGGTCATGCCGTCCTGGCCGAAGAACTTCGCCTGCTGCTGGACGAGCACGCCGGTCTCGGGTCCCTTGATGCTGGTGTAGTTGGCTTCGCCCGACCTCACCTCGCGCCATACGGGCGCGTTGTTGCCGGGCTGGACAGCCTGGCGCTTGGCCTGCGTGTCGTCGGGGGAAGGCTGCGCGGGCTGGGCCTGCGCCATCGCGACCGCCGGGAAGGCGGCGAAGGCGGACAGGACCAGGCCCAGAAGCCAGGAACGGGTTTTCATGTCAGGTCTCCTCGGTCCCGGGGCGCTACTGGCCGATGCGCTTGTATTCGTTCTGGCCGTCGTTGCGCGCCTTGATCTGCGTTTCCCAGCTGACCTTGTCGCCCTTCGACCACTTGGCGCCGCCCGCGCCGATGGCGAGCGGGTCATTGTCCCAGGCCTTGCCGTCGGGCTTGCCCTGGTACTTGCCCTGCTTCTGGCCGGTGGAAGCCTGTTCGACCTCCATGCAGCCCGCGGCGCCGAACGCGACCGCCACGGCGAGGATCACCGCGGCTTTCATGACTTGGCTCCCGCGGCCGCCGGGGCGGTACCGCCCTTGCCCTGCCCGTAGGCCGTGCCCCAGCCCCAGACTTCCGAACCCTTGCCGCGGGTCAGCACGCGCTGCCGGTAGATGTCGGCGATCACGTCGCCGTCACCGCCGAGCAGCGCCTTGGTCGAGCACATCTCGGCGCAGGCCGGGAGCTTGCCCTCGGCCAGGCGGTTGCGGCCGTACTTCTTGAACTCGGCCTCCGACTTGTCGGCCTCGGGGCCGCCGGCGCAGAACGTGCACTTGTCCATCTTGCCGCGCAGGCCGAAGGCGCCCGCCTGCGGGAACTGCGGCGCGCCGAAGGGGCAGGCGTAGAAGCAGTAGCCGCAGCCGATGCACAGGTCCTTGTCGTGGAGCACCACGCCGTCGTCCGTCCGGTAGAAGCAGTCCACCGGGCACACCGCCATGCAGGGCGCGTCCGAGCAGTGCATGCAGGCCACCGAGATCGACTTCTCGGCACCGACCACGCCGTCGTTGATGGTGACGACGCGGCGCCGGTTGACGCCCCAGGGCACCTCGTGCTCCTGCTTGCAGGCGGTGACGCATCCGTTGCACTCGATGCAGCGCTCGGCGTCGCAGAGGAATTTCATTCTGGCCATGGTCGTCTCCCTTAGGCTTTAGCCACTTGGCAAAGCGTGGTCTTGGTTTCCTGCATCATCGTGACCGCGTCGTAGCCGTAGGTCGTGGCGGTGTTGACCGCCTCGCCGCGCACGATCGGGGCGGCGCCCTCGGGGTAGAACGCCAGCATGTCCTGTCCCTGCCACCAGCCCGAGAAGTGGAACGGGATGAAGCAGGTGTCGGCCGCGACCCGTTCGGTCACCAGCGCCTTCACCTTGATCTTCGCGCCCGACGGCGTGCTGACCCACACATACTCGCCGTTGCGCACGCCCCGGTCGGCCGCGGCCTTGGGGTTGATCTCGATGAAGTTGTCCTGCTGCAACTCGGCCAGCCACGGGTTGGAACGCGTCTCCTCGCCGCCGCCTTCGTATTCGACCAGGCGCCCGCTCGTGAGCACCATCGGGAACTGCTTTCCGATGTCCTTGTTCTTCTGCTGGATCGACTTGAACAGGGTCGGCAGCCGCCAGAACGCCTTCTTGTCGTCGTGGGTCGGGTATTTCTCGACGAGGTCGGCGCGCGGGCTGTAGAGCGGCTCGCGGTGCTTGGGCACCCCGTCCGGGAAGTTCCACACCACGGCGCGCGCCTTGGCATTCCCAAACGGGTGGCAGCCGTGCACCTTCATGACGACGCGCTGGATGCCGCCGGAGAGGTCGGTCTTCCAGTTCTTGCCTTCGGCCGCGGCTTTCTCGGCTTCGGTCAGGTCGTCCCACCAGCCGAGCTTCTTCAGCAGCACGTGGTCGAACTCCGGATAGCCGGTGGTGATGTCCGCGCCCTTGGAGCAGGAGCCGTCCTCGGCCAGCAGCGACACTCCTTCCCTCTCGACGCCGAAGTTGGCACGGAAGTTACCTCCCCCGTCCATCACGTGCTTCGAGGTGTCGTACAGGTTGGGCGAGCCCGGGTGCTTCAGGGCCGCGTTGCCGTAGCACGGCCACGGCAGGCCGAAGTAGTCGCCAGTCAGGTCGTAGCCCGTCTCCTTGTCGACGCCGCCCTTGGCACGCAGCGTCTTCACGTCGAACACGTGCATGTTGCGCATGTGGGCCTTGAGGCGCTCGGGCGACTGGCCGGTGTAGCCGATGGTCCAGCAGCCGGCGTTGATCTCGCGCAGCGTGTCCTCCATCTCGGGCTCTTCCATGCCGCCCTTGCCTTTCACGAGCTTGATGGTCTGCTTGCCGTCCTTCTTGCCCACCAGCTGGTCGCCGAAGCCGAGCTTCTGCGCGAGCTGGTACATGATCATCTGGTCCGAGCGCGACTCGAACAGCGGGTCGATGACCTTCTCGCGCCACTGGATGGAGCGGTTGGATGCCGTGCAGCTGCCCGAAGTCTCCAGCTGGGTTGCGGCGGGCAGCAGGTACACGCCCTCCTTCTTCACCATCGCGCTCATCGCCGCCGTGGCGGAGGGGTACGGGTCGATCACCACCATCAGGTCGAGCTTCTTCATCGCCTCGACCATCTCGAGGCCGCGCGACTGGCTGTTGGGCGAATGGCCCCAGTAGATCATCGCGCGCAGGTTCGAGTCCTGGTCGATGTTCTCGTTCTTCTCGAGCACGCCGTCGATCCAGCGCGACACCGTCATGCCCGACTTGCCCATCTGCCCCGGCGCGTATTGCTTCTTCAGCCACTCGAGGTCGACGTTCCAGACTTTCGCCCAGTGGGCGAACGAGCCCGGCAGCAGGCCGTAGTAGCCCGGCAGCGAATCCGGGTTGGGACCGACGTCGGTCGCGCCCTGCACGTTGTCATGGCCGCGGAAGATGTTGGCGCCGCCGCCCGACACGCCGATGTTGCCCAGGGCCAGCTGCAGGATGCACGAGGCGCGCACCATCGCGTTGCCGATCGTGTGCTGGGTCTGGCCCATGCACCATACGATGGTCGACGGGCGACTCTTCGCGAACGTCTCCGTGATGCGCTTCAACTGCTCGGGCGGCACGCCGGCGACCTTCTCGACCTCCTCGGGGGTCCACTGCTTGACCTCCTCGCGGATCTTGTCCATGCCGTAGACGCGGTCGTTGATGTACTTCTTGTCTTCCCAGCCGTTGGCGAAAATGATGTTGAGCATGCCGAACAGGAACGGGATGTCGGACCCCGAGCGGATGCGCACGTACTCGTCGGCCTTGGCCGCCGTGCGCGTGAAGCGCGGGTCGACGACGATCATCTTCGCGCCGTTTTCCTTCGCGTGCAGCATGTGCAGCACCGACACCGGGTGCGCCTCGGCCGCGTTCGAGCCGATGTACAACGCGCACTTCGTGTTCTGCATGTCGTTGTAGGAGTTGGTCATCGCACCATACCCCCACGTGTTGGCTACGCCCGCCACCGTGGTGGAGTGGCAGATGCGCGCCTGGTGGTCGGTGTTGTTGGTGCCCCAGAGGCGCGCCCACTTGCACAGCAGGTAGGCCTGCTCGTTGTTGTGCTTGGAGGAGCCCACAAGGAACAGCGAGTCCGGGCCGGACTCCTTCTTGATGGCGAGCATCTTCTTCGAGATCTCGTCCAGCGCCACGTCCCACGAGATGCGCTTGTACTTGCCGTTCTCAAGCTTCATCGGGTACTTGAGGCGGTGGGAGTCGGCAGTGATCCCGTGCTCGCGGATCGAGGCGCCCTTGGCGCAATGCGAGCCGAGGTTGATCGGCGAATCGAACACCGGCTCGTGGCGCACCCAGACGCCGTTCTCGACCACTGCGTCGAGCGAGCAGCCTACCGAGCAGTGCGTGCAGACGGTGCGCTTGATCTCGACCTTGCCGGCCGGTGCATCGGCGGCTTCGGCCTTCCCGAGCATGTTGAACGGCAGCTGGGTCGCGACCGCGCCCGCGCCGACCGAGACGCCGGAGCGCTTGAGGAAGGTGCGGCGGTCGATCGTCTTGCCGAGGACTCCCGAAAGGCTGCGCGAGAGACGGGATTGGGGCGCAACGGCACCCCCGGAGGATTTCCTGGTGAGCAGCATGGCGTGACCCCTCAGACCTTGGTGGTGCGGTAGTAGTTGTTGATGTGCTCGGAGGCGGCATAGCCGCGGGTGTCCCGCTTGCCTGATCCGGAAACTTTCGGTTGCGCCTGCAGCCCGGCTTTGGCGCCGATCGCGGCCACAGTGGCGGCGCCGCCTGCCCCGACCGCGAGGAGGAAATTGCGCCTGTTCAGAATCGTCGTTTTAGTTTTAGCCATCGATGTCTCCTCGTGACATGCACCACTATGGATCACATTTCCTATGACCTATGCACCAGCCTGCATATCCGGGTGATTCTAGAGGAAATCGTGCGCGATGCAATGCTCGCGCAAGGATTTCTACGGGCCCGCATCCGTGAGAAACTCCGGGCTCGAATGAAACGCTTGCTGCTGCATTGCACAACACACTGAAAGCGAGATCGCACCCTTGATCAAGGTCCGCCTGCAGTACGACTGGACGCCGGCACCAGGCGAGGCGCATGTCCTCGACGCAGTGCTGTTCCGCGTGCTGCACGAGATCGCCGACTGCGGTTCGCTCGCGGAGTCCGCCCGCCGGCTCGGCGTTTCATACCGTCATGTCTGGGGCCTGGTCGGCAAATGGGACGGGATCTTCGGCCGGCCCGTGATCGAACTGCGCCAGGGCCACGGCGCGCGGCTGACCGAATTCGGTCGCAAGCTGCTGTGGTCCGAGGAACTTGTGCAGGCCCGCATCTCGCATGAACTCGAGAAGGTGCGGCACGAAATCGAGCACGCGCTGGCCGGCGACCAGGGCGAAATGCCCCTGGCGATCGCGGCCAGCCACGACCTGGCGCTTGCCGAACTGCGCGACCGCCTCGCGCAACGCACGGGCCTAAAGCTCGACATCCGCTTCGAAGGCAGCCTCGAGAGCCTGGCGGCGCTCGCCGAAGGCCGTCGCACCCTGGCCGGCTTCCACCTCGCCGAGGGCCTCGACGAAGCGGCGGCCCAGGCCTTCCACCGGTTCCTCAGGGACGACACCCACACCCTCATTGGCGTCGCGACGCGTACGCAGGGGCTCATGGTCGCGCCCGGCAACCCCGGGCACATCCTCAGCCTCGCCGACCTGACGCGACCCGCCGTGCGGATCGTCAACCGGCAGGCCGGTTCGGGCAGCCGCGTGGAGTTCGACCAGTTGCTGGCCGGCGCCGGCATCGAGCCCGGGACGCTCGACGGGTACCAGAACGAGGAGTACACCCACCTCGCCGTGGCCGCGACCGTGGCGGGCGGGCGCGCGGACGCAGGCTACGGCATCCGCGCGGCAGCGGCCGAATACAAGCTGGACTTCATCCCGCTGCTGACCGAAAGATATTTCCTCGCCTGCCGCACGGACTGGCTCGCCGACCCCGCGGTCGCCGCTTTCGTCGGGATGCTCCAGGGCGCCGAATTCCGCGAAATACTCTCCGCCCTGCCCGGCTACGGCTCGGCCATCACGGGCCGCAAGTACACCGTGCGCGAGGCCCTGCCCCCGGCGCAGTTCAGGCCATCCCGAACGCCGTATGTTCGAGTTCGAAAAAAGCCCGCGAAAAGCGCGCGACCCGCTTGTAAAAATTAGCGTTCGGCGAGGCCTCGATCGCCTCGCACAACCGCACCGCCCCCGGATGGATGAACCGGTGGAAGCACTCCCGCTGCTCGTCGAGCGAAGCGTGCTGCACCGCGATCATGTGCCGCATCAATTCGCATAGCGCAGCCACGTGGTCCTCGGGCTCGTTCACCGCGGCCTGCCTCCCGAGGCCGCGCGCCGCCATGTAGGCCCGCAGTTCCACCAGCAGGCCTTCCGCCCCGGTACCCTCCATGTAGGCGCCCACGTAGGGCGCCACCTCGGCCTTGCCCACGCCGATCAGCAGGCCGTCGTATTCCTCCTGCGCCGCCTCCTCGTCGATGGCCGCGCAGGCGAGCTGCAGCGCGCGCCACGCCTCGGCCAGCGCCACCGAGTCTTCCTCGCCGACGATCTCGTCGGCCTCGGCCAGCGCCTGCAGCAGGTCGTCGTCGGGCGGCGCATAGAACAGCCGCGCAATCAACGCATAGAGGTCGCCGCGCGCCCGGTCCTCCGGGGCCTCCGGCGGCAGGAACTGGATCGGCTCGGCTTTGGTCGTCATGGGGTCTTGGGCACGTTCAGGATCGAGGGTTCGTCCTTTGATTCCATCATGTCGACGACACGACAGTCGGCGCACATCTGCAGGCGGCGGATTGCGCCTCCCCCCGCGAACATGGAGTGCGCGGTCAGGCGTCCCATCATCGCGTCGATCATCTGCCGCGTGCCGAATGGCTTGGCGCAGCGCACGCAATTGAAGGGCTCGGCTTCGTTCAGCGTCACGGCCTCCTTCGCCTGCGCGGTCAGCAACAGGCGCGGCGCGAGCGTGATCGCATCCTCGGGACAGGTGCTCGCGCACAAGCCGCACTGCACGCAGTTGCGCTCGATGAAGCGCAGCATCGGCGCCTCGGGCGAATCGAGCAGCGCGGCTTCCGGGCAGGCGCCGATGCACGCTTTGCAGAGCGTGCAGGTGCCCTTGTCGACCGCGATGCGGCCGAAAGGTGCGCCCGCGCCGAGCGCGATCTCGTCCTGCGGCGTGGGCGCGTGCCGCGCCAGGTGGTCCAGTGCGAAATCGAGAGTGGTGCGCTTTTCGGTCGACAGGTTGAACGTCGCCGGCCTGGCGGGGGTACCGGCGGGCGCGAGCGCCCAGAGCTTCGCTTCGAGTTGCGCCGCGTCTTCCGCGACGACCAGCTCGAGGTGCCGGCCGGCGTAGCCCAGCGCGGTCAGCACGGACTGCGCGTAGCCCATCTGCGTCCGGATCGCGTCCAGGTAACCCTCAGGCTCCGCCCCCGTGGACACCACCACGACCTGGCTCGCACCGTAGGCGATTGCGCCGAGCCAGACGTCCATGCCCGTAGAGGCGACGTGGAACAGGTCCATCGGGATCACCCGTGCGGGCAGCCCCTTGCCGCCCCGCGCCGCGCGGCGTCCGACCGAATGCACCAGAGCGCGGCCCGACTCGGCGTTGTGGAGGGCGATGCACGCATCCTTGCCGCCGGCTTCGCGATACGCGCCGAGCACGGCCTTGAGCCGCGCGCCCGTGTCCGGCACACGCGGATAGGCGTAGGTCATCGCCCCCGACGGGCACACGGTAGAGCAGCCGCCACAGCCTGCGCACAGGTGCGGGTCGACCTTGACCTTGTCGCCGTCGCTCTCGATCGCTCCCGTGGAGCAGACATCGATGCATTTCGTGCAGCCGGTCTTGCCCGAACGGCCGTGCGCGCAAATGCGTTCCTTATAGGAGAAGAACTTCGGCTTCTCGAATTCGCCGACCAGCATGGTCAGCTTCTGCGCGGCCAGCGCCTGCTCCAGCGGGTCGTCGCCCGGCGCAAGGTAGCCTTGCGGCAGGTCCGGCGTCTTCAGCAACGGCTCGCGCGAAAGGTCCAGCACGAGGTCGAAAGCCTCGCTCCTCGCCGTGTCGGCGCGGGCGAAATCGATCGCGCCGATCGCACCGCAGGCTTTCACGCAGGCGCGGTGGCCCTTGCACTTGTCCAGGTCCACCTGGTAATCGAAACCGATCGCGCCTTCGGGGCAGGCCGTGACGCACGCGTTGCAGCGCGTGCAGGCCTCGAGGTCGATCGGGTTCTGCTGGGCCCAGTCGACTTCGAAGGCGCCAAGGTGACCGGACACCCGCGTGACCTGGCCGGACCAGACCGGGTACCTGCGCTCGACCGGGAGTTCCCCCACGGCACCGCCCCCCGTCGCGAGCACGCTGACTTCGAGATCGCCCGCAAGCTTTTCGGCCCATGCGACCGCGGCGCCGGCGGGCCCGATCACCAGCAGGTTGCCGGCGGACTTGTAGGCCACCGTCGGGACGGGCTCGGGATCCTTCATGGCTGCCAGCGCGGCCAGCGCGACGATCTTCGGCGTCGCCTGCTTAGCATCGGACGACCAGCCCGCGGTCTCGCGGATATTGAAGAACGCGAGCTCCCCCTTGGCGCCCGCCGCCTGCGCGAGTTCGGCGAACAGCGGCGCCTCCTGCGTGCAGGCGACCAGCACCTCCGGGTCGCGCAGCGCTTCGTTGAAGGCGCCGACCTCCCGCCTGCACAGCTCGGTATGGATGGTGACCGGCACCTTCGACTTCAGCGCGGCGGCCAGCGCCTTCGCGTCCAGCGGCATCGTCCGGTTGCAGTTGCACAGCTTGAGGGTCTTGTCTTCGAGCGCCATCGCTCAGGCGTCCTTGGTGTCAGGGAGGGCCGGTGGTGCGGCGGGGTCGGGCGCGGCTTGCGCGGCGGCCCTTTCCTCCTCCGCCTTGTCTTCGGCTATCGCAGCGGCCTTCTCCTCGGGGCTGAAGAGGTGCTCGCGGGCCTGGTACAGGGTCTTCATCATGGCCTCGGGGATCGGGTCCGCGATGCTGTAGTCGTCGATGTAGGTGTCGAGGCCGTCCATGACGTTGAACTGCGGGTCCTTGAAGAGTTGCTTGAGGGCGGCCTGCTTCACGCCCGGATCGACGCCGGCACGCAGGAAGGGCTTGAAGTCGGATTCCGGCGTGAGGCTTTCCACCGGCGGCAGCGGCTCGGGGGGCGGGGCCTCGGCCTCGACAGCGGCCGGAGGCTGCGCCGCGGCTTCCTCCGGTACCGGCTCCGGTGCGGGCACGGTCTTCTCGAGCTTCCTGCGCGACCAGCGCGACAGGAACCCGCCGACGTCGTCCACGTTCACGAGACTTTCCCCGCGCGGTCCTTCGGGCTCAGGAAGGATCGGGGCCTGTTGCGCTTCTTGGCCTCGGGGCGGTAGTTCTCCTCGACGTACGCGCCCACCCACGCCATCAGTTCGGCGGGCATCGCCACGGTATCCACCTGCTCGCCGCCGTCCATCAGCCGGCCCGCCTCGTTGTAGCTCACGGTCACGAACTTCGGCACCGCCAGGCCGTCCTCCATGCGCCACATCACGAACACACGCGGTTCGTCGGACGACACGTTCAGGTAATAGCCCTCGGCTTCGTCGCGAAACAGCCTGAGGCTGAAGCCCGGGTGCAGCCACTGCGCCACGCCGCGCTCCTCCACCAGTTTCGCGGGTCCGCCGCCGCCCGAGTGGTTCAGCACCACGCCCAACGGCTCCCAGGCCTCGCTCTGCCAGCGGTTGTCGAGCGCGCGCCGCTGCATGACCACGGCAAGCTGAAGTTCGGGCTCCCCCATCTGTTCGTATCCCCCTGATTCGTCGCGCGAACTATAACGCACTCGGACCCCTCTGATATGATCGAAGCACCCCCGCACAAGGCTTAAGACACCATGCAGGAAAAGGTTATTCCGATCCGCCCCGCCGGGGCGGCCAGCAGCACATCGAAGCCCCCGCGCTTCGAGGGCGGAGCCTTTTCCGACACGTTGGGCCGGCCGTTGCGCGACCTGCGCATCTCGGTCACCGACCGCTGCAATTTCCGCTGCGTGTACTGCATGCCGCGCGATGTCTTCGACGAGGACTACAAGTTCCTGCCGCAGTCCTCGCTCCTGTCGTTCGAGGAGATCGCCAAGCTCGCCCGGGTCTTCGTCGGCCTCGGCGTCGAGAAGATCCGCCTCACCGGCGGCGAGCCGCTGGTGCGCCGCGACCTCGAGCGCCTGATCGCGATGCTGGCCGAACTGAAGGTCGACCTCACGCTGACCACCAACGGCTCGCTGCTGGCGAAGAAGGCGAAGGCGCTCAAGGCCGCGGGCCTCAACCGCATCACCGTGAGCCTCGATTCGCTGGACGACGCGACCTTCAAGGCCATGAACGACGCCGACTTCCCGGTGGCGAAGGTGCTCGAAGGCATCGATGCCGCCGCCGCCGCGGGCCTCTCGCCGGTCAAGGTCAACATGGTGGTCAAGCGCGGGCTGAACGACCACCACGTGGTCGACATGGCGCGCCACTTCCGCGGCACCGGCCACATCGTGCGCTTCATCGAGTTCATGGACGTGGGCAGCACCAACGGCTGGCGCATGGACGACGTGATTTCGTCCGCCGAGATCGTGCGGCGCATCTCGGCGCAGTTCCCGCTCGAGCAGGTCGACCCGGATTACCGCGGCGAGGTCGCCGAGCGCTGGCGCTACGCCGACGGCAGCGGCGAGATCGGCGTGATCTCGTCCGTCACGCAGGCCTTCTGCAAGGACTGCAACCGGCTGCGCCTGTCGACCGAAGGCGCGATGTACACCTGCCTCTTCGGCCAGACCGGGCACGACCTGCGCACCCTGCTGCGCGCTGGTGCGCCTGAGGAAGCGCTTCGCGACAGCATCGTCGCCGTATGGCGCGCGCGCGGCGACCGGTATTCGGAGGTCCGTACCGAGGCGACCGCCCGGGCCCCGAAGGTCGAGATGTCCTACATCGGCGGATGAGCGCGTAGCCATGCCGCGCCCCAGGCTCACCAGCGCCAGCCGCCCCGCGACCTTCGAGGTCGAGGCGCTCAACGAACGCGGCGAGGTGGAACCGACTGCGATCGCGGGCGAGCATCCCCTCACCCTGTACCTCGACAAGCGCGAGCTCGTCACGCTGATGACGCTCGGCCAGGCGCCCGAGGCGCTGGTGATCGGTTACCTGCGCAACCAGCGGCTGGTGGGGTCCATCGAAGACATCGCCGAGGTGCAGGTTGACTGGGAGACCGATTCGGTCGCCATCGTCACGAGGAAGGGAACGGGCCGCGGCGTCGCAGACCTCGAGGCTCGCCTGTCGAAGCGCACCGTCACCACCGGCTGCGGGCAGGGCACCGTGTTCGGCGGACTGATGGACGAGATCGACTCCATCAAGCTGCGCGACGACGTGAGGCTCGAGGATTTCCAGCTCTTTTCGCTCATCGAACAGGTGCGCAAGCACGAGACCATCTACAAGCAGGCCGGCGCGGTGCACGGCTGCGCACTGGCCAAGGCGACCCCCGAGGGCGCCGAGATCCTGATGTTCGTCGAGGACGTGGGCCGCCACAACGCGGTGGACGCGATCGCCGGCACCATGTGGCTGGACGGCATCGACGGCTCCGACAAGGTGTTCTACACCACCGGGCGGCTGACCTCCGAGATGGTGATCAAGTGCGCCCAGATGGGCATCCCCTTCCTCGTCTCGCGCTCGGGCCTCACCAAGATGGGCCACGAGATCGCGAAACGCACCGGCATCACGATGATCGGGCGCGCCTCGGGCCGCCACTACCTGTTGTTCACCGGTGCACAGCGCATCCTCCGCACTGCGCCCCGACCCACAGCGCTGGCGTAGACCGGCACAGGAGACCGCAATGAAAGTCGAACTCTATTTCGCCCCCGGCGCCTGCTCGTTCGTCCCGCACGTGGGCCTCGAGATCGTCAAATCGATCACCGGCCGCGACTACCTGCCGAAGATCGTCAAGCTGCACAAGGGCGAGCACCAGACACCCGAGTACCAGGCGATGAACCCGGACGCCCAGGTGCCCCTCGTCCTCGTCGACGGCAACACGCTCACGCAGATCGTCTCGATCTGCGACTGGATCGACCGCTCCAACCCGGACGCGAAGCTGCTGCCCACCGACTCGTGGCCGCGCGCGCAGGCGCTGTCGCAGCTCGCGTGGATGAACAACACCGCGCACCCGACCTTCACGCACGTCTTCATGCCGCACAAGTTCGCGGTGAGCGAGGCCGCGTGCGCCGACATCAAGGCGGTGGGCGTGGGCAAGTTCCGCGAGCACCTGCGGCGCGTGGAGGGCTGGGCCGCCAAGGCCTCGCCGTGGATGCTCGGCGAGCACCTGTCCTTCCACGACGCCTACGCTTTCACGCTCCTGCGCTGGGGCGGCTACGCCGGCATCGACCCGGCGGGCTACCCGACCCTGCTCGCCCACGTCGAGCGCGTGATGGCCGAGGCGCCGGTGGCCGCCGTCCTCGAGCGCGAACGCGTGAAGCTCGATACCTACAAGAAGCCGGCGGCCTGAGGCCGGCACCGAACCCGAAAAAGAAGAAAGGAACCCTCGTGAAGCTCGTATTCTTCGACGATTTCAAGCTAGGCGTGGTGCGCGACCACCTGCTGGTCGACGTGTCCGCCGTCGTGCGCGACATCCCCCATACCGGCCCGCACGACCTGATCAACGCCGCCATCGCGCGCTTCGACGAATACCGCCCGAAGCTCGAGCACGCGGCCGAACAGGGCACGGCCCTGCCGCTGGGCAAGGTGCGGCTGCGCTCGCCGCTGCCGCGCCCGTGGAACATCGACTGCATGGCGGTGAATTACATGGAGGACGGCACGCGCACCGAGCCCGCGCCGATCAACGCCTTCCTGAAGTCGCCCAACTGCGTGATCGGCGACGGCGACACCATGGTGCTGCCCGACATCCCCGCCACGGTGTTCGAGGGCGAGGCCGAGATGGCGCTGGTGATCGGCAAGCGCTGCTCGAACGTGCCCGAGTCCGAGGCGATGAAGTACGTCTTCGGCTACCTCAACTTCATCGACGGCTCGGCGCGCGGCCTGCCGCCGCCGAACAACGTCTTCTACCAGATGAAATCGCGCGACACCTTCGCGCCGATGGGGCCCTGGCTCGTGACCGCGGACGAGGTCGCGAACCCGCAGAAGATGGGAATCAAGCTCTGGGTCAACGGCAAGCTCAAGCAGGATTTCAACACCGACGACATGGCGCACAAGATCGCGCGCTGCATCGCGTGGGTCAGCTCGATCCACACCCTCGAGCCCGGCGACGTGATCGCCACCGGCACCAACCACGGCGGGCTCAACGCCTTCCAGGACGGCGACCTGGTCGAGATGGAGACCGAAGGCCTCGGCCGTTTGCACATCAAGATCCGCGACGACCTCAAGCGCACGTGGTCGCGCGACACGCGGCTCGAGCACAAGAACAAGGGGCTCGAAGGCGTGAGCACGCCGCAGCTGACGGGGAAGTACGCGCCGGCGAAGAAATAGCGGCGCCCCGCATTTCGAACCTGTGCTTGGCAAGGCGGGCGGCCGCATTGTGTAATGGCCGCTCCACCTTCGCTTTTCGCCGGCACATGAAAACCCTCGCACCACTGCTGTTCGCGCTCTGCGCCGCGTGCACCTTCGCGGCGCACGCGCAGGCGCCCTACCCTTCGAAGCCCATCCGCCTGGTCGTGCCGTTCCCGCCCGCCGGGCCCACCGACGTGGTCGCGCGCCTGGTGGGGCAGAAGCTCGCCGAGCGCTGGGGCCAGCAGGTCGTGGTCGAGAACCGCGCCGGCGCGGGCGGCACGATAGGCGCCGAGCTCGTCGCGCGCTCCGCGCCCGACGGCTACACGCTGATCATGGGGTCGACGGCCAACATGGCGGTCAACGTCACGCTGATCGAGAAGCTCTCCTACGACCCGGTGAAGGATTTCGTGCCGGTGAACCTCGCCGCGATCACGCCCAACCTGATGGTCGTGAACCCCTCGCTGCCGGCGAAGAACGTGCGCGAGTTCATCGCGCTGGGCAAGGCGAAACCCGGCGGCCTCAATTACGCGAGCGGCGGCTCGGGCACGCCCAGCCACCTCGCGGCGGAACTGTTCAAGACCATGGCCGGCATCCAGATGAGCCACATCCCGTACAAGGGCAGCATCCCGGCCCTCACGGATGTCATGGGCGGGCAGGTCACGATGATGCTCGACAGCATGCCCTCGGCGCTGCCGCTGGTGAAATCGGGAAAGCTGCGCGCGCTCGCGCAGACCGGCGCGAAGCGTTCGCAGGCGGTGCCAGACCTGCCCACCATCGGCGAATCCGGCCTGCCCGGCTACGAAGTGGCTGGATGGTTCGGCCTGTTCGCGCCGGCCGGCACGCCGCGCGACATCGTCATGAAGCTCTCGAACGAGGTCACGCTGGTGCTCAACCTGCCGGACGTGAAGGAACGCTACGCGCTGCTCGGCGCCGAGCCCGGCCCGGGCAACCCGGACGAGTTCGCGCGCTTCCAGATTTCCGAAATCGCGAAATGGGCCAAGGTGATCCGGGATTCCGGCACCAAGGCCGAGTAACCCACTCGAAGGAAGCGCCCATGGCAAAGCTCGAAGCAAGACTCAAGAAACTCGGCATCACCCTGCCCGAGGCCCCCGTCGTCAAGGCCAACCCCGCGCTGGTCTCCGGCGTGGTGGTCGGCGAACTGCTGTTCTGCCAGGGCACGCTCGGCCACACCAACGGGAAGTTTCCCTATCTCGGCAAGGTGGGCGGCAAGGTCACGGTCGAGCAGGCCTACCAGTCGGCGCGCCTGTGCGCGATCAACCACCTTGCTCAGGCCAAGGCCGTGCTCGGCGACCTCGACCGCATCGTGCGCGTGGTGCAGCTCACGATCTACGTGAACGGCGTGCCCGGGTTCGAGAAGTCGCCCTTCGTGTCGAACGGCGCCTCCGACCTCTTCGTCGAGGTGTTCGGGCCCGAAAAAGGCGCGATGGCGCGCGCGAGCCTCAGCGTGCCGGACCTGATCTACACCGCGCCGGTGGAGACGATCTGCACGTTCCAGGTCCGTCCGGCGAAAAGGAAGCCGGCCGCGAAGAAGAAGGCCGCCAAAAAGAAGTAGCCGCTACAGCAGCGTCTGCCCGCCGTCGATGACCAGCACGCTGCCGGTCACGAAGGCGGAGGCCTCGGACGCGAGCCACACGACGATCTCTTCCAGTTCCTCGGGCTTGCCGATGCGGCCGAGCGGCACGTTCTTGATGTAGGCCGCGTACTTCGCCGGGTCGCCCATCTCGGTCGCGGTCAGCGGGGTCAGGAACCGTCCCGGCGCAAGCGCGTTGACGCGCACGCCCGAGGCGGCCCACTCCATCGCCAGAGCCTTGGTCAGGTTGATCACTCCCGCCTTCGCCGCTGAGTAAGGCGCATTCGTCGGCCGCCCGCGCAGTCCCGCACCCGACGAAATATTGATGATCGAGCCCGAGCGCTGCGCGGTCATCACGCGCCCCGCCGCGCGGTTCACGAAGAAGGTCGAATCCAGGTTCACCGCGATCAGCGCGCCCCAGTCGGCGTCGGTCAGGTCGAGCGCCGGCTTGCGCATGCTGCCGCCGGCTGAATGCACGACGATGTCGAGCCGCCCGAGCGTTGCGACGGTGTTGGCGACCGCCGCGTCCACTTGCGCGGACTTCGTCACGTCACCGACCTCCACCGCGGCCTTGCGGCCCAGCGCTTCGATTTCGGCTTTCAGCACCTCGAGGTCTTTCCTCGTGCGGGCAAGCAGCGCAACGTCCGCACCCGCGCGCGCAAGGCCGAGCGCCGCCGCGCGCCCGAGGCCCTTGCCTGCGCCCGTGACCAGCGCGACCTTGCCCTTCAGCGACAGCTTGCCGTCCACGCTCAGTTCGCCTTGATGCCCGCGGTCTTGATGACCTTCTCCCACTTGGCGGTCTCGGCCTTCAGGTAAGCGCCCAGTTCCTCGGGCGTGCTGCCGACGAGCTCCGCGCCCATGTCACCGAGCTGCTTGGACAGTTCCGGCGTGCGCAGGCTCGCGACGATCGCGCCGTTGAGCTTCTTCACAACCTCGGGCGGCGTGCCGGCGGGCGCGAACACCGCGTACCAGACGTTCACGTCGAAGCCCGGCAGCGTCTCCGCGATAGCGGGCACGTCCGGCAGCAACGGGGAGCGCTTCGCGGATGTGATGCCCAACGCGCGCAGGGAGCCCGCCTTCACGTGCGGCAACAGCGCGGGCGTGCCCTCGAATGCGAGTTCCACGCGCCCCGCGATCAGGTCCACCAGCGCGGGGGCCGTGCCCTTGTACGGCACGTGGTTCATCTCCGTGCCGGTCAGCATCTTGAGGAGCTCGGCCGACAGGTGCGGCGTCGAGCCGCTGCCGACCGAGGTGAAGTTCAGCTTGCCCGGATTCGCCTTGGCGTAGGCGACCAGTTCCTTCACGCTCTTCGCCGGCACCGAGGGATGCACCACCAGCAGGTTGGCCACGCGCGCGACCAGCGTCACCGGCGCGAAGTCCTTCACCGGATCGTAGGCGAGGTTCGGGTACATGCTCGGCGCAGTCGCGTACGAAGGCGTGCTGCCGAGCGTCACCGTGTAGCCGTCGGCGGGCGCCTTCGCCACCCCCGCGGTGCCCGTGGTGCCGGAAGCGCCGGGCCGGTTCTCGACGATGACCGGCTGGCCGAGCGACTTCGAGATCTCGTTGCCGATCATGCGCGAGAGGATGTCGTTCGCGCCGCCCGGCGCCCACGGGCTGACCCAGTGGATGGGCTTGGCGGGGAAGCCCTGCGCCAAGACGGCCGGCATGGCCAGGGCGAGGCCGGTGGCGGATATGATCGAAAGCAGTGTTCGCATTGCGGGCTCCATCCGGAAGGCAGGTCGATGGGGAAATCGTATCGCGCCCGGCGGCCGAAGGGAGCGAATTGTCAGGACAGGTTCGCAATTCCAGGTGTGGCCGACCCAGATCCCTGCGGAAGGCACCGCGGGCGGCGGCGCGTGCTTCCGGTTCATGCTGAAACGGGCCGATCCCGGCTTGGCGATGTACCGGTACCGGTACGCAAACTTGCGCATTCAAGTTCGAAGCGCGACAGGTGGATTTGCTTGCAAGAGTACCTCAGCCGGGGTTTTGAATCCCAGGCACTTTCGGGGTCGGTTGTTGAGCTTGTCCTGGATGCCCTTAACCTGTGCCCTGGTCAGATGGATTCCGCTGGTGCCTTTCGGGATGTACTGGCGCACCAGTCCGATGGTGTTCTCGCAGGTTCCTCTCTGCCCCGGACGGCCGGGATCGGCGAAGTAGGCTTTGCATTTGAGGCCGTCTTCGATCGTCTTGTAGAGCGAGAATTCCGACCCGTTGTCGAAGGTGATCGAGCGTTTGGGCAGATCGCGTAACGCGGCGATGGTCGTGCGCGCAACCTTCTGCGACAGGCTCAGGCCACCGAACGGTGTGAGCAGGCACATATAGCGGCTGCGCCGTTCTACCAGGCACAGCTTGCGGTGAGGACTGCCTTGGCGACCCATGAAGGTGTCGCCTTCCCAATCCCCGCAAATCAGGCGCTGCTTAACGTGATCGGGACGGCTGCGGATGCTCGGCCGGTCCGCGGGGATGCTGCCCGTGTTGCGCTTGCCCCACGGGCGCGTACGCCGGCCGTAGCGCAGGTGCTCGTGGAGCTGCCCACCGAGCGCCCGGTCCCGGCGTACGTGCGCGTACAGCGTCGGGATGCTGATCGGGGGCTGATCGAAACGTCTCAGGTATCCCTGCACCTGCTCCGGGGACCAGTCCAGACGGATCAGTCCGCGCACACAGCGCAGTAGCGCCCCGGACTTCGTCGGATGGTTTGCTGCCGAGCGGCGAGCTCGCCGCTCGGCAGCAAACTGTGCTTCTTCGGCCAGGTATCCACGCTTGCCATGAGAACCCCTATCAATCTCCCGGCTGATCGTCGCGTGATGCCGGCCCAGCTTGCGACCGATCTGCCGGGCACTCAGCTTCGCTTGTAACCCCAGCGCAATCTGGTAGCGTTCCGTTGGGGTGAGGTGTGCATAACGCATTGAGTGCTCCTTCCTAGACTCGTCATCGAGAAAGGTACACCCGTGCACATCCTCACCTCTCTCTGCTCAATCAGGATGTCGCACTTCGAACTTGAATTTGCAAACTGACAGGAGATCCGCCACAGTACTTGGGTTTCCAATCCAATTTCCGCCAAATCGACCCCCGCCCCCGGCCCGGCTTAGACTACGCCCTGCGGCGCCACCTTGCGCCCGGAGACCCGACCCGCATGACCCCCAGCGACATAGTCAGGCAGCTCGACCTCGACGTGGTCGGCCAGGCCGAAGCCAAGAAGGTCCTCGCCGTCGCCGTCTATAGCCACTTTCGCAAGTCGGCCAAGGCGAGCGCCGACGGCACCGAACTCGTGAAGAGCAACATCCTGCTGATCGGCTCGACCGGCACCGGCAAGACGTTGCTGTGCGAAACGCTCTCGAAGATCCTCGCCGCGCCCTTCGTCACGGCCGACGCGACGGCGCTGGCGCAGTCGGAGTTCGTCAACGGCGAGATCGAGGCGATCATGCAGCGGCTGGTGGACAAGGCCGGCGGCGACGTGGCGAAGGCGGGGCGCGGCATCGTCTTCATCGACGAGGTCGACAAGCTGAAGGCCGTCAGCGCCGGCGCCCGCTCGGCCTCGGGCGAGAGCGTGCAGCACGCGCTGCTGAAGATCATGGAAGGCTCGCAGGTGCGGCTGAAAGGCGGCGAGTACGTGGACACGACGCACGTGCTCTTCATCTGCGGCGGCGCGTTCGTGGGACTTGCCGACATCCTCAAGAACTCGCAGTCCTACGGCTACCTGTCGTTCTCGGGCGTGGAGGAGAGCCAGGCCATCCTCGACCGGATCAACGCCCGCGTGAAGCCGACCGACCTGCTCTCCTACGGGCTGATCCCGGAGTTCGCCGGGCGGCTGCCGGTGATCGCCAGGCTCGAGGACCTGACGCGCGACATGATGGTGCGCATCATGGTCGAGCCCAAGGACTCCATCTACCGCCAGTACCGCGAGATGCTGCAGGCCGACGGCGTGGAACTCTCGATCAAGCCGCAGGTGTTCGAGCAGATCGCCGACATCGCGATGGAGTACCGCGTGGGCGCTCGCAGCCTGCGCGGCATCTTCGAGGAACTGATGACCGACGTGCTGTACGCGATCCCCGACAACCCGAAGATCAGGCGGGTCGCCTTCCATTCGCTCTTCGAGCCGCCGAAACTGACCGGGGATAAAGCAGGATGAACCGCCTTCGCCACACCGCAACGCTGGCGCTGCTGGGCGCCGCCCTCGCCCTGCCCTTTGCGCCGCCCGCCCGCGCGCTGACCGAATGCCGCCAGCCCGCGGCCGACCTGTTCGAGTCGAAGTCCCCGGCGGTGGTGCTGATCACCGCGCTGACGATCAACCCCTACCGCCGCGACGACCGCATCCAGCAGGGCACCGGCTCGGGCTTCATCATCGACTCGCGTGGCCTCGTGATGACCAACTCGCACGTGGTGTTCGGCGCGCAGGTGCTCTCGGTCACGCTCGACGACGGGACCGTGCTGCCGGCCAAGCTCCTCGGCGCGGACCCGATCTACGACCTCGCCGTGCTGCAGATCCCGCGGCCCGACACCGGCACGCTGCCGGTGCTCGAGTTCGGCGACTCGGACGACGTGCGTCCCGGCGAGGACGTGGTCGCCATCGGCAACCCGCTGGGCCTCGACCAGTCGATCACCACCGGCATCGTGAGCGCGCTGAACCGGGTCCTGCCCGAGCGCCCGCGCCTGCTGTCCTGGCCGATGATCCAGACCGACGCCGCCATCAACCCCGGCAACTCCGGCGGGCCGCTGCTGAACCTGTGCGGCAAGGTGATCGGCGTCAACAGCCAGATCCTCGGCAACGCGCAGAACATCGGCTTCGCGATCCCCTCCAACCTCGCGCGCGCAGTCGTCGGCGACCTCGTCGACAAGGGGCGCCTGATCCGGCCATGGATCGGCATCGACGGCAACCTCGTCGACGCGGGCATGCGGCGGATCTTCAACGTCCCGCTGGCCGAGGGGTTCCTCGTCGAGGCGGTGGAGCCCAACAGCCCGGCGGCGCTGGCCGGCATCAGCGGCGGGCGGTTGCCGGTGAAGTTCGGCGGCCGCTCGATGATCCTCGGCGGCGACATCATCACCGAGCTGAACGGCATCGCGCTGACGAACGGGGCGAACCTGCAGAAGGCGCTAGACACGGTGCGGATCGGCGCCGAGGCGCGCGCGAAGGTGTTCCGCGACGGCAAGACCGTGGAGCTGAAATTCACCATCGTGGAGCGCCCGCTGCAGCCGGGCGACGTGCCGGAGTCGTCCCAGAGCTTCTCGGTGCGACAGGAGATCTCGGTGGAAAAAAACAAGTAAAGTCCCGGCGGGACCGGCCGATGAGCTGCCCCGGGCGGCGACGACACGGAGGAGACAGTATGAAAAAAGCACTCGCAGGCGCGGCCTTCGCCGCTGCCGCCCTGGTCGCGGCGTTCCCATGCACCGCGGCCGACTATCCCGACGGCAGGACGGTGCGCATCATCGTGCCGTTCGCGGCGGGCGGGCCGACCGACATCCTCGCGCGGCTGCTCGCCGAGGGACTGACCACCCGCCTCGGCGCGCCGGTGATCGCGGACAACAAGCCCGGCGGCGGCGGCAACATCGGCACCGACGCGGCCGCGAAGGCCGCGCCCGACGGCCTTACGCTGCTGCTCGGCTACATCGGGCCGCTCGCGATCAACCCCACGCTGTACGGCACGCTGCCCTTTCGCCCGCTGGAGGATTTCGCCCCGGTCAGCCTGCTCGTGACGACGCCGCTGGTGGTCGCGGTGAATCCCGCCTTCCCGCCGACGACGATGGAGGAGCTGGTGCGCTACGTGAAGGCCTCGCCCAAGCCCGTGTTCTATGCCTCCCCGGGCAGCGGCTCGGCCAACCACATGGCCACCGAGCTGTTCCGCCTCGCGGCCGGCCTGCAGCTGGTTCAGGTCCCGTACAAGGGGCTCGCGCCCGCGGTCACCGACGTGGTCGCCGGCCAGGCGCCGATGATTTTCAGCGGCCTGTCGGTGGCGATCCCGCAGATCCGCGCGGGCAAGCTGCGGGCGCTGGCCGTCACGACGCGGGAGCGCGCGCCCTCGCTACCGTCCGTCCCCACGATGCAGGAGGCCGGGTTCAAGGATTTCGACGTCTCCGCATGGTTCGGGCTGCTCGCCCCGGCGAAGGTACCCGCGCCCATCCTCCAGCGGCTGGAGGGCGCCACGCGGGAGATCATGCAGGGCAAGGACGCCATCGCCCGCGTCGAGGCCCTCGGCATGGTCGCGAAGCCCACCACCGCGCAGGCTTTCGGCGAATTCATGAAACGGGAGTCTGAGGTCTGGTCGAAAGTGGTAAAAGACTCCGGCGCGAAACCCGAGTAGCCCTTAGCCGAACCGCCCCAAGGAAAGCCCCATGGCCAAGCCTTACAACATCCTCCACATCATGGCGGACCAGCTGAATTCGTCCGCCCTCGCCGCCTACGGCAACAAGGTCGCGAAGACGCCCAACATCGATGCCCTTGCGGCGCGCGGGACGCTCTTCGAGACCTTCTACAGCAACTTCCCGCTGTGCGCGCCCTCGCGCGCCTCGATGCTCACCGGCCGGCAGGCGAGCCGCCTCGGCGTGTTCGACAACGCCTGCGACTTCCCCTCGCAGGCGCCGACGCTGCCGCACTACCTGTCGGCCATGGGTTACCAGACCGTGCTGTCGGGCAAGATGCATTTCATCGGGGCCGACCAGCTGCACGGCTACCAGGAGCGGCTCACCACCGACATCTACCCGTCGGACTTCGGCTGGACGCCCGACTGGAGGAAATTCATCCCCGTGGCGGCGACCGGCGTGAGCCTGAGGAGCGTGGTCGAGGCCGGCACCTGCGTGCGCAGCCTGCAACTCGATTTCGACGACGAGGTCGCGAACAAGTCCGTGCAGTGGCTCCACGACTACGGCCGCAAGGCCGACGCCAAGCCGTTCTTCCACACGGTATCGATGACCCATCCGCACAACCCTTACGTGACCACGCAGGAGTACTGGGACCGCTACCGGCACGAGGACGTCGACATGCCGCGCGTGGGACCGATCCCCTACGCGAAACTCGACGCGCACAGCCAGCGCATCCACAAGGTCTACAAGTTCGGTGAGCACGTCGTGACGGAGGAGGACGTGCGCACCTCGCGCCACGCCTACTACGGCATGGTGTCCTACATCGACGACCAGGTCGGGCGCCTGCTGCAGGCGCTCGAGGACATGAACCTCGCGGACTCTACCGTGGTGTTGTTCACCTCCGACCACGGCGACATGCTCGGCGAGCGCGGCCTCTGGTACAAGTGGATGCATTACGAGCACGCCTGCCGCATCCCGATGATCGTCGCCGTGCCTGGCCAGAAGGCCGCGCGCGTGAAGGCGCCCGCCTCCCTCATCGATTTCCTGCCCACGGTGGTCGACGTCGCCGCGCAGTCGGCAGCCAAGCCCGAGCCCGTCGCGCCGCTCGAAGGCGTGTCGCTGCTGCCCGCGGTGCTCGGCAAGGCGGCGCTGCCCGCCAGCCGGCCCGTGTTCGCCGAGATGAACGCCGACGGCACGACCAGCCCCTCGTTCATGGTGCGCAGGGGCGACTGGAAGTACGTCTCGTGCGAGGGCGACCCGCCCATGCTCTTCAACCTGGCGAAGGATCCCGACGAGCTCGACAACCTCGCCGGCAGCGCCGGCGCTTCGATGGTGCAGGCGGAGCTCGATGCGCTGGTCAACGCCAACTGGCAGCCCGCGACGCTGAAGCAGGAGATGCACGACAGCCTGCGGCGCCGGCAGTTCGTGCAGTCCGCGCGCGACGCCTCGGGCGCCCCGGCCTGGGACTACGAGCCGCGCCGCGACGCCTCCAAGATGTACGTGCGCGGCGGCGGCGAAGGCGCGGGCGCCACGGCCACCAAGGGCCGTGCGCGGTTTCCTTTCGTGCCGCCCAAGCCTTTCGACATGCCGGCCGAATGACCTACCAGTGGGCGGGAGGCTTGCGGGTCACGACGATCCGCCCGTCCTCCTTCCTGATGTAGCCGCCCTCGGTCAGGTCCGAGAAGATCCGGCTGACCATCTCGCGCGAGCAGCCGACCCGCTGCGCGATCTCCTTCTGGGTCAGCTTCTCGGGAATCACGAGGCGGCCTTCCGTGCTCTCGGCGAGGTCGAGCAGCAGCCGCGCCACGCGCCCGTAGACGTCCATCAGCGCGAGGTCGCGCACCGTCGCGGTCAGCTGGCGCACGCGGCGCGCGAGCGTCCGCAGCATGTGCTCGGAGAACTCCGGAAATTCCAGCAGGAACTTCGGCAGTTCCGCGCGGCGCACGATCGCGCAACGGCAGTCCTCCAGCGCCATGACCGAAGCCGAGCGCGGCCCGCCGTCCAGCACCACCTCGCCGAAGTAGGCGCCCGGGCCGATGCGGTTCACCTCGAACTCGCGCCCGTCCTCGCCCGAGACGTAGATCTTCACGCGCCCCGCCAGCAGCACGTAGATCGAGTCCGTGTCGTCGCCCTCCGTGACGATCACGGCGTTCTTGTGGAAAGTGCGCGCGGCCACGCGGGCGGCGATCCGCTCGAGCAGCGCCTCGGGAAGGGGTTCGATGTCTGGGGCGGCCATGCCGGGATTGTCCCAGCAAATCGGGAAATGTGAATAAGTCACACGCCGCGTGTGCCTTTGTTCGCCGCGCCGCGGCCTGCCGGCGCCTATCTTTAGGCCATGGACACAACGCACAACAAGCCGGGCCGGATCAGCAGGGAACACCTGCAGCTGGCCGCCCTGCTGACACCGACCTTCCTCGTGGCCGCCGCGCTCGTCGTCACCCTGGTTTCCCCCCCCTCCGGGGTGGCGGCCTCGGCGGCCACGCAGGAAGTTCACGGCGTCACGCAGCTGGTCGCGCTCGACACCGAGACCGGGCCGCTGCTCGCCGTCGCTAACTGAGACGGTTGCGAACTAAGGCCGGGCCTGTCGTGGAAACACGACGGCATTCGTGCTTTCCTTCGAGGAAAAACGGGTTCATGCTTGGGCCCACCTCCACTAAGGAGAACGCACATGGATCGTCGCATCGTCTTCACTGGCGTCGCCTGCGTGACGCTGCTGGCCTCGTGCTCCGCGCCTCCACCCGCACCGGTCGCCACCACCCCTGAACCCCAGGTCGTCGCCCGCCAGTCGCAGCCTTCGCGCATCCCCGAACGGGCCGCGCCACTCACGTTGCACCACTACAAGAAGGACTTTGCCGAACGCATCGCGCGTTCGAGCGACGCCCTGTTCGCCGACCCCCTGCCCGAAGTGTTCAAGTCCATCGTCGTCCTGGACGTCACCATCGGCCGTGACGGGCGGCTCGAGCATGTGAGGGTCTATCGCTCCAACGGCTACAAGGCGCTGGAGTCGGCGGCACTGGACAGCGTGCGGCAGGCGGCACCGTTCGCCGTGCCCGTGCGCGCCGTGCAGCGGCGCGACGGGTCGGTGAATTTCCTCGAAACCTTCCTGTTCCGGAACGACGGCCGGTTCCAGATCATGAGCCTGCTGAACGACGGCTGAGCCTGCCTCAGCCGGCCTGCAACGCCTCCAGCTCCGCCATCACCTCGTCGACCTTCGGCAGCACGCCGCCGGGGTAGATGTGGAACGCGCGGACCATGCCTTTCGGGTCGACGATCACGACTGACCGCATCGGGAACCCGCCCTCGGCGTTATAGATGCCGAGGGCTTCGCTCGCCTTGCCGTGCGGAAAGAAATCCGACATCAGCGGGTGGCCCACGCCGCCCATGCTCTGCGCCCAGACTTTAAGCGCCGGGATCGGGTCGCAGGACAGGCCCAGCAGCTGGGTGTTCTTTGCTTCGAGTTGCTTCAACGCACGGTTGAAGTGGGAGGTCTGGTTCGTTCATCCGCCCGTGAATGCGAACGGGTAGGCCGAGATCAGCACCCATTTCGAACCCTTGAACTGCGAGAGCGAAACCTCGCTGCCGTCGTGGGCCTTCAACTTGAATTCCGGTGCCGCCTTGCCGATGTCTGCCATGTCGTGCTCCTCAGGGTGTTGTTGCAGGTGGACGGGTATCGAGCTTGCCCGCATGACGGACAAGCGTCGCATCGAAAGTCAGGAAGCGCGCGGCCTTCCCGGAAAGCGCGAGGTGGAGCGCATCGGCGAAGTCCATGCCCTCGTCCGCCCATCCGAGGGCGGCGCGTACCGCCTCCGGATGCTGCGACGAAACATGCGGCAGGGCCAGTATCGCGCGCAGCGACGTGGCGATCTCCTCGCGTGTCGCATCCCTGCTCCTGAGCACCCAGGCCAGTTCGAGCAACACGGTGACCGGAAGAAGCACGTCCTCGCCGGACTGCAGCGTGGCAACTGCCCGGCGGAACTGCGCCGCGTCATCCTTCAGGAGGAAGCGGGCGAGGACGTTGGTGTCGACGCTGATCACCGCCGCCGAGCCTTGGTGCGTTCGTCATCGGCCCGCACCGCCTTCAGGAACTCCGCGTCCTCCTGCGCCGGCGTCATGCGTCTCGCGCGATGCGAAAGCGACCCAGCCAATTTCCGGACCCGCTCCGCGCTATCGGTTGCCTTGAGGGTGACCCTGAAGCCCTTGCCGGGCTCCAACTCCACCTCCAGTTGCGTGCCGTTGCGGATATCGAGCGCATCGCGAATCGGCTTGGGGATGATCATCTGCCCCTTGCTCGAAGCCTTGATGGATTCCATGGCCGGTTCCAAGTAAGACGATAGTGTAAGACGATACGCCACGAGCGCCGCAGCGGTCAAGGCCGCGATTCGCGGCAGGCGTAGCTTTCGGCCTTGAGGCGGTCGCCGCCCACGTAGTGCGGGTAGCCCGGGTAGCTACAGAGGGGGCGCGAAGCGAGGACCGCGTGCGGCGGTGAACGGGCGTCGAGCACCTGCGTGAGGGCCGGCGCGGGCGCTGCCCCGCCGGTCACCCACCGGTCGAGCACGGCCAGCAGGTCCGCCGAGGTCGGGACCTCGGAGCCGTCCTTGGTGCTGAGCGCGTTGCCACCGTGTGTGCTGGCTGGCGAAACGTAGAGCCGGACATGGTCGTGCACCTTGCCCTGCCCGAACCTCGCGACAACGGAGCGGTAGTAGTCGATCCCCGCTTGCCCGCTCTGCGCGAGATCGCTCGCGTTCTCGCGGATGATGAGCTTGCCGCCCCGGGCGAAGAAAGCCGACAGGTCCGGGTCGGTGGAATCCATCAGCCGGGAGACCTCCTGCAGTCGCGCCTTGAAGTTGGCCGGATCGTAGGTCGCCAGGTCGAAGTTAGCATCGCGCGCGATGAAGTAGCGGATGAAGTTTCCGCCGTAGAGCCACTGTCGCGAGGCGCTTGCATTGACCGGGAGCGTAGGCGGCGCTTTCCCCGCGACCCACGCATCCCAGCCGCCGTTCGGCACGCCCTCCCCGCCCGGCAGCCGCGCCGGGTATTCGATAACGCCGTTGACCATCGGCTCGACCAGTTTGTAGGGCGAGTACATCCCCTTGACGACGTCCACCTGTTGCGCCGAGAGGCAACCCGCGCCGGCACCGCCGCCCGGGCAGCGCAGCGCCGCCGGGTCGAACTTCGCGAGGCACGCCATGTAGTTGTTGACGATGCCGTCCTCCAGCCCATCGAGCGCGTCGCAGGCCCGCGCGACGCCTTCGGTCACCACCTTGATTTCGGCCGGCCCCAGCCAGCCCCCGGACATCTGCAGCCTTTGCGCACGCAGGAACGAATGGTTCAGTCCGATGTAGTTGATCACCGGCACCACGCTCACGATGCCGTCGTAGTCGGCCGGGAAGCGCTGCGCCATGGTCAGGCCTTCGCGCCCGCCCTCCGACCCGCCGAAGAAGTACGAGGCGCTCGCGTTCCGGCCGTAGAACTCCGCGGCGAGGGCATGCGCCGTGTCCTTGACCTTCTTGTAGGACGCGTAGGCGAAGTTGGTTCGCGCCTCGTCGTTCAGGGCCCACGCCGCGACCTCGAGCGGCGGATGGGATTTCGCCTGGTGACCCGAGTCCGTGCCGAACGTCGCGTAGCCTTGCGCGAGCGGGGTCGGTATGCCGTTCGGTGCGTCGCGCAGTGGCGCGAGGCCTGTGATCAGCACTCCGTTGAATCCGCCTCCGCCGTACTGGAGCGTCTTTCCGTTCCACTGCAGCGGGAGGTTGAGCTGGAACTTGATCGCCGGGGCTTTCGGGTCCACGGGCGCGATCTCGCCGAGCAACTGGCAGTAGTCGGGAGTGGCTTGCTTGGCGTCTGCCGTCTTGCGAATGAGTGCGGCGCTTTCAATCTTCGCCCCGCTGCTCGGCAGGCCGATGCGCGCCGGTTCGATCCGGACCGCGCCCAGGGCCGCACAGCGGCCCGCCAGGTCTTCTGGCGATCGCATCGGCCCACCCGCGCATCCTGCGAGGACGCCGATCGCGGCCAACCCTGCCCATGCACTTCTTGCGCCAGTTCTTCGCATGTCTCTTCCTTGTTCTTATGTGAGGCAGTACTGGATGTCCATTGGCCTGCAGTCTGAACCGTTCGTCGGGACCACGTCCATCGGGCAGGCTGAAATTACAAGTATCAGGTCGTCCAGCGCCTTCAGTGTCACGTAGTCGCCCTTCTTCGACAGCGGGGGCTTGATCTCGAGCTTCCCGCCTTCCGTCGATACGTTCTCGAAGAGGTTCCACGGGGCCGGGAGCGAGGCGATCCTGATGCCTGACTCTTCCAGCGCCTTCCTCAGGTTGCCCGCGCAGCTTGCGTGGTATCCCTTCACGCCTAGGAGGCGGTAGCGCTCGTCGTCGCAGGCGGACAGCAGGCTGTCGTGGATTCCCGGGGACGTGTCTTCCGTGATCTCGAGGATCTTCCTGCGGTGGCTCGAGTACAGCGCGTCGCCTTTGGTGAAGTGAAGTTTTTCAAGGCAGGACCGGCAGTGCGGCATCGAGAGGTGTTCGGACGGGTCGGCTTTGACGAACGCCCAGAAGTCGACCACCTGGCTGCCGTCGGTGTTGATGATGTCGATCGAATGGCCGCGGGGAAGCGGGATGGCGGTGCCGGTGCCGGCGGGGAGGGTTGACTCTGGCATCTGGGGTAGAGGGCTTCCTGCGGATTTCCAATAAGCGGGCCAAACCGCGCCGCGGGTTTACGAGGACATGAACGCCGCAATCGATGCGTTGAGGAAAGCCGCATCCGCATCGTTCGCCGCGGATGCTGACTGGTGACCCCAGAGCGAGGGTATTTCGACCAGTTGCCCGGAAGGAATCCGGCTCGCGGCCCATCGGGCGGCCTCGGCCGGGTTGTACAGGTCCAGCGGCGGCGCGAGGACGAGGGTCGCAGCTTCGATTGCGCCGAGGGCGCGCGCTGTATCGCCGCCGAATCCCGGCGTCCCGCCCACGTCGTGCGCATCGTAAGCGTAGGACTGGTAAACCCAGTCGACCGGCGCGAGCCCCTGCCCGATCCACCATGCGGTTCGCACGTCGATCCAATCCCGGACAGCCTGGACCGATTCGAAGCGCTCGGCCAGGAGTTGCGGCGTGCATCCGGCCAGCAATTGCATGTGCGGTACCCACGCCTCCCAGCCACGCGTCCCGCCGGAAGCCCACTCCGGGTCGGCCATGATGGCCCGGCGCGCCGTTTCGTTGATGGCCGCAGACCAGGGCGTCGTCCTCGCCATCGGCGTCATGGCGACGATCTTGCGCATGCGCTTGCCGTGGCTGACTCCCCACTGCAGGGCCTGCATGCCACCCATGGAAGCGCCGACAACCCCATGCAGCCGGCCTATGCCCAGGTGGTCCAGCAGCAACCGCTGGCTCTCGACCATGTCGCGGATCGTAAATCTGGGGAAGGCCGTCCCCGGCTGCGCCATCGATATCGACGGCGAGGTCGTGATCCCGTTGCCGATGGCGTCCACTGCAATCACCGCGCAGGTCGCCGGGTCCAGCGCCTTCCCTGCGCCGATGAGGAAATCGAGACGATGGTGAGTACTGCCGATGGCGGAGAGCGCGAGGACGACCCTGTCCTTCGCGGCCCCAAGGTCGCCATGAACCACATACGACACGTTGAAATCGCGGATGACCTCGCCGCTCTCGAGCCTGAAATCCCCCGGCGAATATTCGAGGTGCGGCCGGTCTATCCAGCCGGGCTGCAGCGGAGGATGCCGCGCGGCCGCGGGCATCAGGCGGGGAACTCGATGACCGCGCGCACGATCTCTCCGCGCCGCATTGCATCGAACCCCTCGTTGATCCGCTCGAGCGGCAGACGCATCGAGATCAGTTCGTCGAGCTTCAGCTTGCCGTCGAGATACGCCTGCGCCAGCCACGGGAAATCACGCCGCGGCCGCGCGCCGCCGTAGCTTGAGCGCACGATGTGCTTGTCGCCCATCAGGGAGCCGAAACGCAGGCTCACTTTCTGGTCCACGCCGGTCTTGCCGAGGATCACCGCCTGTCCGCCAGGCCTGACGATCTCAAGCGACAGCTGGAGGGATGCCTCGCTGCCCGCGCACTCGAAGACGTAGTCTGCGCCGCGCCCTTCAGTCAGCGCCTTCACCCGCCCTATCGCGTCCACGTCCGTGGCCTCGATGAAATGCGTGGCGCCGAATTTCCCAGCCATATCCTTCCTGCCCGCGTCACGATCGATGGCGATGATCACCCCGGCGCGCTCCAGCACCGCGCCCTGCAGGGCATTGAGCCCGACCGCGCCGCACCCCACCACGGCGACCGAGGCGCCCGCCTCCACCCTGGCCAGGCGCGAAACCGCGCCTACTCCGGTCATCACCCCGCATCCGATCAGGCAGGCCCGATCGAAAGGGATCGCCTGCGGCACGCGGATGGCGCCTGCTTCGGGCACAACACAATATTCCGCGTGAGAGGACACCACAGAAAAGTGGTACAGCTTGGCCCCGTCAAGAAAATAACGGGACTCGCCGTCCGGCAAGTGGCCGGCGCGCGTGTTCTTCGTATACGGTTCGCACAGGATCGGCTGGTCGCGCTCGCAGTAAAAGCACTGGCCGCAATGCGGGTTCCATGAGGCGACTACGTGATCCCCGGGCGCGACCTGGGACACGGCCTCCCCGACTTTCTCGACCACGCCCGCGGCCTCATGCCCGAGCACGATGGGCAGCGGATAAGCGAGGCCACCCTGGATGACCTCGAGGTCGGTATGGCACAGGCCGCTGGCGCGGACGCGGATCAGGACGTCGGTCGGCTTCAACTTGCCCAGCGTGACGGTCTCGACCGTCAGCGGCCGGTTCACCTGCCGCAATATCGCTGCCCGATACTCCATCAGTCCCTGGCGCCTCCGGTGCCGGCAAACCTTGCCGAGGGCGGCTTTGCGGCCCCGCGATAAAGGATCCTGGTCTTCGTATCCATGATGCGCGCATGCAGCGCAACGGCCTCGGCATCGAAGTCGGCCTTGGGGGCTTCCTCGTGGTCGAAATGGCCGAAGCTGTCCGTCCCCCGCACCAGGGTCGCGCTGTCGCGCTCGCCGGTGATCTGGTGGAGATGCGGCGGGATATACCGGATCGCATATCCGATGCGCGGCAGCTTCGCGCGGTTGGGCTCCGACCCGTGCACAAGCAGCACATGGTGGAGCGAGAACTCACCGGGCTGCAGCACCACGTCGACCGCATCGGCCTCGTTGACCTCGACGGCGATTTCCTGCCCGCGGGTAAGCAGGTTGTTCTCGTGGAAGCTGTCCTTGTGCTCGACCTGCCGCAAGTGCGTGCCGGGCACGACCTTCATGCAGCCGGACTCCACGGTGGAGGGCGTCAGCGCAACCCATGCCGTGACCACGTCGGGTGAAGACAGGCCCCAGTAGGTCGCATCCTGGTGCCACGACACAAAACCCCCGTCCCCCGCCTCCTTGGCGAAGAACGCCCCGGCCCAGCACAGGATGTCCGGGCTCCCGAGCACGTCCTCGACGGCATCGAGAATTCTTGGCGTGCGGATCAGCTCGTTCAGCCAGGGAAACAGCAGGTGCGGCTTCTGGTTATATCGACCCGCGATCTTTCCGCCCATCATCGCCTTGGTCGCATCGACTTTCCGGCACAGTCCATCGGCCTCTTCGGCAGAAAAGGCGCGCAGCGGGAAATGGATGCCCCTATGCGCGTAGTTGCTGATCTCTTCGGTGCTCAGTACCTTGCCCATCGGCATTGCCTCCAGATATGCGGACCTGCCCTACTCGACTTTCGCCCCGGACTGGCTCACGATCCGGCCCCATCGCTCGTACTCGGTCTTTAGGAATGCGCCAAACTCCTCCGGCCCCGCAGGGCGCATCACCATCCCCAGCGTCGCCATGCGCTGCTCGTATTCCGTGGAGCGCGCGATCTTCAGGATCTCGGCGCCGATCTTGTCCCGAATTTCCTTCGGCGTCCCGGCGGGCATCGCCGCCCCTAGCCAAGCCACCGTCTCATACCCGGGAAACCCCAGCTCCGCGATCGTCGGCACTTCAGGATACATCGGCATGCGACGGCCCGAAGCAACGGCCAGCAGCCGCATTTTCCCCGACTGGATGGGGCCCTGCGTCACTGCGACCGAGTCCATCGCTACCTGCACGTTGCCCGCCATCAGATCCAGCATGGCCCGGGCGCTCCCCTGGTAGGGAATATGGATCATGGTGATTCCGGCGCGACGCTTGAACTCTTCCATGCCCAGATGGGAGACCGTCCCGTTGCCCGAGGACGAATGCGATAGCTTGTCGGGATTGGCCTTCGCGTATGCGATCAGCTCGGCAACATTTTTTGCAGGTACCGACGGATTTGTGACGAGCACGACGGGGATGTCCAGGATCAGCGCCACCGGGTCGAAATCCTTCAACGTGTCGTAGGCCACATTCTTATAGAGATGCGGGTTGGCGACGAAGGCGGCAAGCGCGGACACCGTCATGACGCTGCCGTCCGCGGGTGACTTGGCCAGCAGCGCCAGCGCGAGGCTTCCGCCCTGGCCAGGCCGGTTGTCAATGATCACCGGGTACCCGAGCGCCACGGAGAGCCTCTCTGCGAGTACCCGCGCCGCGGTATCACTGGCCTGCCCGGCCGGGAATCCGATCAGCAGGCGCAAGGTTTTCTGCGGTTGCGCAAATGCGGAGAAGCAGGCACCAAGTGCCAGCGCAAACGCAAATCCAATCGTCCTGAGTGAGGTACTAGTCAATTTTCGCTCCTGAGGCTTTCACGACCGGCGCCCATCGTTCGACCTCGACCTTGATCATCTCGTCCATCTGCTCCGGGCTGCCGCCAACGACACCGAAGCCCAGGTCGACGATGCGGGACGAGAACTCCTTCGTCTTCATCGCCTGGGCGAGGACGCCGTTCACTTTTGCAATGATGGGCTTCGGTGTTCCGGCCGGCACAGAAAGGCTGAACCAGCCCGCGGCCTGGTACCCCGGAACACCCGCCTCTTCCACCGTCGGGACGTCCGGAAGGCTGGCCTCGCGCTGGGCGCCCGTCACCGCGAGCGCGCGCAACTTGCCCGCCTTCACGAGCGGCAATGCGGCCGGGATGTTGATGAACATCATGCTCAGCCGTCCGCCGAGGAGATCGTTCAGCCCGGGTGGCGCGCCCTTGTAGGGCACATGAATGATCTGGATTCCGGTCTTGTACTTGAAGAGTTCCCCCGACAGATGCGTGGTCGTCCCGTTGCCGGTCGACCCGTAGGTGAGCTTGCCGGGCTCGGCCCTGGCCAGCTCCATCATCTCTTTTAGTGTCTGCGCCTTCAGGCCCGGGTGCACGATGATCACGTTGTTGAAGGTCGCCAGCACCATCACGGATGAGAAATCCTTGAACGGGTCGAACGCCAGCCTGGAATAGAGCAAGGGAACGACGCCGAACAACGGGCTCGAGGTGAGCATCAGCGTGTATCCGTCGGGCGGGGACTTTGCGCCCACTTCGGTGCCAATCGTGCTGCCTGCGCCGGGGCGGTTCTCCACGAAGACGGTTTGCCCGAGGCCCTTGCTCAATTCATCCGCGACCGCGCGCGCGAGGAAGTCGGCCGTTGCCCCCGCGGGGTTGGGATTGATCAGCCGTACCGGCTTGTCCGGGTACCCCTGGGCGACGCCGATTTGGGGAACGACTGCGCCAAGGCATAGCCACGCGATCAGCGCCACCGGCAGCTTGAGGACTTTAGGGAGTTGGTGTGCAAGCATCACTCAATTCACCGGGATCTTTGCGTCCTCGATCACCTTTTTCCAGCGGGCGATTTCGGAACGGGTATGCAACGCAAGCGCCGCACCGGTGGTCAACGAGGCATCGAGGATCTCGTAGCCATCTGCGACCAGCCGTGCGGAGAAGCCGTTGTCCTGCATCGCCTCGCGGAATTGCATGTACATGCGCTCCAGAATGGCCCGCGAAGTTCCCTTGGGCGCATAGATGCCGTACCAAGTTGCGGCCTCGAAACCCGCAAGGCCGGATTCCTGCAATGTAGGAACATCCGGAAACTGCGGCAAGCGCTGTTTCGAAGTCACCGCGAGTGCCAGCACTTTCTGGCCCCTGACCATCGGTAACGCGGTATTCGACTGGTCGAACATCGCCTGGATCTGCCCCCCCATAACGTCGGTGATCGCCGGTGCATTGCCCTTGTATGAAACCGAGGTGACCTCGATTCCTGCCGAGCTGGCAAAAAGTGCGGCCACAAGGTGTCCGGTGGACCCGACACCGGCGTTGCCGAAATTCAGTTTTCCCGGGCGCTGCTTGGCGTCCTTGATCAGCGCCCCGACATCGGCAAATCCACTCTCCCGCCCTGCCAGCAGGACGAGGGGCGTATCGGGGAAGCGCGCGACAGCGTCAAAGTCACCGACCGAATCGTAGGAAAGCGCCTTGTACAGGCCGACTGCCGCCGCCATGTACCCCATGTGGCCCACGAGAAACGTATAGCCGTCAGGCTTCGCTTTCGCGACGCGTGCCGCGCCAAGCGTTCCGCCCGCGCCGGGCACATTGTCGACGATAATCAACTGCCCGAGGCTGCGGCCCATGCGGTCCGCGAACTGTCGCCCGAGCACGTCGGTTGCGCCCCCCGCTGCAAAAGGCACGACAAAAGTGACCGGCCTCGTCGGGTAAGTCTGTGCCCCGGCCGTGGCGGACCCCAACACCGCCGCGGCCGCACCTGCAAGGGCCAACGCCAAGCGCATCCCGCTCATGTCTCCACCCTTTATTGTTTTTGAGCTTCGCCATAGTAGTCTATGCGATGCCCTCCACAATTGAAACGCCGCCCAGGATCGCCGCCCTCCTCGGTTCCACCGGCGCCACAGGCCAAAAGCTCCTCCCCTTGCTCTTGGCCGACCCCGCCTACGCCAAAGTCATCACCCTCGGCCGGCGCGAATCCGGCATCAGCCACCCGAAGCTCGAAAACCGCGTCGTCGACTTCGACAACCTCGCCGCCAGCCTGGCAGGCGCCAAGGTCGACGACTGCTACTGCACCTTCGGCACGACGATCAGGATCGCCGGTTCGGAGGCAGCAATGACGCGGATCGACCACGAATACGTTATAGCGTTCGCCAAAGCGGGCCTCGCGTCCGGCGCAACCCGTCTCGCCTACCTCTCCGCCGCCAACGCCAACGCGCAATCGTCGGTGTTCTACTCACGGCTGAAAGGCCAGACGGAAGAAGCGCTCAAGGCCTTGGGATTTTCAGACCTCGGCCTCTACCGCCCCAGCATGATCATCGCCGAGCGGGCCGAGCGGAGATGGGTGGAGGCGATGCTCTTCCCCCTGCTGCCGCTGATCGACACGCTGATGATCGGGAGCCTGACAAGATACCGCTCGATCCCAGTGGAAAAGCTCGCCAAGGCCATCGCCGCGTTCAGCCGCCAGCAAGGCACCGGATGCAAAATCCACTATTGGCGGGACATGGTCCAGGCCTAAACTGTTGCTATGACCACGACCCTCCGCATCGGCGACCTGACCGTCAACCGCCTCGGCTTCGGCGCCATGCGCGTGTGCGGGCCGAACGTCTGGGGACCGCCCCGCCTGCGCGAAAACTCACACCAGGTGCTGCGCCGTGCGATCGAGCTCGGCGTGAATTTCTTCGACACCGCCGACAGCTACGGCCCGCACGTGAACGAGGACCTGATCGCGGAAGCGCTCTACCCTTATCCCAAGGACCTCGTCATCGCGACGAAAGGCGGCCTGCTGCGGCCGCGTCCCGGTGGGTGGGTTCCCGACGGCCGTCCCGAGCACCTCAAATCCGCGCTCGACGGCAGCCTGAAGCGCCTGAAGCTCGATCGCATCGACCTGTACCAGCTGCATGCGCCTGATTCCAAGGTCCCGTTCGCTGAGTCCGTCGGTGCCCTGGCCGACGGCCAGAAGGCCGGCAAGATCCGCTACGTCGGCGTCTCCAACGTGACCGTCAAGCAACTCGAGGAAGCGCGCAGCATCTGCCCGATCTTCTCGGTGCAGAACGAATACAACCTCGGGAACCGGTCGTCGGAAGCCGTGCTCAAGGCTTGCGAGCGGCTGGGAATCGCGTTCCTGCCGTGGTACCCGCTCGCCGCGGGCGGCATCCTCGGGGAGGAGAAACTGAGGGCGGTTGCGAAAAGGCACAAGGCGAAACCCGCCCAGGTCGCCCTCGCATGGCTGCTGGCAAAGTCGCCGGTGATACTGCCTATACCGGGAACCAAATCGATTCTGCACCTGGAGAAGAACGTCGCTGCGGCGCAGGTCACGCTATCGGCCGACGACATGAAGACGCTGGACTAGGTCATTGCGCGAACGCGATGGTGCAATTCATCGCTTCGCTCGCGGGGACAACGAGGCTCCCGCCGATTTCGCGGACGGCAAAACCGCCGCGACGCAAAACTTCCCGCGCAACCCCCAGGTCGCGCACCCTGACCGTCACCATGGCCATGTAGGCGTCGCGCGCCATCCCGTCGGCGTCTGCCGGATCGCAGGCCAGCGCACCGAGTCGCTCGCGCAGCAATTCAGGTTTCAACAACTCCAGCTCGGCCTGGCCCATGGCAATGCGTGCGCTGCCGTCGGCAAGGAGGCTCGGCTGCGTGTCGAGGATCTTCCCGTACCGGGCGACTTCCTCGACAGGGTCGGGCACGGCGATGGTGAAGGACGCAATCCCGACGGCGCCGTTTGCATGCGACATGAAAGGCGGATGCCAGACCAGCTGCGGCGTCTCGTGGCGGCAGTAGTAGAGCCGCCCGCCCTGCAGCGCGCCGCGCGGCAGCCTCACCGTCGTGAACCGCGCCTCCTGCTCGAGCGTCGATCCCGGCAGCGTAAGCATGCGCGCCAGCGCCTGCGGCTCGCCGGCCGGGAACCCGAGCGCTACGAGCTCCTTGTGGATCGCCTGCACGTCGCCGGCCTTGAACACCAGCCCGTCGAGCCCGACCGGGGATTCGAGCAGGTCGGGGCGGATCTTCTGGCCCGCAGGCGGGAAACCGATCAGCTCCAGGTAATCCTCGCCGAACACCATCAGGCGGTTGCACGACCCGGTGAGGTGGAAGCTCCGGGCGGTCAGCGTAAAGCCGAGTCGCTTGTAGATCGCCTCGGCTTCGTCCATGCGCTCGCGCACGGTGATCACGGCGTGGTCGAATGGGCAGCGGGTGGGTTTGGGCATTGAGAAGGAAGTTTACGCGAGGCGGGTGCGTGAAACAGGCGGGAAAGTCGACTCTGACCCCATTTATCCTGACCGTGAAGAACCGGATGCAGCCCTTCCGCGAGGAGCGCTAGGTATCCTAGGCCGGCTGCGCCAGCGCCTCGCTCTGCTTCTTCAGCGCGGCGCGCCCGGGGAAGAACAGCGAAGCCACCAGCGTGCACACCGCCAGCACGGCGAGGATCATGAACACGGTCCGGAAGCCGCTGGTCTTGTGGTAATGGGAGATCATCGGCACGGCCATCGAGGCGACGCCGAAGGTCACGAGGTACCTCACCGCGAACACCCGCGACCGGTACTCGTCCGGCGTGTAGCGCCCGACGATCGCGTCGTTCAGCGGGATCTGCCCGAACACGGACAGCATCATCAGCACGGCCACGACCAGCATCGGCCAGCCGTCCAACTGGCTTGCGACGAACAGCAGCACGACCTGGGCGAGCGAGATCGGCAGCAGCAGCGTGCGCAGGTCGTGCTTGTCGATCATCGGCCCGATGACGACCTGCGAGAAGGCGGCGATCGTGTAGACCATGCTGACGAGGAGGCCGATCCCGAGCGAAGTCGAGGTCAGGGCCGTCAGCCGCTCGTCGAAGACCTTGGGCATGGAGATGGTGGTGGTGTTGAAGATCAGGCCGCCGCACGAGGTCGCGACCAGCAGCACCAGGATGATCCGGTACATCGTGGGCGTGTCGACGTGCAGCGCCCCCTTCTTTCCGGTCTTGACGATCGCGCCCGGGTCGGCCACGTACATCAGCCAGCCCACGCCCGCCAGCATGCAGATCGCGCCCGGCACGAAGAACGCCGTGCGCCAGCCGTAGTAGTCCATCAGGAACCCGGACACGACAGCAGCGAACGCCAGCCCAAGGTTGCCGTACAGCCCGTTCCACCCCAGCACCCGCCCCATGATTTTCGGGTCCGCGACGATCATCGCGGTGGCCACCGGGTGGTAGATCGAGGCGAATACGCCGAGCACCGTGAGGCCCACGGCGATCTGCCAGGTCTCGGTGGCAAAGCCCGTCAGCACCAGCGCCCCGCCGAGGCCGAAGAAGAACACGGTCATCATCTTGTAGCGGCTCCAGCGGTCGCCCAGCCACCCGGACGGTAGCCCCAGCACGCCGAAGGCGATGAACCCGCCCAGCGACAAAGGCAGCAGCTCCGCGTAGGGCCGGTTGAGGTCGCGCGACAGCGCCAGCACCACCGTCGGGAAGATCAGCATCACGAGGTGGTCGAGCGCGTGGCCCAGGTTGATGAACGGGATCAGCAGGGTCTTGCTTTTCATGGGGGTCTCCTCCGGCAGCATCAAAGGTACGCCCCGGCCTTGCGTCCGTCACGCGACTATCGGACAATTTCTGTTGCGCATGAGACAGACAGGAATATGAGCACGGCACCCCGCAGCACCAAAGGCGACGACTACCAGCGCGTCCCGCGCCCCGTCGCGGCCATGGCGCGCGACCTCCCCTCCGACTACGAGATCACCTGGCACAAGCACCCGCGCTACCAGCTGGTCTACGGCGCGCAGGGGGTCATGAGCGTCGACACCCGGGGCGACGCCCACGAGACCTGGGTCGTCCCGCCGCAGCGGGCCGTGTGGCTGCCGCCCGGCATCGAGCACCGCATCCTCACCTCGAGCCAGGTCAAGTTCAGGACCCTTTATGTCGCGCCCGAGGCGGCCGGCAAGATGCCGCAGCAGTGCGTGGCGTTCGCGATCACGCCGCTACTGCGCGAGCTCATCGTGCGCGCGACCGAACTCCCTGTGGAATACGACGAGCAAGGCACCGCGGGCCGCGTGATGCAGCTGATCCTCGACGAACTGGCATCCCTGGTTAGCTTGCCGTATAACCTGCCGATGCCCGCCTCGAAGGTCCTCTCCACCATCTGCCGTGCGCTCGTCGACGCGCCCAACGATCGCGTCACGATCGGGGAACTCGGCAGCCGCCACGGCACCACCACGCGCACGCTCGCGCGGCGCTTTCGCCGCGAGACCGGCATGAGCTTCTCCGAATGGCGCCGACGGGCGCGCCTGCTGCGCGCGCTGGCATGGATCGCCGAAGGCCGGCCCATCCTCGCGGTGGCGCTCGACCTGGGCTACGACAGCCCGAGCGCGTTCTCGGCGATGTTCAAGCGCGAGTTCGGCCTGCCGCCCTCGCAGTACCGCGCAAGCGCTGGCGTCGCCGCATGAGCATCACGGGCATCATCCTCGCGGGCGGACAGGGCCGGCGCATGGGCGGCGTCGACAAGGGCCTGCAGCCGCTTGCGGGAAAACCGATGATCGAACACGTGATCGCCCGCCTCGCGCCGCAGGTGGACGACCTCGTCATCAACGCCAACCAGAACCTCGAGGCCTATGCAAAGTTCGGCCACCCGGTGGCACCGGACGTGACCGGCGGCTTCGCCGGGCCGCTCGCGGGCCTGCAGGCCGGCCTGCAGGCTGCGACGGGCGACCTCGTCGTGACGGCGCCGTGCGACTCGCCTTTCCTGCCGGGAGACCTCGTGGCGAGGCTGTCGGCCGCTCTCGGGGACAAGGACCTCGCCGTGGCGAAGACGGGCACGCAGGCGCACCCGGTGTTCGCGCTGGTGCGCCGGGACATCGCGGACCACCTCACTGCCTACCTTCAAGGCGGCGGGCGCAAAATCGACCATTGGTACGCCACGCTCAAGGTCGTCGAAGTGCCCTTCGACGACGAGGCCGAAGCTTTCAGCAACATCAACACACGCGACGAGTTGCGAGCGCACGAACTATGACTCTGACCCCGATTTCCCAGATCGTCAGCTGCATGGACGGCTACGACCCCAACGCGCTGCGCATCGACAAGGCCGTCGAGGCGATCCGCCAATGCCTGGCGCCGATCACCGGCGTGGAGCGTGTTGCGACGCGCTCGGCGCTCGGCCGCATCCTCGCCGAGGACATCGTCCCGCAGATCGACGTGCCTTCGCACGACAACTCGGCGATGGACGGCTACGCGCTGCGCGCCGCGGACCTCAGGGCCGATGCGGATACCGTCCTGGCCGAAGCCGGGACCGCGCTGGCCGGCCGCAAGTTCACCGGCAGCCTCGGCGCGGGCGAGTGCGTGCGCGTGATGACCGGCGCCGTGATGCCGCCGGGCGCCGACACGGTGGTGATCCAGGAAGTCGTCAAGGCGGCGGGAGGCAAGGTGACGGTGCCGCCCGGCCAGAAGCAAGGCCAGAACGTGCGTTACGCGGGCGAGGACCTGAGGACCGGCGTGCCGGTCCTGCGCGCAGGGCACCCGGTGCGGCCGGCCGAACTCGGCCTGATCGCGTCGCTGGGCATCGCCGAAGTCATGGTGAAGCGGCGGCTGCGCGTGGCGTTCTTTTCCACCGGCGACGAGCTCGCCTCGGTCGGCGCGCCGCTGCCCGAGGGCCACGTCTACGATTCCAACCGCTACACGCTGTACGGGATGCTCGCGCGCCTGGGCGTCGAGATCCTCGACATGGGCGTGGTGCGCGACGACCCGGCGAAGCTCGAAGAGGCCCTGGAGACGGCGGCCGCGAACGCCGACGTCATCATCACTTCGGGCGGCGTGTCGGTGGGCGAGGCCGATTTCATCAAGGGCATGATGGCCAAACTCGGCGAAGTGCTCTTCTGGAAGATCGCGATGCGCCCGGGCCGCCCGATGGCGTTCGGCCGCATCGGCTCGGGGGACCGTTCCGCGGTGCTCTTCGGCCTGCCGGGCAACCCGGTGGCCGTGATGGTGACCTTCTACCAGTTCGTGCGCGGCGCGCTGCTCTACATGGCGGGACGCGCGGACGACACCGCGATCCCGCTCCTGCGCGTGCCGAGCGCATCGGTGATCCGCAAAGTGGCCGGGCGCACGGAGTACCAGCGCGCCATCCTGTACGTTGAGGATGGCATCTACAGGGTGCGCCTCACCGGCCAGCAGGGTTCGGGCGTACTGCGGTCCATGTCCGAGGCCAACTGCTTCATCGTGCTCGAACACGACCGGGGGAACGTCGCTGCCGGGGACCTCGTGGACGTACAACTCATGGAAGGCCTGGCCTGAACGAACCTGCCCGGGCCCTCAGCGCAGGATCGCCGGCCCGGCCGCGAGCAGCTTCGTGAGGTCCGCGATCGGCATCGGCCGCGCGAAGTAGTAGCCCTGCGCCTCGTCGCAGCCGCGCGACAGCAGGAATTCGCGGTGCTCCGCGGTCTCCACGCCCTCGGCGATCACCTTGAGGTCCAGGCCGTGCCCCAGCGCGATCACCGCCTGCGTGATCAGCGCATCGTCCCGGTCGGTCGTGATGTCGCGCACGAAGGATTGGTCGATCTTGAGGCGGTCCACGGGGAAGCGCTTGAGGTAGGACAGGCTCGAGTAGCCGGTGCCGAAGTCGTCGATCGACAGTTCCACGCCCGTGGCGTGCAGCGCGTCCATCATCGGGATCGCGTCGGCCACGCCGCGCATCACCACGCTTTCGGTAAGCTCCAGTTCGAGGAAACGCGCCTCGAGGCCGGTGGAAGCGAGCACACGGCTCACGGTCCCGGGCAGGTCGCCGCCATGGAATTGGCGCGCGGAGATGTTCACCGCGATGCGGACCGCCGGCAGGCCCGCGTCCTGCAGGGCACGATTGGCCGCGCAGGCCGTCTGCAGCACCCACTCGCCGATCTGCACGATCAACCCGCTCTCCTCCGCCAGCGGGATGAATTCCGCCGGCGACACCATGCCGAGTTCGGGGTGGATCCAGCGCAGCAGCGCCTCGGCGCCGATGATGCGCCCGCCGGCCAGTTCCACCTGCGGCTGGTAGTAGAGCACCAGCTCGTTGCGCTCGACCGCCGTGCGCAGCTGCGACTCGAGCTTCAGGTGCTCGACGGCGGCGGCGTTCATGCCCGCGGCATAGAACTGCAGGTTGTTGCGGCCCAGGTCCTTGGCGCGGAACAGGGCCGCATCGGCGGCGCGCAGCAGCGTCTCGCTGTCGGCGCCGTCGTCCGGGTACTGGGCGAGCCCGGCACTGCAGGTCACGCTGACCTCGCTGCCCCCCAGCGCGATCGGCACGGCCACCGCGTCGACGATGCGCCGCATGATCCGGATGCCGTGGTCCTGCTCCCGGGCCTCCCCGCTCAGCACCACGACGAACTCGTCCCCACCCATGCGCGCCACTGTGTCCTCCTCGCGCAGGCACGACTTGATGCGCGCCGCCACCACCTGCAGCACGTGGTCGCCGGCGCCGTGGCCGAGGCTGTCGTTGATGCGCTTGAAGCGGTCGAGGTCGAGGAAGGCCACCGTCACGCGCCCATCGTAGCGCCGCGCCCAGACCACTGAACGCTCCAGGCGGTCGCCGAGCAGCCGGCGGTTGGCGAGGCCGGTGAGCAGGTCATGGTTGGCGTTGTGCCGCAGGGCCTCCTCCTGGCGGCGCGATTCGGTGACGTCGTGCTGGATGCCGACGAAGTGCGTCACCTCCCCGGTCGCCGGGTCGCGCACCGGGCTGACGTACAGGTCGACCCAGAACAGTTCGCCGTCCTTGCGGTAGTTGCGCAGCGTCGCATGCACGTCGCGCCCCTCGGCGAGGCCGGCGCGGATCTTCCCCAGCTCGGGCTGGTCACGGTCAGTGCCCTGCAGGAAGCGGCAGTTGCGGCCGAGCGCCTCGGCAAAGGCGTAGCCGGTGATCCGCTCGAACGCCGCGTTCACGTAGACGATCGGCAAGTCCGGCTCGTGGGCATCGACGATCAGGATCGCGTTGTAGCTCGCCTCGACCGCGCGCTGCTGCAGGCGCAGCGCGTCCTCGGCCTCCTTCTTCGCGGTCACGTCGAGCGAGATCCCACCGACCAGCATGCCCTCCCCGCCGCGCCCGGGAATCGGGAACTTGGTGGTCCGCATGTAGCGCCTGCGACCGCCTGCCTCGAAGCTGTCGAGCGATTCGGTGGGCTGGCCGGTGTCGAGCATCTGCCGGTCGAGCGCAAGCATCTTCTCGGTCAGCCCCTCGGGCAGGCGGACCGCCTCGGGCGGCCCGCCCCGACGGTATCCGGGGATGAGGCGGGCGAACAGCTCTTCGGCGCCGGCGTTCAGGAATACGTAACGGCCGTCGGGCCCCTTGATGAACATCACACCCGGCAGGTTGTCGGCGAACAGCCGGAAGCGCTGCTCGGTCTCGCGCAGTTGCTCCTGCGCGAGCTGGCGGGCCGCGCGTTCCTCTGCGTCGGCAAGCGCGCGACTGATCGCCGGGCCGAGTTTTCGCAGCGCATCCTTGAGCACGTAGTCGGTCGCGCCGGCGCGCATCGCCTCGATGGCCCGCTCCTCGCCGAGCGTGCCGGAGACGATGATGAAAGGGATGCCGGGGCGGCGCGAGGCCGTATCGGCCAGGGCCTCCATGCCGCCGTAGCCGGGGATCCGGTAGTCGGCGAGGACCAGGTCCGGGGAAAAATCGTCGAGGGCGGCCCTGAACTCCCTGGCCCCCGCTACGCGCCGCAGCTCGCAGGCAATGCCCGCGCGCCGCAGCTCGAACCGCGTCAGCTCGGCGTCGGAATCGGAGTCCTCGAGGTGGAGGATGCGCAGGGTATCGAGCATGGGCTTTCCCAATCTAGCATCCTGCGCGATGCAGCATCACGTCAAAAGTGCACACCGCCGAAAAACCTCGCCGCTTTTCGCCACTACCCTGCACAGGGCTATTCACATGACGCGGCAATCACGCGCGGGCGGGAGGCGGCGTGAAAGCGTAGTACTCGCGCTCGACGAGTTTCGCGAAGCCGATCGTGACGAGGTCGCCATACTGCGGCCCCACGACCTGCACCGACAGCGGCAGGCCTTCCGGCGATAGCCCGATCGGCACGGACGTCCCCGGCAGGTAGCACATGCCGGAGATGCCGGCCCACCACATCTGCGTCGTCACGGCCTGCGGTTTGCCATTCACGTTGACGAACCTCTCCCAGCGCTCGCCGGGCATCGAGTGCGGGAAGGCGGCGGTGGCCGCGTTCGGGCACAGCAGCACGTCCCAGTCGCGAAAGAACGCGGCCCACGCGAGGCGCATCTGGTGGCGGCGGTTCGAGGCCGTGAGCCAATCCTTGTGCGGCTGCACGTTGGCGCGGACCATCTGCGCGTAGTAGCCCTGGTCCTTCGGGTCGAGCTTGGACAGGGCGGCCTGCATTTTCACGAAGGCTTCGGGCGACTGTCGGCCCGAAGTCGCACCGCGCAGCAGCTGGATGAACACGCGATGCGCTTCGCCGAGGTCGAACGCTGGCAGCGCGCGGTCGGAGACCTTCGCGCCCTGCTTCGCGAGGAAGTCCGCCAGGCGCCGGATCGACTGGCGCACCGTGTCGTCGGTCTCCGCGGTCGGGTGGGAGTCGAGCACCGCGACGCGCCAGCCGCGCAGCGTCTTGCGTACAGGTTTGGGCAGCGACAGCTTCCAGCCTGCGCCGTCCACGGCATCGGGCCCGGCCATGATGTTGAATGCGAGCTCGAGGTCCGCGGCGCCGCGCGCCAGCGGCCCGATCACCGAGATGTCCGCCGGGTGCGCCGCACCGGGCAGCGCGTGGCCCTCCATCGAGCACACCCCGTAGGTCGACTTGTGGCCGTAGACGCCGCAGAAATGCGCCGGGTTGCGGATCGACCCGCCGATGTCGCTGCCCGCCTCGAGTGCCGTCAGTCCCGCCGCAAGGGCCGCCGCGGCGCCGCCCGAAGAGCCGCCGGGCGTGCGCTCGGTGTTCCACGGGTTCACCGTCTTCCCATAGACGGGGTTCACCGTCTCCCAGTCGGCCAGCAGCGTGGGGACGTTGGACTTACCGAACACGTTGCCGCCGGCGTCGAGGAAGCGTTGCACGGCGAGGCCGTTCGATGTGGCGGGCGTGTTGCAGAACTCGGCCAGCCCCCAGGTCGTGGGATGGCCCTTGAGGTCGAAGGATTCCTTGACCGTCATCGGCAGGCCGGCGAGCGGCCCGGCTTTCGCACCTTTGCGGTCCATGGCTTTGGCGCGCTTGCGGGCGACCTCCATGTCGAGCACCGGCAGCGCGTTCAGCGCGCCGTCGTACTTCGCAATGCGTGCGGCGTAGAGGTCGAGCAGTTCGAGGGCGCCGAGCTTCTTCGCCTTCAGCGCGCGGATGAGTTTGGTGGCCGACCAGAAGGCGGTGTCCATGTCAGGGGTCCTCGGGATCTTCGGGGGATTCTGTCGCGGGGCCGAGGATCTCCTGCGAGCGTGCTTCGGGCAGGGCCTCGACGGACTTGAGCTTGCGAGCCATCTGCCGGGTACGCGTCTCGGCCGAGTCGATGGAGTTGGCGACCGTCTGGATCTGCTTCTTCATGCCGGCAAGCACGTCGCCGAAGCGGCCGAACTCGACCTTGACCGCGCCGAGCACCTGCCAGACCTCGGACGAGCGCTTCTCGATCGCCAGCGTGCGAAAGCCCATCTGCAGGCTGTTCAGCAGCGCGGTCAGCGTGGTCGGCCCGACGACCGTGACGCGGTACTCGCGCTGCAGCGTGTCTGCGAGGCCGGGCCGGCGCAGCACCTCGGCGTAGAGGCCCTCCGTCGGCAGGAACAAAAGCGCGAAGTCAGTCGTATGCGGCGGCTCCACGTACTTGTCGCGGATCGTCTTAGCTTCCTTCTTGATCTGGGCTTCGATGGCCTTGGCGGACTCTTCCACCGCGGCCGCGTCTGCCAGCTCCTGCGCGGATCGCAGGCGCTGGTAGTCCTCGAGCGGGAATTTGGAGTCGATCGGCAGCCAGACCTGCGTACCTTCATGGGGTCCCGGCAGGCGGATCGCGAACTCGACCACCTCCTTGGAACCGGGACGCGTGATGACGTTCTTCGCGTACTGCTCCTTGGTGAGGATCTGCTCGAGCAGGGCTTCGAGCTGCACCTCGCCCCAGCCGCCGCGATCCTTGACGTTGCTGAGCACGCGCTTGAGGCCGCCGACATCGGCGGCCAGCGACTGCATCTCGCCCAGGCCCCGCTGCACCGCCTCCAGGCGGTCCGACACCAGCTTGAACGACTCGCCAAGGCGCTGCTCGAGCGTGGCGTGGAGCTTCTCGTCCACCGTCTGGCGCATCTTCTCGAGCTTCTCGCCGTTGTCCTTCTGGATCGCCTCCAGCCGCGCCTCGACCATCTGGCGCATCTCGGCGAGGCGCTTGTCGTTCGACTCCTGCACCGTGGCGAGCTGCTGGTTGAGGGATTCGGAGAAACGCTTCAGCGTCCCGGCGCTCTCCTCGCGGCCGAGGCGCGCGTCTTCCTTGGCCTCGCCGAGCTTCTTGTCCACCGTCTCGCGCAGCTCCTGCAGGCGGCGCTCGTTGGCGGTGGTCAGCTCCACGAGCTGCCGCGAAAAGGCGTCGATCTGGTTGTTCTGCACCGTGGCGATCTGCGTCACCTGCCCCGACACCTGCTGGCTCATGCGTGCGACGCTCTCGGAGAGTTCCCCCCGCAGGTCCTTGGCGGTCGCCTGCGCTTCCGCGCGGCTGCGGTCGAACTCCTCGCGCAGCGCCGGGCCGGTGTCGTCACGGCTTTTTGTGCTGCGCAGGGCGAAGATGCCGAGGATGCTGGCGGCCAGCGCGACGAACAGCGCGAGGACGAGGACTGCGACGAGGACGGTGGCGGGCATGCGCTATTGTAGCGTTTGGGGATGCAGCCGGACCGCACCCGATATCTATAATAGTTCCGATATCTAAACTGACAGGAGCGCGACCCCTGCCGGTGACTTTTTAAAAAAATCCTGCGAATTCAGGCGGGCTTGTTGCGCATCCAGTCGGCCGTGCCGGCGAACGCGCCCATCAGTTGCAGGCGCAGCAACTCCGGCACTTCGCAGGCCTCCATGGCCTGGCCCATGCAGGCCATCCACTGGTCGCGTTCGGCCTCGCCGATGGCGTACGGCAGGTGCCGCGCGCGCAGCATCGGGTGGCCGAACTTCTCGACGTACAGCTGCGGGCCGCCCATCCAGCCGGACAGGAACATGTACAGCTTGTCGATCGAGCCTTCGAGCGTTTCGGGGTGGAGCTTGCGGATGCCGTAAAACTCGGGCTCGATGTCCATCAGGGAGTAGAACTTTTCGACCAGTGCGCGCAGCTTCGCGTCGCCACCGAGCATCGCGTAGGGCGTGGGGCCGGGATTCGCGCTCACACCGTTGCCCCGAAAAGGGCGCCCACGCCCGCCGTGACCGCCATCGCCACCGCGCCCCAGAAAGTCACGCGCAGCGCGCCCTGCGCCACCGGCGCCCCGCCGACGCCGGCGGCCACGCCGCCGAGGACCGCGAGGAATACGAGCGAGGTGGCCGAAACGCCCGCAATCAGAAACCGTTCCGGCACGGCCAGCACGCACAGCAGCGGCATCGCGGCGCCGACCGCGAAGCTGGCCGCCGAGGTGAGCGCCGCCTGCACCGGCCGCGCGCCGAGGATGTCGGACAGGCCCAGTTCGTCACGGGCATGCGCGCCGAGCGCGTCGTGCTTCATCAGCTGCTCGGCCACCTGCCTCGCCAGCACCGGGGCGAGCCCGCGCTGCTCATAGATCGCGGTGAGTTCGCGATGCTCACCCTCGCCGTCGGTCTCGAGCTCGCGCTTCTCGAGCGCCAGCGCTGCCGCCTCGGAATCGGCCTGCGAGCGCACCGACACGTATTCCCCCGCCGCCATGGACATCGCGCCGGCGACCAGCCCCGCGACGCCCGCGACGATGACGTCATTGCGGGCGGCGTGCGCCGCGGCGACGCCCAGCACGAGGCTGGCCGTGGATACGATGCCGTCGTTGGCGCCGAGCACGGCGGCGCGCAACCAGCCGATGCTGCCAGTGCGGTGCCTTTCCCTGTGGCGCAAGTACATGCCCTAGCCTTCCCTCAGTGTCATCGCGGGCGAAGCGGTGAGGACCTTCCGCGCCGACAGCCAAGCATTGAGCGAAAGTAGCACGACGCCGGCCAGGGGCCCGTACACCCAAAGCGCGTAATTGAGAGGCAATTCGAGCTGGAACACGCGCTGCGCGAGCAGCGTGCTGATCGCCGTGGCCGCCACGGTGGCCAGCAGCCCCGCCACCGCGCCCATCACGAGGAATTCGGCGCGCTGGCTGCCCGACACCTGCGCGGCCGAGGCGCCGAACGCGCGCATGATCGCGGACTCTCGCCGCCGCTCGTCCTCGGTGGCCACCAACGCCGAGTACAGCACCAGCAGGCCCGCGCCGAGCGCGAACAGGAACACGAACTGCACCGCCAGGACGACCTGGTCGATGATGCCCTGCGCCTGTTTCAGCGCCGCGCTGATGTCGACCACCGTGAGGTTGGGGAAGGCCGCCACCATGCGGTCGAGCACGGGCTCGGCCCCGGGCTCGAGGCGAAAGGCCGTGATGTAGCTGGTCGGCGCCTTCTCGAGCACCCAGCGCGGCGTGACGACGAAGAAGTTGACCTTCATCGAATCCCACTTGAGCTTCCTCAGCGACGTGATGCGCGCCGTGAACACCTCGCCGGCCACGTTGTAGGTCAGGACGTCGCCCATCTTCAGGTCGAGCGTCTTGGCGATGCCCTCCTCGACCGAAGCCTCGCCTTCGGCGCGGTTCCTCGGGTCGAACCAGCGCCCGGCCGACACCTGGTTGTGGGAAGGCAGCGTGTCCATCCACGACAGGTTGAACTCGCGCTCGACGAGGCGCTTGGCGCGCTCGTCGGGGTAGTCCTTCTCGCCCACGGGGCGGTCGTTCACCGCGGTCAGCCGCCCGCGGATCATCGGGTAGACGTCGGGCAGCGGCATGTTCGCCGAGCGGAAGAACGCCTGCACCGGCTCGAGCTGCTCGGGCTGGATGCCGATCAGGAAGCGGTTGGGCGCGTCCGGCGGCGCCGCCTGCCGCCAGGCGCCGATCAGGTCCGAGCGCGTGATCGTGAGCAGCAGGATCGCGGTGAGTCCGAGCGCGAGGCTGGCCACCTGGATCGCGTTGGAGCGCGAGTGGCGGCGCAGGTTGGCCAGGCCGTACCTCACGGCCGGGCTGCGCGCGCCGAAGAGGCGCATCGACGCGGGCGCGCTCGCCGCGCGCAACGCCACCCACGCAGTACCGATGAACAGCAGCACCGCCGCGCTGAAACCGCCGACCACCGTGACGCCGAGCTTCAGGTCGCCCGACTGCCACAGCAGCAGCGCGACGAGCGTCGCGAAGCCCACGGCGTAGGCGAGCACCGCGGTGCCCTGCGGCGCGCCGGACTCGCGCCGGATCACGCGCACGGCGGGGACGTTGCGCAGTTGCAGGAGCGGCGGCAGCGCGAAACCGAGCAGCAGCGTGAGGCCGACGAGCGCCCCCTGCAGCGCGGGCACCAGCGTGGGCTGCGGCAGGGCGGCCTGGATGACGCTCGAGAGCCAGTACGCGATCAGGCCCTGCGCGGCGAACCCGGCGAGGCAGCCGGCCGCGCAGGCCACCAGCCCCAACACGAGGAACTCGATGCCGTACAACGCCATCAGCCGGGCCTGCGTGGCGCCGAGACACCTCATCACCGCGCACCCGTCGAGGTGGCGTTCGACGAAACGGCGCGTCGCCAGCGCGATCGCCACGCCGGCGAGGATCGCGGCGAGCAGCGCGGTCAGCCCGAGGAAGCTCTGCGCGCGGTCGAGCGATGCGCGGATCTCGGGGCGCGCGTTCTCGATGTTCTCGATGCTCTGGCCGCGCTCGAGGTGGTCCCTCGCCCAGGCTTCGAAGCCGTCCACGGCCTTGCGCTCGCCCGCGGCGAGCAGCTGGTAGGTCACCCGGCTGCCCACCTGGATCAGGCCCGTCGCCGCGACGTCGGCCGCGTTCATCATCAGGCGCGGGGCGATGTTGAAGAAGTTCGCGCCGCGGTCGGGCTCGAGCGTCAGCACGGCCGCCACGGTGAATTCGGCGTTGCCGAGCTTCACCTTGTCGCCGACGGACGCCGACAGCGCGGAGGTCAGGCGCTCGTCGAGCCACACGGTGCCGGGCTTCGGGCCGCCCTCGGCCACCGCATCGGGGGCGTTCAGGCGCGGGGCGATCCGCAGCTTGCCGCGCAGCGGGTAGGTGTCGGTCACCGCTTTCGCGCCGGTCAGCAGGCTCTTCGGGGCATCGCCTTGCACGCCCTCCTTCGGCACGGCCTGCGCCATGCTGATGAAGTTGGTGCTCTGCGCGACGGACAGGCCGCGGCGCCTCATCTCGGCCACCAACTCCGCCTTCCAGGGCTGGTCACCCTGCAGCAGCAGGTCGCCGCCGAGCAGCTGGTGGGCCTCCCGGCTCAAGCCCTGGCGCACGCGGTCGGCGAAGAACGAGACGCTGGTGACGCTCGCCACCGCGATGAGCAGCGCGAGCGCCAGTACGCGCAATTCGCCTGCGCGCCAGTCGCGCGCGAGCATGCGAAGCGCAAGCCGCAACGGGCTCATGCGCGGCTCACGAAACGATCTTCCCGCCGGCCAGCCTTACGATGCGCCCGCAGCGCTGCGCGAGCTGCTCGTCGTGCGTGACCATCACGAGCGTCGTGCCGGCCTGCGCGTTCAGCTCGAACATCAGCCGGATCACCGACTCGCCGGCCGCCGCGTCGAGGCTGCCGGTGGGCTCGTCGGCCATCAGCACCTTGGGCTGCACGACGAAGGCGCGGGCCAGCGCGACGCGCTGCTGCTCGCCGCCCGACAGGTGCTTGGGGTAATGGCCGAGGCGTTCGCCGAGCCCCACCTTTTCGAGCATGGCCTTCGCCGCGGACTGCGCATCGGGCCGCCCGGCGAGCTCCAGCGGCAGCATTACGTTCTCCAATGCGCTGAGCGCCGGCAGCAGCTGGAAGGACTGGAACACGAAGCCCACCGCGCGGCCACGCAACTGCGCACGCGCGTCCTCGTCGAGCGCAAACAGGTCTTCGCCATCGAGGCGAACCGAACCGACCGTGGGCGTGTCCAACCCGGCGAGGATGGCCAGCAGCGTGGATTTGCCGGAGCCCGAGGCGCCGACGATCGCGACCGCTTCGCCGGCCATGACCTCGAGGTCGATATCCTGCAGAATGACGAGGTCGCTGATGCCGCTCTTTACGGTCTTGCCTATGCCCCGCGCCGAGAACACCGCCTTCGTTTCCGCCCCTGCTTCCATGCTGGCCCGCGCATCGCGACTGTTCATGGTGCTGTGTGCATTCCTGGTGACGGCATGGGCACCCGCGGCGGGCGCGGGGACGATCCTGGTTTACGGGGACAGCCTGTCCGCGGCCTACGGCATCGCCCAGGAGCGCGGCTGGGTGGCGCTGCTCGAGGCGCGCCTCAAGCGCGAGAAGGCCGATTATAGCGTCGCCAATGCGAGCATCAGCGGCGAGACCACCAGCGGCGGGCTGTCGCGCTTCAGGAAGGTCCTCGAAAAGCACAAGCCGTCGATCACCGTGATCGAGCTGGGCGCCAACGACGGCCTGCGCGGCCTGCCGGTGGCCGAGATGAGGAAGAACCTCGCCTCGATGATCAGCGAGGCACGCGCGGCGAAGTCGAAGGTGCTGCTGGTGGGCGTGAAGATGCCGCCCAATTATGGTGCCGACTACACGCGCGCCTTCGAAGCCGCCTACACGGACCTTGCGAAGGAGTACAAGACCGGCCTGGTGCCTTTCCTCTTCGAGGGCATGGCCGAGAAGCGCGAGAACTTCCAGCCGGACAACCTGCACCCTACGGCGGAGGCCCAGCCCAGGCTGCTGGAAAACGTCTGGAAGGGGCTGAAGCCGATGCTGAAGCAGCCTTAGCAGGCTGGTGGCAGGTCATGAAGCGCCCTGCGCAAGGCGGGGGAAGACCGCAGCCCCGGCGTAAAATGCCCCTGTGAAGCCCCCTGCCAAACCCGTCGTCGCGATATCCGCCGAGATCCTCGGGCGGTTCGACGCGATCATCGACGTGCGTTCCCCCGCAGAATATGCCGAAGACCACGTGCCGGGCGCGATCTCCGCGCCGGTGCTCGACAACGAGGAGCGCGCGCGGGTGGGCACGCTCTACAAGCAGGTCTCCCCTTTCGACGCGAAGAAGCTCGGTGCGGCGCTGGTGGCGAAGAACATCGCGCGCCACATCGAGGAACGCTTCGCCGCCATGCCGCGCGACTGGAAGCCCCTCGTCTACTGCTGGCGCGGGGGCAAACGCTCCGGCGCGATGGCGCACATCCTGCGCGAGATCGGCTGGGATGCCTGGAGCGTCGAGGGCGGCTACAAGGCCTACCGGCGCTTCCTCGTCGACGAGCTCTCCGCGCTGCCCCTGAAGTACCGCTACCGCGTGATCCACGGCACCACCGGCAGCGGCAAGAGCCGCCTGCTGCGCGCCCTCAGGCAAGCCGGCGCGCAGGCGCTCGACCTCGAGGACCTCGCCGCGCACCGCGGCTCGGTCCTCGGCACCCTGCCCGACCGGCCGCAGCCCGCCCAGAAGATGTTCGAAAGCCTGCTGTGGGACGAACTGCGCAGGTTCGACCCCGCCCGCCCCGTCTACGTGGAAGGCGAATCGAAGAAGATCGGCCAGCTGCAGGTCCCCGAGGCGATGATGCACGCGATGCGTGCTTCGGAATGCGTGCTGCTCGAGGCCGGCCGCGAGACGCGGATCGCGCTGCTTTCGGACGAGTACCGGCATTTCTTCGCCGACCCGTCGGTGCTGAACACGCAGCTCGACTGCCTGCACGGCCTGTACGGGACCAAAGTCATCGACGACTGGAAGGGCCTTGCCGCGCGCGGCGAGTGGCACGACCTCGTCGGCAGCCTGCTCGACGACCACTACGACCCGGCCTACCTGCGCTCGGCGCTGCGCAACTTCGTGCGCCTGCCCGAGGCCGCCGTCGTCAGGCTCGAATCCCCCACCGATGCGTCCTTCGCCTCGCTCGCCCGGGACCTGCTGGAACAATCCCGACTCGCCGCCGCCTGAACCCGGAGTCCCCATGACCGAAAAGAAAGCCGTGCTGGTGGTAGGTGCGGGCGACGCAACCGGTGGCGCGATCGCCAGGCGCTTCGCTCGCGAAGGCTACATCGCCTGCATAACGCGGCGCAGCGCCGACAAGCTGGCGCCGCTGGTGGCGCAGATCGAGGCGGCCGGCGGCAGGGCCGTGCCGTTCGCCTCGGACGCGAGGAACGAAGACGAAGTCGTCAGGCTCGTCGAGACGATCGAGCGCGAGGTCGCGCCGATCGAGGTCGCGGTCTTCAACATCGGCGGCAACGTGCGCTTCGGCATCACCGAGACCACGACGCGCGTCTACACCAAGGTGTGGGAGATGGCGGCGCTCGCCGGGTTCCTGATGGGCCGCGAGGTGGCGAAAGTCATGCTGCCGCGCGAAAAAGGTTCAATCTTCTTCACCGGCGCGACGGCCAGCCTGCGCGGCCGGGACGGGTTCGCGGCCTTCGCCGGGGCGAAGCACGCGCTGCGCGCACTGGCGCAGAGCATGGCGCGCGAGCTCGGGCCGAAGGGCATCCACGTCGCGCACCTCGTCATCGACGGCGCGATCGACACCGCGTTCATCCGCGAAACCTTCCCCGAGCGCTACAAGCTCAAGGAACGCGACGGCATCGTGAACCCGGACGCGATCGCGGACACCTACTGGCAGCTGCACACGCAGCACAGGAGCGCCTGGACGCACGAAATGGACCTGCGCCCCTGGATGGAGCCCTTCTGATGGGTAAGACCGTGGAGTTCTGGTTCGACTTCGGCAGTCCCGCGAGCTACCTCGCCTGGGTCCAGCTGCCGAAGATCGCGGCGGCGCGCGGCGCGACGATAGACTGGCGTCCGATGCTGCTCGGCGGCGTGTTCCAGGCCGCGGGCAACCGCAGCCCCGTGGAGGTGCCCGCCAAGGGCCGCTGGATGATGGAGGACCTGCCGCGCTGGGCTGCACGCTACGGCGCACCGTACACGCGCAACCCCCACTTCCCGATCAATACGCTCACGCTGATGCGCGGCGCCGTCGGCCTCCAGATGCGCCGGCCGCAGGACTTCGAACGCTACGTGAAAGCCATGTTCGAGGCCATGTGGGAGAAGGAGCGCAACATGGGCGACCCGGTCGTCGCCGGCGCCGTGCTCGCCGGGGCCGGGTTCGACCCGGCGGCCTTCATGGCGCTGGCGGGCGAGCCCGGGGTAAAGGATCGCCTGAAGGCGGTCACGCAGGAGGCCGTGGAGCGCGGTGTGTTCGGCGCGCCGACGTTCTTCGTCGACGGCAAGCTCTTCTTCGGGCAGGACCGCCTCGAGTTCGTCGCGGACCGCCTCGTCGAAGCGCCCGAAGGCGTGGAAAGCCAGTGCCTGGCCGTGCTCGACCGCTTCATGGACGCGCTGAACGCTTACGACGCCGCCGCGATGGACGCCGCAATGCACTTCCCGCACATCCGCGTCGCAGGCGGCACGGTCAAGGTGTACGAACAGCCCGGCAGCAATCCCATGGACCTCTTCGACCGGCTGAGGAAGGAAGACAACTGGAGCCACAGCGCCTGGAACGAGCGCAGGATCGTCCAGCGCAACGACACCAAGGTGCACATGGCCCTCACCTACACGCGCTACCGCGCCGACGGCAGCACGCTGGGCGTGTACGAGTCGCTCTACGTCCTCACGCTGAAGGACGGACGCTGGGGCATCCAGGTGCGCTCGAGCTTCGGGCCCTGAGCCGGGCGTGGCGAAGCTCCTCGTCCGCGCGCTGCTGGTCTGCGGATCCGTGCTCTTCGTCGCGGCACTCTGGCTGCGCGACGCGACGCCCCCGCGCGAACAGCTGCGCGCAGAGATCCTCGACGAGCCCGTCCAGAAGCCGACGCACAAGGCTCCGTTCCAGACCACGGTGGGCGGGGTGACCTACACGGTGAAGCCCCTCTTCAGCTACGACCTGCACGGCCTCGTGGTCAGCCGGCATGCGGGGGATAGCTGGACCGATTACCTGCACCGCGCCTGGAACGACAACATCAACGTCGTCGACCTGTGCGTGGTCTGGGGCGACAACGTCAGCAGCGCCGACCTCGGCGCCATGTCGTTCTCGAGCGGGCAGTTCCAGTGCTTCTGGGAGACGAAATCGGAGGCCGCGTGGAAGTCCTTCGACCAGTACCAGATCTCGAACAACCACCTGCTGACGGACAACCCTTCGGTCGCGAAACGCCTGAAGGACGTGCGCGTCGGCGACCAGGTGCGCTTCCGCGGCTACCTTTCCGAGTACTCGCACAACCACGGCTTCGACTTCAAGCGCGGCACGAGCATCGTGCGCACGGACACCGACAACGGCGCGTGCGAGACTGTCTTCGTCGAGGATTTCGACCACCTTGCGCAGGGCGGCGGGCCGTGGCGCAAGCTCTACTGGGTGGCGCTGGGGCTGCTGGCGCTGGGGATCGTGGGCTGGCTCGCGCTGCCGCCGACCGTGGACGACTGAACCGTGGACGAGCGAAGTCAGCCCCTGAGGACGATGGGCTCCAGCGCATCGCCCTGCGGCAGGATCCGGCCGATCGCCGCGGCGCGGGCGTAGCCGAGCGCGCGCAGCGCGGCCAGGCACCCTGCGGCCCGGTCCGCCGGGACGCTGGCGAGCAGCCCGCCCGCCGTCTGCGGGTCGAAGACGAGCGGGTACCGCGGATGCGCCGCCATCTCCGCCTGGTTGCGCAGTGCCCGGCGCAACCGCACGTTGGCAGGCTGCAGCGAACTCAGGATGCCGGCCGCGACCGACTGTTGCGCCCCGTCGAGCACCGGCAGCGCGGCGAGGTCCAGTTCCGCATCCACGCCCGAGGGCCGCGTCATCTCGACGAGGTGACCGAGCAATCCGAATCCTGTGAGGTCGGTGCAGGCCGTGGCGCCGTGCTCGAGCAGGCACTGCGCGCCGGCGCGGTTCGACTGGCACATCGAGGCGAGCGCCGCGTCGATCCAGCGCCCGCGCGCCTCGAGCCGGGCGTGCGCCGCGAACAGCGTGCCCGTGCCTATGGGCTTGGTCAGCAACAGTATGTCGCCCGGCCGCATGCCGCCCTTGCGCAGTACCGAACCGAGCCCTTCGTCGATGAGTCCATTGACCGCGAACCCGAGCGCCAGCTCGGAGCCTTCCCCCGTGTGCCCGCCGACCAGCGCGCAGCCGGCCTCGTTCAGCACCTCGATCGCGCCGGACATCATCTGGAACAGCACGTCCTCGACCTTGGCTTCCAGCCCCGGCGGTACCGTGACGATGGCCGTGGCGGACTGCGCCTCGGCGCCCATCGCGAAGACGTCGCCGAGGGCATGGTTCGCCGCGACCTTGCCGAACACGTACGGGTCGTCGATGAAGGCGCGGAAGAAATCGACGGTATGCACCATCGCCTTGCCGGGCGGCACCCTCACCACCGCGGCGTCGTCGGGCGAGTGCAGCCCGATCAGGACGTCCGGCCGCTCGATCGGGCGCAGCGCCCCCAGCGCGCGCGACAGCACGCTCGCGCCGACTTTCGCGCCACAGCCGCCGCAGCGCATCGCGATCGCGGAGATCGCCTGCGCGGCCTCCTCGCCCTCGAGCTTGACCGCCGAGGCTTCCTGCGCGGGTGACTGCGCCATCGGCGGGAATTCGGAGAGCCTGCGCATGAAACGCCGGTCGATCCAGTCCTTCCAGCGCCAGACCCATGCGCCCTGGAAATGCAGGAAGCCGCGCGAACCGACGGCGTACTTGTCGCCGGTGCTGATCAACGCGAGCCAGTTGCGCTGTGCGCGGTACGGCAGCGGAGGACTGCCCTCGACCGCGCGGCGCAGGTTCTCCGCCAGCGGTGGCCCCTGCCGCACCGCGAACACGCCGGCCTTCTCGCGCGGCTGGTCGACCATGGCGGCGATGTCGCCTGCGGCATACACGTCAGGGTCGGTGACGGTCTGCAGCGTGTCCCTGACCTGGATGAACCCGCCCTCATCCAGGGCAAGGCCCGTCCCGCGCAGCCAGGGAGCCCCCGCCGCGCGCGTCACCCAGACGATCTCGTCCGCCTCCAGTACCAGCCCTCCGCCGGCGTGCAGTTGGCGCTCGGACACCTTCACTACCTTCGCGTTGGCATGCAGGATCACGCCGCGCGCGGCGAGCGCTTCGCCGAAGGCACGGCGCACCGGGGCGTTGTGGGTGGGAAGCACCCCGTCCCCGGAATCGAGCAGGTGGAAGGTCAGCTCGCCGGGATCACGTCCAACCGCGCGCAGTTCGTTCCGCAGGCGGTACTGCATGGCCAGCGTCAACTCCACGCCGCCCGCCCCCGCGCCCACGACCGCGATGCTCGTCGCCCCGGGGTGACTGACCACGCGCTCCAGCAGGGCGAGCCAGCGCCGGTTGAAAGCGTTGATCGGCTTGACCGGCACCGCGTACTCGGCCGCGCCCGGCACGTCGCCGAGCATCGGGGTCGAGCCGATGTTGATCGAGAGCTGGTCGTAAGGCACGGGCGGCCGGTTGCGGCACAGGACCTTTTTCGCCGCGCGGTCGATGCCGATCACTTCGTCCGCATGGAAGCGCGCCCCTGCGAATCCGGCGAGGCGCCGCAGGTCGATGTGGACCTCGTCGTAGGCGTAGTGCCCGGCGATGTAGCCCGGCAGCATGCCGGAGTAAGGCGTGTGGGTGTCGCGGCAGATGAGCGTCAGGCGTACGCCCGGAACGGGACGCATTCCGAAGCGCTTGAGCACGCCCACATGGCTGTGCCCGCCGCCGACGAGCACGATGTCGCGCAGGACCGGCGGATCAGTCGGCTTCTTCAATCCACATCATCTGGATGGCCTCGAGAATCTTCTCGCCGGACTTCTGCGGATCGTCCTCGAACCCGGGCAGCGCCGTCACCCAGCCGTGAAGGTCGGTGAAGCGGACGTATTGCGGGTCGACGTCCGGGTGCGCCTCGCAAAGCGCGATCGCGATGTCGCGCGAATCGGTCCACTTCATGAGTGCAGCTCCCGGGCGTGGTTGATCGTGTACTTCGGGATCTCGACGGTCAGGTCCTCCCCGGCCATGCGCGCCTGGCAGGACAGGCGGGACTGTGCCTCCAGGCCCCAGGCCTTGTCGAGCATGTCCTCTTCCGCCTCGGTCGCTTCGGCGAGCGAATCGCCGCCCTTGCGCACGACGACGTGGCAGGTGGTGCAGGCGCAGGACTTCTCGCAGGCGTGCTCGATGGCGATGCCGTGGCCGAGCAACGCGTCGCAGATCGTCTCGCCTTCCTTGACGTCGAATTCGGCGCCCTGAGGGCAGAGGTCCTGGTGCGGCAGTACGGAGAGTGTTGGCATTCAGAGCTTCAGGTTGGCGATTTTCTGTCCGGTCAGCGCGGTGCGCACGCTGCGGTCCATGCGGCGCGCGGCGAACTCCTCGGTCACGCGGTTCAGCGCGTCGGCCGAGGCCTTGATCGCGCGGTGGTCGGTGCCCGCAATGCCCGCCGCAAGCGCGTCGACGCGGCAATCGATGTCGTTGCGCTCCCCGGGCGAGAGCAGTTCCGCGTCGACGGCCAGGGCCGCGCGCACGGCTTCGAGCAGCAGTTCGCCGTCGACGCGCGCCTCCTGCAGCGCGCGGGCGTGCATGTCGTCCCGCGCGTGGTCGAACGAATCCTTCAGCATGCGGGAGATGTCCTCGTCGGCCAGGCCGTACGAGGGCTTCACGACGACCGAGGCTTCGACCCCGGTGGTGCCCTCCCGGGCGCTGACCGACAGCAGGCCGTCGGCGTCGACCTGGAAAGTGACGCGGATGCGCGCGGCGCCCGCCACCATCGGCGGGATGCCGCGCAGCTCGAACCGCGCAAGCGAGCGGCAGTCGGACACCAGCTCGCGCTCGCCCTGCACCACATGGAAGCTCATCGCGGCCTGGCCGTCCTTGAAGGTCGTGAACTCCTGCCCGCGCGCGACGGGAATCGTGGAGTTGCGCGGGATCACGCGTTCGACCAGGCCGCCCATGGTCTCCACGCCGAGCGAGAGCGGGATCACGTCGAGCAGCAACCAGTCCTCGCCCGACGTCTTGTTGCCGGCGAGCACGTTGGCCTGGATCGCCGCGCCGAGCGCTACGACCTTGTCGGGGTCGAGGTTGTTCAGCGGGTCGCGCTTGAAGAACCCCGCGACGGCACGCTGCACCTGCGGCATGCGCGTCGAACCGCCGACCATGACCACGCCCTTGACGTCGTCGACAGTGAGGCCGGCGTCACGCAGCGCCTTGCGCGTGGGGCCGAGGGTTTTCGCGACCAGCGTCTGCGTGATCCCGGCGAAGATTTCAGTGGTCAGCGTTGCCTCGACCACGGTGCCGCCCCCGAGCCTTGCCGTGATGCTCGCGCTGCCGTGCAGCGTGAGCGACTCCTTGGCCTCGCGGGACTTGGTGAGCAGCAGGCGCGTGTCGTGCGCGGACAGCGGAGGCAGCTTCGCCTGCTCGAGCACCCAGCAGAACACGCGGTGGTCGAAGTCGTCGCCCCCGAGCGCCGCGTCGCCGTTGGTCGCGAGGACCTCGAAGACACCCTTGGACAGCCTCAGGATCGAGATGTCGAATGTCCCGCCGCCGAGGTCGAACACCGCGTAGACGCCTTCGGCGGCATTGTCGAGCCCGTAGGCGATCGCGGCGGCCGTGGGTTCGTTCAGCAGGCGCAGCACGTTGAGCCCGGCGAGGCGCGCGGCGTCCTTGGTCGCCTGGCGCTGGGCGTCGTCGAAATAGGCCGGCACCGTGATCACCGCACCGACGAGCTCTCCACCCAGCGACTCTTCGGCACGCACCTTCAGGACCTTCAGCACCTCGGCCGAGATCTCCACCGGGCTCCTCACGCCGGCCACGGTGCGCAGCTGCACCATGCCGGGAGCGTCGACGAAGTCGTAAGGCGCGTTCTCGATGTTGGCCACGTCCTTGAGGCCGCGCCCCATGAACCGCTTGGCCGACAGGATGGTGTTCTTCGGGTCGCCGGACTGCTCGTCCTGCGCGGCATAGCCCACGTCGGTCACGCCGTCAGGGAAATAGCGCACGACGGAGGGCAGCAGTGCGCGGCCCTGCCCGTCCGTCAGGCACACTGCGCTGCCGCTGCGCACCGTCGCGACGAGCGAATTCGTTGTTCCTAGGTCGATGCCTACCGCGAGCCGGTGTTCGTGCGGCGCGGTGGATTCGCCGGGCTCTGAAATCTGCAGCAGCGCCATTACCTTTCCATCGCCTCGTAGGCCGCGCCGATTTCCTCGCCGAAGCGCGACAGGAACTGCAATTCCCTCACCGTGCCGACCGCGGCCGGCAGGTCCTTTTCGGTATCGATCTTCGCCGCGAGGATCGCCTCCAGCCGCTGGCGGTCGCGGGCCAGCTGCGCGGCGAGCTTGTCCAGCGCCGCCTCGTCGGTCGCGTCCTCAAGCGACTCCCGCAACTCCATCTGGCGCATCAGGAACGCAGGCGACATCGCGGTATTGGTCTCGAATCCCACGTCGAGCCCCGCCTGCTCCAGCAGGTAGCGGGCGCGCAGCACGGGGTCCTTGAGCGTCCGGTAGGCCTCGTTCACGCGCGTGGTCCACTGCATGGAGGCGCGCTTCTCCGCCTCGCCCGCGTTCACGAACCTGTCGGGGTGGATGCGCGCCTGGATGTCGCGATAGGAGCGTTCGAGCGCGACCGCGTCCAGCACGTAGGCGCTGGGCAGGCCGAAGAGCGAAAAATGGTCCTGCGCGATATTGGGCGTCATGGAACGAAAAAGGGGCTTGCGCCCCTGGTGTCTGCCGTCGTTGCACTGACCTCCCACGTACCTCCGCAGACGCATGCCGCCTGTCGGCAGGTTACGCGAGGGTCGTGCAACCGTTATATTAACCCGGGCCGCGAAACTAGACGTTGAAGCTCTCGCCGCAGCCGCATTCGTCCTTCACGTTGGGGTTGCTGAACTTGAACCCCTCGTTCAGGCCTTCCTTCGTGTAGTCGAGCTCGGTGCCGTCGATGTAGGGCAGGCTCTTGGGGTCGACGAGGACCCTGACGCCGTGGCTGTCGAACAGCACGTCGTCCGGGTTCACGGCGTCCGCGAACTCGAGCTTGTAGGCCATGCCCGAGCACCCCGTGGTGCGCACGCCGAGGCGCAGGCCCACGCCCTTGCCCCGCTTCGCAAGGTACCCGCTCACGTGCGTGGCGGCTTTTTCGGTGAGTGTGATTGCCATGTCTTCAGCCCGTCCCGTTCTCAGGCGGCTTTCGCCTGCGGGTCTTCGTCCGCGTGCTTCTGCCTGTAATCCGCCACGGCCGCCTTGATCGCGTCCTCGGCGAGGATCGAGCAGTGGATCTTCACCGGCGGCAGCGCGAGTTCCTCGGCGATCTGCGTGTTCTTGATGCCCATCGCCTCGTCGAGCGTCTTGCCTTTCACCCATTCGGTGATGAGGGAGGACGACGCGATCGCCGAGCCGCAGCCGTACGTCTTGAAGCGCGCGTCCTCGATCGTGCCGTCGCGGCCGACCTTGATCTGCAGCTTCATCACGTCGCCGCAGGCCGGCGCGCCGACCATGCCGGTGCCGACCGAATCGTCGCCCTTCTCGAACGAGCCGACGTTGCGGGGATTCTCGTAGTGGTCGATGACCTTGTCGCTGTATGCCATGTCTGACTCCTAGTGCGCGGCCCACTGGACGGTGTTGAGGTCGACCCCGTCCTTGTACATTTCCCATAGCGGCGAGAGTTGCCGCAGCTTCGCCACCTTGGTCTGCAGCAGGTCGACCGTGAAGTCGACTTCCTCCGCGGTCGTGAACTTGCCCAGCGTGAACCGGATCGAAGAGTGCGCGAGTTCGTCCGACCGGCCCAGCGCGCGCAGCACGTAGGACGGCTCGAGGGACGCCGAGGTGCAGGCCGAACCGGAGGACACCGCGATGTCCTTGATCGCCATGATCAGCGACTCGCCCTCGACGTAGTTGAAGCTCACGTTGAGGTTGCCGGGGATGCGCCGCTCGAGGTCGCCGTTGAGGACCACGGCCTCCATCGCCGAAAGGCCCTTCCAGAGCTTGTCGCGCAGCATGCGGATGCGCTCGTTGTCGCTCGCCATCTCGGCCTTGGCGATGCGCGCGGCTTCGCCCATGCCGACGATCTGGTGCGTGGGGAGCGTGCCGGAGCGGAACCCGCGCTCGTGGCCGCCGCCGTGGATCTGCGCCTCGATCCTCACGCGCGGTTTCCTGCGGATGTACAGCGCGCCGATGCCCTTGGGGCCGTACATCTTGTGCGCGGTGACGGTCATCAGGTCGACCTTCAGCTTCGACAGGTCGATCTCGACCTTGCCCGCGGCCTGGACGGCGTCGCAGTGCAGGATGATGCCCCTGGCGCGGCAGATCTCGCCGATCTCGGCGATCGGCTGGATCACGCCGATTTCGTTGTTCACCATCATGATCGAGGCAAGGATGGTGTCCGGGCGGATCGCGGCCTTGAATTCATCGAGGTCGACGAGGCCGTTCTCCTCCACGTCGAGGTAGGTGCATTCGAAGCCCTGGCGCTCGAGTTCCCTCATGGTGTCGAGCGTGGCCTTGTGCTCGGTCTTCTGCGTGATGAGGTGCCTGCCCTTGGTCTTGTAGAACTGGGCCGCGCCCTTGATCGCGAGGTTGTTGCCTTCGGTCGCGCCGGAGGTCCACACGATCTCGCGCGGGTCGGCGCCGAGCAGCGCGGCGACGTGGCCGCGAGCCTCCTCCACGGCTTCCTCGGATTTCCAGCCGTAGGCGTGCGAACGCGAGGCCGGGTTGCCGAAATGCTCGGTGAGGTAGGGGATCATCTTCGCCGCGACGCGCGGGTCGACCGGCGTGGTCGCCGAGTAATCGAGGTAGATCGGGTACTTCATGTCTGTGCCGGGCCCTTTGAGTTGCAGGTCAGGCGACCAGTTCCGGCGCCGGCTTGGTGCCCGGGCGCAGGTCCTTGAGCACGTTGACGTCCTTGCCGCGCTGGTGGTCGACGAGGTCCTGCAGCGTGACCGAGCTCAGGTAATCGAACATCTTCGTGTTCAGCGTCGCCCAGAGGTCGTGCGTCATGCAGCGCTTCTCGCCGTCGATGCAGTTTTCCTTGCCGCCGCACTGCGTCGCGTCGAGCGGCTCGTCCACGGCGAGGATGATGTCCGCGACCGACATGGTCTGCATGGGCTGGGCGAGGTTGTAGCCGCCGCCGGGACCGCGCACGCTGGACACCAGCTTGTGGCGGCGGAGCTTGCCGAACAGCTGCTCGAGGTAGGACAGCGAAATGTGCTGGCGCTCGCTGATCGCCGAAAGCGTCACCGGCCCGCCGGTCTGGCGCAACGCGAGGTCGACCATCGCGGTCACCGCAAACCTGCCTTTTGTCGTCAGTCTCATCGTTGTGCCCCTGTCGTGTCCACGGGGATGCCGGATACCCGATTGGATTGGTCAAGTATACCCAATCCCGACCATCGTAGTCAAGTAATCGAGCCCCCTACTTCACCGCCCTGATGCGGTCCGCGGCCCCGTCCCGCTCGGCCAGTTCGCGCTCTAGGCGCTCAAGCTTGGCGCGCATCGCATGCAGCGTCTGGTCGAGATCCTGGGAATGCTCGACCAGCGTACGGATCGCCTTCGCATAGGGATCGTCCTGGTCCTGCACGACCGCATAGGCGGAGAACCGCACGGCTCCCGCACCCTCGCCCTCGACGACGCGGCCCGGCACCCCCACCACCGTCGCGCCGGCAGGAACCTCCTTCACGACCACGGCGTTGGACCCGATCTTGGCACCGTCTCCTACGAAGATGGGGCCGAGTACCTTGGCGCCGGCACCGATCACCACGCCCCTGCCGAGCGTCGGGTGGCGCTTGCCGGCGTTCCACGAGGTGCCGCCCAGCGTGACGCCGTGATACAGGGTGCAGTCGTCGCCGATCTCCGCGGTCTGCCCGATCACCACGCCCATGCCGTGGTCGATGAACACCCGCCGGCCGATGGTCGCGCCCGGGTGGATCTCGATCCCGGTCAGCCAGCGCGCCATGTGAGAGACGAATCGTCCGAGCCAGTGCAGGCGTGCGTTCCAGAGGCCGCGCGCCACGCGATGGATCCACAGCGCATGCATGCCGGGGTAGCACGTCAGGACTTCCCACGTGCTGCGCGCGGCGGGATCGCGGTCGAAAACCGCGCGGATGTCTTCTCTGACCCTGGCGAACATGGACCTAATGGTAGGAAACCCAACTTAAACAGTCAACTATTAGCCCTTTTGTTTCCATGGCTTCGACAGGGCCCTCAGTAACCCCCTGAGGATATTGACTTCTTCGCGCTCGGGCCGGACCCGCGAGAACAGCCGCCGCCAGCGGTCCCGCAGCCGGCCGGGGTTGGCGGGATCAAGGAACCCGCTGGCGATCGAGGCCTCGTCGAGGTGGCCGTACAGGCCTTCCAGGTCGGCGACGGTCGCCATGGTTTCCGGCCGCGGCGCCTGCATCTCGCCCTCCGTGGCGGCCATTCGCAACTCGTAGGCGACCACCTGCACCGCCTGGGACAGGTTGAGCGAACTCCAGGTAGGGTCGGTAGGGATCCGCACGTGCCTCTGGCACACGAGAAGTTCCTCGTTGGTAAGACCGGAGGCTTCGTTGCCGAAAACGAACGCGACCTGTCCGCTCGCGGCATCGGCGAGGGCGGCGAGCGCGGCTTCGCGCACAGCGAAGTTCTCCGGGCCCCATTCCCGCATGCGGGCGGAAAGCGCGTAGGCGGCAATGCAATCGCCAACTGCATCGGCGAGTGTCTCCACGACCCGTGCGTTCACCAGGACGTCGTATGCGCCGCTCGCCAGCGTCGCCGCCTCCGGATCGGGAAAGCGCTTCGGCGCCACCAGCACCAGCGAGGTGATGCCCATGTTCTTCATCGCGCGCGCGGCCGACCCGATGTTGCCCGGGTGGCTGGTGCGTACCAGAACTATGCGTATGCGCTTGAGGAGGGATTCGTCCACGATCGGTCAGCCTTGTCCTGCCTACAGTTTAAAATACGCCCCTTACCCGACCCCAAGAAGGCACCATGCATCCGATGTTGAACACCGCCGTCAAGGCGGCCCGGCGCGCCGGCGCGATCATCAACCGCGCATCGCTGGCCGGCGGGTTCGAGGTGCAGACCAAACGCGCCAACGACTTCGTCACCGAAGTCGACAGGGCCGCCGAGGCGGCGGTCATCGGCATCATCAAGCAGGCATATCCCGAGCACGCGATCCTCGCCGAGGAGACCGGCGAAGACCTCGGCGGCGGCAAGAACGAGTACACCTGGGTCATCGACCCGCTGGACGGTACCACCAACTTCATCCACGGGTTTCCCCAGTATTGCGTGTCGATCGGGATCCGCTACCGCGGGCAGGTCGCGCACGCGGTGATCTACGACCCGGTCAAGAACGAACTCTTCACAGGGTCCAAGGGGCGCGGCGCCTTCCTCAACGACCGCCGCGTGCGCGTGACCAAGTGCGCGCACCTGCGCGACGGCCTCATCGGCACGGGCTTCCCGTTCAAGGAACTCTCCCGCCTCGACCCCTACATGCGGCAGATGCACACCATGATCAAGTCGTGCGCCGGCGTGCGGCGCGCGGGTGCCGCGGCACTCGACCTTGCGTACGTGGCCTGCGGGCGCCTGGACGGGTTCTGGGAAATGGGCCTGTCGAAGTGGGATATGGCGGCCGGGGCCCTGCTCGTGAAGGAGGCCGGCGGCCTCGTCGGCGGACTCACCGGAGAGGACGACTGGTACGAATCCGGTGACATCGTGGCCTCGACGCCGAAAGTCTTCCCGCACCTGCTCGCGGCGATCAAGTAGGCAGGCCTCAGGCCAGCGCGCCGCGAATCCGGTCGACCAGCGCGAGCGGGTCCGCCGGAAGGGCGTCACCGCGCCAGGCCACGTGCTGGTCGGGACGCGACAGCACCAGTTTCTCGCGATAGGGCTCCGGCATCCCGGGCATGTCCAAGTCGAGGACCTGAAGGGGGACCCGGCGCAGCCCCGCAGCTTCGACCAGCGGCTCCACGTCCACGCGCCTGTCGAAGCGCAACAGCGTGTACTCCGGCCCCATCGCATCGTAGAGCGAACGCCCGTCCGCCAGCCACAGGTGCGGCGTACGGCATCCGGGCACGGTGGAGGCTGTGAACGTAGACATCGTATAGGGCGGCGGCGTGCCCGCGTCGTACTCGATGATCGGCGAGCCGGTGTAGTAGTAGCCGAAGTTGAGCCCGGCGCAACAGTACTGCTGCACGTTGAGGTCGTACGCCGACTTGCCGACCGCGGCGCGGAGGCGCTCGCCCTCCGGTCCCGGCATTTCGATGTCCTGCGGCACCGCGCCCCGCTGCTTGGCCATCGCATGCGCATGGTTCATCGCAAAGTGAGACACCTGCTCGGTGATCGGCAGCCTTTCCAGTTCGTAGGCCTCGAGGATCCGCTCCCCGCCCCAGCCGTTGAGGTAGGCCGCGAGCGTCCATGAGAGTTCCATCGCGTCGGCGATGCCGGCGTTCATCCCGTAGCCCGCGTACGGCACCCAGATGTGCGCCGCGTCCCCGCAGACGAACACGCGCCGGTCGCGGAACCGGTCGGCGACGAGGCGCCGGCCGAACCAGTCTTCCCGCGTAAGCACTTCGTACTCGAATTCGGGCCCCACGCCGAGGATCTGGCGGATCGACCAGTCGCGGTCCACCGAATCGAAATCGGCCTCGTCCTCACGCAGGTAGTTGTGCACCAGCCAGGTCTCGCGGCCGTCGATGGCGTACACGTTGCCCGAGCGCCTCGGGTTCAGCGAGAACGTACCCCAGGCCGGCGGGACCTTGAGCCTGCCGATGAGCCCGGGGGCGCGGATGTACGTGGATTGCACACGCTGGACGACCGCGTCGCCGGCGAGCTTCGCGCCGATCGCACGGCGGACTTCCGAGCGACCGCCGTCGCACCCGATGAGGAACCGCGCGGACACCTGCCGGGCTTCGCCCGTATCGAGATCGCGCAACGTTGCGGTCACGCCATGGTCGTGCTGCTCGAACCCATCGACCGAAGTCCGGTTCAGCATGCGTACGTTCGGCATGGCCTGCGCGTGCGCGAACAGGACGGGTTCGAGGAAGATCTGGTTGACCCGGTGCGGCGGCTCCGGCGTGGGCCACCAGCCGTCCGGGCCTGAAGTATCGGTGAAGCGGTCCCTGCGGCAGGGGATCGGGATACGCGTGAGTTCCTCGCCCGTGAACGAGGTGCGGTACGCGACATCGTTGGGATAATCCTCGGGCAGCCCCGCCACGCGCAGCTCCTTCGCCACCCCCAGCCGCCGGAAAATCTCCATCGTGCGCGCGGAAACGTGGTTGCACTTGACGCTCGGTGGCTCACCGCGGTGGCGCAGTTCCGCCACCGTGACGTTCACCCCTCGCGTGGCAAGGTCCATCGCAAGCGCAAGCCCCACCGGGCCGGCGCCGACCACCAGCACGCCGGTATCGAAGTCCTCCTTCATGCCGCGATTATCGCTGTATATTCGATGCCCCCAACCCGCGCGCTGCGAAATGAACCGCATCGACCTCGCCGTGTTCGACATGGCCGGCACGACCATCGAGGACTCGGGCCAGGTCCCGGAAGCGTTCACCTCGGTGCTCGGCGCGCATGGCATCGAAATCGACGCTGCGGCCCTCAGCGCGGTGCGTGGCGCGTCCAAGCGCGACGCGATCCGCCATTTCGTCGCCGCGCAGGGCGGCACCGGCATCGATGCGCGCACGGACGCGATCTTCAACGCGTTCCGCGAGCACCTCGCGGACCTTTTCCGGTCCGGCGGCGTGAGGCCCGTCGAGGGCGCCTCGGCGACCTTCGCCTGGCTGCGGGCCCGTGGCATCCGTGTCGCGCTGAACACCGGGTTCGACCGGACGATCGCAGGGCTGATCCTGGATACGGTGGGATGGGCGGGCGGCGTGGTGGATGTGGTGGTGTGCGGCGACGACGTCGCGCGCGGCCGCCCCGCGCCCGACCTTATCTTAAAGTCCATGGAACTGGCTCGCGTAGCGGAACCTCGGCGCGTCGCCGCCATAGGCGACACCGTGCTCGACCTGCAGGCGGGCGGCACTGCGGGGGCGGGACTCGTCATAGGCGTTCTTTCGGGCGCGCATACGCGCGCGCAACTCGAGCAGGCCGCGCACACGCACCTGATTGCAAGCGTCGCGAACCTTCCCGCCTTGTTCTCGCAGTCCGGCAGCGCGTGAAGCACACGCTCCACCAGACGCTATAGAATTCCCGTTCCATGGCAGACGACCTCGACTTCTCCGCCCCCGCGCCCAAGCCGGCCGCGGCCGAGGCGGTCGCCCGAGGCGCCGTGCAGGGCACCGCGCAGAGCACGGGCTACAGCCCTGCGCTCGCGCTTGAGTTCTTCCGCGCCACCGGCACGGTCGAGGTGAAGCCGGCGGGCAAGCCCATCTTCTCCGAGAACGAGAAGTCGGGCGGCCTGTTCTCGAAGGGCGCGCGCATGTACCTGCTGCTCGACGGCGAGATCGGGCTGATGATCAAGAACAAGTTCTTCGGCGTGGTGAAGGCCGGGGAGATCTTCGGCGAACTCGCGGTGATCGCCGGCGTCCCGCGCAGCGCCACGGCGATGGCCAAGTCAGAATGCAAGGTGCTTTCGCTCGACGAGAAGCAGTTCCACGCGGCGCTGCAGAAGACCCCGGAGTTCGCGCTGATGCTGATGAGCAGCATGGGCCAGCGCATGCGCAACAGCATCGCAAAGCTCGGGACCTCGCCCGCGTTCTCCAGCGCGCCGCCCGTCGAACGCAGCAACATCATCGACAAGAAGCTGCTGGCGGAACTGGCGAAGGAACTCGGCGGGCAGCCGCCCATCCCCTACGGCCTGGGCAAGGTGGTCGTCGCCGCCGGCGCGGTCGGCGCGTCGATGTACGTCGTGATGGACGGGCACGTCGCCATCTCGATCGGCAACCGGGTGGTGGAGCGGGTCGGGCCGGGCGGGATGTTCGGCGAGATGGCGCTGGTGGACCGCACCCCGCGCGCCGCCACTGTAATGGCCGAGTCGAACTGCTCGCTGATCAGCATCGGGCGCAACGACTTCATCGCTCTGGTGAAGGCGAAGCCCGTGTTCGGCGCGCTGCTGTTGAAATCGCTCGCCGAAAGGATGCAGTACCTTGCGCAGCAGGTTGCGCTGTTGGGCTAGTCCTTCAGCCTGAGCAGCACAGCGCTGACAAGCTGGCTGGTCGAGGCGGTGCCGCCTAGGTCCCGCGTGCGGATGCCGTCCACCTTCAGCGCATTCTCCAGGGCGTTTCTCAACTTGTCCGCGACGTCTTTCGATCCGCAATGGTCGAGCATCAGGCAGGCGGCGAGCGCCACGGCGATCGGGTTGGCCACGCCCTTGCCGGCGATGTCCGGTGCCGAGCCGTGCACAGCCTCGAAGATCGCCGCCTTCTCGCCGATGTTCGCGCCGGGCGCCATGCCGAGGCCCCCGATCAGGCCCGCGATCTCGTCCGACAGGATGTCGCCGAAGAGGTTCGTCGTCACGATCACGTCGAACTGCCACGGGTTCAGCACGAGCTGCATCGCACAGGCGTCCACGATGCGCTCCTCCACCTGGATGCGGCCCGCATAGTCCTCCCCCACTGCCTTCGCAGTCTCGAGGAACAGGCCCGTCAGCGCCTTGAGGATGTTGGCCTTGTGCACGATGGTGACTTTCCTGCGGCCGTTGCGCACCGCATAGTCGAATGCGAACTTCGCGATCCGGCGGCTGCCCGCCCGCGTGTTCATGCCCGAGCCGATGGCTACGGCATGCGGGTCGTCGTCGATCGGGATGTAGTGCTCCACGCCGACGTAGAACCCTTCGAGGTTCTCGCGGATCAGCACGATGTCGATGTCTTCGAACCGGCCGCCCGGCACCATCGTGCGCGAAGGTCGCAGGTTCGCGAACAGCTGGAACGCCTCGCGCAGCCGCACGTTGATCGAGCGGAACCCGCCGCCCACCGGCGTTGTCAGCGGCCCCTTCAGCGCGAGGCCCGTACGCTTGATGCTCTCCAGCGTATCGGCGGGCAGCGGGTCGCCGCTCGCCTCGATGCCGGCCATGCCGGCCTGGCGGATCTCCCATTGGAAAGGCGCGCCCGCGGCGGAAAGCATCTGCAGGACCGCGTCGACGATCTCCGGGCCGACGCCGTCCCCCGGGATCAGGGTTGCGGGAACGGGCTTGCGCGCGGCGCTGGTGCTCATGGTGGATTTCCGGGGGGGGGGCTGGAGACGGGGAACTGTACCCGAACCGCCGGTGTCGGCGGCGCGGGAGCGGCACGCAAAGGGCGTGCCTATGCCGGGCGGGTGGGATCGTTCAGGCGGGGTTCTTCTTCCAGCGCGAGCCGAAGCCGATCGGGTCCGGGGCGATCGAAGCGATACGCGAGAACAGCGTCTCGAATTCCTTCTCCGGCACGCCTGCGACAGGGTCCTTGTGGGTGCCGAACGCGGCGCCCACGGCCTCCCAGTCCTCCGCCTGGAGGTGCTCCTCCGCGAACGGCAGGAGCTGCCCCTCTTCCTTGCGCATGTGGTTCCAGTGGAAATCGGCATACGCATCCACCGCTGCCTTGAAGCTTGCGGCCCCGGCCGGTCGGTTTTCCTCGAAGTACGCGACCTCGCGCTCGAGATCGCGGATCAGGCCTGCGCCCTGGAGGTGCTCCTCGCGCAACTCGCCCACCAGCGACGCGACCCCAGGCGCCCTTTCGAGCAACCGCGCGAACAGGACCTTCTCCTCGTGGGGATGGTGCAGGCGCTCGGGAAACTCGTCTATGTAGTAGATCATCGCGCGGAACACGGCGAAATCGGGGTGCACGCCCGCGTCGAGCGCCTGCTGCGAGAGATAGCGCAGGCCGTGCAGCACGGCCGAAATCGTCCGGTGCTCGTCCTTGATCGCGCGTATGGCCGCGTCCTTCGGGTCCTTCATGTCAGCCTCCCTGCGCCTCGACGGCGCGCACCAGGGTCTCGAGCACCTTGACCCGAGCGTGGTACTTGTCGTTGGCACCGATGAGCGTCCAGGGCGCGACTTGCGTGCTGGTGCGCTCGATCATGTCGGCGGCCGCCTCCTGGTAGGCGTCCCACTTGCCGCGGTTGCGCCAGTCCTCGTCGGTGATCTTGAACTGCTTGAAGCGGGTCTTCTCGCGCTCCTTGAAGCGCCGCAGCTGCTCCTGCTTGGAGATCTGCAGCCAGAACTTGGCCACGATGGCTCCGTTTGCCGCAAGCTGCTCCTCGAAGTCGTTGATCTCCCCGTAGGCGCGCATCCAGTCGGCCTCCGTGCAGAAGCCCTCCACGCGCTCGACCAGCACGCGCCCGTACCAGCTGCGGTCGTAGATCGTAAAGCTGCCCTTGCGCGGCACGTGCCGCCAGAAGCGCCACAGGTACGGCTGGGCGCGCTCCTCGTCGGTCGGCGCCGCGACGGGGATGGTGTGGTAGAGGCGCGCATCGAGCGCCGCGGTGACGCGGCGGATCGCCCCGCCCTTGCCCGCCGCATCCATGCCCTCGAAGACGCAGACCACGTTCCGCCCGGCGAATTTCGGGTCGCGCGTGGCCAGCGCCAGGCGCCGCTGCAGCTTTTCGACCTGGCGGTCGAACTTCGGCTTGGCGAGCGTCTGCTTAAGGTCGAGGTTCGCCAGGACGTTCACCTTGTCGACCGCGCGCGCGATCGGCGCGGCCACGATGTTCGCCGGGCGCGCGGCCGGCGCCTTGAGGCGCTTCTTCATCGCCTCGAGCAGCGTCCTTGCCACCGTTACCGAGCGATATTCGGGGTTCGCCCCTTCGACCACGATCCAAGGCGCGTTCGCGGTGCTCGTGCGGCGCAGGGCCTCCTCGCTGATCTCGTAGAAGCGCTTGTAGTGCTTGAAGAAATCCCAGTCCCGCTGGGTGACGCGCCAGCTCGTCTCAGGGTCCGACTCGAGCGCACGCAGGCGCTTCTTCTGCTGCTTCTCGGACAGGTGGAACCAGAACTTCAGCACCAGCGCGCCCTCGGCCGCGAGCATGGCCTCGAAGCGGTTGATCTCCTCGATCGAACCGAGCAGGTCCTTCCTGCCGGCGTTCTTGAAAACGCGGTCGATGATCGGCGCGGTGTACCACGAGCCGAACAGCATGCCGATCCGACCCTTGGGCGGCAGCTTCTGCCAGAAGCGCCACATCCGCGGGCGCTCGCGCTCCTCGTCGGACGGGTTGTCGAAGGCGTGCGTGTGGATATGGCGCGGGTCCATCCATTCGTTGAGCAGGTTCACCGTCTCGCCCTTGCCGGCGCCGCGCACGCCGGAGATCAGGATGACGACCGGGAACTTGGCGGCCTTCGCCAGCTCGAACTGCGTGTCTAGCAGGTCGGCGCGCAACTTGGGCACGATCTTCTTGTATTCGTCCTTCGAGAGCTTGTGGCCGATTTCTGCGGCTTCGAACATGGTCTTTCCCCCCGTTCAATGGGACATCAGGACAGGCACGGTCATCGACTCGAGCAGCGTGCGGGTGGCACCGCCCAGGATCTGCTCGCGCATGCGCGAGTGTCCGTACGCCCCCATGACGATCAGGTCGGCCGAGAGGTCCGCGGCGCGCGACAGGATCTGCACGCCGACTTCCATCGAGGTGCCTTCCTGCTGCGAGACGCTCACCTTGACGCCGTGACGGGCGAGGAACAGACCGATGTCGGCGCCGGGCACGTCGCCGTGCTGCAAGGCCCCGCGCCCCGGGTCGAAGGCGATCACGTCGACGTGCTCGGCGGCCCTCAGCAGCGGCAGCGCGTCACGCAGCACGCGCGCGGCTTCGCGGCCCGCGTTCCACGCCACCATGATCCGCTTGCCGACGGTCGCAAAGCGCCCGGCGTAGGGCACGAACAGCACCGGCCGGCCGGCCGAGAGCACGAGGTCACCGGCGAACCCCGACGGGAGCCGCGACGACGCCTCGCCCTTCGGCTCGGGCTGGCCGGCGATCAGGAGGTCCGCATAGCGCGCGCTGAGGCACAGCGCCCCCACGGGGTCGGCCCCGGCGGTACGCCATTCGCACTTGACGGCGCGATGCCGGGACGAGGCCGCGCGGAAGACCGCTTCGGCCGACTGGACACCCGCCGCCCGGCGGCGGGCTTCGACCTCGACCGCGGCGGGCCCCGCTTCTGCCAGCGCATACGGCGGGATCGCCGGCAGGGCCGGCACGTAGAGGGCTACGAGGTGCGCGTCGAACCGCTCGGCCGCCTCGAAAGCCAGGTTCAGGCGCTCCTCGCGGCGCGCGCCGTCGTCGAGGTGCAGCAGGATGGTCTTGTAGCTCATGGCATCTCCCCCTTGAGGCTATCAGTCTCCCAGCATGGATGGCGGGCGGTTTGACCTGAATCAAGCCAGGGCCGGATGCGCTCCGGAGGACCTAAAATGCAGGGGTGAACGCACCTAACGCCCCCAGCCTGGCCGCCCACACCCCCATGATGCAGCAGTACCTGCGTCTGAAGGCCGACCACCCGGACATCCTGCTCTTTTACCGGATGGGCGATTTCTACGAGTTGTTCTTCGATGATGCCGAAAAGGCCGCGCGGCTGCTCGACATCACCCTGACGCAGCGCGGCGCCTCGGCCGGCCAGCCGATCAAGATGGCCGGCGTCCCTTTCCACGCGCTGGAGCAGTACCTCGCCAAGTTGGTGAAGCTCGGCGAGTCGGTGGCGATCTGCGAGCAGATCGGCGACCCGGCGACCTCGAAGGGACCGGTCGAGCGCCAGGTGATGCGCATCGTCACGCCGGGCACGCTGACGGACTCGGCGCTGCTCGACGAGAAGTCGGACAACATCCTGCTCGCCCTCAACACCGACCGCAGCACCGCGGGGCTGGCCTGGCTCTCGCTTGCGAGCGGAGAACTGCGCGTGGCCGAGGTCGCGCCGCAGGTTCTCGCCAGCGAGTTGCGCCGCATCGGCCCGGCCGAGATCCTCGTCGCCGACCCGGATGCGCTGGCGAATGAGTTGCGCGGGTTCACGCTGACGAAGTTGCCGGTGTGGAGCTTCGACAATGACGCCGGCCGGAAAAAGCTGCTCGAGCAATTGGGCGCCGCGTCCCTCGCCGGCTACGGCTGCGAGGACCTGCAGCCCGCGATCGGCGCCTGTGGCGCGTTGCTCGACTACGCGCGCAGGACCCAGGGCCAGGCCCTTGCCCACGTCGCCTCGATCAGCGCCGAGCGCGCGGGCGAGTACGTCCGCATGGATGCGGCGACGCGGCGCAACCTCGAGATCACCGAGACGCTGCGCGGCGAACCTTCGCCCACCCTGTTTTCGCTGGTGGACGAGTGTTCGAGCGGCATGGGCAGCCGGACCTTGCGATCCTGGCTGCACCACCCGATGCGCGACCGCGACCTGGTCGGCGCCCGGCACGAGGCGGTCGGCGCGCTGTCCGGGGCCGCCGGTGAAGTGCACGGCGTCCTCAGGCGATTCTCGGACGTGGAACGCATCGCCTCGCGAGTGGCGCTGAAGAACGCGCGTCCCCGCGACCTGTCCTCGCTGCGCGACAGCCTCGCGCTGCTGCCAGAGCTTTGCGCGCACGTTCCCGGCGGCGCCGCCCTGCTGGCCGCCCTGGTCGCAGACCTCGCCCCGCCAGAGGACTGCCTCGCCCTGCTGTCCCGCGCGATCGCGCCGGAACCCTCGGCGCGCGTCATGGACGGCGGCGTGATCGCCGACGGCTACTCGGCGGATCTCGACGAACTGCGCAAGCTCCAGTCGAACGCCGGCGAGTTCCTCGTCGAACTCGAGGCGCGCGAACGCGCACGCACCGGCATCGCGAACCTCAAGGTCGAATACAACCGCGTGCACGGCTTCTACATCGAAGTCACCAACTCGCAGACCGAAAAAGTCCCCGACGACTACCGGCGGCGGCAGACGCTCAAGAACGCCGAGCGCTACATCACCCCGGAGCTCAAGGCCTTCGAGGACAAGGCGCTGTCGGCCAAGGACCGCGCGCTTGCGCTGGAGAAGGCGCTTTACGAAGCGCTGCTCGAGGGGCTCGGAACCCACGTGGCACGGCTGCAGAGGATCGCCCGAGCGCTGGCCCAGCTCGACGTGCTCGCGAATTTCGCGTTGCTTGCCGCACGCCACGGCTGGTCCCGTCCGCAATTCGTGGCCGAGACGATGCTCGAGATCGAGGCCGGGCGGCACCCGGTGGTCGAGGCGCAGGTCGAGCACTTCATCCCGAACGACACGCGGCTGTCGCCCGCGCGCCAGCTGCTGCTGATCACCGGCCCGAACATGGGCGGCAAGTCGACCTACATGCGCCAGGTCGCCCTGGTGACGCTGCTCGCGCACGTAGGCAGCTTCGTGCCGGCGCGCAGTGCCCGCATGGGGCCGATCGACCAGATATTCACGCGCATCGGCGCAGCCGACGATCTCGCCGGAGGGCGCTCGACATTCATGGTGGAGATGACGGAATCCGCGAACATCCTGCATAACGCCACCGCGCAGAGCCTCGTGCTGATGGACGAGGTCGGTCGCGGCACGTCCACGTTCGACGGCCTCGCGCTTGCATGGGCCATCGCGCGCCACCTGCTCGAGCGCAACCGCTCCCTGTCGCTCTTCGCGACGCACTACTTCGAGATGACGCGCATCGCGCAGGAGTACAAGGAGGCGGCCAACGTGCACCTCGACGCGGTCGAGCACAAGGACACCATCGTGTTCCTGCACGCGGTCGAGGAAGGCCCCGCCTCCCAGAGTTACGGCCTGCAGGTCGCCGCGCTCGCGGGGGTGCCGAAACCCGTGATCCGCACGGCGAGGAAATATCTCCAGATGCTGGAGGATTCCAGCCTCGCGCGCGGCGGCCAAAGCGACCTCTTCGTCGAAGGCCGCCCGCAGCCGGAGCCCGAACCCGCGCTGGATCCGCTGCGCGAGGCCCTTGACCAGGTCAACCCGGACGACCTTTCGCCACGCGACGCGCTGGAAGTACTCTACCGACTGAAGAAGCTGTGAGTCGCGCGGCGCTGCTTGCGCTCCTGTTGCTGGCGGGCTGCGCCAGCGCGCCGCCCCCGCTCACGCCGCACGGCCCGGGATTCGTGCTGCTCGGCGATGCCCCCTACTCGCAGCCGCACGCCAACCTGATGGACGGGCTGATCGGCCGGGTCAACCGGCAGGCGCCCGCGTTCGTCGTGCACCTGGGCGACATCACCGGCGGCAACGGCCCCTGCACCGACGAGTGGCTCGAAGCACGCGCGCGGCAATTCGGGCGTTTCACCGCGCCGTTCGTGCTGCTTCCCGGCGACAACGAGTGGACCGACTGCCACCGCACCGGGTTCGACCCGATGGAGCGCCTCGCGAAGGTTCGCCGGCTCTTCCACGCAACGCCGGTCGCGCTGCCTGATTTCGCGCGCCAGTCGGCCGCGCGGCCCGAGCACGTGCGCTGGGTCTGGGAGAACACGGTGTTCGTCGGCCTCAACGTCCCCGGCAGCAACAACAACCTCGGCCGCACGCCGGCCATGGACGACGAGTACGCGGAGCGGATGTTCGCCGTCGCGGCGTGGCTGCGCGAAGCCGGGCAGCTGGCCTCGGCGCCACGCATACGCGCGCTCGTCGTGATGCTGCAGGCGAACCCCGACTTCGAGGGCCGGCCGCGGGTAGCGGGCCTGCCGGACGGCTATTCCGGATTGCGCGCGGCACTCGCCGAGACCGCCAGGCGTCTCGGCAAGCCCCTCGTCGTTGCCCACGGCGACACCCATCGCTACCGGGTCGACCGCCCGGACCCGGCATCGCCGGGCCTCCTGCGCATCGAGGTCGACGGCTGGCCCTGGATGGGATGGCTGTTCGTCCGCCCCTCACCCGGGCAAGCCGATCCAGTCAGCGTCGAACGCTTCCTGCACCCCTGATCCCGGTTCTGGTGCGCCCCCCCGGGGACCGCACTGCCGGGGAGCGCCTGTCCCCTGCGGCGGCCCGCCTTCGCTACGCAACGCCCGCGTGGCATAGCGCTTGCGTAACACCGGCACCCGTTCCACTACGAGAGGTCCGCCATGTTCCGCCGTGCCACCGCCGCCGCGCTCGCCGTCTCCGCCTTCGCCACCGCACCCGCCTGGGCGCAGGGCACCCTTCGGATCGCCATGACCGCCGGCGACATTCCGACCACGACCGGCATGCCGAACAACGGGTTCGAGGGGATGCGCTTCCTCGGCTACCCGGTGTTCGAGGGCCTTATCCTCTGGGACCTCTCCAAGGGCGATGCGCCCGCCGCCCTGCGGCCCGGCCTCGCCACCGCCTGGAAGCAGGACGCCAAGGATCCTACGACCTGGGTGTTCACGCTGCGCAAGGACGTCAAATTCCACGATGGCTCCGCGTTCAACGCCGACGCGTTCGTGTGGAACATGGAACGCTACATGAACGACAAGTCCAAGCAGTTCGAGCCGCAGGCGGCCGGGCTCACGCGCGCGCGGAACCCCTACATGAAGTCGTATCGCAAGATCGACGATTACACGGTGAGCGTCACCACCGTCCGCCCGTTGTCCTACTTCCCGATGCTGATGGTATGGCCGCTGATGACCAGCCCCGCAGCCTTCGCCAAAGCCGGCAGCTGGAACGAGTACTCGAAGGCGCCCTCCGGCACCGGGCCTTTCAAGCTCGCGCGCTGGACGCCGCGTCAGAACGCGGAACTAGAGAAGAACGCTGGGTACTGGGACAAGGCGCGCGTGCCGAAACTCGACAAGATCGTGCTGCTGCCCATCCCCGAGGCGAACACGCGCACCGCGGCGCTGCGCTCGGGCCAGGTCGACTGGATCGAGGCGCCGGCCCCGGACGCGATCCCCAGCCTCAAACAGGCCGGCTACGTGCTGTCGACAAATTCATACCCGCACTACTGGCCGTGGTCGCTCAACACCACCAGGGCGCCGTTCAGCGACATGCGCGTGCGCCAGGCGCTCAACTACTGCGTCGACCGCGATGCCGTGGTCAAGCTCGTCGGCGGCACGGCCGAGCCCTCGGTCGGCTATTTCTCGAAGAAGCACCCGAACTTCGGCACTCCGGCGCAGCAATACAAGTACAACCCGGCCAAAGCGAAGGCGCTGCTCGCCGCCGCGGGCTACCCGGAGGGCAAGCGCATCCCGTTCAAGGTGATGATCTCCACCTCGGGCTCGGGCCAGATGCAGCCGCTGCCGATGAACGAACTGCTGCAGCAGCAGGTCGCGGCCTGCGGGTTCGACGTGACGTTCGAGGTCGTCGAGTGGGGCCTGGTGCTTAACGCATGGCGCAATGGCGCTCCGGGCAAGGACTCGCGCGGCGTGGACGGCCTGAACATCTCCAGCCCCTCGATCGACATCGCTACGATGGCGCGCTACCTGCTCTCGGGCAACGGCGGGCCGAACGGCGCCAACTGGGGCCACTTCAAGAGTGAAGCGTACGACCGGATCCTCAACCGCATCGAGACGAGCAGCGAACCCAGCGAACTCTCGCGTGGCACCACCCAGGCCCACCAGCTGATCGTCGACGAGGCGCCCTACCTCTTCGTCGTGCACGACCTGAACCCGATCATGTACTCGAAGAAGGTGAAGGGGTTCGTGCAGGCGCAGTCCTGGTTCCAGGACTACACGAAGGTGTACCTGGAGAAGTAGGCGCGGCCTTCAGCGGGGATCGATCGGGGTCGGGACGCCCGCGCGGGACTCGATGGCCGCGGCAGCGTCAAGGCAGAGGTCTTCGCGAAAGCGCGCCGCCATGATCTGTACGCCCATCGGCAGGCCGTCTTCGACACCCGTCGGAACGGCCACGCCGGGCAGCCCGAGCAGCGGCAGGGCCGCCTGGGGCGTCTGCGCTTTCAGCACCTCGGCCATCCTGGCGTTGCCCTGCGTGTCGAACCCATGGGCGAACGGCGGCTCGGCGGAGACCGGCGACAGCACGAGGGGATACCTCTCCAGGAACAGGAACCACTCGCGCACGAGGCGCGTCCGGTCGGCGATCATCGCCATGTACTCCCCGGCCGTCAGGACGGGTTCCGCATCGAGCATGCCCAGCACCGCCTTGCGCACGCCCGCGTCGCCCTCGGTCTCGATGGTCTTCATCATCAGGCAGCGGATCTCGTTGCCGAGCAGCGTGCCCCAGAGCTTCGCGGGCCGCGTGAATCCCGGCGTCTTCACCACTTCCACCGCATAGCCAGCCTCGGACAGCCACGCCGCGGACTTGCGGACAGCCTCCAGCACATCCGGGTGCTGCGCGCACTCGCCCAGCTCTGCGGCGTCGGTGATCACGGCCACGCGTATGGGATTCACGGGTACCGGCCCCGCGAGTGGCGCGTCCACCCACCACGGGTCGCGCGGGTCGCGCGCGGCCATGGCGGCGAGGGCGAGCCTCAGGTCGTCCACCGAGCGCGCAAGCGGCCCCTGCACCGACATCATCTGCGTGCACATCGGACGCTCAGCCGGCGAGGTCGGGTTCCACGCGGGCACACGCCCGAACGAGGGGCGCAGGCCGACGATGCCGCAGGCATAGGCCGGGTAGCGCACCGAGCCGCCGAGGTCGTTGCCGTGCGCGACCGGCCCGATTCCCGCCGCGACCGCAGCGCTGGCCCCACCGCTGGAGCCGCCGGGCGTGTGGCTGCGCGACCAGGGGTTGTAGGTGCGCCCGAACAGGTCGTTGTCGGTATCCCAGCGCACGCTGAACGCCGGGCAGTTGGTGCGGCCGATGACGATCGCGCCCGCCGCCTTCCAGTTCGCCACGACCGGGCTGTCTTCCCGCGCGACGATCTTCTCGAAGGCGACCACGCCGTTGCTGGTCGGGCATCCCGCCTGGTCGATGTTCTGCTTGATCGTCACCGGCACGCCGGCCATCGGCCCGACGGGCTCGCCGCGCGCGATGGCCGCATCGAGTTCGCCGGCCTCGGCAAGCGCCTGCGCGGAAAGGTCCCGCGTGACCGCGTTCAGCGCGGGGTTCACCGCGTGCATGCGCTCGACGCACGAACCCACCGCCTCGCGCGCGGAGATCTCGCGCGCCTTCACCGCCTTCGCGATGCGTACCGCGTCCCAGCGCCAGAGTTCGTCGGCCATGATGAGGTCAGTACTCGAGCAGTTTCTTGTCGACCATCGCGTGGATGCCCTTGAAGCCGTCGACCAGCTGGGTGACTCGCAGGTCGCAGGCCACGCTGCAGAAGCAATACGCGTCATCCGGGGTCCAACCCTTGAGCTCCACCAGCCACTTGATCATCTCGCGCAGCGCCTGCTTGGCGGCATCGTCAAGGTCGGGATCCGTACCCATCGAGATGTAGTGCGTAGGCGTGACGGCGCGGGGGAACGTAAGGGACAGGCCCTTGTGCAGGACCAGCTCGAAGGTGCCGCTCATGGGGGTTTCCAGCGCCTGGAGGTTCACTTCGCCGTCGCCCTGCACCGCGTGGCCGTCGCCGGCGGAAAACAACGCGCCATCGGCCCAGATGGGCAGGAACAGCGTCGTCCCGGCGACCAGCTCCTTGCAGTCGATGTTGCCGCCGAACTCGCGCGGCTCGACCGAGGACACGGCGCCGTATTCGGGGCGCGGCGCCACGGCCATGATCCCGAAGAACGGCCGCAGCGGGATCGTCGGCCCCCAGGGGAGCTTGGCCGTCATCTTCTGGCGGTCGAGCGGGACGTGGATCGTGCGCAGACGGGGAAAGTCCTCCGGCAGGGTGCCGCGCAGCGGCTTGAAGCCGTTGTACGACCAGTCGACCCGCAACTGCACGTCCTTGATGCGCACCTCGAGCGTGTCCCCGCGCTGCGCGCCGCGAATCGCCACCGGGCCGGTCAGGATGTGCGGGCCGAGGAAAGGCTTCATCGTGTCGATGATCCGGCGGTGCTCGGGCAGCAGGTCCGTGCGCTGGCCTACGTCCCCCGGCGCGCCGGAGACGCAGTGCAGCGTCACCGTATCGCCCGAATCGATGGTGATCTGCGGTTTCAGCTTCGCGTCGAAGTAGCCCCAGTGGACGGTGTCCGGCGCGGCGCTGAGGGTATGGTGTGCCATGCGAATCCCTTTGATCTGTTCCTTCCGCCTGATGCTAACATCGCCCGCCTTCGCGACAAGGACCCCGACCAGTGGCTGACAAGACGATCTACCTCGATTACGACCAGGCCGGGCTCGACGCCCAATACAACAACCGCCTTCGCTGGCCCGATTACAAGGTCCACTTCGCCAACTGGCGGCTGTGGAGCCTTGAAACCTGCAGGAAGCTCCCCTGCCACCTCGACCTCGCCTTCGGGCCGGGCCCGATGGAAAAGCTGGACCTGTTCCCCGCAGAGAAGCCGGGCGCACCGCTCTTCGTCTTCATCCACGGCGGCTACTGGTACTCGCTGGACAAGGCGGACTACAGCTACGTGGCCGAAGGCATGCGCCCGCACGGCATCGCGACCGCAGTCAACAACTTCAGCCTGGCGCCGGATGCCTCGATGGACGAGATCGTGCGCCAGAACCGGGCTGCGCTGGCCTGGCTGTGGCGCAACGCGCATACCTACGGCGCCGACCCGGACCGCATCTACGTCTGCGGCCACTCGGCCGGCGGGCACCTGGCGGCGATGCTGCTCGCCACCGACTGGCCGGCCTTCGGCCCCGGACTCCCTGCGGGCCTGGTCAAGGGGGCCTGCTCGATCGGCGGCCTGTTCGACATGGAGGCGATCCGGCTGTCTTACCTCAACAAGACGCTGAAGATGAGTCCCGACGAAGCGATGCGCAACGCCCCGCTGCACCAGCGCTACCCGGTCCCCGCGCCGCTTTCGCTGGTCGTGGCCGTGGACGAAACGCCCGAGTACCACCGGCAGTCCCAGGCCATGGCGGACCTCTGGCGCGGGCTCGGTTATCCTGTCGACTTGGTCGTGCCGCACGGACTCAACCACTTCGACGTGGCCAACCAGCTGATCGACCCCACCTGCGACCTGGTGAAGCTCCAGCTCGCGGAGATGAAAAAAGCATTCAATACCTGAGACACCGGAGGAGACCATGAAGAAACTGCTGCTGTTGGCCGCGCTGTGCGCGGTGCCCGCCGTCCACGGGCAGGACGCCTACCCGTCCAAACCCGTCGCCGTGGTCGTGCCGTTTTCGCCCGGAGGCATCTCCGACGTGATCGGCCGGCCGTTCGTGCATTCGCTGGGCAAGGTGCTGAAGCAGAGCTTCATCATCGAGAACCGTCCCGGCGCGGGCGGCGGCGTTGGGATGGCCTACGCTGCGCGCGCGAAGCCCGACGGCTACACCGTCATGGTGGCGCTCTCGAGCATCTCGGCGATCCCGGCGTCGGACCGCCTGTTCGGCCGTCCGCCCTCCTACGAGATCAGGCAGTTCGCGCCGATCGCGCTGATCAGCGCCGACCCGGCCTTCCTCGTCGTGCGCGCCGATGGCCCGTACAAGACCGTGAAGGACCTCGTCGACGCGGCGAAAGCCAGGCCCGGCGCGATCCCCTACGGCTCCACCGGCAACTACGGCACGATGCACGTCGGCATGGAGATGTTCGCCAACGCCGCGGGCATCAAGCTGAACCACATCCCCTACGGCGGCGGCGGGCAGCAGGTCGCGGCGATCGTCGGCGGGCAGGTCGAGACCATCACGCAACTTCCTGCGACCATCGCCGGCCACGTGGCGGGCGGCCGGCTGCGGCCGCTCGCGACCTTCGCGCCCGCGCGCGTGGCGGGCTTCGCGGACGTACCCACGATGAAGGAACTCGGCTTCCCCGAGGTGGAATACTTCGTCTGGACCGGGTTCTTCGCGCCCGCAGGCACGCCGCCGGAAGTCCTGGCGACCTTGCGCCGCGGCGCACGCGAGACCATGCAGGACCCGGACTTCAAGTCGGCGATGGAGAAACTGCGCGCGCCCGTCGTCTACAAGGACGCCGACGAGTTCCAGGCCTACCTCGACGCGGACGCTAAGCGCCTCACCGCGGTGATCCAGAAGATCGGCAAGGTCGAGTAACGCTCAGGCGCCCAGGCCGAAGAACTTGCGGATGCCGGCAAGCAGGTCGCCGCGGGCATCCGCGCTTCCCGCAGCCGCCGTGGCCGCGGCGTTGGTCACCTCGTTGTCGTGGCTCCTTTCGGCCACGATGCGGCTGATGTCCTCGGCCAGTTCCGGCCGCGAGGTCAGCAGCCCCCGGAAGGATTCCTTGTCGAGGCGATAGCACTCCACGTCCGACGTGGCGATCACGGTGGCCGTGCGGGGCGCGCCCGTCAGCAACCCCATCTCCCCGAAGAACCCGCCCGCGGTGACGCTCCCCACGCGCAGGCGCGTGCCGTCCGGGCGCTCGTGCACGATCTCCGCCTCGCCGGACACGATGATGTAGAGCCAGTGGGACATCTTTCCCTGCTTGGTGAGGGTTTCCCCACGTGCGAATGGGGCGTACTGGAGGCGCTCGACCACGGCGGCGCGCTCATCCTCCGACAGGCTGGAAAAGAGGTCCACGCCGCGGACCGCGACCAGCCGCCGCTGCACCTCGCGCTTGCGGACGGCCTCGGCGTGCGCCTCGTCCTCCTCGACCATGTGCACGGTCTGCTGGGGCTCCGAAATGCGCAGGCCGATACGCTGGAAGGCGGTGAAGAGGTGCACCCGGACCGCTGAGTCGGTCGGGTCGTCCCTTACGAGATCGGTCAGGTAGTAGCGCAACGCGTAGCGCAGGTTGCCCTCCTCGAACCCCATCAGCACGCAGTTCGGCTGCGGGTCCTGCGCGACGCCCTGGATCTCGGCCTCGCGGATGGCGGTCTCGGCCGACGCGATCACGCGCGCCGGCGGCACGCCCGGGTCGACGTGGAAATGGATCCAGCGCCGCCATTGCAGGGGCGCGCCCTCACGCTTGCCGAGCACCTGAAACTTGCCCTTCATCAGCACGCTGTTCGGGATCACGACCGTTTCCCAGTTGCGCGTCTCGACCGAAGTGAACCGCCAACGGATGTCGGCCACGCGGCCGACAACGTCGTCGACCTTGATCCAGTCCCCGACCTGGATGGAATTGTCCAGCTGCAGCGCGAGGCCGCCAAGCACGTTGCCCAGCGTGTCCTGCATCGCGAAAGCAAGCACTGCGGTGACGACCGCCGAGGTCGCGAGGATGCCGCCCAGTTCGAGCCCGGCGGCGCGCAGGTGGATCAGCGCAAGCACCACGTAGGCGGCCGTGATGATCAGGTCCTCGACGATGCGCGGCGTGCGCAGGCGCACGAGCGGCAGGAACAGCCGGAACAGCGCGAACCCGCACAGCCGCACCACGCCGATCGAGGCGACCACCGTGAACACGGCGACGAGCACCTCGGCCACGCGCGGGTAGTCCATCGACTCGATGGACGCGCTGGCGAAACGCCCGCCCATGCCGATGGCGAACAGCCACAAGGTGTTCAGGTAGGAACCGCGCTCCTGCGGACGGAACCGCGCGAGCAGCACGACCAGGACGAGGACCGCGCCGATCACGTAGGGCGTCTCAGGCCGCCAGAGCGCGCGCATGGCGTCGTTCATGCGGCCGCCTGCCTCATGCCCCGGCCAGCATCGGCCACAGCGACCCCGCGCCCCTGGCGGCGATCATGCGGCCGAGGCGCGCCTGCCAGCGGGTCTCGTTGCCGAACTCGTCGCGCCACGACCACAGCCGGCGCGTCACATAGTGCAGGTTGTGCTCGCGCGTGTAGCCCATCGCCCCGTGGACCTGGTGCGCGATCTCGGCGGCCTTGCCGGCCGCCTCGCCGATGCGGGCTTTCGCCACCGGCACCATGAAGCCGTCCGGGCGGGTGCCTGAAGCCTCGACCGCCGCGTCGGCCGCCGCGCTCGAGGCCGCCACCTGCCCGGCCAGTACCGCGAGCATGTGCTGGACGGCCTGGAACTTGCCGATCGGGCGGCCGAACTGGACGCGCTCGTTGGCGTAGAGCAGCGCGTACTCGAGCGTGCGCTCGAGCGCCCCTGCCATCTGCACGCTGCGCAGCAACGCGCCTTCGGACTCCAGCCGCGCAGGCGCGTCGTCCAGCAGGCCGGCCTCGAGCAGCGGCGCCGCCTTGAATTCCATCGCCACCCTAGGCTCGCCGGCGAGGTTCTTTTCGACCGGACCGCGGGACCCGGCGGCAGGCACGAGCCCGACCATCGCCTTGCCCTCGCACAACCCCGCCACCACCACATGGGCGCAGTCGTTGCCCCAGGGCACGCGGCGCGCGATACCGGACACCGAGTAGCCGGAAGCGGACCTCGCGATCTCCAGCCGGTCGCCGGCGTGCACCGGCGCAATGGTCAGTGCGCCTTGCGGCACCTTAAGCCCGGCCGCAACAAGCAGGCGCCCGGCCAGCATGGTCTCCGCGAGCGGTACGGGCGCCGCGTGGTACGCGGTCCGCCGCAGGGCGAGCATCGCATCGCCGAATTCCAGGCCTGAACCGCCCGCGGCTTCCGGGAGCGCCGCGGTGACGAGTCCCACCTCCTCCAGCGCCCGCCACAGGTCCGCGGGCCATGCACCGCCTTCGGCCGATTCACGCACGGGCTTGCCGCAGTGCGCCTCGAATACGCGGTCGACCGTCTTGAGCAGATCGTCCCTCATAGCGTTGTCGGCACTCATCGCAGCCCCAGCCCGCGGGCGATGATTCCGCGCAGGATCTCGCGCGTGCCGCCGCGGATGGTGAAACCCGGGGCCTGCAGGATCGTCATGCCTAGCAGTTCGGGATAGCTCGCGCCGTCGCCGAGGGCAGGCTCGGTCGGGACCAGGTGGCGGAAGACCTCGGGGACTTCGCGCTCGAGCGTCGTGCCCATGTCCTTCACCAGGGCGGCCTCGACGGCGGGCTGTTCGCCGTTCTGCAACATGCCCGCCACCGAGGTGGACATGCGCCGCAGCGTGGCGATGTGGGAAACGAACCGGCCGATCTCACTCGCGGCGCGTTCGTCGGGTTCCGGCCCCACCTGCCGGATCGATGCCATGAAGAGCTGGTAGGTACTTAAAAAACGATCCGGCCCGGAGCGCTCGAAGGCGAGCTCCCCGTTGACCATCTGCCAGCCCTGCCCCACGCCGCCCATCACCATGTCGTCGGGCACGAAGTACTCGTCGAACACCACTTCGTTGAAGTCGTGGCCGCCGTACAGGTTGTAGATCGGGCGCACGGTCACGCCGGGCTTCGAGAGGTCGACGATGAACTGCGTAAGGCCCGCGTGGCGGTCCTCTTCCTTCGGTGAGGTGCGCGCCAGCGCGATCAGGAAATGCGCGCGGTGCGCGTTGCTCGTCCAGACCTTGCTGCCGCTGATCTTCCAGCCGCCCTCGGCCTTTGTGGCCTTGGTGCGGGCGGCCGCGAGGTCCGAGCCGGAATCCGGTTCGCTCATGCCGATGGAAAAGAAACACGTGCCGGACGCGATCCGCGGCAGGATCTCCATGCGGGCGCGCTCGCTGCCGTTGCGCAGGATCTGGTTGCCGCTTTGCCGGTCGGCGATCCAGTGGCCGCCCACCGGCGCGCCGCCGGCGAGCATTTCCTCGGTGACGACGTAGCGTTCGAGCGCCGTGCGCTCGTGGCCGCCGTACTTCTTCGGCCACAGCATCCCGATGAACCCGTGCTCGCCGCACTTCCGCGAGAAGTCCGCGTCGAACGAGGACCACGAGTGCTGGCTCGGGTTGAAGGCGCCGCGCGCCACCTCACCGGCGATCAGCGCGCGCACCTGAACGCGCAGTTCCTTCGCGGCCGGCGGCAACTCCACCGGCTCGAACCTGAATTGATGCATCCCACCCTCCGCAAACCACCGTAGCAGCCAATATAGCCGAGACGCGCCCGGAGCGGTCCGCCAGGTTCGCGATGTACCATCGCGATACACCAACTTGAGGAACGAAGAGCATGAGCGACCCGGTACTTTACGAACAGGACGGCGGCATCGTCACGCTGACGCTGAACGAACCCGCCACCCGCAATGCGATCTCCCCGGCCATCGTCGAGGCGCTGGTCGCGGCGACGCACCGGATCAACGCCGACCTCAGCGTCGGCTGCGTGATCCTCACCGGCGCCGGCGACGGGTTCTCCTCCGGCGGTAACGTGAAGCAGATGAGGGACAAGGAAGACCTCTTCGCCGGCAGCCCGGCCGAGATCCGGCGCGGCTACCAGCAGGGCATCCAGCGGATCCCGCTCGCGCTCTACGGCCTGGAGGCGCCCTCGATCGCCGCCGTAAACGGCGCCGCCATCGGTGCGGGCTGCGACCTGACCACCATGTGCGACATCCGCATTGCCGGACGAAGCGCCAAGTTCGCCGAGAGCTTCCTGCGCGTCGGGCTCGTCTCGGGCGACGGCGGGGCCTGGTACCTGCCGCGCGTGGTGGGGCTGTCCAAGGCCTACGAGATGACCTTCACGGGCGATTTCCTCGACGCCGAAGAAGCGGCGCGCATCGGCCTCGTGTCGAAAGTCGTCGACGACGACCAGTTGATGGCGGAAGCGCGCGCGCTGGCCGGGCGGATCGCCGCGCAGCCGGTGCATTCGCTGCGCATGACCAAGCGCCTCCTGCGCGACTCGCAACAGGTCAGCCTGCCGATCGCGCTGGAGATGGCCTCCTCCCTGCAGTCGCTGGTGCAGCACACCCACGACCAGCACGAGGCGGTGGTGGCCTTCCTCGAGAAAAGAAAGCCGGTGTTCAAGGGGAAATAGCCCGGGTTTGTACCGGTATCGGTACAAAATCGCCTGGAGAGCGGCTCCTGGCGCGGGGTTTCAGGAAAATTCTTTTTAATTCACGGCGCGCGCCTCTCCTGCGCGCGCCCCAGTCCCAGCGCCAGCACGAGCCACAGCCCGGCCACCGGGACGGTCGCAAGCGAGATCGTCCCGAGTTCCATGCCGGCGCCGCGCAGCGCGGAGAACAGCCACCCGCTGGCCGCATCCGCCCCGCGGAACGCGACGATGTCGATCACGTTCTTCGCCTTGTACTTCTCCTCGCGGTCGACCACCGTGAAGAGCACCTCGCGCGCCGGGTTGGAGAGCGCGAAGTTGGTCGCCCGTTGCAGCGCCTGGAAGGCGACGACGACGAGCAGCCCCGGGGCGAGCGCCAGCGCGACGAACCCCAGCGCGAACGCCAGCGGCAGCGCCGCGGCCGCCGGCCCGACCCCGAACGTACGGATCAGGCGCCCGGTGGCGACCACCTGCACGAGGAACGTAAGGAGGCTGACCGCGAGGTCGATCATCGCGAAGATCTGCGTGCGCACAGCCGGGTCATCGGAGGCGGCGGCGACGATGCTGGCCTGCTGGAAATAGAGCACCGTGCTCGCAAGCGACAGCATCGCCACCCACAGGGCGATGCCGGCCAGGTAGGGAGAGCGCGCGACAAGCACGAGGCCCGCGAGCCAGTTCCCGCCGATCGCGGCAGGCTCCGGCGCCTTCACCTCCCCTCCCCCTTCGGGCGCGGCGGACTCCAGGCGCCGCGCGCAGAACACCGCCAGCTCCAGCAGCACGGCGGCGACCACCAGCAGGTTGACCGGGCCGAGCGGCTTCGCGAGCGACAGCGCCACCCCCGCGCCCAGCAGCGTCCCCGCCGAGCCGCCCGCGGCAATGAACCCGAAAAGGCGGCGTCCTTGTTCGTTAGACCACAAGTCGGACATGAACGACCAGAACACCGACACCACGAACAGGCTGAACACGCTGATCCAGACGAAGAACACTCGCGCCACCAGCACTTTCTCCACGTCCAGCGCCAGCAGGAGCCAGAACACCGCGATGTTCAGCACGAAGAAGTGGTAGACGAGGGGTACGAAGCGCTGCCTCGGCATCCGCGCCACCAGCGCGCCGAACGCCGGCACCGCCGCAAGCATCACGACGAAGGTCGCGGTGAACAGCCACTGCAGGTTCCTCACCCCGCCCGCGACGCCCATCTCGTCGCGCAAGGGACGCAGCACGTAGTAGCCCGCGAGCAGGCAGAAGAAGTAAGCGAACGACCAGAGCAGCCCACGCGCCTCCTCCGGGCCCACGTTGACCAGCCGTGCGAGGAGTCGTCGGCCTGCCGGCTGTTCAGTGGCGTCCATGGATTCTCCTTTGGGGGAATGACGCTACGGTAACAAAAGTTGCGCGCGCCCGACCGTTCGCGTAATGTGTTTCCGGGGGCAAACAGGACCCCCGGGAATTGATCCCCTCCAAGACGGTGCCCCGTCCAGATCCTGTAAGCGTTACGCGCCAGGTGCGGGCACTGTCGAAATCCCCCGATCTCCACAGTGCCAGCCCGCCGGATCCCCGGCCGCGGACGCCTTCGAACCGTGACTGGAGGCACTGCCATGCGTTACACCGTAAAACAGATCTACTGCCGTCCCTACGTCCTCAACGGCCTGTCCCTCAAGCTGATCGAGAGCCACTACGAGAACAACTACGGCGGGGCGCTCAGGCGCCTGAATGCAATCTCGGACCAGCTCGCGTCGACCGACTTCGCGACCGCCCCCGGGTACGTGGTCAGCGGCCTGAAGCGCGAGGAACTCGTCGCGCTGAACTCGACCCTGCTGCACGAGCTCTACTTCGCCTGCCTCGGCGGCGAAGGCCAGCCCACGCCCGGGATCGGGGAGGCCCTCTCCCGCGACTTCGGTTCGTTGCAGAAATGGAAGGCCGAATTCAGGGCGATGGCCGTCGCGCTCGGGGGCGGATCGGGGTGGGTCCTGCTCTCCTACGTGCCGCGGGACGGGCGCCTGGTGAACCAGTACGCCTCGGACCACAGCCAGTCGATCGCCGGCGCGATCCCCGTCCTCGCGCTCGACATGTACGAGCACGCCTACCACATCGATTTCGGGGCGAACGCAACGGCCTACGTGGACACGTACTTTCGCAACCTCGACTGGTCCGCGGTCGAAGGCCGGCTCGAAGACGCAATGCATGTCGCGCCGCCCCGCCCGCTGGTGCAGAAGGAGTTCGGCGACCTGCCGGGCGTCGGCGTCGAGGAGGTGCGCGACATGATGCGCGAGGGGAAGCCCGTCCAGCTGATCGATGCGCGTCCCCGGCACTTCGTGTCGCGGCAGCAGGACATCGCCGATGGCGCCGTCTGGCGCGACCCGGAGCGTGTGCAGGAGTGGATGGGCGAGCTGTCGAAGGAGGATCCCGTGGTCGTGTACTGCGCCTACGGTTTCCACGTCGGCTGCAAGACCGCCATCACGCTGCGCGAAGCCGGCTTCGACGCGAGCTACATGAAGGTCGGCCACTCGGGATGGAAAGCCGCAGGCGGCCCGATGAAGATGTTCGCGTAGCAAGGCATGAATCGGATGTGCGATCCGCAAGCGGCTCCCGAAGCAGGCCCATCCGGGTCAGAAATCACGCTCCCGGAATGGGCCTGTGCGGACCGCCAGCAAGGCTGGTCAAACAAGGACGACCCATGAAACTCGCACCACTTCTCGCAACCGCCTGCGTAGCGTGGTCGCTTCCGTGCGACGCCGCAGAACTATCCCTGCAGCCGGTCCCGCTCGGCGGCGGCGCGTACGCAGTCGTCGCCGACCTCGGCCCCCCGACGTACGAAAACGGCGGCGTGAACGCCAATCTCGGCTTCATAGTGACGCCCGAAGGCGTGGTTGTGATCGACACCGGTCCCTCGGTGAGGGCCGCCCGCGCCCTTCACGACGCCATCCGGCAAGTCACGAATGCGCCGGTGCGATGGGTGGTCAACACCAACAGCCAGCCGAATCGCTGGCACGGCAACGCCTACTTCCGGGACCTCGGCGTTCCCATCGTCGCGCATTCCCACGCGGTCAAACTGATGCGCGAGTCCGGGGGAATGCAGCTCGAGGCCTCCCGCACGCTGCTGAAGGACAAGGCGGAAGGCACGGTCATCGCGGTTCCGGCCGAGGAATTCACCGGTGAGCGCAGGATCGTCCTAGGAGGCACGGACATCCGCCTGATGCACTTCGGCGCGGCCCACACCCGCGGTGACATTGCGGTATGGCTGCCCGGCCCGGGCATCCTGTTCACCGGGGACATCGTTTACACAGAACGACTGCTGGCCGTGATCCCGGCGGGCCGCAGCGCAGACTGGCTGGGCACTTTCGACGCGTTGCTGCGCCTGGCCCCGAAGACACTCGTCCCCGGGCACGGCTCGCCCACCACCCCGGCCCGGGCCGTGAGTGACACGCGCGACTACCTCGCCTTCCTTCGCGGCAGCGTGAAAGCGAAGCTCGATGCCGGCGCTTCGGTGGAGGAAGCCGTGGACCAGCTGGACCAGTCGCAGTTTTCGCGGATGGCGAACTTCCGCGACCTCAGCCGCCGCAACGCATTCCAGGTCTACCTGGAACTCGAACTTGAGTAGCGCCACCCACGTCAACCGCCTCCTCGCCGCCAAAGGCCTGCGGGCCTTTGGCGACGGCTACGTCAGCCTGCTGCTGCCGCTGTACCTGCTCGAACTCGGGTTCACCCCGTTGCAGGTCGGCGTCATCGCCACGACCACGCTGTTCGGCTCCGGCGCGCTGACGCTGCTGGTGGGGCTGCACGCCTACCGGTTCCACTACCGCACGCTGCTGCTCGCGGCCACCGTCCTGATGGCTGCCACCGGCCTGGGGTTCGCGACGCTGACCGGCTTCTGGCCGCTGCTGCTGGTCGCGCTGGTCGGCACGCTGAATCCTTCGAGCGGGGACGTCAGCGTGTTCCTGCCGCTGGAGCACGCGGTGCTGTCCCGCGTCGTGAGCGACAAGGCACGGACAGCGATGTTCGCGCGCTACAGCGTCGTCGGCACGCTGGTCGCCGCGTTCGGTTCGCTCGCGGCGGGTCTCCCGGCTTGGCTGGGCGGGTACGGCGTCGAACCCATGGCCGCGATGCAGGGCATGTTCGCCTTCTACACGGCCCTCGCTGTGGCCTCGGCGCTCGTGTATCGCGGGCTGCCCAAGGCAATGGTGACGGAAGCGCACAAGCCGACGGCGCCGCTGGGCAAGTCGAAGAAGACGGTCTACACGCTGGCAGCACTCTTCAGCCTGGACTCGTTCGGCGGCGGCCTCGTCGTGCAGTCCATGGTCGCGCTGTGGCTCTACCAGCGCTTCGGGATGTCGATCTCCACCGCCGGCGTGGTCTTCTTCTGGACCGGGCTGCTGACCACGGCGTCCTACTTCGCCGCGGTTCGCATCGCGGGGCGGTTCGGGCTCGTCAACACGATGGTCTTCACGCACATCCCCTCCAGCGTGTGCCTGATCCTGATCCCGTTCGTGCCCGACCTCGCCTGGGCGATCGCGCTGCTGTTCGTCCGCAGCGCGCTGTCGCAAATGGACGTGCCGACGCGCAGCTCGTTCGTGATGGCGGTCGTCTCGCCGGCGGAGCGACCGGCGGCGGCGAGCATCACCGCGGTGCCGCGGAGCCCTCGCGTCCGCCGTCAGCCCGCTGCTTGCGGGCTACCTGCTCGGGATCTCCACTTTCGGCTGGCCGCTGATCGCAGCGGGCGGGATAAAGATCGTGTACGACCTGCTGCTGTACGCGAAATTCAGGAAGGTGAAGCCGCCCGAGGAAGACTCAGGCTAGCCCGAACTCTCTCGCGAGCAACTCGTACGAACGATGCCGCGGCGCGGGATCGAAGGTCCAAGTGACGACGACCAGCTCGTCGAGCTCGAGGCGCGCGGCAAGTTCGGTGAGCTTGCCGGCCACCTGCGCGCCGGTGCCGACAAAGGCCTTGGCGCGCATCCGCTCGACGACGGCGCGTTCCGCGTCGCTGTACGGATAGGCGGCCGCCTCTTCCGGCGTGACGAGCGGGTTGCGCAGGCCGCGCTCGAAACCCACGCGCCACAGTTCCCGGGTCTGCAGGAGCCTGCGCGCCTCCGCCTCGGTGTCGGCAGCCAGCGCCCAGACGCAGATCGTCGCCTGCGGCTTCGGGTGCGCGACGCTCGGGCGGTAGTTGCGCCGGTAGAGGTCCAGAGCCTGTTCCACCCCGCGCCCATCGCTGAAGAAGTAGGCGTACGCATACGGCAATCCGAAATGCGCCGCCAGTTGGGCACCGTAGTCGGAACTGCCGAGGATCCACAGCTCGGGATGCGTGGGACCGGTCGGGTGCGCCTCGATCGCGCGGAACGGATGCCCTTCCTGCAGCGGCGCGCCCGATACCCAGGCCTGCAGGTCGATCACCTGCTGCGGAAAATCGTCCGCCGCGTTGGCGTACGGGTTCAGCGCCATGGCCGTCAGCCGGTCGGAGCCGGGCGCACGGCCGACGCCCAGGTCGATGCGGCCCGGCGCGATGCCTTCCAGCACGCGGAACTGCTCGGCCACCTTGAGCGCGGAGTAATGAGGCAGCATGACGCCCGCGCTACCGACGCGGATGCGTTCCGTAGTCGAGGCGATCGCGGCCATCAGCACCTCCGGCGCGCTGCCGACGATACTGTCGCTGTGGTGGTGCTCGGAGACCCAGTAGCGGTGGTAGCCGAGCCGGTCGCACAGGCGCGCGAGGTCCATGCTCTCGCGGATGGCTGCCGACTGCGGGCGGCCTTCGGACGACGTGGACTGGTCGAGGACGGAAAGTTTCAAGCAGGTCGCGTCAGGTACGGGCGGCGATGTACGCCTTCACCTTCGCCGCGTCCGCCTCGATCACGTCGAAGCGCTGCGGCAGCGCCTCGATGCCTTCGTACCCCGGCGGACGCTCCGACTCACGGCCAAGGGCCTCGTGGATCGTCTCGGAGAACTTCGCCGGCAGCGCCGTCTCGAGGCAGATGAGCGGCACGCCCTCCTCGCGGAACTGCAGGCCGACCTTGATGCCGTCGGCGGTGTGCGTGTCGACGATCACGCCATGGTCCTCGTGGATGCCGCGGATGGTCGAGATGCGGTCGGCGTGCGTGCTTGAGCCGGAACTGAACCCGGTCGAGGCGACGAGGTCCTTGAAATTGCCGCCGGAAAGGTCGAACACCCCGGTCGAGTCGAGCTGCGCCCACAGCGCCTTCACCCTGGCCGCGTCACGGCCCAGGATGTCGGCCACATACCGCTCGAAATTCGAAGCCTTGGAGATGTCCATCGACGGGCTGGACGTGGCGTGCACCTCGGCGCCCTTCCGGACGCGGTACTTGCCGGTGCGGAAGAACTCGTCGAGCACGTTGTTCTCGTTGGTGGCCAGCACCAGCCGCTTGATGGGCAGCCCCATGCTTCGGGCGATGTGCCCGGCGTAGACGTTGCCGAAATTTCCCGACGGCACGGAGAAGGTCACGACCTCGTCGTTCGATTTCGTCGCGGCGAAGTAGCCCTTGAAGTAGTACACGACCTGCGCGGCGACCCGCGCCCAGTTGATCGAGTTGACCGTGCCGATGCGGTGCTTCGCCTTGAACGCCGCGTCGCCCGACACCGCCTTGACGATGTCCTGGCAGTCGTCGAACACGCCTTTCACCGCGAGGTTGAAAATGTTCGGGTCCTGCAGCGAGAACATCTGCGCGGTCTGGAAAGGACTCATGCGCCCATGCGGCGAGAGCATGAAGACGCGGATGCCCTTCTTGCCGCGCATCGCGTACTCGGCCGCAGAGCCCGTGTCGCCGGAGGTCGCGCCGAGGATGTTGAGCTGCTCGCCCTTCTTCGCCAGCGCGTACTCGAACAGGTTGCCGATCAGCTGCATCGCCAGGTCCTTGAACGCGAGCGTCGGGCCGTTCGACAGGCCGAGCACGTGCAATCCCGGCTCCAGCGTCTTCAGCGGCGTGATGTCGGCGCTGCGGAAGGCTTCTTTCGTGTACGTCCGGTCGATCATCGCGCGCAGATCGGCCGCCGGGATGTCGTCGGCGAACTTCGACATCACCGCGAACGCCAGCTGCGGATAGGTCATTGCCCGCATCGCCTTCAGCTCCGGCGGCAGGACCACCGGGTACGACTCCGCGACGAACAGGCCGCCGTCCTGCGCAAGCCCCTCGAGCAGGATGGAGGTGAACGACTTGGGCGCCGCAGTGCCCGATACGCCGCCGCGGGTGCTGACGTAGCGCACTACAGGAGCTCTTCGAGGCGGATGCGGGTGACCTTGCCCACCACGGAGCGCAGCTTCTCGATCTTCGCGATCGCCGCGTCCACGTTCTTCTCGATCGCCTTGTGGGTCAGCAGCACGATGTCGACCCGGCTCTCGCCCTCGCCCGGCTCCTTCTGCACCATCGCGTCGATCGAGATCGAGGCCCTGGCGAAGATGCGCGTGAGGTCGGCGAGCACGCCGGGCTTGTCGACCACGCGCATGCGCAGGTAGTACGAGGTCTGCACCTCGCCCATCGGCAGCACCGGGATATCCGACATCTGGTCGGGCTGGAAAGCGAGGTGCGGGACGCGGTGCTCCGGGTCGGCCGTGATGAGGCGCGTGACGTCGATGAGGTCGGCCACCACCGCGCTCGCGGTGGGCAGGCTGCCGGCGCCCGCGCCGTAGTAGAGCGTCGGGCCGACCGCGTCGCCCTTGACGAGGATGCCGTTCATGACGCCCTCGACGTTGGCGATCAGGCGCCGCGTCGGCACCAGCGTCGGGTGCACGCGCAGTTCGATTCCAGCCTTCACCCGCTTGGTGATGCCCAGCAGCTTGATCCGGTACCCGAGTTGCTCTGCATAGCGGATGTCCTCCTGCGTAAGCCCGGAGATCCCCTCGGTGTAGGCCTTGGAGAACTGCATGGGGATGCCGAAAGCGATCGCCGACATGATGGCGAGCTTGTGCCCGGCGTCGATCCCCTCGATGTCGAAGGTGGGATCCGCCTCGGCGTAACCGCGCTTCTGCGCCTCGGCCAGCACCGCCGCGAATGGCAGGCCCTTGTCGCGCATCTCGGACAGGATGAAGTTGGAGGTGCCGTTGATGATGCCGGCGATCCATTCGATGCGGTTGGCCGCGAGCCCCTCCCTGAGCGCCTTGATGATGGGGATGCCGCCGGCCACGGCCGCTTCGAAAGCGACCACTACGCCCTTCTTCTGCGCGGCGGCGAATATGCGGTTGCCCTGCGTGGCAAGCAGCGCCTTGTTGGCCGTCACCACGTGCTTGCCGTTGGCGATCGCCTCGAGCACGAGGTCCTTGGCGATCGTGTAACCGCCGATCAGTTCGATGACGATGTCGACATCCGGCGAGCGCACCACTTCCCACGCGTCCGCAACCACTTTCGCCTTGCCCTTGACGATGGAGCGCGCATGCGCGACCGCCTTGTCGGCGACCATGGTGATCTTGATGGCCCGGCCGGCGCGGCGCTGGATCTCGTCGGCGTTGCGGCGCAGGACTTCCCAGGTACCGCCGCCGACCGTGCCTATGCCCAGCAGGCCGACGCGGATGGGTTTGAGGCTTTGCTTCGCGGCGGTCTTCATTTGATCAACCCGTCCTTCTTGAACATCTCGCGCACGCCGCGCACGGCCTGGCGCAGGCGGTGCTCGTTTTCGATCAGCGCGATGCGCACGTGGTCGTCGCCGTAGTCGCCGAAGCCTATGCCGGGCGATACGGCGATCTTCGCCTCCTGCAGCAGCCGCTTCGCGAACTCGAGCGACCCCAGCTTGGCATAGAACTCGGGGATCTTCGCCCAGACATACATCGACGCCTTGGGGTTCTCGACCATCCAGCCGATGTCGTGCAGGCCCTTGACCATGACGTCGCGGCGCTTCTGGTATTTGAGGCGGATCTCCTCGACACAGTCCTGCGGCCCCTCCAGCGCCACGATGGATGCGATCTGGATCGGTGCGAAGGTCCCGTAGTCGTGGTAGCTCTTCATGCGCGCCAACGCATGCACCAGATCCTTGTTGCCGACCATGAAGCCGATCCGCCAGCCGGCCATGTTGTAGCTCTTCGACATGGTGAAGAACTCCACGGCCACGTCACGCGCGCCGGGCACCTGCATGATCGAGGGCGCCTTGTAGTCCTCGAAGGTGATGTCCGCGTACGCGAGGTCGTGCACCACGAGGATGTCGTGCTTTTTCGCCAGCGCGACGATGCGCTCGAAGAACTCGAGGTCCACGCACATCGCCGTCGGGTTCGACGGGAAGCCGAGCACCAGCATCTTGGGCTTGGGGATCAGCTCGCGGATCGCGCGCTCCGCCTCCTCGAAGAAATCCACGCCGGGCGTCATGCGCACCGAGCGGATGTCCGCGCCCGCAATGATCGCGCCGTAGATGTGGATCGGGTACGAGGGGTTCGGCACCAGCACGGTGTCGCCGCGCTCGAGGGTGGCCAGCATCAGGTGCGCGAGGCCCTCCTTGGAGCCGATGGTGACGATGGCCTCCGACTCGGGATCGAATTCCACGTCATAGCGCCGCTTGTACCAGTCGCAGATGGCCTTGCGCAGGCGGGGAATGCCCTTGGAGACGGAATAGCCGTGCGTGTCCTGGCGCTGCGCCGCCTCGACCAGCTTGTCCACGATGTGCTGCGGGGTCGGCCCGTCGGGGTTGCCCATCGACAGGTCGATGATGTCCTCGCCGCGCCGCCGCGCCGCCATCTTGAGCTCGGCGGTGATGTTGAACACGTACGGCGGCAGTCGCTTGATTCGGCTAAACTCGTGCATGGCTTCCGGGTGGTTGGGCCCGCGCTCCCGCATGTTCCGACCGCGGAGCTTAAGGCCCTGAAATAAAGATGGAATTCTACTTCACTGCGCGCCTCCGGCTCAATCTGCGCCACATTTCGGCGCACCTTTTCCACGCACCCGTTTGAAACTCCACGCGTCCGGCCTCACCAGCCTCAACACCTTCACCGGCTACGGCCCGGGATTCGTGCTGGTCAACGACGCGCGCCACGAGGCGAGCGTCGTGGTGATGCCCGAGCACCTGATGGCCTGGGAACCGGACGGGTTCGACACGCTGGAGGCCGCTCACTTCCAGGCGATCGTCGCGCTGCGTCCCGAGGTCGTATTGCTCGGCACCGGCGACAGGATCCGGTTTCCGCATCCTTCCGTGACCCGCGCACTGGCCGAAGCCCGCATCGGGGTCGAGGTCATGGACCTGCAGGCGGCCTGCCGCACCTACAACATCCTCATGGCGGAAGAACGCAAAGTCGCCGCCGCCCTACTTTTCAAGTAACCAAGTGACCCCACGACCATGACCGACTCCCTGGGCTGGCGCAAGAAGTTCGCCGTACTCATTCCCTCGACCAACACCAGCGTGCAACCCGAGTTCGACGGCATGCGCCCGGCCGGCGTCACCAACCACACCAGCCGGATCCGCATTCCCAACGACCCGCTGAACAGCGACGAGGACTTCAAGCGGCTGGTCGAGAACATCGCCGCGGCGCAGCTCGAAGCGGTGGACAGCGCGATGAGCTGCGAGCCCGACCACGTCGTGCTGGGCATCTCGGTGGAAACGTTCTGGGGCGGCCTCGCCGCCAGCCGCAAGCTCAACGCCGACCTCGAGGCGCATACGGGACTTGGCGTCACCGGCGGCGCCGAGTCCTGCGCCGCCGCTTTCGCCAAGCTCGGGGTCAAGCGGATCGCGGTACTTACCCCCTACTTCCCCGTCGGCGACAAGAACGTGCAGCAGTTCTTCGAGGAGTCCGGGTTCCCGGTCGTGCGCATCAAGGGCCTCAAGTGCGCCTCGCCGGTATTGATCGCCCACGCCACGCCGGAGCAATTGCGCTCGACCGTCGAGGAACTCGACGGCGACGACGTCGATGCCGTGATCCAGGTCGGCACCAACCTCGCCTTCGGCGCGCTCGCCGCGAAGATGGAGTCCGAACGTAAGAAGCCCATTCTCGCGATCAACACCGCGATTTACTGGCATGCGCTCAGGAAGAACGGAATTGCGGACAAAGTGCCGGGGTGGGGGAGTCTGCTGGAGAAGCACTAAGCCCGAATCGACGAGGGTTCGGGGTTGAATTCAATGAATCTCATGATTTCGTGAGGTTTCTTCGTTTGCGCGTACGCGCAAACGATCAAGCCTCACGAAATCATGAGACCGGGGAAGTCAATTCCCCGCCTGCGCTGATCGGAGTTCACACATGACATCCCGCTTCGCCCCCCTTTCCCCGTCCGACATGACCCCTGAGCAGCGTTCGGCGTATGAGGCGATCGCCGCGGGCCCGCGCGGCGGCGTACGCGGCCCGTTCAATGCACTGCTGCGCAGCCCGGGCCTCGCAGACCGTTTCCAGAAGGTGGGCGAATTCATACGCTTCCACAGCTCGCTGCCCGCGCGCCTGAACGAGCTCGCCATCCTGGTCGTGGCGCGCCACTGGACGGCGCAGTTCGAGTGGTACGCGCACCGCAAGCTCGCGCTCGCCGCCGGACTCGACCCGAAGGCCGCCGACGAGATCGCCGCCGGCCTGCGTCCGGGCGCACTGAAGGCCGACGAATCCGCCGTGTACGATTTCTGTCGTGAATTGCTCGAGGATAAGCAGGTCACGGACGCAACGTACGGGACCGCGGTGGGACTGTTCGGTGAGCGTGGCGTGGTGGACCTGGTCGGCGCCTGCGGCTACTACACGATGGTATCGATGGTCCTCAATGTGGACCGCCATCCGCTGCCTGCGGACGCCGTGCCGTTGAAGGCGCTGGCGTGATGGCGCGAAAGTCCTTTTGTTTCAGGCTCCTGCATCCGCAAAAAAATATTTTTGGCGGAACGCTTGCAGTCGTAAAACAAATTGTGTTCAATGAAGATGTTGCAATGCATTGCTAAAAAAGGTTTTCAAAGAAACCAGGCATGCTAGGTAAACCCGTCAAGGATTTCTCCCTCCCGTCGACCGGCGGTGCGACGTTCAAGCTGTCCGAGCACAAAGGCAAGAAGCTGGTGCTCTATTTCTACCCGAAGGACAACACGCCCGGCTGCACCACCGAGAGCGTCCGCTTCGGGGAACTCCACAAGGGTTTCGCCAAGGCCGGCTGCGAGGTCTTCGGCGTGTCGCGCGACTCGCTCAGGTCGCACGAGAATTTCAAGGCCAAGTTCGCCTTCCCGTTCGAACTGCTGTCCGACGCCCAGGAGACCGCCTGCGCGCAGTTCGACGTGATCAAGATGAAGAACATGTACGGCAAGAAGGTCCGCGGCATCGAGCGGAGCACGTTCGTCCTGGACGCGAAGGGCGTGCTCGTACGCGAATGGCGCGGTTTGAAAGTCCCCGGCCACGCAGAGGAGGTACTGAGCTTTGTTAAAACCCTATGACCGTCCGAACGGCAGCACCGACGACGTCCGCAGCGATTTGACCGAAGCCCCTACCCCCACCTCCTCCTTGGCCAAGAAAAAAGCCCGTACTACGAAGAAATCCCGCGTCACGAAACTGTTCGTGCTCGACACGAACGTGCTGATGCACGACCCGACGAGCCTGTTCCGCTTCGAGGAGCACGACGTCTACCTGCCGATCGGCACGCTCGAAGAACTCGACAACCACAAGAAGGGATTGTCGGACGTCTCGCGCAACGCCCGCCAGGCGAGCCGCTTCCTCGACGAGATCGTGTCGACGGTGGCGGGCTCGAAGTCCGCCGACATCGGCAAGGGCATCCCGCTGCCGGCGAAGGCCGGCGAAACGCCCAAGGGCCGCATCTTCCTGCAGACCGAGGCGATCAGCGCGGACCTTCCCGTGACCCTCCCGATGGGCAAGGTCGACAACCAGATCCTTTCGGTCGTCAGCCACCTCCACAAGAAGCATCCGCAGCGCCAGGTGATCCTCGTCACCAAGGACATCAACATGCGGATCAAGGCGCGGGCGCTCGCCCTCGCCGCGGAGGACTACTCGAACGACAAGGTGCTGGAGGACAGCGACCTCCTTTACACCGGGGTCATGAAGCTGCCGGCCGACTTCTGGGACACGCACGGCAAGGACATGGAATCCTGGAAGAAGGACGGCCATACCTACTACCGGGTGCGCGGGCCCATGGTGCCGGCGCTCAGCGTCAACCAGTTCGTTTACGACGAGTCGGGCGACCGACCCCTGTACGCCGTGGTGAAGGAACGCACCGGCCGCGTGGCGGTGCTCGAAACCCTGCGCGACTACTCGCACGCCAAGAATTCCGTGTGGGGCATCACGTCGCGCAACCGCGAACAGAATTTCGCCCTCAATCTCCTGATGAACCCGGCGGTCGACTTCGTGACGCTGCTCGGCCAGGCGGGCACGGGCAAGACGCTGCTGGCCCTGGCCGCGGGCCTCACGCAGGTGCTCGACGAGAAGCGCTACACCGAGATCATCGTGACCCGTGTCACGGTGCCGATCGGCGAGGACATCGGCTTCCTGCCGGGCACGGAGGAGGAGAAGATGACCCCCTGGATGGGCGCGTTCGAGGACAACCTGGACGTGCTGAACGCGACCGACGAGTCGGGCGGTGAATGGGGCCGCGCGGCGACGCGCGACCTCGTGCGCTCGCGCATCAAGATCAAGTCGCTGAACTTCATGCGCGGCCGCACCTTCATCAACAAGTTCCTGATCATCGACGAGGCGCAGAACCTGACCTCCAAGCAGATGAAGACGCTGGTCACCCGCGCCGGGCCCGGCACCAAGGTGCTGTGCCTCGGGAACATCGCGCAGATCGACACGCCCTACCTCACCGAGGGCTCGTCCGGCCTGACCTACGTGGTCGACCGATTCAAGGACTGGGCGCATTCCGGGCACGTGACCCTCGCGCGCGGCGAGCGCTCGCGGCTGGCCGACCATGCGGCCGAGGTGTTGTAGACTTTCACTTCCCTTCAGCCCTCACTGAGGTCGTAGATGAACCTGTTTCGCCTGATAGCCGCCGCGGCTGCGGTCTCCGCCTGCGCCACCCTCCTTCCCGCCACCGCTTCCGCCCAATCCAAGGATTACCAGCCGCAGGTCGGCCAGGCGGGCAAGGACGTGATCTGGGTGCCGACCCCGGACGAAATCGTCGACCGCATGCTGACGATGGCGCAGGTGAAGCCTTCGGACTACGTGGTCGACCTCGGCGCCGGCGACGGCAAGATCGCCATCGCGGCCGCGAAGAAGTTCGGCGCGAAGAGCCTGGGGATCGAATACAACCCCGAGATGGCGAAGCACGCCCAGGGCAACGCCGAGAAGGCTGGCGTGGCCGGCAAGGCGCGCATCCAGCAGGGCGACATCTTCGCGACCGATTTCCGTTCGGCGGACGTGGTCACCATGTACCTGCTGCCTGCGCTGAACCTGAAGCTGCGCCCGACGATCCTTGCAATGAAGCCGGGCACGCGCGTGGTGTCCCACTCCTTCACGATGGACGACTGGGAGCCCGACGAGACTTCCAGCATGGACGGGCGGCGGATGTTCTTCTGGCTGGTCCCGGCAAATACCCAGGGCGGCTGGAAGGTGTCGATCGCGGGCGGCGACTCGTACGACGTCACGATCGACCAGAAATTCCAGAAGATCGAGGGCACCGTGCAGCTGGGCGCCATCCAGGGTGGCCTGCGCGAACCGCGCCTCTCCGGGACGGACATCAGTTTCGCGATCGTGGAAGCCGCCGGAGTGCGGCGCGCCTTCACCGGTCGCGTGAACGGCGCCGCGATGGAGGGCACCGCACGCGCCGACAACGGCACGGAATCCCGCTGGACCGCGACGAAGAAATAGCGTTCAGAGCCTCGAGTGCGAGCCGTCGCAGAACGGCTTGCCCTCGCTGTGCTTGCAGCCGCACAGCCAGACCCTCTGCGCTTCCTTGACGGGGAACTTGACCGGCTCGAAGCCGCTGCCCTTGTGGGAGCCGTCGCAGAATGGCTGGCGCCCGGATCGCCCGCAGGCGCACCACCAGTAGTCACCCGGCGCCAGTTCGACCGCGTACGGGGATTTCTGCGGCACCAGGGGCTCGGCCATGGCAACTCCTTTCGTCGGTTCTAGTACCCGCCGCCCTCGCGGGCGCCGTTCTCGAAGCGCGTGTGCTGGCCGAGGAAGGTCAGGTTCACCGTGCCGATCGGCCCGTTACGCTGCTTGCCGATGATGACTTCCGCGCGACCGCGCGATTCCGGCTTGTCGGGAAAATACACCTCGTCGCGATAGATGAACAGGATCACGTCGGCGTCCTGCTCGATCGCGCCCGATTCGCGCAGGTCTGACATCATCGGCCGCTTGTCGTTCCTCTGCTCCAGCGCCCGGTTGAGCTGCGAGAGCGCGACCACCGGGACGGACAGTTCCTTGGCCAGCGCCTTCAGCCCGCGCGAGATCTCGGAGATCTCGGTTGCGCGGTTCTCGCTGCTGCTCTGGTTCGAGCCCGACATAAGCTGCAGGTAGTCGATCACGATCAGGCCCAGCTGGCCGCACTGGCGGTTGAGCCGCCGCGCGCGCGAGCGCAGCTCGAGGGCGTTCAGCGCAGCCGTCTCGTCGATGAAGATCGGCGCGTCGTGCAGCTTGCCCATCGCGCTGGAGAGCTTGCCCCATTCCTCGTCGTTCAGGCGCCCGGTGCGCATGCGGTGCTGGTCGACCCCCGAGATCGAGCCGAGCAGGCGCATCGCCAGCTGCGTGCCGCCCATCTCCATGCTGAAGATCGCCACCGGGAGGCCGTTGTCGACGGCGACGTGCTCGGCGATGTTCAGCGCGAACGCGGTCTTGCCCATCGACGGACGCCCGGCGACGATGATCAGGTCCTTGGGCTGCAGGCCCGCCGTCTTGGTGTCGAGGTCGATGAAGCCGGTGGCGACGCCGGTCACGTCCGACGGGTTGTCGCGGTGATACAGCTCGTCGATCCTCTCCATCACGGTGGCGAGCACCGGCTGGATCGCGAGGAACCCGGTCTGGTTGCGGTTGCCTTCCTCGCCGATCTGCAGGATCCGGGTCTCGGCCTCGTCGAGGAGCTGGCTCACGTCCTTGCCCGAAGGGCTGAGGGCGGTCTCGGCGATGTCGGTCGCGACCTGCGCGAGCTTGCGCTGCACTGCACGCTCGCGAACCAGTTCCGCATAGCGCTTGATGTTCAGCGCGCTCGGGGTGTTCTGCGCAAGGGCGCCCAGGTAGGCGACGCCCCCGGTCCGGTCCTTGTCCTCGCCCGCCTCGATCGACTCGAGCACCGTGACCACGTCGGCCGGCCGGTTGCCCTCGATCAGCTTCGAGATGTGCCTGAAGATCCTGCGGTGGTCATCGCGGTAGAAGTCGTCGACCGTAACGAGGTCGCCGATCTTCTCCCACGCCGTGTTGTCGATCAGCAGGCCGCCGAGCAGCGACTGCTCGGCCTCGACCGAGTGCGGCGGGACGCGCAGCGCGAGCAGCTGCGGGTCCGCGGGCTCGGCGTTGAATGCGGCGGTGTGGGGTGCGCGTGCCATGGGGGAAGTCATGCTACACAAAACGAAAAGGCCTGTCGCCAGGCCTTTTCGTGTCTACCGCAACTGCTGTGCAATCAGCTGCTTCGCCTCAGCTTTCACCGAGGACCGAAACGGTGATGTTCGCCACCACGTCGGTGTGCAACGCGACGGTGATCGCGGTGTCGCCGATCTGCTTGATCGGGCCGGCCGGCATGCGCACCTGCGCGCGCTCGACCTCGAAGCCCTGCTTGCCCAGCGCCTCGACGATGTCGTAGTTGGTCACCGACCCGAACAGGCGCCCGTCCACCCCGGCCTTCTGGGTGATCTGCACCATCAGGCCCTCGAGCCGCGTACCACGCTCCTGCGCCTGGGCCAGTTGCTCGGCCTGCGCCTTCTCGAGCTCGGCACGCTTTTCCTCGAACACCTTCAGGTTGGTCTCGGTGGCCCGCTTGGCCTTGCCCTGCGGGATCAGGAAGTTGCGCGCGTAGCCGTCCTTCACCCTGACCACGTCGCCGAGGCCGCCGAGGTTGACGACTTTCTCCATCAGTATGACTTGCATGTCGGCTCCTCAGTGCAGGTCGGTGTAGGGCAGCAACGCGAGGAATCGCGCGCGCTTGATCGCGACCGACAGCTGGCGCTGGAAGCCCGCCGTCGTCCCGGTGATGCGCGCCGGGATGATCTTGCCGTTCTCGTTGACGAAATCCTTCAGCACGTCGACTTCCTTGTAGTCGACCCACTCAGCCTTCTCGGCGGTGAAGCGGCAGAACTTGCGGCGGCGGAACAGTGCTTTCTGCCCGCGGTCCTTCTTGTCCTTGCCCTTCCCCTTGCCTTTGCCCTTGCGTCCAAAAGCCATCTCAAAGTACTCCTTCCATGAATTCGATGTCGGTTACGTGCAGCACGACCTTCGCGCTGCGCTGGCTCCTTGCTGCCAGGAAGCCCTCGGCCCTCAAAGCCGTCCCCAGACCCGCCGCTGCCACCTGCCTGGCCACCGTGTCGAACGCCAGTGCGGCCACTTCGGCCCTCACCTGGCGCTCCGTCCCGGCCTCGACCCTCTCGGATTCGTGCCGGATCAGGAACTCGACGGCCGGAACGCCGGCCGGCGTGTAGCGCAATGCGCCGAGTTCCACGAGTGTCCCGCTCAATGCGACCTGGTTGGCGGCTGCCGGGCCCAAAGGGCGCTCAGGCCTGGGCCTGCGGCGCCTCGGCCGGCTTGTCGGCCGGACGCTCGCCACGCTGCTCGCCCATCAGCGACTTGGACTTCTCCTCCTTCATCATCGGGGAGGGCGTCGTGTGTGCCTTGTCCATCTTGACCACCAGGTGGCGCAGCACTGCGTCGTTGAACTTGAAGGCGTGCTCGAGTTCGGCCAGCGTCTCGCCATCGCACTCGATGTTCATGAGCACGTAATGCGCCTTGTGCATCTTGGCGATCGGGTAGGTCATCTGGCGGCGGCCCCAGTCTTCGAGGCGGTGCATCACCCCGTTGCGGGCGGCCACCAGCGCCTTGTAGCGCTCGACCATGCCCGGGACCTGTTCGCTCTGGTCGGGATGGACGATGAATACCACTTCGTAATGTCGCATTGATTCTCCTTGTGGGTTATGGAGCCACCCGCCATGCGATAGCGGTGTGGCAAGGATGCGGCGCGAGGCCCGGTCAGGGGTCTCCCCGAAAAGCCGGGGCCGCGGAAAGCTTTGAATTATATCCCGAAATCCGGTTTTTACTCAAGTCGCCCGAAATTACCCCTTGGGCGCGGCTTTGGCGAACTCCGCCAGGTTGCCGAATGCCCCGCCGAAGTAGAGCTCGTAGCCGTCCTTCTCGACGTAGCCAAGGTGGGGGGTGCAGATGGCGTTCCCCAGCTTCAGAAGGGGGTGGGCGGCGCCCTGGACGGGCTCCTCTTCGTAGACATCCACGGCTGCGAATCCGGGGCGGCCCGCAGCCAGCGCCCCGGCCAGCACCCCCGGGGCCACCAATTCGGCACGGCTGGTATTCACGAAAACCGCTTCCGGCTTCATCAGGGCAAGGTCGGCCGCGGTCACCATCCCACGGGTCTCAGGCGCGAGCCGGATGTGGATCGAAAGCACGTCGGACGTGGAAAACAGCGCCTCACGGCTGGCGGCCGCGTCGATACCGGCCGCCTTCGCGCGCTCGAGGCTACCCTCCCTGCCCCACGCCTGGACCTTCATGCCGAAAGCCTTGCCGTAACCGGCCACTACGGCGCCGATCTTGCCGTACCCGTAGATGCCGAGCGTGCGCCCGCGCAGGCACCGCCCGACCGACTGCTGCCAGCCGCCCTTTTTCAGGTTCTCCGCTTCCTGCGGAATGCGGCGCATGGACGCGAGGACCAGCCCCCAGGTCAGTTCCGCCGTGGCATACGGCGAGCCGGAGCCTTCCAGCACGGCGATCCCGAGGCGCTTGCAGGCTGCGACATCGATATGCGCCCCTGCCTTGCCGGTCTGGCTGAGCGCGCGCAGGTTCGGCAGCTTCCCGAGCAGCGACGCCGTAAACCGGGTGCGCTCGCGGATCAGCACGAGGGCCTCGAAGTCCTCCAGTCGCGCAACCAGCGCCCCTTCGTCCTTGAGGGTGTCCCGGAACACGGTGACGTCGTGGCCTACCAGCAGCTTCCACGCGTCGAGCGTGCGGCAGGCGTCCTGATAGTCGTCGAGGATGGCGATCTTCACTTGCGGGGTTTCTCCTTTTTCTGCCTTCGGCGTACGGATTCGTAGAGCACGACACCGGCCGCCACGGAGACGTTGAGGCTTTCCACCGTGCCCTGCATCGGAATACGGACGAGGAAATCGCAGTGCTCGCGCGTGAGCCGCCGCATGCCCTCGTCCTCGGCGCCCAGAACCCAGGCCACCGCATCCGGGAATTCGGCGGTATACAGGTCGTCCTTCGCATCGTCAGACGTGCCCACGATCCAGATGTTGCGCTCCTTCAGCTCGCGCAGGGTGCGAGCGAGGTTGGTCACCTGGAAGAAAGGCATCGTCTCCGCCGCGCCGCTCGCCACCTTGCTCACCACGGACGTGAGGCCGACGGCCCGGTCCTTGGGGACCACCACCGCGTTCACGCCCGCCGCGTCGGCAACGCGCAGGCAGGCGCCGAGGTTGTGCGGGTCCTGGATCCCGTCGAGCACGAGCAGCAGCGGCGGCCCCTCGACGGCGTCCAGCGTGTCGTCGAGGCTGTGGCTGCGCGCGGCCTCGGTCACCCGTGCGACGACCCCCTGGTGGCGGCCATGGCCGGTCAGCCCGTCGAGGCGCTCCGTGGCAGCTGCCATTACGCGCACGCGCTTCTCGGCGGCCAACTTGAGCAGGTCGCGCATGCGGCCGTCGGTACGCTCGCTCCCGGCATGCAGCTCGACTATCGATTCCGGGCGCTGGCGCAGCAGGACGGTGACCGCGTGGAACCCGAAGACGATCCGGGTCCGGTTCATTTCTCCACCGGCACCAGGTCCATCTTGCGGGTCTCGAGGTCGACGCGCACGAGCTTCACGCGCATGCGGTCGGCAAGACGGTAGCGTTTGCCGGTGCGCTCGCCCAGCAGCACGTGGCGCGCGGGGTCGAACTGGAAGTAATCACGGCCGAGTTCGGAGATGTGCACGAGGCCGTCCACGAAGTATTCGTCCAGCGTGACGAAGATGCCGAAGCCCGTGACGCCCGTCACCCGCCCCTCGAATACCTCGCCGACGCGATCCTGCATGTAATGGCACTTGAGCCAGCTCTCCACGTCGCGGCTCGCGTCGTCCGCGCGCCGCTCGGTCTCCGAGCAATGCCGGCCGAGGTCCTCCCAGTCGATGCCGTCGTAGCGCTTGCCGGCGATGCAGGCCTTGATCGCGCGGTGCACGAGCAGATCCGGGTAGCGCCGGATGGGCGAGGTGAAGTGGACATAGGCTTCGAACGCCAGGCCGAAGTGGCCGGCGTTGTCGGGGCTGTAGACCGCCTGCTTCAAGGACCGGAGCAGGATCGTCTGCAGCAGCGTGAAGTCGGGTCGCTCGCGGATCTTGAGCAGCAGTTCGGCGTATTCCTTGGGCCGCGGCTTTTCGCCGCCGCTGAGGTTCAGCCCGAGCTCGGCGAGAAAAGCCCGCAGCATCGTCACTTTCTCGGGCGCGGCACGTCGTGCACGCGGAACAGCACCGACTGGCCGCGCTCCACGAGGAAGTTGCCGGCGCAGACGTTGGCCGCGAGCATGCATTCCTCGATCAGGCGGTGCGCCTCGTTCCTCTGCTCGGGAACGATGCGCGCGATCTTGCCGCGCGCGTCGAACTCCATGCGCGTCTCGACCGAGTCGAAGTCGATCGCGCCGCGCAGTTCCCTCGCCTGGAGCAAAACGCGGAACACGTCGTGCAGCGTCTGCACGTGCGGCAGCAGGTCCTCGCGGCCCGGGGTCGCCTTCTTCGTCGACAGCATCTGCCAGACTTCGTTGTAGGTCAGCCGCGCCTGGGAGCGGATCACCGCCGGGTAGAACTCGTAGCGCGCGACCAAGCCCTTGGGCGTGATCGCCATTTCGCAGACCATCGCGAGGCGGTCCACGTCCGGATTCAGCGAGCATAGCCCGTTGGAGAGCTTTTCCGGCAGCATCGGGATCACGCGCCGCGGGAAGTAAACGGAAGTTCCGCGCTCGCGCGCGTCGGTGTCCAGCCCGTCGCCGTTGCGAACATAGTTGCTGACGTCGGCGATGGCCACCCAGAGGCGGAAACCCTTGCCCTCGCGCACGGCGTGCACGGCGTCGTCGAAGTCCCTGGCGGTCTCGCCGTCGATCGTGACCAGCGGCCGGCTGCGAAGGTCCTTGCGGCCGGCGCAATCCTCCTCGCGCACCATGTCGGGCAGCGCCTTGGCCTGCGCCAGCGCCTTCTTCGAGAACTCGTACGGCAGGTCGAACTTGCGCAGCGCGATCTCGATCTCCATGCCGGGATCCTCGCTGTTGCCGAGGACTTCGGCGACGCGGCCGATCGGCTGGGCGTGCCGGGAGGGTTGCGCGATAAGTTCGACCGTGACCACCTGCCCGGACTTGGCCTTGCCGGCTTCGGCCGGCGGCACGAGGATGTCCTGCGCGATTCGGCGATCCTCCGGGACGAGGAACAGCACGCCGTGCTCGGCATGCAGCCGGCCGACCACGCGCCGGTTGCCTCGCTCGAGGACATCGACGATCT
>CBDIHI010000009.1:0-431925 GCA_965279075.1 Burkholderiales bacterium | reverse complement strand
GCTGTACCGGACCCTGCGCCGGGTGCTGCCCGCCGACACCATGTTCACGATGGATGCGGGTACGCTCTGCCTGCAGGCCACCGACCAGATGCTTTACCGCCAACCCCCCGCGCTCTTCACGCCGCTGGATTTCGGGCTGGTCGGCTTTTCCTACGCGTGCGGCCTGGGCGTAAAGCTCGCCTGCCCGGAGCGCACCGTCGTCAGTCTGATGGGCGACGGCGGATTCGGCATGACCTCGAGCGAACTCGGCACGGCCGTCTCGCACGGCATCAACAGCGTGTGCATCGTCATGAACAACGGCTGCTGGGGCGCGGAGAAGGCCTACCAGCGCGACTTCTTCGGCGGCCGCTACATCGGCGCCGACGTGCCGAACCCGCCCTACGACAAGCTGGCCGAACTGTACGGCGCAGCCGGGTTCCGGGTCGAGAAAGCGTCCCAGCTCGGCGATGTGGTGCAGGCGGCCGTCGCCTGCGGCAAACCCGCCATCGTCGACGTGCAGGTCGACCCCGATGCGCTCTACAGCTTCCGGCGGGATTCGTTCAAGCACCGGGACAAGGGCGCGAAGTAGATGGGCGTCGAACGGGACCCGCAGTACGACTACATCGTCGTCGGCGCCGGCTCGGCGGGCGCGGCCCTTGCGGCACGGCTGACCGAAAGCGGGCGCCACCGCGTGCTGCTGCTCGAGGGCGGCGGGGAGGACGACAACCTCTGGATCCACATCCCGCTCGGCGTGGGCAAGCTCCTCACCAACGAGCGCTACGCATGGAAATTCGAGACCGAGCCGCAGAACCAGCTCAAGGGCCAGCGCATCTACTGGCCGCGCGGCCGGGTGCTGGGCGGCTCGAGCGCGCTGAACGGCATGGCCTACGTGTGGGGCGACCCGCTCGAATATGACGGCTGGCGCGATGCCGGCAACCCGGGATGGGGATTCTCGGACCTGCTGCCCTATTTCAAGCGCATGGAGAACAACCCGTACACCCAGTCCACCGATCGTGGGCACACCGGGCCGCTGCGGATCACCGACCGCGGGATCCGCGACCGCGACGCATTATCGGACGGATTCGTGCAGGCCTGCGTGCAGGACGGGATCGGCGAAACGCCCGACTACAACAGCCGCACCGGCTACGAGGGCGTGCGCTACCTGGAGCAGACCGCGCACAACGGCCGGCGCTGGAGCACGGCGGTTGCCTACCTGCGCGAAGCGCGCCGTCGCCCGAACCTCACGGTGCTGACCAATGCGGTGGCCGCGCGCGTGCTGCTCAAGGACGGCCGCGCCACCGGCGTCGAGTACCTGCACGAAGGCGTGCGCCGCACGGCAGGGGCCGTGCGCGAGGTGCTGCTGTGCGCGGGCGCCATCCAGTCGCCGCAGTTGCTCGAGCTCTCGGGCATCGGCAACGCCGAGGTGCTCGGCCAGGCCGGCATCCCGGTCGTGCACCACCTGCCTGCGGTCGGCGAGAACATGATCGACCACCTGCAGGTGCGCCGCACCTACGAGACCATGCTGCCGATCACGATCAACGACGTGATGCGCAGCTTCGTGCACCGCATGCGCGTGGGGCTGCAGTACGTGCTGACGCGCAAGGGCCTGATGGCCGGCACCTCGTCGACGGCGCATGCGATCACGCGCACGAGCCGCAGCCCCGGCCGGCCGGACGTGATGATCCGGATCTACCACATCAGCGGGAAGGACCGCTATTCGCGCTCGGTCGACGCGGGCATAGACAAGTTCCCCGGGTTTTCGCTCGGCGGCTTCAAGCTGCACCCCGATTCGCGCGGCTCGATCCACGTCCACTCTCCCGATCCGCTCGCGCACCCCCGCATCCAGCCCAACTACCTGTCCGACCCGCGCGACTGCGACACGGCACTCGCGATGCTCGAACTGATCCGCACCGTTGCCGCGCAACCCGCGATGCGCGACCTGATCGTGCGAGAAACCCGGCCGGGCCCGGACGCCGAAACGCCCGAAGCCCTCCTCGACTACGCGCGCGAGACCGGCCAGACCGCGTGGCACACCGTCGGCACCTGCCGCATGGGCCGGCCGGGGGATTCGGTGGTGGATGCGTGCCTGCGCGTGCACGGCGTGCCCGGGCTGCGCGTGGTCGACGCCTCGGTGATGCCGACCATCCCTTCTTCGAACACCAATGCGCCTTCGATCATGATCGGCGAGAAGGCCGCCGACATGATCCTGGGGGATGCCGGGGGCCGGTAGTCAAACAAACGTTCGACCTTTTTGCGGCAAGCCGGCTTGCTATCTCAGGCAAGGATTGAAATCTGCGGCAGGACAACGAGAATATGAACCTAAAGGGCTAGAACCTCGCCGCGGGCCGTGCCTTCCTGACATTCACATTGCATAAAGCGACAATTAGTTTCTGTTCGCCCGCATATGCACGCCCCGCCATGGGTTAGTCTTTGCCTTCATTTTTGGAGGAAGGACTCGACGTTGGCGACCAACACCGTGGGCCTCTTCGCCATCTGCGTGGCGATCTGGAGCACCACCTGGATTGCGATCACGTTCCAGCTCGGCCCGGTCGCGCCGGAGATCAGCGTGGCCTGGCGCTTCATGTTGGCGAGCGTCGTCGTCGCGGGACTCGCGCTCGCGAAGGGCCGGTCGCTGCGCCTGACGCTGCACGAGCACGTCGCGATGCTGCTGATGGGCGTCACCATGTACAGCGCCGGCTACATCTTCGTGTACTACGCCGAAGGCCACCTCGCCTCGGGCCTCGTGGCAGTGGGGTTCTCCGCCGCGCCGCTGCTGTCGATGTTCGGGCTGCGCCTGTTCTTCGGCCAGCCGTTGACGCTGCGCATGGCGATCGGCTCGCTGGCCGGCATCGCGGGCATCGTCCTGGTGTTCTGGCCGGAGTTCGGGCGGATGTCGGGCAACGGCAGCGCGGTCACCGGCGCGCTCTTCACGCTCGGTGCGGTGCTGGTGTCCACGATCGGCGGTTTGCTCGCGCACCGCAACCACCGCCAGGACCGGCACGGGCTGCCGTACATGGCGTGGAGCATGGGCTACGGCGGCGCATTCGCTTTCGCCGTGGCGCTCGGGCTGGGCCGTACGGTGGCATTCGACACCACCCCCGGCTACGTCCTTTCGCTCTTCTACCTCGCGCTGGTCGGCTCGGTGGCGGCCTTCGGCTGCTGGCTGACGCTGATCGGCCGCATCGGCCCGGCCCGCGCCTCGTACGTGGGCGTGATGGTGCCGGTCGCCGCGCTGGTCCTGTCCACGCTGTTCGAGAGCCTGGAGTGGAACCCGCTGATGCTCGTGGGCGTGGTGGTTTCGGTGTCGGGCAACGTGCTGGTGCTGCGCAACACGACTGCATAGCGGCATAGCGAACCCGGGCGGGACCGCGCGGCCCGGGGACTGTACCCTTGCCGCTCGCGGCCCCCAAACGTTCCCGGAGTTCCCCCTGCTCGACGCCTTCGTCCTGGTCAAGATCGCCTGCGCGATCGTGGTCGTCGTGTCCGCCTCGCGCGCGGCCGAGCGCCTCGGGCCCTTCTTCGGCTCGCTGGTCGCCACGCTTCCCGTGTCCACCGGGCCGATCTACGTCTTCCTCGCCATCGACCACGGCCCGCAATTCATCTCCGACAGCGCGCTGATGGGCGTGGCGGGCGTCCCGGCGACGGTGGCCTTCGTCGCGGTGCATGCGCTTATCGCGCAGCGCTGCGCAACCTTCCTCTCGTGGCTCGGCGCGACCGCCGCATGGTGGGCCACGGCGTACCTGCTGCAACTGCGGCAGTGGTCGTTCTTCGAGGCCTGCGCGCTGTTCGCGGTGGTGTTCGCCACGGCGATCCTCGCGCTGCGCCGCTTCGTGCTGGCGAGTTCGCCGCCGCCGGTGCCGCGCGTGCGCTTCGACCTGGCGCTGCGCTCGATCCTTGTCGCCAGCGTCGTGGTCGGCACGACGATCACCAGCAACGCGCTCGGCCCCGCGTCCACCGGCGTGCTGGCGACCTACCCGGTGGTGTTCACCTCGCTCGTGTTGATCCTGCAGCCGCGCTGGGGCGGCGCGTTCACCGCCTCGCTGCTGGTGAATTCGCTGAAAGGGCTCATCGGGTTCGGCACGGCGCTGGCCGTGCTGCACCTCGCGGCGGCCAGGATGGGATCCGCGTGGGCGCTGGTGCTGGGCCTCGCCGTCGCCATCGTGTGGAACTGCGGGCTGTACTTCCTGAGGATGCGCCGGGCTTAGCGCGGCGGCGGCACCGGCGACACTTTCTGCCAGCCGGCCGCGCAACTCTGCACGTGCGGGTAGTACGCGTTCGACGCCGCACAGAAATACCAGTACGCGCTGGCCTGCGGCTGCAGCACCGGCTCCTGGTCCTTGCGCATCAGCGCCTGCGGCACCTCGGCGTAGGTGGAAGGCGAATACTGCTGCTGGTAGGACTGCGCCGGCGGCGCGTATTGCGGCTGCGGCGCGCTGTAGTTCTGCGAATACGCCGGCTGTTCGTAGTAGGTCACGGGCGGCGAATAAGTGACCGGCGGGGCGTAGTAGGTCACGGGCGCCGGGTAGTAAGCGGGCGGGTAGTAGGCCGGCGCATAGTAGCGGGGCGCGTAGTACGCGGCGGCGGCCAGCGGCACGCCGATCGCGAGGCCCACGCCCACCCCGACGCGGTAGCCGCCCCCAATCCTATGGCCGGAGTGATGCCCGCCCCGGCCGCCGCGCGCCTCGGCAAGGCTGGGTGCGACCGTCGCCGCGACCAGCGCGGCGACCATGAGGGTCTTGAAGGTCTTCATCCGGACTCCTTCCCGCCGCAGCGGGCCTGTGCGTGCCCCCATTGGACTGCCAATCCCGGCGGGATACAACGAAAAAAATGTAACGCGCGGTTACACGCCCTGCCCCGGATTGCGCTTGCCGGCCGCAAACGCCGCGAGGCCGTTGCGCGTGGCGTCGGTCTTCGAGCGGATCATGGCGTTGACCGTCTGGCCGTAGTCCATGGACTCGCGCCAGCCATTGACGTGGTCGGGCACCATGTCGAGCGCCTTCTTGGCCTCGGCCAGCGCCACCGGGTCGAATTTCGCGATTTGCGCGGCGACTTCGCCGGCACGCTGGAGCAACTGGTCGGGCTCCACCACCTCGTTCACCATGCCCCAGCGCTCGGCGGTCGCGCCGTCGATGCGGTTGGTGGTGAGCACCATCCATGCGGCGCGTTTTCTGGTGAGCGTCTTCTGCGTGGTCGGGCCGGCCATGCCGGGGTACATCGCGAAGCCCATCTCGGGGCAGCCGATCGAGGCCTGCGTGGAGGCGATCGCGAGGTCGCACACGTTGACGAGCGTCGCGCCGCCGCCGAGCGCAAGGCCGTTCACCGCCGCGATGAAAACCGCGGGATGCTCGCGGATCGCGACGTTCAGCGAGATCCACTCCTCGCCCGCGGTGTCCGCGAGGCCCGCGAGCCGCTCGGACTCGCGCTCCTTCAGGTCGAGGCCCGCGCAGAACGCCACGCCTGTGCCGGTCAGCACGATCGCGCGTGCATCGTCACGCAACGACTCGAATGCGAGGCGCAATGCCGTGCGCGTCTCGCGGTTCATCGAGTTGCGCTTCGCCTCGCGCGTGATGCGGATAACCGCCCAGCCTGCGTGGCGGGTGATTTCTATGGGTTCGTTCATCGATACTCCGGAAATCAGGTACAGGCCTAGTTTCAGTGCTTACCGGGACGCGGCTTGGTGGGTCCTGCAGTTGGCACACTGGATCCGAAGGGCGTTTGCATCGCGAGCACCTTGGCAGCTTTGTTCAAGCGGTCGTCGAAGCAAGCAAACGAAACGGGTTGCCCGCCTTTGAGGGCCAGCGTGTGGGCTGCCGCAAGCTGCACGCTGTCGTAGCCGCGCAAGGCGAACGTTTCCGCATACTCCGCCGCACGTTCGACGACATCCTGGGAAATTTCTACCAACAGGTACCTCGGCCAATCCCTGGCGATCCCGCGCCGGGCCTTATCCACTGCTTCGGCATCGGCCGGGACTTCCCGCACGCGGCGGGCGAGCGCGGCGTGCGCTTCGGCCCAAGCGATCCGGCAGGCCGCGACTGCTTCGGAATCGGCAACGAGCTTTCTTACTTCCATCGACCCTGATTCCGCGACGTAAATCTTGACGAGTGCCGACGTGTCGCAGAACAGGATCATCCGCGCCCGTCAAGCACGAGATCGGAAAGGCTGCGACCGCCGCCGGACAGGCGAATCGTCGCCCCGACTGGCTTACCGCCGCCCCAGGTTGCAGCACCCGAGGCGATCAGGGCGGCAACACCTTCAGGCGCATTTGCGGGAATCCCCGTCACGCGTGCAACCACTTTTTTGTGCGACGTGACTTCAATAACGCCATATTCGGCGGCCGCCTGCGCGATGTAGTGCGACAGGCGGGCCTTGAACTCCCTGATGGGAACGCGATGGGATGCCACTAATATGACCTCAAATTTAAATATCTTCTAATATTGTAGTCACATTATTCCTGCTTGTCCATCAAGCCCCCGCCCACTTCGCCTCGTCCCCGCCGAGCTTGGGCGTCGAACGGGCCCAGTGCGGCGGCGTCTCCGACATCTGCAGCGCGGGCCGGAGGAACCGCATGCGGCCGTAGGGCGAGTCGGCCTCGATCTGCAGCCGCCCGGCTTCGTCGCGCGGCAATCCTTTCAGGCTCGTGTCCAGCACGCCCTTGCCCTGACGCTGGATGAACATGCCCGACTGGCAGAGCGACACCCGCACGTGGTAGCTGCCGCCCTCGCGCGCGCGGCGGGTCAGCGCCAGAAGGATGCCGTACGCGCCGAGATAACCGGTGATCCAGTCGCACGCGGCGGCGTGGATCAGTGCCGGCCTGCCGCTGCCGCCGTCGTTGTCATGGCAGATGCCGGTGACGGTCTGCGCCACCTGCTCCCAGCCGGCGCGGTCCGCGAACGGCCCGCCGCTGCCGTAGCAGCTGATGCTGAGGTAGACGATGCCGGGACGCACCCGGGCAAGGTCTTCCGGCCCGAACCCGCGCGCCGCGAGCACGCCGGGGCGGTAACCTTGGGAGAAGACGTCGGCATCCCCGATCAGTTCTTTCAGCGTCGCCGCCCCGCCAGCCGTGTTCAGGTCGAGGTAGCAGCTGCGCTTGCCGTGGCTGGTGTCGCGCACGTGTTCCGGCGTCTGCGGCAGATGCGGCGCGGTGACCATCAGGACGTCCGCGCCGTGCTCCGCCAGCGTCCGCGCCGCCACCGGCCCCGCAAGGATACGGGTCAGGTCCAGGGCCCGTATCCCGGTAAGCGGGCGCTCACCCGGCTGCATCGGGATCGGCGCCGAATCGCCGATCTTCTCGATCTCGATCAGCGGTTTCCCGGCCAGGTACTGGCCCTGCGGATGGGCCATCCACTCGGTGTTCGAGCGCACCTTGCCGCCACAGGCGCGGGCCTTCGCGATCGCGTCCTCGAGGTCATCGGCGTTCCAGTGCGCCACGGCGTCGCGCACGCCTTCGACCGTGTTCTCGCACTTGAGGACGCCCAGCACCCGCGCGCTGAGGTCGGGCAGGTTCAGGTGCGGCAGGAACCAGCGCCCGTCCTTCGTGGGCCAGGGCTGGGTGCGCTGGCGCATGCGCTGCATCTGCGGGTCGAGCGCCGCCGGCTCGAACTTGCCGGCGGAATCCTTGAAGTAGGTGAAGTCCGCCGTGCGCGCCGTCGCGGCTGCGTGGCGCGTGTCGACCGCGATCTTCTGGCGCCTGCCGGTTTTCGACTCGTGCAGGTCGTTGACCGCGACGCCGATGCTGGCGATCACCGCGGCCGCGGTGTCGCCTACACGAAACACCGTCGGGTAGATGGGATCGCTGCCGGTGATCGTGACCTCCGAGGCGAGCTCGTTCAAGCGCGGCGGCGTGCCGCCGCGCAGCGCCATCAGTTCGTTGAAGGGAATCGTCCTGACCTTTGCATCCATGGTTCCTGTCCCCCGCTGCTTTCACCGGACGATACCACCGGGAAAGGCGCCGGGGCGCCCTCGAAAAACACCGCACCCTATGTGCGCTATCGCGCAGATAACTCCCGCGCATCGGCGCACGCTGGCTTCTTTGACGAGGACACCATGAAAAAAACGCTCGGCATCATCATCCCTTTCACCTTGGTGCTGGGCTTCGCCGCCGGCGCCGCACAGGCGCAGAACTTCGGCCCCCCCGACCAGCGTGAAACCTGGATGAACGGCGCCCGCGCCCAAGTCTGGAAGAACGCCTACGGCGAGTGCTGGCACAGCCAGTTCGGCCCGCCCCCTTCCGAAGCCGAGTGCGGACCGGTCGTCGCGCAGCTTGCACCGACCCCGGCGCCCGTCGTCGCGCCGCCGCCCCCGCGTCCGGCCCCGGTCGTGGTCGCGCCCCCGCCCCCGCCGCCCCCGGCCCCGGTCGTCGCGCCGCCGCCTCCGCTGCCGCCCAAGAAAGACCGCAACTAAGCACGACCCGCCCCGTTACACTGTGTGATGAACACCACAGCCAACGGGGCGCGCTCGGGTCTCTGCATCGGCCTGCTGCTCGCAGCGGGCCTTTTCCACTGGCAGGCGCATGCGGACGATACCGTCAGGCGCGCGGATTTCGCCAAGGAGCACGCCTCGCCCGAAACCAGGCACGTTGCCGACTGGGTCGTCGATTCGGGCGACAACAAGGGCCTGCCCTTCGCCCTCGTCGACAAGAAGGAGGCGAAGGTCTTCGTGTTCCATCCCGACGGCAGGCTGCGCGGCGCGGACGCCGCGCTGCTCGGCGAGGCGCGCGGGGACGATTCGGTCCCCGGCATCGGCGACCGGCCGTTGTCGACCATACGTGCGTGGGAAAAGACCACGCCCGCCGGGCGCTTCGTCGCGCAGATCGGCAACAACATGCGCAATGAAGACGTGCTTTGGGTGGATTACGAGGGCGCGGTCTCCATGCACCGGGTGATCGACTCGAACCCGAAGGAGCAGCGCCTCAAACGCCTCGCGAGCCCCACGGCCGCGGACAACCGCATCTCGTTCGGCTGCATCAACCTGCCGAAGAAATTCTACGAGGGGGTCATCCAGCCCGCATTCAAGGGAACCCACGGCATCGTGTACGTGCTGCCTGAAACCAGGCACGCCGACAAGGTATTCGCTTCATACGATGTCGAGATGCGCGCGAAGCAGCTCGCTGCGGCGAAGGTGGATTCGGCCGAGGCCTCCGCCGGCAACTGAGCGCCTTTTTTGTTGGAGGCCTCATGTTCGTGAGCAACGGGTTGGCCTCCGAGGATGGAAGAGGCCACCGGAAACGTTCCCACCAGGGCTAGTGCGTCGCCTCGCCCGCGAGCGTCGTGCGGTGCATGTGCCGCCGCACCGAGAAGTCGTAGTCGGCCAGCGCGTAGTGGGTCACGCTGCGGTTGTCCCAGAAGATCATGTCGTGCACCTCCCAGGCATGGCGGTAGATGAACTCCGGCCGCGCCGAGTGGCGGAACAGCATATCGAGGATGGGCTGCGCCTCGTCCCGCGGCACGCCGACGATGCCCTTGGTGAAGCCGGGGTTCACGTACAACGCCTTCTTCCCGGTCACCGGGTGCACGCGCACCATCGGGTGCTCGACCGGCGGGGTCTTGGCGCGCTGCTCGGGCGTCAGCGGCGGGCGCTCCTTCAGGTGCGCGAAGTAGGTGTCGTAGGCGTGGCTGTAGTCGTGGATGGCGAACAGGCCGTCGATCAGCCTGCGGATCGGCGCGGACAGCGTCTCGTAGGCCATGACCATGTTGGCGAACATCGTGTCGCCGCCGATCTCGGGCATCTCGTGGCACAGGAGGAGCGACCCCATCGAGGGCTTCTTCATGTAGGACAGGTCCGTGTGCCAGTACTGGCCCGCGTAGACCGCGCCCTTGAGCTTGCCGCCCTCCTTCACGTTGGAGACGACGAAGACCTCGGGATGCTCCTTCAGCGCGAAGTCGCCGATCACGTGCGCCTCGAGCGTGCCGAACTGGCGGCTGAAGGCGATGTGCTCCGCGGGATCGAGATCCACGCCCCGGAACAGCAGGATGCCGTTGTCGCCGAGGGCGTGCATGAGCTTTCTCACCTGCGGCGCGGACAGGGGCTTCCTCAGGTCGATCCCGGTGACTTCGGCGCCGCAGGCGGGCGAGACCTTCCGGATGGTCATCTTTTCTGGCATGGCGCTCCTCTCTCCTTCAGTCCGGGGCGCCGGACTGGTCGTACAGGTAGAAATAATTGCGCGTGTCGATGCGGCTCTCGCGCACTTCGCACGGCGCGTCGTTGTAGGTGTAGGCGATGCGCCGGATGTGCAGCACCGGGTCGGCGGTGGTGATGCCGAAAGCCTTCGCCGCGGCGGCGTCGGTCTTCCCGGCGCGCAGTTGCTCTACGGTGCGCACGATGTTGAGGCCGAAGGCCTGGTAGGCCGCGTAGAGCGTGGGCCCGCCCTCGCGCAGCTTCTTCTCGGTGAGGCCCGGAAGCAGCGCCACGGGCACCGTGATGTCGGACAGCACCACCGGCACACCGGCGACCTTGAGCACGTTGCGGATCCTGTAGACCTCCGAGAGGCTGGCCTTGCGCGGCAGCCGCAGCAGGTCGGCGGTCTCGTCGTCGGGCTGGCCGCGCTTCAGGAACAGCACCTCGCTGACCGGGAGTTCCTTGACGCCGTCGTTGCGGACCACGTGGAAGAACTGGTAGATGCCGCGCCGCTCCGCGTGCAGCGACACGAAGGTGCCCTTGCCCTGCTTTCGCGCGAGCACTTTCGCCGCCACCAGGTGGCCGATCGCCTGGCGGATCGTCGAGACGCTGACGCCGTACCGGTCGGCGAGGCCCGCCTCGTTGGGCAGCAGCTCGCCGGGTTTCCATTCGCCCGAGGCCAGGCCGCGGACGATCTGGTCGCGCACCTGCTCGTGCAGCGGCTCCCTTGCGTGCAGCGCGGAATGCGGCGGCCGCCGTGCTGCGCTGCGTGATGAAACTTCTGCCTTGCCGGATGAGATTCTCATTTACACGAATCATACGAATGATTAGGATTATCCGCAACCCAGAGCCGCAGCAGCGGCCGCAGACCCGAAACGGAGACCCACATGATCAGGACGCTCATCGCGGCGCTGGCCCTCGCCGCAGGCACCGCCCACGCGCAGCCCTACCCCGTGAAGCCGGTCCGGCTCGTGGTGCCCTTCACCGCCGGCAGCGAGACCGACTACTTCGCGCGCATCGTCGGCAGGAACCTCGGCGAGGCCTGGGGCCAGCAGGTGGTGGTGGAGAACCGCCCAGGCGCGGGCGGCGTGCTCGCCACCGGCATCGTCGCGGCGGCGCCCGGCGACGGCTACACGCTGCTGCTCGGCTCGATGGCGCATGCGGTGGCGCCGGCGATGCACGCAAAGCTGCCGTTCAACACGCTGAAGGATTTCTCCGGCGTCTCGCTGGTGGCGGGCGTGCCGAACGTGCTCGTGGTGCCGCCTTCCGGCGCGAAGACGCTGAAGGACCTGATTGCGGCCGCCAAGTCGAAGCCCGGCGCGCTGACCTTCGGCTCCGCCGGCAACGGCAGCGGCATGCACATCAACGGCGAGCAGTTCCGGCTCGCCGCCGACATCCGCGTAACGCACGTCGCCTACAAGGGCGGGCCCGAATCGCTGACCGACCTCCTCGGCGGGCGGATCGACTACGTGTTCGCGCCGATCGGCCTCGCGATCCCGCTGGTCAAGGACAGGAAGCTGCTGGGGCTGGCCGTCAGCACCGCCGCCCGCTCGCCCGCGCTGCCCGACGTGCCCACCGTCGCCGAAGCCGGCGTGCCCGGGTTCGAGTTCGACACCTGGTACGGGCTGCTCGCGCCCGCGTCGACCCCGCGGGCGATCGTGAAGCAGGTGTCTTCCGAAGTGGTGCGGCTGCTGGGCCTGCCGGAGGTCAAGGCGCAGTTCGCCAGCCGCGGGGCGGTGCCGCGGCCCACCTCGCCCGAGGAGTTCGACGCCTTCGTGCGCTCTGAAGTGGAGAAGATGGCGGGGATCGTGAAGGCGGCGGGGCTGAAGACCGACTAGCCAATACTGGCACTTTTGGACCAAGGTCCGCGCCAGGAGCCATTCTCCGGGCGAAATACTGCCATTGCCCCTTTTCGCTTGGCTTGCCGCCCGGCGTGAAATATCCTCTTCCTCCCCTCCGGAGGAAACCCTCATGACCTCACGCCGCACTGTCCTGCTTGCCGCTTCGGCCCTCGCCGCCGTTGCGCTCCTGCCCTTCCCCGCCCTCGCCCAGTCCGGCGCCAAACTGAAGATCGGGACGCTGGGCTCCGGCCGCGTCGGCAGCGCGATCGGCCGCGCGTGGGTCCGCGCCGGCCACCAGGTGATGTTCTCCTCGCTCGACCTCGAGTCCGACAAGAAGCTCGCCGCAAGCATCGGTCCGGGCGCCAGCGCAGGCACGCCGCGCGAGGCGGCCGCGTTCGGCAGCGTGCTGCTGGTGTCCGTGCCCTACGCCGCGATGCCCGCGCTGGGTCGCGACCTGGGCGACCTGATGAAGGGCAAGATCCTCATCGACACCTCCAACCCCATCGTCGCCCGCGACGGCGACATGGCCGTCGCCGCGCGGGAAAAAGGCGCGGGCCTCGCTTCGACGGAGTTCCTGCCGGGGACCCGCATCGTGCGCGCCTTCAATGCGATCGGTGCCGCAAGGATGGGCGACGCCATCAACAACAAGGAACGGGTCGGCATGCCGATCGCCGGCGACGACAAGGACGCGATCGCCGTGGCCTCCGGGCTGGTGCGGGACGTCGGTTACGAGCCGGTGCTGGTGGGTACGCTGGCGGCGATGGGCCGCTACCTGATCCCCGGCACGCCGCTCGCGGGGGAACGCTCGCCTGACGAAGTGCGCAAGGTGGCGGCGGGGCTGAAGTAGCGGCGCCCCGAGATGGCTATAATAGCCAGATGAAATCCGCCTCCATCTCCGAAGCCAAGAACCGCCTGTCGGCCTACATCGACCTGGTACGCAAGGGCGAAACGGTGCTGATCACGGACCGCAACACGCCGGTGGCCCAGCTCGTGCCCCTGCAGCCGGCGGCCAGCGAAGGCGAGGAGGCCTGGCTGCAGGCCCTCGAGCGCAAGGGCCTGGTCAGGCGGGCCGGCAAGCGCGGGCCCTCGGCGCTGCTCGGGAAGGCACCCCTGAAACTGCCGCGCGGCGAGAGCGCGCTCGAGGCCATGCTCGACGAGCGGCGCAAGGGCCGGTGAGGTTCTGGGATAGTTCCGCAGTCGTGCCACTGCTGGTGCACGAGGCGGCGACGCCGTTCTTCAGCGCTGTCTATGCGAGCGATCCGCACATGACCGTCTGGTGGGGCACGCAGGTGGAATGCGCCTCGGCGCTTGCGCGCTACGAACGTGACCCGCGCCCGGCGGCGGGCCGGGCCATCGTGGACGGGTTTCGCAGGCTGGGGGACGCCGCGGCGCGCTGGAACGAGATCACCGCGAGCGCGTCCGTGCGCGACACGTCTCTCGCGCTGCTGCGCCGCCATCCGCTGCGCGCGGCGGATGCACTCCAATTGGCGGCTGCAATCGTCGCCCGGCAGGAGCCCGGCGTGGGCTGGGAGTTCGTGTCCGCGGACAAGGTCCTGCTCCAGGCCGCGACCCGGGAGGGGTTCGCCGTCCTGGCGCCGTAGCTGCTCAGTCCGCCTTGATGTTCGCCGCCTTGATCACCGCGCCCCAGCGCTGGATCTCATCGTTCACCAGCTTCGTCGCCTGCTGCGGCGTGCTGCCCACCGGCTCGAGGCCGAGTTCGTTCAGCCTGGATTTCATCGCAGGCTTCTGCAGGGCTTGCACGATCTCCCGGTTCAGCCTGTCGACGATCGGCTTCGGCGTGCCCGCCGGCGCGGCCACACCTACCCAGAACGCCATCGCCATGCCCGGGTAGCCCGCCTCCTTCGCGTCCGGCACATCCGGCAATCGGCTCGCACGCTTGTCGGCCAGCACCATCAGGGCTTTCAGTTTGCCCGACCTCACGTGCGGCAGGACCGTGGGGAGCGACGCGATCAGCGCCTGCACCTGGCCCGCCATCAGGTCCTGCAGCACCGCGCCCGCGCCCTTGTACGGCACGTGGACCATGTCGATGCCCGCCGTGCTCTTGAGGAGCTCGCTGCCCAGGTGAGTGTTCGTCCCCGCGCCGCCCGAGCCGTAGTTCAGCTTGCCGGGACTTGCTTTGGCCAGCTGGACGAACTCCTGCATCGTGTTCGCTTTGACTGAAGGGTTCACCACCTGCACGTGCGGCATCGAGACCGCGATGCTTTCCAGCGTGAAGGCCGTTTTCGGGTCGTAGGGCAGCGTCGGGATCAGGCCCGCGGCGATCGCGTAGGAGAGCTCGATCGTGAGGAGCGTGTAGCCGTCCGGTGGGGCCTTCGCCACCGAGCCCCAGCCGATCACCCCGCCTCCGCCTGTGCGGTTTTCTACTACGACGGTTTTGCCCAGGGCGGTGGTGAGCTCCTGCGCCAGCAGGCGCGAGGCGATGTCCGTGCTCCCGCCGACTGAGAACGGGACGACGAGGGTGATGGATTTATCGGGGTAGGACTGGGGGAGGGCCTGGGGGGAGAAGGTGGTGAGGAGGGCCGCGGTGAGGGTGGCGATCGTGCTTGCGTATCGCTTCATGGGGATCTCCTAGACGGAACTGAAGCAAACACGCAACCTTAGCAATACCATCCCAAAGTTCTCAAACCATTAAAAGGTTGATCCAAGGAGTCATAGCCAAACTGGAAAGGGGGAACCTTAAACCCCTAGAGTGGCTTAAATATCGTATGGCTGCTTTCCGAAGTCAGCCGTGCATAAAACTCTATCGCGTATTGATCAGTCATTCCCGCAATGAAGTCGCAAATTGTCCTACGCTTAGTAGCCATGTCTTTGGATTTCTCATACAGGACTCGAAAATCGTCAGGCAAAAGCAAATGGCCTTTTCGGTCGTTTGAGCATAGAGACTCAAATATAGTCCGCACAATTTCATATCCTCGGTATTCGGCAACCTTCACTCGTGGCGACATTATTAGAGCCTCGAAAGTGAAGTGCTTTAATACCTCTACCCTTTCACGCGACGGTCGCCGCATCCCTACCTTCGAAAGGGCCGGCGTCCGCTCATTCACACTCGTCACTTCAATAGCGCGAATAAAATCTCCAACAAGGTCCGATGTTAGCTTGCTACGAACATGCCCATCGGTGCCAAGCCTAGTCGAGGATTTGTAAACGATCGCCGCAATGCTTGCGACAACTGCCGCCACCTTTTCTCCACTAACATCTTTCGAAAAGTCACTGTTTGAAAGGAGCTCGTCAAGTGACTCAATATCGGCAATTCCCTGTTGAATAAAAATATCGAGAAGAACTTGAACAACCCTACCAGAAGTAAAGCGGATCCCTAGCGCCTTAGATACCTTTGCACTTATTTTCTGAATGAGTTCGCCCTTGGCAGAAATCATATTGAGAGGCGTTAGAAATCCAGCTTTAAGTGAATCCTCCAAATCGTAAGTCGAATATGCAATATCGTCGGCAAAATCCATAATCTGACATTCGATCGTCTTAAAAGAATTACCTTGTGGCGCACCGCCTAAGACCCTCGACTTTATCTTGCGAACTAAGGACGCCTCTGATCGATAATATCCCTTTACTAGATCTGCTCCTTTTTTTCGGCGCAAGGGAATGGGCCTATCGTATTTAAGTATGGAAGCTAAGGTCCTATATGTGAGATTCAACCCGACTCGCGGGTCTCGCTGAACAGAGAAGGCCCCGCCAATCTCTGCCGCTTTCTCGCGTTTCTCCAATTTTGCTAGGATGCGAAGCGTTTGAGCATTGCCCTCAAACCCTCCGTACCCTTTCATGCAATCGTCCAAGGCCTGTTCCCCGTTATGCCCAAACGGAGGATGCCCAAGATCGTGTGCAAGTCCCGCAAATTCCAGCAAATCTAAGTCGACTTTGTTTTCTGGTCGCTTGAAGAACTTATGACGATGATTCAATCGCAAACCAATCGCCTTTGCGATCTGAGCAACCTCTAGGGAGTGCGTGAGCCGATTGCGAAAGAAGTCGGACTCAAGCGTAGGGAATAGTTGGGTCTTTCCCTGAAGCCTGCGGAATGCAGGGGAGTGCAGTAGTCGAGCGTAATCTCGCCGAAATGATGTCCTGTATTCCTCTATATCAACATCGTCAGGAATTGGAATCTCAAGCGTTCGCTCTCGCTCACGATCTGAGTACAGCCTAGAAGAAGGCATGAGAACTAGGCCGACTTGGTGCGTCGCGCCTTAGACAATGCGTTGACGACTCCGGACAAATTTCTGGTGGAGGGCTTTGAATGCGCTACCAACACGTGGCCCTGTGATGGCTTTGAAATGGTCTTTCGAACCACATCGTATAGGAGCGTCAAGTCTCGCGACGCCATCCGATTCGCGTCTCGCAACGCCGTTACGTATGCAGCTTTCTTTTTCACACGGGCTCTCCAAAGTGGCCGTTGGCTATCTGCACAGGTAGCAAGGCTTTAGTGAATGAGTGCATTCATACAGCTTACAACACAGTCTCAGAATCTGTTAGCCCTCTGAGTCCCCTACTTGGTCACCAAGCGAACTCAAAGGCTCGTCCAGACTTCCTCCTACTTCGCCCCCAGCTGGCACACCCCTTGCTCCGGTTTCCCCCCATGGAAACCCCCTCCACCTGCCCCTACTGCGGCGTCGGCTGCGGCGTACTGATCCAGACCGAAAACGGCAAGATCTCCGGCGTCCGGGGCGACCCCCACCACCCCGCCAACCAGGGCAAGCTCTGCACGAAAGGCCAGACCCTCCACCTGACGGCGACGAAAGCAAACCGCGCCCTCTACCCGGAAGTCCGCCTGACCAGGTCCCACAAGCGCCAAAGGACCCCCTGGCTGGCCGCAATCGGCCACGCAGCGGACAAATTCGCCGAAATCATCGAGGAATTCGGCCCGGACGCGGTGGCGTTCTACATCTCGGGCCAGCTGCTGACGGAGGACTACTACGTCTTCAACAAGCTGGCGAAAGGCCTGATCCAGACGAACAACGTCGACACGAACTCGAGGCTCTGCATGTCCTCGGCCGTGGCCGGCTACAAGCTCAGCCTGGGCGCCGATGCACCACCGGCGTGCTACGAGGACATCGACCACGCAGAAACGCTCTTCATCGCCGGCTCGAACACGGCTTTCGCCCACCCGATCCTGTACCGCAGGATCGAGGACGCGAAGGCGAAGAACCCGGAAATGAAGGTCGTGGTCGTGGACCCGAGGAAGACGGTGACGGCCGAAGCGGCCGACCTGCACCTGGCGATCAAGCCGGGCACGGACATAGCGCTGTTCAACGCGATGCTGAACGTGATCCTCCACGCGCGGCTCGAAGACACGAAGTACATCGAGAAGCACACCGAAGGCTTCGAGGCACTGAAGAAGATCGTCCTCGACTACCCGCCCTCGAAAGTCGCGAAGACCTGCGGCATAAAAGCAGACCAGATCGTCGAAGCGGCCCACCTCTTCGCAAGATCCAAGGCCACGCTGTCGCTGTACTGCCAGGGCCTGAACCAGAGCAGCGAAGGCACCCACAAGAACTCGGCGCTGATCAACCTGCACCTCGCCACCGGCCAGATCGGGAAAAAAGGCGCTGGACCGTTCTCGCTCACCGGGCAACCGAACGCAATGGGCGGCAGGGAAGTGGGCGGCATGGCCAACCTGCTCTCGGCCCACCGCGACCTCGGCAACCCGATCCACCGCAAGGAAGTGGCCGACCTGTGGGGCATCAAGGAAGTCCCGCACAAGCCCGGCAAGACCGCGGTGGAACTGTTCGACGCGATCGAGAAAGGCGAGATCAAGGCCGTCTGGATCGCCTGCACGAACCCGGCGCAGTCCATGCCCGACGCCGGACAGGTGAAACGCGCGCTGGAAAAATGCGAGTTCGTCGTCGTGCAGGAAGCCTTCACCAACACCGACACCGCGCAGTACGCGGACCTCCTGCTCCCCGCCACCACCTGGGCGGAAAAGAGCGGCACGGTGACGAACTCGGAGCGCAGGATCACCGCCGTGCTGCCGGCCGTGCGCGCGCCGGGCGAAACCAAGCACGACTGGCAGATCGCCACCGAATTCGGCCGCGCGCTGGCAACCGCAATGGGCAGGACGCGCCTCGGCATGCAGCTCTTCCCGTACGCGAAACCCGAAGAGATCTTCAACGAACACCGCGAGAGCACGAGGGGCCGCGACCTCGACATCACGGGCCTGTCCTACGCGATGCTGGAAGCGCAGGGCCCGCAGCAGTGGCCTCTGCCGGAAGGCGCCCACGAAGGCAAGGCGAGGCTCTACACCGACGGCCGGTTCCCCACGCCTTCGGGCAGGGCGAGGTTCGTCGCGACGGAAATGAAGGGGCTCGCGGAAGACGTCTCCGAGGACTACCCGATCGCGCTGAACACCGGCAGGTTGCGCGACCAGTGGCACGGCATGAGCCGCACGGGACGCGCGGCGCAGCTCTTCAACCACGTGTCCGAAGCCGAGGTCGCGCTGCACCCCAGGGACCTCCAGGCCGCGGGCATGACGGACGGCACGCTGGTGAAGATCTCGAGCCGCCGCGGCAGCGCGGTGATGCGCGCAAGGGCTTCGGAAGAACTCCGGCAGGGCGGCGCCTTCATCCCCATGCACTGGGGCGGGCAGTTCGTGTCGGGCGCGGGCGTGAACGCGCTGACCTCGCCGGCCTTCGACCCGTATTCCAAGCAACCCGAACTCAAGCACGCGGCCGTGCAGGTGGTGAGTTACGTGCCGGTGTGGCGCGCGATCTGGCTGGGACTCTGCGCGGATGCGGACGCGGCGAGCGCGCTGTCATCCACGATTGCGCCGCTGTTGAAGGAAGTCGACTTCGCCTCCAACACGCTCGCCGGACGCGACACGCCGCTGGTGCGGCTGGAGCTCGCGCACACCACGAGGCCCGATGCGGCGCTGATCGACAAGCTCGACACGCTTTTCGGGCTGGAAGCCGCGGGCGAGCTGATGCGTTACAGCGACGCGCGGCGCGGCGTGGACAAGCGCGCGCGGTTCGCGGGCGAGCAACTCGTCGCGGTGCGCTTCGAGAACGAACTGCAGTCGGCCGGCTGGGTGCAGGAGGCGATGCTGTCCGCCGCGCCCGCTTCCGTACTGCGGCCGGCCCTGTTCGCGCCGCTCTCGCAGCGCCCGGGCGAACACGCGCCGCGCGGCAGGATCGTCTGCACCTGCCTCGACGTGGCCGAAGGCCCGATCCGCGCGGCCTTCGAGAAAGGCGAGTCACTCGAGCAGGTGCAGGCGACGCTCAAATGCGGAACCTCGTGCGGATCCTGCGTGCCCGAACTCAAGCGGATCGTTCAGAGCTGCAGGAAGACGACCCCGTCCTCGACCCTGACGGCGTAGGACTTCGCGCAGCCGACATCGGGCGCGACGGCGTTGCCGTCCTCGAGCTGGATGTTCCAGTTGTGCAGCGGGCAGGCGACCTTGCGGCCGAACACGATGCCCTGCGACAGCGGCCCGCCCTTGTGCGGGCACTTGTCCTGCAGCGCGAAGACCTCGTCATCAGCGTTTCGGAACACTGCGACGTTGCCGCAGGCGCCCTTGACCACCCGCGCGCCGAGCTGCGGGATCTCGTCGACCCTGCAGACGCGCTTCCACTCCACGATGGCGACGGTCTCCATGTTCATGCAGGCTCCAGGAGCTTGAACTCCTGCGCTTCCATCCCGGCGATTCGCTCCTTCCACGGGTCCTGCTCGCCTTCGAGGGCAAAGCGCAGCCGCGCGTAGAGTTCCTTGCGGTTGGCGGCGTCCTCCACCACGCGCTCCTTCACGTAGTCGAGGCCGACGCGCTCGACGTAGTGCACGGTGCGGTCGAGGTACCGGGCTTCCTCGCGGTAGAGCTGCAGGAAGGCGCCCGCGACCTCCAGTACCTCCTCCTGGGTCTTCACCTTGCAGAGGAACTGCGCGACCTCGGTCTTGATGCCGCCGTTGCCGGCGACGTAGATCTCCCAGCCCGAGTCCACGCCGATCACGCCCACGTCCTTGATGCCGGACTCGGCGCAGTTGCGCGGGCAGCCGGACACGGCGAGCTTGACCTTGTGCGGCGCGTACATCTTCCAGAGGTCCTTCTCCAGCGCGATGCCCATGGCGGTCGAGTCCTGCACGCCGAAGCGGCACCACTCGCTGCCCACGCAGGTCTTCACGGTGCGCAGCGCCTTGGCGTACGCGTGGCCGGAGGGCATGTCGAGGTCCTTCCACACGCCGGGCAGGTCCTCCTTCTTCACGCCGAGCAGGTCGATCCTCTGCCCGCCGGTGACCTTGACCGTGGGGATCTGGTACTTGTCGACCACGTCCGCGATGCGGCGCAATTCGGAAGCGTTGGTCACCCCGCCCCACATGCGCGGGATCACCGAGAACGTGCCGTCCTTCTGGATGTTGGCGTGCGCGCGCTCGTTGATGTAGCGCGACTGCGGGTCGTCCTTCACCTCGTGCGGCCAGGTCGAGATCAGGTAGTAGTTCAGCGCCGGGCGGCAGGTGGAGCAGCCGTTGGGTGTCTTCCATTCGAGGAAGGCCATGGCTTCGGGGATGGACAGCAGCTTCTGCTGGCGGATCGTCTTGCGCACTTCCTCGTGCGTGTGCCCGGTGCAGGCGCACACCGGCTTCATCTTGGCCTCGGAGGCCTGGTAGGCGCCGCCGAGCGTCGAAGCGAGGATCTGCTCGACCAGCCCCGTGCACGAGCCGCACGAGGACGAGGCCTTGGTGTGCTTTCGCACGTCGTCCAGCGTGAACAACCCCTGCGCCTTGATCGCCGTGACGATCGTGCCCTTGCAGACGCCGTTGCAGCCGCAGACCTCGGCCGTGTCGGCCATTGCTGCGGCCTTGTTCTGCCCGGCGTGGCCGGCGTTGCCGAGGTGCGACTGCCCGAACATCAGGTGGTCGCGCATCTCGTGCACGTCCTGCTTGTCGCGCAGCAGCTGGAAATACCACGACCCGTCGACGGTGTCGCCGTACATCACGCCGCCGACGATGCGGTTGTCCTTGAGGACCAGCTTCTTGTAGACGCCGCCGACCGCGTCGTGCAGCACGATCTCCTCGGTCTCGTCGTTGCCGATGAAGTCCCCGGCCGAGAACAGGTCGATGCCGGTGACCTTGAGTTTGGTGGAAGTCACCGAACCTTCATACCTTCCGATGCCGAAATGCGCGAGGTGGTTGGCGGCGACCTTGCCCATCTCGAACAGCGGCGCCACCAGCCCGTAGGCGATGCCGCGGTGCGCGACGCACTCGCCCACGGCGTAGATCTTCGGGTCATAGGTCTGCATCGTGTCGTTCACGACGATGCCGCGGTTGCAGTGGATGCCGGCCGACTCGGCCAGCGCGGTGTTCGGCCGGATGCCCACGGCCATCACCACGAGGTCGGCGGCGACTTCGCTGCCGTCCTTGAATTTCACCGCCTTGACGCGGCCCGCCTTGCCTTCGTCCTGCGTGCCCACGATCTCGGCGGTCTGGGTCTTGAGGCGGAACTGCAGGCCCTTGGCCTCGAGCGACTGCTGCAGCATGGTGGATGCGGTCTGGTCGAGCTGGCGCTCCATCAGCCAGTCCATCAGGTGCACGACGGTCACGTCCATGCCGCGCAGCTTGAGGCCGTTGGCGGCTTCCAGCCCGAGCAAGCCGCCGCCGATCACCACCGCATGCTTGAACTTCGCCGCGGCGTCGATCATCGCGTTGGTGTCCTGGATGTCGCGGTAGCTGATCACGCCCTCGAGCTTCGCGCCCGGCACGGGCAGCATGAATGGGTTCGACCCGGTGGCGAGCAGCAGCCGGTCGTACTCGGCCACGGTGCCGTCGGAGGCGACGACTTCGCGCGCCTTGCGGTCGATCTTCGTGATCGTCTTGCCGAGGTGCAGCGTGATGTTGTTCTGCGCGTACCAGTCGACATCGTTCAGCATGATGTCTTTCAGCGTCATCTCGCCGGCCAGCACCGGCGAGAGCAGGATCCGGTTGTAGTTGGCGTGCGGCTCCGCGCCGAACACGGTGATGTCGTACAGGTCGGGCGAGATCTTGAGGAGTTCCTCGAGCGTGCGCACTCCCGCCATCCCGTTGCCCACCATCACCAGCTTCATCTTCTTCATGTCTGCTCCTTCAGGCCGCGCGGCGCGCGTCCCGGGTTTCCGACCGGACCTGTGCCAACGCGACGACCTCGCCGAACACCAGCAGCGCCGGGCTGCCGATGCCGGCGGCGGCCACGTCCGCTTCGAGGCGGGACAGCGTGGAAATGACTTCCTTCTGCCGCGACGTGGTCCCGTCCTGGACCGCGGCGGCCGGCATCGACGCAGGCATGCCCGCGTCCAGCAGCGCCTGCGCGATGCGCGGCAGGTTCGCCACGCCCATGTAGACGACGAGCGTGGTGCCCGAGCGGACCAGCGCCTGCCAGTCCGGCTCCGCGCCGTCGCGGGTGTGGCCGGTGAGAAAGGTCACGCCGCGCGCGATGTCGCGATGCGTGACCGGGATGCCGAGCGCGGCCGTCGCGCCGATGCCGGCGGTGATGCCGCTCACCACTTCGACCTCGATGCCCTCGGCCGCCAACGCCAGCAACTCTTCGCCGCCCCGCCCGAACACGAAGGGGTCGCCGCCCTTGAGGCGCGCGACGACGAGGCCGCGCTTCGCGCAGCGGACCATCAGCTTCTCGATGAAGGCCTGCGGCGTGGACTTGCAGCCGCCGCGCTTGCCCGCGCGCACCACGCGGGCGTTGGGCGCGTGCGCGAGGATGTCCGGGTTCACGAGGTCGTCCGAGACCACGACGTCAGCCTCGCCGAGCGCGCGCACGGCCTTCAGCGTAAGCAATTCGGGGTCGCCGGGTCCCGCACCGATCAACCAGACTTTCCCGCGTGCGGAAATTCGACTCTGACCCCGATTTCGGGTGGGGTTCAAGCGGCTTCCTTGAGTTGCTTCTGGTAGAGGAACTCGAGCACGGAGCGGCGGCAGGCCATGTAGCGCGGGTCGTTGGCCAGGGCGAGGCGGTCGCGCGGGCGGGCGATGCCGACCTCGAGGATCTCGCCGATCGTCGCGGCCGGGCCGTTGGTCATCATCACCACGCGGTCCGACAGCAATACCGCCTCGTCGACGTCGTGCGTCACCATCAGCACCGTGCTGCCGGTGGCGGCGACGATCTTGACGAGTTCGTCCTGCAGGTGCGCGCGGGTCAGCGCGTCCAGCGCCCCGAAAGGCTCGTCCAGCAGCAGCATCTTCGGCTCCATCGACAGCGCCCGCGCGATGCCCACGCGCTGCTTCATGCCGCCGGAGATCTCGTGCGGGAACTTCTGCGCCGCCGGGGTCAGGTGCACGAGTTCGAGCGCCCTCGACACGCGCTCGTTCAGTTGCGCGCGGGTCTCGGTCGCGCCGAACACCCGCTCCACGGCCAGGTGCACGTTTTCGAAGCAGGTCAGCCACGGCAGCAGCGAATGGTTCTGGAACACCACGCCCCGGTCGGGACCGGGACCGCCGATCTCGCGCTCGGCGAGCAGCATCGCGCCGTCGGTCGGGTGCAGGAGCCCGGCGACGAGGTTGAGGAGGGTCGACTTGCCGCAGCCGGAGTGCCCGATCAGCGAGACGAACTCGCCCTTGCGGATGGTGAGGTCGACGCCGGTCAGCGCGACAAAGTCGCCCTTTTTGGTTTCGAACTTCATGCCCACCGATTCGACGCGCAGGAACTTGTCCATGTTCCCTCCTAGTTGTAAGAGAAGCGCTTCGCCAGCATCACCATCACGTACTCGAGCACGAGCCCGACGATGCCGATGGTGATGATCGCGATGATGATGTGCTCGACCTTCAGGTTGTTCCATTCGTCCCAGACCCAGAAGCCGATGCCCACGCCGCCGGTCAGCATCTCGGCCGCGACGATGACGAGCCAGGCCACGCCGACCGACAGGCGCACGCCGGTGATCATGTAAGGCAGCACCGCCGGGAACAGGATCTTGGTGAAGACCTTCCACTCCGAGAGGTTCAGCACGCGGGCGACGTTGAGGTAGTCCTGCGGGATCTGGCGCACGCCGACCGCGGTGTTGACGATCATCGGCCACAGCGAGCACACGAAGATCACGTAGATCGCCGCGGGGTTGGCGGCCTTGAAGACCAAGAGGCCGATCGGCAGCCACGCGAGCGGCGAGACGGGCTTCAGGATCGCGATGATCGGCGCGGCCATGTCGGACAGGAACTTGAAGCGCCCGATGACGAAGCCCAGCGGGATCCCCACCAGCGCCGCGGCGCCGAAGCCTATGCCCACGCGCTGCAGCGACATCAGCACGTTCCAGCCTATGCCCTGGTCGTTTGGGCCCTTGCTGTAGAACGGGTCGGAGTAGATCACCACGGCGGCCTTCCAGACGACGAGCGGGTTGGGGATGCTGGAGTTGAACTTGGAGACGATCTCCCAGACGGCCACGCAGGCCGCGATGCCCAGCACCATCGCGATTACCGAGATCAGCCACTCCGGCGCGCGCACGCGCCTGTAGCCGGTACCCGTTGCCGGCGCGCCGGCGGCGGCCTTGCGGGCCCGGTTCTCGATGGCCGACTCGATCGCCGGTGCCGCCGGGTGGGCGGGCGTGCTGTGCACCAGGACCGGCATCGGGTAGGCCTCGTCTTTTCGCAGGGATATCGCGCTCATCAGGCGGCCTTGATCTTGAAGGCGCCCGCGTACTTCTTCGGGTCCTTGCCGTCCCAGGTCACGCCGTCGATCAGCTTGGAGGTGCGCATCAGGTCCTTGGGCACCGGCGTCTTGGTCAGCGCGGCGGCTTCCTTGTAGATGTCGATGCGGTTGACTTGCCTGGCCACCGCCAGGTAATCGGGGTCAGCCTTGAGCAGCCCCCAGCGGCGGTGCTGGGTGAGGAACCACATGCCGTCGGACAGGAACGGGAAGTTCGCGTAGCCGTCGTTGTAGAACTTCATCGCGTTGGGGTCGTCCCAGCTTTTTCCCAGGCCGTTCTCGTAGCGGCCCAGCATCCGCGCGAGGATCACATCCTTGTCGGTGTTGACGTAAGACTTGTCGGCGACGGTCTCGGCGGTCTTCTGCCGGTTGCTGAGCGACGAATCGATCCAGCGGCCGGCTTCGAGCACCGCGGCGGTCATCGCGCGCGCGGTGTTGGGGTTCTTCTTCACCCACTCGGCGGTGGTGCCGAGCGTCTTCTCGGGGTGGTCCTTCCAGATCGCCTGCGTGGTCTCGACCGTGAACCCGATCTTGTCGACGATCGCGCGGTTGCCCCAGGGCTCGCCCACGCAGAAGCCGTCCATGTTGCCGACGCGCATGTTGGCCACCATCTGGGGCGGCGGCACGACGATGGCCTTGGCGTCCTGGAACGGGTCGATGCCGTTGGCCGCCAGCCAGTAGTAAAGCCACATGGCGTGCGTGCCGGTCGGGAAGGTCTGCGCGAAGACGTACTCGCGCTTCTCCTTCATCATCAGCGCCTTGAGCGAGGCGCCGTCGGTCACGCCTTTCTCGCGCAGCTTGGACGACAGGGAGATGGCCTGCCCGTTGTGGTTCAGGCTCATCAGGACGTTCATGTCCTTCTTGGGGCCGCCGACGCCCATCTGCACGCCGTAGATCAGTCCGTAGAGCACATGCGCGGCGTCGAGTTCGCCGTTGACCAGCTTGTCGCGCACGGCCGCCCAGGAGGCCTCCTTGGAGGGGATGATCTTGATGCCGTATTTCTTGTCGAACTCCATCACCGAGGCCATCACGACCGAGGAGCAGTCGGTCAGCGGAATGAAGCCGATCCGGACTTCCTTCTTCTCGGGTGCGTCCGAGCCTGCGGCCCAGACGGTGCTGCGTAGCGGGGTGGGGATCATGGCCATGAGCGAAGCGGCGCCGACGGCCTTAGTGGCGGTCTCGAGGAAGCGGCGGCGCGCCTGCACGCGTTTGGTCGATCCGGGGGGCTTGGTGGCTGCGGTCATGGTTCATCTCCATTGCGTGGGTTCCGGAAAACAAAAACGGCGTTGTCGGTCACGCACCGCTTGCGCGGGCATGCACGAGAACGCCGTTGTTCATCGCTAAAAACGGGGCCGGACCGCCGTTGGTCCGACCGGATGCCCTGCTTCATGCAATGGGCATGCCAGCCTTTTTGGGGGGATTGGGAGCCATAATTGCCCTGTTGCGGTGCACAATAAAGATGTTGCGCACCAATTCCGGCGAAGCTCAGCCGAGCAGGTCGGACACCGCCAGCAGCTGCCGGGAGACTTCCCCGATGGTGAGGTTGCGCTCCATGGCCATCTTGCGCAGCGCCCCGTAGGCGGCGTCCTCGTCGATCGAGCGGGCCTTCATGAGAACGCCCTTGGCCTTCTCGACGAGCTTGCGCTCCGACAACTTGGTCTTCACCTGGGCGAGCTCGGATTTCACCGCCTGGAACGACTCGAAGCGTGCGATGGCCACTTCGATGATCGGCTTGACCCGCTCTGCGGCTAGCCCATCGACTATGTAAGCGGACACTCCGGCCTGCACGGCCTCGCGGATCGTGTCGCTGGCCCGGTCGGCGGAGAACATCACGATGGGGCGCGGGGCGGTCTCGGACAGCACGGCGATGTGTTCCAGCGTGTCGCGGGACGGGGATTCGGTGTCGACGATGATGATGTCGGGCGCCCGGGTCCTGACCGCCTCGTAGATCTTCGCCGGCTCGAACACCTCGGCCACCACGGCGTAGCCCACCTGCTCCAGCATCAGGCGCAGGTAAAGCGAGCGTTCTTCGCTGTCGTCGACGATCATGACGCGCAGCATGGCGGTCCCCTAAAGCCTAGTCCTCAGGACAGCATGGTCCGCAAGAAGCATGCCTAAACAGGCGAAATCAGGGGCGGTGCAATTCCTCGATCCAGCCGGAAATCGCCCCGAGGATCGTGTCCACCTCGCCGATCGGCGGGGCGATGCGCACCGGCACGCCGGGATGCGCGGCCTTGATCGCCTCCACGCGGCGCGGCAGGTCCTCGCGCAGGTGGCCGCCGTTGGCGATGAACACCGGGACGATGGAGATCTCGGAGGCGCCACGCGCGAGCAGCGATCCGGCGCACTCTTCGAGCGTCGGCGTCATGTGCTCGAGGAAGGCCGGCTCGACCAGCGAATCCGGCATCCGCTCGTGGAGCATGCGCTGCAGGCGCAGCAGCGGCCGCGCCCAGTGCGGGTCGCGCGCGCCGTGCGCGAACAGGACGATGCCCGTGGTCATTTTCCTGCGCTCACTTTTTCGGGGCCCGGCCCATCAGGTAGAACTCGTCGTTCGGGCGCATCGCCGTCAGGTTGGCCATGCGGTTGGAGAGCGCGAAGAACGCGGCGATCGCGCCTATGTCCCAGATGTCTTCCGTCGTGAAGCCGTGGGCGCGCAGGTCCTCGAAGTCCTCCTCGCCTGCGCTCGCGGCGTCCAGCGCGATGTGCATCGCGAAGTCGAGCATCGCCCGCTGCCGCGGGGTGATGTCGGCCTTGCGGTAGTTGATCGCCACCTGGTCGGCGATCAACGGGTCCTTGGCGCGGATGCGCAGGATCGCGCCGTGCGCCACGACGCAGTACTGGCACTCGTTCGCGCCGGAGGTGGCCACGACGATCATCTCGCGCTCGGCCTTCGTCAGCCCGCCCTCCCTTTCCATCAGCGCGTCGTGATAGGCGAAGAACGCGCGGAACTCGTCGGGCCGGTGGGCCAGCGCAAGGAACACGTTGGGGATGAAGCCGGCTTTTTCCTGCACTGCAACGAGCTTCGTGCGGATGTCCTCCGGGAGGGCGGAAAGCTCGGGAACCGGGAAGCGGCTGACGGGTTTTACGGGCATGGAACGCTCCGGGGGAGATGGATGATGCGGGCCGGGTGGAATAAACTGGCCGCAAAAAACGTATTCTAGAGTGTTCCCCCACCCTCAGGAGAAGCACGTGCGCAGAGAAGATTTCGTTGGTGACATGCCCAACCCGCTGGACGACCCGCATTTCAACAGCCTCGTTCCCGAGTCGAAGCTGGACCGCCGCGGCTTCATCGCCGGCGTGATCGCCGCCGGCTTCGCGGTCACCGCGGCGCCCGTGATGGCGCAGGCCATCTCCACCTCCATGGACGGGCTGGAAGGCGGCGACATCGAGATCGCCACCACGTTCGGCACGGTGCCCGGCTACTACGCCGTGCCCAAGGGCAAGGGCAAGCGCTCGGTCATCCTGGTCGTGGCCGAGGTCTGGGGCCTGCACGAGCACATCAAGGACGTCTGCCGGCGCCTCGCCAAGGCCGGCTACTTCGCCATCGCCAACGAACCGTACGCGCGCAGCGGCCAGCTCTGGAAGCTCACCGACATCAAGGAAGTCCTCGCCGGCGCCAACAAGCTCACCGACGAGCAGGCCTTCATCGACCTCGACGGCACGGTGGCCTGGGCGGCCAGGCACAAGCTCGCCAACACGGCGAAACTGGGCATCACCGGCTTCTGCCGCGGCGGCCGCATGGTCTGGATGTACTCGGCCTACAGCAAGAAGGTGAAGGCCGGCGTGGCCTGGTATGGCGGCCTGAACCAGACGCTGCCCGCCCAGCCGAACACCCCGCTCGACATCGCCGACCAGCTGAAGGCGCCCGTGCTCGGCCTGTACGGCGGCGCGGACCCGGGCATCCCGGTGCAGATGGTCGAGCGCATGAACGCAGCGCTGCTCGCCTTCGGCAAGGAGAAGGAGTCGATGATCCACGTCTACCCCGACACGCCCCACGCCTTCAACGCCGACTACCGGCCGAGCTACCGCAAGGAAGCCGCCGCGGACGGCTGGAAGCGCATGGACGCGTGGTTCAGGAAGCACGGCCTTGCCTAGCCCTGCGAAGTAAATAAAAAAGGCGCCCCAGGGCGCCTTTTTTATTTCGTGATGGAAGGTATGAGGGGGGACACTCCCCCATTTTCAATCGGCGTACTGCCCGGCCTTCTGGATCAGCGGGCCCCACTTGTCCATCTCGGACTTGAGGAAGGCCTTCAGCACCTCCGGCGTGGCGCGCTTCACGTCGATCGGCTCGGTGCCGAGTTCGCCGAAGCGCGTCCCGACGACCGGATCCTTGAGGGCCACCTGCAGCGCGCCGGCGAGCTTGTCGATCACCGGCTTGGGCGTGCCCTTGGGCGCGTAGAAGCCGTGCCAGACGGAGACGTCGGCGCCCTTGAGGCCGAGCTCGTCGAGCGTGGGCACATCCTTGAGCGAGGCCACGCGCTTGGGCGTGGTGACCGCGAACACCTTCACCTTGCCGCTCCTGATGTGCGAGGTCGTGCTGGTGGTCTGGTCGCACATGAAGTCCACCTGGCCGCCGAGCAGGTCGTTCATCGCGGGCGCGGTGCCCTTGTACGGCACGGTCAGGAAGTCGGTATGGATCGCGCTCATGAACAGCATGCCGCACAGGTGACTCGCCGCGCCGAGGCCGGCGTTGGCGTAGGTCACCTTCTTGTTGTTGGCCTTGATGTAGGTGAGGAAATCCTTGAAGTTGTCGGCGGGGAAGTTGCCGCGCGCGATAATCGTCATCGGCACTTCGTTGATGAGGCCGATGTACTCGAAGTCCTCGAGCGGCTTGTAGCGCAGCTGCCGGTAGAGGAAAGGCGCGGTCGACATGCCGATATGGTGGATCAGGATCGTGTAGCCGTCGGGCGAGGACTTGGTCAGTTGCTCGGGCGCGAGGATGCCGCCGTTGCTCGGCCGGTTCTCGACGACCACCGTCTGGCCGAGGGGCTTGCCCATCGCCTGCGCCATGACGCGCGCTACGATGTCGGTCGGGCCGCCGGCCGCGAAGGGCACCAGCATGGTGACGGACTTGGTGGGGTATTGCGCGAAAGCGGGCGCAACGAACAGCGAAGCGGCGATTACCGCCGCGGCCATGAGGCCGCCGAACAGGGGCTTGGACATGCTTGTCTCCTTGGGTCGGGCTCGAACAGTTTTATGCATCTGTCTTCTTGGTAGAGTATGCACCGAGTCCACCGTACACCTCAACTGAAGGGAATCCCGATGATTTACGAGATGCGCACCTACGACCTGAAGCCGCGGTCCCTGCCCGAAGTCCTCAAGCGCTGGACCGACGCGCTCCCGAAGCGCCTGGAACTGTCCCCGCTGGCGGCCTTCTGGTACACCGAAATCGGCCCGCTGAACCAGATCGTCCACGTCTGGCCGTACAAGGACCTCGAGGAGCGCAAACGCATCCGCGCCGCCGCCGTGGCGAGCGGCAAGTGGCCGCCCGTCACCGGCGAGTTCATCCTCAACATGCAGTCGGACATCTTCATCCCCTGGGACAACTCGCCGCTGCTGCCGACCGGGGACGTGGGCCCTTACTTCGAGATGCGCACCTACACGCTCGCGCCGGGCGACCAGGGGAAGGTCCAGAAAGCCTGGGCGGCCTCGCTGCCGGCGCGCGAGAAACTCTCGCCGGTGATCGCGACCTGGTACTCGGAGCTGGGCCGGCTGAACAAGTTCGTCCATATCTGGCCGTACAAGAGCCTCGACGAGCGCATGAACACACGCAACAAGGCCATCGCCAGCGGCACCTGGCCGCCCGGTCCCGCCGCGGGGGACACGCCGTACAACACGGTCGCACAGGAAAACAAGATCCTGCTGGCCGCGCCGTTCTCGCCGATCAGGTAAGGGGCGGGGAGGAAAACGAACGGGGGAGTGGCGCGCCCGACTGGAGTCGAACCAGTGACCCCTGCCTTCGGAGGGCAGTACTCTATCCAGCTGAGCTACGGGCGCCCTGTACCGCAAGGGCCGGGAGAATATCGGTTTTCCCCCTGTTCGTCCACGCGGGCGGTTTTCCCGGGGGCGACTTTCGCGCTAAAATCATGGCTTTGGCGCCCGGCCCGCCGCGCCGCGCCCCGTTTCCCAGCAAAGGAATGCCTGCATGAGCCAGTCCGCCGCGCACGAAGAGCACACATCGTTCATCCAGACGCCCAAGCAATTGATCGTGGTGCTGCTGCTGTCGTTCCTGATCCCGGTCATCGGCATCGTGATGCTGGTGCACCTCGTGCTGGGCGAAACCGCCCCGGACCCGGCGTCGCTCGAACCCAGGGCCGTGGCCGCCCGCATCCAGCCGGTGGGCACGGTCGAGGTGATCGACGCCAGCGCGCCCAAGGTCGCGAAGAGCGGCGAGGACGTGGTCAAGGCGGTCTGCGGCGCCTGCCACACGCCCGGCGCGGCCGGCGCCCCGAAGACCGGCGACAAGGCCTCGTGGGCCGCGCGGCTCGGGCAGGGCCTGGACGGCCTGACCAAGAGCGCGATCAAGGGCAAGGGCGCGATGCCGCCGCGCGGCGGCGTGCCCGACCTGTCGGACCTCGAGATCGCCCGCGCGATCGTCGTCATGGCCAACCAGTCCGGCGCGAGCTTCAAGGAGCCCGCCGAGCCCAAGGCCCCTGCCGCGGACGCCAAGAAAGACGCGAAGAAGTAAGGATGCCTCGCAACGCAAGGGGGCAGGCCGCGCGCCTGCCCTTTTTCGTTTCAGGGACCGAACCGGAGTGACCCGCGACATGCAGTTCCTGTTCATCATCGACCCGCCCGGGTCGCTAAAGGCCTACAAGGACTCGACGGTCGCCATGATGCGCGAGGCGGCGAAGCGCGGCCACGCGGTGCACGTGTGCGAGCCGCAGGCGATCGCGCTGGCCGGAGGAACGGTCACCGCGACGACGATGCGCCTCACGCTGTCGGACGACGACCACGACTGGTACAAGGCCGGTGCGCCGGCCGAGCGGGCGCTCGCCTCGTTCGACGCCACCGTGATGCGCAAGGACCCGCCGTTCGACCTCGAGTACGTCGCGAGCACGTGGCTCCTCGGCGCCGCCGAGCGCGCCGGCGCGAAGGTCTTCAACCGGCCTTCCGCGCTGCGCGACCACAACGAGAAGCTCGCGATCGCCGAGTTCGGGCAGTTCACCGCGCCGACGCTGGTGACGCGCGACCCGGAACGGCTGCAGGCCTTCATCGCCGAGCACGGCGACATCATCCTCAAGCACCTCGACGGCATGGGCGGTTCGAGCATCTTCCGCGTGCGCACCGACGACCCGAACCGCAACGTGATCGTCGAAACGATGGCCGAGTTCGGCAACCGCAGCGTGATGGCGCAGCGCTACATCCCAGCGATCTCGGCCGGCGACAAGCGGATCCTGCTGATCGGCGGCAAGGTGGTGCCGTACGCGCTGGCCCGAATCCCCAAGGCCGGCGAGTCGCGCGGCAACCTCGCGGCCGGCGGCCGGGGCGTGGCGCAGCCGCTGTCGAAGCGCGACCTCGAGATCGCCGAGACGCTCGCGCCGCAGCTCGCGCCGCGCGGCCTGCTGCTGGTGGGTCTCGACGTGATCGGCGACTACCTCACCGAGGTCAACGTCACGAGCCCGACATGTTTCCGCGAGATCATGGACCAGGCCGGCTGCAACGTGGCGGGCCTGTTCATCGACGCGCTGGAACAGGCGGCGGGAGGCGGGAGATGATCGGCGTGCTGCTGATCACGCACGGCAACTACGGCGCGGACCTGCTCGCTTCGGCGAGCCACGTGCTCGGCCGGCCGCTGACGCAGGTCGGGTGCCTTGCGGTCAGCATCAAGGACGACCCCGAGGCCGTGCTCGCCGAGGCGCAGCACCTGCTCAAGGGTGTCGACGACGGCAGCGGCGTGCTGGTGATGACCGACATGTACGGCGCCACCCCCTGCAACATCGCCACGCAGCTGATCGCGGGCGGCAACGTGGAAGCCGTGTCCGGCGTGTCGCTGCCGATGCTGGTGCGGTCCCTGGCCTACCGCGACGCGCCGCTCGCCAAGGTGCGCGAGAAGGCGATCACCGGCGGGACGGAGGGTGTCGTGTACATCAATGGGGATCCCTGTTATGCCAAGCGCTGAAGCCCCGATCATCAACAAGCTCGGCCTGCACGCGCGGGCCTCGGCGAAGCTCTCCCAGCTGGCGGGCACGTTCGCGTCCGAGATCTGGCTGACCCGCAACAACCGCCGCGTGAACGCGAAAAGCATCATGGGCGTGATGATGCTGGCCGCCGGCAAGGGCTCCTCGGTCCTCGTCGAGACCGCGGGCGCCGACGCGGACGCCGCCCTCGCGGCGCTGCTGGAACTGATCGCGAACAAGTTCGGCGAGGGCGAGTGAACTTCGTACTGCACGGGCACAGCGTCTCGCCCGGCATCACGATCGGGCATGCCCACCTGGTGTCCAGCGCCCGGCTGGAGGTTGCCCACTACGAGGTGCCCGAAACGGGCATCGACCAGGAACTCTCGCGCTTCGACGCGGCGGTGGGCAAGGTGCGCGAGGAGCTCGCCGAGGTCGGCAAGCAGATCCCCGCCGACGCGCCGGCGGAATTCGGCGCGTTCGTCGAATTGCACCAGATGATCCTGAACGACCCTTCGCTCGCGAAGGTGCCGAAGAACCTGATTCGCGAGCGCCGCTGCAACGCCGAGTGGGCGCTGATCCAGCAGATGGAGACGCTCGTCGCGCAGTTCGACGAGATCGACGACCCGTACCTGAAGGAACGCAAGGCCGACATCACGCAGGTGGTGGAACGCGTGCTGAAGGCGCTGCTCGGCCGCCCGGGGACGGTCGCCCCGAACCTGTCGGAGGAAGAGCAGCTGATCATCGTGGCGCACGACCTGTCGCCCGCGGACATGCTCCTCTTCAAGCAGCACGCGTTCGGCGGCTTCGTCACCGACGTCGGCGGCGTGACCTCGCACACCGCGATCCTCGCGCGCAGCCTGAACATCCCGGCGATCGTCGGCCTGCACCACGCCCGGCACATGATCCGCGAGGGCGACCTGCTGATCGTGGACGGCATCCAGGGCGTGCTGATCGTCGAACCGGACGCGATCGTGCTGGCCGAGTACCAGCTGAAGCAGTCCCAGCACGAGCTGGAGAGGAAGAAGCTCAAGCGGCTGCGGACCACCCCCGCGGCCACGCTCGACGGCGTGCCGATCGAGCTCTTCGCCAACATCGAGCTGCCGCAGGACATGCCCGAGGTGCTCGAGAACGGCGCGCAGGGCATCGGGCTGTTCCGCAGCGAATTCCTGTTCATGAACCGGAAGGACCTGCCCGGCGAGGACGAGCAGTTCGAGGCCTACCGGGAGGTGACCGTGGCGATGGCGGGCAAGCCCGTCACCATCCGGACGCTCGACATCGGCGCGGACAAGGCGCTGCAGGTCACGGCCGGCGCCGAAGCGCAGGCCATGCCGAACCCGGCGCTGGGGCTGCGCGCGATCCGCTATTGCCTCTCGGAGCCGCAGATGTTCCTCGGCCAGCTGCGCGCGATCCTGCGCGCCTCGCACTACGGGAGGATCCGGCTGCTGATCCCGATGCTCGCGCACGCGCACGAAATCGACCAGACGCTCGGCCTGATCCGCGAGGCCAAGGCCTCGCTCGACGCCGAAGGGACGCCCTACGACAAGGACATCCCGGTCGGCGGCATGATCGAGATCCCCGCGGCGGCGCTCGCGCTGCCGATGTTCATGAGGAAGCTCGGCTTCCTTTCGCTCGGCACCAACGACCTGATCCAGTACACGCTCGCGATCGACCGGACGGACGACGCGGTAGCGCACCTGTACGACCCGCTGCACCCGGCCGTGCTGCAGCTCGTGTCGCAGACGATCTCGCGCGCCAACCGCGCCGGCGTGCCGGTGGCCGTGTGCGGCGAGATGGCGGGCGACCCCAAGCTCACGCGCCTGCTGCTCGGCCTGGGGCTGCGCAATTTCTCCATGCACCCGGCGCAGCTGCTCGCGATCAAGGAGCGCGTGCTGAAGACCAGCATCGCGACCATTCAGCCGATGGCCGCGCGCGTGCTGCGCTCCACCGACAGCCGCAGGACACAAGAGCTGCTGCAGAAACTGAACGCCTGAGGAGGCTCCCGCATGAACGACAGGGTGAAGAACTTCGCCTCCCCGGCGATCCGGCTGCACGCGAACGACAACGTGCTGGTTGCCCGCATCGACATCGCGCAGGGCGCGGTGATCCCCGAGGAGGGCGTGACCTGCCTCAACCGCATCCCCGCCGGCCACAAGGTCGCGGCGCGCGCCATCGCCAAGGGCGAGGCGGTGCTCAAGTACAACACCGTGATCGGCTTCGCCTCGAACGACATCCGCCCGGGCACCCTGCTGCACCGGCTGAACATGGAGTTCCGCGAGTTCGACCGCGACTACGCCTATGCGCAGGAGTACAAGCCGACGGCCGTGCTGCCGGCAGCCGAACGCGCGACCTTCATGGGCTACAAACGCGCCGACGGGCGCGTGGCGACGCGCAACTACATCGGCATCGTCTCCACGGTGAACTGCTCGGCCACGGTCGTGCACCGCATGGCCGACTGGTTCACGCCGGAGCGCCTCGCGGAATTCCCCAACATCGACGGCGTGGCGGCGTTCACGCACGCGACGGGCTGCGGCATGGAACTCTCGGGCGAGCCGATGGACCTCCTGCGCCGCACGCTCTCGGGCTACATCCGCCACCCGAACATGGCGGCGGTGCTGGTGGTGGGCCTGGGCTGCGAGAGGAACCAGATCAACACCCTCTTCCAGGCCGAGAAACTGACCGAGGGCACGAAACTCAAGACCTTCGTGATGCAGGACTCGGGCGGCACGAGGAAAACCATCGAGGCCGGCATCGAGGCGATCAAGGAACTGCTCGCCGCGGCGAACGACGTGAAGAGGGAACCCGTCGACGCGAGCCACATCACCGTCGGCCTGCAGTGCGGCGGCTCGGACAGCTTCTCGTCGATCACCGCCAACCCGGCGCTCGGCGTCGCGATGGACATCCTCGTGAAGAACGGCGGCACGGCGATCCTCTCCGAGACCCCCGAGATCTACGGCGTTGAGCACACGCTCACGCGCCGCGCGGTCACCAAGGAAGTCGGCGAGAAGCTGATCGAGCGCATCCGCTGGTGGAAGGACGAGTACGCAACCGGCCGCGACGTGCAGATCAACGGCATCGTCAGCCCGGGCAACCAGGCCGGCGGCCTCGCCAACATCCTCGAGAAATCGCTCGGCTCGGCGATGAAGGGCGGCAGCACGGGGCTCATGGAGGTCTACAAGTACGCCGAGCAGGTGAAGCAGAAGGGCTTCGTCTTCATGGACACCCCGGGCTTCGACCCGGTGTCGGCCACCGGCCAGATCGCGGGCGGCGCGAACGTGGTCTGCTTCACGACCGGCCGCGGCTCGGCTTTCGGTTGCAAGCCCTCGCCCTCGATCAAGCTGGCGACCAATACGCCGATGTTCGTGAAGCTGGAAGAAGACATGGACATCAACTGCGGCGAGATCCTCGACGGCACGGCCGACATGCAGCAGATGGGGCAGAAGATCTTCGACCTGATCCTCGCGACCGCCTCAGGAAAGGAAACCAAGAGCGAGGCGTTCGGTCTCGGCGACCACGAGTTCATCCCGTGGGCGATCGGGATTACGGGTTGACAGGCGGGGGGCGCCCGCGTAACTTTGCACCCCTGCCAGACGCGCCGATTTGAAGTTCAGCTTGCGGGCGCGCAACAAATACCGCTAAAGAGACAGGTCCGCAAAACCCGTTCTCGCGCAAAGCTGAACGGGTTTTTGTTTTTCGGGCCAGGACACTTTGGGCGCAGCACACACCACCTCGCAGGGATCCGTCGGCATCGTCACGCCGCAGAAGGCGGCGTTCGACACGCCGCTCGCGCTGACGTGCGGCGTCACGCTGCCCGCGTTCGAACTCGCCTACGAGACCTACGGCACGCTCGACGCGGCGAAGTCCAACGCCGTGCTGGTGCCGCACGCGCTGAACGCCTCGCACCACGTTGCGGGCGTCTATGCGGACCGCCCCGACGACCTGGGCTGGTGGGACAACATGGTCGGCCCGGGCAAGCCGCTGGACACGAACCGCTTCTTCGTCATCGGCGTGAACAACCTCGGCGGCTGCCACGGCTCCACCGGACCGATGAGCGTCAACCCCGCGACCGGCAAGCCCTGGGGCGGCGACTTTCCCATCGTCACGGTCGAGGACTGGGTGAACGCGCAGGCGCGCCTCGCGGATCGCCTCGGGATCGAAAAATTCGCCGCCGTCATGGGCGGCAGCCTCGGGGCGATGCAGGCGCTGCAGTGGACCCTCGCCTACCCGGACCGGATCCGGCATTCGCTCGTGATCGCCGCGGCGCCGAAGCTCTCGGCGCAGAACATCGCCTTCAACGAGGTCGCGCGCCAGGCGATCACCACCGACCCCGAGTTCCACGGCGGGCATTACTACGAGCACGGCGTGGTGCCGCGCACGGGCCTCCGCCTCGCGCGGATGCTCGGCCACATCACCTACCTGTCGGACGACGCGATGATGGAGAAGTTCGGCCGCACGCTGCGCAGCGGCACGCTCGGCTTCAACTTCGACATCGACTTCGAGGTCGAGTCCTACCTGCGCTACCAGGGCGACAAGTTCTCGACCTACTTCGACGCCAACACCTACCTGCGCATCACCAAGGCGCTCGACTACTTCGATCCGGCGGCCGATTTCGGCGGCGACCTGGCGGCCGCGATGGCGCGGGCGAAGGCCGCGTTCCTGGTGATCTCATTCACCTCCGACTGGCGGTTCGCGCCTTCGCGCTCGCGCGAGATCGTCCGGGCGCTGCTCGACAACCGGCGCGTGGTCTCGTACCTCGAGATCGACGCCCCGCACGGGCACGACGCCTTCCTGATGGAAGACGAACGCTACATGAACGCCGTGCGGGCCTACTTCGGGAACATCGAACTGTGACTGACCAGGATCGCGCGCTGCTGGCCCGCCGGCCCGACCTCGCCACGATTGCGCAGTGGGTGAAGCCGGACGCCCGGCTCCTGGACCTTGGCTGCGGCGACGGCATGCTGCTGCGCTACCTGTGGAAAGAACGCGGCGCCCAGGGGTACGGCGTGGAGATCGACGACGCCAAGGTCGGCGAGTCCGTGCGGAACGATATCAACGTGCTGCAGTTGAACCTCGAGGACGGCCTCTCGGCGTTCGGCGACGGGTCGTTCGACTACGTGATCCTGTCGCAGACGCTGCAGGCGATGCGCCACACCGAGGACATCATGCGCGAGATGGTGCGCGTCGGCCGCGAGGCGATCGTCAGCTTCCCCAACTTCGGCCACTGGAAGGGCCGGCTGCAGGTGGCCAAGGGCCGGATGCCGGTGTCCGACAGCCTGCCGCACCAGTGGTACGACACGCCCAACCTGCACCTGTGCACGATCGCCGACTTCGAGGACCTCGCCGCCAAGCTCGGCGTGAGGATCCTGGAGCGCGTGGTGCTGCACGAGGGCCGCCCCGTGAGCTTCATGCCGAACCTCTTTGGCAGCCTCGCGATCTACCGCTGCGCCGCCTGATTTTCCCCGGGGGTTGTACCGATGCCGGTACAAAATCTCCCGGAGACCGGCTCCTGGCGCGGACTTTACCAAATAATCTTCATGATTTAGGGGCGGTGTCGAGCGATTCGATCCTCGCGCGCTGCCACCACAGCATGCCCACGCCCGGCAGCGCGATCAGGAAAGTGACGAAGAAGAAGGTCGTCCATCCCAGGTCCGTGGCCATGTACCCGGCCGCCGGCCCCACGTAGACGCGCCCCACCGCCGACAGCGCCGACAAGAGCGCGTACTGCGTGGCCGAGAAGCGCCGGTCGCACAGGGCCATCAGCAGCGCAACGAACGCCGCCGTGCCCATGCCGCCGCACAGGTTCTCGGCGGCGACGGCGGCGATCATCAGCGGGTAGCTCTTGCCGGCGATCGCCACCAACATGAAGCCCAGGTTGGTCACCGCCTGCAGGAGGCCGAACAGCATCAGCGCGCGGTAAAGCCGCAGCTGCGCCATCAGCGCGCCGCCGGCCAGCGCCCCGGCGATGGTCGCCACCAGCCCGAGGCCCTTGTTGATCGCACCCACGTCGGTCGCCGAGAACCCGGCCCCGCGGATCAGGAAGGCGGTCGACAGGCTGCCGGCGAAGGCATCGCCGAGCTTGTAGAGCACCACCAGGAGGAGCAACGCCCAGGCGCCGCGGCGCGAGAAATACTCGCCGAGCGGCGCCTGCACCGCGGCCGCCAGCGTGCGCGGCGGCGTCCCGGTCGCGGCCGGCTCGAGCGAACGCCAGGTGGCGACGACGCCGACCGCCATCAGGCCGGCCATCAGCCAGTAGGTCGCCGTCCAGCCGAGCACGCTGTCGGCCAGCACCAGTGCGAGGCCGCCCGAGACCAGCATGGCGATGCGGTAGCCGAAGACGGACACCGCCGCGCCCGCGCCGCGCTCCTCCGCCGCCAGCGTGTCGGCTCGGAAGGCGTCGAACACCACGTCCTGGGACGCCGACAGGAAGGCCACCAGCAGCGCGAGCCCGGCCAGCAGCCACGGCGCGTCCCGCGGCGACAGCGTGCCCATGAACGCGATCGCCGCCGCCAGCGCCACCTGCGTGGCCACGAGCCAGCCCCGCCGCCGGCCGAGGAAAGGCAGGGCGTAGCGGTCCATCAGCGGCGCCCAGAGGAACTTGTAGGTGTAGGGCTGGCCGACGAGGGCAAACCAGCCTATGGTCTTCAGGTCCACCCCCTCGACCGTCAGCCAGGCCTGCAGCGTCCCGGCGGTCAGCGCCAGCGGCAGGCCGGAGGAGAACCCGAGCAGGAGCAGGAGGAGGATCTTCCGGCTGCGGAAGACGAGGAGGGTGTCCGCGAGGGCCATGGGGTGGAGGCTGGGGTGAGGTCGATTGTAACCGTGCGCAAACAGGCGCCTTAGAGGTTGCTTGCCCAGGCAAAACTCGGTAGCCTTGTGGGTCTATCCCGCGCCGCATCATAAAGGCGCCGATACCGTCCAAAACCCTCGAAAATCATGCAATCCCAGGAAGGCAGATCATGACCGCAGATAGCCAAGTCTCGAAGGAAAAGCTCGTCACCGACCTGAAGGTGCTGATCGGCGACACCGAAGAAATGCTCAAGGCGACCGCCGGCCAGGCCGGCGAGAAGATCGCCGTGGCGCGCGAACGCATCCAGGCTTCCCTCGCGGTCTACAAGGACCGCCTGATCGACGCCGAGCGCGCGCTGCGCGAGAAGACCAAGGAAGCCGCCAAGGCGACCGACGAGTACGTGCACGACCACCCGTGGCAGGCAGTCGGCGTGGCCGCCGGCATCGGGTTCCTGCTCGGCCTGCTCGTCAGCCGCCGCTAGACCGGCCCCCGGCACCGGCCATGGCCACGCCCGGCGACGCGGCGGGGGAATCCGCTTCGCCGCCTCCCCCGCAAGGGTCCACGGTCCGCGCCGCATTGCGCACGGTGCTGTCGTTCGCCGAGACGCGCGCGCGCCTCGCCGCCAACGAGTTCGAGGAGCAGGTCCTCCGCCTGCTCGAGGTGGCCGCCTGGGCGGTGGCCGCGGTGTTCTTCTTCGCGATCGCGGTGCTGCTGGTGTCGCTCTTCATCGTGCTGGTGTTCTGGGACGCCAACCGCGTCCTCGCGGCGGGCCTGCTGGCGGGCGTGTTCATCGCCGGCGGCGCGGTCAGCGTGCTGATGGTGAGGTCGTGCCTGGCCGCTCGGCCGAAGTTTCTCGCGGCCACGCTCGCCGAGTTCGAGAAGGACCGGCAGAGGGTGGTCAAGCCGTGATTCGCGAGCGGCTCATCGCTTTGCGCGAGCGCCGTGCCCAGCTGGTCGCGCGCACCGAGCACCAGCGGGACGCCGTCTTCGCGCTGGTCGCGAAGGTCGAAGTCGCCGGCGCGTGGTTCGACCGCGGGCGTTCCGTCATGCGCAGCGCGCGCCGGCACCCCGTATGGATCGCCGCGGGCGTCGCGCTGCTGGTGGCGCTGCGGCCCGGCAAGGCCGTCAAGTGGTTCGCCACGGGGCTGTCCCTGTGGCGCACGTGGCGCAGCCTGCGCGCCCAGTACGACCGCTTCGTGCCGCGGCAATCCGCGCAGCGCCCGGCTTAAGGACCACGGCATGGCATTCCCGCCGAAGGTCGTGCGCAGCGCATGGGACCTCGCCGAGCGCGAGAGGAAGGCGCTGCTCTCGGAGATGGTGCAGGTCAAGGGCCTGATGCCGCTCCTGATGAAGCCGCGCAACAAGCAGAAGTGGAGCGACGCGGACCTGAAGGAGCTTCACGGCCACCTGCACAGGCTCAGCAAGCTCTCGCCGTACATCGTGGTGTTCGTGATGCCCGGGGGCTTCGCGATGCTGCCGGTGCTTGCCTGGTGGCTCGACCGCCGGCGCCAGAAGAACCGCGTCCCTCCTCCGGCCGCCGTGCCGCCCGGCGCGGCAACGGACCGGCAAAGGTCCTAGACCTTCCAGTCGTAGTCGATGATCAGGGGCGCGTGGTCGGAAAAGCGCTCCGCCTTGTAGATCGATTCCTTCTTCGCGGTTCCGGCGAGCCCCTGCGTGGCGATGTGGTAGTCGATCCGCCACCCCACGTTCTTGTTCCACGAGTCGCCGCGGTTGGACCACCACGTGTACTGGTCCGGATCCGGGTTCAGCCGCCGGAACACGTCGACGAACCCCACGTCGTCGAACACCCCCGAGATCCACGCGCGCTCTTCCGGCAGGAAGCCCGAGTTCTTCTGGTTCGAACGCCAGTTGCGAAGGTCGATCTCCTTGTGCGCGATGTTCACGTCGCCGCACAGCACGACCTCGCGCCCGGACTTGATGAGCTTCTTCAGGTGCGGGCGGAATTCATCGAGGAAGCGGAACTTGGCGAGCTGGCGCTCGGGGGAGCTTGCGCCCGAAGGAAAGTACACCGAGACGACCGAAAGCTTGCCGAACCGCATCTCCACATAGCGTCCCTCGGCGTCGAACTCCCTGCTGCCGAACCCGCGCTGCACGCTGTCGGGCTTTGCACGGCTGTAGAGCCCGACGCCGCTGTAGCCCTTCTTCTCGGCGAGCGAGAACGCGGCGGTGTAGCTCTTCGGCGAGACGATGGACTCGTCGAGGTCGGCCTCGTGGGCCTTGATTTCCTGCATGCAGACGAAATCGGCGCGCTGCGCCTTCAGCCACTCGTAGAAGCCCTTGCGGGCGGCCGAGCGGATGCCGTTGACGTTGGCGCTGATGACCTTCAAGCGGGACTAGGCGGAAGGAAAGCTGGCGACACCGCCGTGCGCGGCCGACCACTTGGCCGGCTCGTGCAGGAACTTCTCCACCTCGTCGATCTGGGTCGTGGCGAGGTAGCCGCCCTTCTTCACCACGCCGAGCACGTCCCACCAGGTCGACAGGTAGTGCAGCTGCACGTTGAGGTCCGCCAGGATCTTCTTCGACTCGGGGAAGATGTCGTAGTAGAAGTTCACGTAGACGTGGTCGACGATCGCGCCGGCGTCGCGCAGCGCCTTGCAGAAGATCACCTTGGAGCGCCCGTCGGTGGTCAGGTCCTCGACCAGCAGCGTCCGGGCGCCCTCTTCGACGTGACCCTCGATCTGCGCGTTGCGCCCGAAGCCCTTGGGCTTCTTCCTCACGTACTGCATCGGCAGCGCGAGGCGGTCGGCGATCCACGCCGCATAAGGGATGCCGGCGGTCTCGCCGCCGGCCACGGTGTCGAACTGTTCGAAGCCCACGTCGCGCACCAGCGTTGCGGCCGCGAAGTCGATCAGCTGGCTGCGGATGCGCGGGTAGGAAATGAGTTTCCTGCCGTCGATGTAGACCGGGCTCGCCCAGCCGGAGGTGAAGATGAAAGGCTTGGCGTCCGAGAACAGCACCGCCTTCACTTCGAGGAGCATCTTGGCGGTGATCTCGGCGATCAGGGCCTTGTCGGTGAATACCATGGGGATGGGAGGAATTCGCAGCGTTGGGAGTGGCGGAATTCTATCCCATCCCGCCGCACGAACGGATGCGCCTTGGGGCGGGTCAACTCGGCTGGCATCGTGTGCGTTGATGGGAAGCCGTCCGCGGTTGAGCGCGGGCGTCGAAAGGCGCAAAATGGCCGGGCTTCGCGAACCAGGGGGAAAGTGATGCTGAAAGGGATACTCGTGTTGGGTGCCATGCTGCTGCCGCTGTCGGCCGGCGCCCAGGCCATCGTCAAGTGCGTCGGCAAGGACGGCAAGACCTACATAGGCTCGACGCTGCCGCCTCAATGCGCCGGCCTCGCCACCGAGCAGATGAACAAGCAGGGCCAGGTCGTGAGGCGCACCGATGCGATGCTGACCCCCGAGCAGCGCGCCGCCAAGGAAGCCGAGGAAAAGGCGAGGAAGGAGCGCGACGCCGAGGTTGCCCGCAAGGAACAGGAGGAGGCGCGCAAGAACAAGGCGCTGCTCTCCACCTACGGCAGCGAGAAGGACATCGAGGTCGCCCGCAGCCGCGCCCTGGCCGACAACGAGAAAGCGGTCAAGCAGACCCAGGACCGCATCGCGCAGATCCAGAAGACCGCCGAGGGCTTCAAGAAGGAGATGGAGTTCTACACCGGCAAGACCAAGCCCCCGGCCAAGCTCACCCAGGACATCCAGAACAACGCGATCGACCTGAAGGCCCAGCAGGACCTGATGGCCGCGAAGCAAAAGGAAGTGAGCGTCATCAACGCCAAGTACGACGAGGACAAGCGCCGCTACCTGGAACTGACCAAGGGCCCGGGCGCCTCCCCGACCCCCGCGCCGGCACCGGCGGCGAAGAAGTAACGACGGCGGGCCCGCCGGCCTAGCCGGCGAGCTTCTTCTTCAGGATTTCGTTCACCTGGGCGGGGTTGGCCTTGCCCTTGGTGGCTTTCATGACCTGCCCGACCAGCGCGTTGAAGGCCTTTTCCTTGCCCGCCCGGTAGTCCTCCACCAGCTTGGGGTTGGCGGCGAGCGTCTCGTCGGCGAGCTTCTCGATCGCGCCGGAATCGGAGATCTGCTTCAGCCCTTTCGACTCGATGATGGCATCCGGGGAGCCTTCGCCCCGCCACATCGCCTCGAAGACGTCCTTGGCGATCTTGCCGGAAATCGTGCCGTCGGCGATCCGCTTGAGCAGCCCGCCGAGGGCGGCTGCACTCACCGGGCTCCGGGAGATCGCCAGGCCGTCGCGGTTCAGCGCCGCGGCCAGTTCGCCGTTCTGCCAGTTCGCGCAGGTCTTGGGTTCCGCGCCTGAAGCCTCCACCAGCGCCTCGAAATAGTCGGCAGCCTCGCGCTCGGTGGTCAGCAGCGCGGCGTCGTACGCGGTCAGGCCGAACTGCGCGACGAACCTCTCCACCTTGGCCTGCGGCAACTCCGGCATCGTGGCGCGCACGCGCTCGACCTCGGCTGCGGCGATCACCAGCGGCAGCAGGTCGGGGTCGGGGAAATAGCGGTAGTCCTGCGCGTCTTCCTTCGAGCGCATCGAACGCGTCTCGTTGCGGTCCGGGTCGTAGAGGCGGGTCTCCTGCACCACCCTGCCGCCGTCCCCGATCAGTTCCACCTGGCGGCGCACTTCGTACTCGATCGCCTGCTCCATGAAGCGGAAGGAATTCAGGTTCTTGATCTCGCAGCGCGTGCCGAGCGGCTCGCCCGGGCGGCGCACCGAGACGTTCGCGTCGCAGCGGAACGACCCTTCCTGCATGTTGCCGTCGCAGATGCCGATCCAGCGCACGAGCGAATGCAGGGCCTTTGCATAGGCCACCGCCTCCTTCGCGCCGCGCAGGTCGGGCTCGGTGACGATCTCGAGCAGCGGCGTGCCGGCGCGGTTGAGGTCGATGCCGGACATGCCCTTGAAGTCCTCATGCAGCGACTTGCCGGCGTCCTCCTCGAGGTGCGCGCGCAGGATGCGGACCGCCTTCTCGCCCGCATCCGTATGAATTTTCAGCGTGCCGTTCTGCACCACCGGCAGCTCGTACTGGCTGATCTGGTAGCCCTTGGGCAGGTCGGGATAGAAGTAGTTCTTGCGCGCGAACACCGAGCGCGGCGCGATGGTGGCGCCGATCGCGAGACCGAGGCGGATCGCGAACTCGACGGCGCGCGCGTTCAGCACGGGCAGCACGCCGGGCAGCGCGATGTCGACGGCCGAGGCCTGCGTGTTCGGCGCCGCGCCGAACGCGGTCGAGGCGCCGGAGAAGATCTTGCTCTCGGTGAGCAGTTGCGTGTGGGTCTCAAGCCCGATGACGACTTCCCAGCTCACAGCGGCGTCCCCTCCGGCACGCGCCGGTGCCAGTCGGTCGCCTTCTGGTACTGGTGCGCGGCGTTCAGCATGCGCGCCTCGGAGAAGTAGTTGCCGATCGCCTGCAGGCCGACGGGCAGCCCTTTCGCGTCGAACCCGCAGGGAATCGACATGCCGGGCAGGCCTGCGAGCGACGCCGGGATCGTGAAGATGTCGTTCAGGTACATCTGCACCGGGTCGGCGGTCAGCGCGCCGAGTTCGAACGCGGTCGACGGCGCGGCCGGCCCCATGATCAGGTCGCAGTGCGCGAAGGCGTCGGCAAAATCCTTGGCGATCAACCGGCGAATCTTCTGCGCCTGCAGGTAGTAGGCGTCGTAGTAGCCGTGCGAGAGCACGTAAGTGCCGACGAGGATCCGGCGCTTGACCTCGGCGCCGAACCCCTCCGCGCGCGACTTGCAGTACATCTCGTAGAGGTCCGCATACTCGGCGGCGCGGTGGCCGTAGCGCACGCCATCGAAGCGCGACAGGTTCGACGAAGCCTCGGCGGGCGCGAGCACGTAGTACACCGGCACGGCCAGGTGCGTGTTCGGCAGCGTGACCTCGACGGTCTTCGCGCCCTGGGACTCGTACCAGCGGATCGCGTCGCGCACGCGGGCGGCCACGTCCGCATCCACGCCGTCGCCGAAGTACTCTTTCGGCAGGCCGATACGCAACCCTGCGAGCGGGGCGTCGAGCTCGCGGGCGTAGTCTTCCTGGGGCCGCTCGAGGCTGGTGGAATCCCGCGGGTCGAACCCGGTCATCACGTTGAGCCCGGCGGCGAGGTCGGCGGCCGAGCGGCCCATCGGCCCGCCCTGGTCGAGCGACGAGGCGAACGCAATCATGCCGTAGCGGGACACGGTCCCGTAGGTGGGCTTCAGGCCGCAGATGCCGGAGAACGAGGCCGGCTGGCGGATCGAGCCGCCGGTGTCGGTGCCGGTCGCAAGCGGCGCCATGCGCGCGGCCACGGCCGCGGCCGACCCCCCCGACGACCCGCCGGGAACGGCGCTCGTGCGCCAGGGGTTCCTCACCGGGCCGAAGAACGACGACTCGTTGGAGGAGCCCATCGCGAACTCGTCCATGTTGGTCTTGCCGAGCAGTACCGCGCCGGCCTTCGCGAACTGCCCGATCACGTGGGCATCGTAGGGCGCGACGAAATCGGCCAGCATCCGCGAGCCGCAGGTGGTCTTCATGCCCTGCGTGCAGAAAATGTCCTTGTGGGCGACCGGGATACCGAGCAGCGGCCCGGACTCGCCCGCGGCGCGGCGCTCGTCGGCGGCCCTCGCCTCGGCCAGCGACCGCCCGGGGTCGACGGTGATGAAGGCGTTGAGGCCGGGGTCGACCGTGCCGATGCGGTCGAGGAAGAGCTGCGTCAGCTCGACGCTCGAGACCTTGCGGGCGGCCAGCGCAGCGGACAGGTCTGCCAGGGATGCGTTCAGCATGGCGGGCCGGGCTACTCCACGACCCGCGGGACGAGGTAGAGCCCCTCCTCGACGGCGGGCGCGATCGCCTGGAAGGCCTCGCGGCGGTCGGGCTCCACGGCCTTGTCCTCGCGCAGCCGCTGCACGAGGTCCATGGCGTGGGACATGGGTTCGATGCCCGCGGTGTCGACCGCCTGCATCTGTTCGATCAGGCCGAGCAGGTCGTTCAGCTTGCCGGCCGTGGCAGCGGCTTCGGCATCGCTGACGGCGATGCGGGCAAGCCGGGCGATGCGGCGGATCTGCTCGAGGTCGAGGGACATGGGAAGAGGCGGAAACCGGGGCTGAAAAAGTGGCCGGATAGCGCGGCGGGCGGCTCACTCCGGGGCCCCGTTAGGGTATCATAGTGTCCTTTGAAGACACAGCCTTAGCCGTCGAAGTTAAGGCTCAACAGAGAAGGCCATCCCAGCCCATGTTCGGCTTTTTGCGCAGCTACTTCTCCAACGACCTCGCGATCGACCTCGGCACCGCCAACACGCTGATCTACGTGCGCGGCAAGGGCATCGTCCTCGACGAGCCTTCGGTCGTTGCGATCCGCCAGGAAGGCGGCCCGAACGCGAAGAAGACCATCCAGGCGGTCGGCCGCGAAGCCAAGATGATGCTCGGCAAGACGCCGGGCAACATCACCGCGATCCGCCCGATGAAGGACGGCGTGATCGCCGACTTCACCGTCACCGAGCAGATGCTCAAGCAATTCATCAAGAAGGTGCACGACTCGCGCCTGTTCTCGCCCTCCCCGCGCATCATCATCTGCGTACCCTGCGGCTCGACCCAGGTCGAGCGCCGCGCGATCCGCGAATCGGCGATCGGCGCGGGCGCCGGGCAGGTGTACCTGATCGAGGAGCCGATGGCCGCCGCGATCGGCGCCGACCTCCCCGTGGCGGACGCCACCGGCTCGATGGTCGTCGACATCGGTGGCGGCACCACCGAGGTGGGCGTCATCTCGCTCGGGGGCATGGTGTACTCGGGCAGCGTGCGCGTCGGCGGCGACAAGTTCGACGAGGCGATCATCAACTACATCCGCCGCAACTACGGCATGCTGATCGGCGAGACCACCGCCGAAATGATCAAGAAGACGATCGGCTCCGCGTTCCCCGGCAGCGAGGTGCGCGAGATGGAAGTGAAGGGCCGCAACCTCGCCGAGGGCATCCCGCGCAGCTTCACGATCAGTTCCAACGAGATCCTCGAGGCGCTCACCGAACCCCTGAACCAGATCGTGTCCGCGGTGAAGTCCGCGCTCGAGCAGACCCCGCCGGAGCTCGGCGCCGACATTGCCGAGAAAGGCATGGTGCTCACGGGCGGCGGCGCGCTGCTGCGGGACCTCGACCGCCTGCTGATGGAAGAGACCGGCCTGCCGGTGATCGTCGCCGAGGACCCGCTCACCTGCGTCGTGCGCGGCTCCGGCAAGGCGCTCGAGAAGATGGAGCACTTCGGCCCGATCTTCACGAATGACTGAGTGAAGGGGGGATGGAGCACACGCCCCCACCGTTCTTCAAGCGGGGCCCGGCGCCGCTCGTTCGCCTCGCCTTCTTCGCCTCCCTCTCAGTCGCGCTGCTGGTGCTGGACGCGCGCTTCAAGTACGCCGAAGCCCTGCGCAGCGTGATCGCCGTGGCGGCCTACCCGCTGCAGCAGGTGGCCACCGCGCCCGGCCAGCTCTTCGGGCGCATCGCCGGGTTCTTCGCCAGCCAGTCCTCGCTGCAGAAGGAAAACGCGGACCTGCGCGCCAGGCTCGTCGCGAGCTCGCAGGACGCGCAGCGCTACGAAGCCACGGCCGCCGAGCTGGAGCAGTTGCGCCGGCTGCTGGGCGCGCAGGACAGGCTCGAGCTCAAGTCCACCGCGGTCGAGGTCCTGTACTCGGGGCGCGACCCGTTCGCGAGGAAGCTCATCGTCGACAAGGGCGCCACGCACGGCATCCTGCCGGGACAGGCGGTCATCGACGAGGCCGGCGTGGTGGGACAGGTCACGCGGGTCCACCCGCTGGTCTCGGAAGTCACGCTGCTGATCGACAAGGACCAGGCCATCCCCGTGCAGGTGGTGAGGAACGGCTTGCGCGCGGTCGCGTTCGGCTCGGGGTCGGCGGGCACGCTCGAGCTGCGCTTCATGGCCGCCAACGCCGAGATCCAGAACGGCGACAAGCTGGTGACCTCGGGCATCGACGGCACCTACCCGGCCGGGCTGCCGGTGGCCACCGTGGTGCGCATCGAGCGCGACGCGGTGGCGGCGTTTGCCCGCATCGTCTGCCAGCCCGCCGCCGGCATCGAGAGGAACCGCTACCTGCTGACGCTGTCTACCGACGCCAAGGTGCCCGGCTACCCCGAGGATGCCGCCCAGCCCGAGAGGAAGGGCAAAGGCAAGGGCAAGCGCAGGAAGGAGGCCGCCAATGCTGGCTGAGCGGCCCCAGTACATCCTGCTGCCGGTACGGGTGGGCACGATCATCGTGTCGCTGCTCGCCGCGCTGCTGCTCGACTTCCTGCCGTGGACGAACGTCACCCTGGTGCCGGACTTCGTCGCGCTGGTGCTGACCTTCTGGTGCGTGCGCCAGCCGCGCCTCGTCGGCCTGGGAATAGGCTGGCTGCTGGGCCTCGTCATTGATACCGGCAACGGCGTTCTGCTCGGCCAGCACGCCCTGGCCTATTCGCTCCTCGCGTTCGCGGCGATCACGCTGTCGCGGCGCATCCTGTGGTTCCCGTGGCTGCACCAGGCCATGCACGTGGCGCTGCTGCTGCTCGGCGCCAAGGCGGTCGAGGTGGTGGTGCGCATGGCCACCGGCGCGCAGTTCCCTGGTTGGACCCTCATCGTCGGGCCGCTGCTCGGTGCGCTGCTGTGGCCGGTGGTGAGCTTCCTGCTGCTTGCGCCGCAACGGCGGGCGGTCGAGATCGACGAGACCCGGCCCATCTAGCGACATGTCGAAAGCCATGGCCAAGCGGGTGTCCGGGGGGGCGGCAGCCTCCTACCCGACATGAGGTTGACCGAGCTCAAGAACCACGAGCGCGAGCTGCACTACTTCCAGCTGCGCATCGGCGCGGCGGGCGTCGCGGTGCTGATCGCGTTCGGCGTGCTGTTCGCGCGCTTCGTCTACCTGCAGGTCGTCCAGCGCGACTACTACCACACCAAGGCCGAGGACAACCGCATCTCGATCGTGCCGGTCGCGCCCAACCGGGGCCTGATCCTCGACCGCAACGGCGTGGTGCTCGCCCGCAACTACTCGGCCTACACCCTCGAGATCCAGTCCGCGAAGGTCGCCGACCTCGAGCGCACGATCAACGAGCTCGCCGGGGTGGTCGACATCCAGGCCAGGGATCGCAGCCGGTTCAGGAAGCTGCTGCTGGAAACGCGCAACGCCGAGAGCCTGCCGATCCGCACGCGCCTCACCGACGAGGAGGTGGCGAAGTTCGCCGCCAACCGCTACCGTTTCCCCGGCGTCGAGATCAAGGCGCGCCTGTTCCGCCAGTACCCGTTCGGCGACCTCGCCTCGCACGTGATCGGCTACATCGGCCGCATCAACGACAAGGACCAGGAGCGGCTCGAGGAGCTCGGCGTGGCGGCGAACTACCGCGGCACCGACTTCGTCGGCAAGACGGGCGTCGAGGGCAGCTACCAGAACGAGCTGCACGGCACGACGGGCATCGAGCAGGTCGAGATCGACGCGGGCGGCCGCGGCATCCGGACGCTGTCGCGCACCCCGGCCCAGTCCGGCAACGACATCACGCTGGCGCTCGACATCAAGCTGCAGGAGATCGCGGAGAACGCCTTCGCGGGGCGCCGCGGCGCGCTGGTCGCGATCGAGCCGGGCACCGGCGGCGTGCTGGCGTTCGTGTCGAGGCCCGGCTTCGACCCCAACCTCTTCGTCGAGGGCATCGACCCGCAGAGCTGGGCCGAGCTGAACAACTCGCCCGACCGGCCGCTGAACAACCGCGCGATCTCCGGCCTCTACCCGCCGGGATCGACGTTCAAGCCCTTCCTCGCGCTCGCCGCGCTGGAATCGGGCAAGAGGAAACCCGCCCAGGCGATCTTCGACCCGGGGCACTTCGACTTCGGCGGGCGGCGCTTCCGCGACGACAAGGTCGGCGGCCACGGCACGGTCGACATGTACAAGTCGATCGTGCAGTCCTGCGACACGTACTACTACGTGCTGTCCAACGACATGGGCATCGACGCGATCGCGCGCGGGCTGGCGCCCTTCGGGTTCGGAAGCCGCACCGGCATCGACCTGGACGGGGAGGCGGTCGGCGTGCTGCCCTCGCCGGAGTGGAAGCAGAAGCGCTTCAGGAAGCCCGAGCAGCAGAAATGGTACGCGGGGGAGACGATCTCGATCGGCATCGGCCAGGGCTACAACTCCTACACCCCGGTGCAGCTCGCGCTGGCGACGGCGGCGATCGCCAGCGGCGGCGCGATCTTCAGGCCGCGCCTCGTGAGCGCCATCGACAACCAGCGCGCCGGCACGCGCCGGCACCTCGAGCCGGAACTGGTGCGGCGGATCCCGCTCAAGGACGAGAACGTCGAGTTCATCCGGCAGGCCATGGCCGGCGTGAACAAGGAAGGCACCGGCGCCCGCGCGTTCGCGGGCGTGCAGTACACCAATGGCGGCAAGACCGGCACCGCGCAGGTGATCGCGATCAAGGCCAACGAGAAGTACAACGAGAAGAACGTCGCCGAGCGCCACCGCGACCACTCGCTCTACATCGCCTTCGCGCCGCTCGAGAACCCGAAGATCGCGCTCGCCGTGATCGTCGAGAACGGCGGCTTCGGCGCCACCGCCGCCGCGCCGATCGCGCGCGCGGTGCTCGACTACTACCTGCTCGGCAAGACCCCGGACCCGGCGAAGAAGCCCGCCGCCGCAGACCCGGAAGAGGAAGGCGACTGATGGCGCTCGACGCCCCGATGCTCACGCTGCGGCGCCTCGCGGACCGCGCCACGGGCAGCATCGACGGGCCGCTCTTCACGCTGGCGCTGATCCTCGTCACCATCGGCCTCGCCACGCTCTACAGCGCGAGCTACGAGTACCCTTCGCGGGTCACGGCGCAGCTCGTGAACCTGGCCGTGGCGTTCGCGGCGATGTGGGTGTTCGCCTCGCTCGCGCCCCAGACGCTGATGCGCTTCGCGGTGCCGGCCTACTTCGCGGGGGTGCTGCTCCTCGTCGCGGTGGCGCTGTTCGGCGACGTGGTCAACGGCGCACGCCGCTGGCTGCACGTGGGCGTCACGCGGTTCCAGCCCTCGGAGATGATGAAGATCGCGATGCCGCTGATGCTCGCGTGGTACTTCCACCGCCACGAGGCCACGTTGCGGACCCGCGACTTCCTCGTCGCGGCCGTGCTGCTGGCGATCCCGGTGCTGCTGATCGCGCGGCAACCCGACCTCGGCACCGCGGTGCTGGTCATGGCGGCGGGCTGTTACGTGATCTTCTTCGCGGGGCTGTCCTGGAAGGTGATCGCGGGGCTGGTGGTGGCCGGGCTGGCGGCGCTGTTCCCGCTGTGGGGCCTGCTGCACGACTACCAGCGCAGGCGCGTCCTGACGCTGCTCGACCCGACCACCGACCCGCTGGGCGCCGGCTACCACATCATCCAGTCGACGATCGCGGTCGGCTCGGGCGGCATCCTCGGCAAGGGCTGGCTGCAGGGCACGCAGACCCACCTCGAGTTCATTCCCGAGCGGCACACGGACTTCATCTTCGCGGTGTTCTCCGAGGAGTTCGGCCTCGCGGGCAACTGCGTCCTGCTGGTGCTCTACCTGCTGCTGATCGCGCGCGGCCTGATGATCGCGGCCAACGCGCCCACGTTCTTCTCGCGCCTGCTCGCGGGCGCGGTCACGCTGATCTTCTTCACCTACGCCTTCGTCAACATGGGCATGGTGTCCGGCATCCTGCCGGTGGTCGGCGTGCCCCTGCCGTTCGTGTCCTACGGCGGCACGGCGCTCGCCACGCTGTTCGTCGGCATCGGCATCCTGATGAGCATCCACAAGCACAGGAAGCTCGTGCAGACCTGAAGCGGTGAACTTCACCATGTGAAGTTTCTGTTGGCCGCTTTTGGCAAGGAACCTGTCTATCCTGCCGCCACTTTTCAACCATGAGGAGAAGGCGGCATGACGAATCGCGAACAGGAAGTGGCGGCGCTGGAGAAGGACTGGGCGGAGAACCCCCGCTGGAAGGGCATCAAGCGGGGTTACACGGCCGGGGACGTCGTCCGGCTGCGCGGCAGCCTCAAGATCGAGTACACGCTGGCGAAGACCGGGGCCGAGAAGCTCTGGAAGATGTGCAACGAGAGGCCGTTCGTGAATTCGCTCGGCGCGCTCACCGGCAACCAGGCCATGCAGCAGGTCAAGGCCGGCGTCCCGGCCGTCTACCTCTCGGGCTGGCAGGTGGCGGCCGACGCGAACGATTCGCTTTCCATGTACCCGGACCAGTCGCTGTACGCGGTGTCCTCGGTGCCGACGGTGGTGAAGCGCATCAACAACGCGCTGATGCGCCAGGACCAGATCCAGACGATGGAAGCCGCGGAAGGAAAGGCGGGCGACGTGGACTGGTTCGCGCCAATCGTGGCGGACGCGGAAGCCGGCTTCGGCGGCGTGCTGAACGCGCACGAACTGATGCGCGCGATGATCGAGGCGGGCGCCGCCGGCGTGCACTTCGAGGACCAGCTGGCCTCGGTGAAGAAGTGCGGCCACATGGGCGGCAAGGTGCTCGTGCCGACGCAGGAGAACGTGCAGAAGCTGATCGCCGCGCGCCTCGCGGCGGACATCATGGGCGTGCCCACGGTGCTGCTGGCGAGGACGGATGCCGAGGCCGCCGACATCGTCACTTCGGACGTGGACGACAACGACAAGCCCTTCCTCACCGGCGAGCGCACGCCCGAAGGCTTCTACCGCACGAGGAAAGGCTTCGACCAGGCGCTGTCGCGCGGCCTCGCCTATGCCGAATACGCGGACATGGTGTGGTGCGAGACGGGCACGCCGGACCTCGCGTTCGCGCGCCGCTTCGCCGAGGGCGTGCAGGCGAAATTCCCCGGCAAGATGCTCGCCTACAACTGCTCGCCTTCGTTCAACTGGAAGCGCAACATCGACGACGCGACCATCGCGAAGTTCCAGCGCGAGCTCGGCGCGATGGGCTACAAGTTCCAGTTCATCACGCTGGCCGGGTTCCACTCGCTCAACTACTCGATGTTCGAGCTGGCCTACGGCTACGCGCGCAACAACATGACGGCCTTCGTCGAGCTGCAGCAGAAGGAGTTCGCCGCCGCCGAAAAGGGCTTCACCGCGGTCAAGCACCAGCGCGAGGTCGGCACCGGCTATTTCGACGAGATCACGCAGGCCGTCACGGCCGGCAAGGCCTCGACGACCGCGCTGCACGGCTCGACCGAGGACGAGCAGTTTTTCGACGAGAAGAAGGCCAAGGCGAAGCTGGCCGCGTAGCGCAAAAGTGTTTGGAGGAGGAGACCTGCCGCCGCGCCTGCGGGTGCGGCGGTCTTTTTCTCAGAGCCAGCGCTGCATCGAATACCCGCCGAGCACCGGCCGCTGCAGCATCTCGCGGAAGATCTGCCGGCCCCAGTTGAATTCCTTGTACAGCACGATGAAGTTCCACATGTCGCGCAGCACTTTCGCGCGGTCGCGCCAGCCCAGCGCCATCAGCGCCTTGGGGAAATCCGCCTCGTGGGGCTTGTCGAAGGCGATCTTCAGCGGGTTCCACTGGTCCGTGGTGCGCCGGACTTCGGAGGCGATCATCCTGCGGTACATCTCCTGCACCGGGCGGTTGCGCAGCCTTGCCTCGACGATGGCCTCGCCCGAAATCGCGCCAGAATGCAGCGCGCAGCTCATGCCCTCGCCGATCATGTTCAGGAAGCCTGCCGCCTGGCCGGTGACCAGCACGTTGCCCTTGCCGAACACGTAGCGGTTGATGAGCGAAGGCCCGAAATTCTCGGCGCAGCCTTCATCGTCGGTGTGGGGGTGCAGCTTCACGCCGTGCTTTTCGGCCAGGTAGTTGACGACGTTCTCGTGTTTTTTCGCGAAATTGTCGCCGCGCTTGAAGCCCACGCCGACGATCTGCCGCCCGTCCCGCGCGTGGCTCCACGTGTAGTGGCCGAGGCCGGGGTGGAACCAGAAATGGAAGTACTCCTCGTCGAGCGGGCACTCGACGATGTCATGGAACTTCTGACCGACGAAGAACCACGGGATCTGCTTGGGGTAGTCCGGGTAGACCGCGCGGGTCACCAGGGAGCTCGGGCCGTCCGCGCCGATCACCTGCTTCGCGCGGTACTCGACCGGCTCTCCCTTGTGCCGCGCATGCACCAGAACATGGTCGCCCTTGTCTTCCAGCCCCGCGAACGAGGTCTGGTCATGGACCTCCGCGCCGCTCCTCTGGATCGCCCAGTGGTCGGAGTACTTGCGGTGCAGGTGCGGCGTGGTGCCGCCGAAGAAGTCCATCGACAGCGACACCATCGACGGGAAGTGGAAGGTCACGCCGCGGCACGACGTGGGCTCGTGCAGCGCCTCGCGCGGCAGCGGGCCGAAATTCTCCAGCAGGAACCGGTGCCCGCGCGGCGACAGGATGCCGCTGCAGATCTTGTGCCGCGGGAGTTCCTTCCTCTCGAGGATGACGGTTTCCAGCCCGGCGTCGACCAGGCGCTTGGCCGCGGCGGCCGCCGACAGGCTGGCCCCGACGATGACTACGTCTACGCTGCGCATGGGGTCAATGATCCGCCAATTCGGCGACGTGCACCACCGGGAGGTTGCCGCGATGCGCGAAAGCCGCCGCATCGTCCATGCGCTCGACGACGATCCGTGCAACCTTGCGTCCCTTCAGGATCCAGTCCGATTCGAACGCGGGAATCGCGATGCGCTGCAGGTCGAGGTTGGTGGCGCAGCCGCGTTCGACGCGCAGGCGGTCGTAATGCTTGACGAGGCGCTCATGGTCCTCGTGGTAGGCGCGCGCCTCGATCACGTACAGGTCGTCCGGCCGTACCGCGCGCCGGACCGGCTCGAGCGCGGACAGCGCTTCGCCCAAGCCGGACAGGCGCTTGCCCGGCAGCCACGCGCGCAGGTGGCGCATCCAGCGCCCATCCTCCACCACGATGCGCTGCGCGGCACGAAGCGGCGCAAGGAACCGCTCCAGGCGCCCGGCCGGGACCGGCACACCGGCCTCGACTGCGCCGGCGATGTCTTCGCCTGCGTCATCGCAAGCGCAGGCATCGAGCAGCGCGAGGACCCTGGCGAGGACCGGGCGCGTCGAGCGCAGGGCCGCCCCGGCGAGGAGCAGCGTTTGTCCCGCCGGCCGGGCCACGGCCTCCCCGCTGCCATTCACCCGGACGCGCAGCGCCTGGCGCTCCGGCGTGTCGGGCAGTTCGCGGCGCAGGGAAAGCACCATGCCGATGAGGTCGATCTTTTCGGGGCACACCGGCTCGCAGGCGCCGCACAGCGTGCAGGCGAGCGCGGACGGGGCGATTTCGGAGGGCGTGGCGCCCGCCTGCAAAGCCTTGGCCCGGCCCTCCGGGCTGGTGCGCGGGTCGCGCGTCGCGCGCCAGGCCGGGCACACCAGCAGGCACAGGCTGCAGCCGCTGCAGGCGGCAAAGCCCTTGCGCTCCTGCAGGTCCTTGCGGGCGCTCAGAATATGACGTCCCGGTTGAGGATCATCGCCGGGTCGGCCGCCTTCTTCATCGCGAGGTGGCGGTCGACCACCTCGTCGCCGAACACGCGGCGGATGTAGCCTTTCATCATGCCGCCGAAGCGGTAATAGCTGCCGCCAAGCCCGACGCCGATGTCGTAGATCTCGTTCTTGAAGGACTGCAGGGTGTCGCGGCTGTAGTCGCGGCCGTTGGTCATCGGCTCGAACTCGCAGCCGTAGGCCCGGCCTTCGGCGTCCGGCGGGATGCAGGACATCTCGTAGTGTTCGCGGTGCTCGGGCCGCAGCCTGATGCCCACGCAATAGAGCGTGTACTCCGGGAAGTACTTGCGGCACACCGCGTTGCCGCGCTCCACCGCGGCGACGAACTTCTCCGCGGAGGTCGCGACGTCCGGGATCACCATCTGCCGGCCGCCCCAGAAATTCCACACCGCCCGCGAGAAGACCACGGTGCGGTCGAGCATCTTCCCGTCGCGCATGTATTCGGAGCGCTGCAGCTCGGGGAAGAGTTCCCGCTTCCTCTTCCACAGGAACAATGCCTCGCCGCACTTCCATGGGCGCAAGGCATAGTGCACGAGGGCCCGCACCATGAAGCCCCATTCGCCATGGCCGCGCAATTGGCGCTCCCACTTCGCGCGGAAGGCCGCCTCGCGCTCATCGGAGTCGAAAGCCACCAGCAGGTTCACCGCGCAGTCGAGGATGGTGAGGATCCCCGAGTAGTCGCTCGCGTCGTTGCGGTCGAGCAGCTGCAGGTCCTCGATCGCAGTGCGCAGCGACGAATAGTAGTAGTAGTGCATCCGCAGCGGCGTGTAGGGCCGCACCCTGAGCGTGGCCTCGGTGATCACGCCGAACTGGCCGTAGCCGAGGATCATGCGGCGGAACAGTTCCGGGTTCTGCGTGTCCGAGCACTCGACGATGTCGCCGGTGGGCGTCACCACCTGCAGCGCCACGGCCTGGTCGGCGCTGCAGCCCAGGCGCGGCGAATTGACGTCGATGCCGCCCACGCCGAGCGTGCCGCCGACCGAGGAGGTCAGGTTGAGCGGGGCGGACAGGTAGTCGAGGTCTTCGCGCCGCAGTTCCTCGGCGAGGCCGTGCCAGAAGATCCCGGCCTGGGTGCGTACCGTCAGCGATTCGCGGTCGATGCGCAGCACGCGGCTCATTCCGGTCATGTCCAGCAACACGCCGCCGAAGGCCACCGACTCGCCTTCGGTCGTCAGGCCGCCGCCACGCACCGTGACAGGGACGCGATGCTTTTGCGCTGCGCGCAGCAAAGACGCGATCTGTTCGGCGCCGCGCGCCACCACCACCCCGTGCGGCAACCCATACGCGGTACCCCCTGCGTCGGTGGCATAGGCGCCGCGCGCGGCGATCGATTCGGACAGCTCGACGCCGTCGGCGCGCAACGCCGCCGCGAAAGCCGCCCAGCCCTCGCCGGCCCAGCGCGAAGGGTTGGTCTGCTGGCGCTTGATCCCGGCCAGCGCGTCCGGCGCCACCGGGCAGCCGCCCACCGTGCCGGGCTCGACCGGTGGATAGTCGAAGCGCACTTCGGCGCTCAGCCTTTCCACAACACCTCCGGGCCCCGTGCGGGGGATTGCACGGCGACGCGCTTCCTGCGCGAGGTCGCACCGCTTTCTATCGTCACGGAACGTTTGGCCACACCGAGCGACTCGGCCACGAACTCGACCAGGCAGGCGTTGGCCTCGCCGTCAACGGGGCGGGCCGAAAGCCGGATCTTGAGGCTGTCGCCGTGCAATCCTGCGACTTCGGTGCGCGCGGCGCCCGGCTGGACATGGACCTGCAGCAGGAGCCGGTCGCCCTGCGTGCGATGCCAGGCTGGGGCGTTCAGAAGATCCCCGCGAACATCGCCCGCCCGTAGGCGAGCGGGATCAGCAGCACCTGCAGCACGACCAGCAGCACCAGCGGCGAGAGGTCGATGTTCCCGATCAGCGGCACGAACCGCCGGATCGGGCGCAGGAACGGCCGCACCATCGCGTCGAACACGCCCCCGAGCGGCGTGTGCGGGTTGGTCCACGAAAGGACCGCCTGCACGATCAGCGCGAAGATCAGGATATAGACGCTGAAGCGCACGAGGTCGAACAGCGCGAGGCCCCCGAGCACCGCGAACGCTATCCCCGGTGCGCCGGAGAAGTCGATGCCACGCAGCGCCTGGATGATCGCCAGCGTGGCGACCTGCCAGGCCCACGCGAGCAGCAGCGTCGGCAGGTCGATGCCGGCGAGGCCGGGAATCACGCGGCGCACCGGCATCACCATCCAGCTGGTCAGGCCGAGGATGAACTCCCCCGCGGGATTGCGGAACGGCACGCGCAGCCACTGGAAATGGAAGCGCGCGAGCAGCAGGAACACGAAGAATGCGGAGACGGTGTCGACCAGGAACTCGAGGATCTGCGCAACCATGGGTCAGTCCTTTCCCATCAGGCGGCCCAGCTCGGCGCCGCGGTCGCTCGCCGCCTTGAGCGCGCGGCCAATGCCGCCGGCGATGTCTTCCGCGGCAAACACCTTGAGCGCGGCTTCGGTCGTGCCGCCCTTGGACGTCACGCGCTCGCGCAGCACGCCGGGCGCGTCCGGGCTTTCGGCCGCGAGCTTGGCCGCGCCGACGAAGGTCTGGAGGGCAAGCGCGCGTGCGGCCTCGGGGGCGAGGCCGAGCGCAATGCCGGATTTCTCCAGCGCCTCGATGAAATAGAACACATAGGCCGGGCCGCTGCCGGACACGGCGGTCACGGGGTCGATCAGCGCCTCGTCCGCGACCCACACGGTCTTGCCTACCGCGCCGAGGATGGCTGCGGCGCGGTCGCACTCTTCCTTGCTGACCTCCGGCCGCGCGAACAGCCCCGCCATGCCCTCGCCCACCAGCGCGGGCGTGTTCGGCATCACGCGTACCAGCCGCGCATGCCCGCCGAGCCAGCGCGAGAGGTCGTCGAGCCGGATCCCCGCGGCGATGCTGACCACCAGTTGTTCTTTCAGCCGGCCCGCCAGGGGCGCGACGGCGGCACGCATGTCCTGGGGCTTGACCGCCAGGACCACCGTATCGGCCGAAAGCGTCACCGCATCCGGCGCGGCGCTCACGTGGACCTTGTAGCGCGCGACGAGGCTGTCCCTCGCCTGCGGCACGACTTCGACGACCGAGAGGTCGCCGGCCGCATAGCCCCTGGCCAGCAAGCCCCCGATCAGGGCGCCGGCCATGTTGCCGCCGCCGAGGAATGCGATTTTCATGCTGCCGCCTTTGCCCTGGTTCTCTCGCCGAATATGGCGGTGCCAACGCGCACCATTGTGGACCCCTCGGCGATCGCCGCATCGAGGTCCTGGGACATGCCCATCGACAGCGTGTCGAGGCCGAAACCGGCCTCGTTCAGCCGGTCGAAGAGCTCGCGCACGGTGCGAAAACGCTCCAGCTGGACTGCACGGTCGTCGGTGGGCTCCGGGATCGCCATCAGCCCGCGCAGCTTCAGGCGCGGGAGCTTCGCGACCTCACACGCCAGCGCCTCCGCTTCGCCCGGCGCCACGCCGCTCTTGGTGGCCTCGCCGGAAACATTCACCTGGATCAGCACGTTGAGCGGCGGCAGGCCCTCGGGGCGCGCCTCCGACAGGCGGCGCGCGACCTTCTCGCGCTCGATGGTCTGCACCCAGTCGAAGGCGTGCGCGACGACGCGGGTCTTGTTGCTCTGGAGCGGGCCGATGAGGTGCCACAGGGCGCCCGGGGCGAGCCCGGAGGCGGCGAGTTCGGCCTGCTTGTCGAGCGCTTCCTGCACGTAGTTCTCGCCGAAACTGCGCATCCCGGCGGCGAAAGCCGACGCGATCGCCGACGCGGGCTGGGTCTTGCTGACCGGGAGCAGGCTGACCATCGACGAATCGCGTCCGGCCGCGCGCGCGGCCTCGCGGATGCGCGCGGCGACAGCTTGCAAGTTATCATTGATTGCCGCCATAATTTTCCACCTGCGTTTCCCGCGCATCCCAGGCGTTACGCGCCTGCTTTCCGCCTCACCTTCTCCCCGGGGGAATTGTAATGGATCTGACCGAGCTGCTCGCCTTCGTAGTCAAGAACAAGGCTTCAGACCTGCACCTGTCCTCGGGCGTGCCGCCGATGATCCGCGTGCACGGCGACGTGAAGCGGATCAACCTCCCGGCGATGGAGCACAAGGACGTGCACGGGATGATCTACGACATCATGAACGACGGGCAGAGGAAGTTCTACGAGGAGAATCTCGAGTGCGACTTCTCGTTCGCGATCCCGAACCTCGCGCGCTTCCGCGTCAACGCGTTCGTGCAGCAGCGCGGCGCGGCGGCGGTGCTGCGGGTGATCCCCTCCAAGATCCTGTCGCTGGAGGACCTGAAAGCGCCGAAGATCTTCAAGGATATTTCCGATTACCCGAGGGGCGTGGTGCTCGTGACCGGCCCGACCGGATCGGGCAAGTCGACCACGCTCGCCGCAATGGTCAACCACAAGAACGAGACCGAGGAAGGCCACATCCTAACGATCGAGGACCCGATCGAGTTCGTGCACGAATCGAAGAAGTGCCTGATCAACCAGCGCGAAGTGGGGCCGCATACCCTGTCGTTCTCGAACGCATTGCGCTCCGCGCTGCGCGAAGACCCGGACGTGATCCTGGTGGGCGAGATGCGCGACCTCGAGACCATCCGCCTCGCGCTGTCGGGCGCCGAGACGGGCCACCTGGTGTTCGGCACGCTGCACACCTCGTCGGCCGCGAAGACGATCGACCGGATCATCGACGTATTCCCGGCGGCCGAAAAGGACATGGTGCGCGCGATGATCTCGACTTCGCTTCGCGCGATCATCTCGCAGACGCTGCTCAAGACGAAGGACGGCGGCGGCCGGGTCGCCGCGCATGAGATCATGATCGGCACGCCCGCGATCAACAACCTGATCCGCGAGGCCAAGATCGCGCAGATGTATTCCGCGATCCAGACCGGCGCGCAGATGGGCATGCAGACGCTCGACCAGAACCTGACGGACCTGGTGAAGCGCAACGTCATCTCGGTCGCCGAAGCGCGCAGCAAGGCCGCCAACAAAGACACCTTCGCGGGATAGGGAGCCGGCCATGGAAAGCGAACAGGCAACAAAATTCATCTACGACCTGCTGCGGGTCATGCTCTCGAAGAAGGGCTCGGACCTGTTCATCACCGAGGGCTTCCCGCCGGCGATGAAGGGCGACGGCAAGATGCAGCCGCTGTCGCAGCAGGCGCTGACCTCCCAGCACACGGCGATGCTCGCGCGCGCCGTCATGAACGACAAGCAGGCCGCCCAGTTCGAGGCGACGAAGGAGTGCAACTTCGCGATCAGCCCGGCCGGCATCGGGCGCTTCCGCGTGAACGCCTTCATCCAGATGCAGAAGGTCGGCATGATCATGCGGACCATCACCACCTCGATCCCCGAGTTCGACGACCTGAAGCTGCCGCCCGTCCTCAAGGACGTGATCATGACCAAGCGCGGGCTTGTGCTGTTCGTCGGCGGCACGGGCTCGGGCAAGTCGACCTCCCTTGCCGCGATGATCGGCTACCGGAACGCCAACTCGCACGGCCACATCATCACGATCGAGGACCCGGTCGAGTACGTGCACCCGCACCGCAACTGCGTCATCACGCAGCGAGAGGTCGGCGTGGACACGGACTCCTGGGAGGCCGCGCTCAAGAACACGCTGCGCCAGGCGCCCGACGTGATCCTGATCGGCGAGATCCGCGAGGCGGAAGTCATGGAGCACGCCATCGCGTTCGCCGAGACCGGCCACCTGGCCCTGGGCACGCTGCACGCCAACAACTCCAACCAGGCGCTCGACCGGATCATCAACTTCTTCCCCGAGGAAAGGCGCCACCAGCTGCTGATGGACCTGTCGCTGAACCTGAAGGCCGTGGTGTCGCAGCGCCTGATCCCGCTGAAGGAAGGCAAGGGCCGCGCGGCCGCGGTCGAGGTGCTGCTGAACTCCCCGCTGATCTCCGACCTGATCTTCAAGGGCGAGATCACCGGCATCAAGGAGATCATGAAGAAGTCGCGGGAACTCGGCATGCAGACCTTCGACCAGGCCCTCTTCGACCTGCACGAGGCCGACCGCATCAGCTACGAGGACGCGCTGCGCTTCGCCGACTCGACCAACGAGGTGCGCCTCAACATCAAGCTGAACGGCAAGGGCTCCAAGAGCCGCGACCTCAACGACGGGATCCAGCACCTGGACATCGTCTGAGGCGGCGATCCATGCAGGACCACGGGAGACGCCTCGGCGTCTCCCGGCGTTTTTGTATTACAAAAACACTATCGGGATTGGCCGGAAAGCCGCTCCAGTAGCCGACTTTTGAAATAAATCTTTGAAATTCAGAGGTGTTGCATGAAGAAGACCGATCTCGAGAAACTCAAGGGCCTGCGCCTGAAGCCCCAGGCCGGCGTCCCCGGCGCGGGCGGCGCGTTTGGCAAGGCCCCCGCCGCCGCGCCCAGCCGGCGCGAGCAGCGCGAGCTCGACCGCGCGGCGGGCCTCGTGCCGTTCGCCGTGAAGCTGAACGAGGAACTGGTGGCGAAGCTCCACAAGCTCGCCGAGGCCCGCGAGGGCGACCTCAACGCCGTCGTTGCCGAGCTCCTGAAGAAAGGCATGGAGAGCAAGGCGAAGTAGGGACCATGCAGGACGACGACATCCTCATCCCCGAGAGCGAGGTCGAGATCACCGCCGTGCGCGCGCAGGGTGCGGGGGGCCAGAACGTAAACAAGGTCTCCAACGCGATCCACCTGCGGTTCGACGTGCGCGCCTCGTCGCTGCCGGACTCGGTCAAGGAGCGGCTGCTGCGGCTCTCCGACCAGCGCATCACCCGCACCGGGATCGTCGTCATCAAGGCCCAGCAGCACCGCAGCCAGGACATGAACCGGGCGGAGGCGCTCGAGCGCCTCCACGAGCTGGTCCGCGGGGCGGCCTTCGTGCCCAAGAAGCGCCGGCCGACCAAGCCCAGCCGCAGCGCGAAACGCAAGCGCGTCGAGGGCAAGGTCCTGCGCGGGAAAATCAAGGCGCTGCGGGGCAAGGTCGTCGACTGACCCGGGAGGAGAATCGTATGCCGCCACCAGACCTGTACCCGCTCGAAGGGGGCTGCGACTGCCGAACCGTACGCTACCAGCTCGCAAGCGCACCGCTCTTCGTGCATTGCTGCCACTGCCGCTGGTGCCAGCGGGCCAGCGGCGCCTCGTATGCGCTGAACGCCATGATCGAGGCCGACCGCGTGACGCTGCTGGCGGGCGAGCCCGAAATCGTCGATACCCCGTCGGAGAGCGGAAAAGGCCAGAAGATCGCCCGCTGTCCCAAGTGCCGGATCGCGCTGTGGAGCAATTACGCCGGAGCCGGTCCGCTCGTGCGCTTCGTGCGGGTGGGCACGCTGGACCAGCCGGACCACCTGCCGCCGGACCTCCATATCTTCACCGCGTCCAAGCAACCCTGGGTCGTCCTGCCCCCAGGCATGCCGTCGGTGCCGGGGTACTACGACCGGAATTTCTACTGGCCCCCGGAAAGCCTCGCACGCAGGAGCGCGCTGCTCGCGAAGAGCGCCGCCAGCGGCGCCTGAGCCGTTACTTCCGGTTCGACCCCGCCACCACCACGAACTCGAACAGCCGGCACTCCAGCGCGCCGTTGAAGAGCGGCACGCGCTTGCTCGGCGACAGCCGGATCATCTTGGCCATGCGGAGGTCCGACGTGAAGAAATGGCAGCGCCAGCCGGCGAAGCGCTGTTTCAGCGCATTGCCGAGCTGCGGGTAGAACTCGCCCAGCTGCTCCCGGTCGGACAACCGCTCGCCGTACGGCGGGTTGGCGACCATGACGCCGGCCGGGGCCGGCGCCTCGACGCGCAGCACGTCGGCGCGCTGCAGGCGGACGAGGTCCCAGAAACCCGAGGCCATCAGGTTCTTCTTCGCGCTGTCGACCGCGCGCTGTTCGATGTCGCTGGCGAAGAGCGCCGGGCGGATCTTGTTCCTGGGCGGGCGGCCGTCCTTCACGCGGTTCCAGGCCTTGAGGTCGAAGGTCAGCAGCTTCTCGAAGCCGAAGTTGCGCCCTGCGCCCGGCGGTTCGTTGAGCGCCAGGGCGGCGGCCTCGATCAGCAGCGTGCCGCCGCCGCACATCGGGTCGAACAGCGGCTCGTCGAACTTCCAGCCGGTCAGCTTGATGATGCCGGCGGCGAGGTTCTCCCGCAGCGGCGCCTCCACCGCGGACCGTCGCCAGCCGCGCTTGAAGAGGGGTTCGCCCGAGGTGTCGAGGTAGAAGGTGCCCTTGGCGTGCTCGAGGAAGCAGTGCACGCGCACGTCCGGCTCGAGGCGCTCGATGTTCGGCCGGCTGCCGACCTCCTCCCGGAACCGGTCGCAGACCGCGTCCTTCACGCGCAGCGTCGTGAAGTCGAGGCTCTTGAGCGGGCTCTTGATCGCGGTCAGGTTGACCCGGAGCGTGCGATCGACCGTGAAGAACGAACCCCACGGGACCTTGCGGGCCGCGGCGTAGACGTCCTCCTCGCCGGCATACTCAAACGCGGAAATCCGCCACAGGATGCGCGAAGCGATCCGCGAATGGAAGTTCGCCTTGTAACAGGTCTCCCACGACCCGGAGAACGACACGCCGCCGGGGGCGAGCGCCACGTCCGCCGCGCCCAGCTCGCGCAGCTCGTCCGCGAGCAGCGCTTCGAGCCCGCGGGGACTGCTGGCGAAGAACGCCTCAGAAGGGTTTGACGACAACGAGGATCACCACGGCGAAGAGGACGAGGACCGGGAACTCGTTGAACCAGCGGAACCACACGTGGCCCTTCGTGTTCCGGTCGTGCTTGAAGTCGACGAGGAGCTTGCCGCACCACAGATGGTAGGCGACGAGCACCGCCACCAGCGCGAGCTTCGCGTGCAGCCAGCCGCCGGAGAATCCCCAGCCCAGCCACAGCCACACGCCGAACACGATCGTCAGCACCGCGCCGGGCGCCATGATGCCGTAGTAGAGCTTCCTCTCCATCACCTTGAAGCGCTCGATGGACGGGAGGTCCGCGCTCTGCGCGTGGTAGACGAACAGGCGCGGCAGGTAGAACAGCCCGGCGAACCAGGTGACCATGAATATGATGTGCAGCGCCTTGACCCAGAGCATGCCCGTCCCCTACTTCAGCAGCCGGCGGCGCGTAAGCACCAGCGCGACGTAGAACCCGACGGCAGCATAGCCGAGCGGGACCGCCAGGTGCAGCAGGATGCCCGTCGGGACCTCGCCCAGCATCAACGGCCTCGCCAGGGACACCGCGTGGTACAGGGGCAGCACCGCCGCCGCGGCCTGCAGCGCCGCGGGCAGCTGGTCGATCGGGAAGAACACGCCCGACAACAGCGACGTGGGCGTGATCACCAGCGTGAAGTAGTACATGAAGAAGTCGTAGTTCGGCGCCAGCGCATTCATCGCGAGACCCACCGCGGCGAACGCGAGGCCCGTCACCACGATGACCGGCAGCACGGCCAGCGCGTAGCTGGGCGATGCGACCCCCAGCACCGTCACCACGACGAGGATCGACACCCCGGACAGCGTGGCCTTGGTCATGGCCCACACCAGCTCGCCGAGGACCACGTCCTCGAGCAATATCGGCGCATTGAGGATCCCCTCCCAGGTCTTCTGCTGGTGCATGCGCGAGAACGCCGAGTACATCGCCTCGAACGTGGCGGCGTACATCGTGCTCGACACCACCATGCCGCCGGCGAGGAAGGTCACGTACGAGACGCCCTGCACCGCCGGCATCATCGCGCCCAGGCCGTAGCCGAGGCCGAACAGGAAGATCATCGGGTCGGCGAGGTTGCCGAGCATCGAGGGGATCGCGAGCTTCCTCCAGACGAGGAGGTTGCGGCTCCAGACATGGATGAAGCGCAGCGACAGTTCCGGCGCGGCGAAGAGACGCGAAGCCATCCTCAATCCCTGAGGTCCCGGCCGGTCAGCTTGAGGAACACGTCCTCGAGGTTCGCCGGGCGGTGCAGGTAGATGAGTTCGGGTTCCGCCTTGAGGCTGGCGACCACCGGCTCCTCGTCGTTGGCGTAGCAGAACGCGGTCTCGCCGACGATTTCCATGCGGCCGGCGAGCGGCCGCGCCTTTTCCGCCCAGGCCTCGAAGCCCGGCCCGTGCACCTCGACCACGTGCGGCTCGATGTGCCTGGCGATCAGCTCGCGCGGCGAGCCCAGCGCGATGATGCGGCCGTGGTCCATGATCACGAGGCGCGAGCACAGCCGCTCGGCCTCCTCGAGGAAATGGGTCGTCAGGAGCAGCGTCTTGCCCTCCTGCCTGAGGCCCTTGAGGCGCTCCCAGATCAGGTGGCGCGCCTGCGGGTCGAGGCCGGTGGTGGGCTCGTCGAGGAACACGACCTCCGGGTCGTTGACCAGCGCGCGCGCCATCGTCAGGCGCCGCTTCATGCCGCCGGACAGCGTCTGGATCTTCGAGCCTTCGCGCCCCGAGAGGCCCGCGAACTCGAGCAGTTGCGGGATGCGGGCGTCGATGTCGGCCTTCTTCATGCCGAAGTAACGCCCGTACACCTGCAGGTTTTCCCGCGCGCTGAAGTCCGGGTCGAGGTTGTCGAACTGCGGCACCACGCCGACGCGCTGGCGCGCCTCGCGCGCCTCGCCGGGCACAGCCCGGTCGAGCAGGCGGATCGTGCCGGCGTCGGGCTCGATCAGGCCGAGGCACAATTTGAGCGTCGTCGTCTTGCCGGCGCCGTTGGGACCGAGCAGGCCGAAGCACTCGCCCGCCTGCACGTCGAAGTCGATCCCGGCGACGACGTCCTCGGACCCGTAGCGCTTGCGCAGGCCCGCGACCGACAGCACGGCGGCGCTCATCGCCCGCGCCAGTTCGATTGCACGATCGAGCGCAGGACGTTGAGCCGCTGGTGGAAGAAATGGTCCGCGCCGGGCACGACGATCACCGGCAGGTCCTGCGGGCGCGCCCAGTCGAGGACATCCGCCAGCAAAACGGTCTCGTCGACCTCGCCGTGGATCACCAGCGTTCCGGCGGGCACGGGGCGCGCGTCGAAGCGCTTCACCGCCACGCCGACCAGGACCATGCGCTCCGGCGCCACGCGCTGCGCGAGGTGCGTCTGCACGAAGGAGCCGAACGAAAAGCCCGCCAGTACCGGAGGACCGTCACCGAACTGCGCCTGCGCCCAGGCGAGCACTGCCGCCAGGTCCTCGAGCTCGCCGCGGCCCTCGTCGTGGACGCCCTCCGTCCCGCCTACGCCGCGGAAATTCGGGCGCACGGCCGCATAGCCCAGCTCGACGAAGCTGCGCGCGAGCGTCTGCACCACCTTGTTGTCGAGCGTGCCGCCGTAGAGCGGATGCGGGTGGGCGACCAGCGCGACACCGCGGTGGTCGTCCGGCACGTCGATGGCGCATTCGATGCGGCCGGCCGGGCCGGCCACGAACTCGCGGCGCGTGGAGGCGCGCATCAGATCTTCAGGCGATCGACGACCCGGCCGTTCTTCACGTGCTCGTCGATGATCTCGTCGACGTCGCTGCGGTCGACGTACGTGTACCAGACCGCCTCGGGGTACACCACCATGACGGGGCCTTCCTCGCAGCGGTCGAGGCACCCGGCCTGGTTGATGCGCACCTTGCCCTCGCCCGCGAGGCCGAGCTCCTTGACGCGCTTCTTGGCGTAGTCGCGCAGGTCGGAGGCGCCCTTGGGGTTGCAGGATTCGCGCTCGCCGTCGCGCTGGTTGCAGCAGAAGAACACGTGCCGCTCGTAATAGGACATGGGGAAGCCGCCGCTGGAGAAGGCGCTATTTTACCCGCCGCCAGGGTCGCTTCCCAACGAGTCGCCCCTGCGCGATTCGCCCTGCGGCGCCACCAGCAGGATCAGGTACAGCAGCGCGGCGAACGGCCACAGCGAGGACAGCAGCCGCGTGAGCCCGTTGAAGTTGAGGAAATGCCCCTGTGCCCACACGGCCAGCATCGACGCGAAGTAAGGGTTGGCGGGCGCGAGGTTCACCATCACCGTGGCGCCCATCAGCAGCATGGCTGCGAGCGCGAGGCGCACGGTCCGCGGCAGCGTCGCGGCGGCGAACAGCACCGGCAACCCCGTCGCCAGCCCGATCAGGGCACCCGGCGTGAGCCACAGCATCGCGTCCTCGGCCTGACGCAGGATCGCGAAGGCCCCCGCCTTCACCAGCAGCGCGAGGCCGAACAGCGCGGCGAGCGTGCGCAGAAGCGGCGCGCCGGGCGCGAGGAGCGCCGAGGCGGTCAGGCCCACCGCGACGAGGTTGCAGGCCGCGGTCAGGGCCTCGATCGCGACGAAGACGTCGGCCTCGTAGGCGCTTCCCGCCGGCTGGCGGAACAGGTCCCGCAGGTCGCCCGCGCCGAACAGCAGGCTCGCGGGGTTCAGCTGCGTCGCGAGCCACAAGGTGAGCAGCACGAGGCCCGCATCGGCCCGTGCGCCCGGCAGCACGTCGCGCGCGCGCCAACGCAGCAGCGGGCCTTCGCCCAGCAGCCAGCCTATGCTGCGCAATCCGAGCAGCGCGCCGAGGCCGGCCCCTGCCAGGTTGCAGGCGACGTCCACGTTCGAGGCGAAGCGCGACGGAAGGAAGGTCTGGGCGGCCTCGAGCACCAGCGTCAGCGCCGTCCCCGACGCGAGCGCAGCGCCGAACGCCGCCGGCCCGCGCAGGCCCGGATGCAGCGCCAGCACGGCGAGCCAGCCGTAGGGGACGTAACCCAGCACGTTGGCCGCGAGGTCGAAGCCGGTGAGGTAGCGCGGGCGCGATGCGGCCAGGTACTCGAAGGCGGGGATCCCGGAATCGCGCCATCCGGAGAACGGGTACAGCGTCGCGTAGACGACGAGCAGGACGTACGCGAGGAACAGGTACCGGGCGAGCGGGGAGGCGCGCATCAGCGCATTCTAGGCCGGCTTGCGCCGCCACACCTGCCAGCGTTCCTTGTCCTTGAAAATGGGGATCGATTCGCCTTCCGGCACCGACGCGTCCTCGATCCGCTCGAAAGCCGGCGACAGGAAGGCATCGAGCGCCGCGGGCGCGATGCCGAAAGGCGGGCCCTTGGCGTTGTCGTCGAAAAAGAAAAATCCCGCGAGCACGCCGCCCGGACGCACCAGCGCCGCGATCCGCCGCGCCCAGTCTTCCCACAAGCCTCTCGGCAGCGCGCACAGGAATGCGCGCTCGTAAACTGCGTCGAACGGCCCGCCGTCCACGGTAAAGAAGTCGGCCTGGCGCACCCGGTCCGCCAGGCCGCCCAGCTCCTGCCGCGCCGCCTCGACCGCGGCCGCGCTGAAGTCGATCGCCAGTACGTCGTGGCCCTGCGCCGCGAGAATGCGAACCTCGTAGCCGGTCCCGCAGCCGGGGATCAGCACGTGCGCCTTCGCGTCCTGCCGCGCCACCCACGCGGCGAATGCGGCCGGCACGCCGTGCGCATCCCACGGCGTCACGTTGCCGCGGTAGCGCGTGTCCCAGAAGTCCGGCTTCGAGCTGTCCTGCGCCACGCTAGAGAACCTTGAAGACTGCCCAGGCCTGCACGGCGACCCACACCGCGGCGACCGCGAGCATCCCGGCCAGCAGCCGGTTGCGACGCCGGTTCTGGGCATGCAGCGCCTCGAACGCGCGCTCGAGCTTGAGCGCATGCTCGTCCGCCAGCAGCCGGTGCATCAGGCGGGGCAGCTGCGGCAGCGTCGCGGCCCAGTACGGCGCCTCGCGTTTCACGCTGCGCACCAGGGCACGCCAACCGACCTGGTCGACCATCCAGCGCTCGAGGTAGGGCTTGGCGGTCTTCCACAGGTCGAGGTCGGGATCGAGCTGGCGCCCGAGGCCCTCGATGTTGAGCAACGTCTTCTGCAGCAGCACGAGCTGCGGCTGGATCTCGACGTTGAAGCGGCGCGAGGTCTGGAACAGGCGCAGGAGCAGCCGGCCGAAGTAGATCTCCTTCAGCGGCCGCGCGAAGATCGGCTCGCAGACCGCGCGGATCGCGGCCTCGAACTCGTCGACGCGCGTCTCGGGAGGCACCCAGCCCGCATCGAGGTGGGCCTGCGCCACGCGCGTGTAGTCGCGGTTGAAGAAGGCGAGGAAATTCTGCGCGAGGTAGTTCTTGTCGACTTCGGTGAGCGTGCCCATGATGCCGAAATCGAGCGCAATGTAGGCGCCGCGCGCTTCGCCCTCCGTGGCGACGAAGATGTTGCCGGGATGCATGTCGGCGTGGAAAAACCCGTCGCGGAACACCTGCGTGAAGAAGATCTCGACGCCCGAGCGCGCGAGCAGCGGGATGTCGACGCCTTTTTCGCGCATGACTTCGATCTGCGACACCGGCGTGCCGCGCATCCGCTCCATCACCATCACTCGCTGCGAGCAGTAGTCCCAGTACACCTCGGGGACCAGCAGGAGCCTCGAGCCGGCGAAGTTGCGGCGCAGCTGGCTGGCGTTGGCCGCCTCGCGCATGAGGTCGAGCTCGTCCTCGAGGTGCTTGGCGAACTCGGCCACCACCTCGCGCGGCTTCAGCCTCCGCCCGTCGGCCCAGAGCCTCTCGACGAGGCCGGCGGCCGTTTCGAGCAACGCGACGTCGCGCGCGATGATCGACTCGACGTCGGGACGCAGCACCTTGACGGCGACTTCGCAGCCCGCGTGCGGCCCTTCGGCCAGCGTGCCGAGGTGGACCTGCGCGATCGAGGCGCTCGCCACCGGATCGCGTTCGAAGGACGCGAACACCGAGCTGATCGGCCGCCCGAGCGAGCGCTCGATTTCCGCAGCCGCCTGGTCCGAAGGGAACGGCGGCACCTGGTCCTGGAGCTTCGCCAGCTCGTCGGCGAGGTCTTGCGGCAGCAGGTCCCGGCGGGTGGAAAGCACCTGCCCGAACTTGACGAAGATGGGCCCGAGGGCTTCGAGCGCGCCGCGCAGTCGCGCCCCGCGCGGCTCGTCGCGGCGGGCCCCCAGGAGGGCCAGCAGCCAGCGCACGCGGCCCGGCGGCGCGAACTCGTGCAGGCCGAACCGCAGTCCCACGGAGGCGATGCGCAGCAGTCGAAGCAGGCGGCTCACTATGCGTTCAAGGCGACTTCGGGGCGTCGCTGCGCCCGATACGCTGCTCGAGGCGCGCGAGGTCGTCGCGCAGTTTTGCAACCCCTGCCGCGAACGTCTCGAACTCGGGACGCGACACCAGCAGGCGGCGCTCTTCCACCGCGTATTCCATGACGTTTTCGGCGATGCGCCGGCCGGCCTCCGCCTGCCAGGCCCCGAGGTCCCGCGCGGTCTTCACCATGCGGTGCGCGACCACGTCGCCGAACACGCGCGAGAGGTCCTCTTCCACGTCCCAGCGCAGGTAGCGCAGCAGCGCGAGGATCTCGGTCGCGAGGCGCGCGTTGCCCGAGATGTCGACGGCGCGCATCAGGTGTTCCTCGCCCTTGGCGAGCGCGGCGAAGAACTCCGGCCGGGCCTTGATCACCAGCGTGGCTTCGCGCCCGGCTTCGGCGGCCCCGGCCTGCCCGCCTTCGACGATCGCGAGGCGCAGCGTCGGCATGGGCGTGAAGCGCAGTTCCACCACTTCGCCCGCGAACGGCGCGAGCTTGTCCCGCGCCCAGGCTTCGCGCTTCAGCAGGTGGTTCAGCGCGGTGGCGGCGCCGGCGTCAAACAGACCCATCGGGAAGACCCATTCCGGATTACGGGGGGTGGAAACGACAAGGCCACCTTGCGGTGGCCTTGGGGATTATCGCAGAGGATGCTTCAGTGCATCTGCTGGATGCCCGACAGCAGCCAGCCGGTCGAACCGTCGGCGGGCTTGGCAAGGTTCCAGACCTCCTCGAAGCTGGCCGGCGCCTGGCCGGGGACTTCGCGCACGAGGCCGGAGAAGCGCACGCTCGCCCAGTGCATGCTGCCCTCGGTCACGACCTCGAGCAGGTCGGCGTTCAGCGTCACCACATCGGTGAACTGCTTGGCGCCGCCGCGTGCGTCGATGTCGCCCTTGAGCGCCTCGTACATCTCGGGCGTGGTGAACTCGCGCAGTTCGGCGAGGTTGCCCGCGTCGTTGGCGGTCTGCATGCGGATGTACGAAAGCTTCGCCTGGCGGACGAACCCTTCACCGTCGAAGCCCACCGGGACGTTGGCGGCAACGCGCGGCGCCTGCGCCTCGAACCCCGCGGCCTGCGAAGGCGGCGGCGCGGCGACGGTCTCGTTGCCGAGGCCCGAATACTGCATCGGGCCGTTGGCCGGCACCGGCTGCGGCGTACCGCGGCCACGCATGAACAGCCTGACCGCGAACACCACCGCGACGCCCAGCAGGGCCATCATCAGGATGCTTCCCATGGCGCCGCCGAGCCCGCCGCCGGCAAACATCGAGCCGAGCAGGCCGCCGATCGCGAGGCCGCCGAGCATCGGCGCCCAACGGCTCAGCGCGGACTGCGGTTGCGGCGCGACTGCGGGAGGCGTGGCGGCAGGCGCGGCCTGCTGCACGCTCTTGGGAGGCGTCGCCGAGGGGGGCGCGCTGGTGATATTGCGCTGGGTGCCGACGCTGCGGCTGCCACCGACTTTCGCCGCATCCGCCTCGCCCGCGGCGAGGCCGAAGCCCACAAGCACCGCCATGAAGCCCATCAGAATCCGTTTCATCTTGTCCCAGTCCTTGAGTTTATGAGGTTCAGTCTTATTGTTATGCATGCATCCTAACGCGTAACCATGACTTTTTGTAGCGGCTTTCGGCACTACACGCGGTAGCCGCGGTGGAGGGCCACGACGCCCGCCGACAGGTTGAAGTATTCGACACGCTCAAGGCCGGCGTGTTCCATCATGCTTTTCAATGTGTCCTGGTCGGGGTGCATGCGGATCGATTCGGCCAGGTAGCGGTAGGCCTCTCCGTCCTTCGCCACTTTCTCGCCGAGCCAGGGCAGGACCTTGAAGGAATACAGGTCGTAGGGTTTCTCCAGGGCTTTCCAGACTTTCGAGAACTCGAGCACGAGCAGCCGGCCGCCGGGCCTGAGGACCCTCGCCATCTCGGCCAGCGCGGCCTCCTTGCGGGTCATGTTGCGCAGCCCGAAGGCGACGCTGACGCAATCGAAATACCCGTCCGGGAAGGGCAGCTTCTCGGCGTCGCACAAGACCGCCGGGCAGACGTGCCCGGCATCCAGCAGCCGGTCGCGCCCGACTGCCAGCATGCTGCCGTTGATGTCGGTCGCCCACACCTGCCCGGACGGCCCGACCCGGCGGGCGAAAGCCTTGGACAGGTCGCCGCTGCCGGCCGCGACGTCGAGCACCCGCTGGCCCTCGCGGACACCCGACAGGGTGATCGCGAACGCCTTCCACGCCCGGTGCAGGCCGAGCGACATCAGGTCGTTCATGAGGTCGTAATTGCCCGCGACGCGGTCGAACACCTCCCGCACCTTGCCGGCCTTGGCCTCCTCGGCGACCTTCTGGAAGCCGAAGTGGGTGTCCGAGCTCACCCGCAATGCCCTTTACCGACGGGCGGTATCAGGGAGGTAAGCCCTTGCTCCTTTTCCCGGCTGGCGCCCGCGTCGGCGAGCTTCTTCAGGTAATCGGCCCACATCCGTTCCTGGTCGGTGCCAAGCGAATACAGGTAGTCCCAGGCATAGATCCCGGTGGCATGGCCGTCCGAAAACGTCGGCTGCACGGCGTACGACCCGACCGGGTCGAGCGAAACGATATCCACGTTGCGCTTGCCGGCCTGGAGTACCTCCTGGCCGGGGCCGTGGCCGCGGACCTCGGCCGAGGGCGAAAACACCCGCAGGAATTCGTACGGGAACGAAAAGCTGCGCCCGTCCGAGAAAGCGACCTCGAGGACGCGCGATTTCTGGTGCAGCTTGATTTCAGTGGGGGTCGGGGCTTCGCTCATAGGGTCGGGATCATACATGGGCGCGCTTTTCCCGAATGCAACAAAACTGTCACGCAATCTTCATACAATCGAAGGATGGAAACCCCGACCCGGGCCGCCCGATGGCCATGAACATCCTCGTCGTCGAGGACGAGCCCGCGATCCAGGAACTGATCGCGGTGAACCTGGAACATGCGGGCCACCACGTGATCCGCGCCCGCGACGCCGAGGGCGCGGCGGGGATCGTGAAGAATGCGCTTCCCGACCTGATGCTGATCGACTGGATGCTGCCCGGGATGTCCGGCATCGCCCTGTCCCGGCAGTTGCGCCAGGACGAGCGCACGCGCGGGATCCCGATCATCCTGCTGACCGCCCGCTCCGAGGAACAGGACAAGGTCATGGGGCTCGAGGCCGGCGCGGACGACTACGTCACCAAGCCCTTCTCGCCGCGCGAACTGCTGGCGCGGATCAAGGCGGTCCTGCGCCGCCGGGCGCCGGAGATGACCGACGACCCGGTCGAGACCGGCGGGCTGCGGCTCGATCCGTCGACTCGGCGCGTGTTCGGCAACGGCACCCCGCTCAGCCTCGGTCCGACGGAGTTCCGGCTGCTGCACTTCCTGATGACCCACGCCGAACGGGTCCACTCCCGCACCCAGCTGCTGGACCAGGTCTGGGGCGACCACGTGTTCGTCGAGGAGCGTACCGTGGACGTTCATATCCGCAGGCTGCGCAAGTCGCTCGAGCCGACGAGGCACGACCGGCATGTGGAGACGGTGCGGGGCTCGGGATACCGGTTCACGGCCGAGCCGGAAAAAACCTAGAATCCCTGAATCGGCAAGCTGGGAACAGGGGAACCCTGCGGTTCCCCCGTACCCCCTCCCCAACCAACCTTCTGACAAGAGGGTGCCTCGATTGAATCCCGCCTGGGCTGGCTTTCTTGGAACGCTGGCCGCGATCGCGGTCGCGGCGCTCGCGGCATGGCCGACGCTGGGAGCGGACGCGGCACTGGGCGTCCTTGCGCTGGGACTGTTGCTGGCCCTGCTCCACCACGTGCGCAACCTCGCGGCCTTCATGCGCTGGCTCGAGGCGCCGAAGCGCGAGACGCTGCCCAACGGCAGCGGCGCGTGGGAGACCGCACTGGCGGCGTTGCACCGCCATTTCCGGTCGCGGGACGAGGCGGAGCGCGAAGTCGCCGAGGCGCTGGCCCGGTTCCGCGCGGCCGGGCAGGCGCTGCCCGATGGGGTGGTGATCCTCAATCGCGACTGGCAGATCGAGTGGGCCAACCCGAACGCCGAGCGCCACCTCGGCATCGACGCAAGCCGGGACGCCGGCCAGGCGGTCACCAACCTGCTGCGCAGCCCGGACTTCGTGACCTACCTCGAGTCGGACAGCTTCACAGAGCCGCTGGTCTTGCGCCATGCCCGGGGCGAGGCCGCCGTGCTGATGCTGAGCCTGATCGAGTTCGGCGAGCACCAGAAGCTGCTGCTGACCCGCGACATCACCTCCCAGGAAAAGCGCGACACCGTGCGGCGCGACTTCGTCGCCAACGTCTCGCACGAACTGAAGACGCCCGTCACGGTGCTGTCGGGGTTCGTGGAGACGATGTCCGACGACTCCATGGCGCTGACCGCGGAACAGCGCAGCCGGTTCCTCGGCCTGATGTCCGACCAGGCGCGCCGCATGCAAAGTCTGATCGAGGACCTGCTGACGCTCTCGTCGCTCGAATCCTCCAACGCCCCCCCCGAGGACCAGGCGATCGACGTGCGCCCCTTCGTCGAGAAGCTCGCCGAGGAGGCCCGCCTCCTGTCGGCCGGACGGCACAGGGTCGCGGTGGCGATCGAGTCCGATGCGCAGCTGACCGGCAGCGTCCAGGAGCTCGCGAGCGCGTTCTCCAACCTGGTGTCGAACGCGGTGCGCTACACGCCGGAGGGCGGCGGGATCCGGATCGGCTGGCAGGTCCGCGATGGCCAGGGGGTGTTCAGCGTGGAGGACTCGGGCATCGGAATCGAGCGCCGCCACATCGCGCGGCTCACCGAGCGCTTCTACCGCGTGGACAACAGCCGCTCGCGCGAGACGGGCGGAACGGGCCTCGGCCTGGCGATCGTCAAGCACGTGCTGACGCGCCACCAGGCGGGCCTCGAGATCACCAGCGAATTCGGCCGCGGCTCGACCTTCTGCGCAGTCTTTCCGGCGCGCCGCATCGAGAAGCTCGATACGGCAAGGGCGGCCTAGTCCGGGAGGACTTCGTAGGTCATGCGCTCAAAGTCGGGCCCGCGCTCGATCAAGTCGACGAGCTTTACGCGCAGTGCCTGCTGCAGGAATACTTCCACCACCCGCTTGGGCTTGTACCAGCCGGAAGGCAGGATGATCGTGGGCGGGGACTTGAGTGCGGCGACCTCGGTCAGCGTGAGGGCGGCGATGTATTTCTCATTCGCGGCGTTGAGCCCGTAGCCGCGCACGGCGATCGCGGCCGGCAGGCCCGGCAGCAGCCGCAGGCCGGCGTTCAGCGTGCCGTCGTTGCCTTCCATCAGCCAACGCACCTGCGCGAGCATGAAGTTCTTCGCGTCGCCGGGCCGCACCGCGACCAGCTGCCCATGCGTGAAGCGCTTGCCCGGGCTGCCGGCGGGCCGCAGCATGCGCAGCCCCGACACGCTCTCGTCCTCGATCTGCCAGTGCTCGAGCAGGAACCCGTGCACCTGGCTGTAGTCGTCCTCGTCCTTGGTGCTGATGCGGCCGAACGTGGCGATCTGGTCGCGCTCCTTCTGGCTCAGCTCCTTCTGGCTGCCGCCCGGCTGGCGGAACACCTTGCCGAAGATGTAGTAGTGGATCGCCGCCATCTCGTTGCAGACCATGGCCGGCAGGGCGGCCGGCTTGCGTTCGCCGGCGCGCGGCTGGCGCGGCTGGCACCAGAGGCGGTAAAGGAATACCAGCAGCTGTTCGCACGAGGGCTGCACGCAGTCCTCGCCCAGCGCGAGCTTGGCCGGCGATTCGCCCTTGCGCAGCAGGCCGATCCGGTTCTTGAGGCTCTTGGTGAGCCGGCTCACGTCGAGGAACCTCGGCTCGACGATCTCGCGATCCCCGCTGCCGGTCATCCGCTCGGGCGGCTTGTCTCCGGCGATGTCGACGACCAGGGGCAGCATGCCTTCCTCGGCCACGGGTTGCGCGGACACGTCGACTTTCTCGGCCCAGCGCTCGAGCAGGAACGCGACGAAGGAAAGCTGGCGGCGGGCGAGCTCGTTCGGGTTCGCCATGCCCATCAGCAGCGCCCGCATGTACTGGATCCGCGGGGTGGCGTCGTGCACGTCACGGTTGAGGTAGTCCTTCACCTGGTCGTCGGTGACCTCCATCTCCTCGGCCATCCGGTAGGCGCTGTGCAGGTAGTGCCAGTCGCCGCCGGGCACTTCGCGGTAGGCGCGGTAGTGGTGGAACATCTTCAGGCCGCTGTAGGCCAGCACGCGCTGCGCCAGCAGCGCGGCGTGCGCGCGCATGCCGGTTTCGCCCGCGTGGCTCGCCGACAGGCAGTGGAGGTATCCGACGCGCATGGCTTCCCACAGCGCGGTAGTGTCCCTGAATACGGCGGCCTCGGCCTCGGCCATCGGCAGCGAGCGGTTCGTAAAGCGCTTCGCCTGCTCGATCTGCACGAAGGCCACCGCCTCGCGCAGCGCCTCCATCACCTGCAAGCGCATCGAGGCCTTGCACGGGAAGCGGTTGAACTCGGTCACCTGGGCGTACAGCTGGCGCTGTGCCTCGACGACGTTGGCCAGCGGCACGTGCTCGATCCATGCCTTGCAGGTCAGCGCGTCGGTGAACTCGGGCGCGGCTTCGGCCGAGATCTCGGGCAGCGCGAAGATTGAATTGGTCATGGGGTCGTCGTTCCCGGCTTCAGTTCAGCAGCTCGGCAAGCTTGGCCGAAATCGCGGCATCGCTCACGGTGCGCTGGTTCGCGGGTGCGGGGCGCCGTGCGGGCCCCCACGAGGGATCGGGAAAATGCGGATCGTCGGCGTAGCGCGGGATCACGTGCCAGTGCAGGTGCGGCACCTGGTTGCCGAAGCTCGCGAGATTGATCTTGTCGGGCTGGAACAGCCCGCGAAGCGCGGACTCCGTCGCGAACACGACGCCCATCAGGCGCGCCCTTTCATCGTCCGCAAGGTCGGTCATTTCGCGCGCGTGCCGGTTCAGCACCACGCGGCACAGGCCCGGATAGCCTTCGCCCGGGGCACGCACGATCCGGCAGAAATCGTTGCGCCAAAGCACGGTTCCGCCCTCCTCTTCGCAGAGCAAGCAATGCATCCCCCGGTTCCCCTCAGAGCAGGACCCTTTCGATCCCGCCGTTGTTGGCCTTCTGGACGAAACCCTGCAGCCACTCGGGGCCGAGCAGGTGGCGGGCCAACTCCACCACAATATAATCGGACTGCACGCCGGTGTCATCCGCAAAGCGCGTCAAACCTTGCAAGCACGACGGGCAGGATGTGAGCATTTTCACGCTTCCCGCGTGTCCCGCGGATTCGATCGCCGCAACGCCCTTCCTGAACTCCTCCTCCTTGCGGAAGCGCACCTGCGTCGAGATGTCGGGGCGCGTCACCGCCAGCGTGCCGGACTCGCCGCAGCAACGCGCGGACAGCGCCACGTCGCCGCCCATCAGCGCATTCACCACCTTCATGGGCTGCTGGGTCTTGATCGGCGAGTGGCAGGGGTCGTGGTACATGTAGCGCGTGCCCTCGACGCCTTCGAGCCTCACGCCCTTCTCCAGCAGGTACTCGTGGATGTCGAGCAGCCGGCAGCCTGGGAAGATCTTCCCGAACTCGTACTTCTCCAGCTGGTCCATGCACGTCCCGCACGACACGATGACGGTCTTGATGTCGAGGTAGTTGAGCGTGGTGGCGAGGCGGTGGAACAGCACGCGGTTCTGCGTGATGATGCGCTCGCCCTGCTCCGCCTCGCCCGCCGACGTCTGCGGGTAGCCGCAGCACAGGTATCCCGGCGGCAGCACGCACTGCGCCCCGACCTCGTAGAGCATCGCCTGCGTGGCCAGGCCCACCTGTGAGAACAGGCGCTCCGAGCCGCAGCCCGGGAAGTAGAACACCGCGTCCGAGTCCTCGGTGACCTTGCGCGGGTCGCGGATGATCGGCACGATCCGCGCGTCCTCCACGTCCAGCAGCGCGCGCGCGGTCTTCTTGGGCAGGTTGCCGGGCATCGGCTTGTTGATGAAGTGCACCACCTGCGCCCTGAGCGCGGGCTTGCCGGTGGTCGCGGGCGGGCGCCGGGTCTGCCTGCCCGCGAGGCCGGCGCGCTTCGCAAGGCCGTAGGCGAACCGCTGCAGCCCGTAGCCCCATTCGATCATCGCGGTACGCACCAGCTTGATCTTGCGCGGGTCGGTGGCGTTGAGGAACAGCATCGAGGCGGCCGTGCCCGGGTTGAAGCGGCGCTTGCCCTGGCGGCGCAGGAGGTTCCGCATCGCGATCGACACGTCGCCGAAATCGATGTCCACCGGGCAGGGGCTCTCGCACTTGTGGCAGACGGTGCAGTGGTCGGCCACGTCGCTGAACTCGTCGTAGTGCGCGAACGACACGCCGCGGCGGGTCTGCTCCTCGTAGAGGAACGCCTCGGTCAGGAGCGAAGTCGCAAGGATCTTGTTGCGCGGCGAGTACATCAGGTTCGCGCGCGGCACATGGGTCGCACAGACGGGCTTGCATTTGCCGCAGCGCAGGCAGTCCTTGATCGATTCGTTGATCCGCCCGAGGTCCGACTGCTCGAGGATCAGCGACTCGGCGCCGAGCAGCGAGAAGCTGGGGGTGTACGCGTTGGCGAGGTCGCCCCCCGCCAGCAGCTTGCCGGCGTTGAAATGGCCCTTGGGGTCGACCTCTTCCTTGTAGGCGCGGAAGGCCTCGATCTCACCCGGCTCGAGGTAGTCCATCTTGGTGATGCCGATGCCGTGCTCGCCGGAGATCACGCCGCCGAGCGACTTCGCGAGCTTCATGATGCGGGCCACCGCGTCGTTCGCCCGCTGCAGCATCAGGTAGTCGTCCGAGTTCACCGGGATGTTCGTATGGACGTTGCCGTCGCCCGCGTGCATGTGCAGCGCGACGAAAACGCGGCCGCGCAGCACCTTCCTGTGGGTCGCCTCCGCGCCCTCGACGATCCTGCCGAACGCGAGGCCGCTGAAGATGCGCAGCAGGTCCTCGCGCAGTTCCGCCTTCCAGGAGACCCGCAGCGCGTGCGCCTGCACCGCCTCGAAGACGGTGGCGTACTTCTGCGAGAGCTCGGTGTGCAGGGCGCCCCACCCGGACATCCCGGAGCCCATCTCGGACGCCGGCGAATCGAGGTGGCCGATCAGCCACTGCCAGCGCTCGCGTACCTTGGCGATGGCTTCCAGCGCACGCTGCGGCCGCTCGCCGAGCAGCTCGGCGGCGGCGATCTTCACGTCCTGCTGCACCAGCGGCAGCTCGCCCTCGAAGTACGCCTGCAGCGCGTCGAGCAGCTCGAGCTTGTTGCCGATCGACAGTTCGATGTTGATGCGCTCGATGCCGTCCGAGTAGTCGGCGAGCCGCGGCAGCGGGATCACCACGTCCTCGTTGATCTTGAACGCGTTGGTGTGCTTGGCGATCGCGGCGGTGCGCGCGCGGTCGAGCCAGAAGCGCTTCCTCGTCTCGGCCGAGACCGCGACGAAGCCCTCGCCGCCACGCGCGTTGGCCATGCGCACCACGGCGGATGCGGCGCTCGCGACGTCGTCGACGCCGTCGCCGACGATGTCGCCGAACAGCACCATCTTCGGCCGCTGGTTGCGCCGCGCCTTGGTCGCGTAGCCGACGGCCTTCACGTACCGCTCGTCGAGGTGCTCGAGGCCCGCAAGCATCGCCGACGGGTGCGCGTCGAGGTAGTCCTTGATCTCGACGATGGCCGGCACCGCGTCGTGCGTGTTGCCGAAGAACTCAAGGCACACCGTGCGGATGTGCGCGGGCATGCGGTGCAGGATGAAGCGCGCCGAAGTGATGATCCCGTCGGTGCCCTCCTTCTGCACGCCCGGCAGCCCGCCGAGGAACTTGTCGGTCACGTCCTTGCCAAGGCCCGCCTTGCGGAAGGCGCTGCCGGGGACTTCGATGCGGCGCTCGCCGAGGAGCTTCCTGCCGTCGGCGGCATAGCGGCAGACGCGGAACACCGCCTTGTCCGCATCGTGGATCTTCCCGAGGTTGTGGCCGACGCGCTCCACCTCGAGCCACTCGGCGTCCGGCGTGACCATGCGCCAGGAGGCGAGGTTGTCGATCGCGGTGCCCCACATCACGGCCTTCTTGCCGCCGGCGTTCATCGCGACGTTGCCGCCGATGCACGAAGCGTCCGCGGAAGTCGGGTCGACGGCGAACACGAGGCCCGCGACGTCGGCCGCATCCATCACCCGGCGCGTGACGACGCCCGCGCCGCAACGGATCGTCGTCGTCGCGCGGTCGAGCCCGGGCAGCAGCGTGTCCTCCACCGCACCGAGAGTCTCGAGCTTTTCGGTGTTCACGACGGCGGAGCGCCGCGTGAGCGGCACGGCACCGCCGGTGTAACCGGTGCCGCCGCCGCGCGGGATGATCGTGAGGCCCAGCGCGATCAGTTCGCGCACGATGGCCTGCACCTCCTCCTCGGTGTCCGGGGAGACCACCACGAACGGGTACTCGACGCGCCAGTCGGTGGCGTCGGTCACGTGCGACACGCGTGCGAAGCCGTCGAACGCGATGTTGTCCTTGCGCGTCACCCTCGAGAGGCGGCGCAACGCCTTGCGGCGCAGGGCGCGGGTCTCGTCGAATGCCGCCTCGAACTTGGCCACCGCCTCGCGCGCGGCGGACAGCAACCCGCCGACCTTGTCGCTCTCGCCGCGCCGCACCTCGATCTCCTCGAGGCGCTTTCTCATCCCGGCAAGTACCTGCCCGCGCCGCTCGGGATGCTCGAGCAGGTCGTCTTCGAGGTAGGGATTGCGCTGCACGACCCAGATCTCGCCGAGCACCTCGTACAGCATGCGCGCCGAACGCCCCGTGCGCCGCTCGGCGCGCAACTCGCTGATCAGGTCCCAGCCGCCCGCGCCGAGCAGGCGCAGCACGATCTCGCGGTCCGAGAACGAGGTGTAGTTGTAGGGGATCTCGCGCAGGCGCTGCATGGGGAGCTTCGGGACGGGAGAGGCGGGAATTCTATCCCACCCCGCACGCGGCTTGTGCGCCGCACAACCCTACGCCCGCAAGGGCTACAGCGGCGTGACAGGGGGCTCGGCGGAAGCGGGGGCCGGCGCGAAAACGTCGCGATAGCAGGCGTAGAAGCTCGCGAACATCACCGGCATCAGCGAGAACACGAGCGGGAACAGCAGTCCCATGAGCGCGGGGCGCGCGGTCCCGCCCGAAACCACGATCAGCACGAACAGGACGACCAGCGGCAGCACGATCAGCGCCAGCGCCGATGCGATGCCGTAGGTCGTGAAGGGGCGCCAGTTCATCAGGCAGGCAAAGAGCGAATAGAACAGCGCCTTCGGCACAGGCATCGCGTGCCAGGCGACCAGCACGGGGGAGAACCACATCAACATCATCACCGGCAGGTAGGCCGTGGCGGCCAACGCGAGTGCGAACAGGAAACTGTCGGACTGGAGCACGTCCACCGTGGGCCGTGCGCCGGTCACCATCCAGCGCGCAAGGTCCCCGCCGTCGGCAAGGGCGCTGGAGGCCAGCACCAGGATCATCAGCACGAAGTACACCGCGCCGAGCGCTAGTTGCGGACGCGGGTTGTCGCGCAAACCGGCAAACAGGAGCGACAACGTGACCGGCTCGCCCCTTTCGCTGTTGCGGGCAGCCGCCATGAATGCCATCGAGAACCCCGGGACGAGCACCACCGCCGCCACGACGCCGACAAAGGGGATCACGCTGACGAAGGTCATCAGCATCCAGTAGGCGAGCACGAGCATCAGCCACATCACCGGACCCGTGCGGAACAGCCGCCAGCCCTCGGACAGCCAGCGCCATCCACGCGCGCCGGGGACGAGCCTCGCCTGCACGCTCAACCCGCCCACGGGGCGGCGAACCCCGGGTCGGCCCGCAACGCAAGGATTTCGCGGAAGTGCTCCGGGTCATGCGCGTGGACGAGTTCCCCCGGGCGCGGCAGGTGGAAGTCGTACAGCCGCGACAACCAGAAGCGCAGCGCAGCGCCGCGCAGCATGGTCGGCCATGCCTCACGCTCGGCCGGCGTGAAAGGCCGGACCGCAGCGTATTCCGCGAGGAAGGCGCCCACGAGCTCCGCGTCGAAACGGCGGTCATTTGCGGGATCCACCAGGCACCAGTCGTTGGCGCAGACCGCGACGTCGAACAGCAGCACGTCTACGCCGGCGAAGTAGTAGTCGTACACGGCCGACAGGCGCCCCGCGTCGAACAACGCGTTGTCGCGGAAGAGGTCGGCGTGCACCGGGCCGCGCGGCAGGTCGGGAAAGCGGTGCAGGCCCTGGAACGCCATCTCGGCGTCAAGCAGGGCCTGCCGCCCGGCGTCGAGAAAGGGGCGCACCAGCGGCGCGGCCTCCTTCCACCAGCGCGGCCCGCGCGGGTTCTCGAGGAAGCCGGGGTAGGAGCGTCCGGCAAGGTGCATCCGCGCGAGCACTGCGCCGAGCTGCGCGCATTCGCCACGCCCGGGGCGCATGACGGACTTGCCTGCGAGGCGCGTGACCAGAGCGGCAGGCTTGCCGTTCAGCTCACCGAGGAACCGGTCGGCAAGGTCCGCGATCGGCGCCGGGCAGGGGATCCCGTGGCGCGCAAGGTGTGCCATCAGGTTGAGGTAGAAGGGCAGCTCCTTCGCCGTCAGCTTCTCGAAGAGCGTCAGTACGTACGCGCCCTGCGAAGTGGTGACGAAGTAGTTGGTGTTCTCGATCCCCGCGGCGATGGGCTCGAGCTTCTCGAGCGTCCCGAGGGAATAGCCCTTCAGCCAGACGGCAAGCTGGGCTTCGGTGACCGGCGTGAAGACCGACAAGCGATCAGTCGAAGGTGCGGATGGTCCACATCGGCACGCGCACGCCCGTGTCGAGCGAGTCGCGGCGGGTCCAGGTGCCGTTGCCGGTGGTGTCCATCAGGTAGTACGGGACGCCGTTGGGCGGCGTGACCTTCATCATCACCACGCGGCCGTTCTCACGGACCTCCTCGACCTTGTCCTCCCGCTGCACCGGTATGTTGACGCGCGGCCCGGTGTCGTCGTCCGACAGCCCCGGCGCCATGGGCGGCGGGGCCGGCAGCGGCTCGAGCTTCGGCAACGGGCCGCTCTGCGCCAAGGCGGGCAGCGCGGCGGCCAGAAGGAGGGGGAAAAGGAGTTTGCGCATGGCGGTTCGGATCCGAGGCGATTCTAGCAGAAGTGCCCGGGCGCGAAGTGGGGCCCGCCTAGAGGTTGAGCATCACCTCGCGCTCCGAGGGCAGCAGCTGGAAACCGCGTTTCTCGTAGTGCGTGAAGATCGCCTCGACGACATCCTTGGGGTCGTCGATCACCTGGATCAGGCCGACGTCGTCCGCGTCGATCATCTTCTCGTCGAGCAGCCGCCCCCGGATCCAGTCCACCAGCCCGGCCCAGAACTGCGAATGCATCAGGATGATCGGCATCGGGCGGGTCTTCTTGGTCTGCACCAGCACCAGCGCCTCGAAAAGCTCGTCCAGCGTGCCGAACCCTCCCGGCATGACGACATAGGCGCAGGCGAATTTCACGAACATCACCTTGCGCGCGAAGAAGTGCTTGAAGCTCAGGCTGATGTCCAGGTAGGGGTTGGGGTGCTGCTCATGCTTCAGCTGGATGTTGAGGCCCACGGACGGCGACTTGCCGAAGAAGGCGCCCTTGTTGGCGGCCTCCATGACGCCCGGCCCCCCGCCGGAAATCACCGCAAACCCCGCGTCCGACAGCAGCCGGGCGGTCTGCTCGGCGAGCATGTACTCGGCCGAGTCGGCCGACACCCGCGCACTGCCGAAAATCGACACCGCCGGGCGGATGCGCGACAGGCGCTCGGTGGCCTCGACGAACTCTGACATAATCCCGAACACCCGCCACGCCTCGCGCGAGGTGTCGATGCCCGGGTCGGCCGGTACCGGAAGCTCGTCAAGATCACTCATCGTGTCATCCAATCCCCAAGAAGAAATCCCCGCCACGCTGCTGCTGGTCGACGGCTCGTCGTACCTCTACCGCGCTTTCCACGCGCTGCCCGAGCTGAAGAACGCCCAGGGAGAGCCCACCGGGGCCATCTCGGGAGTGCTCAGCATGCTACGGCGGCTGTCCTCCGACTACAAGGCCGCGGCCAGGGCTTGCGTATTCGACACCAAGGCGAAGACGTTCCGCGACGACGCGTACCCGGAGTACAAGGCGCACCGCTCGCCGATGCCGGATGACCTCGTCGTGCAGATCGAACCGCTCAAGGAAGCCATCGTGGCCATGGGCTGGCCCGTGGTCGGCGTCGACGGCGTCGAGGCCGACGACGTGATCGCGACGCTCGCCGAGCGCGCGAAGAACGCCGGCATGCGCTGTGTGATCTCCACCGGTGACAAGGACCTCGCGCAGTTGGTCGACGAGCGCGTCACTCTCGTCAACACCATGACCAACGAGAAGCTCGACATCGCGGGCGTGAAGGAGAAGTTCGGCGTGCCGCCGGAACTGATCGTCGACTTCTACTCGCTGGTGGGCGACGCCGTCGACAACGTGCCCGGCGTGCCGAAGGTCGGCCCGAAGACCGCGGCGAAGTGGATCGCGCAGTATGGGTCGCTCGATGCGGTGGTCGCGCACGCCGGGGAGATCGGCGGCGTGGTCGGCGAGAACCTGAGGAAATCCCTCGAGTGGCTGCCCAAGGCCCGCTGGCTGCTCACGATGAAGCGCGACTGCGTGCTGCCGGTGACGTTGGAGGACCTGCACAAGGACCCGTACGACGAGGCCAAGCTGAAGGAACTGTTCGCGCGCTTCGGCTTCAAGAGCCGCCTGCGGGAGCTCGAGGGCGATGCGCCTCCGGGCAAGGCCGCGACCGACGGGCGCGAATTCCGCACCTCCGCGACTGCAGCCGCCTCCCCCGCGCCGGCGCCGGCTCCCCCGGACCGGGCCCGCCGCAGCTACGCAATGGTCATCGACGAGGCGGGGCTGCGCGAACTCTCTGCCCGGCTGGAACGGGCCGCACTGGTGGGATTCGACACCGAGACCGACGGCCTCGAGCCGATGACGGCCAATCTCGTGGGCCTGTCGTTCGCGTTCGACGACGTGGCGTATTACGTGCCCGTCGCCCACAGCTATGCCGGCGCGCCCGACCAGATGGGCGCGGCCAAGGCACTGGAGATCCTGCGGCCCTGGCTCGAGGACGTGAAGCCCGTCAAGGTCGGGCAGAACCTGAAGTTCGACGCGCACATCCTCGCCAACCACGGCGTTGCGCTGCGCGGGATTGCGCACGACACGCTGCTGGAATCCTACGTTTTCGAGGTGCACGAGCGGCACGACCTCGAAACCCTTGCGCGGCGGCACCTCGGGTGGGAGACGATCAGTTACGACGCCGTGACCGGCAAGGGGGCCTCCAGGATCTCGTTCGCCGAGGTCGACGTGGAGCGCGCGACGCAGTATTCGGCGGAGGACGCCGACTGCACGCTCGCAGTCCACGAGGCGCTTTACCCGAGGATCGCGGCCGACGACAAGCTGAAGCTCGTCTACGAGACCATCGAGATGCCGGTGATGCCGGTGCTCCTGAAGATGGAGACCAACGGCGTGCTGCTCGACTCGGCGCGGCTGGAAGCGCAGAGCCACGAACTTGGCCTCGAGATGATGGCGCTGGAGCAGAAGGCCCACGAGGCGGCCGGCCAGCCCTTCAACCTCAACTCGCCCAAGCAGATCCAGGAGATCCTGTTCGAGAAGCAGGGCCTGCCGGTGAAGAAGAAGACGCCCGGCGGCCAGCCGTCCACCGACGAGGACGTGCTGCAGGAGCTCGCTGCCGACTTCCCGCTGCCGAAGCTGCTGCTCGATTACCGCAGCATCGCGAAACTCAAGTCCACCTATACCGACAAGCTGCCGCGCATGGTGGACGCGAAAACCGGCCGCGTGCACACCACCTATTCGCAGGCGGTCGCGGTCACGGGCCGGCTCGCCTCGAACGACCCGAACCTGCAGAACATCCCGATCCGCACGCCGCAGGGCCGCAGGATCCGCGAAGCGTTCATCGCGCCGCCCGGCTGGAAGCTCGTCAGCGCCGACTATTCGCAGATCGAGCTGCGCATCATGGCCCACCTGTCGGGAGATGCCGGGCTGCGCCACGCCTTCGAGCACGGCCACGACGTGCACCGCGCCACCGCCGCAGAGGTGTTCGGCCGCAGGATAGACGAGGTCACGGTCGACGAACGCCGCGCGGCCAAGGCGATCAACTTCGGCCTGATCTACGGCATGTCGGCCTTCGGCCTCGCGCAGAACCTCGGCATCGAGCGCGTCACCGCGCAGGCCTACATCGACAGCTACTTCACGCGCTACCCCGGGGTCGCCCGCTACATGCAGGAGACGCGCGAGCTCGCGCGCAGCCGCGGCTACGTCGAGACGGTGTTCGGCCGCCGGCTGTGGCTGCCCGAGATCAGGAGCGGCGGGCCGCAGAGGAAGCAGGCCGCCGAGCGCGCCGCGATCAACGCGCCCATGCAGGGCACCGCGGCCGACCTCATCAAGCTGGCGATGGTGCGCGTGCAGGACTGGCTGGAGGCGGGCAGTCTATCCACCCTCCTCATCATGCAGGTGCACGACGAACTGGTGCTGCAGGTGCCCGACGGCGAGATCGATGCGGTGAAGGGCGCGCTGCCGGACCTGATGCAGAACGTGGGCCGTCTGGATGTCCAGCTCATCGTCGACATAGGCGTCGGCGAGAACTGGGACAAGGCGCACTAGCTTTTCGAAACATCCGTTCCGGGTAGTACAATCCGACTACCTGATGGAGGGTTCCCATGGCCATAGCCGCCACGAGTCTGAAACTGCCGTCCGCCCTCAAAGCGGACCTTGAAAAGCTCGCACGCCGGACCGGGGAGTCGACCCACGCGATCATGGTACGGGCGCTGGCTGAGCATGTCGCAGCCGCCAAGCGGTATCGAACCTTCCTCGATGATGCGGCGCGCGCCGATGCGCAAATGCAAAGTACCGGCGTAGGGTATGCGATGCAGGAGGTCCATGACTACGTGGCCGCCAAGGCGCGCGGAGAGGCAGCCAAGCGGCCCAAGCCGGTCAAGTGGCCCAGGTAGTCTACTCGGCCGCAGCGCTCGCCGACCTAGAGCGCCTGGCCGAATTCCAGCTGGAACAGTCACCCACGGCAGCGCAGGGGGCCCTTGCGCGCATCCTCGACGCCATCGGGATCCTCGCCGGCCATCCACTGATCGGACACCGCGCCGAGGGCGAGATCCGCGAGTTGGTGATTTCGCACGGCAGTTCCGGATACATGGCGCTTTATCGATTCGACGCGGCCCGGGACGTCGTACGCGTTTTGCGTGTCCGACATCAACGCGAGGCCGGCTATCACGACTGAGGGCGTTTGCAACGCCTAGAGCTTCAGCGCCCCGAACACCTTCTTCAGCACGTTGCTGGCCGCTTCGCCGGGGTTCTGGCGGATCTTGGCTTCCTCTTCGGCAACCATCACGAACAGGCCGTCCAGCGCCTTCTGCGTTACGTAGGTGTCGAGGTGCGCGTCCTCCTTCTTCACGAGGCCGAACTTCGCGCCCTTCTCGGCGTACTGGTCGTACTTCTGCGCGAGCTGCACCTTCGCGATCGCCTTCTGCACGATCGGCAGGAACTTCACGCGCAGCTGGTCGCTGGTCGTGCGCTTGAAGTACTGCGTGGCGGAATCCTGCCCGCCGGTCAGGATGCCCTTGGCGTCCTGCACGCTCATCTTCTTCACCGAATCGACCAGCAGGGCCTTGGCCTCGGGCACGGCCGCCTCGGCCGCGCGGTTGACCGTCAGGATCAGCTCATCGGCCTGCTTGCCCATGCCGAACTGGCGCATCAGTTTTTCTGCCTTCTGCGCCGACTCCGGCAGCGGGATCTTGACCTTGCCGTTGCCGAAGAACCCGTCCTGCTTGCCAAGCGCTTCGACCGCAACCTGCGTGCCCTTGACCAGCGCTTCGCGCAACCCGGCGGTCGCGTCCTGGTTGGTGATCGAGTCCAGCCCGGCGGCAGACGCGTGCGTTGCGATGACAAGCCCGGCGATCAGGGTGAAAATACGCGTCCTCATGGAACCCTCCTCAAGTCTCGTGAATCGTGCGGCCAAGCTTATCCTCATTCTGGGGATGGCGGCGAGCCTTGCGGCCGGATGCGCCTCCGACGCGAAAAGCCCGGCTCCGGAAGCGAAATACGTCACGCTCGGCGGGCAGAATTTCGCCACGTCGGACCTCCGCGGCAAAGTCGTGCTGGTGAATTTCTGGGCCACCTCGTGCGAGATCTGCATGCACGAGATGCCGATGATGACCGACACCTACCGCAAGTACGCGCCGCAGGGTTACGAAATGGTGGCGGTGGCGATGAGCTACGACCACCCGAACCTCGTGGCCGACTACGTGAAGCGGACCGGCCTGCCCTTCAGGGTGGCCCTGGACCTGGACGGCGCGGTGGCGAGGGCGTGGGGTAACGTCCAGGTCACGCCGACCACGTTCGTAATCGACCGGCGCGGCCGCATCGTGAAACGGTACGTGGGTGAGCCCAAGGCCGCGGAACTGCATGCTGTGGTGGAGAAAGCGCTCTCCGAACCTGCCTGAATTCGGCGAATTACGTTTCCATAGTCCGCACCAGGAGCCGCTCTCCCGGTATTTGGTGTACCGGTACTGGTACACTTTTGAGGCGGAACCGCTACCCGACGCCCGCCTCGTGCGCCTGCTGGTCCGCGTGGTACGAGGACCGCACCATTGCGCCGATCGCGGCGTGCCGGAAGCCCATCCCCTTCGCCTCCCGCTCGAACATCGCGAACACGTCCGGGTGCACGTAGCGCTCCACCGGCAGATGGTGCGGGCCGGGCTGCAGGTACTGCCCGATGGTGACCATGTCCACATCGTGCGCGCGCAGGTCGCGCATGACCGCGAGGATCTCCTCATCCGTCTCGCCCAGCCCGACCATCAGCCCGGACTTGGTCGGCACGTCCGGGTAAAGGCGCTTGAATTCCTGCAACAGCGTCAGCGAGTGCTTGTAGTCACCGCCGGGTCGCGCCTGCTTGTACAGCCGCGGCACGGTCTCCAGGTTATGGTTCATGACGTCGGGCGGCGCGTTGACGAGGATCTCCAGCGCCCGGTCGAGCCGCCCGCGGAAATCCGGGACCAGCACTTCGATCGTGGTCGAGGGCGACATCTCGCGTACCGCGCGGATGCAGTCGACGAAATGCTGCGCACCGCCGTCCTTGAGGTCGTCGCGATCCACGCTGGTGATCACTACGTAGCGAAGTTTCAGGCGCGCGATGGTCTCGGCCAGGTGCCGGGGCTCGTCCGCGTCGGGCGCCAGCGGCCGGCCGTGGCCGACGTCGCAGAACGGGCAGCGGCGGGTGCAGATGTCGCCCAGGATCATGAAGGTCGCCGTGCCCTTGCCGAAGCATTCGCCGATGTTCGGGCACGAGGCCTCCTCACACACCGTGTGCAGCTTCTGCTCGCGCAGGATGTCCTTGATCTCGGTGAAGCGCGAATTCTGGCTCGCCGCCTTCACGCGGATCCAGTCGGGCTTCTTCAGCGCCTCCCTCGGCACGATCTTGATGGGGATCCGCGCGGTCTTGGCTTTCCCTTTCTCCTTGACGCCCGCTTCACGCATGGTGCCGCTCCAGTTGCCCGGCGATGCGCCGGGCCAGGTTGATGCCGAGTTCGTCGGTCCCGGCGGCGATACCGATATCCCGCGTGCGGGTCACCGGCAGGCCCGGGTAGCCGCACGGGTCGATCGCACCGAATGGCGCGAGATCCATGTCGACGTTGAGGGCGAGGCCGTGCAGCGTGCAGCCGCGGCTGACGCGGATGCCCAGCGCAGCGACCTTCGCGCCGCCGACATAGACACCCGGCGCGCCGGCCTTCCGTTCCGCGGTCACCCCGTGGGAAGCCAGCAGGTCGATCACGCACTGCTCGAGCAGGCGGACGTACTCGCGCACCTTGAGGTCGCGACGGGCGAGATCGACCAGGGTATAGAGCACAACCTGGCCGGGACCGTGATAGGTGACCTGGCCGCCGCGCTCCACGCGGACCACCGGGATACCCGTGTCGTACGACGGCGCGTGGGCCTCGTCGGCCCCCTGGCCCAGCGTATACACCGGCGGGTGCTCGAGCACCCAGAGTTCATCGGGGGTGTCCTCGTCGCGGCGCGCCGTCAGCTCGCGCATCGCTGCGAGGGACTCCGCGTATTCGACCCGGCCAACCTTGCGCACGATCAGCGCGGTGGCGAGCGCCGTCAGCATCACAGGACCATCACCACGCCGGGGTGGGCACTGAGGTCGCGGTACAGGGCGTCAAGTTGCTCGCGCGACTGCGCGTTGATCGTCACGGTCACGCCGAGGTACTTGCCGGCGCTGCTCGGGCGCATCTCCACGGTCTTTGCGTCGAAGTCCGGAGCGTGCCTGAGGACGACTTCGAGCACACCCTGCGCGAAACCGTCCTCGCGCCGGCCCATGACCTTGATCGGGAACGCGGTCGGAAACGCGAGCAGAGACTCGCGCTTGATCGGTTCGTCTTCGCCGCCCACGGCGCTCAGGCCGCCCTCGCCTGCCTGTTCGCGCGCATGACCTCGGACTTGAATTCCTGGTAGAGCTGCCAGGCCTTGCGGAATACGGGACCGGGCTTGCCGTTACCGACCGGCCTGCCGTCGAGGTCGACGACCGCGACGATTTCCTTCGAGGAAGACGTCACCCAGACCTCGTCCGCGCCGCGCACTTCGGCTTCGGTCACCTCGCGCACCTCGAGCTTGAGGTTGCCGCGGGCGACGATGTCGAAAACCACGTCGAGCGTGATGCCGGGCAGGATCAGCTCGTCCCTGGGCGGCGTCGCGATCACCCCGTCCTTGACGATGTATGCGTTGGAGGCAGAAGCCTCGGTGAGCCTGCCATCACGGAACAGGATAGTCTCGATCGCGCCCGCCTCGGCCGACAGCTGGCGCAGCATGCAGTTGCCGATCAGCGAGATCGTCTTCAGGTCGCAGCGGTGCCAGCGGAAATCCCGGGCGCTGACCGCGCGGGCGCCGTTCTCGATGACTTCCTTCGAAGGGTTGACGAGCGGGTTCGACATCATGAACACGGTCGGCTGGACGTCCTTTGGGAAGGCGTGGTCGCGCTTGGCGACGCCGCGGGTGACCTGCCAGTAGACGCCCTGGTCGTCGAACGATTGTTTTTCGATCATCTGCTCGATGATCCGCGTCCACTCGGCACGCGTGTAGGGGTTGCGGATCTTCACTTCCGACAGGCTGCGCTCCATGCGCTTGAGGTGCCCCTCGAGCCGGAACGGCGCGCGCGAGTACACAGGAACCAGTTCGTAGATCCCGTCGCCGAAGATGAAGCCGCGGTCGAGCACGGGGACCTTCGCCTCTTCGATCGGCATGAAGTCGCCGTTCAGGAAAACCGTCATATCCGCCTCGCGAAAATGGGCAAAAAAACTATTTCAGCCAGAGCCTGAGTGTATCCCAGGCGCGGCCGAAGAACCCGGCCACGCCCACCGCTTCGAGCGCGACCACGGGGTACTCCCCGACGCTCTTGCCGTCGAGAGTGACGCGCATCACGCCGACCTTCTGTCCCTGGCCGACCGGCGCCACCAGCGGCTGCTGCGCGAGCAGGTCGGCCTTGAGCTTCTCGGCCTGGCCCTTGGGGACGGTGATGTACATGTCGCCCGTGAAACCCGCCTTGACCTCGGGGGCGGCGCCTTTCCAGACTTCGATCGATTTCACGGCCTGGCCCTTGTCGTAGAGCTTCACGGCGTCGAAGAACTGGAAGCCCCAGTTGAGCAGCTTCTGCGACTCCTGCGCGCGGGTGGATTCGGAGGTCGAACCGAGCAGCACGCTCATCAACCGGCGCGGGCCGCGCTTCGACGAGGCGACGAGGCAATAGCCGGCGGCCTCGGTGTAGCCGGTCTTCATGCCGTCGACCGTCGGGTCCAGCCACAGGAGGCGATTCCGGTTCATCTGCGTGATGTTGTTGTAGCGGTACTCCTTGATCGTGTAATAGGTCGCGTACTCGGCGGGGAAGTCGCGGATCAGCGCCGAGCCGAGCAGGTACATGTCGCGCGCCGAGCTGTAGTGCTGCGGGTCGGGCAGCCCGTTGGAGTTCACGAAGTTGGAGTTCTTCATGCCGAGGCGCTGCGCCTCGCGGTTCATCATCTGCGCGAACACGTCCTCGGACCCGCCGATCGCCTCGGCCAGGGCGATGCAGGCGTCGTTGCCCGACTGAACGATCATGCCCCGGATCAGCTCGTCCACCGTGACCGGGCGCTTGGGGTCGATGAACATGCGGGAGCCGCCCGCACGCCAGGCCTTCTCCGACACCGGCAGGGCGCGGTCCAGCGTGAGCTTCTTTTCCTTCAGCGACTGGAACACCAGGTAGGCCGTCATCAGCTTGGTCAGCGAGGCCGGCTCGAAGCGCTCGTCGGCCTTCTCGCTTGCAAGGATCTGCCCGCTCGAGACGTCCGCGACGATGTACGCCTTGCCGATCACCGGCGGCGGGGTCTGTGCATGGGCGAGGGAGAAAAGCGCGGCGAGGAACAGCGTTGCAACTGTGCGAAGCATGGGAGCCTTGGAGGAAAAAAGCGGCGAATTATACGGCGATGGGGCGCACGGCCCCGCACCCTGTCATTTGACCAGCAGCACCGGCTTCAGGTTCAGTTCCGCCTGTATGCGCTCGGCCATGCGGCGGGCTTCATCCTGCGATTTGTAGGGCCCGAGCTGGAGCCGGAACAGCGCGCCCTGGGCCGATACCTCGATTGGGTCGTTCAGCCAGGCGAGCTCCTTGTAGACCTTGGCGCGGAAGACCTCGGCATTGTCGCGCACGGAGAACGCGCCCAGCTGCAGGAACACGCCGCTGGCCGTGCTCGACACAGGCAGGGGCGCGGCCTGGGGGGTCGGAGCAGGCGCGGGCCTGGCCGGTGCGGCTGCCGCCACCTGCCCGCCCTCGGGCAAAAGGCTCTCGACCTCGACGAGGGTGCTGCCGCCCTGCGCATAGCCCAGTTTGTAAGCCGCGACGTACGACAGGTCGATGACGCGGCCCGAGTGGAAGGGGCCGCGATCGTTGATCCGCACGACCACGCTGCGGCCGTTGGCCACGCTCGTCACCCGGGCATAGCTCGGGATCGGCAGCGTGGGATGCGCTGCGGTCATCGCGTACATGTCGTAGATCTCGCCGTTGGAAGTCTTCTGCCCGTGGTAACGGCGCCCGTACCAGCTCCCGATCCCGCGCTCCCGGTAGGCGCCCGCCGTACGGATCGGGACATAGTCCTTGCCGAAGACCTGGTAGGGGTTGTTGGCGAACCGGTGCAGCGGCTCGCGACGGGGCTGCGCGTCGGCGATCTTGTCGAAGTCCGGCGGGTTCACGCCCGGGCCGTCGTCCTTGTAGAAGGCGCCCGGTCGCGCGGCGCCTGGTGAGGCTGCGGGCTTGCCGGCAGGAGCGGATACAGCGGGCGCCGGATCTTCGCGGACCCGGGCCGACGAGCACGCGCCCAGGGCAAGCACCAGGGACAGGGCGACTGCGGCGCGCAGCATCCCGCTTACTGGGCGCTCTCGTAGACCACGTTGCCGTCCACCAGCGTGCAGCGCACGCGACCGGAGAGCTCATAGCCGATGAAGGGGGTGTTCTTGCCCTGGCTGCGCAGCGCGGCGGGGACGACGCGGAAAGGCGCCGCGGGATCGAACAAGGCGAGGTCGGCCGGCGCGCCAGGCTCGATGCGGCCGGATTTCACGCCCAGCACGCGTGCCGCGTCGCTGGTCACTTTGGCGAGCGCCCTTGCGAGCGGCAGCTTCGCTTCGGCAGCCCACTTCAGCGTCAGCGGCAACAGCAGTTCCAGGCCGGTCGCGCCGACCTCGGATTCACCGAAGGGCATCTGCTTGGCATCCTCGTCGACCGGCGTGTGGTCCGAGCAGATCACGTCGATGGTGCCGTCGGCAAGGCCCGCGCGCAGCGCATCGCGGTCGCGCAGGCTGCGCAGCGGCGGAACGAGGTGGCAGTGCGAGTCGAAATAGCCGAGGTCCATCTCGGACAGGTGCACGTGGTGGATGCCCACGTCGCAGGTGACCGGCAGCTTCTCGGCCTTCGCGGCGCGGATCATGTCGACCGCACCCGCCGTGGAAATGCGGCATACGTGCAGGCGCGTGCCGGTGGCACGCACGAGATGCAGCAGCTTGCCGAGCGCAATGGTCTCGGCGAACGCCGGAATGCCCTGCAGGCCGAGGCGCGTGGCCACCTCGCCATCGTGGGCGACGCCGTCGCGCGCAAGGGAAAGATCCTCCGCCCGCAGCCAGACCGGGAAGCCGAAGGTCCCGGCGTACTGCAGCGCGCGCCAAAGCACCTGCGTATCGTCGAGCGGCACGTTGGCCTGCGTGAACGCAAGGCACCCGGTCTCGGACAGTTCGGCCATCTCGGTGAGGCGCTCGCCTTCGAGCTTCACCGTCAGCGCGCCGATCGGGTACAGGCGCGCCTGGGTAAGCGCTTTCGCACGCCGGCGCAGCATGTCGACCAGCCCGGGTTCGTCGAGCGGCGGATCGGTGTCCGGCGGGCAGGCGAGGCTCGTCACGCCGCCCGCGACGGCAGCGTGCATTTCGGATTCCAGCGTCGCCTTGTACTCGAAGCCCGGTTCGCGCAGCCGCGCGCAGATGTCCACGAGGCCCGGCGCAACGACGAGGCCCCTGGCGTCGATGGTCTTGTCGGCCTTCGCGCCCTGCGCGGCCGCATCGAGCGCGACGATGCGTTCGCCATCCACCAGCACGTCGCCGACGGCATCCCGCCCGCTCGCCGGGTCGATGACGCGTCCGCCTTTGATGAGGGTCTTCATCAGTTCCCCGCGATGATGCTCATGACCGCCATCCGCACGGCGATGCCGAACGTGACCTGGGGCAGGATCACCGAATGCGGACCGTCGGCCACGGCGGAATCGATCTCCACGCCACGATTCATCGGCCCCGGGTGCATCACGATGGCGTCGGGCCTGGCAAGCGACAGCTTGTCGGCCGACAGGCCGTAGTTCTTGTTGAATTCCTGCGCGCTGGGCAGCAGCGCGCCGCGCATGCGCTCGTTCTGCAGCCGCAGCATTACGACCACGTCGGCGCCGGCGAGGCCCTTCTTCATGTCGTGGAAGACCTTGACCCCGAGGCTCTCCACGCCCGTCGGCAGCAGCGTTTCCGGGGCGATCACCCGTACCTCCGGGGCCCCGAGCGTGGTCAGCCCGTGGATCAGCGAGCGCGCCACGCGCGAATGCAGGATGTCGCCGACGATCGCCACCGTGAGCTGCGTGAAGTCCTTCTTGTAATGGCGGATCGTGTAGAGGTCGAGCAGCCCCTGCGTGGGGTGCGCGTGCCGGCCGTCGCCCGCGTTCACGACATGCTCGTGCGGCTTCACGTTGCGCGCGATCAGGTACGGCGCACCGGAGGCCGCGTGGCGCACGATGAAGATATCGGCCTGCATCGCGGAAAGGTTCGCCACCGTGTCCAGCAGCGACTCGCCCTTGGTCTGCGAGGACGCGGCGATGTTCAGGTTGATGACGTCGGCCGACAGGCGCTTGGCCGCGATCTCGAACGTGGTGCGGGTACGCGTGGAAGGCTCGAAGAACAGGTTGAAAACGCTCTTGCCGCGCAACAGCGGCACCTTCTTGACTTCGCGCTCGGTGACGCCGACGAACGAGTGCGCCGTGTCGAGGATCTGGGTCAGGATCGCGCGCGGGAGTCCCTCGATGGACAACAGGTGCTGCAGCTCGCCGGCGGCGTTCAGCTGGGGGTTATTCACCGTCGATCTCCAGCCCGAGTTTCCCGCCTTCGTCCCTCTTCATGCGCAATCGCCTGCCTTCGGGCACATCCACCTTCGCGCCGCAGAACTGTGCGCAGATCGGCAGTTGGCGTCCGCCGCGATCCGCGAGCACGACCAGCGAAATGCTCGCCGGGCGGCCGTAATCGAAGAGTTCGTTCATTGCCGCGCGCACCGTGCGGCCGGTGTAGAGGATGTCGTCGACCAGCAGCAGGTCGCGGCCCTCGACCTCGAAGGCGATGCGAGTGCGCTTGGGGTCGTGGTGCAGGCCCTGCTTGTGATAATCGTCGCGGTAGAAAGCGATGTCCATCAGGCCGAGCGGGGTCGAAAGGCCGAGCTGCGGGTGGAGCTTCTCGGCCAGCCAGGCGCCGCCGGTGTAGAGCCCGATCATCGCGGTGGTCGGCTTCACGTGGGCCTTGAGCTCGGCCACGAGCTTGGCGCAGAGCGCTTCGGCGTCAGGCAGCATGTTCATGGAAGTACTGTTGCAGGATGAGCTGGGCCGCAGCGGCGTCAACGCCTTTCTTCTCGCGGATGGCCTTGTGCGCGCCGGCCGCCCGCAGGCCGGCCTCCGCCTCGGCCGAAGTGTAGCGCTCGTCCACCAGCGTGACCGGCAGGCCGAACCGGCCCTCGAGCTGGCGCGCGAAGCGTTGCGCGCGGCGGGTCATTTCCTGGGGGACGCCGTCCTCGGTGAGCGGCAGGCCGACCACCAGGCGCTGCGGCTTCCATTCGTCGACCAGTTTCGCGATGGCCGCGAAGCGCGGCTCGGACGCCTCGCCGGAGATCTCCACCAGCGGGCGCGCGACGCCGAGCAACGCTTCGCCGACCGCCACGCCGATCCGCTTGGTGCCGAAATCGAAGGCAAGCACGGTGCCGGTATCCGCCATGAGCGCCTCAGGCATGACCCGCGTCCTCCGAAAGGCTGGCGAGGTCGATGCCGAGCAGGCCTAGGGCTGCCGGCAGGCGCTCGTCGGCAGGCGTATCGAACAGGATCTTGTCGCCCTGCGCCTCGACCGACAGCCACGCGTTCTGGCCGAGCTCGTGTTCGAGCTGCCCCGCGGACCATCCGGCGTAACCCAAAGTCACCAGCAGGCGCCTGGGCCCTTCGCCCCGGCCCACGGCCTCGAGGATGTCCTTGGACGTGGTCAGGCCGACGGATTCGCGGACCTTGAGGGTCGACTGCCAGTTGCCGGCCGGCTCGTGAAGCACGAACCCGCGGTCGGTCTGCACCGGCCCGCCGAAGTAGATGGGCGCATCGCCGACGGCTTTGTCTGCGATCGGCAGCGACAGGCGGTCGAACAGCGAGCGCAGGGTCATGTCGATCGGCCGGTTCACCACCACGCCGAGCGCGCCCTGGTCGTTGTGCTCGCAGATATAGGTCAGGGTCCTGGTGAAATACGGATCGGCCATGGCCGGCATGGCGATCAGGAAATGGTGTGTCAGATTGATCGAGGACATGTGATCGGCGGCATACTGGCGCTATTTTACCGCTCCGGCCGCCTTGCGGCCAGACACCCGACCCCGACCCATGGCCGACCGGAACAGCCCCGCCCTCGCCTGGTTCCGCCGCGACCTGCGCGCCCACGACCACGCAGCGCTCCATGCGGCGCTCAGGGCGCATGCGACGGTGCACTGCGTGTTCGTATTCGACACCGAGATCCTCGACGCGCTGCCCTCCCGCGAGGACCGTCGGGTGGAGTTCATCTGGGAGAGCGTGCGCGAACTCGCGGATACCCTGCGCGCCTCGGGCGGGGGGTTGCACGTGCTCCACGGCCGCGCGCGCGACGAGGTCCCGCGGCTCGCGGCCCGGCTCGGCGCGCAGGCCGTCTACGCCAACCATGACTACGAACCGCAGGCGATCGAGCGCGACGCCGCCGTGGCCTGGACGCTGGAGGAGCTCGGCATCGCCTTCCACACCCGCAAGGACCAGGTCATCTTCGAGCGGGACGAAGTGCTGACGCAATCGGGCACGCCGTTTTCGGTGTTCACGCCCTACAAGAACGCATGGCTGGCGAAGCTGGCCCCGTTCTTCGTCAAAGCCTACCCGGTGGAAAAGTACGCGGCCCGCCTGGCGCCTGCTGCGGAGGGACGCCTGCCGTCACTCGAGGACCTCGGCTTCTCGCGCACCAACCTCGCCACGCTGTCGATCCCGACCGGGACCACGGGGGCGAAGGCGTTGCTCGCGGATTTCTCGAAGCGCATGGCTGCGTACGGCGAGAGGCGCGATTTCCCCGCGCAGAAGGGCCCGTCCTACCTTTCGGTGCACCTGCGCTTCGGCACGGTGTCGATCCGCGAGCTCGTCGCGCGCGCCTCGAGGTCCGGGAGCGAAGGCGCGGCGCTATGGCTGTCCGAACTCGTGTGGCGGGATTTCTACTTCATGATCCTCGCGTACCACCCGCGCGTGGTGGATCGCGCATTCCGCCCGGAGTACGACGCTGTCGCCTGGGACGACCGCGACGACCTGTTCGAGGCGTGGCGCGGGGCGCGCACCGGCTACCCGCTCGTGGACGCGGCGATGCGCCAGCTGAACCAGACGGGCTACATGCACAACCGGCTGCGCATGGTCGTCGCATCGTTCCTCACCAAGGACCTCGGCATCGACTGGCGGCGCGGCGAACGGTACTTCGCCGAACAGCTGAACGACTTCGAGCTCGCCGCCAACAACGGCGGCTGGCAGTGGGCGGCCTCGACCGGGTGCGACGCGCAGCCGTACTTCCGCATCTTCAATCCGGTGACGCAGTCGGAGCGATTCGACGCGGACGGGAAGTTCATCCGCAGGTACGTGCCCGAACTGGCGCGCGTTCCGGGCAGGTTCATCCACGCGCCGTGGAAGCTCGCGCCGCTCGACCAGCAGGCCGCGGGATGCGTGATCGGGAAGGACTATCCTGCGCCGGTGGTGGAGCACGACGTCGCGAGGAAACGGACGCTGGAGCGTTACGGCAAGGTGCGCCGGGCGCCCTGAAGGGCCGGGCCAGCGCGTCAGGCGCGCGCGATGAAGGCGGCGATGTGCCGCAGCAATTCGTCTTCCTGGTACGGCTTGCCGAGAAACACGTCGACGCCCAGCTCCGTCGCGTAGTTGCGGTGCTTGTCGGCCGTGCGCGAGGTGATCATGATGATCGGCACGTGCTTCAACCGCGCGTCCGCGCGCACGTTGCGGGTCAGGTCGAACCCGTCCATGCGCGGCATTTCGACGTCGACCAGCATCACCTCCGGCACCGTCTCGGCGAGCATCTCCAGGGCCTCGACGCCGTCGCGCGCGGTCAGCACCTTGTAGCCCTCGCGGGCAAGCAGCCGGCCGGTGATCTTGCGCACCGTCAGCGAGTCGTCGACGACCATGATCCGCGGCTGCGCAGACACGAGCGGGCCCTGCACGTGTGGGGTCGTGACCATGGCGTGGGACGGCGCGGGCCGGGCCGCGAGAGGAACGGGATTCAGGATCAGCACGATCTCGCCGGTGCCGAGCACCGTAGCGCCCGCAATCCCCGGCACACGGGCGAGCTGCGGCCCGATGTTCTTCACCACCACTTCCTGGTTGCCGACCATGTCGCCGACCTCGACCGCGACCGCCTCGACGCCGCTGCGTACCAGCAGGACGGGGGAGTACCGCCGCGGCTCCGCGGCGGGCATGACGCCCGCCTCGCCCAGCAGGACGGGCAGGGAATGCAGCGGATAGTTCCGTCCCGCCCACTCGACGCTGCCCGCGGCGCGCGCACGCTGCAGCGCCTCCTGGCGCATCTGCTGGACCTGCTCGACCATCACCGAGGGCAGCGCATAGGTGCGGCTGCCGACCTTGACCAGGACGGCCTGGATCACCGCGGTGGTGAGGGGGAGCCGGATCGTGAACCGGGTGCCCTGCCCGGGGGTGGAGACGAGTTCGATGCGCCCGCCCAGGTCGCTCACTTCGCTCATCACCACGTCGAGGCCGACGCCGCGGCCGGCGAGCTCGGTCACGGCCTCGGCGGTGGACAGTCCCGGCGCGAACACGAGCTCGGCGATCTGCTGGTCGCTGCGCGCCTCGCCGGCCTGCAACAGCCCGTGCTGGACGGCCTTGGCACGGATGCGATCGAGGTCGAGACCTGCGCCGTCGTCGGCCAGCACCAGCGTCACCTCGTTGCCTTCCTGGCGCACCTCGAGGCTGATCTCGCCCATCGCGGGCTTGCCCATCGCGACCCGCATGTCGGGCATCTCGAGCCCGTGCGCAATGGAGTTGCGCAGCAGGTGCTCCAGCGGCCCGGTCATGCGCTCAAGCGCCGAGCGGTCCAGCTCGACGTTGACGCCGCGGATGTCGAGGTTGGCGCGCTTGGCGAGCTCCTTCGAGGCCTGCCGGACGATGCGGTGCAGCCGCTCGACGATCGAGCCGATCGGCACCATGCGGATGCGCATCAGGTCCTGCTGCAGCTCGCGGTTGAGGCGCGCCTGCGCGGCCAGCGCCGCATCGGTGTCGTCGGCAACCTTGTTGAGGGTCTGCTGCACGATCGAGACGTCGTTGACGCTCTCGGCCATCATGCGGGTGAGTTCCTGGAAGCGCGTGAAGCGGTCGAACTCCAGCGGGTCGAACTGGCCGTCCTTCTGCTGCGTGGCGTGCATCCGCGAGGCGAGCTGCGATTCTGCGGCGATCTCGATCTCGCGCAGCTCGCGGCGCAGGCGCGCCACGTTCTCGGTGAGCTCGCCCAGCGCCGCCTTCAGGCCGTGCATCTCGGTCTCGATGCGGGTGCGCGTGATCGCCACCTCGCCGGCTTCGTTGACGAGCTTCTCGAGCACGTCGGCGCGCACGCGCATCATCGCGTGCACCCTCGCCTCCTCGCGCGGCGCCACGGGTTCCTGCACGGCTGCGGCGGCCGGCGCCTCCGCAGCGGGCTCTCCGGCGGCTTGCGGGTGCTGCACACGCTCCAGCAGCAGGCCGATGCGATCGTAGGACGTCTCGAGGTCGTCGAAGAATTGGCCGGGCGTGAGGTTCAGCGCGATCGCGTTCTCGACGCGAGTCTCCATATTGTGCGTGAGCTCGCCCAGGCCCATCGCCCCGGCCATCCGCGCGCTGCCCTTGAGCGTATGCAGGGCGCGCTGCATCGCGTGCGCGGGCTCGAAGCCCGCCGGCGCCGCGCGCCAGGCGCGCAACAGCTCGCCGACCTGCGGCACCAGCTCGTTGGCTTCCTCGAGGAACACCGGCAAGAGCTGCGCGTCGATGTCGTCCTCGAGGCGGCGCTGGCGGCGATCCTGCGGCTCCTCCTCCGGGACGGCCGGCGCGGCGGCAGGCGCGACCTCGGCGACGTAAGGCTCTTCCGCATCGGGCGCGGCGAGCCGGGCCACCTCCCCAGTGATGGCCTCGAGCCGGGCGATCAACGCGGAGGCCGAGCCGGGCGTTGCGCGCTCGAGCACGCCCGCGTACATCAGCTTCAGCGCCTGCACGCTGTCGTTGGCGAGCGTGAGTTCCGCGGCGCTGATCGCCGTCGCGCGATTCTTCAGGCGCAGCAGGGCGTACTCGAACGCCGCGCCGAGGTCGTGCATGCCCTTGAGCTGCACCGTGCCGCAGATCCCGGCCAGGGTGTGCGAGGCCCGCACCAGTTCGTCGCGTACCCCGACCGTGCGCCCGGCGGCGGCCTGGGCAAGCTCGCGCTCGAGGGTCTCGAGGTGCTGGCGCGCCTCGTTCGCGAACACCGCGAAGAGCGAGGCGGAGATCGACAGGCCGCCGATGCGCACCACGTCCTCGGCGGATACTGCCTCTGTGGCGGCGGATGGGGGAGCGGACGGTACTTCGACGGTAACGGCGGCCTGTGCCGCGGCGGGCGAGGCCTGCGCGGCCTCGCTCTTCCTGACCTGCTCCGCGCGCTCGACGATCGGCTGCGGGTCGGGCTGGGACTGTCCCGCCTGCAGGCGGGCGACCCAATCGGCGAACGCGCCGTGAGAATAGGCAATGAGGTCGAACAGGCTTTCGTTGGCGGCGCGCTCCTCCTGCTGCCACAGGTTCATGACCTGCTCGACCGCCCAGGCCGCCTCGCCGAGGCGCTGCAGGCCGACCATCCGGCCGCTGCCCTTCAGCGTATGGAAGCCGCGCCGTATCGTGGTGAGCTCGCTCGTGTCCGCCGGATGCGCTCGGGCGAGCGCAAGGCTCTGCGCAATCGACTCCAGGACCCCGACAGCCTCTTCCAGGAAGATCGCAAGCAGTTCCTCGTCGATCTTTTCGTCGCTCTCGCCGCTGAGACGCTGGGCGTCGGCCGAAGGGGCTGCGATCGGCGGCGTGATGTCCAGGACCGGCTCTTCGTCCTCCGCCGGCGCAAGCGCCGGAGCGGGCACTGGCGCGGGCGCGGGAGGTGCCTCGAACAGGATCGGCTGCATCATCGCGGCGAAATCGGCCTTGCCGTGCCTCAGCGCATCGATGAAGAAGCCCAGCCCCGAGAGGATATGCGCGACCTCCTCGAACTCGCGCTGTTCGGGGCGCGTTGCTGCGCGCGCGAACCCGAGGATCTTGTCCTTGCAGCGCCCCAGCGCGGCGCCGGCCTCGTACTCGCCGAGCACCTCGAGCGCGCCCGAGACCTGGCGGATCGTCGGCTCGAGGGCCGCCAGTTCGCCGGACCGGGTGGGATCACGGAAGTAAGCGTCGAGCGCCTGCTCGATCCTGTGCAGGTTCGCCTGCATCTGCGCCACCGTCCCGTCGATCGCGAGCTTTTCCTGCGCGCGGCGGGACATGTCGTCGATCAACGGCAGGCTCAGCGTGACGTCGGGATCCTGCTTTCCGAAGGCCGCGGCCCGCATCCGCGCGAGCATCACTCGCGCCTGGGCGCTGAACTCCGGTCCGAGGCGTGCGTAGTTCTCGACGGCATCCTCGACCAGCAGCAGGGCCGTCGCGACCTCCATGCCCACCGCCTCCGCCATCTTGCCGGGGTTCGTGACGAGGTAGGCCGCGATCACCGCGATTTCCTGCGCCACCGACGCGAGCTCGGGACTGCCCATCCGCGCCGCCTGCTCCTTCGCCATGTCCGCGTGGCGGGCGAACACCGCGAGCGACGCCTCCGCGCCCGAGGCGAACCGGGTCCACGCTTCCTTCGCGCCCGCGAGCTGCTCGCGCAGCGTTCGCGCCACCTGCATGCGCTGCGACTGGTCGGCCGACTGCGGAACCGCCGACGGCAGGGAGCCCTCGAGCCGGAATGCACCCTGCGCATCGCGCACCCTGTCGTTGGTCGAGAGGTCTGTGATGGCGGCCTTCGCCAGCCAGTAGAGGACTTCGCGCATCAGGCGCTCGGGCACGGCGGGGGCGCCCTCGGCCGTCCGGCGCATCTGCTGCTCGATCTTCGAGCACAACTGCTTCACGCCGGGTTCGGGCGCAAGGCCGCCGTCGGCGAGCGCCTGGTAGAAGGCCCCGGCCGCCCACCAGAAGGCGCGTTGTGCGGGGACCAGCTGCGTCGACTCGATCCCGTCCACGGCGGCGAGCATGTCGGCGATGCTGGGCTGGTCGCCGGGATCCTTCAGCCACTTCAGGAAGCCGCGCTGAAACCTCGAGCGCTGGCCGCGCGCGTAGGTGTCCATCTCGGCAGCCGAAAGCCTCACGGGGTGCTCGTCGCGAGGCGGCGGCTGCAAGGAGAGGTCGGGGAAGTACAGATCCGCCTCCGTTGAGTCCTTCACGCCTCGCAGCGTGGCGAGCTCCTTGTGCAGCGGATAGAGGCGCAGGGGCTGGTCCGGCATCCCGTCTAGGAGTTCCGACAGGTACTTGCCGATCGCCTGTGCCGCGCGGTCGAGCGCGTCGAACACGGCGGCGGATGCCTCCACCTTGCCGGACTCGACCTCGGCCACGAGGCGCTCCGCCTCCTCGAAGAAGCGCGACACCCCGCTCAGCCCGACGATCTGGACCGCGCCGTAGGCCTGGTGCAGGTGCGTCTGCGCGGCCTTGATCGCCTTTGCGTCGGCGGGATTGGCCGCGAACGCCGCAAGGCTCGCCCGGGCCCGCTCGAGCGACGAATCGATCTCGCTCTTGACCCAGCTGAGCGGCCCGATGTCGACGACGCTAGCCATGGCGGACGGGGGGCGGGGGCGGGAACGCGGTCAAGGTGCGCTCAGAGCTTGAAGTTCGCCACCGAGCTCTTCAGGTCGCGCGCAAGCGTCGCGAGCTGGCCCACCGAGTGCGCGGTCCGCTTGGTGCCCTCGGTGGCCTGTTCCGTGATCCCGAGGATGTTGCTCATGCTGACGGCCACCGCGCCGGCCGCCTTGGCCTGGGTCTGCGTGGTCTTCGAGATCGACTCGATCAGCTGCGCGAGCTTCCTCGACACTTCGCCGATCTCGGCGAGCGCCTGGCCGGCGTTGTCGGACAACTTCGCGCCCTCGACCACGCCCTGCGTGCTTTTCTCCATCGCCGAAACGGCGTCCTGGGTGTCGGTCTGGATGGTCTTGACGATCGCGCCGATCTGCTTGGTCGCCTCGCCGGAACGCTCGGCGAGGCGCTGCACTTCCTCGGCCACGACGGTGAACCCGCGCCCCGCCTCGCCTGCCGAGGCGGCCTGGATCGCGGCATTCAGCGCGAGCACGTTGGTCTGCTCGGTGATGTCGGAGATGAGTTCCACGATCTCGCCGATCTCCTGCGAGGATTCGCCCAGTCGCTTGAGCCGCTTCGCGGTCTCCTGGATCTGGTCGCGGATGTCGTTCATGCCGGAGATCGCGTCCTGCACCGCCTGCTGGCCCTTCTCGGCGGCGGCAAGCGACGCCTTGGCTACTTCAGCCGACTGGGTTGCGCTGCTGGACACGTCGTTGATGGTGCGCGCCATGCCGAGCACCTGCGCGCTGGTGTTCTTGATCTCCTGCGACTGCTTGTCGTTGGCCGCGAGCATCTGCACCGTAGTCTGCTGCGCGGAATCGGAGGCCACCGTCACCTGGTCGGCCGCCTCGGTGATGCGGCCCACCAGCGTGCGCAACTCCTCGATCGCGAAGTTGACCGAGTCCGCCACCGCGCCGGTGATGTCCTCGCCAACCGTCGCCTTCACCGTCAGGTCGCCCTCGGCGAAGGTCTGCATCTCGTTCATCAGCCGCAGGATCGCCGCCTGGTTCTGGTCGTTCCGGCGCTTGACCGCGGCCTGCTGCGTCTCCGCCTCCTCGCGCCGGCGCTGCTCCTCGCGCACGAAGTCGACCGCGATGAAGGCCGCCACCGCGACGGCCAGCAGGCCGAGCGCCATGACGATGTAGATCAGCTTGCCGCCGGACAGGGCGGCGTCGTAGTCCTTCGCGACCTTCTCGGTGGCCTGCAGCAGTTTCTCGGAGTCGGCGAAGATGGCCGCCGCGGCGTTCTTCGCGGCAATCAGCCGCTGCATGTTGCCGAGGATCGCCGAAGCCGAGTCCTGGTAGGTTTTGAACGCGGTGGCGAGTTCGCCGAGCCTCGCGGCGGTCTCCGGGTCCTTCGCCGGAGCGAGGCGCATCGCGTCGCTGCCGTCGCGCAAAGCGGCCAGCAGCGTGCGGAACTCGTTGGTGTCCTTGCCGAGGAGGAATGCGACTTCGGAGTCGACCGTGTCGCCGGCGAGCAGCGCGTTCGCGTTCTTGGCGAGACGTTGCGTAAGCATCACCAGTTGGCCGGCGACCGAGATCTCGCGGGTCGTGGCGGCGTTCTGCAGCTTCAGCGCCTGGACGCGCTCGGCGAGGTCGAGCAGCTGCGGGTTCGATCCGTTCACCTGGGCGACCGCAGCGCCGAGGCCGAGCAGGTTCTTCTGCTCCTTCAGCAGCGTGGCGGCGTTGTTGTCGGTCTTCTGCCATTCCTTGGCGAGCGTCTCGAGGGACGGCTGGATGCTGTCGGCCGAAGCCGGCACCGTCTCGCCGCCCGCCTCCCCGCCCTTCACGAGGCGGTCGAGGATCGCGTTGAACGAGTCACGGCTCGCGGCGACCTGCTTGAAGGCCTCGGGGTTGCCGAGGAGGCTCTGCTGCGCCGCCTTCGCGAGCCGCTGGGACAGCATGCGCAGCTGCCCTGCGTCGGCGATGTGGAGCGCGCCGTACTTAGAGTCCCGCGCGTTGACGAAGACCAGCGCGCCGGCGACCACCAGCAGCACCACGAGCATCGGCACCAGCACGAGGCGGAGGTTTCTCCCGGACAGCGCCGCGCGCACGGACTGCGCGCCCGCGGCGGCGATCTTCGGTGGGGCGGCGCGCGCGGGCCCGGGGGGCGCCTGCTTGGGGCCGAGCTTGAATGGCAGTTTGAATCCCATGAAACCTCCGTTGATCCTTGTGCGCCGCTAGTGGACGGCGATGTCTAGAAATTCGTTCCGCGCGAGCAACTTTTCGAGTTCCAGCTCGTGCCAGACCCTGCCCTCGGCGTCGCGCCAGGCGGTCTCGCACCACGCGGCATAAGGCCCCGCGGGCGCCTCGGCCGCGTAGCCGGCGACGTTGCGCAGGCCAGTGAGCCGCGACACGAGCAGCGCGCAGTTCACGCCGCGCGGCTGGCCGACAAGAAGCAGGCGGTTGTCCGATCCACGCACGGTGGGTCCCCGGCCAAGGAAGGCGCCGAAGTCGGTCACCCCGAACAGGGCCCCGCGGATGTTCGTCACGCCGAGGAACCAGTCGCTGGTGAGCGGCACGCGCTGGATCTCGGGCACCTGCAGCACCTCGCCCGAACTGTCCAGCCTTGCCAGCCAGGACTCCCCGCCGGCCTCGAACCCCAGCCGCGCGGAGGGCGCCGCCTCGCCAGCCGCCGCCTTTAGGCGCTTCGCGAGCCCTTCCTGGAACTCCTTGAGGCTGACGCGGCGCGACATCGATTCAGCCCAGCGCGGCGATCTTCGCCGCAAGTTCCTCGACGTCGACCGGCTTCACGAGGTAGTCGCGCGCGCCCTGCCGCAATCCCCAGATGCGGTCGGTCTCCTGGGACTTGGTCGTGCAGATGATCACCGGAATGTGCTTGGTCGCATCGTCCTTGGAGATCTGCCGCGTCGCCTGGAAGCCGTTCGATCCCGGCATCACCACGTCCATCAGCACGAGGTCGGGCAGCTCGGTGCGGGCCTTGGCCACGCCCTCCTCGCCGGATTCGGCGAGGACCACCTGGTACCCCAGCTTGGACAGCGCCTCGAGCATGAACTGGCGCTCGGTCGGCGAATCGTCCACCACCAGAATCTTCTTGATCGTCATCGGTGTTCCTTTCGGAATCTCCTTTTACTGCGCGCCGTGCAAGTGGGCGCCCACGGTCCTGAGCAGGCTGTCCTTCGTGAAGGGCTTGGTAAGGTACTCGTCCGAGCCCACCATCCTCCCCCTCGCGCGGTCGAACAGCCCGTCCTTCGAGGACAGCATGACGACCGGCGTCGCGGCGAATTTCGGGTTTTTCTTGATCAGCGCGCAGGTCTGGTAACCGTCGAGGCGCGGCATCATGATGTCGACGAACACCACCTCGGGCTGGTGATCGGCGATCTTCGCCAGCGCGTCGAACCCGTCCTCAGCGAGGATCACGATCGCGCCGGCTTGAAGCAGGAATATCTCGGCACTGCGCCGGATGGTGGTCGAGTCGTCGATCACCATCACCTTCACGCCGGCCAGACTGCCCTGCGGTTCGGCAGCCGTCTCGGTCATGCCAACCCCCTCTGGGTTTTCGCTCGCGCGAGCACACCGCATCCGCCTGCTGGGGATGCGAACCGTCTGAATACTAGGCGCTAAAGTGAATTCAAAGCAAGGGCTGGTAAGCCCGCGTTGCGACAAGCTTAAATGGTGCGGCTAAATCTCCACCATTTCGAAGTCGTCCTTGCGCGCGCCGCACTCTGGGCAGGTCCAGTTGATCGGCACGTCTTCCCATCGCGTCCCGGGCGCAATGCCCTCTTCCGGCAGCCCTGCGGCCTCGTCGTAGATCCAGCCGCAAATGAGGCACATCCAACTGCGGAACTCTTTGTTTTCAGGCATGAGCGCGAAATGGGTGGGTTAAAATGGCCCGGCATATTAACTTATCCGCGATCCTCCCGCCCCCGGCGCAGTGCATGGCGCGGGTTCCGCTCCCGCCCCGATGCCCACCCTGCCGCCGATCGTGCTTACTTTCGCGGCCTCCGATCCGACCGGGGGCGCCGGCCTGCAGGCCGACCTGCTCACCCTCGCCAGCATGGGCTGCCACCCGCTGTCGGTCGTGACGGCGCTTACGGTCCAGGACACGCGCGGCGTCGACGACATCCTGGCCATCGACAGCGACTGGGTGACCGACCAGGCGAGAAAGCTCCTCGAGGACATGCCGGTCGCCGCGTTCAAGCTCGGCGTGCTCGGCTCGGTCGAGAACATCACCGCCATCGCCGAGATCATCTCCGACTACCCGGAGGTGCCGGTCATCCTCGACCCCGTCCTCGCCTCGGGCCGCGGCGACGCGCTGTCCAGCGAGGACATGATCGCGGCGATGCGCGAGCTGATCATCCCGCAGACCACGGTGCTGACGCCCAACAGCATGGAAGCGCGGCGCCTGGCGGAGGAGGACGAAGACGAGGATGACCCGGGGCTGGACGAATGCGCCACGCGCCTCATCTCCCTGGGGTGCGAGTTCGTGCTGATTACCGGCACCCACGAGAACACCGCCGAGGTGATCAATACGCTCTACGGCGAGGAAGGCGTGGTGCGCAGCGACCGCTGGAAGCGCCTGCCCGGCAGCTACCACGGCTCGGGCTGCACGCTCGCTTCCGCGATCGCCGCGACGATGGCCAACGGCCTCGACGTTGCCGAGGCCGTGCGCGAGGCACAGGAATACACGTGGCAGGCACTCGCCAACGGGTTCCGGCCCGGCATGGGCCAGCACCTGCCGGACCGCTTCTTCTGGGCCCGCGAGATCGAAGGCGAACCCTCCCCCGACAGCGGCCGCGAGGATTCGTGAAGGGGCTGTACGCGGTCACGCCCGATGTCGCCTCGACCGACACGCTGGTCCGGATGGCCGGGCAGGCACTGGAAGGGGGCATAAGCATCCTCCAGTACCGCAACAAGCTCGCCGATGCCCGCCTGCGCAACGAGCAGGCTCGCGCCCTGTTACGCCTGACGCGGACGAAGGGCGTACCGCTGATCGTCAATGACGACGCTTCGCTGGCCGCGGAGATCGACGCCGACGGTGCGCACGTGGGCCGGGACGACGGCGAGGTCGCGGCCGCGCGCCGCATGCTGCCGGGAAAACTGCTTGGCGCCTCGTGCTACGCGAGCCTCGACGCCGCGAGGTCCGCGATCGCGGACGGCGCGGACCACGTGGCTTTCGGCAGCGTGTTCGCCTCGGGCACGAAGCCCGGCGCCTCGCGTGCCCCGCTGGAACTCTTCGGCCGCGCGCGATCCCTCGGCGTGCCGCTGGTCGCGATCGGCGGTATCACGCTCGACAACGCCTCGTCGCTGCTCGACGCGGGCGCGGATTGCCTCGCGGTGATCTCGGACCTGTTCGGTGCGCCGGATATCCGGGTGCGCGCCTCCCTCTACCACGCCCTTTTCGAGAAAGACCACGCATGAGCACCCGAAGCGAAGAGCTCTTCCTGCGCGCGCAAAAGCGCATTCCCGCCGGCGTGAATTCACCGGTCCGTGCCTTCCGGTCGGTGGGCGGTTCGCCGATCTTCTTCGAGCGCGCCTCCGGCCCCTGGCTGTGGGACGCGGACGGCAAGCGCTATATCGATTACGTCGGATCGTGGGGACCGATGGTGCTCGGGCACACGCACCCCGCGGTGGTCGAAGCCGTGCAGGCCGCCGCTGCGCGCGCGCTGTCCTTCGGCGCACCGACCGAGACCGAGATCGAACTCGCCGAGCTGATCTGCAAGCTGGTGCCATCGATCGAGATGGTGAGGCTCGTGTCCTCCGGGACCGAGGCGACGATGACGGCGATCCGCCTCGCGCGCGGCCATACGGGTCGCGCCAAGATCGTGAAGTTCGAAGGCTGCTACCACGGGCACGCCGACAGCCTGCTGGTGAAAGCGGGATCCGGAGCGCTTACGTTCGGCAACCCGAGCTCCGCGGGCGTGCCCGAGGACATCGCGAAGCACACCCTGGTACTCGACTACAACGACAGCGCCCAGGTGAAGGCCCTGTTCGAGGCCCAGGGCGGGGAAATCGCCGGCGTGATCGTCGAGGCGGTCGCCGGCAACATGAACCTGATTTTGCCCAAGCCCGGGTTCCTCGAGACGCTGCGGGAGGTGTGCACGCAGCACGGCGCGGTGCTGATCTTCGACGAGGTGATGACCGGCTTTCGCGTCGCGCCCGGCGGCGCGCAGGAGCGCTACGGCATCCGCCCGGACCTGACTACGCTCGGCAAGGTGATCGGTGGCGGCATGCCGGTCGGCGCGTTCGGCGGTCGGCGCGAAATCATGGAGAAAATCGCCCCGCTCGGCCCGGTGTACCAGGCCGGCACGCTGTCGGGCAATCCCGTGGCGGTCGCCGCGGGTCTGGCGACGCTGAAGCTCGTGTCTCAGCCTGGATTCGCTGCGCAAATCGAGAAGACCACCCGTTCGCTGGTGGACGGCCTCACCGAGGAAGCGAAGCGGGCGAAGGTCCCGTTCTCGGCCCAGTCGGCAGGCAGCATGTTCGGGATCTACTTCCGCGACCGGGTTCCGCAAAGCTTTGCCGAAGTCATGACCTCGGACAAGGAGCGGTTCAACACCTTCTTTCACGCAATGTTGACGCGGGGCGTGTACCTTGCGCCCTCGGCCTTCGAGGCCGGTTTCGTCTCGGCGGCACATGGCCCCCAACAGATCGAAGCCACGCTCGCTGCGGCGCGCGAGTCCTTGCAATCCTTGACGCGGTAGCTGGAACAAACCGTGCTTTGAAAGGTCTGTACCGGTTACCTCCATAGGCCTCAAGAACGTGAACATTGTCACAAACGAACTCTCCCGCCTGCAGCGGCCTGCGCTGGAGAGGCATTTCCTCGCCCTCGGCGGCGAAGACCGGCGCCTGCGCTTCGGCGTGGCCCTGTCGGACCACGGCGTGAGCGACTATGTCGCGCGGATCGATTTCGAGCGCGATGCGGTGTTCGGCGTCTACGACGACGACATGAGTCTGGCGGGCGCAGGGCACCTCGCACGCGGGGAGGGATTCGCGGAGCTCGGCGTATCGGTGCTCCCAGCGCATCGCGGCAAGGGGCTGGGCGGGGCGTTGCTGGCCCGCACGCATATGCACGCGCGCAACTGGGGCGTGCCGACGCTGTTCATGCACTGCCTGTCCGAGAACGGCGCGATGATGCACCTGGCGAAGAAGCAGGGCATGCGGATCGCCGCGGAGCGCGGCGAAGCCGATGCCTACCTCGAGTTGCCTCCGGGCGACGCCGCCTCGATCGCCAGCGAGATGTTCGCCGATCGCGTTGCGCTGTTCGACTACGCGCTGAAGTCCCAGGCGCACGCGGTGCGGCGCCTCGCCGCGGCCTGGTCGGGCCTAAAGCAGGATTAGCGTCGCCAAACCGAGGAAGATGAAGAAGCCGCCGGAGTCGGTGCAGGCTGTAATCAGCACGCTCGAACCCACGGCGGGGTCCTTGCCCACCCTTTGCTGGACGTAGGGGATCGCCACCCCCATGAACGCGGCGAGGACCAGGTTCAGCGTCATTGCCAAGGTCATCACGGCGCCGAGCGGCTTGCTGTCGTAGAGCATCCAGGCCAGCAGGCCGAGCAGCCCGCCCCAGATCAGTCCGTTCAGCAGGGCGACGCCGAGCTCCTTCTTGAGCAGCTTCCTCCAGTAGTGCGGCTGAAGCTGGCCGAGCGCCAGCGCGCGCACGATCATGGTGGTCGTCTGGTTGCCGGAGTTGCCCCCGATGCCCGCGACGATCGGCATCAGCGCTGCCAGCGCGACGAGCTTCTCGATCGAGCCTTCGAACGCCCCGATGACGCGCGAGGCGAGGAACGCAGTCACCAGGTTCACCGCCAGCCAGGCCCAGCGGTTCTTGAAGCTGTCCCACACCGGTGCGAAGATGTCCTCCTCCTCGCTCAGGCCGGCTTCGGCGAGCACCTGCTCGGCGCTCGACTCGCGGATGTAGTCGACCATCGAATCGACGGTCAGGCGGCCCACGAGCTTGCCGGCGGAGTCGACCACCGGCGCCGACACCAGGTCGTAGCGCTCGAAAGCCTGCGCCGCATCGTCGGCCTTGTCTTCCGGGTCGAAGGTGATGAGCTCCGGGATCATCACGCGGCCGACTTCCAGCTCCAGGTCGGAGACGATGAGCCGGGTCAGCGACAGGGACCCCTTCAGCCTCTGCTCACGATCGACGACGAAGAGCTGGTCGGTGTGGCCGGGCAGTTCGTCCAGCCGCCTGAGGTACCTAGTCACCGCCTCGAGCGTCACGTCCTCGCGCACCGTGACCATGTCGAAGTCCATCAGCGCGCCGACGGAATCCTCCACGTAAGACATCGCCGCGCGCAGTTGCTCGCGCTCTTCCGCGGGCAGCGACTGGATGACGTCCTGGATGACTTCCTCGGGCAGGTCGGGCGCGAGGTCGGCGAGCTCGTCGGCCTCGAGCGTCTCGGCCGCGGCCACCAGCTCCTCCGGGTCCATGCTCGCGATGAGGGACTCGCGCACCGCATCCGACACTTCGAGCAGGATCTCGCCGTCACGGTCGGCCTTGACGAGGTCCCAGACGACCAGCCGCTCGTCGAAAGGCAGCGACTCGAGGACGAAGGCGATGTCGGCGGGATGCAGCTGCTCGATCTTGCCGCGCAGCTCCGCGAGGTGCTGCTTCTGCACGAGCTGCTCGACGAGCGCCTGCTTGGGCATCTCCTGCCGCGACACCAGGTCCTCTACGACCTTGTGCCGATGCAGGAGGTCCTGCACGACCCGCAGGTTCTCCTTCAGGTCTTCGATTTCGAGCCGGTTGGCAAGGTCGGCCATGGCGTTCATGCCTGGGCCGTTGCGGCCGGTTGGGGACGTGCCGGCATTGTAGAGAAAGCGCGCCGGGCGCGAAACCGCAATCCTGCGGGCCGGCGCCTACGCGGGTACCGCTCCGGTGGCCGGCGGCCGGGACGCGCACTCGGTGCGGTTGCGGCCGGCCGACTTCGCGCGATAGAGGGCTGCGTCGGCGCGCGCCACCACCAGCAGCGGATCCTCGTCCCCGTCGGTGTCGGAGATGCCGGCCGAAAAGGTCTGCCCGGAAGGCATCACGTCGTGCAGGCGGGCGAAAAGCTGTCGCGCATGCGCGGCGTCGCATTCGTGCAGCAGGACCGTGAATTCCTCGCCTCCATAGCGCGCCAGCAGGTCACCTGCGCGCAACTGCGCCGCCAGGGCCCGCGCCACGGTCCGCAGCAATGCATCGCCCTCGGGATGGCCGTGGGTATCGTTGTATTTCTTGAAGTGGTCGAGGTCGATCAGGCCGACGGTGCAATGCTGCCGGTTGCGCCTGGTGCGCTCCATCCCCCTCGCGAGCTCCTCGTCCCAGACCCGCCGGTTGGCCACGCCGGTCAGGCCGTCGACGCGCGCCAACTCCTCGAGGCGCTGCATCAGGTCGGCGCGCTTGGCCATCGATTCGACGAGGACCCGGGCGAGGATCAGGGCCAGCAGCAGGGACGACCCGCCGAACGCGATCAGCAGGAAGCGCGCCTGGTAGGACGCGATCGACGCCGCCTCGGAGGCTTCCCGCGCGCGCCGGGTCACGAGCTCGGCGAGGGAGCGCACCATGTCCGAGGCATGCAGCACCTGCGCGTTCGCTCCGTCGACGATGTAGGCCACCGCCTCGAGCTTGTCTTCCCTTGCCCCGCGGGTAAGCGTGGCGTCGATCTCGGCGTCGAGCCTCTGGAAACGCTCCATGGCGCGCCGCGCGGAGCCCAGCGCGGCGCGTTCGTTCCGGGGCAGCGCGGCCTCGTCGAAGCCGGCAAGCCGCTCCTTCAGTTGCGCGAGCACCTGCAGGTAGGCGTCGCGGTCGGCGCCGGCCGAACCACGCAGGACGTCGAGCGCATAGAGGGACTGGGCCGCGGACAGTTCGGCGGCAAGTGCCTTCGCGTCGAGCGCGTCGCGCGCGAGGCTCGAAGCCTCGAACACGGCCTGCTTGCCCTCCTCCTCGGCGTTCATGCCGACCCAGGACGAGATCAGGGCGCCGAATACGAGCACCATGACCATGACGACGGAGCCGAACAGGCGCCAGGAGAGTTGTTTTGGGTTCAGCATGGGATGGGCGCGTTCGGCGGCTGCCGCACAGGGTAGCCGACCGCGATGCCCGGCGCAAAATTCAGGGGATCTGCGCCCCGGGCATGCGCGCGTAGATGATCTCGGCCTTCCTCGCGATCCACGCCGACCCGCGATTGCGGTCGTAGCGCTGCGGCGCCGGCAGGATGGCGGCGAGCCACGCCGCCTGTTGCGCGGACAACTGCGCCGCAGGGATGCCGAAGTAGTGGCGCGCCGCCGCTTCTGCGCCGAACACGCCGTTGCCCCACTCCGCGACGTTCAGGTAGAGCTCGAGGATACGGCGCTTGTCCATGGTCGATTCGATCATCCAGGTGATGACCGCCTCCTGGCCCTTGCGGATCCACGACCTGCTGCCCGACAGCAGCAGGTTCTTGGCAAGCTGCTGGCTGATGGTCGAGCCCCCGGCCACCACCTTGCCCTTCTTCTCGTTCTTCTCGAGCGCCTTCTGGATGCCCTCCCAGTCAAAGCCCTCGTGGTCCACGAACTTTCCGTCCTCCGCGGCGACGACGGCACGCTTCAGGTTGGCCGAGATTCGCTCGTAGGTCACCCACTGGTACTTCAACGCGGCCTTGGGGTCCTTCTGCTGCGCGGTCGCGAGGCGCGCGTCCATGAACGCGGTCGACCCGGGATTGTGGCCGGCCCACCACAGGACATGCATGAAGAACCACCCCTGGACGAGGATCACGGCCACCACCAGCGCGCCCAGTGCGTAGCAGAACGCTTTCCATGCTGCGATGGCGAATCGCATCCGCCCTCAGCCGGCGCGCAGGGCCGCGAGCACCGGGGCGGTCTCCGGGCGCACGCCTCGCCAAAGGGAAAACGACTCGGCCGCCTGCTCGACCAGCATGCCTGCGCCGTCGGCGACCTGCCCGGCCCCGTCGGCTCGCGCCTGGCGCATGAACGCGGTGTCGCGCCCGTAAACCATCTCGTAGGCAAGGGATCCTGCCGTGAACAGCCCGGGCGGCAGCGGCAGCGCCGCGTCGGACAGCCCGGCGGACGTCGCGTTGACGACGAGGTCGAACCGCTCCCCCGCCAGTTCGGCGTACCCGCACGCCGTCACCCCTGGAAAACGTGCCGCGAGCGCATGCGCCTTGGCCGCATCGCGGTTCGCGATCACCAGCGAGGCCGGCCCCTCACCGAGCAGCGGCAGCAGGACGCCGCGCGCCGCCCCCCCCGCCCCGGCCAGCAGGACCCTGCGCGCGGCGACCGCGAACCCGAGGTTGACTGCGATGTCGCGTACCAGCCCCAAGCCGTCGGTGTTGTCGCCGCGGATGCCCTCGCTGGAAAACAGCAGCGTGTTGACCGCCCCCGCGGCCTTGGCACGATCCGACAAGTGCGTGCAGAGCGCGAAGGCCTCCTCCTTGAAGGGAAGGGTGACGTTGGATCCCCGGCCGCCGCCGGAACGGAACGCGGCCACGGTCGCCGCGAAGCCGTCCAGCGGGGCAAGCATCGGTTCGTAAGCGATGTCCTCTCCGGTCTGCTGCGCGAACCGCGCATGGATCCAGGGTGACTTTGAGTGTGCGACCGGGTTGCCGATCACCGCGTAGCGGTCGGGCACGCGCTCAGTCCCGCTTGGTCCACACCGCGTCGCCCTGCCCGAAAAACCAGGTGCGGGTGATGATCAGCAGGTCGGTGTCCTTGCGGATGTCGGGCGGGAAGGCGCCATAGGGCGCGGCCATGCGCACGATGCGGAAAGCGGCGTCGTCCCAGCACCTTGAGCCCGGAGGAACGCTCCAGCCGTATCGTCTCGATGTTGCCGTCCGGGCGGATGGTGACCTCCAGCCGCAGGTTGCCGTAGATCTTGCCCCGCGCTTCGGCCGGGTAGTTGAGCGTGCCGACCCGCTCGACCTTGTTGCGCCAATCCTCCTCGTACTGCGCGAAGCGGTATTCCGAGGCGTTCGCCCCGATGAACTGCTTGCGCGGCCTTTTCTGGTACTCCTCCTGGCGCTTGTCGATCTGCGCCTGCAACTTCATCGCGGCCAGCGCGAGTTCGCGCAGGTCGCGCCCGGTCGGCTGGGTGGCGGCCTCCTCCGCAGGCGCCGGCCGCGGGGCCTCGCTCGCTGCGACAGGCGCAGTCGACTTCGCCGCCGCGAGCAACCGCTGCTGCTGTGCCTCGAGTTCCTTCACGCGGCGCTGGGCTTCGGCGAGGTCCCTGCCCTGCTCGGCCTTGGTGACGGGCATGGGTGTCTTCGCACGGCGATCCTGGTCGGTGTTGCCGCCGCCGTCGAGGTTGGACTGCGCGAGGGCCTGCGCCTTGGACGGCCGCTCCTTCGTCCTGGAGTTGACGAGGATCACTTCGAGCGGCTGCGTCGAAGCGAAGCGCAGCGCATCGGGAAGCTTGAAATGGATGGAGAGCAGGACCGCGTGCAGCAGGAGGGAGACGCCGACGCACGTGCTCAGCAGCCGGGACTGCCGGTCCATGCCCTCCCAGGTCTCGCCCAGGTAGGCGGTCATGCGCGCCGGAAGGCGCATCAGGGTTGTCGCGCTAGCGGCCGACAAAGCTGCCTCTGGAATCCGGGACGCGGTATTGTAGGCCCATTACAGGGACTCCTGCGCATCCTCCACCGAGGCCCCGGCCACCGGGCCGAGGGTCTCGCGCCAGGTGCATGCGAGCGTCTTGTCGAGCAGGTCGATTTCGCCCACCTCGACCCGTACCCGCAGGCCCGGCGCAAGGTCCGGGAGCGAGGGCACCCGGACCACGAGGGGCAGGCCGTCGAGGCGCACCGTGCCCTCGCGCAGCACGGCCGCCTCGCAGGTCTTCACATCTTCCTGCTGCAGCCAGCGAAGGCACCAGTAGCGCTCCATGTCGCGCTGGTGCTCGTCGTAGCGCGCGTACACCACCTCGAACGCGCGCAGCGTCGACAACAGCGTATCGGAGTTGCGCGCGAAGGGCGCCCGCTTCCCGGACAGGCTGGCGGCGAGCTGCCACTGGTTGACGAGGTCGATGTAGCGGCGCAGCGGCGAACTCAGCCAGGCGTAACAGGACACGCCGAGTCCATCGTGCGCCTCGCCGTGCACGCTCATCCTCACCTTGCCCGAAGACTGCACGCGATAGAGCGCCGCAACGTCCCGCTCGGCAAGGAAGCCGCCCCAGGTCGAGTTGGCAAGGATCATCAGTTCGGCCACCAGCTTGTCGAGCGGGGCGCCGCGCTTGCGCGGGACGATGCTGATGCGCTCGCCGTCGACGTTGAAGTTGTAGTCGACCATGCCCGCGTTCACGCTCGGCTTGCCGCGCTTCGCCTCGAGGGCGTTGGCGAACTGCCACAGAATGGCCAACTCGTCCTCGTATTCAAGGCCGGCCTTGCCGCCGGCAGGGAGGAGCTCGTTCAGCGCCGCGTAATCGACGTGCCTCAGGTTGCCGGCAACTTTCACGCGCTCGACACGGGAATGGTGGCCTCGGATCGAAAAATCCGCCGCCACGTTGAAGTAGATCGACAGGGCGGGCCGTTCGGTGCCCGCATCAAGGGAGAACCCCTCGATCACGTCGGAAGGCAGCATGGTGATCTTCTGTCCCGGCATGTAGACCGTCGACAGCCGTTCCCTTGCGATGGCGTCGAGCGCGGATCCGGGCAGAAATCCCAGCGCAGGGGCCGCGATGTGGACACCGATCCTGTACCCGCCCTCCGCCGACTTCTGCACCGAGAACGCATCGTCGATCTCGGTCGTACCCACGTCGTCGAGCGAATAGACCGGCGCCTCTGCCGGCGGCAGGCCTTCGGGCAGCGCCGGGGCCTCGTGGGCCGGGAACCCCGTCCCTTTGGGGAAGTGCTCGAACAGGAACCGGTTGATGTGGTAGTCCTGGCTCGGCGGCAGGGCACCGGCCCGCTCGAGCAGCCGCGCCAGGGTCAGGCCGGTTTCCTTGCAGGCGGCCTCGACGGCTTTCACTTCGATCCGGTTGCGGTCTGGCTTGTACAGCAGTTCGTCGCGCATGAGCCGCAACTCCTCGGGAAACTTGCCGGCCCACCAGTTGCGCCGTGAACTCAGCGGCATTTTCGGCCTGCAACCGCCGCTTTTCCATGCCTGCCAGCGCAGCCTTGAGCGTGGCTTCCGGCGCCGCCTGGAAGCGGCCCTTGCCGCGACGATAGAAATTACATCGGCGCCGAATGCAGCTTCAGCAGCACCCCGGCGGATTCCACCGCGTCGGGCTCGCGGCCCACGTACTCCCGCGCGATGTCCTTGAAGCTGAACTCCGCCGGGCCCGCGCACTGCCACAGGAAATCCGCGTCCAGTTTCTCTGCGTAGGCGCCCGCGCTGGCGAGCAGCTCCCCGGCGCCCGGCGCGTCGAACGAGAGCACCACGTGCGAGGCCTTCACCTTGGTGCGGCGACCATGCGGCGTCTCGATCTGGTACGAGGCCGTGCCCGGCGACAGCACCGTACCCGCCTTGATGTCGCCGTCTTCCTCGTATAGGAGATGCATGGCTGGCATTCGAAAAAAGGCGCTCATGATACGCGGGAGCACGCCGGCTTGCGTTATCCTTTTTCCGTTCCCCAACGCCCCCGCCCCGCCCGGAGAAGTTTCCATGCCGAAGATTGCCTCGATTTCCGTATGCACCGCGCGCGTGCCGCTCGATCACGTAACCGCCTTCGCCACCCGTACCGTAAGCGCACGGGACTACGGCCTCGTGAAAGTGCGCTCCACCGATGGCGTGGAGGGCGTGGGGTTCTGCTATGCCGGATCGTCGGCCGGCTCCCTCGTCGCCCATGCGGTCGAGGAACTGCTGGCCCCGAAGCTGATCGGCCAGGAGCCGACCCGCACCGAGGGCCTCTGGCAGGAGATGTTCCAGGAGTCGCTGCTGCAGGGGCGCTCGGGCGCCGTGATGCGCGCGATCAGCATCCTGGACACCGCCCTCTGGGACCTCAATGCGCGCAGCGTGAAGCTGCCGCTGCACCGCTACCTTGGCGGATTTGCCGCCGACGCCGTTCCGGCGTACGCGTCGGGCGGCTACTACCTCGCCGGCAAGACCCCGAAGAAACTGGGCGCGGAAATGGCCGGCTACGTAAAGCTGGGGTTCAAGGCCGTGAAGATGAAGGTGGGGCGCCTGTCCCCCGCCGAAGAGGAGGCGCGCGTGCGGGCGGCGCGCGAAGCGATCGGTCCCGACGTGCTGCTTACGCTGGATGCGAACAACGCCTGGCAGGACCTGCCGACGGCGATGGAGCACATGAAGCGTTATGAGAAATACGACCCGTACTGGATCGAGGAGCCGTTCGGCCCCGACGACATCGACAGCCACGCGCGGCTCGCACGGGCGACGAGGATCACGGTGGCGACCGGCGAGATCGGCGTTGGCCGCTGGTACTTCAAGGAACTGATGGAAAAGGGCGGCGCAGCCATCCTGCAGCACGATGCCGCAGTCTGCGGTGGCATCACCGAGTGGCGACGCATTGCGGCCACCGCGGCGAGCTACGGGGTCACTGTGTGCCCGCACTGGTTCCACGACCTGCACGTGCACCTGGTGGCCTCGACGCCGAACGCGCGCATGGTGGAGTTCTTCACCGACGACCAGGTGCTGAACTTCCGGCGGCTGGTGGACCGCCAGCTCGAGTTCAAGGACGGCATGCTGAAGCTGCCGACCCGCCCGGGCCTCGGGTTCGGCTTCGACGAAAAGGCGGTGGCCCGCTACTCGCTCGGCGGGAAGGGCAAACCCTGGAGGGTGGTCAGCGCGTAAGGCCGGCGAAGGCCAGCATGCGCGGCAGGTGCTCGGGAAAGCTCTGCAGCATGTGGTCGCCGCCCTCGCGAATCACCATCCGCGCACCCTCGTATTTGCGGACCGCGTCACGGTAGTCGAGCACCTCGTCGCCGGTCTCCAGCAGCAGCAGGTAGCGCTCCGGATCGACGCTTTCGACCACCAACGCCCGCCACCCGTCCAGGTGGGCGCGGGTCAGTTCGTATTCGGCCCCCGTGTATAGGTTCTTCTGCGGGCCGAGGTAGGTTTGGAGTCCGATGTGCGGAAACACTGCCGGCTGGATCAGGATGGCCCGGCATTCGTGCTTGTCCGCCATCCAGGTCGCGTAGAACCCGCCGAGCGAACTCCCCACCAGCGTGACCTTGCGCTTGTCGAGCGGGGCGAGCAGCGCCTCAATCATCTCGACGGCCTGTTCGGGCCGGTGCGGCAGGGCAGGGCACACGAACCGGTCGCCCAGGCCCCTCTCCCCCATGTACGCGGCCATCGTGCGCGACTTGTGCGAGGTCGGCGAACTGTTGAATCCGTGCAGGTAGACGATCACCGGGCCAGCCGGGCAAGAAGCTTCTCATGGACACCGCCGAACCCGCCGTTCGACATCACCAGCACCTGGTCGCTGGCGCGGGACTCGATCGCTACCGCCTCGACGAGCGCGTCGAGGTCCTGCTGGCAGGTGGCCTTCGCGCCGAGCGGTGCGAACACCTCGGCCGGGTCCCATCCGAGGTTCGCGCTGTATACGAATACCTTGTCGGCGACGGATACGCTGTCGGGCAGCGCCGCTTTCATCACGCCGAGTTTCATCGTGTTCGAGCGGGGTTCGAGGACCGCAAGGATGCGAGCATCGCCGACTTTGCGGCGCAGGCCCTCGAGCGTGGTGCGGATGGCCGTAGGGTGGTGGGCGAAGTCGTCGTAGACCGACACGCCGCGCACCGTGCCCCGCAGTTCCATGCGCCGTTTTACGCTGCTGAATCCGGCGAGGCCTTCGATCGCCCGCGAAGGTTCGACGCCCGCATGTGCCGCAGCAGCAATCGCTGCAAGCGCGTTCAGGCGATTGTGCTCCCCCTGCAGTTCCCAACGGATCCGGCCCAGCGCGCGGCCGGAATTCGACACCTCGAAACTGCCGTCGGCACCGGCCGGCCCGGCGCTCCAGCCCCCTTCCACCCCGAACAAGTCGACCGGGGTCCATGCGCCCTTCTTGAGGACGCGCCCCAAGGCTGCATCCTTGCCGTTCACCACCAATCGCCCCGATGCCGGCACGATGCGTACCAAATGATGGAATTGACGCTCAATATCAGCTAATTGCGGAAAGATGTCCGCATGATCGAATTCGAGGTTATTGAGGATCGCGGTCCTGGGGCGATAATGGACGAACTTTGATCGCTTGTCGAAAAATGCCGTGTCGTACTCGTCCGCTTCGATCACGAATGAGGGCGACCCGGTCAGGCGGGCCGAGACCGGGAAATTTCGCGGCACACCCCCGATCAGGAATCCCGGGTTGGCCCCCGCGTGCTCCAGGATCCAGGCCAGCATGGCCGAAGTTGTTGTCTTGCCATGGGTGCCGGCGACTGCAAGTACCCACTTACCCTTCAATATATGTTCCGACAACCACTGCGGCCCGGACGCATAAGTGTCGCCATGGTCCAGGATCGCCTCCATAAGGGGGTTGCCGCGGGTCACGACATTGCCCACAACCCAGACGTCGGGCCGAAGCGAACGCTGGTCGGCCGAAAACCCTTCGATAAGGTCGATGCCGAGCGAGCGCAGCTGGTCGCTCATCGGCGGATAGACATTGGCGTCGCAACCGGTCACCCGATAGCCGGCGGACTTGGCGAGCGCAGCCACGCCCCCCATGAAAGTGCCGCAAATGCCGAGAATATGCAGGTGTTGCGCAGCCATCCGCAGAAAACATGCAGCGAAAGAGCGTTGATTGTAGTCGATATCACGCCATTTCCGGACTGGGGGTATCATTTGCCGGTTGGTTCGGACCACCCCAGCTCATGACTCGCAACCGCCCCAGGCAGAACGGGATGCGCGCCGCAATCGCGGCAGCGGCAGCCCGCATCATGGCCGAGGGCGGGACCGATAATTTTGCGCTCGCCAAGCGCAAGGCCGCACGGCAGCTCGGCGCGACGGACAAGCAGGGGCTGCCTGGCAACGATGAAATCGAAGCTGAGCTGCGGGCCTACCTTGAGCTCTACCAGGCGGATGAGCACCCGGACCGGATCCGCGAATTGCGTCGGATTGCCTTGTCGGCGATGCGCGAACTCGAGGAATTCACGCCTTACCTGACGGGGCCCGTGCTGAAAGGTATCGCCGGCCCCTACTCGGACATCGAGCTTCAGGTGTTTCCCGACAGCGGCAAGGACGTGGAAATTTTCCTGCTGAACCGGAACATCCCCTTCGAATCGACAGAGGCGCGCCGCTACTCTGGGGACCGCGCGCGCGCGGTGACGGTACTGGAGCTCGAATGGGAGGGCGTGCCGGTGAAGCTCTCGTTGTTCGATTCGCGCGACGAGCGAATCACGCTGAAGACCACGCAGGCGGGCAAAGTCATCGATCGTGCAGGGATCCCGGAAGTCAGTGCGATGCTGCAGGCCGCCCATGGCTGACCGGCGTGAAGTGCTGACGATGCTGGGGGTCGGCGCCGCCGCTGCGGCCGCCGGCGTGCTGCTCGGTCCACGGCTTGCTGATACTCCCGGCGCCGCGGAGGCCTTGCGTTCGGCCACGCTGACCGACCTCGCCGGAAAGCCACGCAAAGTCAGCGAATGGGACGGGCGCGTCCTGGTCGTAAACTTCTGGGCGACCTGGTGCCCTCCATGCCGCGAAGAAATCCCCGCCCTGGTCCGCGTGAGGGAAAAGCTGCTTCATTCTGGGGTTGAATTTGTAGGCATCGCCATCGATCAGGTCGCCAAAGTTACGGAATTTGCACGTAACGTGCGAATCAGCTACCCTCTATTGCTCGCTGATGCGGGGGGGCTGGAGCTAATGCGGAAGCTGGGGAACCCCAGTGGCGGCCTGCCCTTCACGATGGTACTGGACCGCAAGGGATCGATCGCGCATCGTAACCTCGGCGCAGTCACCCAGCAAACAATGGAAGACCAGCTCCGCCCGATGCTGGCGGCCTGAGTCCTTCGCGCCAACCCGGCCGTAAAAGGCTTGCCGTCAAAATACGGTAAAATGCAGCCATATTCGGGGAAAATATTGAAAAAACCTGCTTCAACCAAAGTCGACCCGGTCCTGGTCCTGCACGGCCCCAACCTGAACCTGCTCGGCACCCGGGAACCGGAAATCTATGGACAGGAGTCCTTGGAGGACATCAACCGTCGCCTCGTCGATGCCGGGCAAAGCGCCGGCGCCGATATCCAATGCTTCCAAAGCAACCATGAGGGCGAGCTCGTCGACCGCATCCAGCAGGCCGGGCGCGAAGGCGTCGGCTTCATCGTCATCAATCCGGCTGCCTACACGCACACCAGCGTGGCGATCCGCGATGCATTGGCGGGGGTGAAGATCCCCTTCATCGAAGTACATCTTTCCAACGTGCATGCCCGGGAGGACTTCCGGCACCGCTCGTTCGTCTCCGACATCGCCGTCGGAACCATTTGCGGGCTGGGCAGCCGGGGGTACGACCTCGCACTGGCCTATGTACTGCTGCGCGGCCAGGAGTAATCGCCATGGATCTGAGAAAGCTCAAGAAACTGATCGACCTCGTCGAGGAGTCCGGCATCGCCGAACTCGAGATCACCGAGGGCGAGGAAAAGGTCCGGATCGTAAAGAGTGGGGCTACGCCCGCTGCAGCTGCCGCTGCGCCGCCTGCCGCGGCGCCGCATCCAGTCGCCGCAGCTCCCGTCGCCGCGGCGGCCGGCGCGCCTGCTCCTGAACCCTCCGAAGCCCCCCAGGAGGGCCACCCGGTGAAGTCGCCGATGGTCGGCACGTTCTACCGGACCCCCTCTCCGGACGCAAAACCCTTCGTCGAGGTCGGGCAGGTCGTCAAGGAAGGCCAGACCATCTGCATCATCGAGGCGATGAAGCTGATGAACGAGATCGAGTGCGACAAGTCGGGCACGGTCAAGGCGATCCTGGTCGAGAACGGCCAGCCGGTCGAGTACGGGCAGCCCCTCTTCATCATCGGCTGACGCCCATGTTCGGGAAGATCCTCATCGCCAACCGCGGCGAGATTGCGCTGCGCATCCAGCGCGCCTGCCGCGAACTCGGTATCCGGACGGTGGTCGTGCACTCCGAGGCCGACACCGAAGCCAAGTACGTAAAGCTCGCCGACGAGTCGGTGTGCATCGGCCCGGCCCCGGCCACCCAGAGCTACCTCAACATCCCGGCGATCATCAGTGCGGCCGAGGTGACCGATGCCGAGGCCATCCACCCCGGCTACGGTTTCCTCTCCGAAAACGCGGATTTCGCCGACAAAGTGGAGAAGTCAGGGTTCGTTTTCATCGGCCCGTACCCCGAGAACATCCGCCTGATGGGCGACAAGGTCAGCGCCAAGGCGGCGATGATCAAGGCCGGCGTGCCGTGCGTCCCGGGCTCAGAGGGCGCGCTGCCCGACACGCCGGCGGACATCGTCAAGATTGCGCGCAAGGTCGGCTACCCGGTGATCATCAAGGCCTCCGGCGGCGGTGGCGGGCGCGGCATGCGCGTAGTGCACACCGAGGCCGCGCTGCTCAACGCGGTGAGTCTCACGCGCCAGGAAGCGCAGGCGGCGTTCTCGAACCCCATGGTGTACATGGAGAAATTCCTGGAGAACCCGCGGCATATCGAAATCCAGATCCTCGCCGACGAGCACAAGAACGCCGTGTTCCTCGGCGAGCGCGACTGCTCCATGCAGCGCCGCCACCAGAAGGTCATCGAGGAAGCCCCCGCGCCCGACCTTTCGACCCGAATCCGCGACAGGGTGGGCGAACGGTGCGTCGAAGCCTGCAGGAAGATCGGCTACCGCGGAGCGGGGACCTTCGAGTTCCTCTACGAGAACGGCGAATTCTTCTTCATCGAGATGAACACCCGCGTGCAGGTAGAGCACCCGGTCACGGAAATGATCACCGGCATCGACATCGTGCAGGCCCAGATCCGCATCGCAGCGGGCGAAAAGCTGCCATTCCGCCAGCGTGACATCCAATTCCGCGGCCATGCCCTGGAATGCCGGATCAACGCCGAGGACCCGTACAAGTTCACCCCTTCACCGGGCAGGATCACTTCGTACCACCCTCCCGGTGGCCCCGGGATCCGGGTCGACTCGCACGTCTACCAGGGCTACACGGTGCCCCCCAACTACGACTCGATGGTCGGCAAGGTTATTTCCTATGGCGCAACCCGCGACCAGGCAATCCGCCGTATGCGCATAGCGCTGTCCGAGATGGTGGTCGAAGGCATCCAGACGAACATCCCACTGCACCAGGACCTGCTGAACGACAAGGGGTTCATCAAGGGCGGCGCGTCCATCCATTACCTCGAGCAAAAGCTCGCTCAGGAAAAGAAAAAGGTCGTGAAGTAACGCGTCGGCACATGGCATGGCTCTCGATCAGGCTGCATGCCGACGCCCACACCGCGGACGCGCTCGCGGACGCACTCATCGAAGCCGGCGCGTTGTCGGTGAGTTGCGACGATGCGGACGCCGGCACCTCCGGCGAGTCGGCCCAGTTCGCCGAACCCGGCGAGGCACCGCCCCGCGCCTGGCCCCGCAACCTGCTGACCGCGCTGGTCGCGACCGACGCCGACCCTGCGGCCATCGTCTCCGAAGCAGCCGCATCCTGCGGCCTCGCAGTCCCGGGCTTCTCGGTGGTGCGCGTGGAAGACGAGGACTGGGTGCGCAGCACCCAGGCCCAGTTCGAACCGATCCACGTGGCCGACAAGCTCTGGATCGTGCCGAGCTGGTGCCAACCGCCGGAGCCCGGCGCCACCAACATCGCCATCGATCCAGGCCTCGCGTTCGGGACCGGCAGCCACGCGACCACGATGCTGATGCTGCGCTGGCTGGCCGCGACGCTTCGGGGCGGGGAAACCGTGCTGGATTACGGGTGCGGTTCCGGTATATTGGCCATCGTCGCCGCCCGGCTGGGCGCGCGGGACGTCGTCGGCGTCGACATCGACCCGCAGGCGATCCTCGCGGCCAACGGCAATGCGGTAAAGAACGGTGTCACGATCCGGTTCTTCACCCCGGACGCGAGCCCTGACCAGACTGCCGAGGTCGTCGTGGCCAATATCCTCGCCAACCCACTCATCGTGCTCGCCCCGCTGATCACGAAGAGGTGCGCCCGCAAGCTGGCCCTGTCTGGGATCCTGGAAGCGCAGGCGGAGCAGGTGATCGAGGCATACTCGGCGCACTTCGCGTTGAAGGTGTACGACCGCGAGGACGGGTGGGTGCTGGTCACCGGGGAACGTCGTTGAGCCTCGTCACGCGTTGCCCTTCCTGCTCGACGACTTTCCGCGTCTTGCCGGCGCAACTGGCGTCGCGCGCCGGCCGGGTGCGTTGCGGGAAATGTGCAGGGGTTTTCGACGGCGTGGCCAACCTTCTGACGGAAGAGGCTGTCGCGGCTTTGCCTGCCGAACCCTCGCCGCAGATGACCCTGTTCGAAGGTAATCCGGCCACCGGGACCGATGGGCATGTCCCTGCAGACGAAACCACTGAGGCGCAATCCGGAGCCGTGCCCGACATGCCCGTGCCGGCCGTCGACGACGACGACGGGCCCATGCCAGCTGCGGTCGAGACAGCGGACGAGACCGCAAGCGCAGGGCAGCGGCAGGATATCAATGCGGCTGTTCCGGAATTCCTCTCCCCGCCCAGGAAACGAAGCACCCATCCCGTCGCCTGGGCGGTGCTTGCCCTGGCGATGGCGACCACGCTGACCGTACAGGCCGCCCTCGCTTTCAGGGCGGAGATCTCCGTCCTCTGGCCTCCGGCACGGCGGCATATCGAATCGGCCTGCGGCATGCTCGGCTGCGAGGTCCGGCTACCGAGGCGGGCCGACCTCATGAGCATCGAGTCGTCAGACCTGCAGGCCGACCCGCAACGCCAGGGCGCGATCGTACTGAACGCCTTGCTGCGCAATCGCGCCCCATTCGCGCAAGAGTACCCTTCGCTCGAACTCACGCTCACGGACCAGGGCGACCAGCCGGTGATCCGCCGCGTGCTGCTGCCGGCCGACTACCTGCAGGAAAAGCGCGCGGCGCTGGCCTCGGGCCTCGGTGGCGGGGCCGAAGAGGCCGTGCGGATCCACCTTGAAACCGGCGGGCTCACCGCGACGGGCTACCAGTTGTTCCTGTTCTACCCCTGCCCCGCGGCGCCGGCTTCCGCCTTCTGGCAATTGAGCTATCCTGCGCGCTGCCAGGATCCCCGCGCCGCCAAATAGCCCGTTAACAACCTGAAAGCACACCCTTGCGCACACTGATCACCGGATCGATCGCCTACGACACCATCATGGTGTTTCCCGACCGATTCAAGAACCACCTGCTGGCCGACCAGCTGCATATCCTCAACGTCTGCTTCCTCACGCCGGAAATGCGCCGCGAGTACGGCGGATGCGCGGCGAACATCGGCTACAACCTGAAGCTGCTCGGCGGCGACCCCATGGTGATGGCGACCGTAGGCGAGGACATCGAGCCCTACCTGAAACGACTCGCCGGGCAGGGGATCTCCGCGGCGCACCTTAGGAGAATCGACGGCCAGTTCACCGCGCAGGCGTTCATCACCACCGACCTCGACAACAACCAGATCATTGCCTTCCATCCGGGTGCGATGAACTTCTCGCACCAGAACCGAATCGACGCGAGCCTGGGCGCGAAGCTCGCGATCATCGCCCCGGACGGCAAGGATGGCATGTTGCAGCACGCGCGCGAATGCGCTTCCGCCGGCATACCCTTCGTGTTCGACCCGGGACAGGGCCTGCCCATGTTCTCGGGCACCGAGCTTGAAGAGTTCGTGGACCTGGCGGATTACGTGGCCGTCAACGATTACGAAGGCAAGATGCTCGAAGAGAAAAGCGGCCGGAGCATGGAAGAGATCTCGCGCAACGTGAAGGCGTTGGTCCTCACCCTGGGCGCGAAGGGTTCGCTCATCTATGCCGGTGGCAAGACGCACGAGGTTCCCGTCGTGCAGGCTGCCGAGCTGCTCGACCCGACGGGCTGCGGCGACGCGTACCGGGCCGGGCTGCTGTACGGCATCGCCAGGGGCTGGGACTGGCCGAGCACCGGCCGGCTGGGCGCCCTGATGGGCTCGATCAAGATCGAGCACCGCGGTGCCCAGAACCACGCGTTCGAGGCAGGCGCGATCATGGATCGATTCAAGCGCGAGTTCGGCTACTTTCCATAAGCGGCAAAGACTTGCCGCGGGCGACCATCATTCACCGATTGGACTTTGATAGCCCCGGCACCGGACCTGGAAAAGCTGCCGGTCCTCAAGGCGCACCGCGCTGAGCGCGCCGCCCCACACGCACCCGGTGTCCAGTGCCATCAGGTGCGGCAGGATGCGCAGTCCCAGTGCGGACCAGTGGCCGCACACCACCGTGGCTGCCGCACTCTTCCGGCCCGGCGCTTCGAACCACGGGCGATAGCCTGCGGGCGACGCATCGAGGCCGCCCTTGGCGCGGAACTCCATGACCCCCGCATCGCTGCAGAAGCGCATCCGGGTCATGGCGTTGACGATCACGCGCGTGCGATCGGCGCCCGAGAGCGCATCGTCCCAGGCGGCGGGCCGGCTGCCGTACAGGCCCGAAAGGAACGCGCGGTATCCTGTTCCGCGCAGCGCGCCCTCCACTTCGGCCGCGAGCTCAAGCGACCGTTGGACATCCCATTGGGGAAGCAATCCCGCATGGACGAGCACCCATCCGCCTTCGGCGTGCAGCATGGGGCGCATGCGCAGCCAGTCGAGCAACTCGGCGCGGTCCGGCGCGGAGAGCACCGCCTCCAGCGTATCGTCGGGACGCGATTTCGCGAAGCCCTCCGCCAGGCAGAGCAAGTGGAGGTCGTGGTTGCCGAGCACGACGGTCGCCCGTTCGCCCAGGTCCTTCACGAAGCGCAGCACCTCGAGTGAGGCCGGGCCGCGGTTCACGAGGTCGCCGACGAACCACAGGCGATCGCCCGCCGGATCGAACGCGCAAGCCGCCAGCAGGGACTCCAGTTCGCCCATGCAACCCTGCACGTCGCCTATTGCGTAGGTAGCCATATGAAGCGCGGACTATAGCAAGCGCGTCAAAATGCCGCGTCGAGGCGGCGATACTGTATGGCCTCCGCAAGATGGCTGGTCGAAATGCCTTCGCTGTGCGCCAGGTCGGCGATCGTGCGCGCGACGCGAAGTATCCGGTGATACGCGCGCGCGGAAAGCGACAGCCGCGTGATCGCCTGGCGCAGCAGGGCCTCGCCCTTCGCGCAGGGAACGCAGTGCGCTTCGGTATCGCGCACGCCCAACAACGCATTCGTGCGCCCCTGCCGGGCCCGTTGGCGTTCACGCGCGGTCTCGACGCGCAAGCGAACCGCATCGCTGGTCTCGGTCGTGGCAGCTGCCGCCGCGAACTCCTCCACCGGCAGCGCCGGGACTTCGATCTTGAGGTCGATGCGATCCGCAAGCGGTCCGGACAGGCGCCCCCGGTAGCGCGCGACGATGTCCGGCGTGCACTTGCACTTCCCGGACGAGTGGCCGAGGTAACCGCATGGGCAGGGGTTCATCGCCGCCACCAGCTGAAACCGCGCCGGGAAGCGCGCTTGGCGGGCCGCGCGCGAGATCGAGACGTGCCCGGTCTCAAGGGGCTCGCGCAAGGTCTCGAGCACGCTGCGCGGATACTCGGGCAATTCGTCGAGGAACAGCACACCGTTGTGAGCAAGTGAGATCTCGCCGGGGCGAGGATTGCCACCACCGCCGACGAGCGCAACCGCCGATGCGGTGTGGTGCGGCGACCGGTACGGGCGGCGGCCCCACTGCGACGGCTCGAACCGGCCGGCCGCGGAATGGATGGCCGCGACTTCGAGCGCCTCGTCCTCGTCCAGCGCCGGCAGCAAGCCTGGAAATCTCGCAGCGAGCATCGACTTTCCCGCCCCGGGAGGGCCGATCATCAGGAAGCTGTGCCCGCCCGCCGCCGCGACTTCGAGCGCCCGCTTGGCGTGCGCCTGTCCCCTGACTTCGGCGAGGTCGGGATAGGTCACGCTGTGCGTGGCCGTTTCGGCCGCATACCGCGCAAGCGCTCCCTCCCCGCGCAAGTGTGCACAGACCTCGAGCAAGGACCTGGCCGGATAGATCGCGTCCGACCCGGACAGCCCTGCTTCGGCGGCGTTCTGGAAGGGCAGGACGAATCCCCGCCCACGCGATGCGAGCGCCATCGCCAGTGCGCCGCGTACCGGGCGCAATTCACCCGTCAGCGACAACTCTCCCGCGAATTCGAGGCCCTCCATGGGCTTGGACGGTATCTGGCCGCTGGCAGCGAGGATGCCAAGTGCGATCGGCAGGTCGAGGCGGCTCGAGTCCTTCGGCAAATCGGCCGGGGCAAGGTTCACGGTGATGCGCCGCGCCGGAAACTCGAACCTCGCCTGGTTGAGCGCCGCGCGGACGCGGTCCTTCGCCTCGCGCACTTCGGCATCGGGAAGCCCAACGATGGCGAACATGGGCAAACCCGGGCCCAAGTGGACTTCCACCGTCACTTCAGGCGCGCGGATCCCGACCAGCGCGCGGCTCCGGACTACGGCTAGCGACATGTACCCTCCCGGCGCGGATCGCGCCCTGTCCACGATCAACGGGGAGGAGGGCGCGTCGTTTACACGCGCGGGCCGGATGTACCCCTAGAGACCCGGCGGCGTGCCCGAGAGCTTCTTCTCGAGTTCGGCGATGCGCGCCTGCGCACGTTCGAGGACCCGCTTCTGCACTTCGAAGTCCTCGCGGGTCACCAGGTCGAAGCGCTCGAAAAACGCCGACAGCAACGCACGCGCGTTCTTCTCGACGTCCCGCGCCGGGGACGTGGCCAGGATTTCGGACAGTTTTGCGCCGATCTCGTCGAGGAGGCGGGGATCGTTCAAAGGTTTTGGAGGGTCAGGCAGGGAGAGCGGTCGAGTGTAGCACGCAGCTTTTTCGACTCCCCGGCCCCACTGATGCACACAGGCCCATGCACCATGCATAAACATCAGCGGTGGGTAGCGCATTACTTTGGTGCATATGCAGTGGGCCCAATTCTCAACTTCAATGTAATTAACTGAAATTTATAATCTTATTTTCTGGCACGGGAGGTGCTAAATATGACACGCATCCTTTCCAACTGGGAGAACCTCGTCATGCGCAAGACACTGATCGCTCTATCTCTGGCGGCCGCCTTCGGCACTCCGGCCATGGTTTCGGCCCAAACGGCCGCGCCCGCCGCCGCGCCGCCCTCCGACCACACTATCGCCGGGAACGCTGGCCTGTTCAGCGAGTACCGATTCCGCGGGATTTCGCAGACCTTCGCCAAGCCGGCTTTCCAGGGCGGCGTCGATTACTCCCACTCCAGCGGCCTATACCTCGGCAACTGGAACTCCAACGTCAGTTCCGGCGCCGGCTTCGCCTCGGGCAACCTCGAGATGGACTTCTACGGCGGGTGGAAGAAATCCTGGGGTGATTTCGGCCTCGACCTCGGCTACATCTACTACTACTACCCCGGGACCAACGCCAACGCCGCCGCGGGCACGACGCTCGTGAACCCGAAGGACGCGACCAAGATCCACAACGGCACCATCGACAACAAAGAGATCTACATCGGCGGGTCGTGGAAGTGGCTCTCGGCCAAGTACTTCTACTCGGTCGGCGACTACTTCTCGCAGCCCGGTACCAAGGGTTCCAATTACCTCGACCTGTCGGCCACCTATGACCTGGGCGGCGGCTGGGGCCTCGTGGGCCACGTGGGTTCGTTCCGCCTCAAGGGCTGGAGCACGGGCACGGATTTGACCAACGCGAACTACACCGACTGGAAGCTCGGCGTGACCAAGGACATCGGCGGCTGGGTGTTCGGCGCGGCCTACCAGGACACGAACGCCAAGGGCAGCTGCAACCCGGCGAACCCCGGCTACTACTGCTTCGGGAACTCGATCCCCGGCGGCACGGTGGCCGTGCCTGCGGGCACGAAGTTCAAAGACGCAAGCAAGAGCGTGGTCGTTCTCTCGGTCAGCAAGACATTCTGATCCCGGCAATTAGCGGCCGGGCGGATCGCCCGGCCGTACCCAAGGGGAAAACATGAAACAGGTAACTGCAATCATCAAGCCGTTCAAGCTCGACGAAGTGCGCGAAGCGCTTTCGGCGATCGGCGTACAGGGGATCACCGTCACCGAGGTCAAGGGCTTCGGGCGGCAGAAAGGGCACACGGAGTTGTATCGCGGCGCCGAGTACGTGGTGGATTTCCTGCCGAAAGTGAAGATCGAGGTGGCGATCAAGTCCGAGATGCTCGAGCAGGTGATCGAGGCCATCGAGAAGTCGGCCAACACCGGCAAGATCGGCGACGGCAAGATCTTCGTCTTCGATCTCGAGAAGGTCATTCGCATCCGCACCGGTGAAACCGATGCGGACGCGCTATAGGGAGATGGAAATGAAAAAACTGTTTGCTTACATCGCGCTTGCGGCGGCGCTTGCGGTCGGCGGCAACGCCTTCGCGCAAGACAAGCCGGCCGCGCCCGCAGCCGACGCCAAGCCTGCGGCAGCCGCGCCCGCCGAGGCGGCCAAGCCTGCTGCGGCACCGGCCGCACCCGCGGCGGCTCCCGCCGCCGACGCAAAGCCTGCCGAAGCGCCCAAGCCAAAGGTCGACAAGGGCGACACCGCCTGGATGATGGCGGCCACCATGCTCGTGATCCTCATGACGATCCCGGGCCTCGCGCTGTTCTACGGCGGGATGGTGCGCTCGAAGAACACCCTCTCTGTGCTGATGCAGGTGTTCGTGGTGTTCTGCATGATTGCCGTGCTGTGGGTGATCTACGGCTACTCCGTCGCATTCACCGGGGGTAACGCCTACTTCGGCGGGTTCTCGAAGATGTTCCTGTCAGGCGTGAACGCGGACGCGGTAGGCGCGACGTTCTCCAAGGGCGTAGTGATCCCGGAGATCGTCTTCGCCGCCTTCCAGCTGACCTTCGCGGCCATCACCTGCGGGCTGATCGTCGGCGCCTTCGCCGAGCGCGTGAAGTTCTCCGCGGTACTGCTGTTCTGCGCGCTGTGGTTCACCTTCTCGTACCTGCCGATCGCGCACATGGTGTGGTACTGGGACGGCCCCGACGCGATCACCGACGCCAAGACACTGGAGACGGTGACCGCCGCGGCCGGCTGGCTGTGGGCCAAGGGCGCCCTCGACTTCGCGGGCGGCACGGTGGTTCACATCAACGCGGGTGTCGCGGGCATCGTCGGCGCCTACGTGGTCGGCAAGCGCGTCGGCTACGGCAAGGAGTCGATGGCACCGCACAACCTGCCGCTCACGATGATCGGCGCGTGCCTGCTGTGGGTGGGCTGGTTCGGCTTCAACGCCGGCTCCAACCTCGAAGCCACCGGCGTCGCGGGCATGGCCTTCATGAACACCATCGTGGCGACGGCGGCTGCAACGCTGGCCTGGCTGCTGATCGAATCGATCGCCCGCGGCAAGGCCAGTGCGCTGGGCGCCGCTTCCGGCGCGGTGGCGGGCCTTGTCGCCATCACCCCGGCGTGCGGCTTCGTCGGCGTGATGGGTGCCCTGGTGATCGGCCTCGTGGGCGGCGCGCTCTGTTTCTGGGGCGTGAACGGCCTGAAGCGCCTGCTCGGCGCGGACGACTCGCTCGACGTGTTCGGCGTGCACGGCATCGGCGGCATCGTCGGCGCCCTGCTGACCGGCATCTTCGCTGCGCCCTCGCTCGGCGGCTCCGGAATCTACGACTACGTCGCCAACAAGACCGCCGAAGGCTACGACATAGGCGGCCAGCTGGTGATCCAGGGAACCGGCGTCCTCACCACGATCATCTGGTCGGCGGTGGTCTCGCTGATCGCCTACAAGCTGGTCGACCTGACGATCGGGCTGCGCGTGACCGAAGAGGAAGAGCGCGAAGGCCTGGACGTCTCGTCGCATGGCGAAGGCGCTTACCGGATGTAACGAACGGGGTGCGCGGCTCGCAACGGGCAGCGCACCCGAATGCCTTACCTAGGTCCTCCTCCTAGTCTTCAGGGCGCCTCCGGGCGCCCTTTCTTTTTTCCGGCTTCAGCTGGCGAGCACCAGGCTGCCCAGCCGCTCCGGGTCGGCCAGCAGGTCCGCACTCGGCCCGCTGTAGGCGATGCGGCCGCGATTGAGGACCAGCGCCTGCCCGGTCACCTCCAGCGCCAGCTTCGCCGACTGCTCGACCAGCACGACGGTCAACGCCTCCTCGCGCGCCAGCCTTTCGATCGCGGCAAGCAGCGTGTCGACGATGATCGGGGCGAGGCCCTCGAGCGGCTCGTCGAGCAGCAGCAGCGACGGGTCGCCCATCAGCGCGCGCCCCATCGACAGCATCTGCTGCTCCCCGCCGGAGATCTGGTTACCCATGTGCGTGCGGCGCTCGGAAAGGCGCGGGAACAGTTCGTAGACCCGCTCCACCGACCAGCGGCCGGGGCGCCCCGCCACCATGAGGTTCTCCTCGACGGAGAGCGACGGGAAGATGTCCCGGGTTTGCGGGACGTAGCCAATGCCGAGGCGCGAGCGCTCGTGAACCGGGAGCCGCTCGATCGCACGTCCGCGGAATTCGACCCGTCCGGCGTGGAACGTCGTAAGGCCCATGATCGTCGCGAGCATGGTCGTCTTGCCCACGCCGTTGCGGCCCAGCACGGCCAGCGATCCCCGTTCGGCGAGGGAAAAGCCGACGTCCTCGAGTACGACCGTCTCGCCGTACCCGGCCCGCAGGCCTTCGAGCTTGAGCGCCTCAGGCATGGCGCTCCCCGAGATAGACCTGGTGCACGCGGGCGTCCGCAGCGATCTCCTGGGGCGTGCCCTCGCACAGCACCTCGCCCTGCACCAGAACCGTGATCCGCTGCGCGAACCGGAACACCAGGTCCATGTCATGTTCGATGATCAGGATGGCAATGTCCTTGGGCAGGGCGTCCAGGGCTTCGAGGATGCGTTCCGATTCCATCGAGGGAACGCCGGCCGCGGGTTCATCGAGCAGGAGGACCTTGGGACGCAGGCCGAGGGCGATCGCGATTTCCACCAGCCGCTGCTTGCCATACGGCAGGTCGAGCACCCTGCGGGCCGCGTCATCGGCAATGCCGAGCCCGGCGAGCAGCGCCATCGCCTCTTCGCGAACCGCCTGCTGCGCGCTGGCCGGCCGCCAGAAGCGCCCCCCGACCCCATGCCGCTCGGCCACGCCCAGGGCGACGTTGTCGAGCACGGTCATGTCGCGGAAGAGCGTGTTGATCTGGAAGGTCCGCCCGAGGCCGCGCTTCACCCGGCCCGCCTGCGCGAGTCCGGTGACGTCATCGCCGGCCAGCAGCACCCGGCCAGAGGAAGGCGCGATGAGGCCGGTGAGGAGGTTCACGAACGTCGTCTTCCCCGCGCCGTTGGGCCCGATCAGCGCATGCCGCGCGCCCGCTTCGAGGCGGAAGTCGATCCGGTCGGCGACGGTGAGCGCGCCGAAGCTCTTGCACAGGCTGCGCGTCTCGAGCACGGTAGCCATCGATTCCGTCACTGTGTCCTCCGCAGGCGGGCGAGGACCGCATCCGAGATGCCAAGGATGCCACCACGGGCGAACAGCACGACGATCACCAGCATCAGCCCGATGCCGAAGTACCAGTACTCCGGGAACTGCCGCGCCAGGTAGTCCTGCGCGATGAGGAACACCAGCGGCCCGACGAACGCCCCATACAGGCGCCCCACGCCACCCAGGATCAGCATTACCAGCAATTCCCCGGAGGGCTCGAACCCCAGCACGTTCAGGCCCACGAACTGGTTGGTCTGCGCAAGCAGCGCCCCGGCGATCCCCGCGATCGCGGCCGAGAGCGTGTACACGGCGAGCAGGCGCTTGTAGACCGGCGCCCCTACCGCGTGCATGCGCACGTTGTTTTCGCGAATCCCGGTCAGCGCCGCGCCGAAGGGCGAGTAGATCAGCCGGCGTATCACCCACCACCCGGCGAATACCAGCGCGAGGCAGTACAGGTAGGCCGTCTTCCCGTAGAGGTCGAACTTGAACAGGCCGAGGATCGGCGCGATGGTCACGCCCGACAACCCGTCCGCGCCACCGGTGACCGGCGTGGCCTTGTTCGCGATTTCGAGGCACACCGCCGCCACCGCGAGCGTCAGCATCAGTTGCGTCAGGCCGTGCGTGCGCAGTACCAGCGCGCCGGTAGCCACGCCCAGTAGCGCCGCGGCTGACGCGCTGCACGCCATCTGGATCAGCGGGTCGGTGACCCCGAGCTTGGCCGAGAGGATGCCCGTGACATAAGCGCCCAGGCCGAAGAAAGCCGCATGGCCGAGCGTGATGATCCCCGCGTAGCCCAGGATAAGGTCCAGCGACAGTGCGAACAGGATGTAGGTCAGCACGCGCGCGCCAAGCGACAGGTAGTCCGGCAGCAGGAAGAACACCGCAAGCGCCGCGGCCCAGGGCAGCCATTCGGTCCAGCGCAGGCGGGAGTTGGCGTTGTAGCCGACGGGATGGTTCATGCGCGCTTCCCGTAGAGGCCCATGGGCCGCCACAACAGGATCCCGATCGTCGCCGCGTAGATGAAGAACGCGCCGAACTGCGGCAGCCAGTACTTGCATGCCGTGTCGGTGATGCCGATCAGCAGGGCGGCGATGAAGGGCCCGCGCAGGCTGCCGAGACCCCCGACCGAAACCACGATCAGGAAGTACACGAGCTGCTCGAACGGGTAGGTGGGCTGGATGGCGACGATGTCCGCGCCGAGCGCGCCGCCGAGGCCCGCCAGTCCGCTGCCCACCGCGAAAGTGATGGTGAAGAGGCGCTTGGTGTTGATCCCTATCGCCTGTGCCATGAACCGGTTGTCGACCGCTGCGCGCACCATCGCGCCCCACAGCGTGCGCTCGACGCCGAACCACAGCGCCCCGATCATCGCGGCACTGAATACGATCAGGAACACCCGGTACGCCGGGAAGTCGCGCCCCAGCAGCGAGAACTGTCCTTTAAGGTACTCCGGCAGCACCACCGGCTGTTGCAGGGTGCCGTAGACCAGCCGCGCCACGGCGACCGACATGAAGATGAGCCCGATGGTGAACAGCACCTGCTCCAGCTCGGAAGCACCGTACAGGCGCGAGTAAAGCAGGCGCTCGAGGACGACGCTCGCCGCGGCCACCAGCACGAAAGACAGGGCGAGCGCCAGCGGAAAGGGCAGGTTGAAGCGGCTCAGCGCCGAGACCAGGATGTAGCCACCGGCCATCGCGAACACACCGTGGGCCAGGTTGGTGAACCCCATCAGCCCCATCGTGACGGACAACCCGACCGAGATCACGTACAGGATCATCCCGTATGCGACGCCATGGAAGGCTACGCTGACCAGGGATGAAAGGAGGGCTTCCATTTGTGGGAGTCGAAGGGGGAACGGGTCCGGACAAAAAAAAGCCCCCGCGCCGCGACCGGCGGCGGCAGGGGCCCTTGCGGCTTACTTCTTCTTCTCGAATTCCTTCAGCGGATCCTTGATGGCGGTCGTGATCGTCTCGAGCTCCACGTTGGCGAGCTTGCCACCGACTTTGCGCACTTCACGCAGGTACTCGGGATTGATGACGTCGCGAGTCTCCGGGTCGATCGACACGGGACCGCGAGGGCTGTTGGCGCTCTTGTACTGCTTCAGGATCTCCATCGTCTTGTCGGGATCGATCTTGCCGCCCTGCGCACGGATCGCGGTATAGATCGCATCCATCGCATCCCAGGCGCCCACCACCATGAAGCCGGGGTTCAGGTCGGCACCGAATTCCTTCTTGTAAGCGGCGACAAAGGCCTTGTTGGCCGGCCGGTCCGCGGCCGCGGAATAGTGGTGCATCGTAATCACGCCCAGCGCCGCATCGCCCATGCCCTGCAGCTCCTCGTCGGTGGTGATATCGCCGGTGCCGAGGTACTTGATGTTGGCCTTGTCCATGCCGAGGTCGCCGTAGGCCTTCATCATTGCGGTCGCCTGCTTGCCCGCGGGGTTGAACGCAAACAGCACGTCGGGCTTGGCGTCCTTGATGCGCTGCATGAACGGCACGAAGTCCGGGTTGGCCAACGGGATGCGCACCGTGCCGATCACCTCGCCGCCGCCTTCCTTGAAGCCGCGCACGAAGCATCCTTCGGCCTCGTGGCCCGGCGCAAAGTCGCTGACCGCGGAGTAGGCTTTCTTGTATTTCTTGGCGGCCCATTGGCCCAGCGGGTAAGCCGACTGGCACAACGTGAAAGAAAGCCGCGTCATATAGGGCGACATTCCCACCACCTTGGCACCCGAGGCGTTCGCGCTGACGAAAGGCACCTTCGCCTCGGCTGTGAGCGGTGCGATGGCGGCCATGTTGGGCGTCCAGACCACCCCGGTCAGGATCTGGACCTTGTCGCGCACGATCAGCTCCTGGGCGATGCGCTTGGCGACATCGCCGTTCGCGCCGGTGTCGTCGCGAGTAATAAGTTCGACCTTGACGCCCGGCGGAAGCTTGTCGGCATGGAGCTTCATGTAGAGCTTCACGCCCTTGTCGACCTGGTCGCCCTGCGCGGCGCCGGGGCCGCTGTAGGAACTGATCAGCCCGATCTTCACCGTCTGCGCGGCTGCCGGGAACGCGCACGCGAGCGCCAGTAAGGCCAGGCCCGCGCGTGCTGCTGGTTTGAGTTTCATGGTCTCTCCTCCTCGGATGGCAAAAACCGCCGGCAGGTATCCTCCTGCGGCAGCTGGAACTTCAGTCTATCAAAGATCGTTCTGCGTGCCCGTCCTGCCTGCCGCTGCCGGCCCGGGACCGCCCGGAAAAGACTAGAATTTGCCCCTTTCGACTTTACGGACGACGAGACGATCATGGCCTACGCAATCCCCCTCTGGACCCCCCCGGCGCTCGCCATCGCAGGTTCCGCCGACTCCTTCCCCGTACGGCGCATCTTCTGCGTCGGGCGCAACTACGTCGAGCACCAGAAGGAGATGGGCGGCGACGGCCGCGAGCAGCCGTTCTTCTTTCTCAAGTCGGAGTTCTCGCTGGTGTCCGGTGGCGGCGACGTGCATTACCCCGCCAAGACGACCAACTACCACTACGAAACCGAAATGGTGGTGGCTATCGGCAAAGGCGGCCGCCGGATCCAGGCCAAGGATGCGACCGGCCACATCTTCGGCTACGGCGTCGGCCTCGACATGACCCGGCGCGACCTGCAGCAGCTCGGCAAGGACAAAGGCCGGCCCTGGGACTTCGGCAAGAATTTCGACGAGGCGGCCCCCTGCGCGGCCCTGACCCCCGCCGCGAAGATCGGACACCCCACAAAGGGAGCCCTTTCGCTCCTGGTGAACGGCAAGGAGCGCCAGAAGGCCGACCTGTCGGACATGATCTGGTCGGTGCCCGAGCAGATCGAGTACCTGTCGCAGTACTACACGCTCGAACCGGGCGACATCATTCTGTCCGGCACGCCCGCAGGCGTCGGGCCGGTGCAGCCGGGGGACGAGCTGGTGGCGCGCATCGAGGGCCTGACCGACCTGAAGGTGAAGATCGTCGCAGCCCTCTGAGCGGCCGAGGGATGCTGCTCTATACGTACTTCCGCAGCTCGGCCGCGTTCCGGGTCAGGATCGCGCTCAACCTCAAGGGCCGGACCTTCGAGTCGAGCGCGATCTCGCTGCCCAAGGGGGCCCACCGGCAGGACGCCTTCGGCGCGGTCAACCCGCAGAAGCTGGTGCCGGCGCTCGTCGACGACGGGCACCTGCTGACGCAATCGCTCGCGATCCTGGAGTACCTTGAGGAGAAATACCCCGAGCCGCCGCTGCTCCCGGAGGACCTGCTCGGGCGCGCCCGCGCGCGTTCGCTGTCGCTGCTGGTCGCCTGCGAGATCCACCCACTGAACAACCTTCGGGTGCTCCAGCACCTCAAGCGGACCCTGGGGCAGGACGAAGCAGGCATCAATGCCTGGTACCGGCACTGGATCGCGGAGGGCCTCGCGAAGTTCGAGGCCGACCTCACCGGCACTCCAGGCACCGGGACCTTCTGCCATGGCGACACGCCGACGATCGCCGACTGCTGTCTCGTGCCGCAGATCTTCAATGCACAACGCTACGAATGCGACCTCAAGCCTTACCCGGTGACGATGCGCGTGTTCGACGCCTGCATGAAGCGGGAAGCGTTCGACCTCGCCCAGCCGATGAAGCAGCCCGACGCGGAGTAGGGTCTAAAGCGAGGCGAGTTCCTCTTCCAGCACGGGTCCCAGTTCCCCGACCAGCGCCTCCGCGGAGAAGACTTCTTCCAGCCGGAGGTCCGGCCGCGCTGCGGAGGCGACTTCCATCAGGTTGCGGTTTCCGGCCACCGCCGCGGCACACCAGTCGTCGACCTGCGACATCGCGCTGGCGCGGTCCATTTCGCGCATCAGCGCGCGCGACAGCCGCTCCGAATAGACGAGACCCTGCAGCGCATCCAGGTTCTCGCGCATCTTCGCGGGATTCACCACCAGGCCTCCGGCAATCCTCTCGAGCGCATCCAGCGCCGCACCCGCCGTTTCCACCAACTCTGGCAGCGTCGCGAGTTCGGCCTGCCAGCCTCCGATCGCCCGCTCGTGCTCCTGGCCGGCGGCATGCAGCAGGGTCGCCATCAGGCCCGGCGCACGCGCTGCGGCCGCCAGTGCCTGCAGGCAGGCGACGGGATTCCTCTTATGGGGCATGGCGCTCGATCCGCCCACGCCCTTCTTCGGCGCCGATTCGAGCATCTCGCCTACTTCAGGCTGGGACAGCAGCGCCACGTCGCCCGCGATCTTGCCCACCGTCGCGACCAGGATGGCCAGGGACGAGGCGAGCACCAGCAGCGTGTCCCGATGGCTGTGCCAGGATCGCGCATCGGCCAGGCCCAGCCGGGCGGCCACGCCACGCCGGACCTCCACCCTCTTGGTACCCAGTGCATCGAGCGTACCGACGGGCCCTCCCAACTGCACGCACAGCGCCCTTTGTGCCGATTCCGCAAGCGCCACCCTGCAGCGCTGGAGCGCCGTCGCCCAGCGCGCGATCTTGATGCCCGCGGTAATCGGCGTGGCGGGTTGCATCATGGTGCGGCCGAGCATGACGGCTGATGCGTTCTTTCGCGCATGATCCGCCAGGTGCCCTATTGCGCGTGCAAGCACCTCGTCGGCCTCGGCAAGGCAGGGCCGCAGGCACAGCATGAGCGCCGTATCGAGCACGTCCTGGCTCGTGGAACCGTAGTGCACGAACGAGGCCGCCTTGGCGTCGACGCCACGCACATGCTCGGTCAGCGCCTTCACCAGCGGAATGGCAAGCGACCCGGCTACCCTCCCGTCGGCCGCAAGCTTCGGGATCGAAGGCTGGACGCTGCCGCAGGCCGCGTCGATGACCCGGGCGGCCGCGTCCGGGATGACGCCCGCCGCGGCCTCGCTCTGTGCGAGCGCTCGTTCGAAAGCCAGCATGGCCCGCACGAACGCCTCCTCCCCCAGCGCTTCGGTGAACGAAGCACGGGACAGCGTGCGCGCGAGCAGGTTGCCAGCCACTGGCTAGAACTCGATGAACGCGGTCTCGTCCTTGCCCTGCAGGCGCACGTCCCAGCGCCAGGCCTTCGGGTCCTTTGCATCGCGCACGGCGACCAGCGTTCCTGCCCGCGCACCCGCTGCGCGGGCGAGGGGATCGTCCTTGATGGCGTCCGCCGGCGCGAGGAACACGCGCGTTCGCACCGCCTTCAACAAGCCGCGTGCGAAGATCGTCACGTTGATCTGCGGCGCGTACTTCTCGCCGCCGGGCCCGGTGCACGCGCCCGGCATCTGCGTGTCGATCGTGTAGCGGCCGTCGCTGCCGGTCATCGCGCGGCTGTAGCCGTAGGCCCGCATCGCCGCACCCGCACCCGGGACCTTGCCTGCGGGATCGGCCTGCCAGGTCTCGATCAGGGCATCCGCGATGGGCGTCCCGGCGCCGTCATAGACGCAGCCGGTCAGCACGATGCGCTCTCCGCTTACGGCAAACTGCACCTTCTCGCCGTCTTCCCACTTGAGGCCGACATGGAAGAACGGGCCGATGGTTTGCGATGGTGTCCTTGCGCCCATGGTCAGACTCCCGTCGGCGTGGCTTTCGCCCCGCGCAGTATGATGTCGAAGCGATAGCCGAGCGCGACCTCCTCGATGCCGTGCTCGAGGTCCAGGTCGCACACCATGCGCTGGCGCGCGGCGGCGTCCGGCACGCTGTTGAAGATCGGGTCGATCGGCAGCAGCGGGTCGCCCGGGAAGAACATCTGCGTGATGATGCGCTGCGCATAGGCGTTGCCGAACAGCGACAGGTGGATGTGCGCAGGGCGCCACGCGTACGGGTGGTTCCTCCACGGATAGGCGCCAGGCTTGATGGTGACGAAGCGGTAGCTGCCATCGTCGCCCGTCAGCACCTTGCCCTGGCCGAGGAAGTTCGGGTCGAGCGGCGCATCGTGCTGGTCGACCGGATGCGCGTAGCGCCCGGAGGCGTTGCACTGCCAGAGTTCGAGCAGCGAATTGCGCACCGGCTTGCCGTCCTCGTCCAGCACGCGGCCCACGAGGATCATCTTCTCGCCCATCGGGGCGCTCTTGCCCCAGGTCGTCAGGTCGGCCTCGGACTCCCTGGCGAAGCTGCGCGCGAACGCCGGGCCGGCGAGCTCCATGGGGTGCGGCGCGACGCGGATCATCGGCTGCTTCGGGGCCCTCATCGCCGTGCTCTTGTACGCCGGCGTATCGTAGGGCGGGTCGATCTCTATGGCGTCCCTCGCGGACATGGTGGTACTCCTTTCAGGTAATGCGAATCAGTTTTCGCGGAAGAGGGCCTTCAGGTCCTCGGCAATGGCCTCGCCCTTCATGGGTGTGCCCGGCCCGTCGGCATAGCGGCTCCACACGCGTGTCTCGGCCCCACTGGCCATCAACATGCCGTCGGACCGGACCACCTCGTGGGCGACGACGAAAGACTTCCCGCCGAAGCGTGCGATCCTCGAGCGTACTTCGCAGCGGTCGCCCTGCTCGGCGGGGTGAGCGAACCGGCATTCCGCGTTGACCAGGGGCAGGGCGCGGCCCTCGGCGCGCAGCCGCTTCGGCGCATAGCCGACGGAAGCGAAGAACGCCCAGCTTGCCGCGTCGAACCAGCGGAAGTACGTCGGGTAGAAAATGATCCCGGCCGGGTCGCAGTCGCCCCATTGCACCTCGCAGGCAAAGCGTCCCGTGATCGAGCGGAATCCGGAGTCTTCGGATGGCATGGGGCATGATGATGCGCCGGTTCCGAGCGCGTCAAGCCGCCTGTTTCGCATGCGTCTCGCGCGCGAAGGCCAGCACCACGAGCCCCGCGACCAGCCACGCCAGCATCAGCGTGAAGCCGACCGAATAGTCCGCAAAGCCGTAGGCCCGCACGGCGCCCGACATCCGCCCGTCCCATGCAAGGTCGAGAAGCCAGCCGATCAGCGGTTGCATCGCCATGCCGCCCAGCATGTTGCCCATGTTCGCAACCCCGGAGGCGGTGCCCGCGAGCGCCGCGGGCGCGGATTCCTTGCAGAACGCGAACCCGATCACCACCACCCCGGAAGCGAGGCCGAGGCCGACCATCAGCGCGACGACCAGCGCAAGGGGCAGCCCGGGGATATAGATGAGCACGGCCCACTGCAGGGCGGCGAGCGCGCCGCCGACCAGCAGCGGCAGTTTCCTGCGGCGCAGGCGGTCGGACAGCGCGCCCGCGATCGGGCCGCCCACGGCCCACGCAACCAGCATTGCCGAGGTCACCAGCGCGGCATGCGCAGTGGTCAGGCCGTATTGGGACGCGAGGAAAGGCACCCCCCACAATCCGCCGAACGCGAGCATCGGACCGGTAATCGCGCCGCAGCCGACGAAATTCAGCCAGACGTTGCGATAGCGGAAGACCTCGCGGATGCCACCGAGCATCGAATGGTGCGGCCGGGCGCCGGGCGCGGCGGTCGAGAAGCTCCGATACCCGCGAGCGCGCGGATCGTCGCGGACGAAAGTCCACGTCACCACTGCGAGAAGCGCCGTCAGCGCGCCGGCGGCCACCATCACCCCTCGCCAGCCGAACGCATCGACCGCCATGCGCAGCGGCACACCCGCAGAGACGCCGCCGAGACTGCCGCACGCGAGCGCGAGCCCGGAAACCAGCGCAAAGCGCGAAGGAGGTATCCAGTGCGTTGCAAGTTTCAGCATGGCGACGAACGCCACGCCCACGCCCGCGCCGACCAGCAGCCGGCCGAGGCCGACCAGCGCGTACGCAGGCGCCAGTGCGAACAGCAGCGTGCCCGCCGCCGCAACCAGGCCGCCGGCGGTCAGCACGCGGCGAGGTCCCCAATGGTCGACCATCACGCCGGTCGGGATCTGGACCGCCACGTAGGTATAGAAATACAGCGCGGACAGGTTGCCCAGCGCCACGGCGCTCAGCGCGAACTCGGCGGTCAGTTCGCGCGTGATGACCGCAGGCGCAACGCGCTGGAAGAACCCGATCAGGTACAGCCCCGCGCCAAGGCCCCAGACCGCGAAGGCGACACTCGTCGGCGGCATGCGCGCGGCAGGGATCTCGGGACTGGTGGTTGCCATCGGGACGGTCCGCAGGAAAGGGGCGGCGGCGGGACGCCGAAGAGACTATCGCCATTATACGTGCGTGGTTGACACCGCCCTGTCGTCACAGGGACAATGTCACCTGCGCCGATTTGAAGTTCAGCTTGCGGGCGCCCGGCACGAAGACCCGCCGGCCAAACAAATGCAGCTAAAGAGACAGGTCCGCAACCCGTTTCTGGCGCAAGCTGAACGGGTTTTTTGTTTTCTGGAGCCATGGTCGTGCACGTCCCGCCGCATTCCGCCCGCATCGAGCCGCTGCTCGCCGAACGCATCCTCGTGCTCGACGGCGCCATGGGCACGATGATCCAGCGCGAGCGGCTCGAGGAAGCGGACTACCGCGGCGAGCGCTTCGGGGATTTCCCGCACGAGCTGCGCGGCAACAACGACCTTCTGGTGCTGACCCAGCCGGCGCTGATCCGGCGCCTGCACTGCGAGTACCTCGAGGCGGGCGCGGACATCATCGAGACCAACACGTTCAACTCGACTTCCGTGTCGATGGCCGACTACGGCATGGAGTCGCTGGTCTACGAGTTGAACGTCGAGGCCGCAAGGCTCGCGAAGAGCGCCGCGGCCGAATGGGAAGCCCGCACCCCCGCGAGGCCCCGCTTCGTGGCTGGCGTCCTCGGCCCGACCACCAAGACGACCTCGATTTCCCCCGACGTGAACGACCCGGGCTATCGCGGCATTTCGTTCGACGAACTGGTGGCCGCGTACACCGAAGCCCTGCGCGGCCTCGTCGACGGGGGCGTGGACCTCGTCATGGTCGAGACGGTGTTCGACACCCTGAACTGCAAGGCCGCGCTGTTCGCGATCGAGACCTTCTTCGAGGTGAACCGCATCCGGCTGCCGGTGATGATCTCCGGCACGATCACCGACGCGTCCGGCCGCACGCTGTCGGGCCAGACCACCGAGGCCTTCTACAACTCGGTGCGTCACGCGCAGCCGATCTCCGTGGGCCTCAACTGCGCGCTCGGCGCGAAGGAGCTGCGCCCGTACGTCGAGGAACTGTCGAACGTCGCCGAGACCTACACCTCGGTACACCCGAACGCCGGGCTGCCGAACGCGTTCGGCGAATACGACGACACGCCGGACAACATGGCGCGCCAGATGGGCGAGTGGGCGCGCTCGGGCTGGCTGAACATCGCGGGCGGCTGCTGCGGCACCACGCCCGAGTTCATCCGTGCGATCGCGGCGCAGATGGAAGGCGTCGCCCCCCGCACGATCCCCGATCTCCCCCACGACATGCGCCTTTCGGGCCTCGAACCCTTCAACGTGGGTGAAGCCTCGCTCTTCGTTAACGTCGGCGAGCGCACCAACGTGACCGGGTCGAAGGCCTTCGCGCGGCTGATTTTGGCCGGCGACTATGCAGGCGCCCTCGCGGTGGCCCGCCAGCAGGTGGAGAACGGCGCGCAGGTGATCGACGTGAACATGGACGAGGCGATGCTCGACTCGGAGAAAGCCATGGTCACGTTCCTGAACCTGGTTTCCTCCGAACCGGACATCTCGCGCGTGCCGGTGATGATCGACTCCTCCAAGTGGAGCGTGATCGAGGCGGGCCTCAAGTGCCTGCAGGGCAAGGGCATCGTCAACTCGATCAGCATGAAGGAAGGCGAGGCCGAGTTCCTGCGCCAGGCGCGCCTCGTGCGCAAGTACGGCGCCGCGGCGGTGGTCATGGCCTTCGACGAGCAGGGCCAGGCCGATACGTACGAACGGCGCATCGAGATCTGTTCGCGGGCCTACAAGCTGCTGACCGAAGCGGTCGGCTTCCCACCCGAGGACATCATCTTCGACCCGAACATCTTCGCGGTCGCGACGGGGCTGGAAGAGCACGCCAACTACGGCATCGACTATATCGCCGCGACCAAGTGGATCCGCGCGAACCTGCCGCATGCCAAGATTTCCGGCGGGGTGTCCAACTTCTCGTTCTCGTTCCGCGGCAACGACGCGGTGAGGGAGGCCATGCACACCGCGTTCCTCTACCACGCGGTCGGCGCCGGCATGTCGATGGGCATCGTCAACGCCGGGCAGCTCGGCGTCTACGCCGAGATCGCGCCGGACCTGAAGGAGCGGGTGGAGGACGTGGTCTTCAACCGCCGCCCCGACGCCACCGAGCGCCTGATCGAGATCGCCAACACGGTGAAGGGCGGCGCGAAGGAGAACGTCAAGGACGACACGTGGCGGCGTGGCCCGGTCGAAGGGCGGCTGTCCCACGCGCTGGTCAACGGCATCACCGAGTTCATCGTCGAGGACACCGAGGAGATCCGCCTCAAGATCGACGCGGCCGGAGGCAAGCCGATCGAGGTCATCGAGGGCCCCCTGATGGACGGCATGAACATCGTCGGGGACCTGTTCGGCGCCGGCAAGATGTTCCTGCCGCAGGTGGTGAAGTCCGCGCGGGTGATGAAGCAGGCCGTGGCCCATTTGATCCCGTATATCGAGGCCGAGAAGATCCGCAGCGGCAACGCCGGCAAGGCCAAGGGCAAGATCGTGATCGCCACGGTCAAGGGCGACGTGCACGACATCGGCAAGAACATCGTCGCGGTGGTGCTCCAGTGCAACAACTACGACGTCGTGAACCTCGGCGTCATGGTGCCCGCGCAGAAGATCCTCGAGGTGGCGAAAGCCGAGAAGGCCGACGTCATCGGGCTGTCCGGGCTGATCACGCCTTCGCTGGAGGAAATGGCGCACGTGGCGAAGGAAATGGAGCGCGACGGCTTCAAGGTGCCGCTGCTGATCGGCGGGGCGACGACCTCGCGCGCCCACACCGCGGTGAAGATCGACCCGAACTACAGCGGCCCGGTGGTGTATGTCCCGGACGCCTCGCGCAGCGTGTCGGTCGTCTCCAGCCTGTTGTCGAACGACCTGCGGGACGGCTATCTCGCGGGCGTGGTCGCCGACTACGAAAAGATCCGCGCCCAGCATCGCGACAAGAAGGGGCCGGGGCCGCTGCACCCAATCGCGGAAGCACGCAGGCTGGGCATGAAGACCGACTGGGGCGCCTACGTGCCGCCGGTGCCGGCGCAGCCCGGATTGCACGTCCTGCGCGACTACCCGGTCGAGAAACTCATCCCGCACATCGACTGGACGCCATTCTTCCAGGCATGGGAACTGTCGGGGCCGTATCCCCGCATCCTGGAGGACGATGTCGTGGGCGAAGCCGCGAGGAAAGTGTTCGCCGAAGCGCAGGAGATGCTCGCCCTCATCGTCAAGGAGAAGTGGATTTCGGCCAACGGCGTGTTCGGCCTGTTCCCGGCCGCTCAGGTGAACGGCGACGACATCGAGATCTACAGGGACGCGCGCTCGCGCGAGGTCCTGATGACCTGGCACAACCTGCGCCAGCAGAACCACAAGCCCACTGGGCGGGACAACCAGTGCCTGGCCGACTTCATCGCGCCGAAGGGCTCGGGCGTGGCCGACCACATCGGCGCGTTCGCCGTGTGCACCGGCGGATTCGAGGCGCGGCTGGCGGCATACGAGACCGCCAACGACGACTACAACGCGATCATGCTGAAGGTGCTGGCTGACCGCCTCGCGGAGGCCTTCGCCGAGCACCTGCACCTGCGCGTGCGCAAGGAATTCTGGGGATACGCGGCGGAAGAGTCGCTCACGAACGAGGACATGATCGCGGAGAAATACCGTGGCGTCCGTCCCGCGCCCGGCTATCCGGCCTGCCCGGACCACACCGAGAAGGGTGCGCTGTTCCGCCTGCTCGACGCGCCGAAGAACGCCGGCATGACGCTGACCGAGTCCTACGCGATGCTGCCGGCCTCGGCGGTCTCGGGTTTCTTCTTCTCGCATCCGGACTCCGCCTACTTCGCCGTGGGCAAGCTCGGTCGCGACCAGGTCGAGGATTACGCACGCAGGAAAGGCATGCCGCTGGAGGAGGCCGAGCGGTGGCTGTCGCCCTACCTCGCCTACGAGCCGGGCGAAGTCGCCGTGGCGGCCTGAAGCGGCGATGCCGGCCGGGGCGAAGCTCTTTCTCTCGATGGGCAGCCTGCTGGCGCTGGTGGCGGTGGCTCTGGGCGCATTCGGCGCACATGGGCTGAAGGCCCGGCTGACCCCGGACCTGCTCGCCGTGTACCAGACCGGCGTGCAGTACCACTTCTACCATGCGCTCGGTGTGATCCTGGTGGGGCTCGCGTGCTTCCACCTGCCCGACAGCGCCGCCCTGCGCACCTCCGGCTGGCTGATGGCCGCGGGAATCCTGCTCTTCTCCGGCAGCCTCTACGCGCTCGCCCTGAGCGGGGAACGCTGGCTCGGCGCGGTCGCACCGGTCGGCGGGACGGCCTTCATCCTGGGCTGGGGTGCGTTCGCCTGGGCGGTGCTTCGCACACCCTGAATGTACTTGTTCCAGTACAAAATCGCCATGTAAGCGGCCCCTGGCGGGGACTTTATGAAATAATGTCTAAGATTTGACGTGCTGCGGATGGCCGTGGCCATGCCCGCCATGGTGCTTCGCGCCGTACCACTGCGGCAGCAGCGACCCCGCCACCATGCCGGCGATCGCAGCAAAGAACCCCGCGAACTGGGGCGGAAAGAAGCCATCAGGCGCGACGAGTTCCAGCGTGATCCAGGTCGCGAGGCCCAGCGCCATCGCCGCGGCCGCACCCTGCGTCGTGGCTCGCTTCCAGTACAGGCCGAATGCGAGCGGCGTGAACGCCGCCACCAGGGTGATCTTGTAGGCGTTCTCGACCATGCCGTAGATGGTCGAGCTGGACGTCATCGCGAACACCAGCACACCCAGCGCGAACACCAGCACGACGATCCTCAGCATGCGCAGGAACTGGTCGTCCGTGATGCCGGGGAAGAAATTGCGCAGCACGTTCTCGGCGAACGTCACGGAAGGCGCGAGCAGCGTGGCCGAGGAGCACGACAGGATGGCCGCCAGCAGGGCGCCGAAGAACATCACCTGCACGGCGAACGGTGCGTGGTCGAGAATCAGGCGCGGCAGGATGTACTGCGAATCCTTGGCCAGCAGGTCCGTCACCATCCTAGGGTCGATCAGGCTCGCCGAGTACGCGAGGAACATCGGCACGAACGCGAAGAAGAAGTAGATGCTGCCGCCCATCACGGACCCGAGCGCGGCGGTCTTCTCGTTCTTCGCCGCGCTGACGCGCTGGAACACGTCCTGCTGCGGGATCGAGCCGAGGGCCATGGTCATCCAGGCCGCGGCAAACGCGATGACGTCGCGAGGCTCGAGCCCGGGCCAGAACTCCAGCTTGCCCGCCGCCCGCGCGTGCTCGACCACCACGCCGGCCCCGCCCGCCATGCCCGACACGACCACCGCGATGTAGACCATGCCGACGCCGATGATCAGCATCTGAAAGAGGTCGGTGAACGCCACCGAGAACATGCCCCCCGCAAGCGTATAGACGAGCACGATCGCCACGCCGATCATCATCCCCTGCCAGGGGGCCAGCGCCCCGTCGGTAAGCACGTTGAACACGAGACCCAGCGCGGTGACCTGGGCGGAGACCCAGCCAAGGTAGGAGATCACGATGCACAGCGCCGCCGCCAGCTCAACGCCGCGGTTGTAGCGTGCGCGGTAGTAGTCGCCGATGGTCAGCAGGCCCATGCGGTACAGTGGCCGGGCGAAGAACAGGCCGACGAAGATCAGGCACATCGACGAGCCGAACGGGTCGGCGACGACACCCTTCAGGCCTTCGTTCAGGAACTTGGCCGGGATGCCGAGCACGGTTTCCGAGCCGAACCAGGTGGCGAACACCGTGGCGACGATGAAGGGCAGCGGCAGATGGCGGCCAGCCACCACGAAGTCGGCGGAGTTCTTGACCTTGGTCGCGGCGTACAGGCCGATGCCGACCGACACGATCAGGTAGAGGATGACGAACTGGAGCAGCATGGTTCGGGGTTCTTCGCGGACGCAGCAATGATAGCGAGCGTCGCTCCGGCTGCCAACGCCCTCGGCGCTACCCCTCCAGCGTGGCCGCCTGGAGCGACGCGTCGGCGGGCAACTCGATCGGGCGGCCCGGCACGACCGACAGGCTGAGCGGCAACTCGGCGAGCAGCCTTTCCAGCGTCGCCCGGTGCGCCGGATCGCGCAGCTCGACAAAGGCGCGCGTGGCGCGGCTCTCGCGCAGGCCGCGCGCCAGCGAAACCTGCAGCACGACCTTGCCCGTGCAGCACGGGCAACCGGCGGAGAAGGCCCTCAGGCCGGCGGGAGGTTCGTCCGGGAGCGCATCCACCAGCCCGAGCCAGTCGTCGCGCCCAGCACAGAACCGCGCGATCAACGCTGTCTTGCCGGAGCCGCGCGGGCCGGTCACGACGTGTACGGGGATGCGCGCCCCCACGCGCGCCTCAGCTTTCCTCGCGCCGGCCCACCGGCAGGCCGAGCGCCTTCAGCTTGCGATAGAGGTGCGTGCGTTCCAGGCCGGTCTTCTCGGCGACCTTCGACATGCTGCCGTTCTCGCGCGCGAGCTGGTACTCGAAATACAACCGCTCGAAGGCGTCTCGCGTCTCGCGGTAAGGCTGGTCCAGCGGCAGGTCGCCGACGGAGGACGAGGGGGCAGAGTGCGCTGAAAGCACGCGCTCGACGTCGGCCAGCTGGATTTCCTCTTCGAGCGCGGTCAGCGCGGCGCTCTTCACTACGGCGTCGAGCTGCGCGAGGTTGCCCGGCCAGGCATGCAGGCGCAGTGCGTTCAGGGCGCCGGTGGAGAACCGTCGGGGCGGGCACACGCGCCCTTCCACCAGCTGGGCAAGCGCCAGCGCTGCGATGTCGGGCACCTCCTCGGCGAATTCGCGCACTGCCGGCAGCGCGACGACGAGCTCGGAAAGGCGCATCGCGAGGTCCGCGTCGAACTCGTGCTCGGCAACGAGGCGCTGCGGCTCGACCAGTGAGAAGGACACCACGCGCGCCTTGTGCTTCTCGACTCGCGCCAGCAGGAACTCGAGGTTCTTCTGCTCGCTGCGCGACAGGTGCGCGAGGTCAGACACGAACAGGATCCCTCCCGCGGCGCGCGTGAGCACGTCGGAAGGCGGCTCGTTCAGTGCCTCTAGACCGGTCACGAAAGGCGCGCCCGCCGCGAGGAGGTGGCGCACGAACATCTCGGCCTGCATGCCACGCTCCCCTCTCAGCATCAGCGGCGTACCGACCTGCGCCAGCTGCGCGAGGCGCTTCTTGAGGTCCGAGAGCGCCGCCGACCGGCCCAGCGCGGCAAGGGACAGGCGCTTGGGGAGGGGCGCGTCCTGGTTGCGCAACGCGCGCTTCACCGTAGCGAGGAGCCGCTGCAATGCGATGGGCTTCTCGAGGTAGTCGAGCGCCCCGATGCGCGTGGCCTCGACCGCGGTTTCGATGGTCCCGTGGCCGGACATCATGACCACGGGCATCGTCAGCTGTCCGTTCGCGGCCCATTCCTTCAGCAGCGTGATGCCGTCGGTGTCGGGCATCCAGATGTCGAGCAGCACGAGGTCGGGCCGCTGCGCGAGCCGCAGCCTGCGCGCGGCGCCCGCATTCTCGGCCAGCAGCACCTGGTGGCCTTCGTCGGCGAGGATCTCCGACAGGAGTTCGCGGATGCCGATTTCGTCGTCGACGACAAGGATCTGCGCCATGGGATCCTCAGGCCGCCCGGGCCGAAGCGTTGCCGCCGTCCGGCACCGGCAGGGCGATGGTGACCGACGCGCCGCTGCGCGGCCGGTTCTCGATGGAGATGGCGCCGTGGTGCTCGTCGACGATCTTCTTCACGATGGCGAGGCCAAGGCCCGTGCCCCGGGGCTTGGTCGTCACGTAGGGCTCGAAGATCCGCGCCATGAGCTCCTCCGGGAAGCCACCGCCGTTGTCGCTGACCACGAGCCGCACCCGGTCGCCCGCGAGCTCGGTGCGCACCTCGATGGCCGAATCAGGGGACTTTGCCGCGCCCAGCGCATCCTGCGCGTTCTGCACGAGGTTGTGCAGCACCTGGCGGATCTGCCCGGAATCGGCGAACACCTCGGGGACCCCGGGCATGAGTTTCGGGCGGATCGGGATCGGCGTGGTTTCGTACATCGACAGCACCTCGGTGACAAGGGCATTCAGGTCGAGCCGGGCGAACACAGGCGCGGGCAGCCTGGCGTAGTCGCGGAAGTCGTCGACCATCGCCTTCAGCGCGGCCACCTGGTTCACGATCGTCTGCGTGCCGCGCTTCAGCACATCCGCGTCGGCGGCACCGAGCTTGTCGGCCAGCTTCATCTCCATACGCTCGGCCGACAGCTGGATCGGGGTGAGCGGGTTCTTGATCTCGTGCGCAAGGCGCCGGGCGACCTCGGCCCACGCCGTCGCGCGCTGCGCCTGGATGAGCTGGGTTACGTCGTCGAATACCAGCACGTAACCCGACGGCAGCGGTGTGCCGCGGGCAAGCAGCGTCTTGCCCGTGCCCGCGAGGACCAGTTCGAGCTGCCAGCCCTTCTCGCCGTGCGCCCCGAACGCCTCGCGCACGGGCGCGGCGAAGGCCTCGAATCCCTGCCACGCTTCGAGCGGCTTGCCGGTCAGCCCGCCCAGTTCGCCGCCGAGGATCGCCGCGGCGCCGTGGTTGGAGATCGTGAGCCTCAGCTCGGGATCGAACACCAGCACGCCGGCCGAGAGGTTGGCGAGGATGTTCTCAAGGCGCGCCTTGGCGGTCTCCAGCTGGAGGCGGTTCGATTCGACCACCTCCCGCGCCTCGCCGAGCTGGCGCGTCATGCTGTTGAAGGACTCGAGCAGAACGCCGAGTTCGTCGCGGCTGGTCACCGGCATGCGCTTGGAGAAGTCGCCGCGCGCGACCGCCTGGGTGGCCTGCGCGAGCTCGGACAACGGCGCGGACATCCGGTCCGACAGGATGAACGCGAGCGCCACGGCCGAGAACAACGCCATCAGCAGCGCGAGCGTCAGCGTGACGATATAGCTGCGCTTCAGGCCCTGGCGCGACAGCGCGAGCTTCTTGTAGTCGCCATACACCGCCTCGACCGATTCCGCGCTCTTCGCGAGGGTCTCCGGCACGGGATGGCGCAGCTGGAGGTAGCGCATCTCCTCGGAAAAGGCCGAGCCCGAGATCGGGACGATCGCGCGCAGCCCGAGCGGCTTTCCGGGCAGCGAGTCGATGGAGGTCAGGCCGCGGTTGCTGCGCGCATGGCGCAATTGCACGGGACCGGGAAGCTCGGGCACCAGCTGGGAAAGGTTGTCGCTCGCGCTGGCGATCAGGCGACCGTTGGAGGCGACCACCACCGCATCCTCCACGCCGGCCTGCTGCCGCAGGCGGTTGAGGGCAACGACCTGCTGGCTGTCCGACCGGTCGGCCAGTTCCACCGCCATCGCTCGCGCCTTGACGTTGAGCTCGCCGAGCATCTGGTCGATCGCGGCCTGGCCGAGCTTGATGCCGCCCTCCAGCGCGCTGTCGACGCTTACGTCGAACCAGGACTCGATGCTTTTGGAGAGGAATTGCACGGACACGGTGTAGACAAGCACGCCGGGCACCACTGCGATCGCTGCGAACAGCACAAGGAAGCGCAGCGTGAGGCGGGAACCGAACACGCGGGCCTTCAGGCGCCGCCGCAGCGAGGCGAGCTGGTAGCCGACCAGCGCCAGCAACGCAACGGCCAGCGCCGCGTTCAGGCCGAGGAGCAGGGAATAGTGCTGGGCGAAGAGCGAAGTGTTCGCGCTGGCCGTGGCCAGCAGGAAGAGCAGGACGCCCGCGAGCGAGGCGCCGAGGATGAGGAGAGTCTTCATTTTGGCTCGCCCCCATCGCGCTTCTCCGGTGGCGCTGCTGGCGCCGGCGGGGCTGGCGGGGCCGGACGCCAGGTGAACCTCTTCCAGTCCGATTCCAGATGCCACTCGCGGCTGGTAAGCGCGTTGACCTGGAAGGGCTTGGGCAGCAGCGCGAGGTCGAGGCGCAGGCGGACCGCTGCCTGGTAGGGGGCGTCCGCGAGCGCCGCGCCCTTGTCCATCACCTGCCAGCCCCGGACCCGCCGCAGCACGGCCAGCGCCTCGGCAAGCGAAGCGTAGTTCTGCTGCAGCAGCCCGGTGGACAGCCGGAAGTGCCGCGACAGGGCGTGGTAGGAAAGGCGCGTCTGCTGGCGGCGCGAGGCCGTCTTCTCGTCGAACCAGTACCAACGGGGTTGCGTCAGCTCGAACTCGAGCACGAAGTACAGCGGGACGCCGTTGGTGACGGCCTGCTCCAGCCTGGAATTGAAGTCGAACGCGAAGTCGGCGCTAAGTGCAAGGCCGTCCTCGGTCTGTTCCAGCCGCGCGTCGCGGATCTCGATCTCGTCGGCGAACGCGGCGCGTGCGCCGAGAAGCATCGCAAGCGTTGCGGCAAGCACTACCACCAGTTTCGAGAGGGTGCCGCGCATCGCGCTGGTCGGGGCTATTTTTGAAGGAGTGCGAAAAAGAATCCGTCGTGGCCGGGGCCGGGCAGGAGCTGCGCCGGGGCACCTGCCGGAAGTTCGAGCCGCCGGGCTTCCGGATGTCGCGCGCAGAACGCATCCACCACCGCAGCATTCTCCTCGGGGAACACCGAGCACGTCACATAAAGCAATTTACCATCGCGCGCGAGCACCCGCCACAGGGCTTCGAGGATCCTCGCCTGGCCTGAGGCGAAGCGCGCAGGATCCGCCGCGCGGCGCAGCCACTTGATGTCGGGATGCCGCCGGACGATGCCGGAGGCGGTGCAGGGGACATCGGCAAGGATGCGGTCGAAGGGCCGTCCGTCCCACCATGCGTCGGTCTGCGCGCAATCTGCCGCGCGCACTTCGGCGGTAAGCGCGAGCCGATCCAGGTTCTGCCGGATTCGATCGCACCGCGAAGCGTCCGAATCGAGCGCAAGCAATTCCACCTCCGCGAGCTCGAGGATGTGGCAGGCCTTGCCTCCCGGGGCGGCGCACGCGTCCAGCACGCGCTGCCCTGCAGCCAGGTCGAGGAGGGGCGCGGCCTGTTGCGCGCCCGGGTCCTGGACCGAGACGTCCCCGTCCGAAAATCCGGGCAGCCGATCGACGCGCACGGGGCGTTCGAGCACCAACGCATGCTCGCCCGCGACGTTTGCCCGCATCCCCCCGGCCTCGAGGCGAGCCAGGTATTCGGCGGCCGTCGCGCGACGGCGGTTCACGCGCAGGCCCATGGGCGGGTGAAGGTTGCCCTCGGCGAGCACGCTTTCCCACTCGTCCGGATAGGCCTCGCGGACGACTTTGACCCACCACTCGGGGTACATCCAGCGGGCCGCGTCCTTTTGTGCCACGAGCCGGTCGAGCGATTCATGTTCGCGCAGGAACCGGCGCAGGAGCGCGTTGACGAATCCCTTCGCGGCAGGCTTGCCCAGCAAGGCACAGGCACGCACCGCCTGGTCGACGGCCACGTGGCCCGCGTAGCTCGAGGACTCGATCGCGTACAGGGCGCAGAGGAGCAACGCGCGTATGCCGGGATCCGGCGTGCCGCGATGCGCGAGGGCGTCGACAAGCGCATCGCCGCGGCCGTAGCGTCGCAGCGTGCCAAAGGCCATGTCCATGGTCGCGCCCCGCATCGCGGGATCCTCGCCGAACGCCTTGGTATCGGCGGCGAGGCTGTGCCCGGCCACGACGCCCGCGACGATCGGACTCGCAGCAGCGAAGACCGATTGCAGTTCCGGGGCGGCGCCCAATCAGGCCGGCACGTCGAAACGTGCGCCCGGTTCGAGCCGGTGACCGAGCAGGAACTCGCGCGCGCGCAGGCGCTTGCCACCGGCGCGCTGCAACTCGGTCAGCGCCAGCGCGCCGTGCCCGCACGCGACGACGACACCGTCGTCGCCGCAGGCGATCACCTCGCCCGGAGCGCCCGAGCCTTCCAGGGGACGGGCGCGCCAGACCTTGACGCTCACGCCCGCCTGCATGCCGTTCGCGCCGGGAAAGGAGTTGAAGGCTCGCACCTCGCGGTCAAGTTCCGCGCCGGACTTGCGCCAGTCGAGCACGGCCTCGCTTTTTTCTATCTTGTGAGCATAGGTGACGCCATCGACGGGTTGTGGTGCCGCGGCCGGCGCACCGGGGCCGAGTTCGTGCAGCGTGGCTACGATCATCCCGGCGCCGAGTTCGGCGAGCTTGTCGTGCAACGTGGCCGCATTGTCGACCGGTGTGATGGGGACAGCCTGTCGGGCAAGCATCGCGCCGGTGTCCAGGCCCGCGTCCATCTGCATGATCGTGATGCCCGTTTCGGCGTCCCCCGCAAGGATCGCACGCTGGATGGGCGCCGCGCCACGCCAGCGGGGCAGCAGGGATGCGTGGATGTTGAGGGCGCCCCTTGGTGCGACTTGGAGCACCGCCAGGGGCAGGATGAGACCGTAGGCCGCCACGACCATGACCTCGGGTGATGCGGCGCGCAAGCGTTCGAGCGACTCCGGCCCGCGCAGGTTCGACGGCTGGTATACCGGCAGGCCGTGTCGCAACGCAAGCTGCTTCACCGGGCTCATGTTCAGCTTCATGCCCCGTCCGGCTTGCCTGTCGGGCTGAGTAAGTACTAGCAAAATTTCGTGGCCGGCGGCCAGGATCGCGGCCAGGGCCCGTTCGGCGAACTGCGGCGTGCCTGCGAAAACGATGCGCATCCTGGGAGTCCGGGCGTGGGCGCGACGGGGTTAGCGCTGGACCCGGGACGGGAGGCGAAGCTCCCGGCGGGCCTCAGGCGCTCTTGCGGAGTTGCTTGGCGAGGCGCGCGCGGACGCGCGTCTGCTTGAGCTGGGACAGGTATTCGACGAAGACCTTGCCCTTCAGGTGATCCATCTCATGCTGGATGCAAACCGCGAGCAGGCCCTGGGCCTCGAGGATGAAGGACTTGCCGTTCGCGTCCCAGGCCCGGACCTTGACCCGTTCAGCGCGGGGCACGGTGTCATAAATGCCGGGTACGGACAGGCAACCCTCCTCGATATCGGATTCACCATAGCCCTCGATGATTTCAGGATTTACCAGCGTAATCAATGAGTCGCGACGCTCCGAGACATCGACCACGATGACCTGCTTGTGCACGTCCACCTGGGAGGCCGCCAGGCCGACGCCGGGCGCTGCATACATGGTCTCCGCCAGGTCGTCCGCCAGTTTCCGGAGGGACGCATCGAAGACGGTAATCGGCGCCGCCACTTTGTGGAGTCGGGCGTCGGGATAGCGGAGGATGTTCAGAATGGACATGTGAAGTGGAAATAAGCTTGCTGACTGAGCAATTTACCTACACAATCTCAAGCGGTGTGTAAATTGTCTGGGCTTTATGCTAAATTTGGGCGGCAAAGCAGTTTTTCAAGCGGGTCTTACAAGCCGACCGGACTTCGGGGGCTCCATGCGATATCAGCTGCGTAAGTCTATCACAACGCTCGTTTTTGTCCTTGGTTCCAGCCTCGCCGCCAGCGCCTCCGCGCAGGTCGCGCCGGCAGAACTGAAGGAGAACGCGCCGGACCGCTACGTCGTAGTCCCGGGCGATACGTTGTGGTCGATCGCCGAGCGATTCCTCACGGCCCCGCAACGCTGGCCCGAGTTGTGGAACATGAACAAGGACAGCGTCAGCAACCCGCACCGGATCTATCCGGGCAACGTGCTGGTGCTGGATCGGGCCAAGGGCCAGCTCGCCGTGTCCGATACCGTGAAGCTTTCTCCCAAGGTCCGGTCCGAGCGCGCCACCGGCGGGGCCATCCCCAGCATTCCGCCTTCCCTGATCGAGCCCTACCTGACCCGGCCGCTGGTCATTGAGGCGGACGGGCTCGACAATGCGCCGACGATCGTCGCCACGCAGGAGAACCGCGTCATCCTCGGTGCAGGCAACACGGCCTATGCGACGGGCCTGTCGAACTCCAAGGAAGAGACCTGGCACATCTACCGCCGCGGCAAGGCGCTCGTCGATCCCGACAGCAAGTCCACTGTTGGCTATGAAGCGACCTTCCTCGGTACGGCACGGGTCAAAAAGCAAGGCGAGCCGGCAACCATCGAGATCATCGCCGCGGGCCAGGAAATCAGCCGCGGTGACAAGCTGGTCGCGGCGGGAGCTCCGCAGGTGCCAAATTACGCCCCGCACGCGCCTGCCGGAAAAGTGAACGGCCGGGTCATGTCGATCTACGGCGGCGTCGGTACCGTCGGCGAAGGCAGCCGGAACTCCGTGATCACGCTCAACCGCGGCAAGGCCGACGGGGTCGAGGTCGGTCATGTGCTCGCGCTGCTGCGCCTCGGCGCCGCGGTCGATACGCGCGGCGCCATGCAATACGGCTCGGCCGCGCCGGGCCCTGCCGGAATGAAGGTCCCGGACGAACGCTACGGCCTCGTATTCGTCTTCCGGGTCTTCGATCGTGTATCGTATGCGCTCGTGATGAACGTTTCGAGACCGGTCAAACCGCTGGATGTCGTACAGAATCCCTAGCGACCCCATCCCCCCTCGCCGGCCGCCCAGCGGACCGGCGTCGCCCTACCGCCCCCCCGCATGACAAGCGACCCGGGGCTCGCAGCGTGGTTAACCCTCTGCCTCACGCCGGGCCTCGGCGCCGCAACGATCCGCAAGCTCCTGCAGGAGTACGGGCTGCCCGGGAACATCGTCTCCTCCGGCACTGCCTCCCTCGTCCGCGCGCTCGGTGCGCAGGCCGCTGCGGCGCTCCAGTCCGAAAGTACCCGTGAACAAGTCGCGCGGACCCTCGCTTGGTCGTCGCAGCCGCACAACCATGTCGTCACCCTCGCGGATACCGCCTATCCGCGCCTGCTGCTGGAGATCCCCGACCCCCCTCCGTTGTTCTACGCCCACGGGAACGTCGAACTCCTCGCCCGGCCCGCACTCGCCGTAGTCGGCAGCCGCAACGGCACGGCACAGGGGCTTCGAAACGCCGAAGCATTCGCAAAGGCCTTCAGCGAAGGAGGCCTGACCATCGTAAGCGGCCTCGCACTCGGCATCGATGCGGCGGCCCACCGCGGCGGCCTCGCAGGGGAAGGATCCACCATTGCGGTGCTCGGTACCGGCATCGACGTCATCTACCCGAAGAGCAACGCCGCATTGTTCGCCGACATCGCCGCGCGCGGCCTGCTGCTGAGCGAGTACCCGGTCGGCACGCCCTCGATCGCGCACAATTTCCCACGCCGCAACCGCCTGATCAGTGGGCTCTCGCGCGGGTGCCTGGTCGTCGAAGCGGCCCTCGGCAGCGGCTCCCTCATCACCGCCCGGATGGCGGCAGAACAGGGTCGCGAAGTGTTCGCGATTCCCGGTTCGATCCACTCGCCGCTTTCCCGCGGTTGCCATTCGCTCATCAAGCAGGGCGCCAAGCTGGTGGACGCCGCCGAAGACGTCCTTTCCGAGTTCGGCAACTGGCGGCATGCCACCACGGTGCCGGCAGCCGAAGCGCCAGCGGACGGGCTGCTCGCGCACATGGGGTACGACCCGGTGGACATCGACGCGCTGTGCGAGCGCGCCGGCCTGCCGGCCGAAGCGGTCGCGGCCGAACTGCTTCGCCTGGAGCTCGAGGGACTGGTGGCGACACTGCCCGGCGGGCGCTTTCAACGGTTGTCCTGAGAAGAAAAAAACGCCATGTACGACATCTTTGTCTACCTGTTCGAAAACTGCCACCGCGCCGACCTGGCCGACGACAACGAACTGATAGCGAAACGGCTCACCGCCGCGGGATTCGAGGAATCGGACATCAGCGAGGCGCTCTCCTGGCTTGCAGGGATGCTGCACGCTCCGCACCGGATCCTCGAGCCGCTGCCCGCCGCCTCCCGCGCAACGCGCGCATACGCGCCAAAGGAACTCGCGAAGCTCGACGCCGGGTGCCTGGGCCTCGTGATGCACCTGGAGAACATCGGCGTGCTGGATCCCGTTTTGCGCGAGCTCGTGATCGACCGGGCGATGGCGGCCTCCGGGCGCGCGCTCTCGCTCGACCAGCTGAAGCTGATCGTCCTGATGGTGCTGTGGAACCTTGAGACGCCCGCCAGCCGCTTGATTGCGGAGGAGTTGCTCTCCTCCGGCGAGGGTCGCCTGCCGAACTGATTCCACCCGCGGGGGGCGCCGCGTGACGCGGTTGGTTGTCATCCGGCCGCCGTTGCGCTTATCATCTGCCCCCTTTCCAAGGCAGGCACCCGACGATCCCCGTGGGCAAGAAGCTCATCATTGCCGAGAAACCTTCGGTCGCATCCGACATCGCAAAAGCGCTCGGCGGCTTCACGAAGCACAGCGACTGGTTCGAGAGCGACGAGTTGGTCATCTCGTCCGCGGTCGGCCACCTGCTGGAACTCACGCTGCCTGAGTCGCACGACGTCAAGAAGGGCAAGTGGTCGTTTACCAACCTGCCCGTCATCCCGCCGCATTTCGACCTGCGGCCGATCGAGCGCAGCGAACCCCGGCTGAACGTCCTGCTAAAGCTGATCAAGCGCAAGGACGTGGACGCGTTGGTGAACGCCTGCGACGCGGGCCGTGAGGGCGAGCTGATTTTCCGCTACATCGTTCAGCACGCGAAGACCAAGAAGCCGATCGAACGCCTGTGGCTGCAGTCGATGACGCAGACGGCGATCCGCGAAGGCTTCGAGAAGCTGCGCGCGGACCGCGACATGCTCGCGCTGGCCGATGCCGCCAAATCGAGGTCGGAGGCCGACTGGCTCGTGGGCATCAACGGCACGCGCGCGATGACCGCGTTCAACTCGAAGGAAGGCGGCTTCTACCTGACGACCGTCGGCCGTGTGCAGACGCCTACGCTGGCGATCCTCGTAGAGCGCGAAGAAAAGATCCGCGCCTTCAGGCCGCGCGACTACTGGGAGGTGCATGCCCGCTTCGGCGCGGCTGCGGGCGAGTATTCCGGCCGCTGGTTCGATACCGACTGGAAGAAACAGGAAGACGGCGAGAAGAAGGCCGAGCGCCTCTGGGAGGCGGCGAAGGCCGAGGCAATCCGCGCAGCCTGCGAAGGCGGGACCGGCACGGTCACCGAGGAAACCAAGCCTTCGACACAGATGTCCCCGCTGCTCTTCGACCTCACGAGCCTGCAACGCGAGGCCAACGGCCGCTTCGGCTTCTCGGCCAAGAACACGCTGGGTCTCGCTCAGGCCCTGTATGAGAAGCACAAGGTCCTGACCTACCCGCGTACCGACGCGCGCGCGTTGCCCGAAGACTATGTCCCGACGGTGAAGAAGACGCTCGACATGCTGAAGGAGGGCTCATACGTCACGTATGCCGCCCAGATCCTCAAAAGCGGCTGGGTCAAGCCGAACAAGCGCATCTTCGACAACAGCAAGATCTCGGACCACTTCGCGATCATCCCGACGCTGCAGGCGCCCAAGAGCCTGTCGGAGCCCGAGCAGAAACTCTATGACCTGGTGGTGCGGCGCTTCCTCGCGGTGTTCTATCCGCCGGCCGAACACCTGCAAACCACCCGCATCACCGACGTGTCCGGCCACAAGTTCAAGACCGAGGGCCGTATCCTCAAGAGCCCCGGTTGGCTGACCGTCTACGGCAAGGCCACGCAGGAGGAAAACGAGAACCTGCCCGCAGTCGCGCCCGACGAGAAGGTGAAGGCGCTTGAAGTCCAGGCAGTCGCCAACCAGACCAGGCCCCCGGCGCGCTACAGCGAGGCGACGCTGCTCTCCGCGATGGAGGGGGCCGGCAAGTTGCTCGAGGACGACGACCTGCGCGAGGCCATGGGCCAGAAGGGCCTCGGCACGCCGGCTACCCGTGCCGCGGTGATCGAGGGCCTGTTGAGGGAAGAGTACTTGCACCGGAACGCCCGCGAGCTGGTGCCCACGCCAAAGGCGTTCTCGCTGCTGTTCGCACTCAAGCACTTCGCGGTTTCCGAGATAACCTCCCCGGAGCTTACCGGCGACTGGGAATTCAAGCTCAAGCAGATGGAGCAGGGCAAGCTCAAGCGCGATGAATTCATGGAGCATATCGAGTCCGTGACGCGCGACATGGTGGCGCGGATCAAGAACGGCGACATCCCCGATACCGCATTCGCGACGGTGGAGGCACCCTGCCCGAAATGCGGCGGCGTGATCCAGGAAAACTACCGAAAGTTCCAGTGCCAGGCCTGCGACTTCAACCTGTGGAAGGTGATCTCGGGCCGCGAGTGGGCGGCCGAGGAGGTCGCCGAGCTGATCACCAAGCGCACCATCGGCCCGCTGACCGGCTTCAGGAGCCGCATGGGCCGGCCGTTCGCCGCCGTGCTGAAGCTCAACGACGAACAGAGGATCGAATTCGATTTCGGCCAGGCTCGTCCGGAGGACGAGGGCGGCGAGGCGCCGGACTTCAGCGCGCAGCAGCCGCTGGGCGCCTGCCCCAAGTGCGGATCGCGCGTCTACGACTCGGGTATGGCCTATGTCTGCGAGAAAGCCGTTGGATCGCCGCGCACATGCGATTTCCGCTCCGGCAAGATCATCCTGCAGCAACAGATCGAGCGAGAGCAGATGGAGAAGCTGCTGGCCAGCGGCAAGACCGACCTGCTGAACCGTTTCATCTCGAAGAAGGGCCGGCCTTTCAAGGCCTTCCTGGTGAAGACGCCCGGCGGCAAGATCGGTTTCGAATTCCAGGCGCGCCCGGCGAAGCCCGGTGCCCCGGCGGGAAAGGACGGCGCGGTCCGCGAAGAGGCCGAAGTCGTGCCGTTGAAGAAGAGGGCAGCGGCGAAGACGAAGGCGGCCAAGAAAGAAGAAACTCCCGTGGTGCCGCTGAAGAAGGCGGCGGCAAAGACGAAGCCGGCGCGAGCGACCAGCAAACCGGCTGCCAAGGCCAAGGCACCGGCCAAGGCCAGGAAGCGCGCCGCCTAGCGGGAGCGCGCGACGGGGCTGATACGCCCCCGTCCTGGCTACACGTCGAGGTTTCGCACGCCCAAGGCATTTGACTCGATGAACGCCCTGCGGGGCTCCACCTCGTCGCCCATCAGTGTGGTGAAAATCTCGTTCGCTGCGATAACGTCCTCGATCTGCACCTTGAGCAGACGGCGCTTGGTCGGGTCCATGGTCGTCTCCCAGAGCTGGGAGGGGTTCATCTCCCCGAGGCCCTTGTAGCGCTGCATGCTCATCGAACGCTGTACTTCGGAGAACATCCACTTCATCGCCTCAGGGAAGTCCTTGACCGGGTGCTTCTTCTCGCCCCGCTGCACGGTTGCGCCGGCGCCGACCAGGCCACGCAGCATCTCGGCAGTCCTGCGGATCTGCGCGTAATCGCCGGACACGACGAACTCGTGGTCGATGGTCGTGAAGCGCAGGTTCCCGTGGCGTACGCGCTCCACGCGGATCTGGTGGCGCTCGGTCTTCGCGTCCAGGTGCGCGGAGATGCGGATCCCGGTATCGGAAATATTCGACAGCAGCGCGCCAACCGAAGCCTCGGCCGACTCCCGGCTCGACAGGTCGACCTGCGCCCCGCGCAGCATCGCCTGCAGCACATCGCGGTCTATCCAGCGGGAGACGCGCTGGATCACCGCCTCGGCCAGCAGGTATGACTTGGCCAGCAGGCCCAGCGCCTCTCCACGAATAGGCTCGCCGTTGGTCGAGGCATTGAGGGACGCATCGACCAGCGCCTGGCGCAGCATGAACTCGTTCAGCTCATGTTCGTCCTTCAGGTAGCGGTCTTCCTTGCCCTGCTTGGCCTTGTAGAGCGGCGGCTGCGCGATGTAGATATGACCGCGCTCGACGAGCTCGGGCATCTGGCGGAAGAAGAACGTCAGTAACAGAGTACGGATATGGGAGCCATCGACGTCGGCATCGGTCATCAGGATGATGCGGTGATAGCGCAGCTTTGCGATGTCGTAGTCTTCCTTGATCCCAGTGCCGAGCGCCGTGATCAGCGTCGCGATTTCCTGCGACGAAATCAGCTTGTCGAACCGCGCCTTTTCGACGTTCAGGATCTTGCCCTTGAGCGGCAGGATCGCCTGGAATTTCCGGTCCCGACCCTGCTTGGCCGAGCCGCCTGCCGAATCACCCTCGACCAGGTAGAGTTCACACAGTGCCGGGTCCTTTTCCTGGCAGTCGGCCAACTTGCCCGGCAGGCCCACGCCGTCCAACACTCCTTTCCTACGCGTCATTTCGCGTGCCTTGCGCGCTGCTTCGCGGGCGCGCGCTGCGTCGACGATTTTTGCCGTGATCACGCGGGCGTCGGCCGGGCGTTCCTCAAGGTACTGCTTAAGCATCTCCGCGACGACTTCCTCCACTGCGGGCCGCACTTCCGAGGAGACCAGCTTTTCCTTGGTCTGCGAGGAGAACTTCGGTTCGGGAACCTTGACCGAGAGTACGCAGGAGAGCCCTTCGCGCATGTCGTCGCCCGTGGTCTCGACCTTGGCCTTTTTCGCCAGTTCGAGCTCCTCGATGTACTTGTTCAGCACCCGGGTCATCGCGGCGCGCAAGCCGGTCAGGTGGGTACCACCGTCCTTTTGCGGGATGTTGTTGGTGAACAACAGGGTCGATTCCTGGTACGAATCATTCCATTGCATCGCCACCTCCACGCCTATGCCGTCTTTCTCGCCGGTGGCATAGAAGATGTTCGGGTGGAGTACGGTCTTGGCGCGGTTGATGTACTCGACGAAACCCTTGGTGCCACCTGAGAAAGCGAAGTTCTCTTCCTTGCCGGTGCGCTGGTCGACCAGCAGGATCCGGACGCCGTTGTTGAGGAAGGATAGCTCCCGCAGGCGCCGCGCAAAGATATCGTAGTGGTAATCGATGTTGCCGAAGATGGCCTTGCTGGCGAGGAAGTGCACCTCCGTGCCACGACGCTCGCTATCCCCCGTCATCGCCAGCGGAGCCACGGCCACACCGTCGCGGAACTCCATCTGGTGCATCTTGCCGTCGCGCCAGATCGTAAGGCGCAGCCATTCCGACAGCGCGTTCACAACCGACACACCGACGCCGTGCAGGCCGCCGGAGACCTTGTAGGTATTGTTGTCGAACTTTCCGCCGGCATGCAGCTCGGTCATCACAATCTCGGCCGCGGAACGCTTGAACTCGTCGTCGTCCTTTATTCCAGTCGGGATACCACGGCCGTTGTCGATGACCGACACCGAATTGTCCGTGTGGATCGTGACCAGGATCTCGTCGCACCACCCTCCAAGGGCCTCGTCGACGGCGTTGTCGACGACCTCGAACATCATATGGTGCAGGCCCGTACCGTCGGACGTGTCGCCGATGTACATGCCGGGGCGCTTCCTGACTGCGTCGAGGCCCTTCAGGATCTTGATGCTGTCCGAACCGTAATCGCTGGCTTCGGGGCGCGGCTGAATCACTGCTTCTTCTGACACTCTGGGCAATCCTTCTTCAGATTCTCATCGGCATGACGACGTACTTGAAATCCTTCTCTGCCGGGAAATGGATCAGTGCGCTCGAGGCCGCATCGCCGAAACTCACCTCGATCTCACCGCCGGCGACGTTATTCAGAACGTCTAGCAAGTAGGTAACGTTGAACCCTATATCAAGGGACGCTCCCTTGTACTTCACCTCGAGTTCCTCGTTCGCCTCCTCCTGCTCGGCATTCGAGGAAACGATCTTGAGTACCCCATCGGCCAGCACCCAGCGGACGCCGCGGAACTTCTCGTTGGAAAGGATCGCAGCGCGCGAAAGCGCCTGGCGCAGCAACTCGCGATCGACCACCACGGTGTTCTTGTGGTCCTTTGGGATCACGCGGGTGTAGTCGGGGAACTTGCCGTCGACGAGCTTGGAGACCAGCTCGATGTTGCCGAAAGAGAAGGCCGCCTGGGTCGCGCTGATCTCGACGTTAACCATGTCGTCCGAGTCGGCCATCAACTTGGAAAGCTCGAGGATAGTCTTCCTCGGCACGATCACCTCCTGCCTGGGCAGTTCGGCGTCCAGTTGCGTGGAGCAGTACGCCAGGCGGTGACCATCGGTGGCCACGAGCTTCAGTTGCTTGTCCTCGACGACGAGCAGAAGTCCGTTGAGATAGTAGCGGATGTCCTGCTGCGCCATGGCGTACTGCACCAGCGCGAGGAGCTTCCTAAGCGCCTTCTGGGGCATGGAGAACTTCGACACGTCGCCGGCGGGTCGCGTGAGGCGGGGAAAGTCCTCCGCCGGGAGGGTCTGCAGCGTAAAGCGGCTGCGGCCGGATTTCACCTGCAGGCGCTTGTCCTGGGTCGACAGCGTCACCTCGCCATCAGGCAGCGCGCGCAGGATGTCCACGAGTTTCCTCGCACCCACAGTGATGCCGCGGGGTTCCCCGGACTGCTCGAGCATGGAGCGCGAGACGATCTGGATCTCGATGTCTGTGGCAAGAAAGGAGAGCGTGTCGCCGGACTTCTCGATCAAAACGTTGGACAGGATCGGGAGCGTGTGGCGTCGCTCGATGATGCCGCTGACGGCAGAAAGCGGGGCGAGCAATTCGTCGCGTTTTGCTTTTACCAGAATCATCTTATATATCCTTGGTAATAGTTAATAGAGGGCATAACTTGTGTGGATAAGTTTGAAAACCCTCTTCGTACAGTTGCTTGCATGACATTCAGTGCCTGGCGGGGGCTGTGCACCGCCTGTGCATAGTTTTGGGTAACTTGCCGCAGGCCGGAGGAATGCGGAGTTACCCACAATCCGTACGCAGGTCCTACACAGCTTGTCATGGGCCGGATGCTCATCCTTTCAGCACCTGTTCCAGCACCAGGTAGTCCCGGTTCATCACGGTGTCCTGCTTGCGCAGGCTCGCGATCGTCCGGCAGGCATGCAGTACCGTCGTATGGTCGCGATTGCCGAACGCCTCGCCAATTTCCGGCAGGCTCATCTGGGTAAGGTCCTTGGCCAGCGCCATCGCGACCTGGCGCGGACGTGCAACGTTGCGATTCCTTTTCTTCGAGTGCATGTCGGAGATCTTCAACTTGAAGAACTCGGCGACCGTCTTCTGGATGTTTTCGACCGTGATCTGGCGGTTGGCTACGTTGAGGATGTCGCGTAGCGCATCCTTGGCCAGGTCCAGCGACAGTTCCCGGCCGTTGAACCTCGAGTAGGCAAGTACTTTCTTCAAGGCCCCTTCGAGTTCGCGCACGTTCGACCGGATGTGCTTGGCGATGAAGAAGGCAATGTCCTCGGACAGGACGACGTTCTCGGCCTCGGCCTTTTTCAGCACGATGGCCACGCGCATCTCGAGTTCCGGTGGCTCGATGGCCACCGTCAGGCCCCAGCCGAAGCGTGAAATGAGGCGTTCCTCCATCCCCGAGATCTCTTTCGGGTAGGTGTCGCAGGTGATCACGATCTGCTTGTGGGCTTCGACCAGTGCGTTGAAGGCGTAGAAGAACTCCTCCTGCGTGCGGCCCTTGTTGGAGAAAAACTGGATGTCGTCGATCAGAAGCAGATCCAGTGAATGGTAATAGCGCTTGAACTCATCGAAAGACTTTTGCTGGTACGCGCGTACCACGTCGGTCACGTACTGCTCGGCATGGATGTAGCGGATCTTAGCGTCCGGCCGCTGGGCAGCCACGAAATTGCCTATGGCTTGGACGAGGTGGGTCTTGCCGAGGCCAACGCCTCCATATACGAAGAGGGGGTTGTAGGAAATACCGGGATTCTCTGACACCTGGATGGCGGCCGCGCGGCCGAGCTGGTTGGCCTTGCCGGTGACCAGGCTGTCGAAAGTGAAGGCTGGATTGAGGCGCGCCCGCTCAAGCGTATGCGGTACTTTTGGGGGGATGGGTTGGGCCGCTGCGGCGGGTGTGGCCCGGACGGCGCCATCGGCTCCCCGGGCCAGTACAAGCTTCAGGGAGACCACCCCGGCGCCTTCCTCGGAAAAAAGCTTCTCGATCCGGCTGGAAAAGCGCTCACGCACCAGTTCCAGCACGAACCGGTTGGGCGCGGCGAGCGTAAGCGAACCAGGCTCGGCGCTGCTTTCATCCAGCAACAGCGGGCGGATCCAGGTGCTGAATTGTTGGGCCGGGAGCTCGCGTTCGAGGCGGCGCAAACAGGCGTCCCAGAGGTTCTGCATTGACGTGATTTTCGGTGCTTCGATGGGCGGTTTTCGGGGCACTTGCGCCGCCAGGGAACGGCCGCTTTTCGTGCCCGCAATTCTACCCTGTCCAAGAGGAGTTATCCACAGGCCCGGCACAAAAATCCCGGAAATTTGACAATGGGTTAGGTAACGCGTGTAATACGCGCCTTTTTGCGGCCCGAGGCAGTCATGAAGCGTACCTATCAACCCTCAAAAACGCGTCGTACCCGGACTCACGGATTTCGCGCGCGCATGAAAACTCCCGGTGGTCGTGCGGTGATCAATGCGCGACGCGCCCGCGGCCGCGCGCGACTGGCGGTCTGAGGTCGCCGGATCCTGCTCGTCAGGCGTGACCGGCTCCGGTGCCACGCCTGCGGCGGGCTTCGGCAAGGACAAGCGCATTCGCACCAGCGCCGAATTCGAGGCCCTGATGCGTGGCGGCACCAAGCGTAACCTGAACGGCTTTACCTTCTTTTTCTCCGCGCGCCCGGCAGGTCCTGCCAGGCTCGGCATCCTGATCTCGCGCAAGCATGCGCCCCTGGCCAAGGACCGCAACCGGATAAAGCGCTGCATCCGGGAAGCGTTCCGGCTGGTGCAGGGGGAACTGGGGGCGCTCGACGTGCTCGTCAGGCCGCCATACGGCCTGAAAGCGTCCTCAGGCATTGTAGACAGGCTGCGATCCAGCCTAGCGAGGCTAGCAAAGTGATGATCCTGCAGTGAATGCCCTGCTACGTGCGCTGATCCGCGTCTACCGCTATTTCCTGAGCCCCATGCTGGGGCCCAGCTGCCGTTTTTATCCCAGCTGCTCCGAGTACGCGGAAGAGTCCCTGCGCTGCCATGGCGTCGCGCGGGGTTCGTGGCTGGCCGCCAAACGCATCGCCTGCTGCCATCCCTGGCATGCGGGCGGTTATGACCCCGTGCCGGGACGCTCAAAGACAACATGAAAGCCATGGATACCCAGAGACTGATCCTGTTCTTCGTTTTCAGCTTTTCCCTGCTCATGCTTTGGACCGAGTGGGAGAAAGAGCACCGACCCAAACCCGCGGCGGTGGCGGTCCAGCAAGTCCCCAAGGGGGTAGCAGGGGAGGTCCCCACTCCAGCGACTGCAGCTGCGCCGGCCGTTTCCATTGCGGCCTCGCAGTCGGCCGTGCCGGCGGCGGCGCCCGCCGCCCTCAAGGGCGAGATCGTCCAGGTCAAGACGGACCTGCTCGTAGTTGACGTCGATACGCTGGGCGGCAGCGTGGTCAGGGTCGAGTTGCTGAAGCACAAGGAGACCAACGACGAGTCGAAGAACCTGGTCCTTCTCGGGCCGGAGCACCAGTATTTTGCGCAGAGCGGCCTGACCGGTGACGGCCCGAACCACAGGACGCCCTGGCGCGCGGCCGCCGGGGAGCGCGTCCTTGCCGACGGAAAGGCGTCGCTGGAACTCCGGCTTACGGCGGAAGGCAAGGACGGCTTGTCGGTAGACAAGGTCTATACCTTCAAGCGCGACAGCTACGAATTCGACGTGGCCCTCGAAATGCGCAACGGCGGCTCGGCACCGGTCGCACCGCACGCCTATTTCCAACTCACGCATGACGGCAAGCAACCCGCAGGCGGAAGCTCGCTGGCGCAATCGTTCGGTGCGCAGAGCTTCAACGGGTTCGCGCAGTACACGAACGAAAAGAAGTTCGAGAAGCTGCAGTTTTCGGACGTGGACAAGGGCAAGGCCGATCACGCCAAGCAGGCGAGCGACGGCTGGCTGGCCTACGTCCAGCACTATTTCGTCTCGGCCTGGGTTCCGTCAGGGACCGGCCCTCGCGACTATGTCGTCGAAAAGCGCGCCGATGGTGTCTATAGCGGTCGTATAGTGCTTCCGGTCCCGTCCATCGCGCCGGGCTCTACTGCCAAGGTCTCCGCGCCGCTTTATGCGGGCCCCCAGGAGCAGCGCCGGCTGAAGGAGGTCGCACCGGGATTCGACCTGGTCGTCGACTATGGCTGGCTGACGATCATTGCCTGGCCCCTGTTCTGGCTGCTGGAGAAGTACCACAGCCTCGCAGGCAACTGGGGTGTGGCGATCATCCTGCTGACGGTCACGCTGAAGCTCGTGTTTTTCCCGCTGTCGGCCGCAAGCTACAAGTCGATGGCGAAGATGAAGCTGGTCACGCCGCGCCTCACCAAGATCCGCGAGATGTACGCCAACGACCGGGCGCGCCAGAACCAGGCGATGATGGAGTTGTACAAGACCGAGAAGATCAACCCGCTCGGCGGGTGCTTCCCCATCCTCGTGCAGATTCCCGTCTTCATCGCGCTGTACTGGGTGCTGCTGGCGGCGATCGAGCTGCGCCACGCGCCTTTCATGCTCTGGATCCACGACCTGTCCGCGCTCGACCCGTTCTACGTGCTGCCGGTCCTGATGACGGTCACGATGGTGATCCAGACCAAGCTGAACCCGGTCCCGCCGGACCCGGTGCAGGCGAAAGTGATGATGTTCATGCCGTTCGTGTTCAGCATCTTCTTCTTCTTCTTCCCGGCGGGCCTCGTGCTCTACTGGCTCGTCAACAACATCCTTTCCATAGCACAGCAATGGCAGATCCAGCGCATGTTCGAGCGCGACAAACCTGCCCATGCCAAGCGCTGACCCGGTCCGCGACACGATAGCGGCCATCGCCACTCCCGCCGGCCGCGGCGGGATCGGCGTTGTGCGGGTTTCCGGGCCGGGGGCCCCGGAAGTCGCGACAAGGATCGTCGGAAAACTTCCCGTCGCCCGCCAGGCAACGCTGGTCACCATGCGAACGGCAGACGGTGCCGTCCTCGACCAAGGCGTGGCGCTCCACTTTCCCGCCCCAAACTCCTACACCGGAGAAGCCATCCTCGAACTGCAGGGCCATGGCGGTCCCGTCGTTCTTGCTTCGGTCCTCGCCGCCTGCATCGATGCCGGTGCCCGGCTGGCCGAGCCGGGGGAGTTCACCCGGCGGGCGTTCCTCAACGGCAAGCTGGACCTGGCCCAGGCCGAAGCCGTTGCCGACCTGATCGAGGCATCGACCGCCGAGGCGGCACGAGGCGCGATGCGCTCGCTATCGGGCGAGTTCTCCGCGGCGATCCACGGGCTCGTTGAACGGTTGACCGAGTTGCGCGCCTTGACGGAGGCGGGCCTCGACTTCCCCGAAGAGGAGATCGACGAGGTCCACCGCGAAGACCTGCGCGCGCGGCTGGCTGCGACGAGAGCCGCGCTGGCGAGCGTGCTGGCGAGGAGCCGCCAGGGCAGCCTCTTGCGCTCGGGCATCAGCATCGTGCTGGCGGGACGGCCCAACGTCGGAAAATCGAGCCTGCTGAACCGCCTGGCCGGCGTGGATCGGGCCATCGTGACGCCGATCCCGGGCACGACGCGGGACACGGTCAGGGAAGCCATTTCCATCGAGGGCGTGCCGCTCAACATAGTCGACACCGCGGGACTGCGTGAATCCGGCGACGAAGTCGAGCGTCTCGGAATAGAGCGAACCTGGAAGGAGCTCGACCGCGCCGATGTCGTCGTGATCCTGTTCGACGCCGAAGACGGCGTCACCGCCGCCGACCGCGAGATCCTCGCGCGCATTCCTGCGGGCATCGCGCGAATCCACGTCTTCAACAAGATCGACCTCGCCGGCCTTCAGCCCGAAGTGCGGGAGGGAGAGGCCCGCGAGGTGTTCCTTTCAGCAAAGGAAGATCTCGGGATCGACCTGCTGAGGTTTGCTCTGCTGCAGGCCGCCGGCTGGGAGCGGGACGGGGAATCCGCGTTCGTGGCGCGCGAGCGACACTTGCGCGCGCTTGCGCTTGCCGGCGAAGGGCTGGAAGCGGCGTGTGCGCAGCATGCCCGTGCCGAGTTCTTCGCAGAGGAGTTGCGCCTCGCGCAGGAGGCGCTCTCCTCCATCACGGGTGAATTCACCCCCGACGACCTGCTGGGGGAAATCTTCTCGCGCTTCTGCATCGGCAAGTGAAGGCTGCGCGCGACACGTTCCTGAACCCAGTGACGAGCCTCGCCCTGTGTGCCGCAGGAGGCGCGCTGTTCTCCTGGCTGCGTACACCGTTGCCCTGGATGATCGGGCCGCTCCTCTTGATGGCCGTGTGCAATTTCTCGGGGGCGCGCCTCAGGGCGCCGGTCGGCGCACGCCCCGGCGGGCAGGTGGTGATAGGCACGGCGCTGGGACTGTATTTCACGCCCGCTGTGGCGCAACAGGTCGTGTCGTACTGGCACTTCCTTCTGCTGGCCGCGCTGCTCGCGATCCTGATCGCCTGCATATGTGCCTGGTTTATCAGCCGGGTGACGGGCACGGATGGGGTCACGGCGTTCTTCGCGAGCGTGCCGGGTGGGGCGGCCGAGATGGCGATCCTGGCCGAGCGATTCGGAGGGAGGGTGGATCGTGTGGCGATAGCCCAATCGATGCGCATTCTTGCGGTGGTGATCGTGGTTCCGTTTGCGCTGACGTACTCCGGGGTACACGGCGCCGACACCTATGCACCGGCCTCCGCGGCGCTCGACTGGGGAAAGCTCGCGCTGCTGCTGGCAATCGCGGCGGCGGGCGGCGGGCTTCTCTCCGCGGCGGGCATGCCGAACGCCTTCATGCTCGGTGCGCTGTTCAGCGTGATCGCGCTCACCGTGGGCGAGGTGCATTTCTCGGCCATGCCGCCCGTCGTATCCAACCTCGGCCAGCTGCTGATCGGCTGCGCGCTTGGCAGTCGCTTCGAGCGTGGATTCCTCGATCGCGTACCCGGGTTCGTCGCGGCGACGCTTGCGAGCATCCTGCTCGCCATCGGGCTTGCCGCAACGGGTGGCGCCGGGCTGGCCTGGGCGTACGGGTTGCCGGTTCCAAGCGTAATCCTCGCGACGGCCCCCGGCGGCATCGCGGAGATGTGCATCACGGCCAAGGTGCTGCAACTCGGTGTTCCCCTGGTGACGGCCGCACAAGTGATGCGGGTACTGGTGTTGGTAAGCGGGATCGGCACGCTTTTCAGGGTGGCGCGTACGCTCGCCGAGAAAATCAAAAAACGGCGATGATACAAAAGGTTGTTTGACGCAGGGCGCTGCGTTGCTGCGCAGCATAGCTGCGCTTCGTGGCAGGGTGGTGGCTAGCCCCTGACAAGGCCGCGCTGCTACAATTCCGCATCAGAAATCAATAATTTCGGCCCGGCCAGCCCAGGGCCGTTTTCATTTTGGAGCCCACCGCATGAATGACCCACGCACCGATATTTCCAATGCCCCGGATTACGTGCGCCACCGCGCCCTGCGAGAGTGGGTCTCCAAGGTTGCGCGGCTGACCAAGCCGGAGCGCATCGTCTGGTGCGACGGTTCCGAGGAAGAAAATACCCGCTTGTGTGGCGAGCTGGTGGCTGCGGGCACGTTCCTCAAGTTGAACGAGAAGCTGCGCCCCGGCAGCTACCTCGCGCGCTCGCACCCTACCGACGTCGCGCGCATGGAAGACCGCACCTTCATCTGCAGCACGAAGAAGGACGATGCCGGCCCGACCAACAACTGGGTGGAACCGGCCGAGATGCGCGGCACCCTCCAGCGCCTCTATGACGGTTGCATGCGCGGCCGCACGATGTACGTGGTGCCGTTCTCGATGGGCCCGATCGGCTCCCATATCGCCCAGGTCGGGGTCGAGGTCTCGGACTCGGCCTACGTCGTGGTCAACATGCGCATGATGACGCGCATGGGACGCGCGGTGGTCGACCACCTCGGGGAGAATGGTGCGTACGTCCCGTGCGTACATTCCGTCGGCGCGCCGCTGGCGGCCGGGCAGAAGGACGTGCCGTGGCCGTGCAACGACAAGGAGAAGTGGATCGTCCATTTCCCGGAGTCGCGCGAGATCTGGTCGTTCGGTTCGGGCTACGGCGGCAACGCCCTGCTCGGCAAGAAGTGCCTGGCGCTGCGCATCGCCTCGATCATGGCGCGCGACGAAGGCTGGCTCGCCGAGCACATGCTGATCCTGGGTGTCGAGTCGCCCAAGGGAGAGAAGCACTACGTATCCGCCGCCTTCCCTTCGGCATGCGGCAAGACCAACTTCGCGATGATGATCCCGCCCAAGAGCTTCGCGGGCTGGAAGATCACCACGGTGGGCGAGGACATCGCCTGGATCAAGCCGGGCAAGGACGGGCGCTTCTACGCGATCAACCCCGAGGCGGGATTCTTCGGTGTGGCGCCGGGAACTTCGGATGCCACCAACCCGAACGCGATGAAGACGCTGCGCTCCAATGTCATCTTCACGAACGTCGCGCTGACGCCCGAGGGAGACGTATGGTGGGAGGGCATGACCGACGTGCCGCCGGCGAAGCTGATCGACTGGCAGGGCCAGGAATGGGCCCCCGGCTGCGGGCGCCTCGCAGCCCATGCAAACTCGCGCTTCACGGTACCCGCATCGCAATGCCCTTCGATGGACGCGAAGTGGGAGGATCCCGCCGGCGTGCCGATTTCGGCTTTCCTGTTCGGTGGCCGGCGCTCGTCGACTGTGCCATTGGTCGTCGAGGCCCCGGGCTGGGAGGACGGCGTATACATGGCGGCGACGCTCGGCTCCGAGACCACGGCGGCGATCACCGGCAAGGTGGGCGTGGTGCGGCGCGACCCGATGGCGATGCTTGCGTTCTGCGGCTACAACATCGGTGACTATTTCGCACACTGGCTGAAGGTCGGCAAGGCCCACGCCAAGGCGCCGAAGATCTTCCGCGTGAACTGGTTCCGGCGCGACGCGGCGGGCAAGTTCATCTGGCCGGGGTTCGGCGAGAACATGCGCGTGCTGCAGTGGATCGTGCAGCGCTGCGAAGGCGGCGCCAAGGGCAGGACCACCCCGCTGGGCATCATGCCGGCCTATGAGGACCTGACCTGGGCGGGGCTGGAGAAGTTCTCGCGTGACCAGTACGCCGAGCTGAGCGAAGTGAAGCACGACGCCTGGGCCGAAGAACTGCATTCGCACGATGAGCTCCTGGGCAAGCTCGGCGCCCACCTGCCGGTCGAGCTCGAGGCGCGCCGCACTCTGCTGCACGAGAAACTCGCCGCCTGACCTTCCCGAGGGCCGCATGAGCCACGTCTTCCATCGCACTCCGAAGAACGACTATCCCGTCGCGGTTCGCGGCGACGGCGCCTACCTGGTAGACCGCGAGGGAAAGCGATACCTCGACGCTTCGGGCGGTGCCGCGGTCTCCTGTCTGGGGCATTCGGACCGGGCCGTCATCGACGCGATCAAGGCCCAGCTCGACCGCCTGCCTTTCGCGCACACCTCGTTTTTCTCCAACGAGCCGATGGAAGCGCTCGCTGACGAGTTGATCCGCCGTTCTCCATCGGAGTTCGACCGGGTCTACTTCGTTTCGGGCGGCTCCGAGGCCGTGGAAGCCGCGCTGAAGCTCGCGCGGCAGTATTGTGTCGAGAAAGGCGAGCCGCAGCGCGAGCACATCATCGCGCGACGCGGCAGTTACCACGGCAACACGCTCGGCGCGCTTGCGGTCGGCGGAAACGCCTGGCGTCGCAAGCAGTTCGAGCCGTTGCTGATCGACGTCGCCCATGTGTCGCCCTGCTTCGAGTATCGCGGCAAGGAGGCGGGCGAAGGCGACGACGCCTATGCCACGCGGCTGGCGGCCGAACTCGAAGCGGAGATCCTGCGCCTGGGCGCCGACAAGGTGATTGCGTTCGTCGCCGAGACGGTAGTGGGCGCAACGCTGGGCGCGGTGACGCCGGTGCCCGGATATTTCAAGCGGGTGAGGGAAATCTGCGACAAGTACGGCGTGCTGCTGATCCTCGACGAGGTGATGTGCGGCATGGGCCGGTGCGGGACCCTCTTCACGTTCGAGCAGGAGGGTGTGGTGCCCGACCTCGTCTGCATTGCCAAGGGACTGGGTGCCGGCTACCAGCCGATCGGTGCGGTGATCGCGAGCAGCAAGGTCTACGACGCCATCGTCGCCGGCAGCGGCTTCTTCCAGCACGGCCATACGTACCTGGGCCACGCGGCGGCATGCGCAGGCGCGCTCGCCGTCCAGAAGAGGCTCAATGAGGACGGTTTGCTCGAACGTGTCGGCTCGATAGGCGCGGCCCTCGATCGCAAGCTGAGGGCGGCGTTCGGGCGACATCCCCATGTAGGAGACATCCGCGGCCGCGGGCTGTTCCAGGCGGTGGAGCTGGTGGAAGACCGTGCGACGAAGAAGCCCTTCGACCCGGCTCTCAAGGTGAATGTCAGGCTGAAGAAGGCCGCGCTCGAATCCGGTCTGATGTGCTATCCGATGGGCGGGACGCTTGACGGCGTGCAGGGGGATCACGTGTTGTTCGCGCCGCCTTTCATCGTAGAGGAGGCGCAGCTCGACGAACTGGTGGCGAAATTTTCGGCTGCGCTGTCTGCGACGCTGGGCGTGCCGGAAGCGCTTGCCGCCTAGGACGCGCTTGGATAAGCTTCCCTGACGTACACCAGACGGGAGTTCCCGATGAAAAAAGTCGCACCCTTGGCCGCAGTGCTCGCCGCCGCCGGCACACTGATGTTCTCGGCACCCGCCGCGCAGGCGCAGCAGAAGTACGTGACCATCGGCACGGGAGGCGTCACCGGCGTCTACTACGCTGCGGGTGGTGCGATATGCCGCCTGGTCAACAAGGACCGGAAATCCCACGGGATCCGCTGTTCAGTCGAGTCGACCGGCGGATCGGTGTTCAACGTGAACACGATCAAGGCGGGCGAACTCGACATGGGAATGTCCCAGTCCGACGTGTCCTACAACGCGTTCAAGGGCCAGGCCCAGTTCAAGGATGCGCCCTACGGCGAGCTGCGGTCGGTGTTCAGCCTTCACCCGGAGCCGTTTACCGTCCTTGCGCGCAAGGAGGCCAACATCAGGTCGTTTGCCGACTTCAAGGGCAAGAAGTTCAACGTCGGCAACCCCGGTTCCGGCACTCGTGCCTCGATGGAGGAGCTGCTTGCCGCGATGGGCTGGAAGCTCGGCGATTTCGCGCTCGCCTCCGAGCTCAAGGCGGACGAGCACGGTCCCGCGCTCTGCGACGGCAAGATCGACGGTTTCTTCTATGGCGTGGGGCATCCTTCGGCCAACATCCAGGACCCGACCACCACTTGTGCCGCGAAGCTCGTTTCGGTTACCGGGCCCGCGGTGGACAAGCTGGTGAAGGACAAGCCCTACTATGCATATGCCACCATTCCCGGCGGGCTGTACCCGAACAACCCGGCCGATACCAAGACGTACGGGGTGCTGGCTTCGGTCGTGTCATCGTCGAAAGTTCCGGCGGAAACGGTCTACGCCGTGGTCAAGGCGGTATTCGACAACTTCGACGAGTTCAAGAAGCTGCATCCCGCGCTGGCCATCCTCAAGCCCGAGCGCATGATCGTCGATGGCTTGTCCGCGCCGCTGCATGACGGTGCTGCCAAGTACTACAAGGAAAAGGGCTGGCTGAAGTAAAGCATCTCGCCGGACGTTTTTCAGGGGCGGAATGAAGATTCCGCCCTTTTTGTTTCAGGGGGCCCCACGTGTCAGAACAAGGTAAGGCAGCCAATCCCGACCTCCTGCAGCTCGTGGCCGAATCGGACACCGGCGGGCGCAAGCTCGGTGGCCTTCCTGGCAAGGTGGTATTCGCGGTGGCGGTGGCGTGGTCGCTGTTCCAGTTCTGGTACGCCTCTCCGCTGCCGTTCACCTTCGGCATGGGCATCCTGAACGACACCGAGGCACGCTCCCTGCACCTGGGCCTGGCGTTGTTCCTGGGCTTCCTCGCCTATCCCGCGTTCAGGAATTCGCCGCGCGACCGGATCCCGGCGTTCGATGTGATTCTTGCGCTTGTCGCCGCGTTCGCCGGCGCCTACCTGATCCTCTTCTACAGTGACCTCGCCGCGCGCCCGGGCCAACCCACCACCCTGGACATCGTCACCGGCACGATTGGTGTGGTCCTGCTGCTCGAAGCGACCCGGCGCGCGGTGGGGCTCCCGATGGCGGTCCTTGCGTTGTTCTTTCTCGGTTACATCCTCTTCGGCAAGCACCTGCCGGACGTGCTGGCACACAAGGGGGCGTCGTTTGAGCGCATGCTGTCCCACCAATGGCTGACCACCGAAGGCGTATTCGGGGTGGCCCTGGGTGTCTCATCGAGCTTCATCTTCATCTACGTCCTGTTCGGCGCGATGCTTGATCGCGCCGGCGCCGGGAACTACATGATGCAGGTGTCGTTCGCTTTGCTCGGACACCTGCGAGGGGGCCCCGCCAAGGTGTCAGTGGTGTCTTCCGGCCTGAACGGGCTGATTTCGGGATCGTCGGTGTCCAACGTGGTATCCGGGGGGATATTCACGATCCCGCTGATGAAGAAGGCGGGATACGGCGGCGTCAAGGCCGGCGCCATCGAGACCATGTCCTCGGTCGACGGGCAACTCATGCCGCCGGTAATGGGCGCGGCCGCATTCCTGATGGTTGAGTACGTCGGTATCCCGTATCCCGAAATCTGCAAGCACGCGTTCCTGCCGGCGGCCCTGTCGTACATAGCGCTGTTTTACATTGTCCACCTCGAGGCGCTGAAGCTTGGGATGGAGCCAATGGTGGCTGGGCGCGCGAGGACCTTGCGCGATCGGGCCGTCGGCTGGGGGCTCGGTCTGTCGGGCACGATTGCCGTATGCGGAGCGATCTATTTTGTGGCACAGGCGGCGAAGAGCCAGTTCGGTGCGGCGGCGCCATGGCTACTCGCGGCGCTGCTTGCCGGGCTCTACGTCTGGACGGTTTACCTGGCGGCGGCCTGTCCCGACCTGCCGCGGGATATCGACGTCGACCACCCGGTACAGCCCGAGACCTGGCCTACGGTGAAGGCGGGCCTGCACTTCATGATCCCGATCGGGACGCTGATCTGGTGCCTGATGATCGAGGAGCTCTCGCCAGCGCTGGCAGCATTCTGGGCAACCGCGGTGCTGGTAGGCCTGATGGCTACCCACAGGCCGTTGACGGTGTTTTTTCGCGGCGGGAAAGGCGTGGCCGGCGAACTCCGACGCGGGATTGCGGACGTGGTCTACGGCCTGAACGAAGGCGCCCGCAGCATGATCGGCATAGCAATCGCAACCGGTACTGCGGGCATCATCGTTGGCGGCATCACCCTCACGGGGCTGGGCCTGCGCATGACCGAGTTCGTCGAGTTCGTTTCCTTCGGCAATGTCATGGTGATGCTGCTTTTCACTGCGTTCGTCTGCCTGGTGCTCGGTCTTGGCGTGCCCACGACGGCGAACTACATCCTGGTGGCCACGCTGATGGCGCCGGTGATCGTGGAGCTGGGGGCCCAGTCGGGCCTGGTGATTCCCCTGATCGCCGTGCACCTGTTCGTTTTCTACTACGGCATCATGGGGGACGTAACCCCGCCAGTGGGCCTTGCTACGTTCGCGGCGGCGGCCATTTCGGGCGAAGACCCGATTGCGACGGGTATCCAGGGCGCGCTGTACATTATGCGCACCGCCGTGCTGCCGTTCGTCTGGATCTTCAACCCGCAATTGCTGCTGATCGACGTCCACGGCCCGTTCGAACTGGTCCTGGTCGTTGGCGCTTGCCTAGTGGCATCGCTGACTTTTGCGGCCGCGACGATGGGCTGGTTCCAGACGCGCTGCAAGTGGTGGGAGATAGGAGTCCTGTTGTTCGCCACGTTCATGCTATTTCGCCCGAACTTCTTCATGGACCGGGCGTATCAGCCTTTCGAGGACCGCCCCGGAAGGGAGGTGCTCGCGATCGCGAAGGAAACGCCGGCCAACCGGCCGCTGGTGATGGTGATCGAGGGCACCAACGTCGAGGGCGACGACATCCGCAAGACCGTCGCCGTCCAGCTCGGCAAGGAAGGCGAGGGCCCGCAGCGGCTGAACGAGGCCGGCCTGATGCTGAGCGCGCTGGGCGGCGAGGTGCGCATCGCCAACGTCAAGTTCGGCAGCCGCGCAAAGAAGTCCGGCTTCGAGCAGGGATGGAAAGTCACAGGCGTAAAGGTGCCCGCCAACCGGCCTTCGCCGCATTGGGTATACGTCCCGGCGCTGGTCCTGGTCGCGATGGTGTTTTTCTTGCAGAGGCGGCGCCTTGTCCGGCCCGCACTGTCCGTCGCATGACCCGCACCCGCCTCGCCCTGCTGGGCGTCCTGGTGTTCGTGACCGGCCTTGCCATCGGCTTTCACTTGTTTACCCGGCGCCCGGCGCCGGAATCCGCGATCACAGCCAGCGTGCCGATCGGCAACCGGCTCGGGTTCCTTCCGTCGGGGCACGACAAGGCGCTGCTCGAGTTGCTCGCCGCCGGCAAGCAGGTGAATGGATCGGCGATCTACAACATCGGGATCTACAACTATTACGCCGGGATCTGGAGGCAATACGGCAATGGGGCCGCCGATCCGTCGATCCTCGAACTTGGCCCCGGCGCCAACCTCGGGCAGGGCATGCTGTTCGTGGCGACCGGGGCAAAAAGGTATTCCGGTCTCGATCTCTACATGGATCCCGAGCTCTACAACGTCCACAGCTATGCCGCGGCCTACGAACTGCTGAAGCTCGCTGCGCCGGCGAGCGTCAGGCTGAAAGCGTCGGAGATCTATTCGATCCGCGAAGGCAGGGTCGTGTTCAATCCGGATCGCATGGCCTACCTTCACCCGAGGCAGTCATACGACATCCCGCTTCCGGAGGGCTCGCTCGATTTTGCATTCTCCCATTCCGTGTTCGAGCATATTTCCGACCCGGAGAAGACGGTCGCCGCACTCTGGAAGGTGTTGCGCAAGGGCGGGATCAGCGCGCACCATTTCGACATGCGCGACCATGCGGATTTCTCAAAGCCGCTCGCGTTCCTTGCGGTCGACGAGAAGGCATGGCGCGAGAACTTTGCCGGCGAGCGGGCCTACATGTACACGAACCGTAAGCGGCTCTCCGATTTCACGGGGATGATCGAAGCGTCCGGGTTCAGGATCCTCAAGGTCGAACCGGGAGAGAAGGTCCCGATGAACGAAGCGATCCGCAACGGATTCCACCCGGACTTCCGGAAGTATTCGCTCGAGGACCTCGCGATCGTCAGCGCGCTTATCGTCGCGGAGAAGCCGTGAGCACCTCTTTGATCCTGCCGTGTGCCGAGTCGGCGGTCGTCCGCGGCGAGATTGCGCGCTCGCGCAAGATCGTGGCCGACGCCAACTTGCAGCCGGAATAGGGCGGACGGGATGGCACGCAAACCCAAACCCTTTGCGCGTGATTTCGATCCGGGGGCCAAGGGACCCCTGGATGGCGTACGCGTGCTTGACCTGTCGCGCCTCGTCGCGGGGAATACTTTGACCCAGGTCCTCGGCGATTTCGGCGCGGAAGTCATCAAAGTCGAGCCACCGGCCGGCGACACGCTGCGCGCATGGAATACGAAAGGCGTGGCGACGAACTGGAAGGTCTACGCGAGGAACAAGAAGAGCCTTTGCGTCGAATTGAGGAACCCCGAGGCACGCGACCTGCTGCTGGAACTGGTGCCGACAGCCGCGATCCTGGTGGAGAGCTTCCGGCCGGGCACGCTCGAGAAGATGGGCCTCGGCCCCGAGCGCCTGCTCGCGAAGAACCCGAAGCTCGTGATCGTGAGGATTTCGGGCTGGGGCCAGGACGGGCCTTACCGGAACCGGCCTGGGTTCGGCACGCTGGTGGAGGGGATGTCCGGCTTCGCCTCGATGAACGGCTTTCCCGACCGGGAGCCTGTATTGCCGCCGATGTACCTCGCGGACAGCGTTGCGGGGCTGTACGGGGCCTCAGCGGTCATGATCGCACTGCGCGAGGTCGAATCCAACGGCGGCGCCGGGCAGGTGATCGACCTGCCACTTCTGGATCCGCTCTTCGCTGTGCTCGGCCCGCAGGCGGCAAATTACCGGCTCACTGGCAAGGTGAAGCCGCGCGTCGGCAGCGGGTCGACCAATTCCGGTCCGCGCAACGCCTACTGTGCGAGTGACGGGTTGTGGGTGTGCCTTTCGGCTTCGACGCAGAAGATGGCCGAGCGGCTGTTCCGCTCGATCGGCCGCGCCGACCTGATTGACGATCCCCGCTACGGCACGAATGCCGAACGCGTGAAGCACCGGAACGAACTCGATGCGATCATCGGCACGTTCATCGCCGCAAGGACCCAGGCGGAGAACGTCGCTTTCTTCGAGGCGGCGGAAGTCACGATCGGGCCGATTTACGACATCGCCCAGATCCTCGAGGACCCCCACGTGCTGGAACGTGGGTTGGTCGCCGACTATCCCGATCCCGACATGGGCGCGTTGCCGATGCATCACGTCGTGCCACGGCTTTCGGGCACGCCAGGCGCAGTGCGCACCCCCGCACCGGGGCTCGGCGAGCACAACCGGGCTCTGCTCGACGGAATAGGCGTGAATGCGGAGCGCTACGCTTCGCTGCTCGCCTCGGGGGCGGTCTATGAAGGCAGCCCCGACTCAAAGGAAGGTGACGGATGAAGGATGGCCTCCCTGTATGGCGCTCGCTGCTGTACGTCCCTGTCAATGTGGAGAAGTACGTCGACAAGGCCCATACCCGCGGAGCCGACTGCATCCAGGTCGACCTTGAGGACAGCGTATCCCCTGCCGAGAAGGACCGTGCCCGCACGCTGGTGCCCGCCGTGGCGGCGCGCGTTCGGCGAGGCGGGGCGGATGTCGTGGTGCGCATCAACCGCCCGCTGTCGATGGCGGTGCGGGACCTCGAGGCTTCGATCGGCCCGGACGTGAACGGCATCGCCGTCACCAAGGTCCAAGGGGCCGACCACCTGCGCCTGCTAGACGAACTGGTCGCGGAACTCGAGTTGAAGCGCGGCTTGCCTGCCGGCCATACCCGCTTTATCGCGATGATCGAGACCCCGGCTGCTTTTTTTCGTATGGCGGACATCGCAGGTGCCGTGGGGCGGCTTGCCGCGATGAATATCGGGGGCGAGGATTTTGCGCTTGAGAACGGCATGGCCCCCTCGGAAGAGGCGCTGCAGATGCCCAAGCAGCAAATGGTCTTCGCGGCCTGCTCGGCCGGGCTGATGCCGCTGGGCTTCATCGCCAGCGTGGCTGGTTTCGGCGACTGGGCGGCATTCCGGGCCATGGTGCGGCGCTCCCGGCAGTTCGGATTCATGGGCGCCGGCTGTATCCATCCGGGGCAGGTGCCGATCGTGAACGAGGAGTATTCGCCGGCCGTCGAGGAAGTCGCCTATGCCCGCCGGATCGTGGAAGAGAGCGTCAGGGCCGCCGCAGTCGGGCGGGGTTCGTTCGCCCTGGACCGGAAAATGATCGACCTCCCGGTGGTTTCCCGGGCCGAGGGCCTGCTCGCGCGGCACATGGCGATCGAGGTGCGGGAGGCAGCGAAACGCGCCGCAGCGGAATAAGGCGGTCTGGCGCGCTGCGGCAGGGGCTGGAATCCTCGGCGGGGTGGCAAAAATCGCCAAACTGGTGAATCATTGGGGGTCAGGGGCGCCCGCGCAGGGAAGCGCATTTTTTTTGCGCACAAGGCATAATGGTTCTACGCTACCAAGCCTCCGGGCGTACAAGCCTTTCAGAAATCTTCAATGTCGACAGCCGGATCTGACATAAAGCGCCTCGGGCGCTACGACATCGTGAGTGTCCTGGGCAAGGGCGCCATGGGTGTCGTCTATGCGGGCATGGACCCGCGGTTGCACCGCAAGGTCGCGATCAAGACGATTCTCAAGAGCGCCCTGGATGAGGATACTGCCAAGGAATACACGATGCGCTTCGACCGCGAGGCCCAGGCGGTCGCGCGGCTGAACCATCCCAACATCGTGCAGGTGTACGACTTCGGCGCCGAGGGTGACGTCGCGTACATCGTGATGGAGTTCATCCAGGGCAAGGAGCTCAAGGACTTCTTCGACGCGAACGAGCGCTTCGACATCAAGGAAGCCGTCCACATCATGGGCGAGTTGTGCGAGGCACTCCACTTCGCGCACGAAGCGGGGATCATCCACCGGGACATCAAGCCCGCGAACGTGATGATCGACAACAAGGGCCGTGTGAAGCTGGCCGACTTCGGTGTGGCGCGGATCACCGATGCTGACCGCTCCGCCTCGGAAAAGACCCAGGCCGGCGCGATCGTCGGCACCCCGGCCTACATGTCGCCCGAGCAGATCGAGGGCGGGGAAATCGACCGCCGCACGGACATTTTCTCGGCTGGCATCATCCTTTACCAGTTCCTTACCGGCGAGAAGCCGTTCACCGGCACAAGCACCTGGACGATCGCAAAGAAGATCCTCCAGGACGAGCCGGTGATGCCGTCCAAGCTCAATACGAACATCTCCCCCATTTTCGACGCGGTGATCGCCAAGGCGCTCGCGAAGAACATGAACGCGCGGTACCAAAGCGCGCGGGATCTCGGCACCGACCTCAAGAACGCGCTCGAAGGCAAGGCGCCCGGCGACGACACCGAGAAGACGGTGGTGGGCTCGCTCCGGTTTGACGCGCCGCTGCCGCCTGCGGCCATCGCCGCAGCCCCCGCCGCAGGGACGGGCTCCCAGTCGGGCGCCATGGGAACCCAGGAAGTCGAGCTCGAATTCTGGCGTTCGATCAAGGATGGGAACGACGCCGACGACTTCGACCTCTACGTGAAGCAATTCCCGGACGGCATTTATGCCGCCCTGGCAAAGAGGAAGAGCGCCAAGCTGCGCGGGGTCGCCAGTGAGGAGACCACCAGCAAGGGGCTCCAGGCCGCCGAGCAGGAGAAGCGCGAACTCGAGGAAGCTGCCCGCCGCGAGGCCGAGGTCAAGGCCAAGCTCGCCGAGGAGAAGGCCAAGCTCGAGGCTGAACTCGTCAAGCGCGAGGAAGAGTACAAGAAGCGCACGGCCGAAATCGAGGCCCAGCGCCAGGCCGAGGCGAAGGTCCGCGCCGAACAGGAAGCCAAGGAGAAAGCCGAGTTCGAGGCCAAGCTCGCCAAGCGCGAGGCCGACCTTCAGGTCCAGCTGAAGAAGCAGGAGGAAGAGCTCAAGAAGAACGAGGAGGCCCTCGCCAAGAAAGCTGCGGAAACCGATTATCTGACCAAGGAGATCCGCAAGAAAAAGGGATCCCCTCTGGTTCCTGCGGGCATTGGCTTGCTGGTCGTCGCGCTCGGACTCGGCGGCTGGTACATCTTCAAGCCGGCACCGGCGCCGGAGATGAAGGAACTCATGGCCGCCCTCGACCAAGCCAAGAAGGCCAACGAGGCGTTGAACCAGGCCCGTGAAGCCGAGGTTCAGGCGCAGAAGGCGGTGGCTGATGCGAAGGCGGCGGAAGAGGCCGCGAAGGCCCGTGGCGACATAGCCGAGCAGAAGCGCCTCGCGGAAGAGACCGCGAAGAAGGAGGCCGAGCTCGCCAAACAGGCCGATCTGGTCAAGCAGCGCGATGCTGAATCCAAGGCCGCCCTGAAGGCCGCGGAAGACAAGAAGAACGCGGCCGAAAAGGCCAAGGAAAAGACTGACGCGCAGAAGAAGGCTGATGCGGAGAAGGCGGCTGCCGACAAAGTCGCCGCCGAGAAGGCCGCTGCCGACAAATCCGCTGCTGAAAGGAACGCGAGCGCCAAGGCGGAGGCTGACCGCGTTGCTGCCGAGAAAGCCGAAGCCGATCGCCAAGCCAAGGCTGCCGCTGCCGCACCTGTCGCTGCTGCACCGAAGGCGGCGCCTGCACCCGCACCTGCGCCGGCCGCGAAGGTCGACCGCAAGACGGAGACGTTGGCCGAGCGGGCTGACCGGCTGGAGAGGGAGCGGGCCGCCAAGTCAGGTGCACCTGCCGAAGCGCCTGCGCAGGCGGCCACAGTCGCACCCGCACCCGGGGCCAGTACCGCCGGGGGCAATACACAGGTTGCTTCCGCCGCACCGACCGCAGTGGCGGCCGCGCCGTCGAATTTCGAGCAGGCGAGGGCGGCGGAGGCCGCCGGAAACATCAAGCTCGCCGTGCGGCTTTACTCGCGCGCAATCAGGGACGGCAATTTCGAGGCCGCCAAGGCGCTTGGCGACATATACGTCGAGGGCAAGGGCGACGTGCCGAAGGACTACGGCGAGTCTCTGCGCTACTACACGCTCGCCGAAAAGAACGGGGTCAAGGTCGAGCGGGCGCGGCAGCGCTGAGCCGGTCGCGCAGGCCGGCCGGCCCGCGCAACAAAGTCAATCTTTAGTTTAGGAAAGTCGGCTCCTGAAGCCGCGCTAACGGAAATGTTATTTCCGTTTTTGGCATGTGCATTCACTGCCCGAGCAATACTCAGGCGACCTTGTAGCGCTTCAGGATGTCGCGGTTGATCTCGATCCCGAGGCCGGGCCCGCCCGGCACCTTCACGATACCGTTCTTGTGGCTGAACACGTCGCCGCCGAGTTCTTCGCGGAACGGGTTGTAGGTCTGCTCGTACTCGAGCATGGGGGGCTGCGGAACGAGGCAGGGCGGGCACTCCGGCAGCGAGGCCAGAAAGTGCATCGTCGCAGTGAGGCCAATGGCCGTTCCCCAAGCGTGCGGCACGCATTGGACCCAGTGCGCCTGGGCCAGGGTGGCGATCTTCTTGCACTCGGTAATGCCGCCGGCCGCGCAGACGTCGGGCTGGACGATGTCCATTGCGCGGCGGTTGATGATCTCGCGGAAGCTGAACTTGGTGAATTCGTTCTCCCCGCCGGCGACCTGCATGTCGAGCGCTTGGGAGACCTCGGCGTACCCGTCCAGGTCCTCGGGGGACACGGGTTCCTCGAACCAGTGGATGCCCAGTTTTTCCATCTCCCGACCGATCTGGATGGCCTGGGGCACGTTGTAGCAGTGGTTGGCGTCGACCATCAGCAGCATGTCCGGGCCGATGGCGTCGCGAACCGCGGCGATCCGGTCGAGGTCCTTCTTCATTGAGCCGAGCCCGATCTTCATCTTCACGGCCGGGAACCCCTGCTCTTTGTACCCAATGGCCTCCTCTACCGCCGTCTCGGTCAGCCGGTTCATGTCGGTGAAGTACAGGCCCGTAGCGTAGGCCGTGAGGTCGGTACGGAATGCACCGCCGATCAGCTTGTGGATCGGCTTCCCGGTGGCCTTGCCGATGATGTCCCAAAGGGCGATGTCTATCCCGCTGATCCCGGAGATGGTCATCCCGGTCAGGCCGTAATCCTTCACCTTGTTGTAAAGGGTCTCCCAGATGACCTCGACGTCGAACGGGTCGCGTCCGATTACTGATGGCTTTAGCAGGGAGTCCACAACGCTTTTGGCGACCGCCGAGGGGCCGTAGCAGTCGCCCCATCCGATGATCCCTTCGTCGGTGACCACCTCGACCACCAGCGCCCCCTTGGTTTTGTACCACCAGCCGCGCGAGGAGGTGAAAGGCTTCTCGACATCGCACGAGAGCTGGTGGGTGATGACATCGACGATCTTCATTGCATGGACTCCGGATGAGGGTGGTTTGGGCAGACGCGCATGATCGACGAGATCGCCCGGGCATGCCAGAGCGATTTCGCCCGACCGGGAGGGTGGGCCGTCCGGGCGTGATGCCGAGGCTGTTCCACGTGGAACATCAGGGCCTTGGCGTCGGGGTCCCGGTCGCCTAGTTTCACGTGGAACAATCACGTATCATTGCGCCTCCCCGAAGTCGGCCCCCAGCGGTAGAACAGCGGCACAGGCATGCGTTTCCCCAAGGAATTCGACGTCATTGTGGTCGGCGGCGGTCATGCCGGCAGCGAAGCTGCGCTTGCGGCCGCCCGGGCGGGCTGTGACACATTGTTGCTGACCCACAGCATAGAGACGCTTGGGCAAATGTCCTGCAATCCCTCCATCGGGGGGATCGGCAAGGGCCACCTCGTGCGGGAGATCGACGCGCTGGGCGGCGTAATGGCTCTCGCGACGGACGAGGCCGGTATCCAGTTCCGCACGTTGAACTCCTCCAAGGGCCCCGCAGTGCGGGCTACCCGGGCGCAGGCCGACCGGGTCCTTTATCGCCAGGCGATCCGGACCAGGGTGGAAAACCAGCCCAACCTCACGCTTTTCCAGCAGGCGGTCGACGACATCATCCTAGAAGGCGATCGGGTGGCGGGGATCCGCACACAGGTCGGGATCGAATTCCGGGCCCCAGCCGTGGTCCTGACCACCGGTACATTTCTGGCCGGGCTGATCCACGTGGGGCTGGAAAAGCACCAGGGCGGCCGGGCAGGGGATCCAGCCTCGGTCACGCTGGCCGCCAGGTTGCGCGAGATGAACCTCCCGGTCGGGCGCCTTAAGACCGGGACACCGCCCCGTATCGACGGGAGGACGATCGACTTTTCCGTCATGCAGGAGCAGCCGGGCGACACACCGGAGCCGGTGTTTTCCTTCATCGGCCGGCGGGACATGCACCCGCAGCAGCTGCCTTGCTGGATTACCCATACGAACGAGCGTACCCACGAGATCATCCGTGGAGGGCTGGACCGCTCCCCCATGTTCACCGGCGTGATCCAGGGGGTCGGCCCGCGGTACTGCCCCTCGATCGAGGACAAGATCCACCGGTTTGCCGGCAAATCGAGCCACCAGATCTTCCTGGAGCCGGAAGGCCTGACCACGCACGAGTACTACCCCAACGGGATCTCGACCAGCCTTCCTTTCGACGTGCAGCTGGAGGCGGTCCACAGCATCCGGGGATTGGAGAACGCCCATATCCTTCGGCCGGGCTACGCCATCGAGTACGACTATTTCGACCCGCGCAACCTGAAGTCCTCTCTTGAAACCAAATCGATCGCCGGGCTGTTCTTCGCGGGCCAGATCAACGGGACGACCGGGTACGAGGAGGCGGGCGCCCAGGGCCTGCTGGCGGGCCTGAATGCTGCCCTCCTGGCCCATGGGCACGAAGCATGGTGCCCCCGCAGGGACGAGGCCTACCTGGGTGTGCTCGTGGACGACCTGATCACTCGGGGCGTTTCCGAGCCCTACCGGATGTTCACCAGCCGGGCGGAGTACCGGCTGATGCTGCGCGAGGACAACGCCGACCTGCGCCTGACTGAGACCGGTCGCCGTCTCGGGATCGTTAACGACGCTCGCTGGGACGCGTTCAACCGCAAGCGCGATGCCATCGCGACCGAGCAGGAGCGACTGAAATCGGTGTGGGTCAATCCGCGCACGCTCGCTCGGGAAGACGCTGAGCGCGTGCTTGGCAAAGGCATTGAACGTGAGTACACGCTTTCAGATCTACTTCGCAGGCCAGACGTGTCGTATGCCGCCCTGATGTCCTTGCCGAACGCAGGCCCGGGTGTCGTCGACGCCGAAATCGCCGAGCAGATCGAGGTACAGGCCAAATACTCCGGGTACATCACGCGACAGCAGGACGAGGTCGAGCGGCGCGAAGCGCAGGGCTCCCTGAAGCTGCCTGCCGACCTCGACTACGCCGAAGTTCGAGGTTTGTCGCGCGAGGTCCAACAGAAGCTCAACCGCTTCAAGCCGGAAACCGTCGGCCAGGCGGCGCGGATGCAGGGTGTCACGCCGGCTGCGGTTTCACTGCTGCTCGTGCACCTCAAGCGCGGGTTCGTCACCCAGAAGAAGTCCGCATGACGCCGGCCGCGACGCTGGCGCTCGGCCTCGAAGGCCTGGGTCTCCAACTCCCGGGGCAGGCACAGCGGCAGTTGCTCGCCTATGTCGAATTGCTGGCCAAGTGGAACCGCACGTACAACCTCACTGCCATCCGCGAACCCGAGCGCATGGTGAGCCACCACCTGATCGACTCGCTGTCGGTGCTGCCCCATTTACCGGAAGGCGCCCTTGTAGACATCGGCGCCGGCGGTGGATTGCCGGGCATCCCGATCGCGATCGCGCAACCCCGGCGGCGCGTGACCCTGAACGACAGCAACCACAAAAAAGGCGCGTTCATGCAGCAGGCGGTCATCGAACTGGGATTGGGAAACGTCGAGGTTCATGTCGGACGCGCCGAGGACTGGCGTCCCGAAACGCGTTTCGATGGCGCGATCTCCCGGGCGTTCGCGGAGATCGCCGACTTCATCGCGTCCTGCCGGCACCTCGTGAGGCCAGGCGGGTTCTTCGCCGCGATGAAAGGTGTCTATCCGCACGAGGAAATCGCCAAGGTGCCGGCTGGCGTGGGCTGCGCGGAGCCGGTCAGGCTCGCCGTGCCCCTGGTCGACGGCGACCGTCACCTGGTGCTCTGCAGGCTGGGGGCCTAGATGGCGCGGATCATAGCGGTCGTGAACCAGAAGGGCGGCGTCGGCAAGACGACCACCTCAGTCAATCTCGCAGCGAGCCTTGTCGAGCGAGGCAAGCGCGTGCTGCTCGTCGACCTTGATCCGCAGGGCAACGCCACCACCGGCAGCGGGATCGACAAGAAGTCAATCTCGCGGACGGTGTACCAGGTGCTGCTGGGGCTGGGGGAAGCCGTCTCCATCCGCGTCAGCTCCGTTACCGGCAGGTACGACCTGCTGGCCGCCAACCGTGAACTCGCCGGGGCGGAGATCGAACTCGTCGATCTCCCCAACCGCGAAGGGCGCCTCAAGGCTGCGCTGGCGCTCGTCGAAAGCGAGTACGACTACATCCTGATCGACTGCCCACCCTCGCTGTCGCTGCTCACGATCAACGGGCTCGTGGCCGCGCGCGAAGTGCTGATCCCCATGCAGTGCGAGTACTACGCGCTGGAGGGACTCTCCGACCTGGTGGGGACGGTGAAGCGCGTACGTTCCAACCTAAACCCTTCGCTCGAGATCGGCGGGTTGCTGCGCACCATGTACGACCCGCGCAATACGCTCTCCCAGCAGGTCTCGGCTCAGCTCGAGCAGCACTTCGGCGACAAGGTGTTCAAGACGCTCGTGCCGCGCAACGTCCGGCTCGCCGAGGCGCCCAGCTACGGCACGCCGGCGGTGTGTTGGGACCGCGGGTCCAAGGGCGCGCTGGCCTACTTCGCGCTGGCCGACGAACTGCTGGCCGGCTCCGCGGCCGCATGAGGAACTGGAAAGGACGATGATCAAACCGAAAGGATTGGGACGCGGGCTGGATGCGCTGCTTGGCGGTGACGAAACGTCGTCGCGCAAGGACGCGCTGATGACGCTGGCCGTCAACAGGATCCGGCCGGGCAAGTACCAGCCGCGCACGAAGATGGACCAGGAGGCGCTGGCCGAACTGGCTGCCTCGATCAAGACCCAGGGCCTGATGCAGCCGGTGCTTGTGCGCCCGGTGGAGCGCGACCGCTACGAACTCATCGCAGGCGAGCGGCGCTGGCGGGCGGCGCAGATGGCCGGCCTGGACGAAGTGCCCGCGCTCGTGCGCGAGGTGCCGGACGAGTCTGCGGCGGCGATGTCGCTGATCGAGAACATCCAGCGCGAGAACCTCAACGCGATGGAGGAGGCGGCCGGCCTGCAGCGACTCGTGCAGGAGTTCAAGATGACCCACCAGCAGGCGGCCGACGCGGTCGGACGCTCGCGCAGCGCAGCGAGCAACCTGCTCCGGCTGCTCAACCTCGCCAAGCCCGTGCAGGCCATGGTCATGGAGGGGGTGCTGGAGATGGGCCATGCCCGGGCCCTGCTGGCGCTGGACGGGGCACACCAGGTGGAGGCGGCCAATCGCGCCGCCGCCCGCGGGATGTCGGTACGGGAGACAGAAGCGCTCGCCCAGCAGATGCTTAAAGGCGCCAAGGCGCCGCGCCGCAGCAAGAAAGTGGACCGCGACATCGCCCGGCTGGAAGAAGACGTCTCCGGGAAGATAGGCACTACTGTCGAGATCAAGGCGGGCCGGAAGGGGACCGGCAAGCTGGTCCTGCATTACTCCAGTTTCGAGCACCTCGACGAACTGCTGGCCAAACTGGGCGGTAGATGAAAGGCGGACGCAGACGGGGAACGGGACGCAGTTTCATTGCTGCATCGCCGCGTCACATTGACGGAAAACACCTAAGACAATTACAATCAACGGGTTTGCTCGAACCAAGATTCGTCGATGCGAACCGGCAGCGATGATTCGCATCAAGAGCAAGCCCATCCGCACGGTACTTTTGTGGCAGCTGATCGCCACGGTCGTCCTGACGCTTTCTACAGGACTGCTCGGAGGGGAGCACGCCGCAATTTCGGCGGCGCTCGGCGGCGCAGTGAGCCTCGTAGCGGGGCTGGGGTTTGCGGCAGTGACGCAGTGGATGGGCAGGGACAAGTCTGCAGGGGGGACGCTGGTGACGGCGCTGCAGGCGGAGGCCGTCAAGATCGGGCTCGCGGTAGTTCTCCTCTGGGTGGTGCTCTCGTCCTACAGGGACGTGGTCCCGCCGGCATGCGTCGGATCGTTCATCGTGTCGATCCTGATTTTTTCGATGGCTTTTTTTGTCCGCGACAATGGCAACGACAGGTAACGAACTCACCCCGACAGAGTACATCGGCCACCACCTGACGCACGGCGCCAAGCAGGTCGGCGACAGCGGCTTCTGGACGCTCCATTTCGATTCGCTTGCGGTCGCGATCCTCCTCGGCTTCGTCGGCATCGGCTTTCTCTGGTGGGTCGTGCGTGGCGCGACCTCCGGTGTCCCAACCAAGCGACAGGCATTCGTCGAACTACTGTTCAACTTCGTCGACGAACAGGCCAAGGGCATCTTCAAGCACGGCGACCGCAACACCTTCATCGCCCCGGCGGCCCTCACCGTGTTCGTGTGGGTCCTGCTGATGAACGCGATGGACTTCCTGCCGGTCGACGTGATCGCCCTCGGCACTCACCACATCTCCGAGCACGGCTTTCGCATCGTCCCCACGGCGGACGTCAATACGACTTTCGCGCTTGCGCTTACCGTGTTCGCGTTGATGATCATCTTCTCGATCAAGGCGAAGGGACTGGGCGGCTGGATCCACGAGCTCTGCTGCTCGCCGTTCGGAAAGTGGATGTTCCCGCTGAACCTGCTGTTCAACGCAATCGAGTACCTGTCCAAGCCGTTGTCGCATTCCCTGCGGCTATACGGAAACATGTATGCAGGCGAGTTGATCTTCCTGTTGCTCTGGACATGGGCGGCGCAGAACTTCGTCGGCGTGTTCTTCGGTTTTGCGTTCGGCGTGCTCTGGGCGATCTTCCATATCCTGATCGTCGCGCTGCAGGCCTATATCTTCATGATGCTCACCATCGTGTATCTCGCGATGGCCCACGAGCATCACTAATCACCCGATCCCTCGACAATCTTCCGCACAGAAAGGAAAACAGCAATGGAAAAGCTTCAACTTATCGCGATGGTGCAGGCCTACACCGGCGTAGGCATCGGCCTCATGATCGGCCTCGGCGCGCTCGGCGCCTGCGTCGGCGTGGGCATCATGTGCAGCCGCTTCCTCGAAGCCGCGGCGCGCCAGCCCGAACTCACCGACTCCCTGCAGGCCAAGGTGTTCCTGCTGCTGGGCCTGATCGACGCTTCGTTCATCATCGGCGTCGGCCTCGCGCTGTGGTTCGCCACGGGCAACCCGCTCCTCGGCAAGCTGGCCTAAGCCTCGCGGCCGGTTTTTCCCGCTAGGGGGACGCATGAACATCAACCTTACGCTGTTCGCCCAGGCCGCCGTATTCCTGGCGTTCATCGGCTTCACGATCAAGTTCGTCTGGCCGCCGATGCTGAAGGCGATCGAGACCCGGCAGAAGACCATCGCCGACGGACTCGCCGCCGCCGACCAGGGTCGCAAGTCGCTCGAGACCTCGGCAAAGCAGGCTGCGGATGAGATCCAGGCGGCGCGCGACCGGGCCGGCGAGATCATCGCCCAGGCCGAGAAGCGCGCCTCCCAAATGATCGAGGCCGCCAAGAACGCTGCGAAAGAGGAGAGCGGCCGCGAGAAGGCCGCCGCCAAGGCGGAGATCGAGCAGGACGTGTCCCGTGCGCGCGAAACGCTGCGCGAGCAGGTCGCTTCGCTCGCCGTCGCCGGTGCCGAGAAGATCCTGCTGCGCGAAGTGAACGCACAGGCGCACGCCGACCTGCTTACGCAACTCAAGAAAGAGCTCTGACCAGCGATGGCCGAAATCACCACGATTGCGAGGCCCTACGCCGAGGCGGTGTTCGCCCTGGCCGACAAGGGCGGATCGCTTGCGCAGTGGTCCGAGACGCTTGGCCGCCTTGCCGGTGTTGCGCAAGCCCCGGAGATGAGCCAGCTGTACGGCAATCCCAAGGTGACCAGCGCCCAGTTCGTGGACCTGTTCTCGGCCGTGGCCGGGACCATGCCGGCCGAGGCGAAAAGCCTCCTCCAGGTGCTCACCGAGAACAAGCGCCTCGAGGCCCTGCCCGCGGTGCGCGACATGTTCGAAGAGCTGAAGGCCGAGCGCGAAGGCGCGATCGACGCGACCATCGAGTCGGCTTTCCCGCTCGAGGGCGCGGAGCTTTCGGCGCTGGTGGCGGACCTCGAGCGTCGCTTCAAGCGCAAGATCCGCCCGCAGGTAAGCGTCGTGAAGGAACTCATCGGCGGCGCGAAGGTCAGCGTCGGCGACCAGGTCATCGACGGCACCGTGCGCGGCAAGCTCCAAGCAATGAATGCCGGACTGATGGGCAGCTGAGTTTGCGCCAGCGCCCACCCATAGAACACACACTTACCAAATCGGAATCGCCATGCAACAGCTGAAACCCTCCGAAATCAGCGAATTGATCCGCGCGAGGATCCAGGGCCTCGCGCTCTCGTCGGACGTTCGCACCCAGGGCACCGTCATCTCCGTGACCGACGGCATCTGCCGTGTCCACGGCCTGTCCGACGCGATGGCCGGCGAGATGCTCGAATTCCCCAACAATACGTTCGGCCTCGCGCTGAACCTTGAGCGCGACTCTGTCGGCGCGGTGATCCTGGGCGAATACGAGCACATCTCCGAGGGCGACACGGTGAAGTGCACCGGCCGGATCCTGGACGTGCCCGTCGGCCCCGAACTCATCGGTCGCGTGGTCAACTCTCTCGGCCAGCCGATCGACGGCAAGGGCCCGGTCAACGCAAAGATGACTGACGTGATCGAAAAGGTCGCGCCGGGCGTGATCGACCGCCAGTCGGTTTCGCAGCCCGTGCAGACCGGCCTCAAGTCGATCGACTCGATGGTGCCGGTCGGTCGCGGCCAGCGTGAGCTGATCATCGGTGACCGCCAGACCGGCAAGACCGCGGTGGCGATCGACGCGATCATCAACCAGAAGGGCAAGGACCTCATCTGCATCTACGTAGCGATCGGGCAGAAGGCTTCGTCCATCGTCAACGTGGTGCGCAAGCTCGAAGAGCACGGCGCGATGGCCTACACCATCGTCGTCGCCGCCACGGCGTCCGAGTCCGCCGCGATGCAGTTCATCGCGCCCTACTCCGGTTGCACCATGGGCGAATACTTCCGCGACCGCGGGCAGGACGCGCTGATCATTTATGACGACCTGACCAAGCAGGCGTGGGCCTACCGCCAGGTGTCGTTGCTGCTGCGCCGCCCGCCGGGGCGTGAAGCCTACCCCGGCGACGTGTTCTACCTGCACTCGCGCCTGCTCGAACGCGCCGCGCGGGTAAATCCCGAGTACGTCGAGAAGTTCACCAAGGGCGCGGTCAAAGGCAAGACCGGCTCGCTGACAGCGCTCCCCATCATCGAAACGCAGGCCGGCGACGTGACCGCGTTCGTGCCGACCAACGTGATCTCGATCACCGACGGCCAGATCTTCCTCGAGACCGACCTGTTCAACGCTGGTATCCGTCCCGCGATCAACGCCGGCATCTCGGTGTCGCGAGTCGGCGGCGCCGCGCAGACCAAGGTCGTCAAGAAGCTCGGCGGCGGCGTGCGCCTCGCCCTTGCGCAGTACCGCGAACTGGCGGCCTTTGCGCAATTCGCGTCGGACCTCGATGAAGCCACCAGGAAGCAGCTCGAGCGTGGGCGCCTCGTCACCGAACTGATGAAGCAGCCGCAGTACGAGCCGCTGCAGGTCTGGCAGATGGCCTTGGTGCTGTTCGGCGTCAACAACGGTTACTTCGATGACGTCGATGTGAAGAAGGCGCTGGCCTGCGAGAAGGCCATGCAGGCCTACATCAAGGACAAGTTCGGCGCCCTGATCGACCGGATCGAGAAGACCGCGGACCTGTCCAAGGAAGACGAAGTCGAGCTGCATGCGGCAGTGAAGGACTTCAAGAAAAACGGGTCTTATTAAGACCCCGGCTCGTACTAATTAGAGGCTCTCAGGCCATGCCCGGCAGCAAGGAAATACGCACCAAGATCAAGAGCGTGCAAAACACGCGCAAGATCACCAAGGCCATGGAGATGGTCGCCGCCTCGAAGATGAGGAAGGCGCAGCAGCGCATGCGCGCCGCGCGCCCCTATGCGGAAAAGATCCGCAACGTCGCGGCGCACATGAGCCATGCCAACCCGGAGTACCGCCACCCGTTCCTCGTCGCGCGCGACTCGGTCAAGAGGGTCGGCATCATCGTCGTCACCTCGGACAAGGGCCTTTGCGGCGGCCTGAACACCAACGTGCTTCGCATGGCGCTCGCCAAGATGCGCGAGTGGGAGGGTCAGGGCGAGGAGTTCGAGGTCTGCGCAATCGGCAACAAGGGCCTGGGCTTCATGCAGCGCCTCAAGGCCAACATCGTCTCGCACGTGGTCGGGCTGGGCGACACCCCGCACATGGACAAGCTCGTCGGCGCAGTGAAGGTCATGCTCGACGGCTACACGGCGGACCGCTTCGACCGGCTGGTCATTTTCTACACCAAGTTCCTGAACACGATGAAGCAGGAGCCGGTGATGGAGCAGCTCCTGCCGTTGTCCGGCGAGAAGATGGGCGCCCCCGAAGGCCTGTGGGACTACATCTACGAACCCGACGCCAAGGCGGTGATTGACCAGGTCCTCACGCGCTACATCGAGGCGCTTATCTATCAGGCCGTGTCCGAGAACATCGCCTCCGAGCAGAGCGCCCGCATGGTCGCGATGAAGGCCGCGAGCGACAACGCCGGCAACGTGATCGGCGAACTGCAACTGATCTACAACAAGTCGCGCCAGGCGGCGATCACCAAGGAACTCTCGGAGATCGTCGGCGGGGCCGCGGCCGTTTAACGAATCTGATCTGATTTATTAGGACTCACGCCATGAACCAAGGAACAATCGTTCAGTGCATCGGTGCGGTGGTCGACGTGGAATTCCCGCGCGACCAGATGCCCGCCATCTATGACGCGCTCAAGATGGACGAAATCGGCCTGACACTGGAAGTCCAGCAGCAGCTCGGCGACGGCATCGTGCGCACGATCGCGCTGGGGTCGTCCGACGGCCTGCGCCGCGGCATGACGGTGGTCAACACCAAGAACCCGATCCTCGTGCCGATCGGCCCGAAGACCCTCGGCCGCATCATGGACGTGCTGGGCCGCCCGATCGACGAGGCCGGCCCGATCGCCGCGGAGAAAACCGCCTCGATCCACCGCAACGCGCCGAAGTACGAGGAGCTCTCGCCCTCGCAGGACCTGCTCGAGACCGGGATCAAGGTGATCGACCTCGTCTGCCCGTTTGCCAAGGGCGGCAAGGTGGGCCTGTTCGGCGGCGCCGGCGTGGGCAAGACCGTGAACATGATGGAACTGATCAACAACATCGCTAAGAAGCACTCGGGCCTGTCGGTGTTCGCCGGCGTGGGCGAGCGTACCCGCGAAGGCAACGACTTCTACCACGAGATGAAGGACGGCGGCGTTCTGGACAAGGTCGCGCTGGTCTACGGCCAGATGAACGAGCCGCCCGGCAACCGCCTGCGCGTCGCGCTGACCGGCCTCACGATGGCCGAGGCGTTCCGCGACGAAGGCCGCGACGTGCTGTTCTTCGTCGACAACATCTACCGCTTCACGCTGGCCGGCACGGAAGTGTCCGCGCTGCTGGGTCGGATGCCCTCGGCGGTGGGTTACCAGCCGACGCTGGCCGAGGAAATGGGCCGCCTGCAGGAGCGCATCACCTCCACCAAGACCGGCTCGATCACCTCGATCCAGGCCGTGTACGTGCCCGCCGACGACCTGACCGACCCGTCGCCCGCGACCACCTTCGGCCACCTCGACTCCACCGTGGTGCTGTCGCGCGACATCGCGTCGCTGGGCATCTACCCCGCTGTGGATCCGCTCGACTCCACCAGCCGCCAGATGGACCCGCACGTGGTCGGCGAGGAGCACTACAACGTCGCGCGCTCCGTGCAGGCGACGCTGCAGCGCTACAAGGAACTGCGCGACATCATCGCGATCCTTGGCATGGACGAGCTTTCGCCCGAAGACAAACTGGCCGTGGCCCGCGCGCGCAAGATCCAGCGTTTCCTGTCCCAGCCGTTCGACGTGGCAAAGAACTTCACCGGCCAGGACGGCAAGTACGTTTCGCTCGCCGACACGATCAAGGGCTTCAAGGGCATCGTCAACGGCGACTACGACCACCTGCCCGAGCAGGCGTTCTACATGGTCGGCGCGATCGAGGAAGCGGTCGAGAAAGCGAAGACCCTGCAGTAATGGCACACACCATACACGTCGACGTCGTCAGCGCCGAGGAGCAGATCTACTCCGGCGAGGCCGAGTTCGTGGTCCTGCCGGGCGAGGCGGGCGAGTTGGGCATTTACCCCCGGCACACGCCGCTGATCACCCGCATCAAGCCGGGCACCGTTCGGATAAAGCCTGAAGGTGGTGGTGCGGAGGAGCTGATATTCGTCGCCGGCGGGATGCTCGAGGTCCAGCCGAAAGTGGTGACGGTGCTCGCAGACACCGCCATCCGCGGCCACGACCTTGACGAGGCCAAGGCGATCGAGGCGCAGAAGCGCGCGCAGGAAGCTATGCAGGACCGTACTGGAAAGATGGAGTACGCCAAGGCGGCCGCAGAGCTTGCCGAAGCGGCGGCGCAGATCGCTGCGATCCGGAAACTGCGCCAGAAGAGGTAGCGGTTCCGCGCTTAATGAGGGGGGCAGCGCTGACTGCCCCTTTTCTTTTTGGAGGACGGCAATGGCCGATGCGCTGCTGGTGCTGAACGCGGGCTCCTCGAGCCTGAAGTTCTCGCTGTTTGCGGCGGGTTCGCTCGACGTCCGCCTGCACGGCGAGATCGAGCATATCGGCGCGTCCGCGCATTTCCTCGCCCGCGACAGCCGCGACACGACCATCGACGAAAAGCGCTGGGATGAGCCGCTCGGCCACACCGAAGCACTGGCATTCCTGCTCGACTTCCTGCCGGGCGCCGCGGCTTACGACAAGTTGGCCGCGGTCGGTCACCGGGTCGTGCACGGGGGTCGCGATTACGCGGGTCCCGTCCTCGTCGACCCCCAAGTCCTCGTCAAGTTGGACAAGCTGGTGTCGCTCGCGCCGCTTCACCAGCCCCATAGCCTCGCGGCCATGCGCGCCATCTCGAATCTCGACGCATCGCTCCCGCAGGTTGCGTGCTTCGACACCTCGTTCCACCGCTCCCAGCCGCCGGTCGCGCAGGCGTTTGCGCTGCCGGCTTCAATCACGTCTCGGGGAGTGCAGCGCTACGGGTTCCACGGGTTGTCCTACGAGTACGTGGCGTCCGTCCTGCCCGAACTCGATGCGCGTGCCGCAACCGGCAAGACCATAGTCGCGCACCTGGGTGCCGGCTCCAGCCTCTGCGCGCTTTCGGCAGGCCGCAGCATCGCCACTACGATGGGGTTTACGGCGCTCGACGGGGTCCCCATGGGAACGCGCTGTGGCAGCCTTGACCCGGGCGTCGTCCTTTACATGATGGAACACCTGGGCATGAGCGTGCGTCAGGTCGAGCAGGTGCTGTACCACGAGTCCGGCCTTGCAGGCATCTCCGGCGTTTCCGATGACATGCGCGTGCTCATGGCGAGCGACCAGACTTCGGCAAGGCAGGCCATCGACCTGTATGTCTACCGCATCGGCCGCGAGATCGGGTCGATGGCCGCGGCCCTGGGTGGCCTGGACGCGCTGGTGTTCACGGCGGGAATCGGGCAGCACCACCCGGCGATCCGCGCCGGGGTCGGCGCGGCGGCGGCGTGGCTGGGCGTCGAGCTCGACATGGAGGCGAACGCATCAGGCGGTCCGCGCATCAGCAGCGAGTCGAGTCGGATATCAGCCTGGGTGATCGCCACTGACGAGGCGCGAATCATCGCGAGACACACGATGGATGCGCTTCGGGCGCGCTGATGCAGGCCTACGACCTTCTCGTCATAGGAGGCGGCATCAACGGCATCGGCATCGCCCGGGACGCCGCGGGCCGCGGGCTGTCGGTGCTCGTCGTCGAAAAGGACGACCTCGCCTCGCACACCTCGTCGTGGTCCTCCAAGCTGATCCACGGCGGCCTGCGGTACCTCGAGCAGTATGAGTTCCGCCTGGTGGCGGAGTCGCTGGCCGAGCGCGAAGTTCTGCTTGGGATCGCCTGGCACCTGGTCTCTCCGATGCGCTTCGTGATGCCACACGTGCCTGAGCTTAGGCCGCGGTGGATGATCCGCATGGGCCTGTTCCTGTACGACCATCTCGGCCGGCGCGCCACTTTGCCCGGGTCCCACGGCGTCAGCCTCGTCGCCCCTCCATACAACTCGGGCCTCAAGGCGTCGTTGCGCAACGGGTTCATCTACTCCGATTGTCGTGTCGACGACGCGCGCCTGGTGGTGGCGAATGCGCTCGACGCGAAGCGCCTCGGTGCAACCATCCTTACGCGCACCGCATGTGTCAGCGCCCACCGCAAGGACGGCGTCTGGGCCGCGGAGCTGAAGGGTCCCGACGGAAAGACGACCGGAGTGTCTGCCCGCGCCATCGTCAACGCGGCCGGGCCGTGGGTGAAGGAAGTACTGAACGGCCACCTTCACCAGCCCAGCCGGGACAACGTGCGTCTCGTCAAGGGCAGCCACATCGTGGTGCCGAAGCTCTATGAGGGCGAGCATGCGTTCATCCTGCAGAACGACGACAAGCGCGTAGTGTTCATGATTCCCTACGAGGGCCGCTATACGCTGGTCGGCACCACCGACATCGTCGTCAAGGGTGGGCCGGGCAAGCCCGAGGCCAGCGACGAGGAAGTCGCTTATCTTTGCAGGGCCGTGAACCGGTACCTCGCAAAGCCCGTCACGCCGGCGGATGCCGTATGGAAATACTCCGGCATCCGCCCTTTGTACGATGACGGTACCAACGATCCTTCGGCCGTGACGCGCGACTACACGCTGCGCGTCGACGACGATCAGGGCGCGGCAGCGGTGCTGTCCGTATTCGGCGGCAAAATCACCACGTACCGGCGCCTTGCGGAACATGCGCTGGAGAAACTCGCCCCCTATTTCCCCGCCATGAAGCCGGCGTGGACGCAGTCCGTCGCGCTTCCGGGGAGCGCGCCGGGGCTGTCCCCGGCGGCGGCGTACGAACAACTGCGTGCCGCGTACCCGGGCATTCCTGCAGACGTACTGGCCGGAATCTTCCGCCGCCACGGCACACTTGCCCGGGAAGTCCTCGGAGACGCGAAGGACCAAGACGCCCTGGGCGAAAACTTCGGCGCCGGGCTCCATGCGCGGGAGGTTGCCTATCTCGTGGATCACGAATGGGCGCGGAGCGCCGAGGATATCCTCTGGCGGCGAACCAAGGTCGGGCTGCACCTTTCCGCCACGCAACGCGACCGCGTGGCCGCGTGGCTGGCGGCGCGCTGATGCGCCCGCTCGCGGAGCTGGACCCGGCGGGGATTCGCGGCCTGTTTTTCGACATCGACGACACGCTGACCACGGAGGGCCGGCTGACCGCGCAGGCCTATACGGCGCTTGAGCGCTGGAAAGCCGCGGGCCACATCGCGGTGCCCATCACCGGCCGTCCTGCGGGATGGTGCGACCATATCGCGCGCATGTGGCCGGTGGACGGGGTGGTGGGAGAGAACGGGGCCTTTTATTTCCGCTACGACCCGGTCGCCCGTGCGCTGGAGAAGCGCTTCCTGTTCGACGAGGCGACGCGCGCCGCCAACCGCGCCCGCATGACGGCGGTCCGGGAGCGCATCCTTGCCGAAGTACGCGGTTGTGCCCTTGCTTCCGACCAGCTCTACCGCGAAGCGGACCTGGCGATCGACTTTTGCGAGGACGTGGCGCCGCTCGGGCTGGAGGGTGCGCAGCGTATCGCCGGGCTGATGCGAGACGCCGGCATGACGGCGAAGATCAGCTCGATCCACGTGAACGGCTGGTTCGGCGATTACGACAAGCTCGGCATGACGCGGACCTTCGCGCGCGAACGCCTGGGGATCGACCTGGACCGGTCCGGCAATGCGTTCGCATTTGCCGGGGATTCGCCGAACGACGCGCCCATGTTCGCCTTCTTCCGAAATTCAGTAGGCGTGGCGAATGTGCGCCGGTACGAAGCCCTGCTCGCAACCCCGCCCGGCTTCATCACTTGCGGGGAAGCGGGGTCGGGATTTTCCGAACTCGTCACCCACCTGCTGGGTCGCTGAGCGATGGACCTGTGGTGGGTGTATCTCCTGGTCGGCACGGTGATCGGTTTCATGTCGGGCCTGCTCGGCATAGGCGGTGGCATGGTGCTCGTGCCCATCATGCTGTACATATTCGGGCTCCAGGGTCCCGAGGCCGGGTTCCCCCCCGATCACCTCGTTCACATGGCGCTGGCCACGGCCATGGCCACGATCCCGTTCACCACGGCATCCAGCGTGGGGGCGCACCACGCGCGGGGCGGCATCAGCTGGGAGATCGTGCGGGGCATGCTCCCGGGCATTGCGCTGGGCGCCGTGTTTGCCACCGTCGTGGCCGGAAAAGTGCCCGGCCGCCCGTTGGCGATCTTCTTTGCCGGTTTCATCTTCTATGCGGCGACGAGCATGTTCTTCGACCTCAAACCCAAGGGCACGCGGGCGCTGCCGGGGTGGCTGGGCCTGGGCTTCGTCGGCGCCGTGGTTTCGTTCCTGTCCACCTTCCTTGCGGCGGGGGCGGCCTTCCTGACAATCCCGTTCATGGCCTGGTGCAACGTTCCACTCAAGCGGGCGGTCGGGACGGCGGCGGCGATCGGGTTCCCGCTCGGGCTGGTCGCTAGCGCAGGCTATGTCTATGCAGGGCTCCAGGCGGGACCGTTGCCACGCTACAGCCTGGGCTTCATCTACCTCCCCGCGCTCGCGATGATCGTGGCACCCAGCATGCTCACCGCACCGCTCGGTGCGGGTCTTTCGCATCGCATGCCCGTGAAGCAACTGCGGATGGTGTTTGCGCTGACGCTGTACGTCATTGCGGCACGGATGATCGCCAGGCTGTGGTGAACCTCAGCAGCAGCTAGCGATCATCCCGGGGATGCGCGACCCGGCGCACCTTCGACAAATCGGGCCGAGAACCCGCCGCCCGCGGATCCGATCGCGGCTACGTGCGGCGCGCCGAAGTGGGTGGGGAACAGGAGCGCACCGTGTTCCGCGCAGTGCTCGAGTACCCGGCGCCGCGTGGCACGCGCCTCTTCGGGCAGCAGGCAGAACTGGCTGTTCCAGTGCGGCGCATAAATCTGCAGCGGATGGTGGAGCACGTCGCCGCAGAACACGCCGCCTTCGTCGCCCGCCCGCAGCTTGAGCAGCACATGCCCCGGGGTGTGGCCCGGCGCCGGCTCGACGAGCAGTGTGTCGTCAATGGCATGGCTGCCGTCGACGAGCTGCACCTGTCCGGCCTCGACTACCGGCAGCACGCTGTCGCGGTAGGCGATCTTGCGGGCCGGATCCTCGGCCAGCCCGGGGTTGGCGCGCGGGTCCCAGAAGTCGTTTTCGATGCGTGAGAAGAGGTACCTGGCGTTGGGGAAGGTGGGCACCCAGCGGCCGTCCCTGAGTACCGTGTTCCAACCGATATGGTCGGCGTGAAGGTGGGTGCAGAGCACGATGTCGATGTCTTCGGGCCGTGCCCCCGCCGCGCGCAACCGCTCGAGGAAGGGCGTCTCCAGCTTATGGAACCGGGGCCACCAGGGACGGTCCTTGTGGTTGCCCGCGCAACAGTCGAGCAGGATCGTATGCCGCGGTGTGCGGATCAGCCAGGAATGCACGCTGGTGATCAGCGCGTTTTCCGCGGGTACGTAGTGATGGGGGACCAGCCAGCCCAGATTGCGGTCGAGTACCTCCCTTTCGAAGCCCGAGAAATATTGTTCCGGCGGGAAGCTGCCGAAGCCCAGCTGTTCCTCTATTCGAGTCACGCTGACCGGACCGACGGTCCAAGTGCTCATCCAGTCTCCGTTTTAGTCTAAAGTAGGTGCGAATCATCGCGCATTCTTCAATGGAAGCGAGAAACGCCATGAAAGCGACCCAGTCCCCAGCCTTCGCCCAAGGAGCGGCGTAGCAATTGGCAGCCTACCTTCGCCTCGAGAACGTCAGCAAGTCCTTTGGCGTGGGCGGCGCCGCCGAGACGCGCGCGATCGACGATGTCTCCCTCGAGGTGGAGGAGGGGGAGTTTCTCGCCGTGGTCGGCCCCTCGGGCTGCGGCAAGTCCACGCTCCTGCAGATCGCCGCGGCCCTGATCGCGCCGAGCGGCGGCGTGGTCCGGCTGGATGGCGTGGCGATCAGCGCGCCTCCGCCGAGCATGGTGTACCTCTTCCAGCAGTACGCCAAGTCATTGTTTGCCTGGCGCACCGTGGAGGACAACGTCGCCTTTGCCGTCGAGCATCGCCCGGGCATGACGCGCACAGCGGCGCGGGCGCACGGCCGCCGGTTTCTGGAAATGGTGAGCCTCGCCGATTTCGGCGACCGCTACCCGTGGCAGCTCTCCGGCGGCATGCAGCAGCGCGTCGCCATTGCCCGCGCCCTCGCCGCCGAACCGCGCGTGCTCCTCATGGACGAGCCGTTCAGCTCGGTTGACGCGCTCACTCGCCTCGAGCTGCATGCGCTGGTGCAGGACCTGCGGGACAAGCAACGCTTCACGGCGGTGCTCGTGACGCATGACGTGGACGAGGCGGTGTTCCTTGCCGACCGGATCGTGGTGCTTTCCGGGCGTCCTTCCACGGTAGTGCGCAGCATCCCCATCGGGCTGCCCCGACCGCGCGACAACATCGCCACGCGCGAGGATTCGCGGTTCCTTGCGCTGCGCCACGAGCTGCTCGCCATGCTGCTCAAAAAGCCGAATGGCTGACGCCGCCGCCCAGCGCTGGCCGGAGCGCACCCTCGGCGTAGGCGTGATCCTGCTGGCGCTCGCCGCGGTGGAACTTGCCGTGCGCAGCGGGCTGTTAAACGCGGCGCTCATTCCCGCGCCTACCGCTGTTGCTCGGCGCGTCGCCGCGATCGTCGCGAGCGGCGAACTGTTCCCGCCCCTAGGCGCAACCCTCTACCTGCTCTTCGCAGCCTATTTCGCGGCCAGCGCGGCGGCCGTCCTGGTCGGCCTCCTGATGGGCCGCTACCGCGTGCTGTACAACCTGCTCGAACCGCTCGTGGAAGCGCTGCGTCCGCTGCCCAAGCCGGCGCTGCTTCCGCCGCTCATCCTGTTCCTCGGCCTGGGCGATCCGATGAAGCTCACGGTGGTCGGCCTGGGCGTATTCTTTCCCGTCCTCATCAACGCCGTGCAGGGCGTGCGCGGCGTGGACCCCGTACTGGTCAACACAGGCCGCACCTTCCGCTGCGGGCGGCTCGCACTGCTGCTCAAGATCGTGCTACCCGCCGCGATGCCGCTCATCTTCGCCGGCATGCGCGTCGCCCTGGGCCTCGGCCTGATCCTGGTGGTCATCGCCGAAATGCTGGCCGGGACCGGCGGCCTGGGCTACCTGATCATCGACATGCAGCGCAGCTTCCGGGTGCGCGACATGTACGCCTGGATCGTGATCCTCGCGGTCCTCGGCTACGCACTGAACGCGGTGTTCCTGGTCATCGAGAAACGCGTCATCCACTGGGCGCTTGCCCGGCCCGACTGAAATCCAACCTGAATCAACCCAAGGAGAGATCCACCATGATGCTTTCGATCCGGAGAGTCCTTCACCTTGCGACACTCGGGGCAGCGGCGCTGGTGCTTGCCACGCCTGCGGTGAATGCCCAGACACTCAAGCTGCGCGTCAGCACGATCCCGATCATCGACACTGCGCCGATGCAGGCGGCGATCGCCAAGGGATTTTTCGCCGAGCAGGGCCTGGAGGTAGACACGACCCCGACCGCCGGCGGCGCGGCCGGCCTGCCTGCGCTGGCAGCAGGTCAGGTGCAAGTCACCTTCAGCAACATCATTTCGATCGTGCTCGGTGCAAAGCAGGGCCTCGGTTTCGAGGTCATCGCCGCCGGCAGCGGTACCTCGGGGACGACGCCCGACCTGGCGGCGATGATGGCCAAGCCCGGCAGCGCATTCAAGACCGGCAAGGACCTGGAGGGAAAACGCATCGCGGTGAACACCCGCAACAACATAATCTGGCTTTACGCGCGCGCCTGGGTGCAGGCGACCGGCGGTGACCCGGACAAGGTCACCTACCTCGAGGTGCCGTTCCCGCAGATGACCGACGCGCTGCGCGGCGACCGCGTCGACGCGGCCTTCGTCGTCGAGCCCTTCCTCTCCGGGGGGGTCAGTTCCGGCGCCGCGCAGGTGATCGGCTGGCCCTACAACGCCGTGCAAAAGAACATCCCGGTGGGAATGTATGCGATGACGAGCAGCTACATGAAGGCGAACCCTGGTGTCGCCGAGCGCTTCACGCGCGGTTACAACAAGGGTGTCGACTGGATCAACCAGAACAAGGGATCCGAGGAGTGGCTCAAGATCATCTCCGGCTATACGAGGATGAGGCCGGAGATGCTGAAGGACCTCAACCTGCCACTCTTCGAGAAAACCGTCGATCCGGCACGCGTCGACCTCGTGGTCGAGCTGATGCGCAAGCATAAGATGATCGAAGGGCCGTTCGATTCGAAAGCCCTGTTCTACACGACGGCGACCCAGGTCCCGAAGTGACGGCACCTGCCTCCGGCGGGGACCAGCTGGTGCGCGGGAACATCGTTACGATGGACCCGAAACGCCCGCGCGCGGAAGCGATGGCCATCCGCGCCGGGCGCATCGTCGCGGTCGGCAGCGTGGCCGAGGCGCGCGCGGCCGCAGGCCCCGCCGCGCGCGAAATCGGGTTTGACGGCGGCGCGATCGTGCCTGGCCTCATCGACACGCACAACCACATGTTCTGGACGGGGATGCAGCAGCGTCTCGTCGACCTCACCCGGTGCAAAAGCATCGCCGGGATCCTTGCGGAGGTTCGCGCCTATGCCGGGCGCAATCCGGAGGCGGAATGGATCGTGTGCGGGACTGGATGGCACGTATCCAACCTCCAGGAAGGCCGGCACCCGACCCGCGAGGAGCTCGATGGCGCTTGTGCGGACCGGCCCGTATACCTGCCCCGCGGCGGTCATTCCGCCGCAGTGAATTCCCTCGCACTCGCACGTGCGGGAGTCACGCGCGGCACACCTGATCCTGAGGGCGGAAGAATCGAGCGCGATGCCTCCGGGGAGCCGAATGGCGTGCTTCTCGAGCCTCCCGCGTTCGAGCTCGTCGGGCGCCACGTGCCGGCGTCCTCCGAGGCAGACCAGCGGCAGTCGCTGCGCGAAGTGCAGAAGCTCTACCATGCCGCCGGCCTGACCGGGATCATGGACCCGGGCCTCACTCCCGAGGTCATCGGCATCTACCAGGCGCTTTGGTCGGCGGGCGAACTCAGCATGCGGTCGGTAGTCATGCCGCTTGCGGATTCGAGCCGCCCTCTCGAGGACGTGCTCGACGGGATTGCTTCGAGCCCGGCGCGAACCGGATTCGGCGACGCCCGCCTGAAGCTGGGGGGGGTAAAAGTCTTCTTCGACGGCGCGGCAACGTTCGGCACTGCGCTGATGCGAGAGCCTTTCCCCGACGAAAAATGCAACTGCGGGATCCAGGTGACGCCCACCGAATCGTTCCGGCGGATCGCCCGCCTCTGCGCGCAACGGGGCTGGTCGATGGGTGTGCACGTCGTCGGCGGCAAGGCGATCGACATCGCACTCGAGGTGTTCGCCGAGATCGACCGTGAACATCCGATTCGAGGCCTGCGCTTCTGCCTCATCCACGCCTATCTCTGGCCGAGCCGGGAGAACATCGCGCGCGCCGCGAGGCTCGGGGTCGTGGTCGCAACCCAGCCCTCTATGCAGTATTCGTTCGGCCCGGTGCTGCTGAAGCGTTTCGGCGCCGTGCTGATGTCGATGGCGACACCGGTGCGCGGCTGGTTGGACGGTGGCGTGACGGTTGGCGGCGGCTCCGATTCACCGATCACGCCCTTCCCGCCTCTCCTTGGCCTGTGGCAGGCGCGCACCCGGCACATCGCGGGCGCGGAGGAGCCGTTGGGGCGCGAGCAGGCGGTGAGCGGCGCTGAAGCCCTCGCGATGTACACGCGCGACGCCGCCTACGTCAGCTTCAGTGAGCACGAGCGCGGGGTGCTGCGCCCGGGCCTGCTCGGCGACTGGACGGCACTGTCGGTCGATCCGGTCGAGTGCGACGCGGAGGCGCTGCGCGAGGCGGGCGTGCAGGCTACCGCAGTCGGCGGCGCGCTGGTGCACGGCGGCTGACGTGCTCGGGCGGCTCTCAGGCACGCGGGCGAGCGGCGCCTTCCTGATCGTGCTGCTCCTGGGCCTGTGGCAGTACTCGGCGTACTACTGGGTGACGAGCCCCAACTGGCCGCCGGTCACGCAGATCGCCCGGGCGCTTGTTGCCGGACTCGCCTCCGGCGAACTCCCCGAAGTGTTCGGTTCGAGCCTCTATCGCATGCTTTCGGGCTATGCGCTCGGCGTGGGCGCGGCCCTTGTCATCGGGTTGCTCATGGCCAGCGTGCGTGTAGTGCACGCCGCGCTGGAACCGATGGTCGAATTGCTGCGTCCGATCCCGGTCCCCGCGATCATCCCGCCGCTCATCCTGTTGCTGGGGGTGGACGACGCCATGAAGATCTTCATTGTGGCGTTTTCTGCTTTCTTCCCGGTGCTCGTCAATACGATCGCCGGCGTGCGCGCGGTGGACCACGTGACCCTCGACGCCGCCCGCACTTTTCGCGTCGGCAGGATGCGCACGGCGTTGCGCGTGGTGTTGCCGGCGAGCATGCCCTACATCCTCGCCGGCATGCGCGTGAGCCTTGCCCTCGCGCTGATCGTCACCGTGGTCGCAGAGATGATCGCCGGCTCGTCCGGTATCGGCTACTACATCATGACAATGCAATACGCCATGCGGGCGGGCGACATGTATGCCGCGATCTTCCTGCTTGCCGCGCTCGGCTACGGGTTGAACCGCGGCTTCCTTGCGATCGAGCGCCGCGTGCTGCATTGGTACCACCTGTAGTCGGGCTGCGGCGACAGTTTCGCCCGTTACCGGCGTGAATTCTTTCCTTACCGCGCCGGCGGGCCAGGCCATAGGCTTCAATCTCGCTGATACAAGTACCAAGGAGATCGACATGCGCGCAACCCTCGCAGTCCTGGCAGTGCTTTCCGTGTGTGCGATGACCGCCCAGCCGGCCATTGCCAAGGACGAGAAGAACCAGGCCTTCGCAGCCCTCGACAAGAATTCGGACGGCGGGATCGGCCGCGACGAAGCGGCCGGGGAGAAGGAACTCGCCAAGCGATTCGCGAAATTCGACGCGAACAAGGACGGCAAGCTTTCCGAGGCGGAGTACCTGAAGGCGATGCAGGACAACGACAAGCGGGTCGCTGCCGACAGCGTCATCACCACCAAGGTGAAAGGCGAGCTCCTCATCGCCAAGGGCATTCCTTCGACCGCGATCTCGGTGGAGACCTACGAGGGCCGGGTGCAACTGTCCGGCTTCGTCGACGGCAAGGCGCAGGCCGAGACCGCAGGCAAGATCGCGGGGGCCGTATCGGGCGTCCGGCAGGTGCAGAACGACCTCAAGGTCAAATAAAGTCCGCGCCGGACCGGCGCATTCCGCGCGAGGCTGAGGTAGATTAGCGGGATGGCCCCGCGATTCCTGCGCACCCTGTTTTCCTCACGCAAGGACGAGCTCGGCGCGCTGGCGGAAGCCCTGCTTTCGGAGCGTGGCGAGGCGTCCGGCGTCGCGCTTGCGCGTGAGGTGCTGGGCGCATACGCCGCCGCGACGCCTGAAGTGAAGTTGCAGTTCCTGCAGTTGCTGGCGCAGCGTTTCGGCCCGGACCCGAAGAAGATCGACCAGGCGATCCGCAAGTATGTCGCCGACCCCGGCCCGGACCTCGCACGCCAGCTTCACGAGGCCGCTGAGCCTCGACTGCAGGAGTTCCTGCGACGGCTGAACCTGGCCCCGGGCGGGACCGCCGTGCTGGTGCGGATGCGCGAGGACGTGCTGGAGAACCTTGCCCGGCACCCGGAACTGAAGCTCATCGACGCGGACTTCCGGCACCTGTTCGTGTCCTGGTTCAACCGGGGCTTCCTCGTCGTGCGCCACATCGACTGGTCGACGCCCGCGGCGATCCTCGAAAAGATCATCCAGTACGAGGCCGTGCACGAGATCAACGGGTGGACCGAGCTGCGGGCGCGGCTCGACCCACCCGACCGCAAGTGCTTCGCCTTCTTCCACCCGGCGCTGGCGGACGAGCCGCTGATCTTCGTCGAGGTGGCCCTTACCCGCGGCATCCCGGAGGCAATCGCGCCGCTGCTTGCCTCGTCGCGTTCACCGATCGATCCGGAGCGCGCGACCACTGCGGTCTTCTATTCAATCTCCAACTGCCAGGCGGGCCTGCAGGGCGTCTCGTTCGGGAATTTCCTCATCAAGCAGGTGGTCGACGAGCTGCGGCGCGACCTGCCCCACCTCAAGACCTTCGTCACGTTGTCGCCGGTCCCGGGATTCGGGCAGTGGCTGCAGCGCGATGCGAAGTCCGCCCTCGTCGCTGCGGAGGTCGATTCCCTCAAGGCGTTGGCGCAGCCGGATTGGCACCGCTCCCCCGAGGCCTGCAAGGCAGTGCAGCCGGCGCTCATGCGCGCGATCGGGGCTTACCTGCTTTCGGCCAAGCATTCGTCCGGCAAGCCGCGTGACCCGGTGTCCCGCTTCCACCTGAACAACGGGGCGCGGCTTGAGCGTGTCAACTGGCTCGGGGATGTCTCCCCCAAGGGCCTGCGCGAGGCGGCGGGGTTCATGGTCAACTACCTGTACGACCTCGACGACATCGAGAAGAACCACGAGGACTTCGCCCACAACGGCGAGATCGCTGCCTCCCGCCAGGTTCGCAACCTGCTGCGCGCCAGGCCGCCGGCGAGCGCGAAATCCTGAGCCCGTCCGCGGCCCCGCGCGGCGGATTTCGCGGATAATCCCGGCCTGACCAGAACAAAGCAAGGACTCGTATCCCATGGCCGGACCCCTTTCCCATATCCGCGTACTCGACCTGTCCCGCGTGCTCGCCGGGCCCTGGGCCGGGCAGAACATGGCCGACCTCGGCGCGGAAGTCATCAAGGTCGAGCGGCCGAAGATCGGCGACGACTCGCGTGCGTTCGGCCCGCCCTGGGTCAAGGACAAGGACGGCAAGGAGACGCGTGACTCGGCGTATTTCACCGCCGCGAACCGCGGCAAGAAGTCGGTTTCCTTGAACCTCTCCAAGCCCGAGGGCCAGGCCATCGTCCGGGAACTGGCGAAGGTCAGCGACGTGCTGATCGAAAACTACAAGTTCGGTGACCTTGCGCGCTACGGCCTCGGCTACGAGGACCTCAAGGCCGTGAACCCGCGCCTGATCTACTGCTCGGTCACCGGCTTTGGCCAGACCGGGCCGTACCGCGAACACCCGGGCTACGACTTCATGGTGCAGGGCATGGGCGGCATGATGAGCGTCACGGGCGAGCCCGACGGCGCGCCGGGCGGCGGGCCGCAGCGCGCGGGTGTGCCGGTGGCGGACATCATCACCGGAATGTACGCGTCGATCGCGATCTGCGCGGCCCTCGCGCATCGCGCCGAGACCGGCGTCGGCCAGCACCTCGACCTCGCCCTGCTCGACTCCCAGATCGCGCTGCTCGCCTACCAGAACACCAACTACTTCTCGACCGGCGTGCCGCCGAAGCGCATCGGCAACCTGCACCCGAACATCGTGCCCTACCAGCCGTTCAAGACGTCCGATGGCGACGTGATCCTCGCCTGCGGCAACGACAACCTGTACCGCAAGTTCTGCGACGCGGCCGGGTGCCCGCAGTACGTCGACGATCCGCGCTTTGCCGCCAACGGCAAGCGCGTCGAGAACCGCGTCGAACTGACCCGCCTGCTGCAGGAGGTCTTCTCGAAGCGCACCACGCGCGAGTGGGTCGAAGTGCTGGAGGCCGCAGGCGTGCCCAACGGGCCGATCAACACTCTGGCGCAGGTGTACGAGGAACCGCAGGTGAAGGCGCGCGGCATCCGCGTCGAGATGGACCACCCCGTGGCGGGCACGCTCTCGACGGTGGCCAGCCCGATGCGCTTCTCGGCCACGCCGGTGGAGTACAAGCTGCCGCCGCCGCTCGTCGGCCAGCACACCGAAGAAATCCTCAAAGCGCTGCTGGGCAAGAACGAAGCCGAGATCGCGGCGCTGCGCTCCGGCGGGATCCTCTAGGCCGACCGCATCCAGGCCGACCGCATCCAGGTCGACCGCATCCAGGTCGACCGCATCCAGGTCGACCGCATCTAGGTCGACAACAGCAGGATCGCGTACATGGCCGCCGCGCTGGCCATGACTCCGGCAAAGAGGTTCTTCCTCGTCAGCAGCAGGTAGGCGAGCAGCGCGATCCCCGTGGCCGCCAGCCGCTGCCACAGTGCCGTATGCTCGAGCGCGCCCGAGGGCATCAGGATCACGCGGCTGATGAGGCCGGCGAGCATCGCGTACGCAACGCAGCCGATCCATGCGAACAGTTCGCTCTCGGGCCGGATGCGCGCGGAGATCGCGACACCCAGGCCTCGCCAGAGGTAGGTCCCGAGTCCGCAGGCGATCGACAGCAGCGTGAATTCGGTCATCGGCGGGTGCGCCAGGCCCGCCGGGCGGCGTAGGCGAGGGTACCGCCGACGAACCCGGCGGCCAGCACGCTCCACTGCGGTGCGACGAGGTGCAGCAGCGGTCCGGCGATCGCGCCGAGCACGATCGCAAGGTAACCGCGCGCATCGTTCGGCCCGCCGGCGAGCAGCAGCAGGAAGTACATCGGACTCATGAATACGAAGGCGAGCTTAGCCATCGGCGGCAGCAGGTCGCCGGCGAGGTAGCCGAGCAGGGTGGACGTGCAAGCCGAGGCCATCAGCACGCTGGTGAACCCGAGGAAATAGCCCAGCCTGCGCTCCGCAGGCATGGCCGGAAAGCGTGCCATCGCCCAGGCCCATCCCGACATTGAGACGAAGTGCGCCGCCGCGTAGTAGTAGCCGTTGCTGCTCCTCGCCTCTCGCAGCAGCGGCATCAGGATCACGGTCATCGGCAGGAACCGGGTCGCCGACAAGACCGCCGTCAGCAACACCGCGAAGAATGGAGCACCCAGCGTGTGCATCTCGACGAGGATCAACTGCCCGGGCAGCGCCCAGATCAAGAGGGTGGAGAGCAGCGTGCCCGCGAGCGAGAGGCCGTGCCCCGCGGCGAGTGCCCCGAAGCCGATGTATCCGGCGGCGAGGACCAGGGCCGGGACGCCAGTAGCGTGCCGCAGTCCCTGGAAGTAAGCCCCGCGTCCCGGGGAGTCCGCCCGCGTCACCGGACGGGAAGAAAAAAGGCCGCGAAGTTCGGCGGCCTCTTTTCGCGCGGCGCAGGCAAGGCTGCGATCAGTTGTCCACCTTGGCGCCTGCGTCCTTGACTACCTTGGCCCACTTCACGATTTCGGTGCGCACGAGCTTTTCCATTTCCGCAGGCGGCATGCCGCCCGCCGTGGCGCCCTGGTCCGCCCAGATCTTCTTCAGGTCGGGGTGGTCCATGGCCTTCACCGTTTCCGCATACAGCTTGTTCTTGATGTCCGCCGGCGTGCCCTTCAGCACCCAGATGCCGTACCAGGTGCGCACTTCGTAGCCCGGCACCCCGGCCTCGATCACCGTCGGCACATCGGGCAGGACCGGGTTGCGTTGCGCGCTGGTCACGGCCAGGCCGCGCAGCTTGCCGCCCTTGATCTGCGAGGACGAGGTCCCCATGCCATCGAACGCCAGGTCGACCTGGCCGGCGAGCAGGTCGAGCATCATCGGGCCGGCGCCGCGATACGGGATATGGGTGATGAAAGTGCCGGTCATGGTCTTGAAGAGTTCCGCCGCCATGTGGTGCGTGGTTCCGCTGCCGGCCGACCCGTAGTTCAGCCTGCCTGGGTTAGCCTTGGCAAAGGCGATCAGGTCCTTGAGCGTCTTGAAATTGTGCTTGGGATGGACCGAGACGACGTTCGGCACGAAAGCGGCGACCGTGACGGGTTCGAAGTCCTTCTCGAGGTTGTAGGGCAGGCGCGTGTAGAGGCTTTCGGCAATCGTATGGTGCACGGCGCCGAAGAAAAGGTTGTAACCGTCCGGGGCGCGCTTGGCGACGTTCGCGGCGCCTACCGTGCCACCGGCGCCGCCCTGGTTCTCGATGATGAACTGCTGGCCCATCTGCTGGGACAGGTGGGCCGCAATCGGTCTTGCGAAGGTGTCCGTCCCGCCGCCCGCGGGGAACGGGTTGACGAAGGTCACCGTCTTGGTCGGCCAGGCTTGCGCCACGGCCATTGTGCTGCCCAAGGCCAGGGCCAGCCCGGAGGCAAGCCTCAGGGCGCGCGAAACATAGGTTCTTCTCATCTTGTCTCCTTGATGTGCGGACAGCGGCTCTAACGGGGCCGCATGGGGATTGAAAATCCGGCAAATCTTATCAGAGGGCAGGGGTTTGCGGCCGGTCTCAGCGGCCCTGGAAATCCGGCTTTTTCTTGGCCAGGAAAGACTGGTAGCCAATGCGGAAATCCTCGGTGCCGAAACACGCGAACCCCTCGTCGTATTCCGCGTCCCCGAGCGGCTTCGGGTCGGCGATGCGGCGGGCGAATTTCTTGTGCCAGCGCGCCACCAGCGGGGCTCCTTCGGCGATGCGCTGCGCAGTCGCAAGTGATTCTTCCTCGACCTTGTCGTCGGGCACCACGCGCGTCACGAGCCCTTTCTCCCTGGCCTCTGCCGCGCCGAACACCCTGCCTTCGAGCAGTATTTCCATGGCCGTTGCGCGGCCCGCGAGGCTGATCAGCGCCCCGATTTCGCCGTAGGCCATCACCAGCCCGAGGTTCTTGATAGGCACGCCGAACCGCGAGGACTCGCCGCAGATTCGGATGTCCGCAAGGCCCGCGATTTCCAGCCCCCCGCCCACGCAGATGCCGTGGATCATTGCCACCACCGGGTGGCGGCAAGTGGAGATCGCGTCGATCGTGTGGTGCATGATCCTGCCGTAGGCGCGCGCCTGCTCGACGTTCGAGCGCTCGTTCTCGAATTCCGAGATGTCGTTGCCGGGCGCGAAGGATTTCGTGCCTGCCCCGCGCAGGATCACGCAGCGGACCGAGTCGTCGGCTGAGAGTTCGCCGAACACGTCGCCCAGCCTCTGCCACATCGGCTTGGTCAGCGCGTTGAGCTTCTCCGGCCGGTTCAGGACGACGGTAACGATGCCGCCATCGCGCTGGACGAGGATGGTGTCGGACACGGTCATCTTTGCGCCTGTGCCGCGGGCGCTGCCCTTACGGCCGCTAGGGCCGCCATCGGTGCTTCCTGGAACATGCCTCTTCCCGGTTATGGTTTCTCTCCCCGCGAGAGGGGGGGTTACTGCAGGACTTCGTCGGACGTCCTCAGGATCCTGCGCGAGTAATAGCAGAATACCGCGTCCACGTACTTCTTCTTCAGGCGGTAGTCGTGCGCCTCCTGGATGCACTCGTGCTTCACGGGCCGGATCGTGCCCGCGGCGCTCGCCATCAGCTGCATTTTCGCGGCGCGCTCGATGAAGATGCTCAGCATCGTCGCCTCTTCGATCGTCCCGCAGGCGGCCAGCTGGCCGTGGTGCGCGAGCAGGATCGAGCGCTTGGTGCCGAGCGCCTCGTGGATGATGCGCCCTTCCTCGTCGCCGATCGGCACGCCCGGGTATTCCGGCAGCCAGGCGCAGTCCTCGTAGAACATCGAGGTGTCCATGTGCGGCGCGTTCAGCGGCACGCCGATCATCGACAGCGCCGACGCGTGAGGCGGGTGCGTGTGGATGATCGCGTTGACCTCCGGCCGGTGGCGGTAGATCCACAGGTGGAAGCGGTTGGAGGGGTTGGGCATGCCTTCGCCCTCGACGATGTTGAGGTCGTCGTCGACGCGTACGATGTTGCTCCTCTGCGCCTCTTCGAAGCCGAGGCCGAAGGACAGCATCCAGTAGGTGCCGGGCTCGTCGGCGCGAACCGTCAGCTGGCCGGCCAGGGCGGACTCGTGCCCCTGTTCTGCGAGGATGCGGCAGGACAGCGCCACCTTCTCGCGCAGCGGCCACGGCGGCGTCATGAGGTGCTTGTCCATGCGCTCCGCGGTCTGCTGGTGATAGAAACCCTTGTCGCGAATCTTTTCCTTGCCGCCCATCGTTGCCTCCTCAGTCCACCCTTGCGCCTGAATCCCTGATCACCTTCGCCCACTTCGCCATCTCCGCCTGCAGGAACGCCGTGCCCTGCTCGGGCGTGGTCTCGCGGATCTCCGCGCCTTGCTGCGAGAGTTTCTCCCGCACGTCCGGGCTGTGGATGGCGCGGTCGAGTTCGGTGTACAGGCGCGAGATCACCTCCTTCGGCGTGCCTGCCGGGGCGTACAGCCCGTACCAGTTTTCCGACAGGATGCCGGGATAGCCCGCCTCCGCCAGCGTGGGCACATCGGGAAGGATGGCGATGCGCTTCGCGCTGGCCACAGCCAGCGGCGTGAGCTTGCCGGACCTGATGTGCGGCACCAGTGTGACCGAGGTTTCGAAGGCCATGTCGACCTGCCCGCCCACCAGCGCGGTCACGGCCGGCGCGCCGCCTTTGAAGGGCACATGGATGATGTTCACCCCGGCCGCGCCCTTGAACATTTCGCCGGTAAGGTGGAACACGCTGCCGTTACCGGACGAGGCCATTGTCATCTGACCGGGCTTTCCCTTGGCCAGCGCGACGAGGTCCTTCACGCTTTTTGCAGGGACCTGCGACGCCACTGCCAGTACCACCGGCAGTGACGCGACCACCGACACGGTGGCGAAATCCTTCAGAGTGTCGTAGGCCAGCCTGGCATAGAGGTTGGCGTTGATCGCATGGCTGGTGGGCACGAACAGGAGCGTGTAGCCGTCTGCCGGCGACTTGGCGACGATATCCGTGCCTATGCTGCCGCCCGCCCCGGGCCGGTTGTCGACCACCACCTGCTGGCCGAGGGCGTCGCCCACCTTCTGCGCGAGGATCCGCGAAATGGCGTCCGTGCCCGCCCCGGGTGAATACGGCACCACCAGCCGCACCGGTTTGGATGGCCACGGCTGCGCGTGCGCGACGGCGGCGCCGGCGAGGAGGAGGAAGGCGGAAAGGGAGAGGATCGATTTGCGCACGGGGGGTGCTCCGGTTATGCGGCGGCCCTTTGCTGGGCGGGCGCGCCGCGTTTGCATTCGGCGAGGTAGTCGAGCGCGGCCTGCACCCCGCCCTTCTTGTGCGGGACCTTTGCAAGTTCCAGGCCCATCTCCACGCCGGACAGCGTGCCCATCAGCGTCAGGTCGTTGAAGTCACCCAGGTGCCCGATGCGGAACACCTTGCCGGCCAGCTTGCCGAGGCCCGTGCCGAGTGACATGTCGAAGTTCTCGAGGATCACGCGGCGCACGTCGTCGGCGTTTACGCCCGCAGGCACCATGACCGTGGTCAGCGCGCCGGAATACTCGGCCGGGTTCAGCGCCAACACTTCCAGCCCCCAGGCGCGCACCGCGCGGCGCGTGGCTTCCGCGTGCCGCTGGTGGCGTGCGAACACGTTCTCCAACCCTTCCTCGAACAGCATGGCCAGCGCCTCGCGCAGGCCATACAGCAGGTTGGTTGCCGGGGTGTAGGGGAAGTAGCCCGTCTTGCCGCTCGCCAGCATCTCGTCCCAGGCCCAATAGGAGCGCGGCATCTTCGCGGTCTTGGAGGCGGCCAGCGCCTTCTCGCTGATCGCGTTGAAGGACAGCCCCGGTGGCAGCATCAGGCCCTTCTGCGAGCCGGCCACGGTCACGTCCACGCCCCATTCGTCGTGCCTGTAGTCGAGCGAGGCGAGCGAAGAGATCGTGTCCACGAGGTACAGCGCCGGGTGCTTCGCGGCGTCGATGGCCTTGCGCACCTCGCCGATGCGCGAAGTCACCCCGGTGGAGGTTTCGTTGTGCACCACGCAGACCGCCTTGATCGCGTGGCCGGTGTCTTCGGACAGCCGCTTCTGGATGGCCGCGGGGTCGGCGCCGTGGCGCCAGTCGCCCGGCAGGAACTCGGTGACGAGGCCCAGGCGCGTCGCGAGCTTCTGCCAGAGCGCAGCGAACTGCCCGGTCTCGCTCATCAGCACGCGATCGCCCGGCGACAGCGTATTGACCAGCGCCGCTTCCCAGGCGCCGGTGCCCGAAGCCGGGTAGATCACCACATGCGCTTCGGTCTTGAACACCTTCTTCATGCCCGCGAGGCAGTCCTTGCCCAGCGCAGCAAAATCGGGGCCGCGGTGGTCCATGGTGGGGAAGTCAATGGCGCGCAACACGCGGTCCGGGACGTTCGTCGGGCCGGGAATCTGGAGGAAATGGCGGCCGGCATGGTAGGTCATGGGGATCTCCTGGTTTGCATTCAAAACGGACCGCAGGGTGCAACATACAGGTGCAGCATTGCGGAATCGCGCATTTTTTTGTATTATGAATGCAAAATAACGGTATTGCAACCAGGACCACAGACCATGGGCTCGATCGAAACCCTGGCCGCTCCCGCCGAAAGGCGGATCGAGCGCCGGCCGCTGCACGAGGAAGTGATAGACCAGTTGCGCGACCGCATCGTGCAAGGGGAACTCGCTCCCGGCGCCCGCATGAACGAGCGGGTGCTGTGCGAGCAGCTCGGCATCTCCCGCACGCCGCTGCGCGAGGCCATCAAGATGCTGGCCACCGAAGGCCTGGTCGAACTGCTGCCCAACCGGGGCGCCATCGTCACCCCGCTCAAGGCGGCCAACATCGCCGACACGCTCGCCGTCATGGGCACCCTGGAGAGCCTGGCCGGGGAACTGGCCTGCGCCAACGCGAGTGAAGCGGAGATCACCGAGATCCGCGCCCTGCATTTCGAAATGCTCGCCCACCACGCGCGGGGTGAACTGGCGGGCTATTTCAGGTACAACCAGCTCATCCACCTGAAGATCATCGAGGCCTCGGGCAACCCCGTGCTGACCAATACCTACCGCCAGCTGAACGCCAACGTGCGCCGTGCGCGCTACATGGCGAACCTTTCGCAGGAGCGCTGGGATGACGCCGTACGCGAGCACGAGGAAATCCTCGCCGCGCTCGCCGGGCGCGATGCCCCGCGCCTGAAGCGCCTCTTGGCCGAACACCTGCAGCACAAGGTCGCCAGCGTGATGGCCGCGCTGGCCGAAAACGCCGCCGCAGCGGCCTGAACCGATGAACGCACCAAGCTTTCCCATCCGCGTCGTGAAGGCGTCGCCCGGCGACGCATCCCTTGCCGCGCGCCTGCGCAAGGAGGTCGACGGCGAGGTGCTGTTCGACGCCGCCTCGCGGGGTCGCTACTCGACCGACGCGTCGATCTACCAGATCGAACCGGTCGGTGTCGTCATTCCCCGCACGCCCGAAGCCGCGCGCAGCGCGATCCAGGTCGCGGTCGAAGCGGGCATCCCGGTGCTGCCGCGCGGCGCGGGGTCGTCCCAGTGCGGCCAGACCGTGGGCGCGGCGCTGGTCATCGACAACGCCAAGTACCTGAACAAGGTGCTGGAGGTGGATCCGGCGGCGCGCACGGCGCTCGTGCAGCCCGGCCTCGTGCTCGACCACCTGAACGCGCAACTGAAAGCCCACAAGCTCTGGTACCCGGTGGACGTGTCCACCAGCGCGCAGGCCACGCTCGGCGGCATGGCGGGCAACAATTCCTGCGGCTCGCGCTCGATCGCCTACGGCAACATGGTGCATAACGTGCTCGCGATCGACGCGATGCTCGCCACCGGCGAGCGCTATCGCTTCGGCCGCATGGACGACCGCTCGGGCCCGCCCGGCTACGTCGCGTTGCTCGACAAGCTCGCTGCGCTGTTCGCCCGCGACAAGGACGAAATCGAAGCGCGCTTCCCCAGGTTGCTGCGCAAGGTCGCCGGCTACAACCTCGACCACCTCGGGCCGCCGCACGCCAACGCCGCGCACCTGCTGGTCGGGTCGGAAGGCACGCTGGCCTACACGGAGCAGCTGCTGCTCAAGCTCACGCCGCTGCCCACGCACAAGACGCTCGGCGTGGTGCACTTCCCCAAGTTCTACACCGCGATGGAGTCCACGCAGCACATCGTGAAGCTCGGGCCCTCGGCGGTGGAACTGGTCGACCGCACGATGATCGACCTCGCGCGCGACATCGGCGCCTTCAGGAAGACGGTCGATGCCGTCATCAAGGGCGAGCCGGATGCGGTGCTGCTGGTCGAGTTCTCCGGCGAGGACCACGCGGAGCAGGTCGCCAAGGTGAAGCAACTCGTCGACCTGATGGGCTCGCTCGGCCTGCCGGGCAGCGTGGTCGAGGTGATCGACGCGAAGCTGCAGAAAGATTTCTGGGAAGTGCGCAAGGCCGGCCTCAACATCATGATGTCGATGAAAGGTGACGGGAAGCCCGTGTCCTTCATCGAGGATTGCGCGGTCCCGCTCGAGCACCTCGCCGAGTACACCGAGCGCCTGACGCAGGTCTTCCACAAGCACGGCACGAAAGGCACCTGGTACGCCCACGCTTCGGTGGGCACGCTGCACGTGCGCCCAATCCTCGACATGCGCAAAGGCGGCGCGAAGCAGATGCGCGCGATTGCGGAAGAAGCCTGTGCAATGGTCAAGGAATACAAGGGAGCCTACTCGGGGGAGCACGGCGACGGCCTCGTGCGCTCCGAATGGATCGAGCCTTTCTTCGGGCCGCGGCTGACCGCGAGCCTGTCCGAAATCAAAGGCTGGCTGGACCCCCTCGGGCTGATGAACCCCGGCAAGATCGTCGCGCCTTCCAAAATGGACGACCGGAGCCTGTTCCGCTTCAAGCCCGGCTACCAGGCGATCGTGCCGCAGACGGCGCTCGACTGGAGCGAATGGGGCGGCCTGGATAAGGCCGTCGAGATGTGCAACAACAACGGCCACTGCCGAAAGTTCGACGCCGGCACGATGTGCCCGTCTTTCCGCGTCACCGGCGACGAGCAGCACCTGACGCGCGGCCGGGCCAATACGCTGCGGCTCGCCTTGTCAGGACAACTTGGCGACGCCGCGCTGGCCTCGGATGCCGTCAAGGACGCCATGGAGCTATGCGTCTCCTGCAAGGGCTGCAAGCGGGAATGCCCGACCGGCGTCGACATGGCCAAGATGAAGATCGAGTTCCTGGACCAGTACAAGAAGAAGCACGGCCTTACGCTGCGCGACCGCATCGTTGCCTACCTGCCGCGCTATGCGCCATGGGCCTCCAAGCTGTCCCTGCTGGTCAACCTGCTATCCCTGCTGCCGGGCCGCGAGGCGATCGCCGGACTGTCGTCCCGGCGCAGCCTGCCGAAGTGGCACGGCCATCCTTTCATAGACCGCCTGCGTACGGTCGGCGGCGGGCGCGAGGTCGTGCTGTTCGTTGATACGTTCAGCCGCTACTTCGATCCGGAGAATGCGCGCGCGGCCCTGACCGTGCTGGACGCTGCCGGCTATCGGGTGCACGTGGCGCAGCCCCCCGGGGCACACGACCGGCCGCTGTGCTGCGGCCGTACTTACCTTTCGGCCGGGCTCGTGGATGAGGCAAGGAAAGAAGCCCGGCGCATGGTCGATGCGCTGAAGCCCTACGTCGACAGCGGCATGCCCATCCTCGGCCTCGAGCCCTCGTGCCTCTTTTCGATGCGCGACGAGTTCGAGTCCCTGATTCCGGGCGAGGCCACGCGCGCGCTGGCGAAGCAGGCGAAGCTCTTCGAGGAATTCCTCGCCGAGGAGGCCGACGCCGGGCGCCTCAAACTGCCGCTGAAGCCGGTCGCGAAGAAAGCGCTGCTGCACGGCCATTGCCACCAGAAGGCCTTCGCCGCGATGGGTGCCGTGGAGAAGACCCTGCGGCTGGTTCCCGGGCTCGAAGTCAGCACGGTGGAGTCGAGCTGCTGCGGCATGGCGGGCAGCTTCGGCTACGAGGCCGAGCATTTCGACGTTTCGATGAAGATGGCCGAGGCGAGCCTCCTGCCCGCGGTACGCAAGGCCGGGCCCGACACGCTGGTCGTGGCCGACGGCACCAGCTGTCGCCACCAGATCGCGGACGGCGCGCAGCGCGAGGCCCTGCACGTGGCCCGCGTCCTGGCTCTCTCGCTCGCCTGAACTGTACCGGTACCAGTACATCAACTGCCCTGGGAGTGGCTCCAGTCATTGGGGTTGAAAGATAAAAGTCCTGAATTTGCGTGCCTCGACGAGGCTGGTCTGGACCGCTCCGTGCGGGCGCTATGCCGCGCGGAACCGCGCTTTGCCACGGTCCTCGAGCGCCATGGTCCGCCACCGCTGTGGCCGCGCGAGCCGGGATTCGCGACCCTCGCTCTGCTGATGCTCGAGCAGCAGGTGTCGCTCGCCCAGGCGCGCGCGATGTACGCGAGGATCGAGGCGGCGGGCGGCGTGAGCGTGAAGAACGTGGCGAAGCTCGGGGAGGCCGGCCTGCGCTCGCTCGGCGTCACGCGGCAGAAATCGGCGTACCTGTCGCGCCTGGCGGCGCAACTGCAGGCCGGCGCGCTCGACCTCGACGCCCTTCGGAGCCAGCCGGACGAAGCCGCGATCGAGGCGCTGGACGCCCTGCACGGCGTGGGGCCGTGGACCGCGCACTGTTACCTGTTGTTCGCGTTGCGCCGGCCGGACGTGTTTCCCGCTGCAGACCTCGCGTTGATGGAGGCGGTGCGCCGCCTTTGGACACTGCGTGAACGGCCTACACCGGAACAGCTCGCCCGGCGCGCCCGGGCCTGGAGCCCTCACCGTGCGACGGCTGCGCGGCTGCTCTGGCATTACTACCTTAAGAAACGCCAGATGGTCGAATAACGTACTGGAAAACCCAAGCAGTCGCTATTGACGCTTACTTATCCATCGACAGATCAAGAACTACTGAATACAGTCGACCACGAATTTCACTGGGCATAGCGTCAGAAAGGAGTCGATTCAACTCTGTCGGTGTAGATGGACGCACGCCTTCGGAAGTGGTGCGGACTTTTCTGCCAAACCAAAGGATGAGATATATTCCAACACCGCCGGATGCCGGATCCATCGTGTATTTGCGCAATTGAGTGCGCCAAGCTGACCAAAGTTCACGATGATCCTCCTTCTTTATTTCAATTGGGACAGCAAGCCTACTACCAAGCCTTAGGTATTCCGCGCGCATATCCACACGCGTGTCATTCGCGGACTGACCCTCCTTCTCAATATTTACTCCCAAGGCAAGCAAAGGCCTTCTCATTCGATCGAGTAGAAGGTCTCGACATTCATTTTCGCTTTTTGGTGTGAATCCATCATCTCGCCGGAATAACCTTAGGCCGTTTGTATCATCCCCTCGCAATGAGGCCTCGATGCCTAAAAGATGGTCCAGAATCAGGGCAGCAAAATCTTGGGCGTTGACTGGTGATTTGTTAGTCAGCACGTCCGCGACTTCTTGAGCACCCATAAACTGAAAGGTAGCATCTCGAAAGGCACGCGATTGATCAAATACGGCACCTTCTAATGTTAGCTTCCACCGAGCTAAAGCTTTCAGTGCAATAAGTCGCTCAATTTCTCTTCTCGCTTCAATTGTCGCGTTGGAAGCGAGTTGATTTATAAGGTGATAGACCCAATCTCTTCGATTCTCTGTATCTCCGACCCAGTGTGCGCCTGTCGCTCGATCCGGTAGAGTCCGTGGTGCGATAAGTTCGATGAGTCGACCAGTTACAGAAATCGGTAGTGGGGAATCCGACTTCTTTCGATCCCCTTGTGACACGAGCGCGCGGCCAACATGAGAGGCTCGGCTTTCGTTCTTCGATACGGTGTCTAGTAGCGTCCTCGAATAGACCTCTCCATTCACGTTGAGTCCAGCAACCAAGTAGGCTATTCGTTGCGCCACGTCTAAGCTTTTCAGCTTAAGACGATCCCCAAGGAGTGTAGATAGCTCCTCATGCGTGAGGTGCCCAATTGCGGCCGGCAAGAGTTCGCCGTTCAATATGCGGAGTTGTGTCTCGTTCGAGCGAATCGGAAATGACCGAATTAGTCCCGGAACCACAATCCGAGAAAGTTCCCGGAAACGCTCTTCTCTAGCGAGCAACCAAAGTCCAACTACATGACCTTCTCCGCGCTTACGGATACGCTGCGTCGCAAATTTTTCGAGTATCGGACCGACAATGAGCGCGCGAGAAGAAATAAGGGCCGAGAACCACTCCGGCTGATTGCCAACCCCCTCGGTTAGCCAGAAGGCCGCCAACTTACGCGCTAGCTCATCACTCCAGCTAAGATAAACACTTGGGTCACGCTCGTACCGAAGTTGTGCTCCAAGAAGGCATGGGAAACGAATAAAGTGCTGCCTTCCTTTGCGGTCTAGCTTGAGTATTTCGTCGACCTCAGGCAAATTTTTTCGATCTAGCGTTGCTGCTAGCCCTTCAATTGCTAGTGCGGCTTCTTCATGACTACCACCCAAGAAATCCTGCACTCTCTCGAGGGGAGTTTCTCCATGGATGTCGAAATATCTCTTGTCATAGGCTAGTGCAACTTGATGCATGACCCCTGGGGATGCATTCCCCGACTGAATCAGCTTTAAAAGAGGCTCAATATGGCGACGGCGTTCTCGCCGCATCAATTCCCTTTTTGAGTCGTGCTCTCGTTTCCGAATCTTTTCTTCACGTTTCCAATGATCGAGTGGCTCAGTCCAAGCTGCTTGTAACCATTGATCGGCGTCTCTCCACTTTTTTCGATTCTGCTTTACCCAATCTTCGACCGCTTCCAATGTCATGGGAAACCTAGGCCGATTGTCGATAGCAGATCGCGCGGCCGTTTCAAAGCAGTACTTCGCTAGCTCTTCGTCGTTAGTTGATGCTGCCTGCTCGAGAAGCCAAAATGGCCAGTCGGACGGCAACTCAGAACGCAACACGCGCTCCTCTGCCTCCCAAAAAAACCGACGACTGCTGACCTTGTCTCGAGGCACCTTTGACCAGCCAAATAAAATGACTCCCTTGATCTTGTCCGGTCTTTCACTTAGCCAATCTCTAGCACCTTTGACGTCATCATCGGTAAGGCGAAGAAAGCCATGCTTGTCTAACGCAACCCCTAACCACAGATAGAGCGTTTCGATTGATACATCGTCACCAGCTGCACGGAGCGCCGCGGTTAGCAAATCGCCGGCAATGTGATGGCGTGTCGTTGTGTATCGATCTTCGTCAACTCGATGCTTCGATTGAACCCATGCGGCCATTAGATCGCGCAACCTTTCGTGCGAAGTTGACTTGATCAGACGCCGCCGCCAGAAATCTTGGTACTGTCCATAGAAGGATTCTGATTTTGGACTATGAAAATAACCAATGACTTCTTCCGGGCCCATAAATTCCGGGTACAGCTTGTTTAGCAGGCATCCCGCGAGCTTATCTTCTGGATCGGATATTTTTCCAGCATTAATTTCGTCCAAAACCAGGCGCGCAACTAGCCAATCGGGAGTCGGTTCTGCCAACCATGCATCGAGGGCTGAGAGTCGGGTATTCGACCCGAAAGTTGAGTCGCGCACGATTGCCAATAGGTGCGGCAGTAGATCTGGCATCGGATCGCCAAACTTAATTGCGTCGAGTACACACCCTAGCAATGATTGATGTGCTACTGAACGATCGGAGGAGGCTAGTAGATTTCGAAAAACATCTGCCATGTCCGGCGTTCCTAGCGCCCCAAATGGATGGTCTTCCCAATGACCTCTTCTAAACCAAGCAAACCTTTGTGCTTCTCGGTTTAGCGCTTCTAGGACAAGTCCTTTTTCCTGTGTGGTGAAACTCTTTAGATCTCCGTACAGAACGATACCCAATGGATCCCGATCAATTAAAAGCCGGCGCTCTGATTTGCAGCATGTGGCGAGCCAAGCATGAAATCCACGTAGGGGATCTACAACCCCGCCATCTGATCCACTTACGAGTGCAAGAACGCGACGAATTGGCAGGCCCGCTTCAATTTTTTCGGAAACAACGCGAGCACCCAGAAACTCGGCAATTGTTCTGTGACGTGGCGTTAGTTGGCGGCCATCAGCAAGGAAGAGCTTGCTCGATAGAGCTGCTCCGACGTCATTTACGTGCAAGTTCTTTGGCAGCATTTCCGCGCTAAGTTTGGACTCTCCAGGGGCGTAGGTTTCGTTTGCTATTCCCGGAATACCAGCGAGGAGTAGAAGCGCAGAAATGAGACCGGCGTCATGAAGTAGCTGATCAATCGATAGTTGATCCCAGCGTTTCTCAGATCGATGTTCTTCGTTGTGCTCTATGGCCAACTGACGGCAAGCCATTGAGTAGATTGCGCTGCGATTGTCGGGCCACTGCCTAGGGGTTCCAACGGCTTTTGCCATTAGATTGAGTAGTAGAGGATTCCCAAGTAAAGGGCGAATTCCGTGGCGCTCCGATTCAGCCAGAAACTTCTCCGGGTCTCCGACACCTAAGTTTTGCAGAATCGATGCAATATCTTGGTCATTTAGTTCTTGAAGGTGAAGCTCCGCAAATTCGCCGTTTGGTGCCACCGCCTTGAGCTTCTCGCTATCAACGGCGCTTCTCCAGTCTGCTTCGCGGCAAGATATTCGATACTTTGGTCGCCCTAGTTCGTCGAGGCGCTTACGAATTTCGTCTAGCGGTGCTCGATAAGAGACAGACCCCGCTCTAATTTCATCCAATCCATCTATAAATATCGGTTTGCTCGTATTGAAGTTCCGGGATCGCAATGTAATAAAATCGCTAGCTGTGATGTATTCAGAATCGGTCTCCCTTGCTTCGTATCTAAAAGTTTCCGTCTTTCCCGCTCCCGGTTCCGCAAGCAATACATAGGCACCGATTTCGCGCCAACTGGATAGAGGGCTCGGTATTCCCCGCGTCTCGGGAGAAAACTCAACTGCGAAGCGTTTTATTAGAAATTTTGGCACTGGCGGCGGGAGGGCCACTATTCGAGCCAGTGTGACACTGGGTAACGCAAGAACTCTCCCAGGGGAAGCTCTTCGCTACCCACAGTTAGAGATCTACAGTCGGCGTGGCGACGGGAAAACTCGGCTAACCCAGCCAATGTCCCGGTGGATTTCCCGCTCTTCACTTCTATGGCAACCAGACGTTTCCCTTTTCCGACAACAAAATCTACTTCAAGAGGGCTCTCTCTCCAGTAGTGCACCTTTACGTTTGCATCTGTTGCGTTGCAGAGATGTGATCCAATCGCGCTTTCAACTAGGCGGCCCCAATAGCTGCGATCAGCCTGCGCTTCGTTAAAGCTATACGTTCCTGTCGCGCTCATGAGTGCCGTGTTGCGGACTTGAAATTTCGGCGGCGAGCGTCTTCGCCGGACTTCGTGCTCGGAATATTTCAAGAGCCCGCGTAGCAATCCTGCGCTGTCCAAGAGTTCTAGATAGCGCGCTAAGGTGACGGTATTTCCAGTGCTATTTAGGAGGCCCAGTACTTTGTCTAGGGCGACAATTTGTCCGGAATAAGCACATCCGATTTCGAAGAGTTGTTTCAATAGAGCTGGCTGATCGACGCGAGTCATATCGAGAATATCTTTGTCGATAATTGGAGCTATGAGGCTATCGACGACATAGTTACGCCAGCGGGTTTCGTCGTGAATCCATTGGGCGCTGCCTGGATATCCCCCGAAGTAAATATACTGATCTAAGCTCAAGCCAAATGCTTCGTTCATTTCTTCAAACGACCAGTGAGTCATTCGAATTAACTCAAAGCGTCCAGCGAGGCTTTCGGAAACCCCTTTTTTCATAAGCAATGGAGAGGAGCCGAGCAATACGATATGCATTGGGTGCGCGCTGTGTAAGTTAGCGTCCCAATGGCCCTTAATAATTTCGGACCAGTTATGGAGCTTCTGGACTTCATCCACTACCAGTAGATATGGAAGAGGGGGAAGTCCACGTGAGCCTTGCTTTGTGGCCCAACCTCGAGCAGCTTCAACAGCACGTCGCCACTCGTCTGATAACCAGCCACCAGACGCATTCACCGTTGGACCAACGATGGACTGGGTCGTTAGCTCTAGGCGCCCTGCGGCAAGTAGGGGTGAAGTTGGATCAGCGGAAATGTAGGCATAAGACGCGGCGTCGCGGTCTGCCAAAATTTGTTGAATTAGCGTTGTTTTGCCGATCTGGCGCGGACCAGCAAAGATTTGAATGTGTCGAGGCGCTTCCGCTAAGCGCGACGCCACAGCATCTCCGATCAAACGCCTAAACATGTCGTATTATGAGATAAATTACTCATAAACGTAACTCTTAATGGATGTGGCTTAGACAACCCAAAATACTCCTTAGTAATCAGATGCCTATCTGAAGCTAAATTGGGACACGTTTCACATGGGAGCGTTCAATCAACTAGACAGGAAACCTGCACGAGAAAGCACTGCCTTGCGGATACGATCACCCAATCAAGTGCGCTAGTTTCTCCCGTGGCAGTTCTTGAATTTCTTCCCGCTGCCGCAGGGGCAGGGGTCGTTGCGCCCGGCCTTGGGCGTCTCGTGCCTGACGGTGGTCGGACGGTTGCGCAGGGCATTGCCGTACCGGTAGGTGTCGCACACCGAGGGCCATAGTTCTTCCGCGCACTCGTCCACCAGCGCCTTCCACTTGGCCTCGGTGTAGCCGGCGCGCTCGCGGTCCTCGAACGCATTGCCGAGCACGCGCATCGGGAACAGCAGCTCGTCGACTTCCGCCGGGTCGCCGAGCTGGTCGAGCGGCTCGGCCGACATCTCCAGCCCGTCGAGGTAGCCGACGCACCAGTACTCGAACTTGTTGGTCGCGCCCGGCGTTTCGTCGTACAGGATCAGGCCGGCGTCCTCACGGCCTTCGAGCGCCGGGATCTGCTGCAGGTAGAGGCGCTGGACGAGGTCGAGCCACGCGGCGGCTTCGGGCCGCGTCTCCGGCCAGTCCTTGATGCCGAGCGCCCAAGGCAGCCAGTCCCCGGGCTCGATGGCTTCCGGGGTGCTCGCCACGCCGCACAGGAACCCCTGCAGCATGTCGAGCGGCATGGTTTCCCACCCGAACGGGTTGTCGCCCTCGAGGAATGTCTCGAGGCGGTCGAGTTCCTGCCCGGACAGGGGCCGGGCCGGCAAGGTTTCGGTGCTCATCTGCGCGCGGCCCTCCGGTAGGACCAGGTCGTCATCGCAATGCCGGCGACGATCATCGGTGCGGACAGCCACTGGCCCATGCTCATGCCCATCGCCAGCAGGCCGAGGAAGTCGTCCGGCTCGCGCGTGAACTCGCAGGCGAAGCGTGCCGCCCCGTAGCCGGCGAGGAACACGCCCGACACGGCGCCGGCCGGGCGGGGTTTGGCCGAGTAGAGCCACAGCAACACGAAAAGCACGAGGCCCTCGGCGGCCATTTCGTAGAGTTGCGAGGGGTGCCGCGGCAGCGGGCCGCCATTGCGAAAGATCATGCCCCACGATACGTCGGTCACGCGTCCCCACAGTTCGGCGTTGATGAAGTTGCCCAGCCTGCCCGCGGCAAGGCCCAGCGGTACGAGCGGCGCGACGAAGTCCATCAGCGGCAGCCAGCGCAGCCCGGCCTTGCGGGAGAACCACGCCATCGCGACCAGCACACCCAGAAACCCGCCATGGAAGGACATGCCCCCCTGCCAGATCGCAAAGACTTCGAGCGGGTGCGCGAGGTAGTACGCCGGCTTGTAGAACAGCACGTACCCAAGCCGCCCCCCGGCGATCACGCCGAGGATGCCGTAGAACAGCAGGTCGTCGAATTGCGTGCGGGTGACCGGCGCGGCGCCGCCCGCGATGCGGCGCGTGCCCAGGAACCAGAACGCGCCGAACGCGGCCAGGTACATCAGGCCGTACCAGCGGATCGCGAGCGGGCCGATGGCGATCGCGATGGGGTCGAAGTCGGGGTGGACGAGCATGGGCGCGATGTTACTTGGTTATGGCGCCTTGTCTGCCCCACCCGCGAGCGCCACGAACCGGTCCAGCGCTGCGGAGCGCGCATCGCGCCGCCACGCGAGGCGCAGTTCGATCTTCGGGTGTGGGTCGCGCACGGGGCGGTAGACCACGCCGCTGCGGCGCAGGTTCAGCAGCGACGCCGGCACGATCGCCACGCCGAGGCCGCTCGACACGAGGCTTACCACGGTCTGCATCTGCACCGCTTCCTGCGCGACCCGGGGGACGAACCCGGCCCGTGCGCAGAGCCCCAGCACCACGTCCGACAACCCCCGTGCGAGGGTGGCGGGCACCATCACGAAGGCTTCTTGCGCGAGGGCCTTTGCCGCAAGCGGGCCTTTCTCGCGCGCGAGCCGGTGACGCGAGGGCAGCGCGGCCACCAGCGGCTCGCGATTCACCACCACCGAATCGAGGTCCCGCGCGGTCAGCGGCGGCAGCACGAAGCCCAGGTCCAGGTCGCCGGCGGCCAGCGCCTCGAGTTGCGCCTCGGTCACCAGTTCGCGCAGAGCGAGCGACACGCCGGGATGGGCCGTCTTGTAGTGCTGCAGCAACCCGGGCAGCACGCTGTAGTCGGCGATCGTCACGAAGCCGATCCTGAGCGTACCGGCGCCGCCCGCGGCCTGCTCGGCCACCGCCCGGCTCGCGTGCTCGAGCCGCGCCAGCACCTGCCGTGCCTCCTCGAGGTACCAGCGGCCGGCCGCGGTGAGCTCGACTTTGCGGCGCGAGCGCTCGAAAAGCTGCGCGCCAAGCCTCGACTCCAGGCCCTGGATGCTGCGCGACAGCGGTGGCTGCGAGATGTGCAGGGCCGCCGCCGCGCGGCCGAAGTGCAGGTGCTCGGCCACCGCGATGAACTGCCGCAGTTGCCGGAGGTCGGGGATATCCATACCTGCAGGGTATCAAAACAGGCTGGTAATGATATTGGCGGGAATGAATCACCGGGCGTAGCCTTCGCACCTACATGAAACGCCCCTTATGGCCGGCCTACGGCGCCCTGGTCATCACCATGGCCCTGTGGGGCAGCAATCCCTCGATCTCGCGCCTCGTCCTCGACGCCGTCCCTCCGGTCGCGCTCGCCTGGTCGCGCTGGTTCGTCGTGCTCGTGGCGCTCGCGCCTTTCGTGTGGCCGGAGCGGCGGCAGGTCGCCGAGGCGCTGCGCACCCGCTGGAGGACGCTGCTCCTGCTGGCGCTCCTCGCCAGCGCGCCGCAAAGCGTGGTGATCTACAAGGGCCTCGAGTGGTCGTCCGCCGTGAACCTGGGGCTCTTCAACTCCGCGATTCCCGTGCTGATCCTCGTGCTGGGCGCGCTGTTCTGGGGGAAGGCGATCCGCACCGCCGAGGCGCTTGGCATCGCAGTTTCCATGGCCGGGGTGCTCGTGATCCTGTTCCAGGGGTCGCTCGAGCAGGCGCTCGCCCTGGCGTTCAACCTCGGGGACCTCGTGCTGTTCGCCGGCATGGTCCAGTGGGCGTTCTACACCCTCAACCTCGCCGACCGTCCGGCGGCGCTTTCACCTCCGGCGCTCGTTGCGGTGATCGCGGCGCTCGGCACGGCGGTGTGCCTGCCATTGGTACTCGTAGAGGCGGTGGTCGTGCATCCGCCCCGGCTCGACGGGACGACGCTGCTCGCCGTCGCCTACATCGGCCTCGGGCCGACGCTGGGCGCGATGCTTTGCTACAACTACGCCGTCAGCCGCATGGGTGCCGTCCGCGCCGGCGTGCTGGTACACCTGATGCCCGTGTTTGCGAGCCTGTTCGCGGTGCTGCTGCTCGGCGAGCACGTGCATCTGTTCCATGCGGCGGGCTTCGCCCTGGTGGTCGGGGGCGCGTTGCTCGCGCTCGCCGCACCCCGCCGCTTGCTATCATCGCCGCCGGCTGAAACCGGCGCGTGAAACCGGAAATCAAACAGGAGGACATCCATGGCTGAGCAGAAGAACTGGCGTTCCAAATCCATCACCGGCGGCGTCGCCCGCGCACCCAACCGCGCGATGCTGCGCGCCGTCGGGTTCAAGGACGGCGACTTCGACAAGCCCATCGTCGGGGTGGCCAACGGCCACTCGACGCTGAACCCGTGCAACGCCGGCATCCAGCCGCTGGTCGACCGTGCGATCGAGGCCCTGGAGCGCTCGGGCGCGAAGCCGCAGATGTTCGGCGTGCCGACGATCACCGACGGCATCGGCATGGGCACCGAGGCGATGAAGTACTCGCTCGTTTCGCGCGAGGTCATTGCAGACGCGATCGAGACCTCGGTCAACGGCCAGGCCATGGACGGCGCGCTGGTGGTCGGCGGCTGCGACAAGAACATGCCCGGCGGCATGATGGCGATCGCGCGCATGAACGTGCCCGCGATCTACGTCTATGCCGGCACGATCAAGCCGGGCAAATGGAAGGGTGTGGACCTGACGGTCGTCTCGGTGTTCGAGGCCGTGGGCGCCTTCGCGGCCGGCAAAATGTCCAAGCAGGACTACGACGGCATCGAGCGCAACGCCTGCCCGTCGGTCGGCGCGTGCGGCGGCATGTTCACCGCCAACACGATGTCCTCGTCCTTCGAGGCGCTCGGCATGAGCCTGATGGGCTCCTCGCAGATGGCCTCGCCCGACGCGGAGAAGGCCGATTCCGCCGCCGCTTCGGCGAAAGTCCTCGTCAATGCGATCAAGATGAACCTGCGCCCGCGCAGGATCATCACGCGCAAGTCCATCGAGAACGCAGTCGCGCTCGTGATGGCGACCGGCGGTTCGACCAATGCCGTGCTGCACTTCCTCGCCATCGCCGCTGCGGCCGAAGTGAAATGGACGATCGACGACTTCGAGCGCGTGCGCCGCAGGGTGCCGGTGCTGTGCGACCTGAAGCCTTCGGGCAAGTACGTGGCCGTGGACTTCCACCGCGCCGGCGGCGTGCCGCAGGTGCTGAAGATCCTGCTCGAGAACGGCCTCCTGCATGGCGACTGCATGACGATCACCGGCAAGACCATGACCGAGGAACTGAAGAACATTCCCGCCCAGCCGCGCAAGGACCAGGATGTGATCCGGCCGTTCAGCAACCCGATCTACAAACAGGGCCACCTCGCCATCCTCAAAGGCAACCTCGCCACCGAAGGCTGCGTCGCGAAGATCACGGGCCTCAAGAACCCGACCATCACGGGCCCGGCCCGCGTGTTCGATTCCGAGCCCGCCTGCATGAAGGCCATCATGGCCAAGAAGATCAGGAAGGGCGACGTGGTGGTGATCCGCTACGAGGGACCCAAGGGAGGGCCTGGCATGCAGGAAATGCTAGCGCCTACTTCTGCTTTGATCGGCCAGGGACTTGGCGAAGATGTGGGCCTTCTGACCGACGGGCGGTTCTCCGGCGGCACCTGGGGGATGGTGGTCGGCCACGTCGCGCCGGAGGCTTTCGTCGGCGGCACGATCGCGCTGGTGAAGGAGGGCGACTCGATCACGATCGACGCGAAAAAGCAGCTGATCCAGCTGAATGTCCCGGCGAAAGAGATCGCGGCACGCAGGAAGAAGTGGAAGCAGCCCAAGCCCCGCTACACGCGCGGGCTGCTTGGCAAGTACGTGAAGCTGGTCTCGACCGCGAGCAAGGGCGCGATCACCGACCACGACGATTGAGCACTAGAAGGACGACCCCGGCCGCTTGAGGAATTCGGCTTCCCCGGGCGTGTCGGGCCGTCCCAGCGCTGCGTTGCGGTGGGGAAAGCGCCCGAATCGCTTCACGATCTCCCAGTGCCGCCGCGCGTAGTCGGGCGTGTCCTTCGTGGGCTCGAACGCACCCAGCGGCGCGAACAGCTCCAGCGAGCGCTCCTGGTCGGCCACCACTTCGCTGTGCTCGAACGGCAGGTAAACGAACATGCGCTCGACCGGGCGCATCGCGGCGTCCCAACCTCGGGCGATGACATGGTTGGCCGTCGCAAGGGCAATCGGGTCGGAGGCGAAGGCGCGCGCTTCGCCCCGGAACATGTTGCGCGGGAATTGGTCCGCCAGCACGATCAGCGCGAGGGCGGTGTCGGCGGCCTGATTCCAGCCATTCAGTTCGCCACGCGCGGCGGCTTCGTGCAGGTCGAGGAACCGGCTGTGGATCTCCGCATCGAACGCAGGGTCTTTGGTGAACCATGCCTTGCGGCGCTCGCCCGGCGCATCGCCGAACCAGAACTTCAACACTTCGGCCGCAGTCTCCATGGCGGATAATCTTACTCTGACCCCGATTTGCGATTTGAATTTCATATGACGAACCGCCTCGCGCAGGAAACCTCCCCCTACCTCCAGCAACACGCCGGCAACCCGGTCGAGTGGTACCCGTGGGGCGGGGAAGCCCTTGCGAAAGCGCGCGAAGAGGATCGGCCGATCCTGCTGTCGGTCGGTTATTCGGCGTGCCACTGGTGCCACGTGATGGCCCACGAAAGCTTCGAGGACGACAAGACCGCGGCACTGATGAACACGCTGTTCGTGAACATCAAGGTGGACCGCGAGGAGCGCCCCGACATAGACCAGATCTACCAGACGGCGCACCAGATGCTCGTGCAGAAGGGCGGCGGCTGGCCGCTTACGATGTTCCTCGCGCCGGACGGAACGCCGTTTTTCGGCGGCACGTATTTCCCCCCGAAGGGACGCTACGGGCTGCCGGGATTCCCCGAGGTGCTCGAGCGAGTCGCCGCGATCTGGCGGGAGCGCCGCGAGGAAGTGGATGCGCAAGGCGAGCAGGTGCGCCTCGCGTTCTCGCGCATGCAGTCCCGCGGCGCGTCCGGCGTGACGGCGCATGTGTCCGACTTCGACCCGCAGCCGATCGCCGAGGCGATGGCCAACCTGCGCGAGAACTTCGACCCCGATTCGGGCGGGTGGGGCGAAGCGCCCAAGTTTCCGCACCCGACGGACATCGAGCTGTGCCTGCGGCGCTACGCGCACGACGGCGACGGCCAGGCGCTGGGCATGGCGGACCTCACGCTTGAGCGCATGGCGCTCGGCGGGATCTACGACCAGCTCGGCGGGGGGTTCTGCCGCTACAGCACCGACGCAACGTGGACCATCCCGCATTTCGAGAAGATGCTGTACGACAACGGCCCGCTGTTGTTCCTGCTGGCCGACGCGCACGTCGCGACCGGCAAGCCGCTCTACGCGCGCGTGGCCGCCGAGACCGCGGCCTGGGTGATGCGCGAGATGCAGTCGCCCGGGGGCGGCTACTACTCCAGCCTCGACGCCGATTCCGAAGGCGTGGAGGGCAAGTTCTACGTCTGGGACCAGGACGAGGTCGAGGACCTGCTGTCGCCAGAAGAGCACACCGTGTTCGTCCGCGCGAGCGGGCTCGACGGGCCGCCGAACTTCGAAGACAAGCACTGGCACCTCGTGGCCGCGCGGGAGCCTGAGGACGCCGCGCTCTACGCGTCGGCGCGCGCGAAACTCCTCGCCGCGCGCGAGAAGCGCATCCGTCCCGGCCGCGACGAGAAGGTGCTGGTGTCGTGGAATGCGCTGATGATCCGCGGCATGGCCCGCGCCGGACGCGTGTTCGGGCGCTCGGAGTGGATCGAGTCCGCGCGGCGGGCCCTCGATTTCATCCGCGGCACGATGTGGAAGGACGGCCGGCTCTTTGCCACCTTCAAGGATGGCCGGGCCCACCTCAACGCCTACCTCGACGACTACGCGTTCCTGGTCGATGCGGCGATCGAACTGCTGCAGGCCGAATTCGACGCCAGCCTGCTGGAGTTCGCCGAGGAGGTGGCCGATACGCTCCTCGAGCAGTTCGAGGACCCGGAATCCGGCGGGTTCTACTTCACCGGGCGCGACCACGAGCAGCTGATCCACCGGCCGAGGCCCGGCCACGACAACGCCACGCCCTCGGGCAACGGTGTGGCGGCTTTCGCGCTTCAAAGGCTGGCCGCGCTGACCGGCGAGGAGCGCTATCGCGCCGCTGCCGAGCGCACGCTGGAGGCCTTCTACCCGACGATGAAGGAGTACCCGTCCGGGTTCGGATCGATGATGATCGCGCTGGAGGAGTGCATTGCCCCGCCGACCACGGTGATCCTGCGTGGCGAGGCCGCGGCGCTGCCGGCCTGGACCGGGCCGCTGGCCCGGGAGCATTGGCCGGCGACCCTGGTGCTGGCCATCCCGGCGGAGGCGGAAGGGCTCCCTCCCGTGCTCGACAAGCCTGTGGACAATTCCGCCCCGGAAAAGCCGGTCAACGCATGGGTATGCCAGGGCGTTACATGCCTGCTGCCGGTTTCCGATCTCGAAACCCTGAAGAAAACCTGCAAACAGGCCGTTGGGCGGTGAATGACAGGCAAGGGGCGGCAGGGTAAATTACCGCCCGGACAGAACCCGATACGCGCTTTCATTACAAATTGCGATTCCAAGGAGCATCCATGAAATTCACCACCCTGATCCTGACCGCCGCTGCCGGCGCAGTGCTTGCCCTGCCCGCGCAGGCGAGCGACGAGCTGGCCAAGAAGTACATGTGCCTGACCTGCCACGCGCTCGACAAGAAGCTCGTCGGCCCCTCGTATCATGACGTCGCCGCCAAGTACAAGGCGGACAAGGCCGCCGAAACCAAGCTGTTCGACAAGGTCAAGAAGGGCGGGACGGGCGCCTGGGGCCAGATCCCGATGCCGCCGAACGAGAAGGTGCCCGACGCCGACGTCAAGGCGCTAGTGAAGTGGATCCTGTCCACGAAGTAACCACGTTTCGAGGCAAAAAAAGCCGGGCCCCGCCCGGCTTTTTTATTGCCCCTCCCAGCGGCGCGCGGATATCATTGCCGCTTTCTACCCTCGCTCATTAGCTCACGCCCCTGGGAGGACGTATGCACCAATCCAAGCTTTCGCTCACGCTGATCGCCACGGCCACTGCCGCCGCCCTGCTCGCCCTCGGCGGGTGCGGCGAGGAAAAGAAGCCCGAGCCCGCCAAGGCCGTCGAGGCGCCCAAGCCCCCGCCCTCGATCGAGATCAAGATCGGCCACGTCGGACCGATGACCGGCGGCATCGCCCACCTCGGCAAGGACAACGAGAACGGCGCGAAGATGGCCGTCGAGGAAGCCAACGCCGCAAAGATCAAGATCGACGGCAAGGACGCGAAGTTCGTGCTGGTCGCCGAAGACGACCAGGCCGACCCCAAGGTCGGTACCACGGTCGCTCAGAAACTCGTCGACGCGAAGGTCGCCGGCGTGGTCGGCCACCTGAACTCGGGTACTTCGATCCCCGCTTCCGCGATCTACAACCAGGGCAACATCCCGGTGATCTCGGGTTCGGCGACCAACCCCAAGCTCACCGAGCAGGGCTTCAAGAACCAGTTCCGCGTCGTCGGCCGCGACGACCAGCAGGGCCCGGCGATCGCGAGCTACCTCGCGGCGAATTCCAAGCCCAAGACGGTCGCCATCATCGACGACGCCACCGCCTACGGCGAGGGCCTCGCCAACGAGGTCGAGAAGACCCTCACGGCCGCCAAGATCAAGGTGCTGCCGCGCGAGAAGGGTACCGACAAGACCACCGACTGGAAGGCCGTGCTGACCAAGGTCAAGGGCAAGAAGCCCGACGCGATCTTCTACGGCGGCATGGACGCCACCGGCGGGCCGCTGGTGAAGCAGGGCCGCGAACTCGGCATCAAGGCCGTGTTCTCGTTCGGCGATGGCGCGTGCACGGAGGAGATGGCCAAGCTCGCGGGCGACGCGGCCGAAGGGCTCCTGTGCTCGCAGGCGGGCATTCCCGTGGTCGCAGCGGACAAGGCGTTCCTCGACAACTACAAGAAGAAGTTCAACGTCGACCCGATCCTCTACTCGCCGTTCACTTACGATGCGGCCAAGCTGCTGATCGAGGCGATCAAGAAAGCCAACTCGCCCGACCCGGCCAAATACCTGCCCGAGCTCGCCAAGATCGAATACAAGGGCGCCACCGGCCCGATCGCCTTCGATGAAAAGGGCGACCGCAAGGATCCGGAGATGACGATCTTCACGATGAAGTCCGGCAAGATCGAGCCAATAGCGGTGATCAAGAGCGGCAAGACCATCCCGATCGCAGACTTCATCGCGATGATGGCCCCGGCGCCCGCAGCGGCACCTGCGGCCCCGGCCGCGGCGGACGCGGCCAAGGACGCCCCCAAGGCGGCCGAGGCACCCAAAGCCGACGCGATGAAAAAGTAAGAAGGCTTCGCAATTGGAGAAGCAAGGAAACGGCACCCGAGGGTGCCGTTTTTGTTTTGGCGCGGACCTTGCTAGTGGTTCCCGCTGATGGACATCTTCATCCAGCAGCTGATCAACGGCCTCACGCTCGGCAGCGTGTACGCGGTGGTGGCCCTCGGCTACACGATGGTCTACGGCATCATCCAGCTGATCAATTTCGCGCACGGCGAACTGGTGATGATAGGCGCGATGGCCGCCTTCACGCTGATCGGGGTGCTGGTGCCGACCGGCATGCACCCGCTCGCGATCGTGCTGGTCGCCACCGCCTGCGCGATCCCGGTGTGCATGGCGATCGGGTATGCGATGGAGCGCCTTGCCTACCGGCCCTTGCGCCGCGCGCCTCGCCTCGCGCCGCTGATCACTGCGATCGGCGTGTCGATCATCCTGCAGCACCTCGCGCTGCTCGTCTGGACGCGAAACAACCTGGCTTTTCCCCAGATCATCAGGACCGAGTCGTACCACATCGGCGGGGCGACGATCACCAACGTGCAGATCGCCATCATGGCCATGTCGGTGCTGATGATGGCGGGCCTTGCGCTGCTCGTGTACCGCACGCGCCTCGGCACGGCGATGCGCGCGACCGCGCAGAACGCGCAGGTCGCCGGCCTGATGGGTATCGACATCAACCGCATGATCGCCGCGACCTTCGTGATCGGCGCGGCGCTCGCCGCGGTGGCCGGCGTCATGGTCGGCAGCTACTACGGCATCGCGCACTACCAGATGGGTGCGCTGCTCGGCATGAAGGCCTTCTCGGCCGCGGTGCTCGGCGGCATCGGCAACCTGCCCGGGGCGATGCTGGGCGGGCTGCTCCTCGGCGTGGTCGAGGCGCTGGGCGCGGGTTACATCGGTGACCTGACGAACGACGTGTTCGGCAGCAACTACCAGGACGTGTTCGCGTTCCTCGTGCTGATCGCGGTGCTGGTGTTCAGGCCCTCCGGGTTGCTGGGCGAGCGGGTAGGGGATCGCGCTTGAACGCGCTGTCGAAGAATCCCGCGGCGCGCTGGGTAGCGGTGGCGCTGATCGGCCTGGTGCTGGTCGCCCTGCCGTTTGCGCTCTCGCAGGCCGGTACGGCCTGGGTCCGGATCGCGAACCTCGCGATCCTGTTCACGCTGCTCGCGCTGGGCCTCAACATCGTCGTGGGCTTCGCCGGCCTGCTCGACCTGGGGTATGTCGCGTTCTACGCGGTCGGCGCTTACGCCTATGCGCTGCTCGCCTCGCCGCACTTCGGGCTGCACCTGCCTTTCTGGGTGATCCTGCCGATAGGCGCGGCGACGGCGGCGCTGTTCGGGCTGCTCCTCGGCGCGCCGACGCTCAAATTGCGTGGCGATTACCTCGCCATAGTGACGCTCGGTTTCGGGGAAATCATCCGCATCTTCCTCAACAACCTCTCGCGCCCGGTGAACATCACCAACGGCCCGCAGGGCATCGCGCAGATCGACCCGTTCCGCATCGGCGGCGTGAGTTTCGCCAAGACGGACACGGTACTGGGTCTCGCGATCAGCGGGCCGATGAAGTACTACTGGCTGCTGTTGCTGGTGCTGGTCGCGGTGATCGCGATCAACCTGCGGCTGCAGGATTCGCGCATCGGGCGCGCGTGGGAGGCCGTGCGCGAGGATGAGACCGCGGCACGGGCCATGGGCATCGACACCACCCGCATCAAGCTGCTGGCCTTCGCGATGGGCGCCTCGTTCGGCGGGATCGCCGGCGGTATGTTCGCCGCGATCCAGGGATTCATCTCGCCGGAGAGCTTCGTGTTCGTCGAGTCGGTGATGGTCGTGTCCATGGTGGTGCTTGGCGGAATGGGCAACATATGGGGCGTGATCCTCGGCGCGGTGCTGCTGTCCTTCGTGCCCGAGGTGCTGCGCTACACGGTCGAACCGCTGCAGAAGGCGGCGTTCGGCAGGATGCTCGTCGAGCCCGAGGTCCTGCGCATGCTGGTCTTCGGGTTCGCGCTGGTGCTGGTGATGCTGTTCCGCCCTGCGGGGCTGTTGCCTTCGGCGGTCAGGAAGCGGGAACTTGCGGAGCGCAAAGCGTGACTGCGCTCGTCCGGGCGACCGGGATCGGCAAGCGCTTCGGCGGGGTGCAGGCGCTGCGCGAGGTGGCATTCGGCATCGACGCGGGCGAAATCTACGGCCTGATCGGCCCCAACGGCGCAGGCAAGACCACGCTCTTCAATGTGCTCACCGGGATTTACACGCCGGACGCCGGGACGTTCGTCTTCGGCGAGCGCGACATCACGGGTCTGAAGTCCCACGAGATCGCGGCGGCAGGGATCGCCCGGACCTTCCAGAACATCCGCCTGTTCGCCAACCTGTCGGCGCTCGAGAACGTGATGATCGGCCGGCACGTGCGTACACGCGCGGGCGTGCTCGGCGCGGTGCTGCGGGACAAGGCGACGCGGGCCGAGGAGGCCGCGATCGAGCGGCGCGCGCTGGAGCTGCTGGACTATGTCGGTATTGCCGCGCGTGCGAACGACGCTGCGGGCAGCCTGCCCTACGGCGACCAGCGGCGCCTCGAGATTGCGCGGGCGCTGGCGACCGACCCGAAGCTGCTCGCGCTGGACGAACCCGCGGCGGGCATGAATGCCTCGGAGACGGTGGCATTGAGGCGTCTCCTCGAGCGCATCCGCGCCGACGGCACGACTATCCTGCTGATCGAGCACGACATGAAGCTGGTCATGAAAGTCTGTGACCGGGTCCTGGTGCTCGACTACGGCGAAAGAATTGCCGAGGGCGTGCCGGCCGAGGTGCAGAAGGACCCGAAGGTCATCGAAGCCTACCTGGGAACCCCGGCATGAGCCTGCTCGAGGTTCGCGCCCTGGAAGTGCGCTATGGCGGCATCCGAGCCGTGAAGGGCGTGGACCTCGAGGTGCAGGAGGGCGAGCTCGTTTGCCTGATCGGCGCGAACGGTGCCGGCAAGACCAGCGCGTTGAAGGCCGTGTGCGGCATGCTGCCGGTCGCCGGCGGCCGCGTGAGTTACGCCGGGAAGGAAATCCAGGGCGTGCCTTCGTTCCGCCTCGTGCGCGACGGCCTTGTGCTCGTGCCCGAGGGTCGCGGCATCTTCGGCCAGCTCACCGTCGCCGAGAACCTTTCGATGGGCGCCTTCGCGCGCGGCGATGCGGCCGGCGTGAAGCGCGACATGGACAGGATGCTCGCGCTTTTTCCGCGCCTCGCCGAGCGCGGCGGCCAGTCGGCGGGGACGCTGTCGGGCGGCGAGCAGCAGATGCTGGCGCTCGGGCGGGCTCTGATGAGCAAGCCGAAGCTCCTCGTGCTCGACGAACCCAGCATGGGCCTCGCGCCGCTGATGGTGGCGAAGATCTTCGAAGTCGTGCGGGGGATCGCCGCCGAGGGCGTGACGATCCTGCTGGTCGAGCAGAACGCGAAGCTGGCGCTGGAAGCCGCGGGCCGCGGCTACGTGATGGAGTCGGGGACGATCACGCTGGCGGGCGACGCGAAGAAGCTGCTCGCCGATCCGCGCGTGCGGGAGGCGTATCTGGGGGAGGAGGAGGCGTAGGTCAACTTGTCGGGTGCCTATTCCTTCGCGCAGGGCCACGCCGGGCCGGGATTGAGCCCCGCGGGCAGGCGGGTCTGCTTGTCCCCGCATGCGGAATCGAGCTGCGACTGGACCAGGCCGATCGCGCCGGTCAGGTCGACCCCTTCGAGCCGTGTGCGGAACATGCGGGCATTGGTGAATCGGGCGCCGGCCAGGGTCGCTTTTGCGAAGTTTGCGCGCGCGAGGTCGGCGCCTTCCAGGTTCGCCCCCTTCAAAACAGCTTGCTCGAGGCTCGAGCGGGGGAACTCCGCCTTTTCCAGGTTGGCGTTGGTCAGGTCGGCGCCCTTGAGGTTGGTGCGGATCAGTTCCGCTTTTGTGAGGTTCGCGCCGACCAGCCTGGCGCCGCTCAGGTTGGTGCGATAGGCCGCAGCCTCCACGAGCTTAGCGCCTGACAGGTCTGCACCACTCAAGCGTGCACGCTCTAGGCTGGCCCCCGAAAAGTCCGCGCCTGCGAGGTTGGCGTTTGCGAGGTCCGTTCCGCCCAGGTCCGCCTTGGCGACGCGCGCGCCCTTGAGATCGGACTTGCCGAGCATCAGGCGTTGCTTCTCGCACCCGTTCCAGTCCACGCCGGCCCTGGGCGGGTCATTGCACGCGGCGTGCGCCGCAACTGGTATCAGGCACATGGCAAAGGCCAAGGCAGTTGTTCGCATAAATCTTCCTGAAATCCGTACGCCGCGACAAGGCAAGGATTTCAACAGATCCCCCGCAGGGCCGCAATGAGTGACGCGGGGGAGCGATGCACCTGAGCCCGGCCAAGGCGATCCCCGGCGCTGTCCGCGGGCTGGCCCAGGGTTGTCAGCCGCCGGGGCTTTCGCTACCCTTAATTGGAATCCGGTTCCAATTATCAGAATCACAACCGACGGGAGCGTGACAGCACATGCCTCTGATCAAGGGTCTCCGGGAGATCTCCTATTTCGACTGCGCCGGCGGCGGCCAGGTATACGTCCAGGGAACTACGCCTACATCGCGCACATGGATGCCCCGGCGGGCACGACGATCCTCGACATCAGCGATCCGAAGCACCCGAGGCAGGTGGTGCGCGGGGCGGGAATCCGCATCGAGTGATGCGCACAGGTTGACACCAGGAGGCAGGTCATGACCGGACTGGACTTTCGAACGATGCGCCGCGCGCTTTTCGCGCTCGCCGCCGCGCTATGCGCACTACCGCTGACGGCCGCCGCGCAGGCCTGGCCCGCGAAGCCGGTGAAGATGATCGTGGGTTATCCGCCGGGTGGCGGCACCAACACGGTGGCCCGCCTGCTCGCGGAGCACATGTCGAAAGGCCTCGGCCAGCAGGTCGTGGTCGAGAACCGGCCGGGCGCCGGGGGAAGGATCGGCACGCTGTCGGTGGCGCGCTCGGACCCCGACGGATACACGCTGATGTTTGCGTCGGATGCCGAGCTGACCATCGCGCAGGTCACGGTCAAGGCCATGCCCTACGACCCGCTCAAGGACCTGCAGCCGATCGCCCTGGCCGGACGCGGGCCGTACGTGCTGGTCACCCACGCCGGGTTTGCGCCGAATACGCTGGCCGAACTGGTGGCGTACGCCAAGGCGAACCCGAACAAGGTCAACTTCGGCTCGTTCGGGCGCGGCAGCCAGAACCACATGATCGACGAGCGCTTCAAGGCGGCCGCCGGCATCAGCACCGTGCATGTTCCCTACAAAGGCAGCGGCCCGGTGCTGCTCGACCTCGCCGGCGGGCAGGTGCAGTACACGTTCGCCACGCCCTCGGCGACGCTGCCCTTGGTGAAGGGGGGCAAGCTGAAGGCGCTTGCGGTGGCGGCGACGCAGCGACTGGCCAAGGCGGACACGATCCCGACGATGGCCGAGGCGGGGATGCCGGGTTTCACCGGCGGGTCCTGGTACGGGCTGCTTGCGCCGGCCGGGACGCCCGCCGCAGTGGTCGAGCGGCTGCACGCCGAGCTGGTCGCGGCGATGAACGCGCCGGACGTTCGCAGGACGCTCGACGAGATGAGCATCCTGCCGGTCACCGGCACGCCCGCCGAGCTCGGCCAGCTGATCCAGTCGGAGACCGCAGCGCTGCGGCAGCTCGCGGCGAAGATCGGGCTGGAGGCGGAGTAGGCCGCAGGTGATGTACTGGTACCAGTACACTAACTGACAGGAGCGTGGCTACTGGTGCGGAGTTTAAGGAACGAATCTCCAGGATTCTGGCCGGTCGCGGGTGCCGTCAGCCCTTCGCGAGGTCCGCGGCGGTGGTGAAGCTGTCGGCGTAGAACTCGTCTTCCGGCAGCTTGCACTTCGAGATGAAGTCGGCGCGGGCCGAGTCGACCATGATGGGCACGCCGCAGGCGTAGACCTGGTGCCCAGACAGGTCGGGGAAGTCTTCCATCGCGGCCCGGTGCACGAAGCCCGTGCGGCCGGTCCAGCCGTCTTCGGGCAATGCCTCGGAAATGACCGGCACGTAATCGAAGAAGGCGCCGTGCTCCTCCGCCCACTTCAGCGCGAGTTCGTGCATGTAGAGGTCCTTCGGGCGGCGCCCGCCCCAGTACAACGTCATCGGCCGCATGATCCCCTTGTGGAAGGCGTGCTCGATGATGGACTTGATCGGCGCGAAGCCCGTGCCGGAGGCGACGAAGACGACGGGCTTGTCCGAGTCCTCGCGCAGGAAGAACGTCCCCAGCGGCGCCTCGAAGCGCAGGATGTCCTTCTCCTTCATCTTGCCGAACACGTGGTCGGTGAACTGCCCGCCCGGCACGTGGCGCACGTGGACCTCGACGAATTCCGCGTCGTGCGGGGCGTTGCCCATAGAGAAGCTGCGGCGGGTCCCGTCGCGCTGCAGAAATTCGAGGTACTGCCCGGCGAGGAACTGGAGCTTCTCGCTGGCGGGAAGCTTCAGCTGCAGCACGATGACGTCGTCGGTGAGCTTCCGCAGCGAATGGATGCGGCAGGGCAGGGTCTTGACCTGGATGTCGCCCGCCTTGCCGACCAGCCGTGCCTCCAGCGTGCAGTCGGTGAGCGGCTTGCACTGACAGAAGAGCGACTTGCCCGCTTCGCGCTCGGCGGCCGGCAGCGCCTTCTCCTGGTAGGTGCCGTAGTCGACCGTACCGGACAGGACCTTGCCCTTGCAGGAGCCGCAGGCGCCGTTCTTGCAGCCGTACGGGATGACGAGGCCGGCCCGCAGCGCGGCAGTCAGCACGGTTTCATGGTCTTCGACGGGGAAGGACTGGCCGCCGGGGGAAAGGGTGATGGTGTGCATGGTGCGTAAAATGGCGGGATGAAGCGCCTGTTGTTGGTCGGGTTCGGGGATGTCGCCCATCGTACTGCCGCCTTGCTGCCTGAGGGGGTCGAGGTGCGCGCCGTTTCGCGCCATCTCGGCATCGACCTCGACCGCCCGGAAACGCTGTCGCCGCTCGCCGGGTGGGCCGATGCCGTGCTGCACTGCGCCCCCCCGCCGAACGCAGGATCCTCCGACCCGCGCACGGCCGCCCTGCTGGACTGCCTCGAAGCGGGACGCATTCTACCAAGCAGGCTCGTCTACATAAGCACGAGCGGCGTCTATGGCGATTGCGGCGGGGCGTGGGTGGACGAGTCCCGGCCGGTGAACCCGCAGACGCCGCGCGCAACGCGTCGCGTGGACGCCGAAAGGCAACTGCTCGAATGGGGTCAAAGGCGCGACTGCGCGATCGTGGTCCTGCGTGCGCCCGGAATCTACGCGGCCGACCGCTTGCCCGCAGAGCGGTTGGTGAAAGGAACGCCGGTCCTGGCCGACCAAGACGACGTGTACACCAACCATATCCATGCAGACGACCTGGCCGCGATCGCGCTGGCCTCGCTCGGCGACTCGGCCCCCGCCGGGATCTACAACGCCTCCGACGACACGCACATGAAGATGGGCGAGTATTTCGACCTGGTCGCCGCGCGGCTCGGCCTCGCGAAGCCGCCGCGCGTATCGCGCGCGGAGGCGGTGACGGCGATTCCCGCGCCGATGCTCTCCTTCATGGGCGAATCACGCCGCCTCGTCAACGCGAAGATGAAAGAGGGCCTCGGCGTGAAACTCGCCTATCCGACGGTGAGCGAGGGAATCCCGTTCGCGAGGCAGGCCGCATGAGCGAAGCCGCCGCCGTCTTGCTCGTGATCACGAACCTCCCCGATCGCGCCTCCGCCGAAAAGCTCGCCGGGGCCCTCGTCGCGCAGCGCCTGGCCGCCTGTGTCAATATCCTCGCGCCGTGCCTTTCGGTCTACCGCTGGGAGGGGGAGGTCGAGTCCGGGGAGGAGCACCCCGTGCTGGCCAAGACGACGACGGACCGGTACGAGGCGCTGCAGGCCGCGATCCGCGCGAACCATCCTTACGAACTTCCCGAGATCATCGCTGTCCCAGTCGGGTGCGGCCTGCCCGAATACCTCGACTGGGTCACGCAGGAAACCCGACCATGACCCGCTTGCTTCTGCTTCGCCTCCTGGCCCTCCTAGTCGCCCTGTGCGCGGGCCCGGCCCATGCGGCGGTCAACGAGTCCGACCTGCTCGAACCGGAGAAGGCCTTCCGCATGTTGACCCGCGCGGTCGACGACCGCACGGTGGAAGTGAAGTTCGAGATCGCCGACGGCTACTACCTCTATCGCGAGCGGTTCAAGTTCGAGACCGAGCCGGGCTTCGGCGCGGCGCAGGTGAAGTTCGGCGCGCCGGACTTTCCCGCGGGCGTGCGCAAGAAGGACGAGTTCTTCGGCGAGGTCGAGACCTATCGCAGGCAGGTGGTCATCCTGCTGCCCGTGGAGAAGACCGGCGGCGGCGACACGCTCAGGCTGCTGGTCACTTCGCAGGGCTGCGCGGACGTGGGCGTGTGCTATGTGCCCATGCAGGCCAAGGCGAGCCTGAAGCTCGCCGCCGGGTCGGGGCCTTCGTCCATGCCGCCTTCACTCACGCAGGGCCCCGACAGCGTCCAGCCTTCCTCCTCGAAGGTGGCCCGCCTGTCGCAATCGGCCTCCGACTTCGACATCGTCGCGCTGTTCGAGTCGGGCAGCTTCTGGCTGGTGCTGGCGAGCTTCCTCGGGTTCGGGCTGCTCCTCGCGTTCACGCCGTGCATGCTGCCGATGATCCCGATCCTGTCGGGCATCATCGCTGGCGAAGGCCGCGACCTGAACAAGGTGCGCGCGCTGATCCTGTCTTCGGCCTACGTGCTCGGCATGGCGGTGACTTACGCGATCGCCGGCGTGGCGGCGGCGTACTCGGGGACCCTGATCGCGGCCGCGCTGCAGAACCCGTGGGTGCTGTCGGCGTTCGCGATGGTGTTCGTGTGGCTCGCGCTTTCGATGTTCGGCTTCCACGACCTGCAACTCCCGGCGTTCCTGCACCACCGGCTGTCGTCGCACCACCACAAGCTGCGCGGCGGCCATGTCGCTTCGGTCGCGGCTATGGGCGTGCTCTCGGCGGTGATCGTCAGTCCCTGCGTGGCGGCGCCGCTTGCCGGCGCACTGCTCTATATAAGCCAGACCAAGGATGTGGTCCTCGGCGGTGGGGCGCTGTTCGCGATGGCGCTGGGCATGGGCGTGCCGCTGGTGGTGGTCGGCGTGTCCGAGGGCGCCTTCCTGCCGAAGTCGGGGCCGTGGATGGAGAAGGTGAAGAAGTTCTTCGGCGTGCTGCTGCTCGGCGTGGCGGTCTGGATTGCATGGCCCGTGATCTCGCCGCTGGTCATGCCCAAACCCGCCGCGCACGGGCTCAAGTTCGAGCGCATCAACTCGATTGCAGAACTGAACGAGAAGCTGCGCGCGCCCGGCAGGCCGGTGATGCTGGATTTCTATGCCGACTGGTGCGTGTCCTGCAAGGAGATGGAAGCCTTCACCTTCACCGACGCGCGAGTGAAGGAGAAGATGAACGGCATGCTGCTGCTGCAGGCCGACGTCACCGCGAACAGCGAGGACCACAAGGAACTGCTCAAGAGGTTTTCCCTGTTCGGGCCGCCGGGCATCATCTTCTTCGATGCGCGCGGCGCCGAGATCCGCGGCCTGCGTGTGATCGGCTACCAGAAGGCCGACCAGTTCCTGCTCGCGCTGGAGCGGGCGGGGAAGTCCTAGCCCGCCTTCTTCAGGGCCCGCGCGGCCTCGAGCGCGAAGTAGGTCAGGATGCCGTCCGCGCCGGCGCGCTTGAAGGCGACGAGCGACTCCATGATGACGTTGTCCGCCAGCCAGCCGTTGGCGATCGCGGCGCGCAGCATCGCGTACTCGCCCGACACCTGGTAGACGAAGGTCGGCGCCTTGAATTCGTCCTTCACGCGTCGCACAATGTCGAGATAGGGCATGCCCGGCTTCACCATCACCATGTCGGCGCCCTCGGCGAGGTCGAGGCCGACTTCCCACAGCGCCTCGTCCGAGTTGGCCGGGTCCATCTGGTAGGTCTTCTTGTCGCCCTTGCCGAGGTTCTTCGCCGAGCCGACCGCGTCACGGAAGGGGCCGTAGAAGCCTGAGGCGTACTTGGCCGAGTAGGCCATGATCTTCGTGTGGATGCGGCCGGATTTCTCCAGCGCCGCGCGGATGCGGCCGATGCGGCCGTCCATCATGTCGGAGGGCGCGACGATGTCGACGCCGGCCTCGGCCTGGCAAAGCGCCTGCTTCTCGAGCACCGCGAGCGTCACGTCGTTGATGATGTAGCCGGCCTTGTCGGTCACGCCGTCCTGGCCGTGCGAGGTGTACGGGTCCAGCGCGACGTCGGTCATCACGCCGAGTTCGGGAAAGCGCTTCTTCAGTTCGCGCACGACCCGTGGCACGAGTCCCTTGGGGTTGTGCGCCTCGCGGCCGTCGAGCGTCTTCAGCTTCTGGTCGATGACGGGGAACAGCGCCATCACCGGCACGCGCAGCTTCATGCACTCTTCTGCGACCGGCAGCAGCCGGTCGAGCGTGACGCGTTCGACGCCGGGCATCGAAGCCACTTTTTCGGTGCGGTTTTTCCCTTCGAGCACGAACACGGGATAGATCAGGTCGTCGGCCGTAAGCACGTTCTCGCGCATCAGGCGGCGGGAAAAGTCGTCGCGCCGCATGCGGCGCATCCGGACTGCCGGGAAGTTGCCGTAGATTTTCATGGAGTTAGATGCCGCAAAATTTTTGTGGGATTCTAAGCCGGAACTTTTTCGCTGGGGTTGAATCTTACTCACAGACGATGTGAGTCGTCTCCCGCTTCTCCTCCCTGAGCGGGATGCCTTGATTCCAAGTTAAGGCGTTTCAGCCCCCGGTTTACTCCCCTTTACCGGGGGCTTTTTTATTTTCCGGCGAGCCAGTGGTCGATGTGCTCGCGGGTTTCCTCGACGCCCTGCCGGGTCTGGCTTGAGAAGAGCATGCACTCGCCTTGGACGCCGAGCCCCTCGAGCCCGAGCTTTGCGGCTTTGAGCGTGCGTCCCTGCTCGCTTTTCGTGAGTTTGTCTGCCTTGGTCAGCAGCACGAGGATCTTGCGCTCGAGCGGCAGCAGCCAGCCGAGCAATTGCGCGTCGAGCGGCGTGAGGGGCCGCCGCGCATCCATCAGCGAAACCACGCCGAGCAGCGACCTGCGCGTCTGCAGGTAGCCGGCGACCAGCTTGCCCCATTCGTCGCGCACGCCGTGCGGGACCTTGGCGTACCCGTATCCGGGCAGGTCCACGAGCCGTGCGCCCTCCCCCAGCGAGAACAGGTTGATCAACTGGGTCCTGCCCGGCGTCTTGCTGACGAAAGCGAGCCGCCGGCGGTTGGCGAGGATATTCAGGGCGCTGGATTTGCCGACATTCGACCGGCCTACAAAGGCCACCTCGGGCAGTTCGTCCTGCGGCAGGCCCTCGAGCTGGCTGGCCGAGATCAGGAACTGGATGTTTGAGAACGCTGGGGAGGGGGGCTTGGGGGTCGGCATGGGAATGACCAAAGGTGTTATAGAATAACGGGTTTCGACCGGTATCGATGGAGAAATCATGAAGCGATTCTTGGCGCTGTTTGCCGGCGCGGCCTTTGCGGTCGCGGCAGGTTCGGTGTGTGCCGCGGAAGCCGCCGCGAAGAAGGAAGCGGCCAAGCCGGACCCGGCCAAGGGGCAGGCCATCGCTTCGACGGTGTGCGCTGCGTGCCACGGCGCGGACGGCAACAGCGCTGCACCGGCCAACCCGAAGATCGCGGGCCAGTTTCCCGAGTACCTGCACAAGCAGCTCGTGAACTTCAAGCCGCAGGGCGGCAAGAAGGCCGAGCGCGAGAACGCGGTCATGGCAGGCATGGTCGCGACCCTTTCGGCCGACGACATGAAGAACCTTGCGGCCTACTTCGCGGGCCAGAAGTTGAAGCCCGCGGCGGCCAGCGACAACGCCCTCGCGACCGCCGGCCAGAAGCTCTGGCGCGGCGGCAACCCGGTCACCGGCGTGCCGGCGTGCGCCGGCTGCCACGGTCCGGACGGCGCAGGGATCCCGGCGCAGTACCCGCGGGTCGCCGGGCAATTCGCCGAATACACGGAGGCGCAACTGAAGGCCTTCCAGGCCGGCCAGCGCGCCAACGACCCTGCGGGGATGATGCGCGGCGTTGCGGCGCGCATGACCGAAAAGGAAATGAAGGCCGTCGCGCAGTACGCGGCCGGGTTGCGGTAGTCCCGGCGCCTCGCGGCGCAGGCGGTCAGGGGCGGGTTCCGGAAGGGCCCGCCCTTTTGTTTTCCGGCACGTTGCGCCGCGTCGGTCCCCGGCCGGCAATCCCGGTGGAATAGAATCTGCTCCCCTGCTGTTAGACCGGGATAGCCATGAACGACACGGAACGCAACGTCAAGGTCTGGGACGCCCCGGTCCGCCTCTTTCACTGGGTGCTGGTGGCGCTGTTCGCGTTCATGTTTTTCAGCGGCAAGATGAAGGGCAACTGGATGGAGTGGCACATGTACTCGGGCTACATGATCCTCGCGCTGGTCCTTTTCCGGGTCCTGTGGGGATTCGTGGGCAGCACCCATGCGCGCTTTTCCAGCTTCCTCGCGGGTCCCGCGGCCGGGTTCGCCTTCATGAAGAAGCTGCTCTCGGGCGAGCCGGCGCATGTGCCCGGCCACAACCCGGTCGGTGGGTGGATGGTGGTCGTGCTGCTGCTGGCGCTCCTGTTCCAGGCGGGCACCGGACTTTTCGGGAACGACGACATCTCGATCGAGGGTCCGCTCGCGAAGTTCGTGAGCAAGGACCTCTCGGACCGGCTGACGACGTTCCACTACTACAGCTTCTATGTCCTGCTGGCGCTGGCCGCGGTGCATATCGCAGCGGTCCTCTTCCACGTGTTCGTCAAGAAGGAAAACCTGGTAGGCGCGATGTTCACCGGGGTGAAGAAGCTCGATGCTGCAACCGAAGTCCCGGCTGTGCGATTCGTCAGTTCCTGGCGGGCGCTGGGCCTGTTCGTGCTGGCGCTCGTCGCCGTTATCCTGATCGTTAAACGACCTTTCTAGGGAGTAATCCGTATGAAGAAGAAAATCCTGTTGGCAGCCGTCGCGATTGCGGTGGGCGTGGGCGCCTCGTTCCAGGCCGCGGCCCAGGCGAAGCCCGAGCAGCTCGTCAAGCAGCGCCAGTCGGCGATGGCCCTGATCGGCTGGTACTTCGGCCCCATCGGCGCGATGATGCGCGGCGACCGCCCCTTCGACGCCGCCGTGGTGGCGCGCAACGCGGGCTACCTCGAGGTGCTTTCGAAGATGCCGGCGGAAGGCTTCCAGCCCGCCACCAAGGACGAGAAGTCCGCAGCGAAGCCCGAAGTCTGGACAGACAAGGCGAAGTTCGACAAGGCGATGGAAACGATGCAGGGTGAACTCGCCAAGTTCGCGCAGGTCGCCAAGGGCGGCGACCAGGGCGCGATCAAGACGCAGTTCGGTGCCGTGGGAAAATCGTGCGGCGGCTGCCACGACGACTTCCGCGTCAAGCGCTAACCAGGCCAGTCCAATGAACCCCGCCCGGCCGAGCCGGGCGGGGTTTTTCATTCCGACGGCCGGAATACGCGTCGCGTGATTCTTGTTAGCTGCCGTGAGCCATAATCCTGTTCGTGGATGAAGCCAATCGCATCGTCGAACTCATTCCGCGGCTGCGGCGCTACGCGCGCGCCCTGGCCGGCGATCGTGCGCGCGCCGACGACCTCGTGCAGGACACGCTTGAGCGGGCATGGAACAAGTTCCACCTGTGGCGGCCGGGGTCCGACTTGCGCGCCTGGCTCTTCACGGTCATGCATAACGTCTACGTAAACCAGGTCCGCGCTTCGCGCGACCACGCCATGCTCGACGACGAGGGTGCCGAGATGGCCGTCGCCGGCGCGCAAGGCGCGTCGCTCGAGATCCGCGACCTCGATCGCGCGCTCGCCCTGCTGCCGGCCGAGCAGCGTGAGGTGCTGCTGCTTGTGGCGCTTGAGGACATGAGCTATGCGGAAGTGGCAGGCACGCTCGAGATCCCGATCGGTACAGTGATGTCGCGCCTGTCCCGCGCGCGCGAGAAGCTGCGCGGGCTGATGCACGGCACGCCCGTGGTCGCGCGGTTGCAGGTGGTGAAGTGAGCGACCCTTCCATGCAGCCAGTGACCGAAGCCGACCTGCTCGCCCATGTCGATGGCCAGTTGCCCGAAGAGCGGCGCGCCGAGGTCGAGACGTGGCTCTCTGCGCGCCCTGAGGAGGCCGAGCGCATCGCGGGCTACCGCAGGCAGAACGAGGACCTGCGCTCGCTGTTCGACCCGGTGATGCACGAGCCCGTCCCGGAAAAGCTGCTGCGAGTGACGCGTCCGGCGCCGAAGTGGCGCCCCTATGCGCTGGCGGCCGGGTTCATGTTCACCGGGCTTGCCGTGGGCACGCTCGCCGGATGGCAATTGCACGCATTGCGCACGCCGGTCACCGGCCCGGGGCTTGGAATTGCGAGGAACGCGGCGGTCGCGCACGCCACGTACTCCCCGGAAGTGCGGCATCCGGTGGAGGTCGGGGCGGACCAGGAAGCGCACCTGACCGCGTGGCTTTCGAAGCGCCTCGGGACGAGCCTGCGCGCGCCAAAGCTCGACACGAACGGCTTCAATCTGGTGGGCGGGCGGCTGCTGCCGGGCGATGCGAAGCCCGCGGGCGGCCCCTCGCCGGTCGCGCAGTTCATGTACCAGACGCAGGGCGGCCGGCGGCTGACGCTGTATGTGCGAACCGAGGCGGCAAGCAACCGCGAGACGGCCTTCCGTTACGCGCTCGAAGGCAACGTCGGGGTGTTCTATTGGATCGACCGGAACGTCGGCTACGCGCTGTCGTCGGCGGACCTCAACCGCGAAGAACTGCTGGCGGTGGCGAACTCGGTTTACAAGCAACTGAACCCGTAAGGTACGCGCCCTCCGCCGCGACCAAGTCGCTCGGACAGGCAAATTTCCCGGAGCGACCCCATGCTGATCAAGACCCCCCAGGACATCCTTGCGTCGGAAATCACGCCGCGTCCCGTCTACGAGCGCCGCCGCGAGTTCCTGCGGCAGGCAGCCGCCTTGGGCGTGGCCGGCACCATGATGCCGGCGGCTTTCGCGCAGACCGCCGCGCCCGTAACGGAGCAGGGCAAGCTGGCGAAGCTCGCCGGCAAGCCTTCGCGGCTCTCCGCCACCGACAAGGTGACGCCCTACAAGGACGTGGTCACCTACAACAACTACTACGAATTCGGGACCGACAAGTCCCAACCCGCGCAGTACGCGCACAAGCTGAAGACCCGGCCCTGGTCGGTCACGATCGACGGCGAAGTGAAAAATAAAAAGCCGATCGACATCGAGGACCTGCTGAAGCTCGCGCCGATGGAAGAGCGCATTTACCGCATGCGCTGCGTCGAGGGCTGGTCGATGGTGATCCCCTGGGTGGGCTATCCCATGTCGGAACTCATCAAGCGGGTCGAGCCGACGTCGAAGGCGAAGTTTGTCGCGTTCACCACCGCCGTACAGCCGGAGAACATGATCGGCGTGCGTCTGCCGGTGCTCGAGTGGCCCTACGTCGAGGGCCTGCGCATGGACGAGGCCATGCATCCGCTTGCGCTGCTCGGGTTCGGGCTGTACGGCGAGGTGCTGCCCAACCAGAACGGCGCCCCGGTGCGGCTGGTCGTGCCCTGGAAGTACGGCTTCAAGAGCATCAAGTCGATCGTGCGGATCACGTTCATGGAGACGATGCCCAAGACCTCCTGGAACGTCGCCGCATCGCACGAGTACGGGTTCTACTCGAACGTGAACCCGGCCGTCGACCACCCGCGCTGGAGCCAGGCGAGCGAGCGGCGCATCGGCGAGGACAGTTTCTTCCAGCCGAAGAGGAAGACCCTCCCCTTCAACGGCTACGCCGACCAGGTCGCCGGCCTCTACTCGGGCATGGACCTGAAGAAGCTCTTCTAGATGGCCTGGCAGCCCCGCTCCAGCCACGTCGGGTGGATCAAGGCGGGGCTGTTCGCGGCGTGCCTGGTGCCGCTGGCGAGGCTGGTCTACGGCGCCGTCGGCAACACGCTGGGCGCCAACCCGATCGAGGCCATCACCCGGTCGACCGGCTGGTGGACGCTGTTCCTGCTCGCAGCGACGCTCTGCGTGACGCCATTGCGCAGGGTCACCGGCGCGAACTGGCTGCTCAAGTTGCGCCGAATGCTCGGCTTGTTCGCGTTCCTCTACGCACTCACCCACTTTGCAACGTTCATCTGGTTCGACCACTGGTTCGATGCCGGCGAGATCCTCAAGGACGTGGTCAAGCGCCCGTTCGTCACGGTGGGATTCGCCGCATTGGTCCTGATGCTGCCGCTCGCGGTAACCTCGAACAGTGCAATGGTGAGGCGGCTCGGGCGCAACTGGCAGCGCCTGCACCGCCTTGCTTATCCGGTCAGTGTGCTCGGCGTGCTGCATTTCTGGTGGCTGGTGAAGCGGGACCTGACGGAGCCGATCCTGTTCGCCGTCGTCGTGGTCGGCCTTCTCGGGATACGGGCGTTCTGGCGTGTACGCTCCGATCGGGTGCGCGGCGCACCGACCTAGGGCGGGCGGGCACGGGCCGGGGGCGAAAGGGCTCAAGCCCGCGGGCTACGCATCGCTGGCATATCTTGTGCTGACTTCCCAGGGGAACCGCCTACCCGGAGACAGACATGTCGGCATTCAAGAACCCTTTTGATCCCAGCATCCGCCTTGGCGCCGGTTGCGACTGTGGCCGGCACGTGTCGCAGGTCGAACACGAGGCGGCCATCGGCGACCTTGGGGTCGATGCCGGCGAGGAGGCCCTTAATCGGCGCGTCATCGAATCCGCCGCGATGCGCGCGCTGTTTCCACATGACGAGACGCGCCGCCGGTTCATCCGGGCGGTGGGAGCCTCCACGGCACTGGCTGCCGTATCGCAGTTCCTGCCCCTCGGTGCACTCGAGGCGATGGCACAGGACAAGAAGGGCGCCCTGGAAAAGCGGGACTTGAAAATCGGTTTCATTCCCATCACCTGCGCCACGCCGCTGATCATGGCCGACCCCCTCGGCTTCTACAAGGAACAGGGCCTGAGCGTGCAACTGGTGAAGACCGCGGGGTGGGCGCTGATTCGCGACAAGATGCTGAACAAGGAATACGACGCGACGCATTTCCTCTCACCCATGCCGATCGCGATCTCGATGGGGGCCGGCTCGACTGCCACGCCGATGCGCGTGGCCACCATCCAGAACACGAACGGGCAGGCCATCACGCTGCACAACAAGCACAAGGACAAGCGCGACCCGAAGCAGTGGAAAGGGTTCAAGTTCGCGGTGCCGTTCGAGTATTCGATGCACAATTTCCTGCTCCGCTACTACGTCGCCGAGCACGGCCTGGACCCGGACAAGGACATCCAGATCCGCGTGGTGCCCCCGCCCGAGATGGTCGCGAACCTGCGCGCGGGAAACCTCGATGGCTACCTCGGGCCGGACCCGTTCAACCAGCGGGCGGTCTACGACGAGATCGGCTTCCTGCACATCCTTTCGAAGGAACTCTGGGACGGGCATCCGTGCTGTGCATTCGGCACGTCCGAGGCATTCATCAAGGAGAATCCCAATACCTTCGCTGCGCTGTATCGGGCAGTCCTTACCGCGGCGAAAATGGCGCGCGACCCAAAGAACCGGCCTCTGATTGCCAAAGTGATTTCCCCGGCGAACTACCTGAACCAGCCGGAGACGGTGGTCGAGCAGGTGCTGACCGGCAAGTTCGCCGACGGACTGGGGAACGTGAAGAACATCCCGGACCGCGCGGACTTCGACCCGTTCCCGTGGTACTCGATGTCGACCTGGATCCTGACCCAGATGAAGCGCTGGGGCTACATCAAGGGCGAGGTGAACTACAAGGCAATCGCCGAGCAGGTGTTCCTCGCCACCGACGCGAGGAAGCTCATGGCCCAACTCGACATGAAGGCGCCGGCCCAGAGCTATGCGAAGTTCAAAGTGATGGGCAAGGAGTTCGACCCGGCCCAGCCGGAGAAATACCTCGGCACCTTCGCGATCCGGAAAACGGCCTGACGTATGAACGCCCACCCGACGTGGCTGCGCTCGGCTGCGCTTTCGCTGCTGATCTTCGCCGTGATCGTGGGCGCGTGGCACCTTGCCACGCTTCCGAAGGCGGAAGTGAAGGGCGCGGACGACGAGTACGCCAGGCTCATGGGCAAGGGCGCGAAGAAGGCGGACGGGTTCCCCGCGCCCGCCATGATTGCGGCCTCTGCCTGGGAGCAGCTTTCCGATCCGTTCTACGACAAGGGACCGAACGACAAGGGGATCGGGATCCAGCTCGGCCATTCCCTCGCCCGGGTCTCGCTGGGGTTCCTGCTCGCCATGCTGCTGGCGATCCCCCTCGGGTTCGTCATCGGGATGTCGCCGCTGATGTACCGGGCACTCGACCCGTTCATCCAGGTCCTCAAGCCGATCAGTCCCCTGGCCTGGATGCCCCTTGCGCTCTACACGATCAAGGATTCCTCGATCTCGGGCATCTTCGTGATCTTCATCTGTTCGGTGTGGCCGATGCTGATCAACACCGCCTACGGCGTCGCGGCGGTGCGGCGCGACTGGCTGAACGTCGCGAAGACCCTTGAGGTGAAGCCTCTGCGCCGCGCGTTCCAGGTGATCCTGCCCGCTGCGGCCCCGACCATCCTCACGGGCATGCGCATATCCATGGGGATCGCATGGCTCGTGATCGTGGCGGCCGAGATGCTGGTCGGTGGCACCGGCATAGGCTATTTCGTGTGGAACGAGTGGAACAACCTGAACCTCACCAACGTGATCTTCGCAATCCTCGTGATCGGCGTCGTGGGGATGATCCTCGACCTCGCGATCGGCCGGCTGCAGAAGCTGGTCACCTACGTCGAGTAGCCGGGGCTCCCGCGACCATGGCCTTCCTCCAAGTCCGGGACCTGCGCAAAGCCTTCCCAGGCCAGCCGGCGCCGGTGTTCGAGAACGTCGGGTTCGAGATCGAAAAAGGGCAGTTCGTCTGCATCATCGGCCACTCCGGGTGCGGCAAGACCACCATCCTCAACGTGCTCGCGGGGCTCGACTCGGCCAGCCACGGTACCGTGATCATGGACGGGCGCGAAGTTGCCGGACCGTCGCTTGAGCGCGGCGTCGTCTTCCAGGGGCATGCGCTCATGCCCTGGCTCTCGGTGATGAGGAACATCGCCTTCGCGGTCCGGAGCAAATGGCCGGACTGGAACGAGATCCAGGTGCAGACCCACTGCCAGAAGTTCATCGACATGGTCGGACTCACGGGCGCCGAGCACAAGAAGCCCTCCCAGCTTTCCGGCGGCATGAAACAGCGCGTCGGCATCGCGCGGGCCTTCGCTATCCAGCCGAAGATGCTCCTGCTCGACGAGCCCTTCGGCGCGCTGGACGCGTTGACCCGCGGCACGATCCAGGACGAACTCGTGAAGATCGTCCGCGCCACGCACCAGACGGTTTTCATGATCACGCACGACGTCGACGAAGCGATCCTGCTCGCCGACAAGGTCCTGCTGATGTCGAACGGCCCGCAGGCGGTGATCGCCGAGGTCGTCGAGAACACCATGCCGCGCGACCGCGAGCGCCATAGCATGCACCACGACCCGCAGTACTACCGCATCCGCAACCACCTGGTGGATTTCCTGATCAACCGCTCCAAGCACTATCAGGGCGGCGGTGCGGGAGGGCGACCCCTGGTCGTGCGACCCGGCCTCGATCCGGCGGGCAACGGGGCGGATCCTGCCTCGAAGCAGGCCCCGAACGTCGTAAACCTTAGACACTGAAGAGGAGCAGTAACCATGAAGCGCGAACCGGAAGCAGCGCTCGCCGGCCTGATGAAGCCGATGAAGCGCGAGGACGTCACCGACCTGATCGTATTCCGCAAGATGAAGATGGGCCTGAAATGGGCGGCGATAGCGAAGAAGGTCGGCGAATCCAAGGAATGGGCGACCGCAGCCTGCCTCGGGCAGATGCAGATGACGAAGAAGCAGGCCGAGACCGTAGGGAAGATCTTCGACCTGCCCGAGGAGGCCGTGATGCTGCTCCAGGTCGTGCCTTACAAGGGTTCGTTGCCGACTGCGGTGCCGACGGACCCGCTGATCTACCGCTGGTACGAGATCGTCAACGTCTACGGCACCACGATCAAGGAGCTGATCCACGAGGAATTCGGCGACGGGATCATGAGTGCGATCGACTTCTCCATGGACATCCAGCGCCAGCCCGACCCGAAGGGCGACCGGGTGCACGTGGAACTCAGCGGCAAGTTCCTGCCCTACAAGACGTACTGATCGCCCGGCCGGCGCCGGGCGCCTTCGCCGGCGCCCGGGTCAGCTTTCCGGGCCGCGAGGCCCGGCCGGGAAGGCGGCCCCGCCGGGATGCATCAACATGGTCGCATCCGGGTCTGCGAACGCGGCAGGCTGTGGCGCACCGTGGCCGCGCCGCCTGTCTATCCACTGCTGCAGGTGTTCGAAGTAGATGTACACGACCGGGGTGATGTAGAGCGTCAGCACCTGGGAAAGCATCAGGCCGCCGACCACCGCGAGGCCCAGCGGCATGCGAGCCGCGCCGCCTGCGCCGTAGCCCATGGCGATCGGCAGGCTGCCCATCAGGGCGGCGGCGGTGGTCATCATGATCGGGCGGAAGCGCACGATGCCCGCCAGGTAGATCGCCTCCGCAGGCGTCTTGCCATCGTTCCTCTGCGCCTCGATGGCGAAGTCGATCATCATGATCGCGTTCTTCTTGACGATCCCGACGAGCATGATGATGCCCACGAAGGCGTAGATGTTCAGCTCGATCCCGAACGCCATCAGCGTGACCAGCGCCCCGAGGCCCGCAGTCGGCAGGCCCGACAGGATGGTGATCGGGTGTATGAAGCTCTCGTACAGGATGCCGAGGACGATGTAGATCACGAATACCGACAGCAGGAGCAGGATCCCCATGCCCTGCAGCGAGCTCTGGAACGCCTGCGCGGTGCCGCCGAACGAGGCGTTGATGGTCGCGGGTACCTGCATCGTCGCCATCTCCCGGTTGACCTGCTCGATCGCCTGCGACAAGGACACCCCCGGCCGCAGGTCGAACGAAAAGGTCACCGAGGGCAGCTGCCCCAGGTGGGTCACGGCGAGCGGGCCCACGTTATAGGTGAGCCGCGCGAGCGAGTTGAGCGGGACGAGCGAGCCGGAGTTCGAACGGACGTAGAGCAGGCCCAGCGCCGAGGGGTCCGTCTGGTAGCGCGGCTCGAGCTCGAGGATCACCCAGAACTGGTTGGTTGCGGTGTAGATGGTGGAGACCTGCGAAGCGCCGAACGCGAAATTCAGCGTGCTCTCGATCTGCTGCACCGAGACGCCCAGCGCCGCGGCCTTCTCGCGGTCGATGTTCACGTTGACCTGGGGACGCGCGATCTGCAGGTCCGAGGACACGTCGATGATGCCGGGAAGCGAGCGCAGCTTGGCCTCGATCGTCGGCGCCCACTGGTAGAGCTGCTCGGTGTTCGGCCCCCTGATCACGTACTGGTACGGGCTCTTGGTGAGGGAGCCGCCGATCCGGATCGTGGGCACGTTCTGCACGAAGGTCTTCATGCCGATGACCTTGGAGAGCTTGGGCCTCAGCCCACGCACCACCTCGTCGGCGGGCTTCCTCTGGCCGTAGGGCTTGAGCGCGATCGTGATCCGTCCGCTGTTGCCCGCCGGGTTGAAGTTGCTCGCGCCGACGAACGACATGATCGCCTCGACGTTCGGGTCCTTGCGCACGATGTCGGCGACCTGGCGCTGCAGTTCCACCATGCCCTGGAAGGACACGTCCTGCGGGCCCTCGGTGAACACGAAAAGCTGCCCCGAGTCCTCGCTCGGCAGGAAGCCCTTGGGCGCGCGCGTGAACAGCACGCCGGTGCCGACCACCACGGCGAGGAACACCAGCATGGTGAAGCGCCGGTGCGCGAGGACCCAGCGCAGCGACCATCCGTACAGGTCGCGGAACGCGTCGAAGCCGCGCTCGAACAGCATGAACACGGCCCCGTGCCTGAGGTTCGGGTCGTGCGGCTTCAGGATGCGGCTGCACATCATGGGCGTCAGCGACAGCGAGACGAAGCCGGAGATCAGCACCGCGACGATGATCACCACCGCGAACTCGTGCAGCAGGCGCCCGAGGATGCCGCCCATGAAGAACACCGGGATGAACACCGCGGCGAGGGAGATCGTCATCGACAGGATCGTGAACGCGATCTCCTTCGAGCCGTCAAGCGTGGCCTGCATCACCGACTTTCCCATTTCGATGTGGCGGCTGATGTTCTCCAGCATGACGATGGCGTCGTCCACCACGAAGCCCACGCAGAGCGTGAGCGCCAGCAGCGAGATGTTGTCGATGCTGTAGCCGAACATGTACATGAAGGCGAACGTTCCGACGATGGACATCGGCAGCGCGATGCTCGGGATGATCGTGGCCGGGACGTTGCGCAGGAAGACGAAGATCACCATCACCACCAGCGCGAGCGCGAGCAGCAGCGTGAACTCGACCTCCTCCACCGAGGCGCGGATCATCACGGTGCGGTCGTAAAGGATCTCGATCCCGATCGAGGGCGGCACCTCGGCCCGGAAGGTCGGCAGCAGCTTCTTGATCGCGTCGACCATCTCGATGGTGTTGGTGCCGGGCTGGCGCTGGATCGCGAGCACTATGCCCCGTTTGTCCTTGAACCAGGCGGCGACCTTGTCGCTCTGCACGCTGTCGATCACCGTGCCGACCTCGCCAAGGCGCACCGGGGAGCCGTTGCGGTAGGTGACGATGACATTCTTGAAAGCGGCGGCGTCGTACAACTGCCCGGTGGCCTGCACCGCGAACATCCTTTCCTTGCCGTACAGCGTGCCCGTGGGCTGGTTGACGTTGGAGGTGGCCACGGCCTGCTGGACCTCGTTCATGCTCACGCCGCGCGCGGCGAGCGCGCTCGGGTCGACCTGCACGCGCACGGCGTATTTCTGCTGGCCGAAAACCTGCACCTGCGCGACGCCGCTGATGGTCGAGATGCGCTGCGCGAGGTAGGTCTCGGCGTACTCGTTGACCGTCGAGATCGGCATGGTCTCGGACGTCAGCGCGAGGAAAAACACGGGGAACTCGGCCGGGTTCACTTTGCGAAAGGACGGCGGCGTCGGCATGGCGGGAGGCAGCAGGCGCGCCGTCGCGGCGATCGCGGAATTGACGTCCTGCGCGGCCGCGTCGATGTCGCGGTCGAGGTTGAACTGGATCGTGACCGCCGTGGTGCCCTGTCCACTGATCGAAGTCATCGAGTCGATGCCGGCGATCGTTGAAAACTGCTTCTCGAGCACCGTGGCCACGGCGGACGCCATCGTCTCGGGTGCCGCGCCGGGGAGTTCGGCCGTCACCTGGATGGTCGGGTAGTCGATGTTCGGCAGCTGGCTGACGGGCAGCAGGCGGAACCCCACGATGCCGAAGATCAGGATGGCGAACATGACGAGCACCGTCATGACCGGCCGGCGGACGAAGATCTCGGAGAGGTTCATGAGTTTCCAGCGCCTTCCTGGATCACGACCTTGGAGTTCGGCGCGAGGCGCAGCGCACCGCGCACCACGACCTTTTCGTCCTTCTGCACGGCGCCCTCGGCGAGCACCGACATGTCCCCTTCGGACCGCGTGACCACGACTTTGCGCACCTCCACGGACATGTCGGGTTTGACCACGTATACGAACTGGCCGCTGGGGCCGGTCTGCAATGCTCGGGTCTGCACGACGACGGCGTTGTCCTGGTCATACAGCTTGACCCTGACGTTGACGAACTGGCCGGGCCAGAGCTGCGTGTCCGGGTTGTCGAACACGGCACGGACCTTGATCGTGCCCGTGGTTTGGTCGACGGCATTGTCGACAAACGCGATGCGGCCCGTGGCGATCGGCTTGTCCGTGCCCGGGGCGGTCACCTCGACGCCGAGCGGGTTCTTCCTCATCAGGTCGCGCACCGTCTGCAACAGCTGCTCGGGGATCGCGAAATTCACGTAGACCGGCTTCACCTGGTTGATGACGACCAGCGAGATCGTGTCGTTCGCCTTCACCATGTTGCCGGCCTGCAGCAGCGCTCGCCCCACGTAGCCGTTGACCGGGGAGCGGATGACCGTGTAGTCGAGATTGAGCTTCGCGTTCTCGAGCGCGGCCTGGCTCGCCTTGGAGGTGGCCTCGGCAGTGGCCGCATTGGTGCGGAACTGCGCGTACGCGTCCTTCGAGACGAAGTTCTTGTCGAGCAGTTCCTGGTAGCGGCGTTCCTGCGACGCGGCCTGGTCGCGGCTGGCGACGTCGCGCAGGGCCTGCGCCTCGGACTGCTTCAGCGCGGCCTCGAAGGGGCGCGGGTCGATGCGAAAGAGGATATCCCCCTTCTTCACTTCCTTGCCTTCCTGGAAGAGCACCTCATGGATCTGTCCGTCGATGCGCGACTTCACCGCCACCGTGGTGTAGGCCTCCACGTTGCCGATGGCCTGGACGCGCACCGCGAGCGTCTGGAGGTTGACTGTGGCGACCATCACGGGCACGGCCGCCGGGGGCTTGCCCGCCCCCTTGGCGGGCGTCTCTTTCGCGCGTGAATCCTTTACGAGGTACGCGACGCCCCCTCCGGCGGCAACGAGCACCACGAGCGCGATGGCAATGAGGGTGAACTTGCTGGAACGCGCGCCTGAAGCCATTGTGCCCCTGAGGGAAGAGGGATGAAAAAGAAAAAGCTACGGTAAAACATGCTCCTTTGCAAAGAGATCCGCGACGGTTTCGCGCTCTCTGACGACGTAGTCAGTCGTCCCGTCGACGAGTATCTCCGCAGCCCGCGGCCTTGAGTTGTAGTTCGAGCTCATCGCCATGCCGTAGGCCCCCGCAGACATCACCGCTAGCAAATCCCCTGCCACGGCCGCCAGGCGGCGATCCTGGGCGAGGAAGTCGCCGGTTTCGCACACGGGGCCGACCACGTCGTAAACGGCTGCAGTGGCTGAGCCCTTGCGCACCGGCTGCACTTCGTGCCATGCCTCGTAGAGCGAAGGGCGGATCAGGTCATTCATCGCCGCATCGACGACCAGGAAATTCTTCGCTTCGCCCGGCTTCACGTACTCGACCCGCGTGATCAGCACGCCGGCGTTGCCCACGAGAGAGCGGCCTGGGTCCACGATCAGGGTCTCTTTACGGCCCGCGAGCATGCCCAGCGCGCCGTCGAGGAACGCGCCGATCGGGTCGGGCGCCTCGTCCTTGTAGCGGATGCCTACGCCGCCGCCGAGGTCGATGTGCTCAAGGGCTATCCCCGCGCGGTCGAGGCGTTCCACCAGCGCGAGCATGCGCTCTGCGGCGTCGACCAGCGGCGCCGACGACACCAGCTGGGAGCCGATATGGCAGCCGATCCCCACGACCCGTACATGGGGCCGGCGCGCGGCGTCCTTGTACAGGGCTTCCGCCTCGGCGAAAGCGACACCGAACTTGTTCTGCTTGAGCCCGGTCGATATGTAGGGATGGGTGCGCGCGTCGACGTCGGGGTTTACGCGGAAGGCCACCGGGGCGATTTTCCCCAGCCGCGCGGCGACCGAGTCGACGCGCTCCAGTTCCGCAGCCGACTCGAGGTTGATGCTCAGGATGCCGGCTTGCAGCGCCTGGGCGATCTCGGCTTCCGTCTTGCCCACGCCGGAGAACACGACCTTGCGCGGATCCCCGCCTGCGGCGATCACGCGGCTCAGTTCGCCGCCGGAGACGATGTCGAACCCGGCGCCGAGCCGGCTCATGAGCGCGAGCACGGCCAGGTTGGAGTTCGCCTTCACGGAGTACGCGATCAGAGAGGGACGCCCGGCGAGCGCGTTCGCATACTCGCCGTAAGCACCTTCGATCGAGGCGCGCGAGTAGACGTAGCACGGGGTCCCGTGGCGGCGCGCAATGTCTTCGAGCGGCACGCCCTCAGCGCAAAGCGTGCCGTTGCGGTATTCAAAGGCCATGATGTCGGGGATCAGTCCTGCTTTTCCTGCCCGCCGGGGGTGTTCGCGGCCGGATCCTCCGGGTACGGGACGGGCTTCGGCGCCGGGGGCTTGGGCACCTTGAGCCCGGGCGGCGGGTTGTCCCGGAAGTAGAGCGGGCCCTTGGACCCGCACGCCCCCAGCAACGCGGTACTGAGGACCGCAGCCAGAGCCGCCTTCGACGGACGCAGAAAGCGCATGAGTGGACGTAAAATCATGATGTTAGCATGAAGGATCTGCACCAATGGGAATTCCTGCCATGACGGATTCCGAATTCGAGCGCCTTGCCACCGATACGTTTGCCGCCATAGAGGCCGCGGTCGAGGCCTGCGCCGAAACCGCCGGGCTCGACATCGACTTGCAGATGAAGCCCGGTGGCATCCTCGAGCTCGAGTTCGAGGATGGCAGCAAGATGATCATCAACCGCCAAGCGCCGTTACGCGAGATCTGGGTGGCGGCCAGGTCGGGCGGATTCCATTTTCGCCACGACGGCGGCCGGTGGGTCGATACGCGTGACGGGGGTGAACTTTATGCAGCACTTTCACGCATGGTCGGCGCACAGGGCGGGGCGGCGGTAATCCTCTCCCCGCCCTAGCCGGGCGCTGGCGGAGGCCTGGGTTCGTTCCGGCTCATCGAAGGGACGGGCTTGAAATCGGGCTGCGGGGCATCTCCCGGTGCCCGCTCGGCCGGGACGGGGGGCATGCCTTCCTTGTAGAAGAATTCCGGGTGCGAGCCGCTGCCGGGTACGGCGGCATCGGGATCGACCTTCAGGTCGATGATCCCGTCCGGCACCGTGCGAGCCACCTCGGGAATCCCTTTCAGCGCTTTTTCCATGTAGCCGATCCAGATCGGCAAGGAGACCGAGCCGCCCGTCTCGTTGCGGCCGAGGGTGCGCGGCTGGTCGAAGCCCACCCACGCCACGCCGACGAGCGCAGGCGAGTAACCGCAGAACCAGGCGTCGAGGAAGTCATTGGTCGTGCCCGTCTTGCCGGCGAGGTCGCGGCGCCCGAGCTTGGATGCGCGCGCGGCCGTCCCGTAGCGGGTCACGTCCTGCAGCATGCTGTCCATGATGAACGCGTTGCGCGCATCGATGACCCTCAGCGACTCGTCACCCGCCCGCTGGGGGTTGGCCGTGCCCAGGCTGTTGCCGCGGTCGTCGACAATGCGCTGGATGTAATAGGGCTGGACCAGGTAACCGGAATTGGCGAACACGGAGTAGGCGCGAGCCATCTGCCATAGCGTGACCGAGCCCGCGCCGAGCGCCATCGTCAGGTAGGGCGGGTGCTTTTCCGCCTCGAAGCCGAAGCGGGTGACGTAGTCCTGCGCGTACTTCGTGCCGATGGCCTTGAGGATCCGAATCGACACCATGTTCTTCGACTTCGCGAGCGCCGTGCGCATGCGCATCGGCCCCTCGAACTTGCCATCGTAGTTCTTGGGCTCCCAGCGCTGGCTGCCCGTGACGTCCGCTTCGACGACGATGGGCTCGTCCGGGATGACGGTCGCAGGGGTGAACCCCTTTTCCAGCGAGGCCGAGTAGATGAACGGCTTGAACGAAGAGCCCGGCTGGCGCCAGGCCTGTGTGACGTGGTTGTACTTGTTGCGGCTGAAGTCGAACCCGCCGACCAGCGCGCGGATCGCGCCGTCGTTCGGGTCGACCGCGATGAAGGCCGACTCGGCCTCGGGCAGCTGGACGATCTGCCAGACCTTCTTGTCGTCCCTTTGCACGCGGATGATCGATCCGCGCCGCACGCGTTTCTGCGGCAGCGCCTTGTCATCCAGCGACCGGGCTACGAACTTCAGGCCCTCTCCTGCGACCGACACCTGCTCGCCCGCCCGCGTGACGGCGCGGACCTCCTTGGCACCGGCGGACAGCACCAGCGCGGCCAGCATGTCGTCGTTGTCGCTGTGGTCGGAAAGCGCCTCGTCGTAGTCGTCCTCGGTGGCATTCTCAGCCAGCTCCGCGTATGCCTCCGGTCCGCGGTAGCCGTGGCGGCGGTCGTAGTCGAGCAGGCCGCGGCGCAGCGACGCGTACGCCGCTTCCTGGTCGGCCTTGCGGATCGTCGTGTAGACACGGAAACCACGCGTGTAGACGTCGTCCGGGTACTGCTCGTGTATGGCCTGGCGCACCATCTCCGCGACGTGTTCGGCGTGGACCGCGAATTCGCTGGCGTCGCGCTTCACCGCGAGCGGCGCCTTGACCGCCTCCGCATACTGCTGCTCGGTGACGTGCCCCAGCTCCTTCATGCGGCGCAGCACGTAGAGCTGGCGCTGCTTGGCGCGCGTCGGGTTGACCACCGGGTTGAAGGTCGAGGGTGCCTTTGGCAGGCCCGCGAGCATCGCCGCCTCGGGCAGCGAGATCTTGTCGAGCGGCTTGCCGAAGTAGATCTGGGCCGCGGCGCCGAACCCGTAGGCGCGCTGGCCGAGGTAGATCTGGTTCACGTACAGCTCGAGGATCTGGTCCTTCTGCAGGCTGTGCTCGATCTTGAACGACAGGAGCGCCTCGTAGAGCTTGCGGGTGAGCGTTTTCTCCGAAGACAGGAAGAAGTTGCGCGCCACCTGCATCGTGATCGTGCTCGCCCCCTGCCGGCGTCCGCCGGATGTCAGGTTGGAAAGGGCCGCGCGCAGGACGCCCAGATAATCGATGCCCGCATGCTGGTAGAACCGCTCGTCCTCGGCCGCGAGGATAGAGCGCTTCAGCACTTCGGGGACTTCGGCGATCTTCACGACTGCGCGGCGCTCCTCGCCGAATTCCCCGATCAGCGTGCCTTCAACCGAATAGACCCGCAGCGGTATCTTGGGCTGGTAGTCGGTCAGGGCCCCGAGCGAAGGCAGGTTCGGCCAGGCGAGCACCAGCACGAGGCCGACCGCGCAGGCGCCGATCGCCGCCACGCCGGCGAGCAGGGCCAGCGGAAATGCCAAAAAACGGAGCCACATCAACGTGATCGGGAGGGACGGGGGGGTTGTTGCATCGGGTAGGAGACGGGGGCATTATAGGCCTTGCCCGACCGTGAAGAATTTACTTTACAGGCAGGGGGCTTGTTGCTAGCATTTCATGTAAATTATACGTATTGCGCCTAAACGGCCATTGCGGAAAGGAATTTTCCCTTGCAACTCGATATCTTCAATCCGAAAGCTCCGCCCCTGTTTGGGCTGGACATCAGCTCGTCCTCGGTGAAGATGGTCGAGATCGTCGACGCCGGCAAGGGCGCCTACAGGGTGGAACGCTACGCGATCGAATCCCTGCCCCGCGATGCGGTGGCCGACGGGAACATCAATAATCTCGAAGCGGTCACCGAAGCCGTCAAGCGTGCCTGGAAGCGCCTCGCCACCCGCACCAAGCACGTCGCGATGGCCGTGCCCTCGGGCGCCGTCATCACCAAGAAGATCATCGTCCAGGCGGGCCTGCGCGAGCAGGAACTCGAGATCCAGGTCGAGACCGAGGCGAACCAGTACATCCCGTTCGCGCTCGAGGAGGTGAACCTCGATTTCCAGGTCGTCGGTCCTTCCCCCTCCGGTCCGGGCGAGGACGAGGTGCTGATCGCGGCGACCCGCAAGGAAAAGGTCGAGGATCGCATCGCGGTCGCCGAGTCGGCCGGCCTCAAGGCGCTGGTCATGGACGTCGAGTCCTACGCGCAGCAGTCCGCGCTCCTGATGGTCTCGGCGGCCCTGCCGGGCGGGGGCAAGGACCAGAACATCGCGGTGGTCGACATCGGCGCCAACGTGATGGCGATCAGCGTGCTGCGCAACGACCAGTCGGTCTATTCGCGGGAGCAGGCGTTTGGCGGCAACCAGTTGACCGCCGACATCCAGAACCGCTACGGCATGAGCCCTGAAGAGGCCGAAAACGCCAAGCGCTCGGGCGGGCTCCCGGACGACTTCGAGTCCGAGGTGCTGCGGCCGTTCATGGAGAACCTGGCGATGGAAGTGCAGCGCGCGCTGCAGTTCTTCTTCACCTCCACCCAGTACAGCAGCGTCGACCACATCCTGCTCGCGGGCGGGTCGGCGGTGATTCCCGGCCTCGACGAGGTCATCCAGACCCGCACGCAGGTGAACACGGTGGTGGCCAACCCGTTCGCCACGATGGAGACCTCGCCGCGCATCCAGCTGAAGAAACTGATGCTCGACGCGCCCTCGCTGATCGTGGCCTGCGGCCTCGCAATGCGGAGGTTCGACCCGTGACAACCCGCATCAACCTCCTTCCCCACCGGGAAGAGCGGCGCAAGGCGTCGCGAAAGCATTTCGCGATAGTGGCGGCGATGACCGCAGTGCTCGGCGGCGCGATCGTGCTGCTCGTCCACGGCTTCTACGCCGCGAAGGTGGGCGAGCAGGTCAGCCGCAACGACTTCCTCAAGAAGGAAACCGAGAAGCTCGACAAGGACATCGCCGAGATCAAGAAGCTGAAGGACGAGATCGCCGCGCTTCTGTCGAGGAAGCAGGTGATCGAGACTCTCCAGGCCGACCGCGCGCAGACGGTCTACCTGCTTGACCAGCTGGTGCGCCAGCTCCCGGACGGCGTGTACCTCAAGAGCATTTCACAGCGGGGCCTGCGCATCAGCCTCATCGGCTACGCGCAGTCGAACGCGCGCGTTTCCACTCTGATGCGCAACATCGAGTCGTCGCAGTGGCTCGAGGCACCCAAGCTGAACGAGATCAAGGCCAGCGTCGTGAACAACAAGCGCGTGTCCGAATTCAACCTCGACCTGTCGCTCAAGCGCGCTCAGGGTTCTGCGGATGGCGCTGCCGGCAAGGGCGTTGCCGGCAAGGGCGCTCCTCCCGCGGCGCCGGCCGCCGCGAAGAAAGGCTAGCCCATGGCGATCAACCTCAACCAGTTCGCCGAGGACTTCAAGTACCTCGACCCCAAGGATCCGGGAACCTGGCCGGCCATCCCCAAGCTCGTCGCGCTCATCGTGATCCTCGCCGGCATCATCGTGGCGGCCTATTTCCTCGACTGGCAGGGCCAGATGGAAGAGCTCGAGGCCGGCAAGGTGCAGGAAACCAAGCTCAAGGACGACTACCTCAACAAGAAGAAGCAGTCGGTCAACCTCGACCTGCACAAGCAGCAGCTGCGTGAGATCGACCAGTCGTTTGGCGCTTTGCTCAAGCAGTTGCCCAACCGCGCACAGATGGACGCGCTGCTCGTCGACATCAACCAGGCCGGCCTCGGGCGCGGCCTGCAGTTCGAGTTGTTCAAGCCGGCCGCCGGCGAGTCGGCGAAGGAGTTCTACGCCGAGCTGCCCATCCAGGTGCGGGTGGTCGGCAACTACCACGACATGGGCGCGTTCGCGAGCGACCTGGGCCAGCTTTCGCGCATCGTCACGCTCAACGACGTGACGATCGCCTCGGGCAAGGACGGCCAGCTGCAGATGGACGCCACCGCGCGGACCTTCCGCTACCTCGACGACGAGGAAGTCGCGGCCCAGCGCAAGTCCACCAAGGCCGCCAAGGCGCCCAAGAAATGAGGACCGCGCACATGAGGACGGCCCTCGCTGCGGCGGCACTGCTTGCGCTCGCGGCGTGCGGCGGCGAGCAGTACGGCGACCTGAAGCAGGAGCTCGCCCAGCTCACCAAGGACCTGCGCGGCAAGGTCGATCCGCTGCCGCAGGTGAAGCCTTACGAGCCGGTGCCTTACAAGGCGTTCGACGAGACCGACCCCTTCAAGCCGACGCGCATCGACGTGGTGGCTTCGGGCGCGGCGATGGCGGGGGCGGGCGGGATCAAGCCCGACCTGAACCGTCCCAAGGAGCCGCTCGAGGCGTTCCCGATCGAGTCGCTGCGGATGGTGGGCACGCTGACGCAGTACAAGCAGACCTTCGGTCTGGTGAGGGCCGGCGCGAACCTGTTCCGGGTCAAGAAGGGCAATTACTTGGGGCTGAACTTCGGCGTGATCACCGCTATCGACGAGAACGAGATCAAGCTGAAGGAGCTCGTGCAGGACGGCGGCGGAGACTGGGTAGAACGCATCAGCTCGCTGCAACTGTTGGAGGCACAACGATGAACCATCGAACTTTCCCGGCGCGGGCACTGTCCGCGCTCTTTGCAGCGGCGCTCTGGTTTGCAGGCATCGGCGGCGCGCTTGCGCAGGCGAACAGCATCGAGGCGTTCAACGTCACCCAGCAGGGGGGCAAGATCACGGTGCGGGTCCAGACCAAGACGCCCCTCAAGGCCATCCCGCCCAGCTTCACCGTCGCAAGCCCCGCGCGGATCGCCTTCGATTTCGCCGGCACGACCAACAACCTCGGCCGCAATTCGCAGGACATCGGCGAGGGCGAACTGCGCAGCATGAACGTGGTGCAGGGTTCGGACAAGACGCGCATGGTCCTCAACCTGCGTCGCGGCGTGTCGCATGAGGCGATGATCGACGGCAATACCCTGATCATCACTCTCGCCGCGGTGCCGCCCGTTGCGAGCGGTGGCGGTGCAGTAGCGCATTTCGCCGAGGGCAAGGCCGACTCCAAGCACGCGGTGCGCGACATCGACTTCCGCCGCGGCCGTTCGGGCGAGGGGCGCATCATCGTCGACCTGTCCGACTCGAGCACCGGCATCGACATCCGCCAGCAAGGGCAGAACATCGTCGTGGAGTTCGTGAAGACCGCGCTGCCCGACAACCTAAGGAAGCGCCTCGACGTGGTGGACTTCTCCACGCCGGTGCAGACCATCAACACCTTCGCGCAGGGCGAGAACGTGCGCATGGTGATCGAACCCAAGGGCCAGTGGGAGCACAACGCCTACCAGACCGACACCCAGTTCGTGATTGAGGTGAAGCCGGTCAGCGCGACCGCAGCCTCGTCCCGCGGCAGGTACACGGGCGAGAAGCTGTCGCTGAACTTCCAGAACGTCGAGGTGCGCGCGGTGCTCAACGTCATCGCCGACTTCACCGACCTGAACATCATCACCAGCGACACGGTCTCGGGCAGCATCACGCTGCGCCTGAAGGACGTGCCCTGGGACCAGGCGATGGACATCATCCTTCAGACGCGCGGCCTCGACATGAGGAAGAACGGCAACGTGATCTGGGTGGCGCCGCGCGACGAACTCGCCACGCGCGAGAAGCTGGCCCTCGAGGCGCAGCAGCAGATCGGCGAACTCGAGGCGACGCGCACCGAGTCGTTCCAGATGAACTACCAGAAGGCCACCGACGTGCAGCGTCTGCTGGGGGACAAGGCGCAGCCCATCCTGTCCAAGCGCGGCAGCGCGGTGGTTGATGTCCGCACCAACACCCTCTTCGTGCAGGACGTCCCGAGCCGGCTCGAGGAAGTGCGGAAGCTGATCGCCAAGATCGACGTGCCGGTGCGCCAGGTCGTGATCGAGGCGCGCATCGTGATCGCCGACGACAGCTTCGCCAAGAACCTCGGCGCTCGTCTCGGATACGACTCTGCGCCCGGGCGCGTAATCGGATCGGGTAACCCCGCAAGGGACCTCAACGTCACGGTGGGAAGCACGGCAAGCAACCTCATTGCCGTACCTACAACGCTGACGGGCCGCACTGCGGCGCAGAACGTGAACCTGCCCGCCACCGGCCTGAACGGCTTCAACCCGGGCTCGTTCTCGCTGCTCCTTTTCAACAATGCCTTCACGAGAGTCATCAATGCCGAGATCTCGGCAATGGAAGCGGACGGCAAGGGCAAGACCGTTTCCAGCCCGCGAGTGCTTACTTCGGACGGCGTCGAAGCGCTCATCGAGCAGGGCACGGAAATCCCGTACCAGCAGGCCTCGTCCTCGGGCGCCACGGCGGTAGCGTTCCGGAAGGCCAACCTGGCGCTGAAGGTGAAGCCGCAGATCACGCCCGAAGGCAACGTGATCATGGAGCTCGACGTGAACAAGGACGAGCCCGGCGCGACGACCACGGCGGGCGTGCAGATCAGCACCAAGCACGTGAAGACCTCCGCCCTGGTCGAGAACGGCGGCACGGTCGTGATCGGCGGCATCTACGAGGAGACGGAGCGCCAGGACATCACCCGCGTGCCCTTCTTCGGCGACCTGCCCTATGTCGGCTTCCTGTTCAAGAACAACCAGCGCTCGACCCGCAAGACCGAGCTGCTCATCTTCATCACACCGCGCGTCGTGAGCGAGCGCCTGACGGTGCGATAGCCGGTTCTTTGCCGCTGCGTCAGATCCTCTGACTTTTGGCCGGGTTCGCCCCGGCCTTTGTTTTTCTGGAACAATGGCGGCGTGAAAGACGGCGAAAACATCTTCCTGGTAGGCATGATGGGCGCGGGCAAGACCACGGTCGCGCGCCTGCTGGCGGGGCGCCTCAACCGCCCGTTCATCGACTCCGACATCGAGCTCGAGTCCCGCTGCGGGGTGAAGGTGCCGGTGATCTTCGAGATCGAGGGCGAGGAGGGCTTCCGCGCGCGCGAGGCCACCTTGCTCGACGAGCTGACGTCACGCACGGGGATCGTGCTCGCCACCGGGGGGGGCGCGGTCCTGCGGCCCGAGAACCGCGGGCACCTTGCCGCGCGCGGCGTAGTGATCTACCTGCGTGCGCAGCCGCGCGACCTCTACCTGCGCACCCGGCACGACAAGAACCGGCCGCTGCTCGCCACGCCCGACCCGCAAAGGCGCCTAGAGGAACTGTACGAGCAGCGCGACCCCCTGTATCGCGAGGTCGCCGACCTCGTCGTCGACACGGGACGGCAGGGCGTGCAGGTCCTGGTGAAGCAGATCCTCTCCACGCTGGCGGAGCGATGGCAAGTATCCGTGTAGACCTCGGCGACCGCGCCTACCCGATCGAGGTGGGGGAGGGCCTGATAGACGATCCGGCCCGCTACCGGCCCTATCTCGCCGGCGGCAAGGCGGCCCTCGTGACGAGCACCGTCATCGCCCCCCTGTACCTCGAGCGCGTGGCGAAAGCGCTGCGCGCCGCCGGGGCCGAAGTCCTCGAAGTCGTGCTGCCCGACGGCGAGGAGCACAAGACCTGGGAGACGCTGAACCTCGTGTTCGACGCGCTGCTCACCGCGCATTGCGACCGCCGCACCACGGTCGTGGCGCTGGGCGGTGGCGTGGTCGGCGATGTCGCAGGCTTTGCCGCAGCGGTCTACCAGCGGGGTGTGCCGTTCATCCAGGTGCCGACAACGCTGCTCGCCCAGGTCGATTCGTCGGTGGGCGGGAAGACCGCCGTCAACCACCCGCTCGGCAAGAACATGGTGGGCGCCTTCCACCAGCCGCAGGCGGTCATTTCGGACGTCGCCACGCTGCAGACCCTGCCGATGCGGGAACTGCGCGCCGGCCTTGCGGAGGTCATCAAGCACGGCGCGATCAGCGACCCGGTGTTTTTTGACTGGCTCGAATCGAACATGGGCCGCCTGCTCGCCCGGGACGCCGGGGCGCTCACCCATGCGGTAGTGCGCAGCTGCGAGATTAAGGCGGCCGTCGTGGGCGCCGACGAGCGCGAAGCGGGCCTGCGCGCGACGCTCAATTTCGGCCATACCTTCGGCCACGCGATCGAATCCGGGATGGGCTACGGCCACTGGGTCCACGGCGAGGCGGTCGGCGCCGGTATGGTCATGGCGGCCGACCTGTCCGCCCGGATGGGCATGCTCCCCGAAGCCGACGCCAAGCGCATCCGTGCACTGGTCGAACGTGCCGGCCTGCCCGTGGCGGGCCCGGCAGGCTTGCCGGCCGACAGGTACCTGGACCTCATGGCCTTGGACAAGAAGGCCTCGGCAGGCAAGACCCGGTTCATCCTCCTCGAACGGCTCGGCACCGCCGTGCTGCGCAGCGAAATCCCCGAATCGCTGGTTCGTGCAACCCTCTCCGCCTGCACCGCAGCATAGACTCCCGTCCCACGGCCCGCCCGCCCCACTTCCCGCCCAGCTGCTAAGCCCTTGAAGCCGCAGGCTTCCAGAGGTATATTCGTCAGTTCGCCCGTCTTTTTTGTGCGGGGCCGCATCCGACGATTACCCGACCGACGGGCCGACGAACGCCGCCCCATGAAAACTCAGAGGTTCACTGTGGCACACGCTCACCCGCCGGAAGCACAGGGTCTGTACGACCCCGCCAACGAACACGACGCCTGCGGCGTCGGCTTTGTGGCCAACATCAAGGGCGCGAAAAGCCATGCGATCGTCGAGCAGGGGCTCACGATCCTCAAGAACCTCACGCATCGCGGCGCCGTGGGCGCGGATCCGCTTGCGGGCGACGGTGCCGGCATCCTCGTGCAGATCCCCGACCAGTTCTTCCGCGAGGAGATGGCCAGGCAGGACGTGGCGCTGCCGCCCGTTGGCGAGTACGGCGTCGGCATGGTCTTCCTGCCGCAGGAACCGGCCTCGCGCCTCGCCTGCGAATACGAGATCGAGCGCGCCATCAAGGACGAGGGCCAGGTGCTGCTCGGCTGGCGCGACGTGCCGTGCGACAACGCGGGCCTTGGCCATTCGGTCAAGAAGATCGAACCGACGATCCGGCAGGTGTTCATCGGCCGCGGCGCGGGCGTCACGGTGACCGACGCGCTGGAAAGAAAGCTCTACATCATCCGCAAGTCCTCGGGCCATGCGATCCAGGCGCTCAAGCTCGCGCACGGCAAGGAATTCTACGTACCCTCGATGTCGGCGCGGACCATCGTCTACAAGGGCATGCTTCTCGCCGGGCAGGTCGGCTCCTATTACAAGGACCTGCAGGACCCGCGCTGCGTGTCGGCCCTGGCCCTGGTGCACCAGCGGTTTTCCACCAACACCTTCCCGACCTGGGACCTCGCGCACCCGTTCCGCCTGATCGCGCACAACGGCGAGATCAACACGCTGCGCGGCAACGTCAACTGGATCCGTGCGCGGCAGGGCGCGATCTCCTCCCCCATCCTTGGCAAGGACCTCGCCAAGCTCTGGCCGCTGATCTACGACGGCCAGTCGGACTCGGCCTCGTTCGACAACGCCCTTGAATTGCTGCTGATGTCGGGCTATTCGATCGCGCACTCGGTGATGATGATGATCCCGGAGGCGTGGGAAGGCCATGCCCACATGGACCCGAGCCGCCGCGCGTTCTACGAGTACCACGCGGCGATGATGGAGCCCTGGGACGGTCCCGCGGCGATCGCGTTCACCGACGGCCGCCAGATCGGCGCCACGCTCGACCGCAACGGCCTGCGCCCCGCGCGCTACATCGTCACCGACGACGACCTCGTGATCATGGGCTCCGAATGCGGGTGCCTGCCGATCCCCGAGGAGAAGATCGTCAAGAAGTGGCGCCTGCAGCCCGGCAAGATGTTCCTCGTCGACCTCGAGAAGGGCCGCATCATCGACGACAAGGAGCTGAAGGACACGCTCGCCGCGGCCAAGCCCTACCGCGAGTGGATCGAACGCATCCGGATCCGGCTGGACGACGTCGAGACCGACAAGCAGCAGCCCGAGCGCTCCTCGGTGCCCCTGCTGGACCGCCAGCAATCGTTCGCCTACACGCAGGAAGACCTCAAGTTCATCATGGCGCCGATGGCGGCCAACGGCGAGGAGCCCATCGGCTCCATGGGCAACGATTCGCCGCTCGCGGTGCTATCGAACAAGTCGAAGACGCTGTACCACTACTTCAAGCAGCTTTTCGCGCAGGTGACCAACCCGCCGATCGACCCGATCCGCGAGGAGCTCGTGACGTCGCTGGTCTCGTTCATCGGGCCCAAGCCCAACCTGCTCGGCATCGACGAGATGAACCCGCCGATCCGGCTGGAGGTCTCGCACCCGGTGCTCGACTTCTACGAGATGGAGAAGATCCGCCACATCGAGAAGTACACCGAGGGCAAGTTCCGCTCGTGGGAGCTCGATATCTGCTACCCGGCGAAGTGGGGCAAGGAGGCCATCGAGGCGCGCCTCGCGTCGCTGGCCGCGCAGGCCGAAGACGCTGTGCGCTCGGGATACTCGATCATCATCATCTCCGACCGCAGGGTGGATGCCGATCATGTCGCGATCCCCGCGCTGCTCGCGCTGTCGGCGATCCACCAGCACCTGACCAACAAGGGCCTGCGCACCAGCGCCGGCCTCGTCGTCGAGACCGGCTCGGCGCGCGAGGTGCACCACTTCGCGCTGCTGGGCGGCTACGGCGCCGAGGCGATCCATCCCTACCTCGCCATGGAGACGCTGCTGGCGCTCCACGCCGGCTCGGAAGACCCGAAGGCCGGCTACAAGGCGATCAAGAACTTCGTCAAGGCGATCGGCAAGGGCCTGCGCAAGGTCATGTCCAAGATGGGCATCTCCACCTACATGTCCTACACCGGGGCGCAGATCTTCGAGGCGGTCGGGTTGTCGCGCGCGCTGGTCGACAAGTACTTCACCGGCACCGCGACCAACGTCGAGGGCATCGGCGTGTTCGAGGTCGCCGAGGAGGCGATCCGCGTGCACAAGGCCGCGTTCGGCAACGACCCGGTGCTCGCCGATGCGCTGGACGCCGGCGGGGAGTACGCCTTCCGCGTGCGCGGCGAGGAGCACATGTGGACCCCGGACGCCATCGCCAAGCTGCAGCATTCGGTGCGCAGCAACTCGGCGCAGACCTACAGGGAATACGCGGAGATCATCAACGACCAGTCGCGCCGGCACATGACGTTCCGGGGGCTGTTCGAGTTCAAGACCGACCCGGCGAAGGCGATCCCGCTGGAAGAAGTCGAGCCCGCTTCCGACATCGTCAAACGCTTCGCCACGGGCGCGATGTCGCTCGGCTCGATCTCGACCGAAGCGCACGCCACGCTGGCCGTGGCCATGAACCGCATCGGCGGCAAGTCGAACACCGGCGAAGGCGGCGAGGACCGCAACCGCTACGCGCCGATCAAGGCCGGGGAGACGCTGATGAGCCGCCTCGGCAAGGGGCGCGTCGAGTCCGACATCGTCCTCAAGGAAGGCGATTCGCTCAAGTCCAAGATCAAGCAGGTCGCCTCCGGGCGCTTCGGCGTCACTGCGGAGTACCTCGCTTCGGCCGAGCAGATCCAGATCAAGATGGCGCAGGGCGCCAAGCCCGGCGAAGGCGGCCAACTGCCCGGCAAGAAAGTGTCCGAGTACATCGCGCTGCTGAGGTATTCGACACCCGGCGTCGAGCTGATCAGCCCGCCGCCGCACCACGACATCTACTCGATCGAGGACCTCGCCCAGCTGATCCATGACCTGAAGAACGCCAACACGCGCGCCTCGATCAGCGTGAAGCTGGTGTCCGAGGACGGCGTGGGCACTGTGGCGGCCGGCGTGGCCAAGGCCAAGGCCGACCACGTGACGATCTCCGGCCATGACGGCGGCTCGGGTGCATCGCCCTGGTCGTCGATCAAGCACGCCGGCACGCCCTGGGAGCTGGGCCTCGCCGAGACCCAGCAGACCCTGGTGCTGAACCGCCTGCGCGGCCGCATCGTCGTGCAGGTCGACGGCCAGATGAAGACCGGTCGCGACGTGGTGATCGGCGCGCTGCTCGGCGCCGACGAATTCGGCTTCGCGACGGCGCCGCTCGTCGCCGAGGGCTGCATCATGATGAGGAAGTGCCACCTCAACACCTGCCCGGTGGGCGTGGCCACGCAGGACCCGGTGCTGCGGCGCAAGTTCCAGGGCAAGCCCGAGCACGTGATCAACTTCCTGTTCTTCGTCGCCGAGGAAGCGCGGCAGATCATGGCCCAGCTCGGCGTGCGCACGATAAACGAGCTGATCGGCCGCGCCGACCTGCTCGACACGAAAAAGGGCATCGAGCACTGGAAGGCGCGGGGCCTCGACTTCTCGCGCATCTTCCACCTGCCGGACATTCCCGCCGATGTGCCGCGCTATGCGGTCGAGACGCAGGATCACGGCCTCGACAAGGCCCTCGACCACCGGCTGATCGAGCTGGCGAAGCCCGCGCTCGACAGGGGAGAGAAAGTCTCCATCGACATGCCGATCCGCAACATCAACCGGACGGTCGGTACCATGCTGTCCGGCGAGATCGCGCGCAAGTACGGCCACGACGGGCTGCCTGACGACACGATCCGCATTCGCTTCGCGGGCTCCGCGGGGCAGAGCGTCGGCGCGTTCCTCTCCCGGGGCATCAGCATCGAGCTGATCGGCGACACCAACGACTACTGCGGCAAGGGATTGTCCGGCGGGCGCATCTCGGTGCAGCCCTCGCCCAAGTTCCGGGGCGAGCCGACCGAGAACATCATCACCGGCAACGTCGCGCTGTACGGCGCGCTTTCGGGCGAGGCCTACTTCCGCGGCGTGGCGGGCGAGCGCTTCGCGGTGCGCAATTCCGGCGCCGACGCGGTGGTGGAAGGCGTAGGCGACCATGGGTGCGAGTACATGACCGGCGGGACGGTCGTGGTGCTGGGCGCCACCGGCCGCAACTTCGCGGCCGGCATGTCGGGCGGCATCGCCTACGTGCTCGATCTCGAAGGCGAATTCGACAGGAACTGCAATGCCGCAATGGTCGACCTCGAGCCGGTGCTCACCGAAGCGGAGCAGCAGGCGAAGCTGTCGCGAGACGTCTGGCATCGCGGCGAGGCCGACGAGGCGGTCCTCAAGCGGCTGGTTGAGAACCACGCGCGGCTCACGGGCAGCGCCCGCGCGCAGGCCGTCCTCGACAAGTGGGCCGAGTACCGGCCGCGCTTCGTCAAGGTCTTCCCCAAGGAGTACCGTCGCGCGCTCGGCGAGCTCGCGGCGAACGCAAACAAAGTGGCGGCATAAATGGGCAAGGTCACCGGATTCCTGGAGTACGAGCGCCTCAGCGAGGCCGCGGAGGCGCCCGAGGCGCGCAAGAAGCATTACAAAGAGTTCGTGATGCACCTCACCGAGGACGAGGCCAGGGTGCAGGGCGCGCGCTGCATGGACTGCGGCATCCCCTTCTGCATGAGCGGCTGCCCGGTCAACAACATCATCCCGGACTTCAACGACCTGGTATTCAAGGCCGACTGGAAGCGCGCGATCGAGACGCTGCACTCGACCAACAACTTCCCCGAGTTCACCGGCCGGGTATGCCCCGCGCCGTGCGAGGAAGCCTGCACGCTGCGCATCAACAACGACCCGGTCGGCATCAAGTCGATCGAGCACGCGATCATCGACCGGGCCTGGGACGAGGGCTGGGTGAAGCCGCAGGTTGCCGCCGTTAAGACCGGCAAGCGCGTCGCCGTCGTCGGCTCAGGTCCGGCTGGTCTTGCCGCGGCCCAGCAGCTTGCGCGTGCGGGCCACGAAGTCGTGCTGTTCGAGAAGAACGACCGCATCGGCGGGCTGCTGCGCTACGGCATCCCCGACTTCAAGATGGAGAAGGGCCTCATCGACCGCCGCGTCGGGCAGATGCAGGCCGAGGGTGTCGAGTTCAGGACCAACCACGTCGTGGGCAAGGCGCCCGTGGGCGCCGGCAATGCCGCCGCCAAGCAGCTCGACCCGGCGACGATCGCCGACGAGTTCGACGCCGTGGTGATCGCCGGCGGCGCGGAGATGCCGCGCGACCTGCCGGTGCCGGGGCGCGACCTCGACGGCGTGCATTACGCGATGGACTTCCTGCCGCTGCAGAACCGCCGCGTCGCGGGCGACGGCAAGGTCGAGGACCTGTGGGCCACGGGCAAGCACGTCGTGATCATCGGCGGAGGCGACACGGGCTCCGACTGCGTGGGCACGTCGAACCGACACGGCGCCGCCTCGGTCGCCCAGTTCGAGCTTATGCCGATGCCCCCGGACCTGGACAAGAATCCGGTGTGGCCGTACTGGCCGCAGCGCCTGCGTACCTCGTCCTCGCACGAGGAAGGCGCGGAACGCGACTGGGCCGTGGCGACCAAGCGGCTCGAGGGCGAGAAGGGCAAGGTCAAGAAGCTCGTCGCCGCGCGCGTCGAATGGAAGGACGGCAGGATGCAGGAAGTCCCCGGCTCGGAGTTTTCGATGCCGGCGGACCTCGTCCTGCTGGCGATGGGGTTCGTGTCGCCGGTGCAGTCGCTGCTCGAGTCCTTTGGCGTCGAAAAGGACCCCCGCGGCAATGCCAAGGCGACGACCGATGGTACGGGGTGCTACGCGACCTCGGTTCCCAAGGTCTTTGCGGCAGGCGACATCCGCCGTGGCCAGTCGCTGGTGGTCTGGGCGATCCGGGAGGGGCGGCAGTGCGCGAGGGCCGTGGACGAGTTTCTCATGGGCACGTCGGACCTTCCGCGCTAGACTAGCCCCATGAACTTCCTCGGAACCACGGCAGCAGCACGACGCAGCGCGCGAGCAGCAGCGCGACGACGACACGCGGCCATGCGAGGCAAGAACGTAACGTAATCCCGGCACCACACCCGTTACCCCAAAGCCCCTGACCGCGAGGTCAGGGGCTTTTTTCATTCCGGAGGCAGCAAATGCAGGCAAACGATTCACTGATGTTCATCACGCAGCGGCCCGACGTTGAGTTCGTGCGGGGCGAAGGCTCCTGGCTGTACGACGCCGCGGGGCGCAAGTACCTCGACTTCATCCAGGGCTGGGCGGTCAATTCGCTCGGCCATTCGCCGAAGGTCATCCGCGACGCCCTTGCAGCCCAGGCGGCGAAGGTCATCAATGCCAGCCCGGCGTACACCAACGAGCCCATGCGCAAGCTCGCCGCGCGCATCGCCGCGCTCTCCGGCATGGAGAAGGTGTTCTTCGCCAACAGCGGCGCCGAGGCCAACGAGGGCGCGATCAAGCTGGCGCGCAAGTGGGGCGCCCTCCACAAGGGCGGCGCGTACGAAATCCTCACCTTCGAGAACGCCTTCCATGGCCGCACGCTCGCAACCATGTCCGCCTCCGGCAAGCCGCAGTGGGAGAAGCTCTTCGAGCCCAAGGTGCCGGGCTTTCGCAAGCTGCCGGTGAACGACCTCGAAGCCGTGCGCGCGGCGATCGGTCCGGGCACCGTCGCCGTCATGTTCGAGCCCATCCAGGGCGAGGCGGGCGTGGTGCCGTTCACGCCGGCGTTCCTGAAGGGCGTGCGCAGGCTTACCGAAGAGTCCGGCATGCTTCTGATCCTCGACGAGATCCAGACCGGCATCGGCCGCACGGGGACCATGTTCTGCTGGCAGCACGCGGGCGTACGGCCCGACATCATGACGCTCGGCAAGGGGATCGGCGGTGGTGTGCCGCTGGCCGCGCTGGTGGCCACCGAAAAGGTCAGCTGCTTCGAGCCCGGCGACCAGGGCGGCACCTATAACGGCAATCCGCTGATGACGGCGGTGGGCCTCGCCGTAGTGGACGAGGTGGCCAAGCCGGGGTTCCTCTCGGATGTGCAGGCGAACGGCGACTACTTGATGGCGAAGCTGAGGGAGGTCTCGGCGGAACTGGGGTTTGGCGAGGTGCGTGGGCAGGGCCTGCTCGTGGCGCTGGAACTCGGCAAGCCGGTGGGCGGCAAGGTCGTCGACGCGGCCCTGCTGAAGGGGCTGCTGCTCAATTCGCCGCGGCCCTCGAGCCTGCGATTCATGCCGGCGCTGGATGTGACGCGGGCCGAAATCGATGCGATGCTTGCGATACTGCACCCGATACTCAGGAAGGAGACCTAGATGCTCAAGCTGTTCTATTCCCCCGGCGCCTGCTCGCTCGCTTCGCACATCGCCCTGGAAGAGGCCGGCGCCACGTACGAAGCCGTGCGCATGAATTTCGCCGCCGACGAGCAGAAGAAGCCCGCCTACCTTGCGCTCAACCCCAAGGGCCGGGTGCCGGCGCTGGTCACGGACCGGGGGATACTCACCGAGTCGCCCGCGATCCTCGCGTACATCGCGCAGAGCTTTCCTGCGGCGAAACTCGCGCCGTCCGACCCGTTCGACTTCGCCCGCACACAGGCCTTCAACAGCTTCCTCTGTTCGACCGTCCACGTCGCGCACGCGCACCGCACGCGCGGTTCGCGCTGGGCTGACGATCCCGCCGCGCTCAGGGACATGCAGCGCAAGGTCCCCGAGACCGTGGGGGCCGCGTTCGGGCTGATCGAGAACGGCATGCTGGCGGGGCCGTGGGTGCTGGGGAACGAGTACTCCATCTGCGACGGCTACCTTTTCACGATGGCGAAGTGGCTCGAGGGCGACGGCGTGGACCTCTCCAGGATCCCCCGCGTCATGGACCACCGCAACCGCGTGGCTGAGCGTGCGGCGGTGAAGCGGGCGCTGGCGCAGGAAGCCGCGGCTTGAGCGGTTCGCGCACCCGCCTGCTTGGCATCGTCCTGCTGACGGCGTTGCTCGTTGCGGCGGCTTTGCTGGTGCTCGAAGGGCGGGAGGAGGACGTTGCGCCCAAGCCTGCGGTGGTTGCGGATACCTGCCAGAAGATCGGCCCTTCGGCGCTGGCGACGAAATACCTCGAGAACCTCCACGGCGTGGAGATCGGCGCCTCCACGCAGAACTCGTTCGGGCTGAAGCGCTCGATCAACGTCGATTTCCTCGATGCACCCGACAACCAGGCCAAGGCCTGCCCGCGGGCGGTGGTGCACATCGTCGCCTTGGGGGACGACCTGCCTTTCAAGGATGCGACGCTGGATTACGTGCTGTCCTCGCACGTCATCGAGCATTTCTACGACCCGGTCAAGGCCCTGCGCGAGTGGTATCGCGTGATCCGTCCCGGGGGGTACATCTTCGTGATTGCGCCGCATCGCGACCGGACGTTCGACAAGCACCGCGAGCCCACACCGGTGCAGGAACTGATCGACCGCTCCACCGGCAAGATCAAGGTCACGGATTACGTGCGGCCGCTGAACGAGCAGGCGCTGGCGAAGTTCGGCCGGGACAAGCTGGGGAACTACGGGCAGGTCATGCCGCAGATCCTGCTGCCGCGCAGCGGCGGCGTGAAGCCGGACGAGGGATGGGTGTACTACGAGGCCGACGACCACCACCATTGGACGGTCTGGCGGACGGCGGATTTCGTCGAGCTGGCGAAGCGGCTGAAGTTCAACGTGGTCGAGGTGCAGGACGTGGACGACAAGGTCCACAACGGGTTTACGGTGGTGATCAGGAAATAGTCTTCCGGCCCGGCGACAACATCCCCGCCGTAAGCCCGAAATCCACCATCCGTTGGGGCATCGCCTCACCCCGCACAAGCGCCGCGCAAGCCTCCCCCATCGCGGGCGAGGTCTGGATGCCGTACCCGCCCTGCGCCGCGACCCAGAAGAAGCCCTCGCAAACCGGGTCGTACCCGCCGACGAGATCGCCGTCGGCGACGAAGGAACGCAATCCCGCCCATGTGCGCGTGGGCCGGCGGATGCGCAGGGTCGTGGCGGTCTCGATGCGTTCGATCGCCACCGCGATGTCGTACTCCTCGGGCTGGACGTCTTGCGGATCCACCGGGTCTTCGTTGGCGGGCGAGCCCAGAAGCATGCCGGCGTCGGGCTTGAAGTAGTAGGACTCGCCCGAGCCGATGACCATGGGCCAGGCGGCGGTGGCGACGCCTTCGGGCGGCGCGAAGATGAAGGCGGAGCGGCGTTTGGGCTGCAGCCCGAGGGGACGGGCGCCCGCGAGCTGCGCGACGACGTCGCACCAGGCACCGGCGGCGTTGATGACGACGGGGACGCGATACCGGATTCCGCCGGCCTCGACTTCCCAGTCCTTCCCGATCCGCTCACAGCGTGTGACCCCGGCATCGCAGATGACCTTGCCGCCTTTGGCCCGCAGCCCGCGCAGGTAGCCCTGGTGGATCGCATGGACGTCCATGTCCATCGGGTCTTCCTCGAGCACCGCCTGCATGCCCGGCGCGAGCACGGGCACGCGCGCGCGTGCCTCGGCCTCCGACATCCGGTGGACGCGTGGCGAGACGCTGCGCGCGGCCTCGAAAGCCTCGTCCAGCCCGGCCGCCTGTTCCGCCGTGCCGACGAACATTGCGCCGCGCGGGGAAAGCACCGGGTGTTCGGTGAACCCCGGGGGTGGGCTTTCGAAGAAGGCGCGGCTCGCGCAGGTGAGCGCGCGCACCTGCGGCGTGCCGTAGCTTTCGATGAACAGCGCCGCCGACCGCCCGGTGCTGTGATAGCCCGGCTGCGACTCGCGTTCGAGCAGGACGACGCGCCCGTGCGGGGCGAGGAAGTAGCCGATGGACGCGCCGGCGACGCCCGCGCCGATGATCAGGAAGTCGGCGTCCACGAGGACCTTACGAGCCCCACACTGCGCGCATCACGCGCAGCCAGTTCCCGCCGATGATCTTGCGCGTCTCGTCCGCGCCGTAGCCGTGCTTGAGCAGTGCGGCGGTGAGGTTGGGCAGTTCCTTCGGCGTGGCCATGCCGGACGGGTAGTGGTGCGGCGGCGGCGGGTAGACCTCGGCGCTCCAGCGGCGCACGGCGAGTTGCTGCTTGTACATCTTCTGCGCCTCGGCTTCGTCGGCCACCGGGTGCATGCCCTCGTAGTAGTCGATGGCCAGCGCCACGTGGTCGATGCCCGCGACGTTCGCCACGTGGTCGAGGTGGCGCAGGAAATCCTCCGTCGTCGGCCGCGGTGAGGTGCCGACGAAAGCCGGGAATCCGTTGATGCCGACGAGCCCGCCGGTCGCGGCGGCGGCCTTGATCTGTTCGTCGGTGATGTTCCTCGGGCAGGCGTGCACAGCCTTGGCGTTGGCGTGCGAGAACACGAACGGCCGCGTGGAGGCCTCGATCGCGTCCAGCGTCGTACGCTCGCCGGTGTGCGAACCATCGACGATGACGCGCGTTTCGTTCAGCCGGCCGATGAGGTCCCGGCCGAACTTGCTCAGGCCGGCGTTGGCCGCTTCCTCACAGCCGTCGCCGACGCGGTTCCGGATGTTGTAGGTGAGCTGCACCATCCGCACGCCGAGCGCATGGTAGGCCTCGACGAGGTCGAGGTCGTTCTCGATCGGGTCGGCGCCCTGGAAGTGGAAGACGAGACCGAGCTTCTTCCCGGACTTGGCGGACTGGATGTCGTCGGCGGTCCTGACCAGCATGAGGTCGTTGCGCGAGCCGATGAAGCGGTGCCAGCTGCCGAGGTTTCTCAGCGTCTCCTCGGCCGTGGCGGTGCTGCCGACGGTGGGCGAGCAGGCGGTCACGCCGCCTTCGATGTACCAGTCGACGAACTCCTTGCGGCGTAGCAGGGGGCAGGTGCCGTCGATGACGATGGCGTCGCGGTGCAGTTGGGAGGCTTCGGAGCTCATGGCGGTATCCTAACCTTCGGCGAGGCAGTCGACCGCCTTCTGCACGCCGTCGCGGCCGAAGGGGATCCCCTGCACGCGCATCGCCGCCTCGATGCCGCCCAGGCACCCGAGCACCATCGCCGGGTTCATGTCGCCGAGGTGCCCGATGCGAAAACCCTTGCCGGTCTGCTTGCCGAGGGCGCCGTCGATCGCCACCTGGAAGCGCTCGCGCGCCACCGTGCGCATGGCTTCCGCGTCGAACCCTTCGCGAACTTCAATGGTGGTGACCGAGACCGACCGCGCCGACGGCACCTTGCAGTGGAAAGCCAGCACACCCTCGCGGCTCCAGCACTCGACTGCCGCGTGCACTGCGCGCGACAGCAGCGCGTGCCGCGCGATCACCTGCTCGAGGCCCTCGAGGGCGATCAGTTCGAGTGCCGCCTCGATGCCGAACAGCAGGTTCTGCGGCGGCGTGCCGCAGAACTTGTTGTAGCTGTAGGCGGCCTGGCGCCGTTTCCAGTCCCAGTAGAAGCGCGGCGCGGGGTTGCCCGAGGCCACCTCGCTCGCCCGCTTGTTGATCGCGACGAAGCCCAGGCCCGGAGGAGACATCAGCCCCTTCTGGCAGGCGCCGACCGCGACGTCGACGCCCAGTGCGTCCATCGCGAACGGCGCGGCGCCCAGCGACGCCACCACGTCCACGACGAACAGCGCCGGGTGCCTGGCGTCGTTAATCGCCTTCTTCATTGCCACGAGGTCGTTGGTGGTGCTGCTCGCGGTGTCGGTGTGCACGGCGAACACGGCCACGATCTCGCGTTTGGTGTCGGCGCGCAGCGCCGCTTCGACCTCGGCCGGGCTGGCCGGGTAGCCTTCCCGGTACGGCGTGCGCACCACGCGCCGCCCGAGGCCCTCGGTCTGCACGGCCCACGACTCGGAGAAATGGCCCGTGCCCGGGATCAGCACGGTCCCGCCGGGCGCGACCAGGTTCTCGACCGTGGTTTCCCAGGCGCCGTGGCCGTTGGACGCGAACATGAAGAGCTCGCAGGCGGGCGAACCCACCAGCTTCCTGATGCCGGTTTCGATCGCGTCGATCGTCTCGCCCAGGCGCGGGTCGCCATGGTCGAGCGGCTGGCGGTGCATGGCGTTGAGCACTTCCGGGGGCACGTGCGTGGGGCCTGGGGAGTGCAGGAAGCGGATGCCGGGGATGCGTTTCATGGGTGGGGGTTGAAAGTAATTAGGCTGGAAGCCCGCGCCTGGCGCGGGGGTTGGGGGAAAAGTGACAGTATTGGGCAGGCTGATTATCGGCCACGATATCCCGCCTCGCGCTGGTGGCGAATGGCGGCGATGCGGACGAGGCCTTCGGTGGGCGAGTGTTCGTAGAGCGCTATGTACCCGGTGTTGCCGTGCGAGATCACGAGCTCACGGAGCGGGAAGCTTCCGGTGATTGCACGGCCGATCTCGGGATGGGCTTCGAGGATCAGGATGGCTTCGCGGATCCTATTGATGTGCTGCAAGGCGGTGGACGGGTCGCGCTCGAGATTGAAATCGAGGATCCGCTCAAGGTCGGCGAGCGCCTCCCCGGCAAAGACGATCACGCGATCCGGCGCGGCTTGGGGGAAGGCGTCGGCTTGCCGAGGGCGCGTGCTTCGAGATAGGCGAACGCCTCGGCCGCAGGGACACCCTCACCCGACTTCTTCATTTTGGAAAGTCTGCGTTTGGCTTCGGCATGGAAAGCCGCGCGCACCTCGTCGGCTTCCAGCTTTTCGCGGATCGCCTCGACCATGAATGCATGCACCGTGGTGTCCTGCGCTTCGGCCAGCTTTGCGACGCGCTTCCTGACTTCTTCCGGGACCCTGAGAGAGACCGCCATGATTGCCTCAAGTGAGATGCAAGCTTGTATTACAAAAGAGATACAGCGATGCTAGCGCCCACCCCAGTCCAGGTCAAGGACGCGTAAATCAGCTAGGGAACCTCGCCGAGGGCCAGCGCGGCAAAGCTCGCGAGCCAGTGTTCGCCGACGTACTCGCCGCCCGTAGCCTGCGGGAGCCCGGCCGCGAGATGGGCCGCGATCGCAGCCTCTGCCGCAGGGAGTGCGGCGCTGAGCCTGCGCATAGCCCAGGCCCGCGACAGCGAAAGTCCGTCGAGGTGCGCGAACTGCGCATCGCTGCGGTCCGGGACTTGCGGCGGGGTCGCCAGCGGCCCGAGGCCCTGCGGGAGGAAGCCGGCAAGCCATGTCCGGAACTCGGGACCGGGCAGCACCTCGCGCATCAGGTGCGCCTCGGTCAGCGCAGGCGAGAGGAAATCGGCGAGCGAGGGCTCGTAGGCGAGCGGGGCGTCACGGTCGGCGAGGTACCACTTGCGGGCGGCATGGCCGATCTCGGCTGCCAGGGCCGCATCGGCCGCGACGCGCGCGTAGTCGAGCGCCAGCACGCAGGCAAACGCGGTGTTGGGATGCATGCCGACCCGCATCGGGTACGGCGCGGCGGCGAGGAACTCACGCATGCGGCCTGCGAGGTAGTCCGCAAGCGGCTCAAGGGCGTTCGCCCATGCGCGGGCCTGCGCGGAGCCGGCCGCGAGCCGCAGCGTCTCGGCCTGGAGTTCCAATATCCACGCCCAGCCGTAGGGCCGCTCGAAGGTGCGCCGGCCAGGCGCGTCGAAGTAGGCCCGCTCGACCGCGATACAGGCCGGCGAAAGGTGGGCGTCCAGCCGCGCGACGATGTCGGGCGCCTGGGCAAGTCCCGGGTGCGTGCGGAGCAACCGCACCAGCAGCCAGTGCATGTGCACGGCCGAATGCCAGTCGTAGCTGCCGTAGAAGGCGGGATGGACCCTGCGCGGCGTGAGGTCGTCGTGTGGTTCGCTGAGGAGGTGGTCGAGCTTGCGCGGGTACTCGCGCGCGACGTTGGCGAGCGCCGCGCGGGCAAAAGCCTCGGCGAGTTCGGGCGTAAGCAGCGCCACTAGATGACGCGCTTCCTGATCTGCGTGACCACGACCTCCGCGGCCACCACCACGCAGAAGATCGCGAACAGCACCATCGCCACGCGGTCCCACTGGAAGAGGTTGAGCGCGGTGTCGAGCGCCATGCCGATGCCACCGGCGCCGACCAGGCCCAGCACCGCGGACTCGCGCACGTTGATGTCCCAGCGGAACAGCACCACGGACCAGAACGAGGGCTCCACCTGCGGCCAGTAGCCCTTGGCGAGCAGCGAGGACCATGGCGCACCCGCGGCCTTCAAGGCCTCGATGGTGCCCGCGTTGGACTCCTCCAATGCTTCGGCCACGAGCTTGCCGACGAAGCCGATCGAGCGGAACGCGATCGCAAGCGTGCCCGCGAGCGCCCCGGGGCCGAACACCGCCACGAAGAGCAGCGCCCAGACGAGCGAATTCACCGAGCGGCTGGAGACCAGCAGCAGCTTGGCGAAATAGTTCACCGCGCGATTCGGCGTGACGTTGTTCGCGGCGGCGAGGCCGATCGGCAGCGCCATCACCACGGCGAGGATCGTGCCGAGGCTCGCGATGTGCAGCGTGTCGACCAGCGCGTCGTGGACGCCGCCGCGGTAGTGGTGGAAAGCGATCGGCCACATGCGCGTCAGCAGGTCCTGCATCTGCTCGGGCGCGTCGTAGAGGAACTCCGGGATCACCTCCACCGAGCGGGCCGAGGCGACGATGGCGGCGACCAGCACGAGGTAGACCGAGAACCGCGCCGCGCGCTGGGCGGCCGTGAACCGGCGCCAGGCCTTCGGGGCGGCGGGAGGCGCCGTGACGCCGGACACGCTCATTCCTCCTCCACCTTGCCGCGCTCGAGGAACACCCCGCGCACCCAGGTGGCGAGCACCTCGCCGGCCATGATCATGCCGATGATGCAGAGCAGGATCGCGCAGACGAAGTCGTAGTCGAAGCGCTGGAACGCGGCGAAGAGCGTGCCCCCGATGCCGCCCGCGCCGACGATGCCGACCATCGTCGAGTTGCGCAGGTTCGAGTCGAGCTGGTAGGTCGCGAACCCGATGAACCGCGAGAACACCTGCGGCAGCACGCCGTAGCCGATCAGGCTCATGAACGGCGCGCCGGTCGCGCGCACCGCCTCCACCTGCTTGAGCGAGATCTCCTCGATCGCCTCGGCGAACAGCTTGCCGATGAAGCCGATCGAGGCCACCACCAGCGCGAGGATCCCGGCCAGCGCGCCGAAGCCCACCGCCTTCACGAACAGGATCGCGACGATCACCGGGTGGAACGAGCGCGCCAGCGCGATCACCGCGCGCGCCGGCCACGAAACCCAGGCGGGCATCAGGTTGCGCGCCGCGAAGAGTCCGATCGGGAGCGAAATCACGATGCCCAGGCACGAGGCCAGCACCGCGATCTCGAGACTCTCGGTCAGGCCCTTCAACAGCGTGTCGGGCTGCGCGATGTTCGGGGGCAGCATCCTCGCGATGAAGCGCGCGCCGTTGTCGAGGCCGGTCATGAAACGCGCCCAGGTGAAGTCGAGGCGGGAGCACGCGTAGACGACGTAGGCGGCCAGCCCGAACCACACCGCAGTGGCGAGCGGTGTCTTCTTCAGGACCCGGGTAGCGGTCATCGGTCGGCCTTCACTCCGGCTTACTCAGTCGCCCGTCAGCGCAAGCCGGAATTCGGCCACGGCGGGACTGTCGCGCAGGGTTTCGGAGAGCTTTCGCACGTTGGTGGCATCCAGCGTGCTGATCACGCCGCGGTACTCGAAATACCTGCCCTCGCCGGTGAGCCGGTAGGTCAGGCTCGCGACCTTGAATCCGTGGCCGCCGACGAGTTCCCGGAGTTTGTCCTCGGACATGACGGCGTCGCGTGCGAAGCGGACCGCGAGGTGGCTGAACGCCTGCATCGGCATCTGCAACTCGATCCAGCGGAAGAGCGACAGCGTGCCGAGCGTGAGCGCGGTGGCGACGCCCGCCGGGAAGTAGAAGCCGATCCCCATGAGGATGCCGATCGCGGCCGTGATCCAGATCGAGGCCGCGGTGGTGAGGCCGCGCACCGAGAGGCCCTCCTTCACGATCACGCCCGCGCCGAGGAAGCCGATGCCGGTCATGATCCCCTGCGCCATGCGCGTCGGGTCGAGCGCCACACGCACCGAGACCTGCGGCACGAACCACAGGGCCTCGTAGACCGTCACCAGCATCAGGAGGCTCGACGCGGTGCACACCAGCGTGTGCGTACGGAACCCCGCGGGCCGCCCGTGGTAACTGCGCTCGAGGCCGATCAGCCCGCCGACCAGCACCGCGGCCAGAAGGCGGAACACCATTTCGGTGTACTCGCTGCTGAGGCCCGGGGCCCACGTCATTGCAGCCAGCCCTCGCCGCCGTAGATGGCCTTCAGCATGTCGTCGCCGAGGCCCGCGGCATCGCCGTCGTAGACCACCTGCCCGCCGGACATGCCGATGATGCGGTCGGCGAACCGCTTGGCGAGTTCGACGTCGTGCATGTTGATCATCACCGGGATGCCGTTGCCGCGGCACACCTCGCTGATGAGGCCCATGATCTCGACCGAGGTCTTCGGGTCGAGCGAGGACGTGGGCTCGTCCGCCAGCAGCAGCTTGGGCTCCTGCATGATCGCGCGCGCGATGCCCACGCGCTGGCGCTGGCCGCCCGAGAGGCTGTCGGCGCGCTGGTTGGCGAAGCCCGAGAGCCCCACCGTGTCGAGCAGCGAGAAGGCGCGGTCGATGTCGGCCTGCGGGTATTTGCGCATCCACGCTTTCCATGCGGGCACGTAGCCCAGGCGCCCGCACAGCAGGTTCTCCATCACGGTGAGCCGCTCGACGAGGTTGTACTCCTGGAACACCATGCCGATCTGGCGGCGGGCGAGGCGCAGCGCCTTGCGGTCGAGTTTCACCAGGTCCTGGCCCTGGAAAACGATCTCGCCCGCGCTGGGCTCGACCAGCCGGTTGATGCAGCGGATCAGCGTCGACTTGCCGGTGCCCGAGGGGCCGATGATCGCGGTGATGCCGGTCGTGCCGATGTCGAGCGTGATGCCGCGCAGAACGGGCTTGCCGCGCGAGTAGGACTTCTCGAGATTGCGGATGGACAACGCGGTCCCCGCGTTGGCTGTCGTGGTGGCCGCGGCGCTCATTTCTTACCCCCCGCTTCGGCGCGGGCCTTTTCCTTCTCGAAGGCCGAGGCGGTGAACGCCTGCCCGCTGTCCTGCGCGACCCTGCGAACGATCTCCCAGTCCTTCTTGTAATCGATCGGCAGCCAGCGGTCCGCGCCCTGGAAGCCCTTCACCATCTCGGGCGTGTAGCGAAAGCCATAGGTGCAGTCCCGGATCTTCTGCTGCAGGGTGGGCGCGAGGTCGTGCGCCATCGACAGCCCGCCGGGCGGGAAGTTGCGGCTCTTCCAGATGATGCGGAAGTCGGCCATCTTCACGAGGCCGCGCTCCGCCATGCGCACGAGGATGTCGTGCGCGATCGGGGCTGCGTCGAAGTCGCCCGCGGCCACGCCAGACACGGAGTTCTCGTGCTTGCCGGAGAACAGCACCTTGTAATCCTTGTCCGGCACGAGGCCTTCGGCCGGGAAGAGGGACCGTGGCGCGAGGTTGCCCGAGTTCGAGGACGGCGTCGTATGCGCGACGCGCTTTCCCTTCAGGTCGGAAAGCTTCTGGAAGGGGCTGGAGGCCTTGACGATCATCCACAGCTGGTAGCCCTGCGGGCCACTTGCGTCGCCGCGGATGCCGATCGGGTGCGCGCCCGCCACGTTGACGGCGAACGCCGTGTCGCCCGAGGACATCGTACCGAGGTGCATGCGCCCGGAGCGCATCGCCTCGATCGCGGCGGCGCTCGAGTACACGTCGTAGAAGCGAATTTTCTTCGTGGTGCACTTCGCGAGGTGGTCGACGAAGGGCTCCATCAGCTTCTTGAACACCGCCGGGTCTTCCAGCGGCGAATTGGTGAAGAACAGTGTGTCCGGGTCCTTGCGGCGCTTCGGGTCGCGGGGCGCATCGGCCAGCAGGTCGCCGTCCTCGTCGCAGTAGGGCGTGTCGAGCTCGCCGCGGCTCTTGCAGGCGTCCTGCGCGAGGGCGCCGCCGGCGGAGGCAAGGGAAACGATTGAGAGGACGAGGGCGAGGGTCCGGGTCACTTTTTCGCCTTCGCCTCCGCGGCCTTCTTCTTCGCCTCTTCCTCGCGCTTCGACTCCTTCTCGTAGGCGCTGCGGTTGAACGCCTCGCCGCCGGACTCGGCGACCTTGCGCACCACTTCCCACTCCTTCCTGTACGTCACCGGGAAGAAGCGGTCCGCGCCGTCGAAGGCCTTCTTCATGTCCTCGGTGAAGCGGTAGTCGTAGAAGCACTTCAGCATCTTGTCGCGGAACACCGGCTCGAGGTCGTGCGCGTAGGAGAACGACGAGGTCGGGAACTTCGCGCTGCGGTAGATGATGCGGAAGTTCTTCTCGTCGATCTGGCCGCGCCCGCCCATGCGATGGAACACGTCGGAGGCGACCGCCGCCGCGTCGTAGTCGCCCGAGTTCACCCCGAGGATCGACTGGTCGTGCTTGCCCGAGAACAGGATGTTGTAGTCCTTGCCGGGCGTGAGGCCCTCGTTCGGGAACAGCGCCACCGGCGCCATGTGCCCCGAGTTGGACGAGGGCGCGGTGTGCGCGACCTTCTTCCCCTTCAGGTCGGCGAGCTTCTGGAACGGGCTGTCCTTCTTCACGACCACGATCAGGTTGTAGCCCTGGAACTCCTTCTCGTAGCCCTTGACCGCGAACGGCACGGCGCCGGCGATGTTCACCGCGAAGGCCGTCGGCCCGGTGGAGAAGCCGCCCACGTGCAGGCGCCCGGAGCGCATAGCCTCGATCTCGGCGGCGTTCGACTGCACCTGGAAGAACACGACGCGCTTTCCCATGCAGCTGGCAAGGTGGTCGGTGAACGGCTTGAACACCTTCTCGTAGACGGCCGGGTCTTCCACTGGCGTGTAAGTGAAGACCAGCGTGTTCGGCGTCTTCAGCTTCTTCGGATCCTTCGGCGTGTCGGCGACGAGGTCGCCGTTCTCGTCGCAGTACTGCGGGTCGAGGTCGCCGCGGTTCTTGCAGGCGTCCTGGGCGAGGGCCGAGGCCGAGAGCAGGGCGCCCGCGGCGCCGAGCAGGATGGATTTCAGGATCGCGTTCTTCATGGGGTCTCCTCCGGTCATTTCTTCTTGTTGCGGGCGGCCTCTTCCGCGGCTCGTTCGCGGTCGTACCCGGCGCGGTTGTAAGGCGTGCCGGAATCCTCGGCCACCTTGCGCACCAGCGCCCAGTCGTCCTTGTAGCTGACCGGCAGGAACCGGTCGTCCCCGAGGAACTCCTTCTTCATCTCGGGGCTGAAGCGGTAGTCGAAGAAGCACTTCTTCAGGCGCTCGGCGAGCTGCGGCTCGAGGTCGTGCGAGTGCGCGAAGGCGGAGGTAGGGAAGCGCCCGCTCTTGTAGATGATCCGCAGGTCGCCGTCCTTGATGATGCCGCGGTTGATGAACCGATCGTATATGTCGGAGGTGATCGGCGCGGCGTCGTAGTCGCCGTTCACCACGCCCATCAGCGACTGGTCGTGCTTGCCGGAGTACAGCACCTTGTAGTCCTTGTCCGGCACGAGGCCCTCGGCGGGAAACAGCGCGCGCGGCGCGAGGTTGCCGGAGTTGGAGGAAGGCGAGGTATGGGCGACCTTCCTGCCCTTGAGGTCGGCGAGTTTGTGGAAGGGGCTGTCCTTCTTCACGATCACGACCTGGGTGTAGGTGCGCGGCCCGGACTGGTCGCCCTTGATCGCGAAGGGCACGGCGCCCGCGAGGTTCACCGCGAAGCCGACCTGCCCGCTGGCGAGGCCCGTGACGTGCAGGCGCCCGGCGCGCATCGCTTCGATCTGGGAGGCGTTCGACTGCACGGTGAAATAAACGACCTTCTTGCCGGTGCAGGTCGAGAGGTGGTCGGTGAAAGGCTTGAAGAGGTTCTGGTAGACCGCAGGGTCCTCGATCGGGGTGTAGGCGAACACGAGCGTCGAGGGGTTTTTCGATTTCTTCGCGTCCCTGGGCGCGTCGGCGACCAGGTCCTTGTTCTCGTCGCAGTACGCGTTGTCGAGTTCGCCGCGGTTCCTGCAGTCCTCCTGGGCGTACGCGCAGGACAAACTCATAAGCAGCAGGACGGCGCACGAGGCGAGCGCGGTACGGGTGGGGCGCATGGTGTCTCCGGGAGTTGTTACAGACTTATGACGGTCAGTTTAACGGCAGGGCCGCACCCCCAGCAAGTCCGGTTTCCAACGATCTTTCAAGGAGTTCTGGCGTTCCCGGCAAGCTATCCGCAAGGGGGGCGATGCTAGAATCGCCGCATGAGCCTCAACGTCATCGTGCTGGCCGCGGGCCAGGGCAAGCGCATGCACTCGGACCTGCCGAAGGTGCTGCATTCGCTGGCCGGGAGGTCGCTGCTCGGACGCGTGATCGACACCGCGCGGTCGCTGCACGCCGCGAAAATCATCGTCGTCCACGGGCATGGCGGGGCGCAGATACGCGAGGCTTTTGCCGCCGACGGCGCACTGGTGTGGGCCGAGCAGGAGGAACAACTCGGCACAGGTCACGCCGTGATGCAGGCGTTGCCCTTCGTGGACAAGGACGCGGACGTGCTCGTGCTGTACGGCGATGTGCCGCTGGTCGAGGCCGCGTCGCTGGAGGAGCTCGTCGAGGCCTCCCGCGGCGGCCTGGGCGTGATGACCGCGATGGCCGACGACGCGACCGGCTACGGCCGCATCGTGCGTGACGCGCAGGGCCGCATGCTGCGCATCGTCGAGCAGAAGGACGCGACCGGGGCCGAGCTCGCCATCCGCGAATGGAACACCGGGTTCCTCGCCGCCGGGGCCGTGCGCCTGTCCGAGTGGCTGTCGCGCGTGAAGAACGAGAACGCGCAGAAGGAGTATTACCTGACCGACGTGATCGCGCTCGCCGTGGCCGACGGCGTCGACGTGAAGACCGTGCAGCCGGCCCACCTGTGGGAGGTCGAGGGCGTGAACTCCAGGCGCCAGCTCGCCGGCCTCGAGCGCATCCACCAGCGCGCGGTCGCAGACCGGTTGCTCGACGCGGGCGTGACGCTCGCCGACCCGGACCGGTTCGATGTCCGCGGCAGGCTCACCTGCGGGCGCGACGTGGCCATCGACGTGAATTGTGTTTTTGAGGGCGGGGTAACGCTCGGCGACCGGGTGAGGATAGGCCCGAACTGCGTGCTGAGGAACGTCACCATCGGCGCCGACACCCAGGTCAATGCGTTCTCGCTGATGGAGGACGCCACGGTCGGCGCCGACTGCCGCATCGGGCCGTACGCCCGGCTGCGGCCCGGCGCCGCGCTCGCCGACGAAGTCCACATCGGGAACTTCGTCGAGGTGAAGAACAGCCGCATCGGCCGCGGGTCGAAATCCAACCACCTCGCCTACGTGGGCGACAGCGACGTGGGCAGCAAGGTCAATATCGGCGCCGGTACCATCACCTGCAACTACGACGGCGTGAACAAGAGCCGCACCGTCATCGAGGACGGCGTGTTCGTCGGGTCGAACGCCACGCTGGTCGCGCCGGTGACGATCGCCGCGGGCTCGTACATCGGCGCGGGTTCCACCATCAGCAAGGACACGCCGGCGGGGCAGCTCACCGTCGCGCGCGCGAAGCAGGTCTCCGTCCCGGCCTGGAAGCCACCGAAGAAAAGAGGTTAAGCCATGTGCGGCATCGTCGGCGCGGTCGCCCAGCGCAACATCGTTCCCATCCTGCTGGAGGGCCTCAAGCGCCTCGAGTACCGCGGCTACGATTCGGCCGGCGTCGCCGTGCTCGAGTCCGGGCAGGCGCACGCGCTGAAGCGCCTGCGCTCGACCGGGCGAGTGGTGGAACTGGAAAGGCTTGCCAGCGAGCAGCACCTCGACGGCCATACGGGCATCGCCCACACCCGCTGGGCCACGCATGGCGTGCCCTCCGAAAAGAACGCGCACCCGCATGTGTCCTCGGGCGTCTCGGTCGTGCACAACGGCATCATCGAGAACCACGAGGAGATGCGCGCCAAGCTCGCCGCGCAGGGTTACAGTTTCGTCTCCGACACCGACACCGAGGTCATCGCCCACCTGGTCCATTCCAACCTCGCCGGTGGCGGCAGGCTCTTCGACGCGGTAAGAAAGGCGGTGGCGCAGCTGGTCGGCGCCTACGCGATCGCCGTGGTGTCGCAGGCCGAGCCCGACCGGCTGGTCGCCGCGCGCATGGGCGCGCCGCTGCTGCTGGGCCTCGGCAAGGGCGAGAATTTCGCCGCCTCGGATGCCTCGGCGCTGGTGCAGGTCACGCAGCAGGTGGTCTACCTTGAGGAGGGCGATGTCGCCGAGGTCCGCGGCGACGGCGCCACGGTGGTCGACAAGGGCGGCGCGGTGGTCGAGCGCCCCGTGCAGACAAGCAGCCTGTCGGCCGCGGCCGTCGAGCTGGGCGAGTACCGCCACTACATGCAGAAGGAGATCTTCGAGCAGCCGATCGCGGTGGCGAACACGCTCGAGATGGTGACCGGCGCCCAGTCGATCTCGCCGCAGCTCTTCGGCGCGGGGGCGGACGCGGTGTTCAGGGAGGTCGACTCGGTGCTGGTGCTCGCCTGCGGCACCAGCCTGAACGCCGGGCTGGTGGCCAGGTACTGGATCGAGGCCATGGCGGGCCTGCCCTGCGAGGTCGAGATCGCGAGCGAATACCGCTACCGCGTTTCCGTGCCCAACCCGAAGCGCCTGGTGGTCACGATCTCCCAGTCCGGCGAGACCGCCGACACCATCGCAGCCCTCAAGCACGCCAAGGCAATGGGCCACGAGTTCTGCCTTTCCATCTGCAACTCGCCGGAAAGCTCGCTGGTGCGCGAGTCCGGGCTGCGCTTCCTGACCCGCGCCGGCCCTGAGATCGGCGTCGCCTCGACCAAGGCCTTCACCACGCAGCTCGCGGCGATGGTGCTGCTTACGCTGGTGCTCGCCAAGATGCGCGGCAAGCTGGCCAAGGAGCGGGAACTTGAAGTCCTGCACGCGCTGCGTCACCTGCCGGTGGCGATGCAGAAGGTGCTGCAGGTCGAACCGCAGGTGAAGATGTGGGCCGAAAAGTTCGCCACCCGGCAGCATGCGCTTTTCCTCGGCCGCGGCGTGCATTACCCGATCGCGATGGAAGGCGCATTGAAGCTCAAGGAGATCTCCTACATCCACGCCGAAGCCTATGCGGCAGGGGAACTCAAGCACGGGCCGCTCGCGCTGGTCGACCGGGACATGCCGGTCGTGGCGATCGCGCCGAACGACGCGCTGCTCGAGAAGCTGAAGTCCAACCTGCAGGAGGTGCGCGCGCGCGGCGGAGAACTGCACGTCCTGGCTGACGAGGACACCAGGCTCACCGACGGCGACGGCCTGCACGTGATTCGCATGCCCGACCACGCCGGGATCCTTTCCCCGATCCTGCACGTTCTGCCGCTGCAACTGCTCGCCTATCACGCAGCCCTTGCGCGCGGCAACGACGTGGACAAGCCGCGCAACCTCGCCAAGTCGGTGACGGTGGAGTAGCGCCGGGAGCATGGCGGGTCACGACCACCACCACCACCATGGCCACCACCATGTGGATGTGGCGGCCGGCAACGAGCGCACCCTGTGGTTCGCGCTCGCCCTTACCGGCGGCTTCATGCTGGTGGAGGTGGTCGCCGGCTGGCTGACCGGCAGCCTTGCGCTGCTCTCGGATGCCGCGCACATGTTCACCGACAGCGCAGCGCTCGCCGTGTCGCTGGCCGCCGTGCGCCTCGGGCGCCTGCCGCCGGACGCCAAGCGCACCTTCGGCTACCAGCGCTTCGAGATCCTCGCCGCGGCGTTCAACGCCGCGCTGCTCTTCGTGGTCGCCCTCTACATCCTGTACGAGGCCTGGCAGCGCTTCGTGCAGCCCGCGCCCATCCAGACCGCCGGCATGCTGGTGGTCGCCGCGCTCGGCTTTGCCGTAAACCTGCTCGCAGCGCGGTTGCTCCACGCGGGCAGCTCGACAAACCTCAACATGAAGGGCGCCTATCTCGAGGTGATGGCGGACCTCGTGGGCTCCGCGGGCGTGATCGTCGCGGCGCTGGTCATCATGGCCACCGGCTACACCTGGGTCGATCCCCTGGTCGCCGTGCTGATCGGGCTGTGGGTGGTGCCGCGCACCTGGGTCCTGTTCCGCGCCAGCGTGAACATCCTGCTGGAGGGTGTCCCGGACGGGCTGGATATCGGGCAGGTGCGTTCCAGCATCCTTGAAGTCCCGGGCGTCTGCGGGGTGCACGACCTGCATGTGTGGGCCGTCGCCAGCCGCGAAACCAGCCTGTCTGCGCACGTCGTGGTCCTCAGCGCGGCGGATTCGGAAAGCGCGCTCGCCGGCGTCGCGCGCGTGCTGGACGAACGTTTCCACATCCACCACAGCACCATCCAGGTGGAATCGGGCGGCTGCCCGGCGGCCCCGGGCCGTCCCCGGCACGCCTGAGGGCGTCCCCGGGAAGCCCCTCCCGGTAACAAGTTGTTACACAGTCATACAGATGCCGCGGCAACTTGCGGCCAGAGTGGCCCCTCTAACGCGGGTACATCGCACCTACCGAGGGGTTCCTCATCATGACTAGCAAATCCGTTGCTTCCTATTTCGTCGTCGCCGGTATTGCGGCGGCCGTCGCCGGTGGCATTTCGCAGTCGGGCGGGCCGGGGCTCGCGTCCGCGCAGGCGATGAGCTCCCCGGCACCGCAGGCCGTGGTGCAGGGCATCGCGTCGCGCCCGCTGCCCGACATCGCCACGCTGGTCGAGCAGAACGGCCCGGCGGTGGTCAACATCAAGGTCAGCGCGATGGCGAAGACCGCCTACGAGCTGCCCGACGAGCTGAAGAATTCCCCGTTCGGCGAGTTCTTCCGCCGCTTCGGCGTGCCGGGCCAGCAGGGCCCCAGTGCACCGACGACAGGCGAAGGCTCCGGCTTCATCGTCAGCGCCGACGGCGTGGTCCTGACGAACGCGCATGTCGTCGCCGACGCGAACAAGGTCACCGTGCGCCTCACCGACGGGCGCGAACTCGTCGCGAAAGTGGTGGGCATCGACAAGAAGACGGACGTCGCGGTGCTGCGCATCGACGCGAAGGGCCTGCCCACCGTGAAGATCGGCAATCCCGCGGCCACCCGCGTCGGCGAATGGGTCGTCGCGATCGGCTCGCCCTACGGCTTCGAGAACAGCGTGACCGCCGGCATCGTCAGCGCCAAGTCGCGCGCGCTGCCCGAGGAAAACTACGTGCCGTTCATCCAGACCGACGCGGCCGTCAACCCGGGCAACTCGGGCGGGCCGCTGTTCAACCTCGCGGGTGAGGTGATCGGCATCAACTCGCAGATCTACTCGCGCACCGGCGGCTACCAGGGCCTGTCGTTCGCGATTCCCATTGACGTGGCGATGAAGGTGGAAGGCCAGCTGGTGGCCACCGGCCGCGTCAGCCGCGCGAAACTCGGCGTGTCGATCCAGGACATCGACCAGGGCATCGTCGACTCGTTCGGCCTGCCCAAGGCCGCCGGCGCGCTGGTGGCCTCCGTCGAGAAGGAAGGCCCCGCCGCCAAGGCCGGCCTGCAGCCGGGTGACGTGATCCTCAAGTTCAACGGGCGCGACATCAACCGGTCGAGTGACCTGCCGCTCGCGGTGAGCGAGGCATCGCCCGGAACGGCCGCGACGATCGAAGTCTGGAGGAAGGGCCGCGTCGAGCGCCTGAACGCGAAGCTCACGGAGCTGACCGAACCCAAGGTGGCCTCCGCGGCGGATTCGAAGGCCGACGGCGGCAAGCTCGGGTTGGCGGTGCGCCCGCTGACGGCCGACGAGAAGCGCGAAGCGGACGTCGCCAGCGGCCTTCTCGTCGAGGACGTCAACGGCCCGGCCGCGCGCGCCGGGCTCCAGCCGGGCGACGTGATCCTGTCGCTCAACGGCAAGCCAGTGAACAGCGTGGAAGAACTGCGTTCGCTGGCCAAGGGCAAGACGGTGGCGCTGCTGGTGCAGCGCGAGGGCGCGCGGCGGTTCGTGGCGGTGCCGCTGGGCTGACGGCCCTCAGGCCGGGACGGCGTAGCGCTTGACGAACTCTTCGTTGATCGTGACGCCGAGGCCCGGCCGGTCCGGGATCTCGATGGTGCCGTCCTTCACCGGAAATCCCTCCACAGGCAACTCCTGCAGGAGAGGATTGGCGCCGAACGAATACTCGAGGATGAAGCCGCACGACGTGGCCGCCGTGACGTGCATGCCGGCCGCGAAGGCCAGCGCCCCGGTCCACAGGTGCGGCGCGAGGCGCAGGTTGTAGGCGGATGCGATCGCGGCAATCTTCATCGCTTCGCTGATGCCGCCGCAGATGGCGAGGTCGGGCTGCAGGATATCGGCCGCGCCGAGCTCGGCCAGCTCCCGGAAGTCAAAGCGGTTGAACTCGGACTCCCCGGCCGAGATCGGGACAGACGACGAACGGCGCACTTCGGCATAGCCGCGCTTGTCGTCCGCAGTCACCGGCTCTTCGAACCACATGAGGTCGAGATCCTCCACCTTGCGGCAGAACTGCTTGGCTTCGGCCACGCTCCAGGTGCCGTGGGCGTCGCAGGCAAGGCCGATGTCCGGGCCCAGCGCCGCGCGCGCCGCCTTCACGCGTTCCACGGACCTGGCGACGCTGCCGTCGATGATGCCGACGCGCATCTTCACCGCGCCGACGTTCCCTTTCTTCACGTAGCCCAGCAGCTGCTCGCCGATGCCCTTGGCATCCGCCCAGCCGCCCGAGGCGTAGATCGGCATGCGTTCGGCCTTGCGGCCGCCGAGCAGGCGCCACACGGGCGCGTTCAGGGACTTGCCGAGGATGTCCCACAGCGCGAGGTCGATGCCGCTCATGGCGCAGATCGACGCGCCACGGCGGCCGAGTGCGGGGAACACGCGGCCGTGGGTCAGCGCATAGTGCCCGCGCACGCCGTTGTACATGAGCTCGTTGAGCCGCACGATGTCGCGCGGGTCCTCGCCGACGAGGTCCGGCCCGTACTTCTCGTTGATCGCCTTGGTGACGGTGCGGTTGTTGCCGGCGCTGCCGACTTCTTCCTTCGCCTCGCCCCAGCCGACGATGCCGCACTCGGTTTCGATCCGCACCAGCGTGCAGTCAAACGAACTTATCCTGCCGAAGTCGGAGACGTGCTGCTGTTTCTCGGGGATGGGGACGTGCAGCCAGGTGGCCTGGACGGACTTGATGCGCATCAGTGGGAAACGCTCCGTACGATGTAGCCGCCGGATTTCTCGTCGCGCTCGAGTTCGAGGAGCTTCCTCGCGGCGGCTTCCTCCAGCAGCTGGTTGAAGGACTTGAAGCCGTAGTAGCTCTCCGAGAACCCGGGGTTCCGGCGCTTGAGGGCCTGCTTCACCATCGAACCCCAGATCTTGTCCTCGGCGTCGCGTTCGGCCGCCAGCGCCTCGGTGGTGGCGAGAACGAGGTCATAGGCCTCCAGCTTCTTGTCCTTTTCCTCGACCGGCAAGGCGGGCGCGGCCGCGGCAGCGGCCGGGGCCGCCTTGCCGCGGGCCGGCTTCTTCTCGGCCCGTTTGGGCTCGGCGCGCCTGGTCTTGCCCTTCTGTTCGCGCACGAGGTCGTCGTAGAAGATGAACTCGTCGCAGTTGGCGATCAGCAGGTTCGAGGTCGAGTTCTTCACGCCGACCGCGATCACGGTCTTGTTGTTCTCGCGCAGCTTGGAGACCAGCGGCGAGAAGTCCGAGTCGCCGCTGATGATGACGAAGGTGTCGACGTGGGATTTCGTGTAGCACAGGTCCAGGGCGTCGACCACCATGCGGATGTCGGCCGAGTTCTTGCCGGACATGCGCACGTGCGGGATCTCGATCAGCTCGAAGGAAGCCTCGTGCATGCCGCCCTTGAATTCCTTGTAGCGTTCCCAGTCGCAGTAGGCCTTCTTCACGACGATGCTGCCCTTGAGCAGCAACCTTTCGAGGACGAGGCCGATGTCGAACTTCTCGTACTTCGCCTCGCGCACGCCCAGCGCCACGTTCTCGAAGTCGCAGAACAGGGCCAGGTTCCGGTTGTCTTGGATGGTAGTCATATACTGCGCAGTATATCCCTGCAACTAAGCCGGACCGCATGTCCCTGCCGACACCCTACGATGCCGTCATCATCGGCGCAGGCCACAACGGCCTCGCCTGCGCGTGCTATCTCGCCCGCGGCGGGCTGAAAGTGCGCGTGCTGGAACGCCGCGGCGTGGTCGGCGGGGCCGCGGTGACGGAGGAATTCCACCCGGGCTTCCGCAACTCGGTCGCGGCCTACACGGTGAGCCTCTTGAACCCGAAGGTGATCCGCGACCTGCGGCTGGCTGAGCACGGCCTAAGGATCGTCGAGCGGCCGCTGTCCAACTTCCTGCCGCTGGACGGCGGCGAGTATCTCAAGATCGGTGGCGGGCAAGCGGCGACGCAGGCCGAACTCGCGCGGTTCTCCAAGCGCGACGCGGAGTGCCTGCCGCAGTACTGGGCGATGCTGGAACGCGTGGCCGATGTGCTGCGCGAGCTCGTGCTCGAATGCCCGCCCAACGTCGGCGGCGGCGTGCTGGACCTGCTGCGCGCGGTGAAGGCGGGGCGCCTCGCCAAGCAACTCGACATGGAATCGCGCCGGGACCTCGTGAACCTCTTCGCGCAAAGCGCAGCCGAGTTCCTTGAAGGCTGGTTCGAGGGCGAGGGCGTGAAGGCGGCGTTCGGCTTCGACGCGGTGGTCGGCAATTTCGCCAGCCCTTTCCATCCGGGCACGGCCTACGTGCTGCTGCACCATTGCTTCGGCGAGGTGAACGGCAAGAAGGGCGCCTGGGGCCATGCGATCGGCGGCATGGGCGCGATCACGCAGGCCATGGCGGCCAAGGCGAAGCGCCTCGGCGTGGAGATCGATTGCGATGTGGCGGTCGCGAGCGTGAACGTCGCGGGCGGCAAGGCGGTCGGCGTCACGCTCGCCGACGGCACGGAGATCGCGGCAAAGTGCGTGGTCGGCAACGTCAACCCCAAACTGCTTTACATGAGCCTCGTCGACCGCGGCGCCCTGCCTGCGGAGTTCGCTTCACGCATGGAGCGCTGGAAGTGCGGATCGGCCACGTTCCGCATGAACGTCGCCTTGTCGGAATTGCCGCGCTTTTCCTGCCTGCCCGAGCCGGGGCCGCACCATGGCTCGGGGATCATCATGGCGCCGACGCTCGATTACATGGATCGCGCGTACCTCGACGCGAAAGCGGACGGGATTTCCAGGGCGCCGATCGTCGAGATGCTGATTCCCAGCACGCTCGACGATTCACTCGCGCCGAGGGGTGCGCACGTGGCGAGCCTGTTCTGCCAGCACTTCTCGCCGACGACGGATTGGGCCACGCGCAAGGACGAGGCGATCGGGCGGATCTTCGACGTCGTCGAAAGCCATGCGCCGGGGTTCCGCAAGAGCGTCGTTGCGCACACGGCGCTGTCCCCGGCGGACCTCGAGGAGAAGTTCGGGCTGGTTGGCGGGGACATCTTCCACGGCGCGCTGTCCCTCGATCAGTTGTATTCGGCACGCCCGATGCTGGGGTACGCCGACTATCGCGGTCCGCTGAAGGGCCTCTACCTGTGCGGATCGGGCGCGCACCCGGGCGGCGGGGTCACCGGCGCGCCCGGGCACAACTGCGCGCGCGAAGTGCTGCGGGATTTCGGCAGGCGCTTCCCCGGCTAGGCCGAGAAGATGATGCAGGTCGTCGTGCCGTGCGCCAGCAGCTTGCCGGAGGCGTCGATCAGCTTTCCCTCGGCGGTCGCAGTAGTGCGCCCGATGTGGATCACCCGGCCCTCTGCGCGCACGCGCCCCGAAGTCTCCAGGACCGGCCGCACGAAGTTCACCTTGATCTCGAGGCTGGTGTAGCCCTGCCCGGGCTTGAGCATCGTATGCACGCAGCACCCCATGCACGAGTCGAGCAGCGTCGCGATCCAGCCGCCGTGCACTGTGCCCAGCGGGTTGTAGTGCGCGAACTTTCCTTCGCCGGAAAACACCGCGAGTCCGGGCCCGACCTCGTCAAGCGTGAAATCCATGGTCTCGGCGATCGGCGGGGCGGGGTACTTGCCCGAGGCGATGCCCTGCATGAATTCGAGGCCGGAGAGTTTCCTCGCCTCCTCCATTGATACGACGCCTGCGTTGGCCATGGTTTCCCTGCTTTTCGATTGAACCTTTGGGGCAGGGGATTGTCGGAGAGGAGTGGGGGCGGTGTCCAGACCGTCCGCATTTCTCGCTTGACTTTCCCGCGGCGGAAAGGTTTAGACTTCACCAATATGCTGCATTTCCTCAAAACTCCGCTGGTCTGGCTTCTCATGCTCTCGATACCCGCGCAGGGCTTCGCGGCATCGGCCATGCTGACCTGCGGCCCCATGCACGAGCGCATCGCCGCATTCGAGGCGTCCGACGGGCATGCACATCAGCACGAGGTCGCGACCTCCGCTCCTGAGCATGAAACCGGGCGCGACGACCAGCATGGCGGAGCGGTAGCATCGTCCGACACGGGGCCTTCCGCGGCCAGCGAGTATTCCGGCTCCGGTTGCAGCGCATGCGCCACCTGCTGCGTCGGCGTGGCCCTGCTTGCTTTCCCGCCGGACCTGGCCATGCCCGCCATGGCAGGTGACCGGATCCTTTCGGCTTTCCAGTTCCCGACGGCCTTTGTCACCGGCGGGCCAAAGCGCCCGCCCCGATCCCGCCTCGCATAAGCGGCTCCAGCCGCGTTCGAAGGTCCCGTTGCCGCGGTGCGCGACGGGGTTCCGAAATGCGTTTCGTGAGGATCACATGCATCCCGTTTACCGTACGGCATGGGCGTTGCCCATCGCCTTTGCAGTCCCGCTGGCCTGCGCGCAACCCGCGCAAGCGATCCAGCGTCCCGCCCCCCAGGATGCGCGCGCCGTCGTGCCGCGTGTCTCATACGAGTCGCCGTTCGCGGGCTACCGGTCCTATACCGAAGAGAAGGCGGGGTCGTGGAAGGACGCTAACGACACCGTCGGCCGCATTGGCGGATGGCGGGCGTATGCCAAGGAGGCCGAGGAGGCGAAGCCCGCCGGCGAGAGTGAGCCGGCCGGATCGGGCGCGTCCCGTCACCAAGGCCATGGCGGCCACCCGAAGAAATGAGGCCCGCCATGAGAACCCCGATCGCCGTGGCCGCCGCCGTCGTACTGGGCGGATGCGCGACCTTCAGCCCCGACGGCGGCTTTGGCACTGTCGGCCAGGCCGTGCAGGACCGTGCCGGCAAGGAGGTGCGCTGGGCGAAGACCGACGCCGATCGCGAGGCCATCGGCAAGCGCGTTGCGGAACTGCTGGCGCTTCCGCTTTCGGCGGACGACGCCGTACAGCTCGCGCTCTTGAACAACAAGGGCTTGCAGGCGGCGTTCTTCGAACTGGGCATTTCCGAGTCCGACCTCGTCCAGGCCGGCCGCCTGCCCAACCCGCGCCTGTCCTTGCTGCGTGCCCGTCACGAGGACGACTACAAGATCGAGCAGGCGCTTACCTTCAACATCTTCTCGCTTGCGACGATGCCGCTTGCGCGCGAGGTCGAGCAGCGCCGTTTCGAGCAGACGCAGCGGCGTGTGGCGATGGAAGTGCTCGACCTCGCGGCGGAAACGCGCAAGGCCTATTACGTCGCGCTCGGCGCCGAGGAATCGATACGCTACATGCGACAGGTGATGACGGTGGCCGAGGCAAGCGCCGATCTCGCGCGCCGCATGGTTCGCGCCGGCAACTGGGGAGCGCTGCAGCAGGCGCGCGAGCAGGGTTTCTATGCCGATGCGGCGCTCGGCGTCGCGCGGGCGGAGGAAGCCCGGATCGCGTCCCGCGAGCGCCTCACCCGGCTGCTCGGCCTGTGGGGGGTGCAGGCGCAGTTCGCCCTGCCCGAGCGGCTTCCCGACCTGCCGAAGGAAGCGGAGGACCTGCCGGAGGTGGAGCAGGCCGCGATGGAGCGCAGGCTCGACCTGCAGGCGGTGCGCCTCGAGGCCGAGTCTCTCGCGAAGAACCTCGGCCTTGCCCGGACGACGCGCTTCATCAACGTGCTGGAGGTCGGCCCGGCGCGCGTGCTCGAGGGGCCGCGCACATCGCCGTGGAAGAAGGGCTACGAGATCAGCTTCGAGCTGCCGCTTTTCGACTGGGGCTCGTCGCGTGTGGCCAAGGCAGAGGCGATCTACATGCAGGCGGTCGACCGGGCCGCGGAGGCCGCCGTGAACGCGCGCTCCGAAGTACGCGAGGCCTATCGGACTTCCCGCGTGCGTTACGACGTCGCCCGCCACTACCGCGACGAGGTCGTGCCGCTGAGGAAGCGCATCGCCGAGGAGAACCAGTTGCGCTACAACGGCATGCTGATCGGCGTGTTCGAACTGCTTGCCGACGCGCGCTCGCAGATCGCCAGCGTGAACGGTTACATCGAAGCGCTGCGCGACTACTGGGTCGCGAAAGCCGACCTCGACAGCGCGCTGGTCGGCAAGCCCCGGCCCGGCGCCTCCCGCCCCAGGATCCTCCAGCCCGGCGGCGAAGCCGCCGGCGGCCACTGAGCGAACAGGACAAATCATGAACTCCAGAAGGGAATTTTTCCGGCGGGCCGGCGCGGTGGGTGCCGCGGCGACTGCCGCGGTGACCGCCGCGGTGACCGCCGCCTCGGTCAGCAGGGTCGCAATGGCGGCGCTGCCCGAGCCGGTGATCCAGACGAGTGCCGGCACCATGCCGCCGGTGGCGCCCTCCACCGGCCGCCATTTCAATCCGGTGGTGACGCTCAACGGCTGGACGTTGCCTTGGCGCATGAACAGTGGCGTGAAGGAGTTCCACCTCGTCGCGGAGCCCGTGGTGCGCGAAATGTCGCCGGGGTTCAAGGCTCACTTGTGGGGTTACAACGGACAGTCCCCCGGCCCGACCATCGAGGTCGTGGAGGGCGACCGGGTGCGGATTTTCGTGACCAACAGGCTGCCGGAGCACACCAGCATCCACTGGCACGGCCAGCGCCTGCCCAACGGGATGGACGGCGTGTCCGGCCTGAACCAGAAGGCCATCCAGCCGGGCAAGACGATGGTTTACGAATTCGTCGCGCGGCGGCCCGGCACCTTCATGTACCACCCCCACGCCGACGAGATGACGCAGATGGCGATGGGCATGATGGGTTTCTGGGTAACGCACCCGAAAGCGAAGCACCCGCTGATCCAGGAAGTCGACCGCGATTTCGTGTTCCTGCTCAACGCCTACGACATCGATCCGGGCAGCTACACCCCCAAGATCATGACCATGGCTGATTTCAACCTGTGGTCGTGGAACAGCCGCATCTTTCCGGGCATCGACCCTCTGGTCGTGCGCAAGAACGACAAGGTGCGCATCCGCATCGGCAACCTGACAATGACCAACCATCCCATCCATCTGCATGGGCACGAGTTCCTCGTGACCGGCACCGACGGCGGCCCGACGCCGAAATCCACCCGGGCGATGGAAGTGACGACTGACGTGGCGGTGGGGCAGATGCGGCAGATCGAGTTCGTCGCCGACGAGGAGGGCGACTGGGCCTTCCACTGCCACAAGAGCCACCACACAATGAACGCCATGGGGCACGACGTGCCCACCATGATCGGCGTGGATCACCGCGGGATCGTGAAGAAGCTCAATGCCCTGGTGCCGGACTACATGGTGATGGGCGAGCGCGGCATGGCCGACATGACGGAGATGCCGATGCCCCTGCCGGACAATACCGAGCCGATGATGGGCGGGGAAGGCCCTTTCGGGTCGGTGGAGATGGGCGGCATGTTCAGCGTGCTCAAGGTGCGCCGCGACCAGGCGCCGGGGGATTACAAGGATCCGGGCTGGTACGACCACCCTCCCGGCACCGTCGCTTTCGAGTGGACCGGGGCGATTGCCGAGCCGGCCCGCTTCCAGTCCGAGGGCGGGCAGTCGATGCCCGCCAGGAGCGGGCAAGCGAGGGGTGTGGAAGTGAGGATTCGAAAACCAAGTGGCCATTCAGGCCACTGACAATGGAGGTCTCAAGAATGCGCATTCGATTCATGGCTGTCGCAGCCCTCGCACTGACCCCGCTCGCAGTTACTCCGGGCGTACTTGCCCACGGCGACGCCGGACACCCCGCGAAGAAGGAGGTTCATGCCGAGATGAAGGAAACGAGCTTCGGCCGCACCGGAGACCCGAAGAAAGTCTCGCGAACAGTCGAGATCGACATGAGCGACAAGATGCGCTTCACGCCCGCCGAGCTGACGGTGAAGCGCGGCGATACGGTGCGCTTCGTCGCTAAGAACTCGGGCAAGCAGATGCACGAGATGGTGCTCGGCTCCATAAAAGAGCTGAAGGAGCATGCGGAGATGATGAAGAAGCATCCCGGCATGGAACACGACGAGCCTTATATGGCGCACGTCGAGCCGGGCAAGAAGGCCGAGATCATCTGGCAGTTCAGCAAGGCAGGCGAGTTCAACTTCGGCTGCCTGCTGCCGGGCCATTTCGAGGCCGGCATGGTCGGCAAGGTCACTGTTAGCAAGTAATTCCAACCCTGGAGACGCACATGAAAGTACCGACAGCAATGATGATTGCGCTTGCGCTTGCCGCCGCGCCCCTGGCCGCGAGTGCCGATGACGCGCATCACAAGTCATCCATGACTTCCGGTGTGGTGAAAAAAGTCGACAAGGAGGCGGCGAAAGTCACCATCCAGCACGGGCGCCTCGAGAAGCTCGACATGCCGGCGATGACGATGGTGTTCCGGGTCAAGGACCCGGCGATGCTCGACCAGGTCAAGGCGGGTGACAAGATCCGCTTCGATGCTGACAAGGTCGACGGCCAGTTCATGGTGATGAAGGTCGAGCCGGCCAAGTGACCGCCGCGATGCGCTGGTTCCCTGCCTTGCTCGCCAGGGGCTTCGCGGCGGCGGCGGTCGCCGCCCGGAGGCGTCGCGTTTGCATTGCGCGCGGCGGCGGGCTGCGGGGGTGGCGGATCGCGAAGGATGGGAACTTTCCGTGAACAACGCGAGTACTCGGGGCGATGCGCCCAACTGGCGTGCGGCGCGGGCGTTTAAAAGGTGGCTGGGCATCGATACGCTGGAACATCTGCCGCGGCGGGTCGCCGAGAAAATCGTTGCACAGCACCAGAAGAACGACATCCTGACGGGATGGGTTCAACTCGCGCTGATCTGTGTCATCAGCGTGTTCTATCTGTTTTCGCACGACGTTCCGGCGGAGCACGCCCGATTTCAGCCGCTGCCGTGGGCGATGGCGGCCTACGCTCTGTTCACGGCGTTCCGGCTTTGGATGTCCTATCGCGCCGCTCTGGCGCGCCACTTGCAGATCGTCTCGGTGGGAGTCGACGTGGGCGTCCTGATGGCGACGATCTGGGCTCTGCACATCCAGTTTCATCAGCCTGCCGCGTACTATCTGAAGGACCCTCCCCTCTATTTCATTTTCGTCATCATCGCCCTGCGCGGACTGAGCGCGCGGCCGGCCGACGCGCTCCTTGCGGGACTGCTCTCCGCGGCCGGATGGCTGTTGCTGCTTGGCTATGCCGTGCTGGAGCCCGGCGGATGGGATCGGATCACCGATGACCATGTCGTCTACGCGAACTCAACGGGGATCCTGATCGCCGCGGAGGCGGAAAAGATCATCGCGATCCTCATGGCCGCGGCGCTGGTTTCCGTTATCGTAGCCCGGAGCCGGAATCTGCTCTACAGCGCGGTCGCCGAGCACGGGGCCGCCGAGGAGTTGTCGCGATTCTTTCCCCCCGAAGTGGCACGGCGGATCGTTTCCTCGGATGTCGGGATGAAACTCGGCGAAGCTGAGCAACGCGAAGCCGCAGTGATGTTCATCGACCTTCGCGGGTTCACCCGGCTTTCCGCGACTCTCACTGGGCGCGGTCTGATCGCGTTACTGCGCGAGTACCAGGGCATCGTGGTCCCGATAGTCGAGCGCAATGGTGGCAGCATCACCACATTTCTGGGCGATGGCATCATGGCCACGTTCGGCGCCACCGGCGAACGGGCGTCGTACGCGGCCGACGCACTGCGGGCCGCTGAACAGCTTCTGGATGAACTGGATCGCTGGAGCAAGGCGCGCAAGGCTTCGGGCTCGGAGCCGTTGACGGCTGGGATCGGCGTGGAGTCCGGACAGGTTACCGTGGGCATCATCGGTGTGGAGTCGCGCCTCGAGTTTGGCGTCATCGGCGACACGACCAATCGCGCCGCCAAGCTGCAGGCCCATGTAAAACTCGAGAATGTGCGGGCGCTTACGACCGTCGACACGCTGGACCGGGCGGCCGGGCAGGGTTACCCCGCAAATCGGGCGCTTGATGTCCGCCGCTCCCGCGTAATCGCAGGCATCGCGGATCCGGTCGATCTTGTTGTGGTCGCCTAGGATGAGCCTCCGATGAACCTCAATAAGTGCAGCTTGGTCGGCGGGTTAATTTCGGATAGGGAGTCCGGGAAATGGCAATAGATCCGGGAAACGGTACGCAGGTCGGCGGAGCAAAGCCGACGGGACATGCTGGCCACGGTAGCGGCTACAGCCACGCCGTGCCGGTCCCTTTGAGCGGGCTTGCCGAGGCGCAGTACACCTGCCCGATGCATCCCGAGGTCCTCCGCGACGCGCCGGGCTCCTGCCCTAAGTGCGGCATGACGCTGGTGCCGGTGGCGGGGACGGGTGCGGGTGAGGCGGACGATTCGGAACTGCGCGGCCTGACCCGCCTGCTGCGGGCCGGGATCGCGCTGTCGGTCCCGCTGGTGCTGCTCGCGATGGCCCCGATGGCCGGGTTCCACGATGCGTTCGGCCTCGCGCCGCGCCAGCGGAGCTGGATGGAACTGCTGCTGGGTACGCCGGTGGTCCTCTGGGTCGGCTGGCCGATCCTGACGAAGTTCTGGCTGTCGATCGCCCACCGGGCGCTCAACATGTATACGCTGATCGGGCTGGGGGTCGCGCTGGCCTACGGGTTCAGCCTGGCGGCCGTGTTCACGCCCGAGCTCTTCCCGCCGGAATTCCGCGAGCACGACGGCGGCGTCGGCACCTACTTCGAGGCGGCCGCGGTGATCGTCACGCTGGTGATCCTCGGTGACGTGCTGCAGTTGCGTGCGATGGGGCAGACCAGCCGCGCGGTCCAGCAACTGCTGCGCCTCGCCCCCAACCTCGCGTGGCGGCTGCGCGAGGACGGCAGCGACGAGCAGGTGCCGCTGGAGGCCGTGCAGGTCGGCGACCGCTTGCGCGTGAGGCCCGGCGACAAGGTGCCCGTCGACGGCACCGTGCTCGACGGCGAGAGCCACGTGGACGAGTCCATGATGACCGGCGAGCCGATACCCGCCGCCAAGCGTGCGGGCGACCGCCTCACCGGCGCGACCATCAACGGCAGCGGGTCGCTGACCATGCGGGCGGAGCGCGTCGGGTCGGACACGCTGTTGTCGCGAATCGTGCACATGGTCGGGGAGGCGCAGCGCACGCGCGCGCCGATCCAGAAGCTCGCCGACCTGATCGCCTCCTGGTTCGTGCAGGCCGTGGTGGCGATCGCACTCGCGACGGCGCTTGCGTGGTGGTTTCTCGGCCCGGAACCGAGGCTCGCCTATGCGCTCGTCAATGCGGTGGCCGTACTCATCATCGCCTGCCCCTGCGCGGTCGGGCTGGCCACGCCCATCTCGATGACGGTGGCGATGGGCCAGGCTGCGCTGTCCGGGATCCTGTTTCGCAACGCCGAGGCGATCGAGCGCATGCGCCAGGTCGACGTCGTGGTGGTCGACAAGACCGGGACCCTCACGCTCGGCAGGCCCACCCTGACCGACTTTGCCGCGGACGGCATCGACGGCAAGGAGGCGCTGGCGCTGGTGGCCAGCGTCGAGCAGCTCTCGGAGCACCCGATAGCGCACGCGATCGTTTCCGGGGCTCGGGAGCGCGGTGCGCCGCCGCGCGCCGCGCAGTCCTTCGAGGCGGTAAACGGCCTCGGCGTGCGGGCCGTCGTGGAGGGACGCAATGTCCTGGTCGGCAGCCTCGCCTTCCTCGAGAAGGAAGGCGTCGCGACCGGCCGGTGGTCCGTGCAGGCGGACGACTGGAGGGCCGCGGCGAAGACGGTGGTGTGCTTCGCCATCGACGGGAAGGCGTGCGGGCTGGTGGGCGTCGCCGACCCGGTCAAGCCGAGCACGCCCGAAGCCATTGCTGCGCTGAAGCAGCTCGGCGTGCGCGTCGTGATGCTCACCGGCGATTCGCGCCTCACAGCCGAAGTCGTCGCGAGGCAACTCGGCATCGACGAGGCGATCGGCGAGGTCATGCCGGCCGACAAGGCGGGGCACGTTAAGCGCCTGCAGTCCGAGGGCCGCAAAGTCGCGATGGCCGGCGACGGCATCAACGACGCGCCTGCGCTGGCCCAGGCCGACGTAGGCATCGCCATGGGGACCGGCACCGACGTCGCCATGGAGAGCGCCGGCGTGACTCTGGTGAAGGGGGACCTGCGGGGCATCGCCCGCGCGGCCCTCCTGTCGCGGGCCACGATGAGGAACATCCGTCAGAACCTGGCGTTCGCCTTCGGGTACAACGCGATCGGGATCCCGGTTGCGGCGGGCGTGTTTTATCCCGCGTTCGGCTGGCTGCTCAGCCCCATGATTGCGGCCGCCGCAATGAGCCTGTCCTCCGTCTCGGTGGTGACCAACGCGCTGCGGCTCAAGCGGGTGAAGTTGCCGTGAGCCTGCCGGTTTCCATCGTTCCACATGCCAAGGAGAGACCAATGACCGGACAACCTGACGAAAAGCGGGCGTCCCCGCGCTACGCCGGCGCATGGAACCTGGCGCGGTGGGCCGCATTCGCCTTGGTCCTGAATCTTGCGTGGGAGGGCGCGCAGACCCCCCTCTACACCATCTATTCCAGCGGCACACCCCGCGAGATCGTCTTCGCGATTATTCACTGCACGGCCGGGGACGTACTGATCTCCGTGACCTGCTTTGCCATCGGGCTGATCGCGACGCGCCGCGCTGACTGGCCGCGGACGCGGCCTTTTTCCGGTGGCATGGTCGTGCTGCTTTCCGGATTGGCTTATACCGCGTTCAGCGAGTGGTGGAATGTCTACGGGGCCGGCAACTGGTCCTATGCGCCGGCCATGCCGATGCTTTTCGGCATCGGTATTGCGCCTCTCTTGCAGTGGGCGATAATTCCGTCGGCGAGCATCGCGTTTCTACGCAAATACCCTGGGAACTAGCGCTCCGATATGGGGCATTTGCCGCACCTGTCGCTCGAATCGTCGGCCGGTTGATCCAGGTCAAATCGGGTCGTCGCATTACGGCTATTTTCGTGTGTGCGCTGATGCGCAGTAATTCGTCTGCCCAACGCTTCCAATGGAGACTCTCATGAAACGCACTCTGCTTGCAGCCGTACTGTTCGCCGTCGCTCTTGCCGCTCCGGCATTCGCGCAGGACAAGCTCGCCGCCGAAACTCCCAAGGCAAACCAGCCGAGCAAGAAGCACAGCCACTTGGAAGAGCGGCATGGAATCAAGCCCTCGACCAAGTCCGATACGAAAAAAGAACCCGTGGACAAGAAACTCCACAGCCACCCGAAAGAAAAGAACTGATCGTTAGAGGCGCGCCGGGTGCGCCGGTCCTACTGACAGATCCCGGACATACGACATAGAATGCTTCATGCTGACCCGCCAACACCGGCTTTCGACCGCCCGCCTCGTCCTCGCGATGATGCTTTTCGCGCAGGGCGTGATGGCGTCGATCGCCTGCGACTGGATGGAAATTACTCCCGACCGGGCCGTGCTCGCGGCGGCCGAAGTGGCGCCCTGCCACGAGTCAGGTTTCGGTGGCGCCTGCCTCACGCATTGCCTCGCGGACCGGCAGGCGGTGCAGAAGGTCGCCACGGATGTTCCCGCGATGCCTCCGGCACCCGTCCTGACCCTCGCGGCGCCGATCGAGGCACTGCCGTCGGCAAGCCCGGTATTCGTGACGGACAACGCGCCCGCCACCGGTCCCCCGCGACGGATCCTGCTCCAGTCGTTCCAGGTCTGATTTCCTGAGCGTTGCGCGCTCAGCGTGTCGCTGCGTGCGGTCGTTCCCAGGAGATCAACATGAACCGTAGTCCCATGCTGTTCGCGTGTGCCGCGCTGCTCGCCTCCTTCCAGGCTTCAGCGCAGGCGCTGTCCCTCGCCGACGCCTTGCGCTCGGGCGAGGCGCAGGCCCCGCGGCTTGCCGCCCAACGCTTCGCCATGGCTTCGGCCGGCCACCAGGTAGGACGCGCCGGGGAACTGCCCGACCCCCGCCTGAAGCTCGGCCTCGAGAACCTCCCGGTCAACGGGACCAACCGGTTCCGCTACGACCAGGACTTCATGACCCAGCGCACGATAGGGCTGATGCAGGAGTTCCCGAGCGACGCCAAGCGCGCTGCCCGCAACGAGCGCGCCTCGCGCCAGCGGGATTTCGAAGGGGCGAGTCTCGCGGCCCAGCGCGCGCTGGTCCAGCGCGACATCGCACTCGCATGGCTCGATGCCTGGTATGCGGAGCAGTCCAGGGGCGTGCTGCTGCGACTCGCCGAGCAGTTCCGGTTGCAAAGCGATGCCGCGCCCTCGGGCGTGGCCCGCGGCCGGCAGACGGCGGCGGACGGGTACGCGCTCCGCACGGCCCTGGAGCAGGCGAACGACCGCGTGATCGAGCAGGAGCGCGCGGTTGCCAAGGCGCGCAATGCGCTCGCCGCTTGGATCGGCACGGAGGCCGGCCGGGCGCTTGCGCCGCCGCCGGACACGACCCGCTTCGCGCATGCCCCGGATCACCTCGTAGCCACGCTGTCCGAGCACCCGACGCTGCGCGTCTACGACGAGCGCGAGTCGCTGGCGCAGGCCGAGGTGGCACTGGCGAAAAGCACCCGCGAGCGCGACTGGAGCCTCGAAGTCGGTTACGCGCAGCGCGGGCCGAACTTCGACAACATGCTCAGCGTCGTCGTCGCGATCGACCTGCCCTTCGCGAAGGAAAGGCGGCAGGAGCGGGATGTGGCGTCGAAACTGGCGGAAGTCGAGCAGGCGCGCGCCCTGCGCGAGGAGGCGCGCCGCATGCACGAGGCCGAAGTGAAGAACCTGCTGGCCGATTGGGACACCGCGCAGAAGCGCGTGGACAGGTTCGCGAACGTGCTGCTGCCGCTCGCGCGCGAGCGCAGGGCGGCCGCGCTCGCCGCCTACCAGGGCGGGCGCGGGGAGCTGGCCGCAGTCCTGGAGGCGGAACGTGCCCTGACCGAAACCGAACTTGCCCGGCTGCGAAGCGAGGCCGAGCGCGCGCGCGCGTGGGCCGGACTCAACTACCTGACCCCGGCGGAGGGGACCTCATGAAACTCCCACTGGTCATTGCGACGGCGGCCATAGCAGCCTCGCTCGCCGGATATGGCGGCTACCGCTATGCCCTGCACGGGTCGATGGCGTCGAAGGAAGCGCCCGCCGCGACCGCGAGCGACCCTGCTGCCGGTCGCAAGGTCCTCTACTGGTACGACCCGATGGTGCCGCAGCACGGCTTCGACAAGCCCGGCAAGTCGCCTTTCATGGACATGCAGCTGGTGCCCAAGTTCGCGGACGAGGCGGGGGATGCCGCTGGCGGCGAGGGTACGGTGAAGATCAGCCCGCAGGTGGTACAGAACCTCGGCGTGCGCACCGCCGAGGCGAAGCTCGGCTCGCTGCAGCCGAAAATGGAGGCCGTGGGCACCGTCGGATGGAACGAGCGCGCCGTCGTCGTCGTGCAGTCGAGGAGCGCGGGTTTCGTCGAGAAGCTCCACGCCCGCGCGCCTCTCGACCCGGTGGCGAAAGGCGCGCCGCTGGTGGAAATCTTCTACCCGGACTGGGCGGGCGCGCAGGAGGAATACCTGCTGCTCAGGCGGCAGGCTTCGCCGGACGCAAAGCCGCTGGCCGAAGCGGCCCGGCAGCGGCTGGTGCTGCTCGGCATGGGCGCGGAAGACATCGCCCAGGTCGAGCGCGAAGGCAAGGTGCTGGCCCGATTCACGCTGCACTCGCCGATTTCCGGCATCGTCGCCGAGCTCGGCGTGCGCGAAGGCATGACGATCATGCCCGGCGCGACGCTGTTCCGCATCGTCGACCTGTCGACCGTGTGGGTGAATGCGGAGGTGCCGGAAGCGCAGGCCGGAATCCTCGTTCCCGGCAGCAGGGTCGAAGCGCGCGTGCCCGCTTTCGCCGGCCAGGTGTTCGCGGGCCGGGTAGGCGCGATCCTGCCGGACGTGAACATGGCGACCCGCACCGTGCGCGCGCGTGTCGAGCTGGCCAACCCCGGCGCGAAGCTGAAGCCTGGCATGTTCGCCACGCTGTCCCTGTCGGGCGGCGCGGCGCAGCAGGTCTTGCTCGTGCCGAGCGAGGCGGTGATCCGCACCGGCGAGCGCAGCCTGGTGATCCTGGCCGAGGGCGACGGCAAGTATCGGCAGCAGGAGATCGAACCCGGTATCGAGACCGGTGGCGCGAGCGAGGTCCGCAAGGGCCTGAAGCCCGGCGACAAGGTGGTGCTCTCCGGGCAGTTCCTGCTCGACTCGGAAGCGAGCCTGAAGTCCGGGCTCGCGCGCATGGAGGCCCCGGCGTCGCCGGCTGCGCCGAAGCCCGGCGCGCTGCACAAGGGCACCGGCGTCGTCACCGGCGTCAGTGCGCCGGACGGCTACCTCGAACTCAAGCACGACCCGATCCCCTCGATGAAGTGGCCGGTCATGCAGATGGGGTTCGCGGTCAGTGACAGGAAGATCCTCGAAGGCCTGAAAAAGGACGACGTCGTCGAGTTCGAGATGCGCGGGCTGCCGAACAAGGACGGGGACTTCGTGATCGAGCGGGTGATGCGCAAGGCGAAGCCATGATCGCGGGACTGATTCGCTGGTCGGTCGGCAACCGGTTCCTGGTGCTGCTGGCCACGGGGCTCCTCGCAGGCTGGGGCCTGTGGGCGGCGATGCGCGCGCCGCTCGACGCGCTGCCGGACCTCTCCGACGTGCAGGTCATCATCCGCACGCCGTTTCCCGGGCAGGCGCCGCGCATCGTCGAGGACCAGGTGACCTACCCGCTCACGACGACGATGGTCTCGGTGCCGGGGGCGAAGGCGGTGCGCGGTTATTCGTTCTTCGGCGACTCCTTCGTCTACGTCCTGTTCGAGGACGGCACCGACCCGTACTGGGCGCGCTCGCGCGTGCTGGAGTACCTCTCGCAGGTGCAGTCCCGTCTTCCGGAATCGGCGAAGCCCGCGCTCGGGCCCGACGCGACCGGCGTGGGCTGGATCTACCAGTACGCGCTGGTCGACCGCAGCGGCCGCAACGACCTCGGGGAGTTGCGGGCGCTGCAGGACTGGTTCCTGAAATACGAACTGAAGACCGTGCCCAACGTGGCCGAGGTCGCCTCGATAGGGGGCATGGTCCGCCAGTATCAGGTCGTGCTGTTTCCCGACAAGCTGCGCGCCTACGGTATTCCCCACACGCGCGTGATCGATGCGATCCAGAAAGCCAACCGCGAGACCGGGGGATCGGTACTCGAGCTCGGCGAGGCCGAATACATGGTGCGCGCGAGCGGCTACCTGAAGACGCTCGACGACTTCCGGGCGATCCCGCTGTCGGCGTCCGATGGCGGGATCCCGGTGAAGCTCGGCGACGTTGCGCGCATCCAGATCGGGCCTGAGATGCGGCGCGGCATCTCGGAGCTCGACGGCGAAGGCGAGGTGGCCGGCGGCGTCATCGTCATGCGCTCGGGCAAGAACGCGCAGGAGACCATCGCCGCGGTTAAGGTGAAGCTCGCCTCGCTCAAGGGCAGCCTCCCGCCGGGGGTCGAGATCGTCGAGACCTACGACCGCTCCAGCCTGATCGACCGCGCGGTCGCGCACCTGCGCGACAAGCTTCTCGAGGAGTTCGCGGTGGTTGCGCTGGTGTGCCTCGTGTTCCTGTTCCATGCACGCTCGGCGCTGGTGGCCATCGTGTCGCTGCCGCTGGGGATCCTCGCGGCCTTCATCGTGATGCATTACCAGGGCGTCAACGCCAACATCATGTCGTTGGGCGGCATCGCGATCGCCATCGGCGCAATGGTCGATGCCGCGGTCGTGATGATCGAGAACGCGCACAAGAAGCTCGAAGGGGTCGCGGCCGAAGGCGAGGAACGCTGGCGGCTGGTCACCGAGGCCGCGGTCGAAGTCGGCCCGGCGTTGTTCTTTTCGCTCCTGGTGATCACGCTGTCGTTTGTCCCGGTGTTCGCGCTGGAGGCTCAGGAGGGACGGCTCTTCGCGCCGCTCGCCTACACCAAGACCTACGCGATGGGCGCCTCCGCGATCCTCGCGGTGACGCTGATCCCGGTGCTGATGGGATACCTCATCCGCGGCCGGATTCCTGAAGAAAGGAAAAATCCGCTCAACCGGGCGCTGATCGCCGTCTACCGCCCGATGCTCGCCGCCGTGCTCGCCTGGCCCAAGGCGACGATCGCGATCGCGCTGGTGGCGCTCGCCGCGACCGCGATCCCGGTGCTGAACATCGGCGGGGAGTTCATGCCGCCGATGGACGAGGGCGACCTGCTGTACATGCCCTCGGCGCTGCCGGGCCTGTCGGCCGGAAAGGCGGCCGAGATCCTGCAGCAGACCGACAAGCTGATCCGGCAGGTGCCGGAGGTGAAGAGCGTGTTCGGCAAGATCGGCCGCGCGGAATCGGCGACCGACCCTGCCCCGATGGAGATGGTCGAGACCACGATCCAGTTCAAACCGAAGTCCGAGTGGCGCGCCGGCATGACGCCCGAGAAGCTCGTCGAGGAACTGGACCGCATCGTGCGCATCCCGGGCTTGTCGAACATCTGGGTGCCGCCGATCCGCAACCGCATCGACATGCTCGCCACCGGCATCAAGAGCCCGCTGGGCATCAAGGTGTCGGGGGCCGACCTCGCCGAGATCGACCGGATCTCGGGCGAAATAGAGCGTGTCGTGAAGGACGTGCCCGGCGTCAGCTCGGCGCTGGCCGAGCGCGTCGCCGGCGGGCGGTACGTCGAGATCAACGTGGACCGCGACGCCGCGGCGCGCTACGGAATGAACGTCGCGGACGTGCACTCCATCGTTTCGGCGGGCATCGGCGGCGAGAACATCGGCGAGACCATCGAGGGCCGCCGGCGCTTCCCGATCAACGTGCGCTACCCGCGCGAGCTGCGCGATTCGGTGGAGAAGCTTCGCAACCTTGTGGTCGTCACCGAACGCGGCGCGCAGATCCCGCTGTCGGCGGTGGCGACCGTCACGCTGGCCGACGGCCCGCCGATGCTGCGCTCGGAGAACGCGCGCCTGGCCGGCTGGATCTACGTCGACATCCGCGGCCGCGACCTGGTCTCGGTGGTGAACGACGCGCGCGCCGCGGTGGCGCAGAAGGTGAAGCTCGCCCCGGGCGTCTCGGTGGCGTGGTCGGGGCAGTTCGAGTTCCTCGAACGCGCCCGGGCGCGGCTCGCGGTGGTCGTCCCTTTCACGCTGCTGATCATCCTCGTGCTGTTGTACCTCGCATTCTCGAGCGTCGGGGAGGCGCTGCTGATCATGCTCACGCTGCCGTTCGCGCTGGTCGGCGGCTTCTGGCTGATCTGGCTGCTGGGGCACAACCTGTCGGTGGCGGGCGCGGTCGGGTTCATTGCGCTGGCCGGCCTCGCGGCCGAGTTCGGCGTGGTGATGCTCGTGTACCTGCGGCACGCGATCGACAAGCACGCGCCGGCCACGGATGCGGAGCTGCGCGCGGCGATCGACGAGGGCGCCGTGCAGCGCGTGCGGCCCAAGGCGATGACGGTGGCGGTGATCCTCGGCGGGCTTGCGCCGCTGATGTGGTCGATGGGCACCGGCGCAGAGGTCATGCAGCGGATCGCCGCGCCTATGATCGGCGGGATGATCACCGCGCCGCTCCTGTCGATGTTCGTGATCCCTGCTGCGTACTATCTCATCCGCCGGCGCGCGGGTAGCATGCCGGCCACCGCCTCAGGGAGTTGACCCATGCATGTCCGCAGATTGCTTGTGCTCGTTGCCGCCGGCTTCGGGCTGTCCGGTGCCGGGGCACTGGCCTACGCCCAGCACCAGCACGACCCGTCGCATGACCACAAGGCGGCCGCGAAGCCGGCGCCCGCCGCCCGGGACGGCCGCGTGCCGGTCAGGTTCCCGGCGCAAATGCGCGAGCACACGCTGGCGAACATGCGCGACCACCTGCTGGCCGTGGCGGAAATCCAGGGCGCGCTATCGAAGGGGGCGTTCGACGAAGCGGGCAGGATCGCCGAGCAGCGGCTAGGGATGAGCTCGCTCAAGCTGCACGGCGCGCACGACGTTGCGAAATTCATGCCCAAGGGGATGCAGGACGCCGGCACGGCGATGCATCGCAGCGCCAGCCAGTTCGCCATCGAGGCCCAGAACGCATCGGCGACCAACGACCTGAAGCCGGCGCTGGCTGCGCTGGCGAAGACCACGCAGACCTGCGTGGCGTGCCACGCGGGGTACAAGCTGCAGTAACCCGTTAGCGGACGTTCCGCGCGACCAGCGTGCAGAATCGCTTGGTCGTATCGCCGGGTGCGGGGAAGTCGTCGAACTTCAGGTATTCGATCCGCCAGCCCGCGAAAGCCTGCTCGAGTTCGTGCTCGCCGAACAGGCAGTAGTCGCCCGGCGTGAACATGCCGAGGAAGGTCGTGCCTTCGATCAGCACGTTCACCGCCGCGATGCCGCCCGGTCGGACCGCGGCGCGGATGTTCGCCACCAGCCCCCTGGCATCCGGACAGGCGAAGAACATCGCCAGCCCGATGGCGACCACCGAATCGAAGCTTTGTGCCGGACGGTAACCGCGCAGGCCGGCGTGGCGCGCCTCGACCGGTAACCCGGACGCCGCCGCCCGCCTGGCCAGGTCCTCGACCGCGGCGGGACTGCCGTCGAGTGCGACCACGGTGCATCCGCCTGCGGCCGCAGCCATCGAAAGGTTGCCCAGCCCGCAGCCCAGGTCCAGCACTCCGCCCGACAGGAACGGCAGCACGGCCTGCTCGAACGGGTTGAGCGCGTACTCCCCGGAGGCCGCCTGGCGGCGGAACTGGGTGTCGAAGAATTCGATCGAGCGGTTGGCGGGTTCGGTGGCCATGAGCTTGCGGCTTTTATCCCGCGGAGCCGGGTTTGCGAAACCCGTCCTCGATCCATGCGCTGGCACTGGCCCTGCTCAGCTTGAATCCGGGACCGACGCGTACTTGCGCCAGCAGCTCGTCATTGGCGTCGTGCGCCCGCAACAGCGCATGGGGATCGTCTTCGTCGGCAACGATGTCCAGTGAAATGCTGAGGCTGCCGCCGGGCGCGTTCATCGTGAAGCTCTGGTGGTACGCCGCATGCCTTTGCTGCACCTGGCGCAACCGGACTTCGGACGCCGTCTTGACCAGCGTGTTGAAGGCATTGGCATCAAGGGGCTTGGGGTTCCTTTTGTCGCGTCCCATCGTCCACGGGCCGACCAGGGCCGGCTCGGTCTCGCCGTCCTTGATCATCTCGACGGCCCATCCATCATCGTCTTCGTTCTTGATGACGCGGGCGGTCCACCCGTTGTTGCACCACAGGCGCGGCTCCTTGGCCGAAGCGGGTTCGTCGGCCTCGCCGGCCTCGTTCATGGCGTTCGATGTCATGCCTCGATTTTACCTCCCCGGTGAGGTGTTCGAATAGCCGGGTTCGATGGCCGTTGGTACCCGTAAATCTACAAGATTTGTTTTGAAAACCCTAATACTGTAGCCGGTCTCCTGTCAGTTCGTGTACCAGTCCCGATACATCTAAGAGGCCGCGAGCAGCGGCAGCGCCGCGCGCGGTACCAGGCTGAGCGTGGCGATCCCCTTGAACCCGGGGTCTGGGCTCTGCGCCGCGTGGTCGCGCATCGCAACCAAGAGCTGACCGGCGGTCGTCTCCAGCCAGAACCAGCGCAGGACTTCGTCGGGGGTGTGCCGGCCGGGCTGCGCGCCCTTGGCTTCGTAGTAGAAGGCCTTGAGCTCGTCGGCCGCCAGCTTCAGCGCCGCAGGCAGGGCGAGCCCCTCGCCGAACGCGGGGCGTGGTTGGTCATCCAGCCACGCAACCAGGAAGTCGCCCAGCCCCGCGGGCGCCATGCCAGTGACCCCGAGCGTCGTGCGGCCGTTGCGCCTGAGAGCGACTTCGTGCCAGGCCTGCAATTGGGCGATCTCGTCGGCGAGACGCTCGCCAAGCGTTCCATCGGATTTCATGCGGGGGAAGCTGACCGGGCAGTTCTGCGCGTCCGCCACGTCGCCGAGGTCCTCGTAGGGGGCGTCCTCGGGGAAATCCTCCAGCACCGGCCCGCCCGCGCGCTCCAGCAGCCGGAGGGCCGAGAGGGCGACCTTGCGCTGGAACGCAGCGTCGTTCGGCACGCCGAAAGGGCGCCCGAGCATGAATGGCACCCACAGCGCGCGCGGTGGCGCGAGCGCGGCGCTATGTTCCCGGATCAGGCTGACCGAAACGGTCGGGATGCCTTCCTGTTCGAGGTAATGTCCGAGTGCGCTCACGGCGCACGTGCACACCGGTCAAACCGGTGAGAGGAGCACCCCGTCGACGTTGTCCGCCTTCAGCATCGCCGCGAGCTCGCGCGCCTTGGGCTCGTAGCGGGCCACCTGCGGGATCGCGCCCATGAAGGAATAGTGGAATGCGGCGACGGCGCCCAGGAGCTTGTCACGCACCAACTCCCTCAAGCGGTCGAGCGGGAAGACTACGTTCCAGTCCGACTGGAACCCGGTCCGGTCGAAATTGACCGAGGCGTGACTCATCACCAGGTCGGCCGGCGCGACGTCGCCCGGGATCACCCGGTAGTCGATGCCCCCGCCGCCTGAGTCGAATGGCCGGTCGCTGCGCAGGTGGATCCCGGCCGTGGTGACGATCGCCACCCTCCGGTGTGCAAGGCCCGGGCCCTCGCGCAGCGTGGCGGGCGGGAAGGCCGGTAACGTTGCAATCCGGTTGAGATGGCTCTCGCGTTCGGATTCGGGCAGGTCTGCCAGTCGTACCATGGGTCGCTCCTTGTGAAGGGTGGATCCGCGCGCCGGTCTTGCCGGTGCCGGGTTCCAATGGGTTGGTCGGGACCGGGACGGAATCCTTACCATTGCATGAGGTCAGGGCCCGCAGCAATCCCTCTTTTCCTGCACCGGCGGGCACGGCGTGTCGCCATAGCTGCAGAATACACAGCAGTCGCCAGGCCTAGGCTTGAGAAGCCGGCTGCAGCCCGCGCATTCATGGAAAAACCGGCACGCGTCCGTGGGCATCGTCTCCGTGCTCGCATGGCCGCAGTCTGGGCACGTGAGGGTTGAGGTGAGGCGCAAGGCTAAGCCAGAAGGCGCGGGCCATAGAACGGGAACAGCAAGATGGCCTTGGCTGCGATCAGGGTGACCCAGAACGCGATCCGCTGCCATCGCAGGACCGGCGCGATGGCGCAGGCTGACTGCGGTGCGCAGCGGCGAGGTGCAACGTACAGGCGCCAGAACGCGAAGCCGAACGCGCCGAGGGTGCCCGTGAGGAACAGAGGGTAGAGCGGCTCCAGGGACCGCAGGCCGCTCACCCACGCGCCGCTCAGGCCAAGGGCGACCAGTACCAGCGGTCCGACGCAGCACGCCGAGGCGCCCAGGGCCGCGCCGATCCCGGCGACGATGGGGGCCGTCGCTGAAGGGGGGCGGGGATTTTGGGTGGAAGCGGTGATCATGAGGCCAATGCTACAGTCCGTACCCCACTACGGAGTCAAGGGGCGAGAAGATGAGTGGATTGACGATCGGCGGACTGGCCAAGGCGGCGGGCGTGCATGTCGAGACCGTCCGGTACTACCAGCGGCGCGGGCTGGTCGGGGAGCCGGCACGGCCGGGCGGCGGGGTGCGCCGCTACGGTCCCGAAGCAATCGCGCGCATCGCGTTCATCAAGCGCGCCCAGGACATCGGGTTCTCGCTCGACGAGGTCGGCGAGCTGTTGAGGCTGGAGCGCACACCGGGCTGCCGCGACGCCCGAAGGATCGCATCGGGCAAGCTGGCGCTGGTCGAGGCGCGCATCGCCGACCTGCAGCGCGTGCGCCGCGTCCTGATTGGGTTGATCGCCGAATGCGAGTCCGGCGGCAAGCGCACCTGCCCGATCATCGACAGCCTGGCCGGGGAGGCCTAGGGTCGCCGCGCCACCAGCGTGCGAAAACGTTTGATCGGATCGTATCGTCGGGCGAGATCCTCGACCGCGGCGGGGCTGCCGTCCAGAGCGACCACCCGGCACCCGCTTGCGGCCCCCGATGGAGATCAGCGTGTGCAGTCTCCAGCCGGGATTGTCCATGTCCACGGGTCAATCCAGCCGGTTGAGCTTCGCCCCCTGCACGAAAGCCTCCACGCAGTCGATCAGTTCGTCGACGAGGGCCTGCCGGGCTTCGCTCGAGGCCCAGGCCACGTGCGGCGTGACCAGCAGGTTGGCGATCCCCTGGTCGAGCAGCACGTTGCCTTCCACCGGAGGCTCGGCAGACAGCACATCGAGCGCCGCGCCGGCGATCCACTTGTCCGTCAGCGCCCGGACCAGCATGGGTTCGTCGACCAACCGGCCGCGCGCGGTGTTGACGAGGTAGGCGGTCTCCTTCATCGCGCGCAGTTCCACCTCGCCGATGAGGTGGTGGTTCTCCGGCGTGTACGGGCAATGCAGCGAGACGAAATCGGCGGCGGCCAGCGCTTCCACGAATGGCGTGTATCCCTCGCGGGCCGAGGCGGCCCCTTTCCTGTCGGCCCACAGGACCTTCATGCCGAAGGCCCCGGCGAGCCGCGCCACGGCGGTGCCCAGCGCACCGCGGCCGACTATCGAAAGCGTCTTGCCGTGCAGGTCGCCGATCGCCGGCCCTTCGAGGTAGAAGCGCTGCGACTGGTTCCAGGCGCCCAGTGCCGTGCGCGTGGCGTAGTCCTTGAGGTGGCGGCTGGCGGCCAGCATCAGCATCAGCGTGTGCTCGGCGACGCTGTGTTGCGAATACCGCCGCACGTTGGTGACCGCGATGCCGCGCTCGCGGCAGGCGTCGATGTCCACGCTGTCGTGCCCGGTGGCGGCGATGGCCACCAGTCGCAGGGTCGGGACCGACCGGATCACCTCGCCCGGCAGCCGCAGCTTGTTGGTGATCGCTATCGTCGCGCCCGCGAGGCGCTCGGCCATCAGTTCGACCGGCGTAAAAGGGTGCTCTATCCACTCGTGCCCGAAGGCCGGGCGCCGCAGGTTGACGGTGTCGTCGAAAGTGGCACGCTGCAGGTAGACGATGCGGTGGGACAAGGCGGGGAATGTGAAACTGGGCAGGCGGAAATTGATTTTAGCAGCCGCACCGACTAGCCTTGGCGGCCGCTCACAGAAGCGTCCAGGAGGAGACATGAAAATGACCAGGATCATCGCAGCGCTGATCGCGCTTGCCGCCTGCGCCACCGGTGCCCTTGCGCAGGACCCGGCCGCGTCGTACCCGAACCGCCCGATCCGTTTCGTCGTGCCTTACCCGCCCGGCGCGCTGACGGACGTGCTGGCGCGCGTGATCGGCGAGCGCCTGTCGACGGCACTGAAGCAACCCGTCATCGTCGAGAACCGCGCGGGGGCCGGCACGCTGGTCGGCGCGGAGCTGGTCGCCAAGGCGCCCGGCGACGGCTACACGCTCCTGATGGCCACCAGCACGACGCTCGGCATCAGCCCGGCGATCTATTCCAAGCCGCAGGTCGACCCGGTGAAGGACTTCGCCGCCGTGTCGCTGGTGGGCTCGGTCAATTTCTTCCTGGTGACTTCCCCCAAGCTGGGCGTGAAATCCGTGGCCGAACTGGTCGACCTGGTGAAGAAGAACCCGGGCAAGTTCAACTACGCCTCCTCCGGCAGCGGCAGCCCGCACCACCTCTTCATGGAGGTCTTCAAGAAGGAGACCGGCATGGACGTGCAGCACGTGCCGTACAAGGGCTCGGCCCTTGCGGTGCTCGACGTCATCGCGGGCAAGCCCGAAATGATGTTCCTCGACTTTTCCGTCGCGGTGCCGAACATCCAGGCCGGCAAGATCACGGCGCTGGGGACGTCCGCCGCCGTGCAGTCGGTGCTGATGCCGGGCGTCCCCCCGGTGGCGCGCAGCCTAGCGGGCTTCGACTGGCAGGCCTGGCAGGGCGTGGTCGCCACAGCCGGCACGCCCAGGCCCATCCTCGCGAAGCTCAACGCCGAGATGCAGCGCTTCCAGGCGACGCCCGAGTTCAGGGAGCAGCTGGTCAAGTTCGGCATGGAGCCGTGGGCGCCGAATTCGCCCGAGCAGTTCGCCGAGATCATCAGGACCGACGTCGGACGCTGGGCCACGGTGGTCAAGGCCGCCGGCCTGAAGGTCGATTGATTTTCCCGTTCATCCCCAACGAAGGAACCCCATGAGTCCCGTTATCGACGTCCACACCCATATGCTCGACAACGCGTGGGTCAAGCTGCTGGAAAAGCACGGCGGCAAGTACACCATGAAGACCGTCTTCGGCGGCCTGCGCGCGATCCACCTCGACGGCGCGCCGTTCATGACGCCCGTGCCCGAGATGTTCGATTGGGACCTGAGGATCAAGAACATGGACCGCGTCGGCATCGATGTCGCGGTGACGTCGCTCTCGTGCCCGAACGTGTTCTGGGGCGGCGAGAAAGTCAGCACGCAGGCCGCGCAGATCATGAACGACGTCATGGCCAAGGCCCACAAGCAGTGGCCCGACCGCATCCAGTTCTTCTGCTCTATCCCCTGGCAGTACCCGGACGCCGCGATCAAGGAGCTCAAGCGCGCGCGCAAGGCCGGCGCGGTCGGCGTGATGGTGCTCGCCAACATCTCCGGCAAGCACCTGACCGACCCGCTGTTCGCCAAGGTCTGGAAAGCGATCGACGACGCGGCGCTGCCGGTGCTGATCCACCCCTCCGCCCCGCCCGGGGTCAAGGAGATGGACATGTCGCAGTTCCAGCTCACCGCTTCCATCGGCTTCACGACCGACACCACGCTGGCCGTGTCGCGCATGATCTACGACGGGTTCTTCGACCGGCACCAGAAGCTGAAGATCATCGCCTCGCACGGTGGCGGCACGCTGCCCTACCTGATCGGGCGGCTCGACCAGTGTTTCGAGTTCATCCCGGCCTGTCGCACGAAGATCGTCGAGAAGCCCAGCCTCGTGGCGCGGCGGATCTACTGCGATTCCGTGGTGTTCACCGACGAGGCGCTGCAGATGGCGGTGAATGTGTTCGGCTCGGAGAACGTGCTGTACGGCTCGGACTACCCGCACACCATCGGCGACCCGATCGGGTGCCTGGCGCGCGTGGACCGCCTGCCGCACGGCGTGCGCGAGCGCGTGCGCGGGAAGAACTCCGAAAAAATCTTCAACTTCACCTAGTCCGGCACGATCCCGACGTCCTTCACCGTCTTTCGCCAGACTTCGAGCTGCTCTTTCAGGAAGGCGCCCAGCTCCTCGGGCGTCGAGCTCTTGCCTTCGAAGGCGAGACGATCAAGTTGGTCGAGAACGTCGCGGCGCGCGAGCACCGTGGCGGTCGCCCTGGCTACGCGGTCGACGACGTCCTTCGGCAGCTTCGCCGGCCCGAACAGTCCGCCCCACGACACGATCGACAGGTTCGGCACGCCGGCCTCGGCCATAGTCGGGGCGTCGGGCGCGAGCGGGCTGCGCGTGGGCAGCAGCGTCGCCAGCACCCGGAGCTTGCCGTCCTTCGCATGCTGGATCGCGGTGCCCGGTGTGCCGATCGCCATCTGCACGCGACCGGCGACGAGGTCGTTCGACAGCGGCGCATCGCCCTTGTAGGGGATATGCATGACGTTGAGCTTCTCGAGCATGGCGAGCTGCGCCGTGGTCACGATGCTCGTGCTGTTGCCGGTGCCGTAGTTCAGCTTGCCGGGGTTGGCGCGGATGTAGTCGAGGAGTTCCTTGACCGACTTCGCCGGCACGCTCGAATGCGTGAACAGGAAAAACCCGAACTTGCCCACCTGCGAAACCGGCGTGAAGTCCGCCACCGGGTCGTAGGGCGGGGTCTTGCGCAGCGTGGGTGCCGCGCACAGCCCGGTGTTCGTCGCGAACAGCAGCGTGTAGCCGTCAGGCGCGGCCTTCATGACATCCAGCCCGGCGATCGCGCCGTCCGCGCCGCCCTTGTTGTCGACGATGATCGCCTGGCCGAGCACTTCGGAAAGCGGCTTGGTGACGATGCGCGCCGCGATGTCGGCCGCGCCGCCGGCCGGGAAGGGCACGACCAGCCGGATCGGCTTCGCCGGGTAAGGCTGGGCCGCGGCCGGCAGGGCCAGCAGGGCCGCCGCGAGCGAAAATAACAAGCGCTTCATCCTTGTCTCCTCCAGTTTTGTAGTTGTGGGGCGGATTCTGGCTTGCGCCGGGGCTTAGCGCTAGACTGCACCGCAGCACGGCGGGACAAACGAGGATATGCAATGACGATCTACCTGCAGGGCGGCGCCGCAAGGAAATCCGCCGAATTCCCGGTCGGCGAAGCGGAGTGGAAGGCCCGCGTTCAGCTCGCGGCCTGCTACCGCATCTTCGAGCACCTCGGCTGGGTCGAGATGATCTTCAACCACATCACGCTGCGGGTGCCCGGCGCGGCCGGGGGCGAGCCGGCGCAGTTCCTGATCAACCCCTTCGGCCTGCATTACCGCGAGGTCACGGCTTCCAACCTCGTGCTGATCGACATCGACGGCAACCCGCTGCGCGAGTCGCAGTGGCCGGTGAACCGCGCCGGGTTCGTCACGCACAGCGCGATCCACGGCGCGATCCCCGAGGCGCACTGCGTGATGCACACGCACACCACCACCGGCATGGCCGTGGCCTGCCTGAAGGACGGCCTGTCGCCGACCAACTTCTACGCCGCGCAACTGCACGGCGGCGTCGCGTACCACGATTTCGAGGGCATTACCGTCGAGCCCGCCGAGCGGGAGCGCATGGTGCGCGACATCGGCGCGAAGCGCGCGGTGATCCTGCGCAACCACGGGCTGCTGTCCTGGGGGCCGACGCTGCCGGAGGCGTTCATGATGCTGTGGACGCTGCAGCGCGCCTGCGACATCCAGATCGCCTCGTCGTCGGCGGGACCGCTGCAGCCGATCGATTCGAAGGTGTTCGAGCAGACCGTGCGCGAATCCGGGCCGGGGGAGAAGCGCGTCTGCGAGGATGTCTTTGCCGCGATGCAGAGGATCGTCGACACGAAGGACCCGTCCTACAGGGATTAGCGGGCGAGGGTTATTGACGTTGACGTAAACGTCAACTAGCATTCCAGCGGGCCCGGAGCCGCCCCGCGCTAGACTTGCGGCTTTCCGGCGCACCTACCTGTTCCCACGGGGCCTGCCATGACCAACCTCAGCGACTCGAAGAACCTCGTCTACAAGGCGAAGCACAAGATCCGCTTCGTCACCGCGGCCAGCCTCTTCGACGGCCACGACGCGTCGATCAACATCATGCGGCGCATCCTGCAGGCCTCGGGCGTGGAGGTGATCCACCTGGGGCACAACCGCTCGGTGGACGAGGTCGTGACCGCCGCGCTGCAGGAGGACGTGCAGGGCCTGGCGGTGTCGTCCTACCAGGGCGGGCACATCGAATACTTCAAGTACATGATCGACCTGCTGAAGGCGCGCGGCGGCGAGCGCATCAGGGTGTTCGGCGGCGGCGGCGGCGTGATCGTGGCCGAGGAGATCGCCGAGTTGCAGGCCTACGGCGTGGAGCGCATCTACTCGCCCGAGGACGGCCAGAAGATGGGCCTGCAGGGCATGATCAACGACATGCTTGCGCGCTGCGACTTCGATACCGCGCAGCACGCCCCGAAGGACCTCGCGGCCGTCAAGTCGGGCGACCGGCGCGCCCTGTCGCAGATGATCACCGCGATCGAGGCCGGCACGCTGGACGCGAAGCTCAGGGACGCCCTCGCGAAGGACGCCGCCGCGACGGCCGTCCCGGCGCTCGGCATCACGGGTACCGGCGGCGCCGGCAAGTCCTCGATCACCGACGAGATCGTGCGGCGTTTCCGCCTCGACCAGGACGACAAGCTGAAGATCGCCGTGATCGCGGTCGACCCCTCGCGCAGGAAGACCGGCGGGGCGCTGTTGGGAGATCGCATCCGCATGAACGCGATCCAGTCGGCCAACGTCTACATGCGCTCCCTTGCGACGCGCGCTTCGGGCGCCGAGATCGCCGTCTGCCTGCCGGATGTGATCGCCGCGTGCCGCGTGGCGGGGTTCGACCTCGTGATCGTCGAGACTTCCGGCATCGGCCAGGGCGACGCGGCCATCGTGCCGCATGTCAATGCCTCGCTTTACGTGATGACGCCGGAGTTCGGTGCCGCGAGCCAGCTCGAGAAGATCGACATGCTCGACTTTGCCGACTTCGTCGCGATCAACAAGTTCGACCGCAAGGGCGCCGAGGACGCGCTGCGGGACGTCAGGAAACAGGTCCAGAGGAACCGAGAGGCCTTCACGCAGTCGCCCGACACAATGCCGGTCTATGGCACGATCGCCTCGCGCTTCAACGACGACGGCGTGACGGCGCTGTACCAGGGGCTGGTGGAGAAACTCTCCGGATTCGGCCTCAAGCCCTCCGCCGGCAAGCTGCCGAAGGTGGCCGGCAAGACCGCCTCGGGCGTGAACGTGGTGATTCCCGCGCAGCGTTCGAGGTATCTCGCCGAGATCGCCGAATGCGTGCGCGGCTACCTTGCGCACGCCGAAGAGCAGGCGCGCATCGCGCGCGAGCGCCAGCAGCTCGCCGGCACCAGGGCCATGCTCGGGGGCAAGGTCAACGCGGCGATCGACGCCCTGATCGACGAGCGTGACCGTATGCTCGATGCCCGCTCCAAGAAGCTGCTCGATATGTGGCCGGACACCCTCAAGGCCTATTCGGGCGAAGAGTACGTCGTGAAGATCCGCGATAAGGAGCTTCGCACCAAGCTCACCTCCACGTCACTGTCCGGAACCCAGGTGCCCAAGGTCGCGCTGCCGAAGTACCAGGACCAGGGCGAGATCCTGCGTTGGCAGATGCGAGAGAACGTGCCGGGGTCGTTTCCGTTCACTTCGGGCGTGTTCGCGTTCAAGCGCGAGAACGAGGACCCGACGCGAATGTTCGCGGGCGAGGGCGACCCGTTCCGCACCAACAAGCGCTTCCATTTGCTGTCGAAGGACATGCCGGCGAAACGATTGTCCACGGCCTTCGATTCGGTGACCCTGTACGGCTTCGAGCCCGACGAGCGGCCCGACATCTACGGCAAGGTCGGCAACTCCGGCGTGTCGATCGCCACGCTGGAAGACATGAAGGTGCTGTACTCGGGTTTCGACCTGACCGACCCGAACACCTCGGTGTCGATGACGATCAACGGTCCCGCGCCCACCATCCTCGCGATGTTCTTCAACACCGCAATCGACCAGCAGGTCGACAAGTTCAGGAAGGACAACGGGCGCGACCCCACCGAGGACGAGCACGGGAAGATCCGCGAGTGGACGCTGGCCACGGTGCGCGGCACCGTGCAGGCCGACATCCTCAAGGAGGACCAGGGCCAGAACACCTGCATCTTCTCGACCGAGTTCTCGCTCAAGGTCATGGGCGACATCCAGGAGTATTTCGTGCACCACCAGGTGCGTAACTTCTACTCGGTGTCGATCTCGGGATACCACATCGCCGAGGCCGGGGCGAACCCGATCAGCCAGCTCGCGTTCACGCTCTCCAACGGCTTCACGTTCGTCGAGACCTACCTTGCGCGCGGCATGCACATCGACGACTTCGCGCCGAACCTGTCGTTCTTCTTCTCCTACGGCATGGATCCGGAATACACGGTCATCGGCCGCGTGGCGCGGCGCATCTGGGCCGTGGCCATGAAGAACCGCTATGGCGCGAACGAGCGTTCGCAGAAACTCAAGTTCCATTCGCAGACGTCCGGGCGCTCACTTCACGCGCAGGAGATCTCGTTCAACGACATCCGCACGACGCTGCAGGCGCTGGTGTCGACCTACGACAACACCAATTCGCTGCACACCAACGCCTATGACGAGGCGATCACCACGCCTACCGAGGACTCCGTGCGCCGCGCGATGGCCATCCAGATGATCATCAACCGCGAATGGGGCCTCGCGAAGAACGAGAACCCCAACCAGGGGGCCTTCATCATCGACGAGCTGACCGACCTCGTGGAGGAGGCCGTGCTGAAGGAGTTCGAGGCGATCTCCGCCCGCGGCGGCGTGCTCGGTGCGATGGAGACCGGCTACCAGCGCGGCAAGATCCAGGAGGAGTCGATGGTCTATGAGCACAGGAAGCACGACGGCTCCTACCCCATCATCGGCGTGAACACCTTCCGCAACCCGCATGCGGAGGACACCCCGCAACGCATCGAGCTGATCCGGTCCACGGACGACGAAAAGCAGTCGCAGCTGAAGCGCCTGCGCGAGTTCCACGCGAAGCACGCGAAGGCGTCCGGCCCGATGCTCGAACGCCTGAAGCAGGCCGTCATCGCGAACGAGAACGTCTTCGCGGTGCTGGTGGACGCGGTGCGCGTCTGTTCGCTCGGGCAGATCACTCACGCGCTGTTCGAGGTCGGCGGACAGTACCGGCGCAGCATGTGAGCGCCGAAGCGGAGGCCCGCCTTGCCGAGATCGAGGCCAAGCTCGTGCTGTCCGAGGACCTGCTGGACGCGCTGAACAACACCGTCTACCGGCAGCAGCAGCACATCGACCGGCTGGAACGGGAGCTACGGGCCCTGCGCGACCAGGTGGAAGCCTCGTCCCCGGGGGCCGAACCCCGCAGCCTGCGAGACGAGATTCCGCCGCACTATTAGGTGCTAGTAAGATGGGAGGATGCAAAAGCTCCTCCTCCTGTCGAATTCCCGCAACGCCGGCGGCGGCTGGCTGGACCATGTCGAACCGCTGGTCCGCGAACTCGTCGGTGAAGGTCCGAAAAAGATCCTGTTCGTCCCCTTTGCCGCGGTCACAATCACCTTCGACGCCTATGTGGCGATGGCAAGGAAGCGCTTCGCGCAGATGGGGTACGTGGTCACCGGCGCGCACAAGACGACCCCCGGGGCGTTGCCGAAGTTCGATGCCGTGGTGGTCGGCGGCGGCAACACGTTCCGGCTGCTTGCCGAGACGCGCGCGCGCCGCTGGCTCGCGCCCATCCGCTCGCGGGTCAAGGCGGGGATGCCCTACATGGGCTGGAGCGCGGGGGCGAATTTTGCCTGCCCGACCATCCGCACCACCAACGACATGCCTGTGATCGACCCGCAGGGGTTTGGCGCGCTGAACCTGGTGCCTTTCCAAGTCAATCCGCATTACACCGAGAAGAAGCTCAAGGGGCACGGCGGCGAGTCGCGCGACGACCGTATCGTCGAGTTCCTCGAGATGAACCCACGCGTGGCGGTGCTCGGCATTCGTGAAGGAAGCCTTGTGAAGGTCGAGGGAAATCATGCGAAGCTGTTGCTCGGTCCCGGCGCGCGCGTGTTCCGCCACGCGAAGCGCCCGCAAGACCTGAAGGCGGGGGCGGACGTATCCGCCTTGCTGCGCTCCGCCTGACCCGCCCAACCTGAGAGGGAGGAAACAAGAATGGCGATCGCCCTGCCGAAAATCGAAATGCCGAAGCTCGAACGCCGGACAGTCCTGATGGCCGTGGGTGCCGTGGTGGTACTCGCGGGCGCGGGCTATTTTGCCTGGGACACGTTCCTGAACGAGCCGCCGCCCCCACCTCCGCCGCCGAAGAAGGTCGCGGCACCCAAGCCTGTCGCGCCGGCCCCGGCCGCCCCTGCGCCGATTGCAGCGGCCCCTGTCACGCCTGCGGCCGCCCCCGCTGCTCCAGCCGCTCCGGCGGCTGTCGCGCCCACGCCTGCTGCTGCACCTGCCCCTGCCGCTGCGCCCGCCCCCGCCCCAGTGGCCGAAGCGAAGCCCGCCATGGCGCCGGCGGCGGACGCGCCGCGACGCCGTTCGCGCGCGAACGAGGATGCGCGCGCCTGCCTCGAGCAGCCGACCAACGCGAAGATCGCGGCCTGTGCGGAGAAGTTCCGATAGCCACCGAACTCTCCCTGACCTCCGGCCAGCTGCGCATCGGCCAGCCGGTGCTGCGGCTGGAGGACCAGGCGCTGCTGACCGGCGCCGGCCGTTTCATTGACGACCTGGTGCTGCCGGGTGCGGTGCATGCGGTGTTCGTGCGCTCGCCGCATCCGCATGCGCGAATCCTGTCGATAGACACGACACAGGCCGCGACGGCGACTGGTGTGCTCGGCGTGTACACCGCGGCCGACATCGGCGCGGCGGGCATCGGGCTCATGCAGGTCGTCCTGCCGCAGAAGAACCGCGACGGCAGCGCGCCGCGCCTGCCCGGCCGCCCGGTGCTCGCCGAAGGCCGCGCGCGTTTTGCGGGAGAGGCCGTGGCGATGGTGGTCGCGCGCGCGCAGCGCGAGGCGCGCGATGCGGCGGAACTCGTCTTCGTCGATTACGAAGCCCTGCCGCATGTGACCGACAAGAAGGCCGCGCTTGGTGCCGGTGCGCCTTCAGCCCGCGAAGATACGAACGGCAACCTCGCGTTGGATTGGGAGGGCGGCGACGCTGCCGCGACCGAGGCCGCCTTCAAGCGCGCGGCGCATGTGACGCGGCTGGATCTCATTGTGAACCGCGTTTCCGCCGCACCCATCGAGACGCGCGGCGCAGCGGGCGAATTCGACGCCGCGAGCGGCCGCTACACGCTGCATGCGCCGACACAGGGCAGCAAGGCGATCCAGTCGGATGTCGCATCGACGGGGATCGTTGCGGACATGCAGGCGCTGCGCGTGCTGACGCCGGACGTGGGCGGCTCGTTCGGCCTGAAGATCTCGGCGTACCCGGAACAGGTGGCGGTACTGTTCGCCGCGAAGAAGCTGGGCCGTCCGGTGAAGTGGGTCGCGGACCGGTCGGAGGCTTTCCTCGGTGACGGCGCCGGGCGCGACCTGCTGATGGAAGGCGAGCTTGCGCTTGATACAGAAGGCCGGTTCCTGGGCGTGCGCGCGCGCATCGTCGGCAATGCGGGGGCTTACGTCACTGCGCCCTCGTTCAGCATCCCCACCACCGGCGGCACGCGCTGCCTGACGGGCGTCTATACGCTGCCGTGCTATCACGCGCACACGCGCGTTGCGTACACGAATACCGTGCCGATCGCGGCCTATCGCGGCGCAGGCAAGCCCGAGTTCACCTACCTGATCGAACGGCTCGTGGATGCGGCTGCGCGCGAGACGAAGCGTGATCGCGCATCGCTTCGGCGGCTGAACATGGTGCGTCCCGACCAGATGCCGTGGACCACGCCGGTGGGGCTGGTGTTCGATTCTGGAGAGTTCGGCAGGAACATGGACGATGCGCTCGCGCTTTCCGATCGCAAGGGGTTCGAGGCGCGCCGCGCCGAGTCTGCCGCGCGCGGAAAGCTTCGCGGCTATGGGCTGTCGGTCTACCAGGAGCCCGACGGCTATTACGAAAGCCACGTGGGCGCGACCTTCGACGCCGAAGGGAACCTTACGCTCGCCACCAGCGCCACGACCAACGGGCAGGGGCACCTGACCACGTTCAAGCAGGTGGTGTCGCAGCAGCTGGGCCTGCCGTTCGAGCGCATCCACCATGTCTACGGCGACAGCGACAAGGTCGGCATGGGCATAGGCTCGGTGGGGTCGTGCGAGACTACCGTCACCGGCACGGCCATCGTGCACTGCGCCCGCATCATCATCGAGAAGGGGCGGCTGATCGCGGGCCATTTGCTCGAAGCGCCCGCGGCAGACGTCGAGTTCGAAGTGTCCGACGCGGGTGGATCGTTCGTGATTGCCGGCACCGACCGGCGCGTGGGGATCGTCGAGGTCGCGCGCGCTGCGCACGCCAAGGACCTGCCGGCGGAGATCGAACCGGGGCTGGAAGCGGAGGACTTCTACAAGCCTACGGCCTACAGCTTCCCCTCAGGCTGCCACGTGTGCGAGGTCGAGGTCGATCCTGACACCGGGCACATCGAGCTGATGAATTACACCGCAGTCAACGATTTCGGCGTGGTGGTGAACCCGCTGCTGCTCGAGGGGCAGGTGCACGGCGGCATCGTCCAGGGCATCGGCCAGGCGCTGCTGGAACAACTCGTGCACGACGAAGAATCCGGGCAACTGCTCACCGGTAGCTTCATGGACTACTGCCTGCCGCGCGCGGACGACGTGCCGCAGGTCGGCTGGGCCCGCAACGAGGTGCCGTGCAAGACCAACCCGCTGGGCGTCAAAGGTGTGGGTGAGTCGGGATGCACGGCGTCGCTTGCCTGCATCATGGGCGGGGTGATCGACGCGCTGTCGGTGCGCGGGGTCACGGCGATGGATATGCCGGCCACCCCCGAGCGCGTCTGGAAGGCGATCCATGGCCGGTAAGCAGACTACGGAATTCGTATTGAGCCGCGACCACATCGAGGTCTGCCAGTTGCTCAAGGCCGTGGGCATTGCGGAGAGCGGCGGCGCCGGCAAGCACCTCGTCGCCGCTGGCGAAGTCACCGTCGACGGCCAACCCGAAAGCCGCAAGACCGCCAAGATCCGCGCGGGGCAGTCGGTTCACTGCCGCGGCGTGACGATCCTCGTCAAAAAATAAAGTGGGGTCAGAGTCGATTTAATTTAAATCGACTCTGACCCCATATTCTTTACTTGGCGTAGGGGCTCGTGCGGGCGGGCGAGCGGCCCGCGGGACGGCCGCCGAAGCCTTCGCGGCGCCCTGCGGCACCGGCCGGCTTGTTGCCCCAGCTCTTGCCGCCGCCGGGACGCGCGCCGCGCGGACCGGGCTTGGCGCGCGGGTCGAACTTCGGCGCGCGCATCTTCGGCTCCAGCCCTTCGATCACGCTGACTTCGATCTTCTGCGTCGTCAGGCGCTCGATGCCGCGCACCAGGTGGTGGTCGCGCATGCTCGCGAAGCTGATCGCGATGCCGTTCTTGCCCGCGCGGCCGGTGCGGCCGATGCGGTGCACGTAGTCCTCGGCCTGCATCGGCAGGTCGTAATTGATGACGTGCGAGATGCCCTGCACGTCGATGCCGCGCGCGGCGACGTCGGTCGCCACCAGCACCTTCAGCCCGCCGCGGCGCAGCGCCTGCAGCGTGCGATTGCGCGCGCCCTGGTGCATGTCGCCGTGCATGGCCGCGGCCGAGTGGCCCTTCGCGTGCAGGTCCAGCGCGAGCTGGTCGCAGTGGCGCTTGGTCGAAGTGAACACGATGGCCTGCTGCATGCCGGCGTCGGAGAGGATGCTCTCGAGCATGCGGTTCTTGTGGCCCATGTCGTCGGCGAAGTGCAGGCGCTGTGTGATGTTGACGTGGCGGGTCTGCGCGGTGTCGACCGCGATGCGCAGCGGGTCGTGCAGGAAAGAGTTCGCCAGCCGCACGATGCTCGGCTCGATCGTGGCGGAAAACAGCATGGTCTGGCGCGTCTTCGGGACTTTGGCGAGGATGGCCTCGAGGTCGTCCTTGAAGCCCATGTCGAGCATGCGGTCGGCTTCGTCCAGCACCAGGAACTGCAGGCGGGAGAGGTCGATGCGGCCGGAGTTCATCTGGTCGAGCATGCGGCCCGGGGTCGCCACGAGGATGTCCACGCCGTTCTTCAGCATGCGGTTCTGCAGCGGGTACGGCATGCCGCCGACGACCGACAGGGTCTTCACGCGCAGGTTGCGGCCGTACGTGTCGGCGGCCTTGGTGACCTGAACCGCGAGTTCGCGCGTGGGCGTGAGCACCAGGATGCGCGGGCCGCGGCCGGGTTTCTCGTGCTGTACCGTGAGCTTCTGCAGCGCCGGGAGCATGAAGGCTGCGGTTTTCCCGCTGCCGGTCTGGGACGAGACCAGCAGGTCGCGTCCCTTGATGGCTTCGGGGACCGCGCGGGCCTGGACGGTTGTCGGTTCGGTGTAGCCGGCGGCCTTGATCGCTTCAAGGATGGGCGCGGCCAGGCCGAGTTGTTCGAAAGTAATAGGCAATACGACTTCGCTGACGGCAGTCATGGATTCTCCTGGTGCCAATTAAAAACACCGGCACCAACCGAATCGCAATCCTTTGGGAGGAACGCTGCAGGAAGACGCTGTTGCTGTGTCTTCCGAGGAGGTCAGGGACAGTGAACTAGGCGATGGTTAGAACATTTGTTCCAGAACTGCTGCATCGCACAAACGAAGTATGAGGGGTAAGCGGCTGTTTGGCAAGTGGTTTGTGTTGGGGGGGTTAGAGCTTGGCGAAGCGCGGGACCGACTTGCCGTCCACGGTCACGTCCTCGATGAATATCGCCAGCGGCCGCACCCAGAGGGCGCCTTCGCCGTAGAGCGGGCGGTAGACGACCATGGGTTCGCGGGTTTCAGAGTGCGTGGCTACGCCGATCACCTCGTAGTCGTTGCCTTTGTAGTGGCGGTACTTGCCGGTGGGGAGCATGGGGGGCGTCCAATGCGGTGAACGGGGAACAATTCGTGGTGATTCAATTTTCACGCTGTCGCCCCGGTAGTGGTTGGCTTTGAACTTATTTGTCTTGGGATATTTCTGTTAGTGAGGGCGAGCAAACTAGCTACCGCTCCAACACCCGAGACACATGTGGCCCGCCTTTATTGCAGGATGCTAATCCCTAAAGAGATTCCTGTGGTTTTGGGAATTGCGATGTAAGTTCGTTACCCAGTGGTGGCAAGAGCCTTCGTTTTGTGCTGAGTTTCAAATTGCAAAATAAGTAGAAACTAGTAAGTACGTATCACAAGTATTGGCAGTGAGATCTTCTGGAAAACTCCTATTTGTGCCCTACAGTTTGTGGAATAGGCTTTGCATTCTCTGCTCACATAGGTACGTGGCAATGAAAATTCAGCCAAGAGGTTCTGAAATCGAACGCCTTGCCCGAGATATAGCAGCGGATATTCTTCTAAGTAGGATACGAAGAATTGAGGTCTATACCTTGGGCCATCCACAGGCTTTGAGCCAAGCTGATTTCGAGGAATTGAGTGGATTCCTGAAGGCTTTGGTGCCTGATGCAGAATTGATCTACGTGACCTGAGGCTTTACGCACTGCTTGACCAACGTGAGCGACCTTACTACGAACACCGACTGGCAGCTTAGGTAGAACCGTCCCTACTAGATCGTGCCCGCGTCGCCTTTGCGGAATACGCTTTTCGAGGAGATAGACTGTGCCAAAAGGGATTGCATGGGGGGTGGGAAAATTAAGCTTCAAAGACGGTACGGAAGCTGACTGGACCAGTTTGGTTAAGCCGGTGATGGTCGTTGGCGAGGCAGCTGACCTAGTTCAAGCTTTGAAGGGGCGACAGGATCTTTTCGTAATTTTCCAAGGGATTGCGTTTGCTGCGGTGGGTATGGAGGAAGTATTGCGATCTAAGGGAGCCGATGAGTATTCAGCAGCTTGGTTTTTAGCCGGAGTTTCTGAAGAAATAGGATCTGGAATTCCCGCTGGACAGCTCTTCCAAGAGGTTATTAGGTACGTAGAGTTAAGAGCCAATGAAGGCGAAATACGGTTGACCACTCCACAGCCCGGGAGTCCAAAGCCTTCGAGCCTGGCTTTCGTAAGAAGTTTGTACAAAGCTTACGGGCTAGATGCTGATAGTCCCAGGATTGAAACATTTAGCCAGATGGAACCTTCGATTATTGCGAGTGGCATTGAGACAAGGATCGAGCGGTATGCCACCTCAATCAGATCCGTAATTGCGAAGATGGAAAAGGAAACGGGAGTGCCCTGATTTCTGTGTTTGAAGCTTGAATGATTTGAGCGCCGCAGCGGCGTTAGTGGTCCGCGACGAACGTCCGACGTGGGGGGAAAGTCGGCGAACCATCTTACCCCTGGTGCCTTGTGAAGCGGTCCTGGTACAGGATTGCGAACTGGTTCATCGCCGCTTTCCAGTTGTGCGCAGCCCGGCTCATTCACGCTCGGGAATTCTGGTCCTCAGGCCCAGCTGAGAAACCACGGTAGTCGCCGAAAGATTGCGGGCAGACTGAATTCGGACTAAATTTAGTCTTACATGGAACCTTGGAGTCGGCATATGAAATATTCGACCCGTATCAAACCGATCAGCTATCTGAAGGCAAATGCTGCGGAGATTGTGCGCACCATGGCTGAAGAGCGCAGCGCGCTCGTGATTACACAGAACGGCGAAGCCAAGGCAGTCATGCAGGATGTGGCGACCTATGAGCAAACGCAGGAGACCATGGCGTTGCTCAAGATCCTCGCGCTCGGAAATCGCGAGATCGCCGAGGGCAAGGTAGTGCCGGCGGCGAAGGCGATCCGTGACTTGCGGTCCAAGCTCGGGCGCTGATGCGGTTCGAGGTATTGCTTACGGCGGGCGCGCAGTCCGACTTGGAGGAGATCGTCGGCTACATCGCCGAGAACGATTCCGCCGCGAATGCCGGCTACGTGCTCGATCGGCTGGAAGAAGCGATCAAGGGCCTTTCGGAATTGCCCGAGCGAGGGTCCCACCCGAAGGAGTTACTCGAGATCGGCATCCGGGACTACCGCCAAGTGTTCTTCAAGCCTTATCGCCTGATTTACCGGACGACGGGAAAGCTGGTGCATGTGCATCTCATCGCAGATGGACGCCGCGATATGCAGAGCCTGCTCGAACGCAGGTTACTTGGTGCCTGAAGTCGCAATCCGAGGTTTCGCTCTCTACTCCGCCGTAACCCCCACCCGCTTCACCACCTCCCCCCACTTCTTCACCTCGCTCTGCACGAAATCGCCGAACTGCTTCGGCGTGGTCGCCGTGAATCGCAGGCCTTCGTTCCCCAGGCGCCCCTGGATCTCCGGCAGCATCATGACGCGCTGGACTTCGGCGTTGAGCTTGGCCACCACGGCAGGCGGGGTCCCGGCCGGCGCGAACATGCCCGTCCAGTTGCCGACTTCGAACCCGGGCACGCCGGACTCGGCGATGGTGGGGACGTTCGGCAGCGCCGACGAGCGTTGCGTGCCCAGTACGCCAATGGCCTTCAGCCGCCCGGCCTTCACGTGCGGCAGGACCGTGGCCATCGTGGCGAAGCTGATCTGCGCATTGCCTGAAACGACATCGAGCAGCGCGGGCACGTTGCCCTTGTAGGGGATGTGGGTGATTTGGGTGTTGGTGCGCTGCTTGAACACCTCCGCGGCGAGGTGGCTGGTGGTGCCGGGGCCGGCGGAGGCGTAGTTCAGCACGCCGGGTTTCCTCTTCGCGAGTTCCACCAGTTCGCCGACGGTATTGGCTTCCACACTGGTATGCGCGACGAGCAGCCCGTCCGCATCGACGACAAACGCCACGGCGGAAAAATCCCTGACCGGGTCGTAGGGCAGCCTGGGAAACAGCGTGGCGTTGATCGCATGCGTGCCGATCGTGCCCATCACCAGCGTATAGCCGTCGGGGGCACTCTTGGCGACGAGGTCGGACGCGATGTTGCCGCCCGCGCCGGGCCGGTTTTCGACGACCACGGACTGCCCGAACGTCTCCGCCATGCGCGTCCCGATGGCGCGCGCATAAAGGTCGGAGAAGCCGCCGGGCGGGAAAGGCACGACGATGCGGATCGCGTGCGTCGGATAGGTTTGCGCGCTCGCAAGAGTCGCGAAGGACAGCAGCAGGGCGGCTAGGATCTTCATGGGGGCCTCGCGGATCAAAGGTTGAGCTGGGTAAGGGGGACGACCTCGATGCCCTCGGCGGCCAGGGCCGCGCGCACTTCGCGCAGCAGCGGGGCCGCGGTGGCCTCGTCGCCATGGGTGCAGAAAGTATGGATCGGCGTGGGGATGCGCTTGCCGCTGCGCGTGACGAGCGCACCCTCGCGCACGAACGACATCACCTGCGCGACGGCTTTCTTCGGGTCGTGGATGACGGCATCCGGCTCGCGGCGCGAAGTCATGATGCCGGTGTCGTCGTAGGTGCGGTCGACGTAGGCTTCGTGCGCCACCTTCAGCCCGAGGCTCTGCCCGGCTTTGACCATTTCCGAATGGCAGTTCGCGACGAAGATCAATTCCGGGTCGGCCTTCTGCACGCCGCGCGCGATCGCCATCGCATAGCCCGCGTCCACGTGCGCCATGTTGTTCAGCGCCCCGTGCGGCTTCACGTGCGTCACGCGCTGGCCGTGGCTGCGGGCGATCGCCTGCAGCGCGCCGATCTGGTAGAGGACCAGCAGCTCGAGGTCCTCGGTGCGCATCTGGATCTGGCGCCGCCCGAAGCCCCACAGGTCGTTGAACCCGGGATGCGCGCCGATCGAGACGCCGTTGGCCGCAGCGAGCTTCACGGCGTTGTCCATCACGATGGCGTCACCGCCGTGGAAGCCGCACGCCACGCTGGCAGACTTGATGTGCTGCATCACGCCCGCGTCGTCGCCGACCTTGTAGTGACCGAAGCTCTCGCCCAGGTCGGCATTCAGGTTGATCTGCTTGATCACGCCGTTCCCCTCGCCTTGTTTCCACGTTTGGCCGGGTGGTCCTTGCGTGCGGCCAGCCACCCGGCTTGGGCGGACAGCACGGCGGCGGGCGCGATGCCCGCCAGGGATTCGTAGAGCGAGGGCGCCGTGGCGCCTTCGGTATTCAGAAGCAAGACCCGCGCCGTGGGGCCGGGGTCGAGGGCGGGCAATGCCGCGAACCCGGCTGCGCCGGACTCGCCGCTCAGCACTGGGATGTCACCCTCCGGCGGTTGCGCCAGCGCGCGCATGGCGGCCACGGCCGCGGCGTCGGTGACGGTCATGAAAATGTCGACCGAGGGCTGCAGGAACTTCCACGCCAGCGGCGAGACCTCGCCGCACGCGAGTCCGGCCATCACCGAATCGACCGAACCGCTGGCCGCGCGGGGCGCGCCGGCCATCGCGCTTTGCAGGAGGCAGTCGGCCTGCGCCGGTTCGACGACCACGAAGACCGGGCGGCGCTCGCCGTAGCGCTCCCACAGGAAACTGAACACACCGGCGGCGAGCCCGCCTACGCCGCCCTGTACGATCACGTGCGTCCACGGGCAGGGCGCGTCCGCAGGCTCGGCCTTGAGCAGTTCGTCCACCATCACGCCGTAGCCCTGCATGACGTCGCGCGGGATGTCTTCGTAGCCTGTGTAGGAGGTGTCCGACACGACCTGCCAGCCGTGCTCGCCCGCGAGGCGGGCCGCTTCGCGCACGGACTCGTCGTAGTTGCCGGCGATGCGGACGATCTCCGCGCCGTAGGCGGCGATGGCCGCCTCGCGCTCCGCGCTGACCTGCGCGTGCAGCACGATCACGCAGCGGATGCCGGCGCTGCGCGCCGCGGCCGCCAGGGCGCGGCCGTGGTTGCCGTCGGTCGCGCTGATGACGACGTAGCCTTGCAAGGCGGCCGCGTATGTCCCGCGCAGCACCTCCCCGGGCACCGCGCCCGGCACGCGCCCGAGCACCAGCCGCAGCAGTGCTGCCGGCGCGCCGAGCGCCTTGAAGCTCGCGAGCGGCGAGCGCACCGACTCGTCCTTGACCTGGATCGCGCCCACGCCCAGCCGCCGCGCGGCGCCGGGCAGGTCCCATGCCGGCGTGGGGCCGGGATGCAGCATCGACCACGAGGAGAGCCAGCGGCGGCATTCCTGCGCGCGGCGGATGTCGAGGACCGCGCGCAGCGCATCGGGGTAGGGGGTGCGGACGGCGCGGGGATTGCGGAAGGCCATGGACCCCATTCTGCGCGAACCCGGCGGGCGGATTCACCGCTTTAGGGCTTGCCGTGCTGGCTTTGTCTCGTTCAATGGCATGAAAATGAATAAACTGGCCAGCCCATGGACGCCCTCGACCTCCGCATCCTCGACCTGCTGCAGCAGGACGCCTCGCTCCCGATGCGCGTGCTGGCGGAGCGCGCGGGCACCTCGGCAGCCACCTGCCAGCGGCGCATCGCCCAGCTGAAGGACGCCGGCATCCTGTTGAAGCAGGTGGCCATCGTGGATCGCCTGCGCGTCGGGCGGCCGCTGACCGTGTTCGTGTCCGTGGAGCTGGACAAGCAGAACGAGTCGCTGCTGCGCCAGTTCGAGCAGCGCATGGAAGCCGAGCCCGACGTCATGGCCTGCTACGAGGTCTCGGGCGAGTTCGACTTCCTGCTGGTGGTGAATTCGGCCTCGATGGCCGACTACCACGCGTTCACGCGGCGGGTGTTCTCGTCGATGAACAACGTGCGCAACTTCACGAGCACGTTTGCGATGAACTGCTCCAAGTTCGAGACGCGCGTGCCGCTGGATGGGCAGGGCGTTTGACCGAGGTGAAATTCGGGTGATACTTTGCTGCTACTCGAGCCTACATTCAGCGAGAGCATCCCATGGGTAATACTCCGGCCGAAAAGCGCACCATGCTTTTGCGCGAAGCGAATGTTCGAATGATGCGCTTCGAGCATTCCCGCACGGCTTACCGGGCCGAGGATGTACATCGGTACTTCCTTGCACGCGTCACGGGAAAAAGGGTCGAACGACCCAATCCGACCAAGGTGTGACCTGTGAATACCACTTGCAGTCTACTTTCGCGCGGACGCAGCGGGTACGTGGCACTCTACCGATTTGACGAGCGTACAGACTAGGTCGTTGTCGCCGCCATCCGCCACCAGCGAGAGGCGGGCTACGATCCAGGGAAGCGTTGAGCACCATGGAAGTGCAACCAGGAGACAGGCATTGAATACACAGAACGTAACCCAATCCGACAAGGCCCGCCGCTTCGAAGCCCTCCACGCCCGCTCCGGGTGCTTCGTCATCCCCAACCCGTGGGACGTCGGCTCGACGAAGATCCTGACGACCCTGGGCTTCGAGGCGCTGGCGACGACCAGCGCCGGCTACGCGTTCTCGCTGGGCAAGCTCGACGGCGCTGTGGGCCTGGACGAGATGATCGAGCACTGCCGCGAACTTTGCGCGGCGACCGACCTGCCGGTCAGTGCCGACCTCGAGAACGGCTACGCGGACGACCCGAAGAAAGCCGCGCAGACCCTGATCCGGGGCGCGGAAGCCGGGCTGGTGGGCGGCTCGATCGAGGACTACAGCGGCGACGATTCAAAGCCCATCTACGATTTCAACTTCGCGGTCGAGCGCGTGCAGGCGTCCGTCGAAGCGGTGAAGAAGCTCCCGTTCAAGTTCATGTTCTGCGCTCGCGCGGAAAACCTGATCCACGGCATCCAGGACCTCGACGACACGATCCGCCGCCTGCAGGCGTTCGAGAAGGCCGGGGCCGACGTGCTCTACGCGCCGGGCTTGAAGACGATCGACGAAGTGCGCATGGTGACGAAGGCCGTGGGCAAGCCGGTCAACGTCAACATGTCCGGCGTCCCGCACGCGACGGTGGCGCAGATCGCCGAGGCGGGCGGCCGGCGCATCAGCACGGGCGGTGCGCTGGCCCGCGCCGCGATCGGCGCGCTGGTCCGGGCGGGACGCGAAATGCGCGAACAGGGCAGCTTCGGCTGGGCGGCGGGCGCGACGCCGGGCGCGGAGATGAAGACGCTGCTGGGCTGACGCATGGGCGCCGCCAAGAAAATCAACCTGGCGCTGCAGGGCGGCGGCGCGCACGGCGCGTTCGGCTGGGGCGTGCTGGATCGCCTCGCCGCGGACGAGCGCCTCGACATTGAGGGCATTTCCGGCACCAGCGCAGGCTCGGTCAACGCGGTGGTCTACGCGCACGGCCGCATGCACGGCGGGCGCGATGGCGCGCGCGCGGCGCTGGAAGCCTTCTGGCGCAAGGTGAGCGAAGCGGGGCGCACGTACTCGCCGCTCGCGGGCACGCCGTGGACCGAGGGGCGCGCCCTCAACTACTCGCCTGGCTACCTCTTCTTCGACATGCTGACGCGCGCACTCTCGCCCGCGCAGTTCAACCCCTTCGACCTCAACCCGCTGCGCGACGTGCTCGACGCCTGCGTGGACTTCGACGAGCTGCGCGAGTGCCGCGAGGTCGAGCTGTTCATCTCCGCGACCAACGTGCGCAGCGGCCAGATCCGGGTGTTCCGCAACCACGAAGTGTCGCTCGACAGCGTGATGGCCTCGGCCTGCCTGCCGCAACTGTTCCGCGCGGTGGATGTCGAAGGCGAGGCCTACTGGGACGGCGGGTTCATGGGCAACCCGGCGCTGTTCCCGCTCTTCTACCACACGCAAAGCCGCGACGTGGTCATCGTGCACATCAATCCGATCGAACGGCCGGACGTACCGGTCACCGCGGCGGAGATCCAGGACCGCGTGAACGAGGTCACCTTCAACTCCTCGCTGCTGAGGGAGTTGCGCGTGGTGGCGTTCGTCACCAAGCTGATCGAGCAGGGCTGGCTGAAGGACGAGTACAAGGGCCGCATGAAGCACGTGCTGATGCATTCGATCCGCGCCGACGACGCACTGGGCGGGTTGCCGGTGGCGAGCAAGTTCAACACCGAGTGGGGATTCCTGACCCGCCTGCGGGACCTCGGCCATGCGGCGGCGGACGCCTGGCTGGGGGAAAACTACGCCCACCTCGGCGAGCGCTCCACCGTGGACCTCGCCCGCGACTACCTGGACGCGAACGTGTCCGGGGCGCCGCCGGCGTAGCGCTCGGTCAGCGCCAGCGCACCCAGGCGCGGCGCCCGTCCTCCAGCGGCACGACCAGGCCGTAGGGCGGGCGCACCTCGAAGTCGCCGTTGGCGGGGGAGGGCAGTTCGATCCTCGCCTGCTCGAGCGGGGCGCCCTGGTGCAGCCCGATCGCGCGCAGCGCGCGGCGGTCCTGCGAGGGCACCACGACCTCGAGGATGCCGTCGCCGTCGTAGTCGATGAAGGCCGCGAGGCCGATCGCGCGCGAGCCGATGCGATGATTGCTGACGCCGGAGATCCGTCCCCTTTCGACGAACTTCCCGTCCCGGAAGCGGTAGACCACCAGCACGCCGCCGATGTGCGGCGTAAGCACCACCACGATCTCCGGCCGGCCGTCCTTGTCCACGTCGGCCACGCCCACCGGGTTGAGCCAGCGGTGGCGCTGGCCGATCGGGCTGGTCTCGCCGACCGGCACGAGATTGCCGTCGCGGATCCCGAGGGCCATCAGCGAAGATCCCGACTGCTGGCGGCTGTGCACGACGAGCACTTCGTCGCGGCCGTCGCCGTCGATGTCGTGAACGCGGGGGCGGAGGTCCTCGAAGACCGAGTCGTCGGGGAGTACATAAGAGATCACTATCCCGTCGCGGGTGCGCACGCGCAGCGCGCCGGCCTCGATGGCGTCGCCCAGCACGCCGTGGTCGTAGCGGTCGGTGGGCTCGGCGAACCACGCAGCGGCGATGTCGTTCCTGCCGTGCCCGATGTGGCTGTCGGGCAGCGCGTCCGGGGGCAGCGAAAGGCCGGACTCCACCAGTTCGCCCGGCGCGAGGAAGGTGATGCGCAGCTGGGTCGCGGCGGTGAATGCAAGGAGCAGCCCGCCAATCAGGGCCGGGACGGCCCCGCGTTTCACAGCCCGAGCATCTTGCCGATGGCGGCGATGTAGCGTCCCGCGACGATCGTGTCGAGCTTCGCGGTGTCGAGGCCGTCCTGGATGATCCCGTGGATGTCCTCGAGGGCCTCGCGTACCCAGCCGTGCGCGGGCTCGGGCTCCTGCAGCACGGTCCTTAGGGATACCACTTCCTTGCGCAGGGTCTCCAGGTCCGCACCCCCGCCTTCGACCCGGTCGAGATCCTTCTCGAGGGCGTGCACCAGCTTGCGGGCTTCGTCGAGGTCGATCATGGGGGGACTCCGGTTCCGGTTGCCGCCTCGCAACGCGAATGCGCTACGATACACGACAATGATTCTCGTCCGGGCCCTGTCCCGGCCGTTTGACCAGGATCAAGGGTGCCACCCGCGCGCCTGATAGGTTGGCCTTGAAGCGACTTGACGACAAGGAGGATCCAGCATGCAAGTACCCCTTCAGATCACCGTGCGCGACATGCCCCACTCGGAGGCCCTCGACGAGCGCATCCGTGGCAAGGCCGCGAAGCTCGCCGAGTTCGACTCGAGCATCACCAGCTGCCGCGTCACCATCGAGGAAGCGGGCAAGCATCACCGGCAGGGCCGCCAATTCCAGGTGGTGGTTGACGTGCGCGTGCCGGGCAAGGAGTTGGTTGCCAACCGCTCCGACGAGGATGCCTACGTCGCGCTGCGCGGTGCCTTCGACGCGATGAAGCGGCAGGTCGAGGAGAACCTCCGGGTGAAGCGGGGCTTCGTGAAGACCCATGCCCTGGCGGCGGCCGAGCCCGAAGAGGACAAAGAGAACAGCTAGCCGGGCGGGAGGCCGCAGGCGCAGGGAATAATGGGCACCTATTCGAGCGCCGGCCTGTCCTCGGCCGAGGCCGCGGCGCGCCTTGCCGCCGACGGCCCCAACCTGCTGCCCGGCGCCGCGCCGCGCGGCACCTTCTCGATCGCGCTCGAGGTGCTGCGCGAACCCATGTTCCTCCTGCTGGTCGCCAGCGCCGGCATCTACCTCATGCTCGGCGACGTCTCCGAGGCGCTGGTGCTGATGGCTTCGATCGTCGTCGTCATGGGGATCACGGTGGTGCAGGAGAAGAAATCCGAGCGCGCGCTCGAGGCGTTGCGCGACCTGTCCAGCCCCCGGGCGCTGGTGGTCCGCGACGGCGCGGAAGTTCGCATCGCCGGCGCCGACGTCGTGCGCGGCGACCTCATGCTGCTCGCCGAAGGGGACCGCGTGCCGGCCGACGCGGAACTGCTGCTGACCAACGACCTCACCATCGACGAATCTCTGCTGACCGGCGAATCGCTGCCGGCGGAGAAGGCCGCCGGGCTGCCGGTGTACTCCGGCACCCTGGTGGTCAAGGGCCAGGGCCGCGCGCTGGTCACCGCCACGGGCCTGTCCACCGAGTTCGGCCGCATCGGCGTGTCGCTCGCTTCGCTCGACACGGGCAAGACCCGCCTGCAAGCGGAGACGGCGCGCATCGTGCGCATCTTCGCCACCGCAGGGCTCGCGTTGTGCGTGGTGCTGATGCTGATGTACGTAATGGCCCGCGGCGGCTGGCTGCCCGGCATCCTCGCCGGGCTGACGCTCGCGATGGCGATCCTGCCGGAGGAATTCCCGGTGGTGCTGACGGTGTTCCTCGCGCTCGGCGCCTGGCGCATCGCGCGGCACGGCGTGCTCACCCGCCGCATGCCCGCCATCGAGACCCTGGGCTCGGCCACGGTGCTGTGCGTGGACAAGACCGGCACGCTGACCGAGAACCGCATGGCGGTGGCCGAGGTGCTGCCGGGCCCGGGCGCCTCGACGGCCGGGGTGCTGGAAGCCGCCGCGCTTGCCTGCGAACCCGAGGCGTTCGACCCGATGGAGCGCGCGATCATCGACGCGGCCGGGCCGGGCGCCGCGGGTTTGCGCGCGCACTGGCATCTCGAGCACGACTACCCGTTGACGCACGACTTCCTCGCGGTATGCCATGCGTGGGTGGGGCCGGAAGGCACGCGCCGGGTGGTCGTGAAGGGGGCGGCCGAGGTGGTGCTCGCGTTGTGCGGCAAGGCCGGCGACGCGGCCGCGCAGGGCGAAGTGCAGGAGGCGGCGGGCCGCGGCCTGCGCATGCTCGGGGTGGCCGAGGCCGAGTGGCCGCAGGGTGACTGGCCGGAGGACCCGCGGACGTTCGCATTCCGCTGGCTGGGGTTCGTCGGGCTCGCCGACCCGATCCGCCGGGAGGTTCCCGCGGCGGTGGCCGAATGCCGCCGCGCGGGCATCCGCGTGGTGATGGTGACCGGCGACCACCCCGGCACCGCCATGGCGATCGCCCGCAACGCGGGGATCGCGTGCGAAGCCGGCGTGCTGTCGGGCACCGACATCGCGGCGTACGACGACGCGGCGCTGGCGGACGCGGTGAGACGCGTGAGCGTTTTCGCTCGCATCCGGCCGGCGCAGAAGCTGCGCCTCGTGGAGGCGTTTCGCGCGGCGGGCGAAGTGGTGGCCATGACCGGCGACGGCGTAAACGACGCGCCGGCGCTGAAGGCGGCGCACATCGGCGTGGCGATGGGCAAGCGCGGCACGGACGTCGCGCGCGAGGCCGCCGCACTGGTGCTGGTCGACGACGACTTCGGTTCGATCGTGACCACCGTGCGGCTGGGGCGCCGCATCTACCAGAACATCCGCAACGCGATGCGCTACATCCTCGCCGTCCACGTGCCGACTGCGGGCATGGCGTTCCTGCCGATCCTGATGGGCGGGCCGGTGTTCCTGTTCCCGGTGCACATCGTGTTCCTCGAGTTCGTGATCGACCCGGCGTGCTCGATCGTCTACGAGGCCGAGGAGGGCGACGCGGACCTGATGGACCAGCCGCCGCGCGATCCCGCGGAGCCGCTGTTCAACGCAAACATGCTGCTGGTCAGCTTCGCGCTCGGCCTTTCGGCGCTTGCGGCGGTGGTGGTGACCTACGCGTGGGCGCTGGGTTCGGGCCGCAGCGAAGGCGAGGTGCGCGCGATCGCCTTCGCGTCGATCGCCTGCTGCAACCTCCTGATGATCCACGCGACGCGCTCCCGCGTGCTGAGCCTGTTCAGCGCGCTCGGCCGCCCCAACGCCGCGCTGTGGTGGGTCACGGGTGGCACGCTTGCGGCCCTCGCAGCGGCGATCTACGTTCCCCCTGTGGCGGGGCTGTTCCGGTTCGCGCCGCTGTCTGCTTTCGACGCGGCGGTCCCGTTCATTGCCGGATTCGCCGCCGTAGCATGGTACGAGGTCTACAAGAAGGTGAAACCCCGATCGGTGAAACCCTGATCGGTGAAACCCTAGGCGCGCCCGCAGCCCGGCTGGGATAGAGTTCGCCCATGAGCGAACACACCACCGAAATCCGTCCCGGCGCCAGCCAGTGGATCGGCAAGCCCGTGCGGCGCCTCGAGGACGCGCGGTTGCTGTCCGGGCAGGGCCGCTTCTCCGACGACGTGAACCTCGCGGGCCAGGCGCATGCTGCGTTCGTGCGCTCGCCACACGCGCACGCGCGGATCGCCGCCATCGACCTGGCCGCGGCGCGTGCCGCGCCGGGGGTCATCGCCGTCTATTCCGGGGCGGACATCGTCGCGGCGGGCCTCGCGACGGTGCCTTTCACGCAAATGCACAAGCGCCCGGACGGCGCCGACATGAGCGTGCCGCCGCGCCACGCGCTCACCGCCGACGTGGCCCGCTTCGTCGGGGATGCCGTGGCGATGGTGGTGGCCGAAACGCGCGACCAGGCGCGCGATGCCGCGGAGCTGGTGGAGGTGGATTGGGATCCGCTGCCTGCGAACGCGGACCTGCCGGCCGCCGGGCGCGCCGATGCGCCGGTGCACTGGGCGCCCGCGTTCGTGCCCGAATACGGCAACATCGCCGCGATCTACCGCATGGGCGAGCGGCCCGTGTGCGAGGCGGCCTTCGCGGCTGCCGCGAACGTGGTGAAGCTGCGCGTGGTGAACAATCGCGTGATCGCCAACCCCCTGGAGCCGCGCGCGATGGCGGCCCAGTACCAGGGCGAGCGCTTCACGCTTTACTGCCCGGCGCAGAACACGCACACGGTGCGCGGGCAGCTCGCGAAGATGTTCGGCCTGGGCGAGGACCGGTTCCGGATCGTCTGCACCGACGTCGGCGGCGGGTTCGGCGCCCGCGGCTACGCGTACCCGGAGCATGCGGCGCTGCTGTTCGCCGCGCGCGCGCTCGGCCGGCCGGTGAAGTGGCGCGCCGACCGCTCCGAGAATTTCCTGTCCGAAGTGCACGGCCGCGACAGCATCGTCGAGGCCGAGCTCGCACTGGATGCGCAGCACCGGTTCACCGCGCTGCGCATGCGCTCGATCGCCAATGTCGGCGCCTACGTGTCGAACTTCGGCGCCTGCGTGCCGGCGATGTCCGGCGCGCGCGCGCCGACAGGCGTGTACGCGATCCCCGTGCTCGACCACGAGGTCCGGATCCTGTTCACCAACACCACGCCGGTCGACGCGTATCGCGGTGCGGGGCGCCCGGAGATGGGCTACCTGCTCGAACGCCTCGTCACCACGGCAGCCATGCAGCTGGGCCTCGACCCGGTCGAGTTGCGCCTGAAGAACCTCGTGCAGCCGCAGCAGATGCCGTACAAGAACCCGGCCGGCGCGATTTACGACTGCGGCGACTTCGGCAAGATCCTGCGCGGCGCAATGAAGGCGTCCGACTGGGATGGCTATGCGGCGCGCAAGGCTGCGGCCGAAAAGCGCGGCCTGCTCTACGGTCGCGGCCTCGGCTGCTACGTGGAGATCACCGGCAGCGCGCGGACGACCGAAGCCGTTGCGATCACAGTCGAAGCGGACGGCAAGGTGACCATGGTGTCCGGCACGCAGCAGATCGGCCAGGGCATCCAGACCGCCTACGCCCAGATCCTTGCCGACCTGCTCGGCGTGCCGCCCGACGCGGTGCGCATCATCCAGGGCGACACCGACATCGCCAAGACCGGGGGCGGAGCGGGCGGCTCACGCACGCTGCAGGTCGGCGGCAGCGCGACGCTGGTCGGCGCACGGGTGCTCATAGACGCGGGCCGCCAGCTCGCGGCCAAGGCGCTCGAGGCCGCAGTGGCGGATATCGAATTTGCGGGGGGGCGCTACACCATCTCAGGCACCGACCGGTCGATCGGCCTCGCCGAACTGGCCGGAAAGCAACCTGAAGGGAAAATCAGCGTCGCGCATACCGAAACCGTGAAAGGCCAGACCTGGCCGAACGGCTGCCAGGTGGCTGAGGCGGAAGTCGACCCCGAGACGGGCGTGGTTCGCATTGCGCGGCTCACGGCCGTCGACGACATCGGGCGCGTGATGAATCCGCTGATGGCGGAGGGCCAGGTGCATGGCGGCATCGCGCAGGGACTCGGCCAGGCGTTCATGGAGGAATCCATTTACGACGAAACCGGGCAGCTCCTCACCGGCTCCTTCATGGACTATGCGATGCCGCGCGCCGACCTGATCCCTGACCTCGAGACGGGGTTCGACGAGTCGGTGCCCAGCGAGCTGAACCCGCTGGGGGCCAAGGGCGTGGGTGAGGCCGGCTGCCATGGCGCGATGCCGGCCGCGGTCAACGCGGTGCTGGATGCCCTAGCGTCGCGCGGGGTGAGATCCCTCGACATGCCGCTGACCTCCGAGAAGGTCTGGCGCGCGCTGCGCGCCGCCCAGCCCTTGCCGTAACGGGAATCGTCCCCATCTGCGGGGCGTTCCCCCTTTTCCGGCGGCCCTTTGCTGCGACTGTACGGCCTCGTCATCCTGCTGCATGCGTGGGTCGGCTGGCGCCTGCTCCCCGACCTTCCCGCCGGCGCCGCCTGGGCCCTGGGTGCCTGGCTGGCGCTTTCCGCGGGACTGCTCCCGATGGGCCTGCTGGCGCGGCGCATGCTGTCTGCGCGCCATGCCGACCGCCTCGCCTGGGCCGGGCTGCTCGCGATGGGGTCGTTCTCGTCCCTCTTCGTGCTGGCGGTCCTGCGCGAGGTTGGGCTGCTCGCCGCGTATGCGCTGGATGGGTTCCAGTTTCGCGGCTGGAGCGCGCTCGCCGTGCCCGTGCTTGCCGCGGCATTCACGCTCGTGGGCTTCGTCAACGCGAGGCGCAGGGCCGGCATACGCCGCGTCGACGTGGCGATCGCCGGACTGCCCGCCGCGCTGCACGGGTTCACGATCGCCCAGATCACCGACATCCATATCGGGCCGACGATCAAGCGGCCGTATGTGGAGCGGATCGTCGAAGCCGTGAACGCGTTGGGGGCCGACATGATCGCGGTGACGGGCGACCTCGTGGACGGGACCGTGCAACAGTTGTCCTCGCACGCCGCGCCCCTGTCGCGACTCACCGCGCGGCACGGCGCCTACTTCGTCACCGGCAACCACGAGTACTACTCGGGCGTGGAGGCGTGGATCGCGGAAGTGGGCCGGCTCGGCTTGCGCGTATTGATGAACGAGCATGTGGTCCTCGAGCATGAGGGCGAGTCCGTCGTCGTCGCCGGCGTGACCGACTTCGGTGCGCACCATTACGACGAGTCGCATCGCAGCGATCCCGCCGGGGCGCTCGACGGCGCGCCGGCCAATGCGGCGGTCAGGCTGCTGCTCGCGCACCAGCCGCGCTCCGCGTTCGCCGCCGAGCCCGAAGGCTTCCACCTGCAGTTGTCGGGGCATACGCACGGCGGCCAGTTCTGGCCGTGGAACCACCTCGTGCGCTTGCAGCAACCTTTCACGGCGGGCCTGCGCCGCCTCGGCACGCTGTGGGTCTACACGAGCCGCGGCACCGGCTACTGGGGGCCGCCGAAGCGCCTGTGGGCGCCTTCCGAAATCACGCACCTGCGCCTCGTCGCCGCCTGACGCGGCGCGGCTTGACTCCACTGCGGTCGCCGGGAACACTGGCCTGCGGAGGCGTCGCCGATGTACCACCCGTATCACCATGCACGTTCAACGCCGGACAAGCCCGCGTACATCATGGCGGGCTCGGGCGAGTCGGTGACCTATCGCCAGCTCGACGAGCGTTCCAACCAGGGCGCGCACCTCTTGCGCTCGCTGGGCCTGAGGCGTGGCGATTCCATCGCACTGATGATGGACAACAACGCGCGCTTCTTCGAGATCTGCTTCGCGGCGCAGCGCTCGGGCCTGCTCTTCACGGCGATGAGCTCACGACTGTCGACCCAGGAGGCGGAATACATCCTTGCCGATTGCGCGGCGAAGCTGCTTGTCGTATCGCCGGGCCTCGCCGGGCAGGCCGCCGAGCTGCTGGAAAGGAGTCCCGGCGTGCGGTCCCGCTACTGCGTGGGCGGCGAGCTGCCGGGCTACGCGGCGTGGGAACCCGCCCGCGACGCGCATCCGGTGTCGGCGATCGCCGACGAGTCCGCCGGGCGCGACATGCTGTATTCCTCCGGCACCACCGGGCGGCCCAAGGGCGTGAAGACCGAGTTGCTTGCCGAGGCGATCGACGCCGCCAGCAGGCTGATGACGGTGTCGGGCAAGCTCTACGGGCTCGGGAAGGATTCGGTCTACCTGTCTCCCGCGCCGCTGTACCACGCAGCACCTTTGCGCTTCAACATGAACGTCATGCGATTCGGCGGCACGTCCGTGATCATGGAGCACTTCGATGCAGAAGAGTCCCTGGCGCTGATCGAGCGCCACGCCATCACGCACAGCCAGTGGGTGCCGACAATGTTCGTGCGCATGCTGAAACTCCCGCCCGAAGTGCGTTCGCGCTACCGGCACGATTCGCTGAAGGTCGCGATCCATGCCGCGGCGCCGTGTCCCGTCCAGGTGAAGGAGGCCATGATCGGCTGGTGGGGCCCGGTGCTGTACGAGTACTACGCCGGCACCGAGGGCAACGGCTTCGTCGCCTGCGATTCGGCTGACTGGCTCGCGCACCGCGGCACGGTGGGGCGCGCGCTCGTGGGCGAGGTGCGTATCCTCGACGAGGCAGGGCAGGTGCTGCCGGCCGGAGAGACCGGGACGATCTACTTCGCCAACGGCCCGGCGTTCGAGTACCACAACGATGCCGCCAAGACCGCTTCGGCCCGCAGTGCGCAGGGCTGGACCACGCTCGGCGACGTCGGCCACGTCGATGCCGAAGGATTCCTGTACCTGACCGACCGCAAGCACTACATGATCATCTCGGGCGGCGTGAACATCTATCCGCAGGAAGTCGAGAACCTGCTGGTCACGCATCCCAAGGTCACTGACGTGGCGGTGATCGGCGTGCCCAACGAGGAGTTCGGCGAGGAGGTGAAGGCGGTGGTGCAGCCGGCGGACATGGGCGCCGCGGGGTCGACGCTGGCCGAGGAGCTGATCGCCTACTGCCGCGCGAACCTTTCGCACATCAAGTGCCCGCGTTCGGTGGACTTCGAGGCCGAACTGCCGCGCTCGCCGACCGGTAAGCTTTACAAGCGGCTGCTGCGGGACCGCTACTGGGAGGGCCGTTCTTGAGTCATTCAATGCTGCCACTTTTTGGACAAACCCCGCGCCAGGAGCCGGTCTCCAGTCGATATGCTGCCATGCTGGCTTTCGCGGCGTGGCTGCTTTCCTGTGCGTTCGCGGCGCATGCGGCCGAGGAACTCGTCACCACCGCGCGGCTGCCCAACGGCGACGCGGTGCCTTATGTCCTCGACTCCGTGTCCCCCGACCCGAAGTACGTTGTGATCCTCTTCCCGGGCGGCTCGGGCCAGCTGAACCCGCGCATGGAGGACGGCAAGCTGCTGTATGGATTTCGCGGCAACTTCCTGATCCGCGCGCGGCCGCATTTCGTGGATAAGGACTTCGTGACCGTCTCGACGAACGCCTCCGACAGCGAAGAGAGGATCGTTGCGCTGCTCGACGACATCAGGCGCCGCTTTCCCGCCGCGAAGGTCTACCTCGCCGGGACCAGCAACGGCACGGGCCCGACCATGCGCCTGGCGGGCTTCCTGCAGGACAAGGCCGCCGGGGTGATCCACACTTCGTCGCGCGCCCAGATCTACTCCTTCGACGGGAAGGCGTACCGCAACCGCCAGCTCGTGGTGCATCACATCAACGACTGGTGCCGCGTGACGCCCTACAGCGGGGCTTTGCGATCCCACGAGAAGTTCGGCACCGAACTCATCACGATGGAGGGAGGCGTCTCCGTCGGCGACGCCTGCGAGGCTTTTGCGCACCACGGGTATAACGGCATCGAGAAGGAGACCGTGGATGCGATCAAGCAGTGGATAAGGAAGGGCGGCTGATATTCCAGTTTTCGCGCCAGTGGCGCATCATAGGACCCATGCGAAACATCCTCCTCGTCTGGCTGGTCAACGCCCTTGCGCTGCTTGCGCTGCCTTACATCGTTCCTTCGGTGCAGGTGGACAGCTTCGTCACGGCGCTGATCGCGGCCCTGGTGCTGGGCCTCGTCAACACGCTCGTGCGGCCGGTGCTGATCCTGCTTACGCTGCCGGTCACGCTGGTCACCCTCGGCCTGTTCATCTTCGTCATCAACGGGCTGCTGTTCTGGATGGTGGCGAATTTCCTCGAAGGCTTCCATGTGGCGGGTTTCGGCTCGGCGGTGCTGGGCGCCATCGTCTATGCGGTGATTTCATGGGCGGCCAGCGCGCTGGTGTTCGGGGACAGGAAACCGTGAGCGAACGTCGCGGCAAGAAGCCCGTGGCCCATGCGGCGCGGCCGATCAAGAGCCGGCGCGACCACAAGGGCGCGTCTGCGGCGGCGGGGCATCTTTCCGCCCAGGCGGAACGTGACGCGCTGGCCGAGAAGCGACTGCAGGCGCTGCTGCACGAACTGGACAAGTTCGACGTGCCTGAAGACGAGAACGACGAGAGCGGCGCAGACGGGTACGGCGAGCCGGGTTCGGCGCACCGCTGGTCGGACGACCTCGGGGACCTGGACTGAGCGCGTGGCGAAAGCGGTACGCGCAAAAGCAGGCGCCGGGACAGCCGTTGCGCGTAAGACGCCGGCCACGCCACGCCAGCGGCATTCGGTCTACGTGATCGAACTCAGCCCGGAAGTTCTGAACGAACCGAAGTTCCGCAAGGCCAACCCGGGTTACGACGTGACGAAACCCTGCGTGTACGTGGGCATGACCGGGCTGACGCCCGAGCAGCGGTTCGAGAATCACAGGAAGGGCGTGAAATCGAACCGGTACGCGCATGAGTACGGCCTGCGCCTGCTGCCGCGGCTGTATGCGGTCTACAACCCCATGCCGTACCGCGCGGCGCAGGACATGGAAATCGAACTCGCGATCGGATTGCGCGAAGAGGGGTACGGCGTATGGCAAGCCTGAAATGACCAGGCGAATTCTTCTGGTGGCGCTGGGCGTGGTCCTGCTCCTCGCCGCGGCGGTAGCGATCAACACCGCCAGGCAGGGTTCGCGCCAGCTCGACGTGTCGCCGATCGCGCAGGTCACGATCGACGCGGACGGGGTCGCGCAGCGCCTTGCCGCCGCGTTGCGCTTTCGCACCATCTCGAACTACGACGCGCCCGACCAGAACGCCGACGAGTTCCGGAAACTGCATGCCTACCTCGAGTCGACCTACCCCGGGGCGCATGCCGTGCTGAAGAAGGAGGTGGTGGGCGGCTACAGCCTCCTCTATGCATGGGAGGGCTCGGACCCGAAGGCCCGGCCGGTCATGCTGATGGCGCACCAGGACGTGGTTGCGGTGTCTCCCGGCACCGAAAAGGACTGGCAGGTGCCGCCCTTCGACGGCATCGTGAAGGATGGTTACGTCTGGGGCCGCGGCGCCTGGGACGACAAGGGCAACCTGTTCGCGATCATGGAAGCGGTGGAGGCGCTGGCCGCAGCCGGGTTCCGGCCGCGCCAGACGGTCTTCCTGGCGTTCGGCCACGACGAGGAAGTGAGCGGCCAGCGTGGCGCGAAGGCGATCGCGTCGCTGTTACAGTCGCGCGGCGTACGCCTCGACTTCGTCCTCGACGAAGGCATGATCATCACGCAGGGCATCATGAAAGGCCTGGACGGGCCGGCGGCGCTGATCGGCGTGGCCGAAAAGGGCTACGTGACGCTGTTCCTGGACCTCACCGCGAAGCCCGGCCACGCCTCGATGCCGCCGCGCCCGACCGCGATCGGCGCGATGAGCACGGCGCTCGCGCGCATCGAGGACAACCCGTTCCCGTCGGTGATCGGGGGCGTGGCGCGCGAGATGTTCGAAACCGTGGCGCCGGAGATGTCCGGGCCGAACCGCGTGCTGCTGTCCAACCTGTGGCTGTTCGGCCCGCTGGTGAAGCGTGAGCTCGAGAAGACCCCGAGCACGAACGCGATGCTGCGCACGACCACCGCGCTGACGATCGTGCACGCGGGCAACAAGGACAACGTGCTGCCCGGTAGCGTCGAGGCGGCGGTGAATTTCCGCCTGCTGCCCGGGGACACGCAGGCCGGCGTCATCGAGCACGTGAAGAAGGTGGTCGCCAACGACGCGGTCCGGATCACGCCCTTCGCCGGCAATGCCGAGCCTTCGCGCGCCTCACCCACCGACGCGGGGACCTACCGATTGTTGAGCCGCACCGTGCGCGAGGTCTTTCCCGGCACGGTGGTGGCGCCGGGGCTGATGATCGGGGGCACGGACTCGCGCCACTTCGAGGCGATCAGCGAGAACGTCTACCGCTTCTCGCCCGTGCGCGCGCTGCCGGAGGACCTGCCGCGCTTCCATGGCACCAACGAGCGAATTTCGGTGGCGAACTACGTCGAGTTGATCGGGTTCTACCGCCGGTTGCTGGTCAACGCCACAGGCGCGGCGCCCCAGGCCGCAACCCGCTAGCGGCCCCGGACCTTCTTCGCCTGCGCGTTGTAGGCGACGAGGATCTCGCGGCCGAACACGCTGGCGAAATCCGCCACCGCGTCCTGCGAGAGTTTTTCGTGCTGGGCGATGGAGATGTCCCAGAGCTTGGACTTGCGCGTGAGGTTGAGGCCGCCGAGGCTGGTGCCGTGGTCGCGCTCGATCTTTGCAGGGTCGAAACTGGCCAGCGCCACCATCGCCGCGGCACGGATGGAGGCGAGCAGCGCGACCTGGTGCGCGCGCAGGTCCCCGCAGGCTTCGCTGAACGCCTGGATCGGGTCCACGTCGCCAATCGCGGGACGTTTCGGGTCGAACAGGAAAGTGATCACCTCGGCGGGGTCGGAAATGGACTTGAGCGGGTTGTCCGCGCCCTCCGCATCGGACGCGTCGGCGCCCAGTTCGCGCCGGGCTTCGCCCCGCGCGATCAGCAGCATCATCACGCCTTCCACGGCGGCGCGCACCATCGCGCCGCTCTCGCGCATGAAGGCTTCCGGGTCGGGGATGTCCAGATGTGCCAGGCCGGCACCCTCGAGGAAGGCGCGCAGGGCCGCGTCGCCGCCCGTCCCGGCCGGACGGGCCGGACGGGCCACAGCGGCCGGGGCGGCAGGCCGGTATTGCGTCATCTCCTCGGAAAGGTCGACGTCCGGGCCTTTCGGCGGCGAGGGCGGTGCCTTGGGCGGCTCCGCAGGAGCCGAGGGCCGCCGGATCATCGTCATCTCGTCCGCGTTCTCGCTCTCGGTCTGGTCCATGAAGGCGGCCGAAGGCATGCGTGCCGGGGGTTTCTCCGGCGCGGGCGGTGGTTCGGCAACCGCCGGTTTTGCGGCGGGAGGCGGCGGCCGGCCGATCATGGTCATTTCGTCGGCGCCATCGCCTTCGCCCTGGCCCATGAAGGCCGCCGGCGGCAGTCGCGGCGAAGGCGGCGTGGCGACAGGAGGCGCAGGCGGCGCAGGCGGCGCCGCGGCAGGTGCCGGCGCGGCCGGGCGCCGGATCATGGTCATCTCGTCCGCGTTCTCGACCTCGGACTGGTCCATGAAGGCGGCCGAGGGCGTGCGCGCCGGGGGAGTTTCGGGCCTGGGTGGCGGTGAAGGCTCCGAAGGCCTCACGAAAGTGGCCTCCTCGGAGGGATGCGTCCCGTCGGACAGGTCGAAATCCAGGTCGAGGGCCTCGGGTGGCGGCGCGGGTACACGCGCCGAGGGGTTGGTCGCGTCGTCAGGGCTGGGCTTGGGGACGAAGGTGGCCTCCTCCTCCTCCTTGGGCACGGCTGCCTTGGCCGCAGGGGCTGCAGCAGGTGCCGCGGGTGACGGGGCCTTCGGCGGCGGGACGTACGTGGCCTCTTCGGCCTCGGCCGGGATCGCCGGCGCTGGTCGTGCGGCAGTGGCAGGCGGTCCGGGGGGCGCGGGAGGCCGTCCCGCGACGAAGGTCATCTCGTCTTCGTTGTTCGCTGCCGGCTTCGCCGCTGCCGCGGCGTGCACTTCGAGGCGGTAGAGGCCGATCGCCAGCGTGTCGCCGTCGGCGAGCGCCACACGGTTGCCCGACATTAAGCGCTTGCCGTTGACGATGACCGGGTTGACCTTGGAGACGACCTTCATCCAGTAGACGCCGTCCTCCTCGGCCAGTTCGGCGTGCACCCGCGAGACATGCTTGTGCGTGTCCTCCAGCGTGAGGGTGCAGTCCTCGTCGCGGCCGATGGTCACCAGGGCCTCGTTGAACGTGCGGCTGGAGACCGGTTTGAACCGTCCGCCGGAACTGAGGGCAATGTCGATTTTTATGGGCATGGCGTTTTCTTTGGTCGCCAGTGTATCGCTACTGCGCGCGCATGCGCACGACGGCCTGCGGGGGGCATCCCGGCCGGCGGTGCCGCGCCGGCTATCTGGCCGCCAGGGAGAAGTGGATGATCTCGCCTTGCGAGGCGACCTGGCTGAAGCGGCTGCACAGGGCGATGTCGCCGCCCCCGTGCAGCTCGGTCCGGGTCATGCACGTCTGCTCGCGCCCGCTGTCGGCGAACCGCACGCAGGTGCCGTTCTGGCTGAGGTTCACCAGCACCGGGCCGCTGTCCTCCCAGACGATTTTGGCGTGCTTGCGGGATACGTGGATCTCTGGGACCGTGACATGGACGTCCTTGCCGCGGCCGATGAAGATCTCCCCGTCCGCGGGCGAAAAGCGCTTCTCTGTGCCCTGGAACTGCAGCGTCATTGCCGCGGGCGCGCCGGTCCGCGGTGCCGCCGGCGCAGCGGCGGGCGCGGGGGCGGGGGCGGGGGCGGCTGCCGCCGGTGCAGGCGATGGCTTGGGGGCGGCCGCAGCCGCCAGCGATACCACGCGATAGGCGGTCACGCCTTCCATCACGCCGCAGGCCTCGAAGCGAGTTTCCTTGGCCGCGCCGACCGCGTCGAGGGTGGCCTGGTCGGCCAGGATCTCGTTGGCCTGGGCTTTCTCGAGCAGGATCCCGGCGGCGGTCACCGCATCGCCGGACACCCGGCCTGCGATCACGCGCACCGGCCCGTAGCCCAGGCCGATGCGGACCTTCACGACCATCCCGGTCGCGGGGTTCTGCGCCTTGGCCACCCGCCGCTGGATGCCCAGCGCCGCGGCCAACGCCGCCTGCGGGTCGGCGAAGCTGCTGAGGATGGAGTCGCCCACGGTGTGGGTCACCACGCCCTTGTTCTCGTTCACGGTGTTGGTGATCAGCGACTTGATCTGCCCCACCTGCTGCGCGCCGAACCAGCCCTTGAGGGTGTTGACCGGCGGGCCGTCCACCCGGACCTCCTCGGTGGAGATCTCGGCGAACAGCATTCCTTGCGCATTGCTCAATGCCATGTCAGGCGTCCAGGCTCAGCGGGCTTCTGGGCACTGCGACGCAGGCCAGGCAACTGCCCTTCTCGATGTCGAAATCCGGCTTACCGCTGGGGTAATCCACCTGGCCGTCGCGTACGGCCGTCATGCAGGTCCCGCAGCTGCCCGCGCGGCAGCCGGAATCCAGCCGGATGCCGTGCGCATCGGCCAGTTCGAGAAGCGAACCGGCCGCGGGCGACCACTGCACGGTCTTGCCCGAGCGGACGAAGGTCACGTCGAGCGCGGTGGCGTCCGACGCGCCCGCGCCCGGCTCGGCCTTGGCGACCTTCTTGACCGACGCGGGGCCGAACGCTTCGAAGTGGATCCGTTCCTCGGGGACCCCCCACTGGGAGAGCCCCTTGGTCAGTGATTCCATCATCGGGGCCGGACCGCAGATGTAGAAGTCGAAGTTGTTCACGCCGAGCACGCGCTTGAACAGGTCCACGCTGACCCGTTCGCCGAAGTGGAAGTCCTCGGCGGCCTTCTCGCCGGGGAGCGGGTCCGAATAGCAGGCGACGAGGTGCACGTTGTCGTGCTGGGCCGCGACTTCGCGCAGGTAGTCCTTGAGGATGTGCTCGCGGCCGTTGCGCACGCCGTAGAAGAACCAGACGTCGCGCTTGCCGGGTGCCGCGATCAGGTAGTTGAGCATCGACAGCGCGGGCGTGACGCCGATGCCGCCGCCGATCAGCACCACGGGCGTGCGGCTGTTGACGTCGAGGTGGAAGTGGCCGCTCGGCGCCTTGACGTCGACGATGTCGCCGACCTGCAGCCGGTCGTGGAAGTGGCTCGACACCAGCCCCGAGGGCGCGTCCGGCACGTTGGGCGGCTGCGGGATGCGCTTGATCGTGACGCGGTAGTAGTCTGAATGGTCCGGGCTGTCGGAGAGCGAATAGCAGCGCGTGACCTCCCGCGGCTGCCCGGGGATCTGCAGGCGGAACGTCAGGTACTGGCCGGGAAGGTAGGCGGGAAGCGGGCGCCCGTCGTGCGGCGCGAGGTAGAAGGAGCAGCAGCCCTCGGCTTCGAGCACCTTGCCTTCGACGCGGAACTTGCGGAAACCCGACCATGCCGCCTGCGCCTTGTCGCTCGCAGCCTTGGCCACCGGCGTGGCGATCAGCTCGAGGCGCGCACGCAGCAGGGCCCTTTCCTCAAGGTGCAGCTGGGCCATGCGCACCTGGCGCCGGTACACGCCCTGCACCAGGAAGCCGAGGTAGGCCAGCGTGAGTACGGCAGCCAGCAGCGCTACGGAGTGGATCGCCAGGGCCATTGCGGTTGCCGTGTGTTCAGAACTTGCGCCGGATCTCGAAGCGGATGCCGGCGAGGTCCTTGGTGTTGGCGCGGTTGACCACCATCGCGTCGGCCCGGAAGATCCAGGCCTTGTCGATGTTCAGCTGGTAGCGCGCGCCGAAGCCCAGCTCGCGGCCGACCAGCGTGCGGCTGGCGAGGTCCTTGCGCGGTTCGGTGGCCGCGACCTCGAACACCAGCTGCTGGTCCAGCGCGAACAGGTAGTTGACGCCGAGCGCGCCGCCGTAGGTGTTGTTGCCGGTGTCGTTCATCTTCGGGTAGCCGGTCAGGCCGTCGGTCTCGAAGTTGATGCCGGTGTTCTTCAGGATCCCGCCGGCGTCGACCGCGCGCGCCACCGACTGCGGGTTGCCGGAGCCGACGAACACGTTGAAGTAGGGCACCAGCGTGGAAGGCTTGCTGGTGACGAACGAGTTCTCGATCAGCAGCAGCGAGCCGTTCGCCGTCGGGCGCGCGCCGCCGGCCGGCTTCTGGCCGTAGGTGTGGATGAGGCGCACGCTGTTGGAGAGCCAGCCGCCGTAGCGGCGCGTGAAGGCGAGGCCGAAGTTGTTGTAGTGCTGGTCGGAGAGTTCGTTGCGCGGGTCAGTGTAGGCATAGCCGACTTCCCAGAATCCCTGGTTGGCCTCGATGAACGCGGTCGCGCCGTAGACCTTGACGTGGTTCTTGGCGAGCGCGCCGAACCGGTCGCGCACGCCGCCGGCGTTGACGTCGTTCTGGCCGGTGAAGAACGTGACGTCCATGTTCGAGATGCCCAGCGCGGGGCTGTTCTTCGCGGGCACCGACACTGCCAGGCCCGTGATGGCGTCCTCCATCCAGATGCCGTTCTGGAACAGCAACGGCATCTTGCCCGCCGCGAAGGCCAGGTCGAACTTCTGGTTGGTGCCGGTCCAGCCGGCCATCATCGCGGCGAGGTCGCCCTCGAAGAACAGCGCGTCGGCCTTCATGTCGAGCTTGGCCGTGCAGTTGCTCGTGCGGTTGTTCTGGAACTCGCAGCGGGTGAATTCGGTGACATTGTCCAGCGGTCGGAAGAACGCGTGCACGCGTTCCGTCGCGGTGAAGCGGTAGTCGACGTCGAGGTTGAGCCGGGTGGCCAGCACGCTGGTGCGCGTGCCGCCGTTGACGTTGCGCGCGACCGCGGTGCGCCAGTCGCCGTAGATCGAGAACGCGTTGGAGGTCGGGTTCTTCGCCCCCATGCCGGTGCCGTGGGCCTGCAGCGGGCCGCTCTGGTAGATCGGCCGGCCGAGCTCGAGCATGGGGCGCGGGTTCTGCACGTTGAACTTGCCGCCGTAGATCTTGACCTGGTCGTCCTCGCTGTAGGGCTTGGATTCGTAGGTCGGGTCGGGGCCAAACGCGTCGTTCTTGTGGCCGGAAGGCGCCGCCTGGGGCGACATCTGGGGCTTGCCGCCCTCGCCGGCGGCAAAGGCGGCCGGGGTGCCGATCCCCAGGGCGAGGAGCGTGGCGGCGCACAGGCTGCGCCATGCCAGCGGGATGCCTCGGCGGGCCTGCAGGCGGGGGCTCATTTCTTCACCTCGAACTCGACGCTGTAGGGATGGATGTCGAGCATCCACTCGTTCATCGAGCGTTCCATGTCGCTGGTGGCGCCCACGAACCGCATGAAGTAGATGGGCTCGGCGCGGCTGCGCATGCGCACCGCGAGCCGGTACTTGCCCGGTGCCGCGACCAGCCCCGCCGGCACCTTGTACTGCGCCACCTTGCTGCCGAGCGGGGGGATGGACCGCTGCTCCATGCGCACGCCCGGCGGGTGGTTCATCACCGTCACGGGCTGGGCGGCCGGGCGCAGCATCGGCAGCTGGTCCACGTCGAAGTTGACCGGCAGGTACATCTCGCGCTCGGTGCCCTTCACGTTGGTGGTCAGGAACTTGGTCTGCAGGTTGAACAGCTGATCGTCGTGCGGAACCTTGCCGGCGCGCACGTCGAGCGAATGCAGGTCCGCCATGTCGCCGTTGGAGTCCAGGTACCCGCTCTCCCACACGCGCTTGCCGTCGGGCCCGATCAGGGCCACGTTCAGCCAGATCTCCGGCTGCGCGCCGAGCGAACCGGAGGGCAGGTTGTGGCCGGGGTCCGTGTTCGTGATCTTGTAGGAGAACCTGAGCGGTTCGCCGGCCTTGAGGTCCGACACGAAAAAGGGTCCGTCGATGCGCGAGCCGTTCTCCATGACCTGCTTTCTCTGCACCTTCTTCTTCTCGATGGCCTCGAGGTTCTCCTGCACCACTTCCCAGGCGCTCGCCCGGTCGGCGGCGTCGGACCACGCCTTCGGGAAGGTGGCCCGCAGCTTGCCGGCCTTCAGGGCGGTCTCGAACTCCTCGCTGCCCCACTTGGCGCGGTAGTCGAACTTCAGCCAGTCCTCCATGCCCCACTTCTCGGCGTTCTCGTTGTGCGGGAACACGCCCGGGTGGGCGATCGGGTAGCCGGGGCCGTAGAACGCGTGGTTGGCGTGCTTGCGGGTGGTGTTGACGGTCTCCTTGCCCATCCTCGCGACCGGGCCGGTGGCGTAGCCGTCCGCCTTGCCCGGCGTCTTGCCCATGTGGCAATCCTGGCAGGTGATGCCCTGCTCGCGCGCGGGCGAGGAGCGGTACTGGTCCCACACCACCTCGAGCTTGATGCCGACGTTCACCGCCACCTGGTGGCAGGACACGCAGAACTCGGAGGTTGAGATCTGCTCGAACTTGACCGCGCTGTTGTGGATCCTGGTGCCGCGCGCCTCGCTGTTGGTCGCGACACGGTACTTGCCGGGGTTCTTCACCACTTCGGCGACGCCGTCGCCGTCGAACGGGCCATAGACCGGGTCGTGGATCGAGCCCGGCTCGATGCGCCGCTCGCCGTTGGCCTTGGAGTACTCCTCCTTGACGCGGTGGCAACTGATGCAGGTGACGCCCTCACGCGAGACCTGGCTGCGCTTCCAGAGCGGCAGCGCGCGGTCCTCGCCCTGCGCGGTGCCCACGCTCATGTGGCAGCGCACGCAGAACGAGCCGATGGTGGGCGCCAGTTCGGTGATCCTCTGCTCGAACTTGTGGAACATCGGCGAGATGCCGGCGTACGCGTGGTTGGAACTGCGCCACTCGTCGTAGATCTGCGCGTGGCAGGTCTTGCACTTGCTCGCGCTGGGGTACTTGTCGTCCTCCATCACCTTGGCGTGGGGGTCGGTGCCCTCGGCGGCGGCCGGCGCGGCGGCGCGAGGCTTTCTCTGCGCGCCGGCGTCGCCGGGATAGGCGAAGGCCAGGCACAAGGCCATGGCGAGCCCTTGCAGGAGGGTGGCCTTGAGGAGCGCACCCAGTCCCGGTCGCGCCTTCTTGAGCGTATTCATTTTGTTACTCCCCCCTTCTGTCTGAAGCCCAGGTTGAACCGGTGAGGCAAGTGGTACGTGTGGCACACCTGACACGCGGAGTTTACCTGACCCTCTCTATGGCACTCAACACAGGTTTCCTTGCGGATCCCGGAAAAGTTGCTCTCGTAGTCCACCTTGGCCGATGCCTTCGAGGTGAAGTACTTCGGGTACTTCGATTGCGCGTTCATTTCGTGGCAGGTGGTGCAGCCCGCGTCGGGATCGACCAGGCCGAGGTGCTTGGCATGCGTGTAACGGTTCAGCGGACGGGTGTCCGGCCCCGTGTAGCCCCACGCCGCGCCGCGGCCCGGCTGGTTCGTGCGCAGCGCCGCCGAGTGGCACTTGCCGCAGGCGCCCGGGCCCGTCTGGCTGTCGAGGAAATCGTTCATCGCCTCCTTGGCGCGGGCCCGTTTGGCGCCGTCCTTGTCCTGTACCGCGACGCGCAGGGACTCGATCCACGCCTTCATGACCGGATCCGCGTGGCCGGCGGCGCGGTAGAAGAGCGCCGGGTTGCCTTCGGAGTTCTCGCCCGCCGCCCAGCCGGGCGCCTCTGCCTTCGCGCCGACCGCGGCCACGCTGCGCCCGGCGGCCCAGGCCGCGCCGGCCTCGCGCACAACCTGCCCTCCCAACCCGGCATAGAGCGCGTCCGCGGGCTGTTTCATGCCCACGGCATCGACGGCCGGCGGGGGGACGAATTCGGCGAGCGCCTCCGCGCCCGAGCGCGCCATCGAGCCCCACAGTTTCGCCAGGCGCTGCTTCGTTTCGGCCTCGTCGCCGTCCTTGTCGAGCCCGAGCAGCATCGAGGCCGCAGCGGTGACTTTCTCCGGCTCGAAGAGCACGAGTTCGCGCTTCGTTATCTGCCCCGAATGGCAGCCGGCGCAGATCTCCGCGTAAGGCTTGGGCTTGACCTCGCGGGTGGCGCCCTCGATCGAGTGGCAGACGGTGCACTTCGTGCGCGCGGCCGCGGCGAATTTCGCGTCGCGGTCCGGGCCCTTGGTGCGCTTCGGGTCGACGAAGTAGTCCTTCAGGTGCTTGGCGTGGTCGAAGTAGATCGTGCCCGGGCGCGTATAGGGGTAGCCCGCCGGGAACGCGGGATGCCCTGATACGAAACTGTCGAAGGATTTTTCGTGGCAGTTGGCGCAGGCGTAGTCCGGCACCTCGGCGATCTTGAAGGCGGCGCCCTTGTGTTCGGTGTGGCAGCTCGCGCAGGAAACCTCCGCGAGACCCGGGCGCTTCGGGTGCTCCTGGTTGTGCGCCTTCATCACCGGGCCGCTGAAGTCATGGCACCCGATGCAGCCCGTGCTGGGGTCGTTGGTGCGAAACGCCGCCAGCAGCCAGCTGCCGGCATCCTTGGCGTGCCCGGTATGGCAGGCGACGCAGCCCTGCTCGCGCGTGAATCCCGAATGCACGCTGGTCAGGTTGCCAGCGTCGAGGGCCGCGCTGCCGACTGCCGCTTTCTCCCGCGGGTCCACGCCGATGATGAGCATCACCAGCAGCGCCAGTACCGCCACCACGGAGAAATGCGCCCGCAGCGTACGGATGTTGCGGCGGGGGGCGCACGGCGCCTGGCAGTGCCCGCAGGTCCCGTCCGGCATCGGGCCTTCGGCGCAGGTGCCGCCGGCGCGCTTGGGCCGCCGGCATTCCCAGCGGTCACCGATCCGCGCCGGCGAGCATTCGGACTGGCCGCCGCACTGGCCGCCGACGCCCGGGCCCTGCCAGCAAGCCTTCTTCCACATCCCGCTGCGGCCGCAGAGAAAGGGCAGGTTCGGCCGCTCGTAGGCGCTGACCTTGTGTCCGAAGCTTCCGCGGTCTTTCATCGGGCGTAAATGTTGACTACGAGCAGGTGCCAGCAGGCGAGCAGCACCAGCAGGACGGCGGCGGGCACGTGGACGAACAGCCAGAACTTGAGCACGCTCTGCAGGGCGTAGTGGGCGTCGAGCCGGCTCTTCCTCAGCGCGAGTTGCTCGATCTGCAGCAGGTAGGCCCGCTCGCCCTCGTTCAGGTAGCGCCGCAGGGCGGTGATGCGCCCGCGGATCCAGCTCGCGCTGCGCCCGCTGCCGAGCACGTGGCCGATGAGGAAGCGCGGCCGCCAGAAGTACCACTCGAGCGACTCCTCGTAGTAGCGGCCGAGGGTGTCGGAGCCGAGCTCCCGCACCGCCTTGAGGACCAGCGCCTCGACTTCATCGCGCAGCATCGCGATCTCGCCCGGTATGCGCTCGTAGATGACCTCGCCCTCGATGTCGGCGAGGCGCCTCGGGAGCAGCCGCTGCAGGGCGTAGCCGGCGATTCCCGTCAGGGTCACCGTATAGAACGCGAGCGCGATCACCTGCTCGTAGCGGCCTTCGGGCCACAGGCCGCCGGTATGCTGGAAATAGAGCGGCACGCTGAGCGTGCCGAGCACCACGTGCCCGAGCATCCATTCGCGTACCGTGCCCAGCGGCAGCACCAGCAGGCGCTTCCTGACCTTGAAGAAACCGAGCGACAGGATCACAGCGAACAGCGCATAGCCCGTGATCACCGAGGCCTTGCCGAGGCTGCGCTCCGCGTGCCAGGCAAGCAGGGTGACCGCGAGCCACAGGACGAAGGCGAGGAGCCAGAAGACCCCGAGCAACCGCCATGCGCGGCGCAATTCGGCGCGCCGGGCGGCGGCCGGGTCGGTCCCGGCGAGGATGGTGAGTTCACGCATGTCGGCTGGGGCGTCGCTCAGGTCTTTCTCAGGATTCGATCTGCGCGGCGCGCCGGATGAGCGACTGGATGTCCACGCGCTTCAGGGCGTCGTGGGGGCAGGCGCGCTCGCATGAGGGGCCGCTCGGCAGGGAGGCGCACAGGTCGCACTTGGTGGCCTTGACGATCGCCTCGCGCGAAACGGGGTCGAGCACCTGCTGGCCGTCCTTCTCGCGGATCGGCACCAGCCGGATGTTGTCGTACGGGCACGCATTGGCGCAGGTCCCGCAGCCAATGCAGGTGAGGTCGTTGATCACGACCACGCCGCCCTCCATCGTCCGGTGGATCGCGCCGGTGGGGCAGCCGATCATGCACACCGGGTCGACACACTGCATGCAGGCGTTCGCGACCATCCAGTTGCCCAGCTTCTGGCCGTGGCGGATGAACTTCGGGTTGCCGCCGTGCGTATCCGCGCAGGCGCGCACGCAGTCGTCGCAGCGGGTGCATTTCTCCAGGTCAATGAGCATGGTCTTCGTGCCATTGATGAAGCGCTGCTCGACCGCCCACTCGAGGAAGGCGTCGTCGGCGATCGGCCGGCTGGCCGCGTCGATCAGGCGCCGGGCGGGGGCGGCGAGCTTGGGGAAAACGAGGTCCGCCAGCACCGAAAACGGGATGCGCAGCACGTGCAGGTAGCCGAGCGCGGTCAGGCTGGTCTCGTAGGCGCAGTCGGCCCCCGCCTTCCAGGCTTCGAGCAGCTCGTCGAGCCCGAAGTGGTCGCCTTCGCGCAGGTAGGTCAGTGTGCGTGCGCCGTGGCCGAGGCCGCTCGACACCCGGCCGAAGCCGCCGATCACGAGCAGCAGCCCGTCGGGGTAGTCGCCTTCCCTGGCCACCGCGGGCTCCGACTCGGGCGCGGGGCGCTCGTCGCGCCGGCCGCTCTTGAAGCCGACGTTCCATTCGAACGAGCCGTAGGTCTCGAACAGCGTGCGGTCGGCGATCGTCTGCAGGGTCTTCGCGTCGATCCCGGCGAGGAGGGGGTGTTCGGCGAGGTGCGTGCGCAGCTGGTTCTGGCGGTAGCCCTGCTCGATGCGGTCGCGCCACGTGTCGTCGCGGTTCTTGATGTCGCGCAGCGCCTGCCAGCGCATCTCGAGCACGCTGCAACCGGATTCGGCGTAGACGGTCGCCGAGCGCTGCACGCGCCCGAGCGCCGCCACTTCGCCGAACAGCGTGCCGGCCGGCAACAGCCCGGTCTTGAAGGTTTCGGCGAGAGGGGGGATGCGGGACGGGTCGGCGGCCGGATCGACGCCCGGCCCGAACAGGCTGGCGGCGTCGCGCACGCGCAGCAAGGAGTCCCTCGGCTCCCCGGCGCCGCCCACGTGGACGGCCGCCGCCGCGCGGTGGAGGCTCGTGTCGCGTACCTCCGGGATCCTGGAGTGGGTAAGCATGTCGCGCAGCACGCTGAAGGCGTCGCGCTTCCTGTCGGCCGCCCGGCCGAGCACCTGGCGGGGCAGGCCGGGGGGGAGCACGACCCGCAGGGCGCCGGACAGGACGAGGAACGCGGAGTTTCCGTAGTCGCCTTCGCGGACGACGATGTCGCCCGGTGCGTAGGTGACGATCCGGCAGTCGTTCTGCAGGATGCCGCGCAAAGGCGCCGCCGCCGGGAAGCGTCCCGAATCTATCGAAGCAAACTCGGGCCGGCCGAGCAGCATGTCGACGACTGCGTCGGACATGTCCCGGTCGAACGGGGCGTCCCAGCGCCGCGGTCGCTCCATGAGCTGGGCTTCACTCACGGGACGCGCCCCGCGCCAGGTCGGGAAACATGCGCCCTCGCATCCCTCAGCGGGGGCGGTGCATGCTTCACTTGTACGTCGTCTTGGCGGGCAGCTTCACCTTGGCCGACAGGTCCTTGCCCTTGAGCGCGTCCGCAAGCTTGCGCGCTGTGTCGGCTGCGGGCTTGTCCAGGACGGCCTTGACTTCCGGGACGTCGGCGACGGCCTGCAGCGCGGCGCGGGCATCCGCCTCGCGCTTCTTTTGCAGCGCAGCGTACTTCTCCCCGCCGCCCTTGCCGGCTGCGGTGATGGCCGAAACCAGCTTGGCGGCCTGGCCGATGACATACAGGCGCGACAGCTCGGCCGCGTTCATCTCGGCGTTCTTATCCACGTTCGGCGGGTAGTAGCGGTGGCGAACGCTGCCTTGCGAGTAGCGCACGAGTTCGAACTCTGGTTCGCCGGGGTGCCCCGCGTCGAGCATCTTGGCGAGAACGTCGCCCTTGAGCTTCGGGTTGGCGAGGCCGTGGCATTCGTTGCAGTTCGCGGCGATGTCGTAGGTCATGAACGACCAGATCATGCCGGCCTTCGCGGCGGCGGCCAGCCGTTTGGCCTTGTTGGCGGGCGACTCCTTGCTCGCGTCCGCCACCCCGTCGCCGTAGAAGTTGTGGATATCGCGGAACTCCGAGGAGGCGCCGTGGCAGCTTTCGCAGGACGGGCCGGAGGCGACCTGCGGCTTGGCGGTCTCGGAAGCCTTGGTTTCCGTGTAGTGGCACATCACGCAGGTGGCGTTCTGGCGCATGCTCGCGCCGCCGCCGGCCGCCGCGAGGATCTTGGCGGCCGAGGCCTTCTTGTGGATCTCGTTGTAGCCGGTCGAGTGTTTGGTTTTCTTCCAGACCTCGACTTCCGGCTCGTGGCATTCCTGGCACTTGCGGAAGCCCTCGGCGAACGGGGCAGCCTTGGCCGTACCCGCGGCAAACCCTAGGAAAACCAGCGTGAGGAGTGCATAGCGTATTGACATGGGGCTTCTCGGATCGGGTTGTCGGGGGGACGGACGCCGCACTATGCGGCGATTGCGAATGTTAATGGCTGGCGTGCAAACGTCAATAGTACATTCGCGCCGTGGTAGGTGTTTGCGAGCCGTTCGGTCGGCATGGCGTAAAATGCCCCTGCGTTCCGCATCCCCCGCTCTCTCTCCTGGTGGCGTCTTGAAACCTCGACACAAGCGTATCGCCCTCATAGCCGCCGGACTGGCGGTGCTGGGCATTGCCGCGGCGCTTGTGCTGAACGCCTTCCAGAGCAACCTCGTGTTCTTCTTCAGCCCGAGCCAGGTGGCCTCGAACGAGGCGCCGGTCGATCGCGCGTTCCGCATCGGCGGCATGGTCGAATCCGGCAGCCTGAAGCGGCAACCCGACGGCCTGACGGTGAATTTCAACGTGACCGACACCGCGAAAGTCATCCCGGTCGTCTTCACCGGCATTCTCCCGGACCTGTTCAAGGAGGGCAAAGGCGTGGTCGCGCAGGGCCGGCTCGGGCCGGACGGCGTATTCCGGGCCACCGACGTGCTCGCCAAGCACGACGAGAATTACATGCCGCCCGAGGCGGGCCACGCGATCGAGCAGGCTCAGAAGGCGCAGAAGAGCGTTTCCACGCAGTAACCCGGACCCAGGCGGCCCCGTGATTCCCGAACTCGGACACTTTTCCCTCATCCTCGCCCTGACGCTCGCGCTCGCCCAGGGGATATTGCCGATCGCAGGGGCCGCGCGTGGCGTGCCGGCCTGGATGGCCGTGGCGCGTCCTGCGGCCCAGGGCCAGTTCGTGTTCGTCGCCATCGCCTTCGTATGCCTGGCCTGGTCGTTCGCAAGCAACGACTTCTCCGTGCTGAACGTCGCCACGAACTCGAATTCCCAGCTGCCGCTGCAGTACCGCATCGCGGCTACCTGGGGCTCCCACGAAGGATCAATGCTGCTGTGGGTCCTGATGCTGGCGGTGTGGACCGCGGCGGTGACGCTCTTCAGCCGCCACCTGCCGGAGCAGATGGTGGCGCGCGTGATCGGCGTCATGGGCCTCGTGTCCACGGGCTTCCTGCTGTTCCTGCTGCTGACCTCGAACCCCTTCGCGCGCCTTCTCCCGGCGGCCGAGGACGGGCGCGACCTGAACCCGCTGCTGCAGGATCCGGGCATGGTGATCCACCCGCCGATGCTCTACATGGGCTACGTCGGGTTCTCGGTTGCGTTTGCGTTTGCGATCGCCGCCCTGCTGGGCGGCAGGCTCGACGCCACCTGGGCGCGCTGGTCGCGGCCCTGGACGATCCTCGCCTGGTGTTTCCTCACCTGCGGCATCGCGCTGGGCAGCGGCTGGGCGTACTACGAACTGGGCTGGGGCGGCTGGTGGTTCTGGGACCCGGTCGAGAACGCTTCCTTCATGCCCTGGCTGGTCGGTACGGCACTGCTGCATTCGCTCGCCGTGACCGAAAAGCGCGGGGGCTTCCGCAGCTGGACCGTGCTGCTCGCGATCTGCGCTTTCAGCCTGAGCCTGCTCGGCACCTTCCTCGTGCGCTCGGGGGTGCTGACTTCGGTTCACGCCTTCGCCACCGACCCGCGGCGTGGCATCTTCATCCTGATCTTCCTCGTGATCGTGATCGGCGGGTCGCTGGCGCTGTTTGCGTGGCGCGCGCCCAAGGTCGGGCTGGGCGGGACGTTCGAGCCGGTGTCGCGCGAGTCGATGCTGCTCACCAACAACGTTTTCCTCGTGGTGGCGGCCGGCTCCGTGCTGCTCGGCACGCTCTATCCGCTGTTCCTCGACGCGCTCAACCTCGGCAAGATCTCGGTGGGGCCGCCGTATTTCGAGGCGGTGTTCGTCCCGCTCATGACGCCCGCGCTGTTCCTGATGGGGATCGGGCCGATCGCGCGCTGGAAGGAGGCGAGCCTGCCTGAACTCGCGCGCAAGCTCCGCTGGGCGCTGGCGGTGAGCGTGGTCTCCGCCCTGCTCGTGCCGCTGGCCGTGGCCGGCTGGGATTTCTCGCAGTGGCGAGCGCTGGTCAGCTTCGGCCTTGCACTGGCTTTCTGGATCTTCGTGGCGGGCCTGGTAAACCTGCGGGAGCGCTTCGCACGGCTTCCCGGGGGATTGGGCGCGAAGTTCGCCTCGCAGCCGGGCGGATACTACGGGATGCTCCTCGCGCACTTCGGCGTGGCGGTGTTCATCGTCGGGGTCACCCTGGTGAAGGGTTACGAGGTGGAGCGGGACGTGCGCATGGCGGTGGGCGACACGGTGACCGTAGGCGGTTATACGTTCCGCTTCGACGGCGCGCAGGCCGCCAAGGGCCCCAACTACCGCGCCTCGCGCGGCACCGTGCGTGTTTCCCGGGATGGCAAGGAAGTCACCGTGCTGCGTCCGGAGAAGCGCGCCTACAACGTCAGCAACATGCCGATGACCGAGGCCGACATCGAGACCGGATTCCTCGGTGACCTCTACGTCTCCCTGGGCGAGCCGGTCGAGAACGGGGCCTGGAGCGTGAGGATCTATTACAAGCCATTCGTCACGTGGATCTGGGGTGGTTGCGCGCTCATGGCGCTGGGCGGGCTGCTCGCGCTGTCCGACCGCCGCTATCGCCCGGCGGCGCGGAGGGAGGAGCCCGGCTCCGCCGCCACGGTGCCCGCCACGGTGCGCGTCGAGGGGCCCGCGAAGGGAAGCAGGGGAGTGCAGGGCGCATGAACCGCTTCGTCCTCCCCCTCGGGATCTTCCTCGTGCTCGCCGTGTTCCTCGGTGTCGGTCTGAAGCTGAATCCGCGCGAGGTGCCTTCACCCCTGGTGGACAAACCCGTGCCGCCGTTCAGCCTCGCCCAGCTCGCCCAGCCGGAGATGCAGTTCTCGCAGAAGGACATGCTCGGCCAGGTCTGGTTGCTTAACGTCTGGGCCTCGTGGTGCGTGTCGTGCCGGGAGGAGCATCCGCTGCTGGTCGACCTCGCGAAGAGCCGCGTGGTGCCGGTGGTCGGGCTCAACTACAAGGACAAGCCGCAGGAGGCCAAGGCCTGGCTCAAGCAGTTCGGCGACCCTTACATGCTGAGTGTCATGGACCAGGACGGGCGCGTCGGCATCGACTACGGCGTCTACGGCGTGCCGGAGACCTTCGTGATCGACCGCGCCGGCGTGATCCGCTACAAGCAGATCGGCCCGGTGACGCGCGAAGCCCTCGAAGGCAAGATCCTGCCGCTCGTGCGCCAGCTGCAGAAATCATGAGCTCGCTCGCCAAAGGCCTCTGCGCGCTGTTGCTGGCGTTCGCCCCCGTGCTCGCCGTGGCGGCCGACGCGGTGCCCACCAACGCCGACCGAGTCATGCAGAAGCGCGCCATCGAACTCGAGGAGAACCTGCGCTGCCTCGTCTGCCAGAACCAGACCATCGCCGATTCCAATGCCGAGCTCGCGCAGGACCTGCGCCGCCAGGTGCGGGAGCAGATCGCGCAGGGCCGCAGCGACGCAGAGATCATCTCGTTCATGGTGCAGCGCTACGGTGACTTCGTGCTCTACAAGCCGCCGATGAAGGCCACTACGCTGCTGTTGTGGTTCGGTCCGGGCCTGCTGCTGCTGGCAGGGGGTTTTGCACTGTGGCGCAACCTGCGCGGCCGCGCGAAGCGCGCCGGCCCCGTCGAGGTACTGACGGACGAGGAGCGCGCGCGCGCTGCGGCACTGCTCGGCGACGGCACGGGCAAAGGCGCGGCATGAAGGGCTTCGTGTTCCTTGCGGTATTGATGACGCTGGCGGCCGTACTGTGGGTCGTCGTACCCCTGATGCGCCGCCGCGCGTCGCCCGCAGGTGCGGGCAACGGCGCGTCGAACCTCGCGATCCTGCGGGCCCAGCTTGCCGAGCTCGAGGCCGACCTCGGCGCGGGGACGCTATCCGCGGAAAAATACGCCAGCGCCAGGGCGGAGCTCGAACGCAGGGTGCTGGAGGAAGGAGAGGTCGGGCAGGCCGGAACGTTTGCCGAATCACCTGGCGGCCGCACGGTGGCCGCCTTGCTCGCGATCCTGATCCCGGCGGTCGCGCTGTCGATGTACCTGTGGATCGGGCAACCCGACGGCCTGCGCCCCGAGGCGCTGCCGGCCGAGCAGCAGGTGACCTCCGCCGAGGTCGACGAGATGGTCGCGCGCCTTGCCGAGCGGCTTGCGAAGAACCCGGACGACCCCCGCGGCTGGATGATGCTAGCGCGGTCCTACTATGTCCTGCAGCGCATGCCCGAGGCCGTGGCGGCTTTCGAGAAGGCGGCAAAGACCATCACCGACGACGCGGATTTCCTTGCGGACTATGCCGACGCATTGGCAATGAGCCAGGGCCGCAAGCTCGAGGGCAAGGCCCTCGAGCTCGTTACGGCGGCGTTGAAGATCGACCCGGTGCATCCCAAGGCGCTGGCGATGGCGGGCTCGGCGGCGTTCTTCCGCAAGGACTATCCGGGCGCGCTCGCCTACTGGGAGAAGCTGCTGCCGCTGCTGCCTGCCGACTCGGAGATGGGGAAGTCGATTGCCGGCGGGATCGCCGAAGCACGCGAACTGGGCGGGATCAAGGCCCCGTCTGGCGCGGCGGTGAAGCCGGTGGCCAGGGCGGAAACCAAGGCTGTGACGCCAAAGGCTGCGGAGGGCAGGGCGGTCGCCGGGGCGAGCGTGAGCGGGCGCGTCACGCTGAGTCCCGGGCTCGCAGCGAAAGCGGGCGCGCAGGACACGCTGTTCATCGTCGCGCGCGCGGTGAACGGGCCGCGCATCCCGCTGGCGGTGCTGAGGAAGCGCGTGTCGGACCTGCCGCTCGAGTTCGTGCTGGACGATGCGCTTGCGATGAGTCCCGAGCTGAAGCTGTCCGCCTTTGCAGAAGTCACGGTCAGCGCGCGCATTTCGAAATCCGGCAACGCGATTTCGCAGAGCGGCGACTTGCAGGGCACGAGCTCGCCGGTGAAGGTCGGCGCCAAGGGCGTGGCGATCGCCATCGACAGCGTCGTGCCTTAGCGCAGGGGCTGGTCTTGAAGCGTCCGAGCCGCACTACACCGCGACGCAAGGGGCGCCGGGCCGGGCAGGAGGGGATCCACGGCCTGCCCGGGGCGATGGCCGGTGACAACCTCCGAAACCACAGTGTCGCCCTGTCGTTGGTGATACTCGCTGCAGCGATACTTGCTGTGTACGCGAATAGCTTCCGTGGTGTGTTTGTCTTCGACGATGTCGGGGTGATACAGAACAACGGGAGCATAGTCCGGCTCTGGCCGCTCTGGCCGGTGCTGTCGCCGCCGCCGGGGATCACGAGCACGGGCCGGCCGTTGCTGAACCTGTCGTTTGCGGTGAACTACGCGCTGGGCGGGTTGAACGTGTGGGGCTACCACGCGGTGAATCTTGCGATCCACCTGGCCAACGCGCTGCTCCTGTTCGGGGTGGTGAGGCGCTCGTTGTCGCTACCGGCGCTGCGTGAGCGGTTCGGTGGGGCGGCGGTGGCGCTGTCGTTCGCGATCGCGCTTCTGTGGGCGGTGCACCCGCTGCAGACGGAGTCGGTGACCTACATCGCGCAGCGGGCCGAGTCGCTGGTGGGGCTGTTCTACCTCGCGGTGCTGTACTGCGTGATCCGGGGCGCGGGGTCGGCGCGGCCTGCGGGGTGGTACGCCGGTGCGATTGCCGCGTGCCTGCTGGGGATGAGCGCAAAGGAAGTGATGGTGACAGCGCCGGCGGTGGTGCTGCTGTACGACCGTTACTTCCTTGCGGGGTCGTTCCGGGAGGCGCTGTCGAAGCGGTGGTGGATGTACGCGGGGATGGCGCTGACCTGGGTGCTGCTTGGGTACCTGATCACCTCGACGGGGGACCTTGTGCGGCTGTACGCCGACAAGGGCAGCACGGGTGGCGCAGCGCCGGTGGATTCGGGGCCGCTGGCCTACGCGGCGACGCAACCGGGCGCGATCCTGCACTACCTGCGCCTGACGCTGTGGCCGCATCCCCTGGTGCTGGACTACGGTCGCCCGGCGCCCGGGGGTGTGGGGGAGGTCCTGCCGGCGGCGCTGGCGATTGCGTTCCTTGCGGGGGCGACGCTGTGGGGCGTGCTGAAGCGCAAGCCGTGGGCGTTCCTGGGGGCGTGGTTCTTCATGATCCTGTCGCCTACCTCGAGCATCGTGCCCTTGTTCGATGCCTTCTCCGGGCCGATCTTCGAACACCGGATGTACCTGCCGTTGGCGGGGGTGATCGCGCTGCTGGTGCTGGTGGTGTATGCGGGTGGCAGGGCTGCCGTGAGCCGTGGGTGGATAGAGGCCCCCTCGCTGACGCTGGGCCTGACTGCCGCAGTGCTGCTGGCAGTGGTCCTGGGGGGGCTGACCTTCCAGAGGAACAAGGATTACGCAAGCGCGGTCGGACTCTGGCAGGACACGATCCTCAAGGTGCCCGGGAACGCGCGGGTGCATATGGGCCTCGGGAACGCGCTGTCCGAAGCCGGCCAGCTGGACAGGGCCATCGAGAGCTATCGCGAAGCGCTCAGGATCAGACCCGATTACGCCGAAGCTCACAACAACCTCGGGAAGGCGTTGACCGCGATGCGGCTGATGCCAGAGGCAATTGCACACTATCGCGAAGCGCTGAAGCTGAAGCCCGATTCCGCGGAGCCCTACAGCAATATAGGGGTAGCCTTGGTCGCGCTGGGTCGCACTGGCGAGGCTGTTCGCCATTACCAGGAGGCGCTCAGGCTGAGGCCGGGATTTGCTGATGCACATAACAACCTGGGCGTGGCGCTCGCTGCGGCCGGTCGGCACGACGAAGCGATGACGCACTACCGCGAGGCGCTGAAGTTGAAACCCCACTTTGCCGAGGCACATAACAATCTGGGAAACTTGCTTGCCATGGCCGGAGCGACTGACGAGGCTGTCGGGCACTATCGGCAAGCGCTGAATTTGAGGCCCGATTTCGCGGAGCCGCACAGCAATCTGGGCGTCATCTATTTCGGCAGGGGCGAAATCGCGAAGGCTGCCGCCCAATTCAAGGAAGCCCTCAGGATTGACCCGAATTCTATTGAGGCGAGGAAGAACCTTGAACGGCTTGCGGAACTCGGCGGCAAGCCGGCCCGATAATTCTCGCAAGTCGCCCTGAACTCACAATCATCCGTCTCGCATGCCCCCACGAAAAAAGCATAGCGCCAAGACCGTGGCACACAGCCAGCCAACGGGAGGAATGCAGTCAAGCCTCGGGGTCGGGATGCCGTGGATGTGGCGGGACTCATGGCCGGTTCTGGTTTTGGCTGTGGCGATACTTGCTGTGTACGCGAACAGTTTCCGTTGCGTGTTTGTCTTCGACGATGTCGGGGTGATACAGAACAACGGGAGCATAGTCCGGCTGTGGCCGCTGGGTGCGGTGCTGTCGCCGCCGCCGGGGATGACGAGTACGGGCCGGCCGCTGCTGAACCTGTCGTTTGCGGTGAATTACGCGCTGGGCGGGTTGAACGTGTGGGGCTACCACGCGGTGAATCTTGCGATCCACCTGGCCAACGCGCTGCTCCTGTTCGGGGTGGTGAGGCGCTCGTTGTCGCTACCGGCGCTGCGTGAGCGGTTCGGTGGGGCGGCGGTGGCGCTGTCGTTCGCGATCGCGCTTCTGTGGGCGGTGCACCCGCTGCAGACGGAGTCGGTGACCTACATCGCGCAGCGGGCCGAGTCGCTGGTGGGGCTGTTCTACCTCGCGGTGCTGTACTGCGTGATCCGGGGCGCGGGGTCGGCGCGGCCTGCGGGGTGGTACGCCGGTGCGATTGCCGCGTGCCTGCTGGGGATGAGCGCAAAGGAAGTGATGGTGACAGCGCCGGCGGTGGTGCTGCTGTACGACCGTTACTTCCTTGCGGGGTCGTTCCGGGAGGCGCTGTCGAAGCGGTGGTGGATGTACGCGGGGATGGCGCTGACCTGGGTGCTGCTTGGGTACCTGATCACCTCGACGGGGGACCTTGTGCGGCTGTACGCCGACAAGGGCAGCACGGGTGGCGCAGCGCCGGTGGATTCGGGGCCGCTGGCCTACGCGGCGACGCAACCGGGCGCGATCCTGCACTACCTGCGCCTGACGCTGTGGCCGCATCCCCTGGTGCTGGACTACGGTCGCCCGGCGCCCGGGGGTGTGGGGGAGGTCCTGCCGGCGGCGCTGGCGATTGCGTTCCTTGCGGGGGCGACGCTGTGGGGCGTGCTGAAGCGCAAGCCGTGGGCGTTCCTGGGGGCGTGGTTCTTCATGATCCTGTCGCCTACCTCGAGCATCGTGCCCTTGTTCGATGCCTTCTCCGGGCCGATCTTCGAACACCGGATGTACCTGCCGTTGGCGGGGGTGATCGCGCTGCTGGTGCTGGTGGTGTATGCGGGTGGCAGGGCTGCCGTGAGCCGTGGGTGGATAGAGGCCCCCTCGCTGACGCTGGGCCTGACTGCCGCAGTGCTGCTGGCAGTGGTCCTGGGGGGGCTGACCTTCCAGAGGAACAAGGACTACGCAAGCGCGGTCGGACTCTGGCAGGACACGATCCTCAAGGTGCCCGGGAACGCGCGGGTGCATATGGGTCTCGGGAACGCGCTGTCCGAAGCCGGCCAGTTGGACAGGGCCATCCAGAGCTATCGCGAAGCGCTCAGGATCAGACCCGATTACGCCGAAGCTCACTACAACCTGGGCCTTGTGGTTGCGGCAAAGGGTAGAACCGAAGAGTCCATGGGCCATTACAGGGCGGCGCTTCGGTTCAGGCCTAACTATGCGGAGGCGCATCTCAACCTTGGCAAGGCCCAGGCCGCGGCAGGGCGGTTGGGTGAGGCCATGGCGCACTATCGGGAGGCATTGCGGCTGAAGCCCGGATATGTAAAGGCGCACCTCAACCTCGGAAATGCCGAAGCAGCGGTGGGGCAATCCGACAGGGCCATTGCGCATTTCCGGGAGGCGCTGAGGTTGAGTCCCGACTATGCAGAAGCCCACAACAATCTCGGCGCCATGCTTGCTGGCAGGGGGGAGTATGACAAGGCGTTCGAGGAATTCAGCCAGGCGCTGCGCATCGACCCGGGTTATGCCGATGCGATGGCGAACCTCGAGAAGCTGTCGGCGCTTGCGAAGCAGAGGCGAAATTGAGGCGTAAAGAACGCGGCGCGAAGCCTCGCGGGGGATCGCCTCGCGTGGAGGCGCCTCCCCGGCCGCGGGCCGGGCAAGTCGTACAAGAATCCTCTGGTCTGATGTGGTCGTCGAAGGCCGCCTTGTGGGCCATTGGTTTGCTCGTGCTGGCGGTGCTCGGCGCGTACTCGAACAGTTTCTCTGGAGAATTCGTCTTCGACGATGTCGGGGCCATCAAGAGCAATCCGACGATACGGGAGCTCTGGCCGCTCTGGCCGGTGCTGTCGCCGCCGCCGGGGATGACGAGTACGGGCCGGCCGCTGCTGAACCTGTCGTTTGCGGTGAATTACGCGCTGGGCGGGTTGAACGTGTGGGGCTACCACGCGGTGAATCTTGCGATCCACCTGGCCAACGCGCTGCTCCTGTTCGGGGTGGTGAGGCGCTCGTTGTCGCTACCGGCGCTGCGTGAGCGGTTCGGTGGGGCGGCGGTGGCGCTGTCGTTCGCGATCGCGCTTCTGTGGGCGGTGCACCCGCTGCAGACGGAGTCGGTGACCTACATCGCGCAGCGGGCCGAGTCGCTGGTGGGGCTGTTCTACCTCGCGGTGCTGTACTGCGTGATCCGGGGCGCGGGGTCGGCGCGGCCTGCGGGGTGGTACGCCGGTGCGATTGCCGCGTGCCTGCTGGGGATGAGCGCAAAGGAAGTGATGGTGACAGCGCCGGCGGTGGTGCTGCTGTACGACCGTTACTTCCTTGCGGGGTCGTTCCGGGAGGCGCTGTCGAAGCGGTGGTGGATGTACGCGGGGATGGCGCTGACCTGGGTGCTGCTTGGGTACCTGATCACCTCGACGGGGGACCTTGTGCGGCTGTACGCCGACAAGGGCAGCACGGGTGGCGCAGCGCCGGTGGATTCGGGGCCGCTGGCCTACGCGGCGACGCAACCGGGCGCGATCCTGCACTACCTGCGCCTGACGCTGTGGCCGCATCCCCTGGTGCTGGACTACGGTCGCCCGGCGCCCGGGGGTGTGGGGGAGGTCCTGCCGGCGGCGCTGGCGATTGCGTTCCTTGCGGGGGCGACGCTGTGGGGCGTGCTGAAGCGCAAGCCGTGGGCGTTCCTGGGGGCGTGGTTCTTCATGATCCTGTCGCCTACCTCGAGCATCGTGCCCTTGTTCGATGCCTTCTCCGGGCCGATCTTCGAACACCGGATGTACCTGCCGTTGGCGGGGGTGATCGCGCTGCTGGTGCTGGTGGTGTATGCGGGTGGCAGGGCTGCCGTGAGCCGTGGGTGGATAGAGGCCCCCTCGCTGACGCTGGGCCTGACTGCCGCAGTGCTGCTGGCAGTGGTCCTGGGGGGGCTGACCTTCCAGAGGAACAAGGACTACGCAAGCGCGGTCGGACTCTGGCAGGACACGATCCTCAAGGTGCCTGGAAATCCGAGGCCTTACAGCAATGTCGGGGCAGCCTTGGTTGCGCTTGGCCAGGTCGGCGAGGCTATTGGCTTTTATCGGAAAGCAATCAGTTTGAAGCCCGATTTTGCGGACGCTCACAACAATCTGGGAGTTGCGCTCGCCGCGGCGGGACAGCGCGACGAAGCCATGGGGCATTATCGCGAAGCGTTGAGACTGAAACCCCGCTTTGCCGAAGCCCACAACAATATGGGGAACTTGCTCGCAATGGAGGGGGCGACCGGAGAGGCGACGAACCAGTACTTGCAGGCGCTGAGTATCAGGCCTGCATTCGCTGAGCCGCACAATAATCTTGGCATTATTTTTTTCGGCCGAGGTGAGATTGACAAAGCTGATGCACAGTTCAGAGAGGCGCTCAGGATTGACCCGAATTCCAATGAAGCGAAGCGGAATCTGGAAAAGCTGTCGGCGCTCACAAAGCAGAGGCGCAATTGAGGCGCAACGAACGAGGCTCGAACCCTCGCGGGAGTTCGCATCGCAGGGAGGTGCCTCCCCGGCCGCAGGCTGGGCAAGTCGTACAAGAATCCTCTGGTCTGATGCAGTCGTCGAGGGCTGCCTTGTGGGCCATCGGTTTGCTCGTGCTGGCGGTGCTCGGCGCGTACTCGAACAGTTTCTCGGGAGAGTTCGTCTTCGACGATGTCGGGGCCATCAAGAGCAATCCGACGATACGGGAGCTCTGGCCGCTCTGGCCGGTGCTGTCGCCTCCTCCGGGCATCACGAGCGGGGGCCGGCCGCTGCTGAACCTGTCGTTTGCGTTGAACTACGCGCTCGGCGGATTGAACGTGTGGGGCTACCACGCGGTGAATCTTGGAATCCATTTGGCCAACGCGCTGCTCCTGTTCGGCGTGCTGCGGCGCACGTTCGCGCTGCCGGCGCTGCGCGAGAAGTACGGCGAGGCGGCGATCGCGCTTTCACTTGCCATCGCCTTGTTGTGGGCAGTGCACCCGCTGCAGACGGAGTCGGTGACCTACATCGTGCAGCGGGCCGAGTCGCTGGTGGGGCTGTTCTACCTGCTGGTGCTGTACTGCGTGATCCGGGGTGCGGGGTCGGCGCGGCCTGCGGGGTGGTACGCCGGTGCGATTGCCGCGTGCTTGCTGGGGATGAGCGCGAAGGAGGTGATGGTGACGGCGCCGGCGGTGGTGCTGTTGTACGACCGTTACTTCCTGGCGGGGTCGTTCCGGGAGGCGCTGTCGAAGCGGTGGTGGGTGTACGCGGGAATGGCGCTTACCTGGGTGTTGCTCGCCTACCTGATCGCATCAACCGGAGACTTGGTGCGCATGTATGCCGACAAGGAAGGCGTAGAAGCTGCCAAAGGGCAATCGCGTTCGTGGGCGTATGCCGTGATGCAGCCGGGCGTGATCCTTCACTACCTGATCCTGACGCTGTGGCCGAATCCGCTGGTGCTTGACTATGACTGGAAGTTGCCGGGAGGTGCTGGCGACATTCTGCCGGCGGCGCTGACGGTCGGGTTGCTCGCGGGGGCGACGCTGTGGGGTGTGCTGAAGCGTAAGCCGTGGGGTTTCCTGGGCGCGTGGTTCTTCATGATCCTGTCGCCGACTTCGAGCATCGTTCCACTGCGGGACCTGGTGTTTGAGCACCGGATGTACCTGCCGTTGGCGGGGGTGATCGCGCTGCTGGTGCTGGCGGTGCATGCGGGCGCAAAGGAACTCACGCGCCGCGGTTGGCTGGCGCCGGGATCGGCGTGCTTGCTCGGCATTGGCGTCCTCGCCGTACTGGTAGTGGCGCTCGGCACGACGACCTTCCTGCGCAACAACGACTACGCCAGCGGCATTTCGATATGGCAGGACACACTCCTCAAGGCCCCGGACAATCCAAGGGTTCACTTTGGCCTGGCGAACGCGCTGTCCGAGAAGGACGCGCTGGACAAGGCGATCGAGCACTATCGCGAGGCTCTCAGGTTGAAACCCGACTACGCCGAAGCTGAATACAATCTGAGTGTCGTGCTGGCCGCCAGGAAACAAGTTGATGAACTCGCCAAGGCGCCGGGCAGCCCGGGAGCTCGCGTGAATCTGGGTTATGAACTCGCAAGGATGGGGCGGAACGAAGAGGCTATCGTTCACTACCTCGAGGCGCTCAAGCTGCGGCCCGGGTATCCCGAGGCCCTGCTGAACCTTGGCAATGCTGAGGCGGCATTGGGGCGGTCGGAGAGCGCGATCGGGCGCTACCGCGAGGTGCTGAAGGCGTTGCCGGATTCCGCGGAGGCGCACAACAATCTGGGTGCCATGCTGGCGGGTCGCGGCGACATCGAAAATGCGCACCGTGAGTTCCGAGAAGCGCTGCGGATCAACCCGGCGTATGCCGACGCAAGGGCCAATCTCGACAGGCTGGCCGCGCTCTCGCGGCAGAAGCGCTGATGGCGCGCAGCGACCGGCACTACGCTGCGGGGAAAAAGGCGCGCCGCAGGGGAGAACCTCCCCGCCCCTCTGCGGGCCCGCCGGAAGCTTCCCGCGCCGGACGGGAGATGGCTTCGCGCGGCGCGGGCTGGCTGGTCGGGGTCATCGTCCTGTGCGTGCTCGCCGTCTATGCCAACAGCCTGTTCAACGAGTTCGTTTTCGACGACTTCGGAGGAATAGACGGCAATCCGACGATAAGGCAGCTCTGGCCCCTGGGGCAGTGCTCGACGCCATGCGCATGGTCTGCGGGGCTCAACCAGCAGGTTCACACCCGTCCGCTGCTTAATTTCTCCTTCGCGCTCAACTACGCGCTGGGGGGCTTGCAAGTATGGGGTTATCACGCGGTCAATGTCGCGATCCACATTGCCAATGCACTGCTCCTGTTCGGCATTCTGCGCCGCACCTTGTCATTGGCTGTTGTGCGGAAAAAGCTCGGCGATGCAGGCGTGCCGCTTTCGTTTGCCGTTGCCCTGCTTTGGGCGCTGCATCCCCTCCAAACCGAATCGGTTACCTACGTCATCCAGCGCGCCGAATCACTGGTCGCGCTGCTTTACCTTCTGACCCTGTACTGTGCAATACGGGGGGCTGAGCCGGGGCGAGCAGCGGCCTGGCATGCGGCATCGGTCATTGCGTGCTTCTTGGGCATGGCGACGAAGGAGGTCATGGTTACTGCCCCGGTGGCAGTACTCGCCTATGACGGGATTTTCCTGGCGGGTTCGTTCGGCCTGGCGCTGCGGCGTCGTGCGTGGTTCTACGCCGGATTGGCGCTCAGCTGGGTACTGCTTGCGTACCTGGTCGTATCGACGGGGGAACTATTCAAGCTGTACGCTGAAAGTGGTGGATCGAAGGACGGCTACGAGCCGTGGACATATGCCCTCACCCAGGGCGGCGTCATATTGCACTACTTGCGGCTCTCATTCTGGCCGAGTCCGCTCGTGCTGGACTACGACTGGCCTGTGGCAAAAGGTCTGGGTGAAGCCCTGCCGTCGCTCTTCGCGATCGGTGCCCTGGTGGCGGCGACGGTTTGGGGGGTGATCGCGCGAAAGCCGTGGGCCTTCGCGGGCGCCTGGTTCTTCCTGATCCTTTCGCCGACCTCAAGCATCGTGCCTTTGGAAGACCTTGCTTTCGAGCACAGGATGTATCTCCCCCTGGCCGCGGTCCTGGGCGTGACAGTGGTCATGGGGTACGCGGGTGCGCGAGACGTAGTTTCGCGGTACCAGATGAGCCCTCGGGCTGCCGTGACGATCGGTGTAGTCCTCCTGGTCGCGGTGGCAGCGATATTCGGCGCGCTGACCGTCCGCCGGAATACGGACTACGCCAACCAACTTTCGATCTGGAGGGACACGATAGTCCATGCCCCCGGCAAGGCGAGAGTCAATTTGAACCTGGGTGAGGCTCTGGCGCGAACCGGCCGGTACGAGGAGGCGATCTTTCACTACAGGGCGGCCCTCCGGCGAAAGGCAAACTATCCGGAGGCGCACAACAACCTGGGCGTTGCGCTGGTGGCGTTGGGGCAGCTCGAGGAAGCGGTTGGCCACTACCGGGAGGCCATACGGTTGAGTCCCGGTTATGCCGAGCCATACAACAACCTGGGGTTCGTCCAGGCGAAGGTCGGGAGGGTCGGTGACGCCATCACGGACTACGAACAGGCCCTGCGCCTGCGGCCAGGTTTTGTGGAAGCGCGGATCAACTTGGGGAACGCGCTGTCGTTGACGGGTCGGGCGGACATCGCGATGGAGCAGTATCGGGCAGCGCTGCGGTCCGACCCTTCGTCCTACCTCGGCAGATACAATTTTGGCGTGGCTTTGGCGCGCATCGGCCGGACCGGAGAGGCCATCGGCGAGTATGAGATGGCGCTGAAATTGAATCCGGGCTACGTGGATGCGCGCATCAACCTGGGCAGGCTCCTTTTCGAGGCAAGGCGGAAGGAAGAGGCTCTGGCGCATTTTCGCGAGGCCGTGAGATTGAGTCCCGACTCTCCCAAACCGATCCTCAATCTCGCGAGTGCGGAGGCGGCCTCGGGACAGGCCGACAATGCGATTGCGCATTATCGGGAGGCGCTCCGGCTGGTGCCGGGGAGTGCGGAAGTGCATAACAACCTCGGGGTGCTGCTTGCAGGAAAGGGGGATTTCGACGGCGCATCACGTGCGTTCAGCGAAGCGTTGCGCTTGAATCCGGGCTATGCCGATGCGAAGGGGAACCTGGAGAAGTTGCGGGTGTTGTCGGGGCAGAGGCGAAATTGAGGCGCCGTGAGCGTGCTACAGGTGGCCGGAAGGGGTCCCGCCAAGGGGAGGTGCGGGCCAGTCCGAACGCGGCGGTTCCTGCGGCGAAGGCAGCGGGCACTCAACCGACGTTGAATGGTGCGTTGTGGTCTGTCGTTGCTCTGGTGGTCGCGGTGCTGGCTGCATATTCGAACGGCTTTTCCGGCGAGTTCATTTTCGACGATATTGGCGCTATCAAAGACAACCCGACCATCCGTAATCTATGGCCGCTCGGTCCGGTGCTGTCGCCTCCTCCGGGCATCACGAGCGGGGGCCGGCCGCTGCTGAACCTGTCGTTTGCGCTGAACTATGCGCTGGGCGGGTTGAACGTGTGGGGCTACCACGCGGTGAACGTGGCGATCCACCTGACCAACGCGCTTCTCCTGTTCGGGGTGGTGAGGCGCTCGTTGTCGCTACCGGCGTTGCGTGAGCGGTTCGGTGGGGCGACGGTGGGGCTGTCGTTCGCGATCGCGCTGCTGTGGGCGGTGCACCCGCTGCAGACGGAGTCGGTGACCTACATCGTGCAGCGGGCCGAGTCGCTGGTGGGGCTGTTCTACCTCGCGGTGCTGTACTGCGTGATCCGGGGCGCGGGGTCGGCGCGGCCTGCGGGGTGGTACGCCGGTGCGATTGCTGCGTGCCTGCTTGGGATGAGCGCGAAGGAGGTGATGGTGACGGCGCCGGCGGTGGTGCTGTTGTACGACCGGTGCTTCCTGGTGGGGTCGTTCAGGGAGGCGCTGTCGAAGCGGTGGTGGGTGTACGCGGGGATGGCGCTCACCTGGACATTGCTCGCCTACCTGATCGCATCAACCGGAGACTTGGTCCGCCTGTACCTCGACAAGGAAGGCGCGGCCCCGGTCGAATCGAGCAGGTTGGGCTATGTCGCGACCCAGCCTGGGGTGGTCCTGCATTACCTGCGGTTGGCGCTGTGGCCGCATCCCCTTGTGCTCGACTACCAGTGGCCGGTACCGAAAGGGCTCGCGGAGATCCTGCCGGCGGCGCTGACGGTCGGGCTGCTCGCGGGGGCGACGCTTTGGGGCGTGCAGAAGCGCACGCCTTGGGCGTTCCTTGGAGCGTGGTTCTTCGTGATCCTGTCGCCGACCTCGAGCATCGTGCCTTTGCGGGACCTGGTGTTTGAGCACCGGATGTACCTGCCGTTGGCGGGGGTGATCGCATTGTTGGTGCTGGCAGCGCATGCGGGCGCAAAGGAATCCGCGAGTCGTGGGTGGCTGGCGCCGGGATCGGCGCGCTTGCTCGGCATTGGCGTCCTCGCCGTACTGGTAGCGGCGCTCGGCACGACGACCTTCTTGCGCAACAAGGACTACGCCACAGAGCTAGCCATCTGGCAGGACACCTTCCAAAAGGCGCCTGACAGTCCCAGGGTTCACGTGAATCTTGGATTTGCGCTCGCGAAGAAGGGAAATCTAAAAGAGGCAATGGAGCATTATCACGAAGCATTGAAGATGAGACCCCAGTATGCCGAGGCGATTCTCAATCTGGGGAATGCCGAGGCGACGACAGGGCAGGCAGATCAAGCTATATCGCGATACGAGGAGGTGCTTCGGTTGAACCCGAATTCCGCTGAAGCGCACAATAATCTGGGGGCCGTGCTTGCCGGCAGAGGGGAGTTTGACAAAGCCTTCGGGCATTTCCAGAAGGCGTTGTTGATCAACCCGACGTACATCGATGCGAAGGGGAACCTGGAGAAGTTGCGGGTGTTGACGGGTCAGGGGCGAAATTGAGGCGTCGTGAGCGTGCCGCGGGTGGCCGGAAGGGGTTCCGCCAAGGGGGGGGCGGGCCAGTCCGAGCGCGGCGGTTCCTGTGGCGAAGGCAGTGGGCACACAACTGACGTTGAATGGTGCGTTGTGGTCCGTTGTTGCACTTGTAGTCGCGGTGTTGGCGGTGTATTCGAATAGTTTGTCCGGCGAGTTCGTCTTCGACGACATTGGCGCTATCAAAGACAACCCGACCATCCGTAATCTTTGGCCGCTCGGTCCGGTGCTGTCGCCACCCCCGGGGACGACGAGCGGAGGCCGGCCGCTGCTGAACTTTTCGTTTGCCTTGAACTACGCGCTCGGCGGGTTGAACGTGTGGGGCTACCACGCGGTGAATCTTGCGATCCACCTGGCCAACGCGCTGCTCCTGTTCGGGGTGCTGAGGCGTTCGTTTGCGCTGCCGGCGCTGCGCGAGAAGTTCGGGGGTGGGGCGGTGGGGCTGTCGTTTGCGATCGCGCTGCTTTGGGCAGTGCACCCGTTGCAGACGGAGTCGGTGACCTACATCGTGCAGAGGGCCGAGTCGTTGGTGGCGTTGTTCTACCTGCTGGTGCTGTTCTGCGTGATCAGGGGTGCGGGGTCGGCGCGGCCTGCGGGGTGGTATGCCGGTGCGATTGCTGCGTGCCTGCTTGGGATGAGCGCGAAGGAGGTGATGGTGACGGCGCCGGCGGTGGTGCTGTTGTACGCCGGTGCTTCCTGGCGGGGTCGTTCAGGGAGGCGCTGTCGAAGCGATGGTGGGTGTACGCGGGGATGGTGCTCACCTGGACATTGCTCGCCTACCTGATCGCATCAACCGGAGACTTGGTGCGCATGTATGCCGACAAGGGAGGCGTAGAAGCTGCCAAAGGGCAATCGCGTTCATGGGCCTATGCCGTGACGCAACCGGGCGTGATCCTTCACTACCTGAGCCTGACGCTGTGGCCGAACCCGCTGGTGCTTGACTATGACTGGAAGGTGCCGGGAGGTGCTGGCGACATTCTGCCGGCGGCGCTGGCGATCGGGCTGCTCGCGGGGGCGACGCAGTGGGGCGTGCTGAAGCGCAAGCCGTGGGCGTTCCTGGGGGCGTGGTTCTTCATGATCCTGTCGCCGACTTCGAGCATCGTGCCTTTGCAGGATCCGGTGTTTGAACACCGCATGTACCTGCCGCTGGCGGGCGTGATCGCGCTGCTGGTGCTGGCAGCGCATGCGGGCGCAAAGGAATCCGCGAGTCGTGGGCGGCTGGCGCCGGCATCAGCGCGCTTGCTCGGCATTGGCGTCCTCGCCGCTGTGGCGGTGGCCCTCGGCGTAACCACATTCCTGCGCAACAAGGACTACGCCACCGAACTTTCGATCTGGCAGGCTACGTTCATCCACGCACCGGAGAATCCGAGGGTCCTCCTGAACCTCGGTCATGCGCTCGCGCAGCACGGAGAGCCTGTTGAGGCTGCCAGGCACTACCGGACCGCCCTGGCGCTGAAGCCCGGCTACTATCAGGCGAACTACAACCTCGCGCTCGTCCTCGCTGCAATCGGCCAGCATGACGAGGCGATCAGCCGCTACCGGGGAGAGCTGCGGCTAAAGCCCGACTCGGCGGAGGCCCACTTCAAGATCGGGATTTCGCTGGCGGCGACGGAAAAGATCGACGAAGCGATACATCACTATCGGGAGGCCGCGAGGATCCAGCCGGATTTTCCGGAGGTCCACTTCCATCTGGGGAACCTATGGGCCTCTACCGGCCGTTCCGCAGAAGCGATTGAGCAATACGAAGCGGCATTGCGGTTGAAGCCCAGCTATGCGCAGGCGCACAACAACCTCGGTGTCCTGCTCATCGGCAGGAGTGAGTTCGAAAGGGCAATGGAGCGCTTCGAGCAAGCGCTGCGAATCGACCCGGGCTATGCGGATGCGAAGAACAACCTCGCGCGGCTGAAAGCGCTGCCGAAGCGCGCTCCCTAGGGCTCTACGGATCCGGCGATCCGGCGCCGCGCCTCCCGATGGCGAGCTATGAGCAGCCACACCTCGATACCGAGCACGGCGGCGCTCACCACATACGACCCCCAAACGTAGACCCCGTACCCCCCCATGGCGATGAACGCCGACAGGCTTTCCCATTTCATCGGCGAATCCCCCCCAGTTCCCTCGCCCAGTCGGTGTGCCGCTCGCGCTCGAGGATGATCGCGCGCACGCGCGTCAGGGCGGCACCGATCGAATACATCCAGAACGCCAGCGCCATCACCAGCATGCCCCACAGCATGGTGGCCGCCATGCTGGGGCTCTTGGTCATGCTGACCGAGGCGCCCTGATGCAGCGTGTTCCACCATTGCACGGAAAAGTAGATGATCGGCACGTTGATCACGCCTACCAGCGCGAGCACGGCGCCGGCCTTGTCGGCGCGGCGCGGATCGTCGATGGCGGCCTGCAGCGAGATGAAGCCCAGGTAAAGGAAGAGCAGGATCAGTTCGGAGGTCAGGCGCGCATCCCAGACCCACCAGGTGCCCCAGGTCGGCTTGCCCCAGAGCGCGCCGGTCCACAGCGCGATGAACGTCATCAGGGCGCCGGTGGGCGCGATCGCCGAAGCCATCATCGAAGACAGCCGGGTGTTGAATGCGAGGCCGACACCGGCCCAGAACGCCATCACGAGATACAGGAACATCGACATCCAGGCCGCGGCAACGTGGATGTAGATGACACGGTAGGCCTCTCCCTGCTGCGCGTCGGTCGGGGCGACCAAGAAGCCCAGGTACAGTCCGGCCGCCGCCAGGATCGCCGCCGCCGCGAAGAACCACGGGGCGAGCAGGCCCGCAAGCGGGTAGAACGCCTGGGGTGAGGAGTACTTGAACCAGTGGATGGTGCCGCTCATGGGGTCCTCGAGTGGGGGCGCTACTCGAGCGCGATTCTAATGGCCACTGCGGTGGCCCACGGACCGAAAAGCACGCCGGGCAGCAGGTAGGCGCCGATCAGCGACAGGTGCGGGCCGGCGCTCAGGCCGCCGGCCACCGCATCCACGGCGCCCGCGCCGAAGATCAACACCGGGATGCAGAGCGGGAGCACTATCAGCGAAACGAGCGCACCGCTGCCCCGCAGGCCCAGCGTGAGGGCCGCGCCGACGGCCCCGAGCAGGCTCAGCACAGGCGTGCCGAGCGCAAGCGAGGCGACGAGCATGATCACCGCCTCGGGTCCCAGGCCGTACTGGAGGCCGAGCAACGGCGCCGCGAGCACCAGCGGGAAGCCTGACACCAGCCAGTGGGCGAACACCTTGCCGGCGACCAGCAGGCCGAGCGGATGCGGCGAAAGCGTCAACTGCTCAAGGGTCCCGTCGGCATGGTCGGCCGCGAACAGGCGTGCCAGGGCCAGCATCGAGGCCAGCAGCGCGGCGACCCACAGCACGCCGGGGGCAATCGTGCGCAGGAGCGCGGTTTCGGGGCCCACACCCAGGGGGAAGAGGCTGACCACGATTGCGAAAAAGAGCAGCGTGTTCGCGGCGTCGGACCTGTTGCGCAAAACGATCAGGAGGTCCCTTGCAACCACGCAGCGCACGGCTGAGAGTAGGGAACCGTTCATTTTCCGAGTGCTATGGTTTGCACTGAAGGGGCCGCCACCGGCACCGCCTGGTGGGTCGTGAGCAGGGCAAGGCCGCCGCGTGCCAAATGGTCTTCGAGCACGGAGCGCATCACCGTGATACCCGAGGAGTCGAGCGCAGCGAACGGCTCGTCCAGCACCCACAGGGGGCGGGATGCGCTCAGCTTGAGGCGCGCCAGGGCAAGGCGCCGCTTCTGGCCTTGGGACAGGACCTTGCAGGGCAGATGGTCTACGCTTTCAAGCCCGAAGTCCGCGAGCGCGGAGGCGACCGCGCCCGGCGAGGCGGGCAGCCCGGCCAGGCGTGCGGAGAAGGTCAGGGTCTCTCGTGCGTCAAGGTCGTCCTTGGCGGCGTTGAGATGCCCGACGTACACCAGGCTGGCGCAGTACTCCTCGGCCAGCGACCGGATCGGATTCCCATTCCAAGTGATGGTTCCGGCGGCGGCCGGAAGCAGGCCGCAAACCATGCGCAGCAAGCTGGTCTTGCCGCTCCCGTTGGCACCACTGACCTGCAGCAACCCGCCATTCCCCAGTTCGAAGCCGAGGTTGCCGAAGAGTTGCCTTTCGCCTCGGACGCAAGCCAGCCCGATCGCGGCCATGGATGCTCTCGGATGGGGATTCATGCTGGATTCATCGCATTTGGGCGCGGCTTCGGCAAGCCTTGATGGCACGGGGGCCCTTCAGGTCGACGCGCACTTTACAGGAAACACGGTTGGCGACTCGGATGCCGTGACGCCGCAAAACGGCAGTTTTCTTGCACAAATGGTTGCATTTAACGGTGTTGTGAAAATACAACATGCCACTTGTCAGCCCGTAGCATTCCCCAGAAAGCCACTTGTGGTCTTCACCTGATGGCGCTACCCTCAAGCGCGTAAGGAGATACCTCCGACCAATTCTCAAGAGAAATATTTAAGTTACCGAAATTAAAAGGAGTTTTTGAATTGCCGCTTTGGCTTGAAGGCCACAGGGGCAGTACTGCCTTCGGCGTCGCGCGCATGGGCAACGAATCGGCCTGCGCGAGGCGTAATGATAGAATTTGTACTCAGGTTTCGGGGGGCGCACATATGACGTGCGGTAATCAGAAGAAACAATCGGCACTGCGAGGCACGATGCGATTGGGGCGGCCTGCGCTCGCCGCAATCGTGGCGACTGCCTTTGCCTCACCAGGCGCATTTGCGCAGCTCGCCCAATTGCGCCCCGATGCGGGGCAGATCCTGGAGCAGCAGCGCAACACGGTACCCGCCCCCGCACGTCCAGGCAGCGAAGTCATGCCGCGGGAGGAGCAGGGCCGGCCCGCGATGCGCAGCTCGGTGACGCTCAAGGTCACCGTCAAGCAGTTCAAGATTTCCGGCAACACCGTATACAGCACAGAAGCCCTCCTCCCGTCCCTCAAGGAGTACTACGGCAAGGAGCTCGACTTCGAAGGCCTCGTCGACGCGACGAACGACCTTCGCGCCTATTACCGGGCCAGGGGCTACTTCCTCGCCCAGGCCTACCTGCCGGCGCAGCAGATCCGTGACGGCGTCGTAGAGATTGCGATCCTCGAAGGGCGTGTAGGCAATGCCATGCTGAAGCCCGACGCGAAATCGCGACTGCGGCCCGAATTCGGCCAGGCGATCCTCGACCAGCACCTCAAGGAAGGTGACCTGATTACCGAGGTCGGCCTTGAGCGACCGCTGCTCCTGCTGAGCGACCTGCCCAACGTCGTGGCGAGCTCCGAGATCGGTCCGAGCACAAGGGCCATAGGCGCGGCGGACCTGCGGGTGAACGTCAAGGAGAGCGGCGGGATCATCTCCGGCTACGCGGACATCGACAATGCGGGCAACCGCTTTACCGGGGAGATGCGCACGGGCGTCAACCTCAACGCCAACAACCTCACCGGCTACGGTGACCAGCTTTCCGTCCGGGCGACCCTGACCAACGAGCGCATGAGTTTCGTGCGCGCGGCGATTACCGGCCCGGTCGGCTACGGCGGGACGCGTGCGGGTGTCAGCTACTCGACCTTCAACTATTCCCTGCAGCGCGACTTCGCCAACTTGCAGGCGCATGGTGAGGGCGAGGTGTTCTCGCTCTACGGCCTTCATCCGCTGGTGCGTACGCGCAACCTGAACGTGCTCGGCCAGCTGTCCTACGAAAACAAGCTGCTCAAGGACCGCATCGACTCGTCGAACAGCATCGAGGACCGCAAGATCAACACCGTCAAGGTCGGCGTTGTGGGGGACTCTCGCGACCGCCTGTTCAGCGGCGGGCTGAACGCCTTCTCGTTCGTCTATACCGACGGCACGCTGGACATCGGCCCGGCGGCGGTTGCGGCCAACGACCAGAGCAACACCGGGGCAAAGACCCTGGGCAAGTTTTCGAAGTTCAACTTCGACCTGCGGCGTCTGCAGCGAATGACGGATGACATCAACCTGCTGGTTGCGGTCAGCGGCCAGATGGCCGGCCGGAACCTGGCTTCGGCCGAAAAGATGTCGCTGGGCGGTGCCAACGGGGTGCGTGCCTACCCTGTCGGCCAGGGCATCGGCGACCAGGGGTTCCTGTTCACGACCGAGGTGCGCTACACCGTGCCTAAAGTCCAGATCCTCTCCGGCGACCTCATGTTTTCCGGCTTCTACGACGCCGGGCGGGTAAAGATCAATGCCAGCCCCCTGCCGGGCACTTCCCCCAATTTCACCGGAATCTCCGGATTCGGGGTCGGCGTATCTCTCGTCAAGGACAACGATTTCCTGCTCAAGACCTCCGTGGCCTGGCGCGGCGAGAACGACGTGCCTGACGCCGACTCTGCCCGCCGCGTTGCCCGGGTCTGGTTCCAGGGGATCAAGTGGTTCGAATGATGAACTGCCGGGACTACCGGACGGCCAAGCCTTGCCGGCAAGTGTGAAAAAGTCGCGGAATATTGCCTTTCCGACCGCTCATACTTCCTGCTGAACCAATGATGAAACTGCATATGCACCTGTTGTATCGGGGAGCGCAACGATGAACAAGACCAACTACCGGGCCCCTCGGGGCTCGATCCTGGCGGGATTCAGGAGGAAGGGCGCATATCCGGCCCTCCTTGCCGCCGCGCTCAGCGTCGCCACGCCGGCGTTCGCACAGTCGCTCCCCACCGGCGGGCAGGTTGCCGCGGGCGCCGCGACGATCTCCCAGCCGAACGCGAACTCGCTCCAGGTCAACCAGACCACCCAGAATGCGATCCTCAACTGGCAGAGCTTCTCGATCGGGGCCGGCAATTCGGTGGTGTTCCAGCAGCCCGGCGCGAGCTCGGTCGCCCTGAACAGGGTGCTCGGCAACAGCGCGTCCCAGATCTTCGGCTCGCTGACGTCCAACGGGCAGATCTTCCTCGTCAACCCCAGCGGGGTGCTGTTCGGGCCTTCGGCCAGCGTGTCGGTGGGCGGCATCGCCGCCTCGACGCTCGGGATCAGCGACGCGGATTTCCTTGCCGGCCGCTATTCGTTCAGCAATGGGGGTTCCGCGGGCTCCGTGGTCAACCAGGGCAACATCACCACCCTTTCGGGCTATGCGGCGCTGGTCGGGCCCCAGGTGAGCAACACCGGCGTCATCAATGCGCGCATGGGCACGGTTGCCCTCGCCGCAGGCAATGCCGTTACGCTGGACATGGTGGGCGATGGCCTCATCAACGTCCGCGTCGACCTGGCCGCCGTGAACGCTTCCGCGATCAACCAAGGCACCATTACCGCCGACGGCGGCAACGTGCTCCTGACTGCGCGCAGTGCGAATGCTTTGCTCGACACGGTCGTGAGCAACGACGGCGTGATTCGCGCCAACGCGATTTCGCAGCGTGGCGGGTCTATTTATCTGGATGGCGGGCCGACCGGCGTGACCAGCGTGTCAGGCAGCTTGGAGGCTTCGGGCCTTGGGGCGGGGCAGACCGGCGGCAACATCACGGTGCTGGGTGACAGGGTCGGCCTGTTCGGCAGCGCTTCTCTCAACGCATCCGGTGATGCGGGTGGCGGAACGATCCTTATCGGCGGCAATTTCCAGGGCAAGGGACCCGAGGCGAACGCTTCGCGCACTTTTGTTAGCTCCGCAGCCAGGATTGCAGCGGATGCGATCACGATCGGCAACGGCGGCAAGATTATTGTCTGGTCGAACGACGCGACATATTTCGGCGGCCAGATCAGCGCCCGCGGCGGGAATACCGCGGGTAACGGGGGCTTTGTCGAAGTTTCCGGCAAAGGATTCCTTAGCTTCACTGGTACCGCAGATCGGCGGGCACCGAACGGCGTCGCCGGGACACTTCTGCTTGACCCGACGGATTTGACGATTAACGCCGCAGGTCCGTCTACGGCGGAATTCGCGGTTTGCGCGGTTGGCGGTTGTGGCGCACTGGTCGAAACGACATCAGTTTTGAGTACTGCCGACTTGGCGGCGGCATTGACGGGCGGATCGGTGAACGTCAATGCGACAGCAGGGACGGGTACTGGCGGTGGCACGATCAACTGGACGGACGGCGCGGTCAACGCAAGTGCCAATAGTCTGACACTTACCGGTTCAAGCATTACATTCAACGGCACGCTGACTAACGTTGCGAACTTCATCTTCGTTGGAGCGCTACAAACGAGCACGGGAACGGCGACGTCTTCCACCGGAGGGGCGATCACAGGTCTTGGCAACAACACGTTTACGCTGAGCAACACTCAAGTGGGGACGGCAAGCGGGATTACCTTCAATAGCTTTGGTTCTGCGGACGCAAAGGTGGTGGCGGGCGCATCGGATTTCAACGACGCTACAAAGACCACCCGAGGCATGACATTCGCCTCGGCCACGACGGTGTCGGGCACGGGTGCGATCACCGGGATCGGGGCGGGCACGTTCACGCTGACGGGCACGACGGCGGGCACGACGGCGCAGATCACGGGTGGGTATAGCGGGTTTACGACGGCCGACGCTCAAGTGGTTGCGGGCGCGCAGGGTTTCAATGATGCGCAGCGCAGCAGCCTGGGGATGTCGTTCGCCTCGGCCACGACGGTGTCGGGCACGGGCGCGATCACGGGCATGACCGGTCAGACGTTCACGCTGACGGGCACGACGGCGGGTACGACGGCGCAGATCACGGGCGGGTATAGCGGGTTCACGGCGGCGGATGCGACGACGGTTGCTGGTGCGCAGAGTTTCAACAACGCCAACCGCAGCAGCCTTGGGATGACGTTCGCGAGCGTCTCGACGGTGTCGGGTACGGGCGCGATCACGGGGATGAGCGGTCAGACGTTCACGCTGACGGGTACGACGGCGGGCACGACGACGAACGTGGCGGGTGGGTATAGCGGGTTCACGACGGCGGATGCGACGACGGTTGCGGGCGCGCAGGGTTTCAATGATGCGCAGCGCAGCAGCCTGGGGATGTCGTTCGCCTCGGCCACGACGGTGTCGGGCACGGGTGCGATCACCGGGATCGGGGCGGGCACGTTCACGCTGACGGGCACGACGGCGGGCACGACGGCGCAGATCACGGGTGGGTATAGCGGGTTTACGACGGCCGACGCTCAAGTGGTTGCGGGCGCGCAGGGTTTCAATGATGCGCAGCGCAGCAGCCTGGGGATGTCGTTCGCCTCGGCCACGACGGTGTCGGGCACGGGCGCGATCACGGGCATGACCGGTCAGACGTTCACGCTGACGGGCACGACGGCGGGTACGACGGCGCAGATCACGGGCGGGTATAGCGGGTTCACGGCGGCGGATGCGACGACGGTTGCTGGTGCGCAGAGTTTCAACAACGCCAACCGCAGCAGCCTTGGGATGACGTTCGCGAGCGTCTCGACGGTGTCGGGTACGGGCGCGATCACGGGGATGAGCGGTCAGACGTTCACGCTGACGGGTACGACGGCGGGCACGACGACGAACGTGGCGGGTGGGTATAGCGGGTTCACGACGGCGGATGCGACGACGGTTGCGGGCGCGCAGGGTTTCAATGATGCGCAGCGCAGCAGCCTGGGGATGTCGTTCGCCTCGGCCACGACGGTGTCGGGCACGGGTGCGATCACCGGGATCGGGGCGGGCACGTTCACGCTGACGGGCACGACGGCGGGCACGACGGCGCAGATCACGGGTGGGTATAGCGGGTTTACGACGGCCGACGCTCAAGTGGTTGCGGGCGCGCAGGGTTTCAATGATGCGCAGCGCAGCAGCCTGGGGATGTCGTTCGCCTCGGCCACGACGGTGTCGGGCACGGGCGCGATCACCGGGATCGGGGCGGGCACGTTCACGCTGACGGGCACGACGGCGGGCACGACGGCGCAGATCACCGGGGGCTATAGCGGGTTCACGGCAGCTGACGCCCAGGTGGTTGCGGGAGCGCAGAGCTTCAACAACGCGAACAAGAGCAGCCTGGGGATGACGTTCGCGGCGGCGACGACGGTGTCGGGCACGGGCACGATCACGGGGATGAGCGGCCAGACGTTCACGCTGACGGGCACGACGGCGGGTACGACGGCGCAGATCACGGGCGGGTATAGCGGGTTCACCGCGGCGGATGCGACGACGGTTGCTGGTGCGCAGAGTTTCAACAACGCCAACCGCAGCAGCCTTGGGATGACGTTCGCGAGCGTCTCGACGGTGTCGGGTACGGGCGCGATCACGGGGATGAGCGGTCAGACGTTCACGCTGACGGGTACGACGGCGGGCACGACGACGAACGTGGCGGGTGGGTATAGCGGGTTCACGACGGCGGATGCGACGACGGTTGCGGGCGCGCAGGGTTTCAATGATGCGCAGCGCAGCAGCCTGGGGATGTCGTTCGCCTCGGCCACGACGGTGTCGGGCACGGGTGCGATCACCGGGATCGGGGCGGGCACGTTCACGCTGACGGGCACGACGGCGGGCACGACGGCGCAGATCACGGGTGGGTATAGCGGGTTTACGACGGCCGACGCTCAAGTGGTTGCGGGCGCGCAGGGTTTCAATGATGCGCAGCGCAGCAGCCTGGGGATGTCGTTCGCCTCGGCCACGACGGTGTCGGGCACGGGCGCGATCACGGGCATGACCGGTCAGACGTTCACGCTGACGGGCACGACGGCGGGTACGACGGCGCAGATCACGGGCGGGTATAGCGGGTTCACGGCGGCGGATGCGACGACGGTTGCTGGTGCGCAGAGCTTCAACAACGCCAACCGCAGCAGCCTTGGGATGACGTTCGCGAGCGTCTCGACGGTGTCGGGCACGGGCGCGATCACGGGGATGAGCGGTCAGACGTTCACGCTGACGGGCACGACGGCGGGCACGACGGCGAACGTGGCGGGCGGCTACAGCGGGTTCACGACGGCGGATGCGACGACGGTTGCGGGCGCGCAGGGTTTCAACGATGCGCAGCGCAGCAGCCTGGGGATGTCGTTCGCCTCGGCCACGACGGTGTCGGGCACGGGTGCGATCACCGGGATCGGGGCGGGCACGTTCACGCTGACGGGCACGACGGCGGGCACGACGGCGCAGATCACGGGTGGGTATAGCGGGTTTACGACGGCCGACGCTCAAGTGGTTGCGGGCGCGCAGGGTTTCAATGATGCGCAGCGCAGCAGCCTGGGGATGTCGTTCGCCTCGGCCACGACGGTGTCGGGCACGGGTGCGATCACCGGGATCGGGGCGGGCACGTTCACGCTGACGGGCACGACGGCGGGCACGACGGCGCAGATCACCGGGGGCTATAGCGGGTTCACGGCAGCTGACGCCCAGGTGGTTGCGGGAGCGCAGAGCTTCAACAACGCGAACAAGAGCAGCCTGGGGATGACGTTCGCGGCGGCGACGACGGTGTCGGGCACGGGCACGATCACGGGGATGAGCGGCCAGACGTTCACGCTGACGGGCACGACGGCGGGTACGACGGCGCAGATCACGGGCGGGTATAGCGGGTTCACCGCGGCGGATGCGACGACGGTTGCTGGTGCGCAGAGTTTCAACAACGCCAACCGCAGCAGCCTTGGGATGACGTTCGCGAGCGTCTCGACGGTGTCGGGTACGGGTGCGATCACGGGGATGAGCGGTCAGACGTTCACGCTGACGGGTACGACGGCGGGCACGACGACGAACGTGGCGGGCGGCTACAGCGGGTTCACGACGGCGGATGCGACGACGGTTGCGGGCGCGCAGGGTTTCAACGATGCGCAGCGCAGCAGCCTGGGGATGTCGTTTGCGAGTGCTTCGACGGTGTCGGGCACGGGTGCGATCACCGGGATCGGGGCGGGCACGTTCACGCTGACGGGCACGACGGCGGGCACGACGGCGCAGATCACGGGTGGGTATAGCGGGTTTACGGCCGCTGACGCTCAAGTGGTTGCGGGAGCGCAGAGCTTCAACAACGCGAACAAGAGCAGCCTGGGGATGACGTTCGCGGCGGCGACGACGGTGTCGGGCACGGGCACGATCACGGGGATGAGCGGCCAGACGTTCACGCTGACGGGCACGACGGCGGGCACGACGGCGCAGATCGTGGGCGGGTATAGCGGGTTCACCGCGGCGGATGCGACGACGGTTGCTGGTGCGCAGAGCTTCAACAACGCGAACAAGAGCAGCCTGGGGATGACGTTCGCGGCGGCGACGACGGTGTCGGGCACGGGCACGATCACGGGGATGAGCGGCCAGACGTTCACGCTGACGGGCACGACGGCGGGTACGACGGCGCAGATCACGGGCGGGTATAGCGGGTTCACCGCGGCGGATGCGACGACGGTTGCTGGTGCGCAGAGTTTCAACAACGCCAACCGCAGCAGCCTTGGGATGACGTTCGCGAGCGTCTCGACGGTGTCGGGTACGGGCGCGATCACGGGGATGAGCGGTCAGACGTTCACGCTGACGGGTACGACGGCGGGCACGACGACGAACGTGGCGGGTGGGTATAGCGGGTTCACGACGGCGGATGCGACGACGGTTGCGGGCGCGCAGGGTTTCAATGATGCGCAGCGCAGCAGCCTGGGGATGTCGTTCGCCTCGGCCACGACGGTGTCGGGCACGGGTGCGATCACCGGGATCGGGGCGGGCACGTTCACGCTGACGGGCACGACGGCGGGCACGACGGCGCAGATCACGGGTGGGTATAGCGGGTTTACGACGGCCGACGCTCAAGTGGTTGCGGGCGCGCAGGGTTTCAATGATGCGCAGCGCAGCAGCCTGGGGATGTCGTTCGCCTCGGCCACGACGGTGTCGGGCACGGGCACGATCACGGGGATGAGCGGCCAGACGTTCACGCTGACGGGCACGACGGCGGGTACGACGGCGCAGATCACGGGCGGGTATAGCGGGTTCACGGCGGCGGATGCGACGACGGTTGCTGGTGCGCAGAGCTTCAACAACGCCAACCGCAGCAGCCTTGGGATGACGTTCGCGAGCGTCTCGACGGTGTCGGGCACGGGCGCGATCACGGGGATGAGCGGTCAGACGTTCACGCTGACGGGCACGACGGCGGGCACGACGGCGAACGTGGCGGGCGGCTACAGCGGGTTCACGACGGCGGATGCGACGACGGTTGCGGGCGCGCAGGGTTTCAACGATGCGCAGCGCAGCAGCCTGGGGATGTCGTTTGCGAGTGCTTCGACGGTGTCGGGCACGGGTGCGATCACCGGGATCGGGGCGGGCACGTTCACGCTGACGGGCACGACGGCGGGCACGACGGCGCAGATCACCGGGGGCTATAGCGGGTTCACGGCAGCTGACGCCCAGGTGGTTGCGGGAGCGCAGAGCTTCAACAACGCGAACAAGAGCAGCCTGGGGATGACGTTCGCGGCGGCGACGACGGTGTCGGGCACGGGCACGATCACGGGGATGAGCGGCCAGACGTTCACGCTGACGGGCACGACGGCGGGTACGACGGCGCAGATCACGGGCGGGTATAGCGGGTTCACCGCGGCGGATGCGACGACGGTTGCTGGTGCGCAGAGTTTCAACAACGCCAACCGCAGCAGCCTTGGGATGACGTTCGCGAGCGTCTCGACGGTGTCGGGTACGGGTGCGATCACGGGGATGAGCGGTCAGACGTTCACGCTGACGGGTACGACGGCGGGCACGACGACGAACGTGGCGGGCGGCTACAGCGGGTTCACGACGGCGGATGCGACGACGGTTGCGGGCGCGCAGGGTTTCAATGATGCGCAGCGCAGCAGCCTGGGGATGTCGTTTGCGAGTGCTTCGACGGTGTCGGGCACGGGTGCGATCACCGGGATCGGGGCGGGCACGTTCACGCTGACGGGCACGACGGCGGGCACGACGGCGCAGATCACGGGTGGGTATAGCGGGTTTACGACGGCCGACGCTCAAGTGGTTGCGGGCGCGCAGGGTTTCAATGATGCGCAGCGCAGCAGCCTGGGGATGTCGTTCGCCTCGGCCACGACGGTGTCGGGCACGGGTGCGATCACCGGGATCGGGGCGGGCACGTTCACGCTGACGGGCACGACGGCGGGCACGACGGCGCAGATCGTGGGCGGGTATAGCGGGTTCACCGCGGCGGATGCGACGACGGTTGCTGGTGCGCAGAGCTTCAACAACGCGAACAAGAGCAGCCTGGGGATGACGTTCGCGGCGGCGACGACGGTGTCGGGCACGGGCACGATCACGGGGATGAGCGGCCAGACGTTCACGCTGACGGGCACGACGGCGGGTACGACGGCGCAGATCACGGGCGGGTATAGCGGGTTCACCGCGGCGGATGCGACGACGGTTGCTGGTGCGCAGAGTTTCAACAACGCCAACCGCAGCAGCCTTGGGATGACGTTCGCGAGCGTCTCGACGGTGTCGGGTACGGGTGCGATCACGGGGATGAGCGGTCAGACGTTCACGCTGACGGGTACGACGGCGGGCACGACGACGAACGTGGCGGGCGGCTACAGCGGGTTCACGACGGCGGATGCGACGACGGTTGCGGGCGCGCAGGGTTTCAATGATGCGCAGCGCAGCAGCCTGGGGATGTCGTTCGCCTCGGCCACGACGGTGTCGGGCACGGGTGCGATCACCGGGATCGGGGCGGGCACGTTCACGCTGACGGGCACGACGGCGGGCACGACGGCGCAGATCACGGGTGGGTATAGCGGGTTTACGACGGCCGACGCTCAAGTGGTTGCGGGCGCGCAGGGTTTCAATGATGCGCAGCGCAGCAGCCTGGGGATGTCGTTCGCCTCGGCCACGACGGTGTCGGGCACGGGCACGATCACGGGGATGAGCGGCCAGACGTTCACGCTGACGGGCACGACGGCGGGTACGACGGCGCAGATCACGGGCGGGTATAGCGGGTTCACGGCGGCGGATGCGACGACGGTTGCTGGTGCGCAGAGCTTCAACAACGCCAACCGCAGCAGCCTTGGGATGACGTTCGCGAGCGTCTCGACGGTGTCGGGCACGGGCGCGATCACGGGGATGAGCGGTCAGACGTTCACGCTGACGGGCACGACGGCGGGCACGACGGCGAACGTGGCGGGCGGCTACAGCGGGTTCACGACGGCGGATGCGACGACGGTTGCGGGCGCGCAGGGTTTCAACGATGCGCAGCGCAGCAGCCTGGGGATGTCGTTTGCGAGTGCTTCGACGGTGTCGGGCACGGGTGCGATCACCGGGATCGGGGCGGGCACGTTCACGCTGACGGGCACGACGGCGGGCACGACGGCGCAGATCACCGGGGGCTATAGCGGGTTCACGGCAGCTGACGCCCAGGTGGTTGCGGGAGCGCAGAGCTTCAACAACGCGAACAAGAGCAGCCTGGGGATGACGTTCGCGGCGGCGACGACGGTGTCGGGCACGGGCACGATCACGGGGATGAGCGGCCAGACGTTCACGCTGACGGGCACGACGGCGGGTACGACGGCGCAGATCACGGGCGGGTATAGCGGGTTCACCGCGGCGGATGCGACGACGGTTGCTGGTGCGCAGAGTTTCAACAACGCCAACCGCAGCAGCCTTGGGATGACGTTCGCGAGCGTCTCGACGGTGTCGGGTACGGGCGCGATCACGGGGATGAGCGGTCAGACGTTCACGCTGACGGGTACGACGGCGGGCACGACGACGAACGTGGCGGGTGGGTATAGCGGGTTCACGACGGCGGATGCGACGACGGTTGCGGGCGCGCAGGGTTTCAATGATGCGCAGCGCAGCAGCCTGGGGATGTCGTTCGCCTCGGCCACGACGGTGTCGGGCACGGGTGCGATCACCGGGATCGGGGCGGGCACGTTCACGCTGACGGGCACGACGGCGGGCACGACGGCGCAGATCACGGGTGGGTATAGCGGGTTTACGACGGCCGACGCTCAAGTGGTTGCGGGCGCGCAGGGTTTCAATGATGCGCAGCGCAGCAGCCTGGGGATGTCGTTCGCCTCGGCCACGACGGTGTCGGGCACGGGTGCGATCACCGGGATCGGGGCGGGCACGTTCACGCTGACGGGCACGACGGCGGGCACGACGGCGCAGATCACCGGGGGCTATAGCGGGTTCACGGCAGCTGACGCCCAGGTGGTTGCGGGAGCGCAGAGCTTCAACAACGCGAACAAGAGCAGCCTGGGGATGACGTTCGCGGCGGCGACGACGGTGTCGGGCACGGGCACGATCACGGGGATGAGCGGCCAGACGTTCACGCTGACGGGCACGACGGCGGGTACGACGGCGCAGATCACGGGCGGGTATAGCGGGTTCACCGCGGCGGATGCGACGACGGTTGCTGGTGCGCAGAGTTTCAACAACGCCAACCGCAGCAGCCTTGGGATGACGTTCGCGAGCGTCTCGACGGTGTCGGGTACGGGCGCGATCACGGGGATGAGCGGTCAGACGTTCACGCTGACGGGTACGACGGCGGGCACGACGACGAACGTGGCGGGTGGGTATAGCGGGTTCACGACGGCGGATGCGACGACGGTTGCGGGCGCGCAGGGTTTCAATGATGCGCAGCGCAGCAGCCTGGGGATGTCGTTCGCCTCGGCCACGACGGTGTCGGGCACGGGTGCGATCACCGGGATCGGGGCGGGCACGTTCACGCTGACGGGCACGACGGCGGGCACGACGGCGCAGATCACGGGTGGGTATAGCGGGTTTACGACGGCCGACGCTCAAGTGGTTGCGGGCGCGCAGGGTTTCAATGATGCGCAGCGCAGCAGCCTGGGGATGTCGTTCGCCTCGGCCACGACGGTGTCGGGCACGGGCGCGATCACGGGCATGACCGGTCAGACGTTCACGCTGACGGGCACGACGGCGGGTACGACGGCGCAGATCACGGGCGGGTATAGCGGGTTCACGGCGGCGGATGCGACGACGGTTGCTGGTGCGCAGAGCTTCAACAACGCCAACCGCAGCAGCCTTGGGATGACGTTCGCGAGCGTCTCGACGGTGTCGGGCACGGGCGCGATCACGGGGATGAGCGGTCAGACGTTCACGCTGACGGGCACGACGGCGGGCACGACGGCGAACGTGGCGGGCGGCTACAGCGGGTTCACGACGGCGGATGCGACGACGGTTGCGGGCGCGCAGGGTTTCAACGATGCGCAGCGCAGCAGCCTGGGGATGTCGTTTGCGAGTGCTTCGACGGTGTCGGGCACGGGTGCGATCACCGGGATCGGGGCGGGCACGTTCACGCTGACGGGCACGACGGCGGGCACGACGGCGCAGATCACGGGTGGGTATAGCGGGTTTACGACGGCCGACGCTCAAGTGGTTGCGGGCGCGCAGGGTTTCAATGATGCGCAGCGCAGCAGCCTGGGGATGTCGTTCGCCTCGGCCACGACGGTGTCGGGCACGGGCACGATCACGGGGATGAGCGGCCAGACGTTCACGCTGACGGGCACGACGGCGGGTACGACGGCGCAGATCACGGGCGGGTATAGCGGGTTCACGGCGGCGGATGCGACGACGGTGGCCGGAGCGCAGAGCTTCAACAACGCCAACCGCAGCAGCCTTGGGATGACGTTCGCGAGCGTCTCGACGGTGTCGGGTACGGGCGCGATCACGGGGATGAGCGGTCAGACGTTCACGCTGACGGGTACGACGGCGGGCACGACGACGAACGTGGCGGGTGGGTATAGCGGGTTCACGACGGCGGATGCGACGACGGTTGCGGGCGCGCAGGGTTTCAACGATGCGCAGCGCAGCAGCCTGGGGATGTCGTTTGCGAGTGCTTCGACGGTGTCGGGCACGGGTGCGATCACCGGGATCGGGGCGGGCACGTTCACGCTGACGGGCACGACGGCGGGCACGACGGCGCAGATCACGGGTGGGTATAGCGGGTTCACGGCCGCTGACGCCCAGGTGGTTGCGGGAGCGCAGAGCTTCAACAACGCGAACAAGAGCAGTCTGGGGATGACGTTCGCGGCGGCGACGACGGTGTCGGGCACGGGCACGATCACGGGGATGAGCGGCCAGACGTTCACGCTGACGGGCACGACGGCGGGCACGACGGCGCAGATCGTGGGCGGGTATAGCGGGTTCACCGCGGCGGATGCGACGACGGTGGCCGGAGCGCAGGGCTTCAACGATACGGACAAGAGCAGCCTTGGGATGACGTTCGCAGCGGCCTCGACGGTGTCCGGTACGGGCGCGATCACGGGGGTCGTCGGCACCTTCACCCTGACCGGTGCTGCCTCTGGCACGACCGCAAACGTCACCGGCGGCTATGCCGGGTTCACCACACTGGCCGGCAATGGCGCCAGCACGATCTCGGGCGCAAGCGTGACCTACACGCTGGACAACGTGACCCAAAACTCCGGCAGTGGCAGCGGCTACGCCTGGAGCGGGTTCGCCAACATCACCGACACCGGCACGGGCACCCTCAACATGGGGACCGCCGGCAGCATCTCGGGCACCGCAGCCCTCGGGACGAACGGCACGATCAGCTACGCCGCATACGGCACGCCGGTGACGTTCGACCTGAACGGTGGGGCAGGCAGCACCGGCATGGCCGGCTGGAGCGGCGTAACGACCGCGACGGGCAGCGCGAACGTCGACACGATTACCGGCGCGGGCCAGACGTACAACCTGACGGGCGCGAACGCGGGTAACAACGGCACGGTCTTCTGGACTTCGTTTGAGAACCTGACCGCAACCGGCGTCAGCGCCATCAACGGCGTCGGCGGTTCCCTCACCGGCAGCCTCAGCAGCGCAGCAGCCACCACGCTGAGCGGAAACATCGGTGCGGCGGGAACGCAGACCTACACGGGCGCGGTGACTCTGGGTGGCTTGACCACCCTCGCCTCCACCGGTGGTGGAGCGATCTCCTTCGCAAGCACCGTGAACGGCGGCCAAGCGCTGACTGTCAACACCACAGGCACGACCACCTTCGGCGGGGCGGTTGGTAACGGCGCCGCACTCACTTCCCTGACCACAGACGCGGGCGGGACCACCGCGATCAACGGCGGATCGGTGAGGACCACCGGGGCACAGAGCTACGGTGATGCCGTAACCCTGGGCTCCGCAACCACCCTGACCGGCGTGGCCAACGTGTTCAGCAGCAGCATCACCGGCACGCAGGCGCTGACGGTCAACGACAGCGGAAACACCGCCTACAACGGCCCGGTGACGGTCGGCAGCCTGACCACCGACCTGCCCGGCCAGTCGAACTTCGCCAACGGCGTGACGGTGACTGCCACCGGCACCGTGGTGGACGCGGCAACGCAGATGATCACGATCAACGATCCGTCCATCGGCGGGACGAACGTCACCCTGAAGAGCAACAACGGCGGGCAGATTTCGATCAACAACTTCACGACCAACACGCTGTCGGTCGATACGGCCGGGACGGTGACGATTACCGGTGCGCCGGGGGCGGTCCTCGGGGGTAATACTTCAGGCACCGCGCTGCAACTGATCACGGTGCCGGTCAACCTGCAGGTGACGCAGGCGAGCACGCTGGTCTATACGGCCGCAACATCCCCGACCAACCGGGTGTTCGCGACGAACTCGTCGGTCACGGCCTTCCTCGGAGGATCCACGAGCTCGATCGTCCAGGCCGCCAACGCTACCGCCATCGCGTCCAGCAACGCCGTGGCGAACGTGCAGTCGTCCGTGGGCATATCGACTTCCGAAGCCCAGAAGGCGGGCGCCCAGAAGGACGCGGCGGCCGAGGATATCCAGAACGGCACCACACCTTCCCCGGGCACAGCGCTTTCGCTTCAAACCTCTGTCGATGCGGCTGGCGGGACCAGCATGCCCCCCGAAGGAGATCCGCTGCCGAGCATCCTGACGCCGCTACCCGTCGTCTTTACGACGGCTGCTCCCGGCTCGACCGTGGAACTCAGGGGAACCGGCACCGTCACTGTCAACGACGGGATCATCTACCTTACGATCATTTCGGCCTCCGGGGTCCAATCGGCTCCGGTGAAGGTCGGGACCATGAAGTGCAACGGCAAAGCGGCCACGGCGGACGTGTCTGCCGGTTCAGCCGGGTTAACCCCTGCAGGTGCGGCTGCGGTTGCCGCGGCGGTGTCCGCCGCAGGAGGGGCGGGGTGCGGCGGCTGACCTCGCGCACCGGGGCCATCAGGGGACGCCCCGGACCGGCCGCGATTCAAGGCGACAGGGCAAGAGGTATAGATGCGCGTTCCCCTTGGATCCCCGCAGGCCAAGGTGGAAGGGTGGTAGCCCCGCCGCCTTTTTCCTGAGCGTCTCCTTCCGACTTACGGAGCGACTCCCCGTGGCGCCAGCTCCGGTGGCGGGATTGTCCTAAGTTCGCCATAATTCGAAAATGACCGAAATTGCCCAGGCCGCAGTCCTGTTCGTCGATGTGAGCGGCAGCACCCGCCTGTACGAAAGCGCGGGGGACGCGGTCGCCCACGCGGCGATCGACAGGTGCATCAACATCTTCAAGGACAAGACCGCGGTCATCGGCGGGCGCGTGATCAAGACGATCGGCGACGAGGTGATGGCGACCTTCCCCGACGCCAGTTCGGCGGCCGGCGCGGCGATCGAGATGCAGGGCGCCATCGAGGAACTCCCTCCGGTGGCAAACACCAAGATCGGCGTGCGCATCGGATTCCATTTCGGCCCGGTGGTGGACCGCGACGGCGACGTTTTCGGCGATTCGGTCAACCTCGCCGCGCGCCTCGCGGGCCTCGCCTCCAAGGGCCAGATCATGACCTCGCGCGAGACGGTCGAATTGATGAGCCCGATCATGCGCTCCTCGTCGCGGCGCCTGTATTCCATCGAGGTGAAGGGCAAGGCCACGGCGGTCGACCTCTACGAGATCCTCTGGCAGCAGTCCGAGGACCAGACGCAGCTTTCCACCAACCGCTCGATGGTCAAGCAGAAGCTGACCGCGCTGCGCCTCAAGTACCTCGATCAGGAAATCATCCTCGAAGGCGGGCGCACCTCGCTCACGCTGGGCCGTGACAAGGCCGGGGACCTGGTCATCATCGATCGCATGGCCTCCCGCCAGCACGGCAAGATCGAGCGGCGGCTGGACAAGTTCGTCCTCGCGGACCACAGCGCGAACGGGACCTACGTGACGGTGGAAGGGGACAGCGAAGTCGTGCTGCGGCGCGCCGAGTTCGCCCTCCGGGGCCATGGCTGGATCGCCTTCGGCCAGCCCCGTGCCAGCGCCACGGAAACCGTAGAATTCTTTTGCGAGTGAGCCCGCGCCCCGCGCCCCGGCCGCGCCGCGGCTGCGCAACGGTAATTGCGTTCATGGTGGCAGGCCTTTTCTTTCCGGGTGGACCCGCTTTCGCACAGGCGGGCAAGGCCGCCGCAGCACCTCCCGTTGCCGCGTCCCAGTCGCCCTACGAAATCGCAAAGGGGGACACCCTGTACCGGATCGCCGGGAGAACACGCCCGGCCGGCGTCACGGTGTTCCAGATGATCGTCGCACTGTATCGCGCGAATCCGGACGCATTTCTCGAAGGCAACATCAACCAGCTCGTCGTCGGGCGCACGCTGGCGATTCCCTCGCGCGAGGCCATAGTCGCGCTGGATGCGACCCACGCCGCGCAGGAGTACCGTACCCTGATAGCGAGGGCGGCGGCCGCAGTCCCGGCCCCGGCACAGCCCGCCGCAACGGCCCCCGCGGGGCCGGTCCCCGCACAGAAGCCGAGGCCCGGGCCGGCCCCCCAGCCGGCCGCCGCGCCGCCACTCACCCCGACGCAGGCCGCCGAGCGCTTCCAGGAGGGTCTCGCCGCCGAACGCCGCGGGGACCTGCGCGCGGCAATGGACGCTTTCCTCGCCGCCGGAAACGCCGGCAACGGGCAGGCCCAGAAGCACTTGGGCGACATCTACAACAACGGCAACGCGATCGTCTCCCACGACTACGGGACTGCCCTGCTGTGGTACCAGAAAGCGCGAGCGCAGGGCGTGGAGATCCCCAAGCCGTCGACCCGCACGACGGCCCGGCCGCCCAACTAGGCTTGCCGTCCGGCGGTGACCGCCTGAAGTGCGTTCCGGGAACCCGATGACCCGATCCCCGCCAGCCAGGCCGAGCACAAGGCGGTGCGTCCGCGCCTCCCGGTCGCGCCCGCACGGGTAGCGCTGCCATGGCCAAGCGCACCCCGGAATCCCTCGGCCGCTACAAGCTCCTGCGGGTACTCGGCAAGGGCGCGATGGGCGTCGTCTACGAAGGCCGCGACCCGGTCCTGAACCGCGCGGTGGCGGTCAAGACCATCCTGACCAGCGAGCTCGACCCGGGGACCGCGAAGGACTATTCGATGCGGTTCGCGCGCGAGGCCCAGGCCGTCGCGCGCCTGAACCATCCCAACATCGTGCAGGTGTATGACTTCGGCGAGGAAGGCGAGATTGCCTACATCGTCATGGAGTTCGTCCGGGGCCGCGAGCTGAAGGCGGCCTTCGACGCCGGGGAACGCTTCGAGATCCCCGAAACCGTCCGGCTGATGTGCGAGCTTCTCGACGCCCTCGAGTTCGCGCACAACGAAGGGGTCGTCCATCGCGATATCAAGCCCGCCAACGTGATGGTCGACGTGGAGGGGCACGCCAAGCTCGCCGACTTCGGCGTGGCGCGCATCAGCGACCCGGACCAGCAGGGCGCCACGCAAGTCGGCACCATGGTGGGTACGCCAGCCTACATGTCGCCGGAGCAGGTGCAAGGCCACAAGATCGACCGCCGTACCGACATCTTTTCCGCGGGCGTGGTGCTCTACCAGTTCCTCACCGGCCAGAAACCCTTCCAGGGCGGCGGCGCGTTCACCGTCGCGAAGAAGATCGTGCAGGAGGATCCGCCCGCGCCCTCGTCGATCATCGCCACGGTCCCGCCCGAGTTCGACCGCGTCGTCGCCCGGTCGCTGGCGAAAGACCCGAACCGGCGTTACCAATCGGCGCGCGAGTTCGCGCAGGCGCTGCAGCGCGTCCTGGAGGGCCAATCTGCCGGGGAGGACGGGACCCTGCCGGTCGGCGCCGATTTCGTGCCATGGGCTGAACCGGCACCGGCAACGGGCGAATCGTCCGGCACCGAGGTCGAACTCGAGTTCTGGCGCGCGATCAAGGATACGGACGATTCCGAGGAGCTCGAGCTGTACCTGCAGAACTTCCCGAACGGAGTCTACGTCGACCTCGCGCTGCGCAAACTGGCCGCATTGCGCGGTACGTCCGGCAGCGCCGAGGACGCGGCGGCGGAGAAGGCCAAGCGCGAAGCGCAGGAGAGGTTGAGGCAGGAAGCCGAGGCCAGGGCCCGGCGCGACGCGCTTGAAAAGGCGCGGCGCGAGACCGAGGAGAGGGTCCGGCGCGAAGCCGCCGAGAAAGCGCGCCAGCGGGCCGAGGAGAAAGCGCGCATCGAGGCAGAGGCCAGGGCGAAGCGCGAAGCCGAAGAGAGGGCAAGGCGCGAGGCCGAGGAAAAGGCGCGCCGCGAAGCGGAAGAGAAGGCCCGGCGCGAGGCCGAGGAAAAGGCGCGCCGGGAGGCCGAAGAGAAGGCGCGGCGCGAAGCCGAGGAGAAAGCGCGGCGCGAAGCCGAGGAGAAAGCGCGCCGGGAGGCCGAAGAACAGGCGCGCCGTGAAGCGGAAGAGAAAGCCCGCCGGGAGGCAGAGGAGAAAGCGCGTCTCGAAGCCGAAGAGCAGGCAAAACGCGAGGCGGAAGAAAAGGCCCGCCGCGAAGCCGAGGCGAAGGCCAGGCACGAGGCTGCGGAAAAGATCCTGCGCGAAGCCGAGGAGAGGTTGCGCCGGGAGGCCGAGGACAGGGTCCGGGCGAAGCGCGAAGCCGAAGCCAGGGCCTGGCGCGAGGCCGAAGAAAAGGCCCGGCGCAAGGCCGAGGAAATCGCCCGGCGCGAAGCCGAGGAGAAGGCGCGGCTCGAGGCCGAGGAGCAGGCACGCAGGGATACGGTGGCCCGGGCCATGCAGGAGGTGCGCGAGCACGCCATGCGCGAGGCCGAGAGGAAAGCCCTGCGCGCGGCCGAAATCGCGCCGAAACGCCTCGCGCTGGAGGACGAGCGCCGCGCCGCCCGTGCCCAGACGCAACGTGAGGCGGAGGACAGGGTCAGGATCGTCGTGGAGAGCATCCTGCGGCGGCAAAGGGAGCAGGCGGAGCTCTGCAGGCGCGCCGAAGCCATGGTGCTGGATGGGACCGTTTCGCAGGCCGTGAAGCTGCTGACGAAAGCCGCCGATGCGGGCAGCGGGGCGGCCGCGAGGCGTCTGGGCGAGATCTATGCCGGCGGCGCAGGCGACGTCGCCGCCGATACGGCCGAGGCGGATCGCTGGTATGGGATCGCCGCGTCGCTGGGGGAGCGGGTCACGCGGCCCGACGGTTAGCGTATCGCGGCGTCACGCCGGGTCAACGTGCGGGCCGGGCCGCACGTTGTCCTGAAGCATGACCTGCCTTTCTTTGCCTTTTCCGGCACAAGTCGCGATGCATATCGTACGGCGCGGCACCAGCCGGGCCGCGACCTTCCACGATGGGCGCGATCGCGAGGGGTTCCTGCGCTGGCTGGGCCGCTATGCGGTGCGGTACGAATGCAGGGTCCACGCTTATGTGCTGATGGGCAACCACGCCCACTTGCTCGCCACCGGCTCGCACAAGGGAGGGCTCGAAGCCCTGATGCAGGCCCTGTTCGCGAGGCATGAACGATACGTGAACGACGCGCATGGTCGCGCCGCGGCGCTCTGGGAGCCCCGCTACGAGGCAGCCGCGATCCACGTCCGCCGGCAATTGCTCCTTTGCATGCGCTACATCGAGCTCAACCCGGTGCGGGCGAACCTCGTGCGCGACCCGCGGGCCTACCACTGGTCCAGCCATGCGGCGAATGCGTACGGCTGCCCCGACCCGTTGCTGACGCCGCATCCCGTGTATTTCGCCCTTGGGCGCACGCCGGCTGCGCGGCAGGCCGCGTACCTTCGCATGATCGGGTGCGGTGGAGCGGGAAGGGCATCGATCGCGAGCGGTTCAGCTCGCTGATCCGTAAGGCCGGCATCAAGCCCGAGTGACGCGGTCGAACACGAGCCGCGCGGCGCACAGGTCCTCGAGCGCCGTGCCGACCGACTTGAACACGGTCACCGCTTCGGGCGAGGTGCGGCCGGGATGGCGGCCCGATACGAGCTCGGCAAGTTCCGCCAGCACGTGCTCCCGCCCGAACCGGCCTGCGGCCACCGGCTGGACCAGGTCCCCCGCCTCCTGCAGCGCGCCGGCATAGGTGTCGACGAAGACCTGGGCTGTTTCAACCAGCGCGTCGTCGCATTCGCGCATGTCGCGGGTGAATGCGCCGACAAGGTCGACGTGGGTACCGGCCCGCACGTGTTCGCCCTGCACGACGGGCTCGCGGGCTGTGGTCGCGCACGTGACGATATCCGCTCCCGCGAGGCCTTCGGCGAGGTCCGCAACGGCATCGGCCGGGCACCCTTCCCTGCTGAGGGCTGCCGCCATGGCCCTGGCGCGGTCGAAGGACCGTCCCCACACCTGCACGCTGCGGATCGGCCGCAGCGCGCAGTGGGCAGCCGCCATGTAGGGCGCAAGGGCGCCGGTGCCGACGACGAGCAGCCGGCTGGCGTCGGGACGCGACAGGTAAGTGGAGGCCAGGGCCGAGGCGGCGGCGGTGCGGCGCAGGGTCAGCGCCTCGCCGTCGATCAGCGCGCGCGGATGCCCGGTGGCGCCGTCCAGCAGCACGTACAGCGCCGAGACGCTGGCCACGCCGCGCTCGCGGTTGTGCGGAAAGACCGTCACCAGCTTTACGCCGATGTCCTGCCCGGTGCGCCAGGCCGGCATCAGGAGCAGGCGGTCGCCTTCGGGCGTGACCGGGAAGCTTGAACGCACTGGCGCCTCCGCACCGGCGAGGAAGGCGGCCCGCAGCGCTTCGACCAGCGCCGGGTAATCGAGCACGGCGTGGACCTGTTCGGCGGTGATATGGGGGAGGGACGAGGACACTGGGACTCCGTGAGGGTAACGGGGACGCTATGCTACGGGCCGGCCGCGTGTCAACGCGGGTTCGCGCAGGTTGGGTTCAATGCGCGCATTCAAGGGCGGAGGCGGAGTGACGGGAAGGCGGGTGGTGGTCATCGGCGGCGGCGCAGTGGGCAGCGCTATTGCGTATTTCACGCTGCGCGACCCGGCCTTTCGCGGCACGGTGACGGTCATCGAGCGCGACCCGACCTACACGCGCGCCTCCTCCGCGCTGTCGGCCAGTTCGATCCGGCAGCAGTTCTCGACTGCGGTCAACATCGGTCTCAGCACGTTCGGCATCGAGTTCCTGCGGCGCGCAGGCGAATTGCTCGAAGTGGGCGCCGAGCGTCCCGACCTGGGCTTGAAGGAGGCGGGGTACTTGTTCCTTGCCTCGGCAGCAGGCGAAGCGACCGTCAGGGAAAACCATCGCCTGCAGCGCTCGCTGGGCGCCGACGTGGCGCTGCTCGATCCGGCGGCGTTGCACAAGCGTTTCCCCTGGCTGTCGACCGAAGGCGTGGCGCTCGGCTCGCTCGGCCTTTCGGGCGAAGGTTGGTTCGACGGGTACAGCCTGCTGCAGGCCTTCCGGAAAAAAGCGAAGTCGCTTGGCGCCACCTACTTGGCGGCCGAGGCGACGGGCTTCGAGCGGGATGGCGGCGGCATATGCGCGGTGCGGCTCGCAGGCGGAGGCTCGGTCGCGTGCGATGTTGCGGTGAATGCGGCCGGCCCCTGGGCGCGCGAGCCGGCGGCCTGGCTCGGCATCGACCTGCCGGTGCGTGCGCGGCGACGCTCGGTGTACGTGGTGAGCTGCCCGACGCCCATTGCTGATGTACCGCTGGTCATCGACCCGTCGGGCGTGTACTTCCGTCCCGAGGGCCGCAACCAGTTCATCTGCGGCACGTCGCCCGACCCGGCCGACGATCCCGACGACCTGCCGCTCGATCCGGACCCCGCACTCTTCGGGGAAGCCCTCTGGCCGATCCTGGCGGGACGCGTGCCGGCGTTCGAGGCGCTGCGCCAGGAGGGCGCCTGGGCGGGGTACTACGAGTACAACACGTTCGACTGCAACGGCATCGTCGGCCACCACCCGGAGGTCGGCAACCTCATCTTCGCCAACGGGTTCTCGGGCCATGGCCTGCAGCAATCCCCGGCGGTCGGCCGCGGCGTCGCGGAGTTGATCGTCCACGGCGGCTACCGCACGCTCGACCTGTCGCCGCTGGCGTTCGGGCGCATCGCCGCGAACCGCCCGCTGCTCGAAAAGAACGTCGTCTGATTAGAGAATGATCTCGCGCGCGGCGCCGCGGACGTCCATTTCGTACTCGAGGTCGACGACCGGGGGGCGGGTGTAGTTCCAGACGATGCCGCCGGAGGCCGCGCCGCGGGCCGCGAGCAGCTCGCCGACCAGGTGCCCGACGTTCTGCACCGTGTAGATCTCGGTGGTGACGGCATCCTTCCAGCCGAAGCCCAGCGCCTTCAGGCGGCCTTCCATCTCGGCGATCACGAACTCGACCTTCTCACGCAGGCCCTCGGGCGAGGTGTCGCGGAAGCGCACGATGCGCTCGGCATAGGAGCCGCTGCCGCCTCGGGCGTCGCCGCCACCCGCGAGGATGAACGTCGGGCGCTTGGATTTGGTGGGCACCGTGTAGGAGAACGCGTACATCGACGGCGTGGCAGGCTTGTCGTACATCGGGCAGACGTTGGTGCGTGCGACGGGGTTCATCAGCGGGTCGCCGTCCTTGTAGATGCCCCAGCGGTCGAGCGTCTGCACGTAGACCTTGTTGAAGTCGAAGAAACCCTGCGCGGTGAACGGCTCGGGCGAACGCAGCTCGCACTGGCAGAACGCGGTCGTCGGCCGTCCGAGGGCCTTCAGGTGGGCCTCGACGGCGGCATAGGCCTCGGGGATGGGCACCGGCTTCATGAAGCGGGCGCGCTCGATCTCGTAGCCGGGCTCGGCGGCCACGCCGCTCGAGTACTGGAACACGGCCTTGACGTACCGGTAGTTGCCCGGCGCGAAAACAATCACTTCAGACATCGGCTTTCTCCTGTTGGGACACCTGCATCAAAGGATGATCTCGCGCGCGGCGCCGCGCACGTCCATTTCGTATTCGAGCCCGACGACCGGCGGGCGCGTGTAGTTCCAGACCAGCCCGCCCGCCATCGCGCCGCGCTTCGCCAGCAGCTCGCCGACCAGCGGCCCGATGTTCTGCACGGTGTAGGCCTCGGTCGTGACGGCGTCCTTCCACGTGAAGCCCAGCAGCTTGAGGCGGCGTTCCATTTCAGCGATCACGAATTCCACTTTCCTGCGGATGCCCTCGGGCGAGGTGTCGTCATGCGCGACGATGGGCGTGTGATAAGGAAACTCCTTTTGTCCCTCGGTGGCCTCGCCGCCGCCAGCGATTACGAAGGTGCCGCGTTTGGACTGGGTAGGCACGGTGTAGGAGAAGGCGTACAGCGACGGCACGGCGGGCTTGTCGTACATCGGGCAGACGTTGGTGCGCGCGACCGGGTTCATCAGCGGGTCGCCGTCCTTGTAGATGCCCCAGCGGTCGAGCGTCTGCACGTACACCTTGTTGAAGTCGTAGAAGCCCTGGTCGGTGAACGGCGCCGGCGAGCGCAGCTCGCACGCCGCAAACGACGCAGACGGCAGGCCGAGCGCCTTGAGGTGCGCCTCCACCGCGGCGAATCCCTCAGCCAGTGGCAGCGGTTTCAGGAACCGCGCCCGCTCGATCTCGTAGCCGGGCTCCGCGGCCACGCCGCCGGAGTACTGGAACACCGCCTTGACGTAGCGGTAACGGCCTGCGGCGAATACGGGGACATCCTGGGACATTCGAAGTTGCTCCTTTCAGATTGCGCCGAGATAGGCTTCGCGGATCGCGGGGTCGTTGCGCAGCTCCGCGCTCGCACCTGAGCGCGTGATGCGCCCGGTGTCCATGACGAATGCGTGCGTGGCGAGCTCCAGCGCCGTGGCCACGTCCTGCTCGACCACCAGCACGGCGAGGCCCTCGGCGTTCAGCGCACGCAGCGTGTCGCACAACTGGTCGACGACCGCCGGCGCGAGGCCGAGCGACAGTTCGTCGATCAACAACAGCCGGGGCCGCCCCATCAGCCCGCGCGCGATCGCGCACATCTGCTGCTCGCCACCCGAAAGCGTGCCCGCGTCCTGGCCGTGGCGTTGGCGCAGGATGGGGAACAGCCCGTACATGCGCTCGAGGTCCGCGTCGACGGCGGCCTTGCCGTCGGTGCGCAGGTAGGCGCCCATCAGCAGGTTGTCGCGGATGCTCATCGCGGAGAAAAGGCGCCGGCCCTCGGGCACGTGCGCGATGCCGGCCGCAAGCACCTTTTCCGGGGTCCCCGTCGCGAGCGGCCGGCCGTCGAACTCGAGGCTTCCCGAGCACGCCGGCACGAGGCCCGAGATCGTGCGCATCAGCGTGGTCTTGCCGGCGCCGTTGGAGCCGACGAGGCATACGATCTCGCCGCGCGGCACTTCGATGTCGATGCCCCACAAGACCTGCACGTCGCCGTAGCCGGCATGCAGGCCGGTGACCTTCAGCAGGGCCTCAGCCACGCGCGGCCTCCTGCGTGCCGGCGTCGGCGTAGCGGCGCCCCAGGTAAGCCTGGATCACGCGCGGGTCGCGGATGATGGCCTGCGGGTCGCCGGTGGCGATCAGCTCGCCGTGGTGGAGCACGACGATGCGCGTGCAAAGGGTCAGCACGACCTTCATGAGGTGCTCGATGATCAGCACGGTCACCCCCTGCGCGGCGATCGCGCGGATGAGGTCGAGCGCCTGGTCGACCTCGGTCGAGTTCAGGCCGGCGTTGACCTCGTCGAGCAGCAGCAGCTTGGGGCGCATGGCGAGGCCCTTGGCGAGCTCCAGGCGCTTGCGCATCGCAAGCGTGAGCGAGGCCGCGTTGCGGTTCGCCGGTTCGGCCAGCCCGACGAAGCGCAGGTGCTGCATCGCGAGGTCGTCGGCCTCGCTGCCATAGGCGGCGGCCCCGGCGAACATCGCGGCCGCGGCGACGTTCTCGAGCACCGTCATTTCCGGGAAGGGCTGCACGATCTGGAACGTGCGCGCGATGCCCCGGCGCGCGGCCTGCCAGGGCGCGAGGCGCGTGACGTCCTCGCCGTCGAAGCGCACGCTGCCCGCAGTGGCCCGGTGCACGCCGGTGATCACGTTGACGAGGGTCGTCTTGCCGGCGCCGTTGGGACCGATCAGGCCGACCACTTCGCCCTGCGGGACGGAAAGCGTGACGTCGTTGACCGCCAGCAGGCCGCCGAAGCGGCGCGACACACCCGCAAGCTCGAGCAGGGCGCTCACGATTTTTTCCCTGTCCACGGCAGGCGCTGGGAAAAGGTGAGCAGGCCCTTGGGCAGGTACATCACCAGCAGCACGATCAGGAGGCCCAGCACACCGGTGTGCACCTCGAGGAACTTGCGCCAGACCAGCTCCTCGAGCGACAGGAAGAGCACCGCGCCGAACAGCGGCCCGAACACCGAGCCCGCGCCGCCGAGCAGCACCATGACGATGGCCTTGATCGAGTACAGCACGTCGAAGACGTCTGGCGGTTCGATGTAGTGCAGCCACGCGGCGTACACGGCCCCGGCGATCGCGACGAAGACCGCCGACAGCATGAAGGCGAGGATCTTGTAGAGCGTCGTATTGACGCCGAGCATGTCGGCCGCGGATTCGTTTTGCTGGATGCAGCGCAGCCCGAAGCCGAGTTTGGAGTACTTCGCCCACAGCATCGCCGCGAAGGTGATCGCGGCGAGTACCAGCATCGCGTAGAAGAAGAACAGCGCCTGCCCGTCCACCGTGCTGGTCGACATCACGGGCAGGTTGAGGCCCATGCCGCCGCCGGTGAGGTCGGTGGCCGAGTTGACGAGTTCCCTCAGCACCTCCGCCACCACCAGGCTCGCGATGGCGAAATAGTGGCCGCGCAGCCGCAGCAGCGCGAAGCCCAGCAACGCCGCGAACAGCAGGGCGGCGCAGCCCGCCAGACCCCAGGCCGCGAACATGGGCGCGCCGAACTTCTGCGCGACCGCGCCGGTATAGGCGCCCAGGCCGAAGAACGCGGCCGAGGCGAACGAGGGATAACCCGCCATGCCGCCGATGAAATTCCACGACATCGCAAGCACGCCGTACATCAACATGGTGGTGGCGATGCGCAGGAAGTAGGCCTCGCCAGCCAGCGGCGTGAGCGCGATCAGGGTGAACAGCACGACCGCGATGAGGGCGCTCTTCTTCATGCGTATCCCTTGCGGCCCAGCAGGCCTTCCGGGCGCACCAGCAGGATCACGATCAGCAGCACGAACGACAGCGTGGTCGCATGCTCCGGCCCGAACCACAGCGACCCGAAGCTCTCGACCACGCCGAGCGCGAGGCCGCCGATCATCGCGCCGGGCACGCTGCCCAGGCCCCCCAGCACGCAGATGACGAAGGCCTTGCCGAGATAGACGGGCCCGGTCAGCGGCGAGATCGGGAAGATCATCGCCAGCAGCGGCCCTGAAGCGCCGGCCATCAATGCGCCGAGGCCGAAGGTGATCGCGTAGACGCCCTTTACGTCGACCCCCATGAGCGCGGCGGCCTCGCGGTCCATGCGAACCGCGACGATCGCGCGGCCGATGCGCGAGCGCGAAAGCACGAGGTAGAGGAACCCGGTGAGGGCCAGGGCGAGCAGCATGGCGAGCAACCGGTCGACCGGCAGCACCACCGACCCGAGCGACAGCACGCCCAGGGGCGGCTCTAGGATCAGCTTCTTGAAGTCGGCCGTGAATGCGGCGAGCATCGCGTTCGACAGCATGAGGTCGAGGCCGAACGTCAGCGTCAGTGTCAGCAGCACTGGCGCCGCGATCATGCGGTTGATGAGCATGCGCTGCACCGCGTAGCCCAGCGCGAAGAACAGCGGCGCCGCGATGAGGATCGAAACGAAGGGGTGGATCCCCGCCTTGGCGTAGGCATAGAACGCGAGGTAGCCGCCCAGCACGATGAACGACCCGTGCAGGATATTGATGACGTTCAGCACGCCCCATACGAGCGAGAAGCCCGCCGCGATGCAGGCGTACAGCCCGCCCAGCACCAACCCGTTGGCGAGGATCTGGAGGTAAAGCATGGGTGGCGGGGCCGGCGGGATCGTTCCCGGCGCGGCCCCCGGTGTCCTGTGGGGTGAGGGTTACTTGACGCCGAGCTGCAGGCTGCCCTGCTTGATGGCCACCGGCAGGATCACGACCTGCTTGCCTTTCTGGATCTGGAACACGGGTGGGTCGAGCGAGACGACCTGGCCGGTGGGGCCGAACTTGATCGGCCCGAAGAACGTCATCGTGTTCATCGCGGCCAGCGCGTCGCGCACGGCCTTCTTGTCCAGCGACCCGGCCTTCTCGATCGCAAGCTGCAGTACGACGCCCGAGACGGCCGACGAGGCTTCGCCGTAATCCGGCTCGACGCCGTATTTCGCCTGGAACATCTTGTTGAAGTTCTCGGTCGAGCCGAACACGTCCTTGCTCGTGTAGCGCACCGCCGGGTGCCACCAGGAGGCGCTCGAGATGTTCTCGGCGCCCTTGCCCAGCGCCGCGACGAACTCCTTGTAGGCGGGGCCTGCCACCATCGTGACGACCGGCGCCTCGATGCCGAGGTCGCTCATCTGCTTCTTGATGAGGATCAGGTCGTTGATGTAGCCGGTGGCGAAGATCCAGTGCGGCGCGACCGACTTGATCTGGCTGAGGGCGGAGGCGTGGTCGAGCGTGCCGATGGCGTACTTCTCGAAATACACCACGTTCATGCCGCGCTTCTTGGCCGACTTCTCCATCTCCTGCGCGATGGCGAGCGGGAAGAGGTCGTTGCGGGCGAGGATCGCGACGCGCTGCACGCCGGCGGCCTGCTTCTGCACGAGGTCGGACAGCGGCTCGGTCAGCGTCTGGTTGGGCGTGTACACGCCGAACAGGTACTTGTAGCCCTGGTCGTAGACCTGCTCGGAGGAGGCGGTGGCCGCGATCGTCGGCATCTGGTACTTCTCGGACACGCTGGAGGCGGCCTTGGCCGCGCCCGAGCCGAACGGCGAGAAGAGGAAGTCCACCTTGTCCTGCGTGATCAGCTTCTCGGTGGCCTGCACCGCGCGCGGCGTGTTCGACTGGTAGTCGACGTAGACGATCTCGACCTTCATCTTTTTCGCGCCGACCTTGATGCCGCCGGACTTGTTGACGACCTCCACCCAGAGGTTCATGCCGTTCTGCAGCTTCTTCGCCTCGGGCGACAGCGGCCCGGTGATCGGCAGCGGCGCACCGATGCGGATCAGGTCCTGGGCCGCGGAAGCGCCCGACAGCGCCAGGCCTGCTGCCGCCAGCGCGGCGCAGGCCAGGGTACGAATCGATACATGTCGCATGGTGTTTCCCCTCGGGGTTAGGTAGTTACTTGACGCCCAGCCGCAGCTGGCCCTGGCGGATGGAAGCCGGATAGATCGCAACGTGCTTGCCGGCCTGGATCTGGATCACCGGCGGTTCGAGCGAGGTGATCTGGCCGGTGGGCCCGAACTTCACCGGGCCCCAGAAGGTCATCTCGTTCATCGCGGCGAGCGCGTCGCGCACTTTCTTGCGGTCAAGCGACCCGGCCTTCTCGATCGCCATCTGCAGGATGGCGCCCGCGGCCGAGGCCGAGGCGGGCGAATAGTCGGGGTCGATCTTGTACTTCGCGGTGAAGGCCTTGTTGTAGTTCTCGGTGGTGCCGAAGAGGTCCTTGCCCTTGTAGCGCGCCGCCGGGTGCCACCACGCGGCCGTGGTGATGTTCTCGGCGCCCTTGCCGGTCGCGTCGATGAACTCCTTGAACGCCGGAGCGGTGACCATGGTCATCACCGGCGCCTCGATCTTCAGGTCCGCCATCTGCTTTTTCATCGTCACCAGGTCGTTGATGTAGCCGGTGGCGAAGATCCAGTGCGGCGCCTGCGACTTCATCTGGGTCAGCGTGGCCGAGAAATCGAGCGTGCCGATCGCGTACTTCTCGAAATACACCACGTTCATGCCGCGCTTCTTTGCCGACTTCTCCATCTCCTGCCCGATCGCCAGCGGGAAGAGGTCGTTCCGCGCGAGGATGGCCACGCGCTGCACGCCGGCGGCATCCTTCTTCACCATGTCGGACAGCGGCTCGGTCAGCGTGGGGTTGGGGGTGAACGTGCCGAACAGGTACTTGTAGCCCTGGTCGTAGACCTGCTCGGAAGACGCGGTGGCGGCGAGGGTCGGCACCTCGTACTTCTCCGACACGCTGGAGGCGGCCTTGGCCGCGCCCGAGCCGAACGGCGAGAAGAGGAAGTTCACCTTGTCCTGCGTAATGAGCTTTTCCGTCGCCTGCACCGCACGCGGCGTGTTCGACTGGTAGTCGACGTAGACGATCTCGACTTTCATGCGCTTGCCGCCCACGTTCACGCCGCCGGCCTTGTTGGCCGTCTCGGCCCAGAGGTCGTAGCCTTGCTGCTGCTTGGCGGCATCCGGCGCGAGCGGGCCGGTGAGCGGCAGCGGCGCGCCCACCCTGATCACATCCTGGGCCAGCGTGGTGCAGGGCAGCGAAGCGAAGGCACCGGCGACGAGCAAAGCGCATGCTGAAAGGACGCGGCGGGTAGTTGGTCGGGTCATGGGGGAATCTCCGGGACGGTGTACCGCATCTTTGCGGTCAACCCAAAGGATGCAACTTGTGTTCCAGCCTTGCAACCGGCAGTTCGCTCATGCGTGGGCCTCCCGACCGGTAGAATGGCTCCATGCATAGGCGGGACGGCGCCGGCCGGTCCGGGTTCCCACAGGTGGCGACCATCAGGCTGGCGCTGACTTTCTCCCTGGTCGTGGTCGGCCTGGCGAGCCGTTCGGCGCTGGACAAGGTTCTCGCCGTCCAGGGCGGGGGCGAGCTGGTTGCCGTATGGGCGCAGGTGTCCTCGCTGATCGACCTGGTGGTGGGCGTCGTGGCCGGGGGGGTGGGCGCAGGGCTCGTAGTGCAGGTCGCCCGCGCAAGCAGGGAGGAAATCCGCCGCGAACAGTTCGATGCGGCCCTCCGTCTCGGGTTGCGCATCGCGTTTCCGATCGCGCTCTTCGCCGCCGCGACGAGCTGGGCGCTTGGCGATTTCCTGTCCGGAGGAAGGATCCCCCCTTGGACCTTCGCAGTTGCCGCAGGCGCCGGCTGGCTGGCGGTCGTCCCGACGCTGATCGGCAATTACTGGCTCGGCCAGCGCAGGTACGCCGCCATGCTGCTCCTCGCGATTGCGCAGACAGCCGGAATGCTGGGCGCCGCGCTCGTGCTTCCCGGGGAGTGGGTGCTGGCCGGCGTCGCCCTCATGCAGGCCGTCCCTGCGGCGACGCTGCTTTTCATGGGCAGGTCGGGCGCGAGGCCGGGAAGGCCGGCCCGACGGGCGCTTGCGCTGCGCCGCTATGTGCTGCCGGGTCTCTCCATCGGCATCCTCGGGCCGCTGTCGTTCGTCGTCGCCCGCAGCACGATCGGGGAGTCGCTATCCTGGCACGATGCGGGCGTCCTGCAGGCACTGTTCCGGCTCGCCGACTGGGTCTGCGGCATTGCCTCCGGATTCCTTGCGCTGCTGTACCTGCCGCGATTCGCCGCCGCACGGGGCCCGGCGGCCCTGGCCGGCGAAATGCGATCGGCGGCCCTGGCGGTACTCCTGCCCTCGGCAGTTGCCTTCGCCTTCCTGTATACGGTGCATGGCCCCCTTCTTGCGGCGCTCTACGATCCCGGCGTGCAGGCCCCGGATGCGGCGGTCGCGCTGTATTTTGCCGGTAGCTGGATCCGGATCGTCGCGTGGATCCCGCTGTATGCGCTCTTCGCGCTGCGGCTCACCCTCCAGATCGCAGCCGGGGAGTTGCTGTCATTGCCGCTGTTTGCCGCGCTGCTTTGCTTGCTCGGCGCCCGGCTCACGCTCGAATCGGCCGGCGCGATGTGGCTCGTGGCGTATTGCGCCTACGCGGCCTACAACCTTCACGCGGTTTTCCGCAGCCGGGACAAGGCCCGTACTCTTGGCTGAGAGTCAGCTCCCGAAAGCGCCGAGCCCCGGCAGGTCGAGCACGGTCACCCCGCCGTAGGCGACGCGCAGCAGCCCCGCGCGGTCGAGCACCTGCAGGGCCTGGTTGACGCGCTGCCGCGACACGCCCGACAAGTAGCCGATCTCCTCCTGCGAGATCTGCAGCTCGCGATCGCCGCCCGGATAGAGGCGCGGGTTGAACAGGGATGCGAGGCACCGCGCCACCCGGGCCTCGGGCTCCAGCAACCGGTCGGACTCGAGCATGCCGATGAACAGCGACAGCCGTTCGTTCAGCTGCTCGAGCAGGAACCGGTTGAACTCGATGCTCGATTCGAGCAGCCAGTAGAAGGTCGCGCGCGGCATCAGCGCCACGCGGCAGTCGCGCAGCGCGACCGCATCGTAGCCCCAGGGGATGGCGCGCAGCATCGACCCCTCGCCGAACCAGCCGCCCGCGCGGATGCCGGTGAAGGTGACCGGCTTGCCTTCGGCCGACACGCTGGAGATCTTCACCAGGCCCTCGACCACGCCGACCCAGTAGTCCACGGCCTCGCCTTTGCGGCAGACCGAACCCCCTGCGGGCACCGAACGCTCGATGACCTCCGACTCGACTCGTGCGAGCGTCTTCGGGCCGATGTCCTCGGCCCAGAGGGATGCGCGCAGGAAGGCGGGCAGCGAGGTCGGCGGGGCGCTCATGGGCGCAATTGTCGCCGAGGCGACAACCTGACGCGAGCGGCGCCCCTAAACTGCCCCGCAGCTGCACTGGACGGGCCCCCGGTTGAGGGGCTTAAGGTGCGGTTTTTGTGCAAGAATCAACACACAAGATCCGTCGCCCATGTCGTGGCGGACGTACGGCAACCGGAGGAGGCAGCGCGATGGCAGTCGACATCGGCAAGCTCGACACGTTTCCGAAGCTGCTTGCGCACCACGCGCAGGTCAGGCCCGCCGTTCCCGCGATCCGCGAAAAGGCACTCGGCGTCTGGCAGACCTGGGATTGGGGCCGGCTGGCGGGCGAGGCGCGCGCCCTTGCGTGCGGGCTGGCGTCCCACGGCCTGAAGCGCGGGGACCACTTGGCCATCGTCGGGGACAACCGGCCGCGCCTGTATGCCGCGATGTGCGCCGCCCAGTGCCTGGGCGCCATTCCCGTGCCCCTCTACCAGGACGCTGTGGCGACCGAAATGGCCTTCCCGATCCAGAATGCGGAGATCCGGTTTGCCGTCGCCGAGGACCAGGAGCAGGTCGACAAGCTGCTCGAGATACTGCCCAGCTCCCCGACGCTGGAACGGATCTACTACGACGACCCGCGGGGCCTGCGGAACTACGCCCAGGACGTCCTCATGAGCTACGAGCGGCTGCTGGAGGCGGGCCGCGCCTTCGACGCGCAGAACCCCGCATACTTCGACGCCGAAGTCGCGCGCGGGCACGGCTCGGAAACCGCGGCGATGTTCTTCACCTCGGGCACCACCGGCAACCCGAAAGGCGTGGTGCTCACCAACATCGCGCTCATCGACCGGGCCGACGCCGCGGCGAGGATGGAGGGGCTGAACGACGCGGACGTGGTGCTGGCCTACCTGCCGCCGGCCTGGATCGGGCAGAACATCTTTTCGTACGCGCAGCCGTTCGTGACCGGCTACTGCATCTGCTGCCCGGAGTCGGGCGACACCGTGATCGCCGACATGCGCGAGATCGGGCCGACCTACTATTTCGCCCCGCCCCGGGTGCTCGAGGCGCTGCTCACCACCGTCTCGATCCGCATGGAGGACGCAGGTGCGCTCAAGCGCCGGATGTACGCCTACTTCATGGGCGTCGCGCGGCGGGTCGGCGCGAAGATCCTCGACGGCCGGCGGGTCGGCGCAGGCGACCGGCTGCTGTACCGGATCGGCGATGCGCTGGTGTACGGGCCGCTGCGCAACGTACTCGGCATGAGCCGGGTGCGTGTCGCCTACACGGCCGGGGAGGCGATCGGGCCGGACCTGTTCGTGTTCTACCGGTCCATCGGGATCAACCTCAAGCAGCTCTACGGTTCGACCGAGACCTCGGTGTTCGTCTGCATCCAGCCCAACGGCCAGGTCAAGCCCGACACCGTCGGGCCGGCGGTGGCCGGGGTGGAACTCATGTTCACGCCGCAGCGTGAACTCCTGATCCGCTCGCCGGGCCTGTTCAAGGAGTACTACAAGAATCCGCAGGCGACGGCCGACGCGAAGGACGCCGAAGGCTGGTTCCACACCGGCGATGCGGGATACTTCGACGCCGAAGGGCACGTCAAGATCATCGACCGCGTGAAGGACGTCGGTGCCCTGACCGACGGGACCCTGTTCGCCCCCAAGTACATCGAGAACAAGCTCAAGTTCTTTCCCTACGTGCGCGAGGCGGTGGCCTTCGGCGACGGCCGCGACCGGGTCTGCGTGTTCATCAACTTCGACATGGAGGCGGTCGGCAACTGGGCCGAGCGCCGCAACCTGCCGTACTCGGGCTACGTCGACCTGGCTTCGCGCGACGAGGTCTACGCGCTGATCGGCGAGTGCATTGAGAAGGTCAACCTGGACCTGGCCGGGGATCCCGAACTGGCGGGCTCGCAGGTCCACCGGTTCCTGGTGCTGCACAAGGAACTCGACGCCGACGACGGGGAACTCACCCGCACGCGCAAGGTGCGGCGCGGCTACATCGGCGAGCGCTACCAGCCACTGGTCGCCGCGCTGTACGACGGGTTGCGCACCGTGCACGTCGAGGCGCAGGTCAAGTACGAGGACGGCCGCACCGGCAGCGTCTCCGCGGACCTGAAGATCCGCGACGCGAAGACCTTTCCCGCCGCGGCGGCGAAGAGGGCCGCGTGAGCGGAGCCGGCGCCGGCATCGGCGGGGTCATCCTTGCGGTCGAGGGCGTGTCGCTCGCCTTCGGGGGGGTGCGCGCGCTCAACGACATCTCGTTCGACGTGCGCGAGCACGAAGTGCGCGCCATCATCGGCCCCAACGGGGCGGGCAAGAGTTCGATGCTCAACGTGATCAACGGCGTGTACCACCCGCAGCAGGGAACGATCCGGATGAGGATGGACGGCGCCCTGCGCGGGTTCCACGACATGGACCCGCACGAGGTGGCGCTTGCAGGGATCGCGCGCACCTTCCAGAACCTCGCCCTTTTCAAGGGCATGAGCGTGCTCGACAACATCATGACCGGCCGCAACCTGCGCATGCACACCAACCTGCTGCTGCAGGCGCTGCACATCGGGCCCGCCGCGCGCGAGGAGATCGAGCATCGCGAAGCGGTCGAGAAGGTGATCGATTTCCTCGAGATCCAGGCCTACCGCAAGACCCCGGTGGGGCGCCTGCCCTACGGCCTGCAGAAACGCGTCGACCTCGGGCGCGCCCTGGCCATGGAACCGAGCGTGCTGTTGCTCGACGAGCCGATGGCCGGCATGAACGTAGAGGAAAAGCAGGACATGTGCCGCTTCATCCTCGACGTCAACGACCAGATGGGCACCACCATCGTGCTGATCGAGCACGACATGGGCGTGGTGATGGACATTTCCGATCGCGTGGTCGTGCTCGACTACGGCAGGAAGATCGGCGACGGCACGCCGGAGGAGGTGCGCGGCAACCGGGCCGTGATCGACGCCTACCTCGGCGTGAGCCACTAGCGGCGCGGCGGGCATGAAGAAGAACCTTCCCACCCTCGTCCTCGGGTTCGTGCTGCTCGCCGGGCTGGCCGCCCCGCTTGCCACCGGCGCCAGCGACCCGGGGTTCTACACCGAGGTTCTGCTGGGCGGCCTGATGGCCGGCGTGCTGTACTCCCTGGTGGCGGTCGGCTTCGCGCTCATCTACAAGGCCTCCGGGGTGTTCAACTTCGCGCAGGGCGCGATGGTGCTGTTCGCGGCCCTCGCGGTGGCGCGGCTCGCCGAGCGCATGCCGCTCTGGGCGGCGATCCTGATCGGGATCGTGATCATGGTGGCGCTGGCCTGGATCATCGAACGCCTGGTGCTGCGCCCGCTCGTCAACCAGGAGGGCGTGGCGCTGCTGATGGCCACGCTGGGCGTGTCCTACTTTCTCGACGGGTTCGGCCAGACCGTCTGGGGCAGCGACATCTACAAGATCGAACTCGGCATCCCGAAGGAGCCGGTGATGATCCTCGACGGGATGTTCAAGGGCGGGATCCTGGTCAACAAGGAGGATTTCGTCGCCGCCATCGTGGCCGCGGCCCTGGTCGGGGCGCTGACCCTGTTCTTCCAGAAGACCGTGACCGGCCGGGCCCTGCGCGCGGTGGCCGACGACCACCAGGCTGCCCAGTCGATCGGGATTCCGCTCAACCGCATCTGGGTGATCGTGTGGTCCGTCGCCGGCATCGTGGCGCTGGTGGCGGGCGTGATCTGGGGCTCCAAGCTGGGCGTGCAGTTCTCGCTGTCGCAGGTGGCGCTCAAGGCGCTCCCGGTCGTGATCCTCGGCGGCTTCACCTCGGTCGCGGGCGCGATCGTGGGCGGGCTGATCATCGGCGTGGGCGAGAAGATGGCCGAGGTGTTCCTCGGCCCGGTATTGGTCAAGGCGTTCGACCTCGCCGGTGGCGGGATCGAGAACTGGTTCGCCTACGTGCTCGCGCTGCTGTTCCTGCTGGTCAGGCCGCAGGGCCTGTTCGGCGAAAAGCACATCGACAGGGTCTGAGGACATGTTCTACAGGGAAAACGGCCAGTACAAGACGTCCTACGGATCGGACCAGCAGATGCTGCCGATCCTGCAGGACCGCGTGTTCATGGCCGGCCTGGTGGTGTTCGCGTTCGCGGCGGTGCCGTTCCTCGCCAGCGACTACCTGTTCCTGTCGCTGCTGATCCCGTTCCTGATCCTGGCGCTGGCCGCGATCGGCCTGAACCTGCTGGTCGGCTACTGCGGCCAGATTTCCATCGGGCACGCCGCGTTCATGGCGGTGGGCGCCTACGCGGCCTACAACCTCGCGCTGCGCATCCCGCAGCTGAATTTCCTCGTGGTGCTCGTGCTCGCGGGGCTGATCGCGGCCGCGGTCGGCATGCTGTTCGGCGTGCCGAGCCTGCGCATCAAGGGCCTGTACCTGGCGGTCGCCACGCTTGCGGCGCAGTTCTTCATTGACTGGGTGTTCGCGAGGGTCAAGTGGTTCACCGACTACGCGTCCTCGGGGTCGGTCTCGACCGCGCCGGTCGTGATGTTCGGATGGAAGATCGACAGCCCGGCGGAAAAGTACCTGTTCCTGCTGGCCGTGCTGGTCGTATTCACGCTGGTGGCCAAGAACCTGGTGCGCAGCCACATCGGCCGGTCCTGGATGGCGATGCGCGACATGGATGTCGCGGCCGAGGTGATCGGCATCCGCCCGGTGTACGCGAAGCTCAGCGCGTTCGCGGTCAGCTCGTTCTACGTCGGCGTCGCAGGGGCCCTGTGGGGGTTCATGCACCTGGGGTCGTGGGAGCCGCTGGCCTTCAACCTGACGCTGTCGCTCAACCTGCTGTTCATGATCATTATCGGCGGCATGGGGTCGCTCCTCGGGAGCTATTTCGGTGCGGCCTTCATCGTGGTGCTGCCGATCCTGCTGAACCAGGTCCCGGCGATGCTCGGCGTGCCGATCACCACCGCAATGGCCTCGCACCTCGAACTCATGATCTTCGGCGTGCTGATCGTGTTTTTTCTGATCGTCGAGCCGCACGGCCTGGCCCGCCTGTGGGCGATCGGCAAGGAGAAATTGCGGCTGTGGCCATTCCCGCACTGAGCAACAGGGGTTTCTGTATCCGCCCGGGGCATCCCGCCGGCGGCATTGCTAAAAGGAGGAGGTAAAGATGAGACAAGCAGCGAAAACGCGGCTCCTGGCGACTGCCGCAGGGGCTGTACTCGCGGTCGCGGCGGTCACCGCCAGCGCGCCGGCCTGGTCGCAGGCGAAGGAGCAGTTCTTCCCGGTGCTGTCGTACCGGACCGGCGCGTACGCGCCCAACGGCGTGCCGTTCGCCAACGGCTACGTGGACTACCTCAAGCTGGTCAACGCCCGGGACGGCGGCATCAACGGCGTCAAGATCACCTTCGAGGAATGCGAGACCGGGTATGCCACGGACCGCGGCGTGGAGTGCTACGAGAGGCTGAAAGGCAAAGGGCCGACCGGCGCGACGTTGTTCCAGCCGTTGTCCACGGGGATCACCTTCGCGGTGACCGACAAGGCGCCGACGGATCGCATTCCCATCGTGACCGCGGGCTATGGCCGCGCCGACTCGGTCGACGGCACGATTTTCGGCTGGAATTTCCCGCTCGGAGGCACCTACTGGGACGCGGCGGACATCCTGATCCAGCACGTCGGCAAGAAAGAGGGCGGCCTCGACAACCTCAAGGGCAAGAAGATCGCGCTCGTCTATCACGACTCGCCCTATGGCAAGGAGCCGATCACGCTGCTGCAGGAGCGCGCCAAGATGCACAAGTTCGAGCTCCTGCTCCTGCCGGTGACCCATCCGGGCGTCGAGCAGAAGGCGACCTGGCTGCAGGTTCGCCAGCAACGTCCCGACTACGTCTTCCTGTGGGGCTGGGGTGTGATGAACTCGACCGCGATCAAGGAAGCGGTCGCCACCGGCTATCCGCGGGACAAGATGTACGGGGTATGGTGGGCCGGGGCGGAGCCTGACGTGACACCCGCCGGCGACGGTGCCAAGGGTTACCACGCGCTGGTGTTCCTCGCACCGGCCGGCCAGGGCCAGGTTCACAAGGACATGATCAAGTATGTCTACGACAAGGGGCCAGGGCACGGGCAAGAAGG
>CBDIHI010000008.1:197500-296043 GCA_965279075.1 Burkholderiales bacterium | reverse complement strand
TACGCCGGGACCGGGCGCTCGGTGGGCAGCTCCACGAGCACCTGCGCTACGGCCGGCGTACGCGCCCGTGGGGCAAGCGCAACACGGGCAGCATCCCCGCGGACCGGCCGAGCATCCGCAGCCGTCCCGATCACGTTAAGCAGCGCCTGATTTGCGGGGATTGGGAAGGCGACACCTTCATGGGTCGCCAAGGCAGTCCTCACCGCAAGCTGTGCCTGGTAGAACGGCGCAGCCGCTATATGTGCCTGCTCACACCGTTCGGTGGCCTGAGCCTGTCGCAGAAGGTTGCGCGCACGACCATCGCCGCGTTACGCGATCTGCCCAAACGCTCGATCACCTTCGACAACGGGTCGGAATTCTCGCTCTACAAGACGATCGAAGACGGCCTCAAATGCAAAGCCTACTTCGCCGATCCCGGCCGTCCGGGGCAGAGAGGAACCTGCGAGAACACCATCGGACTGGTGCGCCAGTACATCCCGAAAGGCACCAGCGGAATCCATCTGACCAGGGCACAGGTTAAGGGCATCCAGGACAAGCTCAACAACCGACCCCGAAAGTGCCTGGGATTCAAAACCCCGGCTGAGGTACTCTTGCAAGCAAATCCACCTGTCGCGCTTCGAACTTGAATGCGCAAGTTGGCGTACTGGTACCGGTACATCATTGCTCCACCTTCACGCCCGCCGCCTGGATGACCTTGGCCCATTTGGCGATTTCGTCGCCGAGGAACTTCGCCGCCTGGTCGGGGGTGTTGCCCACGGTGATGATGCCCATGGCCTCGAGCCTGGGCTTCACGTCCGGCGCGTTGACGGCGCGGGCGACCTCGGCCGAGAGGCGGTTGACGATGTCGCGCGGCGTGCCGGCCGGGGAGAGGAACAGCAGCCAGGTCGAGGACTCCATCGGGGGGCCGCCGGCCTCCGCCATGGTCGGCACCTCGGGCGCGCTGGGCAGGCGCTGCGCCGAGAACATGGCCAGCGCCTTGATCTTGCCGCCCTTGACGTGCGGCATCAGCGAACTCGGCGTGTCGACGAGGATCTGCAGGTTGCCGCCCATCAGGTCCTGCAGCGCGGGGGCGGTGCCCTTGTACGGCACGTGGACCATGTCGACGCCGACGATCTGCTTGAACCATTCGGTGGTCAGGTGCGCGGCGGCGCCGACGCCGGAGGACCCGAACGAGATCTTGCCCGGGTTGGCCTTGGCGTAGGCGGTGAGTTCCTTCACGTCCTTCACCGGCAGGCCGTTGGTGGCGGTCATGATCAGCGGCGCCACCATGGTCAGCGACACCGGGGTGAAGCTCTTCACCGGGTCGAACGGGATCTTGCCGGCATAAAGGGTGGCGTTGGCGGCGTGCGCGCCGATCACGGTGACGAACGTATACCCGTCGGCGGGCGAGCGGGCGGCCTCGCCCGCGCCGATCAGCGAGTTCGCGCCGGGCTTGTTCTCCACGACGATGTTCCAGCCGGTCTGCTCCTGCACCTTCTGCAGCACGATGCGCGTGCCGTTGTCGGTGATGCCGGCCGGGGTGTAGGGCACGATCCAGCGGATCGGCTTGGCGGGCCAGGCCTGGGCCGAAGCCAGGCCGGAGAATGCCAGGGCCGCAGCGGCGGCTGCCAGGGCTTTCAGGGGATGCGATTTCATTTTTGTCTCCTCTCGTTATTGTGCGTGCAGTTTAAACGTATCCGGGCCCCTCGATCGGCGGGTGCTTGATCAGGAACTTCTCGTCGACTTCCAGCCCCAGCCCGGGCTTGTCCTGCGGCCAGACCTTGCCCTGCTTGTCCACCTTGTAGGGCGTGGAGCAGAGCTCGTCGCGGAACTTGTTGGCCTTGGAGACGTCGCCCTCGAAGTAGCCGCCGTTGTCGATCGCGGCAAGGAAATGGATGCTGATCGCGTGGTTCAGGCCGGTCATCGAGCTGTGCGGGTGGATGGGCAGCTTGTAGGCCGAGGCCATGTGCGCGATGCGCAGCGCCTCGGTGAGGCCGCCGGTCTTGGAGAGGTCCGGCTGCAGGATGGTGATCGAGCCGTCCTCGATCACGCGGTTGAACTCGAAGCGGGTGTAATGGTTCTCGCCGGCCGCGAGCGGGGTGCTGGAGAAGGTCGAGGCGAGGCTGTAGCTTTCGTAGTCGTGGGCGGGGAAGGGCTCCTCCAGCCAGGCGATGTTGAGGTCCTCCATCACCGGCATGACGGCGCGCGCATCGGCCACCGTGTAGCCGGTGTTGGCGTCGGTCAGGATGGCGATGTCGTCGCCGATTGCCTTCCTTACCGCGCGCATGCGGGAGATGTCATTCTTCGGGCTGTCGCCGATGCGCAGCTTGACCGCCTTGTAGCCGGCCTTGAGGTGGGGCTTCAGCTCCGCGAGCAGTTCCTGCGGCGGCTGGTAGCCGAGCGACACGCCGCCCGCGTAGGCCGGAATGCCGCGGTAGGCGCCGCCGATCAGCTTGTAGATCGGCATGCCGGCGGCCTGGCCGCGGATGTCCCACAGCGCGCAGTCGATGCCGCTCATCGCGAGGCAGCACCCGGCCCCCATGCCGTGGCTGCCGAGCTGCATCTTGTAGATCTTCGCCCAGACGCCGACCACGTCGGAGGCGTCCATGCCGACCACGAGCCTCTTCAACGTGGTCTCGATGAGCTTCGCCACCGCGGTGTGCGCACGGCCGTGGTGGGACTCGCCCCAGCCGACCAGCCCGCCCGCCGTGGTGACCTTGACCACCACGGCGTCGCGCTTGATTGCGGTGCCTATGCCGAGCGTCACCTGCGCGTGCTTGGGCACGGGGAAAGACGTGGGGTACGCCTTGATGTCTACGATCTTCAGGTCCTTGGATGCCATGGCTTTCTCTCCGGATTGACGAAACTGTGGGGGGGCTCGCCCGAAAGCATGCGCAGCGTTTCCTGAGCGGCGATGCGGCCGGCGCGCAGGCGCGACTCGCGCGTCGAGCCAGCGAGGTGGGGGGTGAGGACGACGTTCGGCAGCGCGAGCAGCGGGTGGCCGGGCTCGAGTCGGTAGTGCTCGTACACATCGAGCATCGCGCCGGCGATCACGCCGTTCGTCAGCGCGTCGACCAGCGCCGCCTCGTCGATCACGGGGCCGCGGCCGACGTTGACGAGAAAGGCGGTGGGTTTCATTGCCGCGAGCCGCGCCGCATTCACGAGGTGGTGCGTCTCGGGCGTCAGCGGGCAGGTGACGACGACGAAGTCGGACTCGGCGAGCAGCGTGTCGAGTGCCGCAGGCTCCACGCCCGCGGGCAGCGCATCGAGCCGCCGCTGGTGGCCGAGCACGCGCATGGAGAGGCCGTCGCGGCAGATCTTCGCAAGGGCTTTCCCGATGTGCCCGACACCGACGATGCCCAGCGTCTTGCCGTTGACTTCCACCGCCTGCGCGGCGTGCGAGCGGGCCGTGTCCCACGGGTCGGCGCGCAGCGACCGGTCGATCGTGCGGAAGTTGCGCGCCAGCACCATGATCGCCATCAGGCAGTGCTCGGCCACCGACTGCGCGTTGCCGCCGGGGATGTTGCCCACCATGACGCCGCGCTCGCTCGCCGCGGGGATGTTCACGAGGTCGAGCCCCGTACCGTGGATCATCACGGCGCGGATGCGCGGCGCCGCCTCGAAGAGGTCGTCCGGCAGCCGGCTGCGGGTGATCACCGCGTCGACCTCGCGGCTGAGGGCGCGCAACGTCCCGAGGCTGGTGTCGGGCGGCTGCACGACTTCCACCCGCGCGGCCAGCAGCGCGATGCCCACGGGGTCGATCAGGTCGGTGACGAGGACGCGGTCCATGGGCCTGCTCAACGCAGTTTCAAGGCGACCTTGCCCAGCGCGCGGCGCGACATCACCGCGTCCTGCGCTGCGACATAGCTTTCGAGCGGGTAGGTCTCGGCGAGCACCGGGGAGAGCTTGCCCTCGACGGCCCAGCCGAAAATTTTTTCGTAGGCGGCGCGCACCTGCGGCTCGAATTTCTCGCGCCCGTCGCCGGGCGACCAGCCCACCCAGGTGCCGAAGTTGAAGCCCAGCACCGAGATGCTCTTGACCAGCAGCAGGTTGGCGGGGATCTGCGGGATCGTGCCGGACGCAAAGCCGATCGAAACGAGGCGGCCCTCCAGCGCGAGCGAGCGCAGCGCCGCGTCGAAGTGCTCGCCGCCCACCGGGTCGAAGACGCAGTCGACACCGCGCCCACCCGTGGCCGCGCGGACGGCTTCGCGCAGGTCTTGCGACGAATAGTCGATGGTCACGGCTGCGCCGTGCGCCAGCGCCTGCGCGCACTTGGCCGCGCCGCCCGCCGCGGCGATCACGCGCGCACCGAGGGCTTTCCCGAGTTCCACCGCGGCGAGCCCCACCGCGCCCGAGGCGCCCAGCACGAGCAGCGTCTCGCCAGGTTTCAGATTCGCGCGCCACACGAGCCCGCCGTAGGCCGTGCCGTAGGAGATGCCGAGGTGCAGCGCGGGGCCCGGATCCATGCCTTCCGGCAGGCGGTACACGGTGTGCTCGGTCGCGCAGACCTGCTCGGCGAACGCGCCCCAGTCGAGCAGCGCCAGCACGCGGTCGCCCGCTTTGCAGGCGGTGACGCCGGGCGCGGTCTCGAGCACGGTGCCGGTCACCTCGGTGCCGGGCGTGAACGGCAGCGGCGGTTTCCTCTGGTACTTGCCCGCGATCCACAGGCTCATCGCGAACGACACCGATGCGTAGTCCACCCGCACGCGTACGCCGCGCGCCGGCAGCCCAGGCACGGGTACGTCCTCGACCTTGACCGCCGTGCGGTAATCGCCGAACTCGCGACAGACCAATGCCCTCATCCAGTCGCCTGCTTCACTATGCCGGAGGCCACGAGCCCGGCGCATTCAGCCTCGCCCAGGCCGGCTTCCCTGAGGATCTCCAGCGTGTGCTCGCCGATGCGCGGCGCCGGCCCCATCGGCCAGTCACGGCTGCCGCCGGGCACCCGGGGCAGGGGCAGCGGGCCGTAGGGATACTGCTCCACCTCGCGGAAGGTCCCGCTGTGCACCGTCTGCGGCGCCGCGCGGAACCCCGCGTAATCCAGCACCGGCGCGCACAGCACGTCGGCCGCCGACAACTCGCGCAGCCAGTGCGCGGAGTCCTGCGTCACGAGGCGCCGCGCGACTTCGAGGTTGATCGCGGCGGCGTTGTCGCGGCGGGCGGCGAACGTTGCGAAACGCGGGTCGGCCGCGAGGCCGGGCAGCCCGAGCACGCCGAGCAGCGCGACGAACATCGAGTCTGTGACGCTGGTCAGCGTGATGTAGCCGTCGGCCGTGCGGAAGATCCCCGCGGGAATCGTGAGCGCCGGGGCGGGCTTGCCCCCGCTCAGCACGGCGTCGAGGACGGGCGCGGCCTGCAGCGCCGCGCAGGCATCCATCAGCGAAACCTGCACGTGCCGGCCCCGCCCGGTGCGCTCGCGCGCGAACAGCGCGGCGCCCGTCGCTTGCGCCGCATAGATGCCGGTCACGGTGTCCGGCACGAGGAAGGGGACGCGGCGCGGGGTGCCGTCCGCATCGCGGTTGATGTTCGCGATGCCGGTGAACGCCTGGATCACGGAGTCGGTGGCGGGCTTCTTCGCGTCGGGGCCGCTTGTACCGAAGCCGTTGATCGAGACGTACACCAGGCGCGGGTTGTCCGCGGACAGGGCCTCGTAGCCCAGGCCCAGCCGCTCGATCACGCCGGGGCGGAAATTCTGCACGAACACGTCGACGCCGCGCGCGAGCCGGACGATGAGTTCGCGGCCCGCGGGCTGAGTGGCGTCGATGGCGGCCGAGCGCTTGCCCGTGCTGCCCATGATCGTAAGCGCGGTGAGCCCTTCGCGCCCGCCGCCAGTGTCGCGGATCCAGTCGCCCGAAGGCGGCTCGACCTTGGTGACGGAAGCGCCCTGCAGCCCGAGCAGCGCGGCGCAGTAGGGCCCGGCGAGGCCTTGCGAAACGTCGAGGACGCGCAGCCCCGCGTAGGGCGGCGGGACGGCCTCGTTCACACGATGCCCGAGGCTTTGAGCTTCTGCAGTTCGGCCGCGGTCTTGCCGAGCAGGCCCTGGTAGACCTCCTCGTTGAACGACCCGAGCAGCGGCGGGGAGATGCGGTACTCGACCGGCGTTTCCGAGAAGCGCATCGGGCTGGCCACGACCGGCGCGATGCCGCCGAGCGCGTGCGGCATGTCCACGCGCAACTCGCGGTGCTGCACCTGCGGGTCCTCGAAGACTTCCTTCATGTTGTTGATCGGGCCGCAGGGCACGGTGGCGGCTTCCAGAAGTTCGAGCCACTCTTTCTTGGTGCGGGTCTTCATCACCTCGGCGATCAGCGGGATCAGCGCGCGGCGGTTGATGATGCGCTGGGAGTTGGTCTTGAAGAGCGGGTCTTCGGCGATCTCGGGGCGTCCCGCGACTTTCCAGAAACGCGCATGCTGTCCGTCGTTGCCCACCGCGAGGATCAGGTGGCCATCCGACGTCGCGAACACTTCATAGGGCACGACCTGCGGGTGCGCGTTGCCCCAGCGCTGCGGGATGGTGCCCGAGGCAAGGTAGGACACCACCTGGTTGGCGTTGAAGGCCACCAGCGTGTCGAGCAGCGCCATGTCGATGTACTGGCCTTGCCCCGTGCGCTCCACGTGCGTGATCGCCGCGCTGATCGCGAGGCTCGCGTACATGCCGGTGAGCACGTCGGTGATCGCGATGCCGACCTTCATCGGGCCCGCGCCGGGCTCGCCGTCGCGTTCCCCGGTGATGCTCATCAGGCCGCACATGCCCTGGAAGATGAAGTCGTAGCCGGGACGCGGCGCGTAGGGGCCGTCCTGCCCGAACCCCGTGACCGAGCAGTAGATAAGGCGCGGGTTGATCGCCTTGATGTCCTCGTAGCCCAGGCCGTAGCGCTTCAGTGTGCCGAGCTTGTAGTTCTCGATCAGCACATCGCACTTGGTGGCGAGCTCGCGGACGATGGCCTGGCCCTCGGGCTTGCCTATGTCGAGCGTGACCGATTTCTTATTGCGGTTGACGGAGGCGTAGTAGGCCGCCTCGGGTGTGTCTTTCCCTTGCGCATCCTTGATGTAGGGCGGGCCCCAGCCGCGGGTGTCGTCGCCGGTGCCGGGGCGCTCCACCTTGATGACTTCGGCGCCGAGGTCGGCAAGGTTCTGCGCGGCCCAGGGGCCGGCCAGCACGCGGGAGAGGTCTAGGACACGGATATGCGAAAGTGGGCCGGGCATCTTTAATTGGGGTCAGAGTCGAAATACGGTCAGCAGGGTGTCGACCGTTGCCGGTGCGACGGGAGTTTCGGGCAGCAGCGCTTCGGCCAGCGGCCCTTCGTAGTCGCCGCGCGCGGGCTTCAGCGGGTCGCGCGCGCGCAGGCGATGTTCGTTCGCGAGCGCCGCCAGCAGCAGGCGGCGTGCATCGCCGGTGGCGGCGAGGCGCGTGCCCTCCGAGGCCAGGATCGCGGCGGCGACGGCGTAGTACAGGCCGGTGGCCGCCTGGCGCGCATGCGCCGCATCGTTGCCGGCGGCGCTGGCCGCGACGAAGTCGCAGGCGCGCGCGATCGATCCTGCAAGGGCGGTGCGCAGTTCCGGGTTCGCGACGGCGGCGACCATCGCCTCAAGCACCGGGCGCAGCGCATCCAGGGCGCCTTCGCGCTTCACCGCGCGCAGCACGTCCTGCGCCACGATGTTGCTGGTGCCTTCCCAGATCGAGCCGAGGTGGGAATCCCTCACCAGCCGCGCGTCGCTCCATTCCTCGATGTAGCCGGCGCCGCCGCGCACTTCCATCGCGTCGCCGGTCACGCGCCGCGCGTCGCGGCAGGCGCGGAACTTGATCAGCGGCGTGAGGATCCGAACGCGTTTGCGGGCTTCCTCGTCCCCGGCATCCGCCTTGGCCAGCTCCGCTGCGGTGTACAGCATCACGGAGCGCGCGGCTTCGGTGGGCAGCATCAGCTTGAGGAGTTGCCTGCGCATCAGCGGCAGCTCGATGAGGGTCTTTCCGAATGCACTGCGACCGCGGGAGATGAAGAGGGCCTCGGTCAGTGCGCGGCGCATCATGCCGGCGGCGCGCATGCCGTTGGAGAGGCGCGACATGTTGATCATGTCGGCCATCTGGGCGAAGCCCTTCTGCGGGTCGCCGACCATGTAGGCCGTGGCGCCCTCGAGCGTGATCTCGCCGCTCGGCATGTCGCGCGTGCCGAGCTTTTCCTTGAGGCGCACGATGTCGTAGCGGTTGGGCGTGCCGTCGGGCAGCACGCGCGGCAGCAGGAACAGTGACAGCCCCTTCGTGCCGGCCGGCGCGCCTTCGGGGCGGGCGAGCACCAGCGCCACGCCCGCGTCGGTGTTCGAGCAGAACCATTTGTCGCCGTACAGCAGCCAGTGCTTGCCGGCCGGCACCGCGCGCGTCAGCGTGGCGCCCACGTCGGACCCGGCGCCCTGCTCGGTAATGAACATCGAGCCCTGCGTCAGGGCATCGAGGTCCTGCGAAGTGAGGCCGGGGAAGTAGCGCGCGACCAGCGCCGGGTCGGCAAACTTGGTGAGCGTCCGCGTCGCCGCGTCGGTCATTGAAAGAGGGCAGCACACGCCGAACTCGGCCTGCACGTAGACATAGGTCAGCGCGTACTTGACCGCGGGCGGCATCTTCTGCGGCCAGCCGAGCACGCCGCCGCGGTGCGACATCGCCGCGAGGCCGTAGTCGCCGAAGGCGGTGTCCTCGAGCTTGCGGTAGGCCGGGTGCTTCTCGATCCACTGTGCGTCCTGCCCGTTGCGGCGGCGCTTGTGCAGCACCGGGGGATTCTTGTCGGCGGTCAGCGCATGGTCGTCGAGCGTCCCGCCTGCGAGCATCCCGAGCCGTTCGAAATGCGGCAGCAGGTGCGCGTGCAGCCGGGGCTCGAGGTAGAGCGACAGCAGGGCGGCGTAGCTTGGGTCGGCGGCGAACAGGTTGGCGCCGCGCGCGTCGGGCAGCAGCGGCTGCGCGTTCCCGGCGGATGCGGCGCGCAACTGGATCGGGTCGGCGGCCATCAGTCGATCTTGGCGCCGGAGGCCTTCACGATCTTGCCCCACTTCGCGTAGTCCGATTCGATGATCTTCTGGAATTCCTCGGGCGTGGTCGGCCACGCGTCGAGGTACTGGACCTTGAGCCGCTCGGCGAGCTCCGGCGAGCGCAGGGCTTTCACGAGTTCGGCGTTGAGCCTGTCGACGACCGGCTTTGGGATGCCGGCCGGGCCGACGATGCCGTACCAGAGGTCGCTGCCGGCCTCGCTGTAGCCCGCCATGCCGGATTCCTCCATGGTCGGGATCTCGGGCGCGTGCAGGCTGCGCTTGGCTGTAGTCACGGCCAGCGCGCGGATCTTGCCGCCGCGGATCTGCGGCATCACCGTGGAGGGCGAATCGAACATGAAGGTCAGCTGCCCGCCGATCACGTCGACCAGCGCGGGACCGGAGCCTTTGTAGGGCACGTGCTGCATGGGCGCGCCGGTCAGCGATTTCAGCAGTTCGCCCGACAGGTGGTTGGACGAGCCGTTGCCCGCCGAGCCGAAATTCACCTTGCCGGGATTGGCCTTGGCATAGGCGACGAGTTCGCCCACCGACTTCGCCGGCACGCTGGGATTCACGACGAGGATGTTGATGTAGCCGACCGCGACCGAGAGCGGGCTGAAGTCCTTCAGCGCGTTGTAGGCGAGGCGCGGGCCGTACAGCGCCGGGTTGATCGCGTGCGTGCCGGTGGTGGCGAGGCCGATCGTGTAGCCGTCGGGGGCGGACTTGGCGACGCGGTCCATGCCGATGGAGGCGCCCGCGCCGGGGATGTTCTCGACGATCACGGGCTGGCCCATCTGCTCGGCGAGCCTTGCGGTCAGAGCGCGCGAGAAGGTGTCGGTCGGGCCGCCTGGCGCGAAGGGGACCACGTACTTGATCGGCTTGGTGGGGAAGGTCTGGGCTTCGGCGTGGCCCGGCGCGAGTGCTGCGCCCAGTGCGGCCGCGACGGACACTGCAGCGGCCAGGGCATTGCGGATCGGTTGTCTCATGGTCTCCTCCGGTGGGGTGCGGGCCCGGCTCTGCGGCCGGATCGCCAAGCCCCGATTATCGCCTAAGGAACCCTGAATACGCCCGCCCGGTTCAATTTCCAGAGCTGGTGGATCTGGCGCGCGTCCGACTGGCAGGCCAGCCGGGCGTGGCGGCGATTCTCCGGGTCGTAGGCGAGCGTGGCGACGTCGAGCCGGGGCTCGCGCAGGTTCAGGCGCGCGGCTGCGTCGAGGTCGATGTCCCGTCCCTGCGCGCCGTCCACCAGGGCGAGGTCGGTGTGGCGGCCGCGGACCGGCACCGGGCCGGCGAGGCCGTGGTGCTCGCGCAGTACGCGCAATGCGTGGCCGTCGCCGCCGAAGGTGACCAGTTCGGTTGCATCCGACACGCGGGCCAGCAGCTTTGCGACGTCCCGCGGCCTGCGGGGATCGACGTGGTCGTAACGCTGCGATTCCACCAGGTAACAGCAGGCGAAATACAGGGGACGTACGGCTTCAGGGTCGGCGCCGTCCTGGGCGAGGAGCGCGAGGACGACGGTGCGGCGGCCGGCGGGCGCTTGCCCCGCCGTGGGGCCCGGCGGGGGCAGCAGCGAGAACTGGGTCTCGCCGGCGAGGGGGGAGGCGCCTCGGGCGGGCAGCGGCTCAGTCCCCGCCGAGGGCGCGCTCGAGGTCCTCTAGCACCGCCGTGGCGCGCTTGAGGTCTTCGTCGGCTTTCTGCAGGTCCGCTTCGGCCTTGGCGAGGTCGGCCGCGGGGTTGCGCCGGTCGTAGAGCGCCTTGCGGCGGTCTTCGACGGCCTTCGCCCAGTCGGAGACGGCCTTGCGCCGGTCCTCGCCGAGCCGGCGGCGTTCGAACGCGGGCGCCGTGCCTTCGCCGGCCGCGCGTGGCAGGTTCGCGAGTGCGTCTTCGGCCTTGTTGCGTGCCGCAAGGGCGCCGAGGCGGGTGTTGGTGGCGTCCAGGCTGGCGACGGCCCGGTCGTAGTCGGCCTTGGCTTTCGCCAGCGCGGCTTCGAGGTCTTGCTTGGTGGTCATGGGACGGCTTGGGTTCTCAGGGGCTATTGCGCGACGATACCAGCCTCGCGCACGACGCGGGCCCATTTTTCCTGCTCGGTACGCGTGTAGGCCGCGAGTTCCTCGGGCGAGGAGGGCGAGGGCTCCATGCCCTGCTGCGCGAGCGCGGCCACGACATCGGGGTGCGCCAGGGCCTTGACGAAGTCCTTGTGCAGCAGCGCGAGGATGTCCTTCGGGGTCTTGGCGGGCGCGTTGAGGCTGTACCAGTTGGCCGCCTCGTAGCCCGGCACGCCGGACTCGGCGAGGGTCGGTACGTCGGGCAGGGCCTGGGCCCGTTTCGCAGTCGTAACGCCGAGGGCACGGATGCGGCCCGCCTTGATGTTGGGGATCGCGGTCGGCGTGGAGGCGAAGACCGCCTGCACCTGCCCGGCCAGCAGGTCGGTCATCGCCGGGCCGCCGCCTTTGTACGGCACATGCGCGAGCGGCGCGCCGGTCAGGCTGCGCAGCAACTCCCCGGCGAGGTGGCCCGCGCCCGCGTTGCCGGAGGATCCGTAGAACACGCTGCCGGGTTTGGCCTTCGCCAGCGCGATGAACTCGCGCGCGGTCTGCGCGGGCACGGAAGGGTGCACGACCAGCACGTTGGAGAAGATCGACATCATCGAGATCGCCGCGAGGTCCTTCAGCGGGTCGAAGCCGAGGTCCTTGTAGAGGCTGGGACTGATCGACAGCGGGCCGATCGAACCGACGAGCAGCGTGTACCCGTCGGCCGGGGCCCGGGCGACGTACTCGGTGGCGATGTTGCCGCCTGCGCCCGACTTGTTCTCGACCACGACCTGCTGGCCGAGCAGTTCGCCGAATTTCTTCGCGACGATGCGCGAGGCGATGTCGGTGCCGCCGCCGGGCGCGAAGCCGACGACGAGGCGCAGGGGCTTGGCCGGGTAGGGCTGGGCGCAGGCCTGCGTCGCCGTCGCTAGTGCCAGGGCGATGAGGAGTTGGCGAATTGCGTGGATACCCATTGCTATGTCTCCCTGGCGGCCGGTTGCTTTTCCACCACGACCAGCGCGATCCCGCCGAGGACCGCCGCCGAAGCGACGGCCAGGCGCAGCGACAGCGGTTCGGCCAGCAGGGCCACTCCGCCCAACGCGGCGATGACCGGGACACTGAGTTGCACAGTGGCCGCGTGCGTCGACTTGAGCGCGGGCAGCACCGAGTACCAGAGCGCGTAGCCGAGGCCGGAGGTCAGCGCGCCGGAGGCGACCGCGTAAGCCACGCCGGCGCCGTCGACGCTTGCGCTGTTGAGCGTGAGGAGGCTGAGCCCCAGCGCGAGCGGAACGGCACGGATGAAGTTCCCCGCCGTGACGCGCGTCGGGTCGCCGGCCCCCTTGCCGCGCAGCGAGTAGATGCCCCAGGCCACGCCTGCGCCGATCATCATCAGCGCACCGGTCAGGGGCGGCGCGGACAGCCCGGGCAGCAGCAGTCCCGCGAGGCCCGCCACTGCAAGGGCAAGGCCCGCGGCCTGTGCGCGGCGCAGGCGTTCTCCCTTCGCCAGGCCGTACCCGACCATCGTCGCCTGCACGGCGCCGAACAGCAGCAGCGCGCCGGTGGCGGCGGTCAGGTCGAGGTAGGCATAGGAAAAGCCTGCGGCGTAGGCGAGCAGCGCGATCGCCGAGCCCCAGCTACCCCGGCCGGCCTGCGAACGCCGGGCGAGGCTTACCACCAGCCACAGCGTCGCCGCACCCGAAGCCAGCCGGATCGTGGTGAAGCTGGCGGCGTCGATGCCCGAGTACCTGAGGGCAGCCCTGCACAACAGGGAATTTCCCGCGAATGCCGCCATCGCGAGCGCGGTCAGTGCAAGGGTCCGGGCGGGATTCATTTTTCGTATCTGGAAACCAAATTGGCCTGTAGGGCGCTCCAGTCAATGACTTTACGCTGGAAAAGATTAACTTTCCTGCGCTAGCCTGCCTCCGCCGTGCCGTGCGAAAGGACGACGACGTCGCGCTGCACCGACCGCGCGCGGAACTGCACGCGCGTACCCTCGCGCCAGATCTCGGTGCGGATCGTCTCGCCCGGGAAGACCGGCGAGGAGAACCTGCAGGCGATCGACTTGAGTCGCGCGGGGTCGTAGTCGCAGCAGGTCTTCAGGATCGCGTGGCCGGCGACGCCGTAGGTCGCGAGGCCGTGCAGGATGGGCTGGTGGAAGCCGGCGGCCTTGGCGACGGCGGGCTCGGCATGCAGCGGATTGTCGTCCGCGCACAGGCGGTAGATCAGCGCGGCCTGCGGCAGCGTGGGCAGGTCGCAGGTGAGGTGCGGCGCGGTCTCCGGCACGGCGGGCTTGGCCGCGGGCATCGGGTCGCCACCCTTCGGGCCGTTGCCCGGCTGGTCGCTGAAGCCGCCATCGCCCCGGCAGAAGGTCAGGTGGTCGATGGTGGCCAGCAGGTCGCCGGTGGCCTTGTCGATGAGCTTGCGTTCCTGGAAGACGAGGGCGCCCTTGCCCTGGCCCTTGTCGACGATCGCGCTGATGCGGTTGGTGCCGATCACGGTGCCGGCCACGGGCAGGGGCTTGTGGACCGTGAGCGACTGCTCGCCGTGGACCAGCTTCACCCAGTCGATGCCGGAGTCGGGGTTCTTCATCCAGAAGCCGGGATAGCCGAGCACCACGGCCATCGTCGGCAGCGCCTTCAGTTTTTTTTCGTAGACGAACTGCAGCTGCTGCTCGTCCATCGGGTCGTGGCCGTAGCCCAGGCCCAGCGCATACAGCATCGTGTCCTTGGCCGTGTAGGCCTGCACGGCGTCGGGGAAGGGCCGTGCCTTGAGCTTCGCGTAGTCGATCATGGGTTCAGGTCGGGTCCCAGCTGAACACGTCCTGCGAACGGTCGAGCTTGTAGAAGTGCGCCTGCATCGCGGGGATCGCGTGCTCGGCGATGGTTTCCGGCGTCCAGCCTTCCGACCGGTGCACCGAGCGCAGCGGCCGGCTCTGGCTCATCAGGAAGATCTCGTTGGCGCGCACGGCGAAGATCTGGCCGGTGACGGACTGGGACGCGTCGCTCGCGAGGTACACGGCCAGCGGCGCGATCTTGGCCGTCTCCATGGACTTGAGCTTCTCGACGCGCGCCTTCTGGTCCGGCGTCTCGGCGGGGATCGTGCCGATCATGCGGCTCCACGCGAAAGGCGAGATGCAGTTGGAGGTGACGTTGTACTTGGCCATGTCGAGCGCCATGGACTTGGACAGCCCCACGATGCCGAGCTTGGCGGCCGAGTAGTTGGCCTGGCCGAAGTTGCCCACCAGCCCGGAGGTGGAGGTCATGTTGATGTAGCGGCCCGAGGCCTGGCTCTTGAAGTACGGGGCGGCGGCGCGCGCGACGTAGAAGCTCCCGTTCAGGTGCACGTCGATCACGGCCTTCCATTCCTCGATCGACATGTTGAAGAAGAACCGGTCGCGCAGGATCCCGGCGTTGTTCACCACCACGTCGATGCGGCCGAAGGCGTCGATGGCGCATCCGATGATCCGGTTGGCGGCGTCCCAGTCGGCGACGCTGTCGGTGTTCGCCACCGCGATGCCGCCCTTGGCCTTGATCTCGTCGACGACCTTTTGCGCGGGGCCGACGTCCTTGCCTTCGCCGGAGACGGAAGCGCCGACGTCGTTGACGACGACTTTCGCGCCCTTGGCGGCCATGGCATGCGCGAAGTCGCGGCCGATGCCGCCGCCCGCGCCGGTGACTACGACGACTTTGTCCTTCAGCATGGTGCTGTTCTCCAGTCCTAGTCCCGGAACGAGGGGTCGCGCCGGTCGAGCATGCGCAGCATCGCCGGCCACTCGAGTTCGGTGATCTTGCGGCGCTGGCCCGGGGCGTAGCGGTCGTTGGTGAGCTTGACGACTTCGTCCTTCACCTTGTTCATCGGAGAGTTGCAGGACATCGCCATGATCTGCGCCTGGCAGGCTTTCTCCAGCCAGTGCATCACGACGAAGGCCTCGCACACGGTGGTGCCTGCGGTCAGCAGGCCGTGGTTGCGCAGCACCAGCGCGGCGGCCGTACCAAGGTCGGCCACCAGGCGCTTCTGTTCGTCGAGGTCGACGGCCGGGCCTTCGTAGTCGTGGTAGCCGACCTGGCCGAAGAACATCGCGTTCTGCGTGATTGGCAGCAGGCCGCATTCCAAAGCGGAGACGGCCATGCCGGCGGGCGAGTGGGTGTGGATCACGCAGCCCACGTCCTTGCGCGCGCGGTGCACCGCGCTGTGGATCACGAAGCCGGCGCGGTTGATGCCGTAGCCGGTGCCGGAGTCCTGCACCACGTTGCCTTCGAGGTCGATCTTCACGAGGGAAGACGCGGTGACCTCCTCGTAGGCATAGCCGTAGGCGTTGATCAGGAAATGGCCTTCCTCGTCCGGCACGCGCGCGGTGGCGTGGTTGTAGATCAGGTCATTCATGCCGAACAGCGCGATCAGGCGGTAGCAGGCCGCGAGGTCGGTGCGGGCCTGCCATTCGGACTCGCTGACCTTGGAGCGCAGCGAGGGGATTTTCAAGTTCGAGAGATCGGTCATAGCGTTGCCTCCGTACCAAAGAGTGCCGTGATCTGGCTGGAAAGTACGCCGCCGTTGCCGTGGGCAAGGGCGACTTCGGGATTCCTGACTTGGCGCTCGCCGCATTCGCCGCGCAGCTGGCGCACGGCTTCCACGATGAGGAACATGCCGTACATGCCGGGGTGGACGCAGGACAGCCCCCCGCCGTTGGTGTTCACCGGCAGGCTGCCGCCGGGGGCGATGCGCCCGCCGGACACGAAGGCGCCGCCTTCGCCCTTCTTGCAGAATCCGAGGTCCTCGAGGAAGAGGATGGTGTTGATCGTGAAGGCGTCGTACAGCTCGAGCACGTCGACGTCGGAGGGCTTGAGGCCCGCCATTTCGAAGGCACGCGGGCCGGATTCCGAGGCCGCGGTGACGGTGAGGTCGGGCATCGAGGAGATCTGCCGGTGCCAGTGCGCGGCGCCGCAGCCGAGCATGTAGACGGGCTTCTTCTTCAGCGACTTCGCGCGGTCCGCGCGGACCAGCACGTAGGCGCCGCCGCCGTCGGTGACGAGGCAGGCGTCGCGCACGGTGAGGGGGTCCGACACCATGCGTGCCTTGAGCACGTCCTCGATCGAGAGGGGGTCGCGCGAAAAGGCCTCGGGATTCAGCTGGGCCCACTTGCGTGCGGCGACGGCCACCTCGGCGAGGTGGGTACGCGTGGTGCCGAACTGGTGCATGTGGCGGGCCGCGGCCAGCGCATACGAGGACATGGGGTTGAAGGGCTTGTACGGGTGCTCGAAGGCCTGCGGGTCGAGCATCGCCTTGAACTTGCCGCCTTCGGCACGGCCCACGCCGGTGCGCTGGTTGGAGCCGTAGGTGACCAGCACCGCGTCGCACAGGCCGTAGTTGAGCGCCATCGCGGCCGGCAGCAGGTGGCCGACGAAGGACGACCCGCCCACGCAGGTCGAGTCGGTGAATTTCGGGTGGATGCCGAGCTGCTCGGCGACCGACAATCCCGTGAGGAAGCCGTTGACGCTGGCGCAGACGAGGCCGTCGACGTCGCGCGTGGTGAGGCCGGCATCGGCCAGCGCGTTTCTCGCGGCGGCGGCCATGATCTCGTTCTCGGTCCAGCCGGGCGCTTCGCCGCAGGCGGCGAGGCCGACGCCGGCGATCGCGACCGAGCCGCGGAGGTCCTTGGTGTTCGGCATCGTGATTACCCCGGGACGAATTCGACGAGGGTCTCGGGCGCGATACGCGCCTTCACCTTCATGCCGATCTTCACCGCGCCGGGTTCGATTTCGACCACGCGGCTCATCATGCGCGGGCCTTCGGCGAGGTCGACGAGCACCACGCTGTAGTCGCCGCCGGCCTCGGGTTTGCGGCGCACGACGGTCGTCGAATACACCGTGCCGGCGCCGCTGGCTGCCACCCAGCCGAGCTTGTCCGCGCCGCAGTGCGGGCAGACGACGCGGGGATAGAACACGTGCTTGCCGCAGGCGGAGCACTTCTGGATTTCGAACGCGCCCTGCGCGAGCTTGTCCTTGTAGGTCTGTTCTGGACCGGGGGGCTGTGCGGCTTGTGACATGATCTGGCCTGCCGGAAGAGGGGCTTGCACTGTTTCATCGGCGGCCCCGGGTGTCAATCGGCGGGTCGCTATTCCGCCTCGTTTCAAACGCATCGCCCGGGTGCCCCTCCGGTACGGCCCGGCGGTATAATCGCGGGCCAGATTTTCCCCGTATCCACTCCCTCATCCCCATAAGAAAACACCATGAAAGTCCTCGTCAGCGTCAAGCGCGTGGTGGACTACAACGTCAAGGTGCGCGTCAAGTCCGACGGCACCGGCGTGGAGACCGCGAACGTGAAAATGTCCATGAACCCCTTCGACGAGATCGCGGTCGAAGAGGCCGTCCGCCTCAAGGAAGCCGGGGTCGCCACCGAGATCATCGCGGTGTCGTGCGGCCCGCTCGCCTGCCAGGAGACGCTGCGCACGGCGCTCGCCATCGGCGCGGATCGCGCGATCCTGGTCGAGACCGACGTGGAACTGCAGCCGCTGGCCGTGGCCAAGCTGCTGAAGGCCGTCTGCGCCAAGGAGTCGCCCCAGCTGGTGATCCTCGGCAAGCAGGCGATCGACGACGACTCCAACCAGACCGGCCAGATGCTGGCCGCGCTGATGGGCTGGTCGCAGGCGACCTTCGCCTCCAAGTTCGCCGCCGCCGACGGCAAGGCCCAGGTCACGCGTGAAGTCGACGGCGGCCTCGAGACGATCTCGATCAAGCTGCCCGCCATCGTGACCACGGACCTGCGCCTGAACGAGCCGCGCTACGTCACGCTGCCGAACATCATGAAGGCCAAGAAGAAGACGCTGGAAAACATCAAGCCCGACGCGCTCGGCGTCGACGTGGCGCCGCGCCTCAAGACCCTCAAGGTGGTCGAGCCGCCCAAGCGCAAGGCCGGCATCAAGGTGCCCGACGCGGCAACGCTGGTCGCCAAACTCAGGAACGAAGCGAAGGTGATCTCATGAGCTGCCTCGTCATTGCGGAACACGACAACAAGTCGATCAAGGGCGCCACGCTGAACACCGTCGCGGCTGCTGCGAAGATCGGCGGCGACATCCACGTGCTGGTGGCCGGCAGCGGCTCGGCCGCGGCGGCCGAGGCCGCCTCGAAGATCGCCGGCGTCACGAAGGTGCTGCACGCGGATGCGCCGCACCTCGCGGATTTCCTCGCCGAGAACGTCGCTGCCGTCGTCGTCGGCGTGGCCGGGGGCTACAGCCATGTGCTCGCGCCCGCGACCTCGAACGGCAAGAACGTATTGCCGCGCGTCGCCGCGCTGCTCGACATGCAGCAGATCTCGGAGATCGTCTCGGTCGAATCGGCCGACACCTTCGTGCGCCCGATCTACGCGGGCAACGCGCTGGCGACCGTGCAATCGTCCGATGCCATCAAGGTCATCACCGTTCGCACCACCGGCTTCGACGCGGTGTCGGCGACGGGCGGCAGCGGCGCAGTGGAAAGCATCGCCGCGGCGGCCGACAGCGGGCTGTCGTCGTTCGTGAGCCGCGAGGTCTCGAAGTCCGAGCGCCCGGAACTGACCGCGGCGAAGGTCATCGTCTCGGGCGGGCGCGGCATGGGCTCGGGCGACAACTTCAAGATCCTCGAGCCGCTCGCCGACAAGCTAGGCGCAGCGATGGGCGCCTCGCGCGCCGCCGTGGACGCGGGCTTCGTGCCAAACGACTGGCAGGTGGGGCAGACGGGCAAGATCGTCGCGCCGGACCTGTACATCGCGATCGGCATCTCCGGGGCGATCCAGCACCTTGCGGGCATGAAGGACAGCCGAGTGATCGTCTGCATCAACAAGGACGAAGAGGCGCCGATCTTCTCGGTGGCCGACTACGGCATCGTTGGCGACCTTTTCCAGGTGGTGCCGCAGGTGGTCGAGGAACTCAACAAGTAGACGAGACGAGAAGAGGGGCTTCGCCCCTCCTCAGGCCTCCCCGGTCGTTCTTTTCAGGAGTGAACAAATGAGCGCCTACACCGCCCCACTCAAGGACATGAAGTTCGTCCTGAACGAACTCGCCGGACTGGCTGAAGTGGCCAAACTCCCCGGTTGCGAGGACGCCACGCCCGACACGGTCGAGGCGATCCTCGAGGAGTCGGCGAAGTTCACGACGGGGGTGCTCGACCCGCTGAACTGGACCGGCGACCAGGAAGGCTCGCAGTGGAAGGACGGCGCGGTGAAGACGCCCAAGGGCTTCAAGGAAGCTTATAACCAGTTCGTCGAAGCCGGCTGGAACGGCCTGCCGCTCGACCCGGAGTGGGGCGGGCAGGGGCTGCCGAAACTCGTCTCGACGCCGGTCACCGAGATGGTGACCTCGGCCAACATGGCGTTTTCGCTCTGCCCGTTGCTCACGCAGGGCGCGATCGAGGCGCTGCTGCTGTGCGGCAGCGACCACCTGAAGAAGACCTTCCTCGAGAATATGGTTTCGGGCAAGTGGACCGGCACCATGAACCTGACCGAGCCCCAGGCCGGTTCCGACCTCGCGCTGCTGCGCTCGAAGGCCGTCAGGGAAGGCGACCACTACCGCATCAGCGGCCAGAAGATCTTCATCACCTACGGCGAGCACGACCTGACCGAGAACATCGTGCACCTGGTACTCGCGCGCACGCCCGACGCCCCGCCCGGCGTGAAGGGGATCTCGCTCTTCGTAGTGCCCAAGTTCATGGTCAAGCCCGACGGGTCGCTCGGCGAGAGGAACACGGCGACCTGCGCCTCGATCGAGCACAAGCTCGGCATCCACGCCAGCCCGACCGCGGTCATGGTCTTCGAGAACGCGGTCGGTTACCTCGTCGGCGAGGAGAACAAGGGCCTGTCCTACATGTTCGTCATGATGAACGCGGCGCGGTTCGGTGTCGGCATGGAGGGCGTGGCGATCGCCGAGCGTGCCTACCAGCGTGCGCTGGCCTACGCGAAGGATCGCCTGCAGGGCAACGACCTCGCGGGCGGCGCGAAAACGGTGGCGATCATCAACCACCCCGACGTGCGCCGCATGCTGATGCTGATGAAATCGCAGACCGAGGCCATGCGCGCGCTGGCCTACGTGGTGGCGGGCGCGATGGACGCGGCCCACCGGCACCCCGACAAGGCGACGCGCCAGCAGAACCAGGCGTTCGTCGAACTGATGATCCCCGTGGTGAAAGGCTGGAGCACGGAGACCGGCATCGACGTGGCCTCGCTCGGCGTGCAGATCCACGGCGGCATGGGCTTCATTGAGGAGACCGGCGCCGCGCAGCACCTGCGCGACGCGCGCATCACGACCATCTACGAAGGCACGACCGGCATCCAGGCCAACGACCTCGTCGGCCGCAAGATCGCCCGCGAAGGCGGCGTGACCATCAAGGGCTGGCTGCAGATGCTGTCCGGGCTGGATGCGAAGCTGGCGGCCTCGAAGAACGCCGACATCGCCGTCATCCGCACGACCCTCGCTGAAGGCGCGAAAGCGGTCGGCGAGTGCGTGGACTACATCGTCGCCACGGCGGGGACGGATCCCAAGGCCGCATTCTCCGGCGCGGTGCCTTTCCTCAAGCTGATGGGCATCGTCTGCGGCGGCTGGCAGATGGCCCGCGCGGCGCTGGTGGCTGAGAAGAAGCTCGCCGAAGGTGCCGGCGACGCGGCGTTCTACAAGACCAAGATCACCACGGCGCGTTTCTATGCCGACCACGTCCTCGTGCAGGCGCCGGGCCTCGCCGTCACCATGGTGAAAGGTTCGGCCGGCGTGATGGCGGTGTCCGAAGAGGACATGCTGGCGGCTTGAGGCGGGTAGAGGTGCGCGCTCAGGCCTGCCGCGGCTGGCCGAGATCCAGCACCGCGCGCATTACGGTGGCGTCCTGCGGATGGCGCTGGAGGCGGAACCCGAGCTTGCGCACCAGTTCCAGCATCCCCTGGTTGGTGGAGAGGATCTCCCCGTACATCTGCGGGATGCCGCGGCTGCGGGCGACGGAAATGAGCTTTCGCATCATGTGGCCGCCGATCCCGCGGCCCTGCCAGGCGTCAGCCAGCACGATGGCGAATTCGCAGGGCGCCGGCCGGTCCGCCGGCTCGCCGTCCATCACGTAGCGGGCGACGCCGATGAGGACCTCGCTGTGGTCGATCATGACGATCGCGGCCAGCGCCATCTCGCGGGCATAGTCGATGGTCGTGAGGCGCTCGATGTACTCGCGGGAAATGTTGATCGCACCGCCGAGCAGCCGGTTGTGGCGGGTTTCAGGTGACAGGCCTCGCACGAACGCCGACTCGATCTCGAGGTCGGCGCGGCGCAGCGGCCGTACGCTGATGCTGTAACCGTGGATGACCTGCCAGGATTCGCTCAGGTCCTCGGGAACTGGGGCGTCCAAGGGCTGGTCCCCGGCGCCTTTCAGAACCTGATCTTGCCGCGCAGGATTTCGGACCACATGACCCAGTCGCCCGCGAAGCTGTAGAACGGGTACTGGAAGGTGGCGGGGCGGTTCTTCTCGAAGAAGAAGTGCCCGACCCACGCGAAAGCGTAGCCGGTGACGAGGCCGGCAAGCAGGAACCACGGGTTCAGCGTGACGACGGTCGCCACGAGCCAGGCCAGTCCCAGTGACGTGCCGACGAAATGCAGCCGGCGCGAAGTGCGGTTGGAATGCTCGGACAGGTAGAACGGGTAGAACTCGGCCATGCTCGCGTACTTCTTCGGTTCCGTGCCGGCTTCGGTGGTCATGCCGTCCTCCTCGCTCACATGTTCGGGTAGTTCGGTCCCCCGCCGCCTTCGGGCGTGACCCAGACGATGTTCTGCGTCGGGTCCTTGATGTCGCAGGTCTTGCAGTGCACGCAGTTCTGCGCGTTGATCTGCAGCCGCGGGTTCGTGCCGTCGTCGTCGCGGACGATCTCGTAGACGCCCGCAGGGCAGTAGCGCTGCTCGGGCGCGTCGTACAGCTCGAGGTTGACGCCGACCGGCACCGAGGCGTCCTTCAGCGTCAGGTGGATCGGCTGGTCCTCGGAGTGGTTGGTGTTCGAGATGAACACCGAGGACAGGCGGTCGAAGGTCAGTACGCCGTCCGGCTTGGGGTACTTGATCGGCGTCGCCTCGGCCTTCTTCTTCAGCGTCTCGTTGTCTGCATGGTCGTGACGCAGGGTCCAGGGGGCCTTGCCGCCGAACACGACCTGGTCGATGCCGACCATCAACGTGCCCAGGTACAGTCCCTTGGCCATCCACGGCTTGAAGTTGCGGGCCCGGTAAAGCTCGTCGAACAGCCAGGACTGGCGGAACGCCTCGGGGTAGGCCGTGAGCTCGTCGCCCGAGCGCTCGGCCAGGAGCGCCTCGAACGCGGCTTCCGCGGCCAACATCCCGGACTTGATCGCGCAATGGCTGCCCTTGATGCGCGAGGCGTTCAGGAAGCCGGCGTCGTCGCCGAGCAGGGCGCCGCCGGGAAACGTGAGCCTGGGCAGCGACTGGATGCCGCCGGCCGTGATCGCGCGGGCGCCATAGGCGATGCGCTTGCCGCCTTCGAAGAAGCCGCGGATCGAAGGGTGGGTCTTGTAACGCTGGAATTCCTCGTACGGGGACAGGTACGGGTTCGTGTAGCCGAGCCCGACCACGAAGCCCACCGCCACCTGGTTGTTCTCGAGGTGGTACAGGAACGAGCCGCCGTAGGTGTCCGTCTCGAGCGGCCAGCCCGCGGTGTGCACGACAAGGCCGGCCTGGTGCTTCTCGGGCTTGACCTCCCAGAGTTCCTTCAGGCCGATACCGTAGACCTGCGGATCGGCGTCCTTGCGCAGGGCGTACTTCGCCTCGAGCTGCTTGCCGAGGTTGCCGCGGCAGCCCTCGGCGAAGAACGTGTATTTGGCATGCAGTTCCATGCCCTGCTGGTAGGCGTCGGTCTTCTGCCCGTCGCGGCCCACGCCCATGTCGCCGGTGGCCACGCCCTTGACCGAGCCGTCCTCGTGGTAGAGGACCTCGGCCGCGGCGAATCCCGGGAAGATCTCGACGCCGAGCGCCTCGGCCTGCTGGCCCAGCCAGCGCGCGACGTTGCCCAGGCTGATCACGTAGTTGCCGTGGTTCTGGAAGCAGCCCGGCAGCATCCAGCCGGGCGTCTTCATCGAGCCGGTCTCGGTGAGGAACATGAAGCGGTCCTCGGTCACCGCAGTGTTCAGCGGGGCGCCCATGGGCTTCCAGTCCGGGAACAACTCGTCCATGGCGCGCGGGTCCATGACGGCGCCGGACAGGATATGGGCGCCGATCTCGGAGCCTTTCTCCAGCAGGCAGACCCTGACTTCCCTGCCGCGTTCCGCCGCGAGTTGCTTGAGCCGGATCGCGCCGGCCAGGCCCGCCGGGCCCCCGCCGACCACGACGACGTCGTATTCCATGGATTCGCGTGTCATGGCAGCAATTATAATCGCCCGGCCATGAACGCCGCCAAGCCTGCCAGCCTGCCCCTTTCCTTGCTCCACACCGAGCTCATCCCGATCCGGTGGGGCGACATGGACGCGATGCGGCACGTGAACAACACGATCTATTTCCGCTACATGGAGCAGGCGCGCATCACATGGATCGACGCGATGCGGGACGCGCTGCTTGCCGAAGGGGCGGGGACCGTCGTCGCCAGCACCGGCTGCAACTTCAGGCGGCCGTTGACCTATCCTGGCACGGTCGAGGTCAGGGTGTTCGCAGGCAGGGTCGGCCGGTCCAGCGTCACCACCCTTTACGAGATGCGCATGCAGGGCGAAGAGGCGGTCTATGCCGATGGCGAGGCGGTCGTGGTCTGGATCAACATGGCGAGCGGCAAGGCAGTGCGCGTACCGCTGGCGATACGCCAGAAGCTCGGAATGACCCCTCCATGAGGCAAGTGGTGGCGCAGGACCGCCCGTTGTGGGTGCCTTCCCCGGAGCGCGCAGCAGGCTCGAACCTGGCCCGGTTCATGGAGGCCGCCAGCGCGCGCACGGGACAGGCTTTTGCGGACTATGACGCGCTCCATCGCTGGTCGACCGGGGAGAGCGGCGAGTTCTGGTCGCTGGTCTGGGAGTTCGGCGGCGTAAAGGGGGAGCGCGGCGAGCGCGTCCTCGTCGACGGCGACAGGATGCCGGGCGCGCAATGGTTTCCCGATGCGCGCCTCAATTTCGCCGAGAACCTTCTGCGCCGAGAAGGCAAGGGCCACGCACTCGTGTTCTGGGGCGAGGACCGCATCAAGCGGCACCTGTCGTGGGACGGGTTGCGTTCACTGGTCTCGCGCTTGTCGCAGGCACTGAGGGAAGCGGGCGTGGCCAAGGGCGACCGGGTGTGCGGCTACCTGCCGAACCTGCCGGAGTCGATTGCCGCGATGCTCGCGACATCGAGCATCGGCGCGGTCTGGTCCTCGTGCTCCCCGGATTTCGGCGTGCAGGGGGTGGTGGACCGGTTCGGGCAGATCGAGCCGAAGGTGCTGCTGTGCGCCGACGGGTACCTGGCGGCCGGCAAGCAGGTCGATTCCCTCGGGGACGCAGCCGCGATCGTGGGACGCTTGCCGACGCTGAAGCGCGTCGTGGTCGTGCCATACCTGTCGGAAGATCCGGACCTCTCCAGGCTCGGGGACGCCGTATTGCTCGACGATTTCCTCGCGCCTTTCGCCGCGGCGCCGATCGAGTTCGAGCAGGTGGAGTTCAACCACCCGCTCTACATCCTCTATTCCTCCGGGACGACCGGCGTGCCGAAGTGCATCGTGCACGGGACGGGAGGCACGCTGCTGCAGCACATCAAGGAGCACCTGCTGCACACGGACGTGCGGCCCGGGGACCGCGTGTTCTACTTCACGACGCTGGGCTGGATGATGTGGAACTGGCTCGCGTCGGGCCTCGCGGCGGGCGCGACGCTGCTGCTGTACGACGGCTCGCCTTTCGTGAACCGCGGCAAGGTCACCTTCGACTATGCGCAGGCCGAAGGCATGACGCACATGGGCGTGTCGGCGAAGTTCATCGACGCGATCGCCAAGCTCCGGCTTAAGCCGCGCGAGACGCACAACCTCGGCGCGTTGCGGGCGATCCTGTCGACCGGCTCGCCGCTGGGGGCCGAGAGCTTCGACTACGTTTATCGCGACGTAAAGGCGGACCTGTGCCTGTCGTCGATCTCGGGTGGCACCGACATCGTTTCGTGCTTCGTGCTGGGCAACCCGATGCTCCCCGTGTGGCGCGGCGAGATCCAGTCGCCCGGCCTCGGCCTGAAGATCGAGGTCTTCGACGAGCACGGCAAGTCGCTGCATGGCGGCAAAGGAGAACTCGTGTGCTCGCGGCCTTTCCCGTGCATGCCGATCGGGTTCTGGAACGACCCCGGCGGCACCAAGTACCGGGCGGCGTATTTCGAGACCTATCCCAACGTCTGGCGTCACGGCGACTGGTGCGAGATCACGCCGCACGGCGGTCTCGTCATCTACGGCCGCTCGGACGCAGTGCTGAACCCGGGGGGCGTGCGCATAGGCACGGCCGAAATCTACCGGCAGGTGGAGCAGCTCGACGAGGTCGTCGAGGCGCTCGTCATCGGCCAGGACTGGCCGCCGGAAAAGCCGAAGGACGTGCGCGTGGTCCTGTTCGTCCAGCTGAGGGACGGCGTGTCGCTCGAGGAGGGGCTGGTGGCGCGCATCAAGCAGCAGATCCGCAGCAACACGACGCCCCACCATGTGCCGGACAAGGTCGTGCAGGTGGGGGCGATCCCGCGTACCCGCAGCGGGAAGATCGTCGAACTGGCGGTGCGCGACGTGGTCCACGGCCGGGCGGTGAAGAACCTCGAGGCCCTCGCGAACCCCGAGGCGCTCAAGCTCTACCGGGACCTGCCGGAACTCGCAGGGTGATGCGTCGCAGCCTATAATCGCGCTGCGCTTTTCCACAGGACACTCCAATGAACAAAACCTATCCCAGCGCTGCGGCGGCCCTGGCCGATCTCGTCCGCGACGGCGATACCCTTGCAGTCGGCGGGTTCGGCCTGTGCGGGATCCCCGAGGCACTGATCGACGCCGTCATGAATTCCGGCAAGAAGAACCTCACGGCGATCAGCAACAACGCCGGTGTCGACGGGTTCGGCCTCGGCAAGCTCCTCGGCACGCGCCAGGTCCGCAAGATGATCGCCAGCTACGTGGGCGAGAACGCGGAGTTCGAACGCCAGTACCTCGCGGGCGAGCTCGAGCTGGAGTTCACGCCGCAGGGCACGCTTGCCGAGAAGCTGCGCGCGGGCGGTTCCGGCATCCCGGCCTTCTTCACCAAGACGGGCCTCGGCACCGTGGTCGCCGAAGGCAAGGAAGTGCGCGAATTCGACGGCAGGAAGTACGTGATGGAACGCTCGCTCACCGCCGACCTCGGACTGGTCAAGGCGTGGAAGGGCGACCGCGCGGGCAACCTGATCTATCGCAAGGCGGCTCGCAACTTCAACCCGATGGTGGCGATGGCGGGGCGCATCACGGTGGCCGAAGTCGAGGTGCTGGTCGAAACCGGCGAACTCGATGCCGACCAGATCCATACGCCGGGGATTTTCGTGCAGCGGATCGTCCACAACCCGCATCCCGAGAAGCGCATCGAGCAACGCACCACGAGGAAGGGCTGACCATGGCTTGGAACCGCAACGAAATGGCGCAGCGCGCGGGCCTGGAACTCCAGGACGGCTACTACGTGAACCTGGGCATCGGCCTGCCGACGCTGGTCGCGAACTACATCCCGCCGGGCATGGACGTGTGGCTGCAGTCCGAAAACGGACTGCTGGGCATCGGGCCTTTCCCGCTCGAGGCCGAGGTCGACCCGGACCTCATCAACGCCGGCAAGCAGACCGTGACCACGCTGCCGGGCAGCAGCTTCTTCTCGAGCGCGGACTCGTTCGCGATGATCCGCGGCGGGCACATCAACCTCGCGATCCTGGGTGCGATGCAGGTGTCCGAGGCGGGCGACCTCGCCAACTGGATGATTCCCGGCAAGATGGTGAAGGGCATGGGAGGCGCCATGGACCTGGTGGCCGGCGTCGAGCGCGTGGTCGTGCTGATGGAGCACACCGCCAAGGACGGCGAGCACAAGATCCTGAACAAGTGCTCGCTGCCGCTGACGGGGCTGGGCGTGGTCAACCGCATCATCACCGACCTGGGTGTCCTCGACGTCACCGGGCACGGGCTGAAGCTGGTCGAACTCGCCCCCGGTGTGACCGTGGATGAAGTCGTGCACAAGACGGGCGCCACGGTGGACACCGCGGCGGTGCGCTAGGCGAGCAGTTCCGCCACCGCCTTGACGTAGTCGCGGCGGGCTGTTTCCTCCAGCAGGTGCCGGCCTTCGCGCACCTGCCAGCGCCCGCCGACCATCACGTCCCGCACGAGGCGCCCCGTTCCCGAGAAGACTGCGGCATTGGCCAGCATGTCGGCGGTGCGGCCGGAGAGGTCGGGGCTCTGCGCGTCGAGCACCACGAAATCCGCGCGCAGTCCCGGGGCGAGACCGCCCATGGGGCGCCCCATGGCCTGCGCGCCACCCGAAGCGGCTTCGAGCCAGAGTGTTGTTCCCACCGACGGATTTGTGGCGCCGACCGTGATGTTCCTGCGCCGGCGCGTGAGGCGTTGCACGTACTCGAGCAGCCGCAATTCCTCGAACGGGTCGCGCGACACATGGCTGTCGCTGCCGATGCCGTACCGCCCCCCCGTCCCGCGGTACTCGGGCAGGGGGAAGATCCCGTCGCCCAGGTTCCCCTCGGTGGTCGGGCAGATCCCCGCGATCGCTCCCGAGCGGGCGAGTGCGCGCGTCTCCGTCTCCGTGAGGTGGGTCGCATGGACCAGGCACCAGCGCTTGTCCACCGGCATGTGCTCCAGCAGCCATTCGACCGGGCGTTGGCCGCTGAATGCGGCGCTGTCCTCGACCTCGCGGACCTGCTCGGCGATGTGGATATGCACCGGCGCCGCCGGATCGATCTCATCCAGGCCCGCCAGCAGGTCCTGCAGGCCGTCCAGGTCCACCGCGCGCAGCGAGTGCGGCGCCACCCCGCTGCCGATGTCAGGATGTCCCGCGGACAAGGAGCGCACCGACTGGACGATGGAAAGGACCGACCCGGGGTCGCTGCGGAACCTCTGCTGGCGCGGTCCCAGCGGTGCCGCGCCGAAATTTCCGTAGGCGTAGAGGACCGGGAGCATCGTGATCGCGATGCCGGTTTCGCGCGCCGCCCCGACGTGCGCGAGCGACATCTCGGCGGGGTTGGCGTAGGGCTGCCCGGCGGGATCGTTGTGCACGTAATGGAACTCGGCCACCGCCGTGTAGCCGCCCTTCAGCATCTCGATGTACAGGTACCTGGCGATGGCCGCCGCCTGCGGCGGCGTGATGCGCCCGGCGAACTTGTACATCAGTTCCCGCCAGCTCCAGAAGTCATCGTCGGGTGCGCCGCGTGTTTCGGCGAGGCCCGCCATCGCCCTCTGGAACGCGTGCGAATGCAGGTTCGCCATGCCCGGGAGCAGGGGGCCCGCAAGCTTCTCGGCACCCACTGCCGGGACGTCGCTCGCCACCGACACGATCGTGCCGACGGCATCGACTTCGATGCGCACGTTCTTTGCCCAGCCATCGGGCAACAGTGCCTCTTCGGCGAAATAGGTTTCCATGACCGGCTGCTATGATATCCGGATGTTCGACACGCTGATCCTGAATGCGAATATCGCAACGATGCGCGAGGGCGGGGTGCCCTATGGCGCGGTTCGCGACGGCGCCATCGGCATCAGCGGCGGACGCATGGCGTGGGTGGGGCCGCGAGGGGAACTCAAGGGTCCTCCCGAGGCGCTCGCGCGCGAAGTGCTGGACGCGGACCGTGCCTGGGTGACGCCCGGGTTGGTCGATTGCCACACCCACCTGGTCCATGCGGGCAATCGTGCGGGCGAATTCGAGATGCGCCTGAACGGCGCGACGTACGAGGACATCGCCCGCGCCGGAGGCGGCATCGCTTCCACGGTGCGAAATACGCGCGAGGCGTCGGACAGCGAACTGGTGATGTCGGCCTCCTCGCGGTTGAAGTACTTGCTGGCCGAAGGCGTGACCACGATCGAGATCAAGTCCGGCTACGGACTCGACATGGCGACCGAACTGAGGATGCTGCGCGTCGCTCGGTTGCTGGGTGAAAGCGCGCCGGTGACCGTGAAGACCACCTTCCTGGGGGCGCATGCGGTGCCGGAGGAGTTCAAGGGTCGCCCGGACGATTACGTCGGCTTCGTGGCCGACGAGGTGCTGCCCGAAGCGGTGAAGGCGGGCCTTGTCGATGCGGTGGATGCCTTTTGCGAGACGATCGCATTCACGCCGGGGCAGACCGCGCGCGTCTTCGATGCCGCGAAGTCGCATGTGCTGCCGGTCAAGCTGCACGCCGACCAGCTCACGGATTGCGGCGGAGCCGCCCTCGCTGCGAGGTACGGGGCGCTTTCGGCCGACCATATCGAGTATGCGAACGATTCCGGGATTGCGGCAATGGCCGCAGCCGGCACGGTTGGTGTATTGCTGCCGGGCGCCTACTACTTCCTGCGCGAAGAGAGGCTGCCTCCGGTTGCCGCATTGCGCCGGTACGACGTAGCCATCGCCCTCGCCACCGACAGCAACCCCGGCTCCTCGCCGCTGGTTTCGATCCTTCTCGCACTGAACTTCGGTTGCACCCTGTTTCGCCTCACTCCCGAAGAAGCGCTGGCCGGCGTCACACGCAACGGGGCCAAGGCGCTCGGCATGGGGGCCACCCATGGCACCATCGAAGCGGGCAAGGTGGCGGACCTCGCGTTCTGGGCGATCGATTCCCCCGCCGAGCTGGCCTATGCGATGGGCGCCAACCCCTGCGTGAGGGTGCTGAAGTCGGGGGTTTAGGGGGAAGCGTCAGGAATTGCAAAATCCGGCACTTTCGTGCTCGATCTGACAATCTAATTACAGAAATAACGTAGCATAGGGTGATCGGTTCGAGGCCGGACCGGACTTTCCAGAGGCGCCGTGGACGTACTTATCGTCGACGATCACCCGATCATCCACCAGACGCTGGGGACTGCAGTGGGCGCGGTCCTTCCCGGGGCGCGGCAGCACGTTGCGCAGACCCTTGCGGAAGCTTTCGAGGTCGCCGGGCGCCTGCAGGTGGACGCGCTGGTGCTGCTGGACCTCGGATTGCCGGACGGCAAGGGCATCGACGTCCTCAGGCGCTTTCGCGCAGCTTTCCCGAAGATGAGGGTCGCGGTGGTTTCCGCGACGGAGAACAGCGTGCTGGTGGCGGCGGCGCTGAAAGCGGGAGCCGCGGGCTACATTCCAAAGACCTCGCCTCCGGACCTCGTCGTCGCGGCGCTGAAGGTCATTGTCGCAGGCGGGATCTACATCCCGCAGCAAATCCTCCCGGACATCGGCCAGCCTCCGGTGCTGACGGCGCGACAATTCGAGGTCCTGCTGCTGATCGCCAAGGGGGCGTCCAACCGCGACATCGCCGCCGCGCTCGGCATCGCCGACAACACCGCGAAGCAGCATACCCATGCGGTGTTCCAGGCGCTGAATGTGACTTCGCGATCCCAGGCCATCGTCGCGGCGGCCCGGCTCGGCATCGACCTGTCCTGAGTCCGGTCTAGAACCTTTCGGCAATATCGCCGGTCGTCCCTCTCCGGAACAATGCCCCGATGTGACCTTTCGGGGGAGGGTGTCATGGCCGAGCAGCTTTCGTCCGGCGCTACGCTGTCGACGCAGGATTTTGTCTGGTTGCTGGGCAGCCTGTGCCAGGCGCACCGAATTCCCTGGGATCCCGCACTTGCGCTCCGGCGCTTTCCGCCGCCCTGCACCGTAGTCGCGCTGAAGGACGCGGGACTGCGGCAAGGACTGCGCTTCGGCGAGGCGGCAGTCGAGGGCTTCGACTGGGCGCGGGCGAGCTTCCCCCTCGTGGCTTTCCGCATGGAAGGCGAAACGCTCAAGCCTGCACTGGTCGCCAAGGCGGATGCTGGGCGTATCCTCTGGTTCGAATCGGGTTCGAACGAGCCGCACATCGCGCCCATCGCGGAGTTCTCAATCAAGTTCGGCCTGGTCCTCGTCCTGGTTGCTCGCGACCCGGCCGGGACCGGCGACATGGAGCCCGATGAAGCCGAGGGCGCCGCGTTCGGATTCCGCTGGTTCATCCGGGAGTTGCTCAGGCACAAGCCAGTGTGGCGCAACATCCTTGCGGCATCGCTTGCGCTCCAGGTGGTGGGGCTGGCCACGCCGCTCTTCACCCAGGTCGTGATCGACAAGGTGGTGGTCCACCAGACCACCAGCACACTGGCGCTCGTCGCCACGGGCCTCCTGGTGTTCCTGCTTTTCACCGCTGGTATGAGTTGGTTGCGCCAGTACCTGGTCCTCCATACGGGAAACCGTGTCGACGCTGTGCTGGGTAGCGAGGTGTTCTGGCACCTGCTGCGGCTGCCGATGCCCTATTTCGAAAAGCGCCCGACGGGCACGCTGGTCGCCCGGCTGCATGCGGTCGAGACGATCCGGGAGTTCCTCGCCGGTGCGGCGGTGACCATGCTCCTGGACCTGCCTTTCGTGCTGGTATTCCTCGGCGTGATGTTCTGGTACAGCTGGCCGCTGACGCTGATAGCGCTCGCGGGCCTGGGGCTGATTGCTGCGCTTGGCGCGGTGGTGACCCCGCTGCTGCGCCAGCGCCTGAACCTGCAGTTCATGCTCGGCGCCCGCAACCAGGCGTTCGTCACCGAGTACGTGTCGGGCATGGAAACCGTCAAGGCCCTGCAGATGGAACCCCACCTGCGCGGGCGTTACGACGAACTGCTGGCCGGCTATCTGACTGCGGGCTTCGCGTCGCGCCAGTTGTCGAACACGTACAACGTCCTTGCGAACGCTCTGGAGCAGGCGATGACGCTGTGCATCCTTTGCGCCGGCGCTTTGCTGGTCATGCAGAACTCGGGATTCACCATTGGCATGCTGGTGGCCTTCCAGATGTTCGCCGGGCGGCTGTCCCAGCCGGTCATGCGCTTGTCGGGCCTGTGGCAGGAGTTCCAGCAAGCCGCCATTGCGGTCAGGCGGCTGGGCGACGTGATGGATGCGCCGGCTGAATCCGACGACCTGCGCCCTTCCGGCAAGGGCCAGGCATCCGGCCGGGTACGGATCAGCGACCTTGGATTTCGTTACGCGCCCGACCAGCCCTGGCTGTTCCGCAACCTTTCACTTGCTCTTGACCCAGGCAGGATCATCGTTCTGACCGGACCGTCGGGCACGGGAAAAAGTACGCTCGCCAAGCTGCTGCTCGGCTACTACCCGCCGCACGAGGGCGCGATCCGCATCGACGGCCGGGATATCGGGCATCTTTGCGCAAGCGAATTGCGCCAGCACTTCGGCGTGGTGCCGCAGGAGACCGTGCTGTTCTCAGGGTCGTTGTACGAAAACCTGATCGCCGCGAACCCGCACGCAGGGGTCGAGGACGTGGTCCAGGCCTGCCGGATGGCCGAGATCCACGAAGCGATCGAACAACTGCCGCGGGGATACAACACTGTCCTCGGCGAACACGGCGTCGGGCTTTCGGGAGGCCAGAAGCAGAGGATCGCAATCGCCCGGGCGCTGCTCAAACGGCCGAAGATCCTGGTCTTCGACGAGGCGACCACGAGCCTCGATGCGCCCACGGCCGAGCGCTTCGCCCAGACCGTGAACCGCATCAAGGAGAGCGTCGCCACGCTGTTCATCACGCACCAGGTCCCGGACGGGCTGCAGGTGGACGAGACCGTCCGCCTGGGTGGCGCCTAGGTCGGCAGCGTTCCAACCAACGGGGTGCGAACCATGAGCCGGATATCCGACGCCAGTCCCGGGGATTTCGCGCCGGCGCTGTTGCGCATCCAGTCGACGGTCCCGGCGCCGCTGCATGGCGCCGTGCTGTGGTCCATCCTGTGCCTGCTTGCGGTGCTGATCGCCTGGTCGACGCTTGCGCGCCTGGACATCGTCGCGGTGACCGACGGCAAGCTCGTGCCGTCCAGCTACCTCAAGATAGTGCAGCCCTCCGAGCAGGGCGTGGTGAAGGAAATCCTGGTGCAGGAAGGCGGGCTGGTCCGGGCGGGCGAGGTGCTGGTGCGCATGGACGCGGCAATTGCAACCGCCGACGCCGGCACGCTCGCCAACGAATACCATTCCAGGCGGCTGGCGCTGCGGCGCATCGATGCCCAACTCGCCGGCATCGCGCTCCGCGCGGAGCAAGACGACCCTGAAGGGCTGCTTGCGCCGGTCCGCGCGCAGTACGAGGCGAACGTCGCCGCGTGGCAGAACGCCCTTGGCCAGGAGCGCGCGTTGCTAGACAAGGCGCGCAACGACCTGGCGGGCGCGCGGGAAATCCACGGCAAGCTCCTCGCCGTGTTGCCGCACTACCGCGAACAGGAGGCCGCGTTCGACAAGCTGGCGAAGGGCGGGTACGCAGGCAGGCTCCTCGCCACCGACAAGTCGCGGGAGAGGATCGAGAAGGAGCAGGACCTGAGGCTGCAGCAGTTCGTCATGCAGTCCAATGCGGCGACCATCGAGCAGTCCGAAAAGAAAATCGCGCAGTTGACGGCCGACTACCGCAGGCAACTGCAGGCCGAGCGTGTCGACGTGGCCGTCCAGCTTGAGAGGTCGAAGCAGGAGCTGGCCAAGGTGAGGCACCGCCAGGGCCTGCTCGAGCTCAGGGCGCCGCAGGCCGGCCTGGTGAAGGACCTCGCGACGCACACGCCGGGCACGGTCGTCTCTCCCGGGACCATCCTGATGACGCTCGTGCCGCGGGGCGAGATGTTGCGCGCTGAAGTCTGGGTATCGAACCAGGACATCGGGTTCGTCCGGGCCGGGCAGCCGGTCAAGGTCAAGCTCGCCGCCTATCCGTTCCAGAAATTCGGGATGCTGGATGCCCGGGTGGCACAGGTCAGCGGCGACGCCACGGAAGCCCCGAGCGCGAACACGCGCTCGGACGCGCTGTTCGGGCGCGACCGGCCGATGGGGCCGCTGGCCTTCCGTGCGATCGTGGAACTGGATGCGCAGAATCTCGAGGCCGGCGGCGCCCGCCTGGGCCTGACGCCCGGCATGCAGGTCACCGCCGAGATCAAACTCGGCGAACGCACACTGCTAGAATACCTGCTTTCGCCCGTGCAGAAAGTCGTGCACGAGGGCGCGCGGGAACGGTAGACCCGTTACCCGCACACTCCCACGTACCCGCAGGCCGTGCAGTAGTCGCAGCCGTCCTTGCGGATCATCGTGTGGTTGCCGCACTCGGGGCACGCGGTGCCCTTCATGACCGGCAGCGCCCCCTGTGCCGGCTTCTCGCTGGCGATGCCAGCCTCCGTGATCGGGAGCCCGTCCTCGCGCAGGATCCCGAGCATCGCGTAGCGGTGGATGATCAGGCGCGCGAGGTAGGCGACCGTGGAGGGCCAGGTCTGCTGGCGCTTCTCGCCCGGCACGAAGGCGAGGAAATCTCCCAGGGGCTCGGGGTAGGCGATCAGCTTCCTCAGCTTCATGCCGATCCAGGCCGGGTCGACCACGCGCATGTCGAGCGACAGGATCTTGCACAGGCCGTCGAGCGCGCGCGGGTATTCGCCGGCGAGCCACATCGAGTAGGGCCGCGTCACGCCGTCCGGGAGCGTGATTTCCTTGAGGCCCAGCACGAAGTCGTCTCCGGTGCCGGGATTCAGTACGTCCACGGTCCAGGACATCGTGCCGTCGGTGCCTGTCTTCGGCTCCTTGAGGCTGAACATTGCGTCTAGCAGCGGGGTAGGGCCCCCTTCGGCCAGCGCACCAAGCTGGTCCACCCGCCAGCGTACGACCTGGGCAAGCGCCGAGACGACGGAGGGCATGCGCTTCCTTTCGCCGTGCGGGGGGAAGGCCATGTCGAAGGCGTCGTCGCCGGCGGCCTTGGCGAGCGAGTCCAGCTTGAGCTTCAGCCAGCCCGCGTCATTGGCGCGCATGTCCATCGACAGGGTCTTGGCGAGCGCGCCTATGCCGCGCGGCTGTTCGGCGCCGTTGATCCAGACCTCGAAAGCATGGGGACGGCCCGCGTTGGAACCGTCGATGGATTCGACGTGCCCGATGAATGCGGCGAAGGTGCCGTGCGGGTGCTCGATCATGTAGGTCCAGGCCGGGTTCCCGCCGGAGAGGTTGGGGCGGCCGGGCCAGGCCAGGCTCGACAGCACCGGCGCCGGCACCGACTTGATCTCGATGCGCCGGTTGCGGTCGTCGAGCCGGAAGTCCTGCGGCTTTTCCTTTTCCGCGGGCTTGTCGACCGAGAGGATCGAGCCGAGCACGCTGTTCGGGCGGTACGTGGCGAGTCCCTTCAGGCCCGATTTCCAGGCCTTGAAGTAGAGGTCCTGGAACTCGCCATAGGGGTAGTCCTCGGGGACGTTCACGGTCTTGGAGATGCTGGTGTCCACGAAGGGGGCGACGGCCGCGACCATCTCCTCGTGCGCCGAGGCCGACAACTCGAGCGCCGTGACGAACCAGGGCGGGAGCTTGTCCGTGTCGCCGCCCAGCGCGCGGTAGCGGCGCCATGCATGGTCCTCGACCGGGAATTCCTTGAGGGTACCGTCGGCCATGCGCTTCTTGCGTGTATAGGTCCACGAGAACGGCGGCTCGATCCCGTTGGACGCGTTGTCCGCGAACGCGAGGCTGATCGTGCCGGTCGGCGCGATGGAGAGCAGGTGCGAGTTGCGGATGCCGTGACGGCGGATCAGGGCCTTGATGTCGTCCGGCAGCCGGGCGGCGAAGCTCGTGCCGGACAGGTACAGGTCGGCATTGAAGAGCGGGAACGCGCCGCGCTCGCGCGCGAACTCAACCGAAGCGCGATACGCGTAGTCGCGCATGGACTCCGAGATCTTCGCGGCCATGGCGCGGGCCTCTGCGCTGTCGTAGCGCAGGCGCAGCATGATCAGCGCATCGCCGAGGCCGGTGAAGCCCAGCCCGACGCGGCGTTTGGCCATCGCCTCCTGGTGCTGTTGCTCGAGCGGCCAGGCGGTGACCTCCAGCACGTTGTCCAGCATGCGGATCGAGACCTCGACGACCTTGCCGAAGCCCGCGAAATCGAACGTGGCTTTCTCGCCGAAAGGTTCCTTGACGAAACGGGTCAGGTCGATCGAACCGAGGCAGCAGCATCCGTACGGCGGCAGCGGCTGTTCGGCGCAGGGATTGGTGCTCTCGATGGTCTCGCAGTAATTGAGGTTGTTGTCCCGGTTCATGCGGTCGAGGAACAGGATCCCGGGCTCGGCGTGATCGTAGGTCGAGCGCATGACCTGGTCCCAGAGGTCGCGCGCCCGGACCTTGCGGTAGACCCATTGGCCGTCGTCCCGCTGGTAGGCGCCGGCTTCCATCTGCTCGCGTCCCGGCCGCGCCTTGTGCGCGAGTTCGACATCGGCGTCGCGTTCGACCGCCAGCATGAACGCGTCGCTCACGCCGACCGAGATGTTGAAGTTCGTCAGCTCGCCCTTGTCTTTCGCGTGGATGAATTCCTCGACATCGGGATGGTCGCAACGCAGCACGCCCATCTGTGCGCCGCGACGCGCGCCCGCCGATTCGACGGTCTCGCAGGAGCGGTCGAAAACACGCATGTAGGACACGGGGCCGCTGGCGCGCGAATGCGTGCCCTTGACCTCCGAGCCCTTGGGCCGGATTGAGGAGAAATCGTAGCCGACACCGCCGCCGCGGCGCATCGTCTCGGCGGCCTCCTGCAGGGCCGTATAGATGCCGGGGCGCCCATCCACGACTTCCGAAATCGAGTCGCCCACGGGCTGCACGAAGCAGTTGATCAGCGTGGCCTGCATTTGGATGCCGGCTGCCGAATTGATGCGCCCTGCCGGGATGAACCCGTCTTCGAGAGCCTGGTGGAACTTGCGTTCCCACTGCTGCCTGCGGTCCTCCGGCTCGACTTGGGCGAGCGCGCGCGCAACGCGGGCGCGTACCTCGCCGATGGTGGTCTCCTTGTCCTTGGCGTACTTCTCGATGAGCACGTCGCGGCAGACTTCCTGTTCGGCGGGGAGGATCAGGGGAGTGGCGGCTGTATCGTTCATTTTGCTGTTATTTTATACAGTGAATTGGAAGCGCGGGAAGGCGATTCTAGGCCCTTTTGCGGGTCGATTTTCCGCTTTTTTTGGTGCGTTATAACCCCATGAATCATTTGGTGTATCGGATCCGGTAGATCGCGCCGGCATGGTCGTCGGAAACGAGAATCGACCCGTCGGGCAACTCCTGCACGTCGGCTGGCCGGCCCCAGGCGGACTCTCCCTGCAGCCACCCCTCCGCAAAGGTCTCGTACGACACCGCACGGCCTTGTTCGATCCGGACGACCGAGACGCGATACCCGCTCTTCTTCGAGCGGTTCCAGGACCCGTGCTCGGCAATGAATGCATGGTTGCGGTACCCGGGAAAGCGGGTGCTGCGGTAGAAGCGCATCCCGAGCGGGGCCACGTGCGCACCGAGTTTCTGCGCGGGCGGCGCGAATTCGCTGCAGGGGCGGCCGCGGCCGTGCTCCGGGTCGGGCGTGTCGCCCTGATGGCAATACGGGAAGCCGAAGTGCATCCCGGCCCGCGGCGCGCTGTTCAATTCGTCGGCAGGGAGGTCGTCGCCCATCCAGTCCCTGCCGTTGTCCGTGAACCAGAGTTCGCCGGTATCCGGGTGCCAGTCGAATCCCACCGAATTCCTGATCCCGCGCGCGAACACTTCCTGTTTAGATCCGTCCGGCAGCATCCGGTGAATCAGGGCGTAGCGGTCGGGGTCGCGCTCGCAGGCATTGCACGGTCCGCCTACGGGGACGTAAAGCCGCCCGTCGGGACCGAAGCCGATGAATTTCCACCCATGGTGGGCTTCGGAAGGCAGCTTGTCGGTGACCAGGGCTGGAGCGGGGGGCGCATCGAGCCGTTCTTCGATGGCGTCGTACCTGAGGATGCGGCTGACATCGGCCACATACAGCGCCCCGTCGCGAAACGCGACCCCCGTGGGCATGCGCAGGTCTTTTGCGACCACGGAAACGCGGCCCGCGGAAAAGCCGGCCGGGTCGCCCGTGAGGGCAACTGCGTGGACCTTGCCTTCGGACCGTGAGCCGACGAAGAGCGTGCGCCGGCCAAGCGCCATTGCCCTTGCGTTGGGCACCATGGCAAACAGTTCGATGGAGTACCCGGGCGGCAGCCGGATCTTTTCAAGCGGCAGCTTCTGGGCGGGGGCCTGCAGCGAGAACAGCAGGGCGCCGGCGAGCAGTACGGCGCGCACAGGCATGCGCGCCGCTCCCTTCAGGTCAGGCCGCCGCCGGCGGCGCCTCGGCCGGCGCGCCGCCCTGGGCGCGTGCCTCGATCTCCTGCCGGGCCTTCTTCAGGATGTCGGCGACATCGCCGTGCCCGAAGCGCAGCGCGAGTTCGACGGGCGTGTCGCCTTCCTTGGTGGTCAACGCGGGATTGGCCCCGTTCCGCAGGAACAGTTCCACCATCTGGGGGTTGCCCTTCATGGCGGCATACGCAAGCGGGGTGTAGCCGTTCTCGTGCTGGAGGTTGGGGTCGAACTCCATGCTGATGACTTTCTGCGCGTAGACGAGGTTGCCTTTCTCGATCGCGTAGAACATCGCGCGCACGCCTTCGGGACTCTTGTCCTTGGGCTTGGGCTCGAGGCCGGTCGGCAGCAGCTTGACGACGTAGTTGATCAGCGAGATGCCCACCAGGACGACGAGGGCGAGGATCAGCGGGACCTTGGAGACGTTGAACCGGTCGGCGATCTGCTCGGGCATGTTCGCGCCTGCGATCAGCAGGACCACCGCAAGGAAGAAGAAGAACTTGAGGTAGAGGAACAGCCCGAAGATGACGGTGCAGCCGAGCGCGGCGATCAGGTAGTCGGGGTTGATGCCGTATTTCTCGATCAGCTCGCGCGGCAGGTTCGCAAGCACCGCCGTGAGTGCGATCAGGCTCATCAGTACCCACTCGCGCACCTTTACCCGCGCGAGCAGGTCATCCTTGTCCTTCGCCATGGTGGCTCCCCTGCTTTATTGTGTATTAGGCCGTCTATTCTGGGCAAGGCCCGCGCCTCTGGCAAGTGGGCCGGTTCAGGGCAATTCGTCAGGGTCTCGCAGGGTAGAATCGCCCGATGTCGAAAGCCTTCACTCGCGAGAGCGACGATGCCGAAGAAGAAGAGCTCGCCGACCCCCCCGGGCCGGCTGTCTCCCGCTTTTACATGACCCCCGCCGGGTATGCCCGCATGCGGGCCGAGCTCAAGCTCCTCGTGGAGACTGATCGCCCCGAGGTCGTGCGTACGGTTTCGTGGGCGGCCTCCAACGGGGACCGGTCCGAGAACGGCGACTACATCTACGGCAAGAAGCGCCTGCGCGAGATCGACCGGCGGGTCCGGTTCCTGATCCGGAGGCTGGAGAATTCGGAAGTCGTCCAGTCGGCGGGCAGGGATACCGACCAGGTATTTTTCGGCGCGACGGTGCTCGTGCGGTCCGCCGCAACCGGCGAGCGCAGCGTGACCATCGTCGGCCTGGACGAAGTCGATACGTCGCGCGGCCGCGTGTCATGGATATCCCCCATCGCCAAGGCTTTGATCAAGGCCCGCGAAGGGGAGGTGGTGGCGCTGCGCACGCCGGGCGGTGTCGAGGAACTCGAGATCCTCGAGGTGAAGTACGAGGCGATCGACTGAGCGCAGGATTCATGCACACATACGGTACGAGGAGCAGGCAATGAGCGTCGTGAAGGAGTTCAAGGAATTCGCAATGAAGGGCAACGTCGTCGACCTGGCGGTCGGCGTGATCATCGGCGGCGCATTCGGAAAAATCGTATCGTCGCTGGTCGAGGACGTGATCATGCCGCTGGTCGGTACGATGCTCGGCGGGATGAATTTCGCCGGCCTGACCATCAAGATCGGCGAGGCCACCCTTAAATACGGGAAGTTCCTGCAGACCTGCCTGGACTTCCTGATCATTGCGTGGGCGATCTTCGTGGCGGTGAAGCTGATCAACCGCCTCAAGCGCGAGGAACCCAAGGCCCCCGCCGCGCCGCCCGCCCCCCCGCGCCAGGAAGTCCTGCTCGAAGAGATCCGCGACCTGCTGAAGAAGTAGCGCCGCCGACCGACTTCAGTCCTTGAAGTCCCCCGCCTTCATCACGACCAGCTTGGCCGGGTCAAGGTGCCTGCGCATCGCGTCGCGCACTTCGGCGGGCGTCAGGGCGGCGATCCTCTTCTCGAAATCCGCGTCCCATGCGAAGGTGCGGCCGACGAACAGGTACTGGCTCATGCGCCCGACGAGGTTCCTGTCCTGGGTGCGGGCGGTCCGCCGGGCCTCGAGCAGCCCGCTCTTGCCCCCGGCGATTTCCTCCGCAGAGAAGCCGTCGCGCAGCACGCGGGCGATTTCCTCGCGGACCGCGGTCTCGACCTTGCGCTTGTTCTGAGGGGCGTAGATAGAGCTCACGCTGAAGTTCGCCGACTCGTCGAGTGGCGAGGCGGAAAACGAGGAGTAGGTGCCGTAGGACAAGCCCTCCTTTTCGCGGATCCTCGCCGCGAGGCGCGCGGTCGACGTCCCGCCGAGCAGGTAATTTCCCAGGATCAGCGCGGGGAAATCCGGGTTGTCGTCCCGCATCCTGATATTCGCGCCGACACGCAGCACGGCGTTGGCCTTGTCGGGAGTGCGGAACTCGGCCTCGCTGCCGGCCACTTCGAAATACTTCGCCGGGATCCGCGACCAGGCCCTGGGGTTCTTCCAGTCGCCGAAGAGCTCCTCGACCAACTTCATCACGGCGACCGGGTCGAAATCGCCGATCGCAGCGAACTCCGCGCCGGTTGCGCCGAAGAAGTCGGCGTAGCAACGCCGGGCTTCCTCGAGGTTCGCCTGCTTCAGGTCCGCGATGCGCTCCTCGGTGGTCTGCGGATAGAGCCAGTGGCCCTTCGGGTAGCGGGCGAGGTAGCGCGACATGTTCTCGCCGGCGATCGCACCGGGGTCGCTGCGCTGTGCCTCGGCACCCGTAATGGAGGCTTGCTTGAGCTCGGCGAACTCGGCCGCAGGGAAGGAGGGCTCGCGCAGGACCTCGGCCACCAGCCGCAGCGTGTCGGCGAACTGCGGGGCCTGTGTATCGACCTGCGCGCCGCCGCCGCTGACGGCGACGGCTGCCTTGAGCTTGTCGAACGCGTCCTGCAGTTCGGCGCGCGAGCGCTTCTGGGTGCCCCGCATGAGCATTGCACCGGAAAGCGAGCACGCGGTGACGCGGTTCATCGTACCCGCCTCGTCGCCCCACTTGAGCGTGAGCTTGGCCACCACGTTGCCGCCGCGGGTCTTCTTCGGCAGCAGCGCGACGCGGATTCCGTTGGCGAGCGTCTTGCGCAGGATGCGCGAGTCGATGTTGGCCGGGGACGGGTCGAACGTTTCCCCGAGCTCGGGCGCCTTTCCGCCCGAGTACCCGGCCACGACCCTGGGGACGTCGGGAACCGGCGGGATCTCGGCACGCGCGGGTGCTTCCGCGGGAATGAACGTGCCCAGTACCCGGTTGGCGGGCCTGAGGTAAGCGGTGGCCACGCGCTGTACGTCTGCCGGAGTGACCTTGCGCAGGCGGTCGCGGTACAGGAAGAAGAGCCTCCAGTCGCCGGTCGCGCTGAATTCCGAGAGCGCCGAAACGAGCGCCAGCGAGTCGATCTGGATCTTCTCGAAATCGTTGAGGAGTGACGTCTTCGCCCGGTTCACCTCGTCCGCACTCACCGGCTCCTTCGCGATGCTCTCTAGCACGTCGAGCAGCGCATCGCGGGCCGGCTCTATCGCCGCGCCCTTCGAGAGGGACGCGCCGAAGAACATCATCCCCGGGTCGTGCAGCCCGCTTTCGCTGCCCCAGACCGCGCTGGCGATGTTCTTCTGGACGATGGCCCGGTGCAGCCTGCCGGTGGGCTGGGTCGACATCAGGTACACGAGCACGTCGACCGCCGGGTAGTCCTCATGGCTCCCGGAGGGCACGCGATACTGCGCGCTGACCATGGCGGTGTCCCCGGTCCGGCGCAGGACCACGCTGCGCTCGCCGTCCTGCGTCGGCTCGGTGGTGTAGAACACCGGCAACTTGCGGGCGGGTTTGGGCAGGGCGCCGAAATTGCGGACGACCGAATCGATCGCCTGGCGCTCCTCGAACTTGCCGCCGATGATGAGTACCGCGTTGTCCGGCTGGTAGAACATCCGGTAGAACGCGCGTAGCTTGTCGATCGGCACGTTCTCGATATCGGAACGCGAGCCGATGACGGAGTTGCCGTAGTTGTGCCAGGGGAAGGCGAGCTGCATCATTCGCTGGCGGAGCACCCGGCCGGCGTTGTTCTCGCCGGACTCGAATTCGTTTCTCACGACCGTCATCTCGCTGTCGAGGTCCTCCTTGCGGACGAAAGCGTTCACCATGCGGTCGGCCTCGACGCTCAGCGCCCAGTCCAGGTTGGCGGGCGTCGCCGCAAGCGTCTCGAAGTAGTTGGTGCGGTCGTAGGAGGTCGTGCCGTTGTAGCGCACGCCCATCCGGGAGAAGTCCTCCTTCAGCTTCGGGTGTTTTGCGGTGCCCTTGAAGAGCATGTGCTCGAGCAGGTGGGCCATGCCCTTTTCGCCGTAGCCCTCGTGCCTGGAGCCGACCATGTAGGTGATGTGGACCATGACCGTGTCGATGGAGCCGTCGGGAACCAGCAGCACACGCAACCCGTTGTCCAGGCGGTACTCGGTCACCCCCTCGATGCTGGCGACTTTCTGCGGGGCGGCGGCGGTGGCCGGCAGGAACGGCAAGGCGAGCAGTCCCGCGAAGGCTAGCCTGAGGATCTTTGCGGCGAGGGTCATTGTTTCGGCCATTGGGGTGATTTACAGCTGATTCGGGAGACGGGTTGGATCACTGAACAGCGCGGAGGTTCATCCAAGAAGCGCGCCAAAAGCGTGCAGGGCTACCATTCCCGCGGCGATCGTGAGGAATGTCCCGCGCACCCGCCAGGCCACCGCGATCGCGACCAGGCCCGCCAGCAGGTGCGTGTTGTGCGCGGAAATGTCGATCGCCCCGGACTGTACCAGCATCTCCGGGGCGTAGATCGCGGTGAGGACCGCCGCTGGCACGTAGCGCAGCGCCCTGCGCAGCAGCGGCGGCAGCTGGACGTGCTCGGGAAGCAGCAGGAACGACGAGCGCAGCAGCAGGGTCAGCAGCCCCATGCCCAGCATCGCGCCCCAGATTTCGGCCGGGCTCATGGCGGCCGCCTTTCGGCGAGCAACCCCGCCGTGATCCCGGCCACGGCGGCGAGCACCAGCCCCATGCGCAGGGGCAGCGGGTGGGCGACCACCACCGTGACCCCGGCCGCGAGCGCCGCCGCCACCATGGCCCGGTCGCGCAGCAGCGGGACCGACAGGGCTACAAATGCGAGTGGCGCGGCGAATTCGAGCTTCCAAGTGTGCGGCACGGCCGCCCCAGTGATCACGCCGAGGGCCGTCGAAACCTGCCACGTCAGCCAGATCGGGAGGGATACGCCGAGGCAGAACCAGCGCTTGCCGCCGGTGTCCGGGTGCTGGCCGTAGCGGGCCATGCACAGTGCGTAGGAGTTGTCGGTGAGCAGGTAGCCGAGGCCGAAGCACCAGCGCGGCGGCAGGCTGCCGAGGTGCACGCGCATCGAAGCGCTGTACATCACATGCCGCAGGTTGATGAAGAATACGGTGACCAGTATGACGGCCACCGGTGCGGCGGAACTGATCAGCTGGGTCGCCGCCAGCTGGGAGGCGCCCGCGAAGATCAGGAACGACATCATGACGGCTTCGAGGGGCGGGATGCCCCCGGCGGCTATGGCCACCCCTGTAACGACGCCGAACGGGAATACGCCGAGCAGCACGGGGAACGCGGCGCGAAGGCCGGCGCGAAACTCTGAGCGGTCGAGGTCGGTCACGGGAGTGCGGATTTTACCGGCGAAAAGACCTTGAAATGGGTGGGGATTGCCCCAAACTGCCGGCCAGCGCATCCGTTCGCAAAACACTCACGAGGAACAAGGCAATGTCGCAGACCGCAACCGGGGACACCACAGCCAGGGAAACCCTGGGCTTCCAGGCCGAGGTGAAGCAGCTTCTCAAGCTGATGATCCATTCGCTCTACAGCAACAAGGAGATCTTCCTTCGGGAACTCGTCTCAAACGCGTCCGATGCGGCGGACAAGCTGCGCTTCGAGGCCCTGGCCGACAATTCGCTTTACGACGCCGACCCGGACCTGAAGATCCGCGTCCGCGTTGACAAGGACGCCCGCACGATCACGATCTCGGACAACGGCATCGGGATGTCACGCGACGAGGTCATCGCCAACATCGGCACCATCGCGCGGTCCGGCACGCGCGAATTCCTCGAGCGGATGACGGGGGACCAGAAGAAGGACGCCAGCCTCATCGGCCAGTTCGGCGTCGGGTTTTATTCCTCGTTCATCGTCGCGGACAGGGTCACGCTGACCACGCGACGCGCCGGGCTGCCGGCCGGGGCCGGCGTGCGCTGGGAGTCCGACGGTGGCGGCGAATATTCGCTGGAACCGGCGGAGCGCGCGGCGCGAGGCACCGAGATCGTGATGCACCTCCGCGAAGGGGAGGACGACCTGCTCGAACCCTGGAAGGTGAAAAGCATCATCCGCAAGTATTCGGACCACATCAGCCTGCCGGTCGTCATGGAGGGCGAGGAGGCGCCTGTCAACCAGGCGAGCGCGCTGTGGGCGCGGCCCAAAGCCGAGGTGACCGACGAGCAGTACCGCGAGTTCTACACGCACGTCGCCCATGATCCCGAGGCGCCGCTTGCCTGGACGCACGGCCGTGTCGAGGGCCGGCAGGAGTACACGCAACTCCTCTACGTCCCGGCGCGCGCGCCGTTCGACCTGTGGGACCGGCAGCACCGGCGCGGCGTGAAGCTCTACGTGCGACGCGTGTTCATCATGGACGACGCCGAGCACCTGATGCCGGGTTACCTGCGCTTTGTTCGCGGCGTGATCGATTCGAGCGACCTGCCGCTGAACGTTTCGCGCGAAATCCTGCAGGAGAGCAAGGACGTCGAATCGATCCGCTCCGGTGCCACACGGCGCGTGCTTTCGCTTCTCGACGACTTGGCCGAGAACCAGAAGGACAAGTACGCCACGTTCTGGAAGGAGTTCGGTCGCGTGCTGAAGGAGGGCGTCGGCGAGGATCACGCCAACCGGGAGCGCGTGGCGAAGCTGCTGCGCTTCGCCTCCACCAAGGCGGATACGGAAGAGGAAAGCGTGTCGCTCGCCGACTACGTGTCCCGCATGCAGCCGGGCCAGGACCGGATCTACTACGTCACGGCCGAAGGCTTCAACGCGGCGCGCTCGAGCCCCCACCTCGAAGTGTTCCGCAAGAAAGGCATCGAAGTGCTGCTGATGCACGACCGCGTCGACGAGTGGCTGGTGGGCAACCTTCCGGAGTTCGACGGCAAGCCGCTTGCGTCGGTTGCACGCGGCGGGCTCGACCTCGGAGACGAGGCCGAGAAGAAGGAAGCCGAGGAGAAAGGCAAGGAACTCGGCGAGCTCACGGGGAAGATCAAGGAGGCGCTGGGCGCACGCGTCAAGGATGTCCGCGTCACCATGCGCCTGACCGAATCGCCGGCCTGCCTGGTGGCCGACGAGAACGACATCGGTGCGAATCTCGCGCGGATCCTCAAGGCCGCCGGCCAGAAGGCGCCGGATTCTGCGCCCATCCTGGAGATCAACCCTGCCCACCCGATCGTGCTTCGCCTCAGGCACGAAGAGAAGCGCTTTGCGGACTGGGCGGCGCTGTTGTTCGAGCAGGCGGTGCTCGCGGAGGGCGGGGAGCTGGAGGACCCCGCAGGTTTCGTGAAGCGCCTTAACGGAGTACTGCTCGAACTCTCCGCCTGAGTCGCCTCCCGGGGGAGGTCAGGTCTTCGGCACGGGCGGCGTCGCACCCTTGTCCTGCTTGTGGTGTTTCTCGTGCCGTTCGTGGCGGTGCTCCATGCGTTCCTTCGCGTGGGCTTCGCACTTGGCGGGGTCGGGCGACTTCGCGCACATCTGCTGGGTCACGCACTTGCCGCGTTCGGGGCCTTCCTTGCCCTTGCAGGCTTCGCGCGCGCTCTTCATACCCTCGCGCATCTCCTTGCGCCGGGCCTCGCACTTGGCGGGGTCGGCGTCCTGAGCGCAGGGGCGCATCTTTCCATGGGGGCCGCCCTTGGGGGCGTCCGCCGGGGCCGGTGCGGCCGGGGCCTGCGCGAACAGTGCTGTGCTGGCCGAGAGGATCAGGCCGGCGAGGATCAGTTTTGCGTTCATTCGGGTCTCCGTAGGTGGGGGATTGCAGGTCGAAGACTAAAGGCCCGAAACCTTGGCAGCTATAAGGTTTTGTATCCGCTTGTAACAACGAAAAGGGGGCGCATATGCGCCCCCTCTGTGCCGCTGCCTGACCGGACCTAGCCCAGTTGCTTCAGCATCGTGTCGGCGTCGCTTACCTCGAACTTGCCGGGGCCTTCGACGTTGAGGCTCTTCACCACGCCGTCGTCGACCAGCATCGAGTAGCGCTGCGAACGGATGCCCATGCCACGCGCCGTCAGGTCGAGCTCGAGCCCGAGCGCCTTGGTCCAGGTGGCCGACCCGTCACCCAGCATGCGCACCTTGCCGATCGCCTTCTGGTCGCGGCCCCAGGCCGCCATCACGAAGCCGTCGTTGGTGGCCACGCACCAGACCTCGTCTACGCCCTTCGTCTTCAGCTTGTCGATGCCGGAAACGTAGCCCGGCACGTGCTTGGCCGAGCAGGTAGGGGTGAACGCGCCGGGCAGCGCGAAGATCACGACCTTCTTGCCCTTGGTGGCTTCGGCCACGCCGACGTCCTTCGGGGGCAACGGGCAGGCCGCGTCGAACTCGATGGATTCGGAAAGCTTGCCGTCGGGCAGGCGGTCGCCGACTTTGATGGTCATGGGTTTCTCCGTGGTTTGGCTAGAAAGGCGGGTTGGAAAGGCGAAGCGGAATCATACCTCAGGCCTGCAGCGCAGCGGCCCGCCCGCGCCGCATGTCGACGCCGCGCAGCAGGACGAGGCCGACAACGAAGTACGCGCCCAAGAACATGATTGCCGCGCGGTGATCGCCGGCGAATATCCATGTCATCAGTCCGTACGAGAGCGGCCCGAAGATCGACGCGAGCTTGACGGCCAGGCCCCAGAGCCCGAAGAACTCCCCGAGGCGCGCCGGCGGTGCGAGCACGCCGACCATCGCGCGTCCAGCCGCCTGCGACGCGCCCATGCACACTCCAGCGATGTTCGCCGCCAACCAGAACGCGGCCGGGCCCTGGGCGAGCCCGGCGATCGTGACCATCGCGATCCAGCCGAGCAGCGTCAGCGAGACGGACCGCACGTGCCCGATGGCGTCCTGCACGTAGCCGAAGCCGAACGCGCCTATCGCCGCAGTGACGTTGACCACGAGGATCAGCACGATGGTCTGCTGCGTCGTGAACTTCATCGCCTCCTGCGCATAGATCGCGGCCAGCGCGATCACCGCCTGGATCCCTGCCTGGTAGAAGACCACGCATAGCAGGAACCGGCGCAAGTCGCGGTAGCGTCCCGCATCGCGCAGCGTTTGCAGCACGCGCGACCAGGCCTCGGCCGTCGCGCCGCGGCGCCCTGGCCGGGGCTGAGCCCGCTCGCGCAGGAACAGGAACGTCGGCAGGCTGACCAGCGCGAAGAGGCCGGCCGTGATCAGCATGGTGTCCGGTACGAACTCCGTGGCGTGCATGCCGCGGCCCTGCGCCCAGGTGATGTAGGCGAGGCACAGGCCGAGCGACAGCAGGCCGCCGAGGTAGCCCACGGCCCAGCCCCAGCCTGACACCCGGCCCATGGCTTCGGAGTCGGCCAGTTCCGGCAGGAACGCGGCGATGAGGTTTTCGCCGCTGCCGAAGAAATAATTCGACAGCACGACCAGCACGACCGTGAGCGCGAACGTACCCGGCCCTGCGAACCAAAGCAGGGCGGTGCAGGCCACGCAACCGGCGGTACTGAGGGCCAGCAGCCTCTTCTTGGCCGCATGCGCGTCGGCCCACGCGCCCACGAGCGGGGCCGTGACCATGATGAGGGCATAGGACACCGACAGGGCCGCGGTCCATGCGAACGTACCCCACACGGCCTTGCCCGCCACGACCGAGGTGAAGTAGGCGCTGAACACCGCCGTGATCACGACCGTGGTGTACCCCGAGTTTGCGAAGTCGTACATGCTCCACGCCCAGACTTCCCGCATGCGGACGTCGGCGCCGAGCGCGCGGCGGGGTTTCGGGGAGGTCATGGCAGGGGGGCAGTCATGGTCTGGGGAAAGCGGGCATTGTAAGGCCCGATGGCAGGCGCGTTGAGCGTCCCCCTGTGGCGCTGCTATAGTCACGCAGTCCCCTCCGGAACAGCCCATGGCCGCGGTCCAACCGAAGATCACCGAGCACCGACTGACCCTTGCAGAGCTGCTGGACTGGCTGGTGGAGGACGGGCTTGTTGCCGCCGAGTCGGCGGAGCAGCTGAAAAAGGAGCGCCGCTACTACAGGGGGTCCTCGCATCCGCTGCTGATGATCGCCGACCAGAAGTGGAAGGGCCTCCAGCCGCCGCACCGGCTGCTCTCCCTCGAGCAGCTCACGGAATGGATGGCCCACCGGGTCGGTCTCGAGTACTTGCACATCGACCCGCTGAAGATCGACTTCTCCGCGGTCACCGAAGTCATGTCGTCGGCGTATGCAACGCGCTTCCATGTGCTGCCGGTCAGCGTGAACACGAAGGAAGCGGTCATCGCCACGGCCGAGCCCTACTTGCGCGATTGGGAGCGCGAGCTCGGGCCGATCCTCAAGCTGGAGGTGCGCAGGGTAATCGCCAACCCTGCCGACATCGACCGCTACCAGGTCGAGTTCTACAACCTCGCCAAGTCGATCAAGGGTGCGAACAAGGCGGGCGTCGCCTCCGCAGGGATCGGCAACTTCGAGCAGCTGGTCGAACTCGGCGCAAGCAACAAGCAGTTCGACGCCAACGATGCCCACATCGTGCGCATCGTCGACTGGCTCTGGCAATACGCCTTCGAGCAGCGGGCGAGCGACATCCACATCGAGCCGCGGCGTGAACTGGGCATCGTGCGGTTCCGCATCGACGGGGTGCTGCACCAGGTCTACCAGATCCCGGCCGTGGTGCAGGCTGCGATGACCAGCCGCATCAAGATCCTCGGCCGCATGGACGTGGTCGAGAAGCGCCGCCCGCAGGACGGCCGCATCAAGACGCGCACGCTCGACGGGCAGGAGATCGAGCTGCGCCTGTCGACGTTGCCGACCGCGTTCGGCGAGAAACTGGTGATGCGCATCTTCGACCCCGAGGTGCTGGTGCGGGACTTCACGGAGCTGGGATTCTCGGTCGAGGACCACAACCGCTGGAAGGAGATGACCGAGCGGCCCAACGGGATCGTGCTGGTCACGGGGCCCACCGGCTCGGGCAAGACCACCACGCTCTATTCGACGCTGAAGACGCTGGCAACGCCCGAGGTGAACGTCTGCACGGTCGAGGACCCGATCGAGATGATCGAAGGCACCTTCAACCAGATGCAGGTGCTGCAGAACATCGACCTGGGATTCGCCGAGGGGCTGCGTGCGCTGATGCGGCAGGACCCGGACATCATCATGGTGGGCGAGATCCGCGACCTGGAAACCGCCGAGATGGCCGTGCAGGCCGCGCTCACGGGCCACCTCGTGCTCTCCACGCTGCACACGAACGATGCCCCGACGGCAATGACGCGACTGCTCGAGCTGGGCGTCGCGCCCTACCTTCTGGTGGCGACGATCAACGGCGTGATGGCGCAGCGCCTGGTGCGCATCCTCTGCCCGAACTGCAAGCAGAAAGTCGACCTCAACAGGGTGGAGGACATCGCCGCCTGGGACGGCCTCGTCGCACCCTGGAAGACCAACCGGCCTGCGGCCATCTACAAGCCGGTGGGTTGCCTCGAGTGCCGCATGACGGGCTTCCTCGGTCGGGTGGGGATCTACGAGGTGCTCACCTGTTCGCAGTCGATCAAGGAGCTGCTCTCCGAAGGCGGCAACGAGGCGAAGATCCGCCAGTTGGCGCTCAAGGAGGGCATGAAACCCCTGCGCCTGAGCGGCGCGCTCAAGGTGGCGGCGGGGCTCACCACGGTCGAGGAGGTCGCCAAGGTCGCGCCTCCCTCCAGCGCCAAGGACCTCGCGCGCCAGGCGGACGCCGCGCGCTGATGGGCGTGCTGCAGACCCTGGTCCGGAGGGCGCGGCAGTTCGGACTGCGGCGCTCCGCGGCGGTCTACCTTGTGATCGTGGTCGGCCTTGTGCTGGCCAGCGAGCTGGCGATCGAGCACATCGTCGGCCAGGGCGAGCAGTCGCAGGGCTTCGCCGTGACGAGCGCGCTGGCGATCGCGGCGCTGGTCGGGGTGTTCGTGTTCTTCCTTTTCCAGGGCGCGGTCGAGGACCGCGAGCAGGCCAGCGTGGCGCTTTCGAACAGCGAGGAGCGCTTCCGCAGCCTGACCGCGCTTTCCGCCGACTGGTTCTGGGAAACGGATGCCGAGCACCGCATCAGCTGGATCGCCGGCAGCCAGTCGATGCTGAAGCTCTTCGGTTCGGAACTCGCCTACGGCCGCCGGTTCTGGGAGATCACCGGCATCAAGGTGCGGGCCTCTGCGCTCGAAGGCCACCTGGCCGCGCTCGAGGCCCGCAGCGAGTTCCACGAACTCGAGCTGTGCCGCCCGGGCAAGGATGGGGCTCCGAATTCCACCTGATTTCGGGCGAACCCCGGCTCGATGCCTCGGGCAGGCTCGTCGGGTACTGCGGCGTCGGCCGCGACGTGACCGAATCGAAACGTGCCGAAGCGGCCCTGTCCGGCGCGAAGGAGCGCCTGGAGCTCGCCCTCGACTCCGGCGCCCACGCCATCTGGGACAGCGATCTCGCCACCGGCCGGATCTACCTGAGCGAAGGATGGGCGCACATCGTCGGCAAGTCCTCGGGTGCGCAGTGGTGCGTGCTGGAGGACCTCGTCGGCCTCGTGCACGAGCAGGACCTCGAGGCGATCCTCCTTGCCTCGCGCAAGGCGATCAAGGGCGAGACGGCCTCGTTCGGCGCCGAGATCCGCCTGCGTACCGCCGCCTGCGACTGGAAATGGGCGATGGTGTCCGGCAAGGTCGTGGAGCGGGGATCCGACGGGCGCGTGCGGCGGATGTCCGGCACGGTGGTCGACATCGATCGGGGCAAGCGCGCCGAGCACGCATTGCGCGATGCCGAGGCCCGCTACCGAACCCTCGTGGACCTCTCGCCCGACGGCGTGCTGCTGCAGTCCGACGGCCGGGTCGAGTATGCGAACCGTGCAGCCGCCGACATCCTCGGCGCGCCCAGGCCTTCCGCGCTGGTCGGTCTGGAGGCCATGGAGCTGGTGCACGCCGACGACCACCAGACGATCCTCGAGCGCGCGCGCTACCTGCGCGCCGGGCCCGGCAAGAGCGACTTCCTCGAGCGCCGCATGGTGCGGCTCGATGGCGGCATCGTGACGGTCGAGGGCGCCAGCGTGTCCTACCTCGAGCGCGGACGGCTCGTGGTGCAGACGGTGCTGCGCGACATCACCGAGCGCGTGCAGGCTAGGGAGGAACTGGCCGTTCGCGAGCAACGCTTCCGCGACGTGGTCGAGGCGGCCGGGGAGTACGTCTGGGAGACCGACTCGGCGTTTCGTTACACGTGGCTGTCGGCACGGGTCGAGGCGGTGCTGGGGCACGTGCACGCCGACCTGATCGGGCGTCGGCCGCAGGACTTCATGCCGCTCGGGGAGGCGCGGGCGGTCGAGGAGCGACTGAGGCAGGCCAGCCGCAACGGCGCTCCGTTCCGCGACTTGGTGTACCGTTCCGTCACAAAGTCCGGGCGCGCGATCTGGCAGAGCATTTCCGGCGTGCCGGTATTCGACCGCGAAGGGACGTTGAAGGGATTCCGCGGCACGGGCTCGGACATCACCGCGAAGCGCCAGGCCGAGGAGCGGATCCAGTACCTGGCGACCCGCGATGCACTGACGGGTCTTCCCAACCGCGTACTTCTTGCCGACCGCGCCGGCCAGGCGATCCTCAATGCCGTGCCCAAGGGCGGGCGTATCGCGGTCCTGTCCATGAGCCTGGACAGGTTCCACCTCGTCAGCGATTCCCTTGGCCACCGCGCGGGGGAAGCCCTGTTGCGCGCCATCGCCGAGCGCCTGTCGAATGCGATGCGCAGGGACGATACGCTGGCCCGCCTAGGCGCGGACGAGTTCGCGCTGCTGTGGGATGGCACCCGCGAATTCGGGGACGTGGCACTGGTCGCGCAGAAGGTGCTGAACTGCCTCGCGCAACCGGTGGTCGTCGAAGGGCGTTCCCTGAAGCTGTCCGCGAGCATCGGCATCAGCATGTACCCGGGCGACGGGTCGGAGTTCGCCGAGCTGTTGATGAACGCGGATGCGGCCCGCTACGCCGCGCGCGAGGCCGACGGCAATACCTATCGCTTCTACTCCAGCGAGCTCAACGCGCGCGCGCTCGAGCGGCTGGAAGCGGAAGGCGCGCTGCACCGCGCCCTGGAGCGTGGGGAGTTCGAATTGCACTACCAGCCGGTCGTGCGCAGTCGGGGAGCGATGCCGCCGGTCGTGGTCGGCGCGGAAGTGCTGATGCGCTGGAACCACCCGGAAAAGGGCCTGCTCTCCCCGGAAGCATTCCTGTCCCTGGCCCAGCAGGCGGGACTGATGGCGGCGCTCGGCAACTGGATGGTCGAGCGCGCCGCGTCCCAGGTCGCGGCGTGGCGCGGCGGGCCTGCCGACGGGCTGTGGTTCGCGCTGAAGATATCGGCCAGGGAGTTCGCGCGTGACCGCAAACTTCCCGCGGCGCTCGAGGCGGCGCTGGTGAGGAACGGGCTCGACGGTTCCCGCTTCGCCCTGGAAGTCTCGGAGCGCAGTGCCCAGTTGGGCGACGGCGAATCGCTGGAAGCACTGAAGTCCGTTGCGCGACTCGGAGTAGCGCTGACGCTCGAGGATTTCGGCGCAGGGCCGTCGAGTCTCGCCGCGTTGCGTCAGGTCCCGGTCAGGAAGCTGAAGGTCGACCGGTGCCTCGTGGCCGACCTGGCTACGCGGGAGGATGCGGTCGTCGTGGTCCAGACGATGTCTGCGATGGCCAAAGGCCTGGGCCTGGGGTTTGCCGTCGAGGGCGTGGAGTCGGGCGCGCAGCTTGCGCACCTGCAGGCCCTCGGGTGCGAGGAATGGCAGGGCCGCCTATACAGCGAGCCGCTCGATGCGGCGGCGTTCGAGACCCTGCTCGCATCGCAATCGCGCGCAGCTTCGGCCTGAAGTCGCGGGACACAGCGATAAGGGATTTCCGTCCCGCATGCGGGCGTCCGGTCGACAAGGGGCTCGGGGGTACAATGCTCCCATGACTTCGCGGTGCGCAAGATGAAGGCTCGAATCCCATGCTGAACGCACTGGCCGTGGCCCTGGTCATTGCGGGCATGGTCCTCCTCGTCGCGGCCCTGCCCCCGGGGCACATGCTCATAAGGGAACTGCCGCGCGGGCCCATGCGTTCGCAATGGAAGCTGCTGAACGGGCTGGTCCTCTTTTTCGTCGCCGGGTACGCCGGCTACATCGCGCTTTCCTGGGGGCGCCGGATGGAGTTCCCCGACCTGCTGGTGCCGGTGGTCTTCGCCTGTTGCGCGGGCTTTGTATGGCTGTCTTCCCGCCTGTCCCTCGCGACGGTGGTCAATATCCGCCGGATGTCGACGCTGGATCGTGCCAACGTGACCGACGCGCTTTCGGGACTCGACACCCGCCAGTACCTGGATCGCAGGATGCGCGAGGAGATGACGCGCGCGGAAAGGCACGGCCTCGCGGTCTCCGTGATCCTCCTGGACATCGACCATTTCGCCGACGTGAACGCGAACTACGGGCACGCGGTCGGTGACCAGGTGCTGACCGAGGTCGGGCGCATCCTGAGCGGCGGGGTGCGTGAATCGGACGTGCTGGTACGCTATGGCGGCGAGGAGATCGCGGTGGTGGCGACGCATACGCCGCCGGTCGCGGCGATGGCCGTGGCCGAAAGGTTGCGCCGTGACGTTGAAGCCGGGGCACGCAAGGCGCTGCGCGAGGCCCAGGGGGCGCGCCGCGCGATCACAGTGAGCATAGGCGTTGCGGGTCGCGAGGCAGGGGCGAAGGCCGACAGCGACCTGTTCGAGCGGGCGGAGCAGGCGTTGCGGCGGGCGAAGAACGAGGGGCGCAACCGCGTGGTCATGGGGTAGGGCAGGCAAGGCCGGGTCTACTGGGAGAACACGCATGCCGATTATCGCGATTACAAGGGAGATGGGGTCGCTGGGCAAGGATGTCGCCGACGGCCTGGGAGGCGAACTCGACCTGCCGATCTTCTACCACGAGGTCGTCGAGCCGCTCGCCGACCGGATGCGGGTCAGGAAGAGCCACGTGATCCGCCTGCTCGACGGCAGCGCCGGCCTGCTCGAGCGCCTGACCGCGGACAAGACCAGCCTCGCCATTTTTTCCGCCGATGAGATTTTCGAACTGGCCATGCGCGGGGAGGGCGCCGTGGTGCGCGGCTGGGGCGCGACGCACCTGCTGCGCGACGTGCCGCACGCGATCTGCGTGAGGGTGTGCGCACCCGTGGCGTTGCGCAAGCGGCGCATGATGGAGCGGCTCAGCACCGACGACGATGCGGCGGTGAGCGTCGAGATCCACTGCAACGACGAGGCGCACACGGCGATCATGCGGCGCAATTTCGGCCTGCAGTGGACGGATCCGGAGAACTACGACGTGGTGTTCAATACCGAGCGCGTCAGCGTCGGCGAGTGCGTGGACGAGGTGGTCCGGCTGGCGAGGTCGAACGCCTTCGCCGAGACCGCGCAGTCCCGGCGGCAACTGGAGGACCTTGCCCTGGCCGCGCGCGTGCGTGCGGCGCTCAGGCTCTCACCGCTGACGCGCGACGCCAGGGTCGCGGTGAGCGCGTCGGAAGGGCAGGTGACATTGGCGGGTGACCTGGGCACCGACCTGCTGCTGTCGGTGGCCGAGGTGGTGGACGCCGTCCCGGGGGTGGCCGACTTCAAGTACAAGTCGAGGCCGGAGGCGCCGGCGCCCGTGGCGGACTGAGCAGCGGCTACTTCGTCAGAGTCTTCATGGCCTGTTCGAGGCCGCCCATGGTGGTCGGGTACATGCGCCCGCCCATCAGTTCCTTCATGACCTGCACCGACTGCCGGTAGCCCCAGATCTCCTCCGGCTCCGGATTCAGCCAGACGCACCTCTGGTAGACGTCGGTGACGCGCTTCAACCACACCGCGCCGGCCTCCTCGTTGTAGTACTCGATCGAGCCGCCGGGCTGCAGGATCTCATAGGGGCTCATCGTCGCGTCGCCGACGAAGATCACCTTGTAGTCGTGGCCGTATTTGTGCAGCAGGTCCCAGGTGCGGGTGCGCTCGGCGTGGCGCCGCCGGTTGTCCTTCCAGACGAAGTCGTACAGGCAGTTGTGGAAGTAGAAGTACTCCAGGTGCTTGAACTCGGTCTTCGCGGCCGAGAACATCTCCTGGCAGAGCTTCACGTGGTCGTCCATCGAGCCGCCGATGTCGAGGAGCAGCAGCACCTTGACGGTGTTCCTGCGCTCCGGGCGCATGTGGATGTCGAGGTAGGCCTTCCGCGCCGTCGAGCTGATCGTGGTATCGAGGTCGAATTCCTCGGGCGCGCCCTGGCGCGCGAAGCGCCTGAGGCGCCGCAGCGCGACCTTGATGTTGCGCGTGCCCAGCTCCACCGAATCGTCGAGGTTCTGGTATTCGCGCTGGTCCCAGACCTTCACGGCGCTGCGGTTGCGCGAGCCTTTCTGGCCGATGCGGATGCCCTCGGGGTTGAAGCCGTAGGCGCCGAACGGCGAGGTGCCTCCGGTGCCGATCCACTTGTTGCCGCCCTGGTGGCGCTCCTTCTGCTCCTCGAGGCGCTTCTTCAGAGTCTCCATGAGCTTGTCCCAGCCGCCGAGGGACTCGATCATCTTCTTCTCTTCGTCCGAGAGCGTCAGTTCGGCCTGCTTCAGCAGCCATTCGAGCGGGATCTGCGCTTCTATGCCGGGGATGGCCTCTACGCCTTCCCAGAACTCGGCGAAGGCGCGGTCGAACTTGTCGAAGTTCGACTCGTCCTTCACCATCGTCGTGCGGGCGAGGTAGTAGAAGTCGTCGACCGACGAGCCGATCACCCCTTTCTGCAGAGCCTCCAGCAGGGTCAGGAACTCCTTGATGGAGACCGGCAGCTTGTGGCTCTTCAGCTTGAAGAAGAAGTCGATCAGCACGGCGGGCCCTTAGTTGTTCTTCGCCCGCGTCATGAATACCAGGCGCTCGAACAGGTGCACGTCCTGCTCGTTCTTGAGCAACGCGCCGTGGAGCGGGGGAATGATCGTCTTGCGGTCCTTCGAGCGCAGCGCTTCCGGCGGGATGTCCTCGGCGAGCAGCAGCTTCAGCCAGTCGAGCAACTCGGAGGTGGAGGGCTTCTTCTTCAGCCCGGGCACCTCGCGGATCTCGAAGAACACCTCCAGCGCCTCGCGCAGCAGGTTCTTCTTCAGCTTCGGGAAGTGGACGTCCACGATCTTTTCCATCGTGTCCTTCTCCGGGAAGCGGATGTAGTGGAAGAAGCACCGGCGCAGGAACGCGTCGGGGAGTTCCTTCTCGTTGTTCGAGGTGATGAACACGATGGGGCGCTGGGTGGCCTTCACCAGCTCCCTCGTCTCGTAGACGTAGAACTCCATGCGGTCCAGTTCCCTCAGCAGGTCGTTGGGGAACTCGATGTCGGCCTTGTCCACCTCGTCGATCAGCAGCACGCACGGGGTGTCCCGGGCGAAGGCCTGCCAGAGCATGCCCTTGACGATGTAGTTGTGGATGTCCTTGACGCGCGGGTCGCCGAGCTGGGAGTCGCGCAGTCGCGAGACGGCGTCGTACTCGTACAGGCCCTGCTGGGCCTTGGTCGTCGATTTGATGTGCCATTCCAGCAGCGGCAGGCCGAGGGCCTTCGCCACCTGGACCGCGAGCATGGTCTTGCCGGTGCCGGGCTCGCCCTTGATGAGCAGGGGGCGCTCGAGGGTGATGGCGGCGTTCACGGCCAGCGTGAGGTCCTCGGTGGCGACGTATTCTTCGGATCCGGCGAAGCGCATGGGGAGGGCGTCCTGAGGTAAACCCCGATTATAGCGGCGCCCAAAACGGTCGGGTTGAGGCGGGGGCTGCGTTCGGATAGAATTTCGGCTTTAAAACCAAAGCGATCCAATCCGCATGCGCAACCCCAGAATGATCGTGGCACTGCTCGCCGGTGCCTCCATGGCGATGCTCTCCGCGGGCGCCAGCGCCCAGGGGGCCGCGGGCAACGCCGAAGCCGGGAAAACCAAGCTTGCGATGTGCATCGGATGCCACGGCATTCCCGGGTACAAGACGGCCTATCCCGAGGTCTACCACGTGCCCAAGATCTACGGCCAGCAGCCGGCGTACATCGTCAAGGCGCTGCAGGGCTACAAGAACGGGGAGCGCAGCCATCCCAGCATGAAAGGCATCGCGCGCGGCCTCTCGGATGCGGACATGGCCGACCTTGCCGCCTACTACGGGGGAGACCACAAGTGAAGCATCTCCTCACCCTCGCCGCCGCAGCGGCATTCGCGCTCGGCAGTGCCGGCGTTTCCGCCAAGGGCAACGCCGAGGCCGGCAAGGCCAAGGCGGCCCAGGTCTGCGCCGCCTGCCATGGCCCGGACGGCAACAAGCCGACCGGCCCGGACTTCCCGATTCTCGCCGGGCAGCTGCCTGACTACCTGAAGAAGGCGTTGTCCGATTACAAGACCGGCAAGCGCAACAACGCGATCATGAAAGGCTTCGCCGCCACGCTGTCCAACCAGGAGATGGACGACCTCGCCGCCTGGTTCGCGAGCCAGCCCTCGAACCTGGTCACGCATCGCTGAACGCAGGCGGTTCGCTTCGGGAAAGGCCCGCCCTGGCGGGCCTTTTTCATTTGCGGCCGCGCCTGGCCAGGTTGTCCAGGTAGGCGAGGGGGTCCGGCGGGGTGCCGTCTCTTTGCGAGCGCCACACCATCTCGGCCAGGCATTCGATCGCCTGGTGCAGCGCTTCGTGGCGGTCGCCCGTGCGTGCCATGAGCGCGGCAAAGGCGCCAGCTACGCCCTTCGGCTGGTCGATCGACAACTGCTCCTCCAGCGCCATGTGCAGGCTCATGTGGAGGAACGGGTTGGTTTCGCCGAGCTCGGGGAAATATTCCTGCTCGCGAAAGCGTTCCGGCGCGTCGAGCACGGGATGGTACTCGGGATGCAGCAGCGCGATGTCCAGTGCCACCGTCTCGAGGCCTGCCAAAGGCTCGGCGGCGCGGTACTTGCGCCAGGTCTCGAAGAAGAAATCACGCACCTGTTCGCGGCTGGGATTGAACATCGCGGCGTCAGGCTTCGGGCCTGGTCTTGCCCTTGAATTCGCACAGGTCCCGGATGATGCAGTCCGGGCAGCGGGGTTTGCGCGCCACGCAGACATAGCGGCCGTGCAGGATCAGCCAGTGGTGCGCATGCTGCCGGAAGTCCTCCGGGGTGAACTTGAGGAGCTTCTTCTCGACCTCCAGCACGTCCTTGCCGGGCGCGATGCCGGTCCGGTTCGAGATCCGGAAGATGTGCGTGTCCACGGCGATCGTCGGTTTCCCGAAGGCGATGTTGAGTACCACGTTGGCGGTCTTGCGACCCACCCCGGGCAGGGCTTCGAGGGCCTCATGGGTGTCCGGCACCCGCCCGCCGTGCCGCTCCAGCAGCAGCCGGGAGAGGGCGACCACGTTCTTCGCCTTGGTGCGGAACAGGCCGATCGTGCGGATGAACTGCGTGACCTTCGCCTCGCCCAACGCGACCATCTTTGCCGGGGTATCGGCGACCGGGAACAGCCTTGCCGTCGCAAGGTTCACCGACTTGTCGGTGGCCTGCGCCGACAGCACGACGGCCACCAGCAGCTGGTAGGGGGACGCGTACTCCAGTTCGGAGCGCGGCTCGGGGTTCTGGGCGCGCAGCCGGCTGAAGATCTCGTGGCGCTTGCCCGCGTTCATGCCGGCCTCGCGCGCGAGGCGCGCTTCGCCTTCACGCGCGCGATCGCGGCCGAGACCGACGCGCGGCGCTCCCCTGGGAGCGATGGTGGGATCGCCCTCTGCGTCGCGAGCCGCGACTTGCGGCGGCGTGCGCGCTGCTTTGCGGCCATTTTGTCCGCATCGGTCCATTCGAGCGTCGAGGCGAGCATCTCGATGCAGTCGACCGGGCAGGGCGGCACGCACAGGTCGCAGCCGATGCAATAGCGAGCGATCACGGTGTGCATCAGTCCCTGCGCACCGGAGATGGCGTCGACCGGGCAGGCGGCGATGCACAGCGTGCAGCCGATGCAGCGTGCCTCGTCGATCACCGCGACGGCGGCAGGCTTCATTTTTCCGCCAGCGCCCGGGCGCATTCGGCGACCAGCGCCGGGCCGCGGTAGACGAGGCCGGTGTAGAGCTGGACGAGCGTCGCGCCGGCTTCGCGCTTCTCGACGGCGTCACGGCCCTTGAGGATGCCGCCGGCGCCGATGAGGGGCACTTCGCCCGCCAATTCGCGTGCCATCGCCGCGAGCACCGCAGTGGCGCGCGCCTTGATCGGGGCGCCGGAGAGCCCGCCCTGCTCGGTGGCGTGGGCCATGCCTTCGACGCCTTCGCGCGACAGCGAGGTGTTGGTGGCGATCACCGCGTCGATGCGGTGGGCGCGCACGGCGGCGGCGATGTCGGCGACCTGGGTGCCTTCGAAGTCGGGCGCGATCTTCAGCACCAGCGGCACGCGCTTGCCGTGCGTGTCCGCGAGCCGCTCCCTGCACGACGCGATGCGGCCGAGCAGGTCGTCGAGCTCGGACTTGCCCTGCAGCCCGCGCAGGCCCTTGGTGTTGGGCGAGGAGATGTTGATGGTGACGTAACTGGCCGCCGTGTAGACCTTCTCGAGGCACAGCACGTAGTCGTCGGCGGCCTTCTCGATCGGCGTGTCGAAGTTCTTGCCGATGTTGATCCCGAGCACGCCGCGCCACCGGGCGCGGGACACGTTGGCGAGGAACGCGTCGACGCCCACGTTGTTGAAGCCGAACCGGTTGATCAGCGCATTCGCGCCGGGCAGACGGAAGATCCGCGGTTTCGGGTTGCCGGGTTGCGGGCGCGGCGTCACGGTGCCCACTTCGATGAAGCCGAATCCGAGCCCGGCCAGCGCGTCGATGTGCTCCGCGTCCTTGTCCAGCCCCGCGGCGAGCCCCACTGGGTTGGGGAACTCGATCCCCATCATGCGTACGGGCCGGGGAGGGACCGTGGTCCCGAGCAGGCCGCCGAACAGGTCGGCGCCCCGCAGCGTCAGGCCGTGGGCGGTTTCCGGGTCGAGCGAGAAGAGCAGCGGGCGGACGAGGGAATACAGCATGGCCGGCATTTTACCGGCTGCCCGGCGTCCGTGCTGGATGTATCGGTACCGATACATCAATTGACCGGAGAGGGACTACAGGACTGGACTTTCCGGATCGAATCTTCGACTTTAGGGCCCGGCCGGGCTAGCCGAGGTCGCGTGCGTCCAGCCGGCGCCAGGCACCGCCCACGAAGCCTTCGATCGGCAGGAAACGCGACTTGTAGGCCATCTTGGGGCTTTCCCGGATCCAGTACCCGAGGTAGAGGTAGGGCAGGCCCAGCGCCTTGCAGGTCTCGATCTGGGCGAGGATGTTGTAGGTGCCGAAGCTCGCGCCCTTGCGATCCGGCTCGAAGAAGGTATAGACCGAGGACAGCCCGTCGGGCAGGAAGTCGACGATCGAAACCATCACCAGCTGGCCCTGGTCGCGGAATTCCACCAGCCGCGTGTCCACCCGGCTCTGCAGCAGGAAATGGGAGTACTGGTCGCGGCTGTCGTTGTCCATGCCGCCGCCGGAGTGGCGCTTGGACTGGTAGCGCAGGTACAGCGCATAGTGCTCGAGCCGGAACTTGAGCGGCTGCGTTTGCGAGGTGAGGCCCGCGTGCAGCTTCCAGGCGCGCTTTTGCGACCGCGCGGCGACGTACTCGTTCACTGGGATGCGCACCGGCACGCATGCGCGGCAGCTGTCGCAGTGCGGGCGGTACGTGAAGATCCCGCTGCGGCGAAAGCCCGCCTTGACGAGGTCGCCGTACAGCTCGGTGTTGATGAGGTGGGAAGGCGTCGCGACCTGCGACCGGGCCATGCGGTCGGGCAGGTAGCTGCACGGGTACGGCGCAGTCACGTAGAACTGCAGTATTGCGTGCGGCAGGTCGTTTAGTCGTGACATGGGGCCTCGTCCAGCCGTCGAGTGTCGCCGTGAGTCAATGCCCAGCGGCCCGGCGGCTCGCCGTAGTTTACCAATGCCGAGAGCGTGCGCAAGAATTCGCTGCGCACTATTTCACGGGCGCCCAGGGACGCGAGGTGGCCGGTGTTCATCTGGCAGTCGATCATCGGGAAGCCCCGCGCTCGAAGCTCGGCCACCAGGGCGGCCAGCGCCACCTTGGAGGCGTCCGTGGCGCGTGCGAACATCGACTCGCCGTAGAACATCCGCCCGATGGCCATGCCGTAGAGCCCGCCCACCAGCGTGCCGTCCAGCCATGTCTCGAAAGAGTGCGCGTACCCCATCTGGTGCAGCTTCTGGTACGCGGCGCGCATTTCCGGGCCCAGCCAGGTGCCGGGCTGGTGCCGGCGCGGGCCGGCGCAGCCTTCAAGCACCGCGGCGAAGGCGGTATCCACCCGGACTTCGTAACCACGGTTGCGGATGCTCTTGGCGAGCGATCGCGACACCTTCATCTCGTCCGTATGCAGCACCATGCGCGGGTCGGGCGACCACCACATCAGCGGCTCGCCCGCCGAAAACCACGGGAAGATGCCCTTGCGGTAAGCGGAGAGCAGGCGGTCGGCGGACAGGTCGCCGCCCGCGGCCAGCAGTCCGTTGGGATGGCGGAGCGCACGCTCCACCGGCGGGAACGGTGTGTGGCGCTCCATCCAGGCGATCATGCGTTAGCAGCGCACCTGCTGGCGGCAATAGCGGTCCAGTTCGCTGACCACTGTCGTCCCGGTGACCGCCTGTCGTGCGGCCCCGCCCAATTCGAGGGCCAGCTTGAATTCGTACTTGGCGAAGAACTGGTTGAACATTTCGCCGCCGAGCGTGCCGACGGCGACCAGCCCGTCGGTCTTCGGGTCGTGCTCGAGGAGGATCGCCGCAAGCGGCTGGGGCGCGGGCCCGGCGACCACGCGTCCGCCTTCGGCCGGGTCGTACTGGCTGTGCTCGGCACAGCAGTGGATCACCGCGGCATGCCTGTTCCTGTCGCTCGCTTCGGCCCTGAAGCTGATGAAACTGATTTCCTTCGTCGGGTAGGCGAGCTGATGCGCACAGATGGCCGAGTAGGCGACGATCGACCGCGTGGCGCCGACCCCGCCTTTCCATTCGTAGGGCTGATTCGCCGCGGTCTTCAGCTGGGCGGATGCCTTGGCGGGCTTGCCCAGATTGATCAGGAAGCAGGGCGTGGAGGCGAACGGGTACTGGAAGACGAGGTTCTGTTGCACAGGCAGCGAAGAAGCGCGCAGCGCCTTGCCCTGCGCATCCACCAGTTTCGCACGTGGGTACCGGCGGACCGTGGCGCCCTGCGCCAAGGCGGGCGGCACCCCGGTGACAGCGAGGCCGCTGGCGCAGAGCCTGAGGAACTCGCGCCTTTCCACGGGTTACCAGACTCCCGGGTGCTGTTCGGCGGACTCCTGGATGCCGTGAAAGACATCGTAGGCCGAAGGTTCCGGGAAGGCGAACTTCTGCAGCAGCAGCGTGGCACGGGCGGCCCCGAGTTCCGGCGCGTGCTCTACCGCGGCGAATGCGGTGCGCAGGCGCCCGACCGTGTCGGAGTCGAGGGCCGCAGTGGCGATCAGCGGCGGCATCGGCGCCGCGTCGGTGGTCGCTATGACACGCACCTTGGCGGCGAAAGCCGGGTCGTTGTGCCGGATCAGGTCGTGCACGTAGCTGTCGAGGGGCCCTACGTCGATGCGGCCGTCATCCAGCGCCTGGATGATGCCGCGGGCGTTCACGAGTTCGCCGACCACCTTGCCGTAGAGGGCGGCGGCCCCCGGCTTGCGGAAAGCCAGCAGGTGACGGCGCAGCGCCACGCAGCCCGACATCGAGTCGGTCAGCGTGTAGCCGACCACGCGCCCGAAGGTGTCCTCGAGTCTGTTGAACGGCGCATCCGCGCGGACGGCCAGGTCGGAGAAATACACCGCCCGGCCGCCGTAACGCGCAGGCGAGGGGACGGGCGCAGCGAGCAGGATCGGGCGCGGCTTCCTGTGCGAATACGGCAGACCGCACATCATCGCGCAACCGAGGTCGTCGCGCGCCCACATGTCTGCAAGCGTCGCGGGCGGCTCCTGGTCGATGAACTCCATGCGTACGCCGGCCCGCTCGAGCACCCACCCGAGCAGTTCGCGCCACGCGGCTTTCGCCGGCGGCGCGACCGAGTACATCCTCGCGTTGAAGATCATCCGGGCTAGTCCGGGAGCTTGATCCCGGCCTTGCGGATCGCCGCGCCCCAACGGGCGTTCTCGTTCTTGAGGCGTTGCGCGAACTCTTCGGGCGTGCCTCCGACCGGGTCGGCGCCCAGCGCCGAGAGCTTGTCCTTCACATCCTGGAGCTGCAGTGCTTTGCTCGCGTCGGCGGCGACCTTGTGCACGACGTCCGCGGGCGTGCCCGCGGGCGCGAACAGCGCATACCAGGCCGTGGCCTCGAAGCCGGGCTGGTCCTGTTCGGCGATGGTCGGGATGTCGGTTGCAGCAGGATGGCGGCGCAGGCTCGCCACGCCCATGGCCTTCAGCTTGCCTTGCTTGACCTGCGGAAGTGCGGAGGACATCTGGCTGAAGAACATCGTCACCTGCCCGCCCATGACGTCGTTCAGTGCCGGGCCGGTGCCCTTATACGGCACGTGGACCATGTCCATGCCGGTGGCGGACTTGAGCATTTCCCCGGCGATATGGGGCGAGCTGCCGGCGCCGGGGGAGGCGAAACTCAGCTTGCCCGGATTGGCCTTGGCGTAGGCGATGAGTTCTTTCAGGTTGGACGCCGGAACGCCGTTGCCCACGACGAGCACGTTCTGTACGGTCGCAAGCAGTGTGACGGGTAGGAAATCGCGGGTCATGTCGTACGGGAGTTTCTGGCGCAGATTGGGCAGCAGCACCGCGTTGCCGACCGGCACGGTCACTAGGGTGTAGCCGTCGGCCGGGGACTTGGCCGCGTACTCCATGCCGATGAGGCCGTCCGCGCCCGGCTTGGCCTCGACAATGACGGGCTGGCCCCACATCCCCTGGAGCTTGTCCGCGACTGCCCGCGAAAGCAGGTCGGACGGGCCTCCGGGGGCGAAACAGTTGATGATGCGCACAGGCTTGGACGGCCAGGCCTGGGCGAGGGCCGCAGGGGCGGCCAGGGCGAGGAACAGTAGGGCTGCAAGTCGTTTCATTGGGGCTCCTGGAAGGATGTGTGGATATTAATCCCGCGGGGCGGGAAATCCAGCGAAACAAGTGAGTGCGAAGCACGAAATATTCCAGCGGCCGGCAATATACTTCCTTCCCCCCTTCGCGAGGCACCCCATGCGGCAAGTCCATATTACCTATATCAACGGCCCGGACATCGAGGCGCTGGCGCTGACCAACGACGAGATCCTCGCGGCGGTCGAAGTGGCGCTGCGCGCGCAGGGCAACCGCGAAGTGGTGATCGAGCCGCGCGTGCACCTCGTGCCCGAGGATTCGGCGCACGGCCACTTCAACGTGCTGCGCGGCGTGGTGAAGCCGCTCGGCCTCGCCGGCGTCAAGGTAGTGGGCGATTTCGTAAACAACTACAAGCACGACCTCCCATCCGAACTCTGCATCCTGAACCTGATGGACCCGGAGACGGGCGCGCCTGTGGCCATCATGGACGCGAGCGCGATCACCGACATCCGCACCGGCGCGGTCACGGCCCTCGGCGCCAAGCACCTGGCGAGGAAGAAGAGCAAGGTGCTCGGCCACATCGGCGCACGCGGCACCTCATACTGGAACGTGCGGCTGATGGACCACCTGTTCGACTTCGACGAGATCCGCGTGCATTCGAAGAGGAAGGAAAGCCAGGACGCGTTCGCCGCTCGCCTGTCGAAGGACCTGGGCAAGAAGGTGAAGGCGGTCGACTCGTGGGAAGCCTGCGTGCGCGGGGCGGACATCGTCGTCGAGGCCTCGCGCCTGCCGAAGCCCGAACCGCTGCTGAAGACGAAGTGGATCAAGAAGGGCGCGCTCGTCATGCCGTACGGCACCATGAGCGCGGTGGAACTTTCGCTGACGGACATCATGCAGAAGATGCTGGTCGACGACTGGGGACAGTGCAGGAAGGGCCTGCCATTCGGCGCGCTGCGCCAGCACGTGGATTCCGACCGCCTCACCGAAGCCAACCTGCACGCGGAGCTTGGGCAGGTCGTCGCAGGTAAGAAGCCGGGTCGCGAGTCGGACGACGAGACGATCCTCTTCTGGCACCGCGGCCTGTCGATCACCGACGTTTCGCTCGGACACGCCATCCTGGAGAAGGCCAAACGAATCGGCCTGGGCCAGAAGCTGCGCTTCCACTGACAGGAACGACGATGACCACCAGAAAGATCTCCATCCGGCTGTTGTCGCGCGCCCAGGTCGAGGCGCTGAGCCCGGACCCCGACGACCTGGTGGACGTGGTTGCGGGCGGCCTTGCCGCGCACGGCCGGCGCGACGTCGTCATGCCGCCCAAGGGGCACCTGCACCTCGACCACCTGAAGAACGGGCACTTCAACATCCTGTCGGCCTGGGTCGGCCCGATCAACCGGGCGGGCATCAAGGTGATCGGCGACTACGTCGACAACTGGAAGCACGGCCTGCCGTCCGAAGTCGGCATGCTGACGCTGTACGACGCCGAGATCGGCGTGCCGGTCTGCATCATGGACGCCACGAGCCTCACCTGGCGGCGCACCGGCGCGGTGACCTGCGCGGGGGCCATGCATCTCGCGCCGAAGGATTCGACGGTCGTGGCGCACATCGGCGCGCGGGGCACTGCGTTCGCCAACCTGCAACTGCTCTCGCGCAAGTTCAAGCTGCGCGAAATCCGCATCAACAGCGCGCGCCCCGAGTCGCGCGAGCGGCTTGCCGCGCGCGTGGAAGAGGAACTCGGCATCCGGGCGAAGGTCTTCGCGAGCGCGGCCGAGGCCGTGGACGGCGCCGACATCGTGGTCGAAGCGACCCGCCTCGAGAAGCCCGAGGTGCTGATCCCGAACTACGCCGTCAAAAAGGGCGCGCTGGTGGTGACCTATGGCTGGATGATGGCGCTCGACCCGGCCGTGGTGACCGGCGCGAGCAAGATCGTCGTGGACGACTGGGCGCAGTGCCAGGTCGGCGGCGCGCTGCATCCGATGATCGTGGACGGGCGCCTGTCGGAGAAGAACCTGCACGGCGAGATCGGGCAGATCGTGGCCGGCCTCAAGCCCGGGCGCGAGGCCGGGGACGGCACCATCGTGTTCTGGCACCGCGGCTTCGCGGTCAGCGACGTGGTGCTGGGCAACTGGATCTACGAGCGGGCGGAACGCGAGGACGTCGGGACGATCTTCCCGCTCCTGGACGCGGGGGAGGAGTAACCCCCGCCGTTGTTCAACCCCTGGGGCCTACGTCTTCGCCCCAGCGCTTCACCATCCCCGTGTCGAGGCCGAACAGGTCCAGCGCCCGGCCCACGGAGTGCGTCACGATGTCGTCGATGGTCTTCGGCTTGGTGTAGAAGGCCGGCACCGGCGGCATGACGATCGCGCCCATCTCCGTGACCGCGACCATGCTGCGCAGGTGCCCCAGGTGGTTGGGTGTCTCCCGTACCATCAGCACCACGCGCCGCCTTTCCTTCAGCGCCACGTCCGCCGCACGGGACAGCAGGCTTCCAGTCACGCCGCAGGCGATCTCGGACAGGCTGCGGATCGAGCAGGGCGCGACCAGCATGCCCAGCGTCTTGAACGACCCGGACGATATCGCCGCACCGATGTCCTCGTTGCGGTAGACCACGTCGGCGAGGGCCTCGACCTGCTTCACCTTCCACGCCGTCTCGTAAGCGAGCGTGACCTGCGCCGACTTCGTCATGACGAGGTGCGTCTCGACGTCGAGTTTCCTCAGCATTTCCAGCGCCCGCACGGCATATACCGTGCCCGAGGCTCCGGTGATGCCGACGATGAGGCGCGGCTTCGCCTTCATCCCCGCACCTTGGCAAGGATCGCCTTCGCCCGGGCGATCGCGTCGGCGGGCAGCGTATGGCGCTGGGAGAAGTCGGGCCGGGGCTTGGTCGCGTCGATGATCATCTTGGCGGTCTTGCCGTTGTCGTTCGACGGGTCGAGGATCGCGCCGAAAGCGTTGCGGATGACGTCGATGTCGTCGTCGGCCTGCATGCGCGTGGCCATCGCCCAGAACACGTCCTGGTCGTCGAACACGTCCACGTCGTCGTCGACGACGATCACGAGCTTCAGGCTGATGTCCTCGGCGAACGCGATCATGGCGGCGTTCTTCTGCTGGCCGGCCACCGGGTTCCTCATCGCGATCACGGCGTGGAAGCGGCAGGTGCCGGACTTGGGGTAGGAGACCTTGGTCACGTTGGAGAAGGTCCCGCGCAGGGCGCGAAGCAGGCGCGCCTCCTGCGGCACCGCCAGCATGCTGCAGTGTTCGTCCGACATGCCGCCGACCACGTCCTGGTAGATCGCGCCCTTGCGGTGCGTGATCGCAGTGACCTCGATGACGTTCTCGGTGGAGCGCTCGGAGTGGTAGCCGGTGAATTCGGCGAACGGGCCCTCCGGCTCGCGCACGCCGGGCAGGATGTGGCCCTCGAGCACGATCTCGCTTTCGGCGGGGACCTCGATCGGGACGGTCACGCACTTCGAGATGTCGAGCGCGCGGCCGGCGAGGCCGCCGGCGACGGCGTACTCGTCGATCGTCATCGAGCCTTTCCAGAGGCCCGCAAAGGTCATCAGCGGGTGGCCGCCGATAACGATCGCGATGGGGATCTCCTTCTTCAGTTCCTCGGCGCGGCGCACGTAGTCCCACAGGTGGCGCCGGCTGTGCAGGCTGGTGCCCAGGCGCGTCTTGCCCTTGACCTGCATGCGGTGGTGGCTTGCGTTGCGTACCCCGGTCTCGGGATCCTTCGCGATGATGATGCCGTTGGTGATGTAGCGGCCGCCGTCGCGCTCGAAGTGCTTCTTGATCGGGATCCGCGCGAGGTCCACGTCCGCGCCCTTGTAGACCACGTCCTGCACGGGGCCCTTGTCGTGCAGTACCGGCTCGAGCGAACGGTCGCCGCGCGACGCCCATTCCTCGATCAGTCGCTCTTCCTCGACGCCCAGCGCCATCGCGTAGCGGCCGCGCGTCGCAAAGACGTTGGTCACCACCGGGAAGGCCGAGTCGGCGACGTTCTCGAACCACAGCACCGGCGCCTGCCAGGCGCGCCCGCGCTCGAGTTCGAGCGCGATGGCAGTGGCGTCGTAGTCCAGCGCAATGCGGTCCTTGAAGCGCAGGATGTCCTTCGGGTTCGCGCGTTCGACCTGCTCGAGGAAGGCACGGAGGTTCTGGGTGTTCGGGGATGCGGGCATTGCGTTTCTCTGGCGTAGGTGGGACTCCGAGTCTAGCAAGCACGCGCCTGACGCACTAGACAGGTTCCGTCCTGTTTCGCGTTTTGTCCGGGGAGTCGTTCCGCACTATATTGCGGCATGCCGGGGGCACACCGGCACCATAAGAAAGTTTCAACCTCTAGGAGGAGGATCGAATGGAGACGCTCAAAGGCGGATCGGACGCCCTGTTCGTGCTGCTCGGCGCAATCATGGTGCTCGCAATGCATGCGGGCTTCGCGTTCCTGGAGCTTGGTACGGTGCGCTCCAAGAACCAGGTGAACGCCCTGGTCAAGATCCTTACGGACTTCTCCGTCTCGACCGTGGCGTATTTCTGCGTAGGCTATGGCGTTGCCTACGGCGTGAATTTCTTTGTCGGTGCCGAGGTTCTGGCGGAAAAGAACGGCTACGAGCTTGTGAAGTTCTTCTTCCTGCTGACCTTCGCCGCGGCCATTCCCGCCATCGTGTCCGGAGGCATCGCCGAGCGCGCCAAGTTCCATCCGCAACTGGCAGCTTCCATGCTGCTGGTGGCCTTCGTGTACCCGTTCTTCGAAGGGATTGCATGGAACCAGCATTTCGGCTTCCAGACCTGGCTGAAAGGGGCCTACGGCGCGGAATTCCACGACTTCGCCGGGTCGGTGGTCGTGCACGCGGTCGGCGGCTGGATCGGGCTGGTGGCGGTCGTGATTCTGGGTGCGCGCCACGGGCGGTACTCAAAAGACGGGCGGATCTCCGCCCATCCGCCCTCGTCGATCCCTTTCCTCGCGCTCGGCGCATGGATCCTGTCGGTAGGCTGGTTCGGCTTCAACGTGATGTCCGCGCAGGAGATCGGCAAGCTCTCGGGCCTGGTGGCGGTGAACTCGCTGATGGCGATGGTGGGCGGCACGCTTGCGGCACTGGTCGTAGGCAGGAACGACCCCGGATTTGTGCACAACGGCCCCCTGGCCGGCCTAGTGGCGGTGTGCGCAGGGTCCGACGTCATGCATCCCGCGGGCTCTTTTGTCGTGGGAGCGGTGGCGGGAGTGCTGTTCGTCTACATGTTCACGCTTACGCAGAACCGCTGGAAGATCGATGACGTGCTTGGAGTGTGGCCGCTGCACGGGCTGTGCGGCGCCTGGGGCGGGATCGCCTGCGGACTCTTCGGCACCAAGGCGCTCGGCGGCATGGGCGGGGTGGCGTTCATGCCGCAGTTGATCGGCACGCTGCTTGGCATTGCGGTGGCCGTCGTGGGGGCGTTGCTCGTCTATGGCGGGTTGAAGGCTGCGGTGGGGCTGAGGCTGGACGAGGAAGAGGAGTTTAACGGCGCCGACCTCTCGATCCACAAGATCTCGGCGCAATCCGAAAGGGACTAGCCTTCCGGCCGTCAGCGTTCAGCGCGGCGGCGGGTAGGCGATGTCTTCCGCATGGAACCCGAAGGCCCCCTTGCCGCGGTCCTCGAACCAGCGCTTGAGCGTGATTCCCACCGTGCGAAATGCGATGTCCTTCCAGGGGATCTGCGCTTCCTCGAACAGCGCAACCTCCAGGCTCTCCTCCCCGGGCGCGAAGTCCAGGTCGACCAGCCGCGCACGGTAGAAGATGTGTACCTGGTTCACGTGGGGGACCGACAGCATGGAGAAGGCTTCGCCCAGCTCGACTTTCGCGCCGGCCTCTTCCTGTGTCTCGCGCACTGCGCCTTCCCCCGCGGTTTCTTCGTTTTCCATGAAGCCCGCCGGTAGCGTCCAGTAGCCGTAACGCGGCTCGATCGCGCGCCGGCAGAGCAGCAGGCGGCCCTCCCACTCGGGCACGCAGCCGACGACGACTTTCGGGTTCTGGTAGTGGATCTCACCGCAGTTGTCGCAGAGGTAGCGCAGCTTCGTGTCGCCGGGCGGCTGGCGGTGGGCGAGGGGGGCGGCGCAGTTGGAGCAGAACTTCAGGACGGGGCTGGACATGGCCGGGATGATACCTGCCGGGGCGGGTTTATCCACCCGTCCGGCTGGCGGCAGGGTCGGTGGTATCATTCGCGGCGATTACAAGAGGAGGCACGGCATGCCCGCCGCAGCAGCTCGCACCCCCGGCCCGCAGGACAGGCACCCGACCCAGGTCGGGGAATGGTTCTGGCGTTTCCTTGCGATCGTGATGCTGTTGATCGTCGGCTGGGTCGTCTGGATCGCGCTCCAGATCAGTCCGCCCGACCTGATCCTGCCAGCGGCCTTCGAAGCGGCGGCTCAGGGACGTGCGACGCGCAATTCCGGCGGCGTGATCGGCGGGGCTGCGCCACAGGCTGCGGCGCCCGCAATCGATGCGCCCGTCATTGCGGCGCCACCGCCGCCCGTGCCGGCGGAACCACCGGTCAACGTCGACAAGCTCAAGCTCGCCGAATCCATCGAAACGCCCATCTTCGAGCGTGCGCGGCGCGCCCCAAGGTCCGCTGCGGGCGAAGGGCAGTGACGGCCCGCTACGACGCCCTGCATTCGTCGTTCCGCTGGCAGGTCCCGGCCCGCTTCAACATGGGGTGGGACTGCTGCGGCCAGTGGGCGGCGGACCGCAACCGGTTCGCGCTGTACTGGGAGGACGAGTCCGGGGCAACGGCTGCTTACACCTTCTGGGACATCCAGCAGGAGGCCAACCGGCTCTCCAATGCGCTGACCGCGCTTGGCGTTAAGCGCGGCGACCGCGTCGCACTCATCCTGCCGCAGCGGCCCGAGATGGCAATCGCCTATATCGCGATTTTCCAGATGGGCGCGATCGCGCTGCCGCTGTCGCACCTGTTCGGACCCGATGCACTCGAGTACCGCATGCAGAACAGCGAGGCGAGCGTCGCCATCGTCGAGCCGACCACGCTGCCCAATCTCCGGGCGGTGAAGGACAGGCTGCCGCACCTGCGCCACATCATCGGCGTGGGCGGGGCCGGCGAGTCAGGCGTGCACGAGTGGGGGCCGCTGCTGGCCAAGTCGAGCCGCAACCATACGTGTGCAGACACGGCTGCCGACGACCCTGCGTTGATCATTTATACCAGCGGAACCACAGGTGCGCCGAAGGGGGCGCTGGAGCCGCACCGCTCGATCCTCGGAAATATCCCGGGGTTCGTGCATTCGCACGATTTCTACCCGCAGCCGGGCGACCTGTTCTGGACGCCGGCCGACTGGGCCTGGGCGGGCGGGTTGCTGGACGGCCTGCTGCCTGCCTGGCATTTCGGCACGCCCATCCTTGGCTACCGGGGGCGGTTCGACGCCGAAAAGGCCTACTACCTCCTCGAAAAGTACGGCGTGCGGAATACATTCCTGTTCCCGACCGCGCTGAAGCTGATGATGAAGGCGGTGCCCGAGCCCAGGAAGCGCTATGACCTCAACCTGCGCTCGGTGATGAGTGCGGGCGAATCGGTGGGCGTGACCGTGATCGAATGGGCGCGCGAGCAACTTGGCGTGACCATCAACGAAATGTTCGGCCAGACCGAGATCAATTACGTGGTCGGTAACTGCCAGGCCGCCTGGCCGGTCAAGCCCGGCTCGATCGGCCGGCCCTACCCGGGGCATCGGGTCGCGATCATAGACGAGGCCGGCAACGAGAAGCCGCGCGGGGAGCTGGGCGAAATCGCCGTCCACCGCACCTGCAACGGCATGCCGGACGCGGTGTTCTTCCTTGAGTACTGGAAGAACCCGCAGGCGACAAAGGACAAGTTCATCGGCGACTGGGGCTGCACCGGCGACCAGGGGCGCATGGATGAGGACGGCTATATCTGGTACCAAGGGCGGTCGGACGACGTAATCAAGAGCTCGGGCTACCGCATCGGGCCGGCCGAGATAGAGAACTGCATAGTCAAGCACCCGGCCGTCCTGAATGCCGCTGTGATCGGCAAGCCCGACGCAGCAAAGGGCGCGATCGTCAAGGCGTTCATCGTGCTGCAGCCCGGGCAGCCCGCGTCCGCCGCGCTTGAGGACGAGATCCGCCAGCACGTGCGGGGGCGGCTTGCGCCCTACGAATACCCGCGGGAGATCGAATTCATCGCCGAGCTCCCGATGACCACCACCGGCAAGGTGCAGAGGAAGCTCCTGCGCCAGCGCGAGGAAGAACGCATGCAACAGGACCCAGGCCGTACATGAACCGCTTCCAGAAGATCGTGCTTTACGGGGCGGTCGCGAACGTCCTGGTGCTGTTCCTGTTCCCGCCTTACGACGTGATGTCTTTCGGCCGCGGCGTGCAGATGTTCGACGCCTTCTATCCCATGTTCGCGGTGCCCCCGAACCGGGTGATCAACGGCGACGTGCTCTATATCCTGGCGTTCGCCGTCCTCATCAACGCGGCTCTCGCGTGGCTGCTGCTTGCAGGGACCAAGGGCCGGCCCGACGAGCCGCGCTTCGACGCGCAGGCGACGGTCATCGCGTTCGGCATCGCCAACCTGGTGCTCGCGCTGCTGTTCCCGCCCATGGAGGCGTTCCCGTTCGCGCAGCGGATCACGGTAGGAACGTTCGACGGCTTCTACTTCGCGTTTGGCGACAAGGCGCGGCGATCCCTGTTCGTGCCGCTGCTGTACATGGAAGTTCTCTACGTCCTGACGAACGCTTGCGCCTTCTGGCTGGCGATGAGCATCGCCGCCCGCTCCGGGCCGAAGGAGTCCGGACCGATGACGATGCTGGCCCAGTCGGACGACCTGCGCCAGCGCGCGGAGGAAAGGCTCCTCGGCAGGATCGAGCACTCGCCACTTGCGGCCAAGCGCGGCCCCGATCGGCGTACGCGCCGGGACCCGGCTTTTAAGGGCTCGGAAAGGCGTTCACGCGGCGAACGCAGGCGCAGCAAGCCCTGACCGACCCCTGCTCCGGTTGATCCAGGTCAACCGCTGAGTCCGCCCCGGGCGCAAGCTCAGCTTTCCGAAAGCATCCCCACGGGGAGGGGCCATGACCGTACAGTCACTGCACCACGTCGCCTACCGCTGCAAGGATGCGCAGCGGACGGTGGATTTCTACACCAAGGTGCTCGGCCTGAAGTTCACGATGGCCATGGCCGAAGACAAGGTCCCGAGCACGCGGGAAGACTGCCCCTACATGCACATCTTTTTCCGAATGGCGGATGGCAGTCACGTGGCATTCTTCGAACTGCCGGAAGCCGCCCCCATGGGTCGCGACGCCAATACCCCTGAATGGGTGCAGCACCTGGCGCTGCGCGTGGATGACGAGGCGGCGTTGCTCGAATACAAGAAGCGCGCTCAGGCCGCAGGTTGCGAGGTGATTGGTCCCGTGGACCACGCGATCTTCCGGTCGATCTATTTCTTCGACCCGAGCGGCATCCGGCTCGAACTCGCGGCCAACGTGCCGGCGCCAGAGGCGATGCGCATGCTGGACGAGACCCGGGACGCGATGCTGGAAGAGTGGAACCGGACCAAGCGCCCGCCAAAGCAGGCGGCTTTCGTGCACGCATCGCTGGACTGAAGCCCTATTGTGGGGAGGCCAAGACCCCGCGTCGGACCAGAGACTCGATGTCCTTGGCGGAGTAGCCGAGGCCGGTAAGTAGTTCGTGGCCGTTCTCCGATACAGTGGGCGGATCGTTACGCTTGCCGAGGCGCTCGCCGTCCAGTTCGAGCGGCAGCGTCGGCACCTTGATCGATTTTCCTGGCGCTACCCGCATTTCGACCAGCCCGCCCGACGCGTTCAGGTGCGGGTCGTCGAACAGGTCCCAGGGCTTGTTGATCGGCGCGTACGGCAGCCCTATGGCCTCCAGTTTCTCCTCGAGGTCCTTGCGCGGCCAGGCCTTGAACACCTCGCCTATCCTCGGGATCAGCCAGTTTCGGGCCTTCACCCGCTGGCCGTTGGTCCGGATGTCGGGGTTCGCGGCGAGGTCGTCCTGGCCGAATTCACGGCAGAAGACTTCCCACTGGGTGTCGGTGACCACGCCGACGAAGAGGCGCGCATCGCTCTTACCGTCGGGACAGGTCTCGAAGATGTCGTACACGCCCCACGCAGGTCGCTTCACGGACATCGGCGGCGGTGCCTCGCCGGTGATTGCGTACTGCGCCATGTGCTGGGACACGAGGAAGGCTGTGTTCTCGAATAGCGCGCTCTTCACCAGTTTTCCGCGCCCGGTTGATTCGCGTTCGCGCAGCGCCGCGAGGATTCCAATCGCGGCGAACATGCCGCCCATGATGTCGTTGACGGACGATCCCACGCGCAGCGGCCGCTCTGGCAGCCCGGTCATGTAGGCGAGGCCGCCCATCATCTGCACGACTTCGTCCAGCGCAGGTCGGTTCTCGTACGGCCCGTTCAGGAAGCCCTTAAGCGTGCAGTACACGAGCCGCGGGTTACGCTTCGAAAGCGCCTCATAGCCGAGGCCGAGCTTGTCCAACGCGCCGGGACGGAAATTCTCGGTCAGGGCATCGGCACCGTCGACGAGTTTGAGCACGATCTCCATACCCTCGGGGCTCTTGAGGTCGAGGGCGATGCTTTTCTTGTTGCGGTTGAAGATCGGGTAGAAGCCGGCGCCCGCACCCTGCAGGCGGCGGGTGTTGTCGCCTTCCAGGGGTTCGACCTTGATGACCTCCGCGCCGAGGTCTGCCAGCACGAGTCCGCAGGTCGGGCCCATGACCATGTGCGCGAATTCGACGACGCGGATTCCCCTGAGGGGCAACTGCGCCATCAGGCCGCCCTGCGAAAGCCCTTGGGCAGGCCGGCTCCCGCGAAGTGGCCGTACACCGGCTCCTCGGGGATGCCATCGACCAGGATCTTGCGCGCGCGAAGCAATGCGTCGAAGTCGATTCCGGTCTTAAGGCCCATGCTCTCGAACATGAAGACGAGGTCCTCGGTCACCACGTTGCCGCTCGCGCCCGGCGCGAAGGGGCAACCACCCAGCCCCCCCATCGACGAGTCGAACGCGCGCGCGCCTTCCTCGAACGCAGCGAGCGCATTGGCGAGGCCGAGACCGCGCGTGTTGTGCAGGTGCACGCCGTCGAGCTTGTCGCCGATCGCGTCCCTGACCTTGCGGTAGATGCGCTTCATCTGGGCGGGGTTGGCGTAGCCGACCGTATCGGCAAGCGCGACGCAATCCACGCCGGCGTCAGCGAGCAGCTTCGCGATGCGGACGACCTCGCTCTCGGGGACCTCGCCCTGGAGCGTGCACCCGAATGCGGTGGCGACCGCACCCTCGATTTCCGGACGCTGCCCTTCGGGGAGGCTGGCGCGAAGCTCGCAGGCCTGCCGGACCTGGGCGACCATGTCGTCGGGCGTCATGCGCACGTTGGACAGGCTGTGCTGGTGGCTGGCCGAGACCGGGAAGGCGATCTTGTGCGCGCCGGATTCCAGCGCCCGCTGGAAGCCCTTGAAGTTCGGCGCAAGGGCAACGACCTTGAGGCCGGGAAGGGTAAGGGCGTGCGCGACGATTTCCCTGGTGTCGGCCATGGCGGGAATGACCTTGGCCGGCACGAACGAGCCGACCTCGATTTCCCTAAGGCCTGCGGCGGCGAGTGCGCTGACCCAGGCCTTCTTGGCTTCGGTGGGCATCAGGTGGTGGGCATTCTGCAGGCCGTCGCGCGGGCCTACCTCGCAGATCTGGACGTCGACAGGGCTCATGGGGGCTCTCCTCGTGGGATGAAGGATTCTAGCGCGTAGGGGCTTCCGGCACGGGAGCGAGTCGCCGCTCGAAATAGCCCACGGCCAGGCCGGCGAAAGCAGCGACTGCGGCGAACGCCAGCATGATCCAGAGGGCGGCCGACCAACCGCCGAGGCCCTGCGCGGCGAGCGCGATGAACAGCGGCCCGAAGAACTGCCCGATCTGCGCGCCCTGCATGATCATGCCCTGGGCGGTACCTATGTGTTGCGGGCTACGGGCGTGCACCGGGCCACCCGCCAGCACTGCGGCCGGGATCACGCCGCCCAGCAGCGAGAACAACAGCACGCATGTGAGCCGCAGCGGATCGGGGAGGGCGGCGGCAAGCGCACCGCTCGCGGTCAGCGCCATGGCGGCGCTTGCGCCCGCGATCACGCACCAGCGCGCCGCGCCGCGCTTGAGAATCCAGCCGCCCGCGAGGTTGCCAGGCACGTTGACTGCCACGTACAAGGCCGTTACGAGCGATGCGGTGGAGGCGCTCGCGGCGCGTTCGTCGACGAGGAAGGTCGGCAGCCAGATCATTAGCGAACTCCATTGCCCCACATAGCAGATGAACACCAGGCACAGGGCCAGGCTGCCGGGACGCGCAATCGATTCGGCCACGAGCCGGAGGGACCCGATGCCGCCGCCGAATGCCGGTGCGGGCACGGCGCGATGGAGAAGCCACGCCATCAGCGCCGCATACGCCGACACCCCGAGCCACAGACTTCGCCAGCCGAAGGTCGCCAGTGCGAGCGGGGCAGCGAGCAGGGCGAGGGCCCCTCCAGCCGGCATGTAGGCGCTCCAGAGCGAAAACGCCATGGGGCGGTCGCGGGCCTCGGTGACGCCGGTGAGCAAGGGCGCGCCTGCCACGGTGAACAACATGAACCCGATCCCCTCGAGGAATCGGGTCGCGAGGAGTTCGGGGAAGTCGCGGCAGAGCGCGCCGAGGACGCCGCCGGCGGACAGGAGGGCCAGACCGAACAGCGCGAGGCGCTTCTGGCCATAGCGGTCGACGAGCGCGCCGACGAAGACACCGACCACCCCGCCCATCGCGTAAAACATCGTCGCGATGAACCCGGACTGCACGAGCGTGAGGCCGAGGTCCGCGCGCAACAAGGGTAGTGCCGGCGGGACCTTGCAGATGTAGGCGCCGGCGGCCAGCCCGGCCGCGAATACCACCCAGACGCTCGCCCAGGAGGTGCGGGCGTCCTTCAAGGCGCGTTCAGGCGGCGTAGACGGGGAGCTTGAATTCCCTGATCTTCTTTTCCCACTCGGCCGGGCCGGTGTTGTGCACCGACGTCCCGTTCGCGTCGACGGCCACGGTGACGGGCATGTCCTCGACCTCGAACTCGTAGATCGCTTCCATGCCGAGGTCGGCAAAGCCCACCACGCGCGACTTCCGGATCGCCTTGGAGACGAGGTAGGCCGCGCCGCCGACGGCCATCAGGTATGCCGCCTTGTGCTTCTTGATCGCATCGATCGCCACCGGACCGCGTTCGGCCTTGCCCACCATCGCGATCAGGCCGGTCTTCGCGAGCATCGTCTCGGTGAACTTGTCCATGCGCGTGGCGGTCGTGGGGCCGGCGGGTCCAACGACTTCGTTGCGCACCGGGTCCACGGGACCGACGTAGTAGATCACGCGGTTGGCGAAGTCGGTGGGCAGCTTCTCGCCTTTGTCCAGCATGTCCTGGATGCGCTTGTGCGCGGCGTCGCGCCCGGTGAGCAGCTTGCCGGACAGCAGCAGCGTCTGGCCGGGCTTCCATGAGGCGACTTCGGCCGGCGTGAGCTTGTCCAGGTTCACGCGCGTGGCTGCGGCCGAGGCGCTCCAGGTGACCTGCGGCCAGTCGGAAAGCTTCGGCGGCTCGAGCATCGCCGGGCCGGAGCCGTCGAGGACGAAATGCGCATGCCGCGTGGCGGCGCAGTTCGGGATCATCGCGATCGGCTTGTTCGCCGCATGGGTGGGGTAGTCAAGGATCTTCACATCAAGCACGGTCGACAGGCCGCCAAGTCCCTGCGCGCCTATGCCGAGCGCGTTGACCTTGTCGTAGAGCTCGATGCGCATTTCCTCGAGCTTGGACTGCGGGCCGCGCGCCTTCAGGTCGGCCATGTCGATCGGCGCCATCAGCGATTCCTTGGCCATCAGCATCGCCTTCTCGGCGGTGCCGCCCACGCCGATGCCGAGCATTCCCGGCGGGCACCAGCCGGCCCCCATCGTGGGGACTGTCTTCAGCACCCAATCGATGATCGAGTCGGAGGGGTTCAGCATCGCGAACTTGGACTTGGCCTCGGACCCGCCGCCCTTGGCCGCGACGTTTACGTCGACCTTGTCGCCGGGGACCAGTTCCACGTGGATGACCGCAGGCGTGTTGTCGCCGGTGCTCTTCCTCGTGAACATCGGATCCGCCAGGACCGAGGCGCGCAACTTGTTGTCCGGGTGGTTGTAGGCGCGGCGTACGCCCTCGTTGATCATGTCCGCGAGGCCGAGTTTCGAGTCCCAGCGCACGTCCATGCCGACCTTCAGGAACACGTTGACGATGCCCGTGTCCTGGCAGAGCGGCCGGTGGCCCTCTGCGCACATGCGCGAGTTCGTAAGGATCTGCGCGATCGCGTCCTTCGCGGCTGGCGACTGCTCGCGCTCGTAGGCGCGGCCAAGGGCCTGGATGTAATCCCGCGGATGGTAGTAGCTGATGTACTGCAGCGCGTCGGCGACGCTCTGTACGAGGTCTTCCTGCTTGATCGTCGTGGTCATGGTGGTCTCGGACTCAGTGTTCGGCGGGGTGGGGCGAGTTCGTGATCCGCTCCGTCCAGGCGATCGCGAGCGCCGAGAATACGAAGGTCAGGTGGATCAATGTCTGCCAAAGCAGGACTTTTTCCTCATAGTGCTCGGCGTTGATGAACGTCTTCAGAAGGTGGATGGACGAGATCCCGATGATGGCGGTTGCGAGCTTGACCTTGAGGACACCGGCGTTGACGTGCGAGAGCCACTCCGGCTGGTCGGGGTGGTTCTCGAGTTCGAGCCGGGAAACGAAAGTCTCCCAACCGCCGACGATGACCATGACGAGCAGGTTGGAGATCATCACCACGTCGATGAGCCCGAGGACGATGAGCATGATCTCGGCTTCGGTCACGCCTTTGGTGGCCGTGGTGCCGATGAGGTGTACCAGCTCGAGCCAGAACTGCCAGACGTATACGCCTTGTGCAACTATCAGACCGATATATAGCGGGGCCTGCAGCCAGCGGCTCATGAAAATCCAGCGGGGCAGCGGCTTAAGGCGTTGTTCAGTACCGGGATCTTTCATTCCGAGGGACATCCAAGTGGCGCGGGGAGGCTGAATTCTAGTCGAAATCGCTTCCCCCACCGGCGCCCGGCCCCGGGAGCCACCATGCTTTACAAGGTATTGTTTTGATGTTTTTATTCGCGGCACCGGGAGATTCACTGGAGGAGTGGAGAAATGTCGTCGAACATCGAGTCGGTACTGAGCGAGACGCGCGTATTCCCGCCGTCGGAAGCCTTCGTAAAGCAGGCCAACATTCCGGGGATGGCCGCCTATCACGCCATGTGCAAGGAGGCCGAGCAGGACTTCGAGGGGTTCTGGGCAAAGCTGGCGCGTGCGGAGTTGCTGTGGTCGAAGCCCTTCACGCAGACGCTCGACGAGTCGAACGCGCCGTTCTTCAAGTGGTTCCATGACGGTGAACTCAACGCGTCCTACAATTGCCTGGACCGGCACCTGAAGACGCAGCCCGACAAGGTCGCGATCGTCTTCGAGGCCGACGACGGCAAGGTGACGAAGATCACCTACAAGGCCCTGTATCACGAGGTCTGCAGGTTCGCCAACGGCCTGAAGTCCTCAGGCATCAAGGCGGGCGACCGCGTCATTGTGTACATGCCGATGTCCATCCAGGCGGTGGTCGCCATGCAGGCGCTGGCGCGGATCGGCGCCACGCACTCGGTGGTGTTCGGCGGGTTCTCGGCCAAGTCGCTCCAGGAGCGCATCATCGACGCGGGGGCCGTGGCGGTGATCTGCGCCGACGGCCAGTTCCGCGGGGGCAAGGAGATCCCGCTGAAGCCGGTGGTCGACGAGGGCATCGCGCTGGGCGGCTGCGAAGGCATCACGACCGTAGTGGTCTACAAACGTTCCGGCTCCCCGGTCAAGATGCAGCCCGGCCGGGACAGGTGGTGGGACGAAGTCACGCAAGGGCAGGCGGACACCTGTGAACCGACCTGGGTGAACGCCGAGCACCCGCTGTTCATACTCTACACCTCGGGGTCGACCGGCAAGCCCAAGGGCGTCCAGCATTCCACCGCCGGGTACCTGCTGTGGACGATCCTCACGATGAAGTGGGTGTTCGACCACAAGCCGAGCGACGTGTTCTGGTGCACGGCCGACGTGGGCTGGGTCACGGGGCATTCGTACGTCTGCTACGGTCCTCTGGCGGTGGGCGCGACCGAGATCATCTTCGAAGGCGTACCGACGTACCCGGACGCCGGCCGCTTCTGGAAGATGGTGCAGGACCACAAGGTGACGGTGTTCTATACGGCGCCCACTGCGATCCGGTCCCTCATCAAGGCCGGCGGCGACCTGCCGAAGAAGTACGACCTTTCCACGCTCCGCATCCTCGGCACCGTGGGCGAGCCGATCAACCCGGAAGCGTGGATGTGGTACCACGAAACCGTCGGCGGCGGCCGCTGCCCGATCGTCGACACCTGGTGGCAGACCGAAACGGGGGGCCACATGATCACGCCGCTGCCCGGCGCAACGCCGACCAAGCCCGGTTCGGCGACGTTCCCGCTGCCCGGCATCATCACCGACATCGTTGACGAGACCGGCCATCCGGTGGGCAAGGGCAAGGGCGGGATCCTCGTGATCAAGCGTCCGTGGCCTTCCATGATCCGGACCATCTGGGGCGACCCGGAGCGGTTCAAGAAAAGCTACTACCCCGAGGACTTCCAGGGCAGGTACTACCTCGCCGGCGACGGCGCGAGCACGGACGAGGAAGGCTACTACCGGATCATGGGGCGCATCGACGACGTGATGAACGTGTCGGGCCATCGCCTCGGGACCATGGAGATCGAATCGGCCCTGGTAGCCAACACCGCTTTGGTGGCGGAGGCTGCGGTGGTGGGCCGGCCGGATGACCTCACCGGCGAGGCGGTGTGCGCGTTCGTCGTGCTCAAGGGTCCCCGGCCGCACGGCGAGGACGCCAAGCGGATCGCGCAGGAATTGCGCAATTGGGTGGCGAAGGAGATCGGGCCGATCGCGCGCCCGAAGGACATCCGGTTCGGCGACAACCTGCCCAAGACGCGTTCGGGCAAGATCATGCGCCGGCTGCTGCGTTCCCTCGCGAAGGGCGAGGTCATCACCCAGGACGTTTCCACGCTCGAGAACCCGGCCATCCTGGACCAGCTCAAAGAGTTGAGCTGAGCCTGGGAAGCCGACCATGGCCGGCCAGTTGGCGCGGGCGACGGCGGCGGAGCTGAGGGCGCATCCGCCGTTCGACCGCATGGAGGAAGGTGCGCTCGACTTGCTCGTGTCGGGGCTCCAGGTCGCGTATTACCCGGATGGCACCGAGGTCGTGGGGCCCGGCAGCGGGGTCGTTGCCCGCCTCTATATCGTAAAGAAGGGCGCCGTCCAGGGCAGCGCCATCGCGACGCCCGCCGGGTCGCCGGGCGCGGTGGATGCGGTTCGCGGTGCCGGGGAGTGTTTTCCCATCGGTGCCCTGATCGGCCGGCGCGCAACGCAGTACATCTATTGCACGGTGGAGGACAGCTTCATCTACGAGCTCGACGCGCAGGTATTTCACCAGGTGCTCGAGCGCAGCCCGCATTTCCAGAAGTTCTGCACCGGGTACCTGGCCAGCCTCATCGACCAGTCGCACAAGGCGATGCGCGCGCTGGCGACCGAAAGCCTCGCCGAAACCCAGGGGATGCTCGAGCCGCTCGGCAGCCTGCTGCTAAGGCCTCCCGTTTCCTGCCGGGCCGAGGTTTGCGTCGGCGAGGTCCTGGCGACGATGCGGGACCAGCGGGTCGGGTCCATGGTCGTTGTCGACGCCAGCGGGGTGCCGGTCGGTATTTTCACGCAGCCGGATGCCCTGTCGAGGGTCGCGCTTGAAGGCCTGCCGCTGTCATCGCCGATCAGCGCCGCGATGACGCCGCGTCCGGTGACGCTTCCAGCCGAGGCGCCCCTGCTGGAGGGAGCGCTCGCAATGACCAGGCACGGTATCCGCCATGTGGTGGTGGTGCGGGACGGCCGGCTGGCAGGCGTGGTGTCGGAACGCGACCTCTTCGTCCTGCAACGCGTCTCGATGCAGCGCATCGCGCACCGGATCCGGGGTGGTCGCAGCCTGGACGAGTTGCGCGATGCGGCCGCCGCCATTCGGGACCTGGTGCGCAACCTCCTGGCCCAGGGCCTCGATGCGGGGCACCTGACCAGCGTGATCAGCGCGCTGAACGACCTCCTTGCCGAACGGCTGGTGCGCCTGGCCAGCGAGAGGCACTCGATGCGCGCGGGATGGTGCTGGTTGGCGCTCGGCAGCGAGGGCCGTTCCGAACAGACGCTTGCGACCGACCAGGACAATGCGCTGATCCTGGATGATACGGTGGCCGGAGAAACGGACCGGCAGGCTTGGCTGGCGTTCGCCGACGAGGTCAACCGCGCGCTCGACGCTTGCGGCTACCCGCTGTGCGAGGGCGAGATCATGGCGCGCAACCCGAAGTGGTGCCTGACCTTGACCGAATGGCGCGGCGCCTTCGCGGGCTGGATGCGCTCCCCGGAGCCCAAGGCGCTGCTTAACGCCGCCATTTTTTTCGACTTCAGGGCGGTCACGGGGGAGGCCAGCCTGGCGGGCGAGTTGAGGCAATGGGTGCTCAGGGAGGCCGCCGCCAACAGGGCATTCCTGCGTGCCATGGCGGAGAACGCCCTCCAATCCCGCCCGCCGATAGGGATGCTGCGCGATTTCGTAACCGACGACTCCGCCGAGTTCGGGGGCACCATCGATCTCAAGAAGCTCGGCGTGCGCCCGTTCGTGGACGCCGCGCGCCTGCTTGCCCTCGCACATGGCCAGGCGCATACCAACACGTCCGAGCGGCTGTCTGGCGCCGGCCGTGCGGGCGCCTTGCCCCAGGACGAAGCTGGCGCGGCGACCGCGGCATTCCAATTCATCCAGGCGCTGCGCGTGAAGCATCAGTACCTGGCAGGGCGGCCGCGGACCGGCTTCGAGAACCGGGTCGCGCCTGCGTCACTGAATGAGCTCGACCGCCGCGTACTGCGGGAATCCTTTCGCCAGGGCTCCAAGCTCCAGGATCGCCTAAGGCTGGATTACGGTTTGTAGATGCGCGGCTGGCTGCGACGATTTCTGCGTCTTCCGGCCGAAGGGTCGGCCTTGGGCACGCGCTGGGTGGTGCTGGATTGCGAGTCTTCCGGGCTCGATCCGGGACGCGATCGCCTGCTCTCCATCGGCGCGGTGGCGCTGCGTGAAGGGAGGATCGATCTCGGTTCCGAATTCTCCGTCGTCCTGCGCCAGGCAATCCCGAGCGAAGCTTCCGACATACTGGTCCACGGCATTTCCGGCAGCGAACAACTCGGGGGGGTCGATGGGGCCAAGGCGATGCAGCGGTTCGCCGCCTATGCCGGGGACGCGCCCCTGGTTGCTTTCCACGCGCCCTTTGACCGGGCACTTCTCGCGAGGGCCTCCAAGGCCGCAGGCCTGCGGGCGGGAAACCGGTGGCTCGACCTTGCGGCCCTGGCGCCCGCCCTTTATCCGGAACACTCGCGGCGCTGCAAGGCCCTCGACGACTGGCTTGGTACGTTCGGGATCGACAGCACCGGCCGGCACGAAGCGCTTGCCGACGCTTACGCTACGGCACGCCTGTTCCAGGTCCTGCTGGCGCGTGCGCGAGGACAGGGTGTGCACTCGTACGCCCAAGTGCTCGGCACTGCCGCAGCGGGGCAATGGCTCGGGGCCGCACAGTGAATCCGGGGCCGGGTAAGAAGCGATGAACCATCCTGAACGAAAAGGCCAGCGACTGGTCGCGCTGTGCATGCTCGGTGCGCTGTTGTTCAATTTCCCTGTGCTGGCGCTGTTCAATGTCGCGGGCACGCTGTTCGGCGTGCCGCTTCTTTACGCGTACATATTCATTGCGTGGGCCGTGCTTATAGTACTGATGGCCCTGGTGGCGGACCGGGACGACGAGTAGCGATCACCGCACGCAAAGGCACTCCATGCTGAACGGCACCGTCATCATCCTTACGTCCTTCGCCTATCTTGGCCTGCTGTTCGCGATCGCGTATTACGCGGACCAGAGGGCGGATGCCGGCCGCTCGGTAATCTCGAGCCCCTACATCTACAGCCTTTCGCTCGCGGTGTACGCCACGGCCTGGACCTTCTACGGCAGCGTCGGCCGCGCGGCCAGCGACGGGGTCGGATTCCTGCCGACGTATATCGGGCCGACGCTGATGATAGGGCTCTGGTGGGTGGTGATGCGAAAGATCCTGCGGATATCCAAGGAGAATCGCATCACGTCGCTTGCTGACTTCGTCGCATCCCGCTACGGCAAGAGTGCGATGCTGGGTGGAATCGTGACGGTGATCGCGGTGATCGGCATCCTGCCGTACATCTCGCTGCAACTGAAGGCAGTATCCAGCAGCGTCACGATCCTCGTGCAGTACCCGGAGATCATCATGCCCGACGTGATCGGCGCCGTCGCGGTGCGCGGGGATACGGCACTATGGGTGGCGCTGATTCTCGCCGCATTCACCATCGCGTTCGGCACCCGCCACCTTGACGCCACCGAGCATCATCCGGGACTGGTGGCTGCAATCGCGTTCGAGTCCATGGTCAAGCTGCTGGCGTTCGTGGCAGTGGGTGTTTTCGTCACGTTCGGAATCTATGACGGCTTCGGGGACCTGTTCGCGCGCGCAGCGGCCGAGCCCAAGCTGCGCGCGATGATGACGCCCTTCGACGGCGTGGCCGGCGGCTACGCGAGCTGGGCCTGGCTCACGATCCTGTCGATGATGGCCATCATGTTCCTGCCCCGGCAGTTCCAGATGACTGTGATAGAGAACGTGGACGAAAAGCACCTTAACAAGGCGATCTGGCTGTTCCCGCTTTACATGCTCGCGATCAACGTCTTCGTGCTTCCGATCGCGTTCGGCGGGCTGTTGAGGTTCCCGGACGGAAGCGTGGACGCCGACACTTTCGTACTCACGCTGCCGATGGCGGAGAAGCAGGAGTTCCTCGCGTTGTTCGTTTTCGTGGGCGGCCTGTCTGCGGCGACCGGCATGGTCATCGTGGAAACGATCGCCCTCTCGACCATGGTCTGCAACGACCTCGTCATGCCCGTGCTGCTGCGGATGCGCGGGCTGCGCCTGAACGAGCGCCGCGACCTCACCGGTCTGTTGTTGACCATCCGCCGTGGCGCGATCGTCCTGATCCTCCTGCTGGGCTACCTCTACTTCAAGCTCGCGGGCGAAGCCTACGCGCTCGTCTCGATCGGCCTGATCTCGTTCGCCGCGGTCGCGCAGTTCGCGCCGGTGGTCCTCGGGGGCATATTCTGGAAGGGAGGCACTCGACTCGGCGCGCTTGGGGGGCTGGTCGCAGGTTTCGCGGTCTGGTCCTATACGCTCCTGCTTCCCGCCATCGCGCGCTCGGGTTGGGTGCCGATCGGGTTGCTCGAACTCGGGCCGTTCGGGATCGCACTGCTCCGGCCGCAGCAGTTGTTCGGCCTCTCGGGCCTCGACCAGATAACGCACGCGATGATCTGGAGCATGGTCGCCAACATCGGTGCATTCGTAGGCGTGTCACTGCTGCGCTCGCCAAGCGCCGACGAGCACCGGCAGGCGGTCCTGTTCGTGGACGTGTTCAGGCAGACCCGGGAGGGTGGGGGCGCGCGATTCTGGCGAGGCACGGCATCAGTCACGGACCTTTACAACCTCCTGGCCCGCTTCCTCGGCACCGGGCCGGCGGATAGCGCGTTCGGCGAGTACGCGGCGGCCAAGGGATTGCGCTGGCCGGCAGATCCCCTCATTGCCGACGCCGAACTGGTGCATTTCGTGGAGGTGCAACTCGGCGGCGCCATCGGCGCGGCTTCCGCGCGGGTGATGGTGGCCTCGGTGGTCACCGAGGTAGCGCCCACCTTGGACGAGGTGAGGGAGATCCTCGACGAGGCTTCGCAGGTGGTTGTCTACAGCCACAGGCTCGAACAGAAGTCGCGCGAACTCGAGGCCGCCACGGCCGAACTGATGCAGGCGAACGAGCGGCTGAAGGAACTCGACACGCTTAAGAACGAGTTCGTGTCCACCGTGACCCACGAACTGCGCACGCCGCTGACCTCGATCCGGGCTTTTACCGAGATCCTGCTCGACGAGCCCGACCTTGCGATCGACCAGCGCAGGAGGTTCCTGGGCATCATCACCAAGGAGGCCGAGCGTTTGACCCGCCTCATCAACCAGGTACTCGACCTGGCGAGGATCGAATCGGGCAAAGCCGATTGGGTCGAATCGCGGGTCGACATGAAAGAGGTCGTCTCGGATACCCTCGCCGCAATGGACCAGTTGTTCAAGGAAAGGAGTATCCGCGTCGTGGCGCGCTTCCCGGAACGCGTCCCCTTGGTGACGGCGGACCTTGACCGGATGATTCAGGTGATGCTCAACCTGCTGTCCAACGCCGCAAAATTCTGCGACGCGGAGGATGGCAGGATAGACATAGCACTGGTGGAGAAGGGCGGCGCCCTGCGGGTGGACGTCCGCGACAACGGGCGCGGCATCCGCGCGCAGGACCACGAGGCCGTGTTCAGCAAGTTCTACCAGGCCGGGGATTCACCCGCGGAGAAGCCGCAAGGCAGTGGCCTGGGCCTGCACATCAGCCGGCAGATCGTCATGCACTTCGGCGGCCGGATGTGGGTCGAGAGCAGGTTCGGGCAGGGCGCCTGCTTTTCCTTCACGCTGCCGGCCCGACCTGCCGCCTGATCCGGCCGTGGGGCGGTGGATCAGGCGATTTCGTGCTTTTCCAGCCGGTAGCCCAGCCCCCGCACGGTCGCAATGCGAACGCCGTCGGGCTCCAGCTTGCGCCTGAGGCGGTGCACATAGACTTCGATTGCGTTGCCCGAGACTTCCTCGCCCCATTCGCACAGGTGATTGACCAGCTGGTCCTTCGAGACGAGTCGACCTGCACGGCTGAGCAGGATCTCGAGGAGTCCCAGTTCGCGCGCGGAAAGTTCGATCGGCTCGCCGTTCAGCCGCGCCACGTGGCCGGTCTGGTCGTAGGTAAGGGGGCCGTGGCTGATTACCGGCGGGCCGCCAGCCATGCCGCGCCGCATCAACGCACGCACGCGCGCTTCGAGTACTGCCAGTTCGAACGGCTTCGCCAGGTAGTCGTCCGCGCCCGCATCCAACCCGGCAACCAAATCGGCTGCGCTGTCGAGCGCGGTCAGGATCAGGACTGGAATGGCCGACTTGCGCGAACGCAGGCGCTTGAGGACGTCGAGGCCGGATTTCTTGGGAAGGCCGATGTCGAGGATCAGCAGGTCGAATTCGTTCGCTTCCAAGGCGGCATCGGCCGCTACGCCATCGCGTACCTGGTCGACGGCGTAGCCCGATTTTCTCAGCGCACGGACGACGGCTTCGGCGACGCTCGGATCATCCTCAGCGAGCAATATGTGCATTCCTTCCCCCTTGGGAAAGTCTAGCAAATCCCGCGTTGTGCAGCGCGGGAGGCATCCAAGATTTGCTATTAAGAGATTGTGCGATGCACAACCTATCGCAACCTGCGCATCGTAAGTCTCACGTAAGAGTATGCAAATATCTTTCGTCCGGACAGGCCCGTCCATGCGGGCATAAAAACAAGACAGTCTTATTCGATCCGGCAAATAGGGAGGAGTCCTATGGAGTTGACCCAGAAGCACCATGAGTACTGGCACAGGAACCTGGTGGTCACGACAATATTGCTGTTCATCTGGTTCGTGGTGACGTTCGTCGAAGGCTGGTATGCACGCGAACTGAACTCCATAGTAATTTTCGGTTTCCCGCTCGGCTTCTACATGTCTGCGCAAGGGTCGCTGGCGATCTACGTTGCGATCATCTGGTATTACCAGCACTACATGAACAAGCTCGATATCGAGTACGGCGTGCAAGAGGGGGATGACGAATGAATGCCGACGTGATGGGTCACAAGGCTTTTAAGGCGCAGCTCAAGAAGTACTACACCTTCTATACAGGCGGATTCCTGATTTTCCTGGCACTGCTTGCAATCGCCGAGCAGATGGGGATGACGCGCCAGTGGATCGGCTACTGCTTCCTGTTTGCCACCATCGCGCTATATGCCGGCATCGGAATCATGAGCCGTACGGTGGACGCCGCCGAATATTACGTGGCCGGACGGCGCGTGCCTGCATTCTTCAACGGCATGGCGACCGGCGCTGACTGGATGAGCGCTGCTTCCTTCATAGGCATGGCGGGTACGCTGTACCTGTCGGGCTTCGACGGCCTGGCCTTCGTGATGGGCTGGACCGGCGGCTACGTGCTTGTCGCATTGTTCCTGGCCCCATACCTGCGCAAATTTGGCCAGTTCACGATTCCGGACTTCCTGGGCGAGCGCTACGGCGGCAATATCGTTCGTACGGTCGGCATCTTTGCAGCGATCCTGTGCTCGTTCACGTATGTCGTGGCGCAGATATACGGCGTTGGGCTGATCACGAGCCGGTTCACCGGCCTGGAGTTCGGAGTCGGTGTGTTTGTCGGCCTCGGCGGCATCCTTGTGTGCTCTTTCCTCGGCGGAATGCGTGCCGTGACTTGGACCCAGGTGGCGCAGTACATCATCCTGATCATCGCCTACTTGACTCCTGTGGTCTGGTTGTCCGTGAAGTACACGGGCAACCCCATCCCGCAGCTGGCCTACGGGCAGGTGTTGCAGAAGGTGACCGAAAAGGAGAAGCAGCTGACCAACGATCCCAAGGAACTCGAAGTACGCGGGATCTTCAAGGCGCGCGCCGATGCTGCCAATGCAGGCCTTAAGGATCCTGCCGGTGCGTATGCCAAGGGCAAGGCCGACCTGGAGGGGAATGTCGCCAAGCTCAAGGCCGACAATGCGCCGGCTGACAAAGTCGAGGCCGCAGAGAAGGCACTTGCAGGCTATCCCAAGGACGCGGAAGCAGCCAAGTCCCAGTGGAACAAGGACAAGGGGTTGGCCGCCCGCGCGGCGCCTCCGCGGCCACATGCCGAGCCTTTCCCCGGCAAGGACGAGAACGCCCGCAGCATTGCGCGCAACAACTTCCTCGGGATAGTGTTCTGCATGATGTTCGGGACCGCTGCGTTGCCGCACATCCTTATGCGCTATTACACGACGCCGAGTGTGCGTCAGGCGCGCCAGTCTGTGTTCTGGTCGCTGTTCTTCATCTTCCTTCTTTACTTCACCGCGCCGTCGCTGGCGGTTCTCGCGAAGTACGACGTCTACTACTTCCTGGTGGGCAGCAACTTCGCCGATTTGCCACGTTGGGCGGCGAACTGGGCGAAGGTCGATCCATCCCTGCTATCCATCGTAGACATCAACAAGGACGGCATAGTGCAGCTCGCTGAGATCGTGCTGGGCGGCGACATCATCGTGCTGGCCACCCCTGAGATCGCGGGGCTGCCTTATGTGGTGTCCGGACTGGTCGCAGCGGGCGGTCTGGCTGCGGCGCTGTCGACCGCGGACGGCCTGCTGCTGACCATTGCCAACGCCCTGTCGCATGACCTGTACTACAAGATGCTGGACCCCAGTGCTTCGACGGCGCGCCGGGTCTCGGTGTCGAAGGCGCTGCTGGTGGTCGTGGCGCTGACGGCCGCTTACGTGACTTCGCTGAAGCCCGGGGACATCCTGTTCCTGGTCGGTGCGGCGTTCTCGCTTGCGGCCTCAGCCTTCTTCCCTGCGCTCGTTCTCGGCGTGTTCTGGCGGCGTGCCAATAAGTGGGGCGCGATCGTCGGCATGGCCGCAGGCCTTGGGATCTGCATGTACTACATGGTCATGACCTATCCGTTCTTCGGCGGGGTAGCCGCGAACCAGTGGTTCAACATGGCGCCGATCTCGGCTGGCGTGTTCGGCGTGCCCATCGGGATCATCACGATCATCGTGGTGAGCCTGCTGACGCCCGAGCCCTCCAAGTCCGTGCAGGAACTGGTCGACCACGTCCGCTATCCCCACCTGAAAGGTGATATCGACACGCAGGCGGTCTGATCGCCAAGCAGTAGTATCCCGGCAGAGCCCGCTTCGGCGGGCTCTGCTTTTTTGTGCCCCCGCCTTTTGCTAAAGTGCGCAGATATGAAATTCGAACCTTGGTGGCTCTGCATGCGATCCCGGTTGTTTGCCCTTGCGGGGCGCAACGAGCGCGCGATCGAGGACCTGCAGACGGCGCAGCGAATCGACCCCGGCAACGTCCGGGCCACTGCCTTGCTGGGTTACATGTACGGTACGCTGGGACGGCACCGCCTTGCAATCGGGGAGTTTCGTCGCGTGCTTGAGGCCAAGCCCGACGATGCGGTGATCCTTTTCAACCTGGGCTACGTGCATCATCTTTTGAAGGAGTACGAGCCTGCGATAGCGGCCTTCCGGCGTGCACTGGGACTCAACCAGAAGCTCGACAGGGCTTGGTACGGGCTGGGACTGGCGCTCGGCTCTCTGAAGAGGCATGAGGAGTCCGCCGAAGCGCTGGAGCGTGCGGCCGAGCTCCAGCCCATGAACGGTTACGCCTGGTATGAGCTGGGGATGGCGTATCACACACTCGACCGGCGCACCAAGCTGCAGGAAGTGATCGAGCACCTGAACCGATTTGATCCGAAGCTCACGCAACACCTCGTGCGCGCCACCCGGGCGCCTTCGACCGTGAAAGCAGAATGACCTACCAGCTGGTCGTGATCCTCAAGGGCCTTAACGAGGTGGCGCTGATGGCGCTGATCGGCCAGGGGGCGCTGTTTGTGCTGGCCGGTGCGCGGCGAGACCAGAATTTCGTCTATTCGCTGCTTAAGACGGTGACTGCACCGATCATGAAAGCCACGCGGTTTGTCGCGCCACGCTTCATCGTGGACGCGCATATCGGATTCCTCGCCTTGTTCTTGCTGCTGGTGATTGAAGCCGTGCTGATTGTCCTGAAGATCCGCCTGTATTTCGCGGCAGTCACAGGCTGAAGCGGTGCGCCGGGCGTTCAAGCGCGCCGTACGGATTACAACCTCCCCGGGAACCGAATGGGATGAAGTTGGGAAGGAGTCGCCCGATCAGATACGGGTGCTTGCGTATTTCATACTGCCCCTATCGTCCATCCCGGCGGTGTGCTGGTCGATCGGCCTGGCCTTGTCCGGGGAGCACCACGTTCCCGGGCTGGATGCCGCCGGGTGGTTCCCCCCGCTGGTGCTCGCCGGGCTCAGGACCCTTGCCGGATGCGTGATTTCGGTGGGCTCGCTGGCCTTCGCCCTGTATGCCCTGGCGCCCATGTTTGTCGACAATCGCGACTGGCCCCGCGCGGTCCAGGTCGCGGCCTATAGCAGTTCCCCGGTATTCCTGGCGAGCGTGGTGCTGGTGTTGCCGGACATGGCTTTCTCTCTGATGATTGCGGGGCTGCACGCCCTGTATCTGCTGTATGGCGGGGTCGGGAAGGTGCTGGGGGCGAAGCCGGGGGAATCTGCCGAGTACACTGCGCTCGCAATCATGCTGTTTCTGGTGATTTCAACTTTCGCTGGTGCATTCGGCGCCGGGATCGGCGCGCTGTGAGGCGGGCCGCGGGTTCTGGTAGACTCCGTTTCCGCTCCAGAGTATCGGATTCAGGCAGTAAAACGGAGAGATGGCCGAGCGGCTGAAGGCGCACGCTTGGAAAGCGTGTATACGTTAATCCGTATCATGGGTTCGAATCCCATTCTCTCCGCCACATATTTTCCCGGTCGTGCGGACCGGGCGTAACGTCCAAAGGCGGGCCCCCCCGCATTGCGGCGTGGTGAACCTGGTCAGGTCCGGAAGGAAGCAGCCACAGCTACATACCGCAAGTGCCGGGGACAAGGCTCGCCACCCATCGTGACGAGTAGAGGGAGGGTCCCGGCGGACCCTCCCTCCTCGGACCTCCCACCTCGGGAAATCAACCGTCCCATCGCGCTGTAGAATCTGCGCATGACTTACCTCGTATTGGCGCGCAAGTACCGGCCGCGTAGTTTTTCGACGCTGGTCGGCCAGGAGCATGTCGTCAAGGCGCTCAGGCATGCGCTCGAACAGCAGCGCCTGCACCATGCCTATCTCTTTACAGGCACCCGCGGCGTTGGCAAAACCACGATCGCTCGTATCCTCGCCAAATGCCTGAACTGCGAGGCCGGCATCACGCCCGAGCCGTGTGGCAAGTGCAGTGCTTGCATCGAGATCGATGGCGGACGATTCGTTGACCTCCTCGAGGTGGATGCCGCGACCAATACCAAGGTCGACGAGATGCGGCAACTTCTCGACACCGCCCAGTACGCGCCGTCGCGGGGGCGGTTCAAGGTGTATGTGATCGACGAAGTTCACATGCTTTCGAATTCGGCCTTCAATGCGATGCTGAAGACGCTGGAAGAGCCGCCCGAGCATCTCAAGTTCATCCTTGCAACGACCGATCCGCAGAAGATTCCCGTGACGGTGCTGAGCCGCTGCCTGCAGTTCAACCTGAAGCAGATGCCCCAGGGTTCGATCGTCGAGCACCTTGCCAGGCTGCTGGACGCCGAGGGAATTCCCTTCGAGCGGGATGCGTTGGCGCCCTTGGCGCGTGCCGCCTCCGGCAGCATGCGTGACGGCTTGTCCCTGCTCGACCAGGCGATTGCCCACGGCGCTGGCAACGTGACGGGTGGCAATGTGCGCGAGATGCTGGGGGCCGTCGATGAAACCTACCTGTTGCGCGCCCTCGATGCGCTCGTCGATGGCCGGGCCGAAGACCTGATGGCCGTTGCCGAAGAAATGCTGGTACGCAGCCTGTCTTTCGACGCGGCGCTGGCCGACCTTGCCAGCCTGCTTCTCCGGGTCGCTCTGGCGAAGACCGTGCCGGCCGCCCTCGACGCCGACGTACCGGAGCGCGATCGAATAGTGCGCTTTGCGGGGCAGATGGCTGCCGAGGAAATCCAGCTTTACTACCAGATTGCGGTGCAGGGCCGTCAGGACCTGCAACTGGCGCCGGATGAACACTCCGGTTTCGCAATGACGCTCTTACGCATGCTGGCGTTCCGGCCCGACGCCGGGGCGGGTACTCCGCTTGGTGCGGTTTCGCTCCCCGCGGCAAAAGCCGGCGCCGCACCCGCAAGGCCGGCTGCCGCTCCTGTGAGACATTCGCCGACGTCGGCCCGCCCGGATGCGACCGTTGTCCTGCCGGGCACGGCGTTTGACGGGGACTGGCCCGCTCTGGCACGCGCGCTCCAGCTTGGAGGTACGGTGAAGCTGCTCGCCGAGCACTCCGAGTTGCAGAGGCAGGAAGGTGGTCAGTTCGACCTGTGCGTGCCCAAGTCGATGGCTTATCTCGCAGAGAAGACCTACACGGACAAGCTGAAGGCGGCGCTGACGCAGCGGTTCGGCGGGACAATCACGCTCAGAGTGACGGCAGGAGAGGTTCAGGGCAGAACGGTGGCCGCTATCGAACAGGGCGAGCGCAATGTGCGGCAGGCAAAGGCCGCCGATGCCGTGCACGGCGACCCGTTCGTGCGCGACCTCGTCGACATCTTCGATGCGACCGTGATCGACAAGACCATCAATGCGACCCCCAAGGGATCCTAGGAGAAAGCCATGAGAGGCAACATCGGCCAGCTGATGAAGCAGGCGCAGGCGATGCAGGAGAACATGCAGAAGATGCAGGACCAGCTCGCTTCGCTCGAAGTCGAAGGTCAAGCAGGCGCAGGCATGGTGAAGGTGCAGATGACATGCAAGCACGACGTGAAGCGGGTGACGATCGACCCGTCCCTGGTCGGTGACGACAAGGAGATGCTCGAGGACCTCGTGGCGGCTGCATTCAATGACGCGGCGCGCAAGGTCGAGGCAAAGATAGCCGAAAAGATGGGCAGTGTGACGGCCGGCATGGGATTGCCTCCAGGCCTCAAGCTGCCGTTCTGAGCCCGGCGTCATGAAAGACCCTGTCGGGCCGGTCCAGGGCCTGGAAAGGCTGGTCGAGGCATTGCGCGTGCTGCCCGGCGTGGGCCCCAAGTCGGCCCAGCGGATGGCCTACCAACTCCTCCAGCGCGACCGTGCGGGCGCCGACCAGCTGGCCCTGTCTCTCAGGCATGCGCTGGCGACCGTGCGGCATTGCTCGAAGTGCAACAACTTCACCGAGGGCGAACTCTGCAGCCTCTGCTCATCCCAGCGCCGCGATACCGCGCAGTTGTGCGTGGTGGAGACCCCCGCCGACCTTGCGATGGTCGAGCAGACGTCCTCGTATTCGGGCATGTACTTCGTGCTGATGGGGCGCCTGTCACCGCTGGACGGCGTGGGTCCGCGGGACATCGGCCTGGACCGGTTGCTGGCGCGCGCAACCGACGGCGAAGTGCAGGAGGTGATCCTCGCCACGAATTTCACCAACGAAGGCGAGGCCACTGCGCATTACATTGCCGAAATGCTGCGCAGCCGCGGAATCAGGGTCAGCCGGATTGCGCGTGGCGTCCCGCTCGGTGGCGAACTGGAATACGTCGATGCCGGAACACTGTCGCAGGCCCTCATGGAGAGGCGCGCGCTGTAGAATAAGTCGAAACAAGGAGGAGGGGCCCGTGAAATCTAAAATCTCAAATGCAGCATCCGCAGCGATCCGATTGGTGGCCGCCGCTGCGGTCTTTGCGTTCTCGAGTGGCGCGCAGGCACAGATCGAGAAGCCGGACGTACACATTGCGATCGGCGGCAAATCGGCGCTTTACTACCTGCCGCTGACGCTGGCCGAGCGACTGGGGTATTTCAAGGACGAGGGGCTGAATGTCCGCATCAGCGACTTCCCCGGCGGCTCGCGCTCGCTGCAGGCGGTGGTGGGCGGAAGCGCGGATGTCGTCTCCGGCGCGTACGAGCACACGATCAACATGCAGTCGAACGGGCTGCATTTCGTTTCGTTCGTGCTGTCGGGGGCCGCGCCGCAGATTTCCGTCGCAATCGTGACTTCGAAGGCCGCGAACTACAAGTCTCCCAAGGACCTCAAGGGCATGCGCATAGGCGTAAGCGCCCCTGGCTCCAGCACCAACATGGTCGCGAATTTCCTGCTGGCCCAGGGCGGCCTGAAGCCGACCGACGCCTCGATCATCGGAATCGGTGCCGGTTCCACCGTGATCGCCGCGGTTGACCAGGGTCGTGTCGATGTCGTGTCCCAGACGGACCCGGCGGTCACCATCCTCGAAAAAGAGGGCAAGGTCAGGGTCATCGCCGAGACGCGCACGCCGGAGGGGACGGAGAAAATCTTCGGCGGGCCGATGCCGGCAGCGAGCCTTTATTCACCGGTGGAATTCGTCAAGAAGAACCCGAACACAGTGCAGGCGCTCACGAATGCGATGGTTCGCGCACTGATCTGGTTGCAGGATGCGACGCCGCAGCAGGTGCTGGCGACCGTACCGGAGGAGTACCTCCTCGGCAACAAGGCGATGTATCTGTTCGCATTCAACAACGTGAAGACCGCGTATTCGAAGGACGGCATGATGTCGGAGGCGGGCGCGAAGACGACGCTTAAAGCGCTTGCGTCCTTCAATCCGAAAATTACTCCGGATAAAATCAAGCTTGGTGAGACCTACACCAACGAGTTTGCGAAGAAGGCGTTTGCGAAGTATTCGAAGAAGAAGTAAGGCGCATGCCCTCGCACGGTGTGCCCGCGCTGGCGCTGGAAAACATTACCGTAACGTTCGCGGCGCGCGACGCGAAGGACAGCCGCTATACGGCGGTCAAGGACGCCACGCTGGTTGTTGCGCCGGGCGAGTTTGTCTCGGTCGTTGGGCCGACCGGCTGCGGCAAGTCCACCCTGCTGAACATCGCCGTCGGGTTGCTGGAACCTTCTGCCGGGAGCGTGAAGGTTTTTGGCGAACCGCTGGACGGCCTCAATCGCCGCGCCGGCTACCTGTTCCAGACCGAAGCCCTGATGCCGTGGCGGACTGCGCTGGAGAACGTCACGGCCGGCCTTGAATTTCGCGGCGTTGTGCGTGCAGAAGCGGTATCGCGTGGTGAGGACTGGTTGGCGCGGGTAGGGCTGGCCGGTCATGGCCACAGATATCCGCACCAGCTTTCGGGCGGGATGCGCAAGCGTGTGGCCCTGGCGCAAACTCTGATTCTCGACCCGCAGATCCTCCTGATGGATGAGCCGTTTTCGGCGCTCGACATCCAGACCCGGCAACTGATGGAGAACGAGCTGCTAGACCTGTGGTCGGCCAACCGGAAATCGGTCGTATTCATTACCCACGACCTGGAAGAGGCGATTTCGCTTTCGGACAGGGTCGTCGTGCTCTCAGCAGGGCCGGGGACGCAGCCGATCGGCGAGTATTCGATCGACCTCCCGCGGCCCCGTGATGTTGCCGAAATCCGGCTGACACCGAGATTCGTCGAATTGCATACGAAGATCTGGCACGCAATGAAGGACGAGGTGCTCAAGGGCTATGCGCGAACCCGGATCCAATAGGGGAGTGTGGGACAAGGTGCGGCCCAGGCAGGGCAATCTGCGCCTGTGGCAGGTCGGCATGCTTCTCGTGTTTTTCGCTATTTGGCACGTCCTGACGGTCCCGGGCCTTGTTCCACCCGTGTATTTCGACGACGCCAACAAGGCGGCTTTCTTTTTCGGTGAGCCGCTCAAGGTCCTTGGCAGGGTCTGGGACTGGTTCTACTCGGGAGCGATCTACGAGCATCTCTGGGTGACGCTCTGGGAAACATTTCTCGCATTTGTGATTGGTACCATGTCAGGGCTGGTCATCGGGCTGTGGCTTGCCCTGAATCCGGTTGCGTCGGCCCTCTGCGATCCGTATATCAAGGCACTCAACTCAATGCCGCGAGTAATTCTCGCGCCTATATTCAGCGTGTGGTTCGGCCTGGATATCGCCTCAAAGGTCGCGCTGGGCGTCACCTTGGTGTTCTTCATCGTGTTCTTCAACGTCTACCAGGGCGTGCGGGAAGTCAGCCCCACGGTGCTTGCGAACGCGCGCATCCTGGGCGCAACCCCAAGGCAACTCCTGCGCCATGTCTACGTCCCCAGTGCAATGAGCTGGGTGTTCGCGAGTCTGCACAACTCCGTCGGCCTTGCGTTCGTTGGGGCGGTGGTTGGCGAGTACCTCGGATCGTCGCGCGGCGTTGGCTACCTGATACTTCAGGCCGAGGGAACATTCGACATCAATACCGTTTTTGCAGGGATCCTTGTTCTGACTGCGTTTGCGCTCATGCTCGACTATCTGGTCGGCCTCGTCGAAAAGCGCCTGATGGTATGGCAGCCGCGCCAGGGGGAAACCGAGAGGATTTAACGGGAACGCGGGTACGGTAGGTCGGAATCGTCCCGCATAAAAGTGGAGGCTCAATTGCTGAAAAGGTTACCCGTGTTTGCGTTTGCGCTGTGCGCCCTGTGCGCGATGGCGCCATCGCTTGCTCAGAAGTATCCGTCCCGCCCCGTGAAGGTCATCGTCACCTTTCCACCCGGAAGCACGCCGGATACAGTTGCGCGCGTCGTATCGCCTCGGCTGCAGGAGGCCCTTGGGCAACCTTTCGTGGTCGAGAACCGGGCTGGTGCGGGCGGCAACGTCGGCGCCGACCTCGCGGCGAAATCCCCTGCGGACGGGTACACGCTGCTCGTTAGCACAAATGCCGCGGTAGCTACCAACAAGGCCCTGTATCCCAATCTGCCTTACGATCCGGAGCGTGATCTTTCCACGGTCTCTCTGATGGCGTACGCGCCGCAGCTCCTGGTCGTCAGCCCTTCGGTGCCGGTAAATTCCTTCAGGGAGTTTCTCGAGTACTTGAGCAGGAACCCGGGAAGGCTCTCGTACGGATCCGCAGGTAGCGGAAGCGCTTCGCACCTGACCATGGAACTGCTCAAAGCCGATGCGAAGGTGTTTACCGTCCACATCCCGTACCGGGGGTTTCCGCAGGCGGTCACCGATTTGCTGGGTGGAAACATACAGGCCATGTTTGCGATTGCGCCGATCCTGCTGCCGCATGTCAAATCCGGAAAGATAAGGGCGCTCGCGGTCACAGCAGCCAGGCGCAGCGAGCAGGCGCCTGACATCCCCAGCGTGGCCGAACTGGGCTTTCCGCAGCTGGAGTCGCTCTCCTGGATCGGCCTGCTTGCGCCCGCGAAGACGCCTCAGGATGTCATCGACCGGCTTTCGGCCGAGACACAGCGCATCCTGAAGGAGCCGGAAGCCCGGAAAATCCTTTCGGGACAGGGATTCGAGGTGGTCGCAAGCACGGCACAGGAATTTCGTCGTTTCCAGCATGCCGAGATCGAGAAATGGGGCAAGGTCATCCGTGCGACGGGAGCGACCCCGGATTGAGGGTATTCCGGTAATAAACTTGCTGCG
>CBDIHI010000008.1:0-195000 GCA_965279075.1 Burkholderiales bacterium | reverse complement strand
AGTGTTCAGGGTTATAGGGTCAAGTGAATAAGTGCATGTGGTGGATGCCTTGGCGACAACAGGCGATGAAGGACGTTGCAGCCTGCGATAAGCTTCGGGGAGCTGGCAAGCAAGCTTTGATCCGAAGATTTCCGAATGGGGAAACCCGGCCAGCAATGGTCATGCTCCGCTGAATTCATAGGCGGGTGCAAGCGAACCTCCTGAACTGAAACATCTCAGTAGGGAGAGGAACAGAAATCAACCGAGATTCCGAAAGTAGTGGCGAGCGAAATCGGATCAGCCTCCAATCTTTAGCTACGTTTCTAGCAGAACAGTCTGGAAAGTCTGGCCATAGCGGGTGATAGCCCCGTACGCGACAGATACGTAGTGGAACTAAGTTTGGGACAAGTAGGGCGGGACACGTGGAATCCTGTCTGAAGATGGGGGGACCATCCTCCAAGGCTAAATACTCGTTGTCGACCGATAGTGAACCAGTACCGTGAGGGAAAGGTGAAAAGAACCCCGGGAGGGGAGTGAAATAGATCCTGAAACCGCATGCATACAAAAAGTAGGAGCCTCGCAAGGGGTGACTGCGTACCTTTTGTATAATGGGTCAGCGACTTACGATCAGTAGCAAGCTTAACCGCATAGGGAAGGCGTAGCGAAAGCGAGTCCGAACAGGGCGATTCAGTTGCTGGTTGTAGACCCGAAACCAGATGATCTATCCATGGCCAGGCTGAAGGTTGGGTAACACCAGCTGGAGGGCCGAACCGACTACTGTTGCAAAAGTAGCGGATGAGCTGTGGATAGGGGTGAAAGGCTAAACAAATCTGGAAATAGCTGGTTCTCTCCGAAAACTATTGAGGTAGTGCCTCGTGATACACCGTCGGGGGTAGAGCACTGTTATGGCTAGGGGGTCATGGCGACTTACCAAACCATTGCAAACTCCGAATACCGATAAGTGATTTCACGGGAGACAGAGCACCGGGTGCTAACGTCCGGACTCGAGAGGGAAACAACCCAGACCGCCAGCTAAGGTCCCTAATAGCTAGCTAAGTGGCAAACGAAGTGGGAAGGCTAAAACAGTCAGGAGGTTGGCTTAGAAGCAGCCATCCTTTAAAGAAAGCGTAATAGCTCACTGATCGAGTCGTCCTGCGCGGAAGATGTAACGGGGCTCAAGCTAGCAACCGAAGCTGCGGATGCACAGCAATGTGCATGGTAGGAGAGCGTTCCGTAGGCCTGCGAAGGTGGGGTGTGAACCCTGCTGGAGGTATCGGAAGTGCGAATGCTGACATGAGTAGCGTTAAAGGGAGTGAAAAGCTCCCTCGCCGTAAGCCCAAGGTTTCCTGCGCCACGTTCATCGGCGCAGGGTGAGTCGGCCCCTAAGACGAGGCGGAAACGCGTAGTCGATGGGAAACAGGTCAATATTCCTGTACCTCGCTGTGATGCGATGGGGGGACGGAGAAGGTTATGTCGGCCGGGTGTTGGACGTCCCGGTTCAAGCGTGTAGGCGTGCTGTCCAGGCAAATCCGGATGGCTTAGCTGAGGCGTGATAACGAGTGTCCTTTTGGACGCGAAGCGACAGATACCCTGCTTCCAAGAAAAGCCCCTAAGCTTCAGTCACAGTGGGACCGTACCGCAAACCGACACTGGTGGGCGAGATGAATATTCTCAGGCGCTTGAGAGAACTCAGGAGAAGGAACTCGGCAAATTGACACCGTAACTTCGGAAGAAGGTGTGCCTTTAGTAGGTGAAGTCCCTCGCGGATGGAGCCCAATGAGGTTGCAAAAAATCGGTGGCTGCGACTGTTTATTAAAAACACAGCACTCTGCTAACACGAAAGTGGATGTATAGGGTGTGACGCCTGCCCGGTGCCGGAAGGTTAAATGATGGGGTGCAAGCTCTTGATTGAAGCCCCGGTAAACGGCGGCCGTAACTATAACGGTCCTAAGGTAGCGAAATTCCTTGTCGGGTAAGTTCCGACCTGCACGAATGGCGTAACGATGGCCACACTGTCTCCTCCTGAGACTCAGCGAAGTTGAAATGTTTGTGATGATGCAATCTACCCGCGGCTAGACGGAAAGACCCCGTGCACCTTTACTGTAGCTTTGCATTGGACTGTGAACCGATCTGTGTAGGATAGCTGGGAGGCTTTGAAGTGGGGGCGCTAGCTCTCATGGAGCCAACGTTGAAATACCAGCCTGATTTGTTTGCGGTTCTAACCTAGGTCCATTATCTGGATCGGGGACCGTGCATGGTAGGCAGTTTGACTGGGGCGGTCTCCTCCCAAAGAGTAACGGAGGAGTACGAAGGTACGCTTGGCACGGTCGGAAATCGTGCTTTAAAGTGCAATGGCAAAAGCGTGCTTGACTGCGAGACTGACAAGTCGAGCAGGTGCGAAAGCAGGTCATAGTGATCCGGTGGTTCTGTATGGAAGGGCCATCGCTCAACGGATAAAAGGTACGCCGGGGATAACAGGCTGATTCCTCCCAAGAGTTCATATCGACGGGGGAGTTTGGCACCTCGATGTCGGCTCATCACATCCTGGGGCTGTAGCCGGTCCCAAGGGTATGGCTGTTCGCCATTTAAAGTGGTACGTGAGCTGGGTTTAAAACGTCGTGAGACAGTTTGGTCCCTATCTGCCGTGGGCGTTGGAAGTTTGAAGGGGGCTGCTCCTAGTACGAGAGGACCGGAGTGGACGCACCTCTGGTGTACCGGTTGTCACGCCAGTGGCATCGCCGGGTAGCTATGTGCGGAAAGGATAACCGCTGAAAGCATCTAAGCGGGAAACCTGCCTTGAGATGAGACTTCCCGGAGGCTTGACCTCCCTAAAGGGTCGTCCTAGACCAGGACGTTGATAGGCTGGGTGTGCAAGGGCTGTAAGGCCTTGAGCTAACCAGTACTAATTGCCCGTGTGGCTTGACCCTATAACCGTGAGCACCGCTGAAGGCGTGTGCGTCCGGTGGGCGCTTGTGAACCACCCAGAGCTTTACTTCTCCCGAATCGCGACTGACCGTCGTCCGCCATGCGTGCGACGTGTCGAGTCCAGAGCCAATCTGGCGGCTATAGCAGCTTGGAACCACACCTTCCCATCCCGAACAGGACCGTGAAACGAGTTTGCGCCGATGATAGTGTGCAATTGCGTATGCGAAAGTAGGTTACCGCCAGGCCATACAAGAGAAAGCCCCGAAGACTGAGTCTTCGGGGCTTTTTTCTTTTGTGCTTCGGGTTTGTCCGCCGATGTTCCGGTCAGGCGCGCTTCTTCGAGGCCCTCCGTGCCTCGAGGTGTGCCGCCATCCGCTCGAATCGCTCGACACCTTCGCAGGCGGCGGCGAATTCCCCGATGCTCTCGGCGATCGCCGCATCCGTCGGGCGATCCATCCAGGAGTTGATCAGCCGCTTTTGCAGCCTCACCGCCTGGGGGCCGCTGGCGAGTATGTCCCCGAGGCACCTGTCGACCGCGGCGTCGAGTCCCGCTTTCGGCACGACTTCCTCGACGAGCCCCCAGTCTAGGGCGGTGGCCGCATCGATCGACCGGCCGGTGAGCAGCAGCATTCGCGTCTTGCCCCAGCCGATAAGGCGCGGCAGCAGGACCGCCTCGACCACGGAGGGGATCCCCAGCCGCACTTCCGGCATGGAGAAGACCGACGCTTCGGAGGCGATGCGCAGGTCGCACGCCGCAGCGAACTCGAGTCCCGCCCCCAGTGTGTACCCATCGACCCGTGCGATCGTGGGGACGGGGACGCGCCGGACCGCATCGCAGGTCCGGTGCACCAAGGTGATAAAAGCCCGGGCGCCCTCCGTATCCACCGCCGCCATCTCGTCCACGTTCGCGCCGCCGATGAAGGACTTCCCGCCGGCGCCGGTCACCACCACCGCGCGCGCTGACGGATCCGCCGCGACGGTTCCGAGGGCGTCTATCAGTTGCTGCATCAGCGGGGTGGACAGGGAGTTCGCCTTGGCCGCGTGATCGATCGTTACGCGCACAACGCCGGCGGAGTCCCGGGCCACCGATATCAGTGTGGTCATGGCGCTAGATCCCGTAGGCCCTGCGCACCAGCGAAATCGGGTGCGCCTTGGCCGGCGCCTTCGCGCCGTCCTGTACGATCCCGGCCTCGGCCATGCCCTGCTCGATGTGCCGGCCGGCGATCGGGCAGTCGGAGCTGATGTAGTCGGGCGACTTGCCGTCTGGGTTCGCGCCCATCAGCCGGAATACCGGCCGGCCGATCTTCATCGAATTGTCGTAGTATTCGGTCTTCACGCCCCAGGTCCCGTCGTGCCCGGCGCAGCGCTCCACCGTGTTGACTTCGGTACCCGGGATCAGCTGCAGCATCTCGCGAGTCTTCTGCCCGACGTTCTGCACGCGTGAATGGCACGGGATGTGATACGAAACCTGTCCGAGCCCGTCCTTGAAGTCCGTCTTCAGCAGCCCGTCGCGATTGCGCAGCACCAGGTACTCGAACGGGTCGAACATCGCGTCCTGCACGGCCTTGACTTCCGCATCCTCCGGGAACATCAGCGGCAGCTCCTGCTTGAACATCAGCGTGCAGGAGGGGATCGGCGTCAGGATCGCATACCCCTCCCGGGCGACTTTCGCGAGCGAAGGGATGTTTGCCTCCTTGTTGCGGGCGACGGCTTCCAGGTCGCCCAGCTCGAGCTTGGGCATGCCGCAGCAGGCCTCTTTCTCGACGAGCACATAGGGGATCTCATTGTGCTCGAGGATCGCCAGCAGGTCATGGCCGATGCCGGGTTCGTTGTAGTTGATGTAGCAGGTCGAGAAGATCGCGACCTTGCCCGGCGTGTTCTTGCCGTCCTTCACGGGGAAAGGGTGGCTTTCGGCCGCGTTGGGGCGGAATTTCCGGCTCGCGTACTCCGGCAGCCTGCGGTCCTTGTGCACCTTCAGCACGCTGTCCATGATCCCGCGCGCCGCCGGATTCCTGTTCAGCGCGTTCACCGCCTGTACGACCACGGGTATCGTCGCGAGCTTGCCCAGCGCGTCAGTGGACGACAGCAGCTTGTCGCGGAAGGTGACTTCGCCGCGCTTGAATTTCACCGCCTTGGCGCGAAGCATCAGGTGCGGGAAGTCCAGGTTCCAGGGGTGCGGCGGCACGTACGGGCACTTGGTCAGGTAGCACATGTCGCACAGGTAGCACTGGTCTACGACCTTCCAGAAGTCCTTCTTGTCGACCCCGTCGACCTCCATCGTCTTGCTCTCGTCGACGAGGTCGAAGAGGGTGGGGAATGAGGTGCACAGGTTCACGCATCGCCTGCAGCCGTGGCAGATGTCGAACGTGCGTTCCATTTCCTTGTCGAGCTTCGCCTCATCCCAGAAATCCGGGTTCTTCCAGTCGAGGGGATGCCGGGTCGGGGCTTCGAGGCTGCCTTCGCGTGTGCTCATTTGGCGTCGTTCTGCGTGCGTTGGGGTTGGGGAAAGATACCCGGAATACCGCTGTCGAATGTATGCGGGGCGCCTCCATTGGGCAAATCGAATATGGCAATTCCGTCCATTGCGGGACGCTATGGCTCAGGGAGGGCTTGATCCAGGTCAAAACCGCCCAACTGCGAACCCTTATCATTTTTGCATGGCTCATGCGCTCGCCGCGACGGTGGAGGCTCCTCCCGTACGGGCGGTGGCATCCGATTGCTTCCATTGCGGATTGCCCGTGCCTGAGGGCGTGCGCCTGCAGGCGATGGTCCTCGGCCAGCCGCGCGCGATGTGCTGCGCGGGGTGCGAGGCGGTCGCCCGCACGATCGTGGAGGCCGGGTTCGAGAGCTATTACCAGACCCGTGAAGCGCCGGTTCCCGGGGCCGCCCCGGTTCCCGAACTTCCGTCCGCTGCGATCTACGACGACCCACTCGCGCAGGCGCAGTTCGTCGCCTCGACGGGCGAGCACGGTCGCGAGGTCGTACTGCTTCTCGAAGGCATTCGCTGTTCCGCCTGCGTATGGCTGAACGACCGGTACCTGCGCAGCCTGCCGGGGATCACGGGTGTGTCGATCAACTACACGACCCGCCGCGCACAGGTGGCCTGGGACGCACGGAGGATCGCGCTCGGGCAGATCATCGAGGCCGTGCGCAGCCTCGGTTACGACGCCTACCCCTTCGAGCCGGAAAAGCAGCGCGCGCAGGACACTACCGAGCAGCGCGGCATGCTCTGGCGGCTGTTCGTCGCGGGGTTCGGCGCCATGCAGGTCATGATGTACGCGGTGCCGCGCTACATCGACGACACCGGGACGCTGAGCGCCGAGTCCGAGCAGGTGATGCGCTGGGCGAGCCTGGTGCTGACCCTGCCGGTCATCATTTTCGCCTGCGGGCCGTTCTTCGCCTCTGCGAGGGCGGACCTTCGCAGGCGGCGCCTCGGCATCGATGTTCCAGTTTCCGCCGGCATCCTCGCCGGATTCGCAGCGAGCGCCTGGGCAACGTATACCGGCGCCGGTGAGGTCTACTTCGATTCCATCGCCATGCTCGTGTTCCTGCTGCTCGGCTCGCGTTACCTCGAGTTCGCGGCCCGGCGAAAGGCCGCGGCACGCCTCGATCACCTCGCCCGGTGGATGCCGTCGTACGCGTTGCGATTGCGCCGCGGCGGTGCCGAAGGGGAGCGGGTCGCCTGCCACGAACTTCGCGCCGGGGACCGGGTGCTCGTGGCGCCCGGCGACACCATACCGGCCGACGGCATCGTCGAGAGCGGTGCGGGCAGCGCCGACGAGTCGCTGCTGACCGGCGAATCGGGTCCGGTGGAAAAGCGCGCCGGATCCCGCCTGATCGGCGGTTCTGTCAACATCTCCCAGCCGCTGGTCATGCAAGTGACCCATGCGGGGTTCGAAACGCAGGCGGCGGCGATCGGGCGGTTGATCGAGCGCGCGGCCGCGGGCAGGCCGCGCATGGTCGAGTCGGCCGATCGCGTCGCGCACGCGCTGACCTGGGTCGTGCTCGCCGCTGCAGGGGTGACGTTCATCGGCTGGCTGGCGATCGATCCGCCGCGTGCGTTCTGGGCGTCCATAGCCGTCCTGATGGTCACATGTCCGTGCGCGCTCGGGTTGGCGGCGCCCATTGCCCTTACGTCGGCCACTTCGGCGCTGGCCCGGCGCGGCATCGTCCTGACCCGCGCGCAGGCGATCGAAACCCTTGCCGCGGTCACCGACGTGGTGCTGGACAAGACCGGCACCCTGACCGAAGGCAGGCCCGGTCTGGCGGAGGTTCGTACGCTTGGGGCTGCGGATCGTGGCCGGTGCCTTGCGTTCGCGCAGGCCCTCGAGGCCGGGTGCAGCCATCCGGTGGCGAAGGCGCTGCTTACCCAGCCCCGCACCGGGGCTATGCCCACGGCCACGCAAGCGACGCACCATCCCGGCAAGGGCGTCGAGGCGGACGTCGACGGCGCGCGATACAGGCTCGGGAGCCTGCGGTTCGTGCAGGAGATCGCCGGCGATACGCCGTCGGGCGACGCTGGTTTCTCCCAAGGTTCTCCCGTGTACCTCGGAAGCGCCTCGGGTTGGCTCGCCTGCTTCTCGTTCTCGGACCGGCTGCGCGCAGATGCGCCCGGCCTGGTCGCAGGATTGCGTGAGCGCGACCTGCGTGTCCACCTGCTCAGCGGCGACGACCCCAGGGTGGTTGGCGAACTGGCGGATGGCCTGGGCCTCGATTCGCGCATGGGCGGCGTCTCTCCGCAGGACAAGCACGCTTTCGTCGAGCGCCTGCAGGACGACGGCCGGCGCGTCTGCATGGTGGGGGACGGCCTGAACGACGCCCCCGTACTGGCCCAGGCCGACGTGTCCATCGCCATGGGGCAGGGTGCGCCCCTCGCGCAGCAACAGGCCGACCTCGTGCTCCTCTCGGGCAGGCTGCAGGGCGTGCTCGACGCAGCGCGAATCGCGCGGCTCACCACGGCGACCATCCGGCAGAACTTCGGCTGGGCACTGGCCTACAACATCGTCGCGCTGCCGGCCGCGGCGTCCGGCCTGATCGGCCCGTGGGAGGCGGCCATCGGCATGGCGGCCAGTTCCGCGGTGGTGGTCCTCAACTCCATGCGGCTCGCGATGCGGCTTGCGGACGCTCCGCAGGGACAGCCCTAGCGATGGAAAGCCTCTACCTCCTCGTGCCGGTCTCGGTGGTGCTGGTGCTCATCATCGGCGCGGTGTTCTGGCGCGCGCTGCAGACCGGGCAATTCGACGACCTCGACCGGCCGGCCCTGGACGTGCTTGATGACGACGACACGCCGGGCCCCCCCCGCGTTTGATCTGGGTCAACAACCCTTTTTGTCCAATCCCTAGCATTGGAACCGGCGCAGGCCTACCGCAACGGGAGATCCCTTTCATGCAAGCTGAAACAACATACAACTACAAGGTCGTCCGGCAGTTCGCGGTCATGACCGTCGTCTGGGGCATCGTGGGCATGCTCGTGGGCGTGATCATCGCGGCCCAGCTCATCTGGCCCGAGCTCAACTTCAACCAGGCCTGGCTGTCCTACGGGCGGCTCCGCCCGCTGCACACGAACGCGGTGATCTTCGCATTCGGCGGGTGCGCCCTTTTCGCAACCAGCTACTACGTCGTGCAGCGCACCTGTCATGCGAGGATCTTTTCCGACGGGCTGGCGGCATTCACGTTCTGGGGCTGGCAGGCGGTCATTGTGCTGGCCGCCGTCACCTTGCCGCTCGGCATCACAACTTCCAAGGAATACGCCGAGCTCGAATGGCCGATCGACATCCTGATCGCCGTGGTGTGGGTGTCCTACGCCATCGTCTTCTTCGGCACGCTCTTCAAGCGCAAGGTCGCGCACATCTATGTGGCCAACTGGTTCTTCGGCGCCTTCATCATTACCGTCGCGATCCTGCACATCGTCAACAGCGCGGCGGTGCCGGTCACGTTCTGGAAGTCGTACTCGGTCTACGCCGGGGCGCAGGACGCCATGGTGCAGTGGTGGTACGGCCACAACGCGGTGGGCTTCTTCCTGACCGCCGGCTTCCTCGGGATGATGTATTACTTCATCCCCAAGCAGGCCGAGCGCCCGGTGTACTCGTACCGGCTGTCGGTGGTGCACTTCTGGGCCCTGATCTTCACCTACATGTGGGCCGGCCCCCACCACCTGCACTACACGGCGCTGCCCGACTGGGCGCAGTCGATCGGCATGATCTTCTCGCTGATCCTGCTCGCGCCTTCCTGGGGCGGAATGATCAACGGCATGATGACGCTGTCGGGCGCGTGGCACAAACTGCGCGAGGACCCGATCCTCAAGTTCCTGATCGTGTCGCTCTCGTTCTACGGCATGTCGACTTTCGAGGGCCCGATGATGTCGATCAAGACCGTGAACGCGCTTTCGCACTACACCGACTGGACCGTCGGCCACGTGCACAGCGGCGCGCTGGGCTGGGTGGGCCTGGTGTCGATCGGCTCGATCTACTTCCTGATCCCGAAGCTCTTCGGCCAGAAGGAAATGTGGTCGGTGCGACTCATCAACGTCCACTTCTGGGTGGCGACGATCGGCATCGTCCTCTACATCTCCGCGATGTGGATCGCCGGGGTCATGCAGGGCCTCATGTGGCGCGCGGTGGGCGAGGACGGAACCCTGACCTACACGTTCGTCGAGAGCGTCAAGGCCACCTACCCGTACTACACGGTGCGGCTGCTCGGCGGGATCCTGTACCTGTCGGGGATGCTGATCATGGCCTACAACGTCGTGAAGACGGTGTCCGGCAGCAAGGCATTAGATGCGCCCATCCCGGCGCCCGCACTGGCTCACGCCTGACAACGACAAGGATCGAGCGATGAAACTTACCCATGACATGATCGAGCGCAACCAGGCGCTGCTGATCGTCCTCGTCATCCTGGTGGTCAGCGTCGGCGGCCTCGTCGAGATCGTCCCGCTGTCGTTCCAGAAGTCCGTCACCGAGCCCGTGGCCGGGCTGAAGCCGTACACGCCCGTGCAGTTGACCGGGCGCGACGTCTACATCCGCGAGGGCTGCTACAACTGCCATTCGCAGATGATCCGCCCGTTCCGCGCCGAGGTGGAGCGCTATGGCCACTACTCGACCGCCGGCGAGTTTGTCTACGACCACCCGTTCCAGTGGGGCTCCAAGCGCACCGGGCCGGACCTGCACCGCGTCGGCGGGCGCTATTCGGACGAATGGCACCGCATCCACCTGAACAACCCGCGGGACGTCGTGCCCGAGTCCAACATGCCCGCCTACACCTGGCTTGCAGGAACGCCGGCCAACGCGGCCGACATCGAAGCGAAGATGCGCGCCCTGCGGCTGGTGGGCGTGCCCTACACGGACGAGGAGATCGCCAAGGCGCCAGCCGACCTGAAGGGCAAGAGCGAAATGGACGCACTGGTCTCCTACCTGCAGGTGCTGGGCACCGCGCTGAAGAAATCCAACTGAGGAAGCGGCAATGGACATCAATACCTTGAGGAATCTTATGACGTTGCTTGCGTTCGCCGCGTTTCTCGGCGTCGTCTGGTGGGCCTACGGCCCGGCGCGGCGCGAGCGCTTCGAGCAGGACGCCCGGCTCGTGTTCGACGACGGCGAAGGAGAGTCCAAATGAGCCAGTTCACGAGCGGCTTCTGGGACATCTACGTCACGGCGCTGACCCTCGTCTCGGTCATCGCCTGCGGGGTGTTGCTGAAGATGCAGAGCACACGCAAGGTCGCCGGCGGCAAGGCCGAGACCACGGGCCACACCTGGGACGAGGACCTAGGCGAGTACAACAACCCGCTGCCCCGGTGGTGGATGTGGCTGTTCTACATCACGATCGTCTTCGGCCTCGGCTACCTCTACCTGTATCCGGGCCTCGGCAGCTACGCCGGCTCGCTCAAGTGGACCCAGGTCGGGCAGCTGGCGGAGGAAAACGCGGCGGCCGAGAAGGAGTTCGGGCCGCTGTACCAGAAGTTCGCCAGCCTGGACGTGAAGGCGCTGGCCGCGGACCCGGCCGCCCGCGCGGTGGGCCAGAAGCTGTTCCTCAACAACTGCGCGCAGTGCCACGCGTCGGATGCAGGCGGCAGCAAGGGCTTCCCGAACCTGTCCGACAAGGACTGGCTCTACGGCGGCGAGCCGGAGGTCATCAAGGCGTCGATCACGGACGGGCGCAACGGCATCATGCCGCCGTTCGGCCCGTCGCTCGGCGCGGACAAGACCAAGGACGTGGCCCACTACGTGATGTCGCTGTCCGGCATGGCCAATGACAGCCTGCGCACCGGCCGGGGTAAGGAGATCTTTGCCCAGACCTGCGCCGCCTGCCATGGTCCCGAAGGCAAAGGCAACCCGGCGCTCGGCGCGCCCAACCTCACCGACAAGACCTGGCTGTACGGTTCCGGCGAGCAGACCATCATCGAGACGGTCACGCAGGGCCGCAACAACCAGATGCCGGCCCACAAGGACCTGCTGAGCCCGGCGAAGATCCACCTGCTTGCCGGCTACGTCTACTCGCTGTCGCAGCCGGCTGCCGCGCCGGCCAGGTGATGAAGGACGACGTTCGCCCGGTCGATGCCCGGGGCATCGGCCTGGCGTCGCCGGCCGACCCCGTGGAGGAGTCCCTCTACGAGATCCGGGCCAAGATCCACCCGCGCCACGTGCAGGGGTGGTTCGCGGCCTGGCGCTGGACGCTGGTCTGGGCCACGCAGCTCGTGTTCTACGGGATCGCGTGGCTGGAATGGAACGGCCGCCAGGCAGTGCTGTTCGACCTCGCGCACCGCAAGTTCTACATCTTCGGCCTGGTCTTCTGGCCGCAGGACTTCATCTACCTGACCGTACTGCTGGTCATCTCCGCGCTCTCGCTGTTCCTGTTCACGGCGATCGCAGGACGCCTGTGGTGCGGTTACGCCTGCCCGCAGACCGTCTACACCGAGATCTTCATGTGGGTGGAGAGAAAGATCGAGGGCGACCGCAACCAGCGCATGAAGCTCGATGCCGCGCCGCTCGGCGTGCGCAAGTTCGGCATCAAGGCCTCCAAGCACGCCGCCTGGGCCGCCATCGGCCTGTGGACCGGCTTCACCTTCGTCGGCTACTTCACCCCGATCCGGGACCTGGGCGCCGCAGTGTTCGCGTTCGACACCGGCCCGTGGGAGACGTTCTGGATCCTGTTCTACGGCTTCGCCACCTACGGCAACGCCGGCTGGATGCGCGAGCAGGTCTGCAAGTACATGTGCCCTTACGCGCGCTTCCAGAGCTCGATGTTCGACAAGGACACGATGATCGTGACCTACGACCAGGAGCGGGGCGAGCCGCGCGGCTCACGCTCGAAGTCGGCCGACCCCTCGGCGCTGGGGCTCGGGGCCTGCGTCGATTGCGGCATCTGCGTGCAGGTCTGCCCGACCGGCATCGACATCCGCAACGGGCTGCAGTACGAATGCATCGGGTGCGCGGCGTGCATCGACGGCTGCAACCAGGTCATGGACAAGGTGGGCTACGCGCGCGGCCTCATCCGTTACTCGACGACGCATGCGGTCGAGCAACGCCTGACGCGGCGCGAGATGTTCGTTCGCGCGCTGCGCCCCCGCGTCCTGGTCTACCTTTCCATCCTCGGTGCGATCATCGTCGCGGCATCGGCCAGCCTGTGGCTGCGCGTGCCGCTCAAGGTGGACGTGATCCGCGACCGCGGCGCCATGTCGCGCGAAGTGGAGGGCGGGCTGATCGAGAACGTCTACCGGCTGCAGGTGATGAACACGGTCGAGAAGGAACGGCGCTTCCGCATCCGCGTCGAAGGCCTGCCCACGCTGCAGGTCGCAGGAGACGGGCACGCCGACCTCCCGGGCGCCACCACGCAGATGGTCGCGGTCAGGGTGCGGATCCAGCCGGGGCAGGCGCAGCCGGGCACCCACAAGATCCGCTTCCTGGTCGAGGCCGAGGACGACGCCGGCGTGCACGTCGACGAGAAGTCCGTTTTCATCGTGCGTAAATAAGGAGGGTCGAATGACTACCGCCACCGCAGCAAGGCTCGACGACGGTCCCTGGTACCGCCAGCGCTGGCCCTGGCTCCTGATGGCCGGGCCGGCCGCCGTGCTGGTCGCGGGCGCCGTCACGACCTGGATCGCATTCTCCACCTCCGACGGGCTCGTCGCGCAGGACTACTACAAGCAGGGCCTCGCGGTGAACCGCGTGCTCGAGCGCGAGCAGGCTGCGGCTCGTCTCGGGATCGAGGCCCGCATCGAACTCGCCGGGGATCGCCATCGCATCGTGCTCAACCTCTCCGGCACCCAGCCGCCGAACCTGCGCGTGCGGTTCGCGCACGCGACGCGGCAGGGCTTCGACCTCTCCCTGGGGCTGGTGAAGGTGTCGGACGGGCGCTACGAGGCGGCCGTGCCGCAGGTGCTGCCCCCGGGGCGCTGGAACGTGCAGGTCGAGGCGCCGGGCGGGGCGTGGCGGCTGGCCGGCGAGTGGTCGGGGCGGGAATCCCAATTCAGCCTGGGCGGTTGATCAAGCCAGAGCCCGGTCTGCGGGCCGCAAGGAGGAGACATGCAAAAGGCAATCTGGGTGCTGTGGCCCGCATTCATCGTCGGCGGTGCCGCCGAGACGGTGTTCTTCACGCTTTTCGACCCCATGGAGCTTCACCTTTTCGGTGAGCCCGCAGGCATGAGCCGGCTTGCGGTGTACTCCGGAGGGTTCTTTTTATTCTGGGCGTTCGCCGCGGCTTCGAGTGCGTTCACCTGTTTCCTGCAGCGCACCGCGGAGGAGGTCAACCGCTGCCCGCTGATCCCGCCGCAGAGGCCGCCGGGCTGTCCAAAGCGCGAGGACCCCGATGCGCGCTGCTGAATCAGTCTCACTATCGCATTGTCAGGTGATTCAGATCAAAATCCGAAGGGCGCTCCGGCGGTCAAATGAAGCGCCACGATTCCCATAACTAGTAAGGAGTTGCCATGTACAAGCACATTCTGGTTCCCACCGACGGCTCGCCGCTGGCCAACAAGGCCGTCCAGGCCGCGATCGCCTTCGCCGCCGAAGTCGGCGCGCGGGTGACGGGCTACTACGCCATCGAAGACATGAACATGCACCACGCCGGCGCGCACCTGACCAAGGACCTCATCGCCGAGTTCGACAAGCGCGCGATGTCCGCGGCCGAGCAGCATGCCGCGGAGCCGGCCAAGGCCGCCAAATCTGCCGGGGTCGCCTACGACTGGAAGGTCAGCAAGGTCACCCAGCCGCACGAAGGGATCATCGAGGCCGCGCGCGACGCGGGCTGCGACATCATCTTCATGGCCTCGCACGGCCACCGCGGCCTTACCGGCCTCATCGTCGGCAGCGTCACGCAGAAGGTCCTATCGCATTCCACCATCCCGGTGCTGGTATTCCGCTGATACGGTAGGCTGCGGCGATGGATCGTTCCACCAGCCTCCCGCAGCCTTGAAGCTGACTTTCCTCGGCGCCACCGGCACCGTCACGGGGTCCAAGACCCTGCTCGACGTGGCCGGTACGCAATTGCTGGTTGATTGCGGCCTGTTCCAGGGCCTGAAGTCGCTGCGGCTGCGCAACTGGCAACCGCTGCCCCTGAAGCCCGCCACGCTGGGCTCAGTGGTCCTTACCCACGCGCACATCGACCACAGCGGCTACCTGCCCCTGCTGGTGAAGCGCGGGTTCCGCGGGCGGGTCCACTGCACCCGCGCAACGTACGACCTGTGCAGGATCCTGCTGCCCGATGCCGGGCACCTGCAGGAGGAGCAGGCCCGCTACGCCAACGAGCACGGGTTCTCCAAGCACAAGCCGGCGCTGCCCCTGTACACAGTGGCGGACGCGCTGAAGGCGCTGAAGCATTTCAAGCCCATGGACTACGGCCGCGCGCGGACCCTCGACGGCGGGGTGCGCCTGCGCTTCGCGCCGGCGGGCCACATCCTCGGCGCTTCGATCGTCGAGCTCGAGGCGGACCGCAAGCGGGTCGTCTTCTCCGGCGACCTCGGCCGGTACTCGGATCCCATCATGCACCCGCCGGCGCCCATCCCCGAGACGGACTATCTCGTCGTGGAATCGACCTACGGCAACCGCCTGCACGAGAATCGCGACCCGGAAAAGGAACTCGAGGCGCACCTGCGGCGCGTGATCGGGCGCAAGGGCGTCGTGGTGATCCCCGCGTTCGCGGTCGGCCGTGCGCAGATGCTGCTGCATTACCTCGCCCGCATCCGGGCCCGGGGCGCGCTGGACGGGATCCCGGTCTACCTGAACAGCCCGATGGCCATCGACGCGACCCGCATCTTCAGGCAGTACCGGTCCGAGCACCGCTTGAGTGAGGCGGAGTGCCAGGCCGCCTGCACCGTGGCGAAGATGGTCAACACCCCGGAGGAATCGAAGGCCCTCAACGCCCGCGGCGGGCCCATGGTCATCGTCTCGGCCAGCGGCATGGCCACCGGGGGACGCGTCCTGCACCACCTGCAGGCGTTCGCGCCCGACCCCCGCAACCTGATCCTGTTCGCCGGGTTCCAGGCCGCGGGCACGCGCGGCGCGGCGTTGGTGGAAGGCGCGGCTTCGGTCAAGATCCACGGGGAATACGTTCCCGTGCGCGCCGAGGTCGTCAACCTCGACAGCCTGTCCGCCCACGCGGACTACGCCGAGATCCTGCGCTGGCTGGGCGGGTTCAAGCGACCGCCCCAACGGACCTTCATCACCCACGGCGAACCGGCCGCGGCCGACGAACTGCGCCGGCGGATCACGGAGTCGCTCGGCTGGGAGTGCCGCGTGCCGGAGTACCGGCAGCAGGAGAATTGCTGAAAAAGGAAAGCGAACTGCCGCGCAACCCTCTCCAGCAGCGGACATTGCGCGACAAAAGTATTGAAATTCCGGGGTCCGGCGCCCGCCCGGTTCAGTGCTTCGTGCTGAGGATCTTCTCCAGTCCCCCGATGTCGGCGATCCGGATGTGCTTCTGGTTCACTTCCATCAGCCCGTCTTCCTGGAACTTCGAGAACAGCCGGCTGACCGTCTCGAGCTTGAGGCCGAGGTAGCTGCCGATCTCCTCGCGCGTCATGCGCAGGTTGAAGTCCGAGGCGGACCAGCCGCGGCGGATCGAGCGCTTGGACAGGTTGATCAGGAACGCGGCGAGCCGCTCCTCCGCCCGCATGCTCCCCAGCAGCATCATCACGCCGTGGTCGCGAACGATCTCGCGCGACAGCACGCAATGCAGGTGGCGCTGCAGCGCCGGGATCTCGCGGCCGATCTCCTCGATCAGCGCGAAGGGCAGCACGCAGACCTCGCAGTCCTCGAGCGCCACGGCGTTCGAGGAGTAGTGCCCGGTGCCGATGCCGTCCAGCCCGAGCAGCTCGCCGGGCATCTGGAAGCCCGTGACCTGCTCGCGGCCGTCGTCGTGCAGTAATCCGGTCTTGAAGAAGCCCACGCGGATCGCGTAGACCGAGTGGAACGCGTCGCCCGCGCGGAAGAGCGTCTCGCCGCGCTTCACCTTGCGGCGGGCGTAGACGAGGTTCTCGATGCGCTGCATCTCGGCTGCCGACAGCGATTCGGGCAGGCAGAGTTCCCTCAGGTTGCAGCTCGAGCACGTGACCTCGAACTTGCGCAGGCCCGGCATGCAGGTGCTCGGCTGGGGCATGTTTTTCTCGCTTTTCCTGAATTGGACGACTGTTTGCATGGCGGACTCCGGTGGACTCAGTGCAGTGCTTTGCGTGGTGCGCGTGCCGCGATGGCGTCGCGCACCTGTTCGAATTCGGTGCTCTTGTCGAAGAACCCCTTCGCGCCGAGCCGCTCGCAGAGGCGCCGGTACTGGGGGGTGGCGAAATTGGTGAGCATGTAGACGTCGATCTCCGGGGCCTGCGCGGCCAGCGCCTTGAGGACCTCGATGCCGCTGCCCTGGGCGAGGCTGACGTCCAGCACCACGGCGTCGGGGCGCTTGCCGAGGATGTCGCGGATCGCGGACTCGGCGTTGTCCGCGTAGCCGACCGTGTTGACCCCTTCGACGCTGGCGAAAAGCGCGAACAGGCGCTCGCGGATCAGCGGGGAGTCTTCGACCAGGAAGACCTTGAATTTGCCGGCGGCGGAGGCGTTGGAAACCATGACCGCAGTGTGCGGCGCGGCCTCCGGGCGGCCTATCGGAGGCGGATGAAAGAAGGGGTGGGAAAGGGCCGAAAAGGGGGGTAGGAAACCTCCTACCCGGCTGTCGTCAGGGCTGCCCCGAGTCGTCCAGCAGCTTGTGTTCCACGGCGTAGCGGACCAGCTCGGCGGTGCCGGTCATGGCCATCTTCTGCAGGATCCGCGTCTTGTGGGTGCTGACGGTCTTGACCGACAGGTGCAGGGCTTCACCGATCTCGGTGATCGAGGTGCCGGCGACGATCATCCGGAAGACCTCGAACTCGCGGTCCGACAGCGCGCGATGGGGGAGGTCGCCGGGGCTGCCCATGGCGCCGATGGCCAGCTGCTCCGCCGCCGCCGGGCTGATGTACACCCCTCCGGCGGCGATCTTGCGGATCGCCGCCACCAGCTGGGCCGAGGCGCTGTCCTTGGTGAGGTAGCCCGAGGCGCCTGCCTTGTAGGCGCGCACCGCGTACTGCTGCTCGCCGTGCATGGAGAGCACGAGGATGCGCATCTTCGGCTTCTCGAGCTTCAGGCGCTTGATGAGGTCGATGCCTGAAAGCCCCGGCATCGACATGTCGAGCAGCGCGAGGTCGAACTCCCCGGCGCGCACCTTCGCGAGGGCCTCGTCGCCGTCCACGGCCTCGGCCGCCACGACGAGGTCGGGCGTCGCGGAAAGGATCTGCTTGAGGCCCTCCCGGACGAGCGTATGGTCGTCGGCGACGAGAATCCGGGTCATGCGGGCTGCGCCTCACCGGCCGGCACACGCACCCAGACCCGGGTGCCGCCGCCGGGGGTGCCGTCGACCCCGGCCTCCCCGCGCAGGTAGTGGGCGCGCTCGAGCAGTCCTTTGAGGCCGAAGGAGCGGGCCTTCATGCGGTCCGCGTCGGTGATGCCGCGCCCGTCGTCCTGCACGCTCAACACGGCCGAGCCGGCCTGGATGCAGAGCTCGATGCGCACGTGGCGGGCCTGTGAATGGCGCGCCACGTTGGTCAGGGACTCCTGCAGGATCCGGTACAGCGCGGTGGCGGTCGTGGACGGAAGCGCCGAGAGCCCGTCGGGATCCTCGAGCTCCAGCTCGCAGGCGATGCCGGAGCGGTCGCCGAAATCGTCCACCAGCCACTCGACCGCCTCGGCGAGGCCCAGGTCGTCGAGCATCAGCGGCCGCAGGTCCGCGGAAATGCGGCGCGTCGCGGACACGGTCGAATCGAGCGTCGCGTTCATCCGTGCCAGCTTGTCGGACAGGTCCGGGTTGCCCGCCGGAAGGCGCTCCCTCGCCCAGGCGAGGTCCATCTTCAGCGCCGTGAGCTGCTGGCCGAGCTCGTCGTGCAGTTCGCGCGCGATGTGCTTCTTCTCGTCCTCGCGTGCCTGCAGCACCTGCGCGGACAGTTCCCGCAGCTCGGCCTGGGACTTGCGCAGCGCGTCCTCGGCGGACTTGCGCCTCGAGATGTCCCGCAGGATCACCGTGAACAGGCGCCGCTCCGCCGCCACGGTCTGGGAGATCGACGCCTCGATCGGGATCTCGGTGCCGCTGGCGTGCAGGGCCCACAGGACCGTGGTGTCGCCCATGCGGCGGTTGGTGACGCCGGTGCGGCCGAACTCCTCGACGTGGCCCTTGTGGGCGCCGCGGTAGCGCTCGGGCAGAAGGTGCTCGAGCGGCGAGCCGATCACCTGGCTGCGGGCATAGCCGAACACGTCCTCGGCCGCCTTGTTGAACACGAGGATGCGGTGGGCGTCGTCGATCGTGATGACCGCGTCCATCGCCGACTCCAGGATGGCCGCGTAGCGGGCCTCGGTGTCGGCCAGGGCCGCCTGGACGCGCTCGGTTTCCTGGTGTTGCACGCTGGCGCTGCGCCACGCCAGCCAGAAAGTCAGGCCCAGCGCCGCGAGGTCGGTGAAGATCGCGGACATGGCGAGCTCGGGGCGGTGGAAGCCGAAGGTGAGCGCCACGACGTTGAGCGCGATCAGCAGGACCGCGCCGATCACCCCCAGCGTGATGCGGTGCAGGAGCTGGCCGCTCATGCGCGCTTGACCTGCGTCAAACCCGCCGGATTGACGGCTGGCATAGTTCCATGCAACTGGGGACAGACACCATGAACATGACTACCGCCTCGAACGACCTCGTGGTCGACACGGACCTGATTCGCAAGTACGACTTCAGCGGGCCGCGCTACACCTCGTACCCGACGGCCGACCGCTTCATCGAGGGCTTCGGCGAGGCCCAGGCGCGCGACTGGCTCGCCAAGCGCAACGTCGGGGGCGTGAAGCAGCCGCTCTCGGTCTACGTGCACCTGCCGTTCTGCAACACCATCTGCTACTACTGCGCCTGCAACAAGGTGGTGACGAAGGATCATGGCCGTTCGGCAAAGTATATCAAGTACCTCGCCCGCGAGATGGCCCTCTACGACAAGCTGCTGGGCGAGGACCGCTCGATCTGCCAGATGCACTGGGGCGGCGGCACGCCGACCTTCCTGTCGCACGCCGAGATGCAGGAGCTGATGGACGAACTGCACCGCCACTTCCTGCCGGTGCCGAACGCCGAGTACTCCATCGAGATCGACCCGCGCAAGGTCGAGCCCGGCACCATGGCCTTCCTCGCCGGCCTCGGTTTCAACCGCGTCTCGATCGGCGTGCAGGATTTCGACCCCGCCGTGCAGAAGGCCGTCAACCGCATCCAGAGCGAGGCCGAGACCCGCCGCGCGATCGACGAGTCGCGCGCCAACGGCTTCAAGTCGGTGAACGTGGACCTCATCTACGGGCTGCCGAAGCAGCACCTCGCGGGTTTCGAGGCGACCCTGGACCGGGTGGTGGACATCTCCCCCGACCGGATCGCGCTCTACAACTACGCCCACCTGCCGACGGTCTTCAAGCCGCAGCGCCGCATCCTCGACGCGGACCTGCCCCGTCCGGAGGAAAAGCTCGAACTCTTCACCCGGGCGCTGGAGCGACTGACCGGCGCCGGGTATGTCTATATCGGCATGGATCATTTCGCCAGGCCCGACGACGACCTCGCCGTGGCCCAGCGCCAGGGGCGCCTGCACCGCAACTTCCAGGGCTACTCGACGCACGCCGACACCGACCTGCTCGCGTTCGGCGTCTCGGCCATCGGCCGCATCGGCCCCACCTACTACCAGAACGCAAAGACGCTCGACGAGTACTACGACGCGCTGGACTGGGACCACCTGCCGGTGATCCGCGGCATCGAACTGACCCAGGACGACCTCGTGCGCCGCGCTGTGATCCAGGCGCTGATCTGCCACTTCAGGCTTTCGATCGAGTCGATCGAGCTGGCCTACCTGATCGATTTCAAGGAATACTTCCGCGCCGAGCTGGCCGAACTCGCGCCCTTCATCCAGGAGGGCCTCGTCGACCTGTCGGCGGAGTGGGTCACGATCACCCCGCGCGGCCGGCTGCTGGTGCGCGCCATCTGCATGGTGTTCGACCGGTACCTGCGCGAGAATCGCGAGCGCGCCCGCTACTCCAAGGTCATCTGAGCCCGCCCGTGCCCGAAACCGCCGCCCTTGCGCTGCCCGCCGCCAGCCTGCTGCTGGGGCTGGCCTCCGGCGTGCACTGCATAGGCATGTGCGGGGGCATCGTCGCCGCGTTCTCCGCGCAGGGCCCGGCGGGCGTGGTGCAAGGCCCGCGGGAAACCCCGCGCGGCGCTTCGATTCCCTCGCTCGCCCTGTTCAACACCGGCCGGGTGGCCGCCTATGCGGCGGCCGGCGCGATCGCCGGCGCGCTGGGCAGCGCGGGCGGGTACGCGAGCAGCGTGGCCGGCCTGCAGGCCGCCTTCTACGTTCTGGCCAACGTGATGCTCGTGCTGATCGGGCTGCACCTGGCCGGCATCAGCCCGCTGCTGGCGCGCATCGAGTCCCTCGGCCGCCCGGTGTGGCGCATCGTCCAGCCGCACGCGGCGCGCTTCCTCCCGGCGAACACGCCCCTGCGGGCCCTGGTGGCCGGGAGCCTGTGGGGCTGGCTGCCGTGCGGGCTCGTCTACGGCATGCTGGCCACCGCGGTCGCCACCGGCAGCGTGGCGGGCGGGGCGCTGGTGATGCTTGCGTTCGGTCTCGGCACCGTGCCGAACATGATGCTGGCCGGCGTCGCGCTGGCGCGGCTGCGCGGCCTCGTCGCGCACCGGGCGGTGCGCCTCGGCGCGGGCGGGCTCGTGCTCGCGTTCGGCGTGTTCGGCCTTGCGCGCGCCGCAGACATCGGCGAAGCGGTGCGGCGCGGGCTGCTCTGCCTGTAACATGCGCGGCATGCGCCGCCACTTCGAACACCTCATCGCCGCCTGCAGGGGCCTGGCTCCCGCGACCGCGATCGTCGCGCATCCCTGCGATGCGCCTTCGCTCGCCGGCGTGGTCGAGGCCGCGCATGCCGGCCTGATCCTGCCCGTGCTGGTCGGCCCGGAAGCGCGCATCCGCGCGGCTGCAGGCGAGGCCGGGCTCGACATCTCCGCCTTCCCGGTCGTTCCCACGCAGCACAGCCATGCCTCGGCCGAGGAAGCGGTGCGCCTGGTGCGGGCCGGCCGCGGCGAACTGCTCGTCAAGGGCAGCCTGCATACCGACGAACTCATGGCCGCCGTCGTCCCGGCCGACACGGGCCTGCGCACGGCGCGGCGCATCAGCCACTGCTTCGTGATGGACGTGCCCAACCTGGACCAGCTGCTGGTCATCACCGATGCCGCCGTGAACATCGCGCCCACGCTCGAGGAGAAGGTCGACATCGTGCAGAACGCGATCGACTTCGCCCACGCGCTGGGCATCGCCGACGTCCGCGTCGCAATCCTCTCGGCGGCCGAGATGGTCAACCCCAAGGTGCAGTCCACCGTCGAAGCGGCCGCGCTCTGCAAGATGGCCGACCGCGGCCAGATCACCGGGGCGACGCTCGACGGGCCGTTGGCGCTCGACAACGCGATCAACCTGCAGGCCGCGAAGGTGAAGCACATTGAATCGCCGGTTGCGGGCCGCGCCAACGTGCTGGTGGTGCCTGACCTCGAGGCCGGCAACATGCTCGCCAAGAGCCTGTCCTTCCTCGCCGGTGCGGAAAGCGCTGGCGTGGTGCTCGGCGCAAGGGTGCCCGTGGTGCTGACGAGCCGCGCGGACACGCCGCAGGCGCGGTTGGTGTCCTGCGCGGCGGCCCTGCTGGTCGCGCACGCGAGGCGCGTCGACCCGGTGCAGGCCCTGAAGTAGGGGGCTGGCCGGGGGCTACAGCCCGCGATGGGCGGTCGTGGCGTGCATCTTTTCCCAGGTGGACTGGCAGGCGGTGCAGCGGGTCGCCAGGGGATTGGCCCGCAGCCGGACGTAGGGGATGTCCTCGCTGCAGTCGGCGCACTCGCCGTAATCCGGCGTATGCAGCCGCTTCAGGGCGCTTTCGACCGCGCGCAGTTCAAGCGAGTGCCGCTGCAGCGCATCGACCTCCAGCGCGCTTTCCAGGTCGATCACGGCGTCGTCGTCGGTGTCTTCGCGGTGGTCGGGCAGGGCCTGCGTGCCTTCGCCGCCGTGGTCGAGCGCCTGCGCGATCTCGGTCCTGAGGGTGTCCGCCCGCGCATTCAGCGCGGCCTGCAGCGATTCGCGCTGCTCTATCGTGAGGTAGTGCATGGCCGTCCTAGCGGCAGACCAGCACGGGAACCTTCGAGTGCGTCAGCACCTTGGTCGTCTCGCTGCCGAGCAAGAGCCCCGCGAGGCCGCGGCGGCCGTGCGAGGCCATGACGACCAGGTCGCACTTCCTGCTGCGTGCCGCGCTGATGATCGCCGCCCAGGGCTGTGCCTTCGTGACCCTGATGCCGGTGCAGCGCACGCCCGCGGCCGTGGCTTCCTTCGCGGCCACCGCCAGCGCCGCTTTGGCCTCCTTCTCCACCGCCTCCTTGAAGCGCTTGGGCGTGGCCTCCGGGATGTACATCGCCGCCTCACCGTAGATGGGCGGCACGTATTCGGGCATTACGTATACGGCCGTGAGCCGGGCGCCGAGCTTGCCCGCAAGCGATGCGGCGGTGCGCAGGGCCTTGAGCGAAAGCTTCGAGCCGTCGGTGGAAACCAGGATGTGCTTGTACATGTGCGTTCTCCTATGGGCATCGGGTGCTGCAACAGTACGCAGGATAGGGCCGCCGCCGACGCGACGATTGATTTGGATCAACGTTCACCCCGGGGCTGTGCCACTTATAATGCGCCCTGAAGCCGTGCACGAGCGCGGCCAGCCGATAATCTACGCCGGAAAATCCGAAGGAGCGCCCGAAATGAAGATCCTGCTTGCGGTCGATGGTTCGAAGAATTCGCTGGATGCGGTGCGCAGCCTCATCGAGCATGCAGGCTGGTACGCCGAGAAGCCCACGGTGGTCCTGACGTATGTGCACCTGCCGGTGCCCAAGATCGGAGCGTTCGGGGCGGGCCCGTCGAAGGCCACGCTGGAAAAGTATTACCGCGAGGAGGGCGCCGAGGCGATCGAGAAATCGCAGAAGCTGCTCGACAAGGCCGGCATCCCGCACACCGATTCGATCCTCGTCGGCGACATCGCGGCCACGATCTGCAAGCACGCCGAGGCACAGAAGTGCGACATGATCTTCGTCGGCACGCGCGGCATGAGCGCGGCGGCCAACATGATCGTGGGCTCGGTGGCGACGAAGGTGCTGCACATCTCGAAGATCCCCGTGCTGCTGGTGAAGTAAGGTCGCAGGGGATCCCGCGATGGGCTCGGCGCCGCTCGGCGGCTACGTCGAGCTCGACCTCGAAGGCATGACCTGCGCGGCCTGCGCCACGCGCATCGAATCGCGCCTCAACCAGCTCGAGGGCGTCGAGGCCAGCGTCAACCTCGCCACCGACAAGGCGAGCGTGCGGTTCTCGCCCCAGCTGCAGGATGCCGGATCCCTCATTGCCGCGGTCCGTGACACGGGCTACGACGCGAGCGTGTCGCGCGACGGCGAAATCCGCGACCATTCGGCCGTGCATCGCGCCGCCTGGCGCGAGTTCCTCGTCGCGGCCCTGCTGACGGCGCCTTTCCTCGTCGAGATGGGCGGAATGGCGTTCGGCAGGCATGGTTTGCTGCCCGGCTGGCTGCAACTGCTGCTCGCCACGCCGGTGCAGTTCTGGTGCGGCCTGCGGTTCTACACGGGTGCCTGGCGCAGCCTCGCCGGCGGCGGCGCCAACATGGACGTGCTGGTGGCGCTCGGCACCAGCGCGGCGTATTTCTTCTCGCTCGCCGTGTTCGCCCTCGGCTTGCCGGAGCACCTGTACTTCGAGGCTTCCGCTTCCGTGGTCACGCTGGTGCTGCTTGGCAAGTTCCTCGAGGCCCGCGCGAAGGCGCGCACCGCGCAGGCGCTGGAGTCGCTCGTGCGCCTGCAGCCCAAGACCGCGTGGGTCGAGAAGGACGGCCGGCTGGTGGAGGTCGGGATCGGCGGCCTCGTGCCGGGCGATGCGTTCGTCGTGAGGCCGGGCGACGCGATCGCCCTGGACGGTCGTGTGGTGGAGGGGGACTCCGAGGTCAACGAGGCCATGCTCACCGGCGAGAGCCTGCCCGTCGACAAGGCGCCCGGCAGCCGGGTGTACGCGGGCACCGTGAACGGCATGCGGCTGCTGAAGTGCGTCGCCACCGGGACAGGCCGCGACACGCTGCTGTCGGGGATCATCCGCCTGGTGGCCGCCGCACAGGGGTCGAAACCCCCGGTGCAAAAGCTCGTCGACCAGGTGTCTGCGGTGTTCGTGCCGGTGGTGGTCGCCCTCAGTGCGCTCACGTTCGCCGGCTGGTGGTTCTACACGGGCGGCTTCGAGGCCGCGCTGGTGCCGGCCGTGGCCGTGCTGGTGATCGCGTGCCCGTGCGCGCTGGGGCTCGCAACGCCCACGGCGCTGATGGTCGGCGTGGGACGGGCGGCGAAAGCGGGCATCCTGATCCGCAACGCCGAGGCGCTCGAAGGCGCGGAGAATCTCGACGTGCTGGTGCTCGACAAGACTGGCACATTGACGAAAGGCGAACCCGCGGTGACCGACGTGGTGCCCGCCCCGGGGGAAACCGAAAACTCGCTCCTGCGGCTCGCGGTGGCGCTCGAATCGAATTCCGAGCACCCGCTCGCGCGGGCGATCGCCAAGCACGGCGCGGCGGTCGAGCCGGTCCGCTGCGAGGCCTTCGAGGCCCACGGCGGGCGCGGCGTCAGCGCGACGGTGGAAGGCCTGCTCGCTCGGCTCGGATCGCCTGAGTTCCTGACCGGGAGCGGCATCGAATTCGATGCGGCCGTGCCGGGACGCCTGCGCGGCGAAGGCAAGACCGTGGTCGGTGTGGCGCATGGCCCGCGCCTGCTCGGGTGGATCGCGCTGGCCGACGCGATGCGGGACAGCACGCCGGCGGCCGTGCGGCGCCTGATGGGCATGGGCATCCGGCTCATCGTTGTATCCGGGGACAACGCGGCCACGGTGAGCGCGATCACCGGCAAGCTCGGCATCAAGGACTGGCAGGCGGCGATCCTGCCGCAGGGCAAGGCGGCGGAGATCGACTTCCTGCATGCCCTCGGCAACAGGGTCGGCATGGCTGGGGACGGCATCAACGACGCCCCGGCGCTCGCCAAGGCCGACGTCAGCTTCGCGTTGGCCGGCGGGACCGGCATCGCGATCGAGACCGCCGACATCACGCTGATGAAGAACGACCTCGCGGGAATAGCCGATGCGATCGAGCTGTCGCGCGCAACGATAGCGAAAATCCGCCAGAATCTGTTCTTTGCGTTCGTCTACAACGTGCTGGGCATCCCGCTGGCCGCTTTCGGGCTGCTGAACCCGGTGATCGCCGGGGCCGCGATGGCGATGAGCTCGGTGTCCGTCGTGTCGAACGCACTGTTGTTGAACCGCTGGAAATCACCAAGGCAGGGGTAGATCATGGAAAAAGTCGAATTCAAGGTCGAAGGCATGGACTGCGGCGGGTGCGTGAAGAGCGTCACCCGCATGCTCAACGGCGTGGCGGGCGTCGCCGCGGTCGACGTGTCGCTCGAGGGCGCGAAGGCCGCGGTGGAGTTCGATCCCGCGAAGACCAGCCTCCCGGAGCTGAAGAGGGCGGTCGAGCGCGCGGGATTCAAGGCCCCTTGACCGGGGGCGTCCCGCCGGGCGACCCGGCGTGGTCGGAGGAGTGGGTCCTCCACGACGGCACGCGCGTCACCTGCCGGCCGATCCGCCCGGAAGACGCCGCGATCGAGCAGGCCTTCGTGCGCGGCCTGTCGGCGGATTCGCGCTACAGCCGCTTCATGGGCGAGGTCTCCGAGCTGACGCCGGAGATGCTCGACCGGTTCACGCACAACCATTACCCGCACGATTTCGCGCTGATCGTCACCGTCCCCGAGGGCGCCGGCGAGAAGGAGATCGCGGTCGCGCGGTTCATTTCGCTGGACGACCCGAAACGCTGCGAATTCGCCATTGCGGTGGCGGACGACTGGCAGCACCATGGCATCGGCCACCGGCTGATGGGGGCGCTGATGGCCCTCGCGCGCGCGGGAGGCCTGCGCTACATGGAAGGCTACGTGCTCGCGTCCAACCGCAAAATGCTGCACCTGATGGAAACGCTGGGGTTCGAAGCCGGCGCGAGCGAGGAAGGGCCGCAGGTGCGGCTCGTGTTCAGGCCCCTTTGAGGAGTTGCGCATGACCCGCAGTTCGCCCCCCTTTGCCCGCAGCCTGCGCGGCTGGCTCAAGCACCTCGCGGCCACCAAGAGGCTTGCCGTCGCGCGCGAGGGCGTCTCGGTCGAGTTCGAACTCGCCGCGATCGCCAAGAAGCTCGACGGCGAACAGGCCGTGCTGTTCCCGAAGCCCGCAGGCTACGCCGTGCCCGTCGTCTCCGGATATGTAGCCTCGCGCCACTGGATCGCCGAGGCCATGGGCACCACGAACGAGGACCTGCTCGCGTGCTTCCGGGATGCCTCCGAGAAATTGACGCCGTGGAAGGAAATCCCTGCCGCGCAGGCGCCGGCCCAGCAGGTGGTGGTCGAGCAGCCCGACCTGCTCGAGATGTTCCCGATCCCGCGCCACAACGAACATGACAGCGCGCGCTACATCACCGCCGGTGTGATCATCGCCCGCAACCCGAAGACCGGCGCGCAGAACGTCTCCATCCAGCGCATCCAGGTCAAGGACGGCAAGCGCCTGCAGGCGCTGATCCTGCCGCGCCACCTGAACGCGTTCGCCACCATGGCCGAGGAGATGGGCCAGGACCTGCCGATCGCCATCGTCATCGGTACCGATCCGCTGACCTTGCTCGCCTCGCAGGCCGTGGTGCCGATCGACCAGGATGAATTGGAGATCGCCGGCAGCCTGCACGGCGCGCCGCTCGAAGTCGTCAAGTGCAGGGGCAGCGACATCCGTGTGCCCGCGCATGCGGAGATCGTGATCGAGGCCCGAGTGCTGGCCAACGTGCGCGAGCTCGAAGGCCCGTTCGGCGAGTTCCCGCGCACCTACAGCCCCGCGGGCCAGCACCACGTGATCGCCGTGGATCGCGTGACGCATCGCAGGAACCCGATTTTCCACACCATCATCCCGGCCGAGCTCGAGCACCTGATGCTCGGCGCGATCCCGCGCGAGGCGACGATCCTCGGGCTGCTCCAGCGCAGCTTCCCGAACGTGCTCGACGCACACCTTGCACGCGGCGGCACGTGTCGCTACCACCTGTACGTCAAGCTCAAAAAGCGGCGCGAGTCCGAGGCCAAGAACGTCATCATGGCCGCCTTCGGCGCCCACTTCGACCTGAAGCAGGTCATCGTGGTGGACGACGACGTCGACGTGCACAACCCCACCGAAGTCGAATGGGCCGTGGCCACGCGCTTCCAGGCCGACCGCGACCTCGTCGTCGTCGCCGGCGCGCAAGGCTCGCCGCTCGACCCTTCCACCACGCTCACCGGGCGGCTGGATGGCGTCAGCGCCAAGATGGGCCTCGACGCCACCCGCCCGCTCCACTACGAAGGCCACACCTTCACCCGCGTGCGCATCCCCGGCGAAGAGGCCATCGACCTCGCCAAGGCAATCAACCCCAACCCCGGCACCGTGCTGGACGCCCTGCTCAAATAAGTGGGATGAGCGAAACCATGGACTGGACCGCCCTCGTCGACAGCCTCAACCGGCTGTTGCGGCTGCGCGTGAACCCGTTCGGGATGAAGCTTTTCGAGACGGTGGAGGAGATGGAGGCGATCCCGCGCATCCGCCGTCCGGAGTCCATCCACACCACCGACCAGATCGTCGCGCAGGCCGCGCGCCTCGGCTGGACGGTAGGCGTCACGCGCGCCGACCTCGTCGGCGACCAGTGCGGCGCGGTGATCGGCCTGCACCCGCAGGACGACGAGTGGAGATCCGGCAAGCGCTACGCCGGCGTCTGGTACGCGACGCCTGCCGACGCCGCCAACCACCAGGCCGCGATGCACGTTGTGCCATCCGGAAAGTACAAGGCCATGGCCGTGTCGCCGCTGACCTCGGGCCGCCTGAACCCGCCCGACATCTGCCTCTTCTACGCCACGCCCGGCCAGATGATCCTGTTCATCAACGGCCTGCAGTGGTCCGGGTACAAGAACTTCGACTGGGGCGTGGTGGGCGAATCCTCCTGCGCCGATTCGTGGGGCCGCGCGCTGAAGACCCGCACGCCGAGCCTGTCGATCCCGTGTTTTGCCGAGCGGCGCTACGGCGGCGTGCTCGACGAAGAACTGCTGATGGCGCTGCCGCCCGAATACCTGCCCAAGGCGATCGCCGGCATGGAGGCGCTGGCGAAGAACGGCCTGCGCTACCCGATCCCGCAGTACGGCATCCAGCAGGACGCCCGCGCCGGCCTGGGCGTCAGCTACGCGAAGAAAAAGGAGTGAACCGATGAGCAAATACCACGTAAAACAATCCGACGTGAAGCCGTATTCCCCGGCCAACCACCACGGCACCAACAACTTCCGCATGATCGCGCCCGAGACGGTCGGCGCGAAGCAACTCGAGGTGCTGGTGGGCGAAGTCGAGAAAGGCAAGGGCGCATTCCCGCACGCCCACCCCGGCATCGAGCAGGCCTGCTACATGCTCGAAGGCTCCGCGCACATCGAGATCGGCGGCGAGAAATTCGAACTCATGCCCGGCGAGATGTGCTTCTTCCCCGCCGATGAAATGCACGCCGTCACCGTCACCAGCGACAAGGCGCGGATCCTCGTGATCTATTCGCCGCCTTACCTCGAGAAGCCGGAGAACGCCCGGCGCTGAGTGTCGTGCAGTCCCGGCCGCCTTGGCGATAGGCATGCTTTAAGGCATCATATGATGCTTTTTTTAGCATCACCGATTCCGGAGGCCGGCCATGAGAACCACCATCACCCTCGACGACGCGCTGCTTGCCCGGGCACACAACCTCAGCGGCGTGAAGGAGCGTACCGCGCTGCTGGGCGAGGCCCTGCGAGCGCTGATCGAGCGCGAGAGCGCGCGGCGCCTCGCGAAGCTGGGCGGCTCCGAGCCCCAGCTGAAACCCGTTCCCCGGCGGCAGTCCGCGATCGCTTGATCCTGGTCGACACCTCGGTGTGGGTCGACCACCTGCGCCGGTCCGACGCGGGGCTGGCCCGCCTGCTAAATACCGGCCTTGTGCTGGCGCATCCTTGCGTGATCGGCGAGCTCGCCTGCGGGTCCTTGCGCAACCGGTCCGCGCTCCTCGCACTGATGCGGGACCTGCCCGCCGCGCCTGTCGCCACCGACGGGGAGGTGCTGGCGTTCATCGAGAACCGCAAGCTTGCCGGACGGGGTCTTGGCTATGTGGACGTGCACCTGCTGTGCGCGGCGGCCCTGGCCGGGCGGGCTGAACTCTGGACCCGCGACAAACGGCTGGCCGCGGTCGCGGGCGAGTTGCGGATGGGGCATTCGCCCGTCGAAGGCTGACCGGGCGGGGCGCAGGCTCGCGGGTTACCCCGGCCGCCTCAACTCCGCCGTATGGAAAGGCTCCAGCGTGTCGATCGCCTCGACGCTTTGCGTGTTCCTGTCCCACTTGTAGAACCGCAGCGTGATCCCGTCCGGCGTGAAGTCGGCGATCGTGAAGCCGTGGTTCTCGATCGGCTTGATCGCCTCGTCGACCGTGAGGTGCAGCGAAGGCTGTGCACCGACCTTGCGGATGCCCGAGGGCCATCCGGCCGGGCGCGTGCCGACCGGGCCTGAAATCACCGACACCACCGGGTTGGCCGACAGGTCGATGGTCCCCGTGCGCTTGATGCTGCCCAGGCCGATGGCGTGCAGGTCGCCGCTGACCGACAGCGGGATCCGGCCTTTCATCGCGGACATCCGGGTGAGCATGCGGTCGTGTTGCTTCAACCAGCCGTCCTGCCAGTAGGGCTTCTTCAGGTCGAGGGTCAGCTTGCCCTCTTTGGTCAGCACGTCCGGGTACCACTCGCCCCACTTGCCGGCGGTCCAGCCGTGCGGGTTGGAGGGCGCGTTCACCACGTGGGCCACGTCGGTGGCCGCCATGCGGCCGTTGAGCCAGCCTTCCACCTGGTCGTCGAGGAACACCGCGCTGGGGCCTGCCATCGTCATCGTGCGGCGCACGGTATAGAGCAGCACTTCGGCGAGTTTCCCGTAGCGCAGCGTGCCGAAGCTCTCCGACACCGGCGAGGCCCTTCCCGCGACTTCCGCGCCCGCGAGGCCCGCCGGGCGCGTCGCGTCGGGCAGGAACTCCGGGTAGTAGAGCGACTGCGTGGCCCGCGCCATCTGGCTCATGAAGAAGTCCGGCGGGAAGGTCACGATCTCGTCGTAGGCGTCGTCATTGTCGTAGTAGTCGTGGTCGTCCTGGATGAAGAACGTCGGCACCGAGCGGAAGTCCGTGCCGTAGACCGGGGCGATCTGCGGGCCGGCGGCGCGCTTGAGGAGCGATTCGTTGTCGCTGCCCAGCGCCGTCTTCGAGCGGTCGAACTTGCCGCCGATCAGGCCCTCGGCCTTGGGGCTCTGGCCCTGGCTCTTGGCAGTGAGCGGCGAGCGCAGGTCCCAGTACACGTGGTCGCCGTTGGCCACCGCCGTGTCCGGCTTGAAGGAGAGGGCTTTCTTGAGCAGGCGGTTGCGGGTGGCCACGGGCAGGTAGGTCAGCTCCTCGTGGCCGCCGGCGCAGGTGAAGAACAGCACCCGGAGCTTTTCGGGAGTTGCGTCCGGGGCCGGGAAGGTGGCGAGCGTCCACGGCTCGCACAGCGGACGGCCTCTATCCGTGAGGGCCAGCTTGTACGTCCGGCCCGGTTGCAGGCCCGTGGCGTGGAACTGCCAGTGCTCGCCGCGGGTGTCCGTCATCGTGCCCGTGTAGCTGCGGTTGTCGGCGCGGAGCACCGGGGCCGTGGTGAGCGGCGCCGCAAAGGACGCCTTGATGAGCATCTGGCTGTCGCTGACCGTCGGGAGCAGGTGGCGGACGCTGCCCGGGTCCCAGGTCTTGGCGCCGTGGTCGTGGCCGGCGTGGGCGAAGAGCTCCTGCGGGAGGGCGGCGAGGAGCGGGGTGGCGGCGGTGGCCTGGAGGAACTGGCGGCGTTTCATTGGGGTCTCCGGTTGTTTTTTAGTATGCCAACTGACCTGGAAGGCGCTCCAGGCGGTGTTTTGTCGCGTCAGCCGGCCTGCCCATGGCTGGTCAGAAAGTCATGGCCGAGTTCGACGAACGTGCTGGACTCCAGGGCCAGCACGACCTGCGCAAGATTGTCGCGCAGCAGCGCCAGCAGGGCTTCGTTGCCGATATTTCCAGTCGCGATCAGCAGCAGCCGGCGGGGGCGGGCGGTCAGCGTATGGGTGATAACGAAATCCGCGTCCTTGGTCACCACCACGCGATCTTCCCGGTCCGCCTGCGCGATGATTGCCGAATCGGGCGTCCGGTTCGCGTCGGGCAGGTCGAGCGTGTGGAGGGCGTCGTGGCCGGCAGCCGCCAATTGCCGCGCCAGCCGGCGGGGCAGCTGGGCGTCAACCAGAAACCTCATGCCGCCAGGATGTCGGTGCGCTTGATCTGGCTCAACCGGGTGGCATAGGCGAGGACGGCGAGCACGTCTTCGCGCTCCAGATCCTCGTAGTCGGCGAGGATCTGCTCGATGGTCGTGCCGCCGCTCAGCAGTTCGAGCAGGGTCTCGACCGGGTAACGCAAGCCGCGCACGACCGGCTTGCCGTGGCAGACCGCCGGATCGACAGTGATTCTTTCGAGCAAGTTGGCCATCTGGACGCCTCCCGCAAAGTGCTTTCAGTATAACCGCCCGGTGGATTTCGCTGATACCCGCAGGCTCATGCGCTGAGCCACCCCGTATCGCAGAATGAACCCATGAACCCTCCCGCCCCGACCCATCCCTCCCGCGTCCTCGGCTGCCTGCTCGGCGGCGCCGTGGGGGACGCGTTCGGCTACGAGGTCGAATTCATGCGCCTGCCGGAGATCCGCCGGCGCTTCGGGCCGCAGGGGATGACCGAGCCCGTGCGGCACGGCGGCCGGCTGGTCGTGTCCGACGACACCCAGATGACCCTCTTTACGCTGGAGGGGCTGCTGCGCGCGCAGGTGGCGGGGTGCCTGGGGGATACGGCTGCAACGCTTGAGCATGTGCGTGTGGCCACGCTGGACTGGTACCTCACGCAGTCGTCCGATCCCGCGCGGGCGAAGTACGTGGGGGCGCTCGGTCGTTCCAATGTGTTGCAGGCCCGGCGCGCGCCGGGCAACACGTGCCTCTCGGCCTGTGCCAAAGGCGCCACCGGCACGCCTGAGTTGCCGATCAACGACAGCAAGGGGTGCGGCGGCGTCATGCGCGTCGCACCGATCGGATTAATGCGCGGGCTCGCGCTCGGGTTCACGGTGGCGCAGGCTTTCGAGCTCGGCGTCCGCGCCGCCGCGCAGACGCATGGCCACCCGGAGGGTTACCTGCCTTCCGGGTGCATGGCGGCGATCGTGCGGGGGCTGGTGGAGGGGCTGGACCTGGCTTCCGCCGCTGCGCAGGCGCTGCAGCTGCTCGAGGGGTGGCCCAGGAGCGGGCCTACCCGCGCGGCGCTGTCCGCCGCCCTTGCGCCCGGCGCCAGCGTGCCGGGGCTGGGTGAGGGCTGGGTGGGGGAGGAGGCGCTGGCGATCGGGGTGCATGCCGCTTTGGTTACCGATGGGTACGAGGACGCCGTGCGCCTGGCCAGCAACCACGACGGGGATTCGGATTCCACCGCGTCCGTTGCCGGGCAGCTGGTGGGGGCCTGGCGGGGTGCGGGGGTGGTGCCTGAGGCGTGGGCGGAGGGGCTGGATTGCGGGGTGGAATTGACTAAACTGGCACGGGAGTTGGCTTGAGAGCGGCTCCTGTGCTTTGGTTTGTGAAGTAAATGTGAAACTTTTGTTGAGATTCCCGGGGATTTGCTATTCTGGGTTTGATGACCCCTGAAGCCAAAGCACGCCTTGCGATTGACGAGCGGCTGATACAAGCCGGCTGGCTGATCCAGGACATGAAGCAGCTCAACCTCGGCGCCGGCCCCGGGGTCGCTGTACGCGAGTACCCCACGGATACCGGCCCGGCAGACTACGTGCTGTTCGTCGACCGTGAGGCCGTGGGCGTCATCGAAGCCAAGCGCGACGAAGCCGGCGAGAACCTCACTGCCACGGAAGACCAGACTTCGCGCTACGCGAACTCAGCGCTGAAGTGGCGCGTCAAGACCGCACCGCTGCCTTTCCTCTTCGAGAGCACGGGCAAGATCACCCGCTTCACCGACGGCCGCGACCCTGCGCCGCGCTCGCGCGAGATCTTTCATTTCTTCCGTCCGGAGCAACTGGCTGAATGGGCGGCCCAGCCCGACACTTTGCGCGCGCGCCTCGCGAACAACTTGCCGGAACTGCCCGAACGCAATCTGCGCGACTGCCAGGTCAGCGCCGTCACCGGGCTGGAGAAATCGCTGGCCCTCAACAAGCCCCGCGCGCTCATCCACATGGCCACCGGCGCTGGCAAGACCTTCACCGCCATCACCTCGGTGTACCGGCTGCTCAAGTTTGGCGGCGCCAAGCGCATCCTGTTTCTGGTGGACACGCGCAACCTCGGCAAGCAGGCCCATCAGGAATTCATGGCCTACACGCCGCCCGACGACGCTCGCAAGTTCACCGAGCTGTACAACGTGCAGCGTCTGGCCTCGCCCAACATCGACCCGCACGCCCAGGTGTGCATCTCCACCATCCAGCGGCTGTATTCCATCCTCTCCGGCGAGCCCATCGATGAGTCGGCCGAGGACGTGTCGTTGAACGAACTGCAGCAGACCGAAAAGCAGGCCAAGTTGGTACGTTACAACGCGGGCACCCCAATCGAGACCTTCGACTTCATCATCATCGACGAGTGCCACCGCTCCATCTACAACCTCTGGAAGCAGGTGCTTGACTACTTCGACGCCTTCCTCATCGGCCTCACCGCCACGCCCGACAAGCGCACCTTCGGCTTCTTCAAGGAGAACATTGTCGCCGAGTACACCTACGAGCAGTCCGTGGCCGATGGGGTGAACGTCGGCTATGACGTGTACGAGATCGAGACCGAGGTCACGAAAAAAGGTGCGGAGGTCAAGGCGAAGGAGTGGGTGGACCACCGCGAGCGCGACACCCGCAAAAAGCGCTGGGCGCAGACAGAAGACGACACCCTTTACACGGGCAAGGAACTGGACCGCTCCGTGGTCAACGTCAGCCAAATTCGCCAGGTCATCCAAGCCATGAAGACGGCTGTGGAAACCAAGATCTTCCCCACGCGCAAGGAAACCCCCAAGACACTCATCTTCGCCAAGACCGACAGCCACGCGGACGACATCATCAATATCGTGAGGGAGGTATATGGGCAGGGCAATGCGTTCTGCAAGAAGGTGACCTACAAGGCCGAGGAAGACCCCGACACCATCCTCGCCAGCTTCCGCAACGACTACCACCCGCGCATTGCCGTTACGGTGGACATGATCGCCACCGGCACCGACGTGAAGCCGCTGGAGGTTTTGCTGTTCATGCGCGATGTACGGAGCAAGGGCTACTACGAGCAGATGAAGGGGCGCGGTGTGCGCAGCCTCGATTACGACGGCCTCAAGCGCGTCAATAACAGCGCCGACAGCGCCAAGACGCGCTTCGTGCTTATCGACGCCGTGGGTGTGGAGAAGTCCTGCAAGACCGACAGCCGCCCGCTGGAGAAAAAGCCCGGTGTGCCTTTGAAGGATCTATTGCAGGGCATTGCCCTGGGCCACCGCGACGATGACACCGTGCTCAGCGTGGCCAACCGGCTGGTGCGCCTCGCCCAGCAGCTCGACGACAAGGCCAAAGCCCGCATCGAGAAAATCTCCGGTGGCATTCCCGTGAGCGAATTAGGTAAGGGGCTCATCACCGCCCTTAACCCGGATCGTATCGTCGAGACGGCGATCGCCAATGCCGCTGCCAAGGGCATCACCCGCAGCGAAGACACCCTCTCCGAGGATGAACTGGCCACCGCCCGCGCCCAGCGCGTGGCCGCCGCCTGCGTCCCCTTCGACAAGCCCGAATTGCGCGACGCGATAGAATCGGCCCGGCGTGAGCGCGAGCAGTTGATCGACCATATCAACCTCGACACCGTTACGTTCTCCGGCTATAGCGCCCAGGCCGAGGCCGATGCAAAGAAGGCCATACAGACCTTCGCCGACTACATCCAGGTCCACAAAGACGAGATCGAGGCACTAGGCTTCTTTTACCAGCAGCCCTACCAGCGCCGTCAATTGACCCTGGACATGATCGTAGACCTGAACGAACGCTTGTCGCGCCCGCCGCTCATGCTCACGACTGAAAAGCTTTGGTCGGCCTATGCGCGGGTGCAAGCCTCGCAAGTGAAGGGCGCCGAAGCCCGGCGCCAGCTCACCGACCTGATTGCCTTGGTGCGCTTTGCCATTGGCGCGGACGCCGAACTCAAGCCCTTCAGTGACCAAGTGGACAAGCGTTTTCAGGAGTGGATCTTCCGCCACAACGCGCAGCGCGCCACGTCCTTTACTTCCGAGCAGACCGAATGGCTGCGCCTCATCAAGGACCACATCGCCGCGAGCTGCAGCATCCGCCACGAGGACTTCGACTACGCCGAATTCGCGGGCAAGGGCGGCTTGCAGAAGGCGTGGACGGTGTTTGGCAGGGAGCTGGATGGATTGATGAGGGACATGAATAAGGAATTGGTGGCGTGAATAAGTTAGTGCCCAACGGTTGGTGTGAAGTCTTTCTCGATGACGTAGTAGAAGTTCTCGATTCTGAGCGTGAGCCTGTCAACTCTTCCGAGCGCGGTAAGCGAATCGTCGGAAAGACTCCCGACCAATTATTTCCTTACTTGGGTGCAACTGGGCAGGTTGGCTGGATAGATGATTTCAGAACAGAGGGTGAGCGCGTGCTGTTGGGTGAAGACGGGGCGCCGTTTCTTGACCCGTCTAAACACAAAGCATATTTGGCGGGCGGCAAATTCTGGGTGAATAACCACGCGCATGTTCTCCGGGGGATTTCTGGGGTTATCAGCAACACCTTCCTTTGCCATCAGTTGAACGCCGTCGACTATCACCCCTTCGTCACTGGTACGACGCGGCTTAAGCTCACAAGTGCGGCGATGCGAAAGATTCCGCTGCTTGTCGCTCCAATTGAGGAGCAATCGAGAATCGTTGAAAAAGTGGACGAGCTTTTTTCTGACCTCGACGCCGGTGTCGCCGAACTCAAGGCTGCCCAAGCCAAGCTCACCCAATACCGCCAAACCCTCCTGAAAGCTGCCGTCGAAGGCACGCTCACCGCCGACTGGCGGACCGAGCGTGCCACGCGCGACGAAGTCACCGAAACCGGCGAGCAACTGCTGGAGCGCATCCTCGCCGAGCGTCGTAAGCGCTGGGAAGCCAAACACCTCGCCCGCTTCAAGGAACAGTACACGATCCCGCCGAAGGGCTGGCAGGACAAATACCCCGAACCCGTCATGCCCGTCACCATCGATTTGCAGGCGTTGCCGGCAGGGTGGGTGTGGGCCAGCTTGGATCAAGCTACGAATGAGAGTCTTATTGGACTAGATCGTGGGCAGGATCAGCAGTCCGATAGCGCTGCATTTGGCTATATCAAAATGAACAATGTCTCTATGGATGGATCCGTTGATGTCGAAAACTTAGTGCGGGTGAATGCCAGTGGAGATGAAGTTGCGAAATATTCCGTGGCTCTGGATGATGTCCTTTTTAATACCAGAAACAGTCTTGAATTGGTTGGAAAAGTGGGGCTGGTTAGTGCATTGAATGGGATCACGCTCTACAACAATAATTTAATGCGACTTCGCTTCGATGGGGCTTTGCTGCCAGCTCTTGCATGCCGACAAATGTGCGGTCCTGATTTTCGGTCGCGCATGGAGCGGGTAAAGAAGGCCACAACGAGCGTTGCCGCTGTGTACGCTAAAGATCTTTTTCCGCTGGTGGTGGCGATCGCCCCACTGGATGAACAGGCTGAGATCTTGCGGATCCTAGACTTGGCAATGGGAGGCGCCAAGCTACTAGAGTCGGCAATTGCGCGTGCCCTTACCCAATCAACGGCTCAGCGCAAAAACATCCTCAAATCCGCCTTCTCCGGCCAGCTCGTCCCGCAAGACCCAAACGACGAACCCGCCGTCGTACTGCTGGAACGTGTTCGAGCCGCGCGTTCGGAGTCGGGCGGGAAGAAGGCACTCAAAGTCACTAGAAAAGATAGCCGGGCCGTGAATCGCTCAGGGTGACCGCCCCAGTCTTCCGGTATTTCCCGTATAGGATTCGTCGGTTCAATTATTGGGAACAAACAAAAGTTACCCAAATGGGAACTTTTGTGTATAATCGTCCTTATGAACCAAAAAGTAGCTGTTTATGCGTATTGTCGGACGCGACAAGCTCCATGAGTTTGTCGGTGATCACGCCGACGCACGACCGTGGATTGAGAATTGGCTGGCGGATGTAGCTGCGGCCAAATGGTCGGTCACGCACGACATTCGGAAAAGTTACGCATCAGCGAGCTTTGTGCATCCGAACTTGGTGATCTTCAATGTGAAAGGCAACAGCTACAGGCTCGAAGTGACTGTCGCTTTCAAGACTGAAACCGTTGTGGTTGTCTGGGCAGGAACTCATGGCGAATATGACAAGCGCAACAAGAGACGCTAACCGGGAAAAGTGATGGAACCCCGCATTATCAAGACGGACGAGCAATACCAGCGCTACCTGCGTGAGGTAGAGCGGCTTGCTGCCCGGGATCCGGATGGAGATTCGCAGGAAGGCGTTCGTCTGGAGCTTCTTGCAAAACTGGTGGAGGACTACGAAAAGGTACGTTTCCCTTTCAGGACTCCGGATCCCATCGATGCGATCCAGTTCCGGATGGAAGAGCAGGGGCTCCGCCAAAAGGACATCGCAGATCTGCTTGGCGGCAAGAGCCGGGCGTCTGAAGTCCTGGCCAGAAAGCGACCGCTTACGTTGCCGATGATTCGTGCGCTTCACGAAAAGCTGGCTATTCCATCGGAGTTGCTGATAAGGGAGCCGGTGACTAGTTACAAAGATTCAGATAAGGTCGATGAAAAGGACGTCCCTGTCGAACTATTGGTAAAACGCGGGTGGATTGAAAGTGCTCAGGCATTGTCCAGCCTGCTCAAACAATTTTATGCCCCGGCCGGCAGCCCGGTACTGCTGCGCCATACGTTGACTTTTGGTGCGAATGCGAAAACAAACCGCACCAATGTCTGGTTGTGGTTGTCCCGGGTACGGGAGGTCGCAGCATCGAGGTCTTATCTAGATGGAAAATATCGTCGGGAGGACATCAATCAGGAACTTCTTCGCTATATCGTCAAGCTGAGTTGGATGGATAAAGGCCCGCGTTTGGCGAAAGAGTTTCTCGAAGAGCGGGGTATTGCTCTTGTGATCGAGCCGCATCTGCCATCTACCCATTTGGATGGGGCCGCGATGCTGGGTCGAAATGGCGCGCCCGTGATCGGACTTACGCTGCGAGAAGATCGCATCGATAACTTCTGGTACACGCTGATTCACGAACTTGTTCATGTTTGGAAACATATCGACATGAACAAGTGCCCGACGATCGTGGACGAAAATATCGAGAAATCTGACGAGACGGAGAAAATTGAACGTGAAGCGAATGATATTGCGGCAGAGACATTGTTGCCGCATGCGACCTGGCGTCGTAGCGAGGCGTTCAGCAATCCGTCTTCGAAGACAATCCTGGAGTTGGCATCACGGCTTCAAATAAGTCCGGCAATCGTGGCCGGTCGGGTTCGTTATGAAAGAAGGAATTACTCTCAGTTTTCGAATCTGGTCGGGTATCGCGCAGTGCGAGCACAGTTTCCGGAAGTTCATTGGCTGTAGATCATGTTTTCCGCGATCTATTTTCCAACTCATCGTGCAAAGCGGGGCGAAATCGCGGCCATCGGATACCTTTCGCCCAAGACACGAACGCGTATACGTCCGATATTTGACATTCAACCCCGCAAGGCGAATTCAAAGGAGCCAATCGAATACCTGCTTTCGGATTTGTCGCGGGAGTTTTTGACAAATTGGGGAACGACGCTGCCGATCTGTTTTGACTTCCTCCGATACGAGCCAGACGAGAAGGCGCAGGACGGAAGGCATCCGATGGAATATTTCTTCGCGTGCGCACGACAACTTGGCATTCAGGCGATACCTGTCGCAGGTCCAGAGTCTGTACGTGGTCCGGGTTATGGATACCTTGATGCGGTGGCAAACGTGGCGCGCATTGATGGGCGAGGCGCTGTGGTGCGTATACCGTTCAAGGAATTCAGCCGTGCGGATACTTTTCCAGAGGTGCTCGCCGGTGTTCTTCGGGCAATTGGCCTCAAGGATATTGATGTAGATCTGGTCCTTGATTTTGAGGCGCTGGCTTTGTTGACGGAAGGGGCTCGTTCGTCTATCGGCATAGTCGCCATTGTTACGGACGCACTAAAAGCCATTGAAGGACACAAGTTTAGAAATATTGTTCTTTGCGGATCAAATATTCCGGAGCAGGTCAATCAGCGCTACAACTGGAAGCCATTGAAGGTTTCTCGGGTTGAGTTGGAGGCATGGATTTATCTGCTCTCTCGCAGGGGGCTAGAGGGCATCAAATTCGGTGATTACGGCGTGTTGTATGCGCATGGCAGTGATTCGAATGCTCCCCGGCAACCGCCAAGCAGAGTGCGTCTTTCCACGCCAACGCATCATTTGCTTTGCCGTGCTCCCGCGGGCGAATATAGGAAGCTGAGTGCTGAGGTGATTCGGTGCGAGGACTTTAATTCCGATTTTGCGGCTTGGGGAGGGGCGAGCATTTACCGGTGCGGTGTCGGTTCTGGAGGGGAGGGAGGGGCGACCGAGTGGGTCTCCCGCGACACAAATCTGCATATAGAAGTGACTGCGAAATTCATCGAGTCGCAGTTGGAGCAGTCTGGTTTGATGGCCCCTCTGGAATTTGCAACGCCAGAGCCGGTGCCCTGGAATCAGGTGACTTTGGTTGGGCTGCACGAATTCATCCAGCCGGAGTGATCTGCGATGCCCTTAGCACCGCATCGGGAAGGGAAGTATGTATTCCCTGCGTTGGGTGTGCATCTCACTGATTGTTCGCAATGTAGCCTGTCTCCAATAGTTTGGGCGTTGTGAATCTTCCCGCAAGGCTGGTCCCATCTGAAGTCGCGATGCGCCGGTTCAAATTCGTTAGGATTGCTTTATGAACACCGCATCCCTCGTCCAGAAAGTCTGGAATTTCTGCCACACCCTCAAGGACGACGGCGTCGGCTATGGCGACTACCTGGAGCAGCTCACCTACCTGCTGTTCCTGAAGATGGCACACGAATACTCACAGGAGCCCTACAAGCGCGATACGTACATCCCCAAGGGCTTTGACTGGGCCGCGCTACGCAGCAAGACCGGTGAGCCGCTGGAGGCGCATTACCTCGCCACGCTTCACAAGCTAGGCAACGAGCAGGGCATGCTGGGGGCGATTTTCTTCAAGGCGCAGAACAAGATCCAGGACCCGGCCAAGCTCTCAAGGCTGGTGCAGATGATCGATGCCGAGAACTGGGTGGGCATGGAGGGCGACACCAAGGGCGACCTCTACGAAGGGCTGCTGCAGAAGAACGCCGAGGACACCAAGAGCGGCGCCGGCCAGTACTTCACGCCGCGAGCGCTCATCCAGGCCATGGTGGAATGCGTGCGCCCGGAACCCGGCAAGACCATCGCGGACCCGGCCTGCGGTACCGGGGGGTTCTTCCTGGGGGCCTATGGTTGGCTAACCCGTAAAGGCACGCGGCTGAACCAGAAGCAGAAGGAGTTCATCCGCCACAGCACCTTCTTCGGCAATGAGATCGTGCCAAACACGCGGCGCACCTGTCTGATGAACCTGTTCCTGCACAACGTGGGCGACCTGGTGGGCGAGCCCAGCGTGGACCGCTCCGATGCGTTGCTCACTGAACCGAAGCAGCATTTCGATTACGTGCTGGCCAATCCGCCCTTCGGCAAGAAGAGCAGCATGACCTTCACCAACGAGGAGGGCGAGGACGACCGGGACGCGCTTACCTACGAGCGGCAGGACTTCTGGACCACCACTTCCAACAAGCAGCTCAACTTCCTGCAGCACATCGTCACCATGCTGAAGGAGACGGGCCGGGCCGCGGTGGTACTGCCCGACAACGTGCTGTTCGAAGGCGGCGCGGGCGAGAAGATCCGCAGGAAACTTCTGGAAACCTGCGACGTACACACCCTGCTGCGCCTGCCCACCGGCATCTTTTACGCCCAAGGCGTCAAGGCCAACGTACTGTTCTTCGATGCAAAGCCCAAGGACGGCCGCGTGCACACCAAGGGGGTGTGGATCTACGACTTGCGCACCAACAAGCACTTCACCCTCAAGACCCGCACGCTCAAGATCGACGACCTGCAGGACTTCATCGCCTGCTACAACCCCGACAACCGCCATGAGCGCAAGGAGTCCGAGCGCTTCAAGTATTTTTCCAGCGAAGAACTCCTCGCCCGCGACAAGGCCAGCCTCGATATCTTCTGGCTCAAAGACGAGAGCTTGGACAACCTCGACAACCTTCCCCCGCCCGACGTGCTCCAGCAGGAAATCATCGAGCACTTGGAGGCGGCGCTGGCGGCGTTCAGGGATGTGGCGGCGGGATTGGCGAAGACATCGAAGTAAGGAGATCGAAATGCCCGAGAAGCGGATGTGGATGGTACGTTCCGGCGAAGGCGGCTATGCGGCCGAAGACTTCCGGTCGAAGTCGGCCGTGGGGATAGGCTGGATCGAGGCGAAGGAGGATTGGTCGAAGTACACCGCGAAGGAGGCGATCCTGCAGAAGATCGCAGCCACGTACCCGGAAAATTCGGCCGCGCAGAATCAGATGGCCGCGAGCCAGATCCATCGCTTCGTGAATGAACTCGCGGTAGGCGACCGGGTGATTACCTACAACCCCGAGACTCGCCTTTACGCCGTGGGCACCATAAGGGCGGCCGCAGCCTATGACAAGGTGCTGTCCGATGATTTTCCGGTGTTTCGCAAGGTGCAGTGGGACGGTGACGTCGAGCGTGATTCCTTAGGCCAGGATGCGCGCAACTCCCTGGGCGCAATTGCGACGCTGTTTCTCGTGCCCGATTTTGCCGCCGCGGAACTGGAAGCCCTGCTGGCCTCCGGCGGAAAGGCGAGCGCGCAGGAGCCGCCTGCGGAACGCGACGCGAAGGACATCCTCAAGGAGCATCAGCTCAAGGCGCATGAGTCGATCAAAGACCGCATCAATGCGCTCAGCTGGGAGGACATGCAGGAGCTGGTGGCGGGCGTCCTGCGCGCCATGGGGTACAAGACCCGCGTGTCGGCGCCGGGACCGGATCGAGGAAAAGATATCGTGGCCTCGCCGGACGGCTTCGGGTTCGAGGCGCCCCGCATTGTCGTCGAGGTGAAGCACCGCAAGGGCTCGCAAATGGGTTCGAATGAAATCCGCAGCTTTCTCGGCGGCCGCCACAAGGACGACAAGGGTCTCTATGTGAGCACAGGCGGATTCACCAAGGACGCACGTTACGAAGCGGAGCGCTCGCAGATTCCACTGATGCTGATGGATATCGACGACCTCGCGCGCGCAGTGACGGAAAACTATGCGGAGATGGATTCTGAAGCGCGGGCGTTGGTGCCGCTTGTGAGGGTGTACTGGCCGGCGTGAGTTGAGAAGTCCAGATTGTCGATGGCCACAATTTGCCTGAAGACCGGCTGCTGCTTCCAACTTGAAATGGCTGCATAGGCAAACGACACACATGGCTCGTAGAAAGAAGGAAAACATCGTCGATGTCCTGTTCGACGTCTCCGCGATGCTCCCTTGGTGGGTGAGCTTGATCATCGCAATCGTCTCCTACGCCGTATGTCACGCATACGCCACGGCCGAGATCACGCCGGCGAAGAACATGGCCCAGTACGCTCCTGCGATCCAGCAAACGATCATCAAGGCACTGGCGACACTGGCGCAGTATGTCCTGCCGATCATCTTCCTTGCCGGTGCGGCCGCGTCCGCAATTTCGAGAGCGAAGCGAAAGGGAGATACGCCGGGCAAAAAAGAGTCCTTTTCCAGGAACGCCGCGCGCCAGGCTTCCCAGTCAAGTGCGGATGCCGGTAATGTAATTCCCGACCCGCACGAAACAGACATTTATCCAATATGGCGCTCCGACTCGAGCGAGATCGTCCCGCCCATCCCTGTCGACACCTCCCGCTGGAGCGCGGAGCTCCTGAGCGCGCTCGAGTGGAAGCGCTTCGAGCTGGTCTGCGCGGGCCTGTTCGATCGGCTGGGGTTTGCGACCAGGATAGCCACCAAGGGCGCCGATGGCGGTGTCGACATCCACCTCTACCGGCCGCCGGCGGAGCAGGCCGTGGCGATCGTCCAGTGCAAGGCGTGGACGGGGAACAGCAAGGTTGGGGTGCGGTACATCCGGGAACTGCACGGCGTGATGGCGTCAATGAAGGTGGCCGAAGGCATCTTCGCGACCACCGCCACCTTCTCCGAGGATGCGAAAGACTATGCCAAGGCCAACCACATCGACCTGATGGACGGCGCGGCGGTGCTCGATTCGATCCTTGCGCTGACCGGTGAGCAGCAGGCGGGCCTCCTGCAACTGGCGACAGCCGGGGACTACACGACCCCGACCTGTCCGTCGTGCGCCGTCAAGATGAAGAAGCGGGAACCGAAGGGCGGGGGCAAGGCCTTCTGGGGCTGCGTGAACTACCCGCGCTGCAGGACGAGAATCCAAATCGCCCGAGCTTAGGCAGTAAGGTTTTACAAAAACGGCATGCGAACTGCCATCTGGACGGCCACCAGTCTAGTATTCTTAAAGTAAAGTTTAACTTTCTTGCTCCGCGTCCATCACGCCCCTGTCCCCACCTGGGCCGCCGCCCGCCGACTACGCCGCAAGCGGAGGGGTCATCCTGGAGGCGGGGCTGAGCGTTAAGCCGGTATGCCGGCCAAGCCCGAAAACGTCGCACCGCTCGTCCGCCTCATCCGGGGCGAGAAAGTCCTGCTGGATGCGGACCTGGCCGGTCTCTACGGGGTCGCCACGAAAGTCCTCAACCAGGCGGTCAAGCGAAACGCAGAACGCTTCCCGGAAGATTTCATGTTCCAGCTGACTCCAGAGGAGAGTGAGGCGATGCGGTCACAGATTGTGACCGCTTCAAGCCGTGCCGGAGGGAACTGGTCACAATCTGTGACCAGTTCGCGCAAGCATCGGGGAGCCACCTACCGCCCCTACGCCTTCACCGAGCAGGGCGTGGCCATGCTCTCCAGCGTGCTGCGCTCTCCGCGGGCCGTCGAGGTCAACATCGCGATCATGCGCACCTTCGTCCAGCTGCGCCGCCTGATGGATTCCAACCGGGACCTGGCACGCCGCATCGAGGCGCTCGAAAGACGCTACGACGAGCAGTTCGCCTCGGTGTTCGACGCGATCAAGCGGCTGGTTGCCGAGGATGAAGGTCGCAAAGCCAGGCCGAAGCGGAGGATCGGGTTCCTGGGCTGAGCCCTCAGAAATCCCGCAACCGCGGGATCACGTTCCTCACCCCGCCGCGCGGATGCGGCGTGTCGCCCTTCCACCGCGGGATCACGTGGATGTGCGCGTGCCACACGGACTGCCCGCCGGCCTCGCCGCAGTTGGCACCGATGTTGAACCCGTCGGGCGAGAGGCGCGCGGCGAGCAGGGCCTGCACCCGGCGCGCGAGCGCAAAGCACGCCGCGTACTCGTCTTCCGGCAGGTCGAAGACCGTGACCACGTGCCGTCGCGGCACGACCAGCGTGTGGCCGGGCGAGACGGGGAACGCGTCGGCAAAGGCGAGCGCGTGGGGGCTCTCGGCGAGGATCTCGCGGTCGGGGGTGCAGAAGATGCAGGCGGGCGGGGGCATGCGGGGAAGGGTGCCGGTTCCCGCGGCGTTCGGCAAGGCGAAACGTGATGAGTTCGTCTGGGCTATCCGGTGCCACCTCGGATCAAGATCACAGCCTGTGACCTTGATTGTCGTAAACAAATAGTTTGTATTTTTCCGGCCCTGCGGCACGATCGCGAAGGGCAGTGGAGTATCCGGATCAACGACCAGTGGCGCATCTGCTTCAGGTTCGAGAGCGGTGATGCATATGAAGTCGAAATCGTCGATTACCACTGAAGGACTGCCATGAGCACCAAGAGCGGGCTGGCCCCGATCCACCCGGGAGAGTTTCTCAAAGAGGCCCTGGAAGAGCTGGGCACGTCCCAAGCCGAGTTCGCCAGGGCGATCGGCGTCTCGCCGATGCGCGTATCCCATGTGGTCAACGGCACTCGGCCGGTGACGGCCGAACTGGCGCTCCTCTTCGGCCGGGTTTTTGGGCAGACGCCGGAGTACTGGCTGAACCTGCAGGCGGCTTACGATCTCAAGACGGCCGAGCCGGGCGTTCGCAGCCGTTTGCGCACGCTGCGCCCGCTGGCAGAAGCCTAGGCACATTCGGGGCGCCCCTCCCTCAGCCGCGGTTTTGCATCTCCACCCCGCGCCGCCCCCGCGCTGGTCTACACTTTCCGGACGTCCCAAAGGGAGCCTCGGATGGCTGCGGAAACACAACTGGTCAAGGGACCCGCCTTCGTGGTGGGCCCGGACGAAGGCGCGGACTACTGGCAGGGCGGCACGCACCGCGGCCACATGAACGTGAAGCTCGGCCCGCACAACCTGCCGCACGCGCCGTTCTCGATGGGTACGCAGGTGATGCCGCCGGGCTGCCACGTGCGCGCGCACGGCCACGCGAAGAACGACGAGGTGTTCTACATCCTCGAGGGCACGGGACGCTGCGTGATCGACGGCGTCGAGCACGCGCTGGTGCCTGGCGCCACGGTAATGCTGGGCCGCTACTGCGAGCACAGCATCCACAACGACGGCGAGCAGGACCTCAAGTTCGTCTGGTTCTTCACGCCGCCGGGCCTGGAGCAGGTGGTGAAGGCGACGGGGATCCCGAGAAAGCCGGGCGAAGAGCCGCCGGCCAACATCGAGCGCCCGGCGAACATCGCCGAGATCCTGAAGGACGCGGGGTACGCGACGTCGGAGGAGATGAAGGGGGCGGTGCGGAAGTGAAAAAACTGAAAATCGCCATCGTCGGCGCCGGCCTCGGCGGGCTGGTGGCGGCGATCGCGCTGCGCAAGAAAGGCGTCGAGGCGACGATCTACGAGCAGGCGAAAGCCTTCGGCGAGGTGGGCGCGGGGATCCAGGTGGGCCCGAACGCAGTCAAGGTGCTGCGCGCGCTGGACCTCGAATCGGGCATAGAGACGTTCGGCGCGATGCCGGAGAACCACGTGGGCCGCGCGTGGAACAGCGGCCGGGTGTTGTTCAAATCGGCCACCCGTACCGCGTGCCTCGAGCGATTCGGCGCGGCCTTCTACCAGGTGCAGCGCTCGGACCTGCACGCGCACCTGAAGAAAGCGCTGCCGGAGGACGCGATCCGGCTCAACGTGAAAGTCACCGGCGTGGAATCCGGCCCGGGCGGCGCGAAGCTGATTTTCCAGGACGGCACGGATGCCGCGGCGGACGCGATCATCGGCGCCGACGGCATCCACTCCACCGTGCGTGACTGCATCCTGGGCCACGCCGCGCCGCGCTTCACGGGCGTGATCTGCTGGCGCGGGCAATGCACGGCGGACCGCCTGCCGAAAGGCCACATCCCGCCGGATTCCTCCAACTGGATGGGGCCGGGCGGCTGCATCGTCCACTACTACGTGCGCCCCGGGCAGCTGGTGAACTGGATAGCGCACCGCACGACGGACATCTGGGCCGAGGAGTCGTGGTCGCTCGAGGGCGACAAGGAAGAGATGCTCGGCGCGTTCCCTGGCTGGCATTCGTCGCTGCATACGCTGCTCGCAGCGACCGAGCGCTGCTACAAGTGGGCGATCCTCGATCGGGAGCCCCTGCCCAGCTGGGGCGAGGGCAGGGTGACGCTCCTGGGCGATGCGGCACACGCGATGCTGCCTTTCCTTGCGCAGGGCGGGGCGATGGCGATGGAGGACGGCTACGTGCTGGCGGAGTGTCTCGACCGCGGCGCGGAGGACGTGCCGGCCGCGCTGAAGGCCTACGAGGGCCTGCGCCGTGCCCGCACGGCGCGCGTGCAGCTCAGCTCGCGGGCAAGGGCGGCGGTCTGCCAGCTTGAATCGCCGGTGGCGCGCATGAAGCGCGACCTCGGCTATCTCTACAACCAGTGGTTCAACCCCGGTGCGGCCGTGCAGAAGGCCGACTGGATCTACGAATACGACGTGGCGAAGCTGTTCGCCGAGGAAGGGGTGCCCGCATGAAAAAGCTGCTGTTGTCGGTCTTGGTGCTGTTCAGCGCGGCGGCAGCAGCCCAGCCGTATCCGAACAAGCCGGTCATCCTGGTCGTGCCGTTCTCGGCGGGCGGGCCGTTGGATGCGCTTGCGCGCGTGCTGGCTTCCAAGTTGCCGGACGGCCTCGGCCAGTCGGTCGTGGTGGAGAACCGCGTGGGCGGCGGCGGGGCGCTGGGCATGGGGTCGGTCGCGCGCGCCAGGCCCGACGGCTATACGGTGCTCTACACGCCCAACAGCCTCGCGATCGCCCCGGCGCTGTACAAAAAGCTCGGCTTCGATCCGGAGAAGGACCTCGTCCCGGTGAGCCAGTTCGCCAGCACGACACTGGTGCTTGCGGCGCACCCGAAGATCAACGTCGCCACGGTGCCGGAGCTCGTCGCGCTCGCCAAGGCCCAGCCCGGCAAGCTCAACTTTGGCTCCTCGGGCGTGGCCGACCCGCTGCAGCTTGGCATCGAGATGCTGAAGACCATGGCGGGCATCGACATGCTGCCGATCCCCTACAAGGGCCAGGGGCCGATGTTCGCGGCGCTGATGGGCGGCGAGGTGGACGTGGCGATCGTATCGCTGCAGACGGCGCTGGGGCCGATCAAGGCGGGCAACGTCAGGGTGCTTGCGATCACCGGCTCCAAGCGCTCGACCGCGCTGCCGGGCGTGCCCACCGTGGCCGAGGCCGGCCTGCCGGGCTACGACCTCACCAGCTGGCACGGCGTGTTTGCACCCGCAGGCACGCCTCGCGAGGTCATCGACCGCCTGCAAAAGGACATCGCCCGCGTGGCGCAATTGCCCGAGGTGCGCCAGCGCGTGGAATCCACCGGCAACGAAACCGTCGGCAGCACGCCGGAGGAATTCGACGTCAAGTTCAAGTCCGACGTCGCCCGCTTCAAGAAAATCGTCGCCGACGCCCGCCTGCCCATGCAGGACTGATTCGCACCGCGAAGCGTCCCATTCCGCATCCTCGGCTACACTTTCCCCTTGAGGAGAGGAACCGATGGATTTCGCATTCACGCAGGAACAGGAAGCGATTCGCGAGGCGATCGCGAAGATCTGCGCGCAGTTCGGCGACGATTACTGGCTGAAGAAGGACAAGGAGGGGGGCTTTCCCTCCGAGCTGCACCAGGCGCTGGCGCGCGACGGGTGGCTGGGCATCGCGATGCCGGAGGAACACGGCGGCGCGGGCCTCGGCATCACCGAGGCGGCGATCATGATGCAGACGATCGCCGAGTCGGGCGCGGGGTTTTCCGGGGCGTCCGCCGTCCACATGAACATCTTCGGCCTGAACCCGGTGGTGGTGTTCGGCACGGACGCCCAGAAGAAGCGCATGCTGCCCGGGCTGATCGCAGGCAGGGAACGCGCCTGCTTTGCGGTCACCGAGCCGAACACGGGCCTCAACACCACACGCATCAAGACCAAGGCGGAGAAGAAGGGCGACAAGTACATCGTCTCCGGCCAGAAGGTGTGGATCTCCACCGCGCAGATCGCCGAGAAGATCCTGTTGCTCGCGCGCACGACTCCGATCGAGGAGTGCAGGAAGCCCGCCGATGGCCTGACGCTCTTCTATACCGACTTCGACCGCAAGTACGTCGAGGTGCGCGAGATCGACAAGATGGGCCGCAAGTGCGTCGACTCCAACCAGGTGTTCTTCGACGGCATGCCCATCCCCGAGGCCGACCGCATCGGCGAAGAGGGCAAGGGCTTCAGCTACATCCTGCACGGCATGAACCCGGAGCGGATCCTGATAGCCTCCGAGTCGGTGGGCCTCGGCCGTTGCGCGCTGGCCCGCGCCACGCAGTACGCGAAAGAGCGCATCGTGTTCGACCGCCCGATTGGCCAGAACCAGGGCATCCAGCACCCGCTCGCGGCGAACTGGATGGCGCTGGAAGCCGCCAACCTGATGGTCTTCAAGGCCGCGTGGCTGTACGACACCGGCAAGCCCGCCGGCGCGGAAGCCAACTCGGCCAAGTACCTCGCGGGCGAGGCGGGGTTCGACGCCTGCCAGCAGGCCGTGATGACGCACGGCGGCTACGGCTACGCCAAGGAATACCATGTGGAGCGGTATCTCCGGGAGTCGCTGGTCGGGCGGATCGCCCCGGTGAGCCCGCAGCTCATCCTGTGCTTCATCGCCGAGCGCGTTCTGGGCCTGCCAAAGTCCTACTGAAAACCACAGAGCAGGGGAGGGTAAAATCTTGAAGATTGCCTTTACGAAGTCTTTGGCTGCAGCCGCTCTCCTGTCAGTTGGCGTATCGGTACCAGTACAATCCATGGCGCAGGCCTGGCCCTCCAAACCCGTCCGGGTGATCGTCCAGTTCCCCGCCGGGGGCGCGGCGGACACGATCCTGCGCGTGATCGCGGCGCCCTTGTCGCAGGCGCTTGGCCAGCCGGTGGTGGTGGAGAACCGCCCCGGCGCGGACGGCGCGATCGCGGGCGAGGCGGTGGCCAAGGCCGCGCCCGACGGCTACACGCTTTTCATGGCCACCAGCAGCGCCATCGCCGCCGTGCCGGCCATGCGCAAGACCCCGCCCTACGATCCGCTCACGGCCTTCACGCCGATCGGCAAAGTGGGGACGTTTTCCTATTTCGTCTTCACGCACCCCTCCGTGCCCGCGAAGACCGTGCCGGAGCTGATCGACTACATCCGGGCAAACCCCGGCAAGGTCAACTACGCGGGCGCCACCACCACCGGCATCATGGCCGCGGTGCAGCTGGCCGCCGCCGCGAAGCTCGACATGGTCCGCGTGCCCTACAAAGGCGAGGGCCCGGCCAGCGTCGACCTCATCAGCGGGCGCGTGCAGCTGATGTTCAGCACGCCGACCAACACGCTGGGCGCGGCCCGCGACGGGAGGCTCCGCGTGCTGGGCACGCTGCTGGACAAGCGCAGTGCCGTGCTGCCCGACGTCCCCACCATGCTCGAGTCGGGCGCGCCGAAGCTCTCGGTCGTGCCCTGGGCCGCCTTCGTCGGCCCCGCGAAGCTGCCCTCCGAGATCGTTTCCCGCGTCAACCGCGAGCTGAACGCGATCCTTGCGAAGCCCGAGGTGCGCGAGCTGATCGAGCGCCAGGTGTTCGAGATCCAAGGCTCCACGCCCGAGGACCTCGCCGCCTACATCCGCGAGCAGGCCGAAAGCTGGAAGGCCGCCGTGCGCGACAGCGGCATGCCGCTCGAATAAATCCCCCACTGAGGCAACACCACCATGAGCAACGCCCTTCCCGTCGTCGGCCGCGGTTTCTGTTTCGAGGACCTGCCCGTCGGCCACAAGTTCCGCACCCACCGCCGCACCATCGCCGAGAGCGACCTGCTGGCCTTCGTGAACCTCACCTGGCTCACCGAGGAACTGTTCACGGTAGCCGAGGACGAGGGTCGCGCGATCAAGGGCCGCGCCGTGCCCGGCGCGATGGTGTACGCGTTCGCCGAAGGCCTGCTGCTGCCGACGATGCAGGACACCGGCCTCGCCTTCCTCAACGCCGAACTCGACATCAAGGCCCCGACGCGGGTCGGCGACACGATCCACGTCGAATGCGAGGTCACCGAGGCGCGACTGACCTCGAAGGGCGACCGGGGCCTGGTGCGCACGGCCAACCGGATCGTCAACCAGGACGGCGTGACGGTGATCACCTACAACCCGCTGCGGATGCTGAAGCGCAGGTAAATGCGCCCGCGCAGTGATCGAACTCCACCACAACTGGAATTCCACCTGCTCGCAGAAGGTCCGCCTCGCGCTGGCCGAGAAGGGGCTCGCGTGGACGGGGCATCACCTCGACCTGCGCGCGTTCGAGCAGCTCGAGCCGGCCTTCCTCGCGCTGAATCCCGCCGGCATGGTGCCGGTGCTCGTGCATGACGGCGCGGTGTTCACCGAATCGATGATCATCAACGAGTACCTCGACGACGCGTTCCCGCGGGTGCCGCTGCGTCCCGCGGATGCGCCGGGCCGCGCGCGCATGCGCGAGTGGACGCTCTACATCGCGACGGAGCCGACCTGGGCGATCAAGGCCCCGTCCTACCAGCGGAACCTCCGGCCTGCGCTGAAGGGCACGCGCACGGACGCCGAGTTCGCGGCCCTCGGTGCGCGCATGCCGGACCAGGCGAACGCGGCGCGCTGGGTCACGGCCGCGACGTGCGGGTTCAGCGAAGAGGCGCTCGGCGCCGAGTGGGCGCGGCTGGCGCGTACACTGGATCGCATGGAAGCGGCGCTGGAGGGCGGGCCGTGGCTCGCGGGCGCGGCGTATACGCTGGCCGACGTGGACATGGCGCCTTTCGTGCACCGGATCGCGGCGCTCGGGCAGGGCGCCCTGATCGATGCGCGGCCCGGCGTGGCCGGCTGGTACGCGCGGATCCGGGCGCGTCCGGCATTCGCGACGGCCATGGAGCGGCAATGAGCAACGAGATCCTCATCATCGGCGGCGGCATAGGCGGGCTGACGCTCGCGCTGTCGCTGCACCAGGCCGGCGTGCCGTGCCGCGTGTTCGAGGCGGCGACTGAGATCAAGGCGCTTGGTGTGGGCATCAACCTGCTGCCCCACGCCATGCGCGAATTCACCGAGCTCGGGTTGCTGGCGCCGCTCGCGCGCGTCGCGGTCGAGACGAAGGAGGTCTGCTTCTACAACCGCTTCGGCCAGCACATCCGCACCGAGCCGCGTGGCCGGTTCGCGGGCTACGACTGGCCGCAGCTGTCGATCCACCGCGGCGACCTGCATGCGGTGCTGCTGCAGGCGGTGCGGGAGCGCCTCGGCGCGGATGCGTTCGCGACCGGTAGCAAATGCGTGGCGCTGGCGCAGGACGCGACCGGCGTCACGGTGCGCTTTGCCGACGGCAGCAGCACCCGCGGCGCGGCTGCGATCGGCTGCGACGGCATCCATTCGGCGGTGAGGCGGCTGCTGCACCCGAACGAAGGGCCCCCGTCCTACCAGGGCATCAACATGTGGCGCGGCGTCACGCGCTCCAAGCCCTACCTCTCGGGCGCCAGCATGGTCATCGCCGGCTGGCTGGAGGTCGGCAAGATGGTGGTCTACCCGATCCGCGACGCCATCGACACCGAAGGCCGCCAGCTCGTCAACTGGGTGGCCGAGGTGCAGTCGCCCCGCAACGTCCTGCAGGACTGGAACCTGGCGGGCAAGCTCGACGATTTCTATCCGGTCTTCAAGGCGTGGACGTTCGACTGGCTCGACGTGGCGGCGCTGGTGCGCGACGCCGACAGCATCCTCGAGTATCCGATGGTCGACCGCGAGCCGCTCGCGTGGTGGACGCGCGGCCGGGTGACGCTGCTGGGCGACGCGGCGCACCCGATGTACCCGCGCGGCTCCAACGGCGCGGGGCAGGCGATCCTCGACGCGCGCGTGCTCGCCGCGTGCCTGCGCGGCGGGCCGGACGCGCCGGCGGCGCTGGCCGCCTACGAGGCCGCGCGGCTCAAGCCCGCCTACGAGGTGGTGATCGCCAACCGTTCTTCGGGTCCCGACGCGGTGCTGCGCACGGTCCACGAGCGCACCGGCGACAAGCCTTTCGGGCGGATCGGGGACGTCATCGGCGAGGCGGAGATGCGGACGATGGCGGAGGACTACCAGCGCATCGCGGGTTTCGAGCGGGACAGCCTCAGGAACAGGGCCCCGCTCCTCTAGCTGAGCAGCGCCACCTTCACGCCGGCGGATTCGAGCGTCGCGACGACTTCCGCGGTGTGGGCGGCGTCGCGGGTCTCGATGACGAACTCCACCTCCGGGGTCTTCACCGAGGCGATGCCGAACACGCGCTGGTGCTGCACCTCGACGATGTTCCCGCCGGCCTCGCCGATCAGCGTGGTCACCTTCGCGAGGCTGCCCGAAACGTCCGGCAGCGACACGCGCAGGCGCGTGAGGCGCCCGTCCCTCACCAGCCCGCGCATCAGCACCGAGGCCAGCAAGCGCGTGTCGATGTTGCCGCCGCAGATCGGAATGGCGACCCGGCGCCCGGCGAATTTCGGCCCATGGGCCATCAGCGCGGCGAGGCCGGCGGCCCCGGCACCCTCGGCCACGGTCTTCTCCAGCTCGGCCAGCGCGACGATGGCGCTTTCGATGTCGTCCTCCCCGACCAGCAGCACTTCGCGCACGAGCTTCCTTACGATGGCGAGCGGCAGCTCGCCCACGTCGCGCACGGCGAGGCCCTCGGCGATGGTGTCGCCGCCGACCTTCACGGGCAGGCCGGCGAGCCTTTGGTACATCGCGCAGTAGGTCGTCGATTCGACGCCGTACACGTCGATCCGGGGGTTGATCGACTTCGCGGCCGTGGCCATGCCGGCGATGAGCCCGCCGCCGCCTATGGGCACGACGAGGCAGTCGATGTCCGGCCGGTCCTCGAGGATCTCCAGCGCCACGGTGCCCTGGCCGGCGACCACCGCCTCGTCGTCGTAGGGATGCACGAACACCAGACTTTCCTTCTCCTGCAGGGCCCGCGCGTACGCCGCCGACTCGGCCAGCGTTTCGCCTTCAAGCAGGACTTCGGCGCCCAGCACGCGGGTGCCGCGGACCTTGGTGTTGGGGGTGCCGCGCGGCATCACGATCACGGCCCGGATGCCGAGGCGGCCCGCGTGGTAGGCGACGCCCTGCGCGTGGTTGCCGGCACTCATGGCGATCACGCCGCGGGCGCGTTCTTCAGCGTCGAGGCCGAGCAGCTTGTTCAGCGCGCCGCGTTCCTTGAACGATGCGGTGAACTGCAGGTTCTCGAACTTGAGGAAGACCTCCGCGCCGGTCAGCTGCGAGAGCGTGCGGCTGTGGAGCAGCGGGGTGCGGACGACGGCGCCGGCGATCCGGCCGGCGGCAGCGCGTATATCGGCGGGCGAGGGCATGGGCGCAGGCTAGCAGTTGCGGGCGCCGGTCGGATACTGTATAAATACACAGTACCCTGTTTTCATCGCACCGCAACCCACCCCGGAGCCCCCATGAGCGAGTTCACTTTCCTTGCCGACATCCTGACCTGGACCTTCGTCGCCGCCTGCCTGATCACTGGGCGCGGCTGAGCGCCTCCGGCCTCATCTGGAAGGCGCCGTCGCGCCACTGGCCGAGCCGGTACTTCCGGGCGTGCTCCAGGGCGAGCGCGTAGCGCCGCTGCACCTCTTCGGACTGATAGGCGACGTTCGTCTTGTCTATGGTTGCCATACCCGCTGCGATCTGCGTCAGCGCGGGGTCGACGCGCTCCTCGCAGGGCTGGCCGCCGCATTCCTTGTCGCTTTTCAGGACCAGCACGATCCCGACCAGCCGTCCGCTCGTGTCGAGCGAGAAAGTGTCTACCCGCACGGCCTTGCCGCCCACGAGTCGGCGCAGGCTCTCCCTGGCATGGTTGGCATAAGGGCTTGACCTGGGCGGCGTTTCAAGGCCGGCGATCCGCACCCGGTGCATGGACGAGCCGCCACTGGCGAGGACGGTGATGGTGCGACCGTCCGTCACCTCGATCACGCGGCCTTCGATCACCGCCGCAAGCGCGGGAAAGGCGGCGAAGGCAAGGAGCAGGAGCGCAGCGCGTCTCATGCGTCCAGCATAGCCCATGCGAAGCCGGAAATCCCAGTCAAATCAAGGCCAAATCCGGAACTATTTATCTATTTGTGGCATCGCAAAACGAGCTTGCAGGGCGATGCGACAAGGAGGGGGTGGTGGGCGATACTGGGATCGAACCAGTGACTTCCACCGTGTGAAGGTGGCACTCTACCGCTGAGTTAATCGCCCCGGATACCGAACTTCAGGAAGGCGCGCATTCTATCCACGCGGCCCCCCGTGGTCAACGCGCGCCCTCAGTCGCGCGGCATGTCCGCCGTGTCGAGATGCCAGCGGATCCACAGCACCCCCGCGGTCGCCGCCAGCATCATCGTCGCGTCGAACAGCCACGCCACCACCGGGAACGCCATGTAGAACACGCGCAGCCCGTCGCCGTAGAGGCGGCCGGCGCGGTTGATGTAGCGCGCGACCGCCTCGCCGTTGCCGGGCAGCACGATCGCGTAGGCCGCGTGGTTGTAGAGCCGGATCGCGAGCGAGAACTGCAGGAACGCGACGAACAGCGCGCCGAGCAGCAGGAAGATCTTCACTGGGAACAGGGCGGTTGCCATCGCGATCCCGTGTTGCTGGTGCCAGGCGGCGGCGAGCTTGTCGGCTTCGCTCGCGAAGCCCAGCGTGCCGGCGATGGCGAGAGCGGAGGTCGAGGCCATGAAACTCGCGGCCATCACCGAGTTGCGCAGCGTCTGGACGGCGAGGATGCCCTTGTCGATGCCGGCGTTCATCAGCGCGGCCCAGTCGTTGCGGATGCGGTCGTGGACGGCGCGCGTCGAGATCATCGGATCGAGCCTCGCGCGACGCGCGTGCAGGAAGCGGTACACCTGCAGCAGGACGACGCTGGCGGCGAGCAGGGCGAGTTCGAAGCCGGACTGGTTCATCGTGGGTCCACCGGTTAAGCGGGAATGCCGAGTTGCCGCGCGAGCGACGCCACCAGCCTGGCCACTGCGGGGGCGCGATCGGCCTCGGCGCTTGCGTCGATCTGCGCCGAATAGTCATCGTACCGCCGATCCATCTCGAGGAGCGCGTGCCGCGGCACGGCGGCCGGGGCGGGGAGGGGGCCACCGCCCGCATGCGCGCTGCGGATCGCCGCGGCGGCGAAGGCGGCGTCGATTCCCTTGCAGCGAGCGAGCACGTGGCCGTCGGGCCGGAATACATAGGTCGCGGTGCTGTCCACGCCGTAGCGCCCGAACAGCGCGGGCGCGGCCGGGCTGGCAAGCGAAAATACTTCGGCATCGATGTCCTTCATCGCAGGCCCATCCGCGCCGAACCAGACGACGGTGAAGTGTCCCTGCAGCCGCTCGACGAAACCCGATTCGACCGTGCCTGCCCGGATGCGCCCGTCGGGCGCGGCCGCGCCGGGGCGCGCGGCCGGCGCATCGAAGGCGTCACGCTCGGCCCACAGCGGGGTCTGCGAATAGGCGCAGGCCTCGGACAGGCGCCCCACGTTGACGAGCCTGCGCGCTTCGGGATGGCGCTCGGCGAGGTCGAGGATGGCGTCGCGCACGAGGCGCTGCCCGGGGCTCTCGGGCGCGATGAAGATCGCGCTGCGCGAGGAGACTTCCACCGCCTCCCGCGCGGCCTCGTGGCGTTCGGCGTGGTAGGTGTCGAGCAGGGCGGCGGCCGCCCTGCCCTCGAGGACCGCCGCCAGCTTCCAGGCGAGGTTGTTCGCGTCCTGCACCGCGCGGTTGCCGCCGCGCGCACCGAAAGGCGAATGCTGCGCGGAGGCGTCGCCGAGGAAGAACACGCGATCGTGCCGCATCCGCTCGAGGTAGCGCTTGCGGAAGCGCCACGCGCCCACCCATACGAGCTCGAACGCCGTGTCCGGGCCGAGCAACTGGCGCAGCCGCAGGTTCGCGCGTTCCGGCGTCGCCTCGGCATCCGGATCTTCGTAGTGGCCGATCTGCCAGTCGGTGCGCCAGACGCCGTCGGCCATCTGGTGGTACCAGATCGCGCCGCCTTCGTTGAGCGGGTTGTCGAGGTACGCCTTGCGCACGGCCTCGGTGGAGGGCGCCATGCGCACGTCGGCGATGCACCAGGCGGTGTCGAAGAGCGCGGCCTCGGCGTCCTTGGCGCCGACCTTCTCGCGCACGACGCTGTGCGCGCCGTCGGCGCCCACGAGGTAGCTGCAGCGCGCGGAGTAGGTGCCGTCGGGCGTCTCGACCGTGACCTCGACGTGGTCCGCGGCGGGGCGGACGTCGGCGACGCGGTTCTTCCAGCGCAGGTCGATCGACGGGTAGTCCGAGATCGCCTCGACGAGGTATTGCTCGACGTAGAACTGCTGCAGGTTCACGAAGGCCGGGAATTTCTGGTCCGCCTCGGGTTGCAGGTTGAAGCGGTACAGGCGCTGCTCGCCGCGGTAGACGTCGCCTTCGTTCCAGGTGATGCCCTTGGCGCGGATGCGCTCCGCGACGCCGAAGCGGTCGAGGATCTCGAGCGTGCGCTTGGCGTAGCAGATCCCGCGCGACGACAGCCCGGAGGCGCCGACGGTATCGTCGTCGTCGAGGACGATGGTGCGGATGCCGCGGCTGCCGAGCTCCAGCGCGCAGGCGAGCCCGCCGAGTCCGCCGCCCGCGATGACGACCGGATAGGTCGCCGTCGAACCGCCGGAGAGTTCCGGCGGCCGGCGGTAGGGGTACACCGGCAGCGTGTAGCCGGGCATCGAATCGGGCTGGTGTGGGGCGCTCATGGCGGATTAAATCCTACCACTCGGTACAATACCCGCCCCTTACCGCTCTTCGCCCAGGCTCGTGACCCAAACCGTACGAACCCGCTTCGCCCCCAGCCCCACGGGCTTTCTCCATGTCGGCGGCGCGCGCACCGCGCTGTACTCGTGGGCGTTCGCGCGCCAGTGCAAGGGGCAGTTCATCCTGAGGATCGAGGACACTGACCTCGAGCGCTCCACGCAGGCCTCCGTGGACGCGATCCTGGAGAGCATGAAGTGGCTGGGCATCGACTGGGACGAGGGCCCGTTCTACCAGATGCAGCGCCTCGAGCGGTACAAGGAAGTCGCGGACAAGCTCGTCGCCGCAGGCCATGCGTACCCTTGCTGGGCGACGAAGGAGGAACTCGACGCGATGCGCGAGTCGCAGCGCGCGCAGGGACTGAAGCCGCGTTACGACGGGCGCTGGCGCCCGGAACGCGCGAAGGCGGCGGGCCTCGTGCCGCCGGCCGGGCGCGCGCCCGTGATCCGCTTCCGCACCCCGGACGAGGGCAGCGTGGGCTGGGACGACACGGTGAAGGGGCCGATCAGCTTCCCCAACGCGGAACTCGACGACCTCGTGATCCTGCGCGCCGACGGCGTGCCGACCTACAACTTCGGCGTCGTGGTGGACGACCTCGACATGAACATCACGGACGTCATCCGCGGCGACGACCACGTCAACAACACGCCGCGCCAGATCCACATCTTCCGCGCGATGGGCGCGGCGCTGCCGCGCTTCGGGCACGTGCCGATGATCCTCGGTCCGGACGGGGAGCGCCTGTCCAAGCGCCACGGCGCGGTCAGCGTGACCCAGTATCGCGACGAGGGCGTTCTGCCCGAGGCGCTCACCAATTACCTTGCGCGCCTGGGCTGGTCGCACGGCGACGCGGAGATCTTCTCCAACGAGCAGCTGGTCGAGTGGTTCAACTTCGAACACGTGTCCCGCTCGGCGGCGCAGTTCAACCCCGAAAAGCTCGCCTGGCTGAACCAGCATTACATCAAGGCGGCGGGCGACGAACGCCTTGCGGGGCTGGTGGCGCCCGAGCTGGAGAAGATGGGCGTGGCGCTCGCGGGCGGCCCGGCGCTGGCGCAGGTCGTGGCCCTGCTGAAGGACCGCGCCACCAGCGTCCTGCACCTGGCGGAAGCGGCAACGCTTTTCTACGGCGAAGGCGTGGCCGAGCCCGCGTTGCTCGAGCAGCACCTGACGCCGGCGGTGCTTCCCGCCATGCAGGCGTTCGCTCGCCAGCTCGACGCCTTGCCCGGTTGGGAAAAGGGCGCGATTTCCGCAACGATGAAAGCGGTGCTCGCCGAGCACAAGCTGAAGATGCCGCAACTCGCGATGCCGCTGCGCGTCGCGGTCACCGGACGCCTTCAGACACCCGCGATCGACGCCGTGCTCGAACTGCTCGGGCGCGCAACGGTCCTTGCGCGGCTCCGGCGCCATCTCGGCGCGGATTGAGATTTTCTTGGCAAAACAGGGCGCTTTCGGCTATAATTCGCGCCCTCGCGTGGGGGTATAGCTCAGCTGGGAGAGCGCTTGCATGGCATGCAAGAGGTCAGCGGTTCGATCCCGCTTACCTCCACCACGGATTATTTGGTCCCCTTCGTCTAGAGGCCTAGGACATCACCCTTTCACGGTGAGTACGCGGGTTCGAATCCCGCAGGGGACGCCAGTATCATCAAGGGCCAGTATTTTCAATGGCTTAGGCAGGCTCGACGGTTTGCGGGCACCCGATTGGCGACAACACTGGAGGAGTTGAATTGGACGAGATCATCAAATACCTGAAAGGCCACGGCGAGAAGCTTGACTCCGAGATCGCCGTCGGGACCGGGATTCCCCTCGCCGAGGCGCGCCAGAGCCTGTCGGTGCTGTCGATGCGCGGCGAAGTGACCACCTGCCGGGTGATCCGCTACACGGACGGCAAGAAGATCGACGGCACGCTGTACCGCGCCGCCGGCTACATCCCCAAGCCTGCCCCCGGCCGCAAGTCCAAGGCCGAGATGAACCGCAATGCCGCGGAGCGCGTCACGGAGTAACGTTTCCGTACGCATCTGCGAAAGAGCCGCCTCCGGGCGGCTTTTTTTTCGCCTGATCCCCGTCGCCCCGGGCTTCAGGCGCCGAGAACCGCCTTGACCGCCTGCAGCAGCGTGCCTTCCTTGCTCATGCCGCATTGTCGCCCAAGGCGTCCCGTACGGGGCTGACAGGGCTTGCAAGGGATGCTCCGAATAGCGAACCAAAAACCCCAAAAACCCTTCCATTAGTACTTGATAAGCCAGACTTTTCACCCGCACCCGGGGGGAGTAGACTTGCGCAGCGCCGAGTCGGCCCCGGCGACGCCAAAAACCATAAAACGAGGGGCCCATACGAGGAGGGGGAGTTGCGCCCGACCGATATACGAGTACCCGACTACTTCCACAAAGTCGTAGATTGCCAGTGGGCCTGCCCGGCCCACACACCCGTCCCCGAATACATCCGCTTGATTTCAGCAGGGCGTTACTCCGACGCCTACATGGTCAACTGGGAATCGAACGTCTTCCCGGGCATCCTCGGACGCACCTGTGACCGCCCCTGCGAGCCAGCCTGCAGGCGGGGCCGCGTCGAGGAGGAGAACCTCGAGAAGGCCGAGCCGGTGGCGATCTGCCGCCTCAAGCGCGTCGCCGCCGACAACAAGGACGACATCACCAAGCGCCTGCCGAAGGCGGGCAGGAAGAACGGCAAGAAGGTGGCCTGCATAGGCGCCGGCCCGGCTTCGCTCGCCGTTGCGCGCGACCTCGTTCCACTGGGCTATCACGTGGTCGTCTACGAGGGCGACAAGAAGGCCGGCGGATTCATGCGCACGCAGGTGCCGCGCTTCCGGCTGCCCGAGGCGGTGATCGACGAGGAAACCGGCTACATCCTCGACATGGGCGTCGAGTTCCGCGGCGGCGAGTACGTGGGGTCGCTGAAGAAGATCCTGGCCGAGGGCTACGACGCGATCTTCGTCGGGACGGGCGCGCCCCGCGGGCGTGACCTCGAGATCCCGGGCCGCAAGGAGGCCGCGAAGAACATCCACATCGGCATCGACTGGCTGTCGTCCGTCTCGTTCGGCCACATCGAGAAGATCGGCCGGCGCGTGATCGTGCTGGGCGGCGGCAACACCGCGATGGACTGCTGCCGGTCCTCGCGCCGCATGGGTGGCGAGGAAGTGAAGGTCATCGTGCGCTCCGGCTTCGAGGAGATGAAGGCATCGCCCTGGGAGAAGGAGGATGCGATGCACGAGGGCATTCCCATCCTCAATTTCATGGTGCCGAAGACTTTCGAGCACACGAACGGCAAGCTGACCGGCATGACCTTCGAGAAGGTCAAGGCCGTGTACGACGACAAGGGCCGCCGCAGCCTCGTGCCGACCGGCGAGCCGGACGAACTGGTCGAGTGCGACGACGTGCTGATCGCGGTCGGACAGGAGAACGCCTTCCCGTGGATCGAGAAGGACATCGGCCTGGAGTTCGACAAGTGGGGCCTGCCGGTGGTCGATACGGCCACCATGCAGTCGACGCTGAAGAACGTGTTCTTCGGCGGGGACGCGGCGTTCGGCCCGAAGAACATCATCTGGGCGGTCGCGCACGGCCACGAGGCCGCGGTGTCGATCGACAAGCTGCTCTCGGGCGAGGACATCGCCGTGCGTCCCGACCCGAACGTGCGCGTGCTCTCGCAGAAGATGGGCATCCACGAGTGGAGCTACGACAACGACGTGTCCCCGGAGGAACGCAACGTCGTGCCCTGGGCCGCGGCCGAGAAGACGCTGAAGAGCATCAAGATCGAGGTGGAACTCGGGTTCGACCCGATGACCGGCTTCAAGGAGGCGCAGCGCTGCCTCAACTGCGACGTGCAGACGGTGTTCACGAAGGACGCCTGCATCGAGTGCGACGCGTGCGTGGACATCTGCCCGATGGACTGCATCACGTTCACGCCGAACGACGAGGAGGCGGACCTGCGCAAGCACCTGACCGCGCCCTCGCTGAACCTCACGCAGGACCTGTACGTATCCGACAGCCTGAAGACCGGGCGCGTGATGGTGAAGGACGAGGACGTGTGCCTGCATTGCGGCCTGTGCGCCGAGCGCTGCCCGACCGGCGCCTGGGACATGCAGAAGTTCCTCATCCAGATGACGCATGCGGGACCGGCCTGCAGGACCCCCGAAAAGACAAGGAAAGCAGCATGAAGCCCGGCGTGAAGGAAATCACAGCGGTCAACGACTTCGTCATCAAGTTCGCCAACGTCAACGGTTCGGGGTCGGCCTCGGCCAACGAGCTGTTCGCGAAATCGATCCTGCGCATGGGCGTGCCGGTCAGCCCGCGCAACATCTTTCCCTCGAACATCCAGGGCCTGCCCACGTGGTACGAGGTGCGCGTGACCGAACGCGGCTGGCTGGGGCGCCGCGGGGGCGTCGACCTGATGGTCGCGATGAACCCGCAGACCTGGAACGCGGACCTCAAGGAAATCGAGCCGGGCGGGTACCTGTTCTACGACAACACCAAGCCGCTGCCGGCCTCGAAGTTCCGCGACGACATCACGGTGATCGGCATGCCGCTCACCGAGATCTGCAACGCGACCTACACCGACCCGCGCCAGCGCCAGCTGTTCAAGAACATCATCTACATCGGCGCGCTGTCCGCCCTGCTCGACATGGACGCCGGCGCGATCGCCGAGCTGATCGGCGAGCAGTACAAGGGCAAGGAAAAGCTCCTCAAGCCCAACCTCAACGCGCTGCAGCTCGGCCGGCAGTACGCCCAGGAGCACCTCAGGCACCCGATCGGGCTGCGTGTGAAGAAGGCCGACAACGTCGGTGGCCGCATCTTCGTCGACGGAAACAGCGCAGCCGCGCTCGGGTGCGTGTATGGCGGGGCTTCGGTCTGCGCCTGGTACCCGATCACGCCTTCGTCGTCGGTGGCCGAAGCTTTCGACCGCTACTGTTCCAAGCTGCGCGTGGACAAGGAGACCGGCAAGCACAAGTACGCGATCGTGCAGGCCGAGGACGAGCTGGCCTCGATCGGGATCGTGACGGGCGCCGGCTGGAACGGCGCGCGCGCCTTCACCGCGACCTCGGGCCCGGGCGTGTCGCTGATGACCGAGTTCATCGGCCTCGCGTACTTCGCCGAGATCCCGGTCACGATCATCGACGTGCAGCGCGGCGGGCCGTCCACCGGCATGCCGACGCGCACCCAGCAGTCGGACGTCGTCTCCTGTGCATATGCCTCGCACGGCGACACCAAGCACGTGCTTCTGTTCCCGGAGGACCCGCACGAGTGCTTCGAGCACGCCGCGGCCGCGCTGGACCTCGCCGACCGGCTGCAGACGCCGGTCTTCGTGATGACCGACCTCGACATCGGCATGAACCAGCGCCTGTGCGAGCCTTTCAAGTGGGAGGAGGGGCGCGAGTACGACCGCGGCAAGGTGATGACCCACGAGATGCTCGAGGCCGGCAAGGAGTTCGGAAGGTACCTGGACGTGGACGGCGACGGCATCCCGTTCCGGACCTACCCGGGCACGCACCCGACGAAGGGCGGCTACTTCACGCGCGGCACGACCAAGAACGCCTACGCGACCTATTCGGAAGCCGGCCCGGACTACGTCTACAACGTGCAACGCCTGCTGCGCAAGTTCGAGTCGGCCAAGGGCCTGGTGCCGCAGCCGGTGGTCAGGAAGGCGAAGCAGAAGACCCGGTTCGGCGTGATCTACTACGGCTCTACCAGCCCGGCGATGGCCGAGGCGGTGGAGGCGCTCGAGGCGCAGGGCGTGCACGTCGACACGATGCGCGTGCGGGCGTTCCCTTTCCCCGATGCGGTGGCCGACTTCATCGCCGACCACGATCAGTGCTTCGTGGTCGAGCAGAACCGCGACGCGCAGCTGCGCGGCCTCATCGTCAACGAACTCAACATCGACCCGGCGCGCGTGATGCCGATCCTGCACTACGACGGCACGCCCATCACCGCCCGCTTCATCACCGGCGAAGTCGGCGAGCAGGTCCGGCTCATGAACGTCGAGCCGCTGAAGAAAGGGAAGGCCGCCTGATGACCTATATCGCCAAACCCAAGCTCCACCACCCGACGCTTCCGGTCAACAAGGTCGGCTATACCCGCCGCGACTACGAAGGGCGCGTCTCGACGCTGTGCGCCGGTTGCGGCCACGACTCGATCTCGGCCGCGATCATCCAGGCCTGCTGGGAGATGGACATCGAGCCGCACCGCGTCGCCAAGCTCTCCGGCATCGGCTGCAGCTCGAAGACGCCCGACTACTTCCTCGGCAACTCTCACGGGTTCAACACGGTGCACGGCAGGATGCCTTCGGTCCTGACCGGCGCCAACCTCGCCAACCGCGACCTGCTTTACCTCGGGGTCTCGGGCGACGGCGACTCGGCTTCGATCGGCATCGGCCAGTTCGCCCACGTCATGCGGCGCGGCGTGAACATGGTTTACATCCTCGAGAACAACGGGGTGTACGGCCTGACCAAGGGCCAGTTCTCGGCCACGGCCGACCAGGGCTCGAAGTCCAAGCGCGGCGTCGAGAACACCGACGCGCCGGTCGACACGGTCTCGCTCGCGCTGATCATGGGCGCGACCTTCGTCGCGCGCAGCTTCTCGGGCGACAAGCAGCAGCTGGTGCCCATCATCAAGGCGGCGATCGCGCACAAGGGCGCCGCCTTCATCGACGTGGTGAGCCCGTGCGTGGCGTTCAACAACCACCCCGGCAGCACGAAGAGCTACGACTACGTGCGCGAGCACAACGAGGCGGTGAACCGCATCGACTTCATCCCGCGCAAGGGCGAGATCACGGTCGACTACCCGGCAGGCGAGGTCATCGAGGTCGAGCAGCACGACGGCACGTTCCTGCGCCTGCGCAAGCTCCACGCGGAGTACGACCCGCGCGACAAGAACCGGGCGATGAACTACATCCTGGAGCACCAGGCGAAGGGCGAGGTCGTCACCGGGCTGCTGTACGCCAAGCCCGACTCGGTGGACCTGCACGAGCACCTCAATACCTCTGAAGTGGCGTTCAACAAGTACGCGGCCGGGGACCTCTGTCCCGGGTCGGCCATGCTCGAGAGGCTGAACGCCTCGCTGCGCTAGCCATGCCGGCCTTCAGGCGGGTTGTGGCGGGGGTCCTGGGCGCGGCGCTGCTGTCCGCGAGCGCTCTCGTGGAGGCGCAGGGGAGCTATCCCTCGAAGACCGTGCGGATGGTCGTGCCTTTCCCCCCGGGGCAGGCGACCGACATCGTCGCGCGCTTGCTCGCGGAGCAGTTGTCGAAATCCTGGGGCCAGCAGGTGATCGTCGACAACCGCGGCGGCGGGGGCGGCATCCCGGGCATGCTGGCCGGGCGCGACGCGCCGGCCGACGGTTACACCATCACCTTCGGCACCAGCGGCACCATAGGCGCCAACCCGGGCCTTTACGCGAAGCTGCCGTACGATCCGCCGAAGGACTTCACGATGGTAGGCGGGGTGTTCGTCGTGCCGCTGATGTTCGTGGCGCATCCCGGGTTCCCGCATGCGACGATCAAGGACATCGTTGCGGCTGCGAAGCGCGAGCCGGGCAAGCTCAACTGGGCGTTCGCCGGCACGGGCACCTCACAGCACCTGACCGGTGAACTCTTCAAGGTCCGCGCCGGGGTCGACATGGTCGGGATCCCCTACAAGGGCAGCGGTCCTGCGATGACCGACCTGATGGGCGGGCAGGTGGGCCTGATGGTGGACAGCCTGGCCTCGGCGCTGCCGCACGTGAAGGGCGGCAAGATCAAGGCCCTGGCCATGACCACGCTGCAGCGGGTCCCGCAGCTGCCGGACGTGCCCACGGTGGCCGAGTCGGGCTATCCGGGGTTCGACGGCAACGGCTGGGCGGGGCTGGTGGTGCCGGCGGCGACGCCCAGGGATGTGGTCGAGCGGATCGGCGCCGAAGTGCGCAAGGCCATGACCGACCCTGCGATGCAGGTCCGCGTGACCGAGCGGGGCGCGATCCCCGATCCCAGGGGACCGGCGGAGTGGGGCGAGTTCGTCAGGGCCGAGATCGCCAAGTGGGGCGACATTGCGAAGCGGGCGAACATCCGGCTCGACTGACCTTAGCGCCCTCCCAAATGAAAAAAGCCCGGTTTCCCGGGCTTTTTCCCTTACAGCAAGCCGGATCTAGATGGGCTTGATGTTGGTCGCCTGCTCGCCCTTCGGGCCAGTGGTGACGTCGAAGGAGACCTTCTGGTTCTCCTTGAGGCTCTTGAAGCCTTCGCCGCTGATCGCGGAGAAGTGTGCGAACAGATCCTTGCCGCCGCCATCAGGGGTGATGAAGCCGAAACCCTTCGCGTCGTTGAACCATTTCACGGTACCGGTTGCCATTCTCGATTTTCCTTACAAAAGTTGATATTGGGCATTCGCCCGAATGCTGGAAGGTCAAGGGAAAAACGACGACCTGATGAGTACCGCGCTAGCGGTTACAACGGGACTGTACTTTCACTGCTTGAGAATCCTGCAGTGGCGGTATACCCCGCCTTTTCCGGTTGGTCAAGAAAATTCGTATTTTTCCCGTAATCTCATGGCCTTGGGCTATTTGCCTTTAGTGCGGTGCGGTATCAGAATTGCGCCCCTCACGTCCGCACAAGAGTGTCTTTTTGGACACCAGCGAATCGCAGCACAATCAGACCCGCGCCGCCCTCACCCTTGCGGCGCTGGGCATCGTTTACGGGGACATCGGCACCAGTCCCCTGTACGCGGCCAAGGAAGTCTTCAACCCAGCCCACGGCATCGTGCTGGACACGGGCACCATCCTGGGCGGCATCTCGGCGATCCTGTGGTCGCTGATGGTGGTGGTCTCTCTCAAGTACGTCACGCTCATCATGCGGGCCGACAACAAGGGCGAGGGCGGCATCATGGCGCTGCTCGCCCTGTCGTCCTCGGCGGTCCAGAAGTTCCCGCGCTGGCGGGTGGTCCTGCCGATACTGGGCGCGTTCGGCGCGGCCTTGTTCTATGGGGATGCGGTGCTCACGCCGGCCGTGACCGTGCTGTCGGCGGTCGAGGGCCTGGAGGTGGGCACGACTGCATTCAAGCCCTTCGTCGTACCCATCGCCACCGGGATCGTGGTGGCGCTGTTCATGTTCCAGCGGCACGGCACGGCGGTCGTAGGCAAGCTGTTCGGGCCGGTGATGCTGGTGTGGTTCTCCGCGCTCGCGCTGGCCGGCATCGCCGGCATCGTGCGGGAACCGGCCATCCTCGCCGCGCTGAGCCCGCACCATGCGATCACGTTCGTATCCGCGCACGGTTTTGCGTCTTTCATCGTGCTCGGCGCCGTCGTGCTGGCCGTGACCGGGGCGGAGGCGCTGTACGCGGACATGGGGCATTTCGGGCGGGGCCCGATCCGTACCGCGTGGTTCGGCCTCGTGTTCCCGGCCCTGGCGCTGAACTACCTCGGCCAGGGCGCGCTCCTGATGACGAACCCGGAAGCGATCGGCAACCCGTTCTACCGGATGTTCCCGAACTGGGCACTCTACCCCATGGTGGCGCTGGCCACGATGGCGGGCGTGGTCGCCTCGCAGGCGACGATCTCGGGGGCCTACTCCCTCACCAAACAGGCGATCCAGCTCGGATTCCTGCCGAGGATGAACGTGGTCCACACCTCGGACAAGGAGATCGGCCAGATCTACCTGCCCGGCGTGAACTGGATCCTGATGGCGGCGGTGCTGGCCGCGGTGATCGGCTTCGGGTCCTCGTCGGCACTGGCGTCCGCGTACGGGCTGTCGGTGACCGGGACCATGCTGATCGACACGTTCCTGACCTTCTTCGTGATCCGCTACCTGTGGCGCTACAACGCGCTGCTGTGCGTGCTGTCCACGGGGTTCTTCATCATGGTCGACGTGGCGTTCTTCTCGGCGAGCATGCTGAAGTTCCTCGACGGCGGCTGGTTCCCTCTGCTGATGGCCTCGCTGATCTTCACCGTGATGATGACCTGGCGCCGCGGGCGCCAGATCCTCGTGCAGCGCCTGCAGACCTCGGCGATCCCGCTCGACCCCTTCCTCGGCTCGCTCTTCGCCGACCCGCCCCTGCGCGTGCCGGGTACCTCGATCTTCATGGCGGCGGACCCGAAAGGCGTGCCGCACGCGCTGCTGCACAACCTTTCGCACAACAAGGTCGTGCACGAGCGTGTCGTCTTCCTGACGGTGACCATCGTGGACGAGCCTTGGGTGCCGTCCGCCGAGTGCGTGACGGTCGAGCCGATGGGCCACGAGTGCTACCGGATCGGCATGCGCTTCGGCTTCAAGAACCGGCCGGACGTCACGCAGGCGCTGGACCTGTGCAAGCCCTTCGGCCTCGAGTTCAACATGATGGAGACCTCGTTCTTCCTCAACCGCGAGACGCTGATCCCGGTGGTGGACGACTGGGGCGGCATGGCGCTGTGGCGCGAGCGGATGTTCGCCGCGATGGCGCGCAACGCATCCAGCGTGACCGACTACTTCAACATCCCCACCAACCGCGTGATCGAGCTGGGCACCCAGATCGAGATCTAGGCGAGCGATGCGACCCGTCGACCTGCGCAGCGACACGGTGACCCGCCCCTCGGCGCAGATGCGCGCCGTGATGGCGGCGGCCGAGGTCGGCGACGACGTCTTCGGCGACGACCCGAGCGTGAATGCGCTGCAGGCGCGCGCGGCGCGTGTGCTGGGGTTCGAGGCGGCGCTTTTCTTCCCAACCGGCACCCAATCCAACCTGGCCGCGCTGATGGCCCATTGCCAGCGCGGCGACGAGTACATCGTCGGCCAGGAGGCGCACACCTATCGCTATGAAGCGGGCGGGGGCGCGGTGGTCGCGTCGGTCCAGCCGCAGCCGCTGGCCAACCGCCCCGATGGCACGCTGGACCTCGCCGAGGTCGAGGCGGCGATCAAGCCGGACGACCCTCACTTCGCCCGCAGCAGGTTGCTTGCCCTTGAGAACACCATTGGCGGCAAGGTTCTGCCGCAGGGCTGGGCGGAGCAGGCCCTGGCCCTTGCCCGCCGGCGCGGCCTTGCGACCCACCTCGACGGCGCGCGCATCTTCAACGCGGCGGTGCAATCCGCGGTGCCCGTGGCGGACCTGTGCCGCGGTTTCGATTCGGTGTCCGCCTGCCTGTCCAAGGGGCTGGGCGCACCGGCCGGCAGCGTGCTCGCCGGCGGCCCCGACTTCATTGCGCGGGCGAAACGCGCTCGCAAGATCCTCGGCGGGGGCATGCGCCAGGCCGGCGTGATCGCCGCGGCGGGACTGTTTGCGCTGGAGCACAACGTCGAACGCCTGGCGGAAGACCATGCGAACGCGCTGAGGCTCGCCGGGGGCATTGCGGGCATCGCGGGACTGTCGGTGGAGCCCGTGCAGACCAACATGGTCTTCGTGCGCGTGCCGCCGGAGCGGTGCGCCGCGCTTGGGGCCCACCTCGAAGCGCACGGGATCAAGGCCCTGGTCGGGCCGCGGATGCGGCTTTGCACTCACCTTGATGTGGACACGGCAGGAATCGACGCAGCCATCGCGGCATTCGCCTCCTTCAGGCCCGGCTAAACGACCCCTGCGCGGGCGAGGCAGGTGCCCAGCATTTCCGACTCATGCTCCGTGCTTTTCAGCGGCGCATCGAACACCTTCTCGACCGCCGCGACCAGGAAAGCCTCATCCTCCTCGTCCTGCGCGAACCAGCGCATCGCAGGGGGATGGCTGCGGATCGCGACGAGGTCGCCGAGCAGGCGTTCGAGGAACGCCTCGCGCGGCATGCCGGCATCCCGCGACAGGGCGGCGTTGCGGATGAATTCGCCGACCTCGCGGCATTCCCGCACGCTGGGCTTGTGGGCGAGGGCGGGTGCCGCGCACAGGGCCAGCGCGGCCAGCAGGGCTGCCAGTAGCGTGCGCGTGATCCCGGGGGCTTCCATGCGCGCAGTCTACCCGCTGTCGGCGAGCCCGGTCGTGGGTCGCTGGCCGCCGGCGAACTGCGCCCAGGCGACGCCGCCCATGGTGATCAGGGCGCCCGCGATCTTGATCCAGGTGAAAGTCTCGCCCAGCGTGACCCACGACACCAGCCCGGCGATGGGCGGCATCATGTACTGGAGCGGCGCGCTTTTGGCCACGCCGCGCACCTGGTTGATCCAGGCCCAGCCCAGCCAGCCGAGGAACGACGAAATCGTCACCGCGTAGAACATCAGCAGCCAGAGCCTTCCCGGCAGTTGCGACCAGGGTTCGGCGATCATGGCGGGCAGCGTGATCAGCAGCATCGGCGGGGCGCCGAAGAAGAGGGTGTAGGCGAGCAGCACCGGGGCGCCGTAACGCGAGGTGAGGGGCCGCGCCACGACGGTGTAGAGCGAGAACAGCCCCGCGGCGACCAGCAGCACCAGGTCCCCGAGGCCCGCGCGCAGCACGCCGCTGGCGAACTTGTCGGACATGAACAGCAGGATGCCGGCGAACGCAGCCACCGTCCCCACCACCTGGGGGCGGCGCAGTTTTTCCGCGCCGAGGGCGGCGAGGATCAGCAGCGTCCACAAAGGCCCGCTCGTCAGCACCAGCGAACTCGAGAACGGGGTCGACAGGTGCAGGCCCCAGGTCACGAGGCCCACGTGCGCCATGTGCCCGAGGATGCCGGCGGCGATGAAGCGCGGCAGGTCGCGCCTGGCGGGCACGGACTTCGCGAGCCGCCCGCGGTACAGCCAGGCCAGCAGCGCGAGGCCGAGCACCATCATCCAGAGGAACCTCACGAACAGCATCGCCGACACCGGCACCTGGTCGAGGATGGCCTTGGTCACCGAAAAATTCACGCCCCAGACGACCATCAGCGCGACGGCGATGGCGAACGACCAGCGGGCCAGTCCGGTTTCCGGGTGGGGACTCATGGACCCGAGGATACAATAGGGCCCCCCTGATCCCCGCCCGGAAACCCGTGAACGCCCCCCTGAAAGACTTTGCCGCGCGTACGCCCATCCGGGCGCTGGTCGCCTCCAGGATCCGCGAACTCGTCAACGAGGGGATAGGCAATCCGGACGTGCTCGCCTTCTGGGTGGGCGAGCCTGACGAACCTACGCCTGAATTCATCCGCAAGGCCGGCATGGACGCGATCGCCGCCTGCGACACGTTCTACACGCACAACCTGGGGATCCCGCCGTTGCGCGAGGAACTCGCGCGATACATCAGCCGCCTGCATCGCCCGACTTCGCCCGACAGCATCGCGGTGACGAGCGCGGGTGTGAACGCGCTGATGCTGGTGTCGCAACTGCTGCTCGACCCTGGGAACCGCGTGGTCGAGGTGACCCCGCTGTGGCCCAACCTCGTCGAGATCCCGAAGATCCTCGGCGCGAAGGTGCAGTGCGTTTCGCTGAAATTTTCACCTGTTGGCTGGACGCTGGACCTCGACGAGCTGCTCGACGCGCTCACCCCGGGCACCCGGGCGCTGTACATCAACTCGCCGAACAACCCGACGGGCTGGACATTGACGCGCACCCAGCAGGCCGCGATCCTCGCGCATTGCCGCAGGCACGGGATATGGATCTTCGCCGACGACGCCTACGAGCGGCTCTACTTCGGCGGGGAAGGCGCGGTGGCGCCCTCCTTCCTCGACATCGCGGATGTAGGCGATCGCGTGGTCAGCACCAATACGTTCTCCAAGTCCTGGCTGATGACCGGCTGGAGGCTGGGCTGGATGGTGGTGCCGGAAGCGCTGGCACAGGACGTCGGCAAGCTGATCGAGTACAACACCTCTTGCGCGCCGGGGTTCGTGCAGCAGGCCGGGATCGTCGCGGTCCGCGACGGCGAGCCGGTGGTGGCGCGCACGGTCGCGCGGTTCCGCGCGGCGCGCGACTACCTCGTTAAGGAGTTGAACGCGATCCCCGGCGTGCAGGCGGGCCTGCCCACCGGCGCGATGTACGCGTTCCTGCGCGTGGAGGGCGTGACCGACAGCCTCGCGCTCTGCAAGCGGCTGGTGCGGCAGGTTGGTCTCGGCCTCGCCCCCGGCTCGGCATTCGGGCCGGAGGGCGAGGGATACGTGCGCTGGTGCTTCGCTTCCTCGCAGGCGCGCCTGGCCGACGGCGTGCGGCGCCTGCGCGAAGGGCTCGCGGCGCCCTAGCGCTTCGCCGCGTCGACCGGGGCGTGGGCGCCGATGTCCCCGGAGATCTCGCCGCCTTCCTCGATCTTGATCTTGCCGTAGCGGATCTTCCCCGAGACGCGGCCGCTCGCGTGGATCACGAGCTGCTTGCGGGCGGTGAGTTCGCCGTCGAAGCGTCCGCGCACCTCGGCGATGTCGATCGAGGCGGTGCCGTTGAACACGCCGTGCTCGGCGATCTGGATCACGCGGCTGTCGAGGGCGGATTCGACGCGGCCCTCGACCACCAGCGTGTCGCAGTCCGTGATCTCCACGCCCTTCAGCTTCACGTCGGGGCCCACGATCAGCTTGCTGCCTTCACCGGGCTTGCCCGAATGGGCGGGGCGCGCGCCAAGCTCCGAGTTCGCCGCCTGCGGCGGGACGGGCCGCTCGGGTGCGCTTGCGGCCGGGGCGGGCGCCGGGGTCGTGCCCCGATAAGGGAGCTCTTCGCGACGACGGAACAGCGAGTCTTTCTGCAGCATGGGGACTCCGGTGGGTTGTGGACTTGCGCCCTGGGCGGATGCATGGACCGTGCCACTGCGAATATGCTTGCAGAACAGCAGCTTGAAATACCCCGGCGCGCAGGCGCTGTCGGCCGGGCACGACGCAGGCAGGGCCCGGCCACTGATATCGCTGGCGTATCCGGGTCGCCGGGGCCCGACACCCCGATGGCATGCGGTTTGCTAATCTTCGGGAACCAAAACAGGCTCAGGGGAAGACAAATGCTTCATGCCACTACGTCCAGGTTCGCCGCGCTGCTGCTGGCGGTCTCGGCCACGGTGTTTTCCGGTACGGCCTCGGCCGACGCGCTGGCCGGCATCAAGAAGGCCGGCGTCATCAAGGTCGCCGTGCCGCAGGACTTCCCGCCCTTCGGCACCGTCGGCAAGGACATGAAACCGCAGGGGTACGACATCGACGTCGCCGCGCTGATCGCCAAGGACATGGGCGTGAAGCTGGAGCTCGTGCCGGTCTCGAGCACCAACCGCATCCCCTACCTGCAGACGAAGAAGGTCGACCTGGTGATTTCCAGCCTCGGCAAGAACCCGGACCGCGAGAAGGTCATCGACTTCTCGGCGGCTTACGCGCCGTTCTTCTCGGGGGCTTTCGCCACCGCGGACGTCAAGGTGGCGTCGGCCGCCGACCTCGCCGGCAAGTCGGTCGGCGTCACGCGCGGCTCGCTCGAGGACATCGAACTGACCAAGATCGCGCCGCCTGCCGCAGACATCAAGCGCTTCGAGGACAACAACGCGACGCTGTCGGCGTTCCTGGCCGGGCAGGTAACGGTGCTCGTCTCGGGCAACGTGGTGGCGGCCGCCGTGGCCGAGCGCCAGCCCGCAAGGAAGCCCGAGGCGAAGTTCATCATCAAGGAGTCGCCCTGCTACATCGGCCTGAACAAAGGCGAGCCCGCGCTGCAGAAGTGGCTGGACGCGTTCATCGAGGCGAAGAAGAAGTCCGGCGAGCTGAACGCGGTCTCGCTGAAATGGCTGCACGCCCCGCTGGGCAAGATCTGACCCTGGCGGCCTGAGGTGGCCGTCGTGCTGGACTTTGGCGAGATCGTCCCCTACGCGGGGGTCTTCGCCAAGGGCGCGTGGTTCACGGCCAAGCTCGCGGTGGCCACGAGCCTGTGCGGCGTGGCCATGGGCGTGCTTGGCGCGGTGGGCCGCAGGTCGGAGCATGCGCCCCTGCGCTATGCGGCCACGGGATACGTGGAACTGGTGCGGAACACGCCTTTCCTCGTCCAGCTGTTCTTCATCTTCTTCGGCCTGCCCGGCATGGGCATCAGGATCAACGCGGAGGCCGCCGCGTTCGTCGCCATGACGCTGAACCTTGGCGGCTATTCCACCGAGATCATCCGCGCGGGTATCGAGTCCGTGCACCGTGGGCAGGTGATGGCGGCGACCAGCCTCGGCCTGTCGCGGGTGCAGGCCTTCGTCCACGTGGTGCTGAAACCGGCGTTCGCGAATATCTATCCGGCGCTGGTGTCCCAGCTCGTGCTGGTCATGCTCGGGTCGGCGGTGGTGTCGCAGATCGCCGCGGAGGACCTGTCGTTCGCCGCGAACTTCGTGCAGTCGAGGAATTTCCGCGCCTTCGAGGCCTACATGACCTCGACCGCGATCTACCTGCTGCTGGCGATTGCGATGCGCCAGTCGCTGATGGCGCTCGGCCGGCACGTGTTCGCGTGGCGCGGGGTGGGGCGGTAGATGGTCGACTTTTCGCTCTGGGACATCGTTTCCAACCTGCTCGACGCCGCGAAGTGGACCGTGCTGCTGTCCCTGATCGCGTTCCTCGGCGGCGGGCTGGTCGGGGTGCCGCTCCTCGTGATGCGCGTGTCGGGCAGGCAATGGCTTGCGATCTCCGTGCGCCTGTACATTGAGTTCTTCCAGGGCACGCCGTTGCTGATGCAGCTTTTCCTGGTGTTCTTCGGGCTGGGCCTCGCCGGCCTCGACGTCTCGCCCTGGCTGGCCGCAGGGCTCGCGCTGACGCTGTTCTCGAGCGCTTTCCTCGCCGAGATCTGGCGCGGCTGCGTCGAGGCCATCCCGCGCGGGCAGTGGATGGCCGGCGCGAGCCTCGGGCTGGACTTCCTCGGGCAGTTGCGCCACATCGTGCTGCCGCAGGCCCTGAAGATCGCGATCCCGCCGACGGTGGGTTTCTCGGTGCAGGTGGTGAAGGGCACGGCGGTCGCGTCCATCATCGGGTTCGTCGAGCTGACCAAGGCCGGCACGATGATCACCAACGCCACCTTCAAGCCTTTCCTCGTCTACGGCTGCGTCGCGGTGATCTACTTCCTGCTGTGCTACCCCTTGTCCTGGACGGCGGGCCGGCTGGAGAAGCGCTACGCGGTGGCTCACCGATGAGCGTTGCGCGGGACCAGGAGGGGGACGCGCCTGCATTATCATAGGCGGACCGTTTCCCACCCAGAGCACACCCGCCATGCCCATCCAACTCGACGCGCTGGACCAGGCCAGGAGCACGCTGATCGACCTGGCCATCAAGTTCGGTCCCAAGGTCCTGGTCGCCATCCTGATCCTCGCCGCGGGCGTGTACGCGAGCCGCTGGATCGGCGCGGCATTCGGCAAGTGGCTGGGCAAGCTGAACCTCGAACCGCCGGTGCGCCAGCTGCTGGTCAGGGTCGTGCGCCTCATCGTCATCGGCCTGTTCCTGATCATGGCGCTGCAGAACCTGGGAGTGGACCTGCTGCCCCTGATCGCCGGGCTTGGCGTGGCCGGTGCCGGCGTGGCGCTGGCCATGCAGGGCGTGCTCGGCAACCTCGTGGCGGGCCTCACGATCATCTTCACGCGGCCGTTCCGGGTCGGGGAGTACGTGTCGATGGTCGGCGTGGAGGGGCGGGTCGAGTCGATCGACATCTTCTCGACGCGCCTGAGCCATGCGGACGCCTCGATGGTGGTGGTGCCCAACCGCAAGATCGTCGGCGAGATCCTGCACAACTACGGCCAGATCCGGCAGCTCGACCTCAGCGTTGCCATCGGCCGGGCCGCCGACCTCGCCAAGGCCCTGGCGGCAGTGGAGGAGGTGGTGAAGGCAAACGCCCGCGTCCTGAAGGAGCCGGCCGCCATCGTCGGCGTCAAGGCGCTGGCCGACGCCACGATCTGCATCGCGGTGAAGCCCTGGGTCCAGGTGCCGGATTACGGGCCGGCGGGCGCCGAGATCAACCTGGCCATCGTCGAGAAATTCCGTGCCGCGGGCGTCGATTACCCCGCGTCGCTGCGCGAACTGCGAGTCGTCGGTGGCGTGCCGCCGGCCTGACGATCGGGAACACCAGACACCAACCCGGGAGAACACCATGAACCAGCCCTACGCCCTGGCCCTGCTCGTCGCCGGGCTCGTCCTCAGCAACGTGGTCCACGCGCATATCGGGAGCCATTCGCAGGGCAGTTTCGGGTCCGGGCTGCTGCACCCGTTTTCGGGGTTCGACCACGCCCTTGCGATGATCGCGGTCGGCCTGTGGGCGGTGCAGGCGGGCGGGCGGAACCTCTTCATCGTGCCGGCGGCGTTCGTCGTCGCAATGACGCTCGGCGCCGGGATCGGGGTGTCCGGCGGCTACGTTCCGTTCGTCGAAGGCGGAGTTGCCGCGTCCGTGCTGGTGATGGGCCTGCTGGTGGCGCTGGCCGTCAAGGGTTCGTGGCGTTGGGCGGCGCCGCTGATCGGCGTATTCGCGGTGTTCCATGGCTATGCGCACGGCACCGAGATTCCCGCGTTCGCCGATCGCTGGGGCTACTTCGCCGGCTTCCTGGCGGCGACCGCGGTGCTGCACGCGTCGGGCGTCGCGGCGGCGGTGATGCTGCAGAAGCAGGCGGCGATCCTCAGGGCGGGCGGCATCGCGATCTCGCTGGCCGGCGCCTGGATGCTGCTGGCGGCCTGATCGCAAGTCGCGCTCAGGCCTCGGCGCGACGCTCCCCGGCCGAGGCGAACACGGCGCTTGCGCGCACGATGCGCACGTCGCCGGCGTGGATGTAGCAGTTGGCGAAGGTCAGCCGGCCGCCGCTCTTCTGCACATCGGTGCGTACCTCCAGCCAGTCCCCGACCTCGGCACTGCCCGCATAGTCGATCGTCAGGCTGGCGGTGACCGCGCTCTTCGGCGGGTCCGACAGGAAGGCGATCGTGTACCCCAGCGCGAGGTCCGCGAGCGTCGCGAGCAGCCCGCCGTGCACGATGCCGCGGGAGTTGCAGTGCTTCTCTTCGGCGCGCAGGCCTATCGTGCGTGCAGCGCCTTCCCCCTTGCTATAGAGCGGCCCGACCAGCGTGTTGAACGGGCTGGTGCGCCGGATCGGCTCGAAGCCAGCGGGGATCCCGGGGTCGGCGGCCATGTCAGGCGGCGAAATCGCGCAGCAAGGTTCCCGGCAGGCGCGGCAAAGCCATCGGCCCGTTCGCGTCCGCCACCCGGGTGCCGTTGACCCAGACGCCGTGCACGCCCATGGCCGGCGTGGTCAGGCGCGCGCCGCCGGCCGGCAAGTCGCGTACGCGCTGCTTGGGCCCGCGGTTGACGGTCGCCGGGTCGAACAGCATCAGGTCGGCGGCCTGGCCGACTTCCAGCGTCCCGCGGTCGCGGATGCCGAACAGCTTCGCCGTCTGGCCTGTGAGCCGGTAGATGGCCTGGGGCAGTGTCAGCACGCCCCTGGCGCGCACCCAGTGGCCAAGCAGGTGGAGCCCAAAGCCCGCGTCGTTGAAGAAGGTCAGGTGGGCCCCGGCGTCTGAAAGCGATACCAGGCTGTAGGGGTGCCGGATCAGGCGCGCCACCGCCTCCTCGTCCGAGTTCATGGTCAGCGCAACGAACACCGTCTTCAGGTCCTCGTCGAGCGCCAGGTCGAAGAAGAAGTCGAGCGGGTCCTTGCCGGACTCCACGGCCAGTTCGGCCAGCGTGCGCTGCTCGTACTTTGCGTTCGCCGGCTTGAAGGTCTCCACGACCTGGACCTTGTGCCACTCGCCGTTGAAGTTGCGCACGTGCGCGGGCCGCGAGAGCTCGTCGCGGATCGACTGGCGGAAGGCCGGATCCGCGATTTTGGCCTTGCGCGCCTCGCCCTTGAGCGCGAACGCGGGCTGCCAGGCGGCGAGGCTTTCGATCGGGTAGGGCGACTCCAGCGTGAAGTCGAACGACAGCGGGCAGCAGGAGATCGCGCCCATCATCACCCGGCCGCGGGCGTTGGCCGCGCTGATGGCGTCGAGCTCGTTGAACACTACGTCGGGGTTGGTCGGGTTGTGCAGCAGCGCCGCGACGACGACCGGCCGGCCGCTTTCGGCCGCGAGCGACTCGAGGAAGGCCGGTGTGCTCTGGCCGCCCTTGGTCAGCATGAACACGCCGCGCCCCGAGTCCCCGAGGCTGGTGACCAGCGTGCGGAGCTCCGCTTCGTCGGCGAGGCGCGAAGGCATGGGCAGGCCGCCGTGGCCGTTGTGCGCGGGCGAGGTCGAGGTCGCGAAGCCCACGGCGCCGGCCTGCATCGCATCGACCACGATCGCGCGCATCTGCGCCACCTCGTCCGGCGTGGCCGCGCGCCTGGGCGCGTCCTCGCCCATGACGAAGGTGCGGATCGAGGAATGCCCGACGAACGCCGCGATGTTCAGCGCCGAGCCCTGGCGCTCGAGCATGTCCATGTACTGCGGGAAGCTCTCGAACTCCCAGCGGATGCCGGCGCGCAGCGTCTCGATGCCCATGCCCTCGACCTGCGTGAGGTTCTGCATGACCAGGTCCCGGTCCTGAGGCTTGCACGGCGCGATCGTGAAGCCGCAGTTGCCGATGATGGCCGTCGTGACACCGAGCGAGGGGGAAGGCGTCGCGCAAGGGTCCCAGGTCAGCTGGGCGTCGTAGTGGGTGTGGTTGTCGATGATGCCGGGCATCAGCGCAAGGCCGGCGGCGTCGATGGTTTCCCTCGCCGGCCCGGTGTCCGTGCCGATCGCGGTGATGCGGCCGTCCCTGACGGCGAGATCGGCGACGACACCGGGCGAGCCCTTGCCGTCGTAGAGTGTTGCGTTGCGGATGAGGAGGTCGTTCATGGTGCTGATAGCATAGCGCCTCCCCCTCCTTTCGTCTGCGATGCGCATGAAACTTTTCGAGATCCCCGGACAGGTTGCAATCGTGACCGGCGCCGCACACGGCATCGGCCTGGCGGCCGCGAAACTCCTCGCCGAAGCGGGAGCATCGGTTGCGCTTCTTGACATCGACGGCGAGGCCGTGGCGGCCGAAGCGAAGAAGCTCGGCGCGAAGGCGGCCGCGTGGCAGTGCGACGTGACCTCCGAGTCCCGGGTCGAGGCGGTCTTCGTCGAGGTGCTGGCGCGCTTCGGGCGCATCGACATCCTCGTGAACAGTGCCGGCGCGGCGGTGCGCAAGCCTGCCGTGGACCTCACCATGGACGAGTGGCGGCGCGTGCTCGACCTCAACCTCGGCAGCACTTTCATGTGTTCGCGCATCGCCGCGCGGTCGATGCAGGCGCAGGGCGGCGGGGCGATCGTGAACCTCGCATCGATCATGGGGTTCTCCGGCGGCCTCTTCCCGAACGCTTCCTACCAGGCATCGAAGGGCGGGGTGGTGAACCTGACCCGCGCGCTTGCACTCGAGTGGGCGGAGCAGGGGATCCGCGTCAATGCGGTAGCGCCGACCTTCGTGAAGACCGGCCTGACGGTGCCGATCTTCACCAATCCCGAGATCCTGGCGAAGGTCATGGCGCATACCCCGCTGGGCGTGTTGCCTGACGTCGACGACATCGCGGCGGCGATCCTCTACCTTGCAAGCCCGGCGGCGCGCTGCGTCACGGGTGTGACGCTTCCCGTCGACTCGGGATACCTCGCGCGCTAGAATCGCGGCCCATGTACCACGCCACGCGCCGCCGCCTTGCATGGATCGCCGCCCTGGCGATGATGCTGAACGCGCTGTGGCCGGTCATCGCGCAGGCCAAGCCCGGCCCCGCGCCCACGCTGCAGGAGGTCTGCACCTCGGCCGGCCTGCAGAAGATCGCCGTCGACGCAAGCGCTCCGGTCGATCATTCGTCGGGCGGCAAGGCCTCGCCCCATTGCGCGTTCTGTTCCTTCGGCAACGACCAAGTGGCGCTGCCTTCCGCGCGAATCGTCGCGGTGGTCCATGCTGACGTCGCTGCACAACCGATCCCCATCGTTCGGGTCGTTCCACTCCCGGAGCCTCCTTCCCGTTCTTCCGCGCAGCCGCGGGCCCCGCCTTACTCCTCCTGATCGGCAGTACCCCCCTCCGCGCGGCCTTCGCAGCCCGTCGCGCGGCGTTTCCTTCCCTGATCGGGAGCAGCAATGCCATTCCGTATTCCCTTTACGCACCGTGCGCTCGGTGCCGCAGCCGCATTTCTCGTCTTCGCCGTCCCGGCCCGGGCCGACCACACCCTGCGTGAGGTCCGCGTCTACGCGACCAGCACCGGTACGGATCCTTCGCTCACCCTGCCCAACCTGGACACGGCGCAATACCGGGTCGGCCGGGTGGCCGGGGGCGCCAACGTCGTCGACGGCGACAGCTACCGCGACGGCAGGGTGTCGACCCTCAACGACGCGCTCGCCTATTCGCCTGGTGTGTTCTCGGCCTCGCGCTTCGGCGCGGAAGAGGCGAGGCTGTCGATCCGCGGCTCGGGCCTCCAGCGGACCTTCCACCTGCGCGGCATCAAGCTGCTGCAGGACGGCGTGCCGCTGAACCTCGCCGACGGCAGCGGCGACTTCCAGGCCGTGGAGCCGTTGCAGACGCGTTACATCGAGGTGTACCGAGGCGCCAACGCCATGCAGTACGGCTCGAGCACGCTGGGCGGCGCCATCAACTACGTCAGCGTGACCGGCCACGACAACTGGCCTTTCCTCGCGCGTGCGGAGGCGGGCAGCTTCGGTTACCTGCGCAGCCAGTTCAGCACCGGCGGTGTCGCGGGGCCGCTCGACTGGGTCGCAACCTATTCGACATTCAACCAGGACGGGTTCCGCGACCATGCCGTGCAAAAGGCGCAACGGGCCACGGCCAACGCCGGTTACAGGTTCAGCGCGGACGCCGAGACGCGCTTCTTCTTCTCGTATGCCAACAGCGACTCGCAACTGCCCGGCAGCATCACCAAGGCGCAACTGCAGGCCGGCCCGACGCAGGCCAATGCCGCCAATGTAGCGGGGAACCAGAAGCGGGACATCGACTGGCTGCGGCTGTCGAAAAGCACCGTGCTGCGCTTCGGGCAGGCACGGCTTGAACTGTCGGCCTACTACAACGACAAAACGCTGTTCCACCCGATCTTCCAGCTGTTCGACCAGAGGAACAGGGATTACGGGGCGCAGGCGCGCTGGGTCAGCGAGGCGCAGGTTTTCGGCCGCAGGAACATCCTGACGGCGGGGTTCGCGCCGAGCCGTGGCACGATCGACGAGGACCGCTGGCTGAACGTCGGCGGCAGCCGCGGCGCGCGCACCAACAAGTTCGACCAGCTGGCCGTGAACAGCGAGGCCTACCTCGAGAACCAGCATTACGTGACCGACAAGGCGGTGGTGGTGCTGGGCGTGCAGCGCTCGAACAACCGGCGCCGCAACACGGACCTGTTCATTGCGCCCGGCGAGGGCAGCGAGAGCTTCGACGTGCGCTACAAGGCCACCAGCCCCAAGGTTGGCATGCGCTACGAAATCACGCCGGCCGTGCAGGTGTTCGCGAACGTTTCGGGCAGTTACGAGCCGCCGTCGTTCGGCGAGTTGACGGGCGGGCTCGTCCGGAACATCAATCGTGCGCAGAAAGGGACGTCGCTTGAGGTCGGCAGCCGGGGGGCGCTACGGGACGTCTCCTGGGATATCGCGCTTTACCACGCGGGCGTGAAAGACGAGTTGCTGCAGACCCAGGTATTCCCCGCGGGCAATACGGCAGCGCCCGCCCCGCAGACGGTCAACGTGCCGCGCACGGTCCACCAGGGCGTGGAACTCGGCACCAGCGGCAGGTTCCTGCAGAGATTCGAGTGGCGGCAGGCCCTGTTCGTGAATCGCTTCCGCTTCGACAACGACCCGGCCTTCGGCAACAACACGCTGCCCGGCCTGCCGAAGTCTCTGCTCAAGGGCGAAGTCCTGCACCGCTGGGGCGACGGGCTTTACGGCGGGGTGAACCTCGAATACTCGCCGCAGCGTTACGCCGTGGACATGGCGAACACCTTCTTCGCCGACCCCTACGCGGTGTGGGGCGTAAAGGTGGGCCGGAGGACAAACCTGCACTGGTCCTGGTTCGCCGAGATGCGCAACCTGACCAACCGCAAGTACGCCTCTACCACCGGCGTCACGCGCACCCAGGCCGGGCTCGACGGCGCGCAGTTCCTGCCGGGGGACGGCAGGGCGTTCTATGCGGGTCTGGAGTGGAAGCTCTGAGGCGGAATAGGGCGTGCCCGGGGCGTGTTCCCGGTGTGGGCAGGCGCGCTATCATGCGGGCCGCAAACGGAAGGAAGCAGTCCCTTGTCACCACGCCTCAGAACCGGAATCGCGGCCTCCGCAGCAGCCTGCGCGTTTCTCGCCGCGCCGTCGCAAGCCCATGAGCCTGAAGACGTTGTCGTCGTCACCGGCAAGTACAACAACGACGTGGGCACCTGGGATTCCGCCAGCCAGGGCGCGGCGACGGGGGAGGGCATAGCGAAGCGCCCGCTGTTGCGCACCGGCGAGGTGCTCGAATCCGTGCCCGGCATGACGGTCACGCAGCACAGCGGCGACGGCAAGGCCAACCAGTACTACCTGCGCGGCTACAACCTCGACCACGGCACGGACTTCGCCACCTGGCTCGACGGCATGCCGGTCAACATGCCCAGCCACGCCCATGGGCAGGGCTACATGGACCTGAACTTCCTGATCCCGGAATTGATCCAGAAGGTCGGGTTCAACAAGGGGCCGTATTTCGCCGAGGACGGCGATTTTTCGTCGGTCGGCTCGGCGCGGATCGCCTACCGTAGCACGCTGCCTGCATCCATCGCCACGCTCACCGCCGGGTCGTTCGGCTACCGGCGCGCGCTGCTCGCGGGCTCGCCGGACGCAGGCCCGGGGCATTTCCTTTATGCGTTCGACGTCGAGCACAACGACGGGCCCTGGGAAAACAAGAGCGACTTCCGCAAGCTGAACGGCGTGCTGCGGTATACGCAGGGGACTGCGGCCAACGGTTTCAGCGTCACGGGCATGGGTTACTCGGGCAAGTGGAACTCGACCGACCAGATCCCGTTGCGCGCGGTGAACTCCGGGCTTCTCGGCCGGTTCGGGACGGTCGATCCCACGGACGGCGGACGGTCCAGCCGCTACAGCCTGTCGGCCGACTGGAAGCAAACGGACGGCAGCGTGAGCCGCGCTGCGAATGTCTACGCGATCCGATCGAAGCTGGACCTGTTCTCCAACTTCACCTATTTCATGAACGACCCGGTCAACGGGGACCAGTTCCACCAGGCCGAGAAGCGCGCGATCGCGGGCGGCACGTTTTCGCAGAGCTGGGTGGGCAGGCTGTGGGAGAGGCAGTCGGTGACCACGGCGGGCTTGCAGGTCAGGCAGGACACGCTGTCCCCGGTCGGGTTGTACAACACCGCGGCAAAGCAGCAACTGTCCGTGGTGCGCGAGGACAGGGTGACGGTACGCAGCATCGCGCCTTACGTCTCGAACACCACCGAATGGACCGACTGGTTCAAGACCATCGCCGGCCTGCGCGCCGACCGCCAGAGCTTCAGCGTGGACAGCAATAACGCAGCGAACTCCGGCAATGCTTCGGCCTCGATGCTGTCGCCCAAGCTGTCGCTCGCGTTCGGGCCGTGGGCCGACACGGAGTACTTCGTGAACTGGGGCCGCGGCTTCCACAGCAACGACGCGCGCGGCACGACGATCACGGTCGACCCGGCGACGGGCGCCGCCGCGAACCGCGTGAACCCGCTCGTGCGCACCACGGGCTACGAGGTCGGCGTTCGCACCCAACCCTTCACCGGGTTCACCACCTCGGTCGCGCTGTGGACGCTGAACCAGGCTTCCGAACTCGTGTTCACCGGGGACGCCGGCACCACCGAGCCCAGCCGCGCCTCGAAGCGCAGCGGCATCGAGTGGCTGGCCCAGTACCAGCCCCGTTCGTGGATCACGTTCGATTCGATCGTCGCGCTGGCCCGGGCGCGCTTCACGGAATTCGACCCCGCGGGGCCGTACGTCCCGGGGTCGCCGGACAAGGTGATTTCGGCGGGCGTGACGCTGGAGGGCAAATCCGGCTGGTTCGGCGGCGCGCGCTGGCGCTATTTCGGGCCGCGCCCGCTGATCGAGGACAACACCGCCCGTTCCAGGGCGACCTCGATCGTCAATGCGCGCGTCGGCTACGCCTTCGACAAGAAGACGAAACTGAGCGTCGACGTCTACAACCTCTTCAACGCGAAGCACAACGACATCGACTACTTCTACCAGTCGCAACTGCGGGGCGAGCCGGCGCCGGTGTCGGACTTCCACTTCCACCCGATCGAGAGCCGGGCGGTGCGCGCGACGCTGACGATGAATTTCTGAGTCAGTAGCCCGCGCCGAAATCCACGAGGTTGAGCGGCGCCTGCCCGGCGCGGACCCGCTCTACGTTCTCCACGATCCTCGCCATGGCCGTACGCGGTTCGGTCAGCGCGGCGGTGTGCGGCGTGATCGACACGCCGGGATGCGCCCACAGCGGCGAGTCGCCCGGCAGCGGTTCGGCGTCGAACACGTCCAGGTACGCGTGCGCGAGGTGTCCCGAGTCGAGCGCCGCAATGAGGTCCGGCACGACCACATGCCCGCCGCGCGCCACGTTGACGATGCAGCCGCCCTTGGGCATCCGGGCGAAGGCCGCGGAATCAAGTACGCCGCGTGTCTCGGCCGTGAGCGGCAGCAGGCACACGACCGCCTGGCTGCGCGCAAGCATCTCGCCGATCCCGGCGGTTCCGCTGAAGAAATCGATGGAAGCAATCTGCGCCGAACGCCGCTTCCAGCCTGCCACTTTGAAGCCAAGTGGAAGCAATCGCGCGGCAACCGCGGTCCCCAGTTCGCCCATCCCGAGGATGCCGATCGTGCGGTCGGAGGTCATGTACTGCGGCAGGCGGTGCCATTTCCTTTCGGCCTTGTACACCCGGTAGACGTAATGGTGGCGGTGGTAGTCGAGCACGTGCGCGAGCACCGACTCGGTCATCGCGGCGACCATGCCCGGGTCCACGAGCCGGGCGAGCGGCTTGTCGCGCGGGAAGGTGGCATCGGCCAGCAACCCGTCCACGCCCATCCACAGCGACTGGACCAGCTTCACGTTCGCGAGCTTCGCGGTGAGGCCTTCCTGCGGGCGGGCGACGAGCGCGATATCGATCGCGGCCGGGTCGTACGCGTCGGGCGTGAAGAACCGGTCCTGCGGCAGCAGCTTCGAGAGGCCGGGGATCCAGCGCTCGGCGGGCTCGACCTTCGAGAGATACAGGATGTTCATTGGTTGGGCTTGAACCCCGAGGCGCGGATGACCGGGCCCCACTTGTCGTAGTCGGCCTTCAGCACGGCTCCGAGCTCGGCGGGTCCGAGGCCGGTCGGCTCGAGCCCCATCTGCTCGAGGCGCTGCTTCATGTCGGGCGCGCGGATCACTTCGATTGCCGCCCTGGCATAGCGGTCGATCACGTCCTTCGGCGTCCTGGCAGGCGCAAACAGGGCGTACCAGCCGTTGCCCTCGATGTTGTAGCCGAGCTCCCTGAAGGTGGGCACCTCGGGCGCGAGGCCCGAGCGCGCACTGCCGGACACCGCGATCACGCGCGCCTTACCCGAGCGCACGAGCGTGAGGGCGTCCGACAGGACGAACATCGCCGCCTTGATCTCGCCTCCGGCCAGGGCCTGCAGCGCAGGGCCCGTGCCCTTGTACGGGATGTGGGTCATCTCTATCCCGGCGCTCTTGGAAAACAGCACGCCGAAATAGTGCGGCAGGCTGCCGGCGGCGGCCGACGCGTAGTCGCCCAGGCGCGGGTCCTTCTTTACGAGCGCGATGTACTCGGCGACGTTCTTCGCGGGCAACTCCGAGTTGAGGAGCAGCGAGAGCTGGAAATTGGTGAGGTGCGCCACGGGCTCGAAGTCCTTGAACGGGTCGTAGCGCAGGCCTGCGCCGTGGGAATGCGGGAAAGCCGCCATGGTCGCGACCGGGGTCAGCAGGATCGTGGACCCGTCGGGCGGCGCGGCCTTCACGGTCTCGTTGCCGACGATGCCGCCGCCGCCCGGCTTGTTCTCGACGATCACCGCCTGGCCGAGCAGCGGACGCATGCGGTCGGCGAGCAGGCGGGAGAGCGTGTCGCTCGACGCGCCGGGCGGGTAGCCGAGGACGATGCGCAGGGTCTTGTCCTGGGCGATCGAGGTGCCGGCCGTGGAAAGCAACGCGATGGCGAGGATCAGGCGTATGGATTTCATCAAACGCTCCAAGCGGGTGTCAGCGAGGTGAAAGCGCGGCAGATGGTAGCATTCCCGACCTCACGAAACCGCAGCGGGATGGCACAGGATGGCTGTCAAGGCGAAGCAGAAGATCGGCTGGATCGGCATGGGTCGCATGGGCTACGCGATGGCCTCGCGCCTGCTCGAGGCGAAGTGCGACCTCACGGTCTGGAACCGCACGCGAGCGAAGGCCGAGCCGCTCGCGAAAGACGGGGCGAAGGTCGCGAAGTTGCTCACGGAACTGGCCGGGTGCGACATCGTCTTCACGATGGTCTCGACCACGGCGGACCTGAAGCAGGTGCTGTTCGCGAAGGGCGGCCTGCTGACGACGAAGAAGCGGCCCAAGGTGGTGATCGATTGTTCGTCGATCTCGGACGACGGATCGGCCGAGGTGCGCGCGCAGTGCGAGGCCATGGGCGTCGGTTACCTTTGTGCGCCGGTCTCGGGCAACGGCAAGGTCGCGAAGGCGGGCCTGCTGTGGGTAGTGGCTTCGGGGCCGCAGAAGCTTTTTCAATTGGCCGAGCCCTACCTGAAGATGTTCGGGCGCGGCGCGACCTACGTGGGCGAGGGGGAGCTCGCACGCGTCTGGAAGATCGCGCACAACACGATGTTCGGCGTGATCATCCAGTCGCTGTGCGAGATCACGATCCTCGCCGAGAAGGCCGGCATCCCGCGGCACGTGTTCCTCGAGTCGATCAACAACAGCGTGCTGGGCTCCATGTACACGCGCTACAAGACGCCTGCGCTGGTGAACCTCGATTTCAGCGTGACCTTCACGCCGAAGCTGCTGCTGAAGGACATGGACCTGGGCCTCGGCGCCGCGCGCAAGTACGGCGTGCAGATGCCCGCCGCGGCGACCACGCGCGAATGCGTGCAGAACACCGTGGGGCGTGGCTATGATGACGTGGACTTTTCGGTGCTGCTGCTTGAACTCGCCGCGGCCGCGGGCATGAAGCTCAAGTCCGAGAAGGTGAAGGTGAGCGACGGGCTCGTGCCGAGGTAGTCGCATGGCGGCGAAGCTCATTCGCGGCGGCACGGTAGTCAGCATGGACCCGGCGGTGGGCGACCTGCCGCGTGGCGATGTTCTCCTCGACGGCGAGCGCATCAAAGCGGTCGCCGCCTCGATCGACGCGCCGGGCGTGGAGGTCATTGACGCCACCGGCTGCATCGTCATCCCGGGCCTCGTTAACGCACACCAGCACACCTGGCAGACGGCGCTGCGCGGCGTGGCGGGCAACTGGACGATCCTGGAGTACTTCCGTCATGTCCACGCAGGGCTCGCGACGAAATTCCGTCCCGAGGACATCTACATCGCCACGCTGGTGGGCGGCCTCAACCAGCTCAACTGCGGCGCCACCACGCTGGTCGACTGGTGCCACAACAACCCGACGCCTGAACACACGGACCGCGCGATCGATGCGCTCGCCGAATCCGGTATCCGCGCGGCCTTCTTTCACGGCTCGCCCAAACCGGACCCGAAGCCGGGACAGAAGCCCTTCTGGGAGGTGCCGCACCCGAGGGGCGAGGTGGAGAGGCTGATGAAGCGGCTGCCCGCCGCGGATGGCCTTGTCACGCTCGGCCTCGCGATCCTCGGCCCGCATTACTCCACCTGGGAGGTGGCACAGCAGGATTTCCGGCTGGCCCGGGAGCTTGGCCTGATCGCCAGCATGCACTGCGCGGGCGGCGAGGCGCGCACGCCCGACGGCTGGGACCGTCTCGCGGCCGAAGGGCTGCTCGGCGACAACAACAATATCGTGCACGGCCAGACACTCAGCGACTCGCAGCTTGCCTTCATGGTGGAGCGGGGCGTGACGTTCTCGCTGACGCCCGAGACCGAAATGACGCAGGGCCACGGTTTCGCGATCACCGGCCGGCTGAGGAAGCTCGGCGTGCAGCCTTCACTGGGCGTCGATCTCGAATCCGCGATCAGCGGCGACCTGTTCTCGGTGGCACGCTCGGCGCTTTCGAGCCAGCGCGCCATGGACAACGCGGAGTCTCGCGCGACCGCGGGCAAGCTCCCGGACACCTCGACCATCCAGTGCCGCGAGGCGCTGGGCTGGATCACGATCGAAGGCGCGAAGATGCTGAAGATGGACGACCGCATCGGGTCGCTCACGCCGGGCAAGCAGGCCGACGTCACGATCGTTCGCGCCGACGACCTCAACATGTGGCCGGTGCACGACCCGGTGACCAGCATCGTGCTGCAGGCCGGCACCGGCAACGTGGACACCGTGCTGGTGGCCGGCGAAATCAGGAAGCGCCACGGCAAGCTGCTCTACCCGAAGCTCGGGCAAAGGAAGGAAGAATTGCTCGCCTCCGGGCAGCGCATCCTTGGCGAACTGGGACTCCTCTGACATGCCGCTCAGCCACATCGAACACTTCCTGGTCCAGACCGCGGACCTCGAAAAGACGCGCGACTGGTACGTGGAGGTGCTCGGCATGCGCGTGGGGCCCGCGCCCGACTTCAAGTTCCCCGTGTGCTGGCTCTACCTCGGCGACGAACCCGTGCTGCACCTGACCGAGGGAGGGGCCGCCGTCAGCGAGAACCGCAAAAAATACCTCGGCCAGCAGTCGCAGGCCGTGAAGGGCAGCGGCGTGGTCGACCACATCGCCTTCCGGTGTACGGGCCTGTCGGAGATGATGGAGCACCTGACCCGCCTCGGCATCCCCTACACGCGTCGCATGGTGAACGAACAGGGCCTTTTCCAGCTGTTCCTGTTCGATCCCAACGACGTCAAGATCGAACTCAACTATGCCAACTCGGAAGTAAATGGGGTCAGAGTCGATTTAATGGCCTCCGACCTGCCCAACGGAGACAAACGATGAGCATCCGAAATTTCAGCGAGGACACCCTGACCGCGGAGGTCCTGCGTCGGATGGAGAAGACGCAGGACCCGCGCCTGAAGGAAGTCATGACCAGTTTCGTGAAGCACATGCACGCCTTCGTGCGGGAGGTGAAACCCACGCAGGAGGAGTGGTTCCAGGGCATCCAGTTCCTGACCGAGACCGGCCACTGGTGCAAGGACGGCCGGCAGGAATTCATCCTCATGTCGGACACGCTTGGCGTGTCGATGCTGGTCGACTTCCTCAACTACGGCAAGGCAGAGGGCGCCACCGAGTCCACCGTGCTGGGCCCGTTTTTCGTAGAAGGGGCACCGGAACTGCCGCTCGGTGCGAATATCGCGAAGGCCGGCACGCCGGGGGAGCCTTGCGGCGTCACCGGAACAGTGAAGGGCCTCGACGGCAAGCCCATCCCCGGTGCGATCCTGGACGTGTGGGAAACGGGCGGTGACGGCTTTTACGACGTGCAGAAGAAGGACGGCGGCACGAACCTGCGCGCCCGCTTCAGGGCCGACGCCGACGGAAAATTCAACTTCAAGTGCGTGCTGCCGGTCAGCTACCCGGTGCCGAGCGACGGCCCCGTGGGACGGATGCTCACGGCCACCGGGCGGCACCCGATGCGTCCCGGTCACCTTCACTCGATAGTCTCGGCGCCCGGCCACGACACGCTGGTCACGCACCTCTTCGTGCGCGGCGACAAGTACCTCGATTCGGACGCCGTATTCGGCGTCAAGGAATCGCTGGTCGTTGACTTCGTGAAAGGCCCGTCAGGTGAGTACGCCGTTCACTACGATTTCGTCCTCAAGACTTCAAAAGGGAAATGAGCATGACCACCGAAAAAGACATAGTCGCGCTGGAAGACCGGCGCTACGCCGCCATGATCGCGGTCGACGAAGCGGGGCTCGCCGACTGTTTCAGCGACGACCTCGTCTACGTGCATTCCACCGGCGTCGTCGACACCAAGGCCGGCTACATCGCGGCGATCAAGGGCGGCAAGTACCGCTACAGGAAGTGCGACCGCTTCGAGGAAAAGGTGCGCATCTACGGCACGACTGCGCTGGTGACGGGCCGCGCCGTGTTCGAGGTCGACGTGGATGGGGCGCCGCGCACGCTGCGCCTGCGCTACCTCAACGTCTGGGCCGATTCGGGCAAGGGCTGGAAGTTCGTCGGCTGGCAGTCCTGCCCGCTGGCCGCCTGACGCCGGCTCAGCCCCAGACCTCCCGCGCCACTTCGACGATCCGTTCCAGCTTCCTCCACTGGTCGTCCTGCGAGAGGTTGTTGCCGTGGTGCGTGCTGGAGAAGCCGCACTGCGGCGACAGGCACAGGTCCTCGAGCGGCACGAATTTGGCCGCGGCTTCGATGCGGCGCTTGATCGTGTCCTTGTCCTCGAGTTCGCCGAACTTGGTGGTCACGAGGCCGAGGACGACCTTCTTGCCGCGGGGCACATAGCGCAGCGGCTCGAACGTGCCGGCGCGCTCCGAGTCGAATTCCATGAAGAAGCCGTCGAGGTTCGCCGAGAACAGCGCCTCGACCACGGGTTCGTAGCCGCCCGAGGCGACCCAGGTGCTCTTGAAGTTGCCGCGGCAGGTGTGCATCGTGATCGCCATGCCGGCCGGGCGGTTCGCGACCGCGGCGTTGATCGCCTCGGCATAGGTCCACGCGAGCTTCTGCGGGTCGTCGCCGCGCTGGGCGAGGGCCCCGGCGAACTTCTCGTCGCACAGGTATGCGAAGCTCGTGTCGTCGAGCTGGAGGTACTCGCAGCCCGCAGCGCCGAGGTCCTTGATCTCCGCGCGGTAGGCCGCGCCGACATCGGACCAGAATTCAGCGAGGTCCGGGTAGGCGGCCTTGCTGATGCCGGAGCGCCCGGGGCGCAGGTGCAGCATTGCGGGCGCGGGGATGGTCTGCTTGGCGGTGTGCTTCGCGACGGATTTCATGAACCCGAACGAGTCGACGAAGATCGGCCTGGTGCGCTTCACCTTGCCGGTGACGCGGATCATCGGCGGCTGTTCCTCGGTGTCCTTGAAGCCGACGACGAGTGGCGCGACATAGCCTTCCACGCCTTCGAACCCGGCGAGGAAGTCCACGTGCCACCAGTCGCGGCGGAATTCGCCGTCGGTCACGGCCTGCAGGCCGATCGACTCCTGCTTTTCGATGGCCGTGCGGATGCACCGGTCCTCGACCTCGCGCAGGGCCGCGGCGTCGAGTTCGCCGCGCTTGCGCTTCGCGCGGGCTTCGGCCAGTTCGGCCGGGCGCAGCAGGCTGCCGACCTGGTCGGCGCGGAAAGGCGGTTTCATCGGTGGTCCCCCAGGAGCGGATGCAGCCCGCTCCTTGTCACGCGGCCGTGCAGCTCACGGCCAAGCACCTGCTCGCAATAGTCGGCGACCCCGAGCAGCTGGCCCAGGTCGATGCCGGTGGAGATGCCCTGCGACTCGAACAGGTTCACCAGGTCCTCCGTGCAGACGTTGCCGGTGAACCCGCCGCCATACTTCACGCGGGCGGGATGGCCGCCGACGCCGCCGAAAGAAGCGTCGAAGTACCGCACGCCGGTTTCGTAGGCGGCCATGTAGTTCACGAGGCCCGTGCCGCGCGTGTCGTGGAAATGGGCGATCGGCGTGGCCGCGGGCACTTCCCGGCCGACGCGTTCGAACATCGCACGCACCGACTTCGGCGTGGCCATCCCGGTGGTGTCGCCCAGCGCGACATGTTCAACGCCAAGCGAAACGAACCTCGCCACGTCGTCGATCACCGATCCCGGATCCACCTCACCTTCGAAAGGGCAGCCGAAAGCCACCGACACCGTCCCGATCAGCCGGAACCGGCCGCGGGCCGCGTCGGCCATCCCGCGGATGTTCTCCCATTGCTCCACACGACTGCGCTTGAGGTTCTTCTGCGTGTGCGACTCGGTGGCCGAGACGAGCAGGCTGATCTCGTTGGCGCCGAATCCCGCGTCGAGGTCGGCCAGCGCGCGCTCGACCGCCCGGACGTTGGCACAGGTGGCCTTGTAGTACACGCCCTCCTTGCGGGGCAGTGCGCGCAGCAGTTCGCTCGCGTCTGCGAATTGCGGCACCACTTTCGGGTTGGAGTACGACGTGGCCTCGATACGCAGGAAACCGGCCGAGGCGAAGCGCTCGACCAGCGCCCGCTTGGCCTCGGTGGCGACGAAGCCGGGCTCGTGCTGCAGGCCGTCGCGTGCAAAGCACTCGCACAGGGTGACTTCGGGCATGGTGTACGGGGCGCGATTGACGATGGGATTCAATTAGTTTACGTTAGCAACTATCTATCCGCAACACCGCATCCCAGAGCCATTTCCGTGGACTTACCCCTGCCCGAGCCGGACGGCATCAAGGATCTGGTCTCGTACCGGCTCCACGTCCTTGCGAACCTTTCGGCACGATGGGCGGAGGCGCGCTATCAGCAGCGCTTCGGGCTGAAACTGCTCGAATGGCGCGCGATGGCGCTGCTCGGCGGGTATGCCCCCCAGTCGCTCAACGAACTCGCGCGCGGCGCGGGACTCGAAAAGAGCTATGCAAGTCGGACGGTCGCCGGCCTGATCGAAAGGAAACTGGTCACCAGCACGCCGGACGACCGCGACGGCCGCGGCAAGCAGTTCGCGCTGACGCGCTCGGGCAAGGCCCTGTATGCCAGGGTGTTCGGGGATGCGGTCGCGCGCAGCGAAGCATGGCTGTCTGTGTTGTCGCAGGACGAGCGGGCCGCCCTGATGGGCATGCTCGCGCGCCTCACTGAGCAGGCACGGGAACTCGAATCAAGGGAAACGCAGGAGCCATGAAGACCCGCATCACCGAACTGCTCGGCATCGAGCATCCCATCGTCCAGGCCGGCATGAGCTGGGCCTCGTCCAGTTCCCCGCTGGTGATCGCCGTGTCGAATGCCGGCGGGCTCGGCGTCATCGCGGCCGGGCCCATGCGCAGCGAGGATTTCCGCCGGGCGATCGCCGAGATCCAGGCCGGCACCACGAAGCCCTGGGCGATCAACATCCCGCTCTACAACCCGCGCGCGCCCGAGTTCCTCGACATCGCGTTCGAGGCCCGGGTGCCGGTGCTGGTCGCGTCGCAGGGCGGCCCGAAGGAACAGCTGCCGCGCTTCCGCGCGATCGGCACGAAATGGCTGCACGTGGTGACGACCGTTGAGCACGCAATGAAGGCCGAGGCGGCCGGCGTCGATGGGCTGGTGGCCGTGGGCATGGAGGCCGGCGGCCATCCGGCGCCCTCCGAAGTCACCACGCTCGTGCTGGTGCGCAGCATCGTGAAAGCGGTGAAGCTGCCTGTCGTGGCCGGCGGAGGCGTCGCGGATGGGGCGGGCATTGCCGCGTTGCTTGCGCTCGGGGCCGAAGGCGTGCAACTCGGGACCCGTTTCCTGGCGACGCTGGAGGCCAGCGTGCACGAGAGCTACAAGCGTGCGATCGTGGAAGCCGGGATCGACGCGACGACGCTGGTGGCGCGTGGCCGCTTGCCGATCCGCCAGCTCAAGAACGCCTTCTCCGCGAAGTACGATGCGGCCGAGCGCTCCGGGGCCCCGAAAGAGGCATTGGAAGCGATCTTCAAGGCCGCGAGCCTGAAACAATCCGCGCTCGATGGCGACATCGCGAACGGCAAGCCCGAGGCGGGGCAGTCCGCGGGGCTAGTGGACGAGGTGCTGCCTGCGGCCGAGGTGATGCGCAAGCTGGTCGCCGAACTGGACGAGACACTCAAGAGGATGGCCGCGAAATGAACGAAGACGTAATGCTGTGCGAGGACCGCGGGCGCGTGAGGATCCTCACGATGAACCGGCCGGAGAAACTCAACGCGCTGAACACCGCGCTGACCGAGGCGCTGCTCGCGTGGTTGCGCAACACGGACCGCGACGACGCGATCTCGGTGGTGGTGCTGACGGGCGCCGGGCGCGCATTCTGCGCCGGCGCCGACATCGGCGAGTTCAAGGACCTGACGCCCGACCAGGCGGCGCGCGTGGAGCACCGTGCCCAGCTGACCATGCACTCCCACCTGGTGTTCTCGCATATCAGGAAGCCGGTCATCGCGGCGGTGCGCGGCGCGGCGATGGGCGGCGGTGCGGGGCTGGCGCTGGCCAGCGACATGGTGGTGGCGTCGGAAACCATGAAGCTCGGCTATCCCGAGATCAAGCACGGCATCCTGCCCGCGATCGTGATCACCAACCTCGTCCGCCAGATCGGCCGCAAGGCGGCGTTCGAACTCGTCACCCAGGGCGATCCGCTGACCGCGGCGCGCGCCTTCGAACTCGGTGCGGTGAACAAGGTGGTGGCCGACGACAAGCTGATGGACGAGGCGATGGCGCTGGCCGGGTCGCTCGCCGCATACAAGCCGCAGGCGCTTTACGCGATCAAGCAGCTCTTTCACAAGGTCGTGGACCTGCCGCTTGCCGAGGGGCTCGAGGAAGGACGCAAGGCGAACATCGCCATGCGGGCGCTGCGCGGGTAGCGGGACTCCGCCGAAAGCTGGTAGCGTTGCGTACCACAACAAGAATATCCACAGGAGACTCACTATGCGTACCCTCAAGCCGTTGCTTACGGCTGCAACGCTCGCGCTCGCCATGGGAGTGGCGACCGGAGTGCAGGCCCAGTCGTTCCCCTCGAAGCCCCTCAGGATGGTCGTCCCGTTCCCCGCGGGCGGCACGACGGACATCATCGCGCGGCTGGTCGCGCAACGGATGTCCGAATCCCTCGGCCAGCCGGTCGTGGTCGAGAACCGCGGCGGCGCGGGCGGCTCCATCGGCGCCGACGTGATCGCGAAGTCCGCGCCCGACGGCCATACGATGCTGATGCACAACATCACCTTCCCGATGGCGTCGGTCGCGCTGGCGCAGGCGAACCGTTCGCCCTACAACATCGACACCGATTTCGCCGGCGTGTCGATCGCGGCCAACGTGCCGCTGGTGATGACCGCCAGCACCGGCGTGCAGGTGAACGACCTGAAGGACTTCGTCGCATTGCTGAAGAAGGACAAGGCGACGGGCTACACCTACGGCTCGACCGGCCCGGGCTCGTTCATGAACGTGATGGGCGAGGCCCTCAAGCGCGACGCGGGCATCCAGATGACCCACGTGCCCTTCAAGGGCGCCGCACCGCTCAAGCAGGAACTGCTCGCCGGGCGGCTGCACATGGGTGGGGACCAGGTGTCCTCCTCGATCGCCGACATCAAGGCCGGCAAGCTGCGTGCCATCGCCACCCATTCGTCGAAGCGCATCCCGGACCTGCCGAACGTGCCCACCGTGCGCGAGCAGGGGTTCCCGATCCTCGAAGCCGAGGGCTGGAACGGCATCTTCGTCGCGGCGAAGACCCCGCGCGAGATCATCGATCGCCTGCAGAGGGAGACGGCCGCGGCCGTGCGCCACCCGGACGTGGTGAAGCGCCTCACCGACATCGCGGCCGAACCGGTCGGCTCTTCGCCGGCCGAGCAGGAAGCGATCCTGAAGAAGCAGATTGAGCAGTTCCGCCCGATCATCCAGACGATGAAACTCGAATAGGACGCCCATGGCCGGAATCGCACTCATCACGGGATCGGGGCGCGGCATCGGCGCCTCGACTGCGCTGCTCGCCGCCAAGCGCGGCTGGTCGGTCTGCGTGAACTACCTCAACCGCGCCGACCGCGCCGAGGCCGTCGTGGCCGAAATCCGGGCCGGCGGGGGCAAGGCCATCGCCGTGCAGGCCGACACCTCGAAGGAGGCCGACGTCGCACGGCTCTTCGCGCAGGTGGACCGCGACCTCGGGCGGCTGACCGCGCTGGTCAACAACGCCGGCATCACCGGGCGCGCGGGCCGGCTCGAGACGTTCGATCCCGACACGATCCGCCGCGTGATGGAGGTGAACGTCGTCGGCACGCTGCTTTGCACCCAGGAGGCGGTGAAGCGGATGTCCACCAAATCCGGCGGGAGCGGCGGAGCGATCGTGAACGTGTCCTCGCTTGCGGCGCAACTCGGCGGGGCCAACCAGTGGATCCCGTATGCCGCGGCCAAGGGCGCGGTGAACAGCATCACCACCGGATCGTCCAAGGAGTTCGCGGCCGAAGGCATCCGCGTGAACGCGATCATGCCCGGCCTGATCGACACCGAGATCCACGCCGAGGCGGGGGTCGGCGACCGGCTGCAGAAAGTCATCCCGCAGGTCCCGATGGGCCGGATAGGCACCGCGGAGGAGTGCGCGGAAGCCATCGTCTGGCTGATGTCGGGGGAGGCGGGCTACATGACCGGCGCGAACCTGCTGATTTCCGGGGGGAGATAGGAAAAAAGGCTGGTAAAATCAGCAACCTTGACTCGTTTCGCCGGCTTCCCGGCCGGCCCCGCAGATACTCTGATGGCCCAGAACAACAAGAGCCGCCTGGCGGCCCTCGTTTCAGCTTTCCTTACCCTCCTCGCAGCCGCAGTCCCCCCGGCCCAGGCACAGTCCCTCCGGACCGACCTCGACCTGGGCGCGCAATGGAAGGTGAATTCGACCGCGCGCCTGATCTCGGGCCTGCAGCCCATGTACCCGGCGCACGTCGATTTCGCCGAGACGGAGGCCTGGAAGGAGCACAGCGCCCACATGAAGGCCGCATGGGCGAAGATGAACGAGAAGCAGGTCGCCACGATGGCCGCCTGGCGCGACAGTGCGATCTCGAAGACCTGCCCGGTCGGCAAGACCGTGCTGTACCCGTTCAGCGGCCCGGATTTCTTCAACGCCTACTGGCTGTTCCCGGACTGCGAGACCTACGTGATGTTCGGCCTCGAGCACATCGGCGACGTCCCCGACATCGAAGCCATGAACGAGCGCCAGCTGGTGCGCATGGTCGCCGACGTGCGCACCGCGACCACCGACTTCTTCGGTCGCAACTACTTCATCACCGAGAACATGTCGCGGCAGCTGCGCACCGCCCAGCTGCGTGGCGTGGTGCCGCTGTTCATGATCTCGATGGCGCTCTCGGGCGTCGACATCCTGCGCGTGCGGCCCTTCGAGTTCCAGCCGGTCGCGCGCCAGGCCGCCGCGCCGAAGGGCAAGCCGATGCGCCAGCTGCGCGGCGTCACCATCGAGTTCCGCGCGCCGGGTTCGCCGACCGTGCGCCGGGTCAATTACTTCACGGTGGACGCGACCGACCGGGGCCTTGCGCACTACCCCGAGTTCCTCGCCTACCTCCGCAGCCTCGGCACGACCACCACCTTCATCAAGTCGGCCTCGTACCTGCTGCACGGCAACGAGTTCCGCCAGATCCGCGATGCCCTGCTGGACGCGAGCGGCTACCTCGTGCAGGACGACTCCGGCCTGCCGTACTCGTACCTCGAGGCGCGGGGCTGGAAGGTGCAACTTTACGGCAAGTACGGCGTGCCGATCCCGCCTTTCCAGCGAGCCTTCCAGGCGAGCCTCGACCGCGCCTACAAGTCGCAGCTGTCGTCCCCGCTGCCGTTCACCTTCGGCTACCAGTTCCACGATGCGCGCGACGAGCGCTCGAACGTGCTGGTGGGCCAGCGCCCGCTGCATACCGCGCAGGCCGAGGCCACCTCGGTCGAGGCGCCGCGCGGTGGCAAGGGCATCGCGCTGAGGTCCTCGTCCAAGCGCGTCCACTGATGTGATCCACGCCGCGCTGCTTGCGCTGGCGCTTGCAGCCGTGGCCCGGGCGTTGCACCCTGTGCCCGTGGACTTCCAGAGCACGACCTTCACTGTTTCCGATGGCGCCCGCCTGCATGTGCTCGAGGCGGGACGTGCGCGTCCCGGCCAACCTGCCGTCGCTTTCGTGCCGGGCTGGGCGATGCCTGCATCTATCTGGAAAGAACAGATGGCCGCACTTGCATCGTCGCACCGGGTCGTTGCGCTGGACCCTCGCGGGCAGGGCGAATCGGCGATCGCTCCCGACGGCTATACCACCGAGCGCCGTGCCGAAGACCTGCGCGAGTTTGTCGAGCGCAATGCGCCCGTCGTGCTCGTCACCTGGTCGCTCGGCTCGCTCGAGGCCTTGCAGTACCTGCGTACGCACGGTGATGCTTCGGTCGCGGCGCTGGTGATCGTCGACAGCTCGGTGGGCGAGGGGCCGGCGCCCCCACCGCGCGCTGCCGGCGTGCCGGGGTTGCAGGACGAATTGCGGCGCGACCGCGCGGGTACTGTCGACGCTTTCGTGCGCGCGATGTTCCGTACGCCGCGGCCCGAAGCCGAGATCAGCGCACTGCGCGAGGCTGCGCTGCGCATGCCCCTCGAGGCGAGCCTGTCCCTCTTCCCGGGCGAACGCATCCCGAGGGAGCATTGGCGCGAGGCCGTGCACCGTTATGGCAAGCCGCTGCTTTACGTGGTGACCCCGCAGTTCGCCGCGCAGGCGGAGAGCCTCAGGCAGAACCGGCCTGCGACGCAGGTCGAAGTGTTCGAGTCGGCCGGCCACGCACTCTTTTTGGACGAGCCGGAACGGTTCGCGAATCTGCTATCAAGTTTCGTCGCCAGGAATAAGCAAATGCGTGCGCGGTGATTGATCGGGGGCGCCGTTCCCGCGTAAGCTTGGCGCTTCGACCCTTTCCGGACCGCCCCATGAAGCGCCTCCTCGCAAGCCTCGCCGTCGCCTTCCTTACGCTGCCCGCCTTCGCGCAACCCTGGCCTGCCGGCGCCCCGATCACCATCGTCATGGGGTTCCCGGCCGGGTCCGGCGTGGACATCGTCGCCCGGTTGTTCCAGGTGCCGATGGAGCAGGCGCTGGGCGCGCGGATCGTCATGGACTACCGCACCGGCGCGGGCGGCAACCTCGCCTCCGAGGCCGTGGCCCGCGCGAAGCCCGACGGCTATACGCTGCTGCTCAGCACCGCGGCCACCCATGGCGTCAACGCCGCCCTCTACAAGCGCCTGCCGTTCGACGTCGAGGCGGACTTCACGCCGATCGCGCCCATGGTCGACGTCTCCAATGTGCTGACCATCAACCCCTCGGTCATCGACGTCCACTCGGTGAAGGAGTTCATCGAGAAGGTCAAGTCCGCGCCCGGCAAGTACAACTATGCTTCCACCGGCAACGGCACCGGCACGCACCTCGCTTTCGCCGACTTCATCGCACGCACCGGCGTCTCCATGGTGCACGTGCCGTACAAGGGCGGGCCCGAGGCGCTGGCCGCGGTCGTCAAGGGCGACGTCTGCTGCATCTTCAACCAGGTGCAGTCCGTGCTCGGGCAGTGGAAGGCGGGGAAGGTGCGGCTGCTCGGCGTCACGACGAAGGCACGCGTATCGGCGGTCCCCGACGTCCCCTCGGTCGCGGAAGCCGGCGTGCCCGGCTACGAAAGCTACATCTGGTTCGGCCTGCACGGCCCGAAAGGGATGGATCCGCAGGTCGTCAACGCGATCAACGGCGCGGTCAAGAAGGCGGTCGAGACGCCGGCGGTCCGCCAGCGGCTGGCCGAGCTCGGCAACACGCCGCGCTACGAGACGCCGGACCAGTTCCGCGCGACTGTGAAGGCGGATCGCGCGGCCTGGGCGACGGTCGTCAAGGCTTCGGGGGCCAGCGTGGATTGAGCATGGAACGAGTTGCTGTTGCTTTTTCGGGTTTGAAGTTATGAATCTCACGATTTAGTGAAATTAAGGCATGCCCGATCGGGCATGCCTTAATTTCACTAAATCGTGAGAGCGGGGAAATTCAAAACCCACCGCCCTCCAACCGAGGCTTTGGTTACCGGCGTTCTTTCGGCACGTACAGCCCCGTAGCCTTCAACTCCTCCTCCTCGTGCGCCAGCAGCGCCTCGAAGTGCCGGTCGGCATTCGCCACGAACAAATCCCGCACGATGCCTTCCGCAAGCCGGTTCGCACCGATCGCCAATCCCGGGATATCCCCGGCGAGCGCGCCATGGCTCATCGTGCAACCCCAGTTGAAGACATGTACGTTGCTCAGCGCGGTATCGCCACCCTCCACGTTCGGCAACAGCTCGAACCCGTCACCGAGATAAGGAAACCGCGCCTCCTCGGGATGCGCCGCGGCCTCGGCGGCGGAGACGTGGTTGGCCCACACGTCGGCCTGGTCCCGGAATGCGCGGATCTCCGGGCGGTCCATCAGGTTGACGTCGAAGCCGGTGGCGACGATCACGGCATCGAACTGGTGCGCGCCTTTGGGCGTGGTGACGGTGACGCCGGATGTACTGGCAGAGAGATCGGTCCACGGCTCGGCGAGGCGCACGGAGAATCCCGCGTGCTTTTCGCAGCGCAGGACGGATTCGAAAGGCGGAGGCACCTGCTCGGAGAAGATGTAGGTGAAGAACTTCCAGCGCCGCGCGTCGTCGAGGCCGTGGAAGCCGCGCAGGAACCCCGGGAACGAAGTCCACTTGGATTTGTTGACCTGCGGCAGGAACGGGCGCCGCACGAACATGGTCACCGAGGCAGCGCCGGCCTCTAGCGCGGTGCCGGCATTGTCGAACGCCGATGCGCCCGCGCCGAGCACGCCGATGCGCCTGCCTTTCGATACACCAAAGTCCATCTCGTCTGCGGAGTGGAAGACGCGCGCCCTGGCCTCGGGCGCCTGTGGATCGAACGAAGCGAACGCCGGCCAGCGCGGCGCGCCGCTGCCGTCGCGGCCGAGCGCGAGCACGACCTTGCGGGCATGCACCACCTCCAGTCCGCGCGGTCCGCGGATCGAGGCGCGCACGAGGTCGCCGGACAGTTCGAGCGTAGCCGCTTCGGTGAGGTTTTCGACCGGCAGGCCGGTGATCTTGCGCACCCAGAGCACGTAGTTTGCCCACTCGACCCGGCCGATCTTGTAGAGCGATTCCCAGCCTGCGGCGCCGTACTGCGCCTCGTGCCAGGCGCGGTAGGTGAGGGAGGGCACGCCGAGGTCGGGCCCGGTCAGGTGCTTCGGCGAGCGCAGGGTCTCCATGCGGGCGAAGGTGGTCCAGGGGCCCTCGAGGCCTTCGGCCTTGCGCTCGACGATCCGCAGGTTCCTCACGCCCTCGCGCATCAGCGCGTAACCCGCCGCCTGCCCGCACATGCCGCCCCCGAGGACGAGGACGTCCAGCACCCGGCGCCCGTCGGGGCCTGCACGCGGCGGGACCCAGTCCTGCGCCGGCCAGTTCAGCCGCGCGAGGTCGCGTTTTACTTCGCTTTCCAGCGCTTTCAGCCCGTCGATCATTTAAACTCCGCATCCTTCATGGCGTGATTATCCCGCCGAACCCCCGTACGGATGCGTCCCATGCTCGAAGTTTCGTGTTTCTACAGCCTGTCCTCGCCCTGGGCCTATTTCGCCGGCCCCAGGGTCCAGGACATCGTGCGGCGTCACCACGTGAAGCTGGTGCTGAAGCCCTACGACTTCCAGGAGGTGGCGCCGAAGACCGGTGGCGTGCCGATCCGCACGCGGCCGGAGCCGCGGCGCACGTACCACGCGCTGGAACTGGACCGCTGGAGCAAGTACCTCGGAATGCCGCTGGTGCTGGAGCCCAGGCACTATCCCGCTGACGGCAAGCCCGCGGGCTGGAACAAGCCGCCGGGCTGGATGGTGATCGCGGCGCAAGAGGCGGGGCTGGACGCGCCGCGGCTGTCGCATGCGCTGCTGCGCGCGCTGTGGGCCGAGGAGCGCGATACGTCGAAGCCCGAAGTGCGCCGCGAGATCGCGGCCGAGAACGGCATGGACGGCGATGCGCTCGTCGCCGCCGAGACCAGCGCCACGGTGCAGGCGTTGTACCGCGAGTACAGCGACGAGGCCGTGGCCTGCGGCGTGTTCGGCGCGCCGACCTACGTGCTGCACGGCGAGCGGTTCTGGGGGCAGGACCGCCTGGACTTCCTCGATCGCGCGCTCGATGCGCTCCGCACGCCGAAGATCTAGGGTCCCATGCCGCTGATCCAGTTTTCGGAAGTCTCGCTTGCGTTCGGGCATGTGCCCCTGCTCGACCATGTGGACCTCGTCATCGAACCGGGGGAGAGGATCGGCCTGATCGGCCGCAACGGCACGGGCAAGTCGAGCCTGCTGCGGCTGATCGAAGGCGTCTCCAGGCCCGACGACGGCAAGCTCTGGCGCGCCCCTGACCTCAAGCTCGCCTTCGTTGCGCAGGAGCCGCTGTTCGAGCCCGGCCAGACGGTGTTCGAAGCGGTGGCGGAGGGCCTCGGCAAGGGCAACCGGCTGCTCGTCGACTATCACGCGGCCGCGCACGCGTTCGCCGAGGACCACGAGAACGAGGACCTCGCCGAACGCATGCACCAGTTGCAGGAGGAACTCGACGCGATCAACGGCTGGAGCCTGCAGCACAAGGTGGACGGCACGCTGACGAGGTTGAGCCTCGACCCGGACCGCAAGGTCGACGAATTGTCGGGCGGCCTCAAGAAGCGCGTGGCGCTGGCGCGCGCGCTGGTGCTCGAGCCGGGCCTGCTGCTGCTCGACGAGCCCACCAACCACCTCGACGTGGCCTCCATCGAATGGCTCGAAGGCGTGCTGCAGTCTTTCGCGGGCAGCGTGCTGTTCGTCACCCACGACCGGAAGTTCCTCGACAGCGTGGCCAACGTGATCATCGAGCTCGACCGCGGTCACCTGACCACGTATCCCGGCAACTACAGCGCCTACCAGGTGCGCAAGGCCGAGGACCTCGCCTCGGAAGCCGTCCACAACCGCAAGTTCGACAAGTTCCTCGCGCAGGAAGAGGTCTGGATACGCAAGGGCGTTGAAGCGCGCCGCACCCGCAACGAAGGCCGCGTGCTGCGGCTGGAGCAGCTGCGCGTGGAACGCGCCGCGCGTCGCGAGCGGGTCGGCAAGGTCGAGCTGCAGATCGGCGAGGCCGAGCGCTCGGGCAAGCTGGTGGCCGAACTCGAGGGCGTCGGCAAGGCCTATGGCGGGCGGGACATCGTCAAGGACTTCTCGGCCCGGCTGATGCGCGGTGACAAGGTCGGCCTGATCGGCCCGAACGGCAGCGGCAAGACCACGCTGATCAAGCTCATCCTCGGCGAGATCGAGGCCGATACCGGCCGGGTCCAGCTGGGCACCAAGCTGGCCATCGCCTATTTCGACCAGTTCCGCTCGGCGCTGGACGAGGAAGCGACGCTGGTGGACACGATCAACCCCGGCGCCGACTTCGTCGAGATCGACGGGGTGAGGAAGCACGTCATCAGCTACCTCGGGGATTTCCTGTTCCCGCCGGAGCGCGCCAAGGCCCTGGTGAAATCGCTGTCGGGCGGTGAGCGCAACCGGTTGCTGCTCGCGCGCCTCTTCTGCCGGCCGGCCAACGTGCTGGTGCTGGACGAGCCGACCAACGACCTCGACATCGAGACGCTGGAACTGCTCGAGGAGCTGCTGCAGACCTACAAGGGCACGCTGTTCCTCGTCAGCCACGACCGCACTTTCCTCGACAACGTGGTGACGCAGACCATAGCGAGCGAGGGCGACGGCGTGTGGAAGGAGTACGTCGGCGGTTACAGCGACTGGCTGCGCACCAGCAAGGCCGGGCGCGCCGAGGCGAAGCTGGAGGAAAAGCGCGAGGAGAAGCGGGCCGCGGCGGCGGGGTCACCCAAAAAGCCGGCCAAGGTGAAGCTCAATTACAAGGAAAGCCGCGAACTGGCCGAGCTGCCGGGGAAGATCGAGGCGCTGGAAAAGGAGCAGGCGGCCATTGCCGCCCGTCTGTCGGAGCCCGCGCTCTATACGGACAAGCCCGACGAGGCCGTGCAGCTGCAGAAGCGCACCGCCGAGATCGAGGAGGCGCTTCTCGCGGCGCTGACGCGCTGGGAAGAGCTCGACGCGAAGTAGGGGGCTTCAGGCCTTTTCCAGCACCATCTGCGTCTGCAGGGTCAGCGACAGCATCCGCCCGGATTCGTCGGTGATCCTGGTCTGCCACACGTGCGTGCGGCGCCCCTTGTGCAGCGGCGTCGCCTCCGCGCGAACCACGCCCGAACGCCCGGCCGCGAAGAAATTGGTCTTCGATTCGAGCGTCGTCGTGCCCGCGCCCGCGGGGAGGTTCACGATCGTCGCCGCGGCGCCCACCGTGTCCGCGAAGGCCATCAGCGTGCCGCCATGCAATGCGCCGCCCACCGTGCGCAGGTCGTCGCGGATCGTGAGTTCCGCCACCACGCGGTCCGGCTCGAGCGAGGTGAAGCGCATGCCGATCAGCTCGGGCAGGGTACCGGCGAGGCGCCGGTTGAAGGCTTCGAGGTCCATTGGTTGACTCCGTCAAGTAATCGGTCCAGACTGCCGGCATGGCTACCACACCTGCACCCGGCCGCGTCGCGGCCGTCCGGCGGTTCAACCGGTTCTATACACGCCGGATCGGCGTGCTGCAAGGCGGCCTGCTCGAGAGTCCGTATTCGCTCACCGAGGTGCGCGTGATGTACGAGCTCGCGCACGGCGACCGCCCGGTGGCGTCCGATCTCGGCGCCGCGCTCGGCCTCGACGCGGGTTACCTCAGCCGTATCCTCCGGCGCTTTCGCAAGGAAGGCCTGATCGCGTCCGAAGGCTCGAAGGAGGACGCGCGCCGCACCCACCTCTGGCTGACGCCGAAAGGGCACCGGACCTTCGACCCGATCGAGCGGGGCACCAACGTGGAGGTTGCGGCGATGCTCGGGCACCTGCCGGAACGCGCCCAGGGGCAGGTGGTTGCCGCGATGGGCACGATCGAATCGCTGCTCGGCGCGGACAAGCCGCCCGCGCCGGCGTTCAGGCTGCGCCGCCAGCGGCCCGGCGACATGGGCTGGGTGATCTCCGCGCACGGCGCGCTCTACGCGAAGGAATACGGGTTCGACGAGACCTTCGAGGCGCTCGTCGCGGAGATTGCCGCGGAGTTCGTCCGCAGGTTCGACCCGGAATGGGAGCGCTGCTGGATCGCCGACATGGACGGCGAGCCGGTAGGCTCGGTGTTCCTCGTCCGGCAGTCGAAGACCGTGGCCAAGCTGCGCCTGCTGGTCATCGACCCGAAGGCGCGTGGTTTCGGGCTCGGCAAGCGGCTGGTCTCCGAATGCATCGCGCACGCGAAGAAACTCGGCTACCGCAAGCTCACGCTGTGGACGCAGAGTTCGCTCCTTGCCGCGCGCCACATCTACCGTGAAGAGGGCTTCCGTCTGGTGAAGTCCGAGCCGCATCGCAGCTTCGGCGCGGACCTCGTGGGCGAGTACTGGGAACTGAAACTCTAGCCCGGCCTCACGCTGCTTCGAAAGAGAATATCCAGTAGTACCCCAGCACGTCGTAACGGGCGCGGGTCCCGAGCCCTTCGATGCACGCGCGCAACCGGGCCTCGCCCGGGAAATTCTTCAGCACCTCGTGTGTCGTCCCGTCGTCGAGCCTGCGCGCCTGCCAGGTGTTGCCTTCGTCGTCCGTGCGCGAGACCGGCGTGCTGCTGCCTTCCACATGGAGGTTGTCCAGCAGCACCACGACAGCGCCCGGCGCGAGGCACCGGCGCAAGGAGGCGAGGAAGGGCCGGCATTCCGAATGCCTCAGGTGCGACCACCAGAACCCGGCGAACGCGCCTTCGAACGGGCCTTCGTCCGATGGCAGGTCGAAGGCGTCCGCCACGCCGAAGCGCACACGGCCCTCCGGCAGTGCCTTCGTGCGCGCGACGGCAAGCGTCTCTTCGGTCAGGTCCGTGGCCAGCATGCGCGAGGCGCTGCGCGCGATGTGCTGCGTCCAGTAGCCCGTGCCGCAAGCGACTTCGAGCACGCTGCGTCCGGCGAAGGAGGCGGGGATCTTCGCCTCCAGGATGCGCAGGTCCGCCTGCCGCTCGGGCTTGGCGTAGATGCGCTCGTACTCGCGCGCGCGGGCGGCGTAGTAGGCCTGCATGGCCGGGTCTGCGACGGGAGGGGGCGGCGCCATCTGTGGCAGTATCGCATGCACGAATTGCACTCCGGAGGCAGGGCATGAGCAGGACGGAAGCGATAGCGGACATCGAGCGGTACTTCGACGCGGGCGGGTTCCTGGCGGACCTTTCCCGCCGGGTGGCGATCCCGACCGAAAGCCAGAACCCGGCGCGCGGGCAGGCCCTTGCGGACTACCTGGAAGTCGAGTTGCGGCCCGGGCTGGAAAAGCAGGGGTTCGAGTGCACGATCCTCGCGAACCCGTCGCCGAAGGGCGGGCCTTTCCTGGTCGCGTCGCGCATCGAGGATCCGGCGCTGCCCACCGTGCTCACCTACGGGCACGGCGACGTGATCCGCGGCCAGGAGGAGCAGTGGCGTGCGGGCCTGTCCCCGTGGGCGGTGACTCGCGAAGGCGACCGCCTCTACGGCCGCGGCACCGCCGACAACAAGGGCCAGCACACGATCAACCTCGCCGCGATGGACACGGTATTGAAGTCGCGCGGGCGCCTCGGCTTCAACATGAAAGTGCTGATCGAGACCGGGGAGGAGACGGGCTCGCCCGGGCTGAAGGCGGTTTGCGCCGCCAACAAGGAACTCCTTTCCGCCGACGTGTTGATCGCCTCCGACGGGCCGCGCCTGCAGCCCGGCCGCGCCTGCAGCCCGGCCGCGCGACGATCTTCCTCGGCTCCCGTGGGGCCTGCAATTTCGACCTCACCGTGGACCTGCGCAAGGGCGGCCACCATTCCGGCAACTGGGGCGGGCTGCTGCGCAATCCGGGGATCGTGCTCGCGCACGCGATCGCCTCGATCACCGACGCCAACGGCGCGATCCGCGTGCCCGAGTGGCGGCCGGACTCGCTCACGCCTTCCGTGCGCCGGGCGATCTCGGACCTCGTCATCGAAGGCGGGGAGGACGGCCCGCAGATCGATGCCGGCTGGGGCGAGCCCGGGCTGACGCCGGCCGAGCGCGTGTTCGGCTGGTGCAGCTTCGAGGTGCTCGCGTTCGTCACCGGCAATCCCGACAAGCCGGTCAACGCGATCCCGCCGCGGGCGAGCGCGCATTGCCAGCTGCGCTTCGTGGTCGGTGTGGACCCGGACGACATCGTGCCCGCGCTGCGCCGGCACCTCGATGCGCACGGGTTCGGCATGGTCGGCGTGGAACCCGCGCGCGACGGATTTTTCCCGGCGACGCGCCTCGATCCCGAGCACCCCTGGGTGCACTGGACGGTGGACTCCATCAGGCGCACCACGGGCTCGACACCCGCGATCCTGCCCAACCTCGGCGGCTCGCTGCCGAACGACGCGTTCGCCGACGTGCTGGGCATGCCCACGGTCTGGATCCCGCATTCGTATGCGGCATGCTCGCAGCACGCGCCGAACGAGCACCTGCTCGCGTCGGTCGCGAGGGACGCGCTGCGCATCATGGCGGGGGTGTTCTGGGACCTGGGCGACACGGCCGGGGTGCCAAAACAGGCAGTCCCGATTCCGGTCGGCGTTGATGTAGAGTCTGCCTTGCAAAAAAAACCATAAGGAGGAAGACAAATGAAAATCCTGGCCATCGTCCTCGGCCTGCTCGCCGCGCCCCTCGCGCTGGCGCAGGGCTGCCCCGACAAGAGCGTCAACTACTGGCAGGCCTTCCCCGCGGGCGGGGAGTCGGACCTGTCCGCCCGCCACCAGCAGGTCGTGCTGAAGAAGCGCTGCCCGGCGATCGAGACGATCATCCAGTACAAGCCCGGCGCGGGCGGCGGCCTGATGTGGGCGCAGATGAACGCGCTCGCGGGCGACGGCACCAACATCGTCGGCGTGAACCTGCCGCACATCGTGTTCCAGCCGATCGAAGGGCAGGTGACCTACAAGACCGACGACGTGACGCCGGTGTTCTGGTTCCACTACACGCCCGACGCGCTGGTCGTGCCGGAAAGCAGCCCGATCAGGACCTTCCAGGACTTCGTCAAGGCGGCCAAGGCCGAGGCGGGCAAGATCTCGCTGGGCGGCTCGGGCCTGAATTCGGCCAACCACGCCGCGCACGAAAGGATGAACGCGGCGTTCGGCTTCAAGACGACCTACGTGCCTTTCAAGGGCACGGGCGACATGACCACCGCGGTGATCGGCGGCCACGTCGGCGGCGCGATGTCCTACACGGCGTTCGCGATCAACAACAAGGGCAAGGTGCGCGCGCTGGCCGTCGCCATGGACAAGCGCCACCCGCTGCTGCCCGACGCGCCGACCTTCAAGGAACTCGGCATCGACTGGGTCGACGGGGCCTACCGCGGCATCGGCGTGCCGAAGTCCACGCCCGCCGACGCCAGGAAGCGCCTGTCGGACCTGTGGCGCGCGCTGAACAACGACCCGGAGATGAAGGACCTCGCCGCCAAGAGCGGGTTCGAGCTGGTCAACGTGGGCGTCGAGGAGATGGACGCCTTCATGAAGGACAAGGTCAAGCTCTACACCGACGGCGCGCAGCGCCTCGGCCTGGGCAGGAAGTAGCGCGCGTCAGTCCCGCCCGCGCGGCGGGATCCTCGACGGGTCGGCGTCGGGTTTCAGCGTGAGCGGCTCGCCGTCCGGGAGCACCGGCGCCATGCGGGCCGGGACGGCGACCGGCGCGGGCGACGCGGGTATCGCCGGGGCCGCCCCTTCGTAATAGACGGCGGCCGTGGCGGCACCGGCGACCAGCGCAGCGAGCGCCACCAAAACCGGCGAGCGGCTGCGTGCGGGCGTTGCGGCTTGCTCCGCGGTGCGTGCCGCCGGGCTTGCGGAGGCTTCCCCGGCTGCAATGCGCGACTGCGCGAGGCGGGTCGCCTCCTCTTCGTTGAGCTGCCTTTGCCTTGCGGATACAAGGGACTCCGCCGTGCGTGCCGCGCGCTCTTCTGCATGGCGCGCCGCTTCGGCCTCGTCGGCCAGCCTCCGGTTGGAGGCCTCGAGCGCCTCGGCGTCCCGTGCCGCAAGGGCGGTCGCCGTCGCAAGCAGTGCCGCCTCCGCCTTCACATTGTCCGCCGCCGCTGCGGCCAGCGCCAGCTCGGCCGCCGCGCGTTCGACCGACTTCGCAAGCGCCTGGGCATTGGCGAGTTCCGACACGGCCGCGAGGTCGGCCGCTTCGCGATCGGCGCGCGCCTTGTCCTGTGCGGAACGGGTCGCTTCGGTTTCCGCATGCATGCGCTGCCGGGCTGTTTCGAGCGCCCCGGCTTCGGCCCTGGCACGTTCCTGCGCCATGCGATTCGCGTCGGCTTCGTCGGCGACCCTCCGGCTCGCAACTTCGAGGGCTTCCGTATCCCGGGCGGCGAGTTCCACCGTGGTTTTCAGCAGCGCGGTTTCGGCCTTCTTCCTTTCGGCCGCAGCCGCGGCGAGTTCGCGCTCCGCCGCGAGCCGCTCGTCGGCCTTCGCAAGGGCCTCGGCCTTCGCGCGTTCGGCTTCGACGGCGACCTTGGCGGCCTCGGTCTCGGTCCACGCCCGGTCTTTGGCCGCCTGGGCGGCGGCGGTTTCTTCGGCAACGCGTCGCCGGTGCAGGCTGAGCGCTTCGGATTCGCGCGCCGCGGCGGCTTCCGCCCGCTTTTGCGCGGCCTGCTGCGAGCTGACGTCCTTGCTGGCCGCGGCAAGCAGGTCACGCTCCACCTTGAGGCGCGCCTGGTCGGCCGCGAGCTGCCCCGCGCGCGCCTCGTCGGCGTCGCGCATGGCCTGCAGCGCGGCCGACTCCGCCGCTTCGCGCTGCGCCGTGGCCACGACCGCGGCCTTCGGCACGGCGGCGGGTTGGGGGTTGGGCCGCGCGGTGACGAAGTCGAGGTCGAGCATGTCGCCCAGCGCATCCGAATAGGTGTCACGGACTTTACGGAAGGCCGGGAGCGATTTCCTGAAGGCCTCGACCATCGCCGGGTCGAACTGCTTGCCGGCGCCGCGGGCGATCTCGTCCGCCGCCAGCTCGACCGGCATGGGGTCGCGATGGAACTGGGTCGCCGTCATGCCCTCGAAGGCGTCCACGACCGCCATCACGCGGCCGGGCCAGGGGATGTCGCTGCCGGCGATGCCTGACGGGTAGCCGGTCCCGTCCCAGCGCTCGTGGTGGGTCAGCGCGAGGGTGCGCGCGAGCTTGAGGAGCGGGTCGTCGTGCTCGCCGATGATCTCTGCCCCGATCTCGGGATGGCGCTGCATCTGGGCGCGTTCCGGCGCGCTGAGCTTCTCGGCCTTGCGCAGGACCTGGGCCGGCACCCCGAGCTTGCCGATGTCGTGCAGGGGCGCGGCCTTCATGATGAGGTCGCAGAGTTCGGGCTTGGCGCCGCTCGCCTCCGCGAGGTGCCGCGCATAGTGGCCGAGGCGCACGACGCGGTTACCGACGGCGGAGGTCTCGTGGTATTCCATGGCGCGACCCAGGCGCCGGATCAGCTGCAGGCGGGTCTGCTCGAGCTGGGTGGTGCGGGTCCGGATCAGTTCGTCCTGCTGGCCGCGGCGGGTGATGAGTTCCACGTGCGCGCGGATGCGGGCCGCGAGCACCGGGGTGTTGATCGGCTTGGTGAAGTAGTCGATCGCGCCCAGCTGGAAGCCCTGGACCACGTCGCGGGCCTCGTCGCGGGAGGTCAGGAAGATCACCGGGATGTCGGCGAGCGCCGGGCTCGCCTTGATCGCCTTGCACACGTCGTACCCGGAACTCCCGGGCATGTCGACGTCGAGCAGGATCAGGTCGGGCGGCGGCTTCTCGAAGGCCGCGCGCAGGGCCGAACGGCCGTCGATCGCGCGCCGGAACGCGTAGGTCTTGCCGAGCGTGGCTTCAAGCAGGTCGAGGATGTCTTCCGAGTCGTCGACGCTGAGGATCGTGAACTTGCCAGCCGGGGGTGCCATGGCCGGAAGTGTACCCGTGGGCGGGGCAAACCTCCGAGCCCGCCTTGCCGCCGGTTCAGCCGGGCCCGGGCGGAGGCAGGGCGGCGGCAAGTGCCGCTTCGGAGGCCTGGTGCACGTGCCGCGTGGCGAGCAGCGCGGCGAGCTCCTCGTCGCCTTCGATCACCGCGGCGAGGATGCGCGAGTGCTCATCCCAGTCCTCCCGCGAGCGGCGCGCGGTGTTGGCCGCGAACACGAGGCTGGTGCGCTCGCGCAGCGTTCGCATGATGTCCCACAGGATGCTGTTGCGGCCCGCCTCGGCGAGCTTGTCGTGGAAGGCGCCGTTGAGGCGCACGAGGTCGTCCACGTTGCCTGAACGCGACGCGGCGTTGCCTTCGGCCAGCACCTGCTGCAGCTCGGCGACGATTGCGGGTTCGTGGTGGCGCGCGGCGAGCCGCGCGTTCAGCCCTTCGAGCGTGGCGCGGACCTCGACGAGGTCGCGCGCGATTTCGGGCGAGAGCAGGGCGACCGAGGCTCCGCGCCTCGGAGGAAGGTCGACGAGGCCCTCGGCGGCGAGCGTGCGCAGTGCCTCGCGGATCGGCACGCGCGACACGCCGAGCTCGGACGAGAGCTTGTCCTCGACCAGGCGGTCCCCCGGTTTGTGCTGGCCGGTGAGGATCAGGCGGCGGAGCTTTTCCGCGACCGCCTTGCCGAGCGACCCGCGCCGCTGGCCGGGCTGGGAGGGCCGGACAATCATTTCTTGATGTCCGCTTCGACCAGCACCGTGTGCTTCTGCGGGGCGAGCAGGTCCTTCAGCGCCTGCAGCGCGGCCACGCCGCAGGCGGTGTCCTGTTCGCCGTTGCCGCCGGACAGTCCCACGCCGCCGATCACCTCGCCGTTCACCACGATCGGGTAGCCGCCCACGAAGACCGCGAACTTGCCGTCGAAGCTCCACTGGATGCCGAAAGCCTCGTTGCCGGGCAGGGCGGGGCCGTTGGGCGGCAGGTTGAACAGGTGGGTCGAGCGCCGGTGCCCGGCGGCCGTGAAGGCCTTGTTCCAGGCGATCTGCGGGCCGGTGATGCGTGCCCCGTCCATGCGCTCCAGCGCGATCGGGTAGCCGCCGTCGTCGCAGACGCAGACCGTTTCGGTGACGCCGAGCGCGGCGGCCCTGGCGAGGGCTGCAGCGCACATGGCCTTGGCCTCGGCGAGTTCGAGCTTGAATGCCGTTTTCAAGGGTTCAGGCCTGCAGCAGTTCGGCTTCGGCGGCGACCGGGGAGGACTCCGACATGTCGAGCTCGGTGATCGGGATGTCCCTGGCGACGTAGTCGTTGTAGAGCGCCGTGGTGTAGAGCAGGCGCATCTGGGCGCCGACCTCGCAGATCTTCAGGCAGCGCTGCTGCATCTCGACCGTGGTCGCGTGCTCGAGCACGATCTGGTAGCCGCGCTCGCCGTGGATCTCGTCGGAGACGATGTGCAGGTCGAAGAACTCGATCTCCTCGTCGCTGAACTTGTACTTCTCGCGCAGCGTGGGCACCTGGCGGCGGTAGATCGAGGGTACCTGCGACTCCAGCCCGACCACGAGGCCGGCGACGGCCACGATCGGGTCCTCGCGCATGGCCACGGCATAGCACCAGCTCTGCAGGCCGCGGGTCGTGGCCGACATGTTGTCCGGGTCGATCACCCGCTCGCGGGTCGTGCCGCAGACCTCGGCGAACCGGATCAGCAGGTCCGTGTGGCGGTCGCCGCCGATTTCCTCTTCATACATGTTGGCCAGCAGGAAGTCCTTGGTCTCGACGTAGTGGGCGGGCATGCGGGAGTAGATCGCCGCGAGATAGTCGGCGAACGGCCCCACGTAATGGAAATGGTTCTCGGCCCAGCGGCACAGGTGCTTGCGCGAGAGCTTGCCGCTTGCCCAGGCCACGCTGAATGGGGCCTTGTTGGCGCTCTTGCCCTTGATGGCGTTTTCGAGGGCGGAACGGAATTCATCCTGGTTCATCAGCTTGGCCATGGCGGCTCCTGGTCTGGACGGGGGGGTATGGTGGCGGAAATTGTATACTAAATTGAAAGGAGATCAAGTTCCACTTACTCGGACCGGAGGCAAGATTCTGGCTAATATATTTAATATAGTTATCATTTAAACAATATGTTAATTTATATTTGTAATGTAAAAAGTAAGAACTGTCGTGGCGCGAATTAATTTCGATTCCATGAATTTTAAGTATACTATTTAATACAATCCACCCCTTATCGATCACCCCTGATGCCGAAAATCATCGTCCACAAGAACGGCCAGCCCCATGCGGGCGAGGTGAAGGAGAACACGAACCTCGTCGTCCGGGCCGGCATCAAGCAGTTCCCTTACCCCAACCTGTCGTACGGCTGCGGCATGGGCAAGTGCGGCAAATGTACCAGCCGGGTGATCGCCGGGGGCGAGCACCTGCCCGAGCCCAACTGGAAGGAAAAGAAGCTGCTGGCCGAAAAGCTCGACGAGGGCTACCGGCTGGTCTGCCAGCTGTGGATCCACCATGACCTCGAGATCAGCCAGGACGGCGTCCCCTTGATCGTCCCGCCGCGGCCCGCGCCCCCCGGAGGCGCCTGAGCCCCGTGTTCCTGATTCTGACCACCAAGCCCGGCCAGTTCCGCACCGAGCTTTGCGCGGAACTGAAGCACGTCGAGGCCTGGGACTACACGGCCCATGGCCGCGTCCGGGCGCAGTTCGTCATCGCAGAGCTGCAGGGCGAGGCGAAGATCCGCATCGTCGACGAAGGCGCGCACCCGGTCGTGAACCACGTGCCCTCCAAGTTCTTCCCCAGGTTCGAGACGCTCGAGGCGGCGCGGAAGGAGCTCCACCAGCTTTCCGGTTCCCGCAGCGGAAACGTTTCGCTCACGAGGCTGTAGAAGATGATCAGCGTCACCTTCATTACCAACGACAACAAGGTCGCGACGGCCCCGGACAACAGCAACCTGCTGCGCGTGTCCCTGCGCGAGAAGGGCGGGATCCCGTTCAAGTGCGGCGGGGGCCTGTGCGGCACCTGCAAGTGCAGGATCGAGTCGGGGCTGGAAAACACCGACGCCGTGAAGGACAAGGAAAAGCGTCACCTGACGGCCGAGCAATTTTCCGAGGGCTACCGGATGGCGTGCCAGACCTTCATCCTCAAGGGCGACGTGTCCGTGTCGTGGGCGCCGAAGCCCAAGCCTGCCCCCGCGCCTGCGCCGGCGGCCCCCGCGCCCGAATAGTCTGCGCCCCGCGCCCTTTTTCGCGCTGCGGTAGCTGCGCCGCCGCATCGAAAGTGCGGAATATTTCCTCAGCTATGGTTAGGATTGCCGTGCATTCAGAGACCGACAGAGTCTTCCTAATCCACTGGAGGGGCATCCATGGCTACAAGGAAATTCGATCGCCGCCGTTTTCTCAAGGCAACCGCAGCGGCATCCACCACGGCTGCAATCGGGCCGTACATCCGCACATCGCACGCAGCCGGCAAGCTTGAAGTCGGCTTCTGGGACCACTGGGTTCCCGGCGCCAACGACACGCTCACCAAGATGTGCCAGGAGTGGGCCGCGAAGGAAAAGGTCGAACTCAAGATCGACTACATCCCGTCGCAGGGCAACAAGAACCTGATCACGATCGCCGCGGAAGCGCAGGCCAAGTCGGGCCACGACATGCTGGCCATGCCGACCTGGTGGCCCGCGCAGCATTCGAAGAGCCTCGAACCGGTCGACGACGTGATGAAGGACCTGGTCGCGGCCAACGGCGGCGTATCGCAGCTGATCGAATACCTCGGCAGGCACGACGGCCACTGGGCCGGCATCCCGGCGACGCCGGGCAGCCAGATCAAAGGGCCGTGCGGCCGCATCGACCTCTTCAAGCAGCACGCGGGCATCGACCTGCAGAAGATGTACCCCGCCGGCGCCGCACCGGACAAGGCGCTGTCGGAGGCCTGGACCTGGGAAGCGTTTCTCGGCGCGGCGGAAAAATGCCACAAGGCCGGCTCGCCGTTCGGCGTCGGCCTGGGGCAGACCACGGACTCCGTGGACACGATGGGCGCCCTGTTCAGCGCCTACGGCGCGCAAATGGTCGACGCGAAGGGCAACATCACGGTCAAGTCCGACGCGGTGAAGCAGGTGCTCGAGTACATGAAGAAACTCGTCGCGGTCCTGCCGCCGGACGTCTTCGCCTGGGACGACGCATCGAACAACAAGTGGCTGGTGTCGGGCAAGGGCGCGCTGATCATGAACCCGCCCAGCGCATGGGCGGTGGCGAAGCGCGATGCCCCCAAGGTGGCCGAGCAGTGCTGGAGCTTTCCGAGCCCGCGGGGCCCGAAGGGGCGCTTCCAGCCGTACCTGCCGTACTTCTGGAGCATCTGGAAATTCTCCAAGAACAAGGCGGCGGCCAAGAGCCTCATGCGCCACATTTCCAGGCGTGAATCGGTGGAGAAGATGGTGGCCGCGAGCCAGGGCTACGACATTCCGGCGTTCTCCAAGCTGCACGATTTCAAGACCTGGGCCGAGGAGGGGCCGCCCAAGGGCACCCTGTTCAACTATCCGCCGAGGCCCGACCAGATCCTGTCGATCTCTGCTTTCCCGGCGCCGCCGAAGATCGCGCAGCAGATCTATGCGCAGGCGATCTCGACCAAGATGGTGGCCAAGTGCACGCAGGGCGGGGAGTCCATCGACAAGGCCATTGCCTGGGCGGCCTCCGAGCTCGAAGGGTTCATGCGCTCCTGAAGCGGTAAAGAAGCCCCCTGGTGCGCAAGTTCCTGCGGCGGAAGTCGACCATCGCGTTCGCGATGGCGCTTCCGCTCATCCTCGTGATCGCGCTGCTGGTGCTCTACCCGGCGCTGTTCGCCATCCACCTGGCGATGCTGAACAAGTCGATGGAGCGCTTCGTCGACATCCAGAACTTCACGTTCCTCTTCAAGCGAGACACGTTCTGGATGGTGGTCAAGCAGTCGGTGGTGTTCGCGGTGAGCGCGGTGATGTTCAAGGCGCTGATCGGGTTCTGCGTCGCGCATTTCGTACACAACATTCCGGCCAAGGGCCAGCGCAAGTGGCGCGGGATGCTGCTGGTGCCCTGGGTGATCCCACCGGCCATGAGCACGCTCGCGTGGCTCTGGCTGTTCGACCCGTCGTACAGCGCGTTCAACTGGGTGTTCGAGAGGATCGGAATCGAGCCCGTGAACTGGTTGGGCGACCCGGGGTGGGCGCGCTTCTCGGTGATCCTCGTCAACGTGTGGTACGGCGCGCCGTTCTTCGTGATCATGTACCTGGCGGCGCTGAAGTCGGTGCCCGAGCAGCTCTACGAGGCCGCCGCGATCGACGGCGCGAACTGGTGGCAGAAGCTGTGGTTCATCACCATCCCGATGATGCGCAACATCATCGCGATCACGGTGCTGTTCTCGCTGATCGTGACCTTCGCCAACTTCGACATCGTGCGCGTGCTCACGGCGGGGGGGCCGGTCGACCAGACGCACGTGTTCGCGACCTGGGCCTTCAAGCTCGGCATCGAGAGCGGCGACCTGCCGCTGGGCGCGGCGGTGTCCCTGTTCATGTTCCCGATCCTCGCGGTCGCGGCGATCTTCATCCTGCGCGACATCACCGAGAGGGGAGGGGACAGCTGATGGCAAAGCTTCGCAGCATGAAGGACGACCGCCGCCGGGCCATGGTGTGGTCCTACTTCTTCCTCGTGATCTTCGTGATCTTCTTCCTCGGGCCGCCGATCTACATGCTGATCACTTCGCTGAAGACCAGCGCCGAGATCTCGGCGGCGACCAACCCGTGGTGGATCTTCAATCCCACGCTGGAGAACTACGAGGCGCTGCTGACCTCGAAGAGCTACCTCACGTTCTTCCGCAACTCGGCGGTCGTGTCCGTGCTCGTCGTGATCGTGACGATGCTGGTCAGCATCCCGGCGGCATTTTCCCTCTCACGCATGAAATTCTGGGGCTCGACCACGCTCGCGACAGGCGTGTTCCTGACCTACCTGATCCCGGACACGCTGCTGTTCATCCCGCTGTTCAAGATCTTCGCGTGGGTCAACGAAACGACTGGCATCGAACTGATCAACCACTGGTGGGTGCTGATCGTCGTCTACCCGACGCTGACCGTGCCGTTCTGCACCTGGATCATGATCGGCTACTTCGCGAGCATCCCCAAGGAACTCGACGAAGCCGCGCTGATCGACGGCGCGGGCTACTTCCAGATCCTCACCCGCATCTTCATCCCGGTGGCGATCCCCGGAATCATCGCCGCGACGATCTTCGCGTTCACCGTTTCCTGGGCGCAGTTCCTGTACCCGCTCGCGCTGACCACCTCGGAGGACCAGCTGGTGCTGTCGGTGGGCATCATCACCACGCTGATCAAGGGGGACGTTTTCACGTGGGGCCAGATCATGACCGGCGCGCTGCTCGGGGCTGCGCCGCCGCTGATCATCTATGCCTTTTTGATGGACTACTACATCGCCGGCCTGACCGCCGGCGCGACCAAGGGATAGCGCTCGATGGCGAAAGTGACGCTCAGAACGGTGGTGAAGAATTACGACGAGACGCCCGCGGTCAGGGGAGTCGACCTCCAGATCGACGACAAGGAGTTCGTCGTGCTGGTCGGTCCCTCCGGCTGCGGCAAGAGCACCACGCTGCGCATGATCGCGGGGCTGGAGGACATCAGCGGCGGCGAGATCCTGATCGGCGACGATGTGGTCAACGACGTGCCGCCCAAGGACCGCGACATCGCGATGGTGTTCCAGAACTACGCGCTCTACCCGCACATGACCGTCTACGAGAACATGTCCTTCGGCCTGCGCCTGAAGAAAGCGCCGAAGGACGAAATCGCGCGACGCGTCGAGAACGCGGCACGGATCCTCGACATCACCGAGCTCCTGCAGAGGAAGCCCAAGCAGCTCTCCGGCGGGCAGCGCCAGCGCGTCGCGATGGGCCGCGCGATCGTGCGCGACCCCAAGGTGTTCCTGTTCGACGAGCCGCTTTCCAACCTCGACGCCAAGCTACGCGTGCAGATGCGCACCGAGATCAAGAAAGTCCACCAGAAGGTGCGCACCACGACCGTCTATGTCACCCACGACCAGGTCGAGGCGATGACTCTCGCCGACCGCGTCGTGGTCATGAACGCGGGCCGCATCGAGCAGGTGGGCACCCCGAACGACCTGTACCATTCGCCGGCGACGAAATTCGTCGCGGGGTTCATCGGTTCGCCCGCGATGAACTTCATTCCCTGCCAGCTGGAGGAGGCAGGCGGAGGGCTGCGCGTGCGGCTCGACGCGGAGATCGCGTTCCCGGTGCCCGAAGGCCGCACCGGCCGGTATCGCGAATACCTCGGCCGTGGCGGGCTCGTGTTCGGCCTGCGGCCGGAGCATATCGTCGAGCAGAGGCCCCATCGCGAACCCGGGCAGCACCCGTTTGACGTGCAGCTCGACGTGACCGAGCCCATGGGGATGGAGACGCTGGTTTACTTCACGCTGCTGGGGGGGGAAGTCTGCGGCCGCGTGAACCCGAATGCCGGCGCCGAGTCCGGGCGGCGGATGACGCTTGTGGCGGACCTGTCCAACATGCACCTGATCGACGGGGGCAGCGGGAAGGTACTATAGCGGCTTCGCCCACCCCCGCGGAGCGTCGCGCATGACTGCCAGAGACAGGATCGCCAGTTTCCACCAGGAAATGACCACGTGGAGGCGCGACATCCACGCGCACCCCGAACTCGGCTTCCAGGAAACACGCACGGCCGACATCGTCGCCGCCAAGCTCGCGGCCTGGGGGATCGAGGTGCACCGGGGCCTGGGCAAGACCGGCGTGGTCGGCGTGCTGAAAGTGGGAACGAGCAAGCGCACCATCGGCCTGCGCGCCGACATGGACGCGCTGCCGATGCAGGAAGCCAACCTCTTCGGACACACCTCCACTTACAAGAACGTGATGCACGCCTGCGGCCACGACGGCCACACCACGATGCTGCTCGGTGCGGCCAAGTACCTCGCCGAGACGCGCAACTTCGATGGCACCGTGCATTTCATCTTCCAGCCGGCCGAGGAGGGCCTCGGCGGCGCGAAGGCCATGGTCGACGACGGCCTGTTCGAGAAATTCCCCTGCGACACGATTTTCGGCATGCACAACCGGCCGAGCATCAGGGTCGGGACGTTCAACGTGAAGTCCGGCCCGATGATGGCCGGCGGCGCCTTCTTCGACATCCACGTGACCGGCAAGGGCTCGCACGGCGCGCGCCCCGAGACCGGCGTGGACGCAACGCTCGTGGCCGCGCAGATCGCCGTGTCGCTGCAGAGCATCGTGTCGCGCAACGTCCGCCCGATCGACACCGCGGTTGTGTCGGTCACCAAGATCCACGCGGGCGACGCCTACAACGTCATCCCGCAGACCGCGCAGCTCGGCGGCACGGCGCGCGCGTTCTCGAACGCGGTGATGCAGCGGATCGAGGCCTCGATGAAGCGCATCGCCAAGGGCGTGGCCGAGTCGCACGGCGCGACCGCGGAGGTCGATTTCCGCGTGCTGTTCCCGCCCACCGTGAACAACGCCGACGAGGCGGCCTATGCCGCGAAAATCTGCGACGAGCTGGTCGGTGCGGAGAACGTCAACCGCAACCCGGACGTGGTGATGGGCTCGGAGGACTTCGCCTACATGCTGGAGAGGGTGCCCGGCTGCTACGTCAATATCGGCAACGGCCCGGGCGAGCCGGGGTGCGAGGTGCACAACCCCAGCTACGATTTCAACGACGACGCGCTGCCTCTGGGCGCCGCGTTCTTCGGCCGGCTGGTGGAGTCCAAGCTCAAGGCTTAGCAGGGGCGTCGCCGCGCCGCTACGCTCGCGGCAGGCTGTGCCACCACAGGCGGCAGTCCCGGCACAGCCCGCCTTCGAACCGCGCGTGCAGCACGCCGTCGAGCACCATGCGCGGCAGCGGGTCGCCGGGTTTGCGTGCGACGAGGTTGGTGCCGGTCGATGCGGCCCAGACCCTGAACAGTTCCTCCGAGGCCACCTGGTATTCGACGTGCCAGTGCGCGATGCCGCCTCCGGGCGTTTCGGCCAGCACCTCGTAGGCGAGCGAGATGTCTTCCTGCAGCTTGATGCGCTGCCAGTAGGCCGCGAGTTCGGCGTGCCCGCGCTGCACCGCGAACGGTGTGTTGTGGTATTCGCCATCCTGCGCGAACAGTGCGCAGAACATGTCCGCGTCGCGGGCCTCCCAAGCCGCCTTGTAGCCCTGCATGAACTTCGCGATGTCCATCCGTTCCCCTGATCCTGTCACCGCCATGGTAGTGACTTTCGAACCGCTGCGCCAAGCCTTGGGGCGGGCGGCGCTGGGGAACGTCTTTGCCGGACTGCAGCCCATGAATGTACCGGTTCCAGTACGAAATTGTCTTGTAAGCAAGTACTGGCGCGGGGTTTTTAAATAAAAGTCGTGAATTATGGTTTCCGGCGGGGCGCCTTCGCGGCCTGCGCCCGCAGCGCCGCCGCGTACGCGAGTTTCGCCCAACGGGCCGCGTCGGCCGCGTCCTCGAACACCGCCTCGGGCGCGAGGTAATAGCCGAGGCTCGCGACCTTGCCCTTTCGCTGGTACTCGAACCGCGGGCGGCCGAGCTTCTCGAACTGCGGGGCACTCTCCGCGTCGGCCTTGAAGTACAGGCTGTCACGCACCACGAGCCCGAACATCAGCCCGTCGCGGAACAGCCCGTAGCCGCTGAACATGCGCTTCGCGGCGAACGGGCCGAAGAGCCGGAAGACGTCCTTGAGGTGGTCTGCGAACTCGTTCATCGGGGGCGCCGCCACGGGGGTATCCTGAAGGCCGTCATTCTATTCGCGCCGGTGCCCCATGTCCCTCGCCTTCAAGCCGCTCCATGCCACGTTCGCCGCCGAGGCCTCGCCGATCGACCTGCGCGAGGCGAAGGATGTCGCGACCCTGGAGGCGATCCGCGCGGGGATGGACAAGTATGCGGTGCTGGTTTTCCGCGACCAGGCGTTCTCGGATGCCGACCAGCCGGCTTTCGCGCGGCGCTTCGACGGCGAGCTGCACGCCAAGACCGGGGCCTCGGTACTGGGCAAGAACCGCTTCGGCGACGAGGCGCTGACCGACATCTCGAACGTGGACGAGAACGGCGACATCATGGATTCCAACGACCGGCGCCGCATGTACGCGCTCGGCAACCGGCTGTGGCACACCGACGCCTCGTTCCAGGACCCGCCGGGGCGCTACTCGATGCTGTTCGCGCGCGTGGTGCCGCCGGTGCCGGCCAACACCGACTTCGCCGACATGCGCGCGGCTTACGACGCGCTCGATGCCGACGCTCGCGCCCGCATGGATGGCCTGCAGGTCCACCACACGATCACGCACTCGCGCGCGCAGCTGGGTTTCGAGTTCTCCGCCGAGGAGCACGCGAAACTCCCCGGTGCGGTGCATCCGCTGGTGGTGGCCAATCCCCGCACCGGGCGGCGCGCGCTGTATCTCGCCTCGCATGCTGCCAAGGTGATCGGCTGGCAGGTGCCGGAGGGGCGGCTGCTGATCCGCGAGCTGATGGACCACGCCATCCAGTCGGAGTTCGTCTACAGCCACGCGTGGCGCGTGGGCGACCTGGTCATCTGGGACAACAAGGCCACGATGCACCGGGGGCGTACCTATGACGACGCGAAGTACCGCCGCGAGATGCGGCGGGTCACGACGCTCGACGTCCCGCTGACGGCCTAGGCCGGTGCCTGCGGCACGTCCCTGAGGAAGACCGGCAGGTCCGTCGTCGGTGGCCGGGCCGGCACCTGGTAGAACATGTCGGCTACATAGCCGCGGTGGTAGGTCGTGTGGTTGACGAGGTGCTGGAGGATCTCGCCGCGCGTCATCGCGCCTTCGCCGCCGCCGACGAAAGTGAAGCGGACGACTTCATCCAGTCTTGCTTCGGTCATCCCGTCCGCCCAGCCCACGTACCAGTCGTCGATCTCCTTCTGCGCGCGGCGCAACTCTTCCAGGGGCGGGGGCTCGGGCGTGTTGCGTGCCGTATAGCCGTGCTCGCGGCCCTCGAGGTGCGCCTGGAAGATCCGGTCGATCACGTAGTTATGGTTCAGCGTGTGGACGATGCTCTTGAAGATGGACTGGCGCGGCTTCGTCGCCTCGCCTTCGGGGAGCTTCGCCACGGCATCGAGGATCATGCCGTCGGCCCAGGCGTTGTAGCGGGCGAGCATGCGGGCGGTGCGGAGTACGCTCATGGGATTCCGTTCAGGTGCGTTCGAGGAAACTTGCGATCACCGGGTTGACGGTGTCGGGGTGCGTGACCGGCCCCATGTGCCCGAGCTTGTCGAATTCGTGCACTTCGACGCGGGGCAGGGCGGCGGCCAGGATGCGTGCGACGCCGTGCGCGGCGGCGGTCGATCTTGTCCCGGTCATGTAGAGCACGGGGATATCGAGTTCGCGGAAGGCCTCCAGCGGCGCGGGCTCGTTCAGCAGCGCGTGGGACCAGTGGCGCACGTTGACCATGGACTCCGCAATCGCGGGCTTGCGCTGCTCCGGCGTCTGCGCCCACGCGCCCTTGCCCATCCAGTAGTCGATGAAGCGCTCGGCCGCCGCGTTCTTGTCGCCTGCCGCGATGCACTCCGCCGCCTCGGAAGCCGCAATGCGGATGCCGTCCGCGTCGTTCGGCCGCTGCGATTCGGCTTCGAGCAGCGAGAACAGCGTCGGCTCGTAGAGGGCGACCGCTTTGACGTCGGCGCGGTGCATGAGGGCCGCCTTCAGCGCGATTGCGCCGCCGTACGAGTGGCCCACCAGCGCGAACGGCTTTCCCGCGCGCTCCAGCACCGGCGCGAGGAAGTTCACTTCGTCCTCGAGCATCACGGTGTGGTCCGCGGGCCAGGCAGGGCTTTTTCCCGCGCCGTACCCGTCGGCGGCCAGCACACGGAACTTCGGCGCTAGGAGATCCATCAGGCCGCGCCACTGCGTTGAGCTGCTGGCGTTGGAGTGCAGGCAGACGACGGCAGGGCCGGCACCGGCTTCGCGGAAGTAGGGTTCGATCGGCATCGGGGAGTCCTCCGGGAGGGAAGTTTATGCCGGACGCGGCGCCGGCCTGGAGGCTGCATCCTCAGGCTTTGGCCTCGCGTTCGGTCAGCGCGTAGTCGAGCCGGTAGGCGGCGTGGGCGATGCCTTCGGCGCCGTGCTGTTCCAGCGGGGCCAGAACGGAGGCCGGCAGCGCTTCGAGCACTTCCCGGTCGTAGCCGGTCAGCACCAGCGCCCAGTCGACGCCCGCATCCGCGCCGCGTATGCGCTGCTCCGTCGTCATCGCCGGGGGGACTGCGCCTTCGAGCAGGTGGACGCTGCCAAGGCCGGGTCGTGTCGCGAGTTCGGGCAGGAGGTCTTCGGCGAGCCAGGTGCGCAGCGCCGCTTCCTCATCCTGCCGCGGCTTGAAGCGCACCAGCAGCGCCGCGTTGCCGAGGCCCATGCCGGCGCTGCCGGTGACTCTGCAGAACCCGCGCGTCATGCCGCGGTAGTGCGGCATCATTTTTTGCGTCCACGGGCTGGGGTTGTTCAGGCGCTCGAGGTAGGCCACGGAGGTCAGCGTGGCGAGAGACTCGACTTCGTAGATCGCCATGTAGCGCGGCTGCCCGCGCGTTGCCACCCAGCGAGTGCCGCGCAGGAAACCGGGAATGGACAAGCGCTCCTGCAGGTGCTCGTGCGTGTGCCAGTGGTCGTGCTCGGGGATCGCCTCTTGGGCGACGTCGAAGTTCAGCAGCATGCAGGCGGGGCCGAGCAGGGGCATTCGATGGGCGGGCTTGCCGCTACCCGACGCGCTCGAGATAGCTCTGGAACACGCCGACGTGGATGAGCGCCGGGTCGGCCGAATCCGCCCAGAGGTCCTCGCTGCGGAAGCGCACGTCGAAGGTGGGCTCGTCCTCGGCCGCCACGCCATGCGCGTGCGCGTCGGGGAACGGGTAGGCGGGCGACACTTCCACGACCACGCCTTCCTTGCCGCGGATGTAACCCGGCATCCGCACGTGGCCCGGTACGTAGTCGGCTTTTACGCGGACACGGTCGCCCGGCTTGAAGCGCTCGCGTGCAGGCGCGTTGGTGCGCCCGCCCGAGTTCGGCGCGGCCAGCGGGAAGACGCCCCCGGCCCTTTGCTCCAGTTCCTCGCGGGTCACGATGCCCTTCTCGACGCACAGCGTCGCGAGGCTGGTGAGCGAGCGCTCGTAGTAGCTGGCCGTCACGTAGTGGCGCGCTTCCATGCGCTCGATCGCGTGGCGGTATTCGTCCATGTTGAAGATGCCGAGCCGCACGGCGTGGGCGTAGAGCGAGTTCGCGCGGATCTCCCATGGGGCGTGGAAGGCCGTTGCGCCGGTCGTGTAGCGCACCGTGCCGAAGCCCTGCTTGCCGCCGAGGTCGTGCATGCCGTCCATGTCGTTCTCCTTACAGTCGTGCGACGCCGATCATGGCGTCGCGCGTGACCATGCCTGCGAGCTTTTCTTCAGGCCAGCCCTGTGTGTGCGGCGGCTGCACGGGGAGCACCATGTAGCGCGTGTCCGCGGTGGTGTCCCACACGCGGATCTCGACTTCCGGCGGGAGGTCCAGCCCCATTTCCTTCAGCACAGTGCGCGCCTGCCGGACGATGCGCGAGCGGTATTCGAGGTCCTTGTACCAGTCCGGCGGCAGGCCGATGATCGTGAACGCCGTGCAGGAGCAGAGCGTGCAGCAGATCACGTTCTGGATGGCGGGCGTGTTCTCCAGCACCACGAGGTGGCGGTGGTGCTTGGGCATCGTCAGGCCGAGTTCCTCGACCGCTTTGCGGCCGTTCTCGAGCAGGCGCTTGCGGAAGGCGGGGTCTGTCCAGGCTTTGGCTACCACCCTGGCGCCATTCTGCGGGACCCATTGCTCCTGGGCGAGGTGGGAAAACTCTTCGACGGCTTCGGTGGCTTTCAGGCCGCGCTCGTCGAGCGCCGCCTGGATCGCGTCCACGCGCTGCTCGACGGTGGCGAGTGGCTTGCCTGTCTGGCTGGGTGACTGCATTTTCGTCATTCCTTGATCAAATGGCGCGGCCTACTTGGGCCGGTGGAGCGCGCAGAGCTTGTTGCCGTCCGGGTCGCGCACGTAGGACAGGTGCATGGGGCCCATCTTGCCGTCGCGTAGGCCCGGCGGCTCCTCGATCGAGGTTCCGCCGTGTGCGATGGCCACGTCGTGGAACTTTTTCACCTGCTCGGGCGAACTGCACTTGAAGCCTATCGTGCCGCCGTTGGCGGGTACGGCAGATTTCTTGTCTATCGGTTCGCTGATGCAGAACGAACTGCCTTCATGCCTGTAGAACAGCCGGACCTGGCCTGTGGCGTTCTGGTTTCGCAGCGGCTCTCCCGCGCCGAGGACGCCCAGGACGGCGTCGTAAAAGCGCTTTGAGCGCTCGATGTCATTTGAACCGACCATCACGTGGCTGAACATTCGGGTGTCTCCGTTGTTTTAGAGTTGGGCGGGAGCATGTGCACAGGCAGACGGACTTGGCTGGGCATGATTATTTCGGGAAAAGTCCTGGAACGGGGCGAGAGCAGGTCGGCCCGGCAGCAAGCTCCTGCTGAGTATGCCGGCTCGACCGGGCGAGGTGAATTGGGTACGGAGCCGTGCCGAGGCCGAACTCCACGACATAGTGCCCGGGGAGGACACTTGTTTCGGGCGTGCCGACCGCCTTCTGGACCAGGTGACCGGCATCGTCGCCGAGCCATATGTCCGTGCCTGAGGACGCAGCAACGATAGTCAGGTCGTAGTACACCGGTTCGGCTTCGGATTTTGGCATCGCCTCTCTCTTCTCGTCCATCGGGAACTTGGCTTACGTTCGACCCGCCCAGTAACCTGGCATCTGCCTGTGATGAGCAAGAGCCACGATACGAAGTTCATCGTCGCGGAGGTAGTAGATGAGGCTATAGGGAAACCTTCGCAGCGAAAAGCGGCGCCTGTCGTTTCGCCATGGCGCACCAATGTGCGGATGGAGGCAAAGGAATTCGAGGGATCGCTCAAACTCGGCAATGAACGCAAGACCGAGCTCCCTGCCGCCCTCCCGGGCATAGAAAACGCCCCCTTCGGTTAATTCACGGTCGGCCTCTGGGCTGACCGAGGGCGTCATTCGATCGCGGCGCGCGCGCGCGCGATGGCCTCCGAGGCTGGAATCAGCTTGGCCCGACCACTTTCGATGTCTTTGATACGACGTTCAACCTCGACCGCCCAGGCCTTCTCGATGTCCTGGTCATCAAAGAGGCTAGTGATTAAACGGTCAGCAAGCCGTGCGCGCTCTTCGGGCGCGAGAGACAGTGCCTGGGCCTCGATAATTTCAAGCTGAGTGGACATAAGAACCTCCAAGAATCAGTAGAGCGATGATACGCCCGTCGCGCGGACAATGCCGAGGCCTAACACCCAGCATCAACCGCGGATTTGCCATAGCGGAGCGGAGGCAAATGCGTCCCCTGCAGCCGCATGTTAGTCGTCACAGATTGCCTCTACCACTCGGTCCCAAGCAACAGGGTCGAGGTTGCCCTTGGTGACATACGACGATCGCCAAGACCTCACCCGGTAACGGTTTGACGATGAAGCAAGTGCGGCTGCTTCAAGCCAGAGACTCTCGGCACGCATGACGATCATGATCGCGCCACGACTCGCACATGAACTTGCCGCCTCTAGCATGAGGGTTCGACTGGGCAAATGAAGCGTACGGTCAAATTTGGTGCTTGCCCAGGGAGTCACCTGAAGGCAGGCGACTTTTGCGGCGACCCTTTGCGCCCCACGCAACTCGATCAGAGTTCTCAATCGGGCCCACCACCACTCGCGAAGCCCGGGCGGTGCGTCAGGGTTAAGCCCACTCAAAGGCCACCCTTCACGAGAAAAGGCGTGATCGTGGGCCGTGGACGTATCGTCGAACCCCGGGTTCGCGAGCAACAGCACGATTGGCGCAGAGTCGACGTTTCCTTCGAATGCACTGGGACCCAATTCGATTCGAAGTCGAAAGGCATCACTCGCCCCGATGTTGTACCGGTAGATGGCATCCTTATCGAGCGATGCGATTCGATTGGACTCCAAGCGTGTCCTGAGCGACGCGGGCTCCATCTGTGACGCCTAGTAGTAGTTGACATTATTAGTTTACAAAAATAGTTGCCACATCGCACCTGCCACCTATTTCCAGAAATCGAATACTTCCAACGTACCGTTTCCCCCGCAGATTCCGCACGTTAATTCCTCTTTCCCAATCCCGCAATCCCACCTTAGAGGCGCCCGGACCCGGGAGCGGCGCACGCATCAGCCGCTGTGCTCGCCAGGCACACATGCTTTCTCATAGGTAAATGTACCTGTACCAGTACAAAATCTGCGCATTCAAGTTCGAAGCGCGACAGGTGGATTTGCTTGCAAGAGTACCTCAGCCGGGGTTTTGAATCCCAGGCACTTTCGGGGTCGGTTGTTGAGCTTGTCCTGGATGCCCTTAACCTGTGCCCTGGTCAGATGGATTCCGCTGGTGCCTTTCGGGATGTACTGGCGCACCAGTCCGATGGTGTTCTCGCAGGTTCCTCTCTGCCCCGGACGGCCGGGATCGGCGAAGTAGGCTTTGCATTTGAGGCCGTCTTCGATCGTCTTGTAGAGCGAGAATTCCGACCCGTTGTCGAAGGTGATCGAGCGTTTGGGCAGATCGCGTAACGCGGCGATGGTCGTGCGCGCAACCTTCTGCGACAGGCTCAGGCCACCGAACGGTGTGAGCAGGCACATATAGCGGCTGCGCCGTTCTACCAGGCACAGCTTGCGGTGAGGACTGCCTTGGCGACCCATGAAGGTGTCGCCTTCCCAATCCCCGCAAATCAGGCGCTGCTTAACGTGATCGGGACGGCTGCGGATGCTCGGCCGGTCCGCGGGGATGCTGCCCGTGTTGCGCTTGCCCCACGGGCGCGTACGCCGGCCGTAGCGCAGGTGCTCGTGGAGCTGCCCACCGAGCGCCCGGTCCCGGCGTACGTGCGCGTACAGCGTCGGGATGCTGATCGGGGGCTGATCGAAACGTCTCAGGTATCCCTGCACCTGCTCCGGGGACCAGTCCAGACGGATCAGTCCGCGCACACAGCGCAGTAGCGCCCCGGACTTCGTCGGATGGTTTGCTGCCGAGCGGCGAGCTCGCCGCTCGGCAGCAAACTGTGCTTCTTCGGCCAGGTATCCACGCTTGCCATGAGAACCCCTATCAATCTCCCGGCTGATCGTCGCGTGATGCCGGCCCAGCTTGCGACCGATCTGCCGGGCACTCAGCTTCGCTTGTAACCCCAGCGCAATCTGGTAGCGTTCCGTTGGGGTGAGGTGTGCATAACGCATTGAGTGCTCCTTCCTAGACTCGTCATCGAGAAAGGTACACCCGTGCACATCCTCACCTCTCTCTGCTCAATCAGGATGTCGCACTTCGAACTTGAATTTGCAAATCGACCGGAAACCCGCTCCAGCCGGGCACTTTCAGGAATATTTAACCGAATTCGTCCTCAATCCGCCTTCGCCCCGGAAGCCTTCACGACCCGCCCCCACTTGACGATATCGGCCTTCAGGTACTGCTCGAACTCCGCGGGCGTGCTCCCCGAAGGCTCCAGCGCGACGCGCCCGAGCCGCTCCCGCACCTCGGCATCGCGCAGGGCCTCGTTGATGTCGCGGCTGAGCAACTCCACCACCGCAACAGGCGTCCCCCCAGGCGCGAGGAACCCGTACCAAGACTGGGCCTCGAACCCCGCCAACCCGGCCTCGGCCATGGTGGGCAGCTCGGGTGCGATGGCGGCCCGCCGGGGGCTGGTGACGGCGAAGGCCCGCAGTTTGCCGGCCTTGACCTGTGCGAGCGAGACGCCGGCGTCGAAGGTGTAGCCGATCTCCCCGGCGAGCAGCGCCTGAAGCACGGGCTGGGTGCCCTTGTACGGGACGTGGACGACGTTGATGCCGGCGGCAGACTTGAACATCTCCCCGGACAGGTGCATCGCGGTGCCGCTGCCGGGCGAGCCGAAGTTGAGCTTGCCGGGGTTGGCGCGGGCGTAGGCGATGAGCTCGGCTACCGAAGTCGCGGGCACGGAAGGGTGCACGATCAGGATGTTCGGCGCGGTGGCGGCGAGCGTGACGGGGGCGAAGTCCTTGACCGGGTCGAACGGCAGCTTGTCGACCAGGGTGGCGTTGACCGCATGCGCGGTGACGGCGAGGAGCAGGGTGTAGCCATCGGCCGGGGACTTCGCGACGATGTCGCTGCCGAGCACGGTGCCGCCGCCGGGGCGGTTCTCCACGACCACGCTCTGTTTCCACTTGTCGGAGACCTTCTGCCCGACCACGCGGGCGAGGATGTCCACGGCCCCGGCGGGCGGGAAGGGGACCACGATCCTCACCGGGCGGGTGGGAAAGGCCTGGCCGAAGGCGGCGCCGGCCCAGAAGGCGGTGAGGAAGCACAGGGTTGCCAGGCGTCGCATGCGAAGCTCCGTAAGGGTGGGATCCGTCCCAACTATACTGTCGTCCACCAGGCAGGAGAACCACCATGGCCCCGACCCCGGCGACCGGCAGCGTATCGTTCTACGCGGACCTCCCGCTCAACACGCTGCCGCTGGCCGCGCTGATGGGCGAGCCGGCGCGGTTTGCCGCAGTGCCCCCGGACTGGCAGGTGGTCCTCACCGACGTCAAGGGCTCGACCCGCGCGCTGGACGACGGCATGCACCACACGGTGAACCTGGTCGCGACCGGCAGCATCGTCGCGGCGCTGAACATCGCCCGCAAGGCGGACATCCGCGTGCCGTTCTTCTTCGGCGGCGACGGGGCGACGATGATCGTGCCGCAGGCGCTCGCAGGCCCCGTGCTGCAGGCGCTGAAGCGCCACAGCGACAACACGCGCCGCCAGTTCGGCATGGAGCTCCGGGTCGGCGCTGTGCCGGTCGCGGACGTTTACTCCGCGGGGCGTGAATTGCTCGTCGCCAAGGCGAAGATGAGCGAGGACTACACGATCCCCGTGGTGCTGGGCGAAGGGCTCCAGTACGCCGAGCAGGTGGTGAAGGGCGAGGACTACGCGCAGCCGACCGCGGTGGACAACGCCGCGCTGAACCTCGAGGGCATGCAGTGCCGCTGGGACAGCATCAAGCCGCCCGGGGACGCGCAGGAGGTGGTGTGCCTGCTGGTCACGTTCCCGGACACCGCGCGCCAGTCGGTGCTCTGCAGCGAAGTGCTGGCGGCGATCGACGCGACCTTCGGCCCGCCGCAGGCCCGCAATCCCGTGTCCGTCCAGCGCCTGCACCTGCAGCCGACCGTGGCGCGCGCCGTGCGCGAGCTGCAGGCGCGGCTCGGCGAGTACACGGCCTTCGACGTGGCCTCGGCCTGGGTGCGCTCGCTCGTCGCCTACGCCTTCCTGCGCTGGCTGCCGCAGGGCGAGGCCTACCGCAAGGGCGTCACGCGCCTGTCGGATACGCTGATGCTCGACGGCAAGGTCAGCACGGTGATCGCCGGCACGCGCAGCCAGCGCGAAAAGCTCGTCGCCCTGCTCGATGCGATGGAACAGGCGGGAGGCATCCGCTACGGCACGCACATCTGCTCGTCGTCCGTGATGTCCTGTTACGTGCGCGATCGCCGCAACGACCACATCCATTTCGTCGACGGGATCGGCGGGGGCTACACCCGCGCGGCTACGGTGCTGAAGGCGAAGCTCGCGGCGGGCTGATCGGGTCTGTCAACCGCCCGCGTGGACAGGCGTTTATGGCAGGGTCCGCGATGCGGACCGGGGGGAGCCTCACAAACCCAACGAAACAAGGAGAGACCATGACCAAGCTGATCACGACCCTGACCGCGCTCGCGTTTGCCGGCGCTTCCCTGACCACCTACGCGCAGGCGCCCGCGCCGGCCAAGGCCGAGGCCCCCAAGGCGGCGCCCGCGGCCCCGGCCACGCCCGCCGCCCCGGCGGCCCCGGCGAAAGCGGACACGACCAAGGCCGCCCCGGCCACGCCCGCGACGCCCGCCAAGCCGGCCGAGAAGAAGGACAAGAAGGAGCACATGAAGAAGGCGCACTCGGACAAGGGTGAGCACAAGGGCAAGGGCAAGAAGGACTAAGCGCCCTTCGCACGGAATGAAGGCGGGGCTGCGGCCCCGCCTTTTTTATTGCGCTAGTCCAGGAAAAACGGCGTCTCGTCCTCGCCCTGCAGCACGATGTCGAGGCGGTAGGACACCGCATCGGCCGGCGCGCGGGGAAGCTTCGCGGGTTTCAGCACCAGCCGCTCACGGATCGCCGCATCGGGAATCGCGTTGAACACCGGGTCGCCAGCGTTGAGGGGCTCGTTCGGGAAGAAGACCGTCGTCACCAGCCGCCGCATCAGGCCGGAGCTCATGATCGAGACATTGATATGGGGCGCGCGCATGGCCCCGGTCAGCGGGTCCTTGTACGAGCCGGGCATGACGCTGACGAAATCGTAGTGCCCGTCGTCCTCAGTCGCGCGCCGCCCCCAGCCCATGAATTCCGGATCCGCCTCCGAAGAGGCGGGATCATTGGGATGGGCGAAATGTCCCGATGCATCGGGCTGCCAGATCTCGACGATGCCGTTCCAGCGCGGCACGCGGTTGGCTTCGAGGACCGTGCCGCCGATGTAGATCTTCCTTCCCTGAGCGCGCTTTGCGGGATTCCCCGCCACCGTCAGGTCGTTGTCCGAGGGACCGAAGTAATGCGTGGGGAAGAACGGGCCGACGGTGCAGCTGGGGGTGGGGACGAACTTCGGCATCGCTAGAGCGCCATCGGCGTCGCGCGATGGCCCCGGACCACGATGTCGTGCGAGTACCCCACGACGTCCGCGCGCGGCAGCTCCATCATCGGGATCGCCTTCGAGATCATGCGCTCGCGCCCCTTGGGGTCGGGCACGCTGTTCAGGATCCGGTCCTGCGGGTTGAGCGGGTCGTCGGGAAAGAACATCTGCGTGACGAGCCGGCTCATGAAGCCTTCGCCGAAGACCGACAGGTGGATGTGCGGCGGCCGCCACCAGCGCTCGGGATGGTTGGGTACGGGGTAGGCGCCGGGCTTGATCGAGAGGTACTGGTAGCGCCCCTCGTGGTCGGTGAGGCAGCGGCCCGAGCCGTTGAAGTTCGGGTCCTCGGGAAAGGGGCTGTTCGCATCCATCTTGTGGATGTAGCGGCCCGCCGCGTTCGCGTGCCACACCTCGATGATGGAGTTGCGCACCGGCGAGCCGTCCTCGTCGAGCAGGCGACCCCGCACGAGGATCAGCTGGCCGAGCGCGCGGCCGCCGGCCTTGGTGCGCGACATGTCGGACAGGTCGGCATCCAGCTTGCGCGTGAGGTTCAGCGGCCCGGTGACCTCGGACAACGTGACCGGCCGCTTGTAGAAAGCCTGTTTCGGCACGCGGACCAGGGTCTCCTTGTAGCCCTCGACGTTGAAGGCCGGCTGCGTGCGGTCGTCGTAGGGTGCGAAACGGTCTGCGAATTGATGCGGTGCGGAGGCCATGGAAATAATTTTACCGCTTATGCTCCACGAATGGGCATCACCCTCGCTTTGTGCTCGATGCTGGGCTTCGGTTCGAACATCCTCATCTCCCGCGTGGCGATGACGAGGATGTCGGTCGAGCTCGGCTTCTTCGTGGTGTTGTGCACCAACGTGGTGTTCGCCAGCCTGGTGTTCGGCGTCGAGTGCCTGTTCCGCGAAACGCCCTTCCTGTGGCACTGGGAGGAGGCCGGGTACTTCGCGCTCGGCGGATTCATCGGCACCTACCTCGGCCGACGGCTGATGTTCGACACGGTGCGCATCCTCGGACCGGCGCGCGCCAGCGTCGTGCACTCGGTCGCGCCGGCCTTCACGCTGGTGGCCGCCTGGCTGCTGGTGGGCGAAAAGCTCGGCGGCTACGAACTGATGCTCACGGCGCTGGTGATCTTCGGGCTCTGGTTCACGCAGCCCCCGGCCGGCGGGACGTCCTCCGCGCACCGGCCGGCCGGCAGCGTGCTGAACAAGGGCTTCATCATCGGCCTCGCGACCATCATCGGCTTCTCGCTCAGCAACGTGAGCCGCGGTTACGCGATGCGGACCTGGAACGAGGCGATCTTCGGCACGATCATCGCGTCCGTCGCGGCGCTCGCCTGCCAGCTGGCCACGACCCGCGACTGGGGCGGGGCGCTGCGGGGCATCCGCTCCTCGGACCGCAAGGGCCTCCTGCTGTACGTCGCCTGCGGGATCGCGACGGCCTCGGGCGCGATGTTCCTGGTCTCGGCGATGCACTACATGGAGATCGCGCTGGCGACGCTGGTCGCACACACGACCCCGCTCCTGATCTTTCCCGTGAGCCTGCTCGTGTTCAGGAACAGGGAAGGGCTGACCGGCCGCACCGCGGTCGGCGGCGCGATGGTGCTGGCGGGGATCGCGCTGCTGGCCTTCAGGTGAGGGTGCGCTAAGCTTCGGCATGAAGAAGCTCCGCCCCCTCCTGGTCGAATGGACGGGCACGGCCCTCGTGGTCTCGGCGCTGGCCGCGCTCGCGGCCGGGTACGGCTGGTTCTCGCGCCTCGACCAGACGCTGTACGACGCGGCCCTCACGCTGAAGCACCGGCCCGCGCCGGAGGACATCGTCATCGTCGCGATCGACCAGCAGAGCCTCGACATGATCGGGCGCTGGCCGTGGCGGCGCGCGGTCCACGCCACGCTGCTCGAGAAACTCACCGAGGCCGGCGTGAACGGCGTGGCGTTCGACGTGCTGCTTGCCGAGCCGGACCGCGCGGATCCTGCCGGGGACGACGCCCTTGCGCGCGCCATGCGCGGCAACGGCACCACCGTGCTGCCGGTGATCATGGAGGCCTCGCAGTCGGGCCAGCCGAGGGAAGTCGCCCCCGCGAAGGTCTTCCTCGACGCGGCTGCGGCGGTCGGGCACGTGCACATCGAACTCGACGCCGACGGCATCGCCCGCAGCCTGTACCTGAGCGAAGGGCTGGCCGGCGGCGCCCGGCAGTACCTGCACCTGGCGGCGGCATTGGCGGGGTTGGATGGAAAAACGCCGCCCGAAAGCCTGCCGGGAATGCGGCGGCCGCCGGAGACGAATGCGCAGCGGGGTGTCTGGCTGCGCGACCACTGGGTGCACATCGGCTTCCTCGGCGCGCCCGGGCATTTCAAGCGTGTGTCCTATGCCGACGTGCTGCGCGGCGCGGTGCCCAAGGAGGCGCTGGCCGGGAAGTTCGTCCTCATCGGCGCGACCGCCGCCGGCATGATGGATTCCTACCCGACGCCGATGTCGGGCTACGGCCGCTCGATGCCGGGGGTGGAACTGTCGGCCAACGTGCTGGCGAACCTGCGCGGCGGCGGCTTCGTGTCGATCGTGCCGGTGGCGGTGCGGGCCGTGCTGTCGGCGCTGCTGGTGCTCGCGCTGCTGGCGGGATTCCTGCGGCTGTCGGCGCGTCGCGCGTTGCTCGCAACTGTGCTCGCGATGCTGGGCGTGGCCGTTGCCTCGTTGCTCGCCTTGCACTTGTCGGGCTGGTGGTTCGCGCCTTCGGCCGCGGTGTTCGGCCTCATCGCCTGCTACCCGGTATGGAGCTGGCGCCGGCTCGAGGCGGCGCAGCGCTACATGGACGAGGAACTCGCCGCCGCCGCGCGCGAGCCGGAGCTCCTGCCCTACGCCGCGCCGATGGCGCGCAGGAAACGCAAGGGCGCGCTGTCAGACGAGCTCGAGGCGCGCATCGAGGAAGTGCGCCGCGCCTCGGCGCGCGTGCGCGACATGCGCCGCTTCGTCGGCGACACGCTCGACGGCCTGCCCGAGGCGGCGCTGGTCGTGGACACGGAGCTGCGCATCACGCTCGTGAACGCGCAGGCCGCGGCCCTGATCGGCAAGCCCGCCACGATGCTCGGCGGCAAACGCCTGTCCGAGACGCTGGCGCCGGTGCTCGCCCAGGGCGCGCCCGACTGGAACACGCTGATCGGGCAGGCGCCGCTGTCGTTCGAGGCCAAGCACGCCGACAAGCGCGACCTCTTCGTCTCGGTCGTGCCGTTCTCGGGCTCGGAGGGGGAGCGGCGCGGGCTGCTGGTGAGCCTGGTGGATGTGACCATGCTGAAGGACGCCGAAAGGAAGCGCGACGAGTACATGAGGTTCCTGTCGCATGACCTGCGCTCGCCGCTGGTGTCGATCACGGCGATGCTCGACCTGAGGGAACTCGCGCCCGAGACGCAGAAGGAGGATTTCTTCAAGCGCATCCGGGCGAGCGTCGAACGCTCGCTCGCGCTCGCCGAGGATTTCGTGCAGCTCGGGCGGGCGGAGTCGATCGACCCGGCGCGCTTCGCGGCGGTCGACCTCGTCGAACTGCTGCACGGCGCGGTGGACGAGGCCGGGTCGCAGGCGAAGACGAAGAACATCGAGGTGGCGGTGGCTTTCACGCCCGAAGCGGCGCTGGTGCGCGGCGTGCGCGACGTGCTGTTCCGGATCTTCATCAACCTGCTGTCGAACGCGATCAAGTACAGCCCGCAAGCCACGCGCATCGAATGCACGATCGAGCCCGAAGGCGACCGTTGGCGCTGCACGTTTGCCGACCAGGGCTACGGGGTTGCGGCGGAAGACCTGCCCAAGCTCTTCGACCGCTTCGAGCGGCTGGACGCGGCCAAGCGCCGCGGCGAGACGGGGGCGGGCCTCGGCCTCGCGTTCGTGAAGACCGCCGTGGAGAAGCACGGCGGGCGGATCGAGGTGCAGAGCGAGCTTGGGAAGGGCTCCCGCTTCAACGTCCTGCTGCCGGTGCTGCGTTAACCTGGGAACCGGCTAGTTGGCGGGGCGGGCGCCATCGGGCGGCTGCGCCGCCGGTGCGGGCGGTGCGGCGGGCGCGACGGGCTCCAGGTTCAGCACGAGGTCACCGCGACTGTCCTTGCCCTCGAGCCCGAGGTCGTCGATCCCGCGCACCTTTATGAAGTAGGCGCCGTTCTCCAATTCGGGGAGCTCGATCACGTTGTTGGACAGCAGCGTCTCGGAGATCACGTTGCCGAAATCCGCCTGGCGGGCCACAACCACGCGGTAGTTCACCGCGCCTGGCAGGCGCGTGAAGTTGAGCCGGATCGGCCGGCGGACCCACAGGCGCATCCCGGTCCACAGGCGCGGCGCCGGCAGCAGCGCGCGCGGCGGGCTCGGCGCCTGGCCTGCGACGACCCGCGTGCCGAAGCCTTCCTGCACCGACACGCTGCCGAGGTTGCCGGTGTCGTTGACCTCGACCGTGCCTTCCACCACTTCGCTGGTCGCTGTCTTCTTCTCGTCGTCGGCGACGACGCGAAAGCGCGTGCCGCGCACGGCGGCGACCGCGATCGGCGTGCGCACCTCGAACCGTGCGCCCGAAGCGGCGCGCTTCTGCACGGAGGCCTCGACGCGGCCGTTCTTCAGGTTGAAGAGCGCATCGGCAGAAGGGCTGAGCGCAGAGGTTCGGACGCCCTCCACCGCCAGCGTGCTGCCGGGCTGGAGCGCGAGCGTGGAGCCGTCGGCCAGCTTGATCGTCACGTAGCCGTCGCGGCCGGTCTTCAGTTCGTCGCCGGGGTTGACCCGGGCGCCCGTGCGGATGGGCTGGCCCTGCGACTGCACGTCGCCTTCGACATGGGCGAGCTCGATCCGGCCCGCCTCGTTCTTCACCCAGTTGCCGGGGATGCGGATCTGCTGCCCGGGACTGATCCGGTCCTTGTCCTTGAGCTGGTTGTGCTCCCACAGCGCGCGCTGCACCTCGTGCGACTGGCCGTTGATGAGGTAGCGGCGCGAAATGCCGATCATCGTGTCGCCGGGCTTGGCGGTGTATTCGATGTCGGTCGCGGGCGCGGGCAGTCCGGTGGGCTGGGCGGCGGGCTGGGCGAGAATCGCGGAGGGCGCAGCCAGGGACAGGGCGAGGCCGGCGGCAAGGGCGAGCCGGAGGAGGAAGCGGCGCATGGGTTGGACCAAAAGACAAAGCCGGGATTATGCGCCCCCGATGCCGCCCCCGAGCGTAAGAAACTGTGGCGGGCGGCCCGCTACTCCACCTTGGCGCCCGACTCCCTGATCACCTTCGCCCATTTGCGGATCTCCACCGGGATCAACTGCGCGAACTGCTCCGGCGTGCCGGGGCGCGGCTCGGCCCCGAGCGTGGCGAGACGCGCGCGCATTTCCGGCGTCTCGATGAGCTTCACGATCTCGCCGTTGAGGCGGGCGACGATTTCGCGCGGCGTTCCGGCCGGCGCCACGATGCCGAACCAGGACGCGATCTCGTAGCCCGGCAGCCCGGCTTCGGCCACGGTGGGCAACTCGGGCATCAGCGGCGAGCGGCTGGCGCTGGTCACGGCCAGCGCGCGGATGCGGCCCGACTTCACGTGGCCCAGCGCGCTCGGGAACAGCTCGAACATCACCGGCACCTCGCCCGCGACGAGCGCGGACAGCGCGGGGCCGCTGCCCTTGTAGGGGATCGCGAGCATCTCGACGCCCGCCATGGACTTGAAGAGCTCGGTGGCGAGGTAGGTGGTGCTGCCGCCGCCTGCGGAGGCGTAGTTGAGCTTCCCGGACTGCGACTTCGCCAGCGTGATGAGTTCGGAGACGGTCTTCGGCGCGAAGGAGGGGTGCGCGACGAGCAACAGCGGCACATTCGCCACCAGGCTCACCGGGGCGAAATCCTTCACCGGGTCGAACGGGACCTTGGCGTACAGGCTCGGGTTCACGGCGAGCACCGGGGCGTTGGCCATCAGCAGCGTGTAGCCGTCGGGCGCCGACTTGGCGGCCGCTTCCGCGGCGAGGTTGCCGCCCGCGCCGCCGCGATTCTCGATGACGAAGCCCTGGCCCAGGGCCTCGGAGAGCTTCTGGCCCAGCACGCGGGCGAGGAGGTCGGCCGTGCCGCCGGGCGGGTAGGGGATCAGCACGCGCACGGGCCTGGACGGGTACGGGGCCTGCGCACCGGCAAAGGGGGCGGCGGTGCACGCGATGAGTGCGGCGGCGAGGAGGGGCAAGGGTTTCAGCATGGTGGCGCCTGCGGAGGTGTGGATGTGTGAAACACGAAGCAGGTTTCATGCGAGAGCGTGCCGTGCGCGGCCGTTCATGCAAACATCGCATAGCGGCAGGCGGACGTACATTGCTACCGTGGCAGGGACAATTCATGGAGGCCGAATGGGCTGCATAGACCTGCGCGAGTGGATCGCGCTGCTGGAGAAGGAAGGCGAACTGCACCGGATCACCGCGAAGGTGGACTGGGACTGCGAAATCGGGACCGTATCCCGCCGGGTGCTGGAGAAGCAGGGCCCGGCGCTGCTGTTCGAGAACGTGAAGGACCACGAGAACACGATCGGCCGCAAGGTGTTCTGCGGCGGCATCGGCACGCGCGAGCGGCTGAACCTCGCGCTGGGCTTTCCCAAGACGGCGACGAACAACGAGATCGTCCAGCACGTGATGAAGAAGAACCGCGAGCAGATCCAGCCCGTGGTGGTGCCCGACGGCCCGGTGCGCCAGAACATCATCAAGGGAAAGGACGTCGACCTGCTGCAGTTCCCGGTGCCGAAGTGGCATTACCTCGAGGGCGGCCGTTACATCAACACCTACGCCTGCATCGTCACCAAGGACCCGGATACCGGCGTGCAGAACGCCGGCATCTATCGCGGCATGGTCGGCAGGAAGAACACGATTCCCTCGCTGCTCATCAAGGGCGGCCAGCACTGGGGCCAGCACTTCGCCAAGTACGCCGACCGCGGCGAGAAGATGCCGGTGGCCTGCGTGATCGGCTGGGACCCGATCATGGGCTTCCTCGGCGGCAGCCCGCTGCCGGCGGGCGTGTCGGAGTTCGCCGTGCTCGGCGCGTATCGCAACGAGGCGGTCAAGATGGTGAAGTGCGAGACCGTCGACCTCGAGGTGCCGGCCAGCTGCGAGATGGTGATCGAGGGCTTCATCGACCCGGACCCGGCGGCCTACGAGACCGAAGGCCCGTTCGCGGAGTTCACCGGCTACGTGTCCGACCTCCCGACGCCGCGACCGACCATCGAGGTGAGCTGCATCATGCACCGCGACGATCCCATCCTGCGCGGCACGCAGGAAGGCAACATGCCGGGCTCGTTCTCGGAGAACGCGGTGATCTCGTCGGCGCAGCGCGCCGGCATCGCGTGGAACATCCTCAACGCCGCGGGCGTGCCCGGCGTGCAGGACGTCTACTGCGACCCGATCACCTGCGGCATCAACGTCTACATCAAGATCAGGAAGACCTACCAGGCGCAGCCCAAGCAGGTGGCGGCGGCGCTGTGGGGCGCGGGCGCGGGGCAGGGGCGCTACAAGCACGTGTTCGTGTTCGAGGACGACATCGACGTCTCGAACTACCAGCAGATCGACTGGGCGCTCGCCTACCGCATGAACGCGGCGACCGAAGGCATCACGCAGTTCCCGGGGTTGCTCGGCCATGCGCTGGACCCCAGCACGCCGCTGGAAGAAAGGGACGTCCAGCAGCTCGGCGCGGGCACCTGGACGCGTGTGCTGTTCGACGCGACGCGCAACTGGCACTTCAAGCGCCGTCCGGAGTGGAACAACGAGCGTTTCCCGCCGACGGTCGAGCCGCACGCCGACCACCGGGCCCTGGTGGAAAAGCGCTGGAAGGACTACGGCTTCAAATAGCGGGGCCGTTTGACAGTCCCGGGGCAGGTAGTTGACAATGGAAACTATCTGCCCTGACAGCCGCTCCTGACGCGGCCTTTCGTCCATGCGCCCTCTGCAGGACCTCGTCATCCTCGACCTCGCGCGGGTGCTCGCCTGCCCGTTCGCGAGCATGATCCTCGCCGAGCTGGGCGCCACCGTGATCAAGGTCGAGCAGCCCGGCACGGGCGACGAGACGCGCAGTTTCGAGCCGCAGCTGGCGGTCGACAGTGCGTACTACTTCGCCTGCAATCGCTCGAAGTCTTCAATCACCGTGAACCTGCGCTCGCCCGAAGGACAGCAGGTGATCCGCGAACTGGCAGCGAAGGCGGACGTGTTCGTCGAGAATTTCCCCTCGGGCACCTTCAAGCGTTACGGCCTCGACTACGCGGCGCTGTCCGCGCTGAACCCGCGCCTCATCTACCTCTCGTGCACCGGCTTCGGCCAGACCGGGCCCTACCGCCGCAAGAAAGGCTACGACACCGTGTTCCAGGCGATGGGCGGGTTGTTGAGCCTCACGGGCGAGCGCGGCGGCGGGCCGGTGAAGCCGGGCCTGCCGGTGGCCGACCTGACCTCGGGCCTGTGGGTGGCGATCGCGATCCTGTCCTCGATCGCCGGGCGCGAGCAGACCGGCAAGGGCTGCTACGTGGATTTCTCGATGCTGGACGGGCAGGTGAGCCTGCTGACGCTCGCAGCCGCGCGCTACTTCGCGCTGGGCGAAGTGCCGCCGAGGCTGGGCACCGAACATCCGGGCCGCGTTCCCACGGCGACCTTCTGCTGCGCGGACGGCAAGTACCTGCACATCACCGCGAGCGACCAGCACTGGGCGCCCCTGTGCAAGGCCCTGTCGCTCGAAGCGTGGGGCGCGCAGCCGCAGTTCGCCGACAACGCCCTGCGCGTGACGAACCGCGACGCCATCATGCCGAAACTCACGCAGGCCATCCTCGCCTGGAAGCGCGACGAACTGATCGCCGCGCTCGATTCGGTGGAAGTCCCCGTCGGGCCGGTCAACGACGTGGCCGAGATTCTCAACGACCCGCACGTCGCGGCGCGCGGGCTGGTCGGCGAATTCGACTACCCGGGCATAGGCCCGTTCAAGGCGCTCGGACTGCCGTACAAATTCGAAGGGTTCGACGACCCGAAGGTCGGCCGCCCGCCGACGCTGGGCGAGCATACGGACGAGGTGCTCGCGCAGCGCCTGGGGTACTCGAAGGAAAAGATCGCGCACCTGCGGGAGGCGAAGGCGATATGAGCGAGGCTGTCCTGTACGGCGTGGAAGGCGGCGTGGCGACGATCCGCCTCAACCGGCCCGAGGCGCGCAACGCGCTCAACCTCGCCATGTGCGACGGCCTGGCCGCCGCGGCCCGGCGTGCGGCGGACGATCCCGCGGTCAAGCTCGTGCTGGTGCGCTCGAACGGGAGCGTCTTCTGCGCGGGCGCGGACCTCAAGGAGCGCCAGGGCATGGGCGAGGCGCAGGTGCGCGCGCGTCGCGGCAAGGGCTTCGACGCCTACGCGGCGCTGGAGGCACTGCCCATGCCCGCGGTGGCGGTGGTGGAAGGCCCGGCCGTGGGTTCGGGCTGCGAGATCGCCGCGAGCTGCGACTTCATCGTGGCGACGCCGGCGGCCTCCTTTCGCACCCTCGAGGCGATCCGCGGCACGGTGGGTGCCACCCAGCGCCTCGCGCGCGTGCTCGGCAAGCGACTGGCGAAGGACATGATGTACACCGGGCGCACGCTGACGGCGGAGGAGGCGCTGGCGCACGGCCTGGTGTCGCGACTGGTGGCGCCGGACCAGCTCGACGAGGCGCTCGCTTCCATCGTGAAGGCAATTACGGAGGCGCCGCCGCAGTCGCTGCGCCTCGCCAAGCGCACGATCGATCGCGGCGTCGAGCTTGATCCGCAAGGCGCGCTCGCCGCGGAGATCGAAGCGATCGAGGAGCAGCTGGCCTCGGGCCAGTGGATGGGCAAGCCTTGAACTGGGCTGCGGCCACGCTCGGCGAGGTGCTCGCGCGGCAGGCCGCGCAGCGCGGCGCCGCCGAGGCGCTCGTTACCGATCGCATCCGCCTGACCTACACGCAGCTCGACGCCGAGGCGCGGCAGGTGGCGGCGGGCCTCGCGGCGCTGGGCCTCGCGCGCGGCGACCACATCGGCATCCTGATGGGCAACGACGCGAACTGGGTGCGCCTCTTCTACGGCGCGGCGATCCTCGGCTGCGTCACGGTGCCGGTGAACACGCGCTTCAAGGTCGCCGAACTTGCGTACTGCCTGAAGCAAGCCGACTGCAAGGCGCTGTTCTACACGGGCGCGTTCCTCAACATCGACTACGAGGCGATGGTGGAGGAGGCCTGGCCACAGTGCCCGAAGCTGGACCTCGCGATCAACGTCGACGGCGGTGTGCCGCTGGGTGAGGTTCCCGGGGGGCTCGGCGCGGACGTGCGGCCCGAAGACCCCCTGCTGATCCAGTTCACCTCGGGCACCACCGCCTATCCCAAGGGCGTCGTGCTGACCCACGACAACATGCTGAGGAATGCGTGGGCGGCGGGGGCGCGCTTCGGCGTGCGCCCGGACGACCGCTACTACAACTGCCGGCCGTTCTTCCACGTGGGCGGCTCCACGCTGTCGGCGCTGGCTTCGCTCGTGTTCGGCGCCTGCCTCGTGACGCTGCCCGCGTTTGAAGCGGGTGCGGTTCTGAAGGTGCTGGAAGCGGAACGTTGCACGCTGACCTCTGGCAACGACACGATCTTCCAGATGCTGATGGGCCATGCGGCTTTCGACCCGGAGAAACTCCGCCTGCGTGGTGGCTGGGCGGCCGCGGGTCCGCAGACAATGAAGAAGATCATCGACGTCATGGGGGCGAAGGAGATCTGCGCCGCCTATGGCCTGTCGGAAGCTTCGCCCAACGTGGTCATGAGCGACTGGCGCGATCCCGAGGCCCTGCGCGTCGAAGGGCTGGCGAAGCCGCTGGACGGCGTGGAGGTCCGCATCCAGGACGGCGAGATCCAGGTGCGCGGCTGGAGCGTGATGCGCGGTTACTACAACAACCCGGAACAGACGGCCAAGGCCTTCACAGCCGACGGCTGGCTGCGCACCGGCGACCTCGGTTCGCTGAACGAAGACGGCCGCCTGCGCATGGTGGGTCGGCTCAAGGACGTCTTTCGCGTCGGCGGCGAGAACGTCGCGCCGGCCGAGGTCGAGGAAGTCCTGCTCGCGCACCCCGCGGTGCAGACGGCACAGGTGGTGGGTGTGCCGGATGCGAGGCTTGGGGAAGTGCCCTGCGCCTATGTCACGCTCAAGGACGGCCTCGTCGCGAGCGAGGACGAGCTCGTCGCCTGGGCGAAGCGGAGGTGCGCGAATTTCCGCGTGCCGCGGTATCTCAGGATCGTGGACAACTTCGATGCGATCGGAATGACCGCGAGCGGCAAGGTGCAGAAGGTGAAGCTGCGCGAGCACGCGCTGAAGGAATTCGGGCTCGCCTGAGGTCAGCGGCAGATCAGCTTCAGCACTTTCGCGGCTACCGTGTTGGGAGCGATGTGGTCCCAGGGGCCCGCGTCGCGGTAGTTGGCGAGGGTCGCCCCCTGCGCCATCCGGCCCGAGTGGTGGCTGACCGACAGCATCCGGAATTTCTCCGCCTTGCAGTCGTATTCGTCCAGCACGCGTCGTGAGAACACGCCGCCGGCGTCGGGCGCCTTCATGTCCTGCAGGCCCCAGATCCGCTTCAGGGCGCCATCGGTGCGGACCGTCTCGCGGTCCACGTAGTAGACCGCAGTGCCGGTCTCGGTCAGTACCTCCCACTCCGCGCGGGCGGCGGTGCAAGCGAGGAGCAGGGCGAGGGTGAGGAGAAGGCGCATCGTGTGGGCAGTTTACCCCACGTCCCGCGCGAGGCGGGCGTCGCAGACGAGCCTCCGTGCGGCACATTGCCCGTGCCGTGCGGCGAGGGTGTCGCCGGGTGGGTTCGGCGAGCGGCAGCGCACGAAATCGCGCAGGATCGCGACCAGCAGGTCGCGATCCCGTTCGATCCCGGCGAGCGGCGCGTCCTTCATGCGCGACTACTCGATCTTCGTGCCCGAGAAGCGGATCGCGTCGGCGAACCGGTCGGACTCGCTCTTCATGAAGGCGGCGAACTCCTCCGGGCTGGTGCCGTAGGTGTCCATGCCGAGGCTGGCGAGCTTTTCCTTCACGTCCGGCCGGTGCAGGGCCTTGGCGATCTCCTGCGAGAGCATCCTGTGGATCTCGGGCGGCGTGCCCGAGCGCACGAGGATGCCGAACCAGGAGCGCGACACGAACTTGGTGCCGCTCGCCTCCTCGAAGGTCGGCACATCGGGCAGCGTGGGGCTGCGCTTGTCGGCGGCGATGGCAAGGCCCGCGAGCTTGCCGGACTTCACCTGCGGCACGGCGGCCAGCAGGTCGGTCAGCATGGCCTGCACCTGCCCGCCCATGACGTCGGTCATCGCCTGCGGCACGCCCTTGTACGGCACGTGCACCATGTCGAACGCGTAGGTCTTCTTGAACAGCTCGTAGGCGAGGTGCCCGGAGCTGCCGTTGCCGAACGAGGCGTAGGACATCGACTTGCCCTTGGCCTTCGCCACGCCGAGGAAATCCTTCAGCGAAGTGATGCCCAGGCCCGGGAAGACGACCAGCACATGCGGGTTCGAGGCCGCCAGGGTGACCGGCATGAAATCCTTCGCCGCGTCATAGGGGAGCTTCGACATCAGCTGCGCGTTGATGAGGAAGCTCGACGCGTTGACGAACAGGCTGTAGCCGTCGGCCGGCGCCTGCGCGACGACCGCGGCGCCTATGGTCGTCCCGCCGCCGGGCTTGTTCTCGATCACCACCGGCTGTTTCCACACGGCCGTGAGCTGGTCGCCGACCGCGCGCGCCATGACCTCCGAAGTGCCGCCGGCCTGGTAGGGGACGATGATGCGGATGGGCTTGTTGGGATACTGGGCTGCGGCGCTGAGCGAGAAGGCGAACAGCGCGGCCCCGAGCAGGGCGGCCCTCATCACATTTTCCCCAGCCAGGCGACGGTCTCGATCTCGACCAGCGTCTCACGACCGGCAAGCGACTGGACTTCGACCAGCGTGGAGGTGGGGAAGTCGCCGGTGAAGAACTCGCGCCGCGCGCGCCATACCTCGGTATTCTTGGTGATGTCGACCACGAAGATCGTCATCTTGACGAGGTTGTCCATGGTGCCGCCGGCGGCCTTGAGGATGCGCTCGATGCGGCTGAAGATCTGCTTTGCCTGAGTGTACTCGTCGGTGCCGACGAGGCCCGGGCCGCCTTCGAACGGGCGGGCGACCTGGCCCGCGATGTACAGCGTGTCGCCGGTGCGGATTGCGTTCGACCAAAGGCCGGGCGCGGCTTCGGCGAGGTCGGGGACAGTGAGCTTGGTGCGGGGCATGGCGTGCTCCTTGGCGGTTTTGTGAGGGCCGGACCAGTGTACCGGCGCCCGGCGCGGGCCGGACCGCCTGTTTCGCGCCCGGCCTAGGGCGAGCCGAAGTGGGCGAGGTGGAGCTTGTGCAGGCCGATCTTGCGCACTTCGAGCTTGGATTGCTCGATGTGGGCGCGCAGCAGTATCTGCGCCTGCTGGGCCTTGCGGGCGAGGATGGCCGACAGGATGCCGGCGTGCTCCTCGTAGGTGAACGCGACGCGCTGCGCGTAAGTGAAATCCAGCTGGCGGACCACCCGGATGCGCTCCGTGATGTCGGCGTGGATGCGGGCCAGCTCCGGGTTGCCGGTCGCCGTGACCAGGGTCATGTGGAAGGCCTCGTCGAGCCGGGCCACCTCCGCCCAGTCGTCGATGCGCTGCCGCACGGGCACGCACCAGGCCTTCTTCAGCGGGACGAGTGTGTCGGGGATGTCGCCCGCGCAGAGCGTGCGGACCGCCGCGAGCTCCAGGATCACGCGCACGTCGTACAGGTGCTCGAACTTGTCGAAGTCGAGCGGCCGCACGGTCCAGCCGCTTTTCGCGTGCACGGTGAGGAAGCCTTCGCGTTCCAGCCGGTACAGGGCTTCGCGCACCGGCGTGCGCGAAACACGCGCCCGCTCGGCGACGGCGTTCTCCGAGAAGCGCGCGCCCGGCAGCAGGCGGAAGCCGAAGATGTCCGCCTTGACTGCCTGGTAGACGGCTTCGGACAGGCTGCCCTTGGTTGCTCGCTTCATCGCGGCCCCCACGGCTCGCTCCATGCCGGGGCGCGGACGGGGGAGGGGGCGCACCCATCGAGTGCGGCAGGCCGTCGGCCGGAGCGTTCCCGGACCGGGGCAGGATGTGCAGTCTCCATTTCCTTCAAGTGCTTAGCTCCGGTGGCATGGTCCGTGCATTCCGCTGGGATGCCATCTTGCATACAAGTTGTGTGCCAAGGCGGCCACAAGACAAACCCGCACCGGAGGGCACCATGAAGCGCCGCGATTTCATCCTTTCCACCGTAGCCACTGCCGGCGCCTCGATGCTTCCGCTCGAAGCCTGGTCCCAGAGCGACCGCAGGAAGGAACTGCTGATCGTCGCCAACGAGGTCGGGCCCAACTCGCTCGACATCCACACGGTGGGCGCGAACCGCCCGGCCTACGGCGTGTCCTGGATCTGCTACGACCGCCTGCTGACCTTCGGCAAGAAGAAGCTTCCCGACGGCACCATGACGTACGACTACTCCAAGCTCGAGCCCGAACTCGCCGAATCGTGGGCGATGGCGGCCGACGGCATGTCCGTCACCTTCAAGCTGAAGAAGGGCGCCAGGTTCCACGACGGCACGCCGGTCACGGCCAAGGACGTGAAATGGTCGTTCGACCGCGCGGTGAGCGCCGGGGGATTTCCCACCTTCCAGATGAAAGCCGGGTCCCTGGAGAACCCCAAGCAGTTCGTGGCTGTCGACGACAGCACGTTCCGGATCGACTTCCTGCGCAAGGACAAGCTGACGATGATGGACATCGCGGTGCCGGTGCCGTCGATCTTCAACTCCGAAGTCGTGAAGAAGCACGCGACCGAGAAGGATCCCTGGGCGCTCGACTGGACCAAGGCGAACGTCGCCGGCGGCGGGGCCTACAAGCTGGAGTCCTACAAGCCGGGCCAGGAGATCATCTTCGCCCGTTTCGACGACTGGAAAAGCGGCAAGCTGCCGAAGATCAAGCGCGTCGTGCAGCGCGAGATCCCGTCGGCCGGCAACCGCCGCGCGCTGCTCGAGAAGGGCGACATCGACATGACCTACGAGATGCCGCCGAAGGATTTCCTCGAGTTGTCGCAGGCGGGCAAGGTGAACGTGGTCAGCACCCCGATCGAGAACTCGATCTGGTACCTGGGCATGAACGTGAAGGCGGCGCCGTTCAATAACGTCAAGGTCCGCCAGGCCGTGGCCTACGCGATTCCCTACGAGAAGGTCCTCGACAACGCGATGTACAAGCGCGCCACGAAGATGTGGGGCGACAAGGACAACAAGGCCACCGGCACCGCCTGGCCCCAGGTCCACGGCTACAAGCAGGACATTCCCAAGGCCCGCGCGCTGATGAAGGAGGCTGGCGCGGAGAGCGGCTTCGAGACCACGCTGTCGTTCGACCTGGGCAACGCGACCGTGAGCGAGCCGGCCTGCGTGCTGATCCAGGAATCGCTCGCACTGATCGGCATCAAGTGCACCATCAACAAGATCCCCGGCGCCAACTGGCGCGCGGCGCTGCTCAAGAAGGACATGCCGCTGATCCTCAACCGCTTCGGCGGCTGGCTGAACGTCCCCGAGTATTTCTTCTTTTGGTGCTACCACGGGCAGAATGCGGTATTCAACACCATGAGCTACCAGAACCCGGAGATGGACAAGCTGATCGACGCCGCACGGTTCGAGACCGACAAGAAGAAGTACGAGGCCGACGTGCATGGCTTCATCGACATGGCCTTCAACGACGTGCCGAGGATCCCGCTCGCCCAGCCGAACATGGACGTCGCGATGCAGAAGTCGATCAAGGGCTACACCTACTGGTTCCACCTGCAACCCGATTATCGCGACCTGGAGAAGGCCTGAGTTGGAGCCGGGACTGATCGATGAGGCGTTCGTGCGCCGCGCGGCGGCGCTGCAGGGCATCGAGATCACGGCGGAGCAGTTGCCGGGCGTGATCGCGAACCTGCAGCGCACGGCGCAGCTGGCCGGGCTGGTGAACGCTTTCCCGCTCGATACCGTGACCGACGAACTCGGCCCGGTCTGGAGGCCGTAGTGGCGTTCGAGCCGGCGCTGGACATTGCGGCCAGGGTCCGCGGCGGGACGCTCAAGGCGGTCGATCACGCTGCAAGCGTGTTTGCCGGGATCAAGGCACGCAACCCGGGGCTGAACGCCTTCGTCGAACTCACCGAGGCCCGTGCGCTGGCCGAGGCGAAAGCCGTGGACGCGGCCGTGGCGGCCGGGCGGGACCCGGGACCGCTCGCCGGCGTGCCCTTCGCCGTCAAGAACCTCTTCGACGTGAAGGGGCTGACCACGCTGGCCGGCTCGAAGATCAACCGCGACCTGCCGGCGGCGCCGGCCGATTCGCCTTTGGTCGCGCGACTGAACGGCGCGGGGGCGGTGCTGGTGGGCACGCTCAACATGGACGAGTACGCCTACGGTTTCACGACCGAGAACACGCACTACGGCCCGACGCGCAATCCCTACGACCGGGACCGCATCGCAGGCGGGTCGTCCGGCGGTTCGGCGGCCGCGGTGGCGGGCGGCCTCGTGCCGATCACGCTGGGCTCGGACACCAACGGCTCGATCCGGGTGCCTTCTTCGCTCTGCGGCATCTTCGGGCTCAAGCCCACCTACGGGCGATTGACGAGGGCCGGCAGTTTTCCTTTCGTCGCTTCGTTCGACCACCTCGGGCCCTTCTGCCGGTCCACGGCCGACCTGGCCGCGGCCTATGACGTGATGCAGGGACCGGACCCGAAGGACCCGGTGTGCCGCCCCGGGCCCGCGGAGCCGGTGTCGGCAAGGCTTGCGCAAGGGATCGAAGGGTTGCGCATCGCCCGCGCATCGGGCTATTTCGAGGATAGCGCTGAAGGAGCCGTGCTTGACCTCGTGAAGGCGGCTGCGGCGGCGCTCGGCGCCACGCGCACCGTGGAGATACCAGAAGCGGCGCGCGCGCGCGCCGCGGCTTTCGTGATCACCGCGACCGAGGGCTCGCAACTGCACCTTGCGAACCTGAAGAAGCGCGCCGACGACTTCGAGCCGCTGATCCGCGACCGGCTGCTGGCCAACACCATGATCCCCGCCGCCTGGTACGTACAGGCGCAACGCTTCCGGCGCTGGTACTACGCCGAGGTGATGAAGCTGTTCGCCGACACTGACGTGATCCTCGCACCGTCCACGCCCCGCCCGGCGACCAGGGTGGGCCAGGACATGATGACGATCAACGGAGTGGAAATTCTGTCGCGCCCGAACATGGGGCTGATGACCCAGCCGATCTCGTTCATCGGTCTGCCGGTGGCGGCGGTGCCGGTGGGGATGGTCGAGGGCCTGCCCGTGGGCATGCAGGTGATCTGCGCGCCGTGGCGGGAAGACCTCTGCCTGCGCGTTTCCTCGGTTCTGGAGAAAATGGGAGTTGCCAAGTTCACCCCACCCAAGGAAACGTCATGAGCCACACAGTCAACCGCCCGGAAATCGTCGCCGAAGTCACCCAGGCCTTCAACCGCTACGAGAAGGCGCTGGTCACCAACGACATCCCGACGCTGAACGAACTGTTCTGGGACACGCCGCATACGATCCGGTTCGGCCTCGCCGAGCAGTCCTACGGCCACGACGCGATCGCCGGCGTGCGCGCGGCGCGCGATCCCAAGGACCTCATGCGCACGCTGACGCGCATCGTGATCACGACCTACGGCACAGATTTCGCCACGGCGAGCTGCGAGTACCGTCGCAACGACTCCGGCCGCTTTGGCCGCCAGATGCAGACCTGGCTGCGCACGGGCGAAGGGTGGAGGGTGGTCGCCGCCCACGTGACCCTGTTCGACAAGGTCCTGCCGTCCATCCCGCCGATGCCGGGCTGACGCATGCTGAGGATGATCCTGCGCCGCCTCGTGGGCGCGCTCCCCAACATCGTCGGCGTGATCATCGTCACCTTCCTGCTCACCCGGGCGCTACCCGGGGACCCGGCCGCGTATTTCGCCGGCCCCTCGGCCACCGCCGAGGCCATCCAGCAGATCCGCGTGCAGCTGGGCCTCGACAAGAGCATGGCGCACCAGTTCGCCGCCTACATCAAGGAGCTTGCGAGCGGCGACCTCGGTAACTCGCTCTCCACCGGCCAGCCCGTGCTCGCCGAGATCCGCTCGCGGCTGCCGGCCTCGCTCGAGCTGACGCTGTGCGGCCTGCTGTTCGCCTGCTTCACGGCGATCCCGCTGGGCGTGCTTGCCGCGACGCGTCCAGGCTCGTGGATAGACCACGCGTGCCGGATGCTCGCTACCGCTGGCGTGTCGCTGCCGACGTTCTTCACCGGCCTGCTGCTCGCGTACGTCTGTTATTTCCTGCTGGGCATTTCGCCTTCGCCGGTCGGGCGGCTGGACGTGTCTTTCCCGGCCCCGGCCACGGTCACGGGGCTGTACCTCGTCGACAGCCTCATTGCGCGCGACATGGAGACCTTCCTTGCGGCGGCGGGGCAGCTGATCCTGCCGGCGGTGACGCTCGGCCTGTTCGTGATGGCGCCGCTGATGCGCATGACCCGTGCCTCGATGCTGGGGGTGCTGTCCTCGGATTTCATCCGCACCGCGCGGGCGAGCGGCCTGTCCGGGACGCGGGTGCTGTACGTCTACGCGTTCCGCAACGCGCTGCTGCCCATCGTCACGACGCTGGGTATGGTGTTCTCGTTCCTGCTCGGCTCGAACGTGCTGGTCGAGAAGGTGTTCGCGTGGCCGGGCATCGGTTCGTACGTCATCGAGGCCCTCGTTTCCTCGGACTACGCGCCGGTGCAGGGCTTCGTGCTGACGATGGCGCTGGTCTACGTGGCGCTGAACCTGGTGATCGACATCCTTTACGGCGTGATCGACCCGCGGGTCGGCATCGAGGGCTGAACATGGACGCAGCGACCGCAACACCCGTGACGACCCTGCGCGCGCCCGGCTGGCGCGAGACCTGGAAGCACATCCGCTACGTCGCCACCGACAACCCGGTGACGCTGGGGGCTTTCGCGCTGTTCGCGTTCTTCGTCCTGCTCGCGCTGTTCGGCCCGTGGATCGCGCCTTACGACCCGCTGATGAGCGACACCACGGTGGCGCTGAAGCCCCCCTCGGCCGCGCACTGGTTCGGCACGGATTCGCTGGGGCGCGACATCCTGTCGCGCATCATCGCCGCCGCGCAGCTCGATTTCGGCATTGCGGTTTCAGCGGTGTTCGCGTCCTTCTTCATCGGCTCCGCGCTGGGGTGCCTCGCCGGCTTCTACGGCGGCTGGGCCGACCGCATCATCGGCCGCATCGCCGACACCATCATGGCGTTCCCGCTGTTCGTGCTGGCGATGGGCATCGTCGCGGCGCTGGGCAACACGGTGTTCAACATCATCCTGGCGACTGCGATCATCAACCTGCCGTTCTACATCCGGGTGTCCCGCGCGGAGATCAACGTGCGCAGGAACGCGGGCTACGTCGAGGCCGCGCGCCTGGCGGGCAACTCCGACGTGCGTATCCTCGCGCTGCACCTGTTCCCGAACGTGCTCCCGCCGATGATGGTGCAGATCTCGCTCAACATGGGCTGGGCGATCCTCAACGCCGCGGGCCTGTCGTTCATCGGCCTGGGCGTGCGGCCGCCGCAGGCGGAGTGGGGGATCATGGTGGCCGAAGGCGCGACCTACATCATCTCCGGCGAATGGTGGATCGCGCTGTTTCCCGGCGCGACGCTGATGCTCGTCGTGTTCTGCTTCAACCTGCTCGGCGACGGCCTGCGCGACATCATGGACCCGAGGATGCGGACATGACCGCCGAACCGCCGCTGCTGTCCGTGAAGGACTATTCGCTCGAGTTCCGCACGCGCTCAGGGATAGTCCACGCGCTGGAAGACGTGTCTCTCGAGGTCGCCAGGGGCGAGACGGTCGGCATCGTCGGCGAGTCCGGCTCGGGAAAATCGGTGCTGTCGTTCGGCATCCTGCGCATCCTCGACGCGGCGGCAGAGGTGAAGGCGGGTGCGGTCCGCTTCGCCGGCATGGACATGCTGAAGGCGGAGGAAAGCGCGCTTCAGCAGGTGCGCGGCCGGGAGATCTCGATGATCTTCCAGAATCCCCGCACGGCCCTGAACCCGATCCGCAAGATCGGCCGCCAGGTCGAGGACGTGCTGCGCACCCATACCTCCACGCTGCAGTCCGACCTGAGGAAGAAGGCGATCGAATGCCTCGCGCAGGTTCGTATCGCCGACCCCGAACGGCGCTATTCGGCGTACCCGTTCGAGCTCTCTGGCGGCCAGTGCCAGCGCGTGATGATCGCGCTCGCGCTCGCCTGCAACCCTTCGCTCCTGATCGCCGACGAGCCCACCACGGGCCTGGACGTGACCACGCAGGCGGCGATCATGCAGCTGGTCACGGAACTGGCGCGCGAGCGCCACATGGCGACGATCCTGATCACCCACGACCTGGCGCTGGCCTCGGAATACTGCGACCGCATTGTCGTGATGCACGCGGGGCACGTGGTGGAGACCGCGCCCACGGCGACGCTGTTCGCGGCCCCCCGGCATCCCTACACGGCGAGGCTCATCGCCTCGACGCCGAGCCCGGACGTGGAGATCGACAGCCTGTCGTCGATCCCCGGCAACCTGCCGGACCTGCGCCGCAACGACCTGCCGAAATGCCGCTTCCACGCGCGCTGCGAGCGTGCAGTCGCCCAATGCGCTGCCGAGCCGCTGCCGGAAGCCACTTTCGGGGCGGGCCACAGCGTGCGCTGCTTCAACCCGCTGGCCGGGGCCGCCGCATGACGCCGAACCTCCTCGACATCGTGGAACTGAAGAAGCTCTTCCCGGTCGGCAGGAAGAGCCTGCTGCACGCGGTCGACGACGTCAGCTTCGCGATCGCGAGGGGCGAGAGCGTCGGGCTTGTGGGCGAATCCGGCTGCGGCAAGTCCACGCTGGTCCGGCTGATCACCCGGATGCTCGACCCGAGCGCGGGCGACATCATCTTCGGCGGGCGCAACATCGGTTTCATCCCGGCGCGCAAGTTCGCCGAGACCCAGTTCCGCCCGAAGATCCAGATGGTCTTCCAGGACCCGACCGACAGCCTGAACCCGCGTTTCACCGCTTTCGATACGATCGCCGAGCCCCTGCGCCTGCTGGCCGGCGTGAAGGCTTATGCCGAACTGCACGCCAGGGTGTTCGAAGCGGCGCGGCAGACGGGGCTGCCCGAGGAGTTGCTGATGCGCTTCCCTCACCAGTTGTCCGGCGGGCAGAAGGCGCGCGTGGGCATCGCCCGCGCCATCGCATTGCGGCCCGAACTGCTGATCCTCGACGAGCCCACGGCCGCGCTCGATGTCTCGGTGCAGGCCACGATCCTCAAGCTGCTGGTCGAACTCAGGCAGACGCTGGGCATGAGCTACCTGTTCGTATCCCATGACCTCAACGTGGTCAGGATGCTGTGCGACCGGGTGATCGTCATGTACCTCGGCAAGGTCGTGGAGCAGGGCCCCACTGAAGAAGTGTTCCGCAACCCGGCCCATCCCTATACGGCGGGCCTGATCCGCGCGATTCCCTCGATCGGTGGCAAGCCCGGCGAAAGGGAGGTCCTGTCGGGTGAAGCGCGCTCCCCGGTGGACCCGGACCCGAAGGTGTGCCGCATGTTCGGGCGCTGCCCGAAGCAGGTGGACCGCTGCCGCACGGAAGGGCCGCTGCTGCACGAGGTTGGTGTAGGCCACCACGCGGCCTGCCACTTCGCGAAAGCCTGAAGCAGCAGGCCTGAACCAGTCCTCGCGGCGAACCCGGCTTTCGGGGATACTCGCGAGTCCCATGCGCCCCCCCAATGCCGAGCGCGCCGTCGCGCTCCTGTCCTTCGCCTCCTTCGCCAGTTCCGCGAGCCTGCGCGGCACGGATGCAGTGCTGCCGCTGCTTGCGGCCGAGTTCGGCACCACGGCAGGCGCGGCGGCGGCGGTCATCACCGCCTTTTCGATCGCCTACGGCCTGCTGCAGGTCGTGCACGGCCCGCTCGGCGACAAGGTCGGCAAGTACCAGCTGATCTTCATCACCTCGATGCTGTCGCTCTTCGGCACGCTCGCCTGCGCGCTTGCGCCGACGCTGGAGATGCTGGTCGTCGCGCGGTTCGCAGCCGGGGCCACGGTGGGCGCGATCATCCCGCTCGCGATGGCATGGATCGGGGACGTCGTGCCCTACGACCGGCGCCAGTCGGTGCTTGCGCGGTTCCTCATCGGGCAGATGACGGGCGTCGCGGCCGGCGCATGGCTGGGCGGCTATCTCGGCGAGTCCTTCGGCTGGCGGTCGATCTTCTTCCTGCTGACCGTGGTCTATGCAGTGGTCAGCGTGCTGCTGTGGATCGAATTGCGCGGCAACCCGATCACGCACAGGGATACGCGCGCCGCACCGAGTTCGATCGCGGACGGGTTCCGGCGCATGGCCGGCCTGCTGCCGCAGCCGTGGGTGCGCACGGTGCTGGTGATCGTGTCCATCGAAGGCGGGCTGTTCTACGGATCGATGGCGTTCGCCGCGCTGCACATGCACGAAAAGCTCGGCATGAGCCTGGGCTCGAGCGGCGGCGTGGTGGCGATGTTCGCGGTCGGTGGCCTGCTGTATGCCGCCGTGTCGAAGCGGCTGGTGAGCGCCCTCGGTGAACGCGGCCTCGCGCTGGCCGGGGGGCTCACGATCGGCGTGGGATTCCTCGGGCTTGCCGCGGCGCCGTCGGCCGCGTGGGTGCTGCCCTGCCTGCTTGCGCTCGGCGCCGGGATCTACATGCTGCACAACACGCTGCAGGTGAACGCCACGCAGATGGCGCCCGATTCGCGCGGCGCCGCCGTGGCGCTGTTCGCGCTGAGCCTGTTCAGCGGGCAGTCGCTGGGCGTGTGGCTGGGCGGGCGCGTGGTCGACGCGTTCGGCACGCGGCCGCTGTTCCTCGTGTCGGCGATCGGCCTGCCGTTGCTGGCCATCGAGTTCCGCCGCCGGCTCATCCTTCGCGCCGCGCAGCAGAAGCCCTGACGGGCCTACACGGCGCGCGCCGCCTCGATTGCGGCGAGCACGCGGGAGGGGCTCGCCGGCGACTCCGTGATCTCGACGCCGAGGTCCCGCAGCGCGTCGTTGATCGCGTTGACGATGGCCGCGGGCGGGGCGATCGCGCCGCCTTCGCCTATGCCTTTCTGGCCGAACTCCGTGTAGGGCGAAGGCGTTTCCATGTGGTCGATGCGCAGCCCCGGCATCTCGGTCGGGCCGGGCAGCAGGTAGTCGGCCAGGGTCGAGGCCAGCGGCTGGCCGTCGCGGTCGTAGCGCATCTCCTCGTACAGCGCCGTGCCTATTCCCTGCGCGGTGCCGCCGCAGATCTGGCCGTCAACGACCATGGGGTTGATCAGCGTGCCGCCGTCCTCGACGATCACGTAGTCGAGGATCTCGGTGTGGCCCGTGCCCGGGTCGACCGCGACGGCGACCGCGTGGCAGGCATAGCTGAACGTGCCGGTGTCGACTTTGGCCTTGTAGCCGGCCGTGGCTTCGAGCCCGCCGGGATCGACGTCCGCGGGCAGCAGCTGCGGCGCGCGATACCAGACGTGCGAGATCTCGGCGAGCGTCATGGCCTTGTCCGTGCCGGCCACCTTGACCTTGCCTTCTTCCAGCACGAGGTCTTCGACCGCGACCTCGAGCAGCCGCCCGGCGATGGCCTTGACGCGCTTGGCGATTTCCTTTGACGCCGCGGCCACCGCGCCGCCGGACATGACCATGCAGCGCGAGCCCCAGGTGCCGGTGGAGTAGGGCGTGAGGCCCGTGTCGCCATGGATGAGCCGCACGTTTGACGGGTCGATGCCGAGGATCTCGTTGGCCACCTGCGCGAGCGTAGTCTCGAGGCTCTGGCCGTGCGATTGCGCGCCGATGCGCAACTCGAGCACGCCGTCGGGCGACAGCCTTGCGAAGCACTGCTCGTAGCCCGGCACCATGGGGATGCCCCAGCCGTGGTAGACGGAGGTGCCGTGCGCGCCCTGCTCGCAGAAGACCGAGACCCCGACGCCGATGCGCCGGCCGTCGGGCTCGCCTGCCTGCTGCCGCGCGCGCCACTTGGCCAGGTCGAGCGCCGCCACGGCACGGCGGACGGACTCGGGGTAGTCACCGGAGTCGAAGTGCTTGTTGGTGATGTTGTCGTAGGGCATGTCCGCGCCCTGCACGAGGTTCGCGAGGCGCACCTCGTAGGGTTCGCGCCCGGCCTTGCGCGCGACCGCGTCGATCATCAGCTCGATCGCGAAGCACACCCCGGTCCGGGCGACACCCCGGTACGGCAGGATGCCGGGCTTGTTGGTGCAGGCCGACCAGGTGCGGCAGCGGTACTTCTCCATCTTGTACGGCCCGGGCAGGATGGAGCCGACCTGCGCCGACTCAAGGCAGGCGGAGAACGGGTAGAGGGAGTAGGCACCCGAATCGACCGTGGCGTCGCAGTCGATGCCGATCAGGCGGCCGTCCGCGTGCGCATAGACCGTGATGTCGTAGTCGTGCTCGCGGCAGTTGGTGTTGGCCACCAGCTGCTCCCTGCGGTCCTCGATCCAGCGCACCGGCCTTCCCAGCTTGCGGGCGAGCCAGCCGAGGCACACTTCCTCCGGCAGCAGGATCCCCTTGTAGCCGAACCCGCCGCCCACGTCCGGGGCGATCACGCGGATCGCGCCCTGGTCGATCCCGAGGCACTCCGAGAGCCCGGCACGGTTGATGTGCGGCATCTGCGCCGCGCTGTGCATCTCGAGCTGGCCGAGGCGGGTGTTCCATTCGCACAGCACCCCGCGCCCTTCCAGCGGCGCCATCGACTGGCGCGCGGTGCGGATGTGGCGGCGGACCTGGATCGGCGCGTCCTTCTTCGCCGCGCTGAAGTCGGCGTCGACCAGCGTCTCGAGGAACACGTTGCGGTCCCAGTCCTCGTGCACCAGCGTGGAAGGGTCGGTGCGCGCCTTGACCATGTCGACGACGGCGGGCAGTTCCTCGTAGGTCGCCGAGACCTGCTCGGCGAGGTCCTCGGCCTCGGCGCGGGTGGGGGCGATGCACATTGCGATCGCCTCGCCCACGTGGCGCACCTTGTCCTTCGCCAGCGGCCAGTAGTTCGACGCGTTGAACCCCTTCAGGCCGGACACCGCGCGGATCGGCTTCACGCCCTCCATGTCCTGCATGGTGAAGACGCGGCTTTCGGACCCCGCGGGCTTTTCGATGCCGAGGATCCGGCCATGCGCGATCGGCGAGCGCACGAACGCGACCTCGAGCATGCCGGGACGCCGGATGTCGCCGACGAACTGGCCGAGGCCGCGCATGTAGCGGTCGTCCTCCTTGCGGGGCAGGGAGGCCCCGACGCCAAGGGCGCTCCTTGCCGCGCCCATGCCAGGCGTGCCAGACACTAGGCGGCCTTGGCCACGGGCAGGATGGAGGCGTCCGAGTCGAAGCGTTCCCCGGCACGCAGGCAGAAGGCCGGCGTCAGCATCCGGTCGGTCACCACCTGGGTCTTCTCGTTGTCCTCGAGCACCCAGCGGCCGCGGTCGTCGTTGAGGACCGACACGTCGGCGACCACGCCCGGCTTCAGCGTGCCGATCTCGCCTTCCATGCGGGCCATCTTCGCCGCGTTGGTGGTCACCATCGGGATCACCTGCTCGAGCTTCAGCCCGCAGGCGAGCATCGCGGTCATCGCCGACACCAGCGAGAATCGCGACGCGCCGAAGAACATGTGGTCCTTGTCGACGTGCTCTTCGGGCGTGCCCGCGGGTTTGGGCACGGCGGTGTTGTAGCCGTGCATGTCGGCGCCGAGGGTGTCGGGGACGATGCCGGCGTCGAGCGCGATCTTCGCCATCTTGAAGCTGAAGTGCGAGCCGTGGCCGACGTCGACCTTGATGCCGTTGGCCATGGCCTCCCGCACGATCGGGTGGACGCGGCCGGTGTGGTCGACGAAGCTGCCGGGGTTGCGCGAAAACGGGTGCGCGAGGATGTCGCCCGGCTTGAGGAGCCTCGTCACGTCGGGAAGGATGGAGTCCGGGTCTATGCTAGGGATGCCGTCGGGCAGCCCCCACATCTGGCCGAAGTGGATGTACAGGGGCAGGCCGGTCTGGCGCCGCATCTCCGCGGCCTTTTCCATGTCCTCCATGCCCCAGCGCGTCATGCCGCCGATCTCGGCGTGCACCTTGAAGCCCTTGACGATGTCGGCATTGGCCTTCGCGCTGGCCACGGTCGCGTCCACGTCGAGGCAGTCGGGCTTGTAGAGCGAGGCGTAGTAGTGGCCTTCCATGCCGCCGACGAGGTAGGCGGAGATGAACGCGACCACGCGGCTCTTTTTCGCCTTGACCACGTACTCGCGGAACGCCGGCAGCGTCATGCAGGAGGGCCCGCCCTGGTCGATCAGGGTCGTCACGCCCGAGTGTACGCCCGCGAGATCCGCGTCGAGGCCGAACCGGCCGGTGACGTACTGGAACACGTGGCCGTGGGTGTCGATGAGGCCGGGGAGCACAAGCTTGCCGGCGACGTCGACGACCTTTTTCGCCGAAGAGGGGACGATACTGGCCTCGACGGCCGCGATCCTGCCGTCCTTCACCGCCACGTCATAAGCGCCGTCCAGGCCTTGTGCCGGGTCGATCACCCGTCCACCGCGCAAAAGCAGGTCGTATTGCATGATGCCCTCCGAGAAGTTACCGTTTGCAGGATTGTAGCGAATCCCGCACCCACCATACTCCCGATGCATTCTATGAATACGACCCCCGCCTGGTTCGACGACACCCACCGGATGCTGTCCGACAGCCTGCGCCGCTTCATCGGGAACGAAGTCGCCCCGGCCGGGCGGGCCTGGGAGGACGCCGGGTTCGTGCCGCGCGGGATCCTCCGCCAGATGGGGGGGCTGGGCTTCCTCGGCCTGCGCTACCCGGAGAAGTACGGCGGGGCCGAAATGAGCGTGCTGGGCACCGCGCTCCTTGCCGAGGAACTGGGCCGGTCCTCCTTCGGGGGCTTTGCGGTGACGGTCCTCGTGCACACGGACATGGCTTCGCCCCACCTGATGAACGCCGGCTCGCCGGCGCAGCTCGACCGCTACATGCCGGGGATCGTGGCGGGCGAGAAGATCACCGCCGTGGCGGTCACCGAGCCCGACGCGGGGTCGGACGTGAGGTCGATCCGCACCTCGGCGCGCAGGGACGGGGATTACTGGGTGCTGAACGGCAGCAAGATGTACATCACCAACGGCGTGCACGCCGACCTGTATTTCGTCGCGGCCAAGACCGATCCGGCCGCCGGGACGAAGGGCATTTCCATGTTCATCGTGGAGAAGGGCACGCCGGGGCTCCTGGTGGCCCGCCCGCTCGACAAGATGGGCTGGCGATCCTCCGACACCGCCGAACTGGTGTTCGACGGTTGCCGGGTGCCCGCGGGGAACCTGCTGGGCGAGGAGGGGCGCGGTTTCTACCAGGTGATGAAGAACTTCCAGAACGAGCGGATCGCGCTGGGCGCGATGGCCATGGGCGAAGCTTCGAAGGCGCTCGAACTCACGCTCGATTACGTGAAGCAGAGGAAGGCCTTCGGCGCCCCGCTGTGGGAGAAGCAGGCGATCCGGCAAAGGCTTTCGATGCTGGCCGCGAAGGTGGAGGCCGGCCGCCAGCTGGTCTACTCGGCCGCCTGGGCCGACGCGCAGGGGCGTGACTGCGTGAAGGAGGTCTCCATGGTGAAGGCCTACTGCGGGGAACTGGTCAACGAGGTGATGTACGACTGCCAGCAGTTCCACGGCGGCTTCGGCTACATCCGCGACTCGGCCATCGAGCGCATGGTGCGCGACGCCCGCATCCAGTCCATCGGCGGCGGCGCCACCGAGGTGATGCTGGAGGAGGTGGCGAAACGCCTGTAGGCAGGCGTTTCGCCGCAATCACCCCTACTTGCTGAGCACTTCCCCGAACCTGACCCATTCCTTGCCGTCGAAGCGCGCGAGCTGCATCTGCGCGAACGGCGCGAAATCGTCCGCGCTGGTGTTGACCCTGATGCCGGGCAGCGCGAGCGAGGGCGAGAAGTCCTTCAGGCTTGCCGCCTGCTTCATGACGTTCTCGCGGGTGAGGTTGTCGCCGCACTGCTTCAGCACCTGCGCGAGGCCCTGGGCGGCGGTGTAGCCGTAGACGTTGGAGCCGTCCTTCAGGTCGCCGTCGGGATAGTACTTGGCCATGAAGGCCTTCCAGTCGTTGAGGCCCTTGTCGTCCTTCCAGGCCGGATCGAGCGGGTCCTTAAGGTACTGCGTGGTGATCAGGTCCTTGGACTTTTCGAGGCCCGCGGGGATCAGCACGGAACCGATGGAGGCCGACACGTTGTTCAGGTACTGCACCGGCTTCCAGCCGATGTCGGCGGCCTTGCGGATCGCCTGCGCGGCGAACTTGGGCGTCGTGATGTTGAAGAAGACGTCCGCGCCGGAGCCCTGCAGCTGCACGACCTGCGAATCGACGGTCGGGTCGCTCGTCTCGTAGGAGACCTCCTTGACGATCATGCCCGCCTTCGCGCCCAGGCCGTCCTTGAAGCCCTTGAGGTAGTCCTTGCCGTAGTCGTCGTTCTGGTAGAGCACGGCGATCTTCGCGTTGGGCTTCGTCGCCAGGATGTGCTTGGCGTAGATGGTCGCCTCGGTCTGGTAGTTCGGCTGCCAGCCCATGGTCCAGGGGAAGTTCTTCGGGTCGTTCCACTTGGAGGCGCCGGTGGCGACGAACAGCTGCGGCACCTTCTTCGCGTTCATGTACTTGTGGATCGCCGAGTTCGAAGGCGTGCCCAGCGGCTGGAACACCAGAAGCACCTCGTCCTGTTCGACGAGCTTCCTGGCCATCTCGACGGCCTTCGGCGGGCTGTAACCGTCGTCGACGCTGACGAAGTTGATCTTGCGGCCGTTGATGCCGCCCTGCTCGTTGATCATCCTGAAGTACGCCGCCTCGGCCTTGCCGATCGCCGCATAGGCCGAAGCCGGGCCGCTGTACGGCATGATGTTGCCGACCTTGATCTCCTTGTCGGTGGCGCCCGGGTCGTACTTCTTCTGCGCCAGCGCATACGGCGCGGCGAATGCCAATCCCACGGCTACGCTTGCTGAAACCAACAGTTGCTTGGCTGACATGACGGCCTCCTTTGGTGAGGTGGGTGTACCCACGATCGAATCACCCCGATCGCTGCGGGGTCGTGCTGGATCTGCGCTTCAGTTTCGCCCAGGCCATGCGGATCGCGCCCGAGACCCCGGCCGGCATCAGGTACATGAAGCCGATCAGGAACACGCCGTAGATCGCCCAGGGCGCGGCCTTCGAGATCTGGTCGGCGACGTTGGGGACGAACTGGATGAAGACCGCGCCGAAGATCGCGCCCGGGATCGAGGCGAGGCCGCCGATCACGATGCCGACTAGGAAGGTGATCGACACGAAGATGTTGAAGCTGTCGGGCGCGACGAACTGCACGGCGATCGCGCCGAGCGCCCCGGCCACGCCCGTATACAGCGCGCTCACACCGAACGCGAGCGACTTGTACATCGCGGTGTTCACGCCCATGGCCTCCGACGCGATGGGGTGGTCGCGGATCGCGACCAGGGCGCGGCCGACACGCCCGCGCAGCAGGTTCCAGCCCAGCACGAACATCACGAGCATCACGGCGAGCGTGAAGTAATACAGCCACTGGTCGGGGCTCAGCGGCAGGCCGAACGGGGCCTCGGGTTTCATGATCACGATGCCCTGCACCCCGCCGGTCCAGGGCTCGAGGTGCTTGTACTTCAGCAATTGCGGCATCGATACCCCGAGCGCGAACGTGGCGAGCGCGAGGTAGAGACCCTCCAGCCGCAGCGCCGGCAGGCCGAACAGGAACCCTACGACCAGGCACAGCGCGCCCGCGAACGGGATCGTGGCCCAGTAGGGCATGCCGTACTTGTCCATCAGGATTGCGGCGGCGTAGGCGCCGATGGCGTAGAAGGCGCCGTGGCCCAGCGAGATCTGGCCGTTGTAGCCGGTGAGGATGTTTAGGCCGAGCAGCGCGATCGAGTAGACCAGCACCAGCGTGAACTGGAACGTGGTGTAGTTGCTGACGGCGAAGGGCAGGGCGAGGACGGCTGCGAGGAGAATCGCGAGCCCTATGACCCGGTTGCGCCCGCCCAGCGTGGTGACGAGTGAGTTCATGCGTTCATACCCTCGTGACGTGGACCTTGCCGAACAGGCCGGAGGGCTTCACCACCAGCACGCCGATGATCAGCACGAGCGCCACCGACAGCTTCAACTCGTTGCCGATCACGTAGGCGCCGAGCACGTTCTCCAGCACGCCGACGATGAACCCGCCGAGCACCGCGCCGCCCGGGCTGTCGATGCCGCCGACCAGCGCCGCGGCGAACGCGTAGAGCAGGATGCCGGACATCATGTTGGGGTCGAGGAAGACCACCGGCGCGACCATCATGCCGGCGATCGCGCCGATGGCGGAGGCGAGGCCCCAGCCCAGCGCCAGCATCCAGCCGACGCGGATCCCCACCAGGCGGCTGGACTCGGGGTTCTGCGCGGCGGCGCGCATCGCGAGGCCCAGCGGCGTGAAGCGGAAGAACGCATAGAGCAGGGCCAGCACCACGAGCGTCACGCCGATCGCGCCGAGTTCGTGCGAGGAGACCAGCTTCGTGCCGAACGGTGCCTCGGTGGGGAAGGGGCTCGGGAAGGTCTTGATCGTGTAGGTGTAGATCCAGCCGGCCATGCTGTTGAAGATGACCAGCAGGCCGATGAAGACCACCACCACCGAGAGCACCGGCGCCTGCTCCACGGGCCGCATCACGATGCGCTCGATCAGCACGCCGAGCACGAACGCGATCGCGACCGTCAGGAAGAACGCCACCCAGTAGGGGATGCCGGCCTGGATCAATGTCCAGGCGATGTAGGTGGCGAACATGGCGATCTCGCCCTGCGCGAAATTCACCAGGTGCGTGGCCTGGTAGATCATCACCAGCGCGAGGGCCACGCTGGCGTAGATGCCGCCGGTGGCGAGTCCGGCGATGACCTGGTGCAGGAAGGATTCCATGGCGGGGGAGGTCCCTCAGTAGCCCAGGTAGGAGCGGCGCACCGCTTCGTTCCGGCGGATTTCCTCGGAGGTCCCGGACAGCACCACGTCGCCGGTCTCGATGAGGTAGGCCCGGTCGGCAAGCTCGAGGGCCATCGCCGCGTTCTGCTCGACCAGCAGGATGCTGACCCCTTCGCCCTTGTTGATCGCGCGCATGATGCCGAAGATCTCCTTCACGATGAGGGGCGCCAGGCCGAACGAGGGTTCGTCGAGCAGCAGCAGCTTCGGGCGCAGCATCAGTGCCCGGGACACCGCGAGCATCTGCTGCTCGCCGCCCGAGAGAGTGCCCGCCTGCTGGTGGCGGCGTTCCTTCAGCCGCGGGAAATAGCCGTAGATGCGCTCGAAGTCCCCGGCGATCGCGCCCTTGTCCCTGCGCGTGTAGGCGCCCAGGCGCAGGTTCTCCTCGGTGGTCAGGTTGACGAACGTGCCCCGGCCGTCGGGCACGTGCGCGATGCCGAGGCGCACGATGTCCTCGGTGGCGCGCCCGTCGATGCGCGTCCCCTCGAAGCGGATTTCACCGGCGGTCTTCACCATCCCGCACAGCGACCTCAGCGTGGTGGTCTTGCCAGCGCCGTTCGCGCCCAGAAGCGCCGTGATGGAGCCCTGTTCCAGCGCGAAGCTGATGCCGTGCAGGACCCGCGTCGGGCCGTACGCGGCGCTGAGGTTGGCGACGTCGAGGAGCGCCGCCACTACTGGGCCGTCCCGAGGTAGGCCTGCACGACTTCCGGGTGCTGCTGGACCTCGGCCGGCGTGCCTTCGGCGATCTTGCGCCCGAAGTTCAGCGCCACCACCTTGTCCGACACGCCCATCACGAGGCTCATGTGGTGCTCGACCAGCAGCACGGTCACGCCGAGGCGGTCGCGGATGTCGCGGATCAGCGTGCCGAGCGCGCCGACTTCCTCGTGGTTGAGGCCGCTCGCGGGCTCATCGAGCAGCAGCAGCTTGGGTGCGCTCGCCAGCGCCCGGGCCAGCTCGACGCGCTTCTGCGTGCCGAACGGCAGGTCCGCCACGCGGGTGCCCGACACCGCATCCAGGCCGAGGAAGGAAATGAGCTCGTGCGCCTTGCCGGCCGAAGCTGCCTCTTCACGGCCCACGCCCGGAGAGCGCAGGGCATTGGCGAGGAACCCGCTGGAGGTGCGGCAATGGCAGCCGAGCATGACGTTGTCGAGCACGCTCATCGTGCGGAACAGCGCGAGGTTCTGGAAGGTGCGGCCTATGCCCAGGCCTGCGATCCGGTGGCGCTGGACCGGCAGCAGGGGCCGGCCGTCGAAGTCGATGCTGCCTTCGTCGCAGGAATACAGGCGCGACAGGCAATTGAAGAGGGTGGTCTTGCCGGCGCCGTTGGGCCCGATCAGGCCCACGACCTCGCCCGACCCCACACCAAAGGAGATGCCATCGAGCGCCACGATCCCGCCGAAACGAACGGAGACGCCATTGACTGCCAGCAGGCTTCCTCCGCTTGACGTTTCGGTCCGGCGCATTCCCCCTCCTGGTCTTGCGTCTCCCCGTTGTGGCCGGGGTTGCGTGCGCGGATTGTAGCCGGGGAAATTTCCGCGAAGTGCAACTATTTATTGGCGCAGTGCATCAACGCCGGCGGGGCTTACCGGCGGATGCGGGGACGGGTGGCCGGACCCTTGAACTCGATGGTGTTGCCGTCGGGGTCGTTGAAGTACATCGACGGTCCGTAGCCGAGCGCGCCGTAGCGGTCCGCCACGGCGCCGGGCTCGATGCCGTATCGCGCCAGCCTGCGGGAGAGGGCCGCCGGATCGAAGGGCGCCACGCGCACAGCGAAGTGGTCGAGGTTCGTGCCGGGGCCGGGCTTCATCGCGCGGCCGCGCTGTGCGGGCACGAGGTCGAGCAGCGACTCGCCGATGCGCAGCTGCACGATGCGCGGCTTCTGCAGCTGGCGCTCCACGCGTGCGCCAAGCACGCGCTTGTAGAAGTCGATGCTCGCGGCGAGGTCCCGGACGCGCAGCACGAGATGGTCGATGCCGAGCACGGCGTTGGGTTCAGCTGCGCGGCGCTTGCGGGGTGTGGTCATGCCCGCAGACTACCCCGGGCAGGGCCGCGTCGCCAACCTGCCTCGGATAGAATTCGCGCATGAAACCTTTCACTTATTCGGGCCTGCCGATGCGGGTCGTCTTCGGCGCCGGCAGCATCGCCGAACTCCCCGCCGAAGTAGCGAAGCTCGGCGCGAAGCGCGCGCTGGTGTTGTCGACGCCGGGTCGGGGCGACAGCGTTCGTCAGGTCGCGGCAAGCCTCGGCGCGAGCCTCGCGGGCATCTACGACAAGGCCGTGATGCACGTCCCGGTGGAGGTCGCGGAGGACGCGCGCAGGGTGGCGGCCGAACTGGGCGCCGACTGCTGCATCAGCGTGGGCGGGGGCTCGACCACGGGCCTTGGCAAAGCGGTGGCGCTGACCAGCGGCTTGCCGGTGATCGCGGTGCCCACCACCTACTCCGGCTCCGAGATGACGACCATCCTCGGCATGACGGAAGGCGGGCTGAAGAAGACGCAGCGCGACCCGCGCGTGCTGCCGCGGACGGTCATCTACGACCCGGCGCTGACGCTGGGCTTGCCGGTCGCCGTTTCGTCGGCCAGCGGCATGAACGCGATCGCGCACTGTGTCGAGGCGCTGTACGCCGCCGACGGCAACCCGATCAACTCGCTCCAGGCCGAGGAGGGCATCCGCTCGCTGGCCTCCGCGCTGCCTCGCGTGGCTGCGGCGCCGGGCGACCTAGACGCGCGCTCCGACGCGCTGTACGGCGCGTGGCTCGCCGGCGTGTCCTTCGCGACCACCGGCATGGGCCTGCACCACAAGCTCTGCCACGTGCTCGGCGGCACCTTCAACCTGGCTCACGCCGAGACGCACAGCATCGTGCTGCCGCACGCCGCGCGCTACAACCGGGATGCGGCGCCGGAGGCCATGGCGCGCATCGCGCGGGCGCTCGGCGCGAAGGATGCGCCGCAGGGGTTGTACGACCTGGAGATAAAACTCGGGCTGGAGCTTCGCCTCGAGAAGCTCGGCATGCCGGGCGCTGGCCTCGAGCGCGCAGCGAGGATTGCGACCGAAAGTCCCTACCCGAATCCGAGGAAGGTCGAGTATGCGGGCGTGTTATCTTTGCTGCAGGACGCTTACGAGGGGCGGCGTCCCGCGGCCTGAGCCGCCGGCCAGGACTGCGCACCCGAACGGAAATCGCATGAAGTTCTACATCGTCGACGACGATCCCGACATCCTGATGCTGCTGCGGCGCGTGCTCGAAGGCGCCGGGCACTCGGTCGTCTCGAGCGACGCCAGCCAGCAGGCCCTGAAGGAAATCCCCGGCATCCGGCCCGACTGCGTGATCACCGACCTGATGATGCCGGTGATGGACGGCTTCGAGCTGTGCCGCGAGCTGCGCCGCCGGCCCGAGCTCGAGAAGATGAAGATCATCGTGCTGTCGGCCAAGTCCTACGACTTCGACCGCCGCCGTGCGAGGGAACTGGGGGCCGATGGCTACATAGTGAAGCCGATCAGGCCGGAGACGCTCCTTGCGTCGATCGACGAGTTCGTCTCCAACCAGATGGTGCTGACCTACTGGGGCGTGCACGGTACGCTGCCGGTCCCCGGCCCGAAGACGCTGCGCCGGGGCGGCAACACCTCCTGCGTCAGCATCGAGATCGGCGGCGAACCGCTCTACATCTTCGATTGCGGTTCCGGCATCAAGCAGCTCTCCGACCAGATCATGGGCGCGGGCGCGCAGCGTTTCTCCGGGCGGATCTTCATCTCGCATACCCACTGGGACCACATCAACACCGTGCCGTTCTTCGCGCCGCTTTACGTCCGCGGCAACCAGGTGGAGATCTACGGACCCTACCAGGGCGACCTGACCATAGCCCGTGCGATCGCCGCGCAGATGGAGGGCGTCTATTTTCCGGTTACGATCCGCGAATTCGGCGCGCACCTGGTGTTCCGCGACCTGCGCGAGGAAACGCTCGACTTCGGCGCGGTGAAGATCGAGACCCTGCTTCTGAAGCACCCCGGCTCGTGCCTCGGCTACAAGGTGACCTGCCACGGCCGCTCGGCGTGCTACATCACCGACAACGAGCTTTACCTGCCGTCCGACCCGCGGCGCGACCAGCGCTACCTCGACCGGCTCGCCGACTTCGTGCGCGGGACCGACGTGCTGATCACCGACACGACCTACCGCGACCACGAATACCCGTCCAAGGTCGACTGGGGCCACTCCTGCGTGAGCGAAGTCGCGGACCTCGCCGTACGCGCGCAGGTCAAGCGCCTGCACCTCTTCCACCACGACCCCGACCAGTCGGACGACGACATCGACCGCAAGCTCGACGAGACCCGCGCGCATGTCTCGCGCCTCGGCGGCAGCGTCGACTGCGACGCCCCCGCCGAAAAGTCGAAGCTGGTCCTCTGACCCCGGTTTTATTCCAGCTTTGCGCCGGAGTCCTTGACGACCTTCGCCCAGCGGGCGATCTCGACCTTGACGTGCGCATCGAGCTGCGCGGGGGTCGAGCCGACGATCTGGTAGCCGGTAGCCTCGATGCGCTCCTTGGCTTGCGGCGCGTTCATGGCCTTGACGATCTCCGCGTTGAGTTTCTGCACGATCGCAGGCGGCGTCGCGGCCGGCGCGAAAATTCCGTACCACACCGAGATGTCGAAGCCCGGCACGCCGGACTCCTGGACGGTCGGGACCTGCGGCAGCACGTGGGAGCGCTTGGTCGTCGAAACAGCCACCGCGCGGAACTTGCCGGCCTGGATCTGCGCGAGCGAGGACGACAGACTGTCGAAGATCAGGTCGACCTCGCGGCCGAGGAGCGCCGTGACTGCGGGTCCGCTGCCCTTGTAAGGCACGTGCGCGATGTTCACGCCGACGACCGACTTGAAGTATTCGACCGCGAGGTGGCTGGTGTTGCCAGGGCCGGCTGAGGCGTAGTTCAGCTTGCCGGGGTTGGCCTTGGCCGCCGCGATCAGTTCCTGCACGGTCTGGATCGAGGCCTGCGAATTGACCACGACCACCAGCGGCAGCGTGGCCGCCAGCGTGACCGACGCGAAATCCCTGACCGTGTCGTAGGGCAGCGTGGGCATCAGTGAGGCGTTGATCGCATGCGCCGTCAGCAGCATCACGATGGTGTGGCCGTCGGGCGGCGACTTGGCCGTGATGTCCGCGCCTATCGTCGAACCGGCGCCCGGCTTATAGTCGATCACGACCTGCTGGCCGATGCTCCTGCTCATCTCGAGGGCGATGGGCCGCGCGAGGATCTCGGAACTTCCGCCCGGCGGGTACGGCATGATGAAGCGTATGGGCTTGGTCGGAAACGCCTGCGCCGATGCGCACGCTGCCGCCAGCGTGCAGGCCGCGCCCGCCACCCAAGCGGCTGCGCGCCGCAGAACCTGTTGTCGTTGTTGTCCCATGTCACTTCCTCCCCGGATGAACACCCATTATTGCAGCTATCCCTCTCCGGCCCTCAGGCGGCTCACCGCGAGGAAGTACGCGGTGACGAGCAGGCTTGCGGCCAGCATCCCCGCGGTGGCGGCCATCCAGAACCCGGGCGCGCCGAGCGGCGCGCGGCCGCCGTGCCCGAAGGCGAGGAGGTACCCGCCGCCCAGGCCTAGGCCCCAAAGCGCGACGATATTGCACACCATCGGAACGAGCGTCTTCTTGTAGCCGCGCAGCACACTGACCGCCACCGCCGAGGTGGCGTCGAACAGGTGGTAGAGGGCCACGTAGGCAAGGAGCGTGGCCGCGATCGCCCGCACTTCGGGGTGGCCGGTGTAGAGGCCTGCGATCGCCTCGTTGCCGAGCCATACGCAGAGCCCCACGATGCACGCTACGCCGAACCCTCCGGCCACGCCGACGATCCCCGTGAGGCGAGCGCGCTTCAGGTCCCCCGCGCCTATGGCCTGCCCGACCAGCACGCCAGCTGCGCTCGCCGTGGCCAGCGGGATCATGTAGCACAGCGCGGTGAAGTTGGCTGCGATCTGGTGGCCCCCGGAGCTGTTCGTGCCGAGCCGCGCGATGAAAAGCGACATGAACGTGAACGAAGTGACGTCCACCAGGAAGGTGAACCCGATCGGCAGGCCGATTTGCAGCAGGCGCAGCTGCTCGCCCCAGTTCGGCCAGGACCAGCGGGAGAATACGCCGTAGGGGCGGTAACCGGCGGCCGCGCGGCAATACGCCCAGCCGCCCAGCGCCGTCACCCAGGCGATGATCGTCGTCGACACCGCGCAACCCGGCCCGCCCAGGGCGGGCATGCCGAAATGTCCGTAGATGAAGACCAGGTTGATCGGAACCTTCAGGCCGAGGCCCACCAGGTTCAGCACCATGATCACGCGCGGCCGGGACACGGCCGTGCTGAAAGAGTAGAACACCCGGAACATCAGCATCGCCGGCACGCCGATCGCGATCGTCTTGAGGTAGGCCCGGGTCTTCACCTCGACCCCCGGCGCGACCTGCGCCATCGCGAGGAAAGGGTCGGGGAAATAGATCAGCACGAAGGCCACGGCCGTGAGGAAGGTGCCCAGCCACAGGCTCTGGCGCACTTCCTCGCCGATCTCGGCGTACCTGCGGGCGCCGTAGAGCTGCGCCACCACCGGGGTCAGCGCGATCAGCACGCCCATCAGCGTCACGAACACGCTGATGTAGATACTCGCGCCGATGCCCACCGCCGCGAGGTCCTCGGCGCCGAGGCGGCCGGCCATCACCGTGTCGATCACGCCGTTGGCCATGACCGCCAGCTGGCCGATCAGCACCGGCCAGCCGAGCTTCAGGATGTCGCGGGCGATGGATTTAAACATAAACTTTAATTTCAAAAAAACAAGGCCGGGAGCGGGTTCCCGGCCTTTTATGTTGCCTTTTCTGGAAAACACGAGCTACTGCCAGGGCCGTGCCGCGAGCGTCTACTTTGGAGGGTATCCCATGTTGCTCGCTTGCGGTGCGCTCCCAGGAGGCGACCCCTGCGCGGCCGCCTGCTTGGGGGGCTGCTCGTCCTTCTTGTCGATGACCACGGAAGCACCCATCTTCACCGGCAGGTCGTTCGGGTAGTCGTAGCCCGTGCCCTTGTTGTGGTCGATGATCGCGCCGATTCCGCCGCCGAAAATGATGTTGCCCCACATGCCGCCGGCGGCCCTCGAGATGGCCCGCAGGAAACCGTTCGCGAGGCCTTCCTTCTTGCATTCCACCATCAGGTCTTCGGAGGAGCGCCGGATGTTGACGAACCCGGGACTCATTGCGTCCCAGACCCCCTTGTCGTTTCGGAGCGTGCAGGCGACTTTCTCCACTGCCTTGCCGTCATCGGACTTGGTGCTGAGGGAAACGACCTGCGTCTCGGTTGAGGTGATGGTGGCGCAGCCGGACAGCACGGAGACTACGAGCGTGGCTAGCAGGGTGGTGATGGCTTTCAAATCTGGACTCCCCGATGGTTGTGCGAGGCAGGATGCCGCGCGGATCCGATATTGGAGCATTCTCCGGTATTTTTCGGGCCGGCATTGCCATTATGCACAATACCGCCCCGCCGCCCGCTTCGCGAGCGCCAGCCGCTTCTCCTGCAACGGCGCCATCATTCCGCGCACGCCGCCGACGATCCCCGCGTCCGCCGTGTCCGGGTGGCCACAGGAAAACGGCGGGGCCGGGTTGTATTCGATCAGCAGCTGGATGGACTTGGCCTTGTCGATGCCTGCAACTTCTGCGGCCACCGTCAGGGCAAAGTCGATTCCCGCCGTCACGCCGCCGCCGGTGATCCGGTTGCGGTCGCTCACCACGCGGTCGGGCATCGCGGTCGCGCCGAACACCGGCAGCAGGTCGAGCGAGAGCCAGTGCGTCGTCGCGCGGTAGCCTTTCAGCAGCCCTGCCGCGCCCAGCACCAGCGCGCCGGTGCATACCGACGTCACGTACTTCGCGTCCTTCGACTGGCGACGCAGGAACTCCAGCACCGGGACGTCCTCCAGCAGCGCGCCCGTCCCGGGGCCGCCGGGCACGAAGACGAGGTCGAGCGGGGGCGCCGTGTCCAAAGTCGTGTCCGGCAGGAATCGCAGGCCGCCCTTGGCCGCGACCGGGTCGAGGGTCTTCGCGATCACGCTGACCTTGCAGTCCGGCAACTGCGCGAACACTTCGTAAGGCCCGGTGAAGTCGAGCTGGGTCATGTCGGGGAAGATCAGCATGCCGATGTTCATTTCATTGCTCCAAAACTTCGGGGTGAGTCCGCACGATTCGGCACGACAGTTTGCAGATCGGGGCGAAGACGGCCGACATCGACACGGCGAAGTTGGGTGTGATTTTCAAGGCTGGAACTCCTTTTCCTGCAGGGACCGCCACTGTATCTTGCCCGAGGGGGTGCGCGGCAGCGCGGCGATGAACTCGACCTTGCGCGGCACCTTGTAGGCGGCCATCTGCTCGCGCATCCAGCCGGTGATGTCCTCGGCCGTGGTGCCCGCGGCTTCGGGTTTCAGCACCACGACGGCCTTCACCGTCTCGCCCTTCCTTTCGTCGGGTGAGGCGATGATGCAGCACTCGCGGATCGCGGGGTGCTTGTACATTGCGGCCTCGACCTCGGCGGGCCAGACCTTGAGGCCGGCCGCGTTGATCATCCGCTTCAGCCGGTCGGAGATGTAGAAGTAGCCGTCCTCGTCCACGCGCCCCAGGTCGCCGGTGCGGAAGTACGCCTTGCCCCCGATGTCGATCCACGACTCCCGGTAGGCTTTCTCGTTCTTCCAGTAGCCGACGAGCATCTGCGGCCCGCGCACGACGATCTCGCCTTGCTCGCCCGGGGGCAGGATGGTCGCCGTGCCGGGCTCGACGACCAGCGACTCGGTGTCGAAGCAGGGAATGCCGAGGCACTGCTTCTTCGGCCGGCCGGGCGGGTTCATGTGCGTCTGCGATATGGTCTCCGTCATGCCGTAGCCCTCGATGTAGTCCACGCCGCAGGTGTCGCGCAGCTTCTGCGCGATCGCCTCGGGCATGGCCGCACCGCCCCCGAAGATCCATTTCAGCGAGGAGACATCGCGCTTGAGTGCCTCCGGGTGGGAGAGGAGGTCGACCACCATGGTCGGGACGTTGTCCCAGTGGGTGCAGCGATACCGCTCCACGATCGCCGCCGCCGCTGCCGGGTCCCAGCGCTGCTGGATCGCGACCGTGCCGCCGGCCTGCACGGTGGCGAGCAGGCTGTGGACGAGGCCGGTCACATGGAAGAACGGCGCGGTCGCCAGCGCGACGCTGTCCGCGGTCACGTGCTTCCACAGCATCGAGCCGACGACGTTGTGCAGCACCGTCGCATGGGTGTGCATGCAGCCCTTAGGCTGGCCGGTGCTGCCGGAGGTGTAGGGCATCAGGCAGAGGTCCCCCGGCTGCGCTAGCGAGGGCGCCGGCGTGCGGCCCGCGGCGAGCGCGGCATCCCAGGCCGGGCTCCCTGCCACGACAAGGTGATCCACCTCCAGCCCGGAAAAATGCGCGGCGGCCTCCGGCCCGGAGATCGCGACGCGCGCGTCGCTGTCGGCGAGGTAGTGCTCGAGTTCGCCGGCCAGGTTCGCGGGGCTGACGGGGACTGCGACCGCGTCGGCGCGCAGGACCGCGTACAACGCGATGACGAAATGCGCGCCGTTCTGCAGGTCGACAAGGACCCTGTCGCCGCGCTTCACCCCGCAGTCCTGCTGCAGGTAGCCGGCGAGGGCCTCGCATTGCCGCAGGGCTTCGCCGTAGGACAGCGTGCACTCCTGGAAATGCAGCAGCGGCTTGTCCGGGGCGCGCCTGGCCGCATCTTCGAGGGCCGCGTGTAGCGTGGACCCGGCAGGCGCAAGGCCGCGCGGCAGGCCGGCCGGCCAGAAAGCGAAGTGCCCGGGTTCGGGGTCGCGTTGCATGGGGCAGGAGTATAGGGGGGGCCGGCGCGAAACGATGGTTTCGCGGGAAGGGGATTCCGCTATCCTCTTCGGCACAAAAACCAGAACCAAGGAGACAAGACCATGCGGACCTTCCGCTTGTTTGCCGTGCTGGCCTTCGCGGCGTTTTCGCAGGCCGCCGCCGCGCAGGCCTGGCCCTCCGGCCCGGTGAGGATGCTCATCCCTTTCGCGGCCGGCAGCGCGACCGACGTCTATGCGCGCCTGGTGGGCAAGCACCTGTCCGACGCGTTCGGCCAGCAGTTCATCGTCGAGCCCAAGCCCGGCGCCAACGGCTCTATCGCGGCGCAGCAAGTGGCGAAGTCGAAGCCCGACGGCCTCACGCTGTTCTTCACGACCAACACCACCCATGCGGCCAACCCGAGCCTCATGAAGCAGATGACCTACGACCCGGTGAAGGACTTCGAGCCGGTCACCAAGATCGGCGGCATCGCTTTCTTCATGGCGGTCAGCGGGGCGGCGCCCTACAAGTCGGTGGCCGACATCGTCGAAGCCGCGAAGGCGCAGCCGGGAAAGGTGGCTTACGCCTCGGGCAACAGCGTGGGGATCCTCTCCGGCGCGACGCTGCAGAAGATGACCGGCACGCAGATGACGCACGTCCCCTACAAGAGCACGCCGCAGGCGCTGGTCGACGTGATCGGCGGGCAGGTGACTTTCCTTTTCGTGGACCTCTCGGTCAGCCGGCCGCACACCCAGTCCGGCCGCGCGAAGCTGCTTGCGGTCGCGACGCTCAACCGCTCGCCGCTTGCGCCCGAGATCCCCTCGATGGACGAACTCGGCTACAAGGGCTTCGACATCCCGGCGTGGTTCGGCCTCTTCGCGCCGGCCGGAACGCCCAAGGACGTGATCTCGCGCCTGAACGCCGAGATGGTGAAAATCATGGCGCGCCCGGACGTGAAGCAGACGCTGGCCTCGATGGGGATCGACGCCTTCTCCAGCACGCCGGAAGAACTCGGCGACTACGTGAAGAGCGAGATCCAGAAATGGGCGCGGCTGGTGAAGGACGCCGGCATCCAGCCGGAGTAGCCATGCTCGAAGGCGTAAAGGTCCTCGACCTGTCCCATGTCCTCGGCGGCCCGTTCGCCGGGCAGCTGCTCGCGCAGATGGGCGCGGAAGTCTGCAAGGTCGAATCCCCGGAAGGCGACTACTCGCGCACCGTGCCGCCGCACTGGTTCGAGGGCGACTCGTCGTTTTTCCTGTCGTGTAACCGGGGCAAGAAATCCGTGGTGCTCGACCTGAAGCACCCGGATGGAAAGCAGGCGCTGTACGACCTCGTGAAGGCGGCCGACGCCGTCATCTACGGCTTCGCGCCTGACGTGCCGAAACGATTGGGCATCGATTTCGAGTCGCTTGCGAAGGTCAACTCGCGCATCGTGGTCGGCGAGCTGATAGGGCTGCACGACGAACCGCCGTATTCCAAGGCGCCGTCCTTCGACCTGATCGTGCAGGCCATCGGCGGGTTCATGAGCCTGACCGGGGAGGCCGGCCGCACGCCGGTGCGCGCGGGCTACCAGATCGCCGACCTCGCCGGCGGGCTGTACCTAGCGCTCGGCACGCTGGGCGCTCTCTTCAAGGCGCTGAAGAGCGGGCAGGGCCGCAAGGTACAGGTGTCGCTGCTCGACTGCCAGATCGCGCTGCTCACCTGGCAGGCGCAGAACTACTTCATCTCCGGAGAGGTGCCGCACGCGAACGGCGCTCGCCACCCGATGATCGCGCCCTCCGAGGTGTTCAGGTGCGCGGACGGCGAATGGCTGGCCGTGTCGCCCACGGGCGAAGGGTTCTGGAGGGATTTCTGCAAGGCGCTCGGGCAGCCCGGACTGGCGAGTGACCCCCGTTTCGAGAGCCCCAAGGCGCGCATCGCGAACGTGGATGCGCTTGCGGCCGTGCTTACGAAAGCCTTTGCGGCCAAGCCTGCGAAGCAGTGGGAGGAGGAGTTCTTCGCGGCGCGCGTGCCGGCGGGCAAGGTCTACGATGTGGCCGAGGCGGTGGACCAGCCGCTCGCGCAGTTGCGCGCGATGGTCGACGAACTGCAGCACCCGCAGACGGGACAGGTGATGCGCATGCTCGGCAGCGCGATCAAGTTCTCCGGGAGCCCGCAGCTCGCCTATCCGCCGGCGCTGGGGCAGCACACGACCGAAGTGCTGAAGTCCATGTGCGGGTATACGGACGAAAAGCTGGGCGCGCTGCTGCGCTCGAAGGCGGCTGCGCAGGCTGCCGGCCAAGGCCCCCAGCGATAGGCGCTTGCATCTCCGGCCGAGATGCTAGAGTGCCGCCGATGGGGGGAGCATGAAGCCGGCGGGGAACGATGCAGGGGCAGAAGCGGCCCCGAAACGCCGCTATCGGGGGCGCCTCTTCCGCAAATACTTCCTGCTGATCCTCGGCCTGGTCTGCGGCGTCCTGCTTGCTTCCGGCGGCATCAGCGTCTATTTCGCCTACCAGGAGAACAAGGCCGCGCTCGCCAGCCTGCAGCACGAGAAGGCGGTCGCGGCGGCGTCCCGCATCGAGCAGTTCGTCCGCCAGATCGAGCAGCAGCTGGGGTTCGCGGCGTTGCCCCAGCTGGGGACGGAGGGTGTCGAGCAGCGCAGGATCGAGTTCCTCAAGCTGCTGCGCCAGGTCCCGGCCGTCACCGACATCACCCAGCTGGACGCAAAGGGGCAGGAGATCCTCTCGGTATCGCGCCTGTCCATGGACGTCGCGGGATCGTCGAAGGACCGCTCGCAGGACCCGGCTTTCCTCGGCGCGAAGCCCGGGCAACCCTGGTACGGGCCCGTCTACTTCAGGAAAGAGACCGAGCCCTACATGGCGATCGCGCTGCGCTCCGCGAGCGCTTCCGGGGCGGTGACGATCGCCGAGGTGAACCTCAAGTTCATCTGGGATGTCATCACGCGCATCAAGATCGGCCAGAAGGGCAAGGCCTATGTGGTGGACGGCTCGGGCCACCTGGTCGCGGACCCGGATATCGGGTTGGTGCTGAGGAAGACCGATTTCTCGAAACTGGCGCACGTCGCGGCCGCGCTTGGCGCCCAGGCTCCCGCGGACGAACCTGCCGGGCTGGCGCAGCTCGCCCGCGACCTGAACGGCAAGGAAGTCCTGACCGCGTACTCCGGCGTGGAGCCGCTCGGCTGGAAGATCTTCATCGAACAGCCGGTGTCCGAGGTCTATGCCACGCTGAACGCGACCATCGTGCGCACCGGCATCCTGATCCTCGCGGGCCTGCTGATCTCGGCGCTCAGCGCGCTGTGGCTGGCGCGCGGCCTGGTGCGCCCGATCCGCACGCTGCAGGAGGGCGCCCAGCGCATCGGGGAGGGCGAGCTCGAGCACCAGATCGACATCCGGACGGGCGACGAACTCGAGGCGCTGGCCGACCAGTTCAACCGCATGACCTCCCAACTCCACGAGTCCTATGCGGGCCTCGAGCGCAAGGTCGAGGAGCGGACGGTGGAGCTGACCGAGGCGCTGCGCCAGCAGACCGCCACCGCCGAAGTGCTCAAGGCCATCAGCCGTTCGACGCTGGACCTCGAATCGGTGCTGCAGATCCTGATGGAGAATGCGACGCGCCTGTGCAATGCCGTCAACGGAGTGATGTTCAGGCCGGACGGGCAAGGCGGATTCGCGCCTGCGGTGGCCTATGGCTATCCCGACGACTCGCCCGTCCTGGCCGAACTGCGTGCCAACCCGATCAGGCCGGGGGCCGGGTCGGCCACCGGGCGGGCGCTGCTCGAAAAGCGCGTCGTGCACATCCCCGACGTGATGGCCGAAAAGGGGTACGAGCGGCAGGACACCGCCCGCCTCGGCGCCTTCCGGACGCTGTTGTCGGTCCCGATGATGAGCGGTGACGAGCCGATCGGGGTGATCTCCATGTCGCGCTCCACCGAGGTTGATCCGTTCACCGCCAAGCAGATCGAGCTGGTGGCCACGTTCGCCGACCAGGCTGCGATCGCGATCGAGAACGTGCGCCTGTTCAACGAGATCCAGGACAAGAGCCGCCAGCTAGAGATCGCCGGCCAGCACAAGTCGGAGTTCCTCGCCAACATGTCGCACGAACTGAGGACGCCGCTCAACGCGATCATCGGTTTCTCCGAGGTCCTGCTCGACAGGATGTTCGGCGAACTGAACGAAAAGCAGGAGGACTACCTCAAGGACATCTTCACCTCGGGCAAGCACCTGCTCTCGCTCATCAACGACGTGCTCGACCTGTCCAAGATCGAGGCCGGGCGCATGGAGCTGGAACCCTCGGAGTTCGACGTGCCGAATGCGCTCGCGAACGCCCAGACCCTGATCCGGGAGCGCGCCACGCGCCACGACATCGCGCTGGCCCTCGAAGTCGACCCGGCGATGGGCGAGATCCGCGCCGACGAGCGCAAGTTCAAGCAGATCCTGCTCAACCTGCTGTCGAACGCGGTGAAGTTCACGCCTGACGGCGGCCGGGTCGAGGTGCGCGCGCGCAAGGCGGACGGGGTGCTGGAGGTTGCCGTGATCGACACGGGCATCGGCATTGCGGCCGAGGACCAGGCGGCGGTGTTCGAGGAGTTCAAACAGGTGGGACGGCACTACACGAACAAGAACGAGGGCACGGGCCTCGGCCTCGCCCTCACCAAGCGGTTCGTCGAGTTGCACGGCGGCCGCCTGTGGCTGGAAAGCGAGCCCGGCAAGGGCTCCACCTTCACTTTCACCCTGCCGAGCCAGCCATGAGCCTGATCCTGATCGTCGAAGACAATGATAAGAATATGAAGCTGGTGCGCGACATCCTGCAGGCCAAGGGGTACCAGACCCTCGAGGCCGTCAACGCCGAGGACGGCATCCGGCTGGCCGTCGAGAAGAAGCCCGACCTCGTGCTGATGGACATCCAGCTGCCGGGCATGAACGGGATCGAGGCGCTCAAGGTGCTGCGCGCGGACCCCGTCACGGCCCACATTCCGGTGGTCGCGGTCACCGCCTCGGTGATGCAGCAGGACAAGCGGCAGGTGGTGGATTCGGGGTTCAACGGCTTCATCGAGAAGCCGATCAACCTCAAGGAGTTCCTCGCATCGGTGAAATCGGTGCTCGAGACGGGCCGGGCATGAGCGGGCCCCGGACCGGCGCAAAGGTCCTCGTCGTAGACGACACGCCGCTCAACGTGAAGCTCCTCGCCGACATTCTCGGCATGAAGGGCTACGCCGTCTCGACCGCCGTCAACGGCGAGGAGGCACTGGCGAAGGTCGCCGCAGACCCGCCGGACATCGTGCTGCTCGACATCATGATGCCGGGGCTGTCCGGGTACGACGTCTGCCGCAGGCTTCGCGACGACCCGGCGACCGCGCTGCTGCCGGTCGTGCTGTGCACGTCGCTGGACCCTAAGGAGGAGCGGGTCAAGGGCATCGAGGCGGGGGCGGACGACTTTCTCGCCAAACCCATCAACCAGGCCGAGCTGTTCGCCCGGGTGAAGTCGCTCCTGCGCATCAAGTCGCTGCAGGACGAAGTCGTTTCCAAGACCGCCCAGCTGGCCGAGGCGAACCGGAAGCTCGAAGGCCGGGTGGAAGAGCAGGGCACGCAGCTCGAGGGGCTCGGGCGCCTGAAAGGCTTCTTCTCGCCGCAGCTTGCAGAGGCCATCGTCACAGGCGGCGGGGATGAGTTGCTGAAGACCCACCGGCGCGAGATCAGCGTGGTGTTCATCGACCTGCGCGGCTTCACCGCCTTTACCGACCGGGCCGAGCCCGAGGAGGTGATGGAGCTGTTGCGCGCCTACCACGCCGACATGGGGCGCATCGTCGTCGCGCACGGGGGCACGCTGGAACGGTTCGCGGGCGACGCGATCATGGTGTTCTTCAACGACCCGGTGCCGATGGAAGCGCCCGCGGAGCAGGCCGTGAAGATGGCATTGGCGATGCGCGACGCCTTCCCGCCGATTGCCGCCGCATGGAAGAAGCGCGGCTACGACCTGGGGCTGGGCTGCGGCGTGGCGCAGGGTTACGCGACACTAGGTGCGATCGGCTTCGAGGGCCGCTGGGATTACGCGGCGATCGGCAACGTCACCAACCTCGCGGCCAGGCTGTGCTCGGAGGCTGCGGCGGGCGTGGTGCTCGTCGATCGCAAGATCATGGCGAAAGTCGAGGACCTCGTGGAGTCCGAGGACATCGGCCTGCTGCAGCTGAAGGGGATCGGCCAGCCGGTGCCGGCGTTCTCGGTGCTGCGGATGAGGCCGGTACCCTGAAATGTACCGGTTTCAGTACAAAAATGGCTGGAGAATGACTCCAGTAGCGGGGTTTTTAAAAAAATGTTACCAAATATGATTCTCCGTAGACTCATCATTGCGCTCGCGGTCGGCGCGCTGCTGCTCCCCCGCCTTGCGCTGGCGCAAGCTGCGGGGCAGCCGCTGCGCACGATCGGTGTGCTCACATCGAGCGACGTAGTCGCGCTCCCAGTGTTTTTCGATGCGCTTCGCAAGCTCGGATACGAGGATGGCAAAAACGCGCGGATCCTGGTCCGTGCGGCAAATTCGAATTACGCGCGCCTGCCCGCACTCGCGCGCGAACTGGTGGACGCAAAGGTCGAGGTGATCGTAGCGATCAACACGCCGGGCGCGCGGGCGGCGGTCGACGCGACCAAAACAATCCCGGTCGTGGCTTCGGGTGTGGGGGACCCGATCGGCTCCGGGGTTGTCACCAACCTGGCTCGCCCAGGGGGCAACGTCACCGGCGTGTCGAACATGGCCGGCGAACTGGGGGGGAAGCGCCTGTCCCTCTTTAACGAGATGGTCCCGGGCGCCAAGCGTATCGCCGTGCTGTATAACCCGGTCGACCCGGTTAATGATCCCCAGATGCGGGACATGAAGCTGATCGCCCCGAAACTCGGGGTGGACGTGCGCTTCTTTCCGGCCAAGGCGCCGGCAGACCTGCCGGTCGTATTCCAGGAAGTCCTTGCCTGGCGTGCCCAGTCCGTGGTCATGCTGGTGGGGCAGGCCGTGGCATATGAACCGGGCATGATTGCCTTGTCGGCCAGGAACCGTCTCCCGTTCATGTCCAACGGCAAGTACGGGGTCGGGTTGGGCGGGCTGATTTCGTACACCGCTAACTACGACGACGTGCAAAGGCGCACCGCGGCGTATGTCGACAAGATCCTCAGGGGGGCCAACCCCGGCGACCTGCCGGTTGAACAGCCGACGGAATTCGAGCTGGTCGTCAACCTCAAGACGGCCAAGGCGCTCGGCCTCAAGGTCCCGCAGTCCATCCTGCTGCAGGCCACGGAGGTGATCAAATGAGGCTGCTGCAGTGCCTCGCGTCGTTCCTGCTCGCAGTGTCCGCATATGCTGCGGACAAGCCGCCGCCCCGTATCGCAGTCATATTCCCGGCAGCAGAAGCGTTCTACGTGCCCAGGCTCGTAAACTTCAGGAAAGTCCTGGCAGAAGAGGGCCTTGTCGAAGGAAAGCACTACACATTGGACGTCGTGTATGCCGGCGGGGATTCGGCCCGTTATCCGGACCTGACTCGCGAGGTGTTGCAACGCAATCCCGCAATGGTCCTGGTCTCGACCATCGAATCCGTGCGCGTGGCGCAGCAGCAGACCAAGTCGGTACCGATCCTGATGACGGGCATCAACGACCCGGTCGGAAGCGGCCTCGTGGCGAGCCTCGCCCGTCCGGGGGGAAACACCACCGGGTTGTCGACCTTGTCCGAAGAGACGGTCGCCAAGCACTTCGAGCTGGTGCGGGAAACGCTGCCGCGCGCAAAGCGCGTCGCAGTGCTGATGAATCCGGGAAACCCCTCCAACCTCAGGATGATGGAGCAGGCTCGCGCAGCGGGAAAAATGTTCGGCATGGAAGCGCGCGCCATCGAGATCAGGACACCCGCCGCGCTCGACGCGGCGTTTTCGGACATGGCGAAGTACCGCCCGGACGCGCTGCTGATCCTTGGCGATGCGATGATCATGGCGCAACCCCAGAGCATCTCCGAGTTCGCGCTCAAGAACCGCATTCCGGCGTTCGGTCCCACCGAGAATTTCGTCATCGCGGGAAGCCTGCTTTCATACGCGCCATCGCTTGTGGACCTTTACAGGCGCAACGCTGCCTTCGTGGCGAAAATCCTCGCTGGCGCGAAGCCTGCTGACCTGCCCATCGAGCAGCCGACGAAGTTCGAACTGGTCGTGAATGCGAAAACAGCAAAGGCGCTGGGGGTGAAGATCCCGCAGTCGATCGCGCAGCGCGTGGACAGGGTGATCGAATGACCGCACGTCGAAGAGTCCTGCTCGGGCTGGGAGCGGCCGCGCTCGCTGCGCCGTTCGCGTCCATCGCGCAGCCGGCGCCGGGAAAAGTCGTGCGGATCGGGATCCTGGGACCGACGGACGCCGCTTCATTCGCACGCACTGGCCGGCAAGAGGCTCTGCTCGCGGGACTTCGCGAAGCGGGCTACGTCGAAGGCAGGAACCTCGACATTGAGTACCGCTGGGCCGCCGGGAAGGACGAAAGGTTCGATCCCCTCGCCGCAGAACTCGTCGCGCTCAAGGTCGATGTCATCGTCACCAACGGCGCGCCCGGCCCGTTCGCGGCGAAACGCGCGACCTCGACGATCCCGATCGTCCTGGCGCCAGCGGGCGACGTGGTCGGGTTGGGGCTGGTATCGAATCTCGCACGTCCGGGCGGCAACATCACCGGGTCGATCTTTTTCGTCAATGAACTCAACGCGAAACGGCTCGAGCTGCTGAAGCGGACCCTGCCCCGCATTACGCAGGTGGGCGTTCTCGCGGTACGGAACGCCCACTCCACGCCGGGCCTCATGAAGGCGATGGAGCAAACGGCGGCATCGTTGAAGATCGCATTGCGGACATTCGAGGTGTCCGTGCCGGGCGATTTCGAGGGCGCATTCGCTGCAATGGCCAGGAACCGCATGCAGGCGGCCGTAATTCATGACATGCCTCTGCTTGACGCCGGCGCCAAGGCCATTGCGGGCATCGCATCGGCAAAGCGCATTCCTTCGATCGGGTTTGGCGGCTACGCGGATGCCGGCGGCCTGTTTTCCTATGGCGTTGATTTTCCCGCGATGTGGCGCCGGGTGGGGTACTTCGTCGACAAGATCGTCAAGGGCACCAGGCCCGGCGACATCGCGATCGAACAGTCAAGCCGGTTCGAGCTGGCAGTCAACCTCAAGACCGCCAAAGCGCTGGGGATCAAGCTTCCCCAGTCGATCCTGCTGCAGGCGACGAAGGTGATTGAATGACGGCACGTCGAAGGGTGGTGCTCGGCTTGGGCGCAAGCCTCCTTGCTGCGCCGTTTGCCTCGTTTGCACAGCCGGCCGCAAGGGTCTTCCGGATCGGGACGCTCAGCATTGGGCTCTCCGCCGACGCAGGCGCAAACCGCCTCTGGGAGTTCCTGTGGCAAGCGCTCCGGGATGCAGGCTACGTCGAAGGCAAGAACCTCATCGTCGAGCGTCGCTTTGGCGAAGGCAACGCAGACCGCCTGCCCGAGCTCGCGGCGGATCTGGTCAAGTCGAAGGTCGACCTGATCGTGGTGCCCAGCAGCATCGACATGCGCGCGGCCGCGAAAGCGACGAGCACGATCCCCATCGTCGGGGGCATGGCCGCCGACTACGTGCTACTGGGGTTCGCCGCCAGCCTCGCGAAACCAGGAGGCAATATCACGGGCATGACGGTAAGCCCGGTAGAAATGATTTCCAAGCGGCTGGAGCTGCTGAAGGAGGCGCTCCCCAAAGCCCGGCGCGTCACGGTGCTGTTCCAGCGCTTCGACAACCCGCCGCCGGAAAGGCGTACGCTGATCGCCGCCCAGCGCGCCGAAACCGGGCGGGCCGCGAAAGCCCTGAATCTGGAAACGCTGGTCGTCGAAGCGGGCAGCCCGGCGGACCTCGAGGCCGCAATCGAGTCCGCCCGGAAGTGGCGCGCCGATTCGCTGCTGCTCCAGGACCAGCCGCTGCTGTTCAACCTGCGGACCCGGATCGTGGAGCTGGCGTCGAAGAACCGGCTGCCGGTGATCGCCGTCGTCAGGAACCAGGCGGAAGCCGGCGCGATGTTGAGTTACGGCGTGGACTTCGGGGCGCTGCTCAGCCGCGCCGCTTCCTACGTCGACAGGATCTTCAAGGGTGCAAAACCCGGCGACCTGCCGATCGAGCAGCCGACCAAGTACGAGTTCGTCGTCAACCTGAAGACCGCCAAGGCGCTCGGGATCGCGATTCCGCAATCGGTGCTGGTCCGGGCCGACCAGGTGATCGAGTAGCGGCTGATTTCAGGGCAGGGACGGGCAGTCACCCGTTCAGGAACTCCACCAGCCGCGCAACGCATGAGTCCAACGCTTACGGCGCATCGAAACTCGACTCTGACCCCATTTTTCCCGATACGAGGTCCGGCTCGCCGCAATGGCGCAGGATGTCCGCGCGCACCGCGTCACGCAGCCTGATCGCGGCGGCCCAGTCCGTGCCTTCGGGCAGGATCGGCTCGCCGACGTGGACGGTGATCGCCGCTCGCCGCAGCATCCAGGTCCCGTCGCGAAGCACCGAGCGCACCCCGCGCAGCGCGATCGGGACCACGGCTTTGCCCGCCTGCGCGGCGGCCTGGAACGCACCGGTGCGAAACGGCATCAGGCCGCTGGTGCGCTTTAGGGTGCCTTCGGGAAAGACGATCAGCGAGGCGCCCTGCGTCGAGGCGGAAGCGAGCTCGTCGGCGTGCTGCGCGCTTTTCGCGACATCGAAGCGTTCGACGAATTTCGTGCCGAACCCGGAGAGCAGCGGCCTCATCAGCCAGTTGTCCTCGAACTCCCGCTTCGCCACGAAAGCGTAGCCCCGGTATTCGAGCAGCGACAGCAGCACCAGCGGATCGAGGTAGCTGGTGTGGTTCACGGCAAGCACCACGGACCCGTCCCTGGGAAGGTTCTCGAGCCCCTGCACGAGGACCGGTATCCCGGAGAGCTTCAGGAACCAGCGCGACACGAATCCCCCGGCGGCCCAGCTGGCGGGCACCGGCGCAACGAGCGCGGCGAGGAATGCGATCGGGAACAGCAGGCCGAAGGCGAGGTAGGCACGCAGCGCGAACAGCAGCCCGCCAAGCGTGCGCGCGAAGCGACGCATCTGCGGGGCGGCGCCCGCCAGCATGAGCCGCGCGAACTGCAGCCACACGGCCTGCGGTTTCACCGCCGAAGGCCCGCGCTCGTAGAACTCCCGCGCGGCGACGCGGCGGATCTTGCCGCTCGAGGTCTTCGGCACGGTGGCGGGCGGCGCAAGGACGATGTCGTCCGCGGGCGCGCCGATGAAGCTGACCGCAAGCTCGTTGATCCTGTGCTTGAGGTCCGCGTGGCGCGAGGCATCCTTGTCGCGCGTTTCGGCCAGCACCACGACGCGCTCGGTGCCCGAAGCGGCATCCCTGCTGCCGAACACGGCCACGCAGCCGCGGCGCACGCCTTCGAGGTCGCCGACCGCCTCCTCGAGCTCGTACGGACTGATGTTGCGCCCGCCCCGGATGATGATGTCCTTCTCGCGCCCGGTGAGGAACAGCACGCCGTCCGAAAGATAAGCGCGATCGCCGGTGTTGACCCAGTCTTCGATGCCGCCCTGGCCCGCATACAGCGTCTTCGTTGCTTCAGGATTGCGGTAATAGCCCGAGGTCGAGGAGGGGCCGCGGAACTGCAGCAGGCCCTCCTGCCGGTCGGGGAGCTCGAGGCCCGCGCCGTCCACGACGCGGATGTCGTGCCCGGGAATCGGGGTGCCGCAGCCGATGACGACGAGGGGCGAAGGATCGCCCTCCGGCGCGGCGACGGCTTCGCCCGTGCGCGTGAACAGGTCCCGGTCGAGGCGATCGGCGCGCCATGGGTTGCCCGGCACCGTGATCGCGACGCCGACCGAGGATTCCGCCAGGCCGTAGGACGGCGACAGGCAGTTCTTCTGCAGGCCGTACCGGCCGAAGCGCTTCTCGAATTCGACGATGGTGTCCGGGCTCACCGGCTCGGCCGCATTGAACGCGAAGCGCCACGACGAGAGGTCGAGCCCCTCCATGTCCTCGTCCGGGATGCGCCGCAGGCACAATTCGAATGAGAAGTTCGGGCCGCCGGACATGGTCCCGCGGTGGCGGTGGATGGCGCGCATCCAGCTGGAGGGCCGCGACAGGAAGGCGAGCGGCGACATCAGCACCGTGGGAAAGCCAAGTACCAGCGATGCGAAGTTCGCGCCGATCAGGCCGAGGTCGTGGTACAGCGGCAGCCAGCTGACGAAGACGTCCTCGGAATTCGCGTTGACTGCGGCACCCATCGCGCGCACGTTCGCCATCAGGTTTGCGTGCGACAGCACGACGCCCTTGGGATTGCCCGTGCTGCCGGAGGTGTACTGCAGGAACCCCATGTCGGAGGGCCTGGGGCGCACCGGGGAGAAGCCTTCGCTGCCGCCCTCGAGGTCCTTCGGCATGAGCACCGTGTGCAGCGATTCGACCTGCGCGCGCAGCAGGTACGCGATGGGCTTGGCTTCGGGGATCGTGATCATGATCGTCGCGCCCGCGCTCTTCAGGATCCCGACGTGGCGCGACAGGTGGTCTTCGATCGTCGTCAGCCGGGCGGGCGGATAGAGGGGCACGGGGATCGCGCCGGCGATCTGCACGCCGTAGAACGCGTAGAGGTATTCCTTGCAGGTGGGCAGCATGATCGCCACCATCTGCCCCGGCTGCAGGCCCGCGCGGGTGAGCTGCGCGGCATAGCCCAGCGCGCCTTCGTACAGAGCGCGGTAGCTGAGCGGGAATTCCTTGTCGTCCTCGTACATGAAGACCGTGAGGCGGTCGGGCTGGCGCTCGACGTGGTACTCGAGCGCCTCGACGAGGGTGGCGGCCTGGGCGTTCGTCGGGGCGGGCACGCCCTTGGACTGCACCAGGCTCGCGACCGAATGGTCCGCGGCCTTCGCTTCGCGGCCGGCGCTGCCGAGCACGAAGCGCAGCAGGTCGCGCGGCGTCTCGCTGGTGGACAGCGCCTGCTCGGGCAGGCTCGTGCCGAATTCCTTCTCGATGCGCAGCACGAGCTCGACCCGTGCGAGGCTGTCCAGGCCAAGGTCTCTCTCCAGCGACGCGTCGAGCGAGACTTCCGGCACGACGTGCGGGCGCGCCTCGCGCGTTACTTCTGCGACGACTTGGAGCAGGCGCTCCGGTGTGATTTCCATTGCGGTTTCGGGCATGTGCGCTCCCCGGGTGTCTTCAGTGCCGGGCCAGCAAGGCGCCGGCCTCGGCCTCGGAATACCCCGCCTCGAGCAGGATCTCTTTGCCATTCTCGCCAAGGCTGGGCGCGGGAGTGCGGATCGAAGGCGGCGTCGCGCTCCACGTCGCGGCCGGCCCGGTCATGCGCAGCTTCCCTTCGGTGGGATGGTCCATCGCCTGCAGCAGCCCGACGGCTGTAAGGTGCGGGTCGTCGATCAGGTCGTCGAGGTCGTGCATCGGCCCGTGCGGTACATCCGCAGTCGCGAACAGTTCCATCCACTCCGCGGTAGTCCGGGTCTGCATCAGGTCGGCAAACCACTTGTAAACTTGGTCGTAGCTCCCGGTGCGCGAGGCCATGTCCTTGGTGCGGGGATCGCGCTGCCGCTTCGCCTCAGGGCCAAGCGCATCAAAAAACCCGTCCCACTGCTTGTCGGTATAGACGAGGGCGCAGATGTAGCCGTCCCTGGTGCGATAGGGGCGGCGGTCCGCCGCGAGCATGCGCGGGTACCCTGGCGGGCCTACGGGCGGGTCGTAGGTCCGGCCGCCCATGTGGTCGCCGAGGACGAACTGCGCCATGGTCTCGAACATCGGGACTTCGATGGACTGGCCTTCGCCGGTGCGGTCGCGATGCAGCAGCGCGGCGAGGATCGCGTGGACCGCGCTCAGCCCGACGATCCGGTCGGCGATCACGGCGGGCGTGTAGCGGGGCTCGCCGGTCATCTGGCCGGTCAGGGCGGGCAGGGCGGTGAGGCCCTGGATCAGGTCGTCGTAGGCGGGCCGTCCGGCGTACGGCCCACCCTCGCCGAATCCATGCAGGCTGGCGTAGACGAGGCGGGGATTCGCTTGCAGCAACGCCTCCGCCCCCAGCCCGAGCCTGCCCATCGCCGCGGGCCGGATGTTGTGCACGAAGACGTCCGCATCGGCCGACAGGCGCAGCACGGCCTCGCGCGCTTCCGGCCGCTTGAGGTCGAGCATGATGGAGCGCTTGTTGCGGTTGGTCTGCAGGTAGAGGGCGCCCATGCCAGGATGGCGCGTGGGCGCGGCGCGGCGCATCACGTCGCCGTCGGGGGACTCGACCTTGATGATGTCGGCGCCGTAGTCGCCGAGGATCATCGTCGCGTACGGCCCCATCATGACGCTCGTCAGGTCGATGACCTTCACGCCGGCCAGCGGCCCGGGCCTCGCTTTGGTTTCGGTCACGCGCCCTCCCGCGCAGTCTCCCCGTGTGCGGGGCAGTATAGCCGCGGCGGCATATACTGCCGCGACCATTCCACGGAGCCGAATCCCATGATCGCGGTGATCTTCGAATTCACGCCTGCCGAAGGGCGCATGCCGGACTACTTCGAACTCGTCGCGCAACTCAAACCGGAACTGGACAAGGCCGAGGGCTTCATTTCGCTCGAACGGTTCGAGAGCATCACCACCCCGGGCAAGTACGTCTCGCTGCAGTTCTGGCGCGACGACGAGTGCGTGCGCAAGTGGCGCAACGTCCAGCTGCACCGCCAGGCCCAGGCGAAGGGGCGCGGCGGGATCATCGCCGACTACCGTTTGCGCATCGCAGCGGTGGTTCGCGATTACACTCGGGACGAGCGCAGCCAGGCACCCGGCGACAGCGTCGCGGCGCACGGTTGAAAACAACGACAAGAAGCAGGACCAGAGGAGACGACATGGACAAGGCATTCAGGCAGGGGCTGGCGGCATTTGCGTGCGCGCTGGCGGGCTTCGCGCCCGGTTCGGCGACGGCGGCCTGGCCCGACCAGCCGATCAACATGATCATCGCCTACGCGCCCGGCGGCGGCACCGACATCGCGGCGCGCGTGATGATTCCCTTCATCGAGAAGTACCTCGGCGAAGGCGCCAAGATCAACGTCATCAACCGGCCTGGCGCGAGCGGGGACATCGGCTTCACGGCGATCGCCACGGCCGTGCCCGACGGCTACACCATCGGCTTCATCAACACGCCGCCGGTTCTCGCCACGCCCATCGAACGCAAGACCGGCTACACGTGGCAGTCCTACGACCTGCTCGGCAACGTGGTCGACGACCCGGGCACCTTCTGCGTGCATACCGACAGCCCCTACAAGGCGCTTGCGGACCTCGCAGCGTTCGCCAAGGCCCAGCCCGGCACGGTCACGGTGGGCAGCACGGGCGTGGGCTCGGACGACCACCTCGCAATGCTGAAGTTCGAGAAGAGCGCGGGCGTGAAGATGAACCACATCCCGTTCAAGGGTTCGGCCGAAACGAGGAACGCCGTCATCGGCAAGCAGATCGTCGTGGCGGCGATCAACGTGGGCGAGGCCTTGCAATACCTGAAGGGCGGCTCGCCGATCCGGTGCCTGGGACAGATGACGCAGGTGCGCTCGGGGATGGCGCCGGACTGGCCGACCTTCAAGGAGCTGGGCTACGACTTCGAGATGGCGTCGCTGCGCGGCATCGCCGCGCCGAAGGGCCTGCCGCCGGCGATCCGCGACCGGCTGGTCGCCGCCATCGAGAAGGCCGCCGCCGACCCGGCGCTGCGTGTCGCGGCGGAGAAAGTGTTTGCCCCGCTGCGCTACCTTGGGCCGGCGGCCTACGCGGAGGAACTGCGCACCGCGGAGGCGATCTTCCGGCAGATGTGGAAGGACACCCCCTGGGTGGACAAGTAAAGGACTGAGATGAACGATCTGGTGATTCGCGGCGGGACGATCGTCGACGGCACGGGCGCCCCGGCGCGCACGGGCGATATCGGCATCAAGGACGGCCGCGTGGCCGAGGTGGGCAAGGCCGGCGGCGGCAAGCGGGAGATCGACGCCGCCGGGCTGCTGGTCGCGCCGGGGTGGGTGGACATCCACACGCACTACGATGGCCAGGCGACCTGGGACCCGTACATGACCCCCTCGTCGTGGCACGGCGTGACCACGGCGATCATGGGCAATTGCGGCGTGGGTTTCGCGCCCGCGCATACCCCGCAGCGGCAGTGGATGATCGAGCTGATGGAAGGGGTGGAGGACATCCCCGAAGCCGTGCTGTCCGAAGGCGTGCGCTGGGACTGGGAGAGCTTCCCCGAATACCTCGATGCGCTGGAGAAGATGCCGCGCGCGATGGACCTCGGCGCGCAGATTCCGCACGGCGCGCTGCGTGTTTACGTGATGGGCGAGCGCGGCGCGGGCCGCGAGGCCGCGACCGAGTCCGACGTCGCGCAGATGGCGGCGCTCGCGAAGGAAGCCGTCGCGGCGGGGGCGTTCGGCTTCACCTCCTCGCGCACCATCGTCCACCGCACGAGCAAGGGCCAGCCGGTGCCCAGCCTGGGGGCCGCCTCCCGCGAACTGCAGGCCATCGGCCGCGCCGTCGGCGAGACCGGCAAGGGCGTGATGCAGCTGATCTCGGACTTCGACGAGCTGGATGCCGAGTTCGAATTGCTCCGCGACGTGGCGACCGCCAGCGGCCGGCCGCTGTCGTTCACGCTTTTGCAGCACGATTTCGCGCCGGGTCGCTGGCGCGAGGTCATGCGGCGCGTAGACGCGGCGCGGGCTGCGGGCCTCGATATCAAGGCGCAGGTCGCCTGCAGGGCGATCGGCATGGTGCACGGCCTCGAATGCTCGATGCACCCGTTCTTCCTGTGCCCTTCGTACGCTGCGATTGCGAAACTTCCCATGGCCGAGCGCGTGCAGCGCATGCGTGATCCCGCGCTGCGCGCGAAGATCGTCGCGGAATGGGCGACGCCGCCCGGCAACCGGCGCCTCGACAGCATCACCCAGCACCTGCACAAGTACTACCCGATCGGCGCGGACTCGGAATACGAGCCGCGGGCGGAGGACAGCATCGCCGGCATCGCGGCGGCATCAGGACGCAGGCCGGAGGAGGTGGCCTACGACCTGCTGCTTGAGGAAGGCGGACGGCGCAAGTTCTATTTCCCGCTCTACAACTACCTCTCGTCCGACCTCAGCATCGTGCACGAGATGATGAGCCACCCGGCCACGCTGCTGGGCCTCGGCGACGCGGGCGCGCATTGCGGCTACATCTGCGACGCAAGCTACCCGACCTACCTGATCAAGCACTGGGCACGCGACCGCACGCGCGGCCCGAAGTTCGGCCTCGAGTGGCTGGTGCACGCGCAGACCCGGCGCAATGCCCTCGCCATGGGCCTGAAGGACCGCGGCGCGCTGCTGCCGGGAATGAAGGCCGACCTCAACCTGATCGACTTCGCGAAGCTCGGGCTGTCGACGCCCGAGATGGTCCACGACCTGCCGGCCGGCGGGCGCCGGTTGGTGCAACACGCGTCCGGCTACGAAGCCACCCTCGTTTCGGGCGAAGTGGTGATGCAGGGCGGCCAGGCGACCGGGGCGCTGCCGGGGCGGCTGGTCCGCGCCTGATTCATCCGGCGGGCGGACCGGGCAGCCATTTGCCGAGCGTCGCGTACATTTCCGCGACGCGCACGGGCTTGGCCACGTAGTCGTTCATGCCCGCCGCGATGAGCCGCTCGCGGTCGCCGGCCATCGCGCTGGCCGTCATCGCGATGATCGGCAGGGCATCGAGCGCCGGGTCGCTACGCAGCCGGCGTGTGGTCTCGATGCCGTCCATGTCCGGCATGTGCATGTCCATCAGGACGAGGGCATAGCGTCCCGGCCGGATGAGCTCCAGGGCGTCGCGACCGTTCGATGCGATGGCGACGATGGCGCCGGCTGGCTCGAGCACGCCACGGGCCACGAGCTGGTTCACCTCGTCGTCTTCCACCACCAGGATGTGGGCGCCGGCGAGCCTCGCCTCCGGCCGGGCGGAGGCGGGCTGGGAGGCCGCAGGCGCTTCGGCCAACCGACTGCATGCGAGCGTGAAGCTGAAGCGGCTGCCGAGGCCCGGTGCGCTCGAGACTGCGATCTTGCCGCCCATGGCTTCGACCAGGCGCGCGGAGATCGACAGTCCGAGTCCCGTGCCCGCGCGGCGGCGCGTGCTGGAGGTGTCGACCTGGGTGAAAGGCTGGAACAGGCCGGCCAGCTGCGCTTCGCTCATGCCGATCCCGGTGTCCTCGATGGCGAAGGCCAGCGTCACGGAGCCCGCGTCGATGCCCTGGCATCCCACGGACAGCACCACTTCGCCGCGATCGGTGAACTTCACCGCGTTGGCGCAGAGGTTGGCCAGCACCTGGCCGATCCGCACCGGGTCGGCGAGCACCGCGCGCGGCACGCCGGGCGCCACCGAGAGGCGGAACGCGAGGCCCTTTTCCTCGGCCCTGACCGACGCGATGGAGCGCACGCCGGCAAGCATCTGCGCAAGGTCGAACGCCACCGGCTCGATGGACAGCTTGCCGGCCTCGATCTTGGAGAGGTCGAGGATGTCGTCGATGATGCGCAGCAGGGTATCGGCCGCGACGGAAATCCTCCCGAGGTAGCCGTCCACCGGCGCCGCCGGTCGTGCCTGCTGCGCGAGGTGGGTCATGCCGAGGATCGCGTTCATCGGCGTGCGGATCTCGTGGCTCATGTTGGCGAGGAAGTCGCTCTTGGCCTGGTTCGCGGCTTCGGCCGCCTGCTTGGCCTCCTGGTGCTTGCCCAGCAGCTCGGCGAGGTCCGACTGCAGCACCGAGCGGCGGATGAACTCCGCACTCGAACTCTGCGCCATGGCGACCATGGCCGCGAGGAACAGCGTCAGCGTCGCCCCCAGCATCACCCCGGTGAAGCCGCCCGAAGCGATGGAAGGCACCGCAACCGGCGCAAGCATCGCGCCGGCGAACAGCGTGTAGCCGAGCGGCAGCGTCGACAGCCCGCGCAGGCCGGCGGCCGCGACGGCGACGAGGATCGTGACGCCGGACAGGTGGAGCACCGGCGGCGCCTTCTCGAGCACGTGCCAGACGAGGAGGCTCCAGGCGAAGCCCGAAGCCGCCACGGCGACGTGGAACACTGCGGTCCACGCGAACTCCTGTGCGGGATCGCCTTGTGGCGGCATGCGGGAATGGATGGCGCCCGCGAGGAGCCGCGCGCCGTAGGCGGCAGCGAGCGCGATGCACCATGCCGCAATCCGGTGGTCTTCGACCTCGTCGCGCAGGAACAGCCACACGATGGCGACCACGGGGGCCACCAGCGCGATCGCGAGGCGGGTTTCGCTGTAGGCGAAACGGACGCGCTCCGGCCGGGTGCGCGCGAGGTCCTCCGCGGTGACTTTCAGGCGCGGGCCGTACCCTGGAATCGGGGAACTTGCTTTTGGCATGGCGCAGGTAGAATAATCCCGCCATGCCAAAAGAAGAAATCTCCATCCTCGATGCCAGGCAGGTCGCGGACCTCATGAACCTGGACCAGGGGCGCGGCGCCGTCTTTGCAGGGTTCATCAGGGCCTTCCTGGCCGGCGCCGAAGGGCGGCTCAGGCAGTTGCGGGAGCTTGCTGAGGCCGGGGAGGGCCGGGCGCTGGCCGATGGCGCCCATGCATTGAGGGGCTCGGCAGGCAATGTAGGCGCGGCGCGGTTGGCCGGAGTTCTAGAACGTTTGGAGGGGGCCGCGAGGCGGGAAGAGTTCGGCGTGGCGCGCGAAGCGGTCGCGCAGCTGGATGCGGAATACGCACTCGTCCGGGACGCGCTGCACGCCGCAAACCCGCCTGAATCCTGAAGAATTAGTACCGGAAGTCGGCTACAGGGGCCGTCCTCCGGGTAATATGAATACCGTTATTGGTATATCAAGCAGCAGGATGGCGATGCGCGCGGCGCTCCCAGACCTCGGGATTCACGAAGTTCACGGGCTTTTCTCCCTTCAGGATCCGCACCGTTTCCTGTGCCGCGATCTCGCTCATGCGCTCCACCGCTTCGACGGTCAGGCCGGCCTGGTGCGGCGTGATCACGACGTTGTCGAGTTTCATCAACGGGTGATCCATCGCCAGCGGCTGCTTGTCGAACACGTCGAGTGCTGCGCCGCGGATCGAGCGGGCCTGCAGCGCCGCGACGATCGCGGCCTCGTCGACGACCGGTCCGCGTGCCACGTTCACGAGCACCGCGTCCTTCTTCATGCTGGCGATGCGCGCCTTGCTTGCAAGCCCGCGGGTCTCGGCCGTCAGCGGGCAGGCGAGCACGATGAAATCGCTCTCGGCGAACAGCTGGTCGAGCGAAACGCCGGTGACTTCCTTGGGCAGGTTGGCCATGGTGCGCTGGGAGCCGATCGCCTTCATGCCGAAGCCGTGGTGGCAGATCTTCATGACGATCCTGCCGATGGCGCCAACGCCGACGATGCCGACGGTCTTGCCCGAGAGTTCCATGCTCGTGTCGGAAATCGCGCGCGCCGTGTCCCAGCCCTTGGTGCGCACCAGTGCGTCCATGCGGTGCGTGCCGCGGGCGAGCATCAGCATCGTGGTGACGACGTGTTCCGCCACGGTCTGCGCGTTGACGCCCGGCACGTTGGCCACGGGGATGCCGAGTTTCGTGGCTGATTCCATCGGGATCAGGTCCACGCCCGCGCCATGGCGTACAACGCCTTTGACGCGGTTGGGACGCTCGAACAGGTCGTCGGGGAGCTTGGCGCGCACGACGAGCACGTCGCAGTCGCCGATGAGCGAGCGCATGGTGTCGAAGCCGGGATCGGGCGCGATGAGCAGGTCCGCCACTTCGCGGATGATGTTTTCGCCGACGGGGACCGACGGGTTGGTGAGTACGACCTTGGGACGAGATGCGGGACGGGACATTGGGGGGTCACTTCTTCAGTTTTGAAAGATCGGGGGACAGGGCGGGGGAGATCGATTCGAACGCGCGCGCCGCGCGCAGCACCAGCGCATCGGCGTAGCGCGGGCCCACGATGTGCAGGCCCACGGGGAGGCCGTCCTTCGTGAGTCCGCAGGGCACGGTCGCGGCCGGCTGCTGGGTCAGGTTGAAGGGGTACGAGAACGGCGACCAGTCGGTCCAGCGCTTCTGCTTCCAGCAGGTCGGCGACTTCCTGGCCGGCCTCGAAGGCGGCCAGCGGCAGCGTCGGCGTCAGCAGGAGGTCGTAGTCCTGGTGGAAGAGCTGCATGTGCACGCCCAGCGCGCCGCGCTTTTGCGCCGCCGCGAGGATCTCCATCGCGCTGAACGCCGCGCCCTGGCGCGCGGTGTCCACGAGGCCGGGATCGATCAGCGCGTGCTTTTCCTGCGGGATCGTCGAGAGCAGGTAGGCCGCGCCCGGGAACCAGTGCCTGGCGAAGGTGTCTCCCGCGGGCTCGAATCCGGGGTCTTTTTCCTCGACGAAGGCGCCGAGCTCGGCGAAGCGCAGCGCCGCGGCTTTCACGATTGCGGCGATCTCCGGGTCGACCTTGGCGTAACCGAGGTCCGCGCTGTAGGCGATGCGCAGCCCGCGCACGCCGTCATCGAGCCCGATCCGGTAGTCGCGCGGGTCATGGGGCAGCTGGTGCCAGTCGCGCGCGTCCGGCAGCGACAGGACATTCATCATCAGCGCGGTATCGGCGACGGTGCGCGTCATCGGGCCGACGTGGGCCACCGTGCCGAAGGGCGACAGCGGCCAGGCCGGCACGCGTCCGAACGTGGGCTTGAGGCCGACAAGGCCGGTGAACGCGCAGGGCATGCGGATCGAACCGCCGCCGTCGGTGCCTACGGTGAGCGGGCCCATGCCCGAGGCGACCGCCGCCGCGCTGCCGCCCGAGGAGCCGCCCGGGGTCTTCGCCGGGTTCCATGGGTTGCGCGTGATGCCGGTGAGGGTGTTGTCGGTCACGCCTTTCCAGCCGAACTCGGGCGTCGTGGTCTTGCCGAAAATCACCGCGTTGTGTTCGCGCAGCCGCGCCACCACGGGCGCGTCGTCGTTCCACGGGCCTTTCGGGTCGATGGTCCGTGAGCCGCGCAGCGTAGGCCAGCCCTTGGTGTAGAGCAGGTCCTTGATCGACGTCGGAACGCCGTCGACGAGGCCTTGCGGCACGCCTTTCATCCAGCGGGCCTCGGAGGCCCTGGCGCTGGCGAGCGCGGCCTCCGGGTCGAGGTAACAGAAGCAGTTGAGGACCGGGTTCAGTGCCTCGACACGGGCGAGCGCCGCCCGTGTCGCCTCGACCGGCGACAAGCGCCTGGCGCGGTAGGCCGCGAGCAGTTCGGTGGCAGAAAGGTCAGCGGGATCGGTCGCCATGCGGGCTCCTCGTTTCGACATGTGCATTCTACGCAATGGCTCGCGGCCTTAGACTGGCGGTTCGAACGATAATAATGAGGAGATTGCCATGCGCTTCGCCACCCGCCTGCTGGGCCTTGCCTTGCTGGCCGTTCCCGCGCTGGCCTGCGCGCAGGGCGCCTACCCGTCCAAGCCGGTGAAGGTCGTGCTGCCGCTGCCGGCCGGCGGCATCGTCGACATCGTCGGCCGCGCGGTCACCGAGAAGATCGCCTCGGGCTGGGGCCAGCCCGTCATCATCGAGAACCGTCCGGGCGCGAACAGCAACATCGGCATCGAGGCGGTCGCCAAGGCCGCGCCCGACGGCTACACCTGGCTGATCGGCGGCCCGGCGATCCTGTCGAATCCGGCGATCTACACGAACCTGCCGTGGCACCCGCTGAAGGACTTCACGTGCGTGGGCCCTCATCGTATGGACCCAGAACATCGTCGTGGTGCCGGCCGCGCTGCCGGTCTCGACGCTGAAGGAGTTCGTCGCCTACGTGAAGGCGCGGCCCGGCCAGCTGAACTTCGTCAACCCGGGCTCGGGCACGTCGAACCACATGCAGACCGAGCTGTTGCGCCAGGTCGCCGGCCTCGACATGGTCGGCATAGGCTACAAGGGCCAGCCGCCGGCGATTCCCGACCTCATCAACGGGCAGGTGTCGTTCATGGCGCCTTCGGTCGGCCTGGTGCAGGCGCACATCCAGTCGGGCCGGCTGAAGCCGCTGGCGACGTTCACCAGCGAACGCCTGGCGCAATTGCCGCAAATGCCGACGATCGCCGAGGCCGGCTACCCGGACGCGCTGCTGGTGCCGTGGTTCGGCGCTTTCGTGTCCTCGAAGACCCCGAAGGACGTACTCGACCGTATCCACGGGGAATTCGCCTCCGCGCTGAAGTCGCCCGAGGTCATCGACCGGCTGGTGAAGTCCGGCAGCCAGCCGGGCAAGCCGTTCTCGCTCGCGGAACTGGACAAGCACGTGCGGCAGGACATGGACCGTTACGCGAAGGTCGCG
>CBDIHI010000007.1:0-290537 GCA_965279075.1 Burkholderiales bacterium | reverse complement strand
GCAGCGTCATGCCACCGACCTGCGCGATCTCGATCTTCACGCTGTCGCCGGGCCGGATCGGGCCCACGCCCTCGGGCGTCCCCGTGGCGATTACGTCACCGGGGTTCAGCGTCATCACCGAAGAGATCAACTCGATCAGAGCGGCGATGCCTACCGTCATGTCGCGGGTGTTGGCCGACTGGCGCAGCTCGCCGTTGACCCAGAGCTGGTTCGTAAGAGCTTGCGGGTCGGCGATCTCGTCGGCGGTGACGAGCCACGGTCCCAGCGGCGTGAAAGTGTCGAAGGACTTGCGCGTGGGACGCTCCTCGGGCGGCGCGCCGGGCTCGAGCCGCATCGTGATGTCCATCAGGCACGAATACCCGAACACGTAGCCGAGCGCCTCGGCGCGCGGGATGTTGCGGCACCGCTTGCCGATCACCGCGGCGAGTTCGCTCTCGTGGTCGAAGCGCCTGGTGGACCCCTTGGGCAGCAGGATCGTGTCCTGCGGCCCGCAGACGGACGACGAAGTCTTCAGGAAGAAGCCGATCTCGTTGGCCGAATTGCCCGCCTTGGTCACACCGCGGTCGCCGAGTTCGCCTACGTGCTTCTTATAATTGGCGGGGGCGGCAATCACCGTGCCTGGGAAAGGCACGGGCGCGAGCAGCTTCACGCTGCCGAGCGCAATTGCGGCTGCTTTCGGGCGCAGCGCGCGGATGCGCGGCCCGACCGAGTCCCACTGCGCGATCAGCCGCGACATGAACACCGGCGGCCAGCCTTCGTCCAGTCCGGGCACCGCTTCGCTCACGTCGTAGAGCGTGTCGCCCTCGGCCAGGCCGACGCGCACGCCGGGCCTGCCGGGCGCTTCGAAAACCGCCAGCTTCATTGTTTGCCTCCCTCGATGGGTCATTCTAGCAACCGCGGGGGCGGTGCAACTCCACTGTTCCGCAAGCGGATACCCGGGGGGGGGTTAGGAAGCACCCGTCATCTGCACGGCGAGCCGGGCGAGCGCGCTGGCGGGTTCGCCGAGCTCCCGCAGCATCTCGAAGTGGTTCAGGCCCGGCAGTTCAATGAGCCGGTGCGGCTTGCCGGCGGCCTCGAGCACCTCGGCGTACGCTCTCGGCTGGCGCTTGAACTCGGGCGTTTCCTTGCCGCCGTTGGCGAGCGTCAGCGGCGTCCGGAGCTTCTGGGGTTGCAGGATCGCGCTCAAAGCAAGCACTTCTTCCTCAGAGAGCTTCACGTAGTTGCTCCTCGCCGACAGCATCACCGGCCGCAGGTCGTACATGCCCGACACCAGCAACGCACTCTTCACCACGTCACCGGGAATCCCGAACTCCTTCTCCCAGTCGGTCAGCAGCGCGACGCCTGCGAGGTGCGACCCGGACGAATGCGCGGAGAGGTGGATCCTGTCCGGGTCGCCGCCGAAGCTCGCGGCATTGCGGTAGACCCACGCGATGGCGCGCCCGACCTGCGCGACCATCTCAGGGATGCGCACCTTGGGGATGTTGGAAAAATCCGGCACCACGTACGCAGCGCCTGCATCGACGAAGGTCGGCGCGATGAAGGACTCCTCGTCCTTGGTGAACAGCGTCCAGCGGCCGCCGTGGATATGGATGTGGACCGGCGAGGGGAAATTCGACTCTGACCCCGATTTTTGCTTGGCGGGAAAGATATCGAGCGTTTCGTCCTCGCCGGGGCCGTAGGGCACGCTGCGCCGCAGTTCGAGCTTCTGGCGGACGCTGGCGCTTTCGGCGGCGTACCAGGCGACGATCTCCTCGCGGTTGGGCGCGTAGACGCGCTGGTCGTAGGCGGCGTCGAGTTCGGCCTGCGTGTAGTCGAGGTAGATCCTTGCCGCGGATGCCTCAGCGGGCATCTTGCGGGTCCGTGTACCAGTCGGGCACCCGCGGGTAGTGCGGGCCGTCGTACATCTCGACGAGGATGGTCTCCTCGTGCGCGATCGTGGGGCCGTGCACGTTGCCCTTGGGGTTGCAGTAGAAGCACCCCGGCGTCAGCACGGTGCTGGTCGCGGTGTATTCGTACTTCCCCTCGAGGCAGAACATGAACTGGTTCGAGGCGTGCGAGTGCGGCTTCGGGATGCCGGCGCCCTTCTCGAACCGGTTGAGCGAGATCGTGGCGCCCGTCGCCTCGTCCCGCCACAGCATCTTCTCGTGCAGGCCCTTCAGCGACTTCGCGCGCCAGGGCACGTCCTTCGTCTGGATCAGGATCTCGGCCAGGTTCGGCGCGCCGGCGGGCATCGCCGGGGATCTGGGTTCGCTCATCTCGTATACTCCGCTTCGCAGGATGAACCCGATTCTAATCCCGCGCCCGACCCTGCGACGGCCCGGCCGCACGCCCGAAAACACACGATGACATCGCGAACCATAGCTCTTGCAGTCGTAGTCTTTTCCGCCTTCTTCGCATGCGCGCAAGCTTACGCGCAGCGTGGCCCTGGCCCGGGCGGTCCCGCACCGAGCGGCCCCGCGCAGAAGCTGGGAGAGGAAGCCCTGGCCCTGTTCCAGCAGGGCAAGTACGACGAGACGATCAAGGTGGCGCGCGACGGGCTCGCGTTCGCCGAGCGCCGGTTCGGCGCGGACCATCCGGTGGCCGCTCTGTTCCTGAACCGCATCGCAGAGTGCTTCCGCATGCAGGCGCGCTTCGAGGAGGCGGAAGAGCTCTTCCAGCGCTCGCTCGCGATCCGCGAGAAGGCGTTCGGCCCCGACCACCGGCTGGTCTCGCAGTCGGTCACCAACCTCGGCATGATGCGGATGATGCAGGGGCGCCACGACGAAGCCGAAGCCCTGCTGAAGCGCGGCCTCGCGATCCGCGAGCGCGAAGTCGGAGGCGACTCCACCGCGGTCGCCCTCTCGCTGTCCGCGCTCGCGCGCGTGTCGGCCCTGCAGGGCCGCGGCGCGGCGGCGGAGGCAATGCTGAAGCGCGCCCTCGCCATCGAGGAGAAAGCCAACGGCCCCGACCACCCCGAGGTCGCACGCGTGCTGAACAACCTCGGCGAGCTGTACCTGCAGGAAAGGAACTTTCCCGAGGCCGAGGCGATTTACAAGCGGACGGTCGCGCTGGGGGAAAAGAACTTCGGCGGCAAGCACCCGCTCTTTTCCAGCGCGCTCACCGGGCTGGCGGAGGTCTACCGCGAGCAGCGCCGCCTCGACGAATCGCTTGCCTTGTACAAGCGCGCCACCGCCGCCGTGGACGATTCTCTCGACCGCGGCCACCCGCGGATGGCGGAGTCGCTGGCCGGCGCGGCCTCGGTCTACGCGCTGCAGGGGGACAACGACGGCGCCGAGGCGCTCTACCGCGAAGCCCTGCGAGTGCGCGAGTCGACGCTGGGGCCAAACCACCCGGAAGTCGGGCGCACGCTCGAGGCGCTCGCCGCCGTGCTCGCGAAGCTCGGCCAGGGCGCCGAGGCCGCGACGCTCGCCGCGCGCGCGGGGAAGATCAACCAGATGAAGCGCTGAGGACCGCTCAGGCCGCGCGGTAGCTCTGGAAATGCAGGTTGATCTTGCGCGAGATGTAGTCGCCGGCGGTGACGGGTGAATACTTGGGCGGACGCTGGGCGTCCCGGCAGGTCGGGATGCACTCCACGACCGCGTCCGGGTTGGGCTGGTGGAAGTAGACCAGCGAAAGCCTGCGCGTAGGCACGGCTGAATCCATCGGCGGGTTGGCCACGCGGTGCAGCGTGGACACCCAGCGGTCGTTGGTCCACTGCGCCATCATGTCGCCGATGTTGACGACGAAGGTGCCGGGCGCGACGAACACGTCCTCCCAATCCCCGCCGCGTACCTTCACCTGCAGGCCGCCGGGTTCCCCGGTCGGCGCGACGACGGTCAGCGTGCCGTAGTCGGTGTGGGCGCCGGCGCGCAACTGGCCCGGCAGCGGCGGCCCGGAGGGCGCCGGGTAATGGTTCAGGCACAGCGACGACATCTCACGGTCGATCCGGCCGTCGAACCAGCGCTCCTCGAGCCCAAGCGCCAGGGCAAACACGCGCAGGAGGTCCCGCGACAGCAGGCTCATGCCGCGGTAGTAGTCCGACAGCACGGCCTGGAATTCGGGCAGGTGGCCCGGCCACACGTTGGGCGCGTATGCCCCCTCGGCGCGCGAGCGGTGGTACTCGTCGTCGGGGAAGCCGAACGGGCCGATGCGGTAGCGCTCGAAAAGGTCGGCCGGGCCGCGTTCATCCTTCGTTTCGCCCTCACCCTTCATCGAATAGGACAGCGAATGGTCGCCGAGCGGCGTGTATCCGCGCGTCTTGTGCTTCACGGCGCGCGCGGCCTCCTTGTTTTCGGGCGGGCTGTCGTAGAACCTGCGCGTCACCTCCTGGGCGGCGAGGACCGCCACGGTGGGCACCGGGTGGCCGGTCACGCAGAGGAAACCGATCTCGCACAGTGCCCGGTCGACCTGGGCAAGCAGCGCCTTGAGCGCCAGCGGGTCGCGGGGGTTGGCGTAATACGCGGACAGGTCGATCAGCGGGACGGCTTTGGTCATGGCCTCAAGCAAAGCAACCCCCGTTCCCGGCCCGCCGTCCCGCGGCGCAGGATTGACAGCCGCCATCCAGCGCACCATTCTTGTGCCGTGGCACTGCGCAATGCCCCGAGTTCGTGCGGCCACCCTGAAGGCTGCCCCAGCCGGATGCGTTTCCCCCAGTGGCATGGCGCTTGCAAACAGCACGTGACCCAGTTCGCACCACCCCAGGAGACACCATGCCCAAGCACGCAAGACTACTCATCCTCGCAGCCGGCCTCGCCGTCGCCGGCAGCGCGCTCGCCCAGGACATCAAGATCGGCCTCGTGGCCGCGCTGACCGGCCAATCCGCCCAATCGGGCGAGGCGATCACCCGTGGCCTGACGATCGCCATCGACGAGATCAACGCCAAGGGCGGCGTGCTCGGCAGGAAGCTGGTTCTCGTGCGCCGCGACGACGAGTCCAGCCCGCCCAAGGGCCTCGCCGCCGCGCGGGAGCTCATCTCCAACGAGAAGGTCGCGGCCCTCTTCGGCGGCATCGACTCGCCGGTGTCGCTCGCGATCGTGCCGGTGGCCAACAAGGAGAAAGTCCCCTTCATGGGCGTCTGGGCCGCCGCCACCAACATCACCGTCAACGGGGCCAAGCCGAACTACGTGTTCCGCGTCTCGGCGCAGGACAACCTGGTCGACGTGAAGCTGGTCAGCTACGCGATGAAGACCTACGGCGTGAAGAAGCCGGGGCTGGTCCTGATCAACAACCCCTGGGGCGAGTCCAACGAGAAGGGCCTCAAGGCTGCCGCCGAGGCCGCGAAGATAGCCATCGCCGGCATCGAGAAGATCGAGGCCACCGACGTAGACATGACCGCCCAGCTCACGCGCCTCAGGAACGCCGGCGCCGACGCGCTGATCCTCGTGGCCAACGCCGCGCCCGGGGCGCAGATGATGAAGGCGCGCGAGCGCATGGGCTGGAAGGTGCCGGTGGTCTCCCACTGGGGCATCTCGGGCGGGCGCTTCGACGAACTCGTCGGCCCCACGGCCGGCGACGCGCACTTCGTGCAGACCTACAGCTTCGCCGGCACCCTCAACGACACCGGCAAGCGCGTCTATGCCGCGCTGCAGTCGAAGTACGGCGTGAAGAGCCCGTCCGACGTGCTGGCGCCCGTCGGGACCGCGAACGCCTACGACGCCATGCAACTGGTCGCGCACGCGATTGCGGCGGCGAAGAGCACCGATGGCGAGGCGATCCGCAAGGCCCTCGAATCCATCGGCGAGTACCCGGGACTCATCAAGACCTACAAGAAGCCCTTCGGACCCGACGACCACGAAGGCCTCGCGCCCGACGACTACATCATGGTCAGGTTCGACGGCTCGAAGATCGTCCCGGTCAAGTAGCCCCTCGCTTTCGATCCACCCGGCCCCGTCCCGCGACGGGGCCTGTTTTTTTCGGCCGTACCGTCCCGAATGGACCTGAATACCTTCCTCTCTGCCGCCGTCTCCGGCGTGGGCCTGGGCAGCATGTACGGGCTCACGGCGCTGGGCTTCTTCGTCACCTATGCCGTATCGGGAACGGTGAATTTCGCGCAGGGCTCGACGCTGATGCTGGGCGCGGTGCTGGCCTTCACCTTCGGCGTGAAGCTCGGCTGGCCGATGTGGGTGGGCGCGCCGCTGGCGCTCGCGCTGTGCGCGGCCTGGAGCGCGCTGGTGGAGGCGATCGGCGTGCGGCCCTTCGCGCGACGCGGGTCTGAATCCTGGCTGCTCGCCACCGTGGCCCTCGGCCTGATCCTCGAGAACATCGTGCTGTTCGCGTTCGGCAAGGACCCGCGCGGCATGCCTGCTTCGATCCTTACCAGCCAGGGCTTCGAGCTCGCGGGATTGCGCGTGACGCTGCTGCAAGTCGTGATCCCGCTGGTGGGATTCGGCATCGCCATCGCGCTGAATTCCTTCATCGGCCGCTCGGGCGCGGGCAAGGCGATGCTGGCGGTCGCGCAGAACCGCGACGCGGCGCGCCTGATGGGCATCAACGTGTCGCTGGTCGTGACCGGCGCCTTCGCGCTGTCCGGGGTGTTCGCAGGCGTCGCCGGCATGCTGATCGCCCCGCTCTACACGGTGTCCGCCGGCATGGGCACGCTCTTCGGCATCAAGGCCTACGCGGCGGCGATCCTGGGAGGGCTTGGCAACCCCTGGGGCGTGATGCTGGCCGGCGTGCTGCTCGGCGCGGCGGAGTCGGTCATCACGGCGGGTTTCGGCTCGACGTGGACGCAGATGCTGTCGTTTGCCCTGGTGATCGTCGCACTGGCCTGGAAACCGCACGGCCTGTTCGGCCGCGCCGCGGTGAAGAAGGTATGAAAACCGACCGCGCTACCCTGGTCCTCGCGGTACTCGGCGTTGCCGCCGCGACGCTTGGCGCCACGTACGGCAACAACTACCACCTGCTGATCATCGGGTCGATCGCGATCAGCGCGATCGTCGCCACCGGCCTCAATGTGCTGTTCGGCCTCGCGGGCCAGATCTCGTTCGGCCACGCTGGGTTCTACGCGATCGGCGCGTACACGGCCTCCATCCTGTCGGCGAAGGCGGAGGTCCCCTTCATGCTCGCGGCGCTGGCCGGGGCTGCGCTCGCCGCCGGCGCGGGCGCCCTGCTGGCCGTGCCGGCGCTGCGGGTTCGCGGGCCCTACCTTGCGATGGTCACCATCGCATTCGGCTTCGTCATCGAGCAGGGATCGGCCGAGTGGAAGGGCGTGACCGGCGGCTGGAACGGCTTCATGAACATCCCCCGGCCGGAGTGGTTCGATGGCCCCCTGTCGGACAAGGGGCTTGCCATCGCAAGCGCGGTGCTCGCCGGGCTGCTGCTGTACGGCTTCGCGCGCTTCGCTTCGTCGCGCTGGGGGCTCGCGATGCGCGCGACCCGCGACGCCGAGGTCGCCGCGCAGTCGCTGGGCGCCAACCTCGTCGCGGTGCGCACGCTGGCCTTTGCGATCTCGGCCGCGGTCACCGGCTTCGCGGGCGCGCTGTTCGCCACGCTGCAGGGCTTCATCAGCCCCGAGTCGTTCCCGTTCTTCCTGTCGATCACGTTCGTGCTGATGGTGCTCGTCGGCGGTCAGGGCAGCGCCACCGGGCCGATGCTCGGCGCGCTGGTCGTCGTGCTGCTGCCGGAAATGCTGTCCTCGCTCGCGGAGTACCGGCTGATGTTCTTCGGCGTGCTGCTGCTGCTCGTGCTGTGGGTCGCGCCGACGGGAATCGCGGGCGCGGGCGCCGCGCTCTGGCAGCGCCTCTCGCGCAGCGCAAAGGCCGCGCCGCCCGCCCGGGCAGACGAGGCGCTGGTCGAAGGCTTCCTGTCCCGCATCGGCGGCGCGCCGCTCGAGGTGGGCAACCTCTCGGTGAGTTTCGGCGGCAACCGCGCGGTCAACGACGTGTCCCTCGCCGCGCACCCGGGCCAGGTCACGAGCCTGATCGGCCCGAACGGCGCGGGCAAGACCACGCTGCTCAACCTCGTCTCAGGCTTCTACAAACCCGAGACGGGGCGCGTAAAGGTCGGCGCCGCGGACATCACCGGCGCGGCTTCCTACGCCGCAGCGCGCGCCGGCGTCGCGCGGACATTCCAGACTTCGCAGCTCTTTTCCGGCATGAGCGTGCGCGAGAACCTGCTGGTCGCGCTGCACCGGGGCACGCTGTCCGGCAGAGGCACGCACCCGGCGGCGCAATCGACCGCCCTCACCGACGCCCTGCTCGCCTGGGTGGGCTACAGCGGTGCGGCCGACCGCCCCGCGGGCGAACTGCCGCACGTGGACCGCCGCCTCGTCGAGATCGCCCGATCCCTCGCCACCCGGCCCGATGTGATCCTGCTCGACGAACCCGCAGCCGGGCTGTCGTCCGAAGACACCGACCGCCTGGGCGCGGTGCTTCGCAAGATTGCCGGCCTCGGCCTCGCCGTGCTGATCATCGAGCACGACATGCACCTCGTCATGGGGATCTCGGACCGCATCTACGTGCTGGACGCGGGCCGCCTGATCGCGGAGGGCACGCCCGCCGAAGTCCAGGGCAACCCCGCGGTACGCCGCGCCTACCTCGGAGAAGGCGAGTTCGAGGCCGTCGCTTCGCGCGCGCCCGCGGAAGGCCGCCGCACCGAGGCGCTCGCCGTTCAGAACCTCACCGCGGGCTACGGCGCCGCTCCGGTGCTCGAAAGCGTGTCCCTCGATGTGCGCGAAGGCGAGCTGGTCGCGCTGCTCGGCGCGAACGGCGCGGGCAAGTCCACGCTGATGCGCGCCATCGTCGGCCTGCACCGGCCCATCGAGGGCAGCATCTTCTTCGCCGGCCGCGAGGTCGCTCACGCCAGCGCGCACGCCATCGCACGCACGGGCCTCACCCTCGTGCCCGAGGGCCGGCAGGTGTTCCCGGAACTGACCGTCGAGGACAACCTGCACCTGGGCGCCTACGGCAAACCCGCGCTCGATGCCGCGCGCGTCGAGGAATTGTTCAGGCTGTTCCCGAAGCTTGCCACCCTGCGCGATCGCCGTGCCGGGCTGCTGTCCGGCGGCGAGCAGCAGATGCTCGCCCTCGCCCGCGGCCTGGCCGCAAGCCCGAAAGTGCTGCTGCTCGACGAACCTTCGCTCGGGCTCGCGCCCGCCATCGTCAACGAACTGTTCGCGGCCCTTGCACAGCTGCGCGCGGAAGGGCGCACCATCCTGCTCGTAGACCAGATGGCGCGCATGGCGCTTTCGCTCGCCGACCGCGCCTATGTGCTCTCCTCGGGAAAGATCGTGTTCGCGGGCACGGCCGAGGAGCTGAAGAACAACCCCGTGCTGGAGCGCGCCTACCTGGGCGGCGCATAAAGGAAAAGGAGACCCGCATGACCCGACCGATCAGGACCCACGGCCGCTACGACTACTCGCCGATCCACCACCGGCCCGACTACAGCTTCCCCGGTGGCAAGCGCCTGGCGGTGTACCTCGGCTTCAACCTCGAGCACTTCGATTTCGGCGAGGGCCTCGGGGCGCGCATCGGCCCGGAGAGTCCCCAGCCCGACGTCAGTAATTACGCCTGGCGCGATTACGGCAACCGCGTCGGCGTCTGGCGCCTGCTCGAACTATTCGACCAGCTGGAGCTGCCCGTCGGCGTGCTGACCAACACTGCGCTCTATGACTACTGCCCCGAAGTGTTGGAGGCCTTCGTCGCCCGCGGCGACGAGATCATCGGCCACGGCCACACCAACTCCGACCGCCAGGGCACGATGCCCGAAGAGAAAGAGAAGGAACTCATCGAGTACTGCCGCGACCGCATCGCGAAGGAATCGGGCACGCCGCCCAAGGGATGGTTGTCGCCGTGGCTCTCGGAGAGCCTCACCACGCCCGACCTCATGGCCGAGGCCGGCTACACCTACACGCTCAACTGGTGCATCGACGACCAGCCGGTGAAGTTCCGCACCCGCAATAGCAAGCCCCTGTGGTGCATCCCCTACCCGCAGGAAGTGAACGACATCCCGATGATCGTCGCGCGGCAGATGGACGGCAAGGATTTCGCCGACCTCGTCATCGACAACTTCGACGAGATGGTCATGCAGTCGAAGGCGCAGCCGCTGGTGATGGGCATCGCGCTGCACCCGTATTTGGTGGGCCAGCCCTACCGGCTGCGGCACCTGCGCCGGGCGCTGGAACACATCCGTTCGAGCAACAAGGCGTGGTTCACGGTGCCGGGGGAGGTGTGCAGCTACGTGGACAAGCTGGGTCTCTAGCCCCCTACTCCCCCGTCCGCAGCACCCTGTTGTAACAGCGCACAAACTCCGCGCTGGTCGCCGTGGGGGTAAGGCACTTGTCCTGCGCCTGGGGCGCACGCGCCGCGTACTCCTGCGCCGTCACCTTGTAGCGCGCAGTCACCCTTTCGGCCTGCGCCTCGCCGTACGCGGTCTCAATGCCCGCCAGCCCGAACTCGCGCAACTCCTCCGCACCGAGTCGCCGGTTCTGGTCCGAGGGGGTGGCCATCATCGCCTTGTAGAGCGCATCGGGCATGCCCATGTCGTGCAGGTAGTCGGCGATCCTGCGGTCGGCGATCTCCAGCGCCTTTGCGGCGTTCGGGTTCGAGGACGGGTTGATGTCGACCACGCCTATGTCCTTCACGAACGTGGTGAGGCGGGGACGGTGGATGCCCACGGCGCGGTCGGGCGCGCCGCGCACCACGCCCGCGGCAAGAACGAGAACACAGGCGCTCCAGCATTTCCCTCGCACGAACACCTGGGCTTTCGCCGCTCGCACGAGCCTGCCTATCTCGATCGCGGCCATGCCGTCGCCACCGGCACTGTCGAGGAACAGCACGGCGCCCGCTGGCAGGCGGTCGGGATCCGAAGCTTCCAGTGCTTCACGTACCTTGGGCACGAGACCCGGGCCGATGGGGCCCTTGACCTCGATGACCCTTACGGGCCTGGCGCGCGGTGCGGCCGCAGCCGGGTCCTGCGCGAGCGCGGGCAGGCAAAGGAAGAAGCCCAGCCCGGCCGCAAGGACCCTCAACGCGCCGACTTCGCCACGCGCACGTTGGACAGCACCAGCCTGTCCACCACGTTCCTCAGCAACGCCCGCAGCAGGTGGTGCCGGCAGCCCATACTGGTGGTCTCGAGGTCCGCGACCGAAAACTCCGCCACGGTGCCGTCGGTCATCGACTCGATGGTGGCCTGGCGGTGTATGTCGCCGCCGCCGATGTAGGACATCTCGCCGAACCACTCGCCCGCACTGATGAGGTTGAGCAGCTGGCCCTGCTTGGTGACCTTGAGGTCGCCCTTGGCGAGGAACAGCAGCGATTCGCCCACCGCGTCCTCCTCGAGGATCACGGTGCGCGCCGGCACGCGAGTCCAGCGCGCCACCTTCACGAGCTCCCAGATCTCGCCGTCGGTCAGCTTTTCGAGCATCTCTACCGAGCGCAGCGCCGCGTACTTCTCGATGTCGGGAATCGTGTGCAGGTAAACGCTGAACTTGCCGATGTTGGCCATCTCGAGGGCAAAGTCAGCCCAGCTATGGAAGCGTTCATCCGGGCTCTTCGCCATCGCCTTCAGCACCAGCTCGTCGAGGCCGGGGGGGAGGCCCGCCCGGAGCTTCGAGGGCGGCACCGGCGCTTCGCTCAGCACCTTGTTGATCAGCGCCGGCATGGTCTCGGCCACGAAAGGCCGCACGCCGGTGAGCAGTTCGTAGAGCACGACGCCCACGCAGTACATGTCGGTCTTGTGGGTGAGCTCGTCGCCGTTGATCTGCTCGGGCGACATGTAGGCCGGCGTGCCGATGCTGACCGTGGTGTTGCCCTTGCCGGTCCTCAGCAGCGCGGCGCCGAAGTCGGTGACCTTCACGTCGGTGCCGCTGGCCACCATGATGTTCGCGGGCTTGATGTCGCGGTGGATGACGCCCTGCCGGAACGCGTAGTCCAGCGCCCCGCAGCACTTGAAGCCGACCTCGATCGCGTCGCCCACCGAAAGCAGGTTCGCCGGGTTCGCGTACTTCGACAGGTCGTGGCCCTTCACGTACTCCATCGCGATGTACCCGGCCTCCTCCGACACGACTGCGTCGAGGATCGCGACGATGTGCGGGTGGTTGAGCTTGCCGGCGAGCGAGGCCTCGTTGAGGAACTGCTCGCGGTGGACCTCGCCGAAATCGGGGTCCTTGAAGATCTCCGGGTTGATGACCTTGAGCGCCACGTCGGAGGTGGAAAAGCCGTCCGTGGCGAGGTAGACGCTCCCGGTCGCGCCCTGTCCGAGCAGCCCCTTGATCTCGTACTTCCCGATCCGCTCCATCGTCCCCGGCCCCCCGGCCTTCCCCAGTTAAGGCAGGATACCGTGAACGGGCGGGCGCCGGGGATGGCGTAAAATGGCTTTTGCAATTCCCCACACCCGAGCACCCATCAAAACCCCAAAACGCATCGCGCCGCTCGTCGAGGAAGGCCTCGTCGACGAGGTCCTGCGCCAGCTGATGAGCGGCAAGGAGGCGGTCGTCTACGTCGTGCGCTGCGGGGACGAGATCCGCTGCGCCAAGGTCTACAAGGAGCCCGAGAAGCGGGCCTTCCGCCAGGCCGTCGACTACACCCAGGGCCGCAACGTCAAGAACAGCCGCCGCGCCCGGGCGATGGCCAAGGGCACCCGCTATGGCCGGCAGGAGATGGAAGAGGCCTGGCAGACCGCGGAGGTTACCGCGCTGCAAAGGCTCGCCGCCGCGGGCGTGCGCGTGCCGGTGCCCTACAACTTCCTCGACGGCGTGCTGCTGATGGAGCTGGTGACCGGCGCCGATGGCAACGCCGCGCCGCGCCTGAACGACCTGGAGCTTGCGCCGGAGGTCGCGCGCGAGTACCACCAGTTCATGATCACGCAGGTCGTGCTGATGCTCTGCGCCGGCATCGTGCACGGCGACCTGTCCGAGTACAACGTGTTGGTCGACGCGGCGGGCCCGGTGATCATCGACCTCCCGCAGGCGGTGGACGCCGCGGGCAACATCGGCGCCGGTGCGATGCTGGAGCGCGACGTCGAGAACCTCGCCACCTATTTCGGCCGCTTCGCCCCCGAGCTGCGCACGACCGACTACGGCAAGGAGATCTGGGCGCTGTACGAGGCCGGCAAGCTCGCGCCCGACACGGTGCTGACCGGCCGCTTCAAGCGCATCGAGAAGCCGGTCGACGTGCGCGACATCATGCGCGAGATCGAGGACGTGAAGAAGGACGAGGCGATGCGCCAGCTCTACAAGGCTTCGCTGGATCCCTGAGCCGCACTGTGGGGTAGCATGCGCGAAGATGGACGACAACGCCCTCCGGTCCGGCCCCTCATTCCACTACAGGCGCGAAGGGCACTTCACGCTCATCGAGATCCGGTTGACGAGGATCGAGCAGCTCTTCAATTCACTCGACGCCTCGCCCTTCCACGAGCAGGACCTCGACAAGGAGGCGGAGGACTACATCGTCGACTCCCTGCTGGACCATCCGGCGGAGGCGCAGCTGAAGCTGGTGATCTACCTGCCCGGCGAGGCGCTCCCCGCGGCGCAGGCGAGGAAGACGCAGGCGTCGATCCACCACTTCTTCGAGTACCGGTACGCCGCAACGCTGAGGAAGCGCAGGCTGCACATGCGCGAGGGGCGCCTGTCGCTCGCGCTCGGCCTGTCCTTCCTTTTCGCGTGCGTCCTGCTGCGGCAGCTCTTCTTCCGCAATTCGGGCACGCTTTTCGGCGAGGTCCTGTCCGAGGGACTGCTGATCCTCGGCTGGGTGGCGATCTGGCGCCCGATGGAGATGCTGCTCTACGACTGGTGGCCGATCACCCGGCTGGGCGCCACCTACCTGCGCCTGTCGGGCATCGAAGTCGAACTGCGGCCCGACGCCCCCGCAGGCACCGGGATCAGTCCACCTTGATGTTCGCTTCCTTGACGACCTTGCCCCACTTGGCGCTGTCGGCGCGGATCTTTTCGACGGTCTGCGCGGACGTGAGGAATTCCGCGTCGCAGCCGGTGGCGTTGAGCTGCTCCTGCAGCACCTTGTCCTCGCCGGCCTTCAGCAGCGCCTGACTCAACCGCGCCGAAACGTCCGCGGGCAACCCGGCGGGCCCGAGCAGGCCATACCACGCGGTCGACTCGAAACCCTTGATCCCCACCTCGTCCATCGTCGGCACGTCGGGGAAGGCGCCGGAGCGCTTGAGCGACGTCACCGCGATCGGGCGCACCTTGCCGCTCTTCGCCGCGCCCACGACGGGGCCGAGCGAGGAGAACAGCATCGGCACCTGCCCGCCCATCAGGTCGGTCATCGCCGGGCCGCCGCCCTTGTAGGGCACGTGCAGCAGCTGCGCGCCGGTCACGTTCTTGAAGTACTCGCCCGAAAGATGATGCGGGCCACCGACGCCCGAGGTGCCGTAACTCCACTTGGAAGGATCGCGCTTGGACGCCGTGATCACCTCGGCCACGGTCTTGAAGGGCGTCGACGGATGCACGACCAGCATGCTGCCGCTGCCGCACACGTGGCCGAGCTGCGTGAACGAGGCCTGCGTGTAGCCGACCTTGGCCAGGTGCGGCGCGACGGTGAGCGGCCCGCTGTCGAAGTAGTACAGCGTGTAGCCGTCGGCGGGCGCCTTGGCGATGAACTCCATGGCCACGCCGCCCGCGTTGCCGGGCTTGTTCTCGATGATGAGCGGCTGGCCGAGCAGCGGTTCGAGGACCTTGGCCAGCGGCCGGATGCCGGCGTCGGCCGAACCTCCCGGCGCGTAGCCGATCACGACGCGGATCGGCTTGGTCGGGTAGCCCTGTGCGTAAGCGGCGGTGACGGAAGCGGCGAGCAGGCAGGCAATCGCGATCGGGCGCATGGAAGGTGTCCTAGTCGTGGAGGGCGGCAACGGCTTTTGCGTCGGCGGCGGGCTTCGACGCGACGGCGGCGGGCGGCGCCTTCATCTGCGCGGCCGCGGCCGCGGGGTCGAGGTAGCGGCCCACGTAGTCGCCCATGCAGGAGGTGCGGATCATGTGGCGGATCTCGCCGGGGTCGTAGTCGCCCACGGCGAGGTGCACCATGCAGCGGTTGTCCCACATGACGAAGTCGTCGATGCTCCAGTAGTGGCGGTAGGTGAAGCGCGGCGCCACCGAATGGTCGCAGAGGAACTTCACGATCGGCTTGCTCTCGGCTTCCGACAGGCCGAGGAAAGTGCGCACGCGCTCGTTGACGTACAGCGCCTTCTTCCCCGACTCCGGGTGCAGCCGCACGGCCGGGTGCACCACCTGCGGGTTCAGGCGCCGGAACTCGTTCGCCACCTCGGGCCCGCGCTTGTCGAGCCCCTCGATCAGGCTCGCGTCATGCACGCCCTCCAGCCCCTCGAGGAAGGCCTGCATCTTCGGCGTCAGCGTTTCGTAGGCGTCGTACATGTTGGCGAACATCGTGTCGCCGCCCACCGAGGGCTTCTCCATGCAGTACACCGCCGTGGCTTTCGCGGGGCGCAGGGTGTAGGAGAGGTCCGTATGCCAGTTCTGGCCGGCGTTGTAGGTCTTCGAGGGCTGGCCGTTGGTGCGCTTGTTGGTCAGCACCATCACCTCGTTGATCTCGGGATGGCGGTTGAAGGGCTGCGTCGCGTAGTCGTCGAGCTCGCCGAAGAGGCGCGTGAACCGCATCATCGAATGAGGGTCGAGCTTCTGGCCCGGGAACACCAGCACCAGGTGGTCGATCCACGCCTTGTGGATCGTCTTGAAGTCCGCGTCCGACAGGGGCTTCGAGAGGTCTACGCCGGTGACCCGCGCGCCGCACGAGTAGCCCACGCGCTGGATGGAAATGTTCGACATGATGTCCTCCGCTGAAAGTAAGTGGTCAGTCGGCCTGGATGCCGGCTTCCCGGATGATCTTTCCCCACTTCGCCATCTCGCCCTTGAGGAAGGCGTCGAGCTCCTCGGGCTTGCCGTAGACGAGGTCGAAGTTCTGCGCCACCAGCCGGTCGCGGTTCTCGGGCTTCGCCATGCCGCGTGCGAGGTCGGCGGCGATCTTCGCGGCCAGGTCCTTCGGCAGGCCCGCGGGGCCGAACATCGCAAACCAGGTCACCGCCTCGTAGCCGGGCAATCCCGATTCGGCCATCGTCGGCAGGTCCGGCGCGGCGGCGGAACGCGCCGCCGTCGTGATCGCCAGCGCCTTCACGCTGCCCACCTTCGAGTTCTGCACCGCCGTGGAGAACTGGTCGAACATGACTTCGATGCGTCCGCCGATCACGTCGGCCTGCGCCGCGGCGATCGCCTTGTAGGGCACGTGCTGGATGTTCACCTTCGCCATGTTCTTGAACATCTCGCAGGCGAGATGCTGCGAGGTCCCGGTGCCGGACGAGGCGCAGTTCAGCTTGCCCGGGTTCGCGCGCGCGTAGGCCACAAGCTCGCCGACGCTGTTGGCCGGCATTCCCTTGGCCACCGTCAGCACGACGGGAAGCTTGGCGAAGAGCGAGACCGGCGTGAAATCCTTCAACGTGTCGTAGGGCAGCTTCTTGATCAGCACCGGGTTCGTAGAATGGCTGATCGACACCGTCAGCAGCGTGTAGCCGTCGGGCGCGGCCTTCGCGCCGAGGTCCGTGCCGATGATGCCGCCCGCCCCGCCCTTGTTGTCGACCACCACCGCCTGCTTCCATTCCTCCGACAGTGCCTTAGCCGCGGTGCGCGACATCAAGTCGAGGCCGCCTCCAGGCGCGGCCGAAACGATCATCGTCACGGGTTTGCGGGGGTAGTCCTGGGCGGTGGAAAAGGTGGCGGACAGCGCGAGGACGGCCGCGAGCAGCGGTCGGGAAAATCGGGGCATTGCGGTCTCCTGGGGTAGCCGGCCCGGGTCGGGAGCGCTACTAACCGGCAGCGCCCTGCCCTTGGGTCTTGTCGGGGGAGAGTACAGGGTTTGCGCCCCGGGGGGCGCAACGTTTCGCATCCTTGCGCGCAGCGCGGCCAAATGCCGTCAAACTCCCGCCTTCGCCACAGCCACGGGCACCATGGACCTCACGATCTGCGCAATGCTGCTGGGCGCCGCGCTGCTGCACGCCTCCTGGCACGCCATGGTCAAGTCAAGCGGCGACCGCCTGATCAGCCTTGCCGGCATGAACGTGGTCAGTGGATGCCTCTCGCTGGCGGCGCTGCCTTGGGTCGACACCCCGCAGAAGGCCGTCTGGCCGGTGCTCGCCTTTTCCGTGGTCCTCCACAACGCCTACAAGATCGGCCTGGCCCAGGTCTACCGGCATGGCGACCTCGTCCAGGCCTACCCGATCGCGCGCGGGCTGACGCCGCTGTTCGCGACACTCATCGCGTTCCTCGCGCTGGGGGAACTGCCCGATGCAAGGCAGGCGGCCGGCGTGCTGCTCGTCTCGGGCGGGATCCTCGCGATGAGCCTCGACGGGCAGGGCCGCAAGCCGACCGTCGCGCTGATGGTCGCGGCGGCGGCGACCGGACTCATGGTGGCGGCGTACACGGTCGTGGACGCCTACGGTTCGCGCCTCTCCGGCGACTGGCTGTCGTTCGTGGTCTGGCTGATGATCCTCGACGGCGTGGCGTTCGTCGGCATCACCAACGTGGCGCGTGGCCGCGCCCTATGGACGACGATCGCGCGCGAATGGCGCCGGACCCTGATCTCGGGGCTGCTTGGCACCGCCGCGTTCAGCGTACTGCTGTGGGCCCTGAGCCATGGCCCCATCGCGGGGGTCTCGGCGTTGCGCGAGACGAGCGTGCTGTTCGCGTGCCTGATCGGCGTGTTCGTGCTGAAGGAGCGGTGGTCCGGCGCAAGGGCCGTGGGCGTGACGCTGATCGCGGCGGGGATCGTGGCTTTCGCGAGTCGGGGTTGAGGGAGAACGTCGCGGCCCGCTAGGACTGCGACCCGCCCGCCTCCAGCAACCGCTGCACATACCGCGCCATCAGGTCGATCTCCAGGTTCACATTCGCCCCCGCCTTAAGCCGCGACAGCGTCGTGACCTCCAGCGTGTGCGGGATCAGGTTGACCTCGAACGTCGACCCGGCGGTATCGTCCTCGACGCGGTTCACCGTGAGGCTGACGCCGTCCACGGTGACCGAGCCCTTCTTCGCGATGAAGCGCCCCAGGTCCTTCGGCGCGCGCACCGCGAGCCGCCACGACTCGCCCAGCTGCTCGAACGAAACGACCTCGCCCACGCCATCGACGTGGCCCGTGACGAGGTGGCCGTCGATGCGGTCGCCCAATGCCATGGCCTTCTCGAGGTTCACCTTGCCGGGCGCGCCCAACCCGGCCGTCACGTCCAAAGACTCGCGCGAGACGTCCACGGTGAAGCGGCTGCCGGAGATCGACGTGGCGGTCATGCACGCGCCGTTCACGGCGATCGAATCGCCGACCTTCGCATCAGACAGACCGAGCGAACCCGCCTCGATCGTCAGCCGCACGCCCTTTTCCAGCGGCTCGATTTTTTCGATGGCACCGACGGCCTGGATGATCCCTGAGAACATCAGCGCGGCGCCTTCAGCCGCGCGACGACGCGCAGGTCTTCGCCCACGCGGTCGACCGAGTGATACGCCAGCGAAACCTTCTCGTCGAGCGAGGTCATCGCAGCGAGGCTGAACATGCCCTGCGCCGAATCGCCCAGCAGCGATGGCGCGAAATACATGAGGACCTCGTCCACGCAGCCCTCGCGCACGAGCGACCCGTTCAGCTTCACGCCCGCCTCCACGTGCAGTTCATTCACGCCGCGGGCCGCGAGGGCCTTGAGCATCGCCGGCAGGTCGACCTTGCCGGCCGGGTTGGCGATCACCGCGACCTCGGCGCCGCGCGCTTCCAGTGCCGCGCGCCGTTCCGCGTCGTCCACCGCGCAGAAGACCAGCACGGGGCCGCCCTGCAGGATCCGTGCGGTCAGCGGCGTCTCGAGCCGGCTATCGACGATCACGCGCAGCGGCTGGCGGTCGGTGGGGATCTCGCGCACGGTCAGTTGCGGGTCATCCGAGGTCACCGTGCCTATGCCGGTCAGGACCGCGCAGGCGCGCGAGCGCCAGCCGTGCCCGTCCTTGCGCGCTTCCGCGCCCGTGATCCACTGCGACTGGCCGTTCGCCAGCGCCGTGCGCCCGTCGAGGCTCGCGGCGACCTTGAGGCGCACCCAGGGCCGGCCGCGCGTCACGCGCGAAACGAAGCCGATGTTGAGTTCCCTCGCCTCGTCTTCCATCAGCCCGCACTCGAAGCGCACGCCGGCGGCTTCCAGCGCCTTGCCGCCGCCCGCGCCCGCGGGGTTCGGGTCGCGCATTGCCGCGACCACGCGCGACACGTCCGCGAGGATCAGCGCCTCGGCGCAGGGTGGCGTGCGGCCATGGTGGTTGCAGGGCTCGAGCGAGACGTAGACGGTGGCGCCACTGGCCTTGTCACCGGCCATCGCGAGCGCGTTCGCCTCGGCGTGCGGCTCGCCGGCCTTGTAGTGCCAGCCTTCGCCCACGACGACGCCGTCCCTGACGATCACGCACCCGACGCGCGGATTGGGCGTGGTCGTCTGCATGCCCAGCCGGGCCAGCGCCAGCGCCTTGGCCATGTAGGCCTGGTCGGCAGGACTGAAAACGGTCACTTCCTTCTCGGCTTCTTCACTTCAAGGACCGCTTCGCGGAAATCATCGGGCGTATCGAAACTGCGGTACACCGAAGCGAAGCGGATGTAGGCCACCTTGTCGAGCTTGGCGAGTTCGCGCATGACGAGCTCGCCGACCTTGGCCGTGGGGAGCTCCCGCTCGCCCGAGGCGCGCAGCTTTTCCTCGATGCGGTCGATGGCCTGGTCGACCTTGTCGGTGGCGACCTGGCGCTTCCTCAGCGCGAGCATCATGCTGCCCATCAGCTTGTCGCGCTCGAAGTCGGTGCGCGTGCCGTCCTTCTTCACCAGCCGCGGCATGCGCAGCTCGACCTTCTCGTAGGTCGTGAAGCGCTTGTCGCAGGCCGCGCATTTCCTCCGCCTCCGGATCGAGTTCGTATCCGGGTTGGTGCGCGTGTCGAGGACCTGGGTGTCCTCGGAGGCGCAGAAGGGACAGCGCATCGCGGTGGGCTAGCCGTAGACGGGGAACGCGGCGCAGAGCTCGCCGACGGCGCCGCGCACGCGCTTGAGGTTCGCCTCATCCGACGGCGCCTCGAACACGTCTGCGATCAGTCCGGCGAGGATCTTCGCTTCGTTGGTGCCGAAGCCGCGCGTGGTCATGGCGGGCGTGCCGACGCGGATGCCGCTGGTGACCATGGGCTTCTCGGGGTCGTTCGGGATCGCGTTCTTGTTGACGGTGATGTGCGCGCTGCCGAGCGCGGCTTCGGCGTCCTTGCCGGTGATCTTCTTCGCGCGCAGGTCGAGCAGCATCATGTGCGACTCGGTGCGGCCGGAGACCACGCGCACGCCGCGCGCCGTCAGCGCCGTCGCCATGGCGGAGGCGTTGTCCAGCACCTGCTGCTGGTAGGCCTTGAAGTCCGGGCGCATGGCTTCGCCGAAGGCCACCGCCTTTGCGGCGATCACGTGCATCAGCGGGCCGCCCTGCAGGCCGGGGAATATCGCCGAGTTCGGGCCCTTGGCGATGTCGCCCATGCCCAGGATCAGGCCGCCGCGCGGGCCGCGCAGCGTCTTGTGCGTGGTGGTGGTCACGTAATGCGCGATGCCGATCGGCGAGGGGTACAGGCCCACCGCGACCATGCCGGCGTAATGCGCCATGTCGGCCATCAGCAGCGCGCCGACCTTGTCGGCGATCGCGCGAAAGCGCTTCCAGTCGATGCGCAGCGAGTACGCCGAGGCGCCGGTCACGATCATCTTCGGCTTGTGCTCGACGGCGAGTTTCTCGGCTGCGTCGTAATCGATCTCTTCCTTGTCGTTCAGCCCGTACGACACGAAGTTGTAGAGCTTGCCCGAGAGGTTCACCGGCGAGCCGTGCGTCAGGTGCCCGCCGTGCGCGAGCGACATGCCCAGCACCGTGTCGCCGGGCTTGAGGTTGGCGACGTACACCGCCTGGTTGGCCTGCGAGCCCGAGTGCGGCTGCACGTTGGCCCAGTCGGCGCCGAACAGCTTCTTCGCGCGCTCGATCGCGAGGGTCTCGGCGATGTCGACGAACTCGCAGCCGCCGTAGTAACGCTTGCCCGGGTAGCCTTCCGCGTACTTGTTGGTCAGCTGGCTGCCCTGCGCGAGCATGACCTCCCGGCTGACGTAGTTCTCGGAGGCGATCAGCTCGACGTGGTCCTCCTGGCGGCGGTTTTCCAGGCGGATGGCGTTCCAGAGTTCGGGGTCGGACTGGGCGAGGAGGTTGGCGTGGAACATGGCGGGCTTCTGTAGGGGGATGCAGGATTTTACCAGCCGGGGAGCGCCACCCCATGGAATATCATTGTTCCGGTATCTAAACTGCCCGGAAGGTCAGTCCTGGCGTGGACTTCAAGATAAAAAGTCCAGAATTCATGCGACCGGCAGGGGGACGGGACGGCCTACAGGCGCGCGCGCGGATCCCTGAGCGCGAGCCGCGCCAGCAGGTAGTCGACCTCGGCGCGGGCCGCCGGGGTGAGCGCGCCGCCGGGCCGGCGCAGCGCGTCCGAGGCGATGATCCCGCGGCGCATCATCACGTACTTGCGCACCGCGAGGCCGGGGCCGGGCTGTTGTTCGTAGCGGATCAGGGGGAGGTGCGCGTCGAACAGGTCGTGCGCCTCGTCGCGCCGGCCGGCTTTCGAGAGGCGCACCACGTCGGCGAGCATGTCGGGAAAGCAGTAGCCGGTGTTCGCGCCGTCCGCCCCGCGCTCCAGTTCGAAGTCCAGGAACAGCGCGTTGTTGCCCGTCAGGATGGAGATCTGCCGCATCGAGCCGTCCCGTTCCCAGGCGCGCAGCGTGGAGATCTTTTCGAGCCCGGGCCAGTCCTCGTGCTTGAGCACCTTGCACGCCGGGTTGTCGGTCACGATGCGCCGTATCACCGCGGGGGACATCTGCACGGAGAACGTGAGCGGGTAATCCTGCAGCACGAAAGGCACGTCGTGCCCGATCGCCTCGGAAGCCTGGGCGTAGTACTGCACGATGGCGTCGTCGGTGCGCAGCGTGTTGGGCGGCGCGATCATCACGCCCGCGGCGCCCGCGGCCATGACGTCCGCCGTCAGGGCCCGCATTGCGGCGAAGCCGGGCGCCGACACGCCGACGACGACGGGCAGGCTCGTGCGCCCGATGACGCGCCTGACGATACCGACCGACTCTTCGTGGTCCATCTTGGCCGCCTCGCCGAGCTGGCCCAGCACCGTCAGCCCGGTGGCGCCGGCCTGCACGAAGAAGTCGGTCATGCGGTCTACCGAGGCCTCGTCGATGCGGCCGTCGGGGTGGAAAGGCGTCGGGGCGATGACGTAGACGCCATGCGCCGTGGTGTCGAGTTTCATGTTCGGGGTTCCAGGTCGGAGACTCTCAGGTGGCCTCAGGTTGCGATCGGCGGCGCGAGGTCCGCGGGGGTGTCGACGTCGCGGATCACGCCGGGGTCGCCGACGGGCACCTTGACGAGGTCCGCGGCGTGGCGTTCGAGCAGCTTTCGCGCGCCCTCGTCACCCGATGCGGCCATCAGCTCGGGACGGAATCGCCCTGCGATGCCCACCGGGTGGCCCCGGCGCGTGCGGAAGTACGGGGCGACCAGCGCCGGGCCGCCGGCCAGCGCGTCGCGCACTGCGGCAAGCGAACTGGCCCGGATGTACGGCATGTCGGCCAGCGCCACGAGGTACCCGTCCGCCTCGCCCGCAGCCTGCGCCGCGCAGGCAAGGCTCGCGCCCATGCCTTCGTCCGCGTTGGGGCATACGACGACTTCCAGTCCCTCCGCACGCAGCAGTCCGGCGAGCGCGTCCGCGCCGGGGCGCACGACCGCCACGCAGCGTGGCAGCACGGCCTTGAGGGTGCGCGCCGCCGTGACCGCGATCGGGATTCCGGTGAGCAGCGGGTGGAGCAGCTTGTCGGCGCCGAAGCGCCGCGCGGATCCCGCGGCGAGCAGTATCCCGGTGATGCCGCTCAAGTGGGCGAGGACGTTGCGGGCGCCACTTCGCAGGCGGAGGGGGCGAAGCGCGACTTCTCCTTAGCCTCCCAGCCTACGCTGGGCACGCCGTAGCGCACCGCCGTCATCTCGGCCATGATCGCCAGCGCGATCTCGGGCGGGGTCTTGGAGCCGAGGTAGAGACCCACCGGCCCGTGCAGGCGCGCGATCTCATCCTTCGAGAGCTCGAATTCCTCGAGGCGCTTGCGACGCGCGTCGTTGTTCTTCTTCGAGCCGATCGCGCCGACGTAGAACGCCGGGGATTTGAGCGCCTCCATCAGGGCGAGGTCGTCGAGCTTGGGATCGTGCGTCAGCGCCACCACGGCGCTGTGGCCGTCCATGTTCATCGCGGCGACGACGTCGTCCGGCATGCCGCGGTTCACTTCCAGCCCGGGCATGTCCCAGCCGGAGTAGTACTCCTCGCGCGGGTCGATCACCGTGACCTGGTAGTCGAGCATGCGCGCCATCTCGGCGAGGTAGCGGCTCATCTGCCCCGCGCCGATCAGCACCAGCCTCCAGCGCGGCCCATGCACGGTGGCGAGCACCTTGCCGTCGAACTCGAGCATGTCGGACCACTTGCCCGGGGTCATGGTGACGCGGCCGGATTCGATCTCCAGGCGGCGGGACACCAGCTGCTGCTTGCCGATGGTCTCCAGCAGTTCGTCCACGCCGCTCGCCGCCGTCAGCGGCTCCAGCACCAGCTGCAGGGTGCCGCCGCAAGGCAGGCCCCAGCGGTTGGCCTCCTCGTTGGTGACGCCGTAGGTGGTGATGGCGGGCTTGTCCTTCGCGAGGCCGCCCGCCTTCACCTTCTCGATCAGGTCGTCCTCGACGCACCCCCCGGACACGGAGCCCGACACGAGGCCGTCGTCGCGGATCACGAGCAGCGCGCCCACGGGCCGCGGGGCCGAGCCCCAGGTCTTCACGATCGTGGCGAGCGTGACGCGGTGGCCGCCGGCCATCCACGCCTGTGCGCTGCGGAGGACTTCGATGTCTACGCTATCCATGGGGGTGCTCCTTCGTTGCGCCGAGGGTAGAACGCCCCCCGGGGTCGGTCAAGCCGCCGGCCTGGAGATGGGGGCGGTGGCGGCGAATATCAAGCGCGTGCGGCAACCGCGCCCGTCCTGTCCGTCGCCGATCTCCACCCGCGCGCCATGGGCAAGCGCGATCTCCCTGACGATCGCGAGGCCGAGGCCGCTGCCGGTCCCGGCCGTCCCCGGCAGCCGGTAGAAGCGTTCCTGCACGCGCCCGCGTTCTTCCGCCGGAATGCCCGGTCCGTCGTCCTCGACCTCGAGGAAGGCATGGCCTTCGGCGAAGCCGGTCCGGACCGTGACGTGGCCACCCGGCTGCGTGTACTCCACCGCGTTGCCGATCAGGTTGACGAGCAGTTCGCGCAGCAGGAAAGCATCGCCGGACACGGTCGCCGGCGCGAGGTCGAAGCCGAGGTCCACGTCCTTCGCGAGCGACCGGTGCACCCATTCGTCGGCGCACTCCTCCACCACCTGGCGCAGGTCGAAATCCGAGAAGCCCGCGGGCCGGTAGCCGCCGGGCTCGGCGCGGGCGAGCGCCAGCAGCTGGTTGGCGAGGCGCGCCGTGCGGATGGTCGCGCTGTGCACGTATTCGAGTTCCGCGCGGCAGGCGTCGGGCACCGGCTGGGCCAGCGCGAGCTCGGTGTGCGCCTGCAGGCCCGCCAGCGGCGTCCTCAGCTGGTGCGCGGCGTTGGCGAGGAACCTCTGCTGGTTGCGGTTGGCCTCGTCCACCTGGTCGAAGAGCTTGTTCAGCGCGGCGAGCAGGGGCTTGGCCTCGGCGGGCGCGCCGCCCTCGTCGATCGGGCGCAGGTCCCGCGGCGAGCGCTCGAGGATCTCGTCCGACAGCCGCGCGAGCGGCGCGAGGCCGCGCCGCACGCCGAACCACACCAGCACGAGCGTCAGCACGGCGAGGAGCGCCTGCGGCAGCACGCTGCCGATCAGGATGTCGCGCGACAGCATCTCGCGCTTGATGCGCGTTTCCGCGACCTTCACCGTGCAGGTGCCGGCACCACAGGGCACGAGCAGCGCGGCGACGCGGATCCGGCCGCCGCGGTAGGGCGCGTCGTAGGCGACGACGCCGTCCTCGGGCTTGAGGCCCGGCGGCGGCGGCGGGATGTCCTGGTCGCCGGCGAACACGCGGCCATCCGGGTCGCGCACGGCGTAGAAGACCTTGTCGTACTTGTCGGTGCGCACCACCGCCTCGGCCGCGCTCGGCAGGTCGAACACGGGCCGGCCCTCCTGCATGCGGATCCGCTCGGACAGGGCGATGGCGGTGTTGATCAGCGACTGGTCGTACGCGTCGGCGGCCGGATCGATCGACAGGTAATAGGCCGCGACCGAGCCGACCGCGAGGATCACGGCGACCGGCGGGATCAGCAGCCGCAGCAGCGTGACGCGAAGGCTTCCCGCCATCAGCCGGCCTTGCAGGCCTCGAGCATGTAGCCGAAGCCGCGCACCGTGCGGATGTGCACGCCCGCGGGCTCGAGCTTGGCACGCAGCCGGGACACGTACACCTCGATCGCGTTGAGCGACAGTTCCTCCCCCCAGCTCGCCATGGCCTGGATGATCGCCTCCTTGCTGACGATCTTCTCGACACGCGCGAGCAGCACCTCGAGCACGGCCCATTCGCGTGCCGCAAGTTCGAGCGGCTCGCCCTTGAGGGTCGCTCGGCGCGCGCTGGTGTCGAGCACCAGCGGACCGTGCACGATGCGCGGCCCGGACTGCGACTGGCCGCGGCGGACCAGGGCGCGCACCCGCGCGGCGAGTTCCGGCATCGCGAAGGGCTTGGCCATGTAGTCGTCGGCACCGAGGTCGAGGCCGCGGACGCGGTCGTCGAGCGCGTCGCGCGCGGTCAGGATCAGCACCGGCATCGCCCCGCCCTCCGCCCGCAGTCGCCGCAGCACCTCGAAGCCGTCTATGCCGGGCAGGCCCACGTCGAGGATCACGAGGTCGAAATGCTCCTGGCGCACGGCCATGGCGGCGTGCTCGCCACTCCTCATGACGTCGACGGCGAAGCCCTCGGCCTCGAGGATCCGGGCGAGGCCTGCGCCCAGGGAGGCGTCGTCTTCTACGATCAGGATGCGCATAATGGTTGGAGCGTGTTCCGTGGGTTTGGTTCGATGATATCGCTGCGCGGGCCCGGCACCTAGCGTGGAAGCCGGCGGGGAGGCCTTGAGGAGGGGCGGCAGCCCCTCTTCTAGTTCCTCCGGCCGGCCAGCCTGTCGCGATGCTCGCCGAAGAGCGCCGAGGCGGACTGGTACCAGGCGATCGCCTCGTCGGTCAGCACAGGGTTGGCCTTCGCCGGCACGGCCGACCCGTCGGGCGAGGGCTTCACGACGCTCACGCGCTTGCCCGGACGCAGCACGGCGAGCTCATCGCCGCGCATGAACCCGAGTTCCTGGTAGGTGGAGACGAAGGCGCGCTCGCGCCCGGGTTCGAGGTCGAACAGGTCGTAGCCCAGGAACTGGCTGGTGTAGCCCATGTTCAGCAGCCCGAGGAGCGTAGGCGGCACGTCGACCTGGCTCATCAGCCGGTCGACCCTGCGCGGCTGTATATGCTTCGGTGCATAGACCAGCATCGGGATCAGGTAGCGGTTGATCGGCACGTCGCTCTTGCCCGCGCTCGAGGCGCAATGGTCGGCGACGATCACGAACACGGTGTCGTCGAACCAGGCGTGCTTCCTCGCGCGCTCGATGAAGTCCCCGATCGCCCAGTCGGTGTACTTCACCGCGCCGTCGCGCCCCGACTTGGACGGGATGTCGATGCGCCCCGCGGGATAGGTGAACGGCCGGTGGTTCGAAGTCGTCATCACCTGCTGGAAGAACGGCCGGCCGCGCCCGTGCGACTCGTCGGCGCGGTCGAGCGCCATCGTGAACAGGTCCTCGTCGGCCACGCCCCAGATGTTCTCGTGGTGGATCTTCTCCTTGGGGATCACGGTGCGGTCCTCGACGAGGTAGCCGTTGCCCTCGAAGAACGCGCGCATGTTGTCGAAGTAGGCGTAGCCGCCGTACAGCCAGCGCACGTCGTAGCCCTTGGAGGCGAACACCCCCCCGACGGTGAACATGCCCTCGTTGTGCGGACGCTTGACGATCGATTGGCCGGGCGTGGGCGGGTAGGCGAGCGCGAGCGCCTCGAGCCCCCGCACGGTGCGCGTGCCGGTGGCGTAGAGCTGCGTGAAGAACAGGCTCTTGTCGGCCAGCGCGTCGAGCCGCGGCGTGAGCCCCTTGGCGTTGCCGAACTTCGCCATGTAATCGGCCGAGAAGCTCTCCACCGACACCATGATCACGTTGAGGCGCTTTTCGTCGCGCGGGTAGCTCACCACGCGCGTGAGGTCGAGCGGGTTGCCGCTGGCGAGCTTCGCGTGCGGCGTCTCGAGCAGGGGGCGCAGCAGCGCGCGGGCCTTGGCCGGGTCCAGGCTCGCGTAGTGGGTCACGTAGTCGAGCTCGTTCCTGTAGGCGGCCGAGAAGAACTCGTAGAGGCCGTCGCCGGCCAGCTCGTTGGCCAGGGGATTGGCCGAGAAGTCGCGCTGCGTGCGGTCGACCCCGTTGAAGACGAGCAGCGGGGCCGCGAGCACTGGCACGGCCCACAACAGGCGGCGAAGGAACTTCTCCCCCGCGGCGCGAGGCACGGCGAGGGGCGAAAGCAGCGGCCCCCTCAGGCCCCACACCATGAGGGCAGCCAGCACGCCGAGCGCGGCGAGGATCCGCCCGACCGGGTAGGACTCGCGGATGTTGCCGATCACCTCGCGCGTGTAGAGCAGGTAGTCGACCGCGATGAAGTTGAAGCGCGTGCGGAACTCCTGCCAGAAGAACCACTCGGCGACGAACAGGAACAGCGTCCCGAACACGAGCGCCCAACAGCCCGCCAGCCACAGCGGGCGGTGCCAGCGGCTGTGGAAGATGCGCCCGGGCACGAGCAGGAGGTAGAGCGCCATCGGGACCGCGGCATACACGTACGCGGCGAGGTCGAAATACAGGCCGAGGCCGAAAGCAGCCACGGCCTCGCCGGCTCCCAGTGGCTGGTGGTCGCCGCCCGAGTTGGCGAACACGAGGCGGAGCACGAACGATCCCACGCAGAATGCAAGGGCAAGAACGACCAGCGGCGCGAAGCGGCGCTCGCGCCATGAAAACTTGTGCATTCGACTGGAGGCGCCTAGGCGCCCATGGGATTGAATTCCTCAAGCATATAACCGAAACCCCGCACGGTGCGAATCCGGATGCCGGCCGGCTCGAGCTTCGCGCGCAGCCTCGAGATGTAGACCTCGATCGCGTTGGCCGACAGGTCCTCCTCCCAGTTGGTGAGCGATTCGATGAACGCCTCCTTGCTCACCACCTTCTCGACCTTCTCCAGCAGGATCTGCAGCACCGCCCATTCGCGCGCCGCGAGCTCCAGCGGCCTGCCCGCCAGGAATGCGCGCCGGCCAGCGCGGTCCAGTTCGAGCGGGCCGTGGCTGCTGCGCACGGACGAACCCGAATGCCCACGGCGAACCAGTGCGCGCACGCGCGCCGCCAGTTCGGGCAATGCGAAGGGCTTGGTCATGTAGTCGTCCGCGCCCAGGTCGAGGCCGTGGACGCGGTCGCCGACGGCATCGCGCGCCGTCAGCACCAGCACCGGCATCGCGTTTCCCGCAAGGCGCAGGCGCCGCAGCACCTCGAACCCGTCGATGCCCGGCAACCCGATGTCGAGCACGACGAGGTCGAATTCCGCCTCCGCGGCACGGGCGAGCGCTGCCTCGCCCGACTCCAGGTGCTCCACGGCGTGGCCCTCGAGCCCCAGCGCGCGCGCGAGCCCCGCGGCGAGGCTGCTGTCGTCCTCGACGATCAGCAGGCGCGCAGCCCGGTCAGGTTGCATGGTGGTCTCCTGCATGGTGGTCTCCCGATTTGGCGCTGCCGCGCACCCGGTTGAAGATCACGTAAAGCACCGGCAGCACGAAGAGCGTAAGCAGCGTCGCCGACACCAGCCCGCCGATGACGACGACGGCGAGGGGCTTCTGCGTCTCGGCGCCGATGCCGTGCGAAAGGGCCATGGGCAGGAGGCCCAGGCTCGCGAGCAGCGCCGTCATCAGAACCGTGCGCAGCCGCAGCAGCGAGCCGCGCATCACGGCGTCGACGGCGGATGCGCCGTGCTGCCGCAGTTCGTTGTAGAGCGCGACCATGACCACGCCGTTGAGGACCGCCTGCCCGAACAGCGCGATGAACCCGATGACCGCCGAAACGGACAGGTAGATGCCGGTGACCCACAGCGCGCAGATGCCGCCGATCATCGCCAGCGGGATGTTCGCGATGATGAGCAGCGCGCTGCGGAACGACTTGAACGCGTCGAAGAGGAACAGGAAGATCACCAGGATCGAGATCGGCACGATGATCGACAGGCGCTTCATCGCGCGCTCCTGGTTCTCGAACTCGCCCGACCAGCTCACCGTGTAGCCGGCCGGCAGCTTGATGTTCTTCGCCACCCGGTCCTGCATGTCGGCCACCACGCTGCCCATGTCGCGGCCGCGGATGAACACGCCTATGGCCAGCACGCGCTTGCCGTTCTCCCGCGCGATGTTCATGCTGCCGCTGACGGTGCGGAACGTCGCCACCTCCGACAGGGGCACATAGGCGCCCGAGGGCGTGGCGACCAGCAACCCCTGCATGCGCGTCAGCGAACGCTCGGATTCCTCGAGCCGCACCGCGACGGCGAAGCGCCGCTCGCCTTCCCAGATCTGGGTGACGGACTTGCCGCCCAGCGCCGACTCGATCACGTCCTGGATGTCCGCCACGTTGAGCCCGTAGCGGGCCGCGCGCGCGCGGTCCACCCGCACCTGGATCTGCGGCAGCTCGCCCAGGCGATCGACGAAGGCCCGCGCCACGCCTTCAACACCCTCCACCTGACGCAGCATTGCGGTCGCGGTGTCGCGCAGCACGTCGAGGTCGTCGCCGAACAGCTTGATGACGATCTGGCCGTCGATCTGCGAGATCGACTCGAGCACGTTGTCGCGGATCGGCTGTGAAAAGGTGGGTTTCAAGCCGGGGATCTTCACGACCTCGGCCTCGATCTCCTCGAGGATCTTCGCCTTGGACAGCCCCCGCTTCCACTGGTCCTCGGGCTTCATGTCGACGAGGAACTCGGCCATCGAGATCAGCTTCGGGTCGGTGCCGTCCTCGGGACGGCCGGCCTTGGAGGTGACCCCGGCGACTTCCGGGGATTTGCGGATCGCGTCCCGGATCCTGCGCGCGAGCTGCTGCGACTCGGTCACCGAAGAGCTGTTGGGCAGTTGAACGTTGACCCAGACCGCGCCCTCGTTGAGTTCGGGCAGGAACTCGGTGCCGAGCGACGGCACCAGCGCGAGCGCCCCGGCGAGCGACAGGGCCGCGGTGCCCAGCACGATGCGCTTGTGGTTCAGGGCCCAGGCGAGGGCGGGCGCGTAGGCGGCCTTGGCCGTGTGCACGATGAAGTTCTCCTTCTCGGGCAGGTTCTTCTTCAGCATCACCGCGCACAGCAGCGGCACGAGCGTCAGCGAGAGCACCAGCGCGCCGACCAGCGCCGACACCACCGAGTAGGCCATGGGCGCGAAGATGCGGCCCTCGTGGCGCTCGAGCGTGAAGATCGGGATGTGCGCCGCGATGATGATCAGCATGGAGAAGAGCGTCGGCCGGCCGACCTCTACCGCGGCGTCGAGGATGATGTGCTTCCTCTTCGACTCCTCCAGGTCGGGGTGGTGGTGGCTCGCCTCGGAGAGCTTCCTGAACACGTTCTCCACCACGATCACCGCGCCGTCGACGATGATGCCGAAGTCCATCGCGCCCAGCGACAGCAGGTTGGCCGGGATGCCGATCCAGGTCAGCCCGAGGAAGGTGGCGAGCAGCGCGAGCGGGATCGTCACCGCCACGATGGCTGCCGCGCGCAGGTTGCCGAGGAACAGCCACAGCACGACCGACACCAGCAGCGCGCCCTCGATCAGGTTGGTGAACACGGTCTTCAGCGTCTTGCCTATGAGCCAGGTGCGGTCGTAGATCGGCACCACCTTGACGCCGGCCGGCAGCATCGTCGAGTTGATGAGGTCGATGCGCTCGCGCACGCCCTTCAGCACCCCGGACGGGTTCTCGCCGCGGCGCATAAGCACCACGCCGGTGACCACGTCGTCCTCGTCGTCCTGCCCGGACACGCCCTGGCGGGGCACCGCGCCGATGCTCACCTTGGCCAGGTCGCGCACCAGCACCGGCACGCCGGCCTTCTCGGCGACCACCACGTTCTCGATGTCCTCCGGCCCGGTGAACAGGCCGATGCCGCGGATCAGGTACTGCTGGCGGCCCTGCTCCACGTAGCTGCCGCCGGCGTTGGCGTTGCCCCGCTCGATGGCCTGCGAGAGCTGGGCCAGCGTGACCTTGTAGTCGCGCATGCGCGCGGTGTCCGGGTGCACCTCGTACTGCTTGATGAGGCCGCCCAGGCTCACCACGTCGGCCACGCCGGCGACCTGCTTGAGCTGGCGCAGCACGACCCAGTCCTGGAGGGTGCGCAGGTCCGTGGCCGAGCGGCTGTCGCCCTTCATGCGGTAGCGGTAGATCTCGCCCACCGCCGTGGAAAAAGGCGCGAGCTCGGGCTTGATGCCCTCGGGCAGGTCGACCTCGCGCAGCCTTTCCACCACCTGCTGGCGCGCGAAGTAGCCGTTCACCTTGTCGTCGAAGGTCACGATCAGGAAGGACAGGCCGAACTGGGTGTGCGCGAACATGCGCACCGCGCCGGGCAGGCCCGACAGGCCCACTTCGAGCGGCACCGTCACCTGCTTTTCGACCTCCTCCGCCGCGCGCCCCGGGTACAGCGTGATCACCGTGACCTGCGTGTCGGTCACGTCGGGGAACGCCTCGACCGGCAGCGCGTTGAAGGCGGCGATGCCCGCCCCGATGAACAGGATCGTGCCGAGCAGCACGAAGAGCGGCTGGTAGAGCGCGAACGAGACGACTTTGCGGATCATCCGGCCGGCTCAGCGGGTGGTGGCCAGCATGCGCTGGAGCAGCAGCGCGCCGTCGGTCACCACGACCTCGCCCGGGGCGAGGCCGTCGAGCACCACCTGGGTGTCGCCGTGGGCGGGCCCGGCCTTGATCGCGCGCCGCGTGAAGCGGCTGGGCGCCGTCTGCACGAACACGAAGTACGTATCCCCGCGCAGGAACACCGCCTCCGCCGGCACCACGGTGCCCGGCGTGGACTCGACGCGCAGCAGCCCGGTCACGAACATCTCGGCCTTCAGCCTGCGGTCCTTGTTGTCGACCGTGCCGCGCGCCCTGACGGTGCGTGTCTGGGGGTCGACGAAGTCGGCCACGTACATGAGGCGGCCGGGTACGACGTCGTCGCCGAGCAGCGGCGAAGCAAGCTTCACCTCGCCGCCGGCCTTCAGCATGGGCACGTCCGCCTCCACGGCGTCGAGCACGAACCACAGCCGCGCCGGGTCCGAAATCGTGAACAGGCCGCGGTCGCCGCCCATGTCGGCGCGCAGCTCCTGGCCCGGGTTGATGTTGCGCTCCACCACCACGCCTGCGATGGGCGCGCGCAGCGCGAACTGCTGGTCCACGGCACCGGCCGCGCCGCCGTAGAGCTTCAGGCGCGCCGCGGTGCGCGCACGCTCGGACTCGGTGCGCGCGGCGTCGGCCTGCGCAGCCTGCAGGTCCTTGGCCGGGGCCACGCCCGCGTCATGGAGTTCCTTCACGCGGGCCAGCGCCTTCTGCGAGAGCAGCACGTCCTGCTCGGCCCGCCGCGCATCGGATTGGGCCTGGCCCAGCTCCGGCGCCGACACGACCGCGAGGACCTGGCCCGCCTTCACCGCGTCGCCCTGCTTCACCTGGATGGACTGCACGCGGCCCGCGAGCGGCGCGAACACGCGCACGGTGCGGTCCTCGTCCCATACCACTCGGCCGTTGAGCCGGTGGGCGGTCTCGCTCAGCGGCACCGCCTTGGCCGTGACCAGCGCGCCGAGTTGCGTGCTGCCCGCAGCGAATTCGATGGTGCCGTTGCCGGCGAGCTTCGCCTGCGGCGCGGCCGGCGGCGCGGCCTGCTCGGAACAGCCGGCGGCGAGCAGGGCCATCATGAGCACGAAAGCAGGGGCGGGGATGCGTTTCATTCGGTTCCGTCGGTTCGTCGTTCAGGGCGCGGTGCGCGCGGCGGGCGGCTGGGGCAGGGTCCCTGCGGTCTGCAGGCTCGCCTGCCACGCGTACAGGGCCTTCGAGTACTCGGTGCGCGCGGCCAGCGCCTCGAGCTGCACGGATCGCAATGTCCGGCGCGCGTCCAGCACCTCGAGCACCGAAGTGGCGCCGCGCTGGAACGCGAACTCGGCCGCGTCCGCCGAGCGCTGCGCGGCGGCGAGGAGCGAGCCGTCGTAGCGCGCGCGGCGCTCGCCGGCGGCGCGCAGGTCGGACGCGGCGCGCGAGACCTCGCTGCCGGCGACGGCGCGGGCGCGCTCCAGCGCATCGAGCGCCGCGTAACGGTCCACTTCGGCGCGTTGGATGTCGCCGGAGAAATCGTTGCCGAGGAAGAGGGGGATCGCCACGCCGAAGCCGAGGCTGTTGACCGGGAGGTTCCCCGGGTAGCGCTCGAATTGCGCGCCTACGGTCACGTCGCGAGTCCTCTGGCTGCGCGCCAGGTCGCGCAGCTTGTCGGTGGCCTCGATGCGCGACTTGGCCGCCAGCACGTCGGGCCGGGACTCGATGGCCTGCCCGACCTGCGCCGGGTCCGGGGCCGTCACCGCAGGCCAGGGGTCCACGGCGCGCAGGTCCGGGGCGGCAGCCTCGTCGGCAAGCAGCAGCGAAAGGGCAAAGCGCGCGCGCGCCAGCTCCGCTTCCGCGACGCGCAGGTCGTTCTGCGCACGTTCGTAATCCACCTGTACGCGGGCCACGTCGGCTGTGGCAAGGTCGCCCGCCTTCTGGCGCACTTGCGCGGCCGAATAGGTCTTGCCGAAGAGATCCGCGATGCCGGCGAGGATGACGGCCTTGCCCTGCGCCTGCTGCAGGTCGGCGTAGGCACTGCGCGCAAGCAGGAGCTGCTGGCGCAGCACTTCGAGGGCGTCGTTCTTCGCGGCCCGCTCCAGCCCCTGTGCGGCGTCCACGCGCAGTTCGCGCTTGTTGCCGCGTTCCAGCGTCTGGTCGATGCGGAAGGTGTTGTCGATGCGCTTGCTGGCGAGCGACCCGGCCCCGATGCCGGGGTTGTTGCCGATCCCCGTGGCGTTGTAGGACAGCACCGGGTTCGGGCGCACGTCCGCCTGCAGGATGCCCGCGGCGGCCGATTCGGCCGCCCGGCGCGCGGCCTGCACGTCACGGTTGGCCCGGGCGACCTGCTGTTCGGTCTCGGCGAGCGTCAGGTCCCGGGCCGAAGCCGGGAGGGACCCCGCCGCGAGGGCGAGCAGCAAAACCGTGGGTGCGAATCGGGCCATCGATCTGGAACCAAGATCACAGAGGGGATGCAAGCTATCAGCGGGGCTTTGCCGTCAGCTTGCGCGTGGCTGTCGACTTGCTGACGGTCGCGGACTATCCGTACCGTCGCGATTGATGCAGCGCAACATCCGGCCTCGCGACAGGAGTCGTCCGGAACGCGCCGTACCGCCCGATTCGACCATCGCCCCGTTCGCGGTTGCGGGTGCAAACCGCGTGCAGTAGCATCGGCTGCAACTCGCTCCGGGCACCGCTTGCGTGGCAATGCGAGCGCAGTCCAGCCCGGCCGCACCCCAGAACACAAACCGGAAAATCCGAGAGAAAAGGAGGTCCCCATGTCCGTCAAAGTATCCCTGACCGTCAACGGCAAGCCCGCGTCCGTCGAGGTGGAGGAGCGCACGCTGCTCGTCACCGTGATCCGCGAGGAACTGCGCCTGACGGGCACCCACGTGGGCTGCGACACGGCCCAGTGCGGCGCCTGCACGGTCCATATGAACGGCAAGGCCGTGAAGTCCTGCTCGATGCTGGCCATGCAGGCCCAGGGCGCGGACATCGTGACGATCGAGGGGATCGCCGCCGCCGACGGCACGCTGCACCCGATGCAGGCGGCGTTCAAGGAGAACCACGGCCTGCAGTGCGGCTTCTGCACCCCGGGCATGGTCATGAACGCGATCGACCTCGCCAAGGGCCGCCCGAACCTCACCGAGACCGAGATCCGCGAGGGGCTTGAGGGCAACCTGTGCCGCTGCACCGGGTACCACAACATCGTGAAGTCGATCGCCGCCGGCGCCAAGGCGATGGCGAAGTAATTCCGGAAGTAGTCAGCAGAACTATTACCAGGAGACAACCATGAACGCACCGCTGATCGGCGCACGCATCGAGCGCAAGGAAGACTACCGGTTCCTCACCGGCGCGGGACAGTACACGGACGACGTGACCCTGCCCCACCAGACCTATGCCGTGTTCGTGCGCTCGCCGCATGCCCACGCCACGATTAAATCGGTCGACAAGTCGAAGGCCCTCAAGTCCCCCGGCGTGCTCGCCGTGTTCACCGGCGAGGACCTCAAGGTCGGCGGCCTGCCGTGCGGCTGGCTGATCACCGACGTCGACGGCCAGCCCATGAAGGAGCCGGTCCACCCGTCCCTCGCGCAGGGCAAGGTGCGCCACGTCGGCGACCAGGTCGCCGTCGTGATCGCCGAAACGCTCGACCAGGCGCATGACGCCGCCGCGCTCGTGGACGTCGACTACGGCGTGCTGCCCTCGGTGACCTCGACCAGCCAGGCGCGCGCCAAGGGCGCCCCGCAACTGCACGAGGTGGCGCCGGACAATACCTGCTACGTGTGGGCGATCGGCGACAAGGCGGCATGCGACGCCGCCTTCGCCAAGGCCGCGCATGTCTCGAAACTCGACCTCGTCAACAACCGGCTTATCCCCAACGCGATCGAGCCGCGCGCCGCCAACGGGATGTACTCCCGCGCCGACGACAGCTACACGCTCTACGTCGCGAGCCAGAACCCGCACGTCGAGCGCCTCCTGATGACCGCCTTCGTGCTCGGCCTGCCCGAGCACAAGGTGCGCGTCGTCGCCCCGGACGTAGGCGGCGGCTTCGGCTCCAAGATCTACCTGTACGCCGAGGACGTCGTCGTCACCTGGGCTTCGAAGCAGATCAACCGCCCGGTGAAGTGGACGGCGGAGCGCAGCGAGTCCTTCGTCTCGGACGCGCACGGCCGCGACCACGTGACCACGGTCGAACTCGCGATGGACAAGGACGGCAAATTCCTCGGCATGCGCGTGAAGACCACCGCGAACGTCGGGGCCTACCTGTCGACCTTCGCCTCCTGCGTGCCGACCATCCTCTACGCGACGCTGCTCGCCGGCCAGTACACGACGCCGGTGATCCATTGCGAGGTGACGGCGGTGTTCACCAATACCGTGCCCGTCGACGCCTACCGCGGCGCGGGTCGCCCGGAGGCGACCTACGTGGTCGAGCGCATCGTCGAGCAGGCCGCGCGCGACATGAAGCTCGACCCGGCCGAGATCCGCCGGCGCAACTTCATCAAGACCTTCCCGTACCAAACGCCGGTTGCGCTGATGTACGACACCGGCGACTACGACGCCACGCTGACCGCGGCGATCAAGATGGCCGACGTCGCCGGCTACGCGGCGCGCAAGAAGGCCTCCGAGGCGAAGGGCAAGCTGCGCGGCCTGGGGTATGCCGCGTACATCGAGGCCTGCGGCATCGCGCCCTCGAACATCGCGGGTGCACTAGGCGCGCGCGCGGGCCTGTTCGAAGCGGGCGAGGTGCGCATGCACCCGACCGGCAGCGTGACAGTCTTCACCGGCTCGCACTCGCATGGCCAGGGCCACGAGACCACGTTCGCGCAGGTCGTGGCCGACCGCCTCGGCATCCCGATCGAGAACGTCGACATCGTCCACGGTGACACGTCCAAGGTCCTGTTCGGCATGGGCACCTACGGCTCGAGGTCGATTGCCGTCGGCGGCACGGCCATCGTCAAGGCGCTCGACAAGATCATCGCCAAGGGCAAGAAGATCGCCGCCCACATGCTGGAGGCCGCCGAGACCGACATCGAGTACGACCGCGGCGTGTTCAAGGTCGCCGGCACCGACAAGCAGAAGACCATCGGCGAGGTGGCCTTCGCGGCCTACGTGCCGCACAACTACCCGCTCGACAAGCTCGAGCCCGGCCTCAACGAGAATGCGTTCTACGACCCGACGAACTTCACGTTCCCGGCCGGCTCGTACGTCTGCGAGGTCGAGATCGACCCGGACACCGGTGTCACGAAGATCGAGAAGTTCACCGCGGTCGACGACTTCGGCAACATCATCAACCCGATGATCGTCGAGGGCCAGGTGCACGGCGGGCTCACCCAGGGCATAGGCCAGGCGCTGCTCGAGGGCTGCAGGTACGACCCCGAGAGCGGTCAGCTCGTCACCGGCTCGTTCATGGACTACACCATGCCGCGCGCGGACGACGTGCCCAGCTACCAGCTCGACACGCGCGTCACCGCCTGCACCCACAACCCGCTCGGGGTGAAGGGCTGCGGGGAGGCCGGCGCGATCGGCGCGCCCGCGGCGCTGATGAACGCCATCACCGACGCACTGCAGCCGTACGGCATCCAGGACCTCCCGATGCCGGCCAGCCCGCAGACGGTGTGGAAAACGATACAGAACGCCAAACAGAAAAAAGCAGCATAAGGAGAATCACATGCACGCATTCAGCTACCACAAGCCCACGTCCCTCGCGGACGCCCTGTCGCTCGCCGCCAAGCACGGCGACGGCAAGATCCTCGCCGGCGGCCAGAGCCTCGTGCAGGCCATGAAGCTGCGCCTCGCCTCGCCGACCGACATCGTCGACCTCGGCGGCGTGAAGGAGCTCACCGGCATCAAGGTGGAAGGCACCTCGGTCACCATAGGCGCGATGACGCGGCACGCGGACGTCGAAGCCAACGCCGACGTGAAGAAGATGATCCCCGCGCTCGCGCGCCTCGCCGGCGGCATCGGCGACCGGCAGGTTCGGCACATGGGCACCATCGGCGGGTCGCTCGCCAACAGCGATCCGGCCGCCTGCTACCCGGCCGCCGTGCTGGGCCTCGGCGCGACGATCACGACGAACAAACGCAAGATCGCGGCCGACGACTTCTTCAAGGGCCTGTTCGAGACCGCGCTGGCACCGGGAGAACTGATCACCGCGGTCACCTTCCCCTCGGCCAAGCGCGCGGGATACATCAAGTTCAAGAACCCCGCCTCGCGCTTCGCGCTGGTCGGCGTGTTCGTCGCGGAGACGGCTTCCGGCGTGCGCGTCGCGGTCACGGGGGCGGCGTCCTGCGTGTTCCGCGTGCCGGCGATCGAGAAGGCGCTCGCGGCGAACTTCTCGCCCGACGCCGTGCCGGCCGACACCGTCAAGGCCTCCGACCTCAACGCGGACCTGCACGGTTCGGCGGAGTACCGCGCGCACCTGATCACCGTGATGGCCAAGCGCGCCGTGACGCAGGCGCTGGGCAAATAGGTCTCAAGCTGCCATGACAAGGCCCGCTCCGGCGGGCCTTTTTTTATCCGTATGCCAAACCGCAACGTCGAGCCGCGCGTTCGTGGGTCAACGGCCCGAGAACGCCGGACGTTTGATCGAATGGACAATCCCTCGACTATATTGCTACCATGCAATACACGCCTGCGGTGCTCGTCGCGCAAGCCAAGGAAGTGCGCGACGACGGCTCGATCGTCGAGATCGTCATCTGGGAGCTTTCCGAGCCGCTTTCGCCAAGCACTCACAGGTTCAAGTACCGGCTGTTCTACGGTGCTGCGGGAGCCAGCCGGGTCAGGTACGACAACGAACGCGGCAAGGGCGACCACCGGCATCTGGGGGATCGCGAAGATGACTACGTCTTCACCACGATCGAGCAGTTGCTGTCGGACTTCGAAAGAGACGTCAACGACTGGGGCTGAGCCATGAAAGCAATCATCGAGTTGAGCCGCAAGGGATCGATCTTCGGAGCCGTCGCGCAGCAGGTTGCCGGCGCACGTCGCGGGCAGGCGCCCGATTACCGCCTGAGCTTCGAGTCGGCACGCGCGTTGTTCGCCGAGTTGACCCCGGCCCGCCTCGACCTCCTCGACACGCTGCGCCGCGCGGGGCCCTGCAGCGTCTACGCGCTGGCGAAAACCGCCGAGCGCAACTACTCGAACATTCACACCGATGTGGTTCGACTCGTGGAACTGGGCCTGGTCGAACGAGCGGACGACGGCACGATCTCGGTGCCTTTCGATTCTGTGGAGATCCGGTTTCCGCTGGCGCAGGTTGCCTGAGGCGGATCCAGCCTCCAATCGAAGAAATGTCGCATTTGTTCCCTACTGACAAGTAGGGGCCGAAATTCGCAATATTTGGCGAGCCGGTTAGATAGGTTTACAGTGCTGCCCGCAAGAAGAAGGGTGGAGCGCCGGGGAAACGAGCCCCGCAGCCGCGACTTAGGAGGTCTGACTGGCACCCTGCGCGCCCCACATGTAGCACCCGCCCCGGCCGGTATGAGTCCTGTCCCTGAGAAGAAAGGAACCCATACCGGCCTTGCTTTATCCGCCGCCGAAGTGTGCGGGCCCTGCGATTACCAACGGCGGCAGTCTTATCTCCTCATCTTCGTCTCCTGTGAGGTTGGTAAAACTGGCAAGCTATGCGGTAAATATGCTGTTAATTTATACAGTTAACCGGTATTAGCGGAAGGGGATTCTAGGCCCTTTTGCAGGACGATTTTCCGCTTTTTTTGATCGCTCGTAACATCATGAATTTATTGGAATATCGAATCCGGTAGATAGCGACCGCATGGTTGCCGGAAGCAAGAATTCACCTCCAGAAGTTCCGGGGTTTCGGCCGAAAAGGTGGGGCCCATGACGAAGCAGAAGTCGAAGAATGGGGTCAGGCCGGAGGCGAAGAAGGTCGCTATGGAAGCGCCGAAGCCCGATCACAAACGGGACTTTTCGCAATTGCTAGAGGATGCGGTGCTCGAGGTATCACAGAAGAAGAAGTAGGTTTCGGACGCACATTTCGGTTTCACAACGGGCGCAAAAAAATTCCGCCGAAGCGGATTTTTGACTTGGAGTGAACGTCGAGTCGTATAGATTTCAGGATATTTTGTACTGATACCAGTACATTAACTGACAGGAGACCGACCCCAGTCCTTGCTTTTCAGAATTGAAACCGGCCAATTCCATCAGCCGATCCCCTTCTCCACCATGTCCACCACGAGCTGCCCCAGCGCCTCGATGTTCGCGCGCGGCAGGCGCCGCAGCGGTCCCGCGATCGCGAGCATGGCGAGGCCGTGCACGGCCGACCAGCCCACGTACTCCGCACCTACTCGCCGCTCCGGGGCCAGCACGCCCGCCTTTACCAGCCGGTCCATGGCGGCGGCGAGCAGTTGGAAGGGGTTCATGCCGCTCGCGCCAGCCTTGGCCGGGTCCCCGTCGCCCGCGCCGAGTTCGCCGATCGTGAAGCCCGTCCGATACAGCCCGGGCTCGTCCAGGGCAAACTTTATGTTGCCCATGCCCACCGCGCGGACGCTCGCCCGCGCGTAGGCCGCCGTGGCCTTCTCGGGGCCGAGCGCGGCGAGTTCCTTCTCCATCGCCAACGCCAGCAGCGCCAGCGTTTCCGCACGCACGGCCAGCATCAGTTGCTCGCGACTGCCGAAATGCCGGTAGGCGGCGTTGGGCACCACACCCGCGCGCCGAGTGGCCTCGCGCAACACGACTGCATCCGGGCCGCCCTCCCGCGCCAGCGCCACCGCGGCGTCCACGAGGGCACGCCTGAGGTCGCCGTGGCGGTAGGTGTCCCGCTCGGGCGGGGAGGCAGGCTTCTTTTTCATGGCGGCAATTATATGTGGACACCGTACACAAAAGTCGGTATATTTTGTGGACACTGTCCACAATTCACTGGAGATCCCCATGAAAGTCCAGCCCTACCTGTTCTTCGACGGTCGCTGCCAGGAAGCGATCGACTTCTACCAGCAGGCGCTCGGCGCCAAGGTCGAGATGCTGCTGCACTTCAAGGACAGCCCCGAACCGCCGCCGCCCGGCTGCTTGGCGCCAGGCTCGGAGCACAAGGTGATGCACGCCTGCTTGCGGATCGGCGACACCGAAGTCATGGCCTCCGACGGCATGAACTCGGGAAAGCCCGAGTTCCGCGGCTTCTCGCTGTCGGTCACGGCGAAGGATGCTGCCGACGCGGACGCCAAGTTCAACGCGCTCGCCGCGGGCGGCCAGGTGCAGCAGCCGCTCACGAAGACCTTCTTCTCGCCCCGCTTCGGCATGGTGCAGGATCGCTTCGGCGTGGGCTGGATGGTCATCGTCCCGGAATGAAGTACACCGGCAGCTGCCACTGCGGCGGCATCCGCTTCAGCGTCGAGGGCCAGCTCGACGGCGCGATGGCCTGCAACTGCTCGATCTGCAGCAGGAAGGGCTCGCTCCTCTGGTTCGTGCCGCGCGAGCGGCTCGAGCTGCACACCTGGGAAGACGGCGCGGGTGCCTACACCTTCAACAAGCACGCGATCCGGCACCGGTTCTGCAAGACCTGCGGCATCCACCCCTACGGCGAGGGCACCGACCCGAAAGGGAACCGGATGGCCGCGATCAACATCCGCTGCCTCGAGGACATCGACCTGAAGTCGGTCCCGGTGCAGGAATTCGACGGCCGGTCCGTCTGAGGAGATCCACGATGCCGCTGACGCTCTACTACCACCCGCTGTCGTCCTACTGCCACAAGGTGCTCGTCGCGCTGTACGAGAACGGCACCGCGTTCGAAAAACGCCTCGTCGACCTCGGGAACCCGGCGGAACGCGCGGCGCTGCAGGCGATCTGGCCGGTCGGCAAGTTCCCGGTGCTCCGCGACACCGCGCGCAACCGCGACGTGGCCGAGTCCTCGATCATCATCGAGTACCTCGACCACCACGCCCCGGGCGCGCGGCCGCTTGTCCCCGCGCGCTGGGAGGATGCAATGGAGGTCAGGCAATGGGACCGCGTACTCGACCTCTACGTGCACACGCCGATGCAGGAGATCGTCCTGGACCGGATCCTCGGCGCAGGCGCGGACCTGTCCCGACGGCGGGACATGCTGGACACGGCCTACGCGATGCTGGAGGCGCACCTGGCCGGCCGCACATGGATGGCCGGGCCGGGTTTCAGCCTCGCCGACTGCGCGGCCGCCCCGGCGCTCTTCTATGCGGGCATCGTGCACCCGTTCGCCGGGCGCTTCACGAACCTCGACGCCTACTTCGAAAGGCTGGTGGAGCGGCCCTCGTACCGGCGTGTGCTCGACGAGGCCAGGCCCTTCTTTTCCATGTTCCCGTTCGTGGACGCCATGCCCAAGCGCTTCCTCTGAGGACTTCCCATGCTCGAAACCCCCGCCATCGTCAGCACCGGGCCGTGGTTCAACCGCCATCGCGCGATGCACCCGGACCTCTGGGAGTGCTATGCCGCCGGTCCGGAGTCCGGCCCGGACCCGGCGAAGTGGCGCACGGAGTTGAACCGGCCGCTGCTTACTCGGCCTTGATGCCCCGCGCCTTGATGACCTTGGCCCAGCGCTCCATCTCGCGCTTGATGTGCGCGTCGAACTGCTCGGGTGTGCCGCCGACCGGCAGCAGGCCCGTGGCGAAGATCTTCTCGCGCACGTCCGGCGCGGCAAGGGCCGCATTGATCTCGCGGCTGAGCTTTGCCATGACGTCCCTGGGCACCCCGGCCGGGACCACCATGCCGAACCAGGTGCTCACGATATTGTCCGGGTAGCCCTGCTCGACCAGGGTCGGGATCTCCGGCGCCGCCACAGCGCGCTCCTTGCTCGACACCGCGAGGCCGCGCAGGCGCCCGGCCTTGATGTGCTGGAGCACGGACTGCAGCGTGTTGCTTCCCGCCGCGAGCCGCCCGCCGAGCAGTTCGACCACGGCCGGCGCGTCGCCCTTGTAGGGCACATGCGTGTAGTTGGCACCGGCGACGAGGAACAGGAACTCCATCGACAGGTGAGGCCCGGTGCCGTTGCCGGCCGTGCCGATGGTGACTTCGCCGGGCTTCGCCTTGGCCAGCGCGACGAGGTCGGCGAGGGTCTTCACCGGCGAGGCCGCCGGCACGGACAGCGCGAGCGGCGCGTCGACCAGGTGGGCGAGGCCCGCGAGGTCCTTCAGCGTGTCGTAGGGCATGCTCGGGAACAGCGCCGGGTTGGTCGCGTGCGGCACGCCGGTCACGCCGATGGTGTAGCCGTCGGGCGCGGACCTGGCGACGAACTCCGAGCCTATCCTGAGGTTGGCGCCGGGCTTGGATTCGACCACGAAAGGCTGGCCGAATTTCTGCGCGAGCTTCTCGCTGACCGTGCGCGAGATGAAATCCGTGGGCCCGCCCGGGGCGTAGAACATGATGACCTTGACGGGTTTGGTGGGGTACTCCTGCGCAATTGCAGGCAGCGCGGCCACGGCCAGCAGCGCCGCGCAACACGCCCGTACGGCCGCCCTCATTCCGGCTTTATCCCCGCATCCTTCACGACCTTGGCCCATTTCACTGCCTCCTTTTTCTGGAATTCCGCGAATTCTTCCGGTGTGTTGGCGACGACCTCTGCGCCGACGGCTTCGAGCCGCGCGCGCACTTCCGGCGGCGCCACGGCCCTGACGATCTCCGCGTGCAGCTTCGACACGATATCGCGCGGCATGCCGGGCGGGCCGGCGACGCCGAACCAGGTGTACGCGTCGAACCCGGGCAGGCCGGATTCGGCGATCGTCGGCACGTCGGGCATCGCACGCGTGCGCTCGGCGGTGGAGGCCCCCAGCACCTTGATGCGCCCGCCCTTGATCTGCGGGATCGCCGTGGGGCCGAGCTCGATCATCATGTCCACCTCGCCGCTCATCAGCGCCGCCATCGCGGGCGCGCTGCCGCGGTAGGTGATCGGCAGGATGAAGGCCTTCGCCATGCTCTTGAAAAGCTCCGGGTTCGTGTGCTGGGACGTCCCGTTGCCCGCGGAGGCGTAGGTCAGCCTGCCCGGGTTGGCGCGCGCGTAGTCGATCAGCTCCTTCACCGAGGTCGCCGGCACCTTCGGGTTGACCACGAGGTAGCTCGGCACCCGGATCACGAGCGACACCGGCGTGAAGTCCTTCGCCGGGTCGTAGGCGAGGTTCTTCAGGAGGCTCGCGTTGACCGACATGATCCCGGTCGAGCCGATGATCAGCGAGTACCCGTCCGGCGCGGCCTTGGCGTTGCGCTCGGCGGCGATGACGCCACCGGCGCCGGGCACGTTCTCCACCACCGCGGGCTGGCCGAAGGCGCGGCTGAAGTGCTCGGCGATCACGCGCGCCGTGAAGTCCGCGCTGCCGCCCGGCGGGAAGGGCGCGACCAGCTTGATCGGCTTGGACGGGTAAGGTTGCGCCACGACCGGTTCGGAAACACCGCCGGCAACAAGCGCCAGGACCAGCAAGAGCTTCTTCATTTGACAGTCTCCCCCGTGGCCGCGAATGACTTGCGCAGCTCGAATTTCTGTACCTTGCCGGTACTGTTGCGCGGCAAGGGCGATGCGAACCGCACGAACTTCGGTTTCTTGTAGCCCGCGATGCGGTCGCGGCAGTGCTCGATGATGTCCTGCTCCGTCGCGGACTCACCGGGGCGCAGCTCGATGAAGGCCGCCACCGCCTCGCCGAACACGGGGTCCGGCACGCCGATCACCGCGGCGTCCTGCACCGCCGGGTGCGACTGCAGCGTGAGCTCGACTTCCTTCGAATAGATGTTGTAGCCGCCGGACAGCACCATGTCCTTCTTGCGGTCCATGATGTAGAGGTGCCCGTCGGGTTCCATCCGCGCCATGTCGCCGGTGGCGACCCAGCCGTCGCGGACCGTCTCCGCGGTTTCCTTCGGCTTGTTGAAGTAGCAGCGCATCGTGAGGTAGCGCCCCGGTTCGCCGGTGCGCACCCACATCTCGCCCACTTCGCCCGGCGGGACGTCCTTTCCGGCGGCATCGACCAGCCGCACCTCCGCGCCCGGGTTGAGGCGCCCGAGCGAGGTCGGGTGCGTGAACTGCTCTTCGGGCCCCAGCAGCGTGAGCCCGCCGACCTCGGTCATCGCGAAGAACGAATACATCCGCACGTGCGGCAGCGCCTTGTGGATGCGCTGCTTCACTTCGAGCGGGAAGGCCTCGCCCGTCACCAGGACCACCTGCAGCGTGGCGAAGCACTCCGGGTGCGCCTCCATCTCCGGCAGCAGCATGCGCCCCACCGTCGGCACGATGCCGACGACCGTGATCCGCTCGTCCCGCACCAGCGCCGCCGCCTGCGCCGCGTCGAACCTCGGCATCACCACCAGCGTCGAGCCGTGCAGCAGCATGTTGGCCATGCGCGCGAAGCCCGTCCGGTGCGCGAGCGGCGTCGTGACGAGCTGGCGGTCGCGGTCGGACACGCCGTACTGGAGCATGTTGAGGTAGCCGTTCGGGATGATCGAATTGGCCTGCGTCAGGATCGCGCCCTTCGGCTTGCCGGTGGTGCCCGAGGTATAGACGATCATGCTGTCGTCGAACTCCGGCGGCACGGCCGGCGTGCCGGGCGCCCCTGCCTCGACCAGCGCGGCGATGGTGAATTCCCCGGCGCGGGGCGTACCCGCGACGATGCGCACGAGGCCCTTCGCGTCCGCCGCGGCCTTGTCGAGGACCTCGCGGGTCTCGTCCGAGAAGAACACGGCCCTGGGCGCGCAGTCGGACAGGATGTAGGCGATCTCGCCCGGCGCGAGGCGCGTGTTGACGGGCACCGCGATCGCGCCCGCCTTGGTCGCCGCCATGAATGCGCGCACGAATTCGACCGTGTTGTGCAGCTGGATCGCGACGCGGTCCCCTACCTCCACCCCGTGCGCGCGCAACGAGTTCGCCAGCCGGTCGGTGGAGGCGTCGAGTTCGCGGAAGGTCAGCCTCTCGGCGCCGCATATGACCGCGTCCTTGTCGGGCGTGTTGCGGGCATGCGTGGCGAGGAAGGAGGCGAACTTCATGCGCGGGCTATTCCGGCTTGATGCCGGCTTCGCTCAACTCCTTCGACCACTTCGCCACATCGGCCTTGATGAGCGAGCCGAAGTCCTCCGGCGTGGTGGGCGTGAGGTCGATGGCGAAGGCGCCGAATTTCTCCACGTTGGCGGGCAGCCTGAGTATCCGGCCGATTTCGTGCGAGAGCTTCGCGGTGACCGCGGGCGGGGTGCCGGCCGTGGCCACGATGCCGAACCAGATCACCGATTCGTAACCCGGCACGCCGGCCTCGTCGATCGTGGGCAGGTCCGGCATCAGCGCGAAGCGCTTCTTCCCCGTGACCGCGAGGGCGCGAAGCTTGCCGGACTTCACCGACGGCAGCGAGGACGCCCCCGGGTCGATGGAGAGCTGTACCTGCCCCGCGATCAGGTCGGCGATGCCGGGCCCCGAGCCCTTGTAGGGGATCGCCGTCATCTGGGTGCCGGTCATCTTCTTGAACAGCTCGCCGGCCATGTGCGTCGAACTGCCGTTGCCGGTGGTGGCATAGCTGTACTTGCCGGGATTCGCCTTGAGCACCGCGACCAGCTCCTTGACGGTGGTGGCCGGCACGGCGGGGTTGATCACCAGGAACATCGGCATGGTCATCGCCAGCGACACCGGCGCGAAGTCCCTGACCGGGTCGTACTGGATGTTCTTCTGCGTGTACGGGTTCATGCCGAGGCTCGTGGTGCTGCCCACGTACAGCGTATAGCCGTCGGGCGGCGCCTTGGCGACAAAAGTTGCGCCGACCATCTGGCTGGCGCCGGGCTTGTTCTCGACCAGGAAAGGCTGGCCGAGGGACTCCTGCAGCTGTGCGCCGAGCACGCGCGAGAACATGTCCGTTACGCCGCCCGGGGGATAGGGCACGATGATCTTGACGGGCCGGGTCGGCCAGGCCTGGGCCAGGGCCGCGCCGGAAGCTACGAGCAGGACTGCCGTGAGTAAGGCTTTGATGCGCATGTCTGTCTCCTTGGGTTGTGTCCCGGGTTCATAGCCCCAGGATCATCTTGGCAATGATATTGCGCTGGATCTCGTTCGAACCGCCGTAAATCGTCATCTTGCGCAGGTTCAGGAATTTCGGCATCAACGCGGCGGCGAGTTCGTCGAACCCTTCGTCCGGGTCTAGGGGCGCGAGCGGCTGCGCAAACGGGCCGGCCGCCTGCACGAACAACTCGGTGAGCGCCTGGTGGATTTCGGTGCCGCGGATTTTAAGGATCGAGACCTCTGCACCCGGCGGGCGACCGCTGCGCCGCATCTGGTCGAGCATGCGCAGGTTCGTCAGCTCGAGGGCCATCAGCTCCACCTCGACGCGCGCGACGCGGTCCCTGAAACGGATGTCGTCCGCCAGCGGCCGGCCGTCCTTGCGCACCTCTTTCGCGTAGTCCTTCAGTTTCGCGAGCGTGCGCTTGGCGATGCCGATGCGGCCCTGGTTCATGCGCTCGTAGCCGAGCAGGTACTTGGCCACCGTCCAGCCCCTGCCTTCCTCGTGCACGAGGTTTTCCACGGGCACGCGGACGCCCTCGAGGAACACCTCGTTCACCTCGTGGCTGCCGTCCATCAGGATCAGCGGCCGGATCGTGATGCCGGGGGACTTCATGTCGATCAGCAGGAACGAAATGCCCTCCTGCTGCTTGGGGCTGTCGCTGCCGGTGCGCACGAGGCAGAACATCCAGTCGGCCCACTGCGCGTGCGTGGTCCAGATCTTCTGGCCGGTGACGACGTAGTGGTCCCCGTCCGCCGAAGACACCCGCTCCGCCCTGGTCTTCAGCGCTGAAAGGTCCGACCCCGCGCCCGGCTCCGAATAGCCCTGGCACCAGGATTCGCTGCCATCGTGGATGCGCGGCAGGAAGCGCTTCTTCTGCGCCTCCGTCCCGTAGCGGATCAGCACCGGCGCGCACATCATCAGCGACAGCGCAGGCAGTTGCGGCGCGCCGGCGTAGCCGCATTCCTCCTCGAAAATGTAGCGCTGCACGACGTTCCAGCCGGTGCCGCCCCATTCCACCGGCCAGGCCGGCGCGACCCAGCCCTTGTCCGACAGGATCCGGTGCCAGCGCTGGGTCTCTTCCTTGGTGAGCACCGCGAACGAGGCCACGCGCGCCTTCAGGTCCGCGGGCAGGTTGGCGTCGAGCCAGCCGCGCACCTCGTCGCGAAAGGCCTGTTCCTCGGCGGAATAGTTCAGGTCCACGGGTCAGGAGACCTCTTGGGCCTGCGCGGCCTGCGCGGCGAAGGCCTGCCGCAACTCGAACTTCAGCACTTTGCCGGTGCTGTTGCGTGGCAACCACGCGACGAATCGCACATGCCTGGGCTTCTTGTACCCGGCGATGGTCTCGCGGCAGTGCTCGATCACGCGCTCGGCGGCGAGCTTCGCGCCCGGCCGCAGTTCCACGAAAGCCGCGACCGCCTCGCCATAGATCGCGTCGGGCACGCCGACCACCGCCACGTCCTGCACTTCGGGCAGGTCGAGGATCGCGGTCTCGACTTCCTTCGAGTAGATGTTGTAGCCGCCCGACAGCACCATGTCCTTCTTGCGGTCGACGATGTAGAGGTAGCCCTCGGGATCGAACCGGCCGAGGTCGCCGGTCTTCACCCAGCCGTTGTCGATCGCTTCCGCGGTCGCCTGCGGGTTGTTGAAGTACCCGCGCATCGTGAGGCAGCTGCCCGGCGGCCCCGAGCGCACGAGAATCTCGCCGGTGCCGCCCGCGGCGACCCGGCGGCCATGGTCGTCGACCAGCTTCAGTTCCACGCCCGGATTGACGCGCCCCACCGAGCCCCCCTTGCTGACCTGCTCCGACGGGCCGAGGTTGGTGATCGCGCCGACCTCGGTCATCGCGAAGAACGAATGCAGCTCGAGCCCGGGCAGCGCGGCGAGGAGCCTTAGCTTCACCTCGACGGGGAAGGCCTCGCCCGTCACCACCGCGGCCCGCAGGGTGCGGAAGCGCTGCGGCGCCGCCTCGATCTCGGGCAGCAGCATGCGCCCGACGGTGGGCACCATGCCCATCAGCGTGATGCCTTCCGATTCGATGATCCGCGCCGCGTCCTTTGCGTCGAACTTCGGCATCACGACGAGGCTCGCGCCCGCGCAGACCATGTTGAGCAGCCGCTGGAACGCGGAGCGGTGCGCGAGCGGCGTGGTCGCGAGGACCCGGTCCGCGGCGGAGAGGTTCCACTGCACGCCGTTGATGTAGGCGGCGAGCATGATGTAGTTCGCCTGGGTGATGATCGCGCCCTTGGGCTTGCCGGTCGTGCCCGAGGTATAGGAGATTGCGCAGTCGTCGAATTCGGGCGGGATGTCCGGGAGTTCGGGCAACGCCCCGCCACCGGCCACCAGCGCGGAGAACGCCGATTCGCCGGCCTGCGGCGCGTCGATGCAGATCCGCAATGGCACCACGCGACCGGCCTTTGCCAGCGTCGGGCGCGTTTCGTCCTCGAGAATGACCGCCTTGGGCGAGGCGTCGCCGAGGATATATCCCACCTCGGGCGCCGACAGGCGCGGATTCAGCGTGATCGCGATCGCGCCCGCCTTCACCACGCCCATGAAGGCGACGACGAACTCGGCGCGGTTGGCGAGGTGGATCGCGACCCGGTCACCAATGGCGATGCCATGCGCGACCAGGCCGGCCGCGAGGCGCGTCGACTGCTCGTCGACCTCGCGGAACGTGAGCCGCAGCGTGCCCGCGCCCGTGACCGCGACGACCGCCTCGCGCCCCGGGGTCGCCAGGGCGTGCGCGGCGAGGAAGGCGGCAAGCTTCATCTGTGGTCAGCCGGGCGAAAAGTCGACTCTGACCCCGATTTCGGGGTCAGGCGGGCTGGAAGGCCGGGTAGTTGATGTCTTCCGACAGCTTTTCCCAGCAGACCTTCACCGGCATGTCGATCTTCACGTCCTCGGCCTTCACGTTGTAGAGGTTGCAGAGGATCCGCACGCCCTCTTCCAGCTCGACCAGCGCGACCATGTAGGGCACGCGGTCCTCGTGGCCGGGCCACGCGCTGAAGGTGTTCGTGAAGCTGTAGACCTTGCCGCGGCCGGAGACTTCGCGCCACTCGAGGTTGCGCTTGCCGTTGGCCATGCTGACCGGGCGCGGGAAGAACTGCGGCTTGCCGGTGTCCTTGCAGTACTGGATCACCAGCTTGCCGTTCTTCGCGGCCTCCCAGAACGGCTTCGTGTCCATGTAGGTGTTGGGGCGCGGCAGGGGCCGCGGGATCTTCTTCACCTCGGGCTTCGCCGCGGGTTGCTTCGACTGTTCGCTCATGATTGCTCCATGACGAGGACGCCGGAGACGCCCCAGTTGCGTCCGTAGGGGATGACACCGATGCCGGTCACCATGCAGTTGCGCGGGTCCGAGACCTGCCTCGCGCCGCCTTCGCCGAACATCTGCCGCACGCCTTCGACCAGGTTCAGCCCGCCGCCGGCGAGGCCGGGCTGGCCCGCGGAGATCTGGCCCCCGGAGGTGTTCAGCGGCAGCGTGCCCTTGTAGGAGAGGTCGGTATTCATGACAAACTCGCAGCCCTTGCCCTTGGGGCAGAAGCCGATGTCCTCGAGCGTGATGATCAGCGCAATCAGGAAGTCGTCGTACGGCATGATCATGCGCACGTCCTTCGGCGTCATGCCGGCCTGCTTGAGCGCCTTCGGCCCGGCGACCGAGAAGCCCGACACCGTGATGTCCGCCAGCGGCTCGGCGCCCTTGAAGTTGGTCATCTCGCCGTAGCCTACCGGGTGGATCATCTTCTTCGCGCCGAGTTTCTTCGCGTTCTCGGTCGAGGTGACCAGCACGCCGTTCGCGCCGTCGCAGACCATGACCGAGTCGAGCATGCGCAGCGGCTCGGACACGTACTTCGAGTTCAGGTAGTCGGCTTCCGTCAGCGGCTTCTGCAGCTTGTCGACCGCGTTCGGGTTCATGAGCGCGTGGTTGCGCTGCGTGACCGCAAGCTTGGCCAGCGCCCGGTCGTCCAGCCCGTACTGGTGGCGGTAGCGCTGGGTCAGCAGGCCGAAGGCCCCCACCGGCCCGCGCAGGCCCACCGGGTACTGGAACTCGCCGCGCTGCGCGCCCTGCTCGGGATTGCGCCCGGAGGACTGCGCGTCCGAAGCGATGACGAACACGGTTTCGCACAGGCCGTCGCGGATCGCCGCGGCGGCGCGCGCGATGCCGCCGATACCGGAGGTGCCGCCCAGCCCGTTCAGTTGCATCCACGAGGGCGACAGGCCGAGCATCTCGCACATGTAGACGCCCCAGAACGGGTTCGAGGTCTCGCTCATCGTCTCCGCGATGGAGATCCCGTCGATCTTGTCCTTGTCGATGCCGGTCTGGTTCAGGATCTGCTCGAGCACCTCGCCCGCCAGGTCGTAGGAACTGCGTCCGCCTTTCAGCGTGACCTTGGTTTCGCCGTAACCGATGATGGCGATGTCCTTCCTCTTGCTCATCTGACTTCCTCCTACAGGTGATTCCTGTGGCGGGCATCTTAGATCAGTTAGTCCCCCGGGCGGCCCGGCGGGTGCGAAACACGTGCCGCCCGGATTGAAATTGGTGTGTCGCAGGAGGGCACCGGGGCCGTATAGTCGGGCCATCCTGCCGTTACCGTCCCGATGCTCACACTGCCCTCCCTGCTGACCCGCACCGAACGCCTGCACGGCACGAACCCCGCGATCCTCGACCCGTCCGGCGACCTCGACTGGCGGTCCTGGGTGGAGCGCATAGCGAAGGCCGCCGGGATGCTCCGGCACACGCTGGGCCTCGCCCCGGGCGAGCGGTTCGGGGTGCTGGCGCGCAACTCGGTGCGGCAGGGCGAACTCTTTTACGCCGGCTACTGGGCCGGCGTGGTACCGGTGCCGGTGAACTACCGCCTCGCGCCGCCGGAAATCGCCGAGCTGCTCGAGGATGCCGGTTGCAAGGTGCTGGTCGTGGAGCCGCACTTCGCGCACCTCCTCGAGTCCGCGCCGCTGGACGCGTGGCGCACCAGGACGGTGCTCCTCGGGGCGCACGCCCCTGCCGGAACCACGGCCGGGTCTCCACCCTGCTACGACGCGATGCGCGACTCGGCCGCGCCCATCGCGGCACACGCCCCCGCCGAAGACGACGACGCGATCCTGCTCTACACCGGCGGCACCACCGGGCGCGGCAAGGGCGTGCGCATCTCCCACCGGAACGTCGTCGCCAATGCGCTCCAGCTGTCGCACATCATGGCCGTGCGGCCCGGGGACAGCTACCTGCATGTCTCGCCGATGTTCCATTCGACCGACCTGAAGGCCACCTGCGTGACCATGCACGGTGGTCGCCACGTCTACCTGCCTGAGTTCACGCCTTCCGGCGTGCTGCAGGCGATCGAGGACTACCGCATCACCATCGGCAGCCTCGTGCCGACGATGATCCTGCGCATCCTGCAGGACCCCGCCTTCGGCAGCCGCGACATCTCGTCCCTGCGGATCATCAGCTACGGCACCTCGCCGATGGCCGCCGAGTGGATCCGCCGCACCATGCAGGCGTTTCCCGGCGTGGCCATGCAGCAGGTCTACGGCCTGACCGAAACCTCGCCCGTGCTGGCGATCCTCGACGAGCACGACCACGCGCGCGCGCTCGCCGGCCGCGAGGACATCCTGCGCGCCGGGGGACGGCCCATCGCCGGGACGGACGTGCGCATCGTCGACGAGGACGGCAACGAGTTGCCGCCGGACGGCTCGGGAGAGATCCTCGTGCGCGGCCCGCAGGTCGCGAACAGTTACCACAACCGGCCGCGCGAGACACACGAGGCTTTCCGCGACGGGTGGTTCCGCACCGGGGACGTGGGCCGGCTGGACGCGGAGGGGTACCTCTTCGTGCTCGACCGCAAGAAGGACATGATCATCACCGGCGGCGAGAACGTGTATACGTCGGAAGTCGAGGCTGCGATCTACCAGCACCCCGCGGTCCACGAGGTCGCCGTGATCGGCGTGCCGGACGAGCGTTTCGGGGAGGCGCTGTGCGCGGTGATAGTGGCCGCGCCCGGCATCGCGGTGACCCAGGAGGAGATCATCGCGCACTGCCGCGGCCGCATCGGCGGCTACAAGATCCCGCGGCGCGTGAAGTTCGTCGACGCCCTGCCCAAGAGCGCGATGGGCAAGGTACTCAAGCAGGATTTGCGCCGCACCACCATTGGATAAGGAGACTCAGGAATGAAACCCGGACTGGCCGCAGGCATGACGAAGACCGTACGCGTGGTGGTCGACACCGACCGCACCATCGGCTTCATGGGCGAGGCGCTGCGCGTGTACGCGACGCCGATGATGGTGCGCGACGTGGAGATCACCTGCAAGGACTTCCTCGGCGAATACCTTTCCCCTGAAGAGAACTCGGTCGGCGCGCGTGTGGAGATCGACCACCTCGGCCCGACGCTGCGCGACATGTGGGTCGACGTCACGGCCACGGTCACCGGCATCGAGGGGCGCCGCGTGAACTTCGAGGTCGAGGTGCGCGACGTGCTGGATCTCGTCGGCAAGTCGAAGCACACGCGCTTCATCGTCGACCTCGCCAAGCAGAAGGAAAGGCTCGACGCCAAGGCCGCCAAGGTCGCGGCGCTGGGCAAGTAACCGACCCACCCCCACCGGGAAGCCGCATGGCCGCGAACGCAAGCAAGATGGTCCCGCTGTACTGCAACCAGTGCGTCTGCGGCCCGGACCTGTTCAAGGTCGAGGTGAAGGACGGCGTCGCGCTGCGCATGACGCCGAACTTCGACCTCGAAGGCGTCCACCCGGCGGGCGGGCGCGTCTGCGTGAAGGCCTACGGCCTCGTGCAGAAGACCTACAACCCGAACCGCATCACGCAGCCGCTCAAGCGCACCAACCCGAAGAAGGGCAAGGAGCACGACCCCGGCTTCGTGCCCGTCCCGTGGGACGAAGCGCTCGACATCGTCGCGGGAAAGCTCAACGAGATCCAGGCCAAGGGGATGCGCGACGAGGAAGGCTACCCGCGCCTGGCCGCGAGTTTCGGCGGCGGCGGTACGCCGACGCGCTACATGGGGACCTTCCCGGCCTTCCTGTCTGCCTGGGGCGTCATGGACCAGGGCTACGGCTCGGGCCAGGGCGCAAAGTGCTTCCATTCGGAGCACCTGTACGGCGAGTTCTGGCACCGCGCGTTCACCGTCGTGGTGGACTCGCTCAACTGCGACTACGTCATCAATTTCGGCAGCAACCAGGAAGCCTCGGGCGGTGTTTCGGGCGTGTGGCGCCAGGCCGATGCCCGCTCGCGCGGCCTCAAGCGCGTGCAGGTCGAACCCCACCTGTCCGTGACCGGGGCGCTGTCGGGCGAATGGGTGCCGATCAAGCCCAAGACCGACCCGGCCTTCATGTACGCGCTGATCCACCGCATCGTGCTGGAACGCAACTGGCGCGAGGTGTGCGACGTGAAGTTTCTGACGCAGACCACCAACTCCCCCTACCTCGTCGGCCCGCACGGCTACTTCATGCGCGACGGCGCCAGCGGCAAGCCGCTGATCTGGGACCTCGCCGACTCGCGGGCGAAGCCTTACGACGACGCGATCGCCGATGCGGCCATGGAAGGCGCCTACACCGTATCCGGCTACGAGGAAGGTCCCGATGGCGAGCGCTGGGTGCATGCGTCCGTCGGGGCGCAGCCGTCCTTCGAGCTGATGCGCGAGCACATCCGCCAATACACGCCCGAGTGGGCGGCGGCCGAGTGCGACGTGCCGGTGGAGACGATCCGCCGCGTCGCCGACGAGTTCGTCGCGCACGCGAAGATCGGCGCGACCATCGAGATCGAAGGCGTGACCCTGCCGCACCGCCCCGTGGGCGTCATGCTCGGCAAGGGCGTGAACAACGGCTGGGGCGGCTACCAGGCCATGTGGGGCCGCACGATGCTCGCGTGCCTCGTGGGTGCGCTCGAAGTGCCCGGCGGCACCATGGGCACCAAGGTGCGCCTGAACCGGCCGGCGGACAACCGCCTGAAGAGCGCCAAGCACGGCGAGGACGGGTTCATGGCCTATCCGTTCAACTCGACGAAGAAGGACGAGTGGCAGTCCAAGCCCCACATCCGCAACGCCTACAAGATGCTGGTGCCGCTGGCGGCGAACTCGCCCTGGTCCGCGGCGCTGGGCCCCGCGCACCTGCCTTGGCTGTTCCAGCACAAGGCGCCCAAGCCCTGGCCGCGCCAGACGCTGCCCGACATGTGGATCTGCTACCGTACCAACCCGGCGATCTCCTCGTGGAACGCGCCCGAGGTCGCCAAGCGGATCGCCGAGTTCCCGTTCACGCTGGCGTTCGGCTACACGCAGGACGAATCCAACTGGATGGCCGACGTGATCCTGCCCGAGGCCACCGACCTCGAAAGCTGGCAGATGTCGCGCATTGGCGGCACCGGGTCCGCGGAGCAGTTCTGGCACCACCAGGGCTGGGCGCTGCGCCAGCCCGCGGTCGCCCCGGCCGGCGACTGCCGCGACATGACGGACATCGCCACCGAAATCGCGAAGCGCACGGGCCTGCTGAAGAAGTACAACGAGGCCATCAACCGCGGCGCCGCGGCGATGGCGCTGCGCGGCGAGGGCTACGACTACGCCCTGGATCCCGAGGTCCAGCACGATTCGAAAGCCATCTGGGACGCGGTCGCGAAAGCCGCGAGCCACGAGGTCTCCGGAGGGACGGAGGTGCACGGCATCGACTGGTTCAGCGAGAAGGGCTTCATGCTCCGGCCGTTTTCCCAACTGGAGTGGTACCTCTACCCGCGCATGAAGGAGGAAAAGCTCCGCTTCGAGATGCCCTACCAGGAGCGCATCAAGCGCCACGGCGAGCAGCTCGAACGGCGCCTGCACGAAACCGGCATCGAGTGGTGGGACCCGCAGCTGAAGGAATACGAGGCGTTGCCCGGATACCTGCGCTTTCCCGACATCTGGGAGAACTACGCGACCGAACTCGGCCGCGACCCCAGGGACTTCCCGCTGTGGGCGCTGACCGCGCGCAGCATGCAGTACGCCTGGGGCGCGAACGTCGGCCTGCCGCTGATCCGCGAGGTCGCGCAGAACGTTTCGGGGCACGACGGCGTGATCATCAACCGCGCCACCGCGAGGAAACTCGGCATCGCCGACGGCGACCCCATCGTGCTCGAGTCGGCCAGCGGCATCACGCGGGGACGCGCGACGCTGCGCGAAGGGATACGCCCCGACACCGTCCTGCTGATCGGCCAGTTCGACCACTGGGCCACGCCCGTCGCGAAGGACTTCGGCCTGGCGAGCCTGAACTCGCTGACGGACCTCGCGGTGTCGCTGACGGACGCGACCGGCAGCGGCGCCGACATCATGCGCGTTTCCGTGAAGAAGGCAGCCGCATGAACCTGAACGAACTGAAGGCGGACGGGTCCATGCCCGCCAAGCGCTACGGCATGATCGTCGACCTGAACCGCTGCGTCGGCTGCCAGACCTGCACGATCGCGTGCAAGCACTCCAACGACACGCCGCCCGGCGTGCAATGGCGCCGCGTGCTCGACGTGGAGCAGGGCACCTTCCCGGACGTGGAACGCCTGTTCCTCGTCACCGGCTGCCAGCACTGCGCCGAACCCTCCTGCGTGCCGGTCTGCCCGACCGGCGCGACGAAGCAGCGCGCCGACGGCCTCGTCACGATGGACTACGACCTGTGCATAGGCTGCGCCTCGTGCGCGGTGGCCTGCCCCTACCAGGCGCGCACCATCGTCCACGAGGAGAAGGGCTACTACGGCGAGCGGACGCAGCAGGAGAAGTCCACTGCCCATGCCGACCGCTACGGCGTGGCGAACAAGTGCACGTTCTGCGTGGAGCGCATCGACACCGCCGCGAAGACCGGCCAGGTGCCCGGCGTGGACCCGGAAGTGACGCCGGCCTGCGCGTCGTCCTGCATCACGCAGGCGATCCGCTTCGGCGACTTCGCCGATCCGGCGAGCAGCGTGTCCCTGCTGGCGAAGGACAACCGCTCCTTCCAGATGCACGCCGAACTCGGCAACGACCCGCAGATCAGGTACCTCTACGAAGTGCCGCAGTCGACGCCGGGCCGCGCGCCCGACGCGGCCGACCTCGACGACGAGCGGCTGTCGGACCCGGGCAACCCGATGGTGGGCAAGCGCCAGGCGTTCTGGGACTACCGTGCGGCGATGAACTTCATCCTCGGCGGCATGGCGTCCGGCCTGATGGTGGTGGCCTGGTTCGCGCATGCCGTGGGCCTGCTCGCGCCCGAGGCGCTGCTCAGGATCGACACGGTCGCGGCCGCGGTCATGGGCGTCGGCCTGTTCTTCGTGTTCCTCAAGATCGGCCGCAAGGCGCGGTTCCTGTACGTGCTGCTGCGGCCGCAGAGCTCCTGGATGACGCGCGAAACCTGGTGCGTCGCGCTCGTCTACCCTGCGCTGGCGGCGAGCTACGCGTGGCCTGGCGCGCTGCACTGGGCGCTGGCGCTGGTGGGGCTCGGCGCGGCCGGGTTCCTGTACTGTCAGGCGCGCATCCTGCACGCCTCGAAGGGCATCCCGGCCTGGCGGGCGCCGCTCGTCCCGCCGATGCTGGTGGCCAGCGGCCTGTTCGAGGGCCTCGGCCTGCTGGCGGCGCTGTCGCTGTTCGAGAGCATGCACGTCTCGCCGGTCATCGTGCTCGCACCCGCCGGGCTGCTGCTCGTGATCGTGAACACCTGGGCGTGGCGCTGCTACGTGGACAGCGCGAAATCGAACGGCATCGGCCCGCTCGCGCGCCGCGACCTCGAGGCGGCCTCCCCCTGGGTGCACTGGTTCGCGCACGGCCTGCCCCTCGCCCTGCTACTCGCGTGCCTCGCCTTCGCGCCGGCCGCGCACCTGCTCGCCGCGCTGGCGGGCCTGTCCGCCGCGGCAGGCGGCGCCTGCTGGAAATTCGTCGTGATCACCCGCGCCTGCCACCAGCAGGGATTCGCGCTGCCGATGATGCCGCAACGCGGCTCCGGCAAGCGCGCCGCACCGGAGCGCTACGCACTGAACTGACCCGAACCTGTCGGCTACGCCAGGACCCGGTCGCCAGAACCGGGCCACACCCAAAGGAGACAAGAAATGAATGCGATCAAGGCCGCCCTGTGCATCGTCACGGGCCTCACGCTGCACGCCGCCGCCCTCCCCGCGTGGGCGCAACCCTTCCCGTCCAAGCCGGTGCGCATCGTCGTGCCCTATCCCGCGGGCGGCAGCACCGACGTGCTCGCGCGTGCGCTGGCCAACGAGCTCGCCCCGGTCTGGAAGCAACCCGTAGTCGTGGAGAACATCGGCGGCGCGAGTTCGATCATCGGCACCGAGAGGGTGGCCGCGTCGGCCCCCGACGGCCATACCCTGCTGTTCACGATCGACCCGACCGTGGTCGCGAACCGGTACCTGTTCAAGAAGCTGCCCTACGACCCCGACAAGAGCCTCGCGCCGGTCACCATGGTCGCGCGCTCGGGGAATTTCGTCATCGTGCACCCTTCCGTCCCGGTGAACACGTTGAAGGAACTGGTCGAGCTCGCGCGCCGCTCGCCGGGCAAGGTCACCTACAGTTCCTACGGCGTCGGCGCGCATCCCCAGCTCGTGTTCGAGACGATGGCCAAGCGCGAGGGCCTGCAGTTCCTGCACGTGCCGTACAAGGGCATCGCGCCCTCGGTGCAGGCGGTGGTCGCAGGCGAAGTGCAGATTTCGATCGGCAGCCCGGCTGCCACCGGGGCGATGGTCAAGGCGGGCCGGCTGCGGGCCATCGCGATCACGGGCCCGCTGCGCGCCGGCCGCTTCCCCGACGTGCAGACCTCGGCCGAGGGCGGCTACCCGTACGCGAAGGCCATCATTTGGTTCGGCATGTTCGCCCCCGGTGGCGCCGACCCGAAGCTGGTCGAGCGGATCAACCAGGACGTGACCGCAATCGCCAGGCGCGCAGACTTCACCGAGAAGCACATCGACGCGCTCAGCCTGGAGCTCGTCGCCAATTCGCCCGCCGAATTCGCCGCCGCGATCCGCGCCGACGTGGAGCACATCGGCGAGATGGTCAGGGCCGCCGGCGTGCAGCCGGAGTAGGAAGGCCCTAGCGCGGGCGCCGCTGCGACTGGCCGTTGCGGTCGTAGCCGCGTGCCTGCAGCACCGGGATATTGGAGAACAGCATCCCGCGCAGCCACTTGTTGCCGGGATCGTTGTTGACGCTGCGGTGCCAGTGCAGGTTCACCTGGAAGGTCGGCGGCACGAAGGGCAGCGGCACCTGGGTGAGGCCGCTCTGCGTGGTGATGAAATCGGCCAGCGCCTGCGGGACGGTCGCCACCACGTCGGTGCTGGCCACGATCACCGGCACGCTCATGAAGTGCGGCGTGGTGAGGACGACCCTGCGCCGGATGCGCTGGCTCTTGAAGAACTTCTCCAGGACCTCCTGGCTGCGGCCCGAAGCTTCGATCACCACGTGGCTCAACCCGGTGAACTGCTTCAGCGTGAGCTTCGCGCCGGCCAGCGGGTGGCCGCTGCGCATGATGCAGGCGAAGGAATGCAGCCCGACCCGCCGGTGCAGGTACTCGCCCGTCCGGATGTCCGGGAAATAGCCCGCCGCGAGGTCCACCTCGCCCGAATCCATCGACGCCTCGAGCTGCCGCGGCGGCAACGCCACGGATCGCAAGGTCACCCCCGGCGCCGCGGCCGCGATGCCCTGCAGCGCCAGCGGCAGGTAGATGCCCTCGCCGATGTCGGACAGCGCCAGGCGGAACTCCCGCGTCGAGGTGGCGGGGTCGAACACCGGCGCGGCAAACAGGCGCGATTCCGCAGCCTTCAGGATGTCCCGCACCGGCTCGTAAAGCTCCCGTGCCCGCGTAGTCGGCTCCATGCCGCGCGGCGTCTTCACGAAAAGGGGGTCCTGCAGCACGCGCCGCAGCCGCGCTAGCGCCGTGCTGAGGCCGGGCTGGCTCATGCCGAGGCGCAGCGCCGCCTGCCCCACGCTGCGGGTGTCGGACACCGCGAGGAAGGCTTCGAGCAGCCGGAAGTCGAGCTTTTGCATTACCTCATCTCGAATCGCAATAATGGAAATAAAGTCTATTGCATTGAGCGATACAAGTCGAGCCGGTAGCATGGCGGCTCGACACTGGAGACGACGATGAATGCACCCATGGAGGCGGGCCTGGCCGAGCCGCTGCACTGGCCCGAGGGCGGCGTGGCGCGCGTGCCTTTCCGCGTCTTCTCCGACGCGGACATCTACGCGCTGGAGCAGGAAAGGATCTTCCGCGGCCCGATCTGGAACTTCCTCTGCATGGAGGCCGACGTGGACAAGCCCGGCGACGTGCGCACCACCTGGGTCGGCGAGACGCCGGTCGTGGTCACGCGCGATCACGACGGCAAGCTCCACGCCATGGTCAACCGCTGCGCGCACAAGGGCGCGCTGGTCTGCCTGAAGGCGAAGGAGAACCGCGAGTCGCTGACCTGCGTCTACCACGCATGGAACTACGGCCTCGACGGGCAGCTCCAGTCCGTGGCCTTCAGGAACGGCCTCAAGGGCAAGGGCGGGATGCCGGAGGACTTTGACGCGTCGAAGCACCGGCTGCAGCCGCTGCGCGTGGCCACCTTCTGCGGCCTCGTGTTCGGCACGTTCTCGGACGAGACCGTGCCGCTGGACGAATACCTCGGCGCGCCGATGTCGAAGTTCCTCGACCGCAACCTCGGCCGGCCGCTGAAGATCCTCGGCGTGCACAGCCAGATGATCCACAACAACTGGAAGCTGTATGCGGAGAACGTGCGCGACTCGTACCACGCCACGCTGCTGCACACCTTCTACACGACCTTCAAGGTGAACCGCCTCGACATGGACGGCGGCATCATCCTTTCGGACAAGAAGTGGCACCACATCAGCTACACCAAGCGCGCCACGCTGCAGGCCGAGAAGGAGTACGAGACCGTCCACTCGGGGCAGTACGAGTCGAAGCTGGCCGGGCCCGGGCTCCTCAAGGCCTGGGACGAGTTCGACGACGGCATCACGCACAGCATCCAGACGGTGTTCCCGACGCTGGTGGTGCATTTCACGCTCAATTCGCTCGCGGTGCGCTACTTCGTGCCGCGCGGCGTCGACAAGACCGAGCTGTACTGGGTGTTCCTCGGCTACGAGCGCGACGACGCCTCGCAGGAACAGATGCGCGTCATGCAGGGCAACCTGACCGGCGCCGCCGGCCTCGTGTCGCTCGAGGACGGCTGCATCAACGAGTTCGTGCAGCGCGGCACGCACGCCAGCCCGGGCGAAGAGGCGTTCATCGAGATGGGCGGCAAGCTCGCCGAGTCGAACGAATCCTCGCGCGCGACCGAGGCCTCCGTGCGCGGCTTCTGGTACGGCTACCGCGAAATCATGGGGTTCCACTGAGATGGCGGCGCTGATGAAGGAAACGGCGCAGGTCGATGCCGATACCGCATTCCGGGTAGAGAACTTCCTCGCCGACTACGCGCACCGGCTCGACGACGGCCGGATCGACGACTGGACCGGATTCTTCACCGAAGATGCGACCTACCAGATCACGACCCGGGAGAACCACGAAGCCGGCTACCCGATCGGCGTCATGCTCTGCACCGGTCGCGGCATGATGGAGGATCGCGTGCTCGCGCTGAAGACCGCCAACGTCTTCGAGCCGCACACCCACTGCCACATCCTCGGCCGGCCCCAGCTGAGCCAGGTCGCGCCGGGCGTGGTGGGCGCGCGCTCCAACTTCAGCGTCTACCGGACCATGGAGAGCGGCGAGACCACGCTGTTCGCCATCGGAAAAAACCTCGACCGGATCGTGTTCGAGGCGGGGCAGCCCAGGTTCAGGGAAAGGCGCGTGATCCTCGACTCGCGCTGCATCGACGTGCTGCTGGTCTACCCGCTCTGACCTGAAGCGGCCGCACGGGCGGCGCGAATGGCGCGCCACAGGTTTTCCGGCGTGGCGGGCATGTCGATGTGCTCGACGCCGAGCGGTGCAAGCGCATCGACGATGGCGTTCACGACAGCAGCGATCGCGCCCACCGTGCCCGCCTCCCCCGCGCCCTTGACGCCGAGCGGGTTGGCGTCCGTCAGCACCTCGTTCGCCTCGGTCTCTATCATCGGCAGGTCGGTCGCGCGCGGCATGGCGTAGTCCATGAAGGATCCGGAGACGAGCTGCCCGGATTCGTCGTAGCGGATGCATTCGAGGAGAACCTGCCCGGCGCCCTGCGCCACGCCGCCCTGGATCTGGCCCTTCACCAGCATCGGGTTGATCTGCCGGCCGCAGTCGTCCGCGACGCAATAGCGCTCGATACTGCATTCGCCCGTGGCCGGGTCGACCTCCACCTCGCATACGTGGCAGCCGTTCGGGAAGGTCGCCTTCACCGCGGCGACCATGGCCCGCTCGGCGAGGCCGAACTCGTTGCCAAGGTCCGGATGGCGCAGCGTGTGCGCGAGGCGTGCCACCTGGCGGATGCCTATCCTGCGATCGGTGCCCGCCACGCCGAACCAGCCGTCCTCGAAGACTATGTCGGCCACCGCGGCCTCGAAGTGCACGGCGGCGATGCGCCGGCCGCGCTCGACGATGCGCTCGGACGCGCGCCCGAGCGACAGGCTCGCCGCCGCCGCGGAGCGGCTGCCGAAGGTCCCCGTACCGTGGGAAACCATCGCGGTGTCGCCGTACTCCACGCGGATGTCCTGCGGCTCGAGGCCGAGGAGGTCGGCGGCGACCTGCGCGAAGGTGATCTCGTGGCCCTGCCCGTGCGAATGCGAGCCGAGCTTCAGCGTGACCGCGCCGCTCGAGTCGAAGGCGATCTCGGCGCTCTCCGGGTTTGGTCCGGCGGCAGGCCCGGCGGCGATCTCGATCGCGTTCACGAGGCCGATGCCGCGCAGCAGGCCGCGGGCCGCGGAGTCCGCGCGGCGCTGCGCGAATCCCGCCCAGTCGCCCAGGCGCTGCGCGATGTCCATGCCCTTGCCGAACTCCCCGCTGTCGTAGGTGAACAGGAACCCGGTGCTGAAGGGCATCTGCTCCGGGCGGATCAGGTTGCGCCGGCGCAGTTCGACGCGGTCGAAACCGCAGCGCTGCGCGGCGAGGTCGATCGCCCGCTCGATGGCGTAGGTGGCTTCCGGGCGTCCGGCGCCGCGATACGGCGCGGTCGGCGCGGTATGCGTGAACACCCCGGTCGAGTGCGCGTAGATCGCCGGGGTGCGGTAGACCCCGGACAGCCCGCCGAGGTTGTTGCTCATCGAATGCAGGCCGTTGTAGGAAATGTACGCACCGATGTTGCCGACCAGTTCCACCTTCAACGCGAGGAAATTGCCTTCCGCGTCGAGGCCGAGCGTCGTGGTGGTGTGGTTGTCGCGGGCATGGTTGTCTCCGAGGAAGCTCTCGGAGCGGTCCCCCACCCATTGCACGGGCCGGCCGATCCGCCGTGCCGCGACCAGCACCAGCACGTTCTCCGGCTGGGGAGACTCCTTGGCGCCGAACGCGCCGCCGACGTCGGGCGAGACCACCCGCAGCCGGTTGCCGGGGATCTTCAGGATGCGCTCGGCGATCTCCTCGCGGAAGTAATGCGGGTTCTGCACGCCCGCATGAAGCTCGTACGAGTCGCGCCCCGCGTCGTACGACCCGATCGAGGATCGCGTCTCCATGAACGCGGCGATCACGCGCGTGACCGGGTAGGTCACCGACACCACGTGCTTCGCGCCGGCCAGCGCCGACTCGACGCGGGCCTTGTCGCCGGCCTCGAACACGAAGCAGCGGTTTCCCGGCGCCTCGGGCCAGACCTGCGCGGCGCCCTCGTCGCAGGCCGCCGCGGTGGCAACGACGGCGGGCAGCGGCGCCCAGTCGATGTCGACCGATTCGGCTGCGTCGCGCGCCTGTGCGAGCGTGTCGGCGCAAACCGCCGCGACGACGTCGCCAACGAACCGCACCTGCCCGCGCGCCAGCACTCGGTACGGCGGCTCGAAGTTCGGCCGCCCGTCCGGCGCCTTGTGCCTGATGCGCGAACTGAAAGTGCCGAGCGCGGCCACCTCCGGATCCTCGCCAGTCAGTACCAGCCGCACTCCGGGCATCGCCTCGGCGCGCCGCGTGTCGATCGAGACGATGCGCGCCGAGGCGTGCGGCGAGCGGATCACCACCATGTGGGCGGCACCCGCGCGCGGCTGGTCGGGCACGTAGCGGCCCAGGCCGCGCAGCAGCCGGTCGTCCTCCGAGCGCGGCATCGACTTGCCGACGAAACGCAGCGTCATGGCCTTTCCCCGTCCCCGGGTTCCCGGAGCGACTGGTCCTGCCCGTCGATGTAGTACCAGCGCCCGTCCTGGCGCAGGAAGCGGCTGACCTCGTGTATCCGCTGCGCGCGCCCGTTCACGCGGCACAGCGCGACGAACTCGACCACGCCCGCGTCACCCGCGGTTTCGGCATTCAGCACCTCCAGCCCGATCCACTTGATGGGCGACAACTCCAGCTCGCCCGGCCCGGTGGACGGGTGCCAGGTCTGCAGCAGGTAATCGATGAGGCCCACGGCGTAGGCGCTGTAGCGGGAGCGCATCAGCGCTTCGGGGGTGGGGGCGTGATTTCCGGCTTCCAACCCGTCATGCCAGCGCTGGCAGCACTCCGTATAAGCCTCCCCGCTGCCACAGGGGCAGGGCAGGTAGCGCGGCAGGGCCTTCTTCAACCGCCCTTCACGGATTCTCGGCGATGTGCTTTTCCAGCGCCTTGAAGAACCGCCCCACCATGTACTTCGCCACGCCCGACAGCACGCGCTGTCCGACCCCGGCCACGACGCCGCCGACCTCCGCGCTGCCCGCGTAATGCAGCAGCGTCTCGTTGTCGCCCTTGGGCTCCAGGTCGAAGGCGGCGCTGCCTTTCATGAAGCCGATGGACCCCTGCCCCTCGACTGCCAGCACATAGTGGGAAGGTTCCTGCTTCTCGGTGATCGCCACGCTGCCCATGTACTCGCCCGAGACGTTGGCGACCTGCAGCTTGAGGCCCATTTCGTAGCGGTCTTCGCCGAGCGCCCTCACCGTGTTGCAGCCGGGGATGGTCTTCGCCAGCACGTCGGGATCGTTCAGCAGGGCCCACAACCGCGCCTGGCCGACCTTGAGCGCCTGCTCGCCTTTCAGTTCGAGCGCCATGTCACTTGCACCAGCAGTCGGGACGCACGCGGAAGACCTTCTTCGCGGTGCCTTCCAGCACGGCCTGCCGCTCGGACTCATCCATGTGCGCCGCGTGGATGAGCTTCTGCGGCTCGAGGTCGCCGATCGGGAAAGGCATGTCGGACCCCAGCATTATCTTCCCCGGCCCTGCCTTCCCGGCGAGGAATTCGTAGGCGTCCTGGTCGAACACGACCGAGTCGAAGTACAGCGCCTCGAAGCCCTTGCGCGGGTCGGCGTACTTGCCCTGCGCGATCGTGAAGTTGCGCGCGAGGCGCCCGAGCACGTAGGGCAGCGCGGCACCGCCGTGCGAGATCACCAGCTTCACGCCGGGATACTTCAGGAGGTGGCCCGAATGCAGCAGCCGCGCCACCGCAATGGATGTGTCGGCCACGCGGCCGATCGCGTTGACGAGGTCGTAGTCCGCGAGGCGCGGCTCGCCGCAGAGGAACATGGGGTGCAGGAACACACCGGCCTTCAGGTCGGATGCAGCCTGCCAGAACGGATCCAGGTCCGGGGCATCGAGGTTGCCGCCCTGCCCCTTGGGCAGCGTGCCGATCATGATCCCGCCGAACCCCGCCTGCATAGCCTCGCCGAGCACTTCGGCGGCCAGCCTGCCGTCCTGCAGGGGCACGGTGGCGAGCGGCGTGAAGCGGGTCTCCGCCGCGAGCGACGCCTTCATGCAGGTGTTGATGAAGCGGCTCCACGCGAGGCCTTCGGCCGCCGGCAGCTCGTAGCCGAAGCTGTCCAGCCACCCGCCGACCAGCTGGTGGTCGATTCCGTTCTTGTCCATCCACGCGCGGCGGTGGTCGAGGTCGGAGAGGTTGGGCGAGATCGGGCGCGTCAGTTCGCCGCCGGGGAACTGCATGCGAAAGCTCTTCTCCTCGCGCTTGAGCGTGACGCCGGGGAAAGCATGATGCTCCGCGTCGAAACGCTCGTAGACGAGCCGCGGGAGGTAATGCGCATGGATGTCGATGATCATGAAGCCTGCCTGTTGTCGAAAGAATTCGGTCGAGTCAATCCGGGGCTGGTCGGTTCGATACGAGTGACGCCGCCGCACGACCCGCGATGCGGCCATAAACGAGCGCCCTCAGCACGGCGACCGCATTCGGCGCCGAGCCGTGGAAATGCCCCGTGATCTCGCCGGCCGCATAGAGGCCGGCGATCGGTCCCGCGGGGCCGAGCACGCGCGCTTCGGGGTCCGTGGCCACGCCGCCAAACGTGTAGGCGATCGCCCCGATCAGCGGATACGCGAGGTAGGGCGGCTTCGTGAGCGAGCGCGCCCAGTTCGACTTCGGCGGCACGAGGCCGCCCGCCGCGGCGAGGCCGTCGGCGCGCGTCGCGTCGAACCGGCCGGCATCGCCCGTGCAAGCGGCGTTGTAGGCCGCGACGGTGGCTTCGAGGCCCTCCGTCGATACGCCGATGCGTGCCGCGAGTCCTGCGAGCGTGCCCGCCTCGACCGGCGGCACCTCGGAGCGGATCGCCCGCTCGTGGCCGGCGATGTCGCGCAGGCGCGCGTCGAGGATCGCCCAGGCCTGCCGGCCCGGTGCGGAGAAATGGATGGCGCGCGAATACGCCTCCCAGGTCTCGTGCACGAGGCCGCGGCCCTCGTCGAACAGCCTGCGGCCCTCGCGGTCGACCACGATGCCGTAGGGATAGACCAGCACCACCGGCGCCGGCCCCGTGCTGCGCGGGTCGACCGGCTCGCTGTGCATGCCGTTCCAGTCGCCGGAGGGCGATGCGCCGGCCTCAAGCGCCATGCGGATGCCTTCGCCCGCGTTGGCGGCCGACCCTTTCGAGATCGGCACGAGGCTCTCGCCGCCTGCGCCGAAGTGCTCGCGCAGCATCTGCGGATTGCCCTGGAAGCCGCCACTGGCGAGCACCACGGCGCCCGCCGAAAACCTCCGCGCGCCCGCATCGGTCATGTGGACCTCTACGCCGGAGATCGCGCCACCCCGCCCGCGGGACAGGCGCTCGGCCCGGCAACCGTAGTGGAACGTGGCGCCGGCCGCTTGCGCCGCGCGGGACAACGCATCGACGATCGCGGCCCCGCCGCCGACCGGCTGGATGCGGGGCGGCCCCGAACTCAGGTAGTACCCCGGGGAATGGAAAGCAACACCGTGTCGCTCGACCCACTGCAGGGTCGGCGCGGCCTCGTCGGCCAGCCTCGAAAAATAAGCGCGGTCGCCCCGGCCGCCGCCGGCGGCCATCATGTCGTCGACGAAGCCCGGCGCGAGTTCCGCCGTGGACTTGAGCCGCATGTTCGACGGGCTCCAGCGCGTGCCGCCGCCGCAGTCCGGCTGCGGCGCGCGCTCCAGTACCGCTACGCGCGCGCCAGCCTCGGCCGCGGCCAGGGCCGCCGCGAGACCCGCGGCGCCATGGCCCACCACTGCGACGTCACAGGCATGCTCTTGCATCGGTGTGGGAGGGCCCGGCCTCGGTCCTCGCGGGCCTCAGTTCGCCTTGATGTTGGCTTCCTTCACGAGCCTGGCGTTGGAAACCACCTCTTCGCGAAGCAGTGCGTCGAACGCCTCGGGCGTGAAGATCCGCACGTCCTGGTTCAGGCTGGCCCAGCGCGCCTTGACCTCCGGCGAGCTCAGTGCCTTGGCGGTTTCGGCGTGCAGCTTCGCCACGATGTCGCGCGGCGTCTTCGCGGGCACGCCCATGCCGACCCAGAACGGCTGCGCGGAATTCGGCACGCCGGCCTCCTCGGTGGTCGGCAGGTCGGGCTGGGTGGAGGTACGGTGCTTGGAACTGACGGCCAGCGCGCGCAGCCGCCCATCCTTGACCATGGGCATCACGTTGCCGATCGGGCAGAAGCAATAGTCGACCCGGCCGCTCAGCACGTCGGTCAGCGCCTCGGGCGTGCCCTTGTAAGGCACCGACAGGACGTCGATGCCCGCGCTCAGGCGGAACCGCTCCGTGGTCAGGTGCGTGGCACTGCCGGCGCCGATCACGGCCGCGTTCATCTTGCCTGGGTTCGCCTTGGCCGCAACGATCAGGTCCTTCACCGACTTGATGTCCCGGTCCGCCCTCACGGCGAGCGCGTTGGCGATGTCGGCGAGCATGGTGATGCCGGAGAGGTCCTTCAGCGTGTCGTAGGGCAGGCCGGGCACCGTCGACGGCGTGACGGTCCACGACGAGGACATGACGAGGATCGTGTAGCCGTCGGGGTCGGCCTTCGCCACCATGTTCATCGCGATGCTGCCGCTCGCGCCCGGGCGGTTCTCGACCACGAACGGCTGCCCGGTCTGCTGCGCGAGGCTGGCGGCGATGGCGCGACCGGTGATGTCCGTACCGCTGCCGGGCGGGAGCGCGACGATCACTCGCACCGGCTTGGTGGGCCAGGCCTGCGCGAAGGCGCTGCCTGCGGCGGCGCAAAGCGCAACGAGCGCAACGATCTGTTTCAGGGTTCTCATCGGGTAGTGCCTCCTTGTAGTTGTGTCCATATCGCGAGCGGCGTCATGGGCAGCTCGTCGATCGATGCCCCGAGGGGCGCAAGGGCGTCGTTGACCGCGTTAGCGATCGCGGCGGGCGCGCCGAGGTACCCGGCTTCGCCCGAGCCCTTCTGCCCGAACTCGGTCAGCGGCGACGGGGTGCAGTGGTCGACGATGTCGACCGCCGGCACTTCCAGCGCGCTGGGCATAAGGTAATCCATGAAGGTCTGGCTGGCGAGTTGCCCGTTGTCGCTGAACGCGAACTTCTCGTAGAGCGCCGCACCGATACCGTGCGCGACGCCGCCATAGGTCATGCCATGCACGATGTCCGGGTTGATCATCGTGCCGCAGTCGTGGCCGACCGTGTACCTGGCGATCTTCGGCTGGGCCGTGGCCGCGTCGAGCTCCACCAGCACGACGTGGGCTTCGAACGAGTAGCACGGGTACATCTGGATCCGCCCGTCGGCGGTCGGCAACCCGCCCCCGGTGGGCACCTCCCAGACGAACTTGGCCTGCAGGCCGGGCTCGAGGCCCGGCGGCAGCTTGTGGAACTTGCGGTGCGCGATCTCCACGAGCTGGTCCCACGACAGCGACTTCTTCGCCTCACCTTTCACCGTACAGGCGCCCTCGCGGTATTCGATCGCGTCCGGGGCGACGCCGAGGTTGTGCGCGGCGATCGCCACCAGCGCGGCCTTGACCTTCTTTGCCGCGCCCGCCGCCGCCCCGCCGAGCATGATCGCCATGCGGCTGCCGACCGGGCTGTTCGAGGGCAGCGCGTTCAGCGAATCGGCGTGCACCACGCGAATCGTCGCGGGGTCGCGCTCGAGGACCTCGCCAAGGACGGTCGACACCAGCGTCTCGTGGCCCTGCCCCGAGGTGGAGGTATTCATGACCCCGGTGATCGCGCCCGAGATGTCGACCCGCACGAGGCACGAGTCCATCCACGTGGTGGTCTCGTTCTTCGGGTTGAACAGCGGCTCGAACGCCGAGTTGCCGCCCGAGGGCTCGAGGCAGGTCGCGATGCCCACGCCGGCGAGGCGCCCCGCCTTGCGTGCCGCGTCCCGCGCGGCCATCAGCGCGGGGAAGTCCGCCGCGGCAAGCGCCTTGTCCAGCACCGCGTGGAAATCGCCGCTGTCGTAGGTGGAGCCGCTCGGGATCAGGTACGGGAACTGGTCCTTGGTGATGAAATTCTTCCTGCGCAGCGCGACCGGGTCCATGCCGAGGTGGCGCGCGACGCGGTCGATCGCGGTCTCGATGGCGTAGTTGGTCGGCGCCTGGCCGAACCCGCGCACGGCCTCCTGCGCGGTCTTGTTGGTCAGTACCGAGATCGGTTCGTACTCGACGCTGGTGATCGTGTAGGGCCCGACGATGGCGCCCACGGGCTTGCCCAGCTGCAGCGGCGAGCGGCCGGCGTAGGCACCCACGTCGTCGATCGCGCGGATCTTGAGCGAACGTATCGTGCCGTCGGCGTCGAAAGCCACGGTCATGTCGAACTTGCGGTCCGGCCCGTGCATGTCGCCGCCGCGCATGTTCTCCAGCCGGTCCTCGATGAAACGCACCGGCATCCCGAGCTTCTTCGCGAGGTAGCCCACCAGCACGGTGTGCTTGATGCCGCGCTTCACGCCATAGCTGCCGCCGACGTCCACGTCGAAGTGCACCCGCACCGCGTTGCCCGGCAACCGCAGCGCGCGGGCGAGCTGGTCCGGGTATTTCGGCATCTGGATCGAGGCCCAGACGTCGAGCAGTTGCGTGCCCGGGTCCCACTGCGCCGCGATGCCGAAGGTCTCGATCGGCACGGTCGCGCTGCGGCCCCAGCGCACACTGAACGACAACTGGTGCTGCGAACGCGCGAAGTCTTCCGCCACCGGGCCCCACGTGAACGTGCGGCGGTAGAGGATGTTGCTGCCGTGTTCAGGGTGAACCAGGACCGCGCCCGGCAGGATCGCCTGCTCCGCGTCCAGCACGTAGGCGGTCGGCTCGTAGTCGATCTCGACCAGCTCGGCCGCATCCTCGGCCAGCGCCCTCGAGTCGGCGACGACGGCGACGACCCATTCGCCCGCGTAACGCACCACGCCCCGCGCGAGCGGGTAGCGGGCGACTTTCGGCGCGTCGACGCCGACGTACAGCGGGTCGACGTTGGCGCAGAGTTCCTCGCCCGCGAGGACGTAGTGCACGCCGGGAAGCGCCATCGCCTTGTCCGTGCGGATGGCCTTGATCTTCGCGGAGGCGTGCGGGCTGGTGACGAGCGCCACGTGCTTCATGCCCGGCAGCGCGATGTCCGCGACGTAGCGCCCGCGACCGGTGACGAAGCGCGGGTCCTCCTTGGTGCGCCGCTTTTTCCCGATGTAGCGGAAGGCGGTCATTTGGCGCCCTTGGCAAGGTTCCTGGCCGCGAGCTGGACCGCATCCACGATCTGCCGGTAGCCCGTGCAGCGGCACAGGTTGCCGCCGATCGCGTCGCGGATCTCGGCCTCGCTCGGGGACGGGTTCGCCTCGAGCAGTGCATGGGAGGCCACGATCATGCCGGGCGTGCAGTAGCCGCACTGCAGGCCGTGCGCCTCGCAGAAGGCGTCCTGCAGGGGGCTTGCCGTGCCGTCGGGACGCGTGAGTCCCTCGACAGTCGTGACCGAGCATCCGTCAACCTGCACCGCGTACATCAGGCAGGAGCGCACCGGCTCGTTGTCGAGCAGGATCGAGCACGCGCCGCAGATGCCGTGCTCGCAGCCCACGTGCGTGCCGGTGAGGCGCAGCGTATCGCGCAGGAAATCGACCAGCGTGAGGCGGGAGGGCACCTCGGCCGTGCGCAGAACGCCATTGACCGTGATCGTCACCGGATAAAGTTTCTCGTTCATGCCCTTTCCTTCGCGTCGTCGCGCGCCGCCTTGAGCACGCGCCCGGCCATGACCCGCGCGAGGAAGCGCCGGTAGTCGGCCGTCGCATGCAGGTCGCCGTCGGGGTCGATGAGGCCGGCCGCCACGACGGACGCGTCCTCGACCAGCATGTCGTCCAGCACCTTGCCCGCAAGCATCTCGCCTATCTCCGGCAGCGCGTGCGGGAAGGGCGAGGCCCCGCCGATGCCGAGCTCCGCCTTCAGGCATCGCCCGTCCGCGTCCAGAGCGACCTGCGCACAGGCCGACACGAGCGCGAAGTCGCCGTGCCGGATGCTGACCTCCTCGAAGGCCGAGCCGGGCCGCGCATGGCCCCAGACCGGGAAGCGGATCTCCGCCAGGCACTGCTCGGGGGCGATTGCGGTCACCATCGGGGCGAAGAAGAACTCGCGTGCCGGCACCTCGCTCCGGCCGCCGGCGTCCTGCAGCACGAGCGTGGCGTCCAGCACGCAGGCCACCAGGGGAATCTCGGCCGAAGGGTCGGCATGCACGATGGATCCGCCGACCGTGCCGCGGTTGCGCGTCTGCACGTGGCCGACCCACTTCAGCGCCTTGAGGAGCAGGGGCAGCTGCGCGTGGGCGAGCGCATCCCGTTCGATCACGCACTGGCGCACGGCGGAGCCGACGACCAGCGCATCGTCCTGCAGCGCGACGTGCTTGAGTTCGTCCAGGCGGTTGATGTCGACCAGCCAGGCGGGCCGGGCGAGGCGCATGGCCATCATCGGCACGAGGCTCTGGCCGCCGGCGATCAGCTTGGCGTCCGGGCCGTGCTCGGCGAGGAGCGCGCAGGCCTCGTCCAGCGTGGCGACGCGGGTGTATTCGAAAGGGGCGGATTTCATCCCCGCATGATGCACCGGCACCTGCCCGGCATGGCTACCGGGGAGTCTGATTATTCAGCCGCCCCCCCGGCGAAACTGCGTTGCCGCGACCCACCCCCGGGCCTAAAATCCCCTTCATGACCAGTGCTTTGAAGCTCTTACAGGGCCGTTTCGGCCGGGTCGCGCTGCTCGATTCCGACCAGGATCTCGTGCCGCACACCCACCCGCAGTGCCACGTGCTCATCAAGGCGAGCGGCGCCGACACCTCGTTCCATGTGCGCGACCGCCTGCACCCGCTGACCGCCGAGACGCTGGTGCTGGTGAACGCCTGGGAGCCCCACTCCAAAGTGCACCGGGCGACGCACGAGCGCTCCACGGTGCTCGCGCTCTACATCGAACCCGAATGGCTTGCCGGGCTGGACGCGAACCTCTCGGTCAGCGGTCTGGGCGGCTTTTTCCCCGAGCCTTGCGCACGCATCCCGGCGTACGTGCGCGCGCTTGCCGACCGGCTCGTCGACGAGATGCTCGGGTCCTCCCTCGATGAGCGTGACCAGGCGCGCTGGGAAATCGAGCTCTTCGAGCTGATGATGTCGGTGATCTACGAGTTCTCCGCATGGCGCGACCGCATGGAAATCTATCGCGCGAGCCTCGGGCGCCTCGCCGACCCGCGCATCAACCGCGCGATTCGGTTCATGAAGGAGCACCTCGACACCGGACTCTCGATCGACGAGCTCGCGAAGGTCTGCGGCCTGTCACGGCCGCACTTCTTCCACCTTTTCCGGGGGTGTACCTCGGTGTCCCCGGCCCTCTACCTCAACACGCTGCGCATGGAGTCCGCGTTCGGCCGGCTGACCGGGAGCGATGCGTCGATCTCGACGCTGTCGGATTCGCTCGGGTTTTCCGAGCCGCAGCATTTCACGCGCTTTTTCCGCCAAAACCTCGGCATCCCGCCCTCCGAATACCGCCGCCGGGTGGAACTCTTCGGCTAAATGCCGGAAAATGGGGTTCCTCCCCCGTACCGGCTCCCGAAATGAACGCTGCCTCTGCAAGCCCCGCCGTCCCGGCGTCCATCGACGACACGCTCAAGCTCCTGACCTCGGCCGACTACGTCGCCGACCGCAGCCTGGCGACCTCGGTGTTCCTCGCGCTGGCGATGAAACGCCCGCTCTTCCTGGAGGGCGAGGCCGGCGTCGGCAAGACCGAGATCGCCAAGGTCATGGCGGCTTCGCTGGGCCGCGAGCTGATCCGGCTGCAGTGCTACGAGGGCCTCGACATCGCACAGGCGGCCTACGAGTGGAACTACTCGCGCCAGATGATCGAGATCCGGCTGGCCGAAGCCTCGGGCGAGAAATCCAAGGAAAAGCTCTCCGCGGACATCTTCTCCGAGCGCTTCCTCATCAAGCGCGCGCTGGCCCGCGCGCTCGAAGGCAAGCCGGGCAAGGCGCCGGTGCTCCTGATCGACGAACTCGACCGCACCGACGAGCCGTTCGAGGCCTACCTGCTCGAAGTGCTGTCCGACTTCCAGATCACGATTCCCGAGACCGGCACGATCAAGGCGGCCGAGCCGCCGATCGTCGTGATCACCTCCAACCGCACCAGGGAGATCCACGACGCGGTCAAGCGCCGCTGCCTCTACCACTGGGTCGACTACCCCGATGCCGTGCGCGAGCTGGACATCCTGCGCCGCAAGGCGCCGAAGGCCGCGGAAAACCTGTCGCGCGAGATCGTGGCTTTCGTGCAGCGCCTGCGCACCGTGGACCTCTTCAAGCTGCCCGGCGTGGCCGAGACCATCGACTGGGCCAACGCGCTCGTGGCCCTCGACAAGATCGCGCTCGACCCGCAAACGGTCAACGACACCCTCGGCGTGCTGCTCAAGTACCAGGACGACATCGAGCGCATCGCCGGCGAGGAAGCCAAACGCCTGACCGCCGAGGCACAGTCGGCCGCCGCGGCCTGACCGCGCCCGGCCGCCCGCCCCTCCCGCTTCGCGCACCATGCTCATCCTGCCGGAATCCGCGCCCGGCCGCGGCAAGCTCGCCGAGAACGTGATGCACTTCGCGCGCATCCTGCGCGGCGCCGGGCTGCGCGTGGGCCCGGACCGGGTGATCGACTGCATGAAGGCGATCGAACTGGCGGGCACCGACCGGCGCGACGACTTCTACTGGACGATGTCGGCGATCTTCCTGTCGCGGGAGGAGCAGCGCCCGATCTTCGACCAGGCCTTCCAGATCTTCTGGCGCGACCCGAAGCTGCTGGAGAAGATGATGCAGGCGATGCTGCCCGCGACCTACGGCAAGACCGGCCGCGAGGAGCAGGAACAGAGCCAGCGCCTGACGGACGCGCTCTACAACCAGCCCAAGCGCGACCAGCCGGAAGACGAGCCCGAGCAGAAGGTCGAGCTCGACGCCAAGCTCACCTTCTCCTCCAAGGAAGTCCTGCAGCGCATGGACTTCGACACGATGACCGCGGCCGAGCTCGCCGAGGCGAAGAAGATGCTCTCGCAATTGCGCCTGCCGCTGCCCGAGATCCGCACGCGCCGCTACGCGCCGGACGCGCGCGGCCAGCGCATCAACCTGCGCGCCACGATGCGCGCGAGCCTCAGGGAAGGCGGCGCGCTGATCCCGCTGGTGCGCACCGCGCCCAAGACCCTGCATCCCCCGCTGGTGGTCCTCTGCGACATCTCGGGCTCGATGAATCCCTATGCGCGCATGTTCCTGCACTTCCTGCACGCGATCACCAACGACCGCGACCGCGTGAGCGTGTTCGTGTTCGGCACGCGCCTGACCAACGTGACGCGCCAGCTGAAGCACCGCGACGTGGACGTGGCGATGACGCGCGTGGCCGACGCGATCAAGGACTGGTCGGGCGGCACGCGGATCGGCACCTGCCTGCACGACTTCAACTGGCGCTGGGCGCGGCGCGTGCTGGGCCAGAATGCGTGCCTGCTGCTGGTGACCGACGGCCTCGACCGCGAGGCGGGCGATGGGCTGTCCGAGGAAATGGAGCGCCTGCACATGGCCTGCAAGCACCTGATCTGGATGAACCCGCTGCTCAGGTACGACAAGTTCGAGGCCAAGCCCGCCGGCGTGCGCGCGATGCTGCCTTACGTGGACCGCTTCCTGCCGGTGCATAATCTTAAAAGCCTGATCGACCTGGCCCGCATCATGGGCGAGCCCGCCGAGCGCGTGGTCCGCCCCGGCCGTGTTCCGGGTCACGCCGCGCAACGCACACACTGAAAGGAAGACCCGCATGGAAATGTCCGGCGAACAGCTCATCCCGGCCTCGCAGGCCGCCACCTGGGCTGCGCTCAACGACCCCGAGATCCTCAAGGCCTGCGTGCCCGGCTGCGAGTCGATCACGCTGACCGCGGAGAACGAGTACCAGGTGCTGATGACGGCGCGGATCGGCCCCGTTTCGGCCAAGTTCAAGGGCAAGCTCGCGCTGTCCGACCTGAACCCGCCGAACTCCTACTCAATCGCCTTCGAAGGCCAGGGCGGCGTGGCGGGCTTCGGCAAGGGCGGCGCCCAGGTGCAGCTCGCGCCCGGGGACGGCGGCACGAAGCTCACCTACCAGGTCAAGGCCAACGTCGGCGGCAAGCTCGCGCAGATCGGCTCGCGCCTCGTGGACGCGGCGGCCAAGAAGCTCTCGGAAGAGTTCTTCAACGCCTTCAATGCCAAGGTCGCGAGCCAGAATCCGGGGCACCACGCCGGGGGCGCGGAGGCGCACCACGAGGAAGAGCACCACGACGAGCACCATCCCGAGCCGGTGGCGGACGACCCCGACAAGCCCAAGGTCGACAACGCGAGCCTGATCTGGCTGGCGGGCGGCAGCCTCGTGGTCTTCGTGGTCGCGCTGTTCGCGCTGTTCTAGGCCGGCCTCAGTTCCCGGCGATCGTCATGTTGCCGACGAGGATGGAGCCGGTCGCGCGGGAGCCGCGCACCAGGACGTCATTGCCCACCGCGACGATGGACTTGAACATCTCGGCGAGGTTGCCCGCGATGGTGATCTCCTCCACCGGGTACTGGATCTCGCCGTTCTCGACCCAGTAGCCGGCCGCGCCGCGGGAGTAGTCCCCGGTGATCAGGTTCATGCCCTGGCCGAGCAGCTCGGTCACCAGCAGGCCGCGGTGCATCTTCCTGAGCATCGCGCGAAAGTCGAGGTCCCCGGGCCGGATCACCAGGTTGTGGTTGCCGCCGGAGCTGCCGGTGCTCTGCATGCCGAGCTTGCGCGCGGAGTACGTCCCGAGGAAGTAGCCCTCCACCACGCCGTCCTTCACGATGCTGCGGGACTGCGTGGCCACGCCCTCCTCGTCGAACGGCGAACTCGCCATGGCCTGGCGCTCGTGCGGCCTCTCTTCGATCGACACATGCTTCGGGAACACCTGCTTGCCGAGGCTGTCGAGGAGGAAGGTCGACTTGCGGTACAGGCTGCCGCCGCTCACGGCCGAGACGAAATGGCCGATCAGTCCGCCGGCCAGCGGCGCCTCGAACAGCACCGGCGCCTGGCAGGTGGAAATCTTCTTCGCGCGCAGGCGGGCCAGCGCGCGTTCGCCCGCGTAGCGGCCCAGCGCCTCGGGATCGGCGATTTTCGAAGGCACCCGCGTCGAGCTGTACCAGTCGTCGCGCTGCATCTGGCCTTTCTCCCCGGCGATCATCGAGCAGCCGAGCGAATGCCTCGAGGTCGGGAACCCGGCCATGAACCCCAGGCTGTTGGCGAAGACGAACTGCGAGTGTTGGGCCGAGACCGAGGTGCCCTCGGTGTTCTTCAGTTTGGGGGACAGCCCGAACGCCGCCGCCTCGCAGCGCTTCGCGATGTCGATCGCATCCTCGGGCGACACGTGCCACGGGTGGTAGAGGTCGAGGTCGGGCAGGTCGCGCGCCATCTGGTCCGCGTCGGGCAGCCCCGCGCAGTCGTCCTCGGCCGTGTGACGGGCGATCGCGACCGCGGCCTCCACCGTCTGGCGCAGCGCCGCCGGGGAAAAATCCGAGGTGCTGGCGTGGCCGCGCTTCACGTGGGGCCGGGAGCCGAAGTGGACCGACACGCCGATCCCCTTGTCGCGGTTGTGCTCGAGCGTGTCGATCTCCCCCTTGCGCACGGTCACCGAGAGGCCGAACCCCTCCGAGACGTCGCACTCGCACCCGGAGGCGCCGAGCGCGAGCGCGTGGTCGAGGACGTCCTGCGCGAACCCACGCAACTGCTCATCCGAGTACGTGAAACGGCGGTCGATTTTCATAGCGGTTATCATAGCAGCCCGATGGAAGACGAAATCCTCAGCAAGACGAAGAAAAAGGCCCAGTCGCACGCGCTGCAGAAGCTCGGCGTCGAGCTGGTCGGCCTGTCGAAGGAGCGCCTTGCGTCGATGGACCTGCCCGAACCGCTGCGCGAGGCGCTCCGCGACGCGCAGCGCATCACCGCCCACGAGGGCCGCCGCCGCCAGATGCAGTACATCGGCAAGCTTATGCGCGACATCGACCCCGCGCCGATCCAGGCAAGGCTCGACGCCTGGAACGGCCAGTCCAAGGCCGAGGTCGCGCGCCAGCACGGCATGGAGCGCCTGCGGGAAAAGCTCATCGCCGACGACGCGGCGCTCACCGAGTACGCCGCGAAGCACCCGGAGGTCGACCTCCAGCTGCTCCGGAACCTCATCCGCAACGCAAGGAAGGAAGCCGCCGAGGGCCGGCCGCCGAAGTCCTTCCGCGAAATCTTCAAGGTCATCCGCGACGCAGAATGAACATGGACGAAACGCTCCTCATCGGGCTCGTGTCGATCAGCGACCGCGCCTCCTCCGGCGTCTACGAGGACGCCGGCATCCCCGCCCTCAGGGACTGGTTCGGCGCGACGCTGGCTTCGCCCTGGCGCATGGAGACGCGCCTGATCCCCGACGAGCAGCCGCTGATCGAGGCCACGCTGAAGGACCTCGTCGACACGGCGAAATGCCACCTCGTCCTCACCACCGGCGGCACCGGCCCGGCGCCGCGCGACATGACGCCCGAGGCGACGCTCGCGGTCGCCGACAAGGTGATGCCCGGGTTCGGCGAGCAGATGCGGGCCGTGAGCCTGCGGTACGTGCCGACGGCGATCCTGTCGCGGCAGGTGGCCGTGATCAGGAAGGGCGCGCTGATCATCAACCTGCCCGGCCAGCCCAAGGCGATCAAGGAGACGCTCGACGGCGTGTTCGCCGCGGTGCCCTACTGCATCGACCTGATCGGCGGGCCGTACATCGAGACCAACGAGGCGGTGCTGAAAGCCTTCCGGCCGAAGAGCGCAATCCGGCAGAAAAGTTGAACTTCCACCACTGAAACCCGAGGCCTGGCGTTACCTCCAAGCCAGTCCAGGTACTATTTCTGACAACAGAGCCGAAGGAGAAGGAAGCGATGTCGGTCATTCTTGGCAGCGGCGATCACCGCTACAGGGTCGTCGAGGACTGGGCGAAGCTCCCGGACGGCTGGGAGTTCAAGGACGCCGCCGCGGTGGCCGTGGACAGCAAGGACCGGGTCTACGTCTTCAACCGCGGCGAGCACCCGATGATCGTGTTCGACCGGGACGGCACCTTCATCAAGTCCTGGGGCGAAGGCGGGCTCTTTCCCCACGCGCACGGCCTGCACATCGACGATGACGACCTCCTCTACCTGACCGACGACGGCGGCCACACGGTGACCAAGTGCACGACCGACGGCAAGGTGCTGCTGCAGCTCGGCGTCCCCGGCAAGCCCGCGCCCTACATGAGCGGCGAGCCCTTCCACCGCTGCACGCACACCGCGCTCTCGCCCAAGGGCGAGATCTACGTGAGCGACGGCTACGGCAACGCCCGGGTGCACAAGTACTCGCCCGACGGGAAGCTACTCTTGTCGTGGGGCGAGCCCGGCACCGACCGCGGCCAGTTCAACATCGCGCACAACATCGCCACCGACGCCGAAGGCTGGGTCTACGTCGCCGACCGCGAGAACCACCGCGTGCAGGTATTCGACGCCAACGGCAGGTACGAGACGCAGTGGACCAACATGCACCGGCCCTGCGGCCTGTACTGCTGCCGCGGGAAGAAGAAGCTCGAATTCATCATCGGCGAGCTGGGCCCCAACATGAGCGTGAACCGCAACCTGCCCAACATCGGGCCGCGCCTGACCATCGTCGACGCGAAGGGCGAGAAGGTCGCGCGCCTCGGCGGCGAGGCCGGGCCGGGGCTGGAAACCGGCAAGTTCGTCGCGCCGCACGGCCTCGCGGTCGATTCTCGCGGCGACATCTACGTGGGCGAGGTCAGCTACACCGAGTACCCGCGCCTCTTCCCGGACAACCCCGTCCCGTGGCGCATGCGCTCGCTGCAGAAGCTCGAAAAACTCGCCTGAAACCCGTGCCCGACGGCACGTTTCAGGGCCTGACCTTCGCCAAGACCCTGCAAACCCCCGCCGCATAACCGCTTCGCATTTGCGCTGGGTCAAATCGGGCCCCGCCCGCCCGGCGCATCCTGCCCGGGACAAGGCAGCGGGCCGCGCCCAAGGACGACAACCGGCTGTCTATTACAACGACTGCTGGAGACGCTACGATGGGCCCGGACGCAGGCTTGGTTGCTCCCTCACCGCTTCGCAACGGCGCAGAAGTGCTGCGAGGCGTCCTTCTGCAACACGCGGAACACCTGGTGGCGCTGCTCGTCGAAAACGAGTGCGCGCGATTCCTCGCGCATTCCGGGGACCAGCGCGACGAACACGGGCGCCATTCGCTCGTGAGGAACGGGCTGCAACCCGAGCGCACCATCCGCACCGGCATCGGGCCCGTGCGCGTGCGCCTGCCGAAGTTCAGGAGCCGCACCGGCGCGCACGTGGAATTCCGCTCGATGATCGTGCCGCGCTTCGCGCGCACCGCGGCCGAAGCCCGGCCCGGCGCCGCGTGGCTCTACCTCAATGCCCTCATCCACTGCGATATCCACGGCGCCCTGGCCGCGCTGATGGAGCAGAACGGCTCGCACGCGGCCATGTCGGTCCCCGAAGCGACGCGCAAGAACTGGGCAAGGCAGTGCGAGCGGCTGCGCAGCGACGCGCTGGACGTGCGCCAGTGGGCACGGATCTGGGCCTTCGAAGTCGAGGGCCGCGCGGAAGGGCCGGGCCGCGTGCCCGACATCATCGTCGTGCTCGGCGAGGACGACGCGGGGCACACGCGACTGCTCTCGGCCGACCTCGAGACCAGCACGGCGGACCCATGGGCCACCGTGCTGCTCAACCTTCAGGCGCGCGGCCTGAAGTCCTCCATGGACACCTGGGTCGTCTCGACCTGCGCGCTGGGCCTGGTCGAGACCATGAAGGTGCATGGCCCCGCCGTCGGGACCGGGGACAGCCGGGACGGGACTGCTCCCGGCGCAATGGCCGGCAGCCGCCGCGCTGCCTCACCCTTGCGCTACCTCGGGCCGGCGAGCTGGATGTCCGCGCTGCTGGTCGTATCCGGGATGGGCATTGCCCAGGAATGCGCGCCGCTGCAGAAGACGGCTGCGAGCAACGCTTCCGCCCAGCATGCCAGTGCCGGCAGGGAAGGCGAGGAGTAGCCCCATGGCCGACCCCGTCGCCGCCTGGCACGCCGAACACGAGTACTTCGGCCGCTTGCTGGCCATGCTCCAGCGGCAGCTGGACGTGTTCCACACGGGCGAGCGCCCGAACTACGAGCTGATGCTCGACATCGTCTCCTACCTGCGCGACTACTCGGACGCCTCGCACCACCCGCGCGAGGACGTCGCCTTCCTGCGCCTGGGACGCCATTGCCCGGACCTCGCCCTGATGCTGGCGCGGCTCGCGCAGGAGCACCGCGTCATCGCGCTCGCCGGGGAGACGCTGCGCGACCTGCTGCAGGGCGTCGTAGACGGCGCGGTCGTCTCGCGCGCCGAGGTGGAGGTCGCCGCGGCCACCTACCTCGTCTACTACGGCAACCACATCGCCAAGGAAGAGGAGGACGTCCTCTCCCGGGCGGCCGCCTCGCTCACCCGCGGGGACTGGGAAGACGTGCGCAACGCCGTCCCGCCGAAGCAGGACCCGCTCGCGGCCGGCGGCGCGCAGGAGCACTACAAGGAACTGCGCAGGCAGATCGCGCTGGAGGCGTGAAGGCGCCGGGCTACCTGCCGCCGGCCGGGGCGATCCTCCAGAGGTAGAGGTTCCTCTCGCCGAAGGCGCCCTGCACGCGGACCACCTCGTCCGGCTTCCAGTCGCCCATGTCGTGCACGTAGGAGATCACCCGCGTGCCGGGCCTGAGTTCCTTCCACAAGCGCTCGCGCAGCTTCAGGTTCAGGTCCGGCCAGAGGAAGACCACCACCACACTGGCGCCGGCGATCTCGGTCGTGAACAGGTCCTCGCCGCGGAAGGCGATCCTCGACTGCACGCCGGCCGCGGCCGCGTTGCCGCGGCTTTCGCGGATGCGCACGGGGTCGATGTCTACGCACACGCTGCGCGCGCCCGCCTCCCTCGCCGCGGCGATGACGACCCGGCCGTCGCCGCACCCCAGGTCGTAGACCACGTCATCGCGGCCCACCTTCGCCAGTCCGAGCATGCTCGCGACGACATTCGGCGGCGTCGGGTCGTAGTGGATGTCTGGGGCGCGGGCGGGGCCGGCGGCATGGGCCTGGAACGCGACCAGCGCAAAAAGCATGAGCAGGCGGTTTCGCATGCCCGATTGTATTCGCAGGCCGGGAGCGAACCCCGGTAAGATTGCGCGAGGAGGAAGACAATGACCATAAGAACATTTTTCGCCGCTGCCTTCTGCGCGGCCGCCGTCCTGTTCGCCCCGCACGCCGCCGCGCAGGCCTGGCCGTCGAAACCGATCCGGCTGATGGTGCCCTTCCCGCCGGGCGGGTCGACCGATATCGTCGCGCGGATCGTCGCGCAGAAGCTCTCCGAGCGCCTCGGCCAGGCTATCGTCATCGAGAACCGCGGCGGTGGCGGCGGCACGCTGGGCACCGCGGCGGTCGCGCGGATGGCGCCGGACGGCTACAACCTCACGGTCGCCTCCACCAGCACGCACGTCGTGGCACCGGGGGTCTATGCGAAGCTCGAATACGACCCGGTGAAGGATTTCGCGCCGATCGGGCTGATGGCGGTGTCGCCCTACCTGCTGGTGGTCAACCCGGCGCTCCCCGCGAAGACCCTGAAGGAACTCGTCGAGTTCGCCCGGTCGAAGCCGGGCAAGCTCAACTACGCGTCCGCCGGCGTCGGCTCGACCACGCACCTCGCGATGGAGATGCTGAAGTCGGTCTCGGGCACCTACATGCTGCACATCCCCTACAACGGCAACGGGCCCGCGGGTGTCGCGGTCGTCAGCGGCCAGGTGGAGATCCTGTTCGGCAGCCTGCCTGCGCTGCTGTCGCAGGCCCGGTCCGGGCGCGTGCGCGCCCTCGCCGTGGGCACGCCCAAGCGCTCGCCCTCGCTGCCGGACGTCCCCACGGTGGCGGAGTCGGGCTACGCGGGGTTCGACGCCTCGCTGTGGCTCGCGCTGATGGCGCCGGCCGGCACGCCCCAGCCCGTGGTCGACCGGGTGAACAGGGAACTGGTTTCGCTGATCGCCACGCCGGACATGAAGGCGGCCCTGGACAAGGCCGGCGCGGAGCCGCTGACCGGCACCCCCGCCGACCTCGCCGCGATGATCCGCGACGGCGTGCCGAAATACGCGAAGATCATCAAGGCGGCGGGCATCACGGCCGAATGACCGGGCCCCGGGTCAGCCCATCGCCGGGCGCTTCACCTTGAACCAGGTGGCGTAGAGCGCCGGCACGAACAGCAATGTCAGCACCGTGGCGACGATCAGACCGCCCATGATCGCGTAGGCCATCGGCCCCCACAGCACGCTGCGCGTGAGCGGGATCATGGCCAGCACCGCGGCCGCGGCCGTCAGCACGATGGGACGGAAGCGCCGCACGGCCGACTCCCTGATCGCGGTCCACACCGGGTGGCCGGCCTGCACATCCTGCTCGATCTGGTCCACCAGGATCACGGAGTTGCGCATGATCATGCCGGCCAGCGCGATCACGCCGAGCAGCGCGACGAAGCCGAACGGCTGGCCGAACAGGAGCAGCGCGAGCGCGATGCCCACCACCCCGAGCGGCGCGGTCAGCACCACCATGAAGGTGCGCGAGAAACTCTTCAGCTGGATCATCAGCATCGCAAGGATCACGGCCACCACCATGGGCATGCCGGCGGCGATCGAGTTCTGCGCCTTGAAGTTCTCCTCGTAGGCGCCGCCCGCCTCCACGCGGTACCCGGGAGGGAGCTTCGCCTCGATCGCGCCCAGGGTCTTCTGGATCGCCATGCTCACGTCCGGCGCCTGCACGCCGTCCACGATGTCGGCGCGCACGGTCAGCGTGAGTTCCCGGCTGCGGCGCCAGATGATGGGCTCCTCGAGCGCCTCCGAGATCGTCGCGACCTGCGCAAGCGGCACCGTGCGCCCGTTTGCGGTCGGCACCGACAGCTCCGCTAGCGACTCGAGCGTGCCGCGCTCGCCGGCCGGGGCGCGCAGCATCACGTCGATGATGCGGTCGTTCTCGCGGTAGGTGCCGAGCGGCACGCCCGACACCACCGCCGCGGTCGCCCGGGCCACGCCCTGCGAGGTCGCCCCCAGCGCCCGCGCCTTCTCCTGGTCGACCTCGACCTTCAGCGCGAGCACGCGGTCGCCCCAGTCGAAGTTCACGTCCAGCGTGCTGGGGTTGGCGCGCATCTTTTCGGCCACCTGCTCGGCCAGGGGCTTGAGGACCTTCGCGTCGGGCCCGATCACGCGGAACTGGATCGGGTAGTTCACCGGTGGTCCGAGCGGCACGCGGTTGATGCGCCCGCGGATGCCCGGGAAGTCGGCGTCGAGTACCTTGCGCACCCGGTCGACCACCCGCTCGCGCCCGGGAATGTCCTTGGTCAGCACGATGAGGTGCGCGTAGTTCGAGCGGAACAGCTGCTGCTCGAGCGACAGGAAGAACCGCGGAGAGCCGTTGCCGACGTAGGTCACGTAGCTCGCGACGTCCGGGTCGCTGGCGAGCTTCGCCTCCATGCGCGCCGCCTCCCGTCCCGTGGCCGTGATCGAGGCGCCCTCGGGCAGCCACAGCTCGATCATCAGCTCCACCCGGTTGGAGGAAGGGAAGAACTGCTTCTCGGTCAGGCCCATGCCGGCGATGCCGAGCAGGAAGGTGGCCGCGGTCGCGGCTAGCACCGTCTTGCGGTGCCCGATGCACCAGTCGATCAGGCCGCGCAGCCGGGTATAGAAGGGCGTCGTGAACACGTCGTGCGGCTCGCCGTCCGCGGCCTTGTGCTCCTTCAGCAGCCAGGCGCCGAGGAACGGCGTCACGGTCACGGCCGCGAACCAGGAGATGATCAGCGCGATCGTCGTCACCGCGAAGATCGCGAACGTGTACTCGCCCGTGGTCGACTTGGCCGTGGCGATCGGAAGGAACCCCGCCGCCGTGATGATGGTGCCGGAAAGCATCGGGAACGCCGTGGAAGTGTAGGCGTAAGTGGCCGCGCTCACCTTGTCGTAGCCTTCCTCGAGCTTCCTCGCCATCATCTCGACCGCGATCATCGCGTCGTCCACCAGGAGGCCCAGCGCGATGATCAGCGCGCCGGTCGAGATGCGGTGCAGGTCGATCGAGAAGAAGCGCATCGCGAGGAAGGTCGCCGCGAGCACCAGCGGGATCGTCAGCGCGACCACCAGCCCCGTGCGCGCGCCGAGCGACAGGAACGACACCACCAGCACGATCGCGACCGCCTCGAGCAGCGAGCGCATGAACTCGCCCACCGAATTCGCCACCACCGCGGGCTGGTCGGACACCTGCTCGAACTCGATGCCCACGGGCAGGTCGGCCTTCAGGCGCGCCATCGTGGCGCGCAGGTCGGTGCCGAGCTGCAGCACGTCGCCGGTCGCGACCATGGAGACCGCGAGTCCGATGGCCGGCTTGCCGCGCGAGCGCATGTAGGATACCGGCGGGTCGGCGTAGCCGCGGGTGACGGTGGCGATGTCGCCCAGCCGGATCGTCTGCCCGCCGGCCCGCAGCAGCAGGTCGGACACGGCCTTCACCGAATCGAGCTGGCCGCTGACGCGCAGCGACACCGAGCTCTCCTTCGTCTCTACCGTCCCGGGGCTGACGACCGCGTTCTGCACCTGCAGCGCCTGGCCGATGGCGGATGGGTCGATGCCGAGGCTCGCCAGCTTCTTGGTCGAGAGCTCCACGAAGATCTTGTCGTCCTGCACGCCGACCAGCTCGATCTTGGCGACGTTGGGCAGGCGCAGCAGTTCCTGGCGCACGCGCTCGACGTGGTCGCGCAGCTCCGAATGCGAGTAGCCGTCGGCGGTGAACGCGTAGATCGAGCCGAACACGTCGCCGAACTCGTCGTTGAAGAACGGGCCGATCGCCTCGGCGGGCAGGGCCTGGTGGATGTCGCCGACCTTCTTCCTCACCTGGTACCAGATGGCGGGCACGTCCTTCGGCGCGGAGGTGTCGAGCAGCTCGAGGATGATCAGCGACTCGCCGGGCTTGGAGTAGCTGCGCGTCCACTTGAAGTAGGGCGTCTCCTGCAGCTTCTTCTCGATCCGGTCCGTGATCTGCCGGTCGACCTGCTCGGTGGTGGCGCCGGGCCACATGGTGCGGATCACCATCGCGCGGAAGGCGAAGTCCGGGTCCTCGCGCTGGCCGAGGTTGAAGTAGGCGGCCACGCCGCCGATCGCGATCGCGAGGATGAAGAACAGCGTCAGCTCGCGGTAGCGCAGGGCCGCGGCGGAAAGGTTGAACCGGTCCTGGCTCATGGGATCCTAGCCCGGGTCTTTCGCGCGCGGCCCGGCCACGCGCACGCGCTGGCCGGCGCGCAGCAGCTGCGCGCCCGCGACCACGACGATGTCCCCGGACGAGAGGCCGGAGTCCACGAGCACGCGGTCGCCCGCGAGTCCGCGCGTCTTCACCTGCTGCAGGCGCACGGCGCCGATGCCGTCCTTCAGCGCGTCGACCAGCCAGACCTGCATGGCGTCGCCCTTGCCGTGCAGCGCCGCCACCGGGAGCTCGATGCGCCGCTCCTCGCTGCCGACCACCGCCGCGACCCGCGCGCTCATGCCGAGCTCGACCTCGTCGCCCGGGGACAGCACCGTGACCTTCGCCGCATACGTCCGGGTCACGGGATCCGCCGCGGGGGACAGCTCGCGCAGCTTTCCCTTCCAGGTTCGTGCGGGAAAAGCGTTGAGCGACACCGCGAACGCGCCCGCCCGCGCGAACGCTTCGCGCTGGGTCTCTGGCACCGCGACCACGACCTCCGTCTCGCCCGAACGCGCAAGCCTCGCGACGGTCTGCCCGGCGGCGACCACCTGCCCGGCCTCGGCCTCGATCGCCGTGATCACGCCGGCGCTGTCGGCGACGAGCACCGCGTACGCAGCCTGGTTGGCGGACTGCCGGTATTGCGCGCGCGCCGCCTCCAGCCTCGCGTCGAGCGAGTCCAATGTGCTGGTGCGGCGGTCGAGCTCGGCCTGGCTGATGAAGTTCTTCGTCCGCAGCTCCGTGTAGCGGCGCAGGTCGCCCTCGGCGAACTTGCGTTCCGCCTCGATCTGCGCGATCTGCGTCCTCGCGCTCGCCGCGGCGAGTTCGAGGTCCCGCGGGTCAAGCCGCGCGATCGGCTGGCCGGCGCGCACCGTGGAGCCGACCTCGACCAGGCGCTCGGTCATCTTGCCGCCGACCCGGAACCCCAGCCGCGTCTCGTAGCGCGGCCTCACCTCGCCGGCAAACTCGATCGTGCGGGCCGCCGCCGCGGCGTCCACCTTCATCACGCGCACCGGCCTGACCTCCTCCGGTTTCGCCTCCGGGGCCTTGCCGCACCCCCCGGCCAGCACGGCCAGCGCGAGCGCCGCCGCCAACGTCCCTGCTCTCATGTGCCGCTCCCGTTGCGCCGCATGGTGGCGCCTTCCCAAAGGTTGACGAGGACCGCGCCCAGCTGCTTTTCGAGGTCCACCCTGAACATGCGCATGTCGGGCCGCTCCATCGCCGCCGCGAGGCACGCGGGCGGGTCGGAGATCTGCCACAGGCCGATCATCAGCGCGTAACTCGCCATCAGCAGCGCCACGCCCTGCCCGCGGGCGAGCACGGGGAACAGGGCTTCCAGCCGCGCGCCGATCTGCGCAAGCCGCACGCCGATGCGCTGCTTGTATTCGAGCGCGGCCCCGGCGCCGATGTTGGTCTCGAGCATGCCGCGGCAGTTGGCCGCGAGCGGCAGGAACTCGGGGTGGGCGCGCACGAAGCGCGTCACCGTCCGGGTCAGCAGGCGGATGTCGGCCTTGGGGCCGGCGAGCGCCTTCTCCAGCGCGTCGAACATGGTCTGCTGGCGCTCGGCGTGGACCGCGAGCAGGACTTCCTCGCGCGTGCCGAAGTAGAGGTAGACCGTGCCCTTCGCGAGGCCCGCCCTGCGCGCCAGCGCCTCGACCGAGAAGGCGCCCTGGGGCGCCTGCTTCAGGAGGTCGGTCGCGGCGCGCAGGATCGCGGCCCTGCGCTCGGACTTGTCCTCGGGGAGGACCGCGCGGGTGCGGGAGCGGGCGGCGGGGCGGGTGGCGGGCACGGGGCTCGGAGGCGGGTTGAGGACGGCTTGACGAGGGCTTAATGACTACGGGTCAGTTATTTCGGAGATTAAATGACCGCCGGTCAGCAGTCAAGCCGGGTTCGGCTAGAATCCCGCCCATGGACACCACACCCCTTGAACGGATCGAGATCGAGACCGGCCCCGCGCCCACGGCCTCGGTGATCTGGATGCACGGCCTGGGCGCCGACGGGCACGATTTCGAGCCCATCGTCCCGGAACTGCGGCTGCCGGCCGCGCTTCAGGTTCGCTTCATCTTCCCCCACGCGCCGGTGCGGCCCGTCACGCTCAACATGGGCATGGAAATGCGCGCCTGGTACGACATCATCGAGATCGGCGGCGGCCGGGAGGACGGCGAGGGGCTGCGGGCGTCCCAGGCGGCGATCGAGTCGCTGATCGGGGAGGAGAAGGCCCGCGGGATCCCCGCGGCGAGGATCGTGCTGGCGGGCTTTTCCCAGGGCGGCGCGATCGCCTTCCAGGCGGGGCTGCGCCATTCCGGGCGGCTCGCGGGGATCATGGCGCTGTCGACCTACCTGCCGCTCGCCGGCACGGTCGAAGCCGAACGCGCGAAGCCCAACCGCGACCTGCCGATCTTCATGGCGCACGGCAGCGTCGACCCGATGATCTCGATCGGCCGCGCGCAGCAGTCGAGGAAGATGCTCGAGGCGCTGGGCTACCCGCTGGAGTGGCACGAGTACCCCATGCCCCATTCCGTCTGCCCCCAGGAGATCGACGACCTCTCCGCCTGGCTGCAGAAAGTCCTGGCCTAGGGACTCAGGTCTCGCGGATCATTTCGCGGAACCTGGCAATCTCATAGTCGTCGCCCCGGTCCTCGACCGCCTGCGGCATGTAGACGTGGAAGCGCCCGCCGCGCTCGGACTCGAGGTTCTGTCCCGGCACGAACACGCCGGGCTTCAGCACGATCCGCACCTCGCCGCTGTCGGGCTCGCTGGTCTTCAGCAGCACGCCCGTCTCGTCCTTGACGCCGGTCCAGAACTTGCATGCCGTCGGCGACTTGGACAGCGACTGGATGCCCACGCGCGCCTGCGTCGCGCCGACCTTGTTGACCCGGCGGATGATGCCGGTGACCCAGTTGTTGCCGCCCTCCGGCTGCATCGCGATCAGCGCGCCGACCTTCAGCCAGTCCCCTTTCAACTGCTGGACCACGGCGCCGAAACCGCCCGCGCTTACGTTCTCGACGATCCAGCTTTCCACGGCCTTGGCCTCGAAGTCGAGCGTCTCGGATTCGCCCAGCACGCCGAGCAGCCCGTCGTACCCGTGCGCGACCGACAGCCGCGACTTCACCGTATGGCGCGGGTGCTTCCTCTCGGGGGGCTCGTGCGACCAGTACATCGCGAGATGCTCGAGCACCTCGAGCACCGTCTCCGGCGGGTACGCGTCGCCGAGGCCCAGCGTCGAGGGCACCTGCCGCGACGACTCGATCTTCTGGATGCAGCCGCGCACCTCCTCGAGCGCGGCCGACGCGCCGAAGCAGCGCAGCGTGGGCGTCTGCTGCGGCGGGCGCACGAGGCGCTGCGGGGCCATGTTCTGGTTGATGTCCGTCCAATAGCTCGTCTCGGCCGAAGGCTTGTCGGCGAGCGTGAACCTGGCGGTGAAGTCGGCGATCAGCCGCTCGGCGAGGTCCGCTTCCAGCGGCAGCAGCGCATCCGGCGAGCTGGCGCTGAATACCACCGCTTTCAGGAACTCCTGCTGCGGCGAGGACTCGCCGGGGATGCCCGCATACACGCTGCACCTGGCGCCCGCGAGGCCGCGGAACTCGGCGAACCCGTAGACGCGGTTGAACACGCCCCAGGCGGACAGGTCGACCGGGCCGTAGCGCATGTGCATCCACTTGATCTGCTGCGCGATGCTGCGCAGCGTACGCACCAGCAGGATCGGCAGCTGCGCCTTGGCCGCGTCGGCGCCCTTGGCGCCGGTGACGAACTGGTCGACCGCCTGCCCGAACGAGCGGCCGGCCTGGTTCCAGTAGTCGTGCATGCCCTTCCAGAGCCGGTTCTCCTGGACCTTCGATGGCCTCGCGGTCGCGAAGTAGTCGCGCGCGAGCTTGCGCATCCTCGGCTGGCCGGCATCGTCGATCTGCAGCAGCAACTGCAGGCGCTGCTCGAGCTTGAAGCCCTCGACCGCGGAAACCGATTCGAGCCAGTGCGCCAGTTCCTCCAGCGCCTTCACCGGGTCGTGCGCTGGCAGGTCGTCGAGCAGGCGCCTGGCCTCTTTCGGATCCGCCATCGGATGGTCCGGCTTGCCGCCGCCGAACAGATTGAGCATGTGGAATTCCCCTCGGTTGCCGGCCCCGCGCCGCTTGTCGGGCTGCCGGGAAGCCGTTTGTCCGCGCGTCCTGAAACCACTCCGGCGCCGGCCCAAAGCCGTGGATGATGCTATCCCGGGTGCGAATGCGCAACCTTGGCTACAATCGATGACAAACCGATGTCCGAACCGCCCCCCAACGCGCCCGCCTGCCTCTCAATGCGTTTCCTGATCATCGACGAATCCGGCCCGTTCCGCGCGGCCCTGTCGGGCATGCTGCGCTGGCGCTGGCCGGAGGCGGAGGTCGTGGAATGGGATCCCCGTGCACAGGGCAACCCGGTACCCCTGCTCGCCGCGGGCCGCTACGCCGCGGTGCTGCTCGACACCGAGCCGGCGGGCGACGACGGCCTCGCCTGGGTCGCGCAGATCCGCAGGGACCCCAAGGCGCCCCCGGTCGTGCTGTTCACGGAGCACGGCGGGGAGTACATCGCCGTGAAGGCAATGAAGTCCGGCGCGGCGGATTTCCTGCGCAAGGACGGCCTGACCGGTGAGCAGCTGGTGCGTTCGCTGGAGGACGCGCTGCGCGAACACGAGGCCCGGCAGATCGACATCACCAGCCTCGACCCGGCGTTCCTGCGCACCTCGCAGTTCGACGTGCGCAAGATCGGCATGCCGGTCAAGGCCGAGACCCGCGCCGTGCCGGGCTACCGCGTCCTGAGGAAGATCGGCGAAGGCGGCATGGCGAAGGTCTACCTCGCCGAGCGGGAGAGCGACGGGCTGCAGCTGGTGCTGAAGGTGCTCGACCCGTCCCTGCGCCGCGACGAAGTGTTCAGGAAACGCTTCATCCAGGAGCACAAGCTGATCTCCTCGTTCGAGAACGAGCACGTGGCGAAGATCTTCGACCAGGGCTTCTCGGGCGAGCACCCGTTCATCGCGATGGAATACTTCCCGGGGGGCGACCTGAAGGTGCGGCTGCTGGAGAGGATGACGGCGCTGGGCGCGCTGCGGCTCACCTCGCAGATCGCGAAGGCGCTCGACGCGATCCACGCGCACGGCATCATCCACCGCGACCTGAAGCCGCAGAACATCCTGTTCCGCGAGAACGGGCGCCCGGCGATCGTGGACTTCGGCCTCGCCAAGGACCTCAGCGTCGAGTCGAGCCTGACGATGCACGGCGAACTGCTCGCCACGCCGCGCTACATGAGCCCGGAACAGTGCATGGGCCTGCCGGTGGACCAGCGCTCGGACCTGTACAGCCTCGGGGTGATCTTCGTCGAGATGCTGCTGGGCCAGCGGGTCTTCGACGCCGAAAATGCCGCGGGACTCATCTACCAGCACGTGCACGGCCCGGTGCCGCAACTGCCCGGCAAGCTCTCCGGCTACCAGCCGATCGTCAACCGCATGCTCGCGAAGAAGCCCGCAGACCGCTTCCAGACCGCGCGCGAGCTCTTTGCCTATATCGCGATATGACCTCCGCCTACAATCCACCTCCTTCGGGCGAACGCCAGTACCTCGACCTGCTCGCGCACGTGCTCGAACGCGGCGCGACCAAGACCGACCGCACCGGCACCGGCACGCGCTCGGTGTTCGGCGCGCAGCTCCGGTTCGACCTCGCCGGCAGCTTCCCGCTGCTGACCACGAAGAAGCTCCACCTCAAGTCCATCATCTACGAACTGCTGTGGTTCGTCGCCGGCGACACCAACGTGCGCTGGCTGCAGGAGCGCGGCGTTTCGATCTGGGACGAATGGGCCGACGAGAACGGCGAACTCGGCCCGGTGTACGGCTACCAGTGGCGCCACTGGAGGACCCCTGACGGGCGCGAGATCGACCAGATCCGGCAGGTGCTCGAGTCGATCCGCGTGAAACCCGACTCGCGGCGCCACATCGTCACGGCATGGAATCCGGCGGACGTGGACCGCATGGCGCTGCCGCCCTGCCACGCGCTGTTCCAGTTCTACGTGGCCGACGGGAAGCTCTCCTGCCAGATGTACCAGCGCAGCGCCGACCTGTTCCTCGGCGTGCCCTTCAACATCGCCTCGTACGCGCTGCTCACGCTGATGATCGCGCAGGTGTCGGGGCTGGCCCCGGGCGAGTTCGTGCTGACGCTAGGCGACGCGCACCTCTACCTCAACCACCTCGAGCAGGCGAAGACGCAGCTCGCGCGCGCGGAGCGGGCTCTCCCGCGCATGGTCCTGAACCCGGAGGTGAAGGACCTGTTCGCGTTCAGGTACGAGGACTTCGTGCTCGAGGGGTACGACCCGCATCCTGCGATCAAGGCGCCCATCGCCGTGTAGCAAAAAAAAGGGCCCGCCTTCGGGGGGGTCGGCGAGCCCTGGGGATAACCTGTGCGGGCGCCTCTGCGGGCTTTCCCGGATTCGTGGCGGGTACGCGCTAGAAGACCCCTTTCGTCCAGTACTGGAAGGAATACAGCGCGCCGGCCGCGGCGAAGACGTAAACCGTGAGGTCGGCCATGCCCGATTGCTGGCGGGTGGTGGTCCAGGTGCGCGCGACCCAGCCGACCACGCCGAACACGATCACCAGGCCGATGGCGGCCACCCCGCCGGAGAATCCCCGGCCCAGCAGCGAAGCGATCCAGCCCGAAGGGGCGAGCAGTTTGTAGATCGTGCCGCAGATGCCGACGATGACCATCAGGACCAGGGCGAAACCCCAGGTCGCCTGCAGGAGGTTGCCCGACTGGTGCCGGTGCTTGATTGCCTGCATGAAGGACTCCTCAGTGGCTGACCGGGTTCGGGACATCCCCGGCCTGCCCGCGGGCCTGCGCGGAACGGGCCCGGGACAGCGTGGCGTCGACGATCGCGCCGGGCGAGACGGCCATGCCCTGCTCCCAGAGGTGGCGCTCGGCCGCATCGACGATCGCGTTGCCGAGCCCGAACTCCTCCAGCAGCTGGCGGAACCCGCAGATCGAGATCTCCTCGGGCGCACGGTCCGGCGCGAGGCCAACGCAGGCGAAGGCGCGCATGGCCCTCGAGTCGAGCAATTCTTCGCGCACGGCGGCATCCGACAGGTGGAACCAGCGCTGCAGGAAGTACACCCTCAGCATGCGGTCCAGCTCGAGCGGGTTGCCGCGCACGCGCCGCGGGTCGGCGTAGACAGGCGCGACGAGCCCGCGCAGCTTGGCCCAGGGCAGCGCCTGCTCCATCTCCATCAGGAAGCGTTCGCGTTGCGTCGGCAGCCGGCGCGACTGGAACGACGGGCCGCCGAAACTGACTTCCACCTGCTTGTTCATGCTCATTTGCGCACCCTTCAGATCAGTTCGAGGTTCGAGCCGTTTACGACCCGCACGTGCGCACCCGCGGCGAACTGTGGCGCCGAGGCGAGCGAGACCGTGCGGAACGAGCCGTCGTCGAGGCGCACCGTGACGCGCCACGAGGTGGCCTTCTTCACGTTCTTCTCGATCGCGTTGCCGGCGTAGGCGCCGCCCGCGGCACCGAGGATCGTCATCGCGGTCCTGCCGCCACCGTTGCCGAACTGGTTGCCGACGACCGCGCCGGTCACGCCGCCCGCGACGGCACCGAGGCCGCTCGCTTCGCCGCGCACCTCGACCGGCTGGATGGCCTCGACCACGCCGCAGGTCGGGCAGGCCGCACGGCGCGGGACGGGGCGGGGCGGCGCGTAGCGGTCCTGCGCAGGCACGCGTGCCGCCTGTGCGATCACCGCCTGCGAATCGGCGTTCTTCGATACGGCGCTCGGCAGCACGCCGGTCAGCACTGCCGCGGCAAGGCCCGAGCACGCGATCACCGCCACCGAGGCGGCCAACACCAGGGGATGGGATTTGTTCGGTTCCATGTTGTTCTCCTTTTCCGTTGCGTTCCGACACCCGTTGTTTGCAAGCCCCGTGCCAATGCCGGAATACGCAATCGCCGCAACGACTTGCGTGCGATCCGTGAATAAGTTCCAGGGTTGTAAAAGACTGTGAACCGTCGTGGCCGCACGACAGGATTCCGGGGCCTTCGGGGAACGCCTTGAAACGACGGATTTTTTTCTGTCGCCGCTTGACGACAAAAGGAAAGACGTTCGCGGGGAGGCGTGAGGAGGGGCGGCAGCCCCTCTTCTCGTCTAGCTGTTCTTGAACTGCGCAGGCTCGAGCGAGTGGCGCTCCAGCAGCCGGTAGAACTCCGTACGGTTGCGCCCCGCGAGCTTTGCCGCCTGCGACACGTTGCCCGCGGTGAGCTTCAGCAGCTGCACGAGGTAGTCGCGCTCGAACGCGCGGCGGGCCTCGTCCAGCGGCGTGAGCGAACTCTCGGCATGGTCGATCGCCTGCCGCACCAGCGACGCCGGCACGACCTCGGTGGTGGCGAGCGCGACCGACTGCTCCACGACGTTCAGCAGCTGGCGCACGTTGCCCGGCCAGGGCGCGGCGATCAGCAACTCCAGCGCCTCCGGCGAAAACCCCTGCGCGCGCTTCTGGTAGCGCTCGGCGAGGCGCTTGAGGAAGTGCCCCGCGAGCAGCGGGATGTCCTCGCGGCGTTCGGCCAGCGGCGGCACCACGAGCTTCACGACGTTGAGCCGGTAATAGAGGTCCTCGCGGAATTCGCCGGACGCGATGCGGTCCTCGAGCTTCCTGTGCGTGGCCGAGACGATGCGCACGTCGACCGGGACGGACTCGTTGGCGCCCACCGCGCGCACGGTGCGGTCCTCGAGCGCGCGCAGCAGCTTCACCTGCAGCGCCGGGGGCATGTCGCCGACCTCGTCGAGGAACAGCGTGCCGCCCTCGGCCGCCTGGAAGAGGCCGCGGCGGTCCTGCGTGGCGCCGGTGAACGCGCCTTTCTTGTGGCCGAAGAGCTCGGTCTCGAGCAGCCCCTCGGGGATCGCGCCGCAGTTCACGGCGACGAAGGGCTTGCCGGCCCGGCGGCTCGCGCGGTGCAGTGCGCGCGCGATCAGTTCCTTGCCGGTCCCGCTCGGCCCGAAGATGCAGACGCTCGCATCGGACTGCGCCACCAGCTGCGCCTGGGACAGCAGGTGCTCCATGGCGGCGGAACGCGTGACGATCTCGGAGCGCCATCCGCCGGGCTCCCCCGCCTCGCCCGGGGCGAGGCGCAGCGCATCGGCCACGGTTTCGGTCAGCACCTTGCTGTCGAAGGGCTTGGTCAGGAAGCTGAAGACGCCGCGGCGCGTGGCCGCCACGGCCTCGGGGATCGTCCCGTGCGCGGTGAGGATCACCACCGGGAGCGTCGGAGCCTGGCGATGGATCGCGTCGAACAGCGCCATGCCGTCCATGCCCCGCATGCGCAGGTCGGTCACGATGGCGTCCGGGCGGTTCACCGCGAAGCTCGCCAGCGCCGCCTCGCCGGACCCGACCGCGGTCACGGCATAGCCGGTCGAGACGAGCCGCATCGCGATCAGTTGCAGCAGGTCGGCGTCGTCGTCGACGAGGAGAACGTGCGGGACATCCTTGCTCATGGCGTCGTCACCGGTGGGGTTGGCGGTCTTCGCGCTGCAGGATCGAGCGATCGAGCGCCCGCAGGGCGCCGAAGCGCTCCTTCATGGCCTCGTTCTGCTCCCGCAGGGCGTCCAGTTTCTTCGCCTCGTCGCGCGCCGCGCGCTGGCGCTCGGCCACCTGCGCGTGCAGCAGCGCGGCAAGGTCGGCGATCGCAGGGTCCGTGCCGGCGGGGTCCCGCGCCGGCGCCAGCAGCGGCTCGAGCAGGGACAGCGCGCGCGCGTCGTCGCGCAGCGCCGGCGCGGGCTGCGCGTGCAGCCCGCCCAGCCTGAGGCGCGCGATGGGCGTTGGGTCGCGGCCGAAGGACTGCGCTGCCTGGGCGAGCGCCTGCTTCTGGCCCGACGGCCCTTGCCGGGACACGGCCGCGAAGTAGCCCACCAGGCCGGCGGCCGGCGGCGCGGACGGCAGGCTGCCGCAGCCGCACACCGCTGCGGCAGCCAGCAAAAGCACAAGGGCCCGGGCGCTCATGCCGCCGCCCCGCCCGCGCGCCGCGGCAAAACCACGCTGAAGCGCGAACCCTTGCCGTCGCAAGCGACGCCGATCGTCCCGCCGTGCGCCTGCACGAACTCCCGCGCGATCGCGAGGCCGAGGCCGCTGCCCTCGACCCGGCCCCCGCTCTTGGCCCGGCCGCGGAAGAACGTGTCGAAGATCGAGCGCCGTTCTTCCGGCGGGACACCCGGCCCCGTGTCGACGACCTCGACGCGAACCGCGTCCGCCTCCTCCTGCAGCACGATCGAGATCAGCCCGCCCTCGGGCGTGAACTTGAGCGCGTTGCCCACCAGGTTGTCGAAGACAGTGCGCAGCTTCTCGCCGTCGGCCTCGATGCTGGCCGGGGGCACGTCGAGGGACACGGTCTGGCGCTTGGCGTGCGCCTCGAGCCGGTGGGCATCGGCGACTTCGCGCAGCAGCTTCTCGAGGGCGACGGGTTTCCTGTCCAGAGTCGCCGCCACGTGCAGCGCGTGCTGGTAATCCAGCAGGTCCTCGATCATGCGCTGCAGCTTCATGCAGTTCTCGCGCAGGATCTCCACCACCAGCTTCTGCTGCGGGGCGAGCGCGCCGCCCACCCCGTCGTGCAGCAGCTCGGCGCCCTCGCGCAACGCCGTGAGCGGCGTCTTGAGCTCGTGCGAGACGTGGCGCAGGAACCGGTTCCTCTGTGCCTCGAGTTCCGTCAGCCGGCGCCTCAGCCAGTCGAGCCGCTCGCCGAGGTCCTGCAGGTCGTCCGGGCCGCTCACCCTGATCGGGCGCGTGAAGTCGGCGCTGCCCAGCTGCCGGATCGACGCATCGAGCTCGCGGATCGGCCGGGCGATAAGGCGCGTGAGGACCAGGGCCGCGGCCAGCGCGATCGCGATCGTCGCGAAGAGCAGCAGCAGCATCCGCCCGCGCACGGCCTCGGCCGACATCCTCAGCCGCTCCACCTCCCGGTCGGCGATCACGTAGCTGATCGCAAGCACCTCGTAGGCGCTCTCGGCCAGGTCACCGGCCAACCGGCTCGCCTGCGCCGCGTCGGGCTTCGCGCCGGACCCCGCGGCCAGCAGGTCGTAGAGCCGGCGCTCCTTCTCGATGGTGCGGTTGAGCGCCGCGAGCTGCTCGCCATCCAGCGGGAGCCGCGCGAGTTCCGCCGACACCTGCCCGAAGCTGCGCCTGACCCGCGCGTAATCGGCGACCAGTTCGGCATCGGCCTGCACCGCGTACTGCTGCGCGATGCGCTCGATCGAGTTGATGCGGTTGACCAGGGACCGGCTCGCGCGCGCCGCCTGCGCGGCGTTGAACACCGCGAACTGCGCCTGCTCGGCGAGGCGCTCGGTGTTCCATGCCGAATACATCAGCGCCCCCGCGAGCGGCAGGGCGACCAGCAGGAAGCCCGCCACCAGCAGCTTCAGGAAGGATCGCGGGAAGCGCTTGTCGGGGGGCTGGGCCGTGTAATGCGCGGGGATCGACGGTGCCATGCCGCCTATAATTGCATGATGGGCGAAGCACAAGACAGGACAGAAGTCACACCGGGAGGCGGCGCGACGCGCGTCTTCCTCGTCGCCGCCGTGGCCCCCAACGGCGTCATCGGCGCCGGCAACCGGATGCCCTGGCACCTGCCCGAGGACCTGAAGCACTTCAAGGCGCTCACGCTCGGCCACCCGGTGATCATGGGCCGCAAGACCTACGAGTCGATCGGGAAACCCCTGCCCGGCCGCGAGAACATCGTGGTGAGCCGCACGCCCGGGCTGGAGATCCCGGACGTCAGCATCGCCTCATCGGTGGAAGGCGCGATGGCGCTTTGCATCGGCGAGCCCCTCGCCTTCGTGATCGGCGGCGGCGAGATCTACACGGCCGCGCTGCCGCTGGCGGACGGGATCGTGATGACCGAGATCGGCAAGGACTTCGACGGCGACACGCGCTTCCCGGACTGGGATCGCGCGGCCTTCAGGGAGTCGCAGCGGCAGTCCCACACGTCCGCGGACGGGCTGCCGTACGACTTCGTGATGTATGAGAGGATCCGCCTGTAGTTTCCTAAACAGGCATGCTGTCTGACACGCAAGCGGCTCCAGCCCTTGCGTTCAAAGGACCAAAGTCAGACTTTCACGCCTGCCGGACGCAGTCCATGAAGTACTCGGACACGCCGTCCACCTTCTCCTCCACCAGGCCGTGGATGTCGGTCTCGAACCCGGGGAACTTGCGGTTGAACTCGCGCGCGAACTGCAGGTAGCTGACGATGGTCGCGTTGAAGCGCTCTCCCGGGACCAGTAGCGGGATCCCCGGCGGGTAGGGCGTCAGCAGCACGCTGGTGACACGGCCTTCGAGCTTGTCGATCGGCACCCGGTCGATCTCGCGGTGCGCCATCGCCGCGAACGCGTCGGAGGGCTTCATTGCGGGCTGCATGTCCGACAGGTACATCTCGGTGGTGACGCGGGCCACGTCATTGGCCTTGTACATGCCGTGGATCTGCTCGCACAGGTCGCGGATCCCGAGGCGCTCGTAGCGCGGCTGCGCCTGGCAGAACTCCGGCAGCACGCGCCAGAGCGGCTGGTTCTTGTCGTAGTCGTCCTTGAACTGCTGCAGCGCCGTCACCAGCGTGTTCCAGCGGCCCTTGGTGATGCCGATCGTGAACATGATGAAGAACGAGTAGAGCCCGGTCTTCTCGACGATGACGCCGTGCTCGGCGAGGTAGCGCGTCACGATCGCCGCGGGGATGCCGCTCTTGGCGAACCTGCCCGAGACGTCGAGGCCCGGCGTGATCACGGTTGCCTTGATCGGGTCGAGCATGTTGAAGCCCGTCGCAAGGTTGCCGAAGCCGTGCCACTTGTCGTTGGCCTTCAGCACCCACTCCTCGCGCGAACCGATGCCGTCCGTGGCGACCTTCTCCGGGCCCCAGACCTTGAACCACCAGTCCTTGCCCCACTCGTTGTCGACCTTCTTCATCGCGCGGCGGAAATCGAGCGCCTCGAGGATCGACTCCTCCACCAGCGCCGTGCCGCCCGGCGGCTCCATCATCGCCGCCGCCACGTCGCAGGACGCGATGATCGCGTACTGCGGGGAGGTCGAAGTGTGCATCAGGTACGCCTCGTTGAACGAGTGGCGGTCGAGCTTCCTCGTCTGCGACTCCTGCACGAGGATCTGGGAGGCCTGCGAGATGCCGGCCAGCAGCTTGTGGGTCGAGTGCGTGGCGAAGATCATCGCGTCCTTCGCGCGCGGCCGGTCGCGGCCGATTGCGTGCATGTTCTTGTAGAAGTCGTGGAAGGTCGCGTGCGGCAGCCAGGCCTCGTCGAAGTGCAGCGTCTCGATCGAGGAATTGAGCGTGTCCTTCAGCATCTCGACGTTGTAGAGCACGCCGTCGTAGGTGCTCTGCGTGATCGTGAGGATGCGCGGTTTCTTGCGCTTGGCCGCGCGCGCGAACGGGTTGGCCTCGATCTTCCGCGCGATGTTCTCGGGGCTGAACTCCTCCAGCGGGATCGGGCCGATGATGCCGAGGTGGTTCCTCTTGGGCGTGAGGAACACGGGGATCGCACCGGTCATCGTGATCGCGTGCAGGATCGACACGTGGCAGTTGCGGTCCACCACCACGATGTCGTCTGGCGCGACGTTGGCGTGCCAGACCATCTTGTTGGAGGTCGAGGTGCCGTTGGTGACGAAGTAGCAATGGTCGGCGCCGAAGATGCGGGCGGCGTTCTTTTCCGAGGCGCCGACCGGCCCGTCATGGTCCAGCAGCTGCCCGAGTTCGTCCACCGCGTTGCAGACGTCGGCCCTCAGCATGTTCTCGCCGAAGAACTGGTGGAACATCTGGCCGACCGGGCTCTTCAGGAAGGCGACGCCGCCGGAGTGCCCGGGGCAGTGCCAGGAGTACGAGCCGTCCTGCGCGTAGTGGGTCAGCGCGCGGAAGAACGGCGGTGCGAGGCCGTCGAGGTACGACTTCGCCTCGCGGATGATGTGGCGCGCGACGAACTCCGGCGTGTCCTCGAACATGTGGATGAAGCCGTGCAGTTCGCGCAGGATGTCGTTCGGGATGTGCTGGGAGGTGCGCGTCTCGCCGTACAGGTAGATCGGGATGTCCGCGTTCTTGCGGCGGATCTCGCCGATGAACTTGCGCAGGCTCAGCACCGCCGGGTCGAGCTCCGGGCCGGGCGTGAACTCCTCGTCGTCTATCGACAGGATGAAGGCCGAGGCGCGGCTCTGCTGCTGCGCGAACTGCGACAGGTCGCCGTAGCCGGTCACGCCGAGGATCTCCATGCCCTCGTCCTCGATCGCCTTGGCGAGTGCACGGATGCCGAGGCCCGATGCGTTCTCCGAGCGGAAGTCTTCGTCGATGATGACGATGGGAAAGCGGAACTTCATGCGGTTCTCCGGGAAGGAAACGGCAGGCAATGGGAATACGCCGGCGCGCGCAAAAGGTTGCGCCGTGGGGCGAGCGGTGGGGCCGGGGGTGGGCGGTCGGGCGGTTTCACGCGCCGGGGCGTACGGGGGTCACGCTTGGCTCAGATGCGGGGGAGGGTCACGCCTGTCTGACCCTGGTACTTGCCGCCGCGGTCCTTGTAGGAGGTCTCGCAGACCTCGTCCGACTCGATGAACAGAACCTGCGCCACGCCCTCGTTGGCGTAGATCTTGGCCGGCAGGGGGGTGGTGTTCGAGAACTCCAGCGTCACGTGGCCCTCCCACTCGGGTTCGAGCGGGGTGACGTTGACGATGATTCCGCAGCGCGCGTAGGTGGATTTCCCCAGGCAGATGGTCAGCACGTTGCGGGGGATGCGGAAGTACTCCACCGTGCGGGCGAGCGCGAACGAATTGGGCGGGATGATGCACACCGGGCCCTTGAAATCGACGAACGAGCTGGGGTCGAAAGCCTTCGGGTCGACGATGGTCGAATTGATATTGGTGAAGATCTTGAATTCGTCCGAGCAGCGGATGTCGTAGCCGTAACTGGAGGTGCCGTAGGACACGATGCGCCGCCCGTCGATGGCGCGCACCTGCCCGGGTTCGTACGGCTCGATCATCCGCTGGCCTTCGGCCATGCGGCGGATCCACTTGTCGGCCTTGATGCTCATCCGGGACTCTTCAACCCATGGGTACGTGAAGTGGGCGCGATTCTACCCGCGCCAGCCACGAGCGGATAGCCGGGAACCGCCCGAGGTCGAACCCGCCCTCGCCCGCGCAGTGGGTGTAGGCGTACAGGGCGATGTCAGCTATGGAATGCTTCCCGCCTGCGAACCAGTCATGGGCGGCCAGGTGCCCTTCCATCACCCCCAGCGCGGCGTAGCCCGGCGCCATCTTCGCCGCCAGCGCCTCGCGGCGCTCCGGCGGTTTGCCCAGGTACCGGACGATGAACCGGGCGGTGGCGATGTTGGGCTCGTGGCTGTACTGCTCGAAGAACATCCACTGCAGCGCCTGCGCCCGCCCGAGGCGGTCGCCCGGCACCAGGGGCGAGCCCTCGGCGAGGTACCAGAGGATGGCGTTGGATTCCGCGAGGCACGTGCCGTCGTCGAGTTCCAGCGCGGGCACGCGGCCGTTGGGGTTCTTCGCGAGGAACTCCGGCGTCCTCGACTCCTGCTTCATGATGTCGACAGGGACCCACTCGAAAGGCAGCCCCAGCTGGGTCAGGACGAGCTTGACCTTGTAGCAGTTGCCCGACCAGACGTCGCCGTAGACGCGCAGCATGGCTTCAGGTGTTCTGGACGACGATGTTCGGGAATTTCCCGGTCATGTCCTTCTGGCTGTCGGCGATCTTCACCGCGCAGAGCCGCGCGATCGAGCGGTAGATCTCCGCCACGCGCCCGTCCGGGTCGGCGACCACGGTGGGCTTGCCGGAGTCCGTCTGCTCGCGGATCGCGATGTCGAGCGGCAGGCTGCCGAGCACGTCCACGCCGTAGTCCTTGCCCATCCGCGCCGCCCCGCCGGCGCCGAAGATGTGTTCCTCGTGCCCGCAGTTCGAGCAGATGTGCGTGCTCATGTTCTCCACGATGCCGAGGATGGGGATGCCGACCTTCTCGAACATCTTGAGGCCCTTGCGCGCATCGAGCAGCGCGATCTCCTGCGGCGTGGTGACGATCACGGCGCCGGTGACCGGCACCTTCTGCGCGAGCGTCAGCTGGATGTCGCCGGTGCCCGGCGGCAGGTCGACCACCAGGTAGTCGATGTCGCGCCAGCGGGTTTCCTTCAGCAGCTGCTCGAGGGCCTGGGTGACCATCGGTCCGCGCCAGACCATGGGCGTGTCCACGTCGATCAGGAAGCCGATGGAGATCGCCTGGATGCCGTGGCCTTCCATCGGCTCCAGGCCCTTGCCGTCCTTGGATTCCGGCCGGCCGCTGATGCCGAGCATGGTGGGCTGCGAAGGCCCGTAGATGTCCGCATCGAGGATGCCGACGCTCGCGCCTTCGGCGGCCAGCGCCAGAGCGAGGTTCACTGCCGTCGTGCTCTTGCCCACGCCGCCCTTGCCGGAGGCGACCGCGATGATGTTCTTGATCCCGGGGATCAGCTTCACGCCGCGCTGCACGGCGTGCGAAACCACTTTGCTGGTCACGCCTACGCTCACGTTGCCGGCGCCCGGCAGCGCGCGCAGCTTCGCGAGCACCTGCTTGCGGATGCCGTCGAACTGGCTTTTCCCCGGATAGCCGAGCTCGATGTCGAGCGACACGTCGCCGCCCGAGACCTTGATGTTCTTCGCCGAGCGGGTGGTGACGAAATCCTTGCCGGTGTTCGGGTCGACCAGTTCCTTGAGGGCGGACTGGACCTGCGCTTCGCTGAGGGACATTGGGGGGCGGCTTTGCACTGAAACTCGGGAGCGCAAGTGTACCCAAATCCCTGCGCCGGAACACTGAATCGGCCCAGAGACCTTGCTCGCTTTGCTAGAATTACGCCTTTGGTCCGGCCTCCCCGATGTCCTCCCCCCGCAAGCTCTTCGTCACCACCGCGCTGCCCTATGCCAACGGGCCGTTCCACGTGGGCCACATCATGGAGTACATCCAGGCCGACATCTGGGTGCGGTTCCAGAGGATGCGGGGCAACGAGGTGCACTTCGTCGGCGCGGACGACGCCCACGGCGCGCCGATCATGCTGGCCGCCGAGAAGGCCGGGAAGACGCCCGAGGACTTCGTGGCCGGCATCGCCGCGGGTCGCAAGCAGTACCTGGATGGCTTCCACATCCGCTTCGACCACTGGCACTCGACGCATTCGGCCGAGAACACCCAGCTCTCGCAGGACATCTACCGGCGCCTCTCGAAGGCGGGTCTGGTCTACAAGAAGCCGGTCGAGCAGTTCTACGACCCGGTGAAGGGCATGTTCCTCGCCGACCGCTACATCAAGGGCGAGTGCCCGAAATGCGGCGCGAAGGACCAGTACGGCGACGCCTGCGAGAACTGCAGCTCGGTCTATTCGCCCACCGACCTGATCAATCCCTACTCGACACTCTCCGGCGCCGCGCCCGTGCGCAAGAGCTCCGAGCATTACTTCTTCAGGCTGTCGGACGAGGCCTGCGTGGCCTTCCTGCGCGACTGGATCGACCAGCCGCAGCGCCTGCAGCCGCAGGTCGCCAACAAGGCGCGCGAGTGGCTCGACGGCGAGGGCGACAAGGCGCTTGGCGACTGGGACATCTCCCGCGACGCGCCCTACTTCGGCATCGAGATCCCCGACGCGCCGGGCAAGTATTTCTACGTCTGGCTCGACGCGCCGATCGGCTACCTCGCGAGCTTCAAGGCCTACTGCGCGAAGATCGGCGTCGACTTCGAGGCCTTCCTCGCCGACGAAAGCACCGAGCAGGTGCATTTCATCGGCAAGGACATCATCTATTTCCACACCCTGTTCTGGCCGGCGATGCTGAAATTCGCCGGCCCTTACTACAAGGTGCCGACCAACGTCTTCGTGCACGGCTTCATCAACGTGTCCGGGGAAAAGATGTCGAAGAGCCGCGGCACCGGGATCTCGCCGCTGCGCTACCTCGAGCTGGGCATGAACCCGGAGTGGCTGCGGTACTACATCGCCGCGAAGCTGAACGCTGCCGTCGAGGACATCGACTTCAACCCGGACGATTTCCTCGCGCGGGTCAACAGCGACCTCGTGGGCAAGTACGTGAACATCGCCAGCCGCGCGGCCGGGTTCCTGGCCAAGCGGTTCGCGGGCGCGATCCTGCCGGTGGCGCAGTTGTCCCCCGCCGGGCAGCGCATGCTAGGCGAAGTCGGGGCAAAGAGCGGCGAGATCGCGGACTGCTACGACGGCCGGGACTACGGCCGTGCGATCCGCGAGATCATGCACGCCGCCGACATCGCGAACGCCTTCGCGGACGATGAAAAGCCCTGGGTGCAGGCAAAGGACCCGGCGAAAACCCTGGAGCTGCACCAGTCGTGCAGCGCGCTGGTCCGTGCCTTCGCCTCGATCACGCGCTATCTCGCACCCATCCTGCCCGAGACCGCGGCCCAGGCCGGCAAGTTCCTCGGGATCGATTTCAAGGCGTGGTCGGGGACCCCGGCCCTTGACCGCGTGAATGCGTACACCCACCTCATGAACCGCGTCGAAGCAAAGCAGCTCGACGCGCTGTTCGACCTGCCCCCGCAAGACGCACCGAAAGAGAAGAAACCCGTGACCGCACCCGCCGCACCTGCCCCCGCCCCCGTTCCCGCCCCCGCCGGGGACGCGACGATCAACATCGACGACTTCGCCAAGGTCGACCTGCGCGTAGTGAGGATCGCGGACGCCGAGGCGGTGGAAGGCGCAGACAAGCTGGTGAAGCTGACCCTCGACCTCGGCACCGAGACCCGCACGGTGTTCGCGGGAATCAAGTCCGCCTACGCACCCGAACAGCTCAAGGGCCGCCTGACGGTGATGGTGGCGAACCTCGCCCCGCGCAAGATGCGCTTCGGCGTTTCGCAGGGGATGGTCCTCGCGGCCTCGGGCGAGGGTCCCGGCATCTTCCTGCTTTCCCCGGACTCCGGCGCCGAGCCCGGCATGAAGGTGAAATAAGGTGGCCGGGGAACAACCCGCAGCGCAGCGCCGCAAGGTCGGCCTGCCGCTGCACCCGTTCCGCCCCCGCCTCATCGATTGCCTGAAGGGTTACGACCGCGCCACCTTCACCGCCGACCTGATCGCCGGCATCACCGTCGGCGTGGTGGCCCTGCCCCTGGCGATGGCGTTCGCGATCGCCTCGGGCCTCAAGCCCGAGGCCGGCATCTTCACCGCCATCGTGGCCGGCATGCTGATCTCGCTGCTCGGCGGCTCGCGCGTGCAGATCGGCGGCCCGGCCGGCGCGTTCATCGTGATCGTCTACGGCATCATCGCCCAGCACGGCCTGGCCAACCTGATGATCTCCACCGTGATGGCGGGCGTGCTGCTGTTCGTCATGGGCCTCACGCGCATCGGCTCGCTGATCCGCTTCATCCCGGTGGCCATCATCATCGGCTTCACCAACGGCATCGCGGTGCTGATCGCGCTGTCGCAGGTCAAGGAGTTCCTCGGCCTGAAGATCGAGAAGATGCCGGCGGACTTCATCCACGCGATGCGCGCGATCATCGACGCGATCGACACCACGGACGTCTTCACGGTGTCGCTCGGCCTCGCATCGCTCGCGATGATCATCGCGTGGCCGCGGTTCGGCAGCCTCGTCAGCGGAACGCGGCGCGACGCGGCGACCAGCGGGCGCCTGCAGCTGGTGACCCGCCTGCCCGGCACCATCATCGCGCTGGTGCTTGCCACCGCGGCGACGGCGTTCCTCAACCTGCCGGTCGAGACCATAGGCTCGCGGTTCGGCGGGATCCCCACCGGCCTGCCGACGTTCGTGCTGCCCGAGCTCTCCTGGGACGCCGCGCGCAACATGGTGGCCCCGACGATCACGATCGCCCTCCTCGGCGCGATCGAGTCGCTGCTCTGCGCGCGCGTGGCCGACGGCATGATCGACGACCGCCACGACCCCAACCAGGAGCTCATGGCGCAGGGCGTGGCGAATTTCGTTTCGCCCTTCTTCGGCGGCATGCCGGCCACCGGGACGATCGCCCGCACCACGACCAACGTCCGCGCCGGGGCCAAGACGCCGATCGCCGGCGTGGTGCACGCGCTGACGCTGCTCGCGATCGTGCTCGTGGCCGCGCCGCTCGCCTCCAGCGTGCCGCTCGCCGCCCTCGCCGCGATCCTGCTGTTCGTCGCGTGGAACATGGGGGAGTGGCGCGAGTTCCCGCGCCTGAAGCAGTTCTCGCCGCAGTACCGCACGGTGATGCTGTCGACTTTCCTGCTGACGGTGATCATCGACCTCACGGTCGCCGTGGAGATGGGCATGGTGCTCGCGGCGCTGTTCTTCATCTACCGCGTCTCGAGCCTCACGACGATCGAGCCGGTGACCGATGCATCGCTGCCCGAGGACCTTTCGGTGCCGCGCGGCGCGGTCGCCTACCGGATCTTCGGGTCGCTCTTCTTCGGCGCGGTGGGCAAGCTCGAGACGCTGATCGAGGCCGACGACGGGGCGGAACCGCCGAAGGTGATGGTGCTCGACCTGCACAAGGTGATCAACGTGGATACCACCGGCCTGGATACGCTGGACGTGCTCAGGAAGACGCTGGCGCGCCGCGGCAGCACGCTGGTGCTGTGCGACGTGAACCGCCAGCCGCTGTCCCTGATGCAGCGCAGCGGGTTCCTCGCCAAGCTCGGCGAAGGCAACCTGCAGCCCCACCTGCCCGCGGCCATCGCCCGCACCGAGGAACTCACCGCGGAATTCACCGCACCCCGCATCGCGCAGCAATGAAAAAGGCGGCCTCGGCCGCCTTGCTTTCCGGGTGCCCGAACCCCGTGCGCTTACTTGCCGCCGCAGGTCACCGGCATCGCCTGCTGCGGGTACCCCTTGCACGACCACGCGACCTTGCCGCCGGCCAGCGTCGGGGTCATCGCGATCTCGATGGCGTTCTTCTCGTTCCAGCCGCGGATGACGCCGCCCGGCTCGACGATCCACTTGAGCTCGCCGTACTTCGGGTCGGTCTTGGGGGCGAGCTTTACGTTGGCGCCCGCGCCGGCCAGGTTGCCGGCCTTCTCGGCGGCGGCCGTGACTTCGGTCTTGGCCGCATTGGTGCCCGAAACGAGGACCGCCGCGGCATCCCTGCTCTCGCCGCCCTCCATCTGCGGCAGGACCACCGCGATGGCGAGGAACCCGAGCAACGCCGCACCAGCAACTACCAGCAATCCGATCCGCATTTTATGACTCCCGTTTTATGGCGTCCGGCTACGGCGCCCCTGCCTTGTTTTTCGCGAGCTTAACATAGGGGAAGCGGGCCGCACCCGCACCCACCCGGCGGACTAGCCCGCGACCTGCGCTGCCAGGGCCGCGGCCTGCGCGTTCGAGCCAGCCACCAGCACCCCGGCGGCCCGCAAGCGGGACGCCTGCCGGGCATATCCCTGCGGATCCGCGTCGGTGCCCGTGATCGAGGCCACGACCGTGGGACGGCTCTCAGGCGCGGCTTCGACGACGGCGGCGATCAGGCCCGCAGGGTCGGCGTGCGCGCCATAGCCGATCACCACGTCGAGCAGCACCACCGCCACCCCCGGGTCGGCCAGCGTCTTCGCGAGCAGGTCATTGCGCAGTTCGGGGTCGATCATCGGGTGCGGGCGCCCGCGCGTGTACTCGTCGTCGCCGAGGTCGATCAGGCTGTGGGCTTCGACTTCGAGGCGCGAGGTCCCGCCGGCGCCGGGGACCGGCACGTTCGACTGCACCTGGAGCCCGCCGGCCATCAGCACGATCTGCGCTTCGTTGCACAGCGTGCCGCCGCTGTAGAGCCCGCGCAGCCAGCCCTTGCGCTTGCCCGCTTCTGGCAGGGCGCCGCCCGACAGCGGGCGGCCTAGGACGGCCTCCGCCGCCGAAGCGAGGGTCATCCCGCCTTCGCCGAGCAGGCACAGCGTGACGGGCTTCGCGCTCTTCGCCACCCGCGCCGATATGCGGTCGGCAACGCTCTTCGCCGGCGGCTTGGAGATGATCGCGATGTGGCGCGTGGCCGGGTCCGCCTCAAGGGCATCGAAAGCGGCAAGCGTCATCAGGCCGCCCACCTCCTCCGACAGGTCGCGGCCGCCAACGCCGATGCCGTGCGAAATCCCGCGCCCTTCGCGCGCGAGCAGGCAGGCCACCTCCTGCAGGCCGGTGCCCGATGCGGAGATCAGCCCCACGTCGCCCCGTGGCACCACGTTGGCGAACGCGACCGGCACACCGTGGATCAGCGCGGTGCCGCAGTCCGGGCCCATCAGCAGGAGGCCCCTGGCATTCGCGAGCGTCTTCAGTTCGATCTCGTCCGCAATCGACACGTTGTCCGAGAACATCATCACGTGCAGCCCGCGCTCCAGCGCCCTGCGCGCCTCGGCCGCGGCGAACTCGCCCGGCACGGAGATGAGCGCGAGGGTCGCATCAGGCATCGCGTCGAGCGCCGACGCGAATCCCCGCACGGTGGTCACGCCGCCGTGCGCCGCCTTCGCCTGGCCCCCGGCGAGCAGCTTTTCCGCCTCCATGATCGCGGCCTCGGCTGCCGCGCGGTCCTTCGCCCGCACGGCCATGACGAGGTCGTCGGCCTGCGCCTTTTCGCCCTCGGCATCCAGCAATCCCGAGCCTTTCAGCAGGTCGCGGTTGGTAGGCGTGCCTATCATCATCGAGGCTTCTTCCACGCCGGCGAGCGCCGACACCGCGCGCGATATGCGCATCAGCGCCACCGAATCGGCGTAGAACCCCCGGCGCACGCGGTTCAGCGTGACGCTCATGACCTGGTCCCCAGCGCCGCGGCCAAGGCGACGAGCCCCTGCTCGAAGCACGCCAGCGGCGCGCGCGCCACGCCCGCGCCCACCTGCCCGACCCCGGGCTTGCGGTGCGCGATGCCGGTGTTGATGGCGGGCTGGATTCCCGTCTCGACCACGCGGCGCACGTCGATGCCGGTGGGCACGCCCTGGCCGTCGAGGCAGGGCATGGTCCAGCGCGGGTTCTTCGCGAGCGTGATCTCGGACATCGCGCTGGTGAAGGCGAACGCGTCCTTCACGCTGCCGGCGCCGACGAAGCCGACGACCGAGGGGGCCGTCGCCATTGCGAACGCCCCCACGCCGACCGTCTCCATGATGGCCGAGTCGCCCATGTCGGGGTTGGCGTCCTTCTCGGAGTACCCGGGGAAATACAGCCCCTGCGGCATCTCGACGGGCGCGGTGAACCACTGCTCTCCGGTGCCGGACACCCGCACGCCGAAGTCCGTGCCGTTCCTGCACATCGCGGTGACGACGCTGGAACCTTCGATGCCGCGCACCGGGTCCATGATGCTTTTCCCCATCACCATGCCGATGTTGAGGAAGAACTGCTCGTTGCCGGCGATGAAGGCGAGGATCCTCGACAACTCCGCGCCGTCCGCACCGGCCTTGGCGAGGTGCGGGGCCAACGCGCGCAGCGTGAGCGCCGAGCACGCCACGTTCCTCTGGTGCATCTCGTCGCCCATCGCGAGGCCGCGCGAGATCAGCGGCACCAGGTCGAGGCCGCCGGCGGACCGCAACGCGGCGCCGAGCGCCGGGCCGAAGCTGTCCGCGAGCCAGTGCAGGCGCCCGATGACCTCGGCGTCGTTGGCGCCGAAGCGCATGACCTTGCCGAGGCCCTCGTTGATCATGCAGTAGGCGCGATTGCCGAAGGCCTTGTTCTCGACGACCATCACCGGCATCGATCGCGTCGTGATCCCCGTCATCGGGCCGACTGCATCGAAATGGTGGTTCGGGTGGAACTTCACGCCGCCGGACGCGGCCATCGCCGTCGCGGCCTCGAGGTCGTTCGCCCAGCCTTCGAACACGATCGCGCCAGCCACCGCCCCCTGCATCGGGCCGCACATGCGCTCCCAGGTGATCGGCGGGCCGGCGTGCAGCAGCACTTTCTCCCCCAGGCCCTGGATCACCTTGCCGGCGGGCTGGACGTCGATCAGCACCGGGTTCGCCGCGAGCATGCGCTTCAGCGCCTCGGCGTTGGCCGCGGCGATGCGATCCTCGAACGCGGCGAGCTTCGCGAGCAGGTCCGCGAGGTGCCTTTTTCCCTGGGCGGGCGGCCGCCAGTCGACCTGGACCACCGGCGTGCCCTGCGCGGCGAGGTCCGCGGCGAACCCGGACAGGCCGATATTGACGACGCGGGGGACGCCGGAAAGCAGCTTCTGGATGGACATGGTCTTCTTGTGGTGCCGCGCGTGCGGGCACGCGCCGGGGGTTCGCAAAATTATACCGTTGCGCTGCTATGATCGCCAGAATGGAACCCATGCACGATCGAATGCCTGAGTCGCTCGTCGTCGCCATCGGCGGCAACGCGACGCACCCCGAGAACATCCGCGGCACCACCGAGGAGCAGGAGATCGTCGCCGCGCGCGCGGCCCGATCCCTGCTGCCGCTGCTGACGCTCGACAGGAAGCTGATCCTCACGCACGGCAACGGCCCGGTGGTGGGGAAGATCCTCCTGCGCCAGTACTACGCCCGCGAGCACGTGCCGCCGATGCGGCTCGACGTCTGCGTCGCGCACAGCCAGGGCGGCATCGCGCACCTGATGATGCAGGGCATGGAGGACGAACTGGAGCGCGTGGAACACGAGCGGCGCGTCGCGTGCATCCTCACCCGCGTCGAGGTCGACGCCGACGACCCCGCCTTCCGCAACCCGTCGAAGCCGATCGGCCCCTTCTTCAGCGAGCAGGAGGCGCGCGACCTCGAGAAGCAGCTCGGCTGGACCATGATGGAGGACGCGGGCCGCGGCTGGCGCTACATCGTGCCCTCCCCGCGGCCGCGCAAGATCCTCGACATCGACCTCATCGACTCGCTCGCCGACCAGGGCATCGCGGTCATCGCCGCGGGCGGCGGCGGCATTCCCGTCGTGCAGCGCGCCGACCGCTCGCACCAGGGCATCCCGGCGGTCATCGACAAGGACCTGACCTCGGCGCTGCTCGCCAACCAGCTCGGCATCGACACCCTGATGATCCTCACGGCCGTGTCGAAAGTGTCGGTCGATTTCGGCAAACCCACCCAGCGCGCCCTCGACGTGGTGAAGGCGAGCGAGCTGCGCGACTACCAGGCCGAGGGGCATTTCGGCAAGGGCAGCATGGGACCGAAAATCGAGGCGGCGCTGTCCTTCATCGCGGGCGGCGGCCGTCGCGCGATCATCGCCCACCTCGAGGAAGCGCTGCCGGCGCTGGAAGGCAAGACCGGCACCCATGTCGTCGCCGGTTAGGGTCGGCTCGGTCGGACGGTTCGCGCATGCCGCCCTGTCCTCCGGCGAGGCGAACGTCATCGCGGTATTCGAGCACAGTTGCTACGTCGAGACGCCCGCAGGCCTCGCCTGCATCGGCGTGGTCGGCAACGGGCCGCTGAACGCGAGCTGCGCCTCGTTTCCGGCAGCACTCTCCGCCGGGGACACGCTCGACATCGACCTCTCGGGTGCGACGCCGTGGCTTCCACGCGCGGCGCCCGCGTGGGATGCCGCAGCCGTACTCGATTCGCTGGAGCGCCTGCGCGTCCTGGCGCAGCGCCGCATGCCCCCCGAGGGCTTCGGTTACCTGCTCGACCCCTCGCGCGAGCGGCCGCTAGCCGTTGACGCCCTGTGCGCCTGGATCGCTCACCCGGTAGGGACACCCGTTGGCGCGGCCGGGCTGGTCGGCCTCGGCCCCGGGCTCACGCCTTCGGGCGACGACCTCTTCGGCGGCGCGCTGTGCGCCCTGCACGCGTCGGGCCGCGCGGAGGTCGCAGCGCGCCTTGCAGGCTGGTTGCTGCCGCTGGCGAAAGGCGGGACCAGCCGTATCAGCTACGCGCACCTAGCGTGCGCGGCCGAAGGCGAGTGCGGCGAGGCGGTGAACGATGCGATCGTGGCGCTGCTCGGGGGTGGAGAAGTCGACCTCGAGCGCATCGACGCGATCGGGCATACGTCCGGATGGGACGCGCTGGCGGGGGCGGCGCTGGCCCTGCACCCCGCGCAATATTCATGAACATTTAAATTGAATTCTCCAGCGCTGTAGCGGTCATCAAGGGAGTTTTATTTCCGTTTAAGGAAATTCCACCGCCCTCCCGCAGCGCATTCTGCAGCCCCGCCCGCAGCCGCACCGGGCGCACCGGCTTGGACAGTAGCGCCAGGTTCGCCGCGCGCGCCAGGGCGAAGACCTGGGCGGAGGTATCCCCCGACATGAGGAGCGCGGGCAGCCCGGCGCCGTACCGCGCCCGCACCGCCGCTATGGCGTCCGTGCCCGTTTCATGGTCGCGTAGCCTGAAATCCGAGAGCATGACGTCCGGGGCAAGGCCCGCCGCTTCGAGCTTCCCGAGCAGTTCTGCGGCGGACCCCGCATCCACGACCGTGCATTGGCACTGGGTGAGGAACTCGACGAGTCCTTCCCTCACCTCGCGCTCGTCATCCAGCACCGCCACGACCTTGCCGCGCAGGAGGTCGGCGCCCGTGATCACGGCTTCGGTCGCGACCGGCACGGCCTTCGCCGGGTCGCCGGCCGGGACGTCCACCGTGAACACCGAGCCGTGCCCCGGTTCCGACCGCAGCGTGACTGGGCAACCGAGCAGCGCCGACATGCGCCTCACCGTCGCCAGGCCCAGGCCCAGGCCCTTCTTGCGGTCGCGCTCCGGGTTGCCGAGCTGGTAGAACTCGTCGAACACCTTGTCATGCTCCGAAAGGGGGATCCCCACCCCGGTATCCGACACCTCGATCGCAACCCTGTCCCGGCGCGACACGCAGCGCACCGCCACCGTGCCGGCCGGCGTGTAGCGGATCGCGTTCGACACGAGGTTGCCGACGATCCGCTCCAGCAGCACGGGATCGCTGTGCAGCACGGCGCCGGATGCGTCGAACTTGAGGTCCAGCCCGGCCTCCTCGGCGAGGGGCGCATAGACGGCGCCCATGCGCGCGAACATCTCCCGGGCGGAAAAATGCGCGGGCACCGGCACCACGTATCCGGCGTCGAGCTTGGAAATGTCCAGCAACTCGTCGAACAGCGACTCGAGCGCGTCCACGCTGGCGAGGATCCGCCCCGTGCGCCTCTCCTCGTCGGCATCCTTGCCGGCCCCATGCATGGACGCGGCGAACAGTCCGAGCGCCTGGAGCGGTTGGCGCAGGTCGTGGCTGGCCGCGGCGAAGAACTTCGACTTCGCAAGGCTCGCCTGTTCGGCGATGGCGGTTTTCTCGCGCAGCTCGACGACGAGCTCCGCGTTGCGATGGCCGAATTCGATCGACTTGCGCAGGACCTCGGCCTGGATCCGGCCCCACCCGATCAACACCACTACGGCAAGTACATACGCGACCGACAGCAGGCAGTAGTCGAACGTCTGGCGGATCGCGGCCATGTAGATGAGCGAGACCCCCATCGGTATCAGCGTGGGAAACAGGTAGGCGAACATCGCCGGGCGGTGGGACACATACGCGATCACGCCGCCCGCCCCGGTGGACGCGATCAGGATCATCAGGAAAACCTGGCCCAGCGGCTCCGCGAAAGGGAGCATGACGGCCGCAGTGCCCCCCAGCAGCACGCCCCACGCGGCCACGCAGAGGGTATAGCGGCGGGCCCAGACCGCCACGCGCTCGCCCTCGGGTTTCTCCAGATGAAACCCGCGCCAGAGGAGGATGCGCACGACCTGGTTGGCAAGGAATGCCGCAAACCACGTCCAGAGCCACACCTGCGGCAACGACTGCCACAGCAACGAAAATACGAGCGTACCTATGATCAGCGCGGTGAGCGATGTGAGCAAGCCCTGCCGGTAGAGCGAATAGACGCGGTCGCGCTCGATGAGCGCTTCGAATGTCGGGGTCACGCCGGCCCGTACTTCGCCGTCGTGACCCCCATTTGCCGGGCCGCGAGAGCGGCCTGCGTGCGGTTCTCGACACCAAGCGCCTTGAGGATCGCAGCCACGTGCGCCTTAGCAGTGCGCTCGGTGATCTCCAGCGCATGGGCGATGTCGCGGTTGGCACGACCTTCGCCGAGCAGGCCGAGGACTTCAAGTTGGCGCAGCGTGAGCGACACCCCGGCCTCCGGTGCCGTACGGTCCTGCGCCGGCGGCCGCGGCGTGAATATCCCGCCGCTGAGCGCGCACTGGATCGCGGCGCACACCTCGGCAACGGACATCGACTTGTAGATGAACCCCGACGCGCCTGCCTCCATGGCCTGCCGCGCCAGCTCCGGGTCGTCCACGCCGGACAGGAGCATGCAGGCGACCGAAGGGAACCGCTGCCCATAGGCCCCCAGGGCGTGAAACCCGTCCATCCCCGGCAGGCGGATGTCGATCAGCGCGAGGTCGATGTTCGCGTCGCCGGCGAGGACCTCCAGCCCTTCCTCGGCGCTGCCGGCCGCCAGCACCTCCACGCCGCCGAGTTGCGTGCGCAGCGCGCCCAACATGCCCTCGCGGTACAGCGGATGGTCGTCGACGATGAGGATGCGATGGTTCATGGGCCGTATGTCCGTCCCGGCATATTGGCACAAAGGCCAATGGCCCGCCGGACCCGCCAGGCACTGGTTGCCCGCATGCCTGCAAAAAAAAAGGGACAGGCAAGCCTGTCCCTTTTTTACTGCCTGAAGAGCGATTACTTCTTGGCTTCGACCTTCGCTTCGACCTTCGCGTCGGCCTTGGCTTGCGGCTTGGCGGCGGCTTTCTCGGCCTTGGCCTTTTCGTTGGCGGCTTTCTTATCCGCGGCGGCCTTGGCCTTGGCTTCTTTCTTCTCGGCGGCGGCTTTCTCTTTCGCGGCTTTCGCTTCGGCCTTGGCCTTCGCCTTGTCGTCGGCCTTCACTTCGGCCTTGGCTTCCGCCTTGGCGGGCGCGGCGGCGGGGGCTGCGGCAGGCGCGGCGGCCTGGGCGAACACGGAGGTGGCAAACAGGCCCGCAACCAGGGCGGCGATGATCTTGTTCATTCGGGGAAACCTTTCAAGTGGATGAAGGCGAAGGAATTTCGCCTTTGCTACCCCGCCATTAACGCGCCTGCCGCGGATCGGTTGACGCACTGCGACATGCGCCCGGCCTCAGCCCGCCTCGCCCAGCCCCGGATCCTTGTCGTCCACCGCGAGATGCAACCGCCGGCCGTTGGGCGGGATCCACAGTTCCTGGTAGTAGATCGGGCTGCCGCGCCCCGTAAAGGCGGACACTTCGAGGAACTGCCCGCGTGTGCCGCGCTTGACGCCGACGTGCGCACAGACCTCGGCCGGGATCGTCGCCATGGATAGGAACTGCGAGATGCGCCCGACCGGCTGGCGCAGTTCGCGCCAGATGATCTCCTTGAAGTTCTCGCCCGAGAGTTTCTTCTCCGACAGGCTCGCCAGCGCAGGCAGCCGCTCCGGGTCGGCCCAGAACCGGCTGTACACCCTGAATTCGTCCGCGATGCGCAGTACGCGTTCTATGCGCAACGGGCCGCTCGTGCCGAGGTGCAGGGACCACGGGCCCGGGCTCGCGTCGGTGACGCGAGCGACCACTTCGGGATACACCGGCAGGTAGGCTTCGCCGCTGTCGTCGACGAACCGGCAATGCAGCGGCGCGTGCATGCGCCCCACGTGACGCTCCGCGACGAACGATCCCTGCCCCTGCCGGCGAACGATCACGCCCTCTTCCACCAGCATGCGCAGCGCGCGCTGGATGGTGCCCAGCGCAATCGGCAGCTGCGCGGCCCACTCCGACTCGGTGGGCAGCCGCATGCCTGCGGGCCAGGTGCCGCTGGTCACGGCCTCCACCACCGCATCCCGCAGGGCGACGTACTTCGGCATCCCGGCGCGGGCGTGCCGCTCGAGGCGGGCGACGAGGTCTCCTGGGTTGTGCAGTGCAGCTTGCGGCATGGTCGAGTTACTATATAGTATTGAAGCAATCGGTGCAGGACTTCTCCCCTGCCACCTTCCCAGGAGACCCAGTGAAAGCGCCTAATTTTCTCGTAATCATGTCCGACGAGCATAACCCCAAGGTTGCGGGGTACGCCGGGCACCCGGTCGTGCAGACGCCCAACCTCGATGCGCTCGCGGCACGCGGCACGACCTTCACCAGCGCCTACACGACCAGCCCGGTGTGCATCCCGGCACGCGCGGGATTCGCCTGCGGGAAATACATCCACCAGATCGGCTTCTGGGACAACGCCGACGCCTACGACGGCACGACCCCGTCCTGGCACCACGTATTGCGCAGCCGCGGCCACCGCGTGACCTCCATCGGCAAGCTGCATTTCCGCCTGCCGGGTGAAGACCACGGCTTCACCGAAGAGCAGATCCCCATGCACATCATCGACGGCAAGGGCGACCTCATGGGACTCGTGCGGGAGGACCTCCCCCGCCGCGGCGGCGCCACCAAGATGGCGAAGATGGCGGGCCCCGGCGAATCGCCCTACACGTTCTACGACAAGGAGATCTGCTCGCGTGCGCAGGTGTGGCTGCGTGAGCAGGGGACGCAGGACGAGGACAAGCCCTGGGTGCTGTTCGTGTCGTTCGTCGCGCCCCACTTCCCCCTCACGGCGCCGCCCGAGCACTACTACAAGTACTGGAACCGCGACCTGCCGATGCCCAAGCTCTACGCCCGCGAGCAGCGCCCGCGCCACCCCTACCTCGAGGACTACCGCAATTCGTTCTGCTACGACGACTACTTCGAGTCCGAGGCGGACGTGAAACGCGCGATCGCCGGCTACTTCGGGCTCGTTTCCTACGTGGACGAGAACATCGGCAAGGTGCTGCGCGCCCTCGACGAATCGGGTCTCGCCGCGAACACGCGCGTCATGTACACCAGCGACCACGGCGACAACCTCGGCTCGCGCGGACTGTGGGGCAAGTCGACGATGTTCGACGAGATCGCCGGCGTGCCGCTGATCCTCGCCGGGCCCGGGATCCCCGTCGGCAAGCGCATCGACACGCCGGTCAGCCACGTCGACTGCTACCCGACGATCGTCGAGACGGCCGGCGTGCCGTTCGACTCGGTGAAGGACACGCATCCGGGGGTGTCCCTCATCGACATCGCCGCCGGGGCTACGCCCGCGCGCACCGTGCTCTCCGAGTACCACGGCATGGGCACGACCACCGGTGCGTTCGCGATCCGCAACGGCCGCTGGAAGTACGTGCACTACGCCAAGTACCCGGCGCAGTTGTTCGACCTCGACACGGACCCGGACGAGATCACCGACCTCGGCGCCGACCCGAAGCACGCGGCCGTGCTTGCCGAGTGCCGCGCAAAACTCTACGCGATCTGCGATCCGGAGGACGTCGACCGGCGGGCCAAGGCGCGCCAGGCCGAGCTGCTCGCGGCCAACGGCGGACGCGAGGCGGTCATCGCGCGCGGCGACCTCGGCTTCACGCCCGCGCCCGGCTTTGCAGCAGATTTCCAGTAACCACAATAAAACAGACCGATCCCAGGAGGGGACAATGAAGACGATCAAGGCACTCGCGCTAGGCGCGACGCTCGCGGCCGGCGCCGCGCTCAACATCCCGGCTTTTGCGCAAGCGTGGCCGGAAAAGCCGATTCGCGTTGTCGTCCCCTACCCGCCCGGCGGGGGCGTGGATTTCGTCTCCCGCTCAGTCGCGCAGCGCCTGGGCGAAGTGCTCAAGACCAGCATGGTCATCGACAACCGCGGCGGCGCTTCCGGGACGATCGGCGCGGACATCGTCGCCAAGAGCGCACCTGACGGCTACACCTTCCTCGTCGCCTCGCCGGCCGAAGTCCTGGTCGGGCCGATCGTCGGGCAGAAGGTCAATTACGACCCGGCCCGCGACCTCGCCCCGGTGACGCTGATCGGCGAGACGCCGCTCGTGATTGCGGCGCACCCATCGGTGCCTGCGAAAACGCTGGCGGAATTCATCGCGCTCGCGAAAGCCTCGCCGGGCAAGTACTCGTACGGTACGCCAGGCACGGGCAGCTCGATGCAGTTTGCGGGCGAGTCGCTCAACGCGCTGGCCGGGATCGCCCTGGTGCACGTCCCGTATCGCGGCGCGGCGCCGGCGGTCACGGACCTCCTTGGCGGGCAGGTCCCCGTGGGCATCGTCGGCATGCCGCCCACGGTGCCGCACGCGAAGAGCGGCAAGCTCCGCATCCTCGCGGTGACGAGCGAAAAGCGCTCCTCGGCGATGCCCGACGTGGCCACGGTCGCGGAACTGCCCGGGATGAAGGGTTACCGGTTCACCAACTGGATGGGCGTGTACATGCCCGCGAAGACGCCGCAGGCCGTGATCGACCGGATTGCCGCGGAGATCGGCAAGATCGTCCGGGAGCCCGCGATGCGCGAGAAGCTGCTGTCGCAGGGCGTGGAGCCGGTGGGCGACACGACCACCGAATTCGCGGCCTTCCTGAAGTCCGAGTACGACACCTATTCGAAGATCGCGAAGGACCGCAACATCCGGGCGACCGAATAGCGGTCCTTGGAAGGCGGGGCTAGCGACCGAGCATCTGGTCCTTGGCCGCGAAGTACTTGCGCGCGTGCGCCACGACCTGGGCGTCGGTCGGGTGGTCGGCGCTCTCCACGCCCATTACCCGGCCTACCATCCCGGCGTGATGCTTGTGGAGGTGCTTGAGGTGCTTGACGAGCTCGAGCTTGGCGCTGCCCGGGCCGACGAGCAGGATCTCCTGCGAATCGCCCAGAAGCTTCACGACCGAATCGAAGTAGGCCGCGTCCTCGCCCCGGTGGCCGGACCCGGTCGCTCCCCGCTTGTGGTGCAGGTGCGGGTGCTTGTCGGAAGCGTGCGCCGTGAACTTCTCCACGTCGTCCTTGCCGATATGCATCACGTGGGCTTCGCTGTGGTCGAGCCAGACGACCGCGTGGAGGTGGGACATGTGGTTTCCTTTGGGTTGGTGCGGGAGCGCAGGCCGGCCGCTCGATTCCCCATTCTGGGACGCCGCGCGAACCATGGATTGACCTAGGTCAAACCGCGACAATCATCCCGGCGAAGCGAACGAATAGACCACCCTGACCCCCGCCGGCGACAGCCAGTCCTCCAGTTGCGCCAGCAGCTGGTCGTCCGGCCGCACCCGCCAGTCCGCACCGAGGGCCACGTCGACTTCGGCCGACCCGTTGTGGTAGTGGACGACCACCGGGCAGCCGCCGCCTGCGCCCGCAGTCGTCCCGCCTACCTTGAAAGGCGCAAGGTAGTTTTTCAGCTTCTTCGCGTCGGCCTGGCCGTTGATGTCGAGCCTCAGCTTCTGCGCGTACCGGGCGCGCAGCGCGGACAGGTCGAGCAGGTCCTCCGCCGAGATCCTCAGCCCGCCGAACGATTCGTCGCGCGGGACCTGCACCTTGCAGACCGCGACCAGCAGGGCGTCCTCCTTCAGCTTGTCGCGGTGCCGGTCGTACAGCTCGTTGAACACGGTGACCTCGACCTGCGCAGTGCCGTCGTCCAGCGTCAGCACGACCATCTTGCCGCGCCGCGTCATCTGCACGCGCACCCCGGCGATCACGCCGGCCAGCCACGCGGTGCCCTGCACCGGCGCGAGCTTGGCGAGCGGCGTGCGCGAAAATCCCTGCAGGTCGTTGGCGTACGCGTTGAAGAGGTGTCCCGAGAGCGTGAACCCGAGCGCGGCCTTTTCCTCGATCAGGCGCTGCTTCATGTCCCAGGGCCGCGTCTCGACCAGCTTGAACGCCGCGCCCCGCGACTCGGAGGGGTCGCCGAAGAGGCTTTCCTGCGAGGCCTGGCGCTCGTCCTGCTCGGCCGCCTCCATGGCGAGGCCGACCGAGGCGAGCATGCTCGCGCGGTTGGCGTCGATGTTGTCGAACGCGCCGGCGCGCACCATCGCCTCGATCGCGCGCCGGTTCACGACCCGCTTGTCCACGCGGCGGCAGAAGTCGAACAGGCCCTTGAAGGAGCCATCCGACTTTCGCGTCGCGAGGATCGCCTCGATCGCCGAGCGGCCCGTGCCGCGGATCCCGCCCAGGCCGTACCTGATGGTCTTCGCGTCCACCGGCGTGAAGCGGTAGTCGGAGGCGTTCACGTCGGGCGGCAGGATCACGAGGCCGTTGGCCACGCAGTCCTTGTGGATGGAACGCACCTTGTCGGTGTCGTCCATGATGGCCGAGAAGTTGGCCGCCATGAACGCCGACGGGTGGTGCGCCTTCAGGTAGGCCGTGTGGTACGCGACGAGCGCGTAGGCGGCTGCGTGGGACTTGTTGAAGCCGTAGCCGGCGAACTTCTCCATGTAGTCGAAGATCTCGTTCGCCTTGTTCGCGCCGATCTCCTTCTGCTTCGCGCCGGTGACGAAGATCTCGCGCTGCTGGGCCATCTCCTCGGCATTCTTCTTGCCCATCGCGCGGCGCAGCAGGTCCGCGCCGCCCAGCGAGTACCCGGCGCAGACCTGCGCGGCCTGCATCACCTGCTCCTGGTAGACCATGATCCCGTAGGTCGGCTCGAGGATGGGCTCGAGCAGGGGGTGCAGGTACTCGAAGCGCTTGCCGTGCTTGCGATCGATGAAGTCCGGGATCAGGTCCATCGGGCCGGGGCGGTACAGCGCGACCAGCGCGATGATGTCCTCGAAGCGGTCGGGCTTCGCCTTCCTGATCATGTCGCGCATGCCGGAGGATTCCAGCTGGAACACCGCGGCGGTGTTGCCCGCGGCGAGCAGCTGGTAGCTGGCCTGGTCGTCGAGCGGCACCTTCTCGAGGTCGAAGCCCGTTTCGCCGAGCAGCTTCACGTACCGCACGGCCCAGTCGAGCACGGTCAGCGTCGTCAGCCCGAGGAAGTCGAACTTGACGAGGCCGACCGCCTCGACGTCGTCCTTGTCGAGCTGCGAGATCACGTTCTCGGTGCCCTCCGCCGCGTACAGCGGGCAGAAGTCCGTCAGCTTGCCCGGCGCGATCAGCACGCCGCCCGCGTGCATGCCGACGTTGCGCGTGAGGCCCTCGAGCTTCCCGCCGAGCTCGAGGAGCTCCCGGACCTCGTCCTCCTTCTGCTCCCGCTCGGCCAGCAACGGCTCCATCTCGCGCGCCATCTGCAGCGTGATCGTCTTGCCCGGCTGGAAGGGGATGAGCTTGGCGATCTGGTCGCAGAAGTTGTAGCCGAGGTCGAGCACCCGGCCGCAGTCGCGCACCACTGCGCGCGCCGCCATCGTCCCGAAAGTGGCGATCTGCGAAACGCTCGCCGCGCCGTATTTCTCGCGCACGTAGCCGATCACCTTGTCGCGGCCGTCCTGGCAGAAGTCGATGTCGAAGTCGGGCATCGACACGCGCTCCGGGTTCAGGAAGCGCTCGAACAGCAGCTCGTAGCGCAGCGGGTCGAGGTCGGTGATGCCGAGCGAATACGCGACCAGCGACCCAGCGCCCGAGCCGCGGCCCGGACCGACCGGGACGCCGTTGTTCTTGGCCCAGTTGATGAAGTCGGCCACGATCAGGAAGTAGCCCGGAAAGCCCATCTGCAGGATGGTCCTGATCTCGAACTCTAGGCGCGCGCGGTAAATTGGCGCCTTTGTTTCGCGCTCGGCCGGGTCCGGGAAGAGCTTCTGCAGCCGCGTGTCCAGGCCCTGCTCGCTCTGCTGGTGCAGGTAGTCCTCGATCGTCTCGCCCTTCGGCGTCGGGAACACGGGCAGCTTCGACTTGCCCAACTCCACCGACAGGCTGCAGCGCCGCGCGATCTCGACCGAGTTCTCCAGCGCCTGCGGGATGTCGGCGAACAGCTGCGCCATCTCGTCCTGGGTCTTGAAGTACTGCTCGGGCGTGAACTGCTTCGGGCGACGCTGGTCGCCGAGCACGTAGCCCTGCGAGATGCAGACGCGCGCCTCGTGCGCCTTGTAGTCGTCCTTCGCGATGAACTGCACCGGGTGGGTCGCCACCACGGGCAGCTTCAGCCGGGTCGCGAGCGTCACCGTACGGGCGACCAGCGTCTCGGTCTGCGGCAGCGCCGCGCGCTGCAGCTCGAGGTAGAAGCGCTTCGGGAACAGCGCCGCCCACTCCGCCGCGAGCGCCTCGGCCGCGGGCAGGTTGTTCGACGCGAGCGCCTGCCCCACGTCGCCGCCCCCGGCGCCCGACAGCGCGATCAGGCCTTCGGTGCCGCCTTCCTTCAGCCAGGCCTTGTCGATCTCGGCGCGCGCGCGATGCTGGTTGGAAAGCCACGCGCGCGACAGCAGCTCGCACAGCCTAAGGTAGCCGGCATGGGAGGCCACCAGCAGGAGGATGCGGGAAGGCTTGTCGCGGTCGGTGCCGTTCTGCACCCAGCAGTCGGCGCCGACCACCGGCTTCAGGCCGCTGCCGCGGGCCGCCTTGTAGAACTTCACCATCCCGAACAGGTTGCCGGCGTCCGTGATCGCGAGCGCCGGCATGCCGTCCGCCGCCGCATGCGCGACCGCTTCGTCGATGCGGACGATGCCGTCCGTCACCGAATATTCGCTGTGCAGCCGGAGGTGGACGAAGCGCGGGGGCGTATTCATGGGGGCGCGAAAATTTTACCACCCGCACCTCCGGCCGGCGCTGCGATAATTGCCGCAATGCGCCCCACAATCCGCCCTCGCGAGGGGCTCGCCCTGGCCGCGCTGCTGCTGGGCGCGGTCTGCATCGCCCTGTCGCCCATTTTCGTGCGCGTATCCGAGACCGGGCCTACGGCGACGGCGTTCTGGCGGGTCGCGCTGGCGGTGCCGGCCTTGTGGCTGATGTATGCGGCTTTCGGCCGCGGCAGCGAAGCGCCTGCTTCAACCAAACCGCCGTTCTGGCTGCTCGTCTCCGCCGCCGCCGCGTTCACCGGCGACCTCGTCTTCTGGCACTTCTCGGTCAAGCTGACTTCGGTGGCCAATTCCACGCTGCTCGCCAACCTCGCGGCGATCTTCGTCACGCTCGCCGCTTGGATCCTCTTCCGGCAGAAGCCCACGCGCTTGTTCCTCGCCGGGCTGGTTACGGCGCTGGCCGGCGTGGGCATGCTGGTCAGCACCAGCGTCGCTTTCTCGCGCACCGCGTTGCTGGGCGACGCGTTCGGGGTCATCACCGCGCTGTTCTACGCCTGGTACCTGCTCAACGTGAAAAGCCTGCGCGACCGGGGGCTGGGGGCGCTCAGGCTGATGGCGGTGACCACCACGCTCACAGCACTGATGCTGCTGCCGATTGCGCTTGCGACCGGGGAGCAGATGCTCCCGGTGAGCACTGCCGGCTGGTGGAAACTCATCGGCATCGCTCTCATCTCACACGCTTGCGGGCAGGGGCTCATCGCGTACGCGCTCGCCCACCTTCCCGCGTCGTTCTCGTCGGTCAGCCTGCTGCTGCAGCCTGTGATGGCGGGCGTTTTTGCGTGGGTGCTGCTGGGGGAGCCGCTGGTGGCGCTGCAGGTGGCGGGAGGGGCGGTGGTGCTGGTGGGGATCTACGTGGCGCGCCGGGGGTCTTAGGCGAAGGGCCGGTTCAGAGGAGAATGTACCTTTACCAATACACCAACTGGCAGGAGAGCGGCTCCTGTACTTGTGTTTACGAATAGAATCTTCAAGAATTGGCCCATGGACAGGGCCGACCGGCGACCGCCGCTACGCTAGACGACCACCGTCTGCTCGCCGCCCTCGTGCTTCTCGATGCGCCCGATCTCCCACACCGTCTCGCCCGCGTCCGCCAGCAACTTCATCGCCTGCGCCGCGTATTCCTTCGCGACGACGATCACCATGCCGATGCCGCAGTTGAAGACGCGGTGCATCTCGTCCTCGGCCACGCCGCCCTCGGACTTCAGCCAGTCGAACAGCGGCGGCCGCGGCCAGGACTTGCCGTCGATCACCGCGCGCGTACCCTCGGGCAGCACGCGCGGCACGTTGCCGGTGATGCCGCCGCCCGTGATGTGCGCGAGACCCTTGACCGGCAGCGCATGCATCAGGGCCAATGCGGACTTCACGTAGATGCGCGTCGGTTCGATCAGGACGTCTTCCAAAGGCCGGCCGTGGAAGTCTGCTTTCAAATCCGGCTTGGCGCGCTCGAGGATCTTGCGCACGAGCGAGTAACCATTGGAATGCGCGCCGCTTGAGGCAAGGCCGAGCACAACATCACCCGGCACGATCGTCTTCCCGGTGATGATGCTTTCCTTCTCCACCACGCCCACGCAGAACCCCGCCAGATCGTACTCACCAGCCGGGTACATCCCCGGCATTTCGGCCGTCTCGCCGCCGATCAGCGCGCAGCCGGCATATTCGCAGCCCTGCGCAATGCCCTTGATGACGTCGGCGGCGACCGCGTTGTCGAGCTTGCCGCAGGCGAAATAGTCGAGGAAGAAGAGCGGCTCCGCACCCTGCACCAGCACGTCGTTGACGCTCATCGCGACGAGGTCGATGCCGACCGTGTCGTGGCGGCCCAGCGCGAAGGCGAGCTTCAGCTTGGTGCCCACGCCGTCGGTGCCCGAGACGAGCACCGGCTGGCGGTATTTCTTCGGGATCTCCATCAGCGCGCCGAAGCCGCCGATCCCGGCGAGGACCTCGGGCCGCATCGTGCGGCGCGCGTACGGCTTGATGGTCTCTACAAGGGCGTCGCCCGCGTCGATGTCGACACCGGCGTCGCGGTAGGAAAGGCCTTTGCTCATCGTGGAAACTGGGGGCAGGTGCGCCGCGAGGCGCGTGGTAAAGTGACGGCACAGGCAATCCGTCTTTTCCTCCCCGAATTTTACGTCAAATGAATGGGCTTGGCTTCGCGAATCCGCGCATGTGGGCGTGGCTTGTCATTGCGTCGATCGGCGGATGGCTGGTCTGGCTGCTCTCGCCCATCCTCGCGCCCTTCCTGGCGGGGGCGATCATCGCCTATGTGCTCAACCCGCTCGTAAACCGCCTTTCCGCCACCCTGGGCCGTTCGCTCGCGGTGGTTGCGGCGATCCTGCTCACGGCCATCGTGGTCGGCGCGCTCCTGCTGGTGGTCCTGCCGCTCTTCTACAAGGAAGCGCGCATGATGTTCGAGCGCCTGCCGGACTTCCTCACCTGGCTGAACAACAACGTGGCGCCGCTGATGCAGGCCCACATGGGCGTGTCGATCATCTTCGACCTCGAGTCGGCCAAGCTTTTCCTCACCCAGCTGCTGCAGACCAACAAGGGCCTCGTGTCGCAGATCCTGGGGTCGCTGCAGATCGGCGGGCTGGCCCTGCTCGGGTTCCTGGTGAACCTGCTGCTGGTGCCGGTCGTGCTGTTCTACCTGCTGCGCGACTGGAACGACCTCATCGCGCGCATCGACCGCATGATCCCGCGGCAGCGCCGCGCGCAGGTCGCCGGCATCGCCGGCGAGATCGACGCGGTGCTGGCCGAGTTCCTTCGCGGGCAGTTGCTCGTCATCGTCGTCATGGTCGCCTTCTACTCCGGCGCGCTGTGGATTGCCGGCCTCGATTTCGCGCTGCCGATCGGCATCATCACCGGCGGGCTGGTGTTCATCCCCTACGTGGGCGCGTTCATCGGCACCGTGCTCGGCACCGTCGCCGCGCTCCTGCAGTTCGACAGTTTCACCGGCGTGCTGTTCGTCTGGGTCGCGTTCGGCGCGGGCCAGGCCCTCGAAGGCATGCTGGTCACCCCTATGCTGGTGGGCAAGCGCATCGGCCTGCACCCGGTCGCGGTGATCTTCGCGCTGCTCGCCTTCGGCCAGGTGTTCGGCTTTTTCGGCGTGCTCCTGGCGCTGCCCGCGAGCGCCGCGCTGCTCGTCGGCATGCGCCACCTGGGCGCGGCCTACCTCGCCAGCCCGCTCTACGGGCGCGACACCGATCCCTCGCGCGGGGAAGACAGGCAGTGACCATGCGCCAGCTGGTCCTCGGGATCTCTCCGCCGCCCGAGCCCGCATTCGAGGGATTCGTCACCGGCCGGAACGAGGAACTCGTCGCCCGGCTGAAGGACCTCGCCGCGGGACACCTTGCCGAGACGGTCTTCTACCTGTGGGGCAGCCGCGGCTCCGGCCGCTCGCACCTCCTGCAGGCCACGCTGCGCGCCGCCGCGGACCCGGGGCGCCTCGTTGTCGCCGACGACGCCGACGCGCTGGACGAGGCGGGCCAGGTAGCGCTGTTCAACCGCATCAACGAAGCGCGTGAACCCGGCCGCGTACCGCGCCCTGCCGTGCTCGCGTCAGGCACCGCGCCGCCCGCGCAACTCGCGCTGCGCGAGGACCTGAAGAGCCGGCTCGCCTGGGGCCTCGTCTACCAGGTGCACACGCTGACCGACCTCGAGAAGGCGACCTACCTGCGCGAGGAAGCGGCCCGGCGCGGCCTGCGGATCAACGACGAGGTCGTGGCCTACCTGCTGACCCACGTCCGGCGGGACCTCCCTACCCTGGTCGCGATCCTCGCCCACCTGGACGACTATTCCCTTTCGCGCCAGCGCCCGCTGACGCTGCCGCTGGTGCGCGAGGCGCTCGGGGCGATGCAATGAGCGGGGCCGGGCAACTCGCGCTGTTCGACCTCGACAACACGCTGCTTGCGGGCGACAGCGACTACGAGTGGGGCCAATTCCTGATCGACCGGGGCGTGCTCGACCGCGACGAGTACGAGGCGCAGAACGACGCCTTCTTCGAGCAGTACAAGGCCGGCACCCTCGACATCCACGAGTACCTGCAGTTCGCCCTCGGCCCGCTGGCGAAGCACACGCCCGAGGACCTCGCGCGCTGGCACGCCGACTTCATGCAGGCCCGCATCCGCCCGATGATCGGGGCGCAGGCCGTGGACCTCGTCCGCCGGCACCTCGATGCGGGCGACCTGTGCGCCGTGGTCACGGCGACGAACAGCTTCGTGACGGCGCCGATCGCCCGCGAATTCGGCATCCCGCACCTGGTCGCCACCGAGCCGGAGCAGTCCGGGGGACGGTTCACCGGGCGGGTGGCGGGCACCCCGTGCTTCCGGGAGGGCAAGATCGAGCGGGTCCGGGCCTGGCTGGTGTCGCTGGGCAGCCCGCTCGAGGGATTTTCGCGTAGCACGTTCTACAGCGACTCGCAAAACGACCTGCCGCTGCTTTCTCTGGTAAAACAGCCGGTGGCCGTCGACCCCGACGCGACGCTGGCCGCCGAGGCGGCCCGCCGCGGCTGGCCGGTGATATCGCTGAGATAAGATCCTGGAGGCATGATCAAGAAGTTCATTCGCAAGGTGCTGGGGCTCAAGGCCGCCGGCCCGCAGCGCGTCCCGCGCGCCAAGCACGGCATCGAGCGCAACCGGATCAGCCCGGCCGCGCTCAAGGTGTGCAACGGCCTGCAGGAGGCGGGGTTCTCCGCCTACGTTGTCGGGGGTGCCGTGCGCGACCTCCTGCTGGGCGCCACCCCCAAGGACTACGACGTGGCGACGGACGCCCGCCCTGAAGAGGTGAAGCCGCTGTTCCGCCGCGCGCTGCTGATCGGGCGGCGCTTCCGGATCGTGCACGTCATCATCGGCCAGGAGACGGTCGAGGTCTCGACTTTCCGGGCCGCCGAGTCGGCCGATGCGCAGAAGGACGAACACGGCCGCGTGCTGCGCGACAACGTGTTCGGCACGCAGGAAGAGGACGCGCTGCGCCGCGACTTCTCGGTGAATGCGCTGTACTACGACCCCGCCACCGAGGAAGTGATCGACTACCACGAGGGCCTCGCCGACCTCAAGAAGCGCACGATGCGCGTGATCGGCGACCCCGCCGTCCGCTACCGCGAGGACCCGGTCCGGATGCTGCGCGCGGTGCGGCTCGCCGCGAAGCTAGGGCTGTCCATCGAGTCGGGTTCCCGCGCGCCGATCAAGAAGATGGCTCCGCTGATCGGCAACGTGCCGCCCGCCCGCCTGTTCGACGAAATGCTGAAGCTCCTACTGTCGGGCCACGCCAGCGCATGCGTGCGGCGGCTGCGCGACGAAGGGCTCTCGCAGGGCCTGCTGCCGCTGCTCGACGTGATCCTCGACCAGCCCCTCGGCGAGCGGTTCGTCACGCTGGCCCTCGCCCAGACCGACGAGCGGATCAAGACAGAGCGTTCCGTGTCGCCCGCATTCCTGTTCGCCGCGCTGCTCTGGCACGAAGTGCTGGCGGCTTCCAAGGCGCGCGAGAAGAAGGGCGAGCGGCCCGCCCTCGCCCTCGAAGCGGCGATGGACGAGGTGCTCGAGACCCAGTGCGAGAAGCTGGCCATCACCCGCAAGCTCACCGCAACAATGCGCGAAGTGTGGACCATGCAGCCGCGGTTCGAGCAGCGCTCCGGGCAGCGCCCCTTCAGGCTGATTGAATCCCCGCGGTTTCGCATGGCCTACGATTTCCTCGCGCTGCGCGCCGCGAGCGGCGAGGTGCCGGAGGAACTGGAGATCTGGTGGCGGTCTTTCCAGTTCGCCGACGACGAGACCCGCCAGGCCATGCTCACCGCGGACGCGGGTCCCAAGCCGCGGCGCCGGCGCCGGCGCAAAAAGCCCGCCGACGGCTCGCAGGGTCCTTCAAGCGACAGCGCGGCGGACCCGACGGGCTGAGGCCGGCTTGAAAGTCAGCGCCTTCATCGGCCTCGGCGCCAACCTGGACGACCCGCGCGGGCAGGTACGGCGTGCGTTCGACGAACTGGCGCGCCTGCCGCGCAGCGCGCTCGTGGCCCGGTCTTCCCTGTGGCGCTCCGCACCGGTCGGATACGCGGACCAGCCCGAATTCGTGAACGCCGTGGCTTGCGTGGAGAGTGAACTGACGGCCGACGAACTGCTCGACGAACTGCAGAAGGTCGAGACGGCCCACGGCCGCGCACGCAGTTTCGCGAACGCGCCGCGTACGCTCGACCTCGACCTGCTCGCGTACGGCGACGAGGTGCGCGACACACCGCGGCTCACGCTGCCGCACCCCCGCATGCACGAGCGGGCGTTCGTGCTGAAGCCCCTGCTGGAGATCGATCCCCACGCCCGGATCCCGGGGCGCGGCGCGGCGGTGGACCTCCTCGCCGCGGTCGCCGGCCAGCCCTGCGAGAGGATCGCCTGAATGCAGGCCCAGACCATCGCGCTGACGGCCCTGATGCTGGCCGCGTCGAACGTGTTCATGACCTTCGCCTGGTACGCGCACCTCAAGGACCTGTCGGCCAAGCCCTGGTACGTCGCGGCGCTCGCCTCGTGGGGGATCGCGCTGTTCGAGTACCTGATCCAGGTGCCGGCCAACCGACTGGGCTACACGACGATGTCCCTCGGGCAGCTGAAGATCCTGCAGGAGGTCGTGACGCTGGCCGTGTTCGTGCCTTTCGCCTACTTCTACATGCAGCAGCCGCTGAAATGGGACTACCTGTGGGCGGCCCTCTGCATCCTCGGCGCGGTCTACTTCATCTTCCGTGGATAACCTCAGGTACATCGTCGTCGAGGGGCCGATCGGCGTCGGCAAGACAAGCCTCGCGAGGAAGCTCGCGGGCCGGCTGTCGGCGGGGCTGTTGCTCGAGCAGCCGATGGACAACCCGTTCCTGCCGCGCTTCTACGAGGACATGGCGCGTTTCGCGCTGCCCACCCAGTTGTTCTTCCTGTTCCAGCGCGCCAAGCAGCTCGAGCCGCTCGCGCAGACGGACCTGTTCAGCCGGGTCACGGTGTCGGATTTCCTGCTCGACAAGGACCCGCTGTTCGCACGCATCACGCTGTCAGGCGACGAACTCGCCCTGTACGACCGCATCTTCGAGACCCTGAAGCCGCGCTCGCCGCTGCCCGACCTCGTGGTCTACCTGCAGGCCCAGCCCGACACGCTCGTCGAGCGCGTCCGCCGGCGCGGGGTCGCATACGAGAGGGAGGTGGGCGAGGACTACCTCGCGCTGCTCGCCGAGACCTACACCCGCTTTTTCTACCACTACACGGCCGCACCGGTGCTGATCGTGAATTCCGAGAACCTGAATTTCGTCGAGCGCGAAGCGGACCTCGACCTGCTGCTGCACCGCATCGCTACAATGCGCAGCCGTCGCGAATTCTTCAACAGCGGCGGCTGAACAAGGAGGGACGACTCCCATGGCCAGACTGACCCTGCGCGACCTCGGGCGCGTGCATGCCGAAGGCTCGAGAATCACGATGTTGACCGCCTACGACGCGAGCTTCGCGCGGGTGCTGGATGCCGCCGGCGTGGAAACGCTCCTCGTCGGCGATTCGCTCGGCATGGTGGTCCAGGGGCGCGACTCGACGCTCGCGGTGACGCTCGAGGACATCGCCTACCACGTCGAGTGCGTGGTGCGCGGCACGCAGCGCGCGTTCATCCTCGGCGACCTGCCCTTCGGCAGCTACCAGGAGAGCCGCGAGCAGGCGATGCGCAGCTCCGCACGCCTGATGGCGGCGGGCGCGCAGATGGTGAAGCTCGAAGGCGGCACGACCATGGCCGAGACCGTCCGCTTCCTGGTCGAGCGGGGCGTACCCGTGTGCGGCCACGTGGGGCTGGTGCCGCAGTCCGTGCACGCGCTCGGCGGGTTTCGCGTGCAGGGACGGGACGAGGCCGGCGCCCGGCGCATCGCCGCCGATGCGAGGTCGCTCGCCGAAGCCGGCGCCAGCATGGTGGTGCTCGAGGCGATTCCCGCCGCGGTCGCAGGCGAGATCACGGCCTCGCTGCCCGTCCCGACCATCGGGATCGGCGCCGGGCCGCAATGCTCCGGCCAGGTGCTGGTGATGCACGACATGCTCGGCGTGTCGGGCTACGAACCGAAGTTCGCGCGCAACTTCATGCAGGGCGCCGACAGCGTGGCCGCGGCGGTCGCCGGGTACGTCGCGGCGGTCAAGGACGGCTCCTTTCCCGGGCCGGAGAACTGCTACTGATGGAGATCGTCCGCACGATCTCCGCGCTGCGCAGCGCCCGCAAGGCGCTGGACGGGCTCGCGTTCGTGCCCACGATGGGCAACCTCCACGCGGGTCACGTCTCGCTGGTGCGCCTTGCGCGCAGCCGCGCGCGGCACGTTGCGGCGAGCATCTTCGTCAACCGCCTGCAGTTCGCCCCCGCCGAGGACTTCGACAGCTACCCGCGCACTTTCGATGCCGACTGCGACAAGCTCCGGTCGGAAGGCGTGGAACTGCTGTTCGCCCCGGACGAGGGCGTGCTCTACCCGCAGCCGCAGGCCTACATCGTCGAGCCGCCGCCGATCGCGAACGACCTCGAGGGCGAGTTCCGGCCGCGCTTTTTCCATGGCGTGGCCACCGTCGTGCTGAAGCTCCTCAACTGCGTGCAGCCCGAGGTCGCGGTGTTCGGAAAGAAGGACTACCAGCAGTTGATGATCGTGCGCAACATGGCGATCCAGCTGGACCTGCCGGTCGAGGTCGTCGCGGGCGAAACGGTCCGCGAACCCGACGGCCTGGCGATGAGCTCGCGCAACACCTACCTTTCCGTCGCCGAGCGCGCGGAAGCCCCGCGGCTGAACGCCGAGCTGGCAGCCATCACCGCCGCGATCAGGTCGGGGAACACCGATTTCGAGGCCATGGGCACCCGCGCGATGCGGGCCCTGGGACAAGCGGGGTGGAAGCCGGACTACGTGTCGGTCCGGAGGCAATCGGACCTGGCGAATGCCGTCGCCGGGGACGGCAAGCTCGTGGTGCTCGGGGCCGCAAAGCTTGGCGCGACGCGGCTCATCGACAACCTGGAGATCTAGCCGGCGTCAGCCGGGATAGGGATCGAAAGTCAGCGACTCGACAGGGCAGCCCATCGCCTTCGCAATCTGGTCCATTGAGTCGTCGACGATGGCGACGGCCTGGAAGTCCGCCTCGCCGCCCTTCGAGGTGATGAAGGCTTTCGCCTCGGCTTCGGTGTTCCAGGTCACGACCGGGTCCGGGGACACGCCGTCGACCTGGCGACAGATCGGAAAACCATCGGATTTGTAGACTATCGCGTACATTCTTTTTCCCCCGCCTTGTGGGCAAAACTGTAACCCATGTGGCGCGCAGTTTCCACCCGTCAGAATCCCGCCACGGCCCCGTCCCCGCGAGGGTCGAACCCGCCCTCGAGGGCCCCGTTGGGATGGCGCACCAGCGCGCCCGCATGTCCCATCGTCTCCTCGAAATCCCCCAGTACTTCAACGTCATGGCCGCGCGCTTTCAGGTCCTGGATCAGCGCGGCCCCGAGCCGCGCCTCGAGCTTCAGCGTTTCGGACACCGAGCCCCACGTCCGTCCCAGCAGCCAGCGCGGCGCGCTCACTGCCTGCTGTACCGGCTGGTTGAACACCGCGTAGCGCGTGAACACCGCGGCCTGGGTCTGCGGCTGGCCGTCCCCGCCCATGGTCCCGTACACCATGGTCCGGCCGTCGCGCAGGCGCGCAAGCGCCGGATTCAGCGTATGGAACGGCTTCTTTCCCGGGCGCAGGCTGTTCACCGCGGCTTCGTCGAGCGAGAAGCTGCAGCCGCGGTTCTGCCAGTTGACGTGCGTCCCGGGGAGCACCAGGCCCGAGCCGAACTCGTGGTAGATGCTCTGGATGAAGCTGACCGCGCGGCCCTCGCCGTCGATCACGCCCATCCAGATCGTCCCGCCGGGCTTGGACTTGCCGCCCCACGGCTTCGCCTTCTTGAGGTCGATGCCGGCGGCGAGCGCCTTGAGCGCCGCGTCATCGAGCAGGGATTGCGGCTCGACCTTCATGTGCGCGGGATCGGTGACGTACTTGTCGCGGATGCCGAGGAACGCCTGCTTGGTCGCCTCCACCACGGCGTGCACGTGGTCGGCGCTGTCAGGCTCGAGCTTCGCCAGGCCCAGCCGGTCCAGGATGCCTAGGATCGCGAGCGAGATGACGCCCTGCGTCGGCGGCGTCATGTTGTACAGCGTGCCGGTGGAGTGCGCCAGCTTCAGCGGCACCACGACCCTGGCCGCATAACCTTCGAGGTCGGCGAGCGTGAGGGGGCTGCCCGCCGCAGCCAGGTCCTTCGCCATCGAGCGTGCCACGTCGCCGCGGTAGAAGTCCGCGAGGCCCGCGTCCGCCAGCCGTTGCATCGTCGCCGCCAGCGACTTCTGGGCGAACAGCGAACCCCGCACCGGCACCCTGCCGCCCGGCATGAAGCGCTCGGCGAATCCCGGTAGATTTTCGAGTTCGGCGCGCTTGCCGGCGGTATTGAGTTCCTGGCTGACGGTGACCGGCACGCCGCTGCCGGCGTAATAGATGGCGTCGGCCAGCAGGCGCGAAAGCGGCAAGCGGCCGCCGAACTTCTCCTTCGAGTAGGCCAGCGCGCAGTCCCAACCAGCGATCGTGCCCGCCACCGTGTTCGCAGCCAGCGGGCCGCGCGGGGGGATGGCCTTCAGCCCCTGGCCGGCGTAGTACGCGATGGAGGCCGCCGCCGCAGCGGGCCCGCAGGCGTCGATCGCCACGGGGTCCGCGCCGGGCGTCGCGATGAGCCAGAACGCGTCTCCCCCGATGCCAGTCATGTGCGGGTACACCACCGCGATGGTCGCCGCCGCGGCGACCATCGCCTCGATCGCATTGCCGCCTTCGCGGAGCACGCCCGACGCCGATTGTGCGGCGAGCGAATGGGAGGCTACGGCGATGCCGCGCCGCGCATAGCTGGTATTGATCATGGGGGTCCCGACAGGCGCGATCGCGCGGATGTTTCGCAAAGCAGGATGTTCCGCGTTTGGCCGGGTGTGCGCAAGGTCGCTGGTCTAGAATCGGTCGGCCGGGGCGAGCCCCCGGAGCAGTGACCCTACAAGCGCGGAGGCAGGCATGGCAACGAAGAATCCCGACGAGCAGTTCTTCGTGTCGGACATGTTCCGGGGCAGGGAAGGCGGCGCGCGCCGGCGGCCCGACCTCGGGACCGTGCGCGAGGCCGCACGTGACATCCCCGTATACCGCGAATGCGACGTGCTGGTGGCCGGCGGCGGGCCGGCCGGCACGGCGGCCGCGGCCGCGGCCGCGCGCATGGGAGCCGACGTGGTGCTGCTTGAGCGCTACAACCACCTGGGCGGCCTGTCGACGGGCGGCCTCGTGATCTGGATCGACCGCATGACCGACTGGGACGGGAGCCTCGTGATCCGCGGGTTCGCGGACGAAGTCTTCGAGCGGCTGCCCGGGGACGCGGTCGCCGGTCCCGGCCGGGAGGAATGGGGTTCGCGCGACCCGGCACGCGCGGCCTACTGGTCGCACAGGACAAGCGCGTTCCACGGCGTGGTCACGTGGTCGCCGACCATCGATCCCGAGCGGCTCAAGCTGCTGTCCCAGCAATTGCTGCTCGAGAGGAAAGTCCATCTCGTCCACCACGCATGGATCGCGGCGCCGCTCGTCGAGGACGGCGCGGTCCGCGGCGCGATCTTCGAGAGCAAGTCGGGACGCCAGGCCGTCAGGGCGAAGGTCGTCGTGGACGCCACCGGCGACGGCGACCTGCATGCGATGGCGGGCGCGCGCAGCGAAACCGACATCGAGGAGTCGGACATCCACCACTGCATGAACACATCCTGGCTGTTCGGCGGCGTCGACATGACGCGCTGGATCGAATTCAAGGCCGCCCGGCCGGAACAGTTCGCGCAGTTCATGCAGCTCGGCCGCGAGCGGCTGCGTTTTTTCGAAAAACCCTTCGTATCCTGGCGTAACGACATCGCGCTCTACATGGGCCCGCGCCAGTCGGGATTCTCGGCGCTCGACGTCGACGACCTGACCGAAGTGGAAGTCCGCTCGCGGGAACTGATGGCGCAGCACCTCGATTTCTATCGCGCGCACGCACCCGGATTCGAGCAGGCTCACCTGCTCTACGGCGCACCGCAACTCGGCGTGCGACACGCACGCCGCCTGGCGGGCGTGTCCCGCGTCGAGCGCACGCAATGGCCCACGGGCCGCGTCCACGCTGACGAAATCGGCGTCTCGCCGTGCCTGTCGCCCAAGTTTCCTGCGATCTCGATTCCCTATGGCAGCCTCGTCCCGGAATCGCTCGACGGGCTGCTCGCCTGCGGGCGTCACATCTCCTGCGACCCGACTTCGCATTCGTTCCTGCGCGAGATCCCGCAGTGCTGGGTGACCGGGCAGGCTGCGGGGACCGCCGCAGCGGTTGCCGCGAACCGCGGACTCGCGCCGCGCGCTATCGACGTGCGCGAGTTGCAGCAGGCGCTCGTAAAACAGGGCGTCCACTTGCGCTCAGCGGAAGGCGCAGCAGCAGCCTGACATCGGTTTTCGAGATTTATCCGGCTGTCCGATCGCGTCGTTGCTACGCAACAAAATCCCGCCCAGTCGGGATTTGCAAGAATCTGTCATTGCGCAACCCATTGAAGCAGCGTCTAATTGTTCTCGGGAGCGTGCGAAATCTCACGTTTTTCATGAAGATTCGCACTCGGGCAACAGCCTCCATCGGGGGGGCTTCACATGGAAAGGTACAGATCATGAGCAACATGCATGAAGTGGCATTTCTGGATAAGGGTTTGCGCTCGCCGTACGGCAGGAAGTACAAGCAGCTCGACTACGAATTCGACCCCGCCAACGGGGTCCTTTGGGGGTTGATGAACCAGCGCGGCACGCCGTGCTTCAACCTTGGCATCCTGAACGAGATCCACAGCCACGACGCCGCACTCAGCGCCAGCGGCGGGAAGATCGAGTGGGAAGGCCAGGTGCGCAACGTCGACTACTACGTCGCGGCTTCACGCGTGCCCAGGGTGTTCGGCCTGGGCGGCGACCTGGCGCTGTTCCTGCTGCTCATCAAGGCACGCGACCGCGAAGCGCTGGCCCACTACGCGAGGCTGTGCATCGACAACGTGTACGCCCGGATCACCAACTACGGCTGCCCGACGATGACCACGATCTCGCTGGTCCAGGGCGACGCGCTCGGCGGCGGCTTCGAGACCGCGCTCTCGTCGGACGTGATCATCGCCGAGGAGTCCGCGCAGATGGGACTGCCGGAGATCCTGTTCAACCTGTTCCCCGGAATGGGCGCCTACAGCCTGCTCGCGCGTCGCGTCGGCATGCGTGCGGCCGAGGACCTGATCCTGTCGGGCAAGGTGTTGCCGGCAGCCAGGCTCCATGAAATGGGGCTCGTCGACCTCGTCGTCCCGAACGGCACTGGCGAAGCCGCGGTGAACGGCTGGATCGCGAAGAACGCCCGCCGCAGGAACGGCATGCAGGGCATCCTGCGGGCGCGGCAGCACGTGTTCCCGGTCACCCGCGCCGAGCTCGACGGCATTGCCGACACCTGGGTGGACTGCGCGCTGCGGCTGGACGACCGCGACCTGCGCAAGATGGGCATGATCGTGCAGGCCCAGATGCGGCGCATGGAACAGGGTGACGTGCAGGACATCACCGTCGAGGCGCGAGCCGCGAACGAGTGAGGCCCCGCCCCCGATGATGCCCGCTTCTCTACGCGTCAGCCGCGTCGGCGGCGAACCCGCCCGGCCCGAACATCTGGCCGAACTGGTGGAAGTTGACGCGCGTGGAATTGACGATCGCGGCCTGCGCTCCCGGGTCCGCGATCGTCTTCACGAGCACATTGAGCTTGGCCATGTGGTCCTGGTCCATCGAAGCATGCGAAGTGAGGAAGCTGAACCCGCCGGCCTCGACGTCGCGCCCGACGGCCTTGGCGATCGCCCCGGCTACGCGGCCGCCGTAGACCGAAGAGATCACCTCGAGCTGGTACAGCATGCCGAGCACCGAACAGGGGTGCTGGCGCTCTGCCCCCCAGTAGTTGAACGCGATCATGCTCTGCACGGGCGCGCTCGGCGGCTGCGTGATGACGGCATCGACGTCCCCGCCCATCGCCCGGATGTCGTTCATCACCCACTCCTCGTGCCCCTTCTCCTCCTCGATGCGGTCGTAGAGGTCCATGCGCACGTTGCGGAACCTGTCGTCGCAGCGCGAGGCGGCCGCCGCCATGATCGGGCAGAAGTGCCACACGATGTGATAGAGGTCGTGCAGGAAGGCGCGGTATTCCGCCAGCGTGAGCCCGTGGTGGATCATCGAGTGGATCTTCGGCTCGGCCTCAAGCTCGCGCCGGCTGGCATCTGTAGTTTCGATAAGAGTGATGAAGAATGACATTTGCTCACCTTGAAAAAAGACTAGTGGACATTCTATTCCCATGACACCCGTCAAACTTTACATGTATGCGCTGCCGGTCATATTCGTGCTGATCGCCGCCGAAGCAGCCTTCTACAGGAATGTCATGCGCAGGGATTACGGCTGGATGGTAACGCTCTCGAACGTGGCCGTCGCGCTCGGGCGCCTCGCCACCGACGCGCTGTTCGCCGCCCTGATCGCGGCGGTGTACATGGCGGCCTACTCGGTGCGGATGTTCGACATCCCGATGGACCGGTGGGAAAGCTGGGTCGCGCTGTTCTTCGCGGTGGATTTCGCCTACTACTGGCTGCACCGGATGAGCCACGAGATCCGCTGGATGTGGATCCAGCACAGCGTGCACCACTCGGCGCGCCAGATCACGCTTTCCGTCGCGTACCGGCTCGGGTGGACCAACATCGTCGCGGGCCCGTGGCTGTTCCTGATCCCGGTCTGCTGGCTCGGCTTCGACCCGCTTTCGGTCGCCCTGATGTTCGCCGCAAACCTGCTTTACCAGTTCCTCCTGCACACCGAGGCGGTGCCGCGCCTGGGGTGGATCGAGAGGGTGTTCAATACCCCGGGGCACCACCGCCTCCACCACGCGGTCAACCCGGAGTACCTCGACCGCAACCACGGCGGGGTGCTGATCGTCTGGGACAAGCTGTTCGGGACCTTCGCGGCCGAGCGGGAGGGCAAGCCGCGGGAGTACGGCCTGGTGCACCAGATCGACACGCTCAATCCCGTGAGGATCGCTTTTGCCGAATGGGCCGCATGGCTCCGCGACCTGCGCGCAGCGCGATCGTTGCGTGACGCCATCGGGTACACGTTCGGCAATCCCGGCTGGGCACCGGACGGCAAGGGAAACACTTCGGCGGCGATCCGCGCGCGCGCCTCCGCGCGCAGCATCGCCGCCGCGCCCGGGGCGCTAAACGGCTGAGCGCCGCTGGTCCTGCAGATGGCGCTGGAGCGCCTCGCGGGCCGCGGACAGCTCCTGCTCCAGCGACTTCACCAGCTGCGGCGACTGCAACCGCAGTTCCGAGTCCGAGAGCTTGCCCTGGTCGTTGCAGATGCGGGTCAGCCGCTCGGCCCCCATGCTCGCGGCCGAGCCTTTCATCGCGTGCAGGTGGTTGCGGAACTCGGTGAAATTGCGCGCCGAGACCGATGTTTGGACTTTCTCGATCAGGACCTCGTTGTCGTCCACGAACACGTTGATCAGGCGCTCGAGGAAACCGGCGGACCCCAGCGCCTCGAGCTGCGCGAGCGTGTCGGCGTTGACCACCTGCATCTGCGCGAAAGGCGCCGCCGCCGATCCGGCGGAGGGGGAAAAATGCTCGCCCGACGACACCGTCGCACCCACCCCGCTTGCGACCAGCTCCTGGATACCCTCCAGCAAGCGCATGGCCTCAATGGGCTTGGGCAGGAACGCGTCCGCGCCGGCTTCGAGGCATTCGTTGCGCGCGTCCTGGGTCACGTCCGCCGACAGCACGATCACCGGGATGCGCTCCAGCCCGCGCCCCATCAGGCGGATCATCTGCAGGGCCTCGACGCCGCCCATGCGTGTCATGTTGCGGTCGAGCAGCACGATGTCGTAGTGCGCCTTCCCCAGCGCGTCGAGCACCTCGTCGCCGTCCGAGACCAGCGTCACCGAGTGGCCGCCGCGCTCGAGGATCTTGCCGATCACCTCGCGGTTGGTCGGGTTGTCGTCGGCGGCAAGCACGTTGAACTTGCGGGCCCCGGCGCCGCGGCGCGCATAGTCCTCCAGCCTTACGACGCCCTCGCGGACCTCGTCGCCGGCCGCGACCGAATGCAGCACGTTGAAGAGCTGGCGCTTGTCGAAGGGCAGTTCGAGGACCGCCGCGTAACCGGCGGACAGCGCGGCGAAGCGCTGCACCTGCTGGTCGCGCGGGATGCACAGGATCGCGGGCGGCGCGGGATTGGGCGCTGCGCGCGAGAATCGCTGCGCCAGCTGCGCCCCGGCCGTGCCGCCGGAGCCGTAGATCATCACGCTGTGGTAGGGCTTCGCCAGGCTGATCTCGGCAGCGAGGCGCTGCGTGCCTTCCTCGACACTCGCGACCGCGACCGGTGCGGCCCCCCACGACTGGAGCGCTTCCGACACCGGGCCGAGCTCCGCCTGCGGGAACCCGATCAGGAGCACCCGGGCGTCGGCCAGCTCGCCGCTGCCGGTCTCGGAGCGCTCGGCCTGCTTCTCGAGGGAGACCTCGAACCAGAACGTGCTGCCGAGGCCCACCGCGCTCTCAAGCCCGATCCGCCCGTCCATCAGCTCGACGAGCTGGCGCGCGATCGTGGTCCCGAGCCCCGTGCCGCCGAAGCGCCGGGTGGTCGACTGGTCAGCCTGCGCGAAGCTCTCGAAGATCCGCTTCTGCGCCTCGGGCGCGATGCCGATGCCGGTGTCCCGGATCGAGAACTTGAGGTGCACCGCCGTGCCCGCGTCCTCTTCGGCCGAAACGTGCAGGGTCACGCTGCCCTTCTCGGTGAACTTGACCGCATTGCTGGCGAGGTTGATCAGGATCTGGCGCAGGTGGTGAGGATCGCCGAGCAGCGCGGGCGGCACCTCCGGCATGATCGATACGACGAACTGGACGCCCTTCGCCGTGGCCTGCGCTGCGACGATCCTCGAGGTGCTGTTGACCAGCGCGTGGAGGTCGAAAGGGGTGCGCTCGAGGTTCAGCTTGCCCGCCTCGATCTTGGAGAAATCGAGCACCTCCTCGACCAGGCCCAGCATCATCTGCGAGGAACTGCGCAGCGTCTGCAGCATGTCCGCCTGCTCGCGCGAAAGCTGGGTGTCGCGCAGCAGGTCGGCCATGCCGATGATCGCGTTCAGCGGCGTACGCATCTCGTGGCTCACCACGGAGATGAAACGGCGCTTGGCAAGGTTGGCGCCCTCCGCACGCGCCAGCGCGTCGAACATGCGGTTCACCAGCGACAGCACGTACAGGCTCAGCACCAGGAGGCCCAGCAGTAGCCCGGCGCCCTCGTCCAGGTGGGCCCGCCAGTAGTCGCTGGTCGCGAGCACGGTGGAGAACCCGACGACGCTGAGGCCCAGCGAAAGCAACAGGTAACGGGGACCGAACCGGAAGCCGTTGGCCAGCGTCACCCAGACGTACACGAGGTAGAGCGCGAGCGCACGCTCCTCGAAATACCACATAGTCCAGGTGACCGTGCCGAAGTCCGCGACCAGCGTGATGAAGCGGCGCACGTGGGAAACAGAACTGGACAGCAGCGTCCACGCCAGGATCCCCGCCGACACGGCGAAGTAGGAGAAGAACACCTTCGCCTCGGGCGACAGCGCGCTTCCCGACTTGAGGTCGAGGCCCTTCAGCATGTACAGGCCGAGCACCATCGCGAGCACGATGCGCACCAGCGCCTGCTCGTGTTCGGTGTCGGGACGCGCCGCGAGCCGCGTGCGCAGCGCCTGCAGGAAGGCCGGCATGCCGGTCAGGGCCCGGGCTCGTGGCCGGCGACCTGGTCGCCGAGCGCCTGCTGGATGCGTGCGACCTCGTTGGCCACGCCCAGGAACGCGTCCACCATGTGCAGGTCGAAGTGGCGGCCGCGCTGGCTGCGGAGGTACTCGAACGCCTCCTCCACCGGCCAGGCCTTCTTGTAGGGGCGCACCGCGGTCAGCGCGTCGTATACGTCCGCCACCGCAACCACCCGGGCGCAGAGCGGGATATGGTCCCCCACCAGCCCGTTCGGGTAGCCGGAGCCATCGTACTTCTCGTGGTGCCCCAGCGCGATCAGCGCGCCCATGCGGACGTACTTCGAGGCGCTGCCCTTGAGGATCTCGTGGCCGATCACCGGGTGGCGACGCATGATCTTGAGCTCGGCGTCGTCCAGCCGGCCGGGCTTCAGCAGGATGCCGTCGGGGATGCCGATCTTGCCGATGTCGTGCAGGGGTGCGGCCAGCTCCACCGTCTCGGCCTCCTCGTGCGACAGGCCGATGGTGTCGGCGATCAGGCGCGAATAGCGCGCCATGCGGATCAGGTGGTTGCCGGTCTCCTCGTCGCGGAACTCGCCGGCGCGCGCAAGGCGCAGCAGGGTTTCCTTCTCGCGCTCGCGGATCTCCTGCGTGGCGTCCTCGACCATGCCTTCGAGGAGGCGCTTCCTGTCCTCGAGCGCCAGTTGCTGGCGGCGCAGGGTGATCAGGTTGCGGCAGCGCGCGAGGCATTCGCGCGCGTCGATCGGCTTGATGAGGAAATCGGTGATGCCGGCGTCCAGCGCCGCATAACGGATCTTGCGGTCGTCGTGGACCGTCACCATGACCATGGGGACGTGCTCGTAGCCCGGCAGCGCGCGCAGGCGCTTCACGAACTCGATCCCGTCCATGTCGGGCATCGAGTAGTCGACCAGCACGAGGTCGGCGACGTGCTTGGTCGCCCACACCACCGCGTCGACGGGGCGCGCGAAAGGCTGCACCACGACGCGGTCGTCCAGCCCGCGCACCACCTGCTCGAGGATGGCGCGCCCGGTCGACTGGTCATCGACGACGACGATCGTGTTCTTCATCGCTGGAAGAATGTGGACCTGGGCCGTGCCCATGCGTGCGTTACCCCCTCTCCCCGAATCATTCTAGACTACCTGCAGCCCGCGCCAATGTCTAGCAAGTGCTTGCGGGCACAGGGTTTTTCCCCTTGCCGATATCGGCCGGCGGACGGGAAACCCTAGCCTGCGGCCGGACTTCGCGCGGACCTGCCCCCCAGCCAAGGCCGGTGGGCGGCGGGCGGGTGGTGCCGGAAAAGGGACTCGAACCCTTACGATGATTAGTCGGCGGATTTTGAGTCCGCTGCGTCTACCAATTCCGCCATTCCGGCAACGCGGGAGGCGCGGATTATCGCACGCAGCGGCGTCGCCATGCGCCGTCGCAGGACAGGCAGGCACGCACGCACGCATCTATATAATGCGCAGCCATGCGCGTAGCCGAATTCGATTTTCCGCTCCCGGAGGAACTGATCGCTCAGCAACCGGCCGCGCAACGCCGCGCGAGCCGGCTGCTGCGCCTGCACGGTACGAGCGGGGCGCTCGAAGACCTGAAGTTCGCCGACCTCCCCGGCCTCATCGGCTTCCACGACGTGCTGGTCCTGAACGACACGCGCGTCATCAAGGCACGCCTCGCCGCGAGGAAGAGCACCGGCGGAAAGGTCGAGGTGTTCGTGGAGCGGATGCTCGGCACGCACGAGGCCTTCGCGCTGATCCGCTCCAACCACCCTACCAGCGTCGGCGCCACCGTCGAGGTCGGCGAAGCCGTCACCGCAACCGTGCTCGGGCGCGAGCGCGACCTGTACCACCTGCGCTTTTCCGAACCGGTGGAAGCGGTGCTGGAATACCACGGCGCGGTGCCCCTGCCGCCCTACATCACGCACGCCCCGGGGCCCGAGGACATCGAGCGCTACCAGACCGTCTATGCCGAGCGGCCGGGCGCCGTTGCCGCGCCCACCGCCGGCCTGCATTTCGACATGCCCATGCTCGACGCGCTCGCGGGGCGGGGCGTCAAGATCGCCCGCGTGACGCTACACGTCGGCCCCGGCACCTTCCAGCCGGTACGCGTCGAGGACGCAGCCGACCACCAGATGCACAGCGAGCGCTACAACGTACCGCAGTCCACCGTCGACACGATCGCCGCGGCCCGCAAGGTGGGCGGACGCGTGCTCGCGGTCGGCACCACGGCCCTGCGCGCGCTGGAGAGCGCTTCACGCAGCGGCGTGCTGAAAGCGGGCGGCGGCGAGACCGACCTCTTCATCACGCCGGGCTACCAGTTCCGCGCCGTAGACCGGCTGCTGACCAACTTCCACCTGCCGAAGTCCACGCTGCTGATGCTGGTGTCGGCATTCGGCGGGATGCAGAACATCCGCAACGCCTATGCCCACGCGATCGCCAAGCGGTACCGGTTCTTCTCGTACGGCGACGCGATGCTGATCGAAAAGGCGCCCTGAAGGCCCCCCTATGAAGTTCAGCCTCCTCGCCACGGACGGCGCTGCGCGGCGCGGTCGGCTCGAACTCGCCCATGGCCCGATAGAGACGCCCGTGTTCATGCCGGTCGGGACCTACGGCACCGTCAAGGCGATGTCACCGGAGGAACTCGCCGGCATCGGGGCGCAGGTGGTGCTCGGCAACACCTTCCACCTGTGGCTGCGGCCCGGGCTCGAAGTCGTCGCGAAGCACGGCGGCCTGCACCGCTTCATGGGCTGGGACGCCCCGATCCTGACCGATTCCGGCGGCTTCCAGGTCTTCAGCCTCGGCGCGATGAGGAAAATCTCCGAGGAGGGCGTGCGCTTCGCCTCTCCCATCAACGGCGACAGGCTGATGCTCACGCCGGAGGAGTCGATGCGCATCCAGCGCGTGCTCGATTCGGACATCGTGATGATCTTCGACGAATGCACGCCGCACCCGGCCACGGAACAGGAGACCGCCGATTCGATGCGCCTCAGCCTGCGCTGGGCCCGGCGCTCGCGCGACGCTCACGAGGGCAACCCCAACGCACTTTTCGGCATCGTGCAGGGCGGCATGTTCGAGGCGCTTCGCGACGAATCCCTCGCGGGACTGGAGGACATCGGCTTCGACGGCTACGCGATCGGCGGGCTGTCGGTCGGCGAACCCAAGGAGGACATGCAGCGCATCCTCGCCCACACGGCACCGCGCCTGCCGGCCGGAAAACCCCGCTACCTGATGGGGGTCGGCACGCCCGAAGACCTCATTGCGGGGGTGAGCGCCGGCATCGACATGTTCGACTGCGTGCTGCCGACGCGCAACGCGCGCAATGGCTGGCTGTTCACGCGGTTCGGCGACGTGAAGATCCGCAATGCCCGGTACCGCGAGGACACCGGCCCGCTTGACGCGACCTGCGGCTGCTATTGCTGCACCAATTTCACCCGGGCCTATCTCCACCACCTGCAACGGGCCAACGAAATCCTCGGGGCGCGGCTGGCCACGATGCACAACCTGTACTACTACCTGCAACTGATGCGGGAACTCCGCGCGGCCATCGAGGCCCAAGCCCTGCCCGCCGCCGCAGCGCGCCTACTGGAGGATCGCCGCAGGCACGCTGCCGCAGACGGGTGAGGCAACGCAAGCTGTTATAATTCCGCGCTTTTTTCGATTTCCTGGAGCCATTCCCGTGTTCATTTCCCCTGCATACGCCCAGGCGGCCCCCGCCGGCGGCGACGGCGGCCTGATGGGCCTCCTGCCCATCGTGCTGATGTTCGTCGTGCTGTACTTCCTGATGATCCGCCCGCAGATGAAGCGCGCCAAGGAAGCCAAGGCCATGATCGAAGCCCTGCAGAAGGGCGACGAGGTGATCACCGCGGGCGGCATCCTCGGGCGAATCACCAAGCTCTCCGAGGCTTACGTCACGCTGGAAGTGGCCGCAAACACAGAGATCAGCGTGCAGAAGGCCGCGGTGCAGACCCTGCTCCCCAAGGGCACGCTGAAGACCCTGCAGTAGTCCGGCGCCGGCAGTCCGCAGCCCGCCCCCTGGCAACAAGGCAACGACCGTGAACCGATATCCCGCCTGGAAATACGCCCTCATCGCTCTCGCCGTGGTGATGGGCTTCCTGTACACGCTGCCCAACTTCTACGGCGAATCCCCGGCCGTGCAGGTCTCCAGCGGCAAGGCGACCGTGAAGATCGACGCTTCCGCCCTGGCGCGCGTCGAGGAAGCCCTGAAGAAAGCCGGCATTGCGTACACGGCCGCGCTGGTCGACGTGAACAGCGTGAGGGTGCGCTTCGCCGATACCGATACCCAGCTGAAGGCCAAGGACCTCGTCAACCAGGCCCTCAACCCCGACGCGACCAACCCGACCTACGTGGTGGCGCTGAACCTGTTGTCGTCCTCGCCCAACTGGCTCACCGCCATCCATGCGCTGCCGATGTACCTGGGCCTCGACCTGCGCGGCGGCGTGCACTTCCTCCTTCAGGTGGACATGCAGGCCGCCCTCACCAAGCGCCTCGACAGCCTCGCAGGCGACGCGCGCAGCCAGTTGCGCGAGAAGAACATCCGGCACTCGGGGATCGCCCGCGAGGGGCAGACCTTGCGCGTGCGCTTTCGCGACGCCGACTCGCGCGAGAAGGCAAAGCGCCTCATTTCCGACAATATCCCCGACCTGCTGCTGACCGAGTCCCAGGACGGCGAGGAGTTCCGCCTGGTCGGCGCGCTGAAGCAGGAAGCCGCCAAGCGGACCCAGGACTACGCGCTGAAGCAGAACATCACCACGCTGCACAACCGGATCAACGAGCTGGGCGTCGCCGAGCCCGTGATCCAGCAGCAGGGTGCCGACCGCATCGTCGTGCAGCTGCCCGGAGTGCAGGACACCGCCAAGGCAAAGGACATCCTCGGACGCACCGCCAGCCTCGAGATCCGCATGGTCGACGAGGAGAAGATGAACCCCGAGACCCTGGCCGCCGCTGCCAAGGGCGAGGTGCCTTTCGGTGACGAGTATTACGTCGAGAGGAACGGCGCGCCGCTGCTGGTGAAGAAGGCCGTCGTGCTGACGGGCGACCGCCTCACGGACGCGCAGCCCGGCTTCGACAACCAGACCCAGGAACCGGCCGTGCACCTCACGCTCGACGGCACGGGCGCGCGCATCTTCAAGGAAGTCACGCGCGAGAGCGTCGGCAAGCGCATGGCGATCCTGCTGATCGAGAAAGGCAGGGGCGAGGTCGTCACCGCCCCGGTGATCCGTGCCGAGATCGGCGGCGGCCGCGTGCAGATCTCCGGCCGCATGAGCACCGTGGAGGCCAACGACACCGCACTGCTGCTGCGCGCCGGGTCCCTCGCCGCCCCCATGGAGATCATCGAGGAGCGCACCGTCGGACCGAGCCTGGGCAAGGACAACATCGAGAAGGGCTTCAACTCGACCAAGTGGGGGTTCCTCGCGATCGTCGCGTTCATGTCCGCGTACTACGTGCTGTTCGGCCTGATCTCCTCGGTGGCGCTGGGGGTCAACCTGCTGTTCCTCGTCGCGCTGCTGTCGCTCCTGCAGGCGACGCTGACGCTGCCCGGGATAGCCGCCATCGCGCTGACGCTCGGCATGGCGATCGACGCCAACGTCCTGATCAACGAACGCATCCGCGAGGAAGTGCGCGGCGGCGCCACGCCGCAGGCCGCGATCACCGCGGGCTACGAACGCGCATTCGGCACCATCCTCGACTCCAACATCACCACGCTGATCGCGGGCCTGGCACTGCTGATCTTCGGCTCCGGCGCCGTGCGCGGCTTCGCGGTGGTCCACTGCCTCGGGATCCTCACCTCGATCTTCTCTTCGGTGATGGTGTCGCGCGCGATCGTCAACCTGATCTACGGTCACCGGCGGCGGGTGCAGCACCTGTCCATCGGCGACACCGGCTGGAAGTAAGCGACCATGGAATTCTTCAAGATCCGCCGCACCATCCCGTTCATGCGGCATGCGCTGCTGTTCAACATCATCTCGCTGGTGACCTTCATCCTCGCCGTCGTGTTCCTCGCCACCAAGGGGCTGCACTTCTCTGTGGAATTCACCGGCGGCACGGTGATGGAGGTCAGCTACAAGGACACTGCGGACGTGGACCGCATCCGCGGGGCGTTGGACAAGGCGGGCTTCAAGGACACCTCCGTGCAGAACTTCGGTTCGTCGCGCGACGTGATGATCCGCATGCCGCTGGTGCAGGGCCAGTCCAGCGCCGACCTGTCGCAGAAGGTCAAGGACACGCTGCAGGCCGACAACAAGGACGCCGAACTGCGGCGCGTCGAGTTCGTCGGCCCCCAGGTCGGCAAGGAGCTCGCCGAGAACGGGGCGCTGGCCCTGCTCGTCGTCTCGATCGGCATCGTGCTCTACCTCGCGCTGCGCTTCGAATGGAAGTTCGGGCTGTCGGCAATCATCGCCAACCTGCACGACGTGGTGATCATCCTGGGCTTCTTCGCGCTGTTCCAGTGGGAGTTCTCGCTGCCCGTGCTCGCCGCGGTGCTGGCCGTGCTCGGCTACTCGGTCAACGAGTCCGTGGTCGTGTTCGACCGGGTCCGGGAGAACTTCCGCAAGATGCGGAAAGCACCCACGCCCGACGTCATCGACGCCGCCATCACCGGCACGATCTCGCGCACCATCATCACCCACGGCAGCACGCAGATCATGGTCACCACCATGCTGATCTTCGGCGGCCCGGCGCTCCACTACTTCGCGCTCGCGCTCACCATCGGCATCTGCTTCGGCATCTATTCCTCGGTGCTGGTCGCCAGCCCGCTGCTGATGTGGCTGAAGGTCGACCGCTCGCAGTTCGCCAAGGTCAAGAAGGACCGGCGCGAGGAGAACGACGGGGCGGTGGTTTAGGCCCCGCTACTTCAGTATCTGCACCAGGTTGTTGTAGTCGTCCGTCCATAGCCGCCAGGTCGGCCGCTCGTCGACCGGCTCGGACACGTCCTTGATGACCTTCGCCTCGAGCGCCTTCGGGTCGCGCGAGACGAGCACCCAGTCGCTCTGCGTCTTGTCCTCTTCGCCCTTCTCGTAGACGTTGACCGCGAAGACGCCGGCCTCCTTGGCGAGCCGGCCGACGACCGGGCCCAGGTTGAGGAAGCGATTGGAGACGTGGAAGGCGATGATGCCGTAGGGCTTCATGTGCTTCAGGTAGACGGCCAGGGCTTCCTTCGTGATCAGGTGCACGGGAATGGAATCGCTGGAGAATGCGTCCACTGCGAGCACGTCGAACTTCTCCGGCGCCTCGCGCTCGAGCGTCAGGCGCGCATCGCCCAGCGCGATCTCGACCTTGGCGGCGCTGTCGCCGAGGTAGCGGAATTCCTCGCGCGCGATCACGACCACGGCCGGGTTGATGTCGTAGAAACGGTAGACGTCGCCGGCCCGCCCATAGCCCGCGAGGGTGCCGATCCCCAGGCCGATCACGCCGACGCGGACCGGGCCCGCCTCCTGTTTCGCCGCGATTGCCTTGCCGATCCCGGAGGTCACCTGATAGTAGCTGGTGAGGTCGCGCCGGGCGGCGCCGGTGAGGTACTGCTCGCCGTGCATGATGGTGCCGTGGAGCAGGCGCCGCAGGTGCTCGGCCTCGCCCTCCATGCCGTACTCCTTGACCCGCAGCACGCCGTAGAAGTTGCGCACCGACAGGCGCACGTAGTCCTGGAACTTGAACCCGTCGTAGACCACCGCGCCGGTGGCGCCCAGCAGGACGGCAAAGCTCGCCGCAAGGGCCACGCGGTTGAGCTGCCGGTACAGGACGGCCGCCAGCACCGCGCAGGCCACCAGGCCGAGGCCCAGTTCGTAGTAGGCCTTGAACGCGAGCGGCGCGATGACCGCGACGAACAGCCCGCCGAGGGCGCCGCCGACGGACACCCAGAGGTAGAACGCGGTCAGGTGGCGGTTCGCCGGCCGCAGCCGGTACAGCTCCCCGTGGCAGAACATGCAGACGACGAACAGTCCGCCGAGGAACACGCCGAGCTGCACGAACAGGTCGAACTGGTGGTCGGGGTCGATCAGCAGCCAGGCCATGCCCCCCACCGCGACGAGGACTGCCGGCCACCACCATTTCGGCCGGTACAGCCCCTGCCCTTCGAAGCACAGGATGAACGTGAGCAGGTACAGGGTGAGAGGCGCCAGCCACAGCATGGGGATCGCCGCCACGTTCTGCGTGATGTGGTTCGTGATCGCGAGCAGCATGACCGATCCCGTGGCCGACAGCGCGAGCCAGAGCGCGATGTCCTTGCCGGCCGGGGGCGGGCCTTCGGCATCCACCCCCACGACTTCCGCGGCCACGACCGGCTGCGCGCTGGACGCGAGCCACGCCAGCGCCGCGCAGATCACTGCAAAGCCGGCGAACATCCACGACCAGCCGTAGACCTGCTGGCCGTTGGTCAGGTTCGGCTCGACGAACAGCGGATAGCCGACCAGGGCCAGCAGCGAAGCGAAATTGGACACTGCGAACAACCGGTACGGGTTCGCCCCCGGTCGCGTGCGCGAAAACCACGCCTGCACCAGCGGGCTGGTCGAGGAGATCAGCAGGTAGGGCAGGCCGACGGTGGCGCAGAGCAGGAGCAGGATCCGGGAGATCGGCTCGCCGCCCCCCTCGGGCTTCCAGGCGGGGTCGGGCAGGATCGGCAGCGTCGCTGCGGCGACGGCCAGCAGCACCGTGTGCAGCAGCGCCTGCGAGCGCGGGGAGAGCTTCGCGGTCGTGGCGTGCGCATAGGCGTAACCCGCCAGCAGCACGCACTGGAAGAACAGCATGCAGGTGGTCCAGACCGCGGCGGTGCCGCCGAACCACGGCAGGATCAGGCGCGCGATCAGCGGCTGGACGAGGAACAGCAGGAACGAGGACAGGAAGATCGTGATTGCGTAAAGCATGGCCGGGGCGCGCCGCGAGGCGCGTCAGGAAAGTTTCGTGGAGGTCAGATCCGGCGCGCGAGTTCCGCGGCCATCCCCGTGTACCCGGCAGGCGTCAGGGCGAGCAGTTGCCGGCGCGCGGCGGGCGGGATCGGCAGCGTGCGGATGAACGCCGCGAGGCGCTTTGCGTCCACGCCCTTGCCGCGGGTCAGGTCCTTGAGCTTCTCGTAGGCCTCTTCCACGCCGTAGCGGCGCATCACCTGCTGGACGGGCTCGGCGAGCACTTCCCAGTTGGCGTCGAGGTCCTCGGCGAGCCTCGCGGGGTTGACCTCGAGCTTGGCGAGGCCACGCAGGCAGGCCACGTAGGCGAGCAGCGTATGCCCGAGGGCATTGCCCAGGTTCCTGACCGCAGTCGAGTCGGACAGGTCGCGCTGCCAGCGCGACACCGGCAGCTTGTCCGCAAGGTGGCGCAGCAGCGCGTTGGCCACGCCCACGTTGCCCTCTGAATTCTCGAAGTCGATCGGGTTGACCTTGTGCGGCATCGTCGAGGATCCGACCTCCCCGGCCTTCAGCCGCTGCTTGAAGAAGCCCAGCGAGATGTAGCCCCAGAGGTCGCGGTCCATGTCGAGCAGGATCGTGTTGGCGCGCGCCCAGGCGTCGAATGCCTCGGCGAAGGCGTCGTGCGGCTCGATCTGCGTGGTATATGGATTGAACTCGAGGCCGAGGCCCTCGACGAATCGCCGGCAGAAGCCCTCCCAGTCGAACCCGGGATACGCAACGCGGTGCGCGTTGTAGTTGCCCACGGCGCCGTTGATCTTGCCCAGGATCGAGACCCCGGCGATCCTAGCCCTCGCGCGGCGCAGCCGGTGCACGAAATTCGCCATCTCCTTGCCGAGCGTCGTCGGGGTGGCGGGCTGGCCGTGCGTGCGCGAGAGCATCGCGAGGTCCGCGTGCCTGTGCGCCAGCGCGCGCACCGCCGCCACCAGCTCGTCCAGCTTCGGCAGCATCACCCGCTCGCGCGCCTCGGACAGCATCAGCGCATAGGAGAGGTTGTTGATGTCCTCCGAGGTGCAGGCGAAATGGATGAACTCGAGGGACCTTTCTACCTCCTTGTTGCCGGCGAGGCGCGCCTTCAGCCAGTACTCGATCGCCTTGACGTCATGGTTGGTCGCCGCCTCGATGTCCTTGATCGCCGCCGCATCCCTGCCGGAGAAGTTGTCCACAACCTTGTCCAGCGCGGCGATGGTGCGCGTGCTGAACGGCCGGAGTTCCACTATCGCGGGTTCCGCGGCGAGGGCTTTGAGCCACTCGATCTCGATGCGCGTGCGGTAGCGGATCAGCGCCGCCTCGCTGAAGTGCGCGCGCAGCGCATCCACGGACTTCGCGTAGCGCCCGTCGAGCGGTGACAGGGCGTCCAGCTGTGTCAACTTTTGTGAACCCGGCATGAGGAGTGTCGGCAGAGTGGATCGGCTCCGCATTATAGCTTCCGCGCCCCTCTGGCCGGAGGGGCCCGATGCTATAATCGAGCTGCAATTTTTCCCGGAAAAAAACCCCAATGAAACTCCTTGGCTCGGTCCCGAGTCCCTTCACGCGCAAAGTGCGCATCGTGCTTGCCGAAAAGCGCGTCGAGTGCGCTTTCGACCAGGTCGACGTCATGTCGGATGCGAGCCCGGTCCCCGCGCATAACCCGCTCGGCAAGGTGCCCGTGCTGGTCCTCGACGACGGCTCCACGCTCTACGACTCGCGCGTGATCGCGGAATTCCTCGACACCGTATCGCCCATCGGCAGGCTGATTCCCGAGGAGAGCCGCGACCGCATCGCCGTGCGTCGCTGGGAGGCGCTGGCCGACGGCACCGTCGACGCCGGCATCCTCGTCCGCTACGAGCGTGCGCGCGAGGCCAACCTGCAGAGCGCAGCCTGGATCGCGCGCCAGACCGGCAAGCTCGAGCGCGGCCTCGCCGAGATGTCGCGTGAACTCGGCGACAAGCCGTGGTGCCATGGAAACGGCTACACGCTCGCCGACATTGCGTTCGGATGCGCGCTGGGGTGGATTTCGTTCCGGTTTACCACGCTCGACTGGCGCGGCCAGTACCCCAACCTCGCCCGCCACCACGACAAGCTCTCGGAGCGCGCGGCCTTCGCGGATACGCTCCCCAAGGCCTAGCGCGTGAACGACGGTACGCTGCTGTTCGTCAATTTCGCAGCGTACACGTGGATGGTCCTGGTGCCGGTCGCGGCGGTCGAAGCGCGTGAGCTTGGCCGTGCCCTTCCCGCCACCCTCGGGCGCGCCTCCGCCGTTGCGATCCTCGCAAACCTGGCTTCCGCGACCCTGTGCAGCATTGCGGTCATCGCGGCGGGGTGGCTGCTCGGCTTCCTCGACGTCATCGCCGAGCCGCAGGCGGGCGAAGGCGACGTCGCCGCGATCATCGCGCTGGCCCCCTGCTTCTTCCTGTCGGTCTGGATCGAGACGCTGGTCGCGCTCCCGCTGCTGAAGGCGGTCCCGGCCGGCACCGTGCGCGCCGCCGTACTGCGCGCCAACCAGCTCGGCTACGCGATGCTCGCCATCGTCCCGGTGGTCCGCTTCGTGAAGAGCGCGGTCGTCAACGGCCGCCTGATCTGGTGAACGAAAGCTAGGCGATGATCCCGCCGCCGAGGCACACCGGCCCGTCGTAGAGCACGACGGACTGCCCGGGCGTCACCGCCCAGTGCGGCTCGGAGAACTCCAGGGAGAATCCGTCGTCCTCCACGCGCGTCACCTGGCAGGTGGAATCGGCCTGCCGGTAGCGGCTCTTCGCGGTATGGACCGAGCCCTCGGTGGGCGGCTCGCCGCCGACCCACGAGGCGTCCAGCGCCGACAGCCGGCGCCTGAGCAGCATCGGGTCGTCGCGCCCCTGCACCACGACCAGCGTGTTCTCGGCGAGGTCCTTTGCGGCCACGTACCACGCGGTCCCGTCGCCGCCCTGCTTGCCGCCTATGCCTATGCCCTTCCTCTGGCCGATCGTATAGAACGCCAGGCCGATGTGCTGGCCGACGAGCCTGCCATCCGGCGTCTTGATCGGGCCGGGCTCCTTCGGCAGGTAGCGGTTCAGGAACTCGCGGAAGGGCCGCTCGCCGATGAAGCAGATGCCGGTCGAGTCCTTCTTGTCGTGGTTCGGCAGGCGCGCCTCGGCGGCGATGCGGCGGACTTCGGTCTTCTCCAGGTGGCCGATCGGGAAAAGTACGCGCGAGAGCTGCGCCTGGTTCAGGCGGTGCAGGAAGTAGCTCTGGTCCTTGGCGGGATCGGCCCCGCGCAGGAGCTCGAACCGGCTGACCCGCTCCTCGCGGTCGACGACGGTCTCGCGCACCTGCGCGTAGTGCCCGGTCGCGATGCGCGAGGCGCCGATGTCCATGGCATGGTCGAGGAAGGCCTTGAACTTGATCTCGGCATTGCACAGCACGTCCGGGTTCGGGGTTCGCCCAGCGGAATACTCCGCAAGGAAACTCGCGAATACCCGGTCCTTGTACTCGGCCGCGAAGTTCACCGCCTCGAGTTCCACGCCGATCACGTCGGCGGCCGAGGCCGCGTCGATCAGGTCCTGCCGCGTGGAGCAGTATTCGTCGTCATCGTCGTCCTCCCAGTTCTTCATGAACAGGCCGACGACGTCGTAGCCCTGGCGCTTGAGCAGCAGCGCGGTGACCGAGGAGTCCACCCCGCCCGACATGCCGACCACGATGCGCTCACCCATGATCAGGCGAACTGCGCCGAAAACACGTCGAGCGGGAAGCGCCGGCCTGCGAGGTAGTCGTCCACGCAGCGCATCACCAGTGGCGAGCGGTGCATGTCCGGCTTCGAGGCCAGGTCCTCCCGCGAGAGCCAATGGACGGCGACGATTTCCGTGTCGAGCCTGCGCCCGGCGTCGACCCCTTCGAGCCTCCCGGCAAACGCGAAGCGCAGGAAGGTGTTGTCGGCCGGGGCGTAGTGCCAGCGGTAGATCCCGACCAGGGACTGCGGGGTGAAACGATGCGCGGTTTCCTCGAGGGCCTCGCGCACGCAGGCCGCGACCAGCGATTCGCCCGGGTCGAGGTGGCCGGCGGGCTGGTTGAGCACCCGGCGCCCGTCCGAGATCTCCTCGACGAGGAGGAATTTCCCGTCGCGCTCGATCACGGCGGCGACGGTCGCGGCGGGCTTCCAGGGAGTCAACTGCGCTCCGGGCGGGGGCTCACCGCAGCGTCACTTCGTGTTCTTGCGGACGAACTCGTCCATGCGGGCGATGCCTTTCTCGATCATCTCCTTCGAGGCGGCATAGGAGAACCGCACATGCTGGCCTTCGCCGGGCACGCGCGAGCCGAAGTGGATGTCGGCCAGCACCGCCACGCCCGCCTCGTTCAGCAGGCGCTTCCTGAACTCCTCGGAGTCCTTCGCGCCGACCAGCCGGCAGGCCTCGGTCACGTTGGGCCAGGCGTAGAACGCGCCCGGCGGCACCTTGCAGGTCACGCCCGGGACCTTGTTGAGCAGGCCGACGATCAGGTCGCGCCGCTCGCGGAAGCTCGCCTTCATCATCTCGGCCGCGTCCTGCGGGCCGTTGATCGCCTCCACCGCCGCCCACTGCGAGATCTGCGACGCGCAGGAATCGGTATTGGTCACCCAGCGGGTGAACACGGGTGAGAGCGTCGGGTTGGAGATGAAGCCTATCCGCCAGCCGGTCATCGCCCAGGTCTTGGATGCGCCGTCCGAGATGATCGTGCGCTCGTACATGCCCGGCACCTGCGCGATCGAGAAGAACGCCCCTTCCGGGCTGTCGTTGAAGGTCAGGCGGGAATAGATCTCGTCGGCATAGACCCACACGTGGGGGTGCTTCGCCAGAACCGCGGCGATCTGCTCGAGTTCCGCGCGGGTCAAAAGGCCGCCTGTGGGGTTGTGCGGATAGTTGAGGATCAGGAGCTTGGTCTTCGGCGTGATCAGCCGGTCGAGCTCGGCCGGGTCGAACGAGAAATTGCGCGACTCCTTGAGGTGGATGGGCACGGGCTTTGCGCCGCAGGCCGAGATCTGCGATTCGTAGATCGGGAATCCCGGGTTGGGGTAGATGACCTCGTCCCCGACGCCGTAATCCGTGACCGACAGGATGGCGTAGGCGATGAAAGGCTTGGCGCCCGCGCCCACCACCACGTCCTCGGCCCGGATCGGCAAGCCGCCGCGGCGCTCCGACAGGTACTTCGCCACGGCTTCGCGCAACGGGTCTATGCCCGCCGACGGCGTATAGCCGTGCTTGCCCTCGCGGATCGCGCGGATGCCCGCCTCCTGCACGTGTTGCGGCGCCGGGAAGTCGGGCTGGCCGATGCAGAACGAGATGATGTCCTTGCCGGTGCGGGCAAGGGCCGTGACCTCCGCCAGCACCACGAAGGCGTTTTCGGTGCCGAGGTCCTGCGTGCGCTTCGACAGCTTGAGCATGGCTTCCCGCCTGATGAAAAAGCATATTTTACCGTTATCATCCGCCCATGCTGATCAACTGCGTGGCCTACCAGGACGGCCGGAAACTCGGCGAGATCCCCAAGGAGGAGATCAGCACGTACGTCAGTCGCCCCGACTGCTTCGTGTGGGTCGCGCTGAAGGACGCCGACCCCGGGGAACTCGAGGAAATGCAGGAGGAGTTCGGCCTGCACGAACTGGCCGTCGAGGACGCCCGCCACGGCCACCAGCGCCCCAAGATCGAGGAATACGGGGATTCGCTTTTCGCGGTGATCCACGTCGTCGAGGCCAACGGGGAGGAACTGTCGATCGGCGAAGTCGACGTCTTCGTCGGCCGCAACTACGTCCTGTCCGTCCGCAACCGCACCGAGCGCGGCTTCACCGAGGTCCGCGCCCGCTGCGAGCGCGAGCCCGAATTGCTCAGGCACGGGTCGGGGTACGTCCTCTACGCGCTCATGGACTCGGTCGTCGACCGGTACTTCCCCATCCTCGACGGCCTCGAGGTCGAACTGGAGCGGATCGAGGAACGGATCTTCGCGGGCACCTCGGCGCGCGAGAACATCGAGGCGCTCTACGGCCTGAAACAGAAGCTGATGGTCATGAAGCACGCCACCGGGCCGCTGCTCGAGTCGGTGGGCAAGCTGTACGGCGGCCGCGTGCCCCAGATCTGCACCGGCATGGGGGAGTATTTCCGCGACGTTTACGACCACCTCGTGCGGCTCAACCAGACCATCGATTCGATCCGCGACATGGTGATCACGGCGACCTCGGTCAACCTGTCGCTGATCGCGCTGTCCGAGAACGAGACCACCAAGCGGCTGGCGTCCTACGCCGCGCTGGTGGCCGTGCCCACCATGGTGGCGGGCATCTACGGCATGAACTTCGAGCACATGCCGGAGCTGAAATGGGTATGGGGCTACCCCTTCGCGGTCGGCGTCATGGTCGTCGTCGACGTCTACCTGTGGTTCCGCTTCAAGAAATCGGGGTGGCTGTAGTCCCTTAGCCCCTGAGGGTCGCGAACATCGTCCCTACGGCCAGCGCCATCACGCCGGTCGAGACCCAACCCAGCAGCTTCAGCCGCCGCGAGGCCACGAACCGTCCCATGATCTCGGGCCTGGAGGCCATCAGCATCATCACGGCCATGACAGGCACCGCGATGACGCCGTTGACCACTGCGCTCCAGATCAGCGCGCGGATCGGATCGATCCCGGAGAAATTCATCGCCACGCCGATCAGCGTCGCCGCGATGACGATCGCGTAGAACCCGCGTGCCTCGAGCAGCGGGAGTCCCAGCCCGATCCTCCAGTCGAAAGCCTCGGCGACGGCGTATGCGGCGGACCCGGCCAGCACCGGGACCGCCAGTAACCCGGTGCCGACAATCCCGGCCGCGAACAGCGCAAACGCGTACTCGCCCGCGATCGGCCGCAGCGCCTCGGCCGCCTGCGCGGAGGTCTGCACGTCCGTCACGCCGTTCACGTGGAGCGTGACCGCGGTGGTCAGCATGATGAAGTACGCCACCAGGTTGGAGAATCCCATGCCGATCCAGGTGTCGAACGAAATGCGCCGCAGGCTGCGCCCGGCCTGCTCCGGCGCGACGATCAGCGGTTCCTCGCCTGGTGCCGCGCGCTGCTCCTCGACCTCCTGGGAGGCCTGCCAGAAGAACAGGTAAGGGCTGATCGTGGTCCCGAACACGGCGACCAGCGTCACGAGGTACGCGGGCTCGAACGACAGCTTCGGCAGCAACGTGTCGTGCGCGACCTGGCCCCAGGGCACTTCGACGAGGAACACGGTCCCGGCATATGCGAACAAAGTCAGCGTGAGCCACTTCAGGATCGGCGCATAGCTCGGAAAGGGGATGAACACCTGCAGCGTGAGCGAGGCCAGCGCGAACGCGATCACATAAACATGTGCCGGCCCGCCCACGATGAGCTGGAGAGCCGCCGCCATGGCGCCGAGGTCCGCCGCAATGTTGATGGTATTGGCGACGACGAGCAGGAACACGAGCGCATACAGCATCCAGCGCGGCATGTGCAGTCGCATGTTCGCCGCGAGGCCGTGCCCGGTGACCCGGCCGATGCGCGCGCTGACAACCTGGATGCCTACCATCAGCGGGAAGGTGAACAGCACCGACCACAGCAGGCCGTGGCCGAACTGCGCCCCGGCCTGCGAGTAGGTCGCGATGCCGCTCGGATCGTCGTCTGCAGCCCCCGTGATGAGCCCGGGACCCAGCTTTCCAAGCAGCGGGCGGGGGTTGAGCCGCCTCAGCCGCCCGAAGGTCAAGCCACCGTCCCCAGCACCTCGGCCACCGTGCCGAACATCTGGTCGAGGTGCTTCTTCTCGCAGATGAGCGGCGGGCAGAACGCCACGTTGTCCCCTACCGGCCGGACGAACACGCCCTTCTCCCAGCATTTCTCGAACACCTCGAAGCCGCGTGCGCCGGGGGCCACCGCACCGGAGCCGTCGTTCAGGGGCCGGGGCGCCAGCTCGATCGCTCCGATCAGCGCGAGGTTGCGGCAATCGACCACGTGCGGCGCGCCCTTGAAGGAATGCACCCCGTCCTCGAACGCCTGCCCCAGTTGGTTTGGACGGTCGAAGAGGTCCTCCTCGGCATAGGTGTCAAGCGTGCCGAGCGCCGCCGCGCAGGCCAGCGGATGCCCGGAGTAGGTGTAGCCGTGGAAGAACTGCACGCCGGCGCCGGCGGACTTCATGAACGTTTCGTAGATCTCCTTCTTCACGATCACTCCGCCCAGCGGCACGCTGCCCGAGGTCACGCCCTTGGCGAACGTGATCATGTCGGGCGTCACACCGAAATACTGCGACGCGAACGGCGTGCCGAGGCGCCCGAAACCGCAGATCACCTCGTCGAAGATCAGCAGGATGCCGTGCTTCGTACAAATGTCCCTCAGGCGCTGCAGGTAGCCCTGCGGCGGGACCAGCACCCCGCCCGCGCCCGCCACGGGCTCGACGATCACCGCCGCAATGTTGGACGCATCATGCAAGGGGATGATGCGCTGCTCGAGCTCGTCGGCGAGCTCCGCACCCGTCGTCGCGCAACCGCGCACGAATGCCCGCGTGGAAAGGTCCTGCGTGTGGCGCAGGTGGTCGGTGCCGCCCAGGAGCAGCCCGCCGTAGGCCTTGCGGTTGACCGGCACGCCGGACACCGACATGCCGCCGATGTTGACTCCGTGGTACGCCTTCTCCCGGCCGATGAAGCGCGTGCGCGTGCCCTCCCCGCGCAGGCGGTGATACCCCACCGCCATCTTCATCACCGTATCCACCGCCTCGGAACCCGAGTTGGTGAAGAAAACGTGGTCAAGACCCTCGGGCGCGAGTTCAGCGACCCGCTCGGCCGTCCGGAACGCGAGCGGGTGCCCGGTGGAGAACGAGGCGGCGAAATCCAGCTCGCCCGCCTGCTTGCGGATCGCCTCGACGATCCTGGGCCGGCAGTGGCCGGCGTTGACGCACCAGAGGGTGGCGAGGCCGTCCAGCACCTGCCGGCCGTCCGCGAGCGTGTAGTGCATGTCCTTCGCCCCGGCGATCATCTTCGGCGCCGCCTTGAAGCGCGGGTTGTCCGTGTAGGGCATCCAGTAATGCTCGAGGTTCTGCATGACCTGCGGGGCTGAGGAGGTGTTCATGGCCGGGCTCGCCTGGTGGGTGTTGGCGCCGCCATTGTCGCGCTAAATGCCCTCTTCCCTGAAAACTTCCTTCGCGATCCGGAAGCCGTCCATCGCCGCAGGGGCGCCGCAATACACCGCAGCGTGGATCAGGATCTCGCGGATCTCCTCCTTGGTGACGCCGTTGTTAAGCGCGCCCTTCACGTGGATGCGGAACTCGTGCCCTCGGTTCAACGCGGTCAGCATGGCGAGGTTCAGCATGGAGCGCGTCTTCTTCTCCAGGCCGGGCCGCGCCCAGCTCGCCGCCCACGCATGGGCCGTGAGGTACTCCTGCAGCGGCCGCGAGAACTCGTCCGCCGAGTTCACCGCGTTGTCGACATAGGCCTCGCCAAGGACTTCCTTCCGCACTTTCAGTCCGCGGTCGTACAGGGGTTTCAGTTCCGGGTCCATCTTCGTCTCCTTTCATGGGGTGCTGGTGTCGGCGGGCGTGACGAAAGCGTCACAGAAATAGTCGTCGGGCGAAAGCGCGCATTCCATTGTGAAATCCCGCCGCGCGGCGTCCACCATCGCGGTTACGCCGCAGGCATACACCTGGTGGCCCGCGAGGTTGGGATAGTCTTCCATGACCGCGCGATGGACGAACCCCGTGCGCCCCTGCCAGCCCGCGTCGGGCTCCGACAGCACCGGCACGAAGCGGAACTTCGGGTATTGCGACACCCATTTCGCCGGCAGGTCGGCGAGGTAGAGGTCCTTCCCCCGTCGCGCGCCCCAGTAAAGCGCCATCTCGCGCGGATCGCCCTTCCTGAACGCATCCTCGAGGATGGACTTCACCGGCGCGAACCCCGTCCCGCTCGCGACGAACACGGCGGGCCTGGCGCTGTCGCGCAGCCAGAAGTCCCCGGACGGCAGTTCCACACGCAGCCTGTCGCCGGCGACGAGCTTCGGCAGCATCTCTTCGGAGAACCGCCCCCCGGGCACGACACGGACATGCAGCACCGCGAGGTCGCTCTGCTGCGGAGCGTTCGCCATCGAGAAGCTGCGGCGCGCGCCGTCTTCAAGGATGACGTCGAGGTACTGCCCGGCCCGGAACTTCACGCGAACTCCGGGCGGGAAGCGCAACTGCACGATCCGCACGTCGTCGGCTGCCTCCGCTACCCGCAGCACCTTCGCATCGATCGTGCTCTTCGCCTTTGCGTCGATGCGCCGGATCTCGCGCGGCACGATCTCGAGGTCCGACTTCGGCTTCGTCTGGCAGAAGAGGATGTAGACGTCTCCCGGGTAGGGCGTATCGACCTCGCCCGAACGCACCAGGCCCCGGCAGCTCGCGCAGGCGCCGCGCTGGCAGGAATACGGCATCTCGTAGCCGGCGAGGCGCGCGGCCTCGAGGATGGTCGTGCCCGCCTCGCAGGGAAAAGCGATGTCGGTATCCGCGACGCGGATCGTGAAGGTCACGGCCGGGTCAGCGCGCCGCGCCGCCGAGCAGCGCGAACGTCTCGATCACCGACACCGGGTCGGCCATGCCCTTGCCGGCGATGTCGTGCGCGCAGCCGTGGCCCACGCTGGAAAACAGCACCGGCGTGCCGATCGACAGCGCGGAAGACCGCAGCGGCGACAGCAGCTTCATCGGGATATGTCCCTGGTCATGGAACATGGCGAGGTACACGTCGTGCTTTCTTTGCGACAGCATCACGTCGGCGCCCACCGGTCCGTCGGCCAGCACGCCCAGGTCCTTCAGGCGGGCCACCGCGGGCTTCGTGATGCGGTCGTCCTCGTCGCCGAACAGGCCGCCCTCGCCCGCGTGCGGGTTGATCCCGAACACGCCGAGCCTGGGGTTGGGGACGCCGAGCCGCTGCACGGCCCTGACCGTCGCGAGGCCGGCCGCTACGATGCGATCGATGGTGATGCGGCCGAGGGCGCTCTTCACGCTCTCGTGCAGCGTAACGTGCGCTATGCGCAGGCCCGCCGCGACGAGCATCAGGAACACCTTGTCTTCGGGCGTGCCGGTCAGCTGCGCGAGCAGCCCGGCGTAGCCGGAGAAAGGGATCCCGGCGCCGTTGATCGCGGTCTCGGATTGCGGACAGGCGACGATGGCGGAGACTTCCCCGGCCTCCACCAGCCGCACGGCCTCGCGCACGTAAGCCACGGTCGCGGCGCCCGCGCGGGGGTCGACCTGCCCTGGCGCGAACGCCGCCGGGTCAAGCGCATCGACCGGCGCGATCGCCAGGCCCTGGCCGCCGTAGCTGCGGATCACGTGCGCGTCGCCCACGAGCAGCGGCTCCACGCCGGTACCGGCGAATTTCCTTGCCGCCTTGACGGCGATCTCGGGCCCGATGCCGTTGGGGTCGCCTATGGTGATCGCGATGCGCATGGCCCGGGCCGTTACAGCGGGATCGCGACGAGGGTATCGAACCGGTTGCTGTCGCAGACCACGACCCGCTCGCGGAACCGCAGCGCGCCGTCAGCGCTTTCCTCGACCACGTCGAGGTAGCGCCCTGTGGCGAACACCTCCATGGTGCCGTCCCGCATGATGCGCACCACCAGGAAGGAGGACTCCGTCCTGGCGCGGCCGCCCTCCACGGACAGGACCGCCGGCAGGCCGACGATGTGGCGGTAGCGCTGGCGCTCGTAGATGTTGGCCTCGCGCAGCGCCGAGATGCGATCTTTCAGCATGCCGCGCGAATCCGCGTACATCAGGCCCGCCGGCATGCCCTGCGCGTGGTTGTCCGCGGTGGTCAGCATGTACAGGCAGTCCTCGGAGAACATCTCCGGCCAGGCCTCGAAGCGCGCATCGTCGATCGCGCGCGCATAGTCGGAATTCAGCTGGATGAGCCGCGAGTTGAGGTCGGCGGCGGGCACGCCGGCCAGTCCGGTCATGGCGCCCATGTCAGATGCCCATGTGGTTGCGGTACGCCTTCCAGAAGCCCCGGATCGAGGCTTCCGTCGCGCGCGTGGTGTCCGTCTGCGTGCCGGCCCCGCCCATGCGGATCACGGAGAATTCGTCCCCGGCCGTCGTCACGCCGCGCTGCACGAACCCGCCCACGCAGCCGTCCTCCATCGAAACGAACCCCGCAGGCCCGACGAGGTTGGCCTGCTTCAGGCGGCGCTTCCTCATCTCCGGCGTGTCGTCGGCGAAGCCGAGGTACGTCCAGTTCAGCTCCATCCGGCCCACGCCCTTGGGCAGGACCTGGCGCACGGCGAGGCAGTTGTGGATCTGCTGCAGCACGAACCCCGGGAACACGGTCAGGATCTGCAGCTGGATGCGGTCGCCGAACTCGTCCACGGAATCGAGCAGGCTGGGGTCGGCGAGGCGGTAGCCTTTCACCTCGGAGCGGATGCCCTGCTTTGCGTACTCCTCGCTTTTCTCGTCGCCCGGCGCGTCGATCGTGTAACTCGCGTGGTGCCCGCCGTCCTCGCTCACCAGCACACCGCCGCCCTGCGTGAGTCGTGTGATGCGGAAGGTCCCGAAGAACAGGTGCAGCAGGCTCGCGTGGTAGGTGTCCTTGACGTTCTCGGTGTATAGCTTCCAGTTGTTGGGCAGCGCCTGGGTGAAGCGGCCGAGCACCTCGACGGGCTTCTTCAGCACCCGCTGGATGCGCCCGAGGATCTCCTCGCCGAGGTACTCCTCGATCGTCGGCACCTCGTCCGACAGGCTCGCGAACACCAGCCCGCACAGGGTCGTGGTGTAGAGTTTGCGCGGGCTCGCCTTCTCCTTGTCGAAATCCTTCGGCATGCCGCCCTGGCCGTTGGAACCCTCCTCGAAGGCGATGCCTTTCAGCGTGCCCCGCTGGTCGTAGGACCACGCGTGATAGACGCACTGGAAGTCCTTCGCGCCACTGCCGCCGTCGTCCAGCGCGATCAGCGCGCCGCGGTGGGAGCACCGGTTCTCGAAGGCGTAGATCTCGCCGTCGTCGCCGCGCACCACGATGACCGGCATCCCGCCGACGAAAGTGGTGCGGTAGTCCCCGGGCTTCGCGACGTCCGCCTCGAGGCACACGAAGTTCCACACCGCCCCCTCGAACAGGCGCTTCTGCTCAAGGCGGTAGGTCGCCTCGTCCTGGTAGGCCCAGTAAGGCGCGCCGGTCACCATGCCTTCCGGCCAGGCGGCGTGTTGCTCGGTTGCGATCATGCGTGCACTCCCAGGGGCCGGGGTCCCGGCAACTACTGCAGCGTTACGTTGGCGCTTTGGATCACCTTCTGCCAGCGCACCATCTCTTCCTTCACGAACGCGGCCATCTCGGCGGTGGAGTTGCCGACCGGCTCCGCGCCCTGCTCGAGGTACCGCTGGCGCACGTCGGGCAGCCTCAGCGCCTCGACCGTGGCGGCATTGAACTGCTGCACGATCGCGTTCGGTGTTCCCGGCGGCGCGACGAAGGCGAACCAGGCGCTGGCGATGAAGTCGGGCATCCCGATCTCGGGCGCCGCGGGCGTGTCGGGCGCCACCGGGCTGCGGCGCGCGCTCGCCACGCCGAGGAACTTCACCTTGCCCGCCTGCTGGAATCGCAGTGCCGCCGCGATGTTGCCGATGAAGATGTCGACGCGTCCCGCGACGATGTCGACCAGCGCGGGGCCCTCGCCCTTGTACGGGATGTGGGTCAGCTGGATTCCCGCCATCGTGGCGAACATCTGCGCCGACAGGTGGGACGTGGAACCGTTGCCCTGCGAGGCATACTGGATCTTGCCGGGATTGGCTTTCGCGTAGGCGACCAGTTCCTTCACCGAGGCTGCGGGCAGGTCCGCCCTCGCCGTGATGACGTTGGGCACGATGGCCAGCACCGTGATGGGCACGAACTTGTTCGGGTCGAAGGCGAGCTGCTTGTAAAGGTTGTGGTTGATCGACAGCGGCCCGGGCGGGCTCGAGAGGATCGTGTAACCGTCGGGGTCGGCCTTGTAGACCGCCTCCGCGCCGATGTTGCCGCCGGCGCCCACGCGGTTTTCGACCAGCACGGGCTGGCCCCACTTGGCCGAGAGCTTTTCGCCGACGATGCGGGCGAGCACGTCCGCCGAGCCGCCCGCCGGGAAGGGAACGACGATCCGCACCAGCTTGTTGGGAAATGTCGATTGCCCGGAGGCAGGTGCCGTGCCGAGCGCAGCCATGGCGCAGCCGAGCAGGATGATGAGCCGTTTCATGAGTCTCCTTTTTATAGTTGTCCGGCGTACCCGGGGGCGCCGGTTTCGAAAGTATGTTCGATATACGAACATTTCTGCGATAATCGAACGTAACTTAGGACGGAACGAGAATCGTGTCAATGCGGGATTCACCTGCCGGACAGGGTGCCGGCGACGCCCGGGAGCGCATCGCCGGACTGGAAAAGGGCCTCGCGATCATCGAAGCCTTCGGCGCGTCGCGCCCCAGGCTGACACTCTCCGAGGCGGCACAACTGACAGGGCTGTCGCGGGCGTCCGCGCGGAGGTGCCTGCGCACGCTCGAGTCCCTGGGCTACGCCGAGTTCGACGGCAAGTACTACCGCCTCGCGCCGCGCGTGCTGCGGCTGGGCCACGCCTACCTTACCTCCACGCCCGTGCCCAAGCTCGTGCAGCCGGTGCTCGAGACGATGTCGGAGCGCAGCGGCGAGTCGGCCTCGGTGTCCATCCTCGACGGCGCGGACATCATCTTCGTTGCGCGCTCGACCACGCGGCGCAGCCTGTCGGTCGGCGTGGGCGTGGGAACGCGCCTGCCCGCCTACTGCGCGGCGACCGGACGCGTGATGCTCGCTGCGGGCACCGATGCCGCTGCTCGTGAGACGCTGCGCGCAACGGCACTGCGCAAGCTCACGCCGAAGACGCTCACGGGACTAGGCGAGATCCTCGAGGCGATCCGGGCCGCGCGGAACCAGGGCTACGCCATCGGCGACGAGGAGATCGAGCTCGGGCTGCGCGTGATCGCGGTCCCGGTGGTGGATTCGGCCGGCCGCACCGTTGCCGCAATGAGCCTGGCGGTCCGGACCTCGCGCATGTCGAAGGACGACATGGTGAAGCGTCTGCTTCCCGTGCTCGAGGGCGGCCGGCGCATGCTCGCCAGTGCCCTCTAGGCGGCCTACACCCGGCGCTCGCGCCCGGCCCAATACTTCGCGCGCAGCTTCCTCTTGGCGACCTTGCCGTTGTCGTCGCGCGGGAATTCGCTGACCATCGCGACGTCCCGCGGGATCTTGTAGCCCGCGATGCGCGGCCTCAGCCAGTGTTCCACCGTGGCGGCATCCACTTGCGCGCCGGGCTCGGGCAGGATCGCTGCCATCAGCCGCTCGCCCATCTCGTCGTCGGGGACGCCGAACACCGCGCAGTCCAGCACGCCGGGGCAACCCATCAGCGCATGCTCGGTCTCGGCGGGGTAGATGTTCACGCCACCCGAGATCACCATGTCCGCCGAGCGGTCGCAGATGTACAAGTACCCTTCGGCGTCGAGGTAGCCCATGTCGCCGAGCGTGCAGAGGCCGTCCTTCTCAATTGCATGCCGCGCCGCGTCGTTCCCCACGTAGGTGAAGTCCGCGTAAGCCGGTTGCTTCATGTAGATCAGGCCCACCTCGCCGGTTGCGCAGGGCTCGCCGTCCTCGCTGACGATGCGGATGATCGCGTCGCCGGCCGGCCGGCCCGCGCTGCCGGGACGCTCCAGGGCCTCGACCGAGGACATCACCGTGATGAGGCCGGTCTCGCTCGCCGCATAAGTCTCGAAGATCTTCGGGCCGAACCAGTCGATCATGGCGCGCTTCACGTCCGGCGGGCACGGCGAGCCGGTCGAGGCGATGAACCGCAGCGAGGACAGGTCGTGGCGCTTGCGCGTAGCCTCCGGCAGCTTCAGCATCCGCACGTACATCGTCGGCACCATGTAGACGAGGTCGATGCGATGGAGTTCGATCAGGCGCAGCGTCTCCTCCGCGTCGAAGCGCGGCATCACCACCAGCCGCTCGCCGAGGCGCAACGTCGACTGGATGATCGAGCTCGGGGCGCTGTGGTAGAGCGGCGCGGGCATCAGCGTGCGGCAGCCCGGGATCACGCCGAAGCACCGCGCGGACAGTTCGTCGGAGCGGCGCTGTGCCTCGGCGGCCTGCGCGACCGGCCAGGGCTTGCGCAGCACCCCCTTGGGCCGGCCGGTGGTGCCCGATGAATACGCGAGGTGCCCGCGCGGCGACACGACCGGCCCGGCGTAGGGCGCCTGCGCGGCAAGCCAGGATTCGTAATCCAGCGTGCCTGCGGGCGCGCTCCCGCCCAGCGCGCCGGACACCAGGACCTGCACGCCGGCGGGAAGCCCGTCCTTCACTGCCGGGTAGAGGTCGGCCGCGACGACCAGCACTTTCGCGCCGCTGTCGGAGACGAGGAACAGCGCTTCGTCGCGCGTGAAGTGCCAGTTGACCGGGCAGTAGTAGAACCCGCCCGTGCGGCAGGCCGGCACTGCGTCCGCGTAGATCGGGTCGTTCCTCAGGAGGAGCGCGACCACGTCGCCCTCCTTCATGCCCAGCCGCGCCAGCCCGCCGGCCAGCTTCGCGCCGCGCGCGGCGATCTCCCCGCCGCCACGCACCAGGTCGCCGAAATACAGTGCAGCCGCCATGCCTCGCTCCCCTCCTTGAAAGCAGCGGCGAGTATAGCGGCGGCGCGGCCGGTGCCGCTGCCGGGTGTGTCAGCGCTTTGGCTTTATGTGGTGCGCCGGGTAGAGCTTCGCCACGACCTCGCCGTCGGCCGCCCAGGCCTTGCAGCCGTCGATGAAGTACGGGCGTTTGGTGCCCTGCCCGTGCAGCGCGACGGGCTTCGCCTCGCCTTGCGCATCCGGGTCCGTGGGCCAGCTGCCCATGGTCTGGAAAGCCACCGTCGCCGCGGGCATCAGCAATTCCTTCAGGTGGGTGCAGCCTTTGGTGCCGCCGACGTTTTCGTTGACGGCCTTGCGCCAGCCGCCGCCGACCTTGGCGCCGATGAGGCCCTTGTACGCGGGAGCCACCGTAAAGCAGGGCTCATAGGGCGCCTCGTTGGTCGTGACCTCGATGTCCCGGACGACCATCTCGCGATCGAGCGTCAGGCGCAGCACCATGTCGTGCACGTGCGCGCCGGCCGCGCGCTCGCCGCGGTAGGGCTCCACGGTCTTGTGGGTCTTCCTGTCGACGATCCGCGCCTCGATGTCCCACAGGCCGTCGTCGCGCTTGAAGCCCTCGCACTCGATCGTGCGGGTATGCAGGTGCCGGCGCGGCGCCGGGGCGGACAGGGCCATGGTCAGGCGCCCAGGTGCGCGGTGGACGCGATCTCGACGAGGAAGTCCGGACGCACGAGGTCGGCGCGGATGCAATAGCGCGCCGGCGGGTTCTTCGGGAAGTATTCCTTGTAGACCTCGTTCATCGCGGCGTAGTCGGCGAGGTCCTTCAGGAAGATCTGGTTGAAGGCGATGTCCTGCATCGTGCCGCCGGCCGTGGCCAGCACGGCCCTGATCGACTCGAGCACGTGCCGGGTCTGCGCGCGCACGTCGCCGACGCCGTAGGTCTTGCCCGCGGCGTCCATTGCGAGCGTACCGCCCACGTAGACGATGTTGCCGGCCTTGGCGCCGGGGGAATACGGTGCCAGCGGGGGCGGCGAGCCCGCGGGGTTGATCGGCTGGAAGGGCATGGGGTTCTCCTTGCGGGGTTGATCAATCGGCGGTGGCGCCGGACTCCCGCACCACCTTCGACCATTTGGCGATTTCGGACTTTACGAGATTCCCGAGGGCTTCGGGCGTCCCGCCGGTCAGTTCCGCCGAACCCTGCGGGGCGAGGCGCTCGCGCACCTCCTCGGTCTCGAGCGCCCTGCCGGCCACGGCATTCAGCTTCGCGACGATCTCGCGCGGCGTGCCCGCGGGCGCGAACAGGGCGAACCACGCCGTCGCCTCGTAGCCTGGCACACCCGCTTCGATCATCGTCGGCGTGTCCGCCAGGGCCGGGATGCGTTTGGCGCTCGTCACGGCGAGCGCACGCAGCTTGCCACCGCGGATGTGGGCAAGCACGTCGCCGGCGGTCGCAAAGGCAAAGGACGTCTGCCCGCCCAGCGTCGCAGTGATGGCCGGCGCGCTGCCCTTGAACGGCACATGGTTGAACTTCACCCCGGTCACCGTGCCGAGCAGTTCCGCGCAGAGATGCACGGAGCTGCCCGAGCCGTTGGACGCATAGTTGATCTTCCCAGGCTGTGCGCGGGCGAGTTCCACGAGCGCCTTCACCGACGTCGCCGGAAAGCCCGGATGGGCCACGAGCGCGTTCGGCGTCATCGACACGAGGATCACCGGCGCGAAATCCTTCACCGGGTCGTAGGAAAGCTTCGGGTACAGGCTCGAATTGATCGCGTGCGGGCCGATGCCGCCCATCATGATCGTGTAGCCGTCCGGAGCCGACTTCGCGGTGAACTCGGTGCCGACGATGGCGTTCGCACCCGGCCGGTTCTCGACGACGAAGGGCTGGCCCAGCGCCTCCGAGAACTTCTGCCCGAGCACGCGGGAGGATACGTCGTAGTACCCGCCCGCGGGGTAGGGAACGATAATCCTTACCGGCTTGGAAGGATAAGGCGCCTGCGCAAGCGCAAAAGGCGCGGCCGGGGCGAGGCCCAGCCAGATCAGGAATGTTGCTGCAAGTCTCATCGTGGCGTGTCCCCGGGTTGCATGTTCATCAGTGCTGCGTAGTAGGACCAGAATCCCCGGATCGAAACCTCCGAGGTGCGAAAACGGATCTCGTCCGGAATCGGCCCGAGGCCGCCCATTTCGAGCAGCCCGCCGGTCGCACGCTCGCCCTTCGTGGCGCGATGGACGATCTCGATCGCCTCGCCGTCCTCCATGGAGATGTAGCCGGCCGGCCCGATCATGTTCGATTGCGCGAGGCGAAGCTCGGTCATCTCCGGCGTGTCGTCGGCATAGCCGTAGATGGTGAACACGAGGTCGAACTCGTCGACGCCCCGCGGGCGCAGCTGGCGCGTCGCGAGGCAGTTGCGGATCTGCTGGAAGACCGCGTTCGGGAATACCGAGGAGATCGTCAGTTGCTGCCCGTCGGCGAACTCCGGCGTGTACTCGAGGAGGCTCCCGTCGGCGAGCCGCAGGCGGTCGTTGGCCACGCCGGCATCGCGGTGCGCCTGCACGCCCTCCTGGGCTTCCTTCGCACTGCTGTAGGTGATGTGGTGGCGGTGCTTCGCATCCATGCGTGCACCGCCCACCTGCGTGACGCGGCTGATCCCGAATGTATTCTGGAACTCGTGCAGCAGCCCCCCGTGGTACGAATCGCGCACGTTCTCCATGTAGAGCTTCCAGTTGCCGTACACGGTCTGGCGCTGGTAGCCGAGGATGCGGATGGGCTTGTGCATCAGGCGTTCGACATGCGCGACCATCACCGGGCCAAGGTAGTCCTCCAGGGGCTCGGCACCGGCGACGAACGTCCCGAACACCACGCCGCGGATGGAGCGCACCGTAATCTTCTGCATCCCGTGCTGCTTCGGGTCGAAATCGTCCGGCATCCCCCCCTTGCCGCCGACGCCGCGCCGGAACGGCACGCCCGTCAGGCTGCCGTCCTGCGCGTAGGACCACCTGTGGTAGACGCAGATGTGTTCCTTCGCGTTGCCGAACGCTTCGCGGCGCACGATCGCGCCGCGATGCCCGCACCGGTTCACGAACGCGGCCACGTCGCCGTCGTCCTTCCTCGTCACGACGACCGGCGTTTCGCCCACGAAGGTGGTGCGGTAGTCGCCCGCGGCCGGGATCTCGGCTTCGAGGCACAGGTACGACCAGGTCGGCCCGCGGAAGATCCGCTCGAGCTCCTCCTGGTAGAGGGCCGGGTCGTGGTAGTAGCGGTAAGGGATGCGCGAGTAGTCGTCGCGCGTCCAGAGGGACTTCAATTCGTCGGTGATCGCGGGCATGACGAGCGCCTAGATGGGGACGGCCAGCAGGGCCGGGATCGAGAACGTATCCACGATCGCGGCCTGCCGGGTGAACAGCGGCCCCGCGCCCAGCGCAACCACTCCCTCGTACATCCCGGCACAGAAGAGCTTCGTGCGTCCTTCCTGGTCGGACTGGTAGACGCAGAAATTCGCCTCGTACTTCGCGGCGGTCCCGGTTTCCTCCAGGATGCGCACGGCGCTCACCATGTGGCGGTCCACGTGGATGTTGTAGACCGCCGCCGTACGCAGCACGGTGACGCGATCCTGGATCATGCGCCGGTTCGCGAGGTGCAGGATCGCGGCGGGCAGGCCCTGCACGCGGTTCTCGCGCGGCACGATGCGGTAGCTGCTTTCTTCGGCAAACAACCCGCACCAGGCCTCGAGACGGTCGGCGTCGAGGTGTGCACAGTAGTCCGCAAGCAGTGCGTTGACCACATCGAGGGCCCGACCCATGCTCAATCGGCCCGGGCGCCGGTCGCCTTGACCAGCTTCGCCCATTTCTCGGTGTCTGCACGGATGAGCTTTGCGAACTCGTCCGGCGCGAGGTAGGCAGGCTCGGCGCCCATCGCATCCATGCGCGCTTTTGCGTCGTCGGCAGCGACCGCCTTCGCGATCTCGCGCGAGAGCGCCCCCACGACAGTATCGGGCGTCGCACCGGGCGCGAGCACGCCGAACCACGATCCGACTTCCACGTTCGGGATGCCCGCTTCCGCCAGCGTAGGCAGGTCCGGCAGGGCACGGGCGCGCTTCGCGCCCGCGACCGCGAGCGCACGCAGCTTGCCCGAGCGGATGTGGCCGAGCACCGTCGGCAGGTTGTCGAACATCAGCTGCACCCGGCCGGACAGGAGGTCGGACATTGCCAGCGGCGCGCCTTTGTACGGCACGTGCACGAGCTTCACGCCCTGCGACAACTGGAACAGTTCGCCCGCGAGGTGCGGGATCGCGCCGCTGCCGCTGGAGGCGAACTGCATGGGCGAGGCGGCCGCCTTTGCGACCGCCACGAGTTCGCGCGCGGTGGTCGCGGGCACGGCAGGATGCACCACCAGCGTGACCGGGATCGTCGCCACCAGCGCCACCGGCTTGAAGTCCTTCGCCGAATCGTAGGGCAGCGACTTGTAGATCGAAGGCGCGATGGTCTGGCTGGCGGTGACGGCCAGCAGCAGCGTGTACCCGTCGGGGGCGGCTTTCGCCACCGCGTCCGCGCCTATGGTGCCGCCCGCGCCGGGCCGGTTCTCGACGACGAAGGGCTGCCCCATCGCCGCGGCGAGCTTGTCGGCCATCACCCGCGCGAGCAGGTCGGCCGCGCCACCGGGCGGGAAGCCCGCGACGATCTTCACCGGCTTGGCCGGGTAGCCTTGCGCAAACGCGAGGTGCGCCACGCACAGCAGGCATGCACCAATGACTGCTCGAACGGAAGGACGCATCAGTTCACCTTGTATTTTTCCACCAGCTTCGCGTCGAGCGTGTGGGCCAATGGGGCGCGCAGCGGGTGGTGGGTTTGAATGCAAGTGCCATGCGCCACCGAAGCAAAAATCTGGCCACCGGGAATGGGATCGCATGGTGGCTACTGTAAGCCAAACCCGCCCCGGCCGAAGGGCGCGTTTCGCACCGCGGCCCCAAGTGAAGCAGCCGCTCAGCCCACGCTGCCGGGGTCGCCGCCGTCGTCGAAGTCCTCGGCGACGTACCCGCCGTCCGCGTCGTCGTTGGCGCTCGCACCGTAGTCCGTGTCGACGAGCGTGCCGCCGCCCGGCGGGATCGCCGATCGATCGGGTGCAGTGCGATCGGGTGCGTCGTCATGGTGGCCGAACAGGCTGCCGATGCCCTGCGCGAGCAGCGACCCGGCGACCACGCCGCCTGCCGTCATGGCGAGCGTGCCCAGCAGCCCGGAACCCCAGCGGCTCGCGGGCGCGGCCGGCGCGTGCTGCATCTGCACCGGAACGGGGGCTGCAGGCTGGGTCGCAGGCGCGCGGCCCCAGGCGTTGGCGTCGCCCACGAAACCGGTCTTCGGCTGCGTCGCCTCCTTGAGGGCGTGCTCTAGCTGCATCACGCGCTGCACCAGCAGGTAAGCCGCATCGGGCTGGCGCGCGACCGCCTCATGGATCAGGGCCTGCGCATCGCCATCCTTGGGGCCGGCTTGCGCCTGCACCAGCAGTTGCAGGAACCGCGTGAGGTTCTCACGTTCTTCGAGGGTCATGGTTCAGGCCGCCTTCTGGGTCTGGTACTGCGGAAGCTCGCCGATCGCGTGCTTCACCGCATCTTCGACACGGTCGAGGTAGATGAATTCCAGCCTCGCGCGGGCATCCGCGGGCACGTCCTCGACGTCCTTCTCGTTCTTCCTCGGCAGCATGACAGACCTGATCCCCGCACGCAGTGCCGCCAGCACCTTCTCCTTGACACCGCCGATCGGCAGCACGAGGCCGCGCAGCGAGATCTCGCCGGTCATCGCAACGTCGCTGCGCACCGGGCGGTCGAGCAGCAGCGACACCAGCGCGAGATACATCGCCACACCCGCGCTCGGCCCGTCCTTGGGCGTCGCGCCGGCCGGCACGTGGACGTGCAGGTCGGTCTTGTCCAGCGCGTCGCCGACCAGCATCTTCGCCAGCGTCAGCGCCGCCTGCGCCGACTCCTTCATGACCTCGCCGAGCTGCCCGGTCAGGATCAGCTTGCCCGAACCCGGGACCTTGGTCGCCTCGATGAACAGGATGTCCCCGCCCACCGGCGTCCACGCGAGGCCCGTCGCCACGCCCGGCAGGCCGGCCCGTTGCGCGATCTCGTTGTCGAATTTCTTCGGGCCGAGGATGCCGTGCAGGTCGGGCTCGTCGATCGCGACGGCCCCGGCCTCGCCTTCCGCGATCCGCATCGCCGCGCGGCGCAGCACGCTGCCGATCTCGCGCTCGAGCGAGCGCACGCCCGCCTCGCGGGTGTAGTCCGCGATGATGGCCGACAGCGCCGCCTCCGACACCGCCGCCTGCTCCGCCTTGAGGCCGTTGGCCTCGAGCTGGCGCGCGACGAGGTAGCGCTTCGCGATCTCGAGCTTCTCGGCTTCCGTATACCCGGGGAGCTGGATGATCTCCATGCGGTCGCGCAAGGGCCCGGGAATCGTGTCGAGCTGGTTCGCGGTTGCGATGAAGAGCACCTTGGACAGGTCGAAGTCCACGCCGAGGTAGTTGTCGCGGAACTTCGAATTCTGCTCCGGGTCCAGCACCTCGAGCAGCGCCGAGGCCGGGTCGCCGTGGAAGCCCCCTGCGCCGGCCTTGTCGACCTCGTCCAGCATGAACACGGCCGAACGGCTCTGCGCACGCTTGAGCGCCTGCACCACGTTGCCCGGCAGCGAACCGATGTAGGTGCGCCTGTGCCCGCGGATCTCCGCCTCGTCGTGCACGCCGCCCAGCGCGACTCTCTGGAACTTGCGCCCCGTGGCGCGGGCGATGCTCTGGCCCAGGGACGTTTTCCCCACGCCGGGCGGGCCGACGAAGCACAGGATCGGGCTCCTGCCTTCGGGCGCGAGCTTCCTCACCGACAGCCATTCGAGGATGCGGCGCTTGACCTTGTCGAGGCCGTAGTGGTCGGCGTCGAGCACCCGCCGCGCTTCTGCGATGTCGATGGGCTGCTGCGCATCCGCCTTCCACGGCAGCTCCGTCATCCATTCGAGCCAGGTGCGCAGCATCGAGCCCTCGCCCGAGGAATCCGACATCCGGGACAGGCGCTTGAGCTCCTTCCTGACGTGCTTCGCCACGTCCTCCGGCATGCCGGCGGCATCGATCGCGCGGCCCAGCTCCTCGACCTCGGCTGCGGTGTCGTCGGCCTCGCCCAGTTCCTTCTGGATCTGGCGCATCTGCTCGCGCAGCACATGCTCGCGCTGGCGCTCGTCGAAGGCCTTCTTGGTTTCCTCGCCGATCTTCGCGGAGATGCGCAGCACCTCCACGCGCTCGCCGAGGATCTTCAGCACGCGGTCGAGGCGCTCCTTCAGGTCGAAGCACTCCAGCAGCGCCTGCTTCTCGGCGGGCTTGATGTCCATGAAGTTGACGACCAGGTCGGTCAGCGCGGACGCGGTCGTGATGCCCGCGATCACGCCGGCGAGTTCGTCCGGGGCCTGCGGCAGCAGCCCGAGCGCTTCGGTGGCGCGTGCTTTCAGTTGGTGGAAGCGCGCCTCGATATCGGGGTGGGACTCGTCGCCGGTCGTTTCCACCGCCGCGACACGCGCTACGAGGAAAGGCCAGCCCTCGAGGAACTCGAGCACGCGGAAGCGCTCCTGGCCCTGCACGACCATGTGGTGCGCGCCCTCGGCGCCGGTGATGTAGCGCAGGATCTGCCCGCTGGTGCCCACCCAGTGGAGGTCCTCGGGCGCGGGCTTGTCCTCGGCCGCGTCGCGCTGGAGCAGGAAGCCGATGCGGCGCCCGGCCTTGACCGAGTCCTGTGCGGCCGCGACCGAACCCTCGCGCCCGAACGTGACCGGCGCCACGATGCCCGGGAACAGCAGCATGTTGCGCAGGGGCACGATGGCTAGCGCGTCCGCCGGCAGCGGCTTGTGGCCGACGGTGCCGGGCGTGACCTGCGATGCCGCTTCGATCGAATCGGTTTTCATTTCTTCCACTCCTGCACTGCGGTTTTGCGGAAAGCGAGGGTCAGGCAGCCGTCGATGTAGGATCGCCCCGCGGGCTCGAGGGACTCGAGGTCCAGCGGGACACGGCGCTGGAACCGGCCGTAGGGGATCTCGATGCGGTGCAGGCGCGCGCCGCGGGCCGTGACCGGGAACTCGCGCACCGCCGACACCGTCACCGCGCCGGGCTCGAGGCCCACCACGATGGCGTCGGCGGCGACGCCCGGCAGCGCGACATGCACGAACACCGCCTCCGAGGACTCCACCACGTCCACCGGCGGCTCCCATCCGCGTTCTGTTTTTGCGCCGGGCGGGCGATAGAACGCCCGCTCCAGCCGCTCGGCCTGGCCGAGGAGCGCGAGCGCCTCGCCCCACATGAAGTTGCTGATGTCCCGCGATCTCATGCGCCGCAGTTGGGGGCTGCGCGCCGCGATTCAAGCCCCTGTCAGGTTTGCCGTACAAACCGCAGGGCTATGCAAATTTCGCAATGCCGGCAAACGCGCATGATTCATTGCACTTTCCAACTTCCCCCAAGGGCCCCGTTCGGCGTAGCATGCCGGGAATGACACGCAATCGAAGGAGCACCACCGTGGCAAAAGCGAAAACAAAGGCAAAAGCGAAAATCCCCCCCAGCTCCAAACTGCGCACCCTGCTGCGCCAGCGCATCCAGCACCGCATCGAGGAACTCGACATCACCCGCAGCGACGCCGCGGACTTCATGGGCTTGTCGATCGCCCAGACCAGCCGCCTGTGCAACGACTACGACGCCTTCAGCCTCGACCGCCTGGTCGACGCCGCCGAAGGGATCGGCCTGAAAGTGGACCTGCGTGCGGTAAGACCCTACGGCAAGGATTGAGTTTCAGATCCGGTCGAGCGGGTAGATCGGCCGGCGGACCTTCCTGAAGTCCAGCACCCCGTAGTCGGAGGTGCAGACCCCGGTGCCGGCGCACTCCACGGTGGCCTTCGCCAGGTCGCCGAAGCCCGCGCGCCAGTGCACGCGGCTCTTCAGCATGAGGTATTTTTTCGCCGCCGGGTCGATGCCCTGCGAGGCGAAGCACTCGAGGTCGTTCGGCTCCTGCTGGCGGGAGATCACGACGATCTCCACACGCCCCGTGTCCAGCACCGCGGTCGGGCCCATGTCCATCAGTACGCCCTTCGACATCGGCCCGCGGTTCCTGAACTGGCCGTTGCTGAGGTTCTTCACCGTGCCGCTCACCATCAGCGGCTTTCCCTGCAACCCGAGGCTGGGCATCGCCAGTTTTCCGCCCAGCGGCAGCGTGATGCGCGCCCCCACGCCGACCATCCGCATCTCGCGGACGGCCTCCGGGTCGTAGATCGCGAACGCCGCCACGTCCTCCAGCCCGGCCTCGAGGATCCCCTCCAGCACCGCCATCGTGTCCATCGTGCCGCCCGAGGCCGCGTTGTCGTAGTGGTCGAGCAGCACGACCGGGCGGGCCTGCATCTGGCGCGCGCGGGCGAACGACTTCTCCAGCGGCTCGACTTCGTAGACCCACTGCGCGCGGCTGTCCCAGGCCCTGTCGAGCAGCTCGTCGCACCAGCGACGCGCGAGCGCAGGGTCGTTGTCGGTGACGACCACCGCCGAGAGCCCCGCGTTCACGATGTCGGCGTGGGGAAAGCCCACGAAGAGGCTCGCGCACAGCGCGCCCTGCTTTTCCATTTCGATGCAGCGCGCCTGGATCTCGCGATTGGGCGAGTCGAGGCTGGACTGGCGCATCACGTGCGGCAGCATCGGCCGCTGGCCCCAGGCCATGGAAGGCTTCGCGCGCCCCTCGAGCATCGCGAACAGCGCGCGGCCGGCGCGCAGGCCCGTTTCGTGGACGTCGACGTGCGGATAGGTCTGGTAGCCGGCGATGACGTCCGCGTTCGCGGCGATGGCCGGGTACAGGTTGGTGTGCATGTCGAGGGCCACGCCGATCGGCGTCTTCGGCGCGAGCTTGCGCACACGGGCGAGCAGTTCGCCCTCGCCGTCCTCGAGGCTCTGCGTGACCATGGCCCCGTGCAGGTCGAGCAGGATGGCGTCGACGTGGGGAGTACTGCGTTTCGCCACCGCGTCGCAGATGCGTCCCGCCATGTACTCGAAAGCCGCGTCCTCGACCGGGCCGCTGGGCCACGCGCTGCCCGCCACCGGCAGCGTGAGCTTCGCGCCGGCCTTTTCCGCCAGCTCGATGAAGGCGCCGATCGCCGAGCCCGTGCCGCGCAGGGCCTTGATGCCCGCCTCGCCCTCGTGCGGCATCGGCGTGCCGACCGCGAACCGCTGGATGGGCGTGGGCACCGGCGAAAAGGTGTTGGTCTCGTGCTTCATCTGGGCAATGACGATATGCATGGCGGTGCGATCCCGGGAGGGTGGGTGGAGTGGGTTGTTGGGGGGGCCGGCTACTTCGAAGCGTCCTGGTCCGCGCGCAGGCGCACTTCCTGCCGCTGCGGCGCCCTGCGCTCGGCCGTGACCTCGAGCACCGCAGGGCGGCGATAGTCCGGCCCGGGCTTCGCGAGCCGGAAGCGCAGCGCCGCGATCTTGCGGTCGACGAGCGCGACCTCCTTGTTCATCCTGCGCGAGACCAGCGCGGCGCGGATCCGCGCGAGGTCCTGGATCTGCGCGCGCAGTTCGGCGCCCGGGTCCGGCGCAGCGGCGGCGACCTCGGGCGCGGGCGGCTCGGGCGTCACCGGCAGCGAGCGCGGCGGGGGCTTCCACTCCGCCTTGGGCCGGTTGGCCGCCGCGGCGAACTCCTGCATCGAGCCGAGCGCCCGGGCTATCGCCACGCGTTCGTACTTGAAGGCCCAGTCCATCGCGGCCTCGCCGCTGTCGTTGACCGCCTTGCGGTCGGCACCCAGCCGCACCAGCGTCTTCGCCGTGTCCTCGCGGCCCTCGTAGACCGCCATCATCAGCGGCGTGGAGCCGTTGGGGCTGCGCGCATTGAGGTCGGCGCCGCGCGCGACCAGCACCCGCACCACCTCGTCGTGGCCGGAGAAGGCGGCGTAATGCAGCGCGGTCCACTGCTTGCTGCTGCGATTCAGCGCCGCGCCGCGGGCCAGCAGCCACTGCACGGCCGGCAGGTTGCCGCGCCAGGCCGCGTGCATCAGCGCCTGCTCGCCCAGCGAGTTCGCGCGGTTGATGTCGGCGCCCTTCGCGGCGAACAACTCCATCATCGGCACGTTGCCCTGCCAGGCGGCGATCATCAGGCCCGTGCCGACGCGGTCGCCGGTGAAATCCGGGTCGAGGCCGCGGTCGAGCCACGCCTTCACGTTGTCGAGGTCGCCCATCTCGACGCGCGAGCCGAACTCGACCGCGTCCGGCAGGCCCTTGGACTTCAGCAGGAAATCCCACGGCAGCTGCGCCTGCGCCCACGGCAGCTGCGCCTGCGCCCACGGCAGCTGCGCCTGCGCCCACGGCAGCTGCGCCTGCGCGGGCCTCCACGCCAGCGCGAGGGCCAGCAGGAGGGCGACCGCGGGGATCGTCGCTAGAATGGGCCTGACCGTGATTCCCAACGCTCTTCCTTTTCCTTTCCACCCCGGCCTGTGGCGCGCGCTGGCCGTATCCGTCGCGCTGCACGCGGCGCTGCTCGCCTCGGGACTGCGGCTGCCTGCGCCCTTCGCGCCGCCGCCTGCACCCGCCCTGAAAGTGAGACTCGCCGAGGCACCGGCGGTTCCGCCCCCCCTGCCGGTGCTGCGGCTCCCCGAGGATACCGCGCCCGCGGCCCGTGCCGCCGCCCCGAACCCACCGCCGCCCGCGGCCCGGCGCCTCACCCGCCCGGCCGACGCCGCGCCCGCGGCGCGACCCACCGGCGTGCAGATGCTGTCCGGCGAGGCGGCGCGCGCCGCCCGCGCCCAGGTCGCCCGCGAGCTGCTCTACCCGCTCGAAGCCATCGACCGCGGTCTGGAGGGCGAAGTGCTGGTGATGCTGTTCCTCGACGAGGCCGGCAACGCCATCGCCGCGCGGGTCGAGGCCTCCAGCGGCCACGCGATCCTGGACGAGGCCGCCGTGCGCGCCGCGCGGACGTTGCGAACGCTCCCGGCCAGCGCGCCACGCGAGGCGCTGCTGCCCGTGCGGTTCAGGCTGCGCTAGAACCGGGCTACAGTGGCGCCTCCTGAGCCCACCGGCGAGCCGGTGCTGGAGGCTTTCCTGCGTGAGGCGCGGCGGCGGGGGGCAGGGGGCGTCCCGCTTGGTTGCCGCGAGAAAACAATGCGCATAGACTATGCGCATTGTTTCCTGCAGGATTTCCCCCATGCCGACGTCCCCCGCAGTCGCGCGTCCGCGCAAGAAGGCGGCCAACCTGAGCATCGACAGCGGCCTGCTCGAGCAGGCCAGGCGCCTGAACCTGAACCTGTCGCAGGTCCTCGAAGCCGGGCTGGCCGAATCCATCCGCCGGCACGAGCGCGAGCAATGGCTGGAGAAGAACCGCGCCGCGCTCGATGCCTACAACGAGCATGTGGAGAAGCATGGCGTGTTCAGCGACGGGCTGCGTTCGTTCTGATGGCCCAGTTCGACGTATACCGGAACGCGAACCCGGCGACCCGCACCCGGATCCCCTACCTCCTTGACGTCCAGTCGGACCTCCTCGACAGCCTCTCCACGCGGGTCGTGGTGCCTTTGTGCAAGCCGGAACTCCTGAAGGGCAAGCTGGCCGACCGCCTGAACCCCGTGTTCGAAGTCGAAGGGCGCCGGATGGTGATGCTCACGCCCGAGCTGGCGGGCGTGTCCGGGAAGATCCTCGGCGGTCCGGTCACGAACCTGGCGGAGGCGCGCTCCGCGATCGTTGCCGCGCTCGACCTGGTGATTTCGGGGATCTGAGTATTCGCCCCGGCTGTACCGGTTCCACAATAAAGTTTGACAATTATTTTATAACCCCGCACCAGTACTGGCTTTCGTGTCAGTTTCGGTACAATTTTGGAAACTTTCACAATGCCGCTAAGCTTGCTTTTGCGTGCCTGCCTCGCCCTCTTCGCCGCCCTGCCGGCGTTCGCGGCAGCCCAGGACTACCCCGCCCGGCCGATCCGCGTCGTCGTGCCTTTCCCGCCCGGCGGCGGCAGCGACCTGCTGGCGCGGCTCCTGGGCGAGAAGCTGCAGGCGAAGTGGGGCCAGCCTCTCATCGTCGAGAACCGTACGGGCGCCGGCGGCAACCTGGCCGCCGAGTTCGTCGCCCGCGCCGCGCCGGACGGCTACACGCTGCTGCTCTCGTCCCCCGGGCCGGTGGTCATCAACAAGAGCCTGTATTCCTCACTCCCCTTCGACCCCGACGCCTTCGTGCCCGTCGGCATCATCGCAACCACCTACGGCGTGCTGGTCGTGCACCCGAAGACGGGGCTCGAGTCCGTGGCCGCGCTCATCGCCTACGCCCGCGCCAACCCCGACAAGCTCAACTACGCCTCCGCCGGCAGCGGCACCACGCCGCACCTCGCCGCCGAGCTGCTCAAGTCCTCCGCGGGCCTGCGCATCACGCATGTGCCGTACAAGGGCGTCGGGCCCGGGTTCGCCGCCGTGCTCGGCGGGGAGTCCGACCTGATGTTCGTCGACCTCTTCCTCGCCCTGCCGCACGTGCGCTCGGGGAAATTGCGCGCTCTGGCCCTGGGCGGCGGGAAGCGCAATCCCCTGCTGCCCGGCGTGCCCGTCATGTCGGAAGTCCTGCCCGGGTTCGACTACCAGGTGTGGCAGGGGATCGTCGCGCCCGCCGGGACGCCTGCCGCGGTCGTGGCGAAGCTGTCTGCCGCCGTCGGGGACGTGGTGCGGATGCCGGAGGTGGCGAAGCGGCTGGCCGATTCGGGGCTGGAGCCCGTGGGGAGCACGGCTGTGGAGATGGGGGTGGTGATGCGGCAGGACCGGGAGCGGTGGGGGAAGGTGGTGAGGGAGACGGGGGCTAGGGCGGATTAGGGGCCGGACGGCGTATCATCCCGCCATCAGCACGGAGATCCGAAATGACCCAGCTACTTGAAAAGGCGTTGAGCGAAGTGGCGAAACTGCCGCCCGCAGAACAGGATGCGCTCGCCGCAATCCTGATGAACGAGCTCGCCTCCGAGAAGCGCTGGGCCGAGTCCTTCGAAAAGTCCCAGGATGCGCTTGGCGCGCTCGCGCAAGAGGCGCTTGCCGAATACAAATCCGGCGTGACCAAGCCACTCTGATCCTCGTGCGGTCGCGCACGACCAGGAAGTTCCGGGCTCTGTACGATGCCCTGCCCAATGCGACACGGGACCGGGCGAAAGCCGCATACGTTCTCTGGTCCGGGAACCCGGACCACAGGTCACTGCGATTCAAAAAGGTCCACGCCACGCTCCCCGTGTATTCCGTCCGGATCGATCTCGATTGGCGGGCGGTCGGGGTGATGGATGGCGATACGGTCGTCTGGTTCTGGATCGGGTCGCATGCTGACTACGAGCGATTGCTGCGCACGCTGTAGCTTCGGGCCGGCTGCAGTTCATGGACGGTAAAAGTTCAACAATTTCTCACCACCCCCGCCACAGAACTAGCTTTCAAGCCAATTTGAAACTGGATTTGACAAAACTTACCTTGGCACGGACCCTGGGTCAATCGTCGGCCGCGTAATCCTCGAACGAACGTCCGACGCAGAACCCTTCGATCAGCCGGGCGGTCCGCCGGATGTCGATAAGGTACTTCTTCGAATCAGGCTGCATAGAGCAAGGCTTTTTCCTGCTCGACTCGCTCGCGGAAATACGGGTTGGCGAGCCCCGCCGGCGTGACGAGGTCCACCGGCCGGGCGAACAAGGCCTGCAGCCGGTCCAGCAGCTCGAAGTAGGCGTCGGCATAGTCCGCCGGGGGGCGCTCACCGAGGTCGACGAGAAAGTCGAGATCCTCCGGTTCGTCGCTGCGCAGCGCCGAACCGAACAGCTCGAGGCGGCGCACGCCGAGCTCGACGCAGATCGACGCGAGTTCGAGGCGGTGCGAATCCAGGCTGGTCTTAAGTATGGCGTTCACGGGTGCAGGGATGTCAGGCGAGATTTGGCAGTATTCCGGAGCTCTACCGTCGAATCAATCTGTTCAGCTCCGCGGTCAACCGGATACGATTTGTCAGCTTGCATTCCCAAACGGTAACTACGCGCCAGCCGCTTCTGGAAAGCTCACGCTTTACTTTTTTGTCTCGCGCTACATTGGCGGAGAACTTTTCAGACCAGAATTCTTTCCGGCTTTTAGGCATGTAGGCAAAACGGCAATTCTTATGCCGGTGCCAGAAGCACCCGTGAACAAAGACCACCGTTCGCCAGCGCGGCAAAACTATGTCCGGCTTACCCATAAGGCTCTTGGAGTGCAGCCGGAACCGGAAACCAAGTCGATGAAGAATTGATCGAACGGCGATTTCTGGAGACGTATTCTTTCCCTTGATCCGAGACATGACCTCGGCTCTTTTGGCCTTGGTGAATACGTCAGTCATCGTCGTACACATCAACCTGAGTTACGTTCTCGTAAAGCTCCGGTATGCATTTTGATGCGATTCTGAACTGACTTCTAGGCTTCACCCTCGGAGCCGTCGACATATTCTCTAGCTTAATGCCCGGATCATAAAACACGAATCCGAGAGCAATGGCCTTCAGCAATCTGAACGAGTCGGTGCCCTCTGCCATCCTCACTTTGGATCCATAGGCATACTGGCGTGCGGGCTCCGTCCGTCTCATCGAAGGGACGTAGACCGCCTTCGCATGCTTACGAGACCAATGTGAAAGCAAGCCAGCGAACCCCCAAGCGGCCGCAATCCGGCCCTTGTCATCTACTAAGGCGAGAGCACCGCCGGCATCTGTAATTTTTTTGCTCGACGCATCATAACCATCGAGTTCCAACGTCAATCCTGTCAGAGCATGTCGGCTGCCTATTTTGTGAATGCCTCCGAAATTCATGCGGTCTGGACGCCCCTTCTTGTCCAGATAACCGTACTCCCGGACGAAGGCTTCCACGCCATGCTTCTTGTAATAGCCCCCCGTTGGCTCGGGCGTCATCAAGGTAATGGAAGCGCCTGAAGCCGGCTTGTCAAAACTGCTGACGGCGTGCTGCTTGATCTCCCAGCCCAAAAAGTCCGGCTCAGCATCGCTGTTCTTTGGCACCCCCAGTTCTGCTTCGAGAGTGAAGCCGCCGCATTGCGGCGCGGCACATGGCTTGAGAACGCCATCTTTGTCGAGTTGTTTGGAATCGATCCAGCCTTTCTCGCAGATATTCCTAAGAGCGGATACTACTTTTGATCGAACTGAGGCATCGTCATCCCCTCTACGAAGAGCCAGCTTCCGAAACAACTTTGAATCTGCCCCACCTGTCTCGGCCTCGAACTCCTTCGCTATAATGGACTCTGGGCCAACCGCATAGCCGACCACGGTTCCGCTGGTCGCAACGCCCAGGAACAACACGCGACCAGCCTGGCGACTCGTCATAAGTTTCGAAGGAGGATTGCTCGCGCCTTTGAGAAAAGCCGAGAATCGGACCTCGGGGTACTGTGGGTAGAGAATCATCTGAGCGCCCGGGGCAATATCCACTTCCCCGTTCGGCAACAGCCAGCCGAAGCGCATCCTTGCTTTGAAGGTCGCATTTCCGGGACGCCCGTCCGGAGCTACTTCTCCGTGCGGAAACAAATTAAGCGCGCCAAAGCCTGGGCTGAAGTAAACCTGATTCTTTGAGTTGTCGTTGCCCGCAAGGCGCTTGGCGTAGAGCTGATTGCAGCCTGAACCGTAGAAAAGCGCCTTGAGTCCGGACAGATTCATTTTCTCGCTCGTTTTGCCTTTGAAATCTTGCTTTTTAAATTCTTTACTACGGGCGGCAAGGCCGCTGGAGTCTTTTCGTCTGCAGTAAGTACAAGAATTGATCGATCTTCGACCGCTCCTTCAAGCGCCTTCACTACGTTCTTTGCAATTCGCTCCACAACCGGCATGACAACTGAATTGCCGAACTGCCTGTAGGCCTGTGTATCTGATACAGGTATTTTGAATTCAGGCGGATATCCCATGAGTCTGGAGCACTCTCTAGGAGTAAGACGGCGGGGATTTCGATGCCTCCCCTGCGATACCAGAATCTCGGAGCCGTCCTTGTGATACCTGGCGCTCAGCGTTCTTGTGACACTGTCCTTGTCGACGAGCCCGAAGCCGAAGCCGTTCCCAGCGGCCTTATGCTTCTTCGCATAGTTCTGGAGGTACTGCCACAGGTGATCGGACAGCGTGTACCTGTCCTCAACCTTGCTTTCAAGTATCGAGCCCAGCTTCGGACCGATCTTGGGAATTTCTGGAAACTCAAAACGCCTGTTCGGCTTGAACCCGACAAGAAAAATTCGCTCCCTGTGCTGAGGGACCAGACCCTGCGCATCAATTATCTTGTACTGGACCTCATAGCCAAGCGCGGAAGTAAGAGTTTCGTAAATTATCTGAAACGTACGCCGCTTGTCATGTGTCTGCAGATTCTTGACGTTCTCGAGAACGAACGCTGAAGGCTTGTGGTAATCCAGAATCTCCGCGATCTTGAAGAACAGATTCCCCTGCTTCTCGTCTTCAAATCCGTGCTTTCTTCCCAAGCTGAGCTTCTTTGAAACTCCGGCGATGCTGAAGGGCTGACACGGAAATCCAGCGCAGAGAATGTCAAATGGCGGGATATCCGAATCTGCTACTCCGTAGATGTCTCCATGCGGCTTCTCACCGAAATTCGCCTCATATGTGATCTGAGAGTGTTTGTCGTAATCGCTCGAAAAGACACACTCCGCGCCGGCCCGCTCGAATGCGTATCGAAACCCACCGATACCGCAGAACAGATCAATGAATCTCCATTTTCGGCGAGGCCCGCTTTTGTCCACATGATATGCAGCCTGATCCTGCCGAATCTTGTTACGAGGTAATTTCTTTTGCGACTTTGCCGGTCTGCTGGGTTTCTTAGCCATATTCACAGTCTATCCAGGATATCAGGCGCGTGCCTCGGCGTCCGCAGGAGCGAGAGTCGACCGACACCCTTCCACCTTATGCTGCCGACTGCTACTCAGTGTTTTGAAATCGAACGGAACACGCGCATGAATACCGGGTATGCCGCTGTATAGACTCGATCCCCGAAGCGATTAAACATGCCACTCAGTATCCCTTCGAGTTTGCGACATTCATCGCGACTGAAGGTCCGCCGGCCGGTGCGGACCCTGACAATCTGATGTGGCGAATCATCTGGATGAAATAGCAATCCTCTCTCTGCCATGGTTTTGAACCACGCCTTCATATTCGCGTGGGTCGCAATGTTGAATTCCGGAACGCGTGAAGTGGGCATTCGTACTCTCCTTTGGTAATCAGTAGACTGACAAAAATCAGGCCGTGTGGCTTGACCGGCAACAGACACCGCCGTGACTCAGAGAATTTCGCGACGCAACTGGGCTATCGTCACGATCCCTGCCAGCAGGCGGAAAAGTGCCCAGGTCGGCGCGGGAATTTTTCGCTCGCCTGATTCGTACTTGATCCACGCGCGCATCGAAACGAATGCAAGTTGCGCTGCCTGCGCTTGCGTAAGACCCAGTTTGGAACGTGCGTCGCGAATCGAGTCAGGATCGGGTCGCATCACCCTCGATCAACATCCGTACTTCGACTACGGTCGATGGCGAGAATCGAAATTCGGGCATGTCGGGTATGACTCTTACCCGTCCGCCATCCTCATCCTCGGCAGCTATCCAGACGAACTCTTCGTCCCCCGCATCCCGCCACTCTGGTCGGATGTGAACTGCCTGTCCTTTGCGGATCATTTTTCCGGTCTCCTTCGAATGAAGTAACGGCCTAACGTTACCCTAAGGGTAACTATACGTCAACGAAAAATGTCGTTTTCTGACGCAAGGCCGACCCATTCAACGGCCGTAATCGTGATAACCCTTCATATCCGTTGTTCAGATAAAAGTAGAGCTTTATTTTTTAAACTCCGCTCCAGAATTGGCTCCCAAGCCAACCACCATGCCTCTTTTGTCAACTCACCCCACAAAAACCAGCTCCGTCTCCCGCCCCCGCTGGTGAAAAATCACCGCCCTCCGCCCCAGCCGCGCCCCCAGCTCCCGCGCCTCCCCGCGCGGCAGCCCGACGATCAGCACGCTCCCGCCGGCCTCGGCATACCCCTGCTCGTGCAGCGCCTCGGCCAGCCCCTCGGCCCCCTCCACGCAGGCAGCGGTCTCCAGCCCCTCACGCAGCAACAGCGCGTCGAGCCGGGGATTCGCCTGCCCGACGCGCAGCGCGATCGAAGGTTCGCGGAACATGGCGGCTAGGCCCGGGGGATCCGGCGGGTGCGGTGCCCGACGGTGAGCACCTGCCCGTGCCGGGACAGCACGGCGTACAGCCCGGACAGACGCCGGACGGCGTTCTTGGCCTTGGAGGCCGCGGCGAGCCGCTTCTGCGCGGCCTTGTCCATGTAGAGGATCACGGCGCCGTGGTGGTCGTGCGCCTCGCGGCCGTACGAAAACAGCAGTTCGAGCGCGTCGGCGCCGATGCCGCGCTGTTGCATGCGGGCGCGGGCATGCCCGGTCGTGGCGACGGGTACGGTGGGAGCTTGCATGGCGGACCTCCGGCAATGGTGGACAGCCAGTCTGCGACTACGGGTGGCTCAGGGCGTGAGCCCGGGCGCCGGAAGGGGTCTAATGCGGGGAACGCAAAAGGAGGAGCCGATGGAATGGTTCGCGGTGGCGCTGCTGGTGGCCGTGGGCGGGATCTTCGCCGCGTGGCGGCACATGAAGGACACCCGCCCGCCGGAGGGGTTCAAGCCGAGGGAGGTTCCACCGGAGGAGGAGTAGAGGACTTACTTTCCTGATTTTCGGGCGGGCTTGCCAGGCACCGGGAGGCCGCGCTCGATCCTGCCGACGACCCGCTCGAGGGTTTCGATCAACTCGGGAAGATCCTCTGTGGCCGTCCGGAACAGCCGGCCGTGGTCAAGCACGGCATACCCGTGCGCAATCACGTTGCGCTGGCCGATGATCTTTGCCCAGGGAATACCCGCAAGCGCTTCGCGGGTGGGCAGGGAAACGCGGTTCGCGGCCTCACCCAGCACTTCGAGCGTGCGCTCCAGCGCGCGGCGCGTCCTGGCGTCCCCGAGCAGCCTCTCCAGCGTAAAGCCTTTCATGAGCTCGCGCGTCTCCCGCGCCGCCTCGAGCATGTCCCACAGGAAACCGCCGTCCTTCGCCTCAGGCTTCATAAAGCACCCTGAGGTCGGCAAGGATCGATTTGCGCCGGAACGGGTTCTTCATCACCTCGGGCGGGACGAGGTCGACACGACGTCCGCCGAAAAGCGCCGAGAACTCCTCCTGCAGCTTCGGGATGTCCCACAGCGAGACCTTGCTCGAGGGGTCGAACTCGATCATCAGGTCCACATCGCTATCCGGACCCAGTTCGCCCCGGGCGGCGGAGCCGAACAGGCTCAGTTTCCTCACCGCGTACCGGCGGCACAGCGCCGCAACTTTCTTGCCGGGGATTGTGAATGCGGCGGGAGGGACGTCGACCGCGTAGGCGGCCTGCGGCTGGTGAGCGGCAATCGCCCGGGGCAGCGCCGCCCGACGACCGCGCACACCGGATTGCGGGGGGCTGAGCACCTTCGTGGCGATGGCACGCAACTCTTCAAAGATGGGCGAGGCCGGGTTGGCCTGATAGTGCTTCTGGTTGCCGACGCTGCTGACCGTGACCAACCCGGACCCGGCGAGGCCCTTCAGTTCCCGCTGCACCGTGCCCACGCCCAGGCCGACCGAACGGACGATCTCGTTGGCGAAGTAGCTGCGGCCCGGGTTGCCATACAGCAACCCAAGCACGCGCTTGAGCGTCTTGGAGAAAAGCGCATCCGGGAGGGTTGGCTTATTCGTTCCCATATTGGGTATGATAGATCCCTATATGGGTTCGGGCAATCCCCCGGTTGGTTCCGTCTGGTAGCATTACTCCATGAACGCCCTCCTCCGCCTTACGTTTACCGCCGCCCTCGCCTTCGTGGCCGTCCTCCCACCGGCCGCCCACGCCCAGGACGAGTACCCCAACCGCACGATCCGCCTGCTGACCGCGGCCGCCCAGGGCGGGACGTCGGACATCCTCGCGCGGGTGTTCGCGGCCAAGCTCTCGGAGTCGATGAAGCAGCCGGTGATCGTCGACAACAAGGCCAGCGCCTCGGGCGTGGTGGCGGGCGAGATCACCGCCACGGCCAAGCCCGACGGCTACACGCTGCTGCTCTGCTACCACCAGCACACGGTGAACGCGGCGCTGAACTCGAAACTCCCCTACCACGCGGTGAACAGCTTCACGCCGATCAGCCAGCTCACGGCGGCGGCGCAGATCCTCGTGATCCACCCCTCCTACCCGCCGAAGACGCTCACCGAATTCATCGCGTGGACGAAGGCCCATCCCGGCCCGCTAAACTTCGGCTCGGCCGGCATCGGCAGCGGCGGGCACCTCGCGGGCGAGATGTACAAGCAGCTCACGGGCACCAAGGCCGAGCACATCCCCTACAAGGGTTCGGGCCCGGCGCTGGCGGCGCTGCTCGCCAACGAGTACCAGTTCAACTTCGCCGGGCTGCAGGCGGCGCAGCCGCACATCCGCTCCGGGCGCATCCGCGCGCTGGCGATCACCTCCGCCAAGCGCCTCGCGGTGCTGCCCGACCTCCCCGCCGTGGCCGAGCAGCTGCCGGGCTTCGAACTGGTGGGCTGGTACGGCATCATCGGCCCGGCGGGCCTGCCCGCGCCCATCGTCGCGAAGCTGAACGCCGAACTGGTGAAAGCCCTGAACGCGCCGGACGTGAAGGAGCGCATCCTCGCCGACGGGTCCGAGCCGGTGGGTAGCAGTCCCGAGGTGTTTCGCCAGTTCCTGCTGGCCGACATGTCGAAATGGATTCAGGTGGTGAAGGCAAGCGGCGCCAAGGCTGACTGACATGTAAAGGGAACGGGCGGCCCGCGTTTTATACTCGGGCCACCATGTCATCCACCACCACCGCGGGCCCCGCCCCGCTCACCACCCGGGAGGCGGTCTTCCCGGTCCTGCTGTCGCTGGGCTTCTGCCACCTGCTCAACGACCTGATGCAGTCTCTGCTGCCGGCGCTGTACCCGATGCTCAAAGCCCAGCTGCACCTCGACTTCGGGCAGGTGGGCATGCTGACGCTGGCCTTCATGCTGACCGCCTCGCTGCTGCAGCCGAACATCGGCATGTACACCGACAAGAAGCCGCTGCCGTATTCGCTCGCGGTCGGCATGGGCGGCACGCTTACCGGCCTCGTGCTGCTGTCTATGGCCGAGAGCTACACCGCGGTGCTGCTGGCCGCGTGCTTCATCGGCACCGGCTCGGCCGTGTTCCACCCGGAGGCGTCGCGCGTCGCGCGCGCGGCCTCGGGCGGGCGCTACGGCGTCGCGCAGTCGATCTTCCAGGTCGGCGGCAACCTCGGCGGCGCGATCGGGCCGCTGCTGGCGGCGTTCATCATCCTGCCGCGCGGGCAGGGCTCGATCGCGTGGTTCTCGCTGGCGGCGCTGCTGGCGATGATGGTGCTCACCCGCGTGGGCACGTGGTACTCGGCGAGGCTCGAGGAAGTCAATGCGGCGGTCCACGCGACGCACCCGGCCGGCACGCCCCGCGCGAAGCCCCCGGCGCCGGCCGCGGGCGTGGTGTTCTTCGTGGTGCTGCTGATGGTGCTGGTGTTCTCGAAGAACGCCTACAACTCCTCCATCACCACCTTCTTCACGTTCTACCTGATCGAGCACTTCCAGCTGCCGGTGCAATCGGCGCAGGTGCAGCTCTTCGTCTACATGGCGGCGGTGGCCGCGGGCACGCTGGTCGGCGGCCATGTCTCGGACCGGATCGGCCGCCGCCCGATGATCTGGATCTCGATCCTCGGCGCGCTGCCCTTCACGCTGCTGCTGCCGTACGCGAACCTCTTCTGGACCGGCGTGCTGACGATCCTGATCGCGCTGCTGATGGCCTCGGCCTTCCCCGCGATCCTCGTCTACGCGCACGAACTGCTGCCCGGGCGCGTGGGCATGGTGTCGGGGATGTTCTTCGGGTTCTCGTTCGGGCTCGGGGGCCTCGCCGCGGCGGGGTTGGGGAGGCTCGCGGACGCCTACGGCATCGTGTTCGTCTACCACCTCACGGCGTGGCTGCCGGCGATCGGGCTGCTGGTGTGGTTCCTGCCGGACATCGAGAGGCGCAGGGCCGGCTGAGTCACAGCCACCGGACGGAAACTTCGTCCTCCACCTGCCTGAACTCCTTGTCCCCCGTGACAAGCTCGGATTTCCGGTCCTTGGCGAGGGCTGCCGCAAAACAATCCGCGTAGGACATCCTGTAGCGCGCCTTGAACGTGCCCGCACTCCGCGTGATCGGCCAATCGGCATCGACCAGCCGGATGCCGAGGTTCCCCAGGTCCGACAGCGCCCTGTCGGCTTCGGTCTCGGAAATCTCCCGCGCGAGGATGTACCAGACCTCACCCGCGTTCACGATGGACATGTACATCGGGATGTCGCCTTCAAGGGCACCGGCGACCAGGTCCGCGACTTCCTGGCCGGACGGCTCGTCTCCGAGGTAAGCCATGATCGCCCATGAGTCGAGCACAAGGGACCTTGGCTTGCGCGCCATCAGAGGTCCCTTTCGCGCTTCTTCTCCGCTGCCAGCGCCGCCAGCAGGCCCTTGCCCTTGTATTTCCCGCGCAGGTTCTGGATGTAGTCCCGCGTAACCGGCGTCAGGATGATCCGATGCGCCGCTTCATCGATGTCCACGTTTACCCGTGTCCCTTCCTTGATCCCGAACTTTCGCCGGATCGTGGATGGGATGACGAGTTGGCCTTTGACCGAAATGTAAGCTTCCATTTATTTTTCCTAAACTATTAATATGTATGATTATACAATAAATGTAAGCCAATTGAGCGTCACGCAAAGCCGACCTTCCCGGCTCCACCGGCAGGCCGTGCCCAGAGACCGCCCTGCCTGTCCGAAATGTCGCCAAGGGCGCGTTCGAAATCCCCTGTCGCCAGTGCCATCCCTCCGCGCTCGAGCATCGCCTGCGCAGCGCGGCGGTCGATTTCCTTGATGTAGGCAGGACTGACCTTGCCGATACGTGTGCTTATTGCCGCCACCGTTTCGTCCGGCATCTGCAATCCACGGGCGTATTGCCTCAGGAGCACCCGGCGCTCGAGGTCTTCGGGCAAGCCAATGCCGATCGCCTGGTCGACGCGCCCGGGTCGGCCGGCAAGGGCAGGCTCGAGAACCTCGGGGCGGTTCGTGGTGAGCACGAACAGCACGCGTGCATCGGGCTCGAGGCCGTCCATTTCGTTGAGCAGGTGGTTGAGGAGCGAAGGCCTGTGCTGCCATGGCCCGTCGCGATCGGCGGCGATCAGGTCGACGTCTTCGATAACCACCATGGCCGGCTGCAGGAGCCTTGCCGTCTGGATCGCCTCGCCAAGGTAGCTCATCTGGTGGGCGCCAAGGATGAACTTGGTATGGCCGGGAAGCGCGCTTGAAAGATATCGCACGATGAGCGTCTTGCCCGTGCCGGGAGGGCCGTACAGCAGCACGCCCTTGCGCGCCGACATCCCGAGCCGGGCAAGCGCGTCGGCCTGGGCGGCAAAGCCCAGGGTGTTGCGTTCGATCAGTTCCAACACGCCCGGCGCAAGCACCATCTCTTCGCGAGCGACCGGTGCCAATGCGTGCACGCGAAAATCCGGCGGCGCATCCGAAAACATGACGTGCGCCTCAGGCATGGGTGTGAGCACCTTGCCCCGCAGGGCATGTCCCGAACGGCCGGCAGCGACCAGGCGCCGCAGCAATGACCCAGCGTGGCCCTCCGGCCCCGCCCCCGGCGGCGTGGCGATCTCGACCCGCATGCGTGTGCTGGATGATCCCTCATCGTCGAACTCAAGCAACAGCACGAACGGCGTGTCGCCGGATCGCGCGAGCCACAGGCCGCGGCGCAGGCATCGACGAGGCTCAGCCTCGCCCACGTCGACGGCAGTCCAGACAGCGGGCCCCAGGGCCACCGCGTCCTCGCCTCCTTCGAGGAGATTCGGAAACCGGAAATCCAGGTTGCCGCGCGTACGGGCGCCTGTAAAGCGGTGTCCCGGGAACTCCGAAAAGAGGCTTTCAATTTCGCGCTGCAGGTCGGGGCGCATCCAGACCGGGAACTCCTGCCTGGCGACGGCGAGATCCTCCAGTGCGAACGGTGCGAAGTGCCTGAGGAGCAGGTCGCGCACGAGTACCGAACTGCGCCCACCCGCGTCAGGGGACTCGGTTTCCATTGCACTCTCCGACAGTCAAAGGGGGAGAGTTTCGGCGCGGGGGTGGCTCAAGGCGTGAGCCCCCCCAAAAAAGGACGGGGACCGCTCAATAGCGCCGGATTGCCGCCTCGAGGGCCTCCTTCACCCGGTCGCGCAGCGCGGCCGGCGAGACCACCTCCACGTCCGGCCCGAACTTTAGGATGTCCATCAAGAGCTCCCGGTCGTCCGCGTAGGGCACCTCGAGCACGTAGCTGCCGTCGGCCTCGAACGCGGCCCGTTGCTTCGGGTGCCAGTCCTCGTTCGCGACCCAGCGCGCTCGCGCCGGCGTGAAGCGCAGCTTCGCCCACTGCACCTCCCGCCCCGCGAAGATCCCGTAGCCGGACTGGAAGTGCGCCTCCAGCTCACCCTTCGGGACGTCCCTGGCCTTTTCGTCGAGCAGCGAGGCCGAGCGGATCGCGTCGAGCGCGAAGCTCCTCACGCCGTCCGCCTTGTGGCACCACGCGTCCACGTACCAGTTGCCGCGGTAGTGCACGAGGTGCTGGGGCGAGATCGTGCGCGAGGTGTCCTCGTTTCGCTCCCGGTTGTGGTGGACGATCGCGAGGCGCTTGCGCTTGAGGACGGCCGCGGCGGCCACCTCGAAGTGCGCGAGCTTGGACTTGCGTGCCGCCTGCTGCAGCACGCGGATCCTGCGCCCGACCTCTTCGGCGGAGTGGTCGCCCCGGTCGAGCACGGACCGCAATCGATCCAGCAGCGGCTTCACGTGCGGCGTGAGCAGCCCCGGCTGCAGCGATTCCAGCAGGTGCTGCATGGTGAGCAGCGCGTAGGTCTCGGCCGGCGAGAACCACAGGCCCGGCAATTCGAAGCGCGGCGCCTTCGGGTCGAGCCGGTAGCCGTGGAGCTCGATGTCCCACTCGATCGGCGCCTTGAAGCGGTCGCGCAGGTACTCGAGGTCGCGCTTGAAGGTGGCGGGGGACACTTCGAGGACTTCGAGGAACACCCGGCGCGGGACGGCCTTGCGTTCGCGCAGCAGCTGTTCCATGCGGTAGAACCGCTCGGTGCGCTCCACGGTCCCTACTTCGCCGCGAGCCGCTCGATGTCGGCCACGGTGCGGTCGAGCTCGTGCCAGAGGCGGATCCCGCCGCCGGGCCGGTCCTCGATGCGTGCCTTGAAGGCGGTGAGCATCGCGCGGTAGTACCAGAGGTTGCCGTCGCGGCCGGCGGTGAAGCGCGGCCAGAGCTTGTCGCCGATCTCGCGAAAGTCCTCGAGGATCGCGCGCGCATTGTAGAGCTTGTCGGCCATCGACACGAGCAGCGCCTCGCGGGGCTTGGTCGCGATCTGGTCGATGTAGACCTGCTTCCTCACGCGCCAGCGCGCGGGATCGCGGTCGCGCTGCTCTTCCGGGTCCCCGTCGGTGCAGGCCTCGACGATTTCCTCGACCTTGTCGCCGAAGCGCGCGCGGATCTCGTTCGGGCTCATCTTGTGCGCCTGGTCTTCGAGCGCATCGTGCAGCAGCGCGCCGATCGCCTGGTCCTCGTCGCCCCCGTGCTCGAGCACGATCGACGCGACCCCGATCAGGTGCGAGACGTACGGGACGTCGCCGCCCTTCCTTTTCTGGTCCTCGTGCAGTTCCGCCGCCCAGACCAGGGCGTCGCGGAAGCGCTTTCCGACTACCGGCATGGCAAATCCTCAGGCTGGAGAACCGCGAAGATAGCGCATCCGGACCCGTTTCGCCCTGCGCATTGAGTTCCCGCGCCGGTGCCGCCAAACTGTCGCATCCCTAGGAGAGATCGATGGCATCCCGCTTGAATGTCCTGTTGTCCACCGCGCTTGCGCTCGCCTTCACGGCGGCCGCGCAGGCCCAGTCCTTCCCGTCCCGGCCGCTGAAGATCGTCGTGCCCTTCGCGCCCGGCGGCAGCACCGACCTGACCGGCCGGCTGCTGGCGCAGAAGATGCAGGAAGCGCTCGGCCAGCCGGTGATCGTCGAGAACCGCGCGGGCGCGGGCGGCGCGATCGCGACCGACTTCGTCGCCAAGTCGGCGCCGGACGGCCACACGATGCTGATCGCCGTGGCGGGCCCGTTCGTCATTGCGCCGCTGCTCGCCAAGGCGCCCTACGACCCACTGAAGGATTTCTCCTTCGTCGCCGGCCTCAACGGCAACCCGCAGGTCCTGCTCGCCAACCCTGCCGTGCCCGCGAAGACCGTGCGCGAGCTGATCGCCGCGGCGAAGGCGCAGCCGGCCTCGCTCAACCTCGGCACCGCCGGGCCGGGCTCGCTGATCGAGCTCTCGGGCCTGGTGTTCAACCACATGGCCGGCACGAAGATCACCAACGTCGCCTACAAGGGCGGCGCGCCCGCCGTGGCGGCGGCGATCGGTGGAGAGGTGCAGCTGACTTTCGCGAACACCTCGGACGCGCTGCCGCAGGTCAAGGGCGGCAAGCTGCGCGCGATCGCGGTCACGAGCAAGGGGCGCTTCCCGCAACTGCCCGACGTGCCTTCGATCGCCGAGTCCGGCCTGCCCGACTTCGAAGTGGTGACCTGGAACGCGATGGTGACCCCGGCCGGCACGCCGCCCGAGGTGGTCAACCGCCTTGCGAAGGTGATCCAGGACGCGCTGAAGGACCCGGGCGTGCGCCAGAAGATGACCGATTTCGGCACGACGACCGCCACCGAAGGCCCGGCGGAACTGCGCGCCTTCGTGCAGGGCCAGTACGCGTTCTGGCAGAAGTTCATCAAGGAGTCCGGCCTGAAGGTGGACGGCCAATGAAGACCACCACCAGCCAGACCGCGGCGCGCTTCCTCCTCGACGGACTGTCAGAGGCAGGCGTCGAGTACCTTTTCTGCAACTTCGGCACAGACCACGCGCCCATCATCGAGGAGATGGCGCGCATGGACGCGGCGGGCCTGCCCTACCCGAAATCGATCCTCTGCCCGCACGAGAACACCGCGATGCACATGGCGGGCGGATACGCGCTCGCCACCGGCCGCGGCCAGGGCGTGATGGTGCACGTGGACGTGGGCACCGCGAACGCCGCGATGGGCATGCACAACCTCTTTCGCACGCGCATCCCCGTGATGCTGATGGCGGGCAAGGCGCCGTACACGAGCCTGGGCGAGCTGCCCGGCACGCGCGACGACTACGTGCATTTCGTGCAGGAGCCGATGGACCAGGGCAGCATCGTGCGGCCCTTCGCCAAGTGGGAATACACGCTGCCGTCCGGCGCCGTGGCCAAGGAAACCGTGCGCCGCGCGCACACGCTGATGCAGAGCGACCCGCCCGGCCCGGTGCACCTGCTGTTCGCGCGGGAGACGCTCGCCGAGCACTGGCAGCCCGAGGCGATCCGCTCGTTCCCCGACGCATCCCACGGGCCGCAGCGCCTCGGCGGCATCGACCCTGCGCGCATGCAGGCCCTGGCCGCGCGGCTGATGAAGGCCGAACGACCGATGCTCATCACCGGCTACGGCGGCAAGCACAAGCGCACGTCGGACGCGATCGGGAAACTTTCCCGCGTCGCGGGCGTGCGCGTGTTCGAGAACGCGCCGGTCATCAACATCGGCCGCGAGTTCGCGGGCTTCGGCGGCTTTCGCGTCGCGGACTTCCTGCCGCAGGCCGACTTCGGGCTGATGGTCGACACCGACGTGCCGTGGATCCCGCGCGACACCGCGCCGCACCCGGACGCGTACTGGGCGCACATCGACATCGATACGATCAAGAAGTCGATCCCGATGTGGAGCTTCCCGGCGCAGGAAAGGATCGAGGCCGACGCCGGCCGCGTGATCGAACAGCTGGTCGAGGCGATCGAATCCCAGGCCACCGCGACTTTCAAGTCCGCGGCCGCCGCGCGCTGGAAGGCGATGGAAGCCGAATACGCAGTGAGGAAGAAGAAGGCGGCGGCACTGGCCGCCGACCCCGGCGCGCCGGGCGCGATCAACCCGGATTTTTTCGCCGCGGAACTCGGCAAGCGCCTCGCCCCGGAAGACACGATCCTGTCCGAGGCCGTGACCAACAACCCGGTCTTCGCGCGGCAGGTGCCGCGGCCCGTGCCCTGCACGATGATCCGCCACAGCGGCAGCGGCCTCGGCGCCGCGGGCGGCCTCGCGCTGGGCGTGAAGCTCGCGCGCCCGCAACACCGCTCGGTGCACATCGTCGGCGACGGGGGCTTCTACTTCGGCAACCTCGATTCCGTGTTCGCGGTGTCGAAGGAACACGGCCTGCCGATCTTCAGCATCATCGTCGACAACACCGGCTGGAACGCGGTCAGGGACGCGACGCTGCGCGTGTATCCCGACGGCACCGCGCTCCAGCGCGACGCCTTCCAGTCGCGCCTGCCGCGCGGCATGGACTTCTCGAAGCTCGCCGCCGTCAGCGGCGCCTACGGCGAGTGCCTGTCGGACCCGGCGGAGACGGGCGCGGCGATCGAGCGGTGCCTTGCGGCGGTCGACGGGGGCCGCAGCGCGCTGCTGCACGTGAGGGTGGTGCCGATCTGACGGAGGGTTGAGCCGCACGAGGAAAATTGCTAAAGTAAGGAATCCTTACTTTCTGGATTTCCCCATGCTCGCGAAGCTGACCTCCAAGAACCAGCTGACCCTGCCCAAGAGCGCCACCGCGGCCGTCGGCGGGGCCGAGTATTTCGAGGTGCAGGCGAAGGACGGCCGGATCATCCTCACCCCGGTCCGCATACAGCGCGCGGACGCGGTGCGCGCGAAACTCGCGGAACTCGACCTCAGCGAGGAGGATATCGAGGAGGCCGTTGCCTGGGCGAGGAAGCCCGCCGCCCCGAAAGGCAGGCCCCCGCGGAAATGAGCCCGCCGCCGCGCGTGGTCCTGGACACGAACATCGTCCTGTCCGCGCTGGTGTTCCCGGGGGGCCGGCTGGCTTCGCTGCGCCTGGCCTGGCGGCAGGCAAGGCTGCACCCCCTCGTCTCCCGCGCCACGGTTTCCGAGCTTGCGCGCGTCCTGGCGTACCCGAAATTCGGGCTGTCGGCCGCCGAACGGGATGAACTGCTGTCGGACTACCTCCCCTACTGCAGCGTGGTGCGCGACCCGCGCTCACGGCCGCCGGTCCCCGCTTGCCGGGACCCGTTCGACGTCCCGTTCCTCGAACTCGCGATCGCCGGGAAGGCGGACTACCTGGTGAGCGGGGACAAGGACCTGCTTGCGCTCTCCGGCAAGCTACGCTGCCCCATCGTCACCGCCGACCGGCTGCTGGAACGCCTGGCCTAGGACGCGGCCACGCGCTCGGTTCCCCGTGCCACTGGCGGTCTCCGGCATTCGCGACTCCTCGAAGGTTCCGGCACGAAAGTCGCGATAGTATCCGGGCAGAAGAGGAGACAAAACAATGAAAACGAAACTGGTCCTGGCCGCCGCCCTGGCGGCCTTCATGCATTCCACCCTCGCGCAGTACCCCGCCAAGCCCTTGAAGATCATCGTGCCGGTCACCACCGGCGGCCCCAGCGACCTCGTCGCGCGGATCGTCGGCGACAAGCTTGCGGCGTCCATGGGCAAGCCGGTGATCATCGAGAACCGCCCCGGCGCCTCGCAGACCGTGGGCATGGCCGCGGTCGCGAAGTCCGACCCGGACGGCTACACGCTGCTGCAGGCGGCGGCGAACATGGCGATCAACCCCATATTGATGTCCGACCTGCCTTTCGACACGATCAAGGACTTCGCGCCGGTGTCGCTCACGCACATGACGCCGTACGTGTTCGTCGTCAGCGCCCAGTCGCCGGTGAACTCGCTGCAGGAGCTCTTCAAGTACGTCCGCGACAGCAAGGGCAAGGTCACCTTCGGCACCACCGGGCCGGGCAGCCCGCAGCTGCTCGCCACGCTGCTGCTCGCGCAACAGGTGCAGCTCGGCGAAATGACCGAGATCGCGTACAAGGGCAGCTCGGCCGCCCACCCGGACCTGATCTCGAACCGCATCACGTTCATGATCGACCCGCTGGCGGCGTCGGCGCCGCACATCAAGTCGGGGGCGCTCAGGGCGCTCGCGGTCAGCACGCCGCAGCGGAACCCCTCGTTCCCCAACGTGCCGACGGCGATGGAGTCGGGGGTGCCCGCCTACGACTTCGCCAGCTGGGGCGGGATGTTCGCGCCGGCCGGCACGCCGCGCGACGTCGTGATGCGCCTGAACAGGGAACTGGCGACGGCCCTGAACGGCGCCGACATCAGGAAGCGCTTCGAGGACATGGGCCTGGTCGCGAAGCCCAGCTCACCCGAGGAATTCGGCGCCTTCCTGCAGTCCGAGATGACCCGCTGGAAGGGCATCCTCGCGAAGAAACCCTGACCCGGGCGGCGCAGGGCCCTGCGCCAGCCTTCATTTTTCTGGTACTGTTGCGCCCATGGGACAACACATCAAATTCTTCTTCGGGCTCCTGTTCCCCGTGCTGCTCATGGTCTCGATCGTGCGGATCGCGATGGAGGGCATGGCGGTGTGGAAGGGTTTCTGGTCCATCTGGACTCTGGTCTTCACCCTGGGGATAGCAGCCGCGGGCACGATCCTCGAAGTCACGATGAAGCAGAAGCCGGTCAAGAAGATCGGCGAGAAGTAACCCGCCGGCCGCGCGGGGGATCAGGCGAGCATCTTCGCCAGCTCGCCGCCGGCCTCCAGCCGCGCGAGCTCGTTCGCGCCGCCAACCAGCACCCCCTTCACGAACACCATCGGCAGCGTGGGCCAGCCGGCCCACATCTTGAGCGCATTGCGCCGCCGCCAGCCCGACAGGTAGCTGCCGTACTCGAGGTACTTGAAGGGGATGCCCTTCGACTCGAGCAGGCGCAGCGCCTTGCGCGGCCAGGGGTTCTGGCGCATGCCCACGACCACGACCGCGTTCGCCGCGATGGCCGCCTCCACTTCGCGGACGATGTCCGCATGGTGGCCCGCGACGAACTCACGGACGGCGGCATGGATGCGGGGTTCGTCGAGGACGGCGCGGGGCATGGGGATTCCTTTACAGCGACCAGGGCACGGGCGCCACGCCGAAGGCGAGGCGGTGGAACAGCAGTACGAGCAGGGCCAGCAGCACGCCCCCGCCGACCGCCATGAAGTCGAACTTGCGCTGCGGGGTGAACTCCTTCACTGCGTTGCGCGCCACGGCCGAGCCAAGGTCCAGCGCCGCGTAAGCGAGGAAGGCGCCGAACAGCAGCGTCGCCTTGGCGTGCCCGTTGGCGAGCAGGTGCACCAGCGCCCACAGGCCAAGGCCGACCAGCATCGGGTGCTTCACCACGCGGCGGATGTGGCCCTTCATGTTCGCCGCGGCGAGGAGGATGAAAGCCAAGGGCACGACCAGCAGGGCCGCATGCCGCGCGCCCGTGGACGGGGCGAATAGCTGCTCGCCGCGCGGCGCGTACGCATACCCCACGACGATCAGCAGCAGCCCGACGCCGGACACCGCCGAGAACAGGCCCTTGTAGCGCTTCTCGCCGAGGCTGGCGACCAGCGGCGCACGCAGCGCGGGCAGCGCCGGCACGAGGTGCAGGCCGAGGAAGACGACGAGTCCGAGGATCAGGATCAGCATGGGATGCCCTTTATAGCACTTCGTTGGATCGTCACCGGGAGACCCGGTTCCGCCCGGCCGACTTGGCACGGTACAGCGCCTCGTCCGCCGCCTTGATGGCGTCCATGGGCTTCATCTCCAGCCCCGCCCGGTCGGCCACGCCTATGCTGATCGTCACCGACAGCACCTTCTGCGGCAGGGTCGCCCCGCGCAGCCGGCTGCCTTCCTCGGCGGTGCGCGGGCGCTCGTCGTTCCTGACCGCCATCTGGTAGGCCTCGATCGAGGCGCGGATCTCCTCCAGGTGACCGTGGGCCTCGTCGGCCGTGCGTCCCTCGAAGATCACACAGAACTCCTCGCCGCCGTAACGGAAGGCCACGCCGCCCCCCTCGACCTCGGCAAGGCGCGCGGCGACCAGCTTCAGCACCTGGTCGCCAATGTCGTGGCCGTGCGTGTCGTTGAACTTCTTGAAGTGGTCGACGTCGGCCATCGCCACCGCGCAGACCGGCCCGAGCGCGGGCAGCCGCTCCTGCAGGGCGCGCCGGCTGGGCAGCCCGGTCAGTTCGTCGGCGAACGCGAGGCGGTGCGTCTCCTGCAGGACGGCGACGAGCAGCACGCCCCCGGCCGCGGCCATGAAGGCGGCGAACACGGCGGGCGACGCCACCCATTCGGCCGCGATGAAGAAGGCCAGCAGCCCGGCGGCGAGGCCGATGTCGAGGGCCCGCGGCTCCACGGCCGGTGGCCTGGGATGCGCCCGCCACATGGCGGCGCCGAAAGCCACCGCGAACAGGATCCGCCCGACCAGCGGCGTCGGCGGGCTGTGCAGCGCCCAGTGCTCGAACACGCCGACCCAGGCCACGCCCGAAAGGCTGTTCCGGCCGGCGCTGGCGATCCACGCCACCAGCAGCAGTTCCGCCACGGCCAGCAGCACCCAGCGGTGGTTCTGGTGGTGGACCACGCCGCGCTCCGGCAGCGCCAGCGCCGCCAGCACGTTGGCCGGCACGAGCACCACCAGGGCGGTGTAGGCGGCCTTGGCCGAGAACGCGCCGAGGTCCAGCGCGAAGCGGTAGCCGACGTAGGCGGCGAACATGGACACGGCCGCGATGAAAGCGCGCCCGCGGTTGAACCAGTAGGCGATCGCGGCGGCGGCGAACAGCGCCACGTAGGGCGCGAGGACCGGCAGCCCGGACAGCGTGGCCGGCAGCCCGGGCCCGTAGCCGACCGCCAGCGCGGTGCCCGCAAGGATCGCGACGGGCGCGGCCACGGGGCGCACGAAGGGGCGCAGGGCCGGGCTCAGGCCGCCTCCCGCCGGAGGAAAGTAAAACATTTATCCGAGGAAGTCCGCCACAGTGGCGGCCCCCGTGTCAACAGGCTTGCCTTAAACGGCAATCCTATCCCTCCAGCCGGTCGACATCCTTGAGGCCGACGTCGGCCACCCGGCCGCGCTGCGCGCGGCGCCCGTCGTATTCGCGGATCTCCTTCCTGCCCAGCTCGACGCTGGAGCGCTTGCCGCGCTTCATGCCGGAAATCCCGAGGCGCGTGCCGTCGATCACCACCACCGAGGCCAGCGCCACCTTCTCGGGCAGCGCGATGAGCTGCACGCCGAGTCCGCCGTTGGGGCGCAGCGGCACTTCGTCGAGCAGGAACACCAGCAGGCGCCCGTCCGAGGACAGGGCCGCCACGCGGGGGCTCACGTCGCCCTTGAACACCGGCACCGGCGCGGGCGGCAGCACCTTCGCGCCTTCGGACGGCTTCATGAACTCCTTGCCCGCCTTCATGCGCGTGACCATGTCCTTGAGTTGCGCGACGAAGCCGTGGCCGGCCGTGGTGTGCAGCAGCAGGCTTTGCTCCATCGACCCCGTGCCCATCCAGACGATGGCATCGCCCCCCGCGTTGACGAGGCTGTTGACCGGCGCGCCGTCGCCACGGCCCGAAGGCAGCCCGGCGGCTTCCAGCGTCCAGGTCTTGCCCGACGAACCGAGGAACACCACCTGGTCGGTGGTCTTGCACTCCGCCGCCTGCGCCAGGCCGTCGCCGTCCTTGAAGCTCACCGTGGTCAGGTCGATGCCGTGGCCCACGCGCGCGCGGATCCAGCCCTTCTTCGACAGGATCACGGTGACGGGCTCTTCCAGCACGGCGCGCTCGATCGAGGTGCGCTCGTCGGCGCGGATCAGCGTGCGGCGGTCGTCGCCGTACTTCTTCGCGTCCTCTTCGAGCTCCTTCACGACGAGGTTCTTCAGCACGCGCTCGGAGTCGAGGATGCGGCGGTACTCGTCCTTCTCCTTCTCCAGCGCCTTCTTCTCGTCGTTCAGCTTCACGCCGTCGAGGCGCGTCAGCTGGCCGAGGCGCAGGTTGACGATGTCCTCGGCCTGGCGCTCGGTGAAGCCCCACTTCTCGGAGAGCCTGCGCTTGGCCTCGGCCTGGTCCTCGCACGAGCGGATCAGCTTGATGATCTCGTCGATCTTGACGAAGGCCATGATGCGGCCCTCGACGATGTGCAGGCGCGACTCGCACTTGTCGAGGCGGAACTGCGTGCGGCGGCGGACCGTGGCGATGCGGAACTCCGTCCACTCGGAAAGCACCCCGACGATGCCCTTGGTGTCGGGCAGGCCGTCGCGGAACCCCAGCCACGTGAGGTTCAGCGGGTAGCGCATCTCGAGGCTGGTGTGCACCAGCAGCGCCTTCATCATCTCGTCGGCGTCCTGGCGCGAGGACCGCGGCTCGATGATGATGCGCATCCGGCTCTTGCGGTCGGACTCGTCACGCACCGTCTCGACGATGTCGAGCACGAACTGCTTCAGGCGCTTCTGCTCCTGGGAGACTTCCTTCTTGCCGGTGGCGGGCTTGGGGTTCACCAGCGCCTCGATCTCCTCCAGCACCTGCCGGCACGACACGCCGTGAGGCAGTTCGTCGACCACGATGCGCCACTGGCCGCGCGCGAGCGGCTCCACGTGCCAGCGCGCGCGCATGGCGATCGAGCCCCGGCCGGTGTCGTAGGCCTGCCGGATCTCGGCGGCGTTGGAAATGATCTGCCCGCCGCCGGGAAAGTCCGGGCCCGGCAGGACTTCCATCACCTCGTCCACCGTGGCCTTCGGGTTGCGGATGACCATCGCCGCCGCCAGCGCGACCTCGCGCAGGTTGTGCGGCGGGATGCGCGTCGAAAAGCCCACGGGGATGCCGAACGAGCCGTTGAGCAGGCCGAACGGCATCCGCGCCGGCAGCAGCTGGGGCTCGTCGAACTTGCCGTCGTAGTTCTTGATGAAGTCGACCGTGCCTTCGCCGATCTCGGCGAGCATCAGCTCCGCATAGCGCGAAAGCTTCGCTTCGGTGTACCGGTAGGCCGCGGCGGAGTCGCCGTCGCGCGAGCCGAAGTTGCCCTGCCCGTCGATGAGGGGGTAGCGCATCGAGAACGGCTGCGCCATGTGCACCATCGCCTCGTAGGTCGACGAGTCGCCGTGCGGGTGGTACTTGCCGAGCACCTCGCCGACGAAGCGCGCGCACTTGGCGAACCCGTCCGCGCCGGTGTCGCCCATCGCATAGAGGATGCGGCGCTGCACGGGCTTCAGGCCGTCGGCGATTTCCGGCAGGGCGCGCGCCTTGACCGTGGAGACCGCATAGCCGAGGTAGGCCTGCGAGGCGTGCTGCTCGATCGGCGCGGCGTCGTCGCCCGCGTCCGAGGAGAAAAGGTCCGGGGTGTTCGTGTCTTCCATGTCTTCTTTAAGGGGCTGCTACGTTTCCAGTGGTGGGCTGCGGCTCCTCGAACTCGAAGAGCGAGAGCTGCCGGTCGGCCAGCAGGAGCGCGTATTCCGCCGCGGATTTCGCCGCCGACAGCGTGCCCGCCTCCCCGGTCCTTCCGGCCGCTTCCCACAGGTACTTCAGGTTGGCTTCGGGGTCGAGGCGCACCTTGGCGAGCTTTTCCTTCCCGCGCCAGAGGCAGTGGGACTTGTAACCGCGTTCCCAGAGGGCTTTCTTAGGTTTGCGCGCCATTCAGGTGTCTCCGTGCTGGTGGTGCTAGATGTCGGCCTCGACGGTCTTCCAGTGTTCCCGCATCCAGTTCCTGCGTCCTTCGGCCTCGCCCGAGTCCATCAGCAGCTCGAACGTCTTCTGCACCTTGCCGATGGCGGCGCGGTCCAGCTGCATGCGCACGAGCCTGCGCGAGTCCGGGTTCATCGTGGTCTCCCAGAGTTGCTCGGGGCTCATTTCGCCGAGGCCCTTGAAGCGCGAGATCTCCCAGCTGCCCTCGCGCACTTTTTCTTTCCGCAAGGCGGCGAGCGCGTCCTCGAGCTCGTCCTCGTCCAGGCAATACACGCGCCGCGCGGGCTTGCCCTTGCCCTGCGAGGGCACCTCGACCTTGAAGAGCGGCGGCTGGGCGACCCAGACGCGGCCGGTCTCGACGATCTTCGGCATGTGCATGAAGAAGAACGTCAGCAGCAGCGCCTGGATGTGGCCGCCGTCGACGTCCGCGTCGGTCATCAGCACGATCTTGCCGTAGCGGATGCCCGTGAGGTCGGGGCTGTCGTCGATGCCGTGCGGGTCGCAGCCGATGGCGGTGGCGATGGCCTGCAGTTCCTTGTTGGCGAGCACCGTGCGCGCGTCCTTCGACATGGTGTTCAGCACCTTGCCGCGCAGCGGGAGGATGGCCTGGGTGTCCTTGTCGCGCGCTTCCTTGGCCGAACCGCCGGCCGAGTCGCCCTCGACCAGGAACAGCTCGGTGCGCGAGGTGTCGTCGGACGCGCAATCGACGAGCTTGCCGGGCAGCGTCGCCACGCCGGAGGATTTCTTCCTCTCGAACTTCTTGCCCTTCGACAACCGCGAGTTGGCCTGCTCGATGGCGAGCTCGACGATGCGCTTTCCCTCTTCGGGGTGCTGGTTCAGCCAGAGTTCGTAGGCGTCCTTGACGCACAGCTCGACCAGCTTGGCCGCGTGGCGCGTGGTGAGCTTTTCCTTGGTCTGGCCGTGGAACTGGGTGCGCACGATGCGCGCCGACAGCGTGAAGCAGGCGCGGCTCCAGATGTCTTCCGCGATCAGCTTCACGCCCTTGGGCGTCATGCTGCGCGTTTCCATGAAGGCGCGGATCGCCTCGAAGATCCCGTTGCGAAAGCCCGCCTCGTGCGTGCCGTGCGAGCGGGTCGGGATCAGGTTGACGTGGCTGTCCTGGAAGACGTCGCCCTCCGCAACGAAGCCGATCGCCCAGGACGCGCCCTCGCCCGGCTGGATGTCCGACAGGTCGGCGGCGGACTTCTCGTCGAAATGGCGCTCGCCGGTGAAGAGCGGCGCGACGAGTTCACGCCCCTGCAGCATGAAGTCGAAGTACTGCGCCATGCCGCGCTCGTAGGTCCAGCTCTTCTCTTCCTTGCCCTCGACACGCAGCACCGTGGTCAGGCCCGGCAGCAGGTAGGCTTTCGACCGGATCAGGTGCTCGAGCTCGCCCATCGGGATGTTGGGGCTGTCGAAGTACTTCGGGTCGGGCCACGCTCGCACGGTTGTGCCGGTGCGTCCCCGGTACTGGGCCGACTTCTCGCTCTTCAACTTCTGCACCAGCTCGCCGCCTTCGAAGGCGATGGTGTGCTTCGCGCCTTCGCGATACACGTCGACCTCGAGCCGGGTGGACAGCGCGTTGGTGACGGCCACGCCCACGCCGTGCAGGCCGCCGGAGATGTGGTACACGGACTCGCTCGACTTCGCGAACTTGCCGCCCGCGTGCAGCATCGTGAACGCCATCTCGACCGCGGGCTTCTTCTCCTCGGGGTGGATGTCCACGGGGATGCCGCGACCCTCGTCCTCGACCTCGACCGAGCCGTCCTTCCTGAAGGAAACGACGATGCGCTTGCCGTACCCGGCGAGGGCTTCGTCGACGGCGTTGTCGATCGCCTCCTGGATGATGTGCAGCGGGTGGATCGTGTGCGTGTACATGCCCGGCATGCGGCGCACGGGCTCGAGGCCTTTCAGGGCCTGGATCGATGAGGCGTCGTAGATCGCTGCTTTTGCCATTCTCTAAGTACTTGAAAAGACAAGGTTGACCGCTAGGGATAGCGCTTCCAGCGGAGCCGAATACTACCAATTGTAGGGGATAGGGCCCGGGGGCCCCAAACTCAGGGTGCGGACAGCGCCGTGACGGCCTGCAGGACGGCCACGCGCGCCTGCCCCAGCACGCGGCCCTTCCAGTCGTCGGTGTCGCTGTAAAACGCGTCGAGGATCGCGCGCTTGATCGCGGCCCGCTGGTCGGCGGGCGCGTCCGGGTGGACCGCGAGCCATGCGTCGCCGCGGATCGCGTCGAGCACGGCCTCGAAGGGCACGGTGCCGTATTCGAGGCCCATGCCGGTGGCCTCGGCCTGCGGGCATCCGGCGTAGACCGACATCACCATCGAACCCTGCACCTCGGTCGAAGCCGACTTGCCTTCGTAGTACGACATCACGTCGGCGCCGTACCACGCGCGGCAGCGGGCGAGTTCCGCCGCGTCGTTCGCGCCGGCAAAGATCTTCTCGCCGTGGCCGAAGGGCCCGAGACCGGTATGCAGGTCGATCCAGCCGATGCGTTTGCGGGCGGCGCCGTACTTTTTCACCAGCGTGCGGATCGTGAGGTTGCTCCACGTGGGCTGCGTGCCCGCGTAGAAGAGGCCCTCCTTCCTCGAGTTCTGCCCGGCCGACACGGCGGCGCGAAACGCCGGCAGGCCCATCTTCGCCGCGCAAGCCGCAAGGGCAGCACGGTTGGCTTCGGTCGGCGGCCAGTCGGCGGGCACCAGCAGGTCGTGCACTTCGGCGTAGGCCGGGTTGGTGTCCTTGGCATCCACGAACGCGCGGAAGTTGCGGTTCAGGTCGACGTTGTCCTCGTTCACGCGGCGCAGGTGCGAAAAGCCATACGGATTCACCGCATGTACCAACAGCACCGCCACCCGGCCGGCGTCGATCCGCCGGATCAGGTCATCGTCATCGAGCAACGCGCGCTGGCAGCCGGACCCGCAGAAACCCTCCACGCCGTGGGTACCGGAAGTCACGATGAGGAGCGAAGGCGCGTCCGCCACCCCGGCCAGTGCGCAGTCCGTGGCGAGGTCCTCGCCCTGGGCGCCCTCGAGCGGGTTGCGGACGGAGTGCACCGCGAGGTTTCGCTTCCGCACCGCGGCAAGGAATCCCGCCCGGGCCTCGGCGTAGTTCGCAGCAAAGTAGCTGTTCGTTTTGTCCATGCGCCATAATATCCCGCAGCAAAGGAGGACCACCATGAGCCTGCACTTCAAGCCCCTGCATCCGCTGTTCGCCGCCGAAGCGGAGGGCATCGACATCACCCGGCCGCTGGAGGATGCGACCGTGCGCGCGATCGACGACGCGATGGACAAGTATGGTGTGCTGGTCTTCCGCGGCCAGCCGCTCGACCAGGACCAGCAGGTCGCGTTCGCGAGCCGCTTCGGCACGCTGGACTCGGGCCTGAAGAAGCTCTACCCGGGCCAGCCCGGCCGCTTCAAGCACGAGGAGATGATCGACATCTCCAACGTGAAGGCCGACGGCACACTGCACGCCGCGTCTGACCGCAAGACGATCTCGAACTACGCCAACCAGCTGTGGCACAGCGACAGTTCGTTCGAGCGGCCCGCGGCCAAGTACTCGATGCTGTCCTGCGTCCTGCCCGTGCCCAAAGGCGGGCAGACCGAATACTGCGACCTGCGCGCCGCCTACGATGCGTTGCCGGACGACATGAAGGCGGAGATCGCCGGCCTGCACAGCGTGCACGCCGCGATGCATTCGCGCATCTGGCTGGGCGACAAGCCCTCCGACGCCGAGCTCGCAAAAATGCCGCCGGTGGAGTGGCCGATGGTGCGCACGCATTCGGGCTCGGGCCGCAAGGTCCTGTGGGTCGGCATCCACGCCACCCACGTGGTGGAAAAGGCGTTTGCCGAAGGGCGCATGCTGCTGCTCGAGCTGCTCGAGCATGCCACGCAGCGCGAGTTCGTCTACCGGCACGAGTGGAAGGCCGGCGACCTGGTGATCTGGGACAACCGGTCCACGCTGCATCGCGGCCGGCCCTACGACCTCACACAGCGGCGCGAACTGCGCCGCACGACCACGCTCGACCCGGACTCGGTGCGGGAGTGCGTGCTGGCCCGCGCGGCCTAGGCCACCGCGTAGCGCTTCACGCGCTCCCAGTCGACGAATTTCGAAAGGCCCGGTTCGGCCGGCAGCTCGATGCGGCCGTCCATCACCGGCGGCATCGCCGTCACCACCTGCTCCGTGATCCCGAGGTAGAAAGTCTGTTCCGCGGCCACCAGCTGAAGCGCAGGCGGGATCGCCGCGCCGTACTGCAGGCTGGCGAGCGTACCCAGCGCGCTTTCCGCGTACAGCCCCAAGGCGACGCGAGCGCCGTTCGCGGCGGCGAGCGCGGAGATCTCCCGCGCCTCCGTGAACCCGATGCGCCCGGTCTTGGTCGACAGCGCGGTCGCGCCTTTTTCGAGGTAATGCGCGGCGTCGAGCGCAGAGGTGCAGGTGCGGTCGATCAGGACGGGCACGCCCGCGCCCGCCTGCAGCCGCGTGAATTCGGCATCGGGCTTCAGGGGGCATGGGTCCTCGGACACGGTCGAGCCGAGGTCGCGCATCGCGATCGAATATTCGAGGCCTTCGGAGCGCTTGTAGTAGCTGTTCGCGTCGACGTAGAGCTTCACCCTGTCGCCGACGGCGGCGCGGATCTCGCGCATTGCCGCGCAGTCGGTATCGAGGCCCTGCCCGCCCTTCACCTTGAGCGTGCGAAAGCCGTAGCGTGCGCACACGTCGGCCGCTTCCGCGGCCATGACGGCCGGCGGCTGGCGCGTGATCGCCCAGGTCAGCTCGACCGAGGGCGAACCGCCCCACAATTTCCACAGCGGCTGCCCCGCGCGGCAGGCCTCGACCTGCCAGCAGGCGTTGTCGATCATCGCCTTGGCGAGCTTGTTCTCCGGCACGCCTTCGAGCCGCTTCATCGCGCCTGCGGCGCCGTCGAACCCGACGCCGACGACCTTCGGCATCAGGAAATCCTCGAGCGCAGCGCGCAGCGACCGCGGCGACACGCCGGTCCAGGTGGCCTTGATGGTGCCTTCCGCCACGCCCTCGATACCGCTGTCGTCCGTGAGGTGCAGAAGCGCGTAGAGGCCCGCGCGCTCCACCGCGTTCGCCCACACGACCTCGCGCGCGTAGGGCAGTTCGTAGAAGTGGAGCGACCAGCTGCGGATCTTCATCGGCGGATCTTCAATTGAGGCGGTTCCTGAGGGATTCCCCGCGCGCGAAGCGGTCGAGGTTTTCGGCGATCCCGGTCCAGCGCCGGTCGATCATGCCGGTGGTCCACGCCGAGGTATGGGGCGTCATGTAGAGGTTGTCGAGCTCGTGGAACGGGAACCTCGACGGCGGCACGCGCGGCGTGTCCCTGGACGGGTAGGTCCCGTACCACGCGTCGATCGTCGCGCCGCGGATGCGCTTCGACTTCAGCGCGTCGAACAGCGCCTCTTCCTCGACGATCGCGCCGCGGCCGACGTTGATGAGCACCGCGGACGATTTCATCCTTTCGAATTGCGCACGGCCGACAAGGCCCTCCGTTTCGGGACCGAGCGCCGCCGCGACGACGATGTAATCGAGCGCAGGCAGGGTCTCGTCGAGCCGTTCGAACCCCACCCACTCGTCGACGCAGGCGGGCTTGTCGCGCCGCGTGCGGTTGATGGCCACCACCTTCATGCCGAAGGGCTTCGCGCGCTCCGCGACCGCGAGGCCGATCGAGCCGAAGCCGACGATGCCGAGGGTCTTGCCGTACAACTCCTCGTTCACCGGGCCGTTCATGCGGCCGCTGTACTCCCAGCTGCCCTCGCGGAAGGTGCGGTCGGCCTCGAAGAAGCGGTGGCACCACGCCAGCATGCCGAGCAGCGTGTACTCGGCCATGCCTTCCGCGTGGCCATACGCGTTGCACACCGCGACACCTGAGGGCACGGCGCCGAAGTCGATGCCTTCGTAGCCGGTGCCGGGGACCTGGATCAGTTTCAGCTTCGGCGCGGGGGGAAAGCCCGCGTTCCACGCCATGGAGATGAGTGCGTCCGCATCCCTGAGCGCGCGCGCGAAGTCCTCACGCGGGTCGTGCTCGAAGAGCCTTTCGACCTTCCATGGCGTCTTCGCCTTGGACAGGAACAGGTCCCCGAGGTGGTGGATCAGCGTGCCGTGGAAAACGACGTTCATGGCGTGCTATCGTGCCCGCCCGGAGGGAAACGAGCAATGGCGTTTCAGGTCGACTGCGTGGTGAAGGGCAACGATCGCCTCGGCGAATGCCCGCTGTGGGACGAGCATGAAGGCGTGCTCTGGTGGGTAGACAGCCGCGGTCCTGCGTTGCGGCGCTGGGATCCGGCGACCGGCGATGTGCGCAGCGTGGCGCTCCCCTCGGTCGTCGGCAGCGTGGCGTTCCGCGCCGGTGGCGGCATGCTCGCCGCGCTGCATTCGGGCATCCATTTCCTCGATCCGGCGAGCGGCGCGCTCGAACCGGCCGCGCAGCCCGAAGCCCACCTGCCCGAGAACCGCTTCAACGACGGGCGCTGCGACCGCGCGGGCCGCTTCTGGGCCGGCACGATGAGCGACGCGCGACGCGATCCTACGGGCTCGCTGTACCGGCTGGCGCCGGACCTCGCCTGCACGAAGGTCCGCGGCGACATCATCGTGCCCAACGCCATCGCGTGGAGCCCGGACAACCGCACGATGTACTTCGCCGACACCTACCGGCAGGTTATCCGCGCGTGGGACTTCGACCTCGCCGCCGGGGTCGTCTCCAACGAGCGCGTGCTCGTCGACACGGCGGGGCATCCCGGCAAGCCGGACGGCTCCTGTGTCGACGCCGACGGGTGCCTGTGGAACGCCGAATACGGCGGATGGCGGCTGGTGCGCTACACCCCTGCGGGGAAGATCGACCGCTTGGTCGACATGCCGGTGGCGAACCCCACGTGCTGCTGCTTTGGCGGCACGGGCTTCGACACGCTCTACGTGACCTCGGCCACGCAGCGCCTCACGCCCGAGGACCTTGCGAAGCAGCCCTTCGCCGGCAGCGTCTTCGCATTGAAACCCGGCGTGCGCGGCCTGCCCGAAGCGCGCTTCGCGGGATGAGCATGGACAAGCAGCTCACAGGAAAGATTCCCCGCGACAGGATCGGCCTGCTCGAACTGCCGCGGCTGCCCGAAACCCTGCTCGCGGAGTACCGCGCGCTGGGTGACTTGTCGGGCCTCGTGTCGGACGCGTGCGACGAGCTCGGCATCGCGTGCGGCGTGCCGGCCGCGGTGCTGTGCCCGACCGATCCGAAGGCGCGTATCGCAGGGCAGGCCCTTACCGCGTTGAACCGCAGGCTCGACATCCCCGTGGCCGAAGCCGTGGCGGCGAAGGTCTCGCGGCTCGGCGAGATCGAGGCGCACAACCTCGCCCGCGACGGCGACGTGCTGGTGATCCAGGGCATCGAAGGAATCTCCAGCATGGGCGCGATCTCCGCGTCGATCGGGAAAAGGCAGGGCGAGCTCGGCGCCATCGTCGACGGTGCAGTGCGCGACATCGACCACCAGCGCGCCATCGGCTACCCGGTCTGGTCGCGCGGCGCGAGCCCGGTAACCGGCAAGTGGAGGATCGAAACCGTCGCGATCAACGTGCCCGTGCGCATCTGCGGCATCGAGGTGAATGCGGGAGACCTGGTGGTAGCCGACGAGGTCGGCGTGTGCTTCGTGCCGCATTCGCGCGCGGCCGAAGTCATGGCGGTCGTCAGGAAACTCGTCCGCTACGAAGAAGACCGCCTCGCGCAGGTCGCCGCCGGCGCCTCCGTCCCCGCCCTGGCGAACGCCAAGCGCAATTAAATGGGGTCAGAGTCGGATTTCCGGAAATCCGACTCTGACCCCATTTATTTTCAGCCGAGGGTGGGCATGTTGAAGCCGGGGGCGGGGGTGTCCTGGTGCGGCCAGCGGGTCGTAACCACTTTCGTGCGGGTGTAGAACTTGACGCCCTCCACGCCGTGCACGTGCAGGTCGCCGAAGAGCGAATTCTTCCAGCCGCCGAACGAATAGAACGCGACCGGCACCGGGATCGGCACGTTGACGCCGACCATGCCGACCTGGATCTCGTTCTCGAACCGGCGCGCGGCGCCGCCCGACTCGGTGAAGATCGCGACGCCGTTGGCGTACTGGTTCGAGTTCACCAGCGAGATCGCTTCTTCCAGGGTCTTCACGCGCAGCACGATCAGCACCGGGCCGAAGATCTCGTCCGTGTAGATGCCCATCGAAGGTTTGACGTCGTCAAAGAGCGTGGTCCCGAGGAAGTAGCCGTTCTCATGGCCCTTGACGACCAGCCCTCGCCCGTCCGACACGAGCTTCGCCCCCTCCTTCACGCCGAGGTCGACGTAGCCCTTGACCTTGTCGCGATGGACCGCCGAGACGAGCGGCCCCATGTCGGCGCCGTCCATCGTGCCCGGGCCGATCTTGATCGCCGCGGCTTTCTTCTTCAGCAACGCCACGATCGGATCCGCCGCAGCGCCCACCGCCACCACCGCGGAGATCGCCATGCAGCGCTCGCCCGCCGATCCGTAAGCCGCACCGATCAGCGCGTCGGCGGTGAATTCCATGTCCGCATCCGGCAGCACCACGGCGTGGTTCTTCGCGCCGCCCAGCGCCTGCACGCGCTTGCCGTGGTGCGCGCAGGTCTCGTAGATGTACTTGGCGATCGGCGTCGAACCGACGAACGACACCGCGCTGATGCCGGTGTGCGCGAGGATCGCGTCCACCGCCGCCTTGTCGCCGTGTACGACGTTCAGCACGCCGTCCGGCAGCCCTGCCTGCTTGAAGAGTTCCGCCATCTTTACCGAAGCCGAGGGCACCTTCTCCGAGGGCTTGAGGATGAACGTGTTGCCGCAGGCGATCGCCACCGGGAACATCCACAGCGGCACCATGACCGGGAAGTTGAACGGCGTGATGCCCGCGCAGACGCCCACCGGCTGGCGTACGGTGTGGGAATCGACCCCGGAGCCCACGTTCTCGGAGTATTCACCCTTGAGCAGGTGCGGCACGCCGCACGCGAACTCGATCACCTCGATGCCGCGCTGGACCGATCCCATCGCATCCGGCAGCGTCTTGCCGTGCTCGGCGGTGACCAGCTCGGCGAGCACCTTCTGGTTGTCCTGCATCAGCTGCAGGAATTTCTGCATCACGCGCGCGCGGCGCAGCGGCGGCGCGTCGCGCCACGCCGGCAGCGCGGCCGCAGCAGCCTTGACCGCGGAATCGATCGCCGCGGCATCGGCGTAGGGGACCTGCTTCTCCACCTGCCCGGTCGCGGGGTTGTAGACGTCGCCCATGCGGCCGGCGGGGACGACGGCCTTGCCGTTGATCCACATCGGGACGGTTGCGAGCTTCAGGTCGGCGGGCTTGTTCATCGAAACCTCTGTATCGTTCATATCGGCAGGGACGTAAATTTAACGCTTTTCCGGACTCCGTGCGGCCCATGAACCCCCTCGACACGATCAAGGATTTCCTCAAGCTCGAGGCCGCCTCCGGCATCCTGCTGATGGCGGCCGCGGCGCTCGCGATGGCCGTGGCCAATTCGCCCGCGCAGGGCCTCTACGAGGGCTTCATCGACACGCCGGTCGAGGTCCGCGTAGGCGCGCTGCAGATCGCCAAGCCCCTGCTGCTGTGGATCAACGACGGCCTGATGGCGGTGTTCTTCCTGCTCGTCGGCCTGGAGCTGAAGCGCGAAGTGCTAGAAGGCCAGCTCTCGAAACCCTCGCAGGTCGCGCTGCCTGCGATCGCCGCACTCGGCGGGATGCTCCTTCCGGCCGCGATCTACGCCTTCGCCAACTGGGGCGACCCCGTGGCGCTGCGCGGCTGGGCGATCCCGGCGGCGACCGACATCGCCTTCGCGCTCGGCGTGCTGGCGCTGGTCGGCGGCGCCGTGCCCCCGGCGCTCAAGGTGTTCCTCCTGACGCTCGCGATCCTCGACGACTTCGGCGCAATCCTGATCATCGCGGTCGCCTACACCGACCAGCTTTCGCCGCTGTCCCTCGCCGTGGCGGCCGGCGCGGTCGCGGTGCTCGCGCTCCTCAACCGGCGCGGCGTCGCGTCGATCACCCCGTACCTCCTGGTCGGCATGGTGCTGTGGACCGCGGTGCTGAAGTCCGGCGTGCACGCCACGCTCGCGGGCGTCGCGCTGGCCGCGTTCATCCCGATGCGCGGCAAGTCGGCTGACGACTCGCCTTTGCGCCGCCTCGAGCACGACCTGCATCCAGCGGTGGCCTACGCCATCGTGCCGCTGTTCGCGTTCGCCAACGCCGGCGTGCCGCTCGACGGCGTGACGCTCGCCACCGCACTCGCACCGGTGCCGCTCGGCATCGCCGCGGGCCTGTTCGTCGGCAAGACGATCGGCGTTTTCGTGTTCTCGTGGGCGGCAATCCGCCTCGGCGTGGCGCAGATGCCCGAAGGCGCGGGCTGGATGTCCATGCTCGGCGTGGCAATGCTGTGCGGCATCGGCTTCACGATGAGCCTGTTCATCGCGTCGCTCGCGTTCGACCAGGGCGGACCGGCCTACGAGGTCGCGACGCGCATCGGCATCCTCGGCGGCTCGATCGTTTCGGCGCTGTGCGGCTACGTCGTGCTGCGGGCCGCGTTCCGCGCGCGCGCCTGAGACCGGGCATGCCGCAGCCGCTGGTCCCCGCCACACTGGCGCTGTCCGCGGACGGCACGCCCTGGTCGGCCGCGTACGACGACGTCTACCATTCGAGCGAGGGCGGCCCGGCGCAGGCGCGTCACGTGTTCCTCGGCGGCAACGGCCTGCCGGCACGCTGGGACAAACTCGCACGCTTTACGATCCTCGAAACGGGATTCGGCCTCGGGCTGAACTTCCTCGCCACGTGGCAGGCGTGGCGCGAGGATCCGGCGCGTCCCGCGAGGCTCCACTACGCCGCGATCGAGAAGCACCCTTTTTCCGCCGCGGACCTCGCGCAGCTCCACGCGCGCCATCCCGCGCTCGAATCGTTCTGGGCGCAATTGCACGCCGCCTGGCCGATGCTCGTGCCGGGCATGCACCGTCTCGAGTTCGAAGGCGGGCAGGTCGTGCTGACGCTGTACTTCGGGGACATCGCCGCGGCCCTGCCCCAGCTGCGCCTCGCGGCGGACGCGTTCTACCTCGACGGCTTCGCGCCGGCGAAGAACCCGGACATGTGGTCCGCGCCCATGCTACGGGCGCTCGGGGCGCTCGCCGCGGAAGGCGCGACGTTCGCCACGTATACCGCCGCTGCCGCCGTGCGTGACGGCATGGCCGCGGCGGGCTTCGCCGTGGAGAAGCGCGCAGGCTTCGCGAAGAAGCGCGACATGCTGTGCGGGCGCTACGGGCGCCCGGTCGCATCGCCGCCGCCGCCCGAACGCCGCGCGATCGTGATCGGCGCGGGCCTCGCGGGGAGCGCGGCCTGCGAACGGCTCGCCGCGCGCGGCTGGGAAGTGATGCTGCTCGAACGCAACGCCGGGCCGGCGATGGAAGCCTCCGGCAACCACGCGGGCGCCTTCCACCCTCTCGTCACGCGCGATGACAGCCTCATCGCCCAGGTCAGCCGCGCGGCCTTCCTGTACGCGCTGCGTCACTGGAAGACCCTCGCGGGCGTTTCCTGGGCCGAATGCGGCGTGCTGCAGATGCCGAGGACCGACACAGAGGACGCCGCGCAACGCGCGGCGCTCGACGCCTTGGGATTCCCGGCCGGCTACGCGCGCGTGATCGAACGCGAAGAGGCGACACGCATTGCCGGCACGCCCGTCTCCGCGGGCGGCCTGTGGTTCGCGCGCGGCGGCTGGGTGCGGCCCCCGACGCTGGTCCGCGCCCTGCTCGAGAAAGCGCAGGTGAGCATGGACTTCGGTGCGGAGGTCGCCTCACTCTCGCGTACCGCCTCGGGATGGGCTGCGCTAGACCGCGACGGCAGGCCGCTCGCCGAAGCGCCGGTCGTGGTGCTCGCCAATGCGCAGGACGCCGTCCGGCTCGCGCCGCAGGCCGGGGTAAGCCTGCGCAGCGTGCGCGGGCAGGTGTCCTACCTGCCTGCGGGCCCCGCGACCGCGACCCGCGCTGTGCTCCTGCGCGGCGGCATGGCGCTTCCGTCCGTCGAAGGAATCGCCGTCGCGGGTGCGAGTTACGACGTCGGCGACTCCGATCCCGAACCGCGCCCCGAAAGCCACGCGGGCAACCTGGACCGCCTCGCGCGCATCCTGCCGCGCGGGCACGGTTTCGACCCGGCCACGCTCGAGGGGCGCGTCGGCTTTCGCGCAGTGGCGCCCGACAGGCTTCCGCTCGTGGGCGCGATGCCCGGCATGGAAGGCGTATGGGGTGCATTTGCTTACGCTTCGCGCGGCATCCTGTGGTGCTCGCTGATGGCCGAGCTGCTCGCGAGCCGGCTCGAGCACGAGCCCCTGCCCTTGCAGGCGCGCCTCGTAGACGCAGTGGACCCCGGTCGCTTCCTGCTTCGCGCAGCGCGCAGGAAGCGCGATTCCTGATCATGGAATCGCCCGGGGCGGGCGCGACCTTCCGCTTCTCCGTGCCGGGCTGAAGCCCGGCCCTGCGCAGCCCTCAGTCGGCGCGCAGGATGGAACGGTTCGCGTCCCCGATGTCCTTGATGCCGCAGAGCGCCATCGTCACGTCGAGTTCCCTGCGGATGATCTCGAGCGCCGTTGTCACGCCCTGCTCGCCCATCGCACCGAGGCCGTAAAGGAAGGACTTGCCGATCAGCGTGCCGCGCGCGCCGAGCGCCACGGCCTTGAGCACGTCCTGCCCGGAGCGGATGCCGCCGTCGAACCACACTTCGGTGCTGTCGCCCACGGCCTGCACGACCTCGGGCAGAGCATGGATCGAGGACACCGTGCCGTCGAGCTGGCGCCCGCCGTGGTTGGACACGACGATCGCGTCCACCCCGCAGCCGGCTGCGAGCTTCGCATCCTCGGCGTCGAGGATGCCCTTGAGGATCAGCTTGCCGCCCCACAGGCTCTTCACCCAGGCCACGTCGTCCCAGGACAGCGTAGGGTCGAACTGCCCGGCGATCCACTGCGAAAGCGTGGTCAGCGTGTCCGCGTTCTTGATGCGCCCTTCGAGGTTGCCGAAGGACTTGCGCCGGCCGGTCATGACGTTCAGCGCCCAGGAAGGCTTGGACATCACGTCGAGCAACGTGGCGAGCGTCAGCTGGGGCGGCACGGCGAGACCGTTCTTCAAGTCCTGGTGGCGCTGGCCCTGGATCTGCAGGTCGAGCGTCAGCATCAGCGCGGAGCACTTGGCCGCCTTGGCGCGCTCGATCAGCGAGGCGGCGAAGCCGCGGTCGCGCATCACGTAGAGCTGGAACCAGAAAGGCTTGGTCACCGCGCTCGCGACGTCCTCGATCGAGCAGATCGACATGGTCGAAAGCGTGAACGGGATGCCGAAACGCTCGGCCGCCCGGGCACCGAGCATTTCCCCGTTCGCCCAGTTCAGCCCCGTCAGGCCGGTCGGCGCGATAGCGACCGGCATGATCGCATCGTGTCCGATCATTTTTACGGACGTTGAGCGATTATCGACGTTTATGGCTACACGTTGCCTGAACTTAAGCGCATCCAGGTCGGACGTGTTGGCGCGCAGGGTCGTCTCGTCATAGGAGCCCCGGTCGACATAATCGAAGATCGCCTTGGCGACCCGCTTCTTGGCCATCGCGCGCAGGTCGGCGATGTTAGTGACCACTGGCATCGGGTTTCTCCTCCAACGAAATCAGCAACTTGAGGGCAAGGATGGTAACACGCGGACCCTCATGACCGTTTCACATCGTGGGATAACGTGGGCTACAATGCGCGCCACCCGCATTGATGCCCTGCAACATTCCCATGGCCGTCGCGAAAGACACGCAGAAGAACCCGATCCAGGTCATCGAGCGGATGATGAAGCTGCTCGAGGTGCTGGCCGGGCATCCCGAGCCGCTGGGGCTGAAGCAGATCGCGCAGGCCACCGGGCTGCACCCGTCCACCGCGCACCGGATCCTCGCGGCGATGACCGCCGACCGGATGGTGGACCGCATCGAGCCCGGGAACTACCGGCTGGGGATGCGCCTGCTCGAACTGGGAACGCTGGTGCGCTCGCGGATCAGCGTGCGCGAGCTGGCGCTGCCGGTGATGCGCGAACTGCACGCGCAGACCGGCGAGACGGTCAACCTCTCGGTGCGGCAGGATGACGAGATCGTCTATGTCGAACGAACCAGCAGCGGCCGGTCGGCGATGCGCATCGTCCACGTCATCGGCGCGCGCGCGCCGCTGCATGTGACCGCGGCCGGGAAGCTCTTCCTGCTCGAGGACGGGGCGGCGAAGCTGCGCGAATACGCGAAACGCACGGGCCTCGCCCCGCACAGCAGGAACTCGCTCGCCACGCTCGCGCTGCTGGAGAAGGACCTCGAACGCACGCAGCGGCAGGGCTACGCCACGGACAACGAGGAAGTCGAGCTCGGCGTGCGCTGCGTGGCCGCGCCGGTGCGCGACGACGGCGGGCTGCTGATCGCCGCGCTTTCGCTGTCCACGCCCGCCGACCGGATGAAGCCGCAGTGGGGCGCGCTGGTGAAGGACGGCGCCGAGCGAGTCTCGCGCGCGCTCGGCCACCGCAAGTAGGCTACGCAGCCACCAGCCCGTGGAGGCTGAACAGTCCTTCCGGGTCCAGCCACACCGCCTCGCCGCGAAACCCGGCCTGCGCCGCCAGCGCCTGGAATTCCCCGACCGAGTACTTGCACGAGTTCTCGGTGTGGATCGACTCCCCCGCCTCGAACCGGAACCGGTGCGTGCCCAGCGTGACGGCCTGCGCCCCGAGGCTCGACAGGTGCATCTCTATGCGCCCTTCCGGCACGTTGTAGAAGGCGTAGTGCGCGAACGCGGCAACCGCGAAATCCGCCCCCAGCTCCGAGTTGATGCGCTCGAGCAGGTTCAGGTTGAAGCGCGCGGTGATGCCTTGCGCGTCGTTGTAGGCCGCATGCAGCACGTTCGGGTCCTTCTTCAGGTCCACGCCGACGAGCATGGCGCCGCCCGTGCCCACCAGCCCCCGCGTCATGTGCAGGAACGCGAGTGCCTCCCCGGGGGTGAAATTGCCGATGGTCGAGCCGGGGAAATACACGACTTTGCGCCCGGCGCTCCCGAAGTCCGGGAGTGCAAGCGGCCGGCCGAAGTCGCCGGTGACGGCGCGGATGTCCAGCCACGGGAACCCGGCCGAGAGGTGCGCAGCCGCGCCGCGCAGGGCGGAGCCCGAAATGTCCACCGGGACATAGGTCGCGGGCCGCAGCCGCTCGATCAGCACGCGCGTCTTGGTGCTCGCGCCGCTGCCGTACTCGATCAGTTCGACCCCGGTCGTCCCGTCCGCGCCGGCAAAGCGCGCAATGTCGTCCGCGTGGGCCCGCGTCAGGGCGAGCTCCGCGCGCGTGGGGTAGTACTCGGGCAGCACGCAGATGGCCTCGAACAGCTCGCTGCCGCGCGGATCGTAGAAATACTTGGGGGGCAACGCCTTGCGGGGCAGGGACAACCCGGCGACGACATCGTCGAGGAAGTTGCCGGCCGGGACACTCTCGCCGTGAAAGCTTACGCTGCCGCGGCGAGCCATCGCGGGCGGGGACGCAGGGGAGCGCGGGGCTATCCCTGCCGGCGAGGCAGGGCGGCCGTCTCCAGCCACTTCTTGATGCGCTGCGCGTCGCCGATCCGCGAATTCTTGCCCCACGAGTCGAGCAGGATGACGACGAGGTCCTTGCTGGCGAGCCGCACGCGCATGACCAGGCACCGCCCGGCCTCGTTGATGAAGCCGGTCTTGGACAGGCCGATGTCCCAGGTATGCCCGCGCACCAGGCCGTTGGTGTTGGCGTACTGCAGGACCTGCCCGAACACGCTCACCTGCGCCTTGTCCTGCGTGGAGTATTGCCGGATGACCGGGTACTCGTGCGCCGCGGTCACCATGCGCGCGAGGTCGGGCGCGGTGGACACGTTTGCGGCGGTGAGGCCGGTGGGGTCCTCGAAGCGCGTGTTCATCATGCCGAGGGACATCGCCTTGTCGTTCATGGCGCCGATGAACGCAGGCAGGCCGCCAGGATAGGTCCGCCCCAGCGCGGCGGCGGCGCGGTTTTCGGAGGCCATCAGCGCGAGCAGCAGCAGTTCGTTCCTCGTCAGCACCGCCCCCGGGCGCAGGCGCGAGTGGGTGCCCTTCAGCTGGTCCATGTCCTCGGCGCTGATGACGATCCGGTCCTCGAGGTCGAGGCCGCGGTCGAGGACCACCATGGCGGTCATCAGCTTGGTGATCGAGGCGATCGACATGACCGCGTCTGCGTTCTTGGCGAGGATGGTCTGGCCGCTGGAGGCGTCCTGGACAAGCACGCTGGAAGAGCGCAGGAAGACTTTCTCGGGTTGCGCGGCCTGCGCGCGGTCGTACTCGTCGACGTGGACTTTCTTCTTGTTGCCGGCGGCCTGCGCGAAGCCCATCGTGAGGGCGAAGACCGCGAACAGGGCGAAGGCCGCGACGATCTTTTCGAGTTGGTGGAGCTGCCTGGGTTGCGGTTCCATCGGGTGGCCTTCAAGCACGAGTTCGCGAAGTCTAGTCATCGAATTCTATAAAAGCAAGCAAAAATAAGGGACTGGGACACTTTTTTCGAAAGCGCTTGAACTTTCCGTACAAACCCTTGCAGCCTGCAGGTCGCTCAGGACGCCGCGCCCTTGGCCTCTTCCTGTTGCTGCAGCGCCCACATCTGCGCGTACTGGCCCCGGGCCTCGAGCAACTCGCGGTGCGTGCCGCGTTCCACGATCCGGCCGGCATCCATCACGAGGATCTGGTCGGCGTCCATGATAGTCGAGAGCCGGTGCGCGATCACCAGCGTGGTGCGGCCCTGCGCGATCCGAGTGAGCTCGCCCTGGATCGAGCGCTCGGTCTCGGAGTCGAGCGCCGAGGTCGCCTCGTCGAAGATCAGGATCCGCGGATTCTTGAGGATGGCGCGCGCGATCGCGACACGCTGCTTCTCGCCGCCGGAGAGCTTGAGGCCGCGCTCGCCGACCGTGGATTCGTACTTCGCCGGCAGCGTCTCGATGAACTCGTGGATGTGCGCCGCGCGCGCCGCCTCCACCACCTCGGCATCATTCGCGCCGGTGCGGCCATAGTGGATGTTGTACCGGATCGTATCGTTGAACAGCACCGTGTCCTGGGGGACGATGCCAGTCGCGCCGCGCAGGCTCTTCTGCGTCACCTCGCGGATGTCGATGCCGCAGACCGTGACCGAACCCTGGTTCACGTCGTAGAAGCGATACAGCAGGCGCGCGAGCGTCGACTTGCCGGAACCGGAATGCCCGACCACCGCCACGCGCGACCCGGCGGGGATCGAGAACGACACGTCGAACAGGATCTGGCGATTGGCGTCGTAGCCGAAACTGACGTTGCGGAACGCCACCGCCGCGGGCCCTTCAGGCAGGTCCGGCGCGCCCGGCTTGTCGCGCACCTCGAGGTTCTGCGAGAGCAGCCGGAACATCTTGTCCATGTCGGCTAGCGACTGCTTGATCTCGCGGTAGACCATGCCGAGGAAGTTCAGCGGCACGTAGAGCTGGATCAGGAGGCCGTTGATGAGGACGAGGTCGCCGATCGACAGCTTCTTCGCGGCCACGCCCTCGGCGGCCAGCGCCATCAACGCCGTCACGGCCGCGGCAATGATCAGGCTCTGGCCGACGTTCAGCAGCCCCAGCGACATCTCGTTCCTCACCGCGGCCGACTCGTAGCGCTGCAGGCTCTCGTCGTAGCGGCCCGCCTCGAACTCCTCGTTGCCGAAGTACTTCACCGTCTCGTAGTTCAGCAGGCTGTCGATCGCGCGCGTGTTGGCCTTCGAGTCCAGCTCGTTGGCCTGCTTCCTGATCTCGATCCTCCACTCCGAGATGAAGAACGTGTAGCCGATGTAGGCCGCGACCGCGGCGAACGTGATCGCCGCGAACCGCCAGTCGAATCGCGCGAGCAGCACCGCGGCCACCAGCGCGAACTCCAGCACCACCGGGATGATCGAGAAGATCAGGTAGGACAGCAGCGTGGAGATGCCACGCGTGCCGCGCTCGATGTCGCGCGTCATGCCGCCGGTCTGCCGGTCGAGGTGAAAGCGCAGGGACAGGTCGTGCAGGTGGCGGAACACGCCCAGCGCCACGCGCCGGATCGCGCGCTGCGTGACGCGCACGAACACCACGTCGCGCAACTCGGCGAACAGCGTGGTCGAGAACCGCAACGCCCCGTACATGACCAGCATCGCGACCGGCACGGCGAGCACCGCCAGCGTCGGGTCGAGGTCGTCGACGATTGCCTTCATGACCAGCGGCACGCCCACGTTGGCCACCTTGGCCGCGACCAGCAGCGCCAGCGCCAGCGCCACGCGCCACTTGTATTCCCACAGGTAGGGCAGCAGGCCGGCGACGGTCTTCCATTCGCTGCGCTTCGGTTCGTTGCCGGCCGCCGGGGCGGACGGGGCGGCGTGATGGGATGCGTGGTGGGCTGCGGTCATCCCCCGATTATCGCCGATCGCTGGGTCGCGCCCCGCCGCGGTGACGCGCGGTCAGCGTGGCTTGCGCGCCATGACGAGTTTCCACGCACCCGGGAGTGCCAGCATCACCAGCACGGTCTTCAGCACGGTGGCGGCGTAGAACGGGGCGACTCCGACCGCGTAGGCCTTCTGCGCCGGCATCAGCGTCGCCAGCCATGCGAAACCCGCGCCAAGGATGAGGACGTGGCCGAGGGACACCGCCAGCGCGGTCCGGGCGATCGAGCGGTCCCATCCGCGTTCCGCGAGGAAACCGCACAGGGCCGCCGCCATCAGGAACCCGGCCAGGTAGCCACCCGTGGGCCCCGTCATGTAGGCGAGACCGATGCCCCGCTCCGGGGTACCGGCGAAGACCGGCAGGCCGAGCGCGCCCTCGACGAAATACGCAATCAGCGTGAGCGAAGCGAGGCGCCAGCCCAGCGCCATGCCGAGCATCAGCACCACGGCGGTCTGCATCGTCAGCGGCACCGGCCAGAACGGGATCTGGATCTTGGCCGAGAGCGTAAGCAGCAGCGTGCCGAGGAGGACGATGGCGGCCTTCCGGGGCAGGGCGGATGCCTTGTGGGAGGATGCGGCGGCAATCGTTGCAGCAAGGGTTGGGAAAGCGGTACTGACTTGGCTCATGGTGTCCTTTGGGGTACGGCACGGTCGCCGAGAGGGCGAAATGCGCACATGGTACACAAGAGACTCCGGAAATAGCTGGTTGGGCTAGAAAGGAGCGAACTCCATGCACCCTATTAGCTTAGGCCCTCGATACCGTCGTACTGCCTAAAAGCTGCGGCATGCAACGTCTTCACTTTCTCCCTAAGCACTTTGGGCTCGATAACTTCACAATCAGGCCCGAAGCGCATGATGTCCATCAGGAGTTCGCGATCATCAGAGTAGGGAATCTCCAAAAGGTACGTACCATCCGGCTGAAAGCTTGCCTTTTGACGTTCGTGCCAAGTCTCAGTTCCAACCCAACGAGCCCTCAAGGCGCTGAATTTGAGCTTTGCCCAAGCATTTGCCTTACCGCCAAAAATTCCGTACCCGTCCTTAAGAATCGCGTCGAGCTCCTCGTCCGGGACGTCCCGCGCAGGCTTCTTCAAGGCCTTTACAGATATGACCGCTTCGACGCCGAAAGTTCGGACGGATTCAGACTTGTGACACCATGTGTCCATTAACCAATTCTGCCGATAGTAGACGAGCCGCTGGGGTGAAACTTCACGCTCACTGGTCTCGTTGCGCTCACGGTTGTAATGTTTAATCAGAAGGCGCTTTCGCCGAAGAAGCGCGGCACCAATTGTCTGAAAGCTGTGAAGATCGCGTCTCCGAGCCCCAAGAGTGACTATACGCACTCTCCTGCGAATTTCTTGAGCAGAATCTTCGGTACTTTCAAGCATTGAACTCAGACGCGCACGCAGCGTATCTACGTGTGTCGCAAGAAGGCCGGGCTCAAGTTGTTCGAGAAGATGTTCCATCGTGAGAAGGGCCAGCATCTCCTGGGCTGAGAACCAGATGCCGGGAAGTTCAAATTTAGGTCCGACCTGCGGCACCGCGCTTAGTCTGTAGCCCCCTTTCTCGCCGTCCCAGACGATTGGCGCGTTCATGCGATCCCGGAGGTAATCGAGATCGCGCTTAAAAGTCGAACGCGAGATCCCGAGCTCGTCCAGCAGATACCCGATCGGAACGATCCGGCGCTGCTCCATGATTTGCTTGAAACGATAAAGCCTTTCTGTCCGGCTCATCGGCACACTCCCGCGAAGCGAGTAGTGTAGTCGCGGCGGGACAGAGGGTGCTATCTGCCAAAACGATAGGAACCGTTTTGTGAAGCCATCCCACTTTAAAAGGCGACCTACGCGATAGCCGTTGGGGGCAAGTTGTCTCCAAAGTCCCCCCGGCCGCTCAGGAGAGCAACTTCCTCGCGCTCGGAGGCAAGATAGGCCGCCGCCGCGTTCTGCAGTACGTAGGATGGCGATAGAAGCGCCCGTTGCTCCTCCCAGACCGCGAGAGCCTTTCCATTCCTTCGACCGCGCATGGCCATACTGAACAGCCGCGAGTATTGTCGTGGCGCGATGCCACTGAAGGCACCGAACGCCACCCGGTCATCGGTAGGTCGACCGTCCAAAGACTCCATGTTCATTTCTTCCCCGTGCAGCAGTTCCGCGCGGCTCTTCGGATAGGGCTCGAGATAGACCACCCTGCGTATGCCCGCAGCAATGATGTGCTTTGCGCAGTTATGGCAGGGAAAGGTAGTCACATACATTGTTTTGCCGTGAACCGCTACTCCGCGCCGTGCGGCATCGATGAGCGATGCCATTTCAGCATGCACCGGTCGCATGAACTCACCGATGTCCATAAATTGCGTACCTTTGAGTAGTGGGTAAAGCTTGCGCGCAAGCTCATTGCCCTTTTCATCCCCAAATTCCGGCTTTAGCCAGTGCTGCTCCTTAATTCTTTCGATAATCTCAGCGAGTGCCACATGCTTGATCTTTCCTGCCCGGTCAATCGGATGTTTCTTGTCAAGCGCCTGATCGCGATGATCTGGCGATGATCCGTGCCAATAAAAGCCACCTCCTGCACGAGGGACCTCATTGACCCCGGTCGCAACGATGTCGGAATTTGTACGGGTAAGATCTGGTGTTTCCTCGACAATAACCGCGCCCACTTGCCGACTCTCATCTGACGAGCGAAGCGATACGGAATTTGCCTGATACATGGCGACTTCGTCCGGGTTAGGGGTGTGGAATGGATGTCCGAAAAGAAGCTCAACGAAGCGCTTTACGTCATATTCACCACCGTCTCGCCCAAGGTTGACGAAGAAATCCGCAAGCGGATAAGTATCGCGGGTATTTTGGCCTAGGTCGTCCGAATCGTCGGAACGACGCTCCTTTTCGTCTGTGTCAAGAATGTCATCGGCATAGTTTTTGAACTGGGTGTTCTCCAACGTATTGTCTGCTTCAGCCATGACTTGCGACAGCCGCTTCAGTCTGCGATCACGGGTGGCGTGGCCAGCCAGTACGATGATCGACTGACCATAGACCCGACGGAGAAGCGCAATCTCCTTTGGGTGCTTCAACTGCTGAAGAATGTAGGCGCACGCAGGCGCCGGTGAATCAGCGTTACCTGTCCGTAATCGACGACTTTCACGAATGGCCGCAATAGATGCTCTCGCGAGTGCATCCGCGCCAGCCAGGCTACGTGCCTCGAAGGCCATCTCTTGACGATGCTTAATACGGGTGTATTCCGTATTGTCGGGCTCAGATTTCCAGCTTATGAACCTCTTTAGGAGATCAGATACGCGAATGTCTACGCAATGGTAGTTGAAGGATTCCAGCGCCCTCCTAAGTTCGGCCCTTAGGTCATCAAGCCGAACACCCGCACCGCCAACCAGTGCAAAAATAAGCTCCGGATTTTCCGATTGAACTTTGGTCATCCTCCCCCTCCCGCCGAAAAATCATTTCGACCGCGCTCCCACGGCGAGGATCCTGTGTCGTTGCACCAATAAATGCGGCCGTCATAGACAAAGAAATGGCTCATACAACCGACGTCCCTCCAAACGGAAGGACGCAGAGTTGGTCTGCGCCCTCCGCTCGCGTGCACTCTCCAACGCGGTTTGTGCACGGACTGCAAAGACAAGGTAACAACTGCCTTGCATCCACACGGACACAAGAAAAGGGCCCACCGTTGTTTACCGCTTCTCGACACAAGGTAGAAGCGCGACTGCGCTACCTCGTCGTTAGCCGGAGGCGAGGCAACATTTTCGATGTGATCGAATAGAACAGGCGGCGCGGGCTGACGTTCGATCCAAGAGTCAAAATTTTCCTCGGACCCTCTGAACCAGGCAAGGAATCGACTAATTGGAGGCATCTCGAATTCCGAGAACTGGTCTGCCCAAACGGTTCGTTTCCCGCATAACAAGGAACTCACGCCTGCCACAGTAGGGGCACTCGGCGTTCCTCTTTTCCTCTCTGCTCCTCATACCCATCTTGACGAAGTCGATGGAGAAAGCGTCCCAGCGGAGCTCTGGCGGGAAGCGGCGATAAGACGAGATAAGATCGTAAAGTGTAGCCACGCCGTAGTCGGCGATCACACTCGCAAATGGGCCAATACCTGGCGCCTCCTCGGCACCGCCTTCCAAGTAACGTTCGCGGGCCTCAGTCTCGCTTATATTGGGGTTTGCTCTCAAAGCGTATTGCCGTCGGATCCAGCCCTCGGTCAGCACGCCCTGACAGAACAAACATTCGCCACGCTCGGGGAGGATTGTGCTTACCCTGCCGTGGTGATAGCGAAGGACGGTACGGCCATCCTGCTCCAAGATCTGACCACCTAATCCGACATCAATGTAAGGAAATGCGTAGACGTAGGCGGCTGTGTTTACGACTTCACGGCCAATTTGGTCATCGGTACATCCAAAGACAATATCGCAACTCGCGAGCGCATCGACGGCTTCAGGATCCGAGTCGACAAATGCATCGATGAAGCCAACCTTCGTAGGAAGACCCATGGCTTCAATGTACCGTGAGAGTACACCCGCTTTGTTCTCACCTACATCAGCCACTCGAGCACCTCGAACTCGGTTTAGATTACTCTTTTCCAATCGGTCCGGATCTATAAGAACAAGCTCACCCACGCCTGAACGGGCAAGCAGCGTTGCCGTTGGGCTACCCGTCCCACCGCTACCAACGACACCGACTCTAGTCGAGCTGAGCATATGTACGAATGGACTACCAAACGCTGCAACCTGACGAGCGAAAAATTTTCGCTCTTCGATATCCTGAATTCCTTCAACGTACATCTGCATTGGCCGAGCGGGCACGAGGACATGTCGCGCCGGGAGCGCAACCTCAGGGTCCGCGCCATTCCGAACTCTGGCTCTCCAGGCACCATCGACGAGAAGAAGCGCGACAAAGCTTATTTCTTTTCCGTTGCGATTGCTCAGAGCACGCAGGAGGGTAATCTCATTCTCCCGGTCGAGTTCCGAGAATTCCGCGTGGCGGGTTGGGTGGTTATGAACAAACCCAAAGACAAGATCTTCTTCCTTGCAGCGGCGGAAGAATTCTCGAAGGGGGCGGGTTTCAAATGCGACATGCTCTCTAGAGCTTGAGGTAATCCATTCATCGAGAAATGGATGTATTTCGATACTTACGAACCGATCTGAGTCCGCGAGACCCGGCACCGCCATACTGAAGCGCCGAAAGAGGACTACGGCGGCCCGCTCGTGATCTAAAGGATGACTCCCGAGATAATCCCGCAGACCGCGATCGTGTGACTCAAGCAAAGTAACGCGCGATCTATTCACTGGCAATCCGGATGTTTGAGCGCCCACTCGATCCGCCGAAAAATCGAAAGAATGTCATCACGGCCCGGTCGCCACGCGTTTGCGGCGGACTGCCAATGGCGCGACCAACGGCAGAACTCGCGCCCGCTCCACGTCCGATTGTCCCCTTGGCCAGGATCATTGCTGGCCGGAATACCCTGTCCACTTACACGCGCAAGTCGCGGGTTCGTCCAAAACATATCGTTGCCCGCCTGGTTGTAGTTGGGCGGAATCATGACGAGAACGTCGCATCCCTCTACGCTGTAGATTTCTTCAGGCAATCTGAGCGCGGTGAAGATAAAGAACCGCTCTGGCTCCGACTCTTCAAACGTAATGCCACGCTCAGCGAGTTTCTTGTAGTCTTCAGATAACAGTAGGGCCATGCCTCTTCAGCCTGCCTGAGATCCCGGGGACTGCGTTGAGAAGCGGGCCGGACCTTTATGCTTGTCGAGGTCAATGCTGTCACTTGGCTTAACTTCGACATCTGGCTTGCCCGGGACCTCGAGGTAGACCTCAGCGCCCTCCGGAACGCCAGCTAGCGCGCGAATCTCCGCGGCCGTGATCGTGCCCTTGTCCCAGTCGTACTTCTCGCCGTCCACGAAGACGAAGTATTTCGGTTCTTTCTTCATGCTCACTCCGATTTAAGTTAGCGCCTCTTGCCGTTTGAAACACTTACTAGTCGCATATGCGCACTATACGTAAGGGGGTAGCCCAAAAAGTGAGCCACCTCAGCAAAGCCAAATGCGCTGGTACTAAAACCCATCCAAGACCGCCTGAATCCCTGATTCCCTGATCACAGGAAGCGTAGAGGCCAGTTTCTTAGGCGAGTCGGACTTGACCGCCCACCCCGGCTTTCGTATCATTCAAACGTTCGTTTGAATTCGACCCCCACACCCCGATGACACTCCGCGCCGTAAAACCCCAGCACGAAACCCGCCGCCGCATCCTCGACGCCGCGGAAGAACTCTTCATGCAGCACGGCTTCGAGGGCGCCTCGATGCGCCTGCTGACCACGAAAGCCGGCGTCAACCTCGCCGCGGTCAACTACCACTTCGGCTCGAAGGACGCGCTGATCGAGGCGGTGTTCCAGCGGCGCCTGGACCCGATGAACGCCGCGCGCCTCGCCGAACTCGACCGGCTGGAAGCGGAGGCCGCCGGCCAGCCGCTGTCGCCCGAAGCCATCATCCGCGCCTTCATCGGCGAGTCGCTCGCGATGATCGAGGACGGACGCAACGGCGGGCGAAACTTCGTGCGCCTGCTGGGCCGCACCTACACCGAGCCCGCCAAGCCGATCCGCACGCTGATCGGCCGCATGTACGCATCGACCATGGAACGCTTCAAGGCGGCCTTTGCGCGCGCGCTGCCCGAGCTGCCGAGCGACGAGCTGTTCTGGCGCATGCACTTCATGTTCGGCACGCTCTCCTACACCCTGGCCGCCACCGACACGGTGCAGCTGATCGCGGGCTTCAAGCCCGAGGACCGCCACGACTCGAGGGCCCTGCAGGAGCGCCTCGTCCAGTTCCTGACCGCCGGGCTGCTCGCGCCCGGCGGATCGACGTCAAGCAGCGCACGCAAAGCTGCGTAGCACCCCGGAAGCACACCGAAGGAGACCTCCATGCTCTCAGCCATCCTCGCCATCGCCGCCATCGCAGCTTTCGTCGCGCTGGTCCCGCCCGTGCGGCGCGCCGTGTTCAGCAACCCGGTACTCGCGATCTACCGGCGCATCCTGCCGGACATGTCGCAGACCGAGAAGGAGGCGATCGACGCCGGCACCGTGTGGTGGGACGGCGACCTCTTCTCCGGCGCGCCGGACTGGGACAAGCTGCTCGCCACGCCGCAGGCGAAGCTCACGGCCGACGAGAAGGCTTTCCTCTACGGCCCGTGCGAGGAGCTCTGCGCGATGACCGACGACTGGGAGGTCACGCACGAGCGCTACGACCTGCCGCCGCAGGTCTGGCAGTACATCAAGGACAAGGGCTTCCTCGGCATGATCATCCCGAAGAAGTACGGCGGCATGGGCTTCTCGGCGCTGGCCCACTCGGCGGTCGTGATGAAGCTCGCCACGCGTTCGAACGCGGCCTCCGTCACCGTGATGGTGCCCAACTCCCTCGGGCCGGCCGAACTGCTGCTGCACTACGGCACCGAGGAACAGAAGGACTACTACCTGCCGAGGCTCGCCAAAGGCCAGGAAGTGCCGTGCTTCGCGCTGACCAGCCCCGAGGCGGGCTCGGACGCCGCATCGATTCCCGACTTCGGCGTCGTGTGCAAGGGCATGTGGCAGGGCAAGGAGACGCTCGGCATGCGCGTCACCTGGGACAAGCGCTACATCACGCTCGGGCCCGTGGCCACGCTGCTCGGCCTCGCGTTCCGGTTGTACGACCCCGACAAGCTGCTCGGAGACAAGGAGGACCTCGGCATCACCTGCGCGCTGGTCCCGACGCAGACGCCTGGCGTGAACATCGGCCGCCGCCACCTGCCGCTGAACGCGGTGTTCCAGAACGGCCCGAACTCGGGCAATGAGGTGTTCATGCCCCTCGACTGGATCATCGGCGGCCGCGAGTACGCGGGCAAGGGCTGGATGATGCTGATGAACTGCCTCGCCGCGGGCCGCGCGATCTCGCTGCCGACCTCCTCGGTGGGCGGGGCAAAGGCGATGGCGCGCTACACCGGCGCGTACGCGCGCGTGCGCAGCCAGTTCAGGACGCCGATCGGCAAGCTCGAGGGCGTGGAAGAGGCGCTCGGCCGCATCGCTGCGAACGCCTACATGATGGACGCCGGCCGCGTGATGACCGCGGGCGCCGTGGACGCGGGCGAGAAGCCCTCGGTGATCTCGGCGATCATGAAGCTGCACATGACCGAGCGCGTGCGCAAGGTCGTCGACGACGCGATGGACATCCACGGCGGCAAGGGCATCTGCCTGGGGCCCAACAACTGGGTCGGCCGTGGCTACCAGGTGATCCCGGTCGGCATCACCGTGGAAGGCGCCAACATCCTTACGCGCAGCCTCATCGTGTTCGGCCAGGGCGCGATCCGCTGCCATCCCTACGTGCTGCGCGAGATGCTCGCCGCGAAGGACGAGGACCGCGCGGCCGCCTCGCTCGAGTTCGACGCGGCGATCAGCGGCCACGTCCTGCACACCGCGAAGAACAAGCTGCGCGCGTTCCTGCACGCGCTCACCGGTTCGGCCTTTGCCTCGGCGCCCGAACTCGCGGCGCCGGAACTGCGCCCCTACTACAAGGACCTCACCCGCATCTCGGCGGCGTTCGCCTTCATCGCCGACGTCTCGATGCTGGTGCTGGGCGGGTCGCTGAAGAGGAAGGAGAAGCTCTCCGCGCGCCTCGGCGACGTGCTCTCGATGATGTACCTCGGCAGCGCGACGCTGAAGCGCTTCGAGGACACCGGCCGCCCGGCGGAAGACCTGCCGCTCGTGCACTTCGCGATGCAGGACGTGCTCCACCAGGCGCAGCAGGCGCTCGACGGCGTGATCGACAACTTCCCCAGCCGCATCGTCGCCGCGGGGCTGCGCGTCGTGATCTTCCCGCTCGGCAAGCGCTTCAAGGCGCCCTCGGACCACCTGAACCAGCTGTGCGCGCAGTACCTGCTCGCACCTTCGGCCGGCCGCGACCGCCTGACCGAAGGCATGTACCTGTCGAAGTCCGAGACCGACCCGACCGGCCAGCTCGAGGCCGCGTTCCTCGCGACCATCGCCTGCGAGCCGATCGAGAAGAAGCTGCGCGAAGGCGTGAAGAACGGGCTCGTCGAGCGCCGCATGCAGGAAGACATCGCCACGCTGGCGCGCGACAAGGGCCTCATCACCGCCGAGGAATTCGCGCTCTGGCAACGCAAGGAAACCCTGCGCAAGGGCGTCATCAGGGTCGACGACTTCCCGCAGGATTTCGGCCGCGCCGGGATCGCCGCGAAGCTCGAAGAGTCCAAGCCCGCCATCGCGAAGGCCGCGTAGGGGCAATCCGGACCCGCCGCGCCCCCGGGGACGGGGCGGGCCCATCCCGTTCGATCCTACTCGTTCCAACCAAGGGGAGCCGGCCATGGCCAGCGCACTATCAAAACCGATCTTCATCGTCGACGGCGCGCGGTCGCCGTACCTCAAGGCGAAGAACAAGCCCGGCCCGTTCTCGGCGGGCGACCTCGCCACCCAGTCGGGCCGCGCGCTGCTGGTGCGGCAGAAATTCTCCCCGACCGAGCTCGACGAGGTCATCCTCGGCTGTGCCTCGCCCTCGGCCGATGAAGTCAACATCGGCCGCGTCGTCGCCCTGCGCATGGGCTGCGGGCAGAAGGTCCCCGGCTGGACGGTGATGCGCAACTGCGCCTCGGGCATGCAGGCGATCGACTCGGGCATCAACAACATCCTCTCGGGACGCTCGCACCTCGTCATGGCGGGCGGCACGGATGCGCTGTCCCACGCGCCACTGATCTACGCGCAGGCCATGGTGCTGTGGTTCGCGCAGATGGCCGGCGCGCGCACCGCGATGCAGAAGGCGGCACTGTTCGCGAAGCTTCCGGTCGCCGCGGCGCTCGCGCCCGTCATCGCGATCATGAAGGGCCTCACCGACCCGATGGTCGGCCTGCTGATGGGCCAGACCGCGGAGAACCTCGCGCACCGCTTCGGCATCACGCGCAGGCAAATGGACGAGTTCTCCGTGCGCAGCCACCTGCGCGTGGTCGCCGCGCAGGATGCCGGCAGCCTCGCCCCGGGCGGCGGCGAAGTGGAGGCGCTCTACGACCGGGCCGGCACCGCCTACGGGCTGGACGACGGCGTGCGCCGCGATTCCTCGGTGGAGAACCTCGCCAAGCTCAAGCCCTTCTTCGACCGCAAGTACGGCAACGTCACCCCGGGCAACTCGTCGCAGATCACCGACGGCGCCGCCTTGCTGCTGCTGGCCGACGAATCGGCCGTCAAGCGCCACGGCCTCACGCCGATCGGTCAGATCGTCGACACCGAGTGGGCGGGCCTCGACCCGGTGCAGATGGGCCTCGGCCCGGTGCACGCCGCGACGCCGATCCTGAAGCGCAACAACCTCGGCCTGAACGACCTCGACTACTGGGAGATCAACGAGGCCTTCGCCGCGCAGGTGCTCGGCTGCCTCGCCGCCTGGAAGGACGAGAAGTACTGCAGGGAGGAACTTGGGCTCGACGGCGCGATGGGAACGCTCGACGAATCGAAGCTGAACGTCGATGGCGGCGCGATCGCGCTCGGCCACCCGGTGGGCTCCTCGGGCGCGCGGATCGTGCTGCACCTGCTCAAAGTCCTCAAGCGCAACAACGCGAAACGCGGCATCGCCTCGATCTGCATCGGCGGCGGCCTCGGCGGCGCGATGCTGGTGGAGGCCCTCTGACCATGGACAGGATGGGCACCAACACCATGTACAAGCACTGGCGCTACGAACAGGACGCGCAGGGCCTCGCCTGGCTCACGTTCGACAAGCAGAATGAATCGACCAACACGTTCTCGCGCGAGGCGCTGGACGAACTCTCCGCCGCGCTCGACGCGATCCGCGCGCTGTCGCCCAAGGGCATGATCGTGCGCTCGGCCAAGGCGGCCTTCATCGCCGGCGCGGACGTCGAGCAGTTCACGAAATTCGCTTCGCCCGCCGAGGCGCTCGACTTCGTGCGCGCCGGCTGGGACGTGTTCCAGAAGCTGCGCGACCTGCCCTTCCCGACCACCGCGATGGTGAACGGCTACTGCATGGGCGGCGGGCTGGAACTGTCGCTGGCCTGCCGTTACATCGTGGCGCTGGACGACCCGGCCACGCGCTTCGCCTTCCCTGAAGTCATGCTCGGCATCGTCCCCGCGTGGCACGGCATGGAATGGCTGCCGAAGAAGATCGGCCCGGCCGCGGCGCTCGACATGCTGCTCACCGGCAAGTCGCTCGACGTCAGGCGCGCGAAGAGGGCCGGCCTCGCCGACCAGTGCGTACCGCTGCGCGTGCTGGAAAACACCGCGCGAATGCTGACGCTGGAAGCCCCCGCCAGGAAGCCCCTGCCTTTCATGCAGCGCCTGATGCTGGGGCCGCTGCGCGGCTTCGTGGTCTCGCAGGCGGGGAAGCAGGTCGCGAAACGCGCCCGACCGGAGCACTACCCTGCGCCGTACGCGATCCTCGACCTGTGGCAGAAGCACGACGGCAACCCGTTCATCGAGCCCGACGCCCCCTACTCCATCAACGCGCTCTTCAACCACCCGACGACGACGAACCTCATCCGCATCTTCTTCCTGCAGGAGAAGATGAAGGCGCTGGGCAAGGACTCGGACTTCGAGGCGAAGCACGTGCACGTGGTGGGCGCGGGCGTCATGGGCGGCGACATCGCCACGATCTGCGCGATGCGCGGCATCACCGTCACGCTGCAGGACACCTCGCCCGAGCGCATTGCCCCCGCGATCAAGCGCGCGGCGAAGTTCTTCGAGCGGCGCCTGCGCGACCCGCGCCGCGTGCGGGACGCCCTCGACCGCCTGATCCCGGACACCACGGGCATGGGCGCGGCGAAGGCCGACGTCATCATCGAGGCGATCTTCGAGAACGTGGAAGCCAAGCGCGCCCTCTTCGCGAAGCTCGAGCCCATGGCCAAGCCCGGCGCGATCCTCGCCACCAACACCTCGAGCCTCAAGCTCGCCGACATCGGCGCGCAGTTCAAGGACCCGGCGCGGCTGGTGGGGATCCACTTCTTCAACCCCGTGCCGCAGATGATGCTGGTCGAGATCGTTTCCGCAGCGAACACCACGCCCGAAGCGGCGAAGAAGGCCGCCGCCTTCGTGCGCCAGATCGACAAGCTGCCGCTGCCGGTCCGGGACTCGCCGGGCTTCCTCGTCAACCGCGTGCTCGGCCCCTACATGCAGCAGGCCTTCCGCATGCTGGACGAAGGCATGAAGCCCGAAACGCTGGATGCCGCCATGGTGCAGTTCGGCATGCCGATGGGCCCGATCGAGCTGGCCGACACCGTGGGCCTCGACATCTGCCTCGCGGCCGGACGGGCGCTGGGCAAGCGCTCGTCTGACGGCAGCGAACCCGAGGCACCGAAGGTACTGCTCGACAAGGTGGCCCTCGGCCAGCTCGGCAAGAAGACCGGGCAGGGCATCTACCGCTACGAGAACGGCAAGCCGGTGAAGGGCAGCCCCGACCCGGTGCGCCAGGACATCATCGACGCGCTGGTCGAGCCCTTCGTGCATGAAGCCAAGGCGGTGCTGGCCGAGGGGATCGTCGCCGAGGCCGACCTGATCGACGCGGGCCTGATCTTCGGCACCGGATTCGCCCCGTTCCGCGGGGGTCCGCTAAACTACGCGCAGGAAAAGAAAAACTAGCGCGGGAGACGAGCATGCAGGCGGGCACAGGCCGGATCCGTTACGAGGACGCGAAAACCCTGGACGGCCTGTTCCGCGAGCGCGCGACGCGCTCCCGGGACCGCCCCGCCTATGTAGACTTCAATCCCAACACCGGCCGCTGGCGCACCCGCAGCTGGGGCGAGATGTACACGGCCATCGGCCGCTGGCAGGCGGCCTTCGCCGCCGACGGCATGCAGCCCGGCGACCGCGTCGCGCTGATGCAGCGCAATTCCCCCGAGTGGGTGATGTTCGACCAGGCGGCCTACGGGGAGGGACTCGTCGTCGTGCCGCTCTACACGGTCGACCGGCCCGACAACGTCGCCTACATCCTCGCCGACTGCGGCGCGCGGCTGGTGATGTTCGACACGCAGGAGCAGTGGGAGCAGTTCCGCGCGCTGAAGCTCGACCTGCCGGGCGTGGAGCGCATCCTGGTGCTGAACCCTTCGGGCGCGCCGTTCGGCGACCCGCGCGTGATCGCGGTGGCGGACTGGCTGCCCGGGACGGGCACCAACCGGCACGTGTCGGAAGACGCGATGCGCCTCGCCTCGATCATCTACACCAGCGGCACGACGGGCCGGCCCAAGGGCGTGATGCTCTCGCACGACAACCTGCTGTCCAACTGCCGCGACTCGCTCGAACGCAGCGACGTGAACGAGGACGACGAGTTCCTCTCGTTCCTGCCGCTGTCGCACGTCTTCGAGCGCAACGTCGGGTACTACATGGCGGTGATGGTCGGCTTCAAGACCACCTACGCGCGTTCGATCGCGCAACTCGGCGAGGACCTGCAGGCGATCCGGCCGACCATCTTCCACGCCGTGCCGCGGATCTACGAGCGCGTCTGGGCCGCGATCAAGGCGAAACTCGACGAGGCGCCCGAGGGCAAGAGGAAGCTCTTCCACCGCACGGTGGAAATAGGCTACGCGCGCTTCGAGCACCAGCAGGGGCGCGGTCCGTGGAAGGCCTCGTTCCTGCTCTGGCCGATCCTGAAGGCGCTGGTGGCCGACAAGGTGCTCGCCAAGCTCGGCGGGCGGCTGCGCTCCTCCGGGGCCGGCGGCGCGGCGCTCGCACCCGACATCGCGCGCGTGTTCATCGGCCTGGGCCTGCCGCTGATCCAGGGCTACGGCATGACCGAATCGAGCCCGGTGATCACGACCAATTCGATCGAGGACAACGTGCCCGGCTCGGTGGGCAAGCCGATCCCCAACGTCGAGGTCCGCATCGGCGCCAAGGGCGAGCTCCTCGCGCGCGGGCCCAATGTGATGATGGGCTACTGGAACAACCCCGAAGCCACCGCCGCGACGCTCGAAGGCGGCTGGCTGCACACCGGCGACGTGGCGCGGATCGACGAGACCGGCCACGTGTTCCTCACCGGCCGGATCAAGGACATCATCGTGCTGGCCAACGGCGAGAAGATGCCGCCCGGCGACATCGAGGAGGCGATCCTCGGCGACAGCCTGTTCGAGCAGTGCATGGTGCTCGGCGAGGGCAAGTCCTACCTCTCCGCGCTGGTGGTGCTGAACCCGGCGCTCTGGCAGCAGGCCGCGAACGCGGCGGGCGTCGACCCGGTGGTGCTGGCCTCGCCCGGCGCCGAGAAAGTCGTGCTCGCGCGGATCGCGGCGCGCATGCGCCCCTTCCCCGGCTACGCGCAGATCCGCCGCGCGGCGCTCTGCGCCGAGCCCTGGACCGTGGAGAACGGGCTGCTCACGCCGACGCTGAAGGCCAAGCGCGGGCAGATCATCGACCGCAACGCCGCCGCGCTCACGCGCATCTACGAAAGGCATTGACGTGGGCATCGCCTCGCACCAGCCCCCCAACCTCACGCTGCCGGAGGGAAGGCACGCGGCGCTGCGCGTGATGCCGATGCCGGCCGACGCCAACCACAACGGCGACATCTTCGGCGGCTGGATCATGTCGCAGGTCGACATCGCCGGCGGCACCGCGGCGGGCAAGGTCGCCCGCGGGCGCGTGGCCACGGTCGCGGTGAAATCCTTCGTCTTCAAGCAGCCGGTGCAGATCGGCGACCTCGTCTCGTTCTACGCGGACGTCGTGCGCATCGGCAACACCTCGGTCACCGTCAACGTCGAGGTCTACGCCGAGCGCCGGCCCTCGGACCCGAAGGTGGTGAAAGTCACCGAAGCCACCCTCACCTACGTCGCCATCGACATGAACGGCCAGCCCCGGCCGATCCCGAAATGAAGACCCTCAAAGGCAAGGTCGCCGTCGTCACCGGCGGTGCGAGCGGCCTCGGCCGGGCGATGGCGCTGCGCTTCGCGCGCGAAGGCATGCACGTGGCCATCGCCGACATCGAGCAGGCAGGCATCGACGCCGTGGTCGCCGAGATCCGCGCCCTGGGCGTGAATGCCATCGGCGCGCGCACCGACGTCTCCCGGGGCGAGGACGTCGACGCGCTGGCCGCGCGGGTGGTGAAGGACCTCGGCGGCGTGCACGTCGTCTGCAACAACGCCGGCGTCTCCCCGCTCGGCCTCGCCTGGGAAAACACCCTGACCGACTGGCAGTGGATGCTCGGCGTGAACCTGTGGGGCGTGATCCACGGCGTGCGCGCCTTCACGCCGCTGCTGCTCGCACAGGACGAAGGCCACATCGTCAACACCGCCTCGGTCGCCGGCCTGATCAATCCGCCCAACTCGGCCATGTACAACGTCACCAAGCACGCGGTGGTCGCGCTGACCGAGACGCTGTACCACGACCTCGGCGAGAAGAAGTCGAAGGTCGGCTGCTCGGTCCTCTGCCCCGCCTACGTGCCGACCGGCATCGCCGACTCCGAGCGCAACCGCCCGGCCGGACTCGCCAACCCTGCCGCACAGAAATCCGCCGAGCAGATGGCGAAGGAAGAAATGCTGAAGAAAGCCGTGCGCTCCGGGCGCCTGACGGCCGACGACATCGGCGCCGCGGTGCTCGCCGCCGTAAAGGAGGATCGCTTCTACATCCTCACCCACCCGCGCATCAAGGGCGCCATACAAGCGCGCATGGAAGACATCCTCGAAGGCCGCCAGCCACGCAACCCGATGCACCTTTGAGCCGGCCGCGCGGCTTCACGCTGGTCGAACTGGTCTTCGTGGTGGCGATCATCGCGCTGCTCGCGCTGATGACCATCCCGGTCTACCTGCAGCGGAACATCCAGCAGCAGGTGAAGGACGGGCTCGTGTTCGCCGATTTCACGAAGAAGGCGGTGGCTGCCGCGTTCGCGCTCACGGGCGTGCTGCCGGCGGACAATGCGGCCGCCGGGCTCCCGGCGGCCGACAGGATCGTCGGCAGCATCGTCACTTCGGTCGCCGTCGCCAACGGCGTGGTCACCATCACCTACGGCAACCTTGCGGTGAGCAACATCGCCGGCAAGCACCTCACGCTGCAACCCGCCTATGTGGCCGACGCCCCGCAAGTGCCGATGTCGTGGGTGTGCGGTCGGGCACGGACCCCGTCGGGCCTGACCATCGCGGGCAGCAACGGCACGGACCTGCCGAACGACTGGCTGCCCTCGGGATGCCGGCAGGAAAATTGAACTTCCAAGCATCGAAACCCGCCACAGGACTGGCCTCCGCGGGTGTGTTGTTGTCGGATAAAGTACACAGGACCCTGGACCCGTGAAGAACGCCCCGAAGGAAACGGAGGACCGCGGCGCCGACCGCCAGTTCGCCTCGACGCTGTCGCGCGGCCTGCGCGTGCTGGCGAGCTTCACCGCCGCCGAGCCCATCCTCACCAACAAGGACATCGCCGAGCGCACCGGCCTCGCGCGCCCCACGGTCTCGCGGCTGACCTACACGCTCACGCTGATGGGCTACCTGCAGCACCACCCGCACCTGGGCAAGTACGGCAAGTACGAGCTCGGCAACGCGGTGCTGACGCTCGCGCACCCGCTGCTCGCCAACCTCAGCGTCAGGCAGGTCGCCCGCCTGCCGATGAAGGAGCTGGCCGACCATGCAAAAGGCTGGGTGTCGCTCGGCATCCGCGAGCGCCTGAACATGGTCTACATCGAGACGGCCCGCTCGCGCGGCACCCGCAACGTGAAGCCCGACATCGGCCAGACCTTCCCGATCGTGGTGTCCGCCATGGGCCGCGCCTACCTCGCCGCCCTGCCCGCGCGCGAGCGCGAGGAGACGATCAACCAGCTGCAGGTGAAGGCGCCCGAACTGTGGAGCACGTACGCCGCCCGGGTCGAGCAGGGGCAGCAGGACTACATCGAGCGCGGGTACTGCCTCGGCCGGGGCGACTACGACCCCGACACGCACACCGTCGCGGTGCCGTTGCGCCGTCCCGGCATCCACCAGGTGATGGTGTTCAACTGCGCCGTCCGGGTGGAGAACCTCGAACCCGGCGCGCTGGAGGGCGACCTCGGGCCGCGCCTCGCGCAGATGGTGCGCTCGATCGAGGCCGCGCTCGACACCGAGTGAGGGTCAGGCCGCCTTCGCCGCGCGGCTCGCGAGCATCGCTTCCACCTCGGCGTCGGACAGGCCCGCCTCGCGCAGCACCTCGCGCGTGTGCTCGCCGAGGCCCGGCGCGTGGCGCGTGTATTCCGGCGTCGACTCCGACCATTCGGACGGCACGGCCATCGTGCGGATGCGCCCCTCGGTCGGGTGGTCGCGGTCGGTGAAATAGCCGATCGCCGCGAGGTGCGGGTCGGCGAGGATGTCTTCGAGGTCGTTCATGCGCTGCGCGGGAATGTCCGCGCGGCCGAAATCCTCCAGCCACTGCGCGGTGCTGCGCTTGCGGATCTCCCCGGCGAGGAACAGGTTCGTCGCGCCGTAGTTCTTGCTGCGCGCGGCGGCGCTGGAGAAGCGCTCATCCGCGTCCATCATCCCCGGCTTGCCGACCAGGTCGAAGAATGCGCGCCACTGCTTGTCGTTGTAGATCAGGATGCAGACGTGGCCGTCGCTGGTCGCGAACGGGCGGCGCTCCTTCGAGAGGATCCGCTCGTAGCCGGGCCCCGCCACGCGCGGCTCGAACCCGGCGCCCGCCAGGTGCTCGCCCATGACCATCACCAGCATGTGCTCGAACATCGGGATGTCGATGCGCTGGCCCTTGCCGGACTTCTCGCGGTAGTACAGCGCCGCGCCCACGGCGCTGGCGATCTGCTGGCCGACGGCGCGATCCACGAGGTTGACGGGCGCGTAGTGGGGTTCCTCCGCGCCCTGCACGCGAAACAGGTGCGGCAGCCCGACCGCGCCCTGGATGAGGTCCTCGTAGGCGGGCTTCGATGCGTACGGCCCGCGCTGGCTGTAGCCGAACGCGCCCACATAGATGATGCGCGGGTTCACCGCCCGCACCGCCTCGTAGTCGAGCCCGAGCCGCGCCATCGCCTGCGGCCGGATGTTGTAGACCAGCACGTCCGCGCCGGCGCAGAGCGCGAGCACCGCGTCGCGGGCCTCGGCGCGCTTCAGGTCGAGCGCGACCGAGCGCTTGTTGCGGTTCACGCTCATGAACATGTGGCCCATGCCGCGGTTGCGGTACGGCCACAGCTCGCGCGTCACGTCGCCCTCGGGGGACTCGACCTTGATCACGTCGGCGCCCATGTCGCCGAGGATCTGCGTCGCGTACGGCCCCATCAGCACGGTCGACAGGTCGATGACCCGCACGCCTGCCAGGGGTCCGCTCATGCCAGCCCCAGCATCCCGGCGAGGTTCTCGGGCGTGAGCTGCGCGCCCGTATAAAACTTGCCGTCGACCTCGAGCACGGGCGAGGAACGGATGCCGAGGTCCTCGATCTTCTCGGCGGCCTCCTCGTCCATCATCAGGTCCTTGGCCTCGAAAGGCACGCCCTGCGCCTTGAGGTAGTGCTTCAGGCGCTCGCACGGCGCGCACAGCGGCGTGGAGTACACGACGACCTGCGGGGCGGTCATACCTTGCCCTCGGCCTTGAGCTTCTTGTAGACCTCCTTCTTGCGCAGCCAGTCCTGCTCGACCTCGCCCGACTTCCACGGCTGCTCGGGCGTGAAGACGAGGTCCTTCCACTGCTCGCCCTGGCTCCAGCGGAACGGGGTCTGGAGCGTGGTGCGCGGCGCGAACGCGGTCTCGAGCATCCGGAAGCCCATCTCGAGGATCGCGCGCTGCTGCTCCGGGTTGTGCGGCTCGCCGCACGGGCTGCCGAGCGGGAAGTCGGTGTGCACCACGCGCGCGAGGCCCACGTGCTCGACGATGTCGCGCGCCGCGGCCAGCACCACGGTCGGGATGCCGTTGGCCTCCAGGTGCCGCGCGACCAGGCTGATCGTCTGGTGGCACACCGGGCAGACCGGCACGAGGACGGCCACGTCGGCGCCGTCCTCGCGGCAGCGCTCAAGCACCGCCGGCGCGTCGCGCTCGCGCGTGCGGCGCTGGCTGTAGGCGTTGTACACGCCGTGGAACCGGGCGGTCAGGCTGCCGATGCGGCCCGACGCCACCGCCTCGTGCAGGCGCGTGGTCGGGAAGAACGCGTCGACGTCCTCCAGCGTGGTGGCGACCTGGTCGAAGCTGCGCGACGGGCTGTAGAGCTGCGCGGCCGGCAGGTCGGAGGGGATCGTGTAGGAGCCGCCGACGATGCCCATCTGCGTCTCGTCCTCGGCGTGCTCGGCGCCCTTGATCGAGATCTCGCTGGTCGAGACCAGCGTCACGCGGCACTGGGACAGGGGCTTGGCGAGGGGCGTGAAGGGGACGTCCTCGAAGTGCGCCCACTGGTAAGGCTTGTCGTAGCCCTGCGAGAGGTAATAGTCGCGTGTCTTGTCGATGTAGCGTACGTAGCTGGCCATGCCGGACCTCCGTAAGGGATGGGAGCGATCATCGATATCCGCTCCCGGGAGTGTCAAGGATTCGCCCCTAGCGTTCGCGGAATGAAATCTACGCCGAGCTATCGTACCGCAGCAATCGGGCGCTAGATTTCGGTATGCGAAAGTTAGGTGCAGGATCGCCTCCGGGCCGTTGCGAAGGCCCCGGCGCATGCCGAATACTCAGCCGATGACCCTGAAAGCGACCTCCATCGACCTGCCCGGACTGCGCGCGCTTCGCGAAGGCGAAGCCGAGTTCGCGCTCTTCGACGTGCGCGAAGCGGGCGAAGCCCACCGGGGCCATCTCTTCGGCGCGACCTTCCTGCCGCGCCGCCAGCTAGAGATGCGCATCGCCGAACTGGTGCCGCGCCTCGACACGCCGATGGTCGTGTACGACGGCGGCGATGGCGACCGGCGCGCGCAACACGCCGCGCAGACGCTGCACCGGCTCGGCTACGCCAACGCCCGCGCGCTCGAAGGCGGGACGGCCGCATGGGTCGCCGCCGGCCACACCCTCAGCGAAGGCAGCAACGTCCCCAGCAAGCTGTTCGGCGAGGAGGTGTACGAGTCCGAGCACGTCCCCCGGCTCCCGGTGCAGGACCTCAGGCGCTGGCAGGAGGAAGGCCGGCCGCACCTCGTCTGCGACATCCGCTCGCCGCAGGAGTACGCGCGCTCGCGCATCCCGGGCGCACGCGGCGCGTTCGGCACCGACCTCGCCCTGCTCGCCGGGGACCTGCGTGCCGCCGGCATGCCGGTGGTGGTGCATTGCTCCGGGCGCACGCGCAGCATCATCGCGTGCCAGGGGCTGCGCGAGCTCGGCGTGCCGCAAGCCTATGCGCTCGAGGACGGCACCATGGGCTGGCAGCTGGCGGGCTTCGAACTGGAACGCGATGCGGGGGCCGGCGTGCTCCCGCCCAGCGCCGCCAGCGCGACCGCGGGCGAAGCCGCCGCCCGCCGGCTCGGCGAGCAGGTCGGCGCAACGGCGATGCCGCGCGCCCGATTCGACGTGCTGATGCAGGCGCGAAGCGCAGGCCGCGCCAACCTCTACCCGATCGACGTGCGCCAGCTCGACGAGTACTCGGCCGGGCATGTGCCGGGGTCGGTGGCGGTGCCGGGTGGCCTCGCCATCCAGCGCACGGACGAATTCATGCCCGTGCACACGGCGCCGATCGTGCTCATCGACCGGCTCGAAGCCCGCGCGTGGCTGGCCGCGTACTGGCTGCGCCGCATGGGCTTGCCGCATGTGCACGTGCTCGAAGGCGGGGTGTCCGCTTGGGGACAGGCGGGCCGCGCCCTGGCAACCGGGCGCGAACGCAGCGTGCCGGCAGGCTTCGGCGAAGCGCGCGGGCTTGCGCAGACGATCCTCCCGGACGCGTTGCACGCGCTCGGGCCCGCGGCGCTCGTGGCGTGCGTGGACACGAGCCGGGAATTCTCCCGCGCACGCCTCCCCGGCTCGGCCTGGATCCGCTACGGGGACCTCGAAGAACACGTCGGCGCGATGCCCGCAGCCGACCACCGGCGGCTCGTGCTTGCCTGCCGCGACGGCGTGCTGTCCACGCTGGGCGCGGCCAACCTCGTGCGCATGCAGGTCGCAGGCGTGCGCGTGCTCGCGGGCGGCCTCCGGGCCTGGGAAAACGCGGGATACCCCGTGGAAACGGGATCGGGTCCGGGCGCGCAGCCCGCCGGCGACCTCGTCACCCAGCCCTACGATTCCGGGCGCGAGGGCATGCAGCGCTACCTCGATTGGGAAAAGAAACTCACCGGACAACGACCGCAGCACATGGGAGGGATGGCATGAACGCAATGCAGCAGGCACCGGCAGGCAACGACATCGTCGCGGAACGCATGCGGCTCGTGCGCGAAATGCTCGCGCGCGTGAGGAAGGTCGCGGGATCGGCCGTCGACCGCGGGGTCCTGGCCACGGTCCAGGCGGAGATGACCGCGCTGGCGGCGCGCCGCGACCTCTTCCCGGTGGAGGAATTCCCGCCGATCGAGGGCGGCAACGCGAGCATGTACCGCCTGTCCGAGGACGCCGACCACCGCTATGCCTTGTACGTCGTGGCGCCGGCCCCGGGCCAGTTCGCGCCGCCCCACGACCACACCACATGGGCGGTGATCGCCGGTGTGCACGGCCGCGAGAACAACAAGCTCTACAAGCGCACCGACGACGGTTCGCAACCGGGCCTGGCGCAGATCGAGCCTGCTGGCGAGCTCGACGTCGTGGCCGGCACGTCCATCGCGCTGATGCCCGAAGACATCCACTCGATCCACCTGGGCGCGGATGGCCCGCATGCCAACCTGCACCTGTACGGCATGAGCGTCGAGCATTGCCCGGAGCGCAGGATGTACAGCCGTTCGAAGGGTACTTACAAGGTATTTCCCGCGGCCACAGGCGTATTGCGGGCCCGCGGGGCCGACTAGAAAAACAAGGAGGAGACACCATGAAAGGCATCGCACGTTTCGCCGCCGCGCTCGCGGCGGCATGCATCTCGTTTTCCGCATCCGGACAGACCTGGCCGTCCAAGCAGGTGAAGATGCTCGTCCCGTTCCCGCCGGGCGGCACCACCGACATCATGGCGCGCGTGATCGCCGAGCGCCTGCAGGCGAGCCTCGGCCAGCCGTTCGTGGTCGAGAACCGCAGCGGCGCGGGCGGCGTGATCGGCACCGAGGCCACCGCCAAGTCCGCGCCCGACGGCTACACGATATTGCTGTCGTCCTCGGCGCCGCTCGCCGTGGGCCTCAAGCTCTACCAGAAGGTGCCCTACGACGTGATGCGCGACCTCGCGCCGGTGTCCATGGTCGGCGACGTGGCGATGGTGCTGGTGGCGGGCAGCAAGTTCAAGGAGCCGGGCGTGAAGGACATGATCGCCTACGCCAAGGCCAATCCGGGCAAGCTCACCATCGCGCTTAACGCGCTGGGCTCGCAGGGCCACCTGCTGACCGAGCTGTTCCGCGTGCGCACCGGGACTTCGATCAACATCATCCCGTACAAGGGCTCGGGGCCCGCGGTGGTGGACCTGATCGCCGGCGTGGTGGACGCCGACTTCGAGAACCTGCCGGCGGTGATCGAGCACATCAAGGGCGGCAAGCTCCGCGCCCTGGCGGTGCTCTCGCCCAAGCGCTCGGAGCTGCTGCCCGACACGCCCACGTTCGTGGAGCTCGGCATGCCCGAGTTCGTCGCCTCGCCCTGGTTCGCCATCGTCGCCCCGGCCGGCACACCGCGCGAGATCGTCGCGAAGCTCAACCAGGAGATCAACGCGATACTCAACTCGCCGGCGACGCGCGCCGTGTTCGCCAAGCAGGGCGCCAACCCCGTGATCGCCACGCCGGAGGAGACCGGCCGGTTCTTCCGCGAGGAGATCGACAAGTGGGCGAAGATCGTCGCGGAGACGGGCGCGAAGCTGCAGTAGGCGCGGGAATCGCATGAGCGCGCCGCTGCTCACCTCGATGCACTGGGGGGTCTACGAGGTCGATCGCGAGATCGACGCTCAAGGGGCCGGCCACGTCACGGGACTGCGGCCCTTCGCGCACGACCCCGATCCCTCGCCGATCGGCCGGTCGATCCCGGCCGCGATCACCGGGGCGACGCGCGTGCGCAGGCCCGCAGTCAGGCGCAGCGTGATGGACCACGGGCCCGGCGCGGCGCCCGAGCGGCGCGGCATCGACCCTTTCGTGGAAGTCGGCTGGGACGCAGCGCTCGACCTCGTCGCGGGAGAGATCGCACGCGTGCGCGAGAAGCACGGCAACGCCTCGATCTTCGCCGGATCCTACGGCTGGTCGAGCGCCGGTCGCTTCCACCATGCGCAAAGCCAGGTGCACCGCTTCATGAACTGCGCCGGCGGCTATACGGGGCACGTGGGCACCTACAGCCTCGGCGCCGCGCGCACGCTGATGCCGCGCATCGTGATGCCGATGGACGACATCATCGGCCAGATGACGGCGTGGCCGGTACTCGAATCGCACTGCAGGCTGTTCGTCGCATTCGGCGGCCTGCCGGGCAGGAACGCGCAGGTCGGCACCGGCGGCGCCTCGCAGCACTGGCTGCGCGGGGGCCTGCAGCGCCTGGCGGCGGCCGGCTGCCGGATCGTCAACGTCAGCCCCGCGCGGGCGGACCTCGACGGCGCGGACACCGAATGGCTGCCGATCCGCCCGAACACCGACACCGCGCTGATGCTGGCGCTGGCGCACACGCTGCACGCCAAAGGCCTGCACGACAGCGGATTCCTCGCGACACATTGCACCGGCTTCGACACCTTCGAGCGCTACCTCACCGGCGCGGCCGACGGGCAGCCCAAGCACGCGGCCTGGGCCGCCGCGATCACCGGGATCCCGGCCGAGCGAATCATCGCACTCGCGCAAAGCATGGCCTCGCAGCGCACGATGCTGAATGCGAGCTGGTCGCTGCAGCGCGCCGACCACGGCGAGCAGCCCTACTGGACGCTGGCAACGCTGGCGGCCATGCTCGGCCAGGTCGGCCTGCCCGGTGGCGGCTTCGGCCTCGGCTACGGCGCGATCAACAACGCCGGCGCGCATGCCGCCGCATTCTCCGGCCCGACCCTGCCGCAGGGCGCCAACCCGGTGCGTACCGCGATCCCGGTCGCGCGCATCGCCGACATGCTGCTCGACCCCGGCGGTAAGCTTGAGTTCGACGGGAGCACGCTCACCTACCCCGACATCCGCCTCATCTACTGGGCAGGCGGCAATCCTTTCCACCACCACCAGGACCTCAACCGGCTGGTGCGCGCTTTCCGCCGGCCCGCGACGATCGTGGTCAACGAGCAGTTCTGGACCGCCAGCGCGAAGATGGCCGACGTGGTGCTGCCGGCGACGACGATGCTGGAGCGCGACGACATCGGCAGCGCCACGCGCGACCGCCACATGGTGGCGATGAAGCGCGCCATCGATCCCGTCGGCGAGGCGCGCGACGACTATGCGATCTTCTCGGCGCTGAGCGAGCGTCTCGGCTCGCACGCCGCCTACACCGAAGGGCGCGACGCGATGCAGTGGCTGCGGGAACTGTACGAGCGCTCCCGCGACCGGGCCCGGGGCTTCGCGATCGACCTGCCGGGCTTCGACGAATTCTGGGCGCGTGGCCTGCTTGAGATGGCGCTGCCCAAGGACCCCGCGGTGTTCCTCGCCGCGTTCCGCGCCGACCCGCAGGCCAATCCACTGCCGACACCCTCGGGCCGCATCGAGATCCACTCTGCCACGATCGCCGGGTTCGGCTACGACGACTGCCCCGGCCACCCCGTGTGGCTGGAACCCTCGGAGTGGGTGGGCGGGCCGAAGGACAGTCCCTGGCGCCTGCACCTGCTCTCCAACCAGCCTTCCAACAAGCTGCACAGCCAGTACGACCACGGCGTGCTGAGCCTCGAGGGCAAGGTCCGCGGCCGCGAGCCGGTGCGACTGAACCCGGAGGATGCGGCCGAGCGCGGAATCGCCGAGGGCGACATCGTGCGCGTCCACAACGCGCGCGGCGCGTGCCTCGCCGGCGCGAGGCTGGAGGCCGGGCTCATGCGCGGGGTCGTGCAGATGGCCACCGGCGCGTGGTACGACCCGCTCGACGCCTCGGAGGCCGGCACGCTCGACAAGCACGGCAACGCCAACGTCCTCACGCTCGACCGCGGCACCTCGCGGCTCACGCAGGGCTGCAGCGCGCACACGACCATGGTGGAAGTCGAGCGGTTCGACGGCGAAGCGCCGCCGGTGACCGCGTTCGACCCACCCCGGTTCTCCCCCCTTTAGCCACCCTGGAGCAGAAATGAACCCAACCGGCGCGAACGCGCTGCCGCTCTACGGCATCCGCGTGCTCGACCTTTCGCGTGTGCTGGCCGGGCCGGTCTGCGGCGCGATGCTCGGCGACATGGGCGCCGACGTCCTGAAGGTAGAGGACGTGCACGGCGGCGACGAGTCGCGCACCTGGCCGCCGCAGAAGGACGGCGAGTCGGGCAGCTACCTGATGAACAACCGCAACAAGCGCGCCATCGCGCTCGACCTGAAATCCCCCGACGGCGCGCGGATCCTGGCGGACCTGGCGTGCAAGGCCGACGTGCTGATCGAGAACTTCCGCACGGGCACGATGGAATCGTTCGGGCTGGGCTACGAAGCGCTCGAGCGCGCGAACCCGCGGCTGATCTACTGCTCGGTGTCGGCCTTCGGGCGCAGCGGCCCGCGCGCCGCCGAGGCGGGCTACGAGGCGCTGATGCAGGCCTTCAGCGGGATCATGTCGATCACCGGCGAGCCCGGCGCCGCGCCGGTGCGCTGCGGCGTATCCGCGCTCGACATCATGACCGGCACCCTGTGCAGCTTCGGCGTGGTGAACGCGATCCTGCACCGCCAGAAGACCGGGCTGGGGCAGCGCGTCGACGGGTCGCTCTTCGACACGGCGATCGGCCTGCTGAATTTCCAGGCGCAGAGCTACCTGCTGACCGGCACCGTGCCGAAGGCGCTGGGCTCGGCGCACCCTTCGCTGGTGCCCTACCGCAACTTCCGCTGCAGGGACGAGCAATGGGTGTTCGTCGCCGGCGGCAACGACCGCTTGTGGCAGCGCATCGCGCGCGCCCTCGGGCTCGACGCGATGCTCGACGACGCGCGCTTCGCGACCAACCTGTCACGCGTCGCGCACCGCACCGAAGTCGAGAGCGCGGTGGCCGCGGCCATTGCCGGCCACGACCGCGCGCCGCTGCTCGCGCACCTCGAGCAGGCCGGCGTGCCGGCCACGCCGGTCAACTCGATCGACCAGGCGCTCAACGACGCGCAGGCGGAAAACCGCCCCGCGCTCAAGCGCATGTCGCACCCGAAGCTCGGCGAGCTCGACGTGGTCGGCATGCCGATCGGCTTTTCGCGCATGGACCCGTCCATCCGGCGGCATGCGCCCGGTCGCGGCGAGCACACCGACGAAGTGCTCGCGGAACTCGGGTACACGCCCGCGCAGGTCACGGACCTGCGCGCGCGCAAGGTAGTCGTCTAAAAAACCACAGGAGGCAGGCATGCATCACACCAAACCATCGAGGACGTCCCGCGGGATACTGGGCGCGGCGCTTGCCGCCTGCGCCGTGCTCGCAGCGCCCGCGGGCGCGCAGGGCACGTTCCCGTCCAAGCCGCTGAACTTCGTCATCCCCTTCGGGCCCGGCGGCGCCACGGACATCATCGCGCGCACCATCCAGCCCAAGCTCGCCGAGCGCTTCGGCCAGCCCGTGCTGATCGACAACAAGCCGGGCGCGGGCGGTGCCCTGGCGACGAACTTCGTCGCGAAGTCGGCGCCCGACGGCTACACGCTGTTCCTGTCGTGGGACACGCACACCATCAACCCCATCGTCATGAAGGACCTGCCGTACGACACCTTCAAGGACTTCGCGCCGGTGACGCTGCTGGTCCGCCTGCCGCTGGTGATGGCCGCGTGGGGCGGCCTGCCGGCGAAGACGCTCGGCGAGTTCATCGCGCTCGCCAGGTCGCAGCCCGGCAAGTTCAACTTCGCCTCGATCGGTTCGGGCAGCTCGAACCGGCTGCACTCCGAGCTGCTCAACAGCCTCGCCGGGACACAGGTCGTCCACGTCCCCTACAAGGGCGGCGGACCCGCCATCCAGGCGATGATCACCGGCGAGGTCGCCTACGGCTTCTTCTCGTATGCGGCGACGAAGGGCAACCTGCAGGCCGGCAAGCTGAAGGCCCTCGCGGTCACGGGCACGAAGCGCATGGCCGACCTGCCGGACGTGCCGACGATGTCCGAGAGCGGGTTCCCCGGGTACGAAGCGTATTCGTGGATGGGCATCTATGCCCCGGCGGGCACGCCCGAGGCCGTGATCGCCCGGCTCAACCGCGAGTTCCTCGCCACGCTGGCCGACCCCGAGGTCGGCAGGAAGCTGGTCGCGTCGGGCGTGGAAATCACCGGCAGCACGCCGCAGCAGCTGGCCGAGTTCCAGCGCAAGGACTACGAGAAATGGTCGCAGTTCACCCGGGACGCGAAGCTGAAGTTCGAGTGAGCGGCGGTCCGGCCGGGGACGAAAAACTTTACATTATGGTTTGGCGTCCCTAGAACAAGACTGGTATTCATGGCAGTTGTGTTGTTAAATAGAACAACACAGCACCCGGGGAGCCGCCATGCCGACCGCCTCACCCAGCCGCGGGCTGCGCGACGAACTGCGTGCGCGCATGCTCAGGCGGATCGAAGAGTTGCACCTGACCCGCCCGGAAGCCGCAGAGGCCATGGGCTTCGACCGCCAGCAGATGTGGCGCCTCGCCGCGGGCGAGGACGTGTTCAGCTTCGACCGGCTGGTCGAGGCGGCGGCGGGGCTGGGGCTGGAGGTAAGGGTGAAGGCGGTGCGGCCCTGGGGTCAGGAGGATTAAGCCGCGTCTGCGGCTGATCCCAGGTCGTTCGCGATCAGCCTGAACTGCTCCAGTGCCGCCTCGAGATCGTCCACGATCACGCGGCGCAGCTTGGCTTCTGGACAAGGGATGCCGGGTTCATGATGCATTTTGCTTTTTGGATTCCGACAGTCCCACGAAGAGCGCCTGAATCAGCCGCATTGCCTGCGGGACCGCCAGCCCCGATTGTGCGGCCATCAGTTGTGGCCCATCGAGATCCGCTTCCGGCGCCAGTATGCCTTGCAGGCTTGGCACTGCGTCGGGTTCGAGCATCGCTCGAATATCCCGCCCCAGCAGGCGCGCCCCCGCGGGCTCATAGTCGAACTCCGGGTCATCCAGTATGTCGCCGTGGTCGGATGCGAGGCGGTCCATGTTTCCGCAGGTGACGTAGTGCCGGAGGTAAAGAACGAGATCCCCCGCATCGCGGCCGGGGTGGGTGTGCTTGCGGTCGCGCCAGGCGGTCAGTTTCAGCGTTGCGAGCGCGGGGATCGAGGGAACGCGCACTTTAGTTCCACCCGGCAGTATCGCCATGGAGGATGTCGCCATGGCTTCGCGCAACCCAAGGCAATCGAAGACCTCTGCGTGATCGGGAGGCCAGGCGATGGTGCGATCCGGGCGTTCGATTCCGCCAAACGGGACCACGTCGATAGGCAGTTTCGTAGCGACATGACGCAGCTTGTGGGTGGCCACCCCACCCCGCTCGGCGAATGCACCACTGCCGATCAGGCTGCCTCGCAGGCCGGTGAACGCATCCCAGTCGCGCACGACCACGGAAAAGTCCACGTCTTCGGTCGCGCGAGCAATGTCTATCCCGAAGGCATGGTGCAACGACAAGTCGCGGGCGGTGGCGCCAATCACGCAGTAGTCGCACCCCAGGGGCACTGCTACGCGTTCGAGCGCGCTCACCACCAGCGCGAGGGAAGACAGTTCAGGCCGGTTCGTAAAGTCGAACGACATGGGTCTTGTAGATCATCTGCGCCGTTTCCAGGCACCGCGCGTCACCAGTTGCCAGCAGGTCCGCGTACACGAGCAGAGGCGGAACAATGTTCGGATAGTTGACGTCACCCGGGAGATCCCAGAAATTCCGGCGCACGTCGACGATCGCGGTGTTTCCCGGCTCCGGTGTCTGCCTGAACTGCCTTTGCACCGCCAGGAGCCCGGGCAGCTTTTCGGCGTAGATGGTCAGTTCGCCTGGCCGAAGATATTTGGTCATCAGCGCGGCGGCCGGCTCGCCGCCCCACAGCCCACCGTGCTCTTCGGGATGCCAATCCCGCCACGTGTCGATGCGGGGGACGTAAAAGCGTTTGATCAGCGTACGCGGCCTCAGCATCCTCGCGTAGGCCTCGACCCACTGGGGCAGCAGCCGCTCGAGGTTGTAGAGCCTGCGCGTTCCGCGCTTTCCCGCCACGTCGCGCACGAATCCCAGCTGCTGCAGGTCCGCCATGACCCAGCCCACCGTGCCATGCGCGGTACCCGCCATCTTGGCGATTTCGCGGTAAGGGCGATTCACCACCTTCGGGTCGCAGAGCAGCGCGAACAGAACCTGCAGGCCGGTGGGCTGGAACGCCCGGCCCGTCTCCGCCGGGACTTGCGCCGTCTCCGGCTTCTGGCCTTTGACCCATACGAACAGCGGCGGCCGGTCTATGAACGCGTTGCCTGCCGTGTCGAGGAACGCGATTTTTTCGCGCCTGAGTTGCTCGGCGAGAGGTGGCGTGACGTAGTGCGTGATCAGCAGCGCCTCTTCGCCCAGCCGGGCGACGTGGTGCGCGATGGGACCGATCGTCGCGGGCGTCACGGTGCGCTTGGCTTCGACCAGAAAGCGGGTCCGCTCCGCGCCATGCCCGAGTTCGACCACCGCATCGGGCCGCAGGCCTGCGTCTGGCTGGGGTTCGGTCTGGGTCACGCGTGCCGTCAGCCCGTGGGTGCGGGCGGCGGCCAGGGCGCGTTCGATGAGGTCGTCTTCGGGGGTCATTTTGTCCACCGGATTAGATATTCCACTTTTGGTGGACAAAAGTCAATAATGGACAAAATGAAGGCTAACCGATCCCGAGAATCCGTCCCTCCCACGCCGCAAGCCCCGGAACTTGCCGTTGAAGCTCTCGATGTCGCCGTTCTGCATCCGCCGGCCCGGTTGGATCAGGATGCGACGAATCCCGTGGGCCTGCGCCCAGCCCATGAAGGCTAGGCTGGTGAAGCGGGTTTCGATACCGGTGGACTCATACCTCCTCTACAGGAGCGACGGTGGGGTCAATATCGTTGTTCAAAAACACAACAACCGCTACCCCGCCAGCACCGGGAACAACCCCTTCATCCCCTCGGCCATCGTCTGGATGGCGATCGCGGCAAGAAGGAGCCCGAGCAGGCGCGTGGCGATGTTCAACCCGGTCTGGCCGACCCGCGACGCGATCAGGTGCGCGAGCCTGAGCATGACCCACAGCCCGGCGCACACGCAGAAGATGCACAGCACGATCGCCAGCCGGTGGCCGAAGCCGCCGGCTTCCGCCGCGATGATCGTGGTGCTGATCGCGCCGGGCCCGGCCAGCAGCGGCACGGCGGCACGACGCCGGACAGGCGCCCGGCTTCCAGTTCCTCGGCCTCGGCCTCCGATTGCCGCACGCCGCCGGCCTGCGCGTTCAGCATCGCCAGCGCCATCAGCAGCAGCACGAGCCCGCCGCCGACGCGGAACGCCGGCAGGCTGGCGCCCATCAGGGACAGCAATTCCTCGCCGACCACCGCGCTGGTCGCGAGCACCGCGAACACGGTGAGCGTGACCACCCGTGACAGCGCCCGGCGGTAGTCCTCGCTGCGCGCGGCGGTGGCGCCGACATAGATCGGCACCGCGAGGAAGGGATCGAGCACCGCCAGCAGCGTCACGAAGAAGCGCACGTAGTCGCGCAGTTCAGCCAGTTCATGCATAACAGGCATTGTGGCACGGCCATTGCATGCCTGAATTACACTGCCCGAATACACCCGAGGGATCCGCCATGAAACCGATCACCCTGCTCGCCGGCCTCGCGCTGGCCGCAAGCGCGCTGGCCGCCACGGCCCAGCCCTATCCCAGCAAGCCCATCAAGGTCATCATCGGCTTCCCGCCCGGCTCGGGCGGCGAGACGCAGGTGCGCCTCGTCGGCCAGAAGCTCACCGAGGCGATGGGCCAGCCGATCATCGTCGACGCGCGCCCCGGCGCAAGCGGCAACATCGCGGCCGACCTGCTGGTGAAGTCCCCGGCCGACGGTTACACGCTGCTGTACTTCCCCGCGGCGCTGGCGATCAACCCCAGCCTGTTCCCGAAGGTGCCCTACGACCTCGCGAAGGACTTCACGCCGGTGGCGCTGCTCGGCGTGTTCCCGCTGGTGCTGGTGGAGAACCCGGGCGTCCCGGCAAAGACCGTGGCCGAGCTGGTGGCGCTAGCCAAATCGAAACCCGGCGCGATCAACTTCGCCTCGATCGGCAACGCCAGCCCGCCCCACCTCGCCGGCGAACTGTTCAACCAGATCGCGGGTGTGCAGATGGTGCACGTGCCGTACAAGGGCTCGGCGCCCGCGCAGACCGACCTGATCGGCGGGCAGGTGCAGGTCATGTTCGACACTGCGGTCTCCGCGATCCCGCACGTGAAGGCGGGCCGTACCCGCGCGCTGGCCGTGACGACGAAGAACCGCTCGCGCCTGCTGCCCGACCTGCCCTCGCTCGACGAGGCGGGCCTCAGGGGCTACGACCTCTACGGCTGGGGCGGGATCGTCGGGCCGGCGGGCATGCCGGCCGAGGTCACCGCCAAGCTCAACGCCGAGATCGTGAAGGCATTGCGGACCCCCGACGTGGCTGAAAAGCTGATGACGCTCGGCTCCGAGCCCGGCGGCATGACCGCGCCCGAGTTCGGCCGCTTCATCCAGGACGAGGCGGCGAAGTGGAAGAAGCTCGTCGTCTCGACAGGCGCGAAACTAGACTAGGAATTCGGCGAGGTCTGCGGAGAACTCGACCGGGCCGGCGTAGTCCGCCGCGATATCCGCGCGCATGTCGTCGATCAGTGCCGGGGTGGTCTGCCGGAAGTGCGTCAGCACCAGCCGCTTCACGCCGGCCCGCGCGGCAATCCTGCCCGCGGTGTCCGAGCAGGCCAGCGTGTACTTGCCCACGCCCTTGAAATGCCCGCCCTGCATTTCCGACGCCGCCATGTAGCAGCACTGCAGGTGCAGGTCGGCGCCCGAAGCGATGCGGATCAGCGGCTCGCAAATCACCGCGTCGCCGCTGAAGCTGAACACCTTCCCCTCAGCTTCCACGCGGTACGCAAGGCACCGCCAGCGCGCAAGGAAAGCCTTGCCGAACGGCAGGCCGTGGCCGTGCTCCATCTCCTCGCAACTCACCTTCCAGCCCTCGCCTTCGGCGACGGGCCCGGCCGTGACCTCGGTGACTTCGGCGCCGATGAACGGGCCGAACGCGGTCTCGCCCTCGGTGCGGAATGCGATGTCGCGGTCGTAGACCGACTTCACCAGCACGTCGACGATGCCCGCCGTGCCGGGCGGCCCGTAGATGCGCAGGGGCTTGCGGCGCCCCGCGAGCCAGCTGGTGATCAGGTAGTTGGACAGCTCGCCGATGTGGTCGACGTGGTGGTGGGTCACGAACAGCGGCCCGATGTCGGCGAAGGCGAAGCCCTTTTGCGCGATGCGCTGGATCGCGCCGCGACCCACGTCGAACATCAGCCTGGCCCCGCCCGCCTCGAGCACGTGGCAGGCGGAATTGCGCTCCGGGTCGGGCCGCGGCCCGCCCGTGCCCAGCGTGTGGAGCCTCACCCTGCCTTTTTCGCCGCGGCGGCCGCGGCGGCGGCGTCCTGGGCTTCCTTGCGGTCGGCATGCACTGTGGCGAAGTGCGGCCGCTCACCGAGCATCCTGATGTAGGGCTTCACCTGCGGCAGGCCTTCGAGGAAGTCGCGCCCGTAGGCGAGCTTGGTCGCCATGGTGACCAGCGGCAGGTTCACGAAAGCCGAGCAGTCGGCCAGCGTGAAGTCCTTCCCGGCGACGAAGGGTCCGAACTTGGCGAGCTTCGCGAACGCGCGCACGCCCTTGGCGAGGTCGCGCTCGACTTCCTTCTTCGTCTCGTCCGACACCGTCCCGCCGAAGAACACGCCGCCGTACAGGCGCCGCGCGACGAGCTCCAAGTGCAGCTCGATCACCGTGATCAGCTCCCGCACGCGGGCTTTCGCCAGCGGGTCCTTCGGGTACAGCGGGACCTGCGGGTAGGCGTCCTCGAGGTACTCGCAGATCACCTGCGACTCGGCCAGCGCCGCACCGTCGACCTCGAGGATCGGCACCTTGCCGAGCGGCGAGCGTGCGACCCACTCGTCCTTCTGCGAGGGGCGGCAGTTGGCGTCCTCCTCGTGCGCGATGCCCTTCTCGAGCAGCGCGAGGCGCACCTTGTTGTGGTAGTTGCTGACGCGGAAACCGCATAGCTTGGGCATGGGACTCCTCCTCCGTGGAGGGGGCATTATAGACAAGGGCCCGGCGCGCCCCCGGGTGATGGCACAGGCCTTGCTCGCTTACCGGCATCGACTCCCGGGAGCACGCAATGAACGTATCGATCCGCACCCTCGCCTGCCTGCTCGGTCTTGCCTGCGCCGCACCGGTGCACGCGCAGGCCTGGCCTTCCAAGCCGGTGCGCTGGCTGATCCCGTTCACGCCCGGGGCGGCGTCGGACATCACCGCGCGGGTGCTCGCGGAAAAGCTCTCCGCGACCTGGGGCCAGGCCATCTCGGTCGAGAACAAGCCCGGCGCCGGAGGTACGCTCGCGACCGCCGAGATGGTGCGGGCGCCGCACGACGGCTACACGATCATGAGCGGGACCATGGGCACGCACGCGATCGCACCCAACCTCTACAAGGGCCTGCCCTACGACCCGATGAAGGACATCATCCCGGTCACGCTGGTGGCGGACGTCCCGCTGGTGCTGGTCTCGACGCTGAAGGTGCCGGCGAACTCGCTGAAGGAGATGGTCGCGCTGGCCAGGGGGAACCCCGGCAAGTACGCCTACGCATCGCCGGGCAACGGCACGCTCAACCACCTCACCGGCGAGCTCTTCAAGCAGGTCGCCCAGGTCGACATGCCGCACATCCCCTACAAGGGCTCGGCGCCCGCCTACCTCGACATGTACTCCGGGTCGGTCGCGCTGATGTTCGACCCGATCCTGTCGGCCTCGACGCAGCTGAAGGGCGGCAAGCTGAAGGCCTTCGCGATCGCCGCGCCGAAGCGCTCGTCCACGCTGCCGGACGTGCCGACGATGGGTGAGCTGGGCTACGCGGGATTCGAGTCGACGCTGTGGCTGGGGATCTTCGCGCCGGCGGGCACGCCCGCGCCGGTGGTCGCGAAGCTCTCCGCGGACATCGTGAAGACGCTCGCGAATCCCGAGGTGAAGGCGAAGCTGGAGGCACTCGGCGGCGAAGTCGTGGGCCTGCCGCACGAGGCCTTCGCGAAAGCCTACGCCCGCGACTACGAGCGCTGGGGCAAGTCGATCCGCGAGATGAACGTCAGGATCGACTAGCCCGGCGCCCTCAAAGCCCCTGGGGGAACCCTACTTCTTCGTCGCCAGCGCCTCGGCGATCGAGGTCTGGTTCGCGATCTCCTGCTTGGCGATCGCGTTGCGGTGCACCTCGTCCGGGCCGTCGGCAAAGCGCAGCGTGCGCGCATGCGCGTAGGCGTTGGCGAGGCCGTAGTCGTCCGACACGCCGCCGCCGCCGTGCACCTGCATGGCCCAGTCGATCACCTGGCAGGCCATGGTCGGCGCGAGCACCTTGATCATCGCGATCTCCTGCTTGGCGACCTTGTTGCCGGCGACGTCCATCTTCCAGGCCGCGTGCAGCACCATGAAGCGCGTCGAGTCGATCATGATGCGCGACTCGGCGATGCGCTCGCGCGTCACGCCCTGCTCGGCCACCGTGCGGCCGAAGGCAGTGCGGGAGGTCGCGCGCTTGCACATCTTTTCCAGCGCACGCTCCGCCTGGCCGATGAGGCGCATGCAGTGGTGGATGCGGCCCGGCCCCAGGCGCCCCTGCGCGATCTCGAAGCCGCGGCCCTCGCCCAGCAGGATGTTCGAGGCGGGAACCTTGACGTCCTTCAGCTCGATCTCCATGTGGCCGTGCGGCGCGTCGTCGTAGCCGAACACCGGCAGGTAGCGCAGGATCTTCACTCCCGGCGTGTCGGCGGGAACGAGGATCATCGACTGCTGGCTGTGGCGCGAGGCGTTGTCCGGGTCGGTCTTGCCCATCACGATGTAGACCTTGCAGCGCGGGTCACCGGCGCCCGAGGACCACCACTTGGTGCCGTTGATGACGTAGTTGTCGCCTTCGCGCTTGATGCGGCACTGGATGTTGGTCGCGTCCGAGCTGGCCACCGCGGGCTCGGTCATCAGGAACGCGGAACGGATCTCGCCGCGCAGCAGCGGGTCCAGCCACTGGCGCTTGTGCTCCTCGGTACCGTAGCGCTCGATGGTCTCCATGTTGCCGGTGTCGGGCGCGGAGCAGTTGAACACCTCCGGCGCCCAGGTCACGCGGCCCATGATCTCGCACAGCGGCGCGTACTCGAGGTTCGACAGGCCCTCCGGCACGCGCTTCGAGTGCGGCAGGAAGAGGTTCCACAGGCCGGCGGCGCGCGCCTTGGGCTTCAGTTCCTCGATGATCGGCACCGGCGTCCAGCGCTTGTCGCCGCGCACATGCGCGTAGTACGCGGGCTCGTTCGGGTAGATGTGCTCGTCCATGAAGGCGATGAGCCGCTTCCTGAGGTCCTGCACGCGCGCTGAATATTCGAAATCCATGGTCGTCTCCTATGCGGCCCGGCCGCTTCTCTTCAATATCTTTTCGACCTGCGCCCAGCCGAGTTCGGCCAGCAGCGGCGCCTTCGACCCGGTCTCGACCGCATGCGCGCTGGAAGCCGTGCCGTCGACCACCCGCTTGGCAATGCCCTGCGTGATGCCGGCGATCCGGAACAGGTTGTAGGCCATGTTGAAATCCCAGGTCGACGGGTCGATGCCCGCGCGCCCGGTGCGCTTGCAGTACATGTCGATGTACTGCTGCTCGGTCGGGATGCCGAGCGCTTCGTAATCGATGTCGGCGATGCCCCGGAACTTGCCCGAGGGGATGTGCCAGCTCATGCAGTGGTACGAGAAGTCCGCGATCGGGTGGCCGAGCGTCGACAGCTCCCAGTCGAGCACCGCGAGGATCCGCGGCTCGGTCGGGTGGAAGATCGTGTTGTCGAGGCGGAAATCCCCGTGCACGACGGTGGTCTCGTCACCGGCCGGGATGTTCTTCGGCAGCCACGCGATCAGGTTGTCCATCGCCTCGATCTTCTGCGTTTCCGATGCAAGGTACTGCTTGGTCCAGCGGCCGATCTGGCGCTCGAGGTAGTTGCCGGGCTTGCCGAAGGTCTCCAGCCCCGCGGCCTTGTAGTCGATCGCGTGCAGCTGCGCGATGACGCGGTTCAGCTCGTCCCAGATCGCGAAACGTTCCGTCTTTGACATCCCCGGCAGCGACTGGTCCCACAGCACGCGGCCCTCGACGCAGTCCATGATGTAGAACGCGGTGCCGATGACGCCTTCGTCCTCGCACAGCGCGTACGGTCGCGGCGCGGGAAAGCCCGCACCGTGCAGGGCCTTGATCACGCGGAACTCGCGGTCGACCGCATGGGCCGAGGGCAGGAGCTTGCCGGGCGGCTTCTTCCTCAGCACGTAGTTCCTGCCGCCGGCCGAAAGCCGGTAGGTGGGGTTGGACTGGCCCCCCTTGAACTGCGCCACCTCGAGGCTGCCCGAATAGCCTTCGACGTTCGAGCGCATGTACGCGTCGAGGCGCGCAGTATCGAGCCGGTGGCGCTCCTCGACCGGCTTGGTGCCGACGAACTGGTCAAACATCTTGGGAGTGTGTGCGGGAGGGAGGTCCCGCAGGCGTCTAATAATTATGGGGAAAGCTTACGCCGAATCGCCCCGGCCCGCCAACGCGGTTTCTCGCGCCGTGGGAGACCCGCTAGAATCCTGCGGCGATGAAACTCATTTCCTACGCCGAAGCTGCGGCCCTAGTCCAGGACGGATGGACCGTCTCCACCTCGGGATTCACCGGCTCCGGCCACCCCGAGGGCCTGTCCACCGAAATCGAGAACCGCTTCCTCGCCACCGGGCACCCGCGCGACCTGACGCTGCTCTATGCCGCCGGGCAGGGCGACCGCGCCACGCGCGGCACCGGGCGCTTCGGCCACGAGGGCATGGTCCGCCGCATCATCGGCGGGCACTGGGGCGCGGCGCCCCGCCTCGGCGCGCTGGCGGTGGCGAACAAGGTGGAGGCCTACAACTGGCCGCAGGGCGTCATGGCGCAGATGTTCCGTGCCATCGCCGGCAAGAAACCCGGCGTGATCTCGCAGATCGGCCTGCATACCTTTGTCGACCCGCGCTACGACGGCGGCAGGCTGAATGCGCGCACGACCGAGGAACTCGTCGAGCTGATCATGCTCCGCGGCAAGGAATGCCTTTTCTACCCCGCGTTCCCGCTGCATTGCGCGATCCTGCGCGGGACGTCGGCCGACCCCGACGGCAACATCAGCATGGAGCACGAGGTGTTCCACAACGACGTGCTGTCGCTTGCGCAAGCCGCACACAACTCGGGCGGCATCGTCATCGTGCAGGTCAAGCGCCTGGTCGGGAAGCACTCGATCCACCCGCACCTCGTGCGCGTGCCGGGGATCCTCGTCGACTACGTGAGCGTGGCCGAGCACCCTGAGGACCACTGGCAGACCTACGGCGAGGACTACAACCCGGCCTACACCGGCGACCGCCGCGAGCAGCCGCACGAGGTGAAGCCGCTGCAGCTCGACCTGCGCAAGGTCGTGCAGCGCCGCGCGATGTTCGAGTTGCAGAAGTGGAAGCGCCCGATCGTGAACCTCGGCACGGGCATGCCCGCCGGCGTCGGGCAGGTCGCACGGGAGGAAGGCCTGTCGGACTTCGTCATGACCGTGGAATCCGGCCCCATCGGCGGGACGCCGGCGCAGCCGCCCTCGTTCGGCGCCTCGGCCAACCCCGACGCGATCGTCTCGCACGCCGAGCAGTTCGACTTCTACGACGGCGGCGGCCTCGACATCGCGTTCCTGGGACTTGCAGAGATGGACCTGCACGGCAACGTGAACGTCTCCAGGTTCGGCGACCGGGTCGCCGGCGTCGGCGGCTTCATCAACATCACGCAGACCGCCAGGGAAGTGGTGTTCATGGGCTCGCTCACCGCCAACGGCATCCACGTGCGGGCGGCCGGGGGCAGGCTCGAGATCCTGAAGGAAGGCACGGTGAAGAAGGTCGTGCACAAGGTCGGGCACCTGTCCTTCAACGGCCCCTACACGGCGGGCAAGGGCACCAGGGTGCTCTACGTGACCGAGCGCGCGGTGTTCGACCTGCGCGACGGGCGCCTCACGCTGACCGAGATCGCGCCGGGCGTGGACCTGCAGCGCGACGTGCTCGACCAGCTCGCGGCGCCGGTGCCTGTCGCACCCGATCTCAAGTTGATGGACGAGCGTATTTTCCGGGACGAACCCATGCTGAAGGAGCGCACATGAAGACGATGACCGCGGCGGCGAAGAAGCGGGCGAAGGAATTCACGGTGAACCACCTTGGGGACACGAAATTCGAGAAGCGCGGGCTGCGGAACTATTTCGAGTACCGCGACCTCGGCATCGCGAAGGCGTCCAAGGGCAAGGTGGTGGCGCACGTGATCCGCGCCCGGCCGGGCCGCGCGCCCGAGGGCGAATGGCACCGGCACGACTGCAGGCTGCAGTTCGTCTACGTGCTGAAGGGCTGGATCCGGTTCGAGTACGAAGGCGTCGGCGTCGTGACGATGAAGAAAGGCACCTGCTTCCAGCAGCCGCCGAACATCCGCCACCGCGAGCTTGCGCACTCGAAGGACGTGGAAATGATGGAGATCGTCGCGCCGGCCGATTTCAAGACCTTCGAAACCTAGGCGGGATCCGGCTTCACCTGCAGCCAGAAGGTCACCGGCCCGTCGTTGACGAGGCCGACCTTCATGTCGGCGCCGAAGCGCCCGGTCTCCACCTGCGCATGCCGTTCGCGTGCAAGGGCGACAAAACGGTCGAACAGCCGCAGGCCCTCGTCCGGCGGTGCCGCCGACGAAAAGCTCGGCCGCGTGCCCTTGTGGGTATCGGCCGCGAGCGTGAACTGCGGCACCAGCAACAGCCCGCCGGCGGTGTCCGCGAGGGACAGGTTCATCTTGCCCGCCGGATCGGGGAAGATCCGGTAGCCGAGAAGGCGCTCCACCAGCCGCAGTGCCTGCGTTTCGGCGTCGCCCTTCTCTACGCCGACCAGCGCGAGGATGCCGGGCCCGGTCGCGCCCACCGTCTCCCCGCCGACGACCACCCTGGCCTCGAGGACGCGCTGGATCAGCGCGATCAAGCGCGGATGTCCGGGATCAGGCGATCGCGCAGCCGCGTGAGCATGTCCTTCAGGAAGAGCTTCCGCTTCTTCAGGCGCTTGAGCTGGAGCTGGTCCTGCGTCACGTGCAGGGCGAGGCGGTCGATGATGTCGTTGAGGTCGCCGTGCTCGATCTCGAGCTCGCGGATCCGGCCCTCGATCTCGGCGCGTTCCTCGTCGGTAAGTGCAACGTTGCCCATGTGTCCCCGTGGCGCGTCCTAGAGCGTCGGCCTGGCGCGGAAGTAGTCCACGCGGTCGATGGAGCGCACGCTGACCTCGCGGATCTGCGTGCCCTGCAATACCCGCAGCGGGATCTCCACACCGGCGCCGCCGCGCGCCCACACCTTGCGGTAGAAGTCGGCCAGCGACGCGACCTCCTCGCCGCCCACGCCTACGAGGATGTCGCCGCGATGCAGGCCCGCGCGCGCGGCCGGCCCGTCGGGCGAGAGCCGCGACACGAACAGGCGCCCGCGGAACTCCTCGGTCGACATGCCGAGCCACGGGCGCACCGGGCCGGCGCGCCCCTTCTCGATCAGGTCGTCGAGTATCGGTTTCACCAGGTCGACCGGCACGAACATGTTCCCCGGGGACTGCGTGCCCGGGCTCATCGCGTCGGCCACGACCAGCGAGCCGATCCCGAGCAGGTCGCCCTTGGGACCGATCAGCGCAGCGCCCGACCAGTTCATGACCGGCGGGTAGGTGAAGATGGCGGACTCGAGCATGTATTCCCAGCTGCCCGTGAACGGGCGCCGCGACACTACGTAAGCGAGGCTCACGCCCTCACGGCCCCCATGGGCGGCCACCATCACGGGGTCGCGCTCGGCCAGGTCCTTCGCGTCGCCCAGCGGCATGGGCCTCGCGTCGATCGGCGTGATCAGCCGCAGCACGCCGAAGCCGCTGGCGTGGTCGTAGCCTGCCAGGGTGGCCGGCACGACGCGACCCTCGGCCGAGACCACTTCGATGCCTTCGGCTTCGATCACGAGGTAGCCGATCGTCAGCACGTAGTTGTCGCGGATCAGCACGCCATTGCCCTCGCGCTGCGTGCCGAGCGTCTCGGCCGAACGGGCGTTGGGCAGGATGCGCGCCTTGACCCGGACCACGGCCGACAGCGATTCCGGGGCTTCGTCCCGGGCCTTGTCCTGCGCGTGCGCGCCGTCGACCGCCAGGGCGGCGATGCAAAACAAGAGTCGCAGTGCAGCATTCATTGCAACCTCCTTGCAACAAGGCGAAGACCGACGGTCACTCTAGACCGGACGCGCGCGCCTTGCCAGCATCGCATGCACCGCTTTTGACACCGAATCGGATTGTCCGTTAACGTGGCTGAAACAAAACGGCAATAAAATGCCGGCTTTTCGCGCCATCCGCACCACCAACCCCCGGCGCCCGGAGGAGACCCCCGTTGTCCGCAATCTGCCTGCAGGACGTCACCAAGGCATGGGGAGAGGCGCGCGCGGTCGACCGGGTCGGCTTCGAGACCCCGGCCGGCAGTTTCGCGGTGCTGCTCGGGCCGTCCGGGTGCGGCAAGTCCACGACATTGCGGCTCATAGCCGGGCTGGAGCAGGTGACCTCGGGCCGCGTGCTGATCGGCGGCCGCGACGTCACTTCCCTGCCCCCCGCACAGCGCCACATCTCGATGGTGTTCCAGTCCTATGCGCTGTTCCCGCACCTGTCGGTCGCGGAGAACATCCTCTTCGGCCTCAAGGTCAGGGGCGTTTCCGCGTCCGAGCAGGCTACGCGCCTGAAACGGGTGGCCGGCCTGCTCGGCCTCGCCAAGCTCCTCGAGAGGAAGCCCTCGCAGATTTCCGGCGGACAGCAGCAGCGCGTGGCGCTCGGCCGGGCGATCATCGCCGAGGCCTCGGTGTGCCTGATGGACGAACCCTTGTCGAACCTGGACGCCCAGCTGCGCCACGACATGCGGCGCGAAATCCGTGGGCTGCAGCAGGAACTCGGCATCACGATGGTCTACGTGACCCATGACCAGACCGAGGCCATGAGCATGGCCGACCAGGTGGTGCTGATGCAGGAAGGGCGGATCGTGCAGGACGCGAGCCCGGCGGAACTCTACGCGCGCCCGGCGAGCGTTTTCGCCGCGCGCTTCATAGGCACGCCGCCGATGAACGTGGTGTCGCTCCCGTCGATCACGGGCGAAGGCCTCCTGCTCGGCGTGCGGCCCGAGCATGTCCGGCTCGGCGCGGAGGGCCTCCCGGCGCTCGTCGAGTCGGTCGAGTACCTGGGCGCTGATTCGATCGTCGCCTGCCACATCGGCGGCGAACGCCTGAACGCACGACTGCCGGGACAGGTCGGGCTTGCGCCCGGCAGCGAGGCAAAACTCGCCTGGGACGGCGATGCCATCCACCTATTCGACGCCGCGAGCGGCCTGCGCGTGGAGCGCAGCGCCGTCCCGGCACCGCTCGTCGCATGACTTTTCAAGGAGGTAACCCCATGTACGCAACTCTCAGGAAATGTGCCGCCACCGTGGCGGCGGCGCTGGTGCCGCTGCTCGCCTCGGCGCAAACGACCGAGGTGTCCTTCTACTACCCGGTCGCGGTCGGTGGCCCGATCACCAAGCTCGTCGACAGCCTCGCCGCCGATTTCGAGAAGGAGAACCCCGGCATCAAGCTGAAGCCGATCTACTCCGGCACCTACCAGGAATCCATCGTGAAGGCGCTCACCGCGATGAAGTCGGGCGAGGCGCCGGTGCTCTCGGTGCTGCTGTCGACCGACATGTTCACGCTGATCGACGAGGACGCGATCGTCGACTGGACGGGCCTCGCCGGCAGCGCCGACGACAAGGCCTGGATGAAGAGCTTCTACCCCGCCTTCATGGAGAACAGCCAGACCGGCGGGAAGGTCTGGGGCATCCCCTTCCAGCGCTCGACCATCGTGCTGTACTGGAACAAGGAGATGTTCAAGGAAGCCGGCCTCGACCCGAACAAGGCGCCCGACAACTGGAAGGAGATGCTGCAGTACGCGCAGAAGCTGACCAAACGCGATGCCGCCGGCAAGACCACGCAATGGGGCGTGCAGGTGCCCTCCTCGGGCTTCCCGTACTGGCTGTTCCAGGGCTTCACCACGCCGAACGGCGGGATCCTGATGAACAAGAGCGGCGACAAGACGAGCTTCGACAGCCCGGCCGTGATCGAGGCGCTGCAGTACTGGGTCGACCTGTCGCAGAAGCACAAGGTCATGCCCCCGGGCATCATCGAATGGGGCACCACGCCGAAGGATTTCTTCGAGAAGAAGATCGCGATGATGTGGACCACCACCGGCAACCTCACCAACGTGAAGAACAACGCCAAGTTCGACTTCGGCGTGGCGATGCTGCCGGCCAGCAAGCGTCGCGGCAGCCCGACCGGCGGCGGCAACTTCTACCTGTTCAAGAAGTCGACGCCGGCCCAGCAGCAGGCCGCGCTGAAGTTCGTCAAGTGGATCACGTCGGCCGAGCGCGCCGCGCAGTGGGGCATCGAGACCGGCTATGTCGCCGTGCGGCCGCAGGCCTGGGAGACGGTCACGATGCGCAAGTACGCCGCCGGCTTCCCCGCGGCCGCCGTCGCCCGCGACCAGCTGGAGCACTCGGTCGCCGAGCTCTCCACGCACGACAACCAGCGCGTGACCAAGGCGCTCAACGACGGCCTGCAGGCGGCGCTGACCGGGACCAAGAAGCCCGAGCAGGCGATGAAGGACGCGCAGCGCGAAGCGGACCGGATCCTGAAGCCCTACCGCAAGTGACCCGGGGCCGGCGGGCAGCGCGGCGATGAACCGCCTCAGCGTCCATATCCACGGCTGGCTGCTGTTGCTGCCCGCCGCGGTGCTGCTCGCCGCCTTCACGCACTACCCGGCCGCGGCCACGCTGTGGCACAGCTTCTTTTCCACGCCCAAGGGCGCGCGGCCGGCGGCATGGGTCGGCCTCGACAACTACCAAGGCATGGTGGACGACCCGGTGTTCTGGCAGGTGCTCGCCAACAACCTGTGGTTCGCGCTCGGCACGATCCCCGTATCGATCGCGCTTGCGCTGCTGATGGCCGTCTGGGTCAACGGCAGGCTCGCCGGGCGCGGGTTCCTGCGCATGGCGTTCTTCACGCCCACCGTGCTGCCGATGATCGCGGTGGCCAATATCTGGCTGTTCTTCTTCACCCCCACCTACGGGCTCCTCGAGCAGGTCACGGGACTGCTCGGATTGCCCTCGCACAACTGGCTGGGCTCGCAGGCCACCGCGCTCGGCTGCCTCATCGTGGTGTCGATCTGGAAGGAAGCGGGCTTCTTCATGATCTTCTACCTCGCCGCACTGCAGTCCATCCCGCCTTCGCTGTCCGAGGCCGCGGCCATCGAGGGCGCGGGGCGCTGGTACTACTTCCGGCGCGTGGTGTTCCCCCTGCTGATGCCGACGACGCTCTTCGTGCTGGTCAATGCGGTGATCAACTCGTTCCGGCTCGTGGACCACCTGATCGTCATGACCAAGGGCGGGCCGGACAACGCCAGCTCGCTGCTTCTCTATTACATCTACGAGGTGGGCTTCAAATTCTGGGACTCGGCCTACGCCTCCACGCTGACGGTCGTGTTGCTTGCGATCCTTGCGTCCGCCGCGCTGGCGCAGTTCCTGTTCCTAGAGAAGCGGACGCACTACCAGTGAGCGCGGCCCCGGACTCCGCGCGCAACCCCATGGACCCCGGCGGCTTCGACCGGGCCGTCGAGACGACGGCCGCCTGGATGCTCGCCCTCTTCTGGATCCTGCCGCTGGCCTACGCGATCTGGACGGCCTTCCACCCGGCGGAGTTCTCCACCCGCTTCGACCTGACAGCGCCGCTCACGCTGGAGAACTTCCGCAACGCCTGGAACGCGGCGCCCTTCGCCCGCTACTTCCTCAACACAACGATCCTCGTCACGATGGTCCTCGCCGCGCAGCTGGTGCTCTGCACGCTCGCCGCCTATGCCTTCGCGCGCTTCGCCTTCTTCGGCCGGGACGTGATGTTCATGCTGGTTCTGGTCCAGCTGATGATCATGCCGGACGTGCTGGTGGTGGAGAACTACCGGCTGATGTCGCTGCTCAACCTCACCGACACGATCACCGCCATCGGCCTGCCCTACATGGCCTCGGCCTTCGGGATCTTCCTCCTGCGCCAGACCTTCAAGACCGTGCCGAAGGAACTCGACGAGGCCGCACGCGTGGAAGGCGCGAGCAGCCTGCAGGTGCTGATGAAAGTCTACGTGCCGCTGGCCAGGCCCGTGTACGTGGCCTACGGGTTGGTCTCGGTCAGCTATCACTGGAACAACTTCCTGTGGCCGCTGATCATCACCAACTCGGTGGGCTCGCGCCCCCTGACGGTGGGCCTGCAGGTGTTCTCCTCGACCGACCAGGGCATCGACTGGTCGATCATCACGGCGGCGACCCTGATGACTTCGGCGCCCCTGCTGGTCGCGTTCGTGCTGTTCCAGAGGCAGTTCGTGCAGTCCTTCATGCGCGCGGGGATCCGCTAGGGTGCCGGTTTGAGCCAGATCAAGCCGCAGCACCCGAGGACGGCTAGCATTGTTTTGGAGGTGGTTGGTGGCTGCAATCCCCGACAGTCCAGAAGCGCAACGCGTGACGCTCTGGCAGCTCGTGCTGCTGGTGCTGTCGCTGTTCGTGCTCGCGTCGCTGGCGGCCGAGACCGCCCTCGAACTCCCCGAAGCCGTCGCCGCACTGCTGCGCTGGGCCGACACCGCGATCTGCATGGTTTTCCTCGCGGACTTCTTCTACCACGTCGCCACCGCGCGCGACCGGCTGGAGTACCTCAAGTGGGGATGGATCGACCTGGTGTCGAGCATCCCCAGCCTCGACCTGCTGCGCTGGGGGCGCCTCGTGCGAGTGGTGCGCATCCTGCGCATTCTGCGCGCCATCCGCTCGGTGCGCACCGTGTTCAAGATGCTGTTCGCGAGGCGCGCGACCAGCGTGTTCCTGACGACCGTGGTGGCGTCGTTCCTGATCGTCGTCTTCTCGGCGATCGGGATCCTGAACCTGGAAGAGGGGCCGGACGCCAACATCCGCACGGCCGAGGACGCGCTGTGGTGGTCGTTCGAGATGCTGGGCAGCCAGAGTTCCTCGCGCCTCTATCCGGTGACCACGGGGGGCCGGATCCTCGCCGTGGGCCTGATGTTCGCGGGCGCCGGCGTGTTCGGCGCCTTCATTGCCATCGTGTCCGCGCTGGTCATGGGCGAGGAGGAGGAAAAGATCGAAACCGGGGAAGCCGAAATCCTCGCCGAACTGCGCGAACTGCGCGCCCGCGTCGATGCGCTCGGCGACCGGATCGAATTGCCAAAGCATGGGGAGAAGGCACCTTGAAGCTGCTGCAGTGGAACATCCAGTGGTGCCGGGGCATGGACGGCAAGGTCGATGCCGCGCGCATTGCGCACGTTGCAAGGACGATCGCCGACCCGGACGTGATCTGCTTCCAGGAGGTGGCGGTCAACTTTCCCGCCCTGGCGGGCTCCGCCGGTGAGGACCAGGTTGCGTTGCTGAAGCAGGCCTTTCCGGGATACGCCGCGATCTTCGCCATCGGGGTCGAAGTGCCCGACGATGCCGGCGGGCGCCGCCAGTTCGGCAACCTCTTGCTGTCACGCTACCAGGTGCGCCAGTCCTACCGGCACACGCTGCCCTGGCCGGCCGAGAGCGACACGCCGAGCATGCAGCGCGTCGCCATCGAGGCGGTCGTCGAGGCGCCTTTCGGGCTGCTGCGCGTGCTCACCACGCACCTCGAGTACTACTCGGCGCGCCAGCGCATGGCCCAGGTGGGGCGGCTGCGGGAACTTCATTCGGAAGCCTGCGGGCACGCGCGCGCGAGACCCTCTTCGCAATACGGCTCCGGCCCGTTCCAGCCGTTCGAGCGCCCCAGGCGCGCGATCATCACGGGCGACTTCAACATGAAGACCGACGACCCGGCCTACGCGCAGCTGCTGTCGCCTTTCGAGGGGAACGAACCCGGGTTCGTGGACGCATGGGTGCATGCCCATCCCGGCAGGAAGCACCCGCCCACGTTCTGCCTGCACGGCAAGGAGTACGCGAAGGAACCCTACTGCTGCGACTTCGTCTTCGTCAGCGAGGACCTCGCGCCGCGGGTCAGGTCGGTCGAGGTGGATATCGAGACCCAGGCGTCCGACCACCAGCCGGTGATCGTCGAACTCGCCTGAAGCCTAGGCCTTCGCGGCGTTGCGCCGCGCGGCCTCGAACTGCGCGCGGATGGTGTCGATCCTCGCGCGGTTGACGCCGAAGTCCCTGCGCCCGAGGCGCGAGGCCGAGCGCACGTGGATCACGCCGTCCTTTTCGGCGGCATGGAACTCCACGTCGTCGACGAACCCCATCAGCTTCGACTTGTATTCGGCGTAGAGATAGCCCCCCTCGTGCTTCACTACGAGAATGCGCCCGGCGGCGTCGACGATCCTGCGCAGGGTGGCCATGGCGTCGACCGCGCTGCCGGAGTACCTGATCGGGGCGATGTAGTGCTCCGGGTCGGCGGGATCCGCCTGGCTGGATACGCAGTTGGGCGTCTGCTTCGGCGCGGCGAGCCGGCCGTCCTTGACGCCGAGGTTGGAGGGGCGCTTGCCTGCGAACACGGTGTCTCCCTGCGTTAACGCGGTGTGCAGCGCAATGCCGGCGATCGCGACGGCGAGGACCAGGCCTGAGACCAGCAGGACTCTTTTCAGCATGGGGCGCCGCTATCCGGGGCGAATGCGCCGATGTTAACATCGGCGCCAAATCCAGGAGGATGGCCATGCTGCAAATCTCGGCACAGCAACTCGCAGAACTGCTCTCGGGCATCGCGCGCGCGCAGGCGGCGGTCATGAACGGGATCGACAGCGCGACCGCGGGCGTCAAGAGCCAGCACATCATGCCCGCCCTCAACAACGCCGCGCACCTGCGCGACCGGCCCGAGCCGACGCTGGTCGACCTGCCGGTCCGGATCCTGATGTCCTACCAGAGCCGCGTCGGACCGGATATTGCGGGCATCGCGCGCGACCTCGAGCGGTTGTGCGGTGGCGCGTCCGCAGCGCCGTCCACTGCGCCCGCCCCGGTCTCCGATGCGGCCGACGGCCTCGACTTCAGCGACCTTACGCCGAAGTCCTAGGAGGCCATCCCGTCGGGGAAGTTAGGCTTCCTCTTCTCGCGGTGCGAGGCGATGCCCTCCTGAACCTCGGGACCCGCGAACCCCAGGAATTCCAGTGCAAGCGAAGCGTCGAATGTCGGGCCGGCCATGCGCAGCCAGTTGTTGAGGCTGTACTTGGTCCAGCGCAACGCGCTCTGCGCGCCGGCCGCTAGCTTCCTCGACACCTCGAGCGCCTTCGCCTGCAGTTCGGCCTCCTCGCAGCACAGGGACACCAGGCCGATCCGCTCCGCCTCCTCGCCGCTGACCTGCTCGCAGGTCAGCAGGTAGTACTTGGCCTTCGCCATGCCGCACAGCAACGGCCACACGATCGCGGCATGGTCCCCGGCCGCGACGCCGAGGCGCGTGTGCCCGTCGATGATGCGTGCGTTCTTCGCCGCGATCGAGATGTCGGCCAGCAGCCCGACGACGAGGCCCGCGCCGACCGCGGGGCCGTGCATCGCGGACACGATGATCTTAGAGCAGTTGATGACGTTGTAGACGAGGTCGCGCGCCTCGCGCCAGACGCGCGCACGGACTGCCGCGTCGTCGGCGATGTCCTGCACCAGCGAAAGGTCGCCGCCCGCCGAGAAGCCGCGTCCGGCGCCGCGGATGATCGCCACGCGCACGTCCGGGTCGCGGTCGATGTCGCGCCAGATGTCGGCGAGCTCCGCGTGCATGCGATGCCCGGCGGTCGAGAGCTTGCCGTCCTCCGAGCCCATGACGACCTCGATGATGCCCGGCTCCAGCGTACGTACGTGCAGGTCCTTGTAGTGCGAATAATCCATGAAGCCTCCTCGCCTGTTGGTGCGGGGGATTGTACGCCGCGACCATCGCGCCCTTTGCCCTACAATATGAAATCGTTCCCATTGCCCGCCCGCACACCATGAACCCGACCGACTTCGGCCCGCTGCTGGTTTCCTATGAAGACGTCGCCGGCGCCGCTCAGCGCATCGCGGGCCACGCGCGCCGCACGCCCGTACTCACGTCGACCACTGTCGACGAGCGCACCGGGGCGAAGGCGTTCTTCAAGTGCGAGAACTTCCAGCGCATGGGCGCGTTCAAGTTCCGCGGCGCCTACAACGCGCTGTCGCTCCTGCCGGAGGCCGAAAGGACGCGCGGCGTGCTCGCCTTTTCCTCGGGCAACCACGCGCAGGCGGTGGCCCTGGCCGGCCGCATGCTCGGCATCAAGGCCGTCATCGTCATGCCCATGGATGCACCGCCGGTGAAAGTAGAGGCGACGCGCGGCTACGGCGCGGAGGTGGTGCTGTTCGACAAGCACAAGGTGGATCGCGAGGTGTTCGCGCGCGACCTCGCCGCCCAGCGCGGCCTCGCGCTGATCCCGCCCTTCGACCACCCGCACGTGGTCGCGGGCCAGGGCACCGCCGCCAAGGAGCTGATCGAGGAGGTCGGGCCGCTCGATTACCTGCTGGTGTGCTGCGGCGGCGGCGGGCTGCTGTCGGGCTGCGCGATCGCCGCGCATGCGCTGTCGCCCGGCTGCAAGTCGATCGGCGTGGAGCCGGAGCTCGGCGACGACGCGACGCGCTCCTTCAGGACCCGAACGCTGCAGAGCTGCCACAACCCTGAGACCATCGCCGACGGGGCGCGCACGCACTCGATGGGCAAGGTGACCTTCCCGCTGGTGATGCACTACGTGAGCGACATGATGACGGTGAACGACGCCGAGCTGCTGCGCACGATGTTCTGGATGTGGGAGCGCATGAAGATCGTGGTCGAGCCCACCGGGGCGCTGGCCGCGGCCGCGCTGCTCGAAGGCAAGCTGGAGGCGAAGGGCGCCCGCGTGGGCGTCATCGTCTCCGGGGGCAACGTCGACCTGCGTTGGGCCGCGACGCAATTACGCTGACACGCCGCGGCGAGTCACCGGTCCCATCCGCTGCGCTATCATCCGCCGCCTCAACCTCCCCCATACCTGGATCGCACAATGACCCTCCCCGCGAAAATGCGCGCCGTCGAGATCTCCTCCCCCGGCGGCCCCGAAGTCCTCAGGCCCGCGGAGCGGGCGTTGCCGCAACCGAAGCCGCACGAAATCCTCGTCAAGGTGGCGGCGGCCGGCGTGAACCGGCCCGACGTCCTGCAGCGCATGGGCCTCTATGCGGTGCCGCCCGACGCGTCGGACCTTCCCGGCCTCGAGATCGCCGGCACGGTCGCTGCGATCGGTTCCGACGTGAAGATGTGGAAGGTCGGCGACCAGGTATGCGCGCTGACCCACGGCGGCGGCTACGCCGAGTACTGCGTCACGCCCGAAGTGCAGGCGCTGCCGATCCCCAAGGGGCTCACGCCCGTCGAGGCCGCGTCCCTGCCGGAGACCTTCTTCACGGTGTACAGCAACGTGTTCGACCGCGGCGCGCTCAAGGCAGGCGAGACGTTCCTCGTGCAGGGCGGCTCCTCCGGGATCGGCGTCACCGCGATCCAGGTCGCCGCGGCGATGGGCCATCGCGTGTTCGCGACCGCGGGCAGCGACGAGAAGTGCGCCGCCTGCGTGAAACTCGGCGCGGAGAAGGCGTTCAACTACAAGACGCAGGACTGGGCGGCCGAACTGAAGACGGCGACCGCAGGCAAGGGCGTCAACGTGATCCTCGACATGGTCGGCGGCGACTACGTGCCTAAGGAACTCAAGAGCCTCGCCGACGACGGGCGCCTCGTGATGATCGCCTTCCTGCGCGGCATGAAAGCCGAGGTCGACCTGGGCGAAGTCATGCGCAAGCGCCTGCAGATCACCGGCTCGACCCTGCGCCCGCGCACGGTCGAGTTCAAGGGCCAGGTGGCCAAGTCGCTGCGCGAGCGCGTCTGGCCGCTGATCGAGGCCGGCAGGATCAAGCCCGTGATCTACAAGTCCTTCCCGCTCGCCGGGGCCGCCGATGCGCACAGGCTGATGGAGTCCTCGCAGCACATCGGGAAGATCGTGCTGACCGTCTAGAATAGGCGGTTCAACGGGTTCGACCACGGGGGCGCGGATGTTCAAGGACGGACTGCTCAAGGACAAGCGGATCCTCGTCACTGGCGGGGGCACCGGCCTTGGCCGGGAAATCGCGGAGCGCTACCTTGCGCTCGGCGCCGAGGTCTGGATCGCGGGCCGCCGCGGTCCCACGCTCGAAGCCACCGCGAAGGACCTGATGGCGGCCCACGGCGGCACGGTCCGCACGCATTCGGTCGATATCCGCGATGCGCAGGCTGTCGATGCGATGGTCGAGCGGATCTGGTCCGAGGCCGGGCCGCTGACCGGCTTGGTCAACAACGCAGCGGGCAACTTCATCAGCCCCACCAAGGACCTAACGGTCAACGGCTTCAACGCGATCGCCAACATCGTGTTCCACGGCAGCTTCTACGTGACCCACGCAGTGGGCAGGCGCTGGATCGCCGGTGGCCACAAGGGGTCGGTGATCTCGATCCTCGTGACCTGGGTGTGGACAGGCTCGCCGTATGTCGTCCCGTCCGCCATGTCGAAGGCCGGGCTGCACGTGATGACCAAGTCGCTCGCGGTCGAGTGGGGCCGCTACGGCATCCGGCTGAATGCCATCGCGCCGGGCGCGTTCCCGACCGAAGGCGCCTCCAAGCGCCTGCGGCCGGACGGCAAGTTCGAGGACGGCAACGACAGGAACCCGATGCGGCGCATCGGGGCGATGCCCGAATTGCAGAATCTCGCCACCTTCCTGATGGCCGACGGCTGCGAATGGCTGACGGGCGAAACGATCGCGATCGACGGCGGGGGTTACCTCGCAAACGGCGGCTCGTTCACCGAGCTGGACAAGCTGACCGACGCGGACTGGGACCGCATGCGCGCCCTCATCAAGACGCAGAACGAAAAGGACCGCTCCGGCCGCACGGCCTGAGCCAGGAGACCCACGCAGATGGCGCACATAATCCCCCGCCCGGCGGCCACCCTCATCCTGTTGCGCGACGGCGGCACGGGTCCCGAGATCTTCATGCTGAAGCGCAGCCCTTCGGCGGCGTTCGTGGCGAACGCCTACGTGTTTCCCGGCGGCGGGCTGGATGCGGCCGACCACAAGGCCCTCGGCCGGGTCACCGGCCTGACCGAAGCGGAAGCGAACCGCAGGCTCGGCGTCGACGCGGGTGGCCTCGCCTACTGGGTCGCCGCGGTGCGAGAGTGCTTCGAAGAGGCCGGCATCCTCATCGCGACCGACGAGTCCGGCTCGCCGCTCGACCCGGAGCGGGCCGCTGCGCTGGCGGTGCACCGCGACGCGGTGAATGCAGGCACGCTCGCATTCGGGGACCTGCTCGACCGCGAGCGGCTGGTGGTCCCGGCCAACGAGATCGCGTACTTCAGCCACTGGGTCACGGCGCCGGGCCGTCCGCGGCGGTTTTCCGCGCGCTTCTTCGTCGCCCGCGCGCCTCACGGCCAGCTCGGCTCGCATGACGACGGCGAGACCGTCGCGAGCGAATGGGTGCACCCGAAGGCGGCGCTGGCGCGCTTCGAGAAGGGCGAGATCGAGCTGGTCCACCCCACGCGGATTTCCCTGACCGAGCTTGCCGAATTCGAAGACGCGGCCCGCGCCTTCGAGTTCGCGAGCACGCGCGAGGACATCGAGGCGGACGCCTCCTGTTGGGCACTGGGCCGTGACGGCCGCAAGCTCTTCCGCCTCAACGACGCGCCCTACGCCGAAGTCCACTGGAGTGACCCGGAAGAAACCGGCACAACCGGCTACGACCTCATCCCGGGCGTGCCCAAGCGCCTCGACCGGTACGTCACCCGGATCATCGCCCCGAACCCCGGCCTGATGACCGGCCCCGGCACCAATACGTACCTCGTCGGCGGCGACGAACTGGCGGTCATCGACCCGGGACCGGAGATCGACAGCCATATCGAAGCCGTGCTCGCCGAGGGCGCCGGCCGGATCAAGTGGGTGCTGTGCACGCATACGCACATGGACCACTCGCCGGCCGCGCGCAGGATCAGGGAGGCGACCGGAGCGATCGTCATGGGCCGCCCGGCCCCGCAGGGCGGCACCCAGGACCAGGCCTTCGCGCCGGACCGCGTGCTGGAACACGGCGAGCGCATCGCCTGCGGCCCGGTCATGCTGCGCGCGATCCACACCCCGGGCCACGCCTCGAACCACCTGTGCTACCTGCTCGAGGAAACCCGCATGCTTTTCAGCGGCGACCACGTGATGCAGGGCTCAACGGTGGTCATCAACCCGCCGGACGGCGACATGCGCGCGTATTTCCGCTCGCTCGAAATGCTGTTCGCCGAGGACCTGGCGATCCTCGCCCCCGGCCACGGCTACCTGATCGGCCGGCCGCACAAGGAGGTGAGGCGCCTGATCGCGCATCGCCTGGCGAGGGAAGGCAAGGTCGTGGAGGCGATGCGCAAGCTCGGCGAGGCGACGCTCGAGGAGCTCGTGCCTGTGGTCTATGCCGACGTGCCGCGGCAGCTGCACGCGGTCGCTTCGCGGTCGCTGAGCGCGCACCTGGGCAAGCTCGCGGCCGAGGAGCGCGCACTGCAGCAGGAAGGGCGCTGGCGCCTGCGCGCCTGACGGCCGAACCGCGGCATGGAAATCCGCCGCCCGGGTGCTAAGATTCGCCATCGGCAGTCCCTCCCCTGACATCCCCACGATCAGGCACACCCCAAGGAGCCCGCATGGACAACGACAAGACCATGAAAATCGTGACCAACCTCGACCGCGCAGGCGTCGAGGCCCTGCTGTCGCAGGTGCGTGCGCTCGCCCAGTCGAACAACCTCCCCGAGCTCGCCTCCCTCTTCAACGGGGTGGACGGCATGCCGCGCGCACAGATCGAGCAGCGCATCGCCAACGCCCTCAAGTGGCTGGCCGACAAGCCGCAGCACAACGGCATCGCCGCGCAGCTCGAGATGGTCGAGCTGAACCTCAAGAACCTCTGAGCGATTGCGCGGGACGATTCCCTGGTGTCCCGCTATGACTACGACCTGTTCACGATCGGCGCCGGCTCCGGCGGCGTGCGGGCGAGCCGGGTCTGCGCGAACTACGGCGCGAAAGTCGCCATCGCCGAGGAGCGCTATTTCGGCGGCACCTGCGTCAACGTAGGCTGCATCCCCAAGAAGCTGTTTTCCTACGCGGCGCACTTCCGCGAGGACTTCCACGATGCCGCCGGATTCGGCTGGACGGTCCCCGAGCCTTCGTTCCATTGGCCCACGCTGGTGGCCAACAAGGACAAGGAGATCGCGCGGCTGAACGGCGTGTACGAGCGCGTGCTCGCGAACGCGGGTGTCACGATCCTGAAAGCGCGCGCGACCGTCGTCGATCCCCACACGGTCGAATGCGGCGGCAAGTCCTACACCGCCAAGCACATCCTCGTCGCCACCGGGTCGTGGCCCACCGTCCCCGAAATCCCGGGACGCGAGCTCGCGATTACCTCGAACGAGGCGTTCTTCCTGCCCCAGCTGCCCAAGGCCGCGATCGTCGTCGGCGGCGGCTACATTGCAGTCGAGTTCGCGTCGATCTTCAACGGCCTTGGCGTAAAGACCACGCTCGTCTACCGCGGCAAGCGCCTGCTGCGCGGGTTCGACGCCGAGCTCGGCCAGCGCCTCGCCGACGAGATGGCGAAAAAAGGCGTGACGATCCGGTTCGAGAGCGATATCGCCTCACTGGAGGAAGCGCCCTCGGGGTTGATCCTCGCCACGTTCAGGGACGGCAGCCGCGCCGAGGCCGGCGCCGTGATGTACGCCACGGGCAGGAAACCGAACACCGGCAAGCTCGGGCTGGAGGCTGCGGGCGTGAATCTCGCCACCGACGGCGCGATCATCGTGGACAAACATCTTAAGAGCTCGTTGGACTCCGTCCACGCGATCGGCGATGTCACCAACCGGGTCAACCTGACCCCGGTCGCCACGGCCGAAGGCATGGCGCTCGCGAAGACGCTGTTCAGGAACGAGCCCACCTCGATGGACTACGACAACATACCGACCGCGATCTTCGCAATCCCCAACGTCGCGACGGTGGGGCTGTCGGAGGAGGCCGCGAAGGAACGCGGCCATGTGGTCGACATCTACAAGGCGGGCTTCCGGGCGCTGAAGCACACGCTCTCCGGCAGCGAGGAGAAAACCTTCATGAAGCTCGTCGTCGACGCCTCGACGCAGAAAGTGCTCGGCGCGCATATGATGGGCGCCGATGCCGGCGAGATCATCCAGGGCATCGCCATCGCGATCAAATGCGGCGCCACCAAGGCGCAGTTCGATTCGACCATCGGCATCCACCCCACGGCGGCCGAGGAATTCGTCACCATGCGGGAGAAAGCCAGTTCATGAACGGTGCTGAAAGTCTCGCGCGGACGCTGCTCGCCTCCGGCGTGGAAGTCTGCTTCGCCAACCCGGGCACGTCCGAGATGCACTTCGTCGCAGCGCTCGACCGCGTCCCGGGACTGCGCTGCGTGCTCGGCCTCGCGGAGACGGTCGTGACCGGCTGCGCCGACGGCTACGGCCGCATGGCCGGCAAGCCCGCCGCCACGCTGCTGCATTGCGGCCCGGGCCTGGCCAACGGCATCGCCAGCCTGCACAACGCGCGGCGCGCTTTCTCGCCCATCGTCAACGTCGTGGGCGACCAGGCGACCTACCACCGCCCGTACGATGCCCCGCTCACCTCGGACACCGAAGGCCTCGCCCGCGCCGCCTCCCATTGGGTGCGCACCTGCACCACCGCGGAGGAAGTCCCCGCGGCCGGCGCGGCCGCCGTGCAGGCCGCGCGAACCGCGCCCGGCCAGATCGCCACGCTGATTCTCCCCGCCGATACGGCCTGGAACGAAAGTACCGGGCCCGCAGCCGCGCTGGCCGTGCCCGCGCGCCCGGGCGTAGCCCCGGACGCAATCGCCACTTCGGCACGCGCCCTGCGCACCGGTGCCCCGGCGATGATCGTGCTCTCCGGCACGGCGCTGTCGGAACGCGGCCTGAAAGCAGCGCACCGGATCGCCGCGAAGACCGGCGCGAAACTGCGGGTCCCCTCGCAGGTCGGCCGGATGGCCCGCGGCCGTGGCCGGCCGCAGGTCGACCGCATCCCCTACGCCGTCGACCGGGCGCTGGAAGTGCTCGCCGGCCTGTCCCACCTGATCCTGGCCGGTGCCAGGCCCCCGGTCGGTTTTTTCGCCTACCCCGGCAAGCCCAGCGAACTCTGGCCCAGGGACTGCGCCGTCCACGTGCTCGCGCGTGTCGAGGAAGATGCGGTCGCCGCGCTCGAAGCCCTCGCCGACGACCTTGGCGCGCCCCGCGACACCGCGATCGCCGAAGCCCCGAAAGCCGTGATCGCGACCGGCGCCTTCACGCCCGAGGCTTTCGCCCACACCATCGCCGCGCTGATCCCCGAGAACGCCATCGTCGCCGAGGACGCAGTGACCTCCGGCCGGATGCTCTTCGCGCCGACGTTCGCCGCCGCGCCGAACGACTGGATCCAGAACACCGGCGGCGCGATCGGCTGCGGGCTGCCGCTCGCGACCGGCGCCGCGTTCGCCTGCCCGGACCGCAAGACTGTCTGCCTTCAATCCGACGGCGGCGGCATGTACACGGTGCAGTCGCTGTGGACGCAGGCGCGCGAGAACCTCAACGTGGTGAACGTGATCTTCGCCAACCGCAGCTACAGGATCCTGATGGGCGAACTGACCGCGGTCGGCGCCACGCCGGGGAAAAGCGCCCGGCAGCTCTTCGACCTCGGCCCGCCCGACCTCGACTGGGTGAAGCTCGCGGGCGGCATGGGCATGGAGGCGGTGCGCGTGGATACGCTCGAAGGGTTCGCGGACAGGTTCCGCGCGGCCTGCGCCAAGCGCGGCCCCTTCCTGATCGAATTCGTCATCCCGTAGGCGGACCGGGCGCAGGAATCTTTAACTTTATTTCCGAAAGTCCGCCACAGAAGCGGCGATCCGGGTAGTTTTCGTTCTATTTTTGGCAAAACTAAAACAGCAGGAGGAGGCATCATGTTCAGATCGACGCTCACCGGGGCCGCGCTCGCCCTGGCTTGCCTCGCGGCGCACGCGCAAGGCTACCCCACCCAGACGGTCCGCATCGTGGTCGGCTACCCGCCGGGCGGCACGACCGACGTGATCGGCCGGCTCGTCGCGCAGGAGCTCACCGAGTCGCTCGGCCGCGCCGTCGTCGTGGAGAACCGGCCCGGCGCCAGCGGCACCATCGGCAGCGGCATCGTGGCGAAATCGGCGCCGGACGGCCACACGCTGGTGCTGGTGCCCAGCACGCACGGCACCGCCCCCGCCCTGTATGCCTCGCTCCCTTACGAAGACCGTGACTTCGCCCCGGCCGCGCTGGTGGGGACCACGCCGTATGTGCTCGTCGTGCACCCGTCAATGGCGGCGACCACCATGGCGCAGCTCCTCGCCTACCTCAAGCAGAACCCCGGCAAGGTCGAGTACGCGTCCTCCAGCCCCGGCACCGCGCAGCACCTGGCCGGCGAGCTCGTGCAGCGCATGGCGGGCGTGAATATCGTCCACATCCCTTACAAGGGCTCGGGCGCCCTGATGCCCGACCTCCTGTCCGGCCGCGTGCCGATGATGTTCGAGAACGTCGCGATCATGACCCCCCACATCCGCAAAGGGGCGCTGCGGCCACTCGCGGTGTCGAGCGCGAAGCGCACGCCCCTGCTGCCCGACGTGCCCACGGTCGCCGAGACCGGCCTAGCCGGGTTCGAGGTGCTGGGCTGGTTCGCGCTGCTTGCGCCGGCGAAGACCCCGCCGGAGATCATCCGCCGGCTCAACGCCGACGTGAACGCGGCAATCGCGCGACCGGCGATCGTTGCGCGCTTCGCGGAGCTCGGCGCCGAACCGCTGGGCGGGACGCCCGAGCAGGCCGCAGCGTTCATCAAGGGCGAGCAGGACAAGTGGGGCAAGATCATCCGCGACGCGGGGATCAAGCAGCAGTAACCGCCCTGGCGATCAGCGAGAGGCCGCTCGCGGCGAGCATGAACCCGATCGCGCGGATCAGCGTATCGCGCGAGAAGCGCGCGAACGCCTTCGACGCGAGCCACAGCCCGGCCAGCGAGAACGGCAGCACCGCCAGCGCCCACAGCCACGGGGTGGCCGACTGCAGGGGCCCGGCGATGACGAAAGCCACAACGCGCAGCGAAATGCTGAACATCGTGCAGATGCCCAGCGTGGCGCGGTACTGCTCCTTGGTGACCGGCCGCCGCGAAAGGTAGATCGCGTAGGGCGGCCCGCCTGCGCCGAACAGCGTGCTGGTGATGCCGCCCGCGAACCCGGCCACGACGGCCCATCCCCGGCGCACCATCGACACGGTCCCTGCCCGCACGATATTGGAGATCGCAATGGCGAGCACGAAGACGCCGAGGGCCGCCATCGACACCGAGCGGGGCAGGTTCACGAGGATCGTCATGCCGACCACGGTGCCGACCACGACGCCCGGCAGGATCCGCTTCCACTCCGCGCCCAGCGCGCTCTTGGGGTCGCTCAGGCCGATCCGGATCGCGTTGGTGCAGTCGAGCAGCGAGAACATCGCCAGCGCAAACGGCAGCGGAACCAGGTGGGTCGCCAGCGGGATGGTAAGCAGGCCCGAGCCGAAACCGGTGAGCCCGAAGATGAACGCCCCGCCGAAGGAGATGACCGCAAGCGCCGCAAGCGTGGCGTAGTCGCCGGCGCTCATGCGGCCGCCGGCGACAACAACAGCGCCTTTCGGGTCCAGCGGTTCATCTTGCGCAACCCGGACACGTAGCGCTCGAACGGCAGGCCGAGCTTCGCCTCAAGTTTCGCGGCGCAGCGGCGCAGCTCGTCCCATTCGATCGAGGCGGGCGCGCCTTTCAGGGCGAACACGATAATGTTGCCGTCGTCGCGGGCCTCGAGGCACACCGCACACCCCGAAAAGGCCGCCTCGATCCGCTTGACGTATCGATCCAGGCGCCGGTCGTGGCCGAACAGGTTGACCACCAGCACGCCCGTCGGGCGCAAGGCGCGGCAGGCGGCCGCGTAGAATTCCTCGCTGACAAGCTCCGGGACCTGCGCCCCGTCGTCGAAGCCGTCGGCGAACAGCAGGTCGCACCCGCCCTCCATGGCATGGACGGCTGCCGCACCGTCGCCGATTTCGATCCGCAGCCGCGTGGAGTCCGCCGGGACCTCGAACAGCGATCGGGCCGCGCTGACCACCTCGGGGTCGAGCTCGACCACCCGCGTGCGAAGGCCGGGCAGGTTGCGATGGAAGAATTTGGGGATCGAGCCGCCGCCCAGCCCCACCATCAGGCAGTCCCTCGGCCTCGGGTGGAACAACAGGAAGGCCATCATGGTGCGGGTGTAATCGAGCTCCAGGTCGTCCGGCGCGTCGATCCGCATCGCGCTCTGGATGTACTCGCCGCCCTGATGCAGGTAGCGCACCCCCTCCTCTTCGCTCACCACCAGGCCGGACCGGGGCTGCGCTCGGCGCCCGAGTCTCATGCCGGGCGCCCCAAGCCTGTGCGTACTCTCATGGTGGAAGTATAGCGGTGGGCGCCCACGGCCCGCTCAGGCAAGGGCGCCGCGCGCGGTGATCGGCCAGAGGGCCTCCACCACGCCACCGCGTACGCAGACGTACCAGTCGTAGAGGTTCACCGTTGGATCGCAGTGCCCGGGCACCAACAGCAGTTTCTCGCCGAGCGTGGGCGCCATGGCACCGGGTTGCGCTTCGATCACGCCATGCTCATCCGAGGCGCGCGTGTACTCCAGCCCCGGCCGCTGCCAGACCTGCGGCAGGCCGGAATCGACGCTCGACGCCTTGAGGCCCGCATCCACGACGATGCGTTCGGGGACCGGCCGGCTCATCACCGTCGCCAGAACGAACAGCGCGTGCTCGAAGCGGGGGAGCGGCGGCGCCCATTCGTTGCGCGCATAGTCCGCGTCCATGAAGATGTACGAGCCCGGCTGCAGCTCGTCGTAGACAGCGCTGTCCGCCTCGAACATGAAGCTCCCGCTGCCCGCGCCGGTGACGACCGGGCATGGGACGCCGTTGGCCTCAAGCAGCGCGCGAGTGGACCGCGCCGCCTCGATGGCGAGGCCGATGCTGGCCCGCCGGTCCTGCATCGTACGCACATGCTGCGCGGAGCCCTGGTAGGCCTGCAATCCCGCGAACCGGAGTTCCGGCACGGCGGCGATCCGGCGCGCGAGCTCGAGCGCCGGGGCGCCCGGTGCCACGCCGCAGCGCCTCGCACCGACGTCGATTTCGACATACGCATCGATCCGGACGCCTTCGGACTTCGCGGCCGCCGCGAACGCGTCCACCTGCAGGACATCGTCGACGCAGATGCCGATGCGGGCTCGCTTCGCGAGCCGCGCAAGGCGGGCGAGCTTGCCCGAACCGACCACCTCGTTGGATACGAGGACATCGCCCACCCCGCCTTCGACCATGGCCTCGGCCTCGGACACTTTCTGGCAACACACGCCAATCGCACCCGCCGCGACCTGGCGCAGCGCGATCTCGGGGCACTTGTGCGTCTTCGCATGCGCCCGCACGCGGACCTTTCGCCCGGAAAGCGCGGCGTTCAGTGCACGGATGTTGGATTCGAAGGCATCGAGGTCGAGGATCAGCGCCGGGGTGTCGACTTCCTCCAGCCGCTGCCCCAGCCTCGCGGGCAGGATCGCGGTCATGCCGCCACCTTTCCACGCCGCATCGCAAGCCACAGCGTCGCCACCGCCACTACCGCGAGCAGCGGCAGCGCAAACAGATTGACCCTGTCCCAGCCCGCGCGCGACACGAGCAGCCCGGAGGTCAGCGAGGACATCACCATCATCACGAAGATGCACAGGTCGTTCGCGCCCTGCGCCTTTGCCTTCTCCTCCGGCCGGTACGTCTCCGTAAGCAGCGTCGTGCCGCCGATGTACATGAAATTCCAGCCGACACCTAGCAGCACGAGCGACAACCAGAAATGGGCCACCGCTACGCCCGAAAGCGCGACCGCCACGCTGGCCCCGTTGAGCAAGGCCCCGACGAGGATGATGTTCAGCACCCCGAAGCGCCTGATCAGCGAGCCGGCGACGAGGGACGGTGCGAACATCGCGATGACGTGCGAGGACACGACGAAGGCCGCATCGCCGAACGGATGGCCGCACATGCCCATTGCGATCGGCGTGGCCGTCATCAGCAGGTTCATCACCCCGTAACCGACCGCACCCGAGAGCACGGCCACGGCGAACTTCGGCTGGCGCATGATTTCGCGCAGCGGCCTGCCGCCGCTCGCCTGCTCCGCCGCCGTCGGGTCGGGAATGCTGGTTTTCTTCAGCAGCACTATGCTGACGAGGCAAAACAGGATCAATGCCAGGTAAGCGCCGAGGAAGCGGTCTGCGAAGGCATCCACCGACACGCGGCTCAATCCCGGCCCGAGGATGCCGCCCGCCAACCCTCCAGCCAGCACCAGCGAGATCGCGCGCGCCTTGTAGTCGGGGGGGGAGACATCGGCGGCCGCGAAGCGGTAGTACTGGCCTGTGGCGTTGGACGCCCCGAACACGAGGGTCCCGAGGCACAGCAGCCAGAAATTATGCAGTCCCATGGCCAGCGCGCAGATCAGGGCCGCAACGATCCCGGTGGAAACGCCCGCGATCAGGCCCTGGGTGCGTCCGGCGCGCTTCATGTAGAGCGACGCGGGCATGGTGGCCAGCGCCCCCCCAAGCACCCAGGTCGTCACCGGCAACGTGCCGAGAGCGGGCGTGGTGGCGAGCGACATGCCTGCGAGGCCGTTGATGGAGGCAAGCGTCGAACTGTTGCTGAACAGCATCGCCTGGCACCCGGCCAGCAATGCGACGTTGCGGCGGGTGCTGTTCATATATACAGTATCGTCCGGGGCGCTCGATTTGCGAAGCCCATTCTAACCACCCTGCCCATGCCAAACGACCTGCACAGCGAATCTCGATCCGTCGCCCTGCATGCGTCGCGGGACCGGCCGGCGGAAAAGTCGCGTGGGGCAGCGGACACGCGCCAGGGCCGCTTCGAGAAGGAGGCGCGCGAACCCTGCGACGACGGCTGGACGCCCGACGACGAGACTGCACCCGTGCTCGATACGACGGTGACCGAAGAGCGTGCGAGGTCGATCATTGCAAGGAACGAATCCCCCGACGTGCCCTTCACGCAATCGATCAACCCGTACCGTGGCTGTGAGCACGGCTGCATCTACTGCTACGCGCGGCCCAGCCATTCCTACCTCGAGCTCTCGCCCGGCCTGGACTTCGAGTCACGGCTGTACGCGAAGACCAACGCGGTGGAACTGCTGCGCACCGAGCTCATGCGCAAGGGCTACGTGCCGAGCCCCATCGCACTGGGGGCGAACACCGACTGCTACCAGCCCATAGAGCGAAAGTACCGGCTGACGCGTGGCATCGTCGAACTGCTCGCCGCGTGCGACCATCCGCTGACCATCGTCACCAAGTCGGCGCTCGTCGAGCGCGACCTCGACCTCCTCGCGCCGATGGCGCGGAAGAACCTGGCGAAGGTGTTCGTGTCGATCTGCACGCTCGACCGGGCGCTGGCCCGCCGGCTGGAGCCGCGCGCCGCGAGCCCCCAACGCCGTCTCGACACAATGCGGGCGCTGAATGCGGCGGGCGTGCCTTGCGGTGTGATGGTGGCGCCGGTCGTCCCCGCCCTGTCGGACAAGAGCATCGAGGAAGTCCTCGAGGCGGCCGGTGCGGCGGGCGCACGGTCCGCCGCCTTCATCGTGATGCGCCTGCCGAACGAACTGAAGGACCTGTTCCGCGACTGGCTGGCGGCCCACTACCCCCTGCGGGTGGAGCATGTGATGAGCATCGTGCGGCAGGTGCGGGGCGGGCGCGAGAACGACCCGCGCTTCGGCGAGCGCATGTCGGGAACAGGCCTGTTCGCGGAGCTGATCGCCAGGCGCTTCGCTATTGCCTGCAAGCGCCTCGAAATCAACTCGCGGGCCACTGGTGGAAGGAGCACTCCGGACCTGGAGACGGAACTGTTCAGGCCGCCGAGGCCCGCGACGGGACAACTCGACCTTTTCTAGGCGTACCAGAGCTTCGCGAGCACGGGAAACAGGAACGCGCTGACCAGCCCATTCAGGCCCATCGCAAGCCCGGCAAAGGCGCCCATCGTCTCGGACACCTGGAATGCGCGCGCAGTGCCTATGCCATGCGCGGCGATGCCCACTGCGAAGCCGCGCACACTGTGGTCCTCGACGCGCAGGAGGTTGAGCGTGCCTCGCGCGAGCACCGCGCCCACGATTCCCGTCGTAACCACCAGCACCGCGGTCAGTGAAGGCAGCCCGCCAAGCTTTTCGGCAATCCCCATGGCGATCGGCGTCGTGACGGATTTCGGCGCCATCGAAGCGAGAGTCTCGGGCGAGGCGCCGAGCATCCATCCGAACGCCACCGCGGAAGCGGCGGCGGTCAGCGGCCCGACCATCAGCGCCCCCAGGATCGGTACGAGGTTCCTCTTCAGGTTGTCGAGATTCGCGTACAGGGGCACCGCAAGCGCCACAGTCGCGGGACCGAGCAGGAAATGCACGAACTGGGCGCCGTCGAAATAGGTCGCGTAGGACGTATCGGTAAACCAGAGCAGCGCCACGAGGAACGCGACCGAAAGCGCCACCGGGTTGGCCAGCGGGTTCATGTTCGCACGCCGGTAGATTGCGAACGCGCCCTGGTAGGCCAGCAGCGTGACTGTCAACCCAAGCAGAGGTGATGCCGAGAGGTAGACCCAGACTTCCGCCAGGCGCCCGGTCATGTCAGGTCCTGCGGTCCCGGCGCCGCACGAGGGCCTGCATGACCAGCGCCGTCACCCCGATGGTCACCACCGTGCTCGCCACGAGGCCGACCGAGATCGGCAACCATTCGTTGCCGAGGCGCTTGAAATGCAGCATGACGCCGACTCCTGCCGGCACGAAGAGGAGCGACAGGTGGGAGAGCAAGGCCTGCGAGGTGGTTCGCAGCCACTCCGGCGCCTCGCCCCGCGCAAGCAGCATCACGAAGAGGAGGAGCATGCCGATCACCGGCCCGGGAACGGGCAGTCCGAGCAGCTGCACGACGATCTCCCCGACCGTCTGGCAGGCAAGCAGGAGCGTGAGCGCGGCAAGCATTGGGACACGATCTTAGCATCGGGCCCCGCCGCGCCGTGGATCAGATGCCGAAGCTCTTGCGCACGAACAGGATGGGCTTGCGCAGCAGGTAGTAGCCCAGGGAGACCTCTTCCGCATAGACCTTCGCGGTGCCCCTGAGGCCGATCCTCGGCAACTGGCCGGGTGCGAGCTGCGCCTTCACCACGTAGGCGAGGCTGTTGTCCGGCATGGTGATCGTCTCGTAGCTCGTCTGCACGATTTTCGCCTTGAGCGGGGAGAGCGGGTCGACGTTGAGGAACACCGAAACCTCGCTGCCGAGCTCGAGTTGGATCGCGTCCTCGGGCGGCACGTACACGGTGACCTCGACGAGCGACGGGTCGGCGATGACCATGATCCGCTCCCCTGGCTGCACGGGACGGCCGCGCCACTCCTCGGCATCGGAGAAGATTGCGAGCCCCCCCTGCGGGGCCGAGATGCTGTAGCGGTCCAGCATTTCGGACAGGAAGGCGACTTCGGCAACCTTCTCGCGCACCCTGGCGTCGAGCAGGTTCAGTTCGCCCTTGCTCTGCTCATCGGTGAATGACTTGTTGATCGCACGCTGCAGGTCGGCCTTGGCGATGTCGAGCGCCTTGACGGAGACCGCCAGCTTGTTGCGGGTGGTGGTGTCGTTCAGCACGACGAGCGGTTCGTCGGCCGCTACGATCTGGTTGGGGTGGACCTTGATGGAGTCGACCACGCCGTCCACCGGCGCGGTGATCGGGTATGGCCGCACCGGCGTGATCTCGGCCTGCGCGAGCGCAGTCAGGCGCACAGGCACGAACGACAGCAGCGCCGCGGCGAACGCCACGCCCATCAGCAACCGCTTGCTCGAAGTCCGCTGCAGCCAGCGGCGCACCGGGCGGTAATCGCGGCGCCAGGCCCAAAGCGAGAACCCCGCAGCCGCCGACATCCACTGTGCGATGGCCCGTTCGACTTCCCCGAACGGCTCGTCGCGCGCGAACAGCAGCCCACCGAGCAGTTGCCCCTCCGGGCTCGTCAGCACGCAATGCAGCAGCTGGTCCGGCGCCCATTCCGCCCCATCCTCGGCCAGCGATTCCGGCAGGTCCGCGAGGGACGTCGCAACCACGGGGCCGGGTGAGTCGGCAAAGTGCGTCGCCGCGCGGACAAGCCACTGGACGTAGGGTGCCTCCGGCGCCACTTCCGCGAGGCCGGACACGGCTTCGACGGACACTTGCGAGCGGATGTCGTACTGCCAGAACACGGCCTGGTCGAACCGCAGCACACCATAGCCTTCATTGACTGCCAGGAAGGCCAACTCGCGGAGCGACTTGCACGCCTGCAGCTTTCGCTGGAACTCCAGCAGCTCTGCAGCGATATTGGCGCTCTTTTCCTCTTTTTCCGGTTCAGTCACGGCTTGGGACGATCCGGGAAGACGGCCGTTCCGACCATGCCGGGAAGGAGCCCTTGCGTGGAGCCCTCGAACCGCGCCTCAAGTTCGAGCGACTGGCTCACGCCTTCGACGCGCGCATTGAGCTTGGAGACGCGCGCACGGTAGGTCCGCCCGTCCTGCGAGGTCTTCACCGAAAACTGCGAGCCTGCCTTGATCCAGCCCAGCCATGCGGCCGGTACGTACAGCTGCGCCTTGAGCGATCCCGGGTTGACCAGGTCTAGCAAAGGCTGGCCGAGGGATACGCTTTCGGCCAGCTTGGCCTTGAGCTTGACGAGACGCCCGGTAAACGGGGCGACGACTTTGCAGTAGGCGAGCTGCGATTCACGCAAGTTCACCTGGCTCTTCATCTTGTCGGCAGAGGATGCCGCGACAGTGACCTCGAGCTCACCGGCCGCCCCGAGCGCCTGAAGACGCAGTTTCGACAGATGCGTTTCCCTTGCGCCGCGATATTCGGCCTCCGCGGATTGGAGCTGCGCCTCCTGTTCCTCGCAGTCGAACTCGAGGATCACGGCCTTGGCCGCGACGTTGTCCCCGAGCCCGTAGTGCACCTTCTTGATCTTGCCGGCCATCTGGCTCGACAGCGTTGTTTCGTCGCCGGATGTCACCAGTACAGAGATGTCACGATCCTCGAGCGAGGTGAACTGGTCGAGCAGGGCACCCATGCCTATTCGTCCTGAAGGCTGCGAGGCGGGAGGCGCGCCGCCGGCCGGCCCGCTCGCCGCCGGTGCGGCCGGCGCCCGCGCCGCTGGCTTCGCCGCCGGTGCCTGCGCACCGGAATCGGCCGGCAGCACGATGGCGGCCATCAACGCGGCAATGACGACTTTTCCGAAGGCGAATTCCCTAGTGCGCAAGTCTTGCTCCATCCAGATTGACCTTCGACAAACGTTCAGGCGCGGGCAGGGTGAGCTCACGCGCGACCCGCAACGCTAGCGGCGCCTGCGCGGGTTCGTTCACAGGCTGCGGAAGGGTGGTGGCGAGGGGCTCGGTGCGGCGCGCGAGCTTGAGGTCCGGGTCGCCCCACGGGGCCGACAGCTTCTTCTGGGTCACCACCCGGCCGGCCTGCAGCCTCGCGATCGTACCCACGGTTCTGTAGGCGGCGCCTTCGCCCAGGGTTCGCCACTGCGGTTCGTCGACAGGCTCGCTCAGCGTCGTCTTGAACTCGGAGGAGAACCTGGTCGCGCCGGAGTCGTCGACCAGCGCGACCTTGACGCGGGCCGGGCGCCCCCCGTCACGCGGAGGATCGAGGATCACGGCCGAATTGATGTTCAGCTTGCCCTCCCCGGCCGCCGCGACGCGCACCTTGGATAGCTCGAAGATCCGCGTGATCGCAGCGCGAAACTCGGCGACGAGGGGGCCCGGCACGCCTTCGATCTCGCCGATCGAGACGGGCAATTCGAGGGGTGCAGCCTTCGGCGCGAAATTCTCGTTTTCCCAGGCCACCAGCCGGGCCTGCATCTGCTCGGCAAGCGCATCCGTGGCGTGACTGTCGACTTCCGAAGGCAGGGCGTCGAGGCCCACCGAGTTGTAGATCTTGCCCAGCGCGGCCTCGAGGTTGGCGTAAGTGATGTCGCGGTTGATCTTGCTCACGAGGTGGCGCGCCTTCGCCCGGATCAGCTCGAACTCGGTGTCGATCCCGACCTCCGCGCTCGAAGCGAGGTAGCCGACGATCTGCTCGTCGTCCTTGGTCGCCTGGTCCCAGACCCCGAACTCGTGCGCCAGCAGCGAATAGCGGACCGCGGCAATGCGGGTCTGCGTCATCACCGCCATCGCCATCGCGAGGCGCCTTGCCTCGTCGAGCTTGCGCTGCGCCTCGGCGGAGCGGTTCACCGCAGGCAGGGAGAAGACCTTCACGAGGTTGAACGCGACGCTCGCACCGATCGACGTCCAGGCATTGTTCACCAGGAAGCGGTTGCTGTCGTAGTTGCTCGAGACGTCCAGGTTCAGGTTCGGGAACAGTGCGAGGACGGACTTGCGCGCGTCGCTTTCGTTGACTCGCGTCTTGTACTTCTCCTCCCCAACTTCCGGGCGGTTGCGCAGCGCCACCGCCTCCAGCGTCTCCATGCGCGTCCTCAGCTCGAGGGTCGCCGCCGGGAAGCGCGTAGGCGGCTCGACCTGCACCTGCGTGCCGGGGGGCGCATTGACAAGCGCCGCGAGTTCCACGCGGGACTGGGCCAGCTCCTGCCGGCGCAGGCTGATCTGCTGCTCGAGGTCGAGCAGCCCCCGGCGCAGCGATGCAGTCTGCATTGGCGGCAGGAGCTTGCGGCTCTCGATCACGCGGGATTTCTCGATGGCAAGGTCGACTTCCTCGAGCAGTTCGTCGATTTGCGGCAGCAGCCTCTGCGCCGCCTCGTTCTTCCACCACGCGAGGCGCACGTCCTGCACGAGATTCTGCAGCGCCTTGCGACGACGCTCCTCGGCGATCAGCGTCTGGTCGGCGAGCTGCCGGGCACGGTAGTAGCTCAGGCCGAAGTCGAGCAGGTTCCAGGTGAAGGAAACGCCGGACGTATCGCGGGTCCGCTCCTGGGACGCGGAGGGATTGGTCGCCACGGTGCCGCCTGGCGAAAAGCCGAAGCCGAAGGAATCGTTACTGCGCGTGGAATAGCCGGCGTTGGCAGTCAGCTTGGGGAGCATGTCGAACTTGCCGACGTCAAGCTGCCCCGTGGCCGCAGCCTGCTCCATCATCTTGACCCGGTAGTCCATCTGGTACTTCAGCGAGCGGGCCGTCGCCTCGTACAGGGTGACCGGGCGGTTGAGTGGCTCCTGCCCCTTGAACAATTTCTCCTCGGCCTCTGCGGCCAACGCCTCGCGCTGGGCAGCGTCAAGCGGTACCGGGATCACCGAACAGCCGGAGACCAGCACCATGAGCCCGCAAAACAGAAAACCCCATCGAACAGGGGCAGAGGATAATTTTGACCGCACCAACACACCTTAGAATTAATCCTATCGTACTACTCCTGCACGACTTTAACTTGTAATTTAATGTGTTACGCAGTTCCCTGACCAGGGGCTAAACTCTCGGCGCGCCAGCCCGGGGACCCTTGTCGCCCAGGATCTTCGCCAGCAAGGGATCCCTTGCAACCTTGGCGGCGCGAATCTGTTCGCCAAACGGTATCGCACCCGCCTTGATCGGCTTGGCTTTTTCAAGCTTACCCTTGTTTGCCGGTTCGCTTCCATCCAGCGCATCGGCGTCTGCTGCCGCGAGATCCCCGTCCTTGATTTCGTCATCACCAACGGCCCTGGGCTCGGCTGCCGGAACGGCCACGTCGGCCTTGGCCGGCTCCGCCTCGGCCGGCTTCAACCCAAGTTCCAGAGTGAACGACAGGTTGGCTTCGCGGCCCTCCTCGTCGCGTGCCGTGGAGCACGATCTCGAGGAGCGTCCTGGCGCCGCCGGGAGGCATGCCGCGGAAGATCCCGGTTTGCGGATCGAATTGCAGCCACGGCGGCAGCGGCGTCCCGTCGGCGCTGCGCGCCTCGAGGCGGACGATCGCCGCCGGGTCGGTGTGTCCGAAGGCGTCCCGCGGAACCTGGAAACTGGGTTTCGCCCGAAGCGACGAATACGCCCTGATAGACGAACAGCCTTTGCTCGGACATCGCCTGGCCGTCGCCGGACGATACGCGCAGCAGGTCCTCTCCGGAGACACGTGCAACAGGGAAGCCCTGCCCACTGCCCGCCGGTCCCGGTGCGCCCGCACTCCCGGCCTGCACCAGCTTGAGCGCCTCGCCTTCGGATACGCCCAACCCGGCACCGGGTAAGGCCGGGGAAGCGCCGCTGTCCGTCGCCGGCTTCTCCGCACCCGCCCCCGCGCCGGGCTTGGAAACGCCGGCATCGCTGGCCGGGGTCGTGCCAGGCAGGTTCGCGGTCGGGACGCCGAGTTCCAGGTTGAAGACAACGCTCGCCTCGCGGGCCTCGTTGTCGCGAGCGATGACGATGACTTCAATGCTGGTCGGCTTGCTGTCCGGGGGCATGCCGCGGAACAGGCCGCTCACCGGGTCGAACTGCAGCCATGAGGGAAGTGGCTCGCCATTTGCCTGCCGCGCTTCGAGCTTGACAACAGCCTTTGCGTCGGTATGCGCGAAGGCTTCCTGCGGCAGCTGGAACTGCTGGTTCCCCACCGCGTTGGGCACGCCTTCAAGCACGAAGAGGCGATCCCCTGCCGGCGATCCCGCCGTACCGGACGGCCCGGTCGATCCTGACGGCGCGTCGACCCCGACGCGGGATACGGGGAACCCGCGGTCGCTGGAATCGAGCGTGGCGCTTGTCGCACCGGCCACGCCCAGTTCAAGCTTGAAGATCACCGAAGCCTCGCGGGACTGGCTGTCGCGCGCGACCACCTGCACTTCGACAGGCGTGGGCCTGCCGTCCGGCGGTGCACCGCTGAACGTGCCGTTCGAGGTATTGAATGCCAGCCAGGACGGGAGCGGCTCGCCATTGGACTGGCGCGCCTCCAGCTTGATGACCGCGCTCATGTCGGTATGCGCGAAAGCTTCCGAAGGCAGCTGGAACTGCTTGTCCGCCTGGACGTCAGGGACCCCTTCGAGCACGAACAAGCGGGCACCCGTGATGCTGCCAAGGTCCGCGCTGCCACCCTGAACAGTGCTCGGGGTGATCACGGCAACCGGGAACCCCTGTTCACTGTTTGTAAGCGGCGGTGCGGGCGGCACCGGATTGCCGGCAGCCGTGGGAGGCAGCGCGTTCACTACTGACACGGCGGCCCCCCCGTCGGAACCGGTACCCGTGTCCCCCGCAGCAGGTGTCGGCGGCGCGGGCGGCGTCCCCCCAAGGTCACCCGTAAGGTTGACCGGCTTGGTCTGCAGTATTGGATCCACCGGGCGCGAAGGCTCGGTCGGTATTGGAATCGGATCAGGCAGAGGCGTAACCGGCACCACGACTGGGGGTATCGGGCCGGTGGGCCCGCCCGAAGGAGGCAACGGTGCCGGCGGGGCCGGCGGCAACACCGGCACCGGGTCCTTCACAAAGACTTTCGTGGTAACCGGGCCGGCCAGCGCAAGCGACTCGTACGTGGCACCGGTAGCGGAAACCACCGACACGGTGCTATCGGCCGCGACCACGTAGTCCACCGTCCCGACCGTCTCGCCCACCAGGATCGTGATCTCCTGGCCGTTCGACAGCGTCAGCACCAGGTCCGTACCCGTCACCGCGTTGTCCACCGTCGCCGTGTACGTGATCGTCGAGCCTTCCACCACCGAGGCCGGCCCGCTCGTGCTCAAGGTCACCGTCGAGGGGTCCGCATCGTCCGTGACACTGGTCAACACCGTGCCCGTCGTCGCCACGTTCTCGAAGTTGCCGCCCGTGTTCCCCGTGATCGACACCGAGAGGGTCTGCGTCCCCTGCACGTACGCG
>CBDIHI010000006.1:0-283644 GCA_965279075.1 Burkholderiales bacterium | reverse complement strand
TCGTCGTAGTCGGAAGGGTGGCCGCGCATGTAGATCATGGCGTTGATCGAGCTCGATCCGCCGAGCGTCCTGCCGCGCGGCTGGTACCCGCGCCGCCCGCCGAGTCCCGCCTGCGGCACCGTCTGGAACGCCCAGTTGCGCATCGGCGTCGGCAGCAGGACCGCGGCCCCCATGGGCACCTTGATGAGGATGCTGTCGTCGGCCGGGCCGGCCTCAACCAGGCAGACGCGCACGGAAGGGTCCTCGGACAGCCTCGCGGCCAGCACGCACCCGGCCGATCCCCCGCCCGCGATGACGTAGTCGAAGTCCACCAGCAGCCCCCTTTTTGACCCGGAGATGTACCGGTATCGATACAAGAAATGCGCATTCAAGTTCGAAGCGCGACAGGTGGATTTGCTTGCAAGAGTACCTCAGCCGGGGTTTTGAATCCCAGGCACTTTCGGGGTCGGTTGTTGAGCTTGTCCTGGATGCCCTTAACCTGTGCCCTGGTCAGATGGATTCCGCTGGTGCCTTTCGGGATGTACTGGCGCACCAGTCCGATGGTGTTCTCGCAGGTTCCTCTCTGCCCCGGACGGCCGGGATCGGCGAAGTAGGCTTTGCATTTGAGGCCGTCTTCGATCGTCTTGTAGAGCGAGAATTCCGACCCGTTGTCGAAGGTGATCGAGCGTTTGGGCAGATCGCGTAACGCGGCGATGGTCGTGCGCGCAACCTTCTGCGACAGGCTCAGGCCACCGAACGGTGTGAGCAGGCACATATAGCGGCTGCGCCGTTCTACCAGGCACAGCTTGCGGTGAGGACTGCCTTGGCGACCCATGAAGGTGTCGCCTTCCCAATCCCCGCAAATCAGGCGCTGCTTAACGTGATCGGGACGGCTGCGGATGCTCGGCCGGTCCGCGGGGATGCTGCCCGTGTTGCGCTTGCCCCACGGGCGCGTACGCCGGCCGTAGCGCAGGTGCTCGTGGAGCTGCCCACCGAGCGCCCGGTCCCGGCGTACGTGCGCGTACAGCGTCGGGATGCTGATCGGGGGCTGATCGAAACGTCTCAGGTATCCCTGCACCTGCTCCGGGGACCAGTCCAGACGGATCAGTCCGCGCACACAGCGCAGTAGCGCCCCGGACTTCGTCGGATGGTTTGCTGCCGAGCGGCGAGCTCGCCGCTCGGCAGCAAACTGTGCTTCTTCGGCCAGGTATCCACGCTTGCCATGAGAACCCCTATCAATCTCCCGGCTGATCGTCGCGTGATGCCGGCCCAGCTTGCGACCGATCTGCCGGGCACTCAGCTTCGCTTGTAACCCCAGCGCAATCTGGTAGCGTTCCGTTGGGGTGAGGTGTGCATAACGCATTGAGTGCTCCTTCCTAGACTCGTCATCGAGAAAGGTACACCCGTGCACATCCTCACCTCTCTCTGCTCAATCAGGATGTCGCACTTCGAACTTGAATTTGCAGAAAGGCTGGAGAGCGGCTCCCAGCCTTGGGTTTTTAAAATAAAGCCCTGAATTCTCCCCCGCCGCCGCCCTCGGCCGGCCTACTGTTTGGGGATCTTCGCAGCCGTGGCCATTCTATTCCAGCGTGCCACTTCAGACTTCACCAGCGCCCCGAGCGCCTCGGGAGTGCTCGAGCCGGTCTCGTAGCCGGTCTTCTTCAGCCGCTCGATGACGTCGGGCTGGGCCAAGGCCTGGACGGAAGCCTCGTGCAGGCGCCGGACGATCGCCTCCGGCGTGCCGGCTGGCGCGAACAGCCCGTACCAGGTGTCGGACTGCACCTGGGGAAAGCCGAGCTCGGCGAAGGTAGGCAGGTCCGGCATGTAGGACACGCGCTGCGCGCTGGACACGGCGATGCCGCGGAGCTTGCCGGCGCGGATGTGCGGCGCCAGCGACACCAGCGGCACCATGACCGCGTCGAGCTGCCCGCCGATCGCGTCGGCCACCGCGGGCGCCGTGCCCTTGTAGGGGATGTGCACGAGGCTGAGGATGCCCTCCAGGTTCATCATTTCGCCGATCAGGTGCGAGCTCGTGCCGACGCCGGGCGAGGCGAAGTTCAACGCCTTGCCCTTGGAGTACGCCATCAGCTCCTTCAGGTCCTTCGCCGGCACGGACGGGTGCACGGCCACGGCCGAGCTCGCGCTGCCGACCTTGCTGATCGGGGCGAAATCGTTGACCGGGTCGTAGTTCACCGTCTTCCAGATCGCCGGGTTGCTGGTCATCGACACGTTGGCGAACAGCAGCGTGTAGCCGTCCGGCGCCGATTTTGCCGCATGCTCCACGCCTATGTTGCCGCCGGCGCCGGGCCGGTAGTCGAGCACCACGGGCTGGCCGAGCAGCGCGCCGAGCTTTTCCGAGAACGGGCGCGCGATGCCGTCGAACCCGCCGCCCGGCGGAAACGGCACGATCATCCGGACGACTTTGGAGGGGTAGGCAGGGGCCTGCGCGAAGCACGGCTGCGCGAACACGCAGGACACCAGCGCCGCCGTTGCGATAAGTATCTTCACAGGGATCACTCCTTCCTAGCCCGGACCGCTGACGATGCCGTGGGCACGCAACGCGTCGACTTCGGCTTTCGACAGCCCGGCCTCGCCGAGCACTTCCACCGAATGCTCTCCGATGCCCGGGGCCTGGCGCCGCAGGCCAAGGTCGTGCGCGCCGATCTCGAGCGGCAGCCGGGGGATCTTCGCGCGCACGCCGTCCTTGAACGCCACGTCGAGCATCCGCCCGCCTGCATTGAGGTGCGGGTCCTCGAACAGGTCCCCCGGCCGCGAGACCGGGGAGAACGGGATGCCGATCGCATCGAACAGTTTCGTCAGCTCGGCCAGCGTCGAGCGCCCCACGCATTCGGCCACGATCGGGCGGATCTCGGACCGCTCCTTCACGCGGTGCTGGTTGGTCGCGTAGCGCGGGTTCTCGACGAGATCGGGGCGCTCGAAGTGCTGGCAGAAGCGCCGCCAGTGATTGTCGCTGGTCAGGCCGACGAAGATCAGCTCGCCGTCCGCGGTCTTGAACGTCTCGTAGATGCCCCAGGCCCCTTCGCGCGCCGGCATCGGGGGCGGCGGCCGCCCGGTGACCGCCTGCCCTGCCATGTGCTGCGTCATCAGGAAGGCGGTGGACTCGAACAGCGCGGACTTCACCAGTTGCCCAAGACCCGTGCGCTCGCGCTCGCGCAGCGCTGCCTGGATGCCGATCACGGCGAACATGCCGCCCATGATGTCGATCACCGAGGCGCCGGCCCGCAGCGGCTGGCCGGGCGGCCCGGTCATGTAGGCGAGGCCCGCCATGTACTGCACGACCTCGTCGAGCGCGGGCCGGTGCTCGTAAGGCCCGGACAGGAACCCCTTCAGCGCGCAGTAGATCAGGCGCGGGTTGCCCTTCGACAGGTCCGCGTAGCCGCAGCCCAGGCGCTCCATCGTCCCGGGGCCGAAGTTTTCGATCACCACGTCGGCGTTCGCCGACAGCTTGTGCACGAGGGCCTGGCCTTCCTTCGACTTCAGGTCGATCGCGAGGCTGCGCTTGTTGCGGTTGAACGCGTGGAAGAAGCCGCTCGCGAACCCGCCGAGGCGCCGCGTCGTATCGCCGTCCGGCGCGGACTCGATCTTGACGACGTCGGCGCCGAGGTCGGCCAGCAGCATTCCGGCGCTCGGACCCATAATGGTGTGGCTGAATTCGAGGACGCGTACGCCCTCGAGCGGCAGCGGAGCGGCCTTTGCCCGTTCGCTCATGCGTGGGCGCCCTCGCGGATCTTCTGGCGCAGCTTCGCCAGGCTGCCGCCCTTCATGACCGAGCCGGGCAGCGGGTGGCCAACGACGTCCTCCGCGAGGCGCGCGCACTCGGCGAGCTTCTCGAGGTCGACGCCGGTCTCGACGCCGGCCTCGTCGCACATGAAGACGAGGTCCTCGGTGCACACGTTGCCCGCCGCGCCCGCGTGTCCCGCAAACGGGCAGCCACCCAGGCCCGCGACCGACGAATCGAAACGCGTCACGCCCATCTCTAGGCCCGCGTAGGCGTTGGCGATGCCCATGCCACGCGTGTCGTGCAAGTGAAGCTCAAGGTCGAGGTCCGGGTACTTCGCCTTCACCGCACCGACCACGCGCTTGATGGACAGCGGCGTGGCCCAGGCCATCGTGTCGGCGAGGCCCACGCGCTCGATCGTCACGCCCTGCTCGGCCGCGAGGTCGAGCAATTGCCCGACCATGTCCACGACGCGCTGCACGGGGATGTCGCCTTCGAAATTGCAGCCGAACGCGGCCATGATGCCGCCGCGCTCGATCGGGATGCCGCGCTGCTTGTAGGTTTCGATCAGACCGCGCGACACGGCGAGTTGCTGCTCGGGCGTGCGGTTGAGGTTCTTCTTCAGGAATTTCGCCGAGGCGGTCATCGAGACCGAGCCCTTGATCACCAGCCGCCCGGTCGCGATCGCGCGGTCGAGCCCCTGGTCGTTGAACCACAGCCCCGTGTAGGCCACGCCGGGTTGCGGCGTGAGACCCGCGACGACCTCGGCCGCGTCCGCCATCGTCGGCACCGCCTTCGGGCTGACGAAGGACACGATCTGCATGTGCTTGAGGCCGGTCTTTGCGAGCGCATCGATCAGCTCGATCTTGCGCGCCGTGGGGATCGGCCCCTTCTCGAACTGGAACCCTTCGCGGGGCCCCTCTTCCTTGATGTGGATGGCCTTGGGCAGGTCGGACACTGGATTCTCCTGGAGGAAATCTGGATGACTAGCGGGCCGCAGCGGCTGCGGCTTCCTGCTTGAGCAACTGCATCATGCCGCCGGCGGCGACGATGCGCACGAGTTCGGGCGGGAGCGGCGTGCCCGCAAGTTCGGTGCCGCGGGTGAGGTTCCTGACGACCGAGCGGTCGAAATCGAGTTCGAGCCGCTCGCCTTCTTCGAAGGCCTTGGTGATGCCCTTGCAGATGAGCACGGGGAATGCGATCGCGATGCTGTTGCGCAGGAAGATACGACCGAACGATTCCGCCACCACGCAGCCGACTTCGAGGCGCTTGAGGTTCGCGGGCGCCGCCTCGCGGCTCGAGCCGCAGCCGAAATTCTCACCCGCGACGATCACGTCACCCGGCTTGAAGCCCGCGGTGAACCCCGGATGGATGTGCAGGATCGCCTTCTTCACCAGCTCCCAGGGTTGGTTCTTCACGAACCCCGGCGCCATGTAGTCGGTATTGATGTCGTCGCCGAATTTCCAGGCGCGGCCTTCGATCACGAGGCTCATTGCGCGCCCCCCGGCAGGTACTTTCGCGGGTCGGCGATACGGCCTTCGATCGCCGAGGCCGCCACCGTCTCGGGCGAGGCGAGGTAGAGCATGCTTTCCGTGCTGCCGCCGCGGCCCTTGAAGTTGCGGTTGGTGCTGGCGATCCCCGTCTCGCCCGGGCCGAGCACGCCGGTCGAGCCGCCCGCGCAGGGGCCGCAGCCCGGCGTGCCGACCATCGCGCCGGCCTCGACCAGCGCGGCCAGGGACCCGTCCCGCATCGCCTCGACCATGACCTCGTGCGATGCGGGGATCACGAGGAAGCGCGTTCCCGGCGCAACCTTGCGGCCCTTCATGATCGCCGCGGCGCGGCGCAGGTCCCCCGCGTGCGCGTTGGTACACGAACCTATGAACGCCTGGTCGACGCGCACTGACGCGAACTCGGAGACGTTCTTCACGTTGTCGGGCTTGTGCGGGGCCGCGACCTGCGGCTCGACCTTCGAGCAGTCGATGGTGTGCACTGCTTCGTACTGCGCGTCCGCGTCCGGCCCGAATGCCTGCACCGGCTTGTCGGTGCGTGTCCTGAGGTAATCGAGCGTCACCGCGTCGGCGGCGAACATCGAGAACTTGGCGCCCATCTCGGAGGAGATGTTGGCGAGCGTCAGGCGCCCTTCCATGCCCATCGCATCGGCCGCGGGGCCGCCGAACTCCACCGACTTGTACTGCGCGACCTGCGTAGTGTGGCGACCGAGCAGCGCGAGCATCAGGTCCTTGGGCGCAACGCCATGGCCAAGCCGGCCCGTGAGGTTGAACCTCACCGTGGGCGGCACCTGGAACCACAGCTGCCCCGTGTACATGACATAGGCGAGTTCAGTCAGGCCGATGCCCGTCGAGGCGGCGGCGAGCGCCCCGTAGGTGGTCGAATGCGAGTCGCTGCCGACGATCAGTTGCCCGGGCAGCGCATGGCCCTTTTCCGGAATCACCTTGTGCTCGATTCCCACTCCTGCGTCGTAGAAATGGCGGATGCCGAGCTCCTTCACCTGCGCGCGGATGCCCTGGTGCATCTCCGCCACCATCGGCGTGTTGGCGGGCACCCAGTGGTCGATGATGACGACTATCCTGTCCGGGTCGAACACGCGCTTCAGGCCGATGTCCTCCAGCGCCTTGCAGGACTGCGGGAACTGCGCGTCGTTGGCCATCACGAGGTCGACCTTCGCGGTGACGAACTCGCCCGGGACGACCCGCGCGCGGCCCGAGGCCCGCGCCAGGATCTTCTCCGCCATCGTCATGCCCATCGCAGTGCTCCGGTTCGAACGCGGGGACATTAGATGCGCTGCGCCGCCACTAGACAAGGGCGGGCTGCGAAATGACCACCCCCCGTTCCGGCGGGTACCGGACAGGCGTATCCTGCCCGTCTCCGCCAACCCGCCATGCCAGGGACTGCAATGGAACGACGACTGAGCGCGATCCTCGCCGCAGACATCGCCGGCTACAGCCGGCTGATGGGCGAGGACGAGGACGCCACGGTGCAAGCCCTGAAAGGCCACCAGGAGGAGGTGCTGCCGCTGGTGGCCACGTTCGGCGGGCGGATCATCGACACGGCGGGCGACGGGATCCTTGCGGAATTTCCGAGCGTGATCGCCGCGGTCGAGTGCGCCACCCGGATCCAGCTGACGATGGCTCGCCGCAACTCGGACATCCCGCCGAACCGGCGCATGTTGTTCCGCATCGGCATCAACCTCGGCGACGTGATCCACGACGAACAGCGAATCTATGGCGACGGCATCAACGTCGCGGCGCGACTCGAAGGCATCGCCGAACCGGGCGGGATCTGCGTTTCGAGCCAGGTGTTCGAGCAGGTCAACCGCACGCTCGACACGGTTTTCAAGGCGCTTGGACCACAGACCCTGAAGAATATCTCGCGCCCGGTCGAAGCGTATGCGGTGGATTGGGCGGGGCACGCAAAGCCGTCGCGAGAGGCGGTCGCCGGGGAGAGATTCGAGCAGGAGATCCGCTTCTGCAGCGCGCCGGATGGCGTGCAACTGGCCTATTCGACCATCGGCGCCGGGCCGCCGCTGGTCAAGTCGGGCAACTGGATGACCCACCTCGAATACGACCTGCAAAGCCCGCTGTGGAGCGGCATGTGGCGCGGGCTGGCAAGCCACGGCACATTGCTACGTTACGACGCGCGTGGCAACGGCCTGTCCGACTGGGACGCCGCCGACATTTCGTTCGATGCGTGGGTGAGCGACCTCGAAACCGTCGTGGATGCCGCCGGCCTGGACAAGTTCGACCTACTGGGCATTTCCCAGGGCTGCGCTGTCGCCGTCGCGTATGCCGTGCGCCATCCGGAGCGGGTTTCGCATCTCGTGCTCTACGGGGGATTCGCACAGGGCAGAAACAAGCGCGCCAGTACCGAGGCCCAGAAGGAGGAAGCGGCTGCGATGCTGTCCCTGACGCGCCTGGGGTGGGGCAAGGAGAATCCCGCCTTCCGACAGATGTTCACCTCTCTCATGGCGCCGCAGGCGACCAAGGAACAAGCCGAGTGGTTCAACGAGTTGCAACGGATCACGACGTCGCCGGAATGCGCCGTCCGGTACATGCAGGCGGTCGGCGAGATCGACGTCACCGACCTGCTGCCCAAAGTGAAGGCGCCGACCCTGGTCATGCACGCGAACGAGGACGCCCGCGTCCCGTTCGAAACCGGGCGCAGGATGGCGACCGCCATCCCGGGCGCACGGTTCGTCACGCTGCGGAGCAAGAACCACATCATCCTGCCGAACGAACCGGTTTTCGCGCGGTTCCTGGAGGAAGTACGGCTGTTCGTTAGCCAATAAAATGTACTGGTACAAGTACATAAATTGCCATGAAACCCGCTCCAGACCTCGACTTCTGAAACAAAAGTTCAGGATTTGTGCTTTGGCCCTCTCAGGTAGCGGTACATCTCCGTGTGGTCTGCGCCCGCCGGGAGGTCGCGTTCCGCCGCGCGCCAGAGGTCTCGAGCCTTGCGGGCCAGCGGCGCGTCCACGCCGAGCGCGCCGGCTAGCCCCGCCGCGATCCCGACGTCTTTCGCCATCAACGCCAGCGCAAACCCCGAGCCGAACGCGCCGGTGAGCACATGCTGCTTGATCTTGTTCCGCGTCGTGCTGTTGCTGCCCGCGGAGCTGTTGAAGATGTCGGTCATCACGGCCGGGTCGAGGCCGAACTTGCGCCCGATGATCACCGCCTCGAAGGCGGCGATCGTGCCCGCCGCCGAGATGTAGTTGTTGAGCGCCTTCACCGCGTGGCCGGCGCCGAGCGGCCCGGCGCGGTAGATCGCCTTGCCCATGACTTCGAGCACCGGCCGCACCTTCGCGAACAGCGCCGCCGACGAGCCCACCATGATCGTGAGCGTCCCGTTCGTCGCGCCGACGACCATGCCCGAAACCGGTGCGTCCAGCAGCCGGATGCCGCGCTTCCCCAGTTCCGCGCCCAATGCGCGCGTGCCGGTCGGGTCCGAGGAACTCATGTCGATGACGATGCTGCCGCGGCCCAGCGCCGCTGCGGCGCCGCCCCGTCCAAGCAGGGCAGCCCGGACCGCCTTGCCGTCCGGGAGCATGGTGACGACCAGCTTCGCGCCCTGTGCCGCCTCGGCAGGGGAGGCACAGGCGGTGGCTCCGGGCAGCTGGGCGCGCGGCGCCTTGTCGCAAGTCCGGAGCAGGTATCCTGCGGCAGCAAGCTGGGCCGCCATGGGCCGGCCCATGCGGCCCAGGCCGATGAACGCGATGGTCAGGGAGGTCTTCATGCGGGTACTTTGCCCGAAACGCAACGCTGATACACTCCAATTTCGGGGCGACCACAGCCCCAGCGAATAACCGCAACCCGGAGGAGACATGAAGACATTCCAGAAATTCGCCCTGGCCGCGCTCGCGAGCTGCACCTTTGCCGTCCCGCAGGCTTTCGCACAGACCACGTTGACCATGTCTTCGTGGGTCGGCCCCTCGCACCACCTCACGCACACCGTGCTCGCGGGCTGGGCCAAGGAAGTCGAAGTCGCCACGCAGGGCCGGGTCAAGTTCCAGATGCTGCCCAAGCACCCCTCGGCCCCGCCGGGAACCTTCGACGCGGTGCGCGACGGCCTCGTCGACCTCTCCTATGTGACGGCCAGCTACACGCCGGCGCGCCACGTGCTGCCGCTGATGGCCGAACTGCCCGGCGCTGGCAACACCGCCGAGGTGAACTCGGTCGCGTTCTCGCGCATCCACTGGAAGCACTTCCAGCAGGTCGGCGAATACAAGGGCGTGAAACTGCTGGGCGTGTTCACGCACGGCCCCGGCCAGATGTTCACCAAGAAGCCGGTGAACGGCATCGCCGACATCCAGGGCCTGAAGATCCGCACCGGGGGCGGCATCGCCGAGGCGGTGGCCAAGTCGCTCGGCGCTTCCGCGTTCGTGAAGCCCGCGCCCGAGTCGTTCGAACTGCTCAATTCCGGCGTCGCCGACGGCGTGTTCTTCCCGTTCGAGTCGATCGCCTCGTTCAAGCTCGAGACCGTGATCGGTCAGGCGACGGTGTTCCCCGGCGGGATGTACAGCTCCGCGTTCGGCTACTTCATGAACGAGGACAAGTGGAACAAGATCCCGAAGCAGGACCAGGAGATCATCACCCGGCTCTCGGGCGAGTACATGGCGCGCTTCGCGGGCAAGTCCTGGGACGTGGCGGACAAGATCGGCATGGAGGCCCTCAAGAAGAACAACGTGAAGATCGTCGACGCGAGCCCCGCGCTCGTGAAGGAAGTGCAGTCGCGCTCGGCATCGATCATCGCCGACTGGGTCAAGAAGGCCAACGCGAAGGGCGTCGACGGCGCCAAGGTGCTGGCCGAGTTCCACGAGGAGCTGAAGAAGGTCGCCGCGGGTAAATGACCGCGGGGGCGCCTTCCGCATGAGCGCGCCCGTCCAGGGGGCCTGGGAGAAGAGGTTCGACGCGGCGCTGGGGTTTGCCGCGTCGGTCATCCTCTTCTGCCTGATGCTCGTCACGTTCGTCGACGTGATCGGGCGGTACGGCCTCAACCGCCCGCTGACCGGCGCGTTCGAGGGCACCGAGCTCATGCTGCTCGTGCTGATCTTCGCCGGCCTGCCGCTGGTGTCGCACGCCGACGAGCACGTGACCATGGATTTCATCGACCACATGGTCGGCCCGCGCGCCCGCGCGGCGATCGCCGCGCTTGCTCAACTGGTCTGCGCCGCAACGTTGCTGGGCCTGTCGTGGCTGATCTGGATCAAGGCCGGCAAGATCGGGGCCTACGCCGACACGACCGACGTGCTGAAGATCCCGCTGGCGCCCTTCGTCTATTTCATGGCGGCGATGATCGCCCTGTCCGGGCTGATCCATGCCTGGAGGATCTTCCGGCCGGGCAGGCTCTCCGCCGGCGGCCCCACCACCTGATGCGGCAGACCCGATGATCGAAGCGATGGTCGGCCTCGCGGCCATGATGGTGCTCGCGTTCGTGCGCATCCCGATCGCCTTCGCGATGGGCATCGTAGGCATCGTCGGCTACGCCTATATGCGCGACTGGAACTGGATGGTCGCCTTCGCCACGGCGCAGACCAAGATCTACGAGACCGGGCGCAATTACACGCTGTCGGTGGTGCCCCTGTTCATCCTGATGGGCAACTTCGTCACGCGCGCAGGCATGTCGCAGGAACTGTTCCGCGCCGCCTACGCCTTCATCGGCCACCTGAGGGGCGGCCTGGCGATGGCCACCGTGATGGCCTGCGCGGGGTTCGGCGCGATCTGCGGCTCGTCCATCGCCACCGCCGCGACGATGGCGAAGGTCGCCTACCCCTCGATGAAGAAGCTCGGCTATTCGGACGCGCTGTCCACCGGCTCGATCGCCGCGGGCGGCACGCTCGGCATCCTGATCCCGCCGTCCACGATCATGGTGATCTACGGGATCATCACCGAGACCAACATAGGCAAGCTGTTCGCGGCGGGCATCCTGCCCGGGATACTGGCCACGGTCCTGCTGTGCCTGGCGGTGGCCTGGTCCACGTGGCGCGACCCGAAGGCCGGACCGCGCGGCGAGCGCGCAAGCTGGGCCGAACGCTGGGAGGCCTTCAAGGGCGTCTGGGCGGTCGTCGCGCTGTTCACGCTGGTGATGGGCGGCATCTACGCGGGTGCCTTCACGGCGACCGAAGGCGCGGCGATGGGCGCGGTCGGCGCGATGATCTTCGCCATCGCCCGCAAGGTCCTCACATGGAAATCGCTGTACGCGTCGCTGGTGGAGAGCGCGCGCACGACGTCGATGCTCTTCATGATCCTGATCGGCGCGCTGATGTTCGCGGAGTTCGTCAACATCACCACCATGCCCGCGGACCTGACGAACTTCGTCTCGCGCTTCCAGCTGCACCCCATCGTGGTGGTCGCCGCGATCATGGTGATCTACGTCATCCTCGGCACGGCGATGGAGGAGCTCTCCATGATCCTGCTGACGCTGCCGGTGTTCTTCCCGATCATCGTGAAGCTCGGATTCGACCCGATCTGGTTCGGCGTGCTGATCGTGGTGGTGGTGGAGATCGGGCTGATCAGCCCGCCGGTGGGCATGAACCTCTTCGTGCTGTCCACGCTGCTGCCCGAGGTGCCGACCCGCACGGTGTTCCGTGGCGTGACGCCGTTCATCGTCGCCGACGTGATCCGGCTCGCGCTGCTGGTGGCATTCCCTTCGATCGCGTTGTACCTGCCGGGCCTGATGAAATAGCGTCGCCCGCCCGGCACCCACAGCAGGAGAACCCGACCATGGCCAACCTTCACCATCAAGTCCTCATCGCAGGCGGCGGCACCGCCGGCATCACGGTAGCCGCCAGCCTGCGGCGCCGTGCGCCCGGCCTCGACATCGCCATCGTCGAGCCGGCCGATCACCACTACTACCAGCCGGCATTCACCCTCGTGGGCGCGGGCGAGACGGCGCTTGCGGACACGCGGCGCGACGTGGCCGCGCTGGTCCCTGCCGGCGTAAGGCTCATCCGTACGGCGGCCGCGGCGTTCAGGCCCGAGGCGAACTCGGTCGACCTCGCCAACGGTGACACCGTCACGTACGACTGGCTGGTCGTCGCCACGGGGATAGGCCTCGACCTCGACCGCGTCGCCGGCCTGAAGGAGTCGCTCGGCGCCAACGGCGTGTGCAGCAACTATTCGCCTGCGTATGCGGAGTACACCTGGCGCTGCGTGCAGGACCTCAAGCCCGGCGCGCGCGCGGTGTTCACGCAGCCCCCGCTGCCGTTCAAGTGTCCCGGCGCCCCGCAGAAGGCGGTCTACATGACCGCGGACTACCTGCAGGGCAAGGGCAGGCTGGCCGGAAGCACGCTGGAGTTCTACGTGCACGGGCCGGCGATCTTCGGCGTGCCGTTCTTCGCCCGCGAACTCACCAAGGTGGTCGCCCGCTACGGCGTGGCGGCGAAATTCCAGCACAACCTCGTGGCCGTGGACGGGCCGGGCAAGAAGGCGACCTTCGAGATCGTCGGCGGGGACCGGCAGGGCGAGAAAATCGAGGTCGGCTTCGACATGCTCCATGTCTCGCCGCCGCAGAGCGCCCCGGCCGCCGTCAAGGCCAGCCCGCTCGCCAACGCCGCCGGCTGGGTGGACGTGAACCAGAACACGATGCGCCACGTGAAGTTCGCCAACGTGTTCTCGCTCGGCGACGTGTGCTCCACGCCGAATTCCAAGACCGCGGCGGCCGTGCGCAAGCAATCCCCGGTGGTGGTCCGCAACCTATTGCATGCGATGGCAAACCATGAGGTGGAAGCGGGCTACGACGGCTATGCCTCCTGCCCCCTGACGACGGCGCGGGGCAAGGCCATCCTGGCGGAATTCGTCTACGGCGGGAAAGTGACCCCGACGCTGCCCCTCAACCCGGCGCTGGAGCGTTGGGTGAACTGGTGGATCAAGAAAACCGGCCTGCCGCTGTTCTACTGGCACTACATGCTGAAGGGGCACGAGTGGTTCCCGAAGCACGACACCTCTTTCGTCGAGCCCGCCGCGCCCAAATGACCGCGCGCGGCTAGCCCGCCGCGTCCGCAAGCACCAGGTCCGCCCCCTTCTCGCCGATCGCGATCGCCACCGCGTTGGTGTTGCCCGAGACCACCGCCGGCATGATCGAGGCGTCGATCACGCGCACGCCCGCGATCCCGCGCACGCGCAGCGCCGGATCCACGACCGAGCCCGCGTCCGTGCCCATGCGGCAGCTCGAGGTCGGGTGGAACACGGTCTCCCCCGACTCGCGGCAGAAGGCGAGCCACTCTTCGTCGGTCACGACCTTCCTGCCCGGGTATTCCTCGTTCGCGACATAGCCCGCCAGCGGCGGGGTGTTCACGAGGGTACGCAGCTTCTTCAGCCCGTCGACCATCATGCGCCGGTCGGCTTCGGTGGACAGGTAGTTGTACTGGATCGCCGGCGCCACGGCAGGGTCCTTCGAACGGATCCGCACCCAGCCGCGCGATTCGGGGCGCAACTGCGAGAGGGAGCACGTGAACGCGGAGAACGGGTGCAGCACGCCGCCCCGCTTCATGCTGGCGAAATTGATGAAGTAGTACTGGGCGTCGGGCCGCGGCACGTCGGGGCGCGTGCGCGTGAATGCCGCCGCCATCCCCGCGCTGACGGTGAGTGGCCCGCGACGACGGAAGAAGTAATTCATGCCGATGCCCAGCTGCCCCCACAGGCTCATCATGTCGTCGTTCAGCGTGATCGGCTTCGTGCAGCGCCAGAACGTGCGCACGTACAGGTGGTCCTGCAGCGCATCGCCCACGCCGGGCGCATCCAGCACCACGGGGATGCCGTGCGATTCGAGCAGGGCGCGCGGCCCCACGCCGGAGAGCTGCATCAGCTGCGGCGAATTGAACGCGCCGCCCGAGAGGATCACCTCCCGATTCGCGCGCACGGAGTGCACCCGGCCCCCCTGCCGGTACTCCACGCCGACCGCCCTGGACCCTTCGAACAGCAGGCGCGTGGCCAGCGCGTCGGTCTCGACCCTGAGGTTCGGGCGCTTGAGCGCCGGCCGCAGGTACCCCACTGCGGTGCTGACTCGGCGGCCGTTGCGGGTGGTCGCCTGGTAGTAGCCGGTGCCTTCCTGCGCCGCCCCGTTGAAATCGTCGTTGGCCGGGATGCCGTTCGCCTTCGCCGATTCGATGAACGCATCCGCCAGTTCGTGCCGGTCGGGCAGGTCGCCCACCGCCTGCGGGCCGCCCGCCCCATGCCACTCGTCCGCCCCGCGCTGCTGGTCCTCCGACTTCCTGAAGTAGGGCAGCAGGCCCTTGTAGTCCCAGCCCGGGACGTTCCACTCGTCGAAGTCCTCGCGCTGGCCGCGGATATACACAAGGCCGTTGATCGAGGACGAACCGCCCAGCACCTTGCCGCGCGGCGTGAAGATCCGGCGGTTGTTGAGTTCCGGCTCGGGCTCCGACTCGTAGCTCCAGTTGGTCGCGGCCTTCGTGAAGAGCTTGCCGTAGCCCAGGGGGATGTGGATCCACGGGTCGGTGTCGCGCGGCCCGGCTTCGAGCAGCAGCACCGTGTGGCGCCCGTTCGCGGTCAGGCGGTTCGCGAGGACGCAGCCGGCAGAACCGGCGCCGATGACGATGTAGTCGTAAGTTGCACTCATGGATAAATCCGGGCTCAAAGGTCGGGGCGGGACGCGGCATCCGTTCCTTGACGTCACCACGCACGCCTCCATAGTATCCGGCTTGCCGAAAAACAGCGCCCCACCACGATCGCCGGCGCGAAACGCCCGCAACGGAACTCCTTGAACCATCCCGCCGCACTGCGCGCCCGCCGCTGGGAATCCAAGCATGCCTGACGGCGCCCTGTCCGGATTCTTCGCCGACCTCTCGCGGCTGTACCCCGACCTGGACACTGCGTTCCTGCGCAGCATCGGCAGCGAGTTCGAGCAGGTCGGTGTGGCCGGAGGCAGCACCCTGGTGCGCCGGGGCGACCCTTCGGATGCGCTGTACATCGTCATCAGCGGGCGGCTGGTGGCCACGCTCGAGGACGAGTCCGGCGGCATCGTCCGGCTCGGCGAGATCGGCCGCGGCGAGATGATCGGGGAGATGAGCATCCTGAGCGGCGGCACGCGCACCGCCACGGTCACGGCGCTGCGCGATTCGCGCCTTGTGCGCATCTCGAACCAGACCTTCCTCGAATTCATGCAGCGTCACCCCAGCGTGACGCGACAGTTCATCCAGATCCTCACCAGCCGGCTCGCCAACCGCGCACCGCGCAACCAGGAAAAGCTCTCCACGCTCGCGCTGGTCCCCGCCGGCGGGCAGGAGGGCGGCCCGGAGGGATTCCCGGCCTTCGTGGCGAACCTCGAAGCCGCGCTGCGCGGCATGGTCGGCGTGACCTGCATCGACCGCAGGCGCGTGGAGGCGGAGTTCCCCGGGGCGCTCGAACGTACCGAGGCGCGCGACGGAATCGCCGCGTGGCTCGACGCCGAAGAGCAGCGCCACGACCTGCTGCTCTATGTCTGCGACCCCGACCCGACCCCGTGGACGCAGATGTGCCTGCGCCAGGCCGACCGCGTGCTGGTCGTCGCCCGGGCCGATTCGCCCCAAGCGGATCCCGGCCGCGTCGAGCGCTTCCTCGACGGGGACGGCTCCGGGGGCGAAGTCCGCGGCCGCGAGCTGGTCCTGCTGCATCCGGCCGACCGCCGCCTGCCGAACGACACGGCGCGCTGGCTCGCGCAGCGCTCCGTGCGCCGCCACCACCACCTGCGCTCCGGCGACGCCGGCGCCCTCGCGCGCCTGTGCCGGCACCTGCTGGGGCGGTCCGTCGGCCTCGCGCTCGGCGGCGGCGGCGCCAAGGCCTTCGCCGAAGTCGGCGTGCTGCGCGCGTTGGCCGAGGCAGGCGTCCCGGTCGACGTGATCGGCGGCACGAGCATGGGCGCCGTGATCGGCGCGCTGGCGGCGACCGGCCAGGACGCGGCCCAGGTCCATGAGAGCCTGCGCGACATGCTCCGGCTGAAGCCCTTCTCCGGCCTCACCCTGCCGCTCGTGTCGCTGCTTTCCGGCAAGCGCCTTGACCACGCCATGCAGTCGATGTTCGGCGAGACCGCGATCGAGGACCTCTGGCGGCGCTATTTCTGCACCGCCTGCAGCCTCACGCACGGCACGCTGAAGGCGGCCGAGCGGGGCCGCTTGCGCCGCTGGGTGGCGGCGAGCAACGCGGTGCCCGGGATCATGCCGCCCGTCGTGGACGGCGGCGAACTCTACGTGGACGGCGGCCTGCTGAACAACGTGCCCGCCGACGTCATGAGCGGCATAAACGCCGGGCCGGTGATCGCCGTGAACGTGAGCAGCGTGACCACGCTGCACGCCGGCGTCCCCGACGACGCGGACCTCTCGGGCTGGAGCGTGCTGATGAGCCGGCTGGAAGGGCGCAAGGGGCCCGGCACCGGGGAGGGCGAAGCGATGGACGCCGGCTCCCCGCGCCTGGGCCGGCTGCTGGTGCGCGCGATGCTGCTCGCGAGCAGCAACCATGCGGCCACGATGCGCAACTACGCGTCGCTTTACCTCACGCCCCCGCTGCAGGGTGCCGACGTCGGCGACTGGCACTCTCTCGACGCGCTAGTCGAAGCCGGGTACGCCTACGCAAGCAAGGCTCTGGAAACATGGCACCCCGAAGCCCGGGCGAACTGAGGCGCAAGGCGCTCAGCGCGCTGCACTACGCGCTGATGGTCGGCGGCGCCGCGCTGATGCTCGCGGCCGGCGCGGCTGCGGGCCCGGCGCTGACCGCCGCGGCACTGCTCGCCGGGTGGGTCGCCGGTTCCTTCACCGAATACGCAGTACATCGCTTCGTGCTGCACGGCCCGCCGGTCACCGCGCGAGTGCATGCGCGCCACCATGCCGCGCCCCAGGTCGAACAGGTAGACCCGCTGTCCTACCTCGGCCCGCTCGTCGTGGCGGTCGCGGCGTGGTTCGCGCTGCGCTGGGGGACCGGCAGCGCGATCCTCGCCCACGGCGTCACCGCGGGCCTGTGCCTGCAGTATTCGTGGTTCCGCGCGGTGCACCGGCGCATGCACCGGCCCGGCCATCGCTTCTCGACCGGCGAGGGCGCGCGGTTCCACCGCGGCCACCACGCCGACCATGGCTGCAATTTCGGCGTCACGACACCGGTCTGGGATCGCCTGATGGGCTCGCAGCGAACGGCTGTGCGCGCCACCGGCAGGACGCCCTGAGCCCATGCGCGACGCGCTGCCCGCCGAGATCACCGACCCCAGCCCCAGCACCGACGCCCCGCGCAACGGGCTCGAGCGGGCCTGCGTGCGCTGGCTGCGCGACCCGCGCGACCTTGCCTTCGTCCGCCTCGCCGCGCGCGCCAGTGCGCTGCTGGTTCCTTGCGCCGCGGCGATGTTCCTGCTGCCGTCGTGGATCGCTGTCCTGCTCGCCCTGCCCTACCTGTGGCTGCTGTACGCGGTGTTCGGCGGTCCGGTCATGCTGATGGTGCACGCACTCGAGCATCGCGCCGCCTTCACCGGGCGCGGCCGCTGGCTGCAGGCGTGGACCTGCCACGTGCTGCCGCTGATGTACGGCCTGTCGCCATTCGCCTACCGTCCCCACCACCTTGTCATGCACCACGCCGAGGAAAACCGGCCGGACGACCTCTCGAGCACGCTGCGCTACCGGCGCGACAGCCCCGCGGATTTCCTGCGCTACTGGCTGCGCTTCCTCGCGCTGGGCAACTTCGAACTGGCGCGCTACCTGCGCGGGCGCGGGCGCGGCCGGGACCTTGCGCGCTTTGTCGCGGGGGAACTGGCGCACTTCGCGCTGATGGCTGCGGCGCTGGCGCTCGCGCCTGCCCCGGCCGCAATCGTGCTGGTGCTGCCGTATGCGCTGACGCGCTTCTTCCTGATGGCGGGCAACTGGGCGCAGCATGCGTTCGTCGACCTCGACGCGCTGGATGACGGTGTGCGCAATTCGACCATCCTCGTCAACGCCTCGCACAACCACCGCTGCTTCAACGACGGCTACCACGCGCTGCACCACCGCCGGCCGGGACTCCACTGGGCCGAAATGTCGGCGAGCTTCCGCGACGACTGGAAGTACTACGCCACGCGTGGCGTCATCGTGTTCGCGGGCATCCCCAACAACCAGGCGGTCTGGTGGCGGCTGATGCGCGGGGACTACCGTTTCCTCGCCGAACGCATGCTCGACCTGGGCGTGCTGCCGGCAGGCGCGGACGAGCGGGTCGCGCTGCTGATGCAAAGGGCGCACGCCCGCCCCGCCTGAAAAAAGCCTACCTCGGCACCGCCATGTGGGTGCCGCCGTCGACGTAGACCAGCTGGCCCGTGGTCTTGGGCGCGCCTTCGATCAGCCAGCAGATCGATTCGGCCACCTCTTCGGCCGAGCAGGAAGCGTTCAGCGGGTTGTGCGAAGCGTAGCGGGCCGCGTGCGCCGCGGCTTTTTCGACGCCATGGGCGTTCCTCTGCCACGGCGTATCGACGTAGCCCGGCAGCACTGCGTTCACGCGGACTTCCGGGCCCAGCACGCGGGCCAGCGAATACGTCATGGAGTTCAGCGCGCCCTTGGAGGCGCCGTACGCGATCGACGACCCGGTGCCCCACTGCGCGGCGATCGAGGAGACGTTGACGATCGCCCCATGCCCGGTCGCCTTCAGCGCCGCCGCGCAGGCGCGCGACATCTGGAAGGCCGAGACCACGTTGGTGGAATAGATCTTGAGGAAGTCCTCGCCCGACAGGTCCTCGAGCTTGGGGTGCGCCACGAACTTCGTGCTGCCCGCGTTGTTCACCAGCGCGTCGATGCGGCCCCACTTGTCGATCGCCGACTGGGCCAGGCGCCGGCAGTCGGCGTCGACGGAGACGTCGCCCTGCACGGCAACGGCCTCGACGCCCTTTGCCACGCAGTCCGCAACCACTTTCTGTGCCGCCTCGGCGCTCTTCGAATAATTGATCACCACGTTCCAGCCGCGCCCCGCGAGTTCGAGGGCGGTGGCGGCACCGATCCCCGAGGAGGAACCGGTGACGATGGCTACGCGTTTCTGCTTGGACATTTGGGGCCTTTCAGACAGTGGCTACGGCGGCGGAAGGGGACCCCACCGCGCCGGGAAGGCGCAAGGGCGGGGCGGTAAGCAGGAACCGGTTGCGCTTGTGCTTGCGCAGCCAGTTGGCGAGTTCCGTGAGGTACCACATCTCGCCGAGGTGGATCCCGTTCTTGAACAGGCAATGCTCATGCAGCGGCATCGCGGCGTGAGGCCGCGGCGAGAAGATGCTGGTGGGGATGATCTCGACGGCATAGTTGTCCGAGATCAGCACGGCGAGGTTCGAGTCGCTGATCCACTGGAGCAGCTTGGGATCGCGCCCGTCGAGGCCGGTGCCCGTGTTGTTGAGGAGCTTGGCGTCCGGCGCCTTGGCCAGTTCCAGGATCACGTCGGCGAACCCGGTGTAGATGCACACCATGTCGCCCTTCTCGATCGCGACCTTGTCGGCCTCCAGCACGCGCATCAGGTCGTCGTAGCCGATCGGCTTTCTTTCGCGGCCGTAGTGCGCATGCAGGTCGATCATGACGCCGCGGCCCTGCGCGCCGTGCTCGGCGAGCAGCTCGATGCCCAGCGCCTCGGCCTTCGCGCCCTCGTACTGCGCCCAGCTCTCGACGCCCGCCTTCTTCGGCGCGGGCTTGATGTGCTCCTTCGCCCGGTAGCCGTTGTAGAACACGATCTCCGGCGTGCCGTCGCCGTCGGCGTCGAAGAGGCTCCCCACGTGCGCGAAGCTGTCCCACTGGGTGGAGTACTGCAGGGTCATCAGCACCACGTCGTCGCAGACCACGTCGGTGACGTCGGGGTTGTCCTCGGCCATCGGGTAGCAGAAGTTCTGCATCCCCGCGCCCTTGCCCGAGTCGCGCACGGTGGCGAACTGGCGCGGCGGCAGGCGTCGCGGGTTCAGCACATTGCCGCCCGGGAAATCCAGCGGCAGCGACAGGCAGAACGAGAGCCCCTCCTTCACCTCCGCCACGCCCTGCAGGACCTTCTCCTTCGTGACGTAGTTCATCCGGCCGCGTTGGTCGTCCGGGCCGAATTCGCCCCAGTTCGACCCGGGCGGGCGTTGCTTCCAGCGTTGTGCCACGTCAGGCTCCTATGAATAACTGCGGGTGAGCCACTCGGCGACGAGCACAGGCTTGTCGCCGCCCTCCCGCTCCACCGAGACGGCCCAGGTATTCTGCACGCCGTTGCCCTCGATCTTCTCGAATTTCGCCAGGACGAACCGGGCGCGGATCCGCGAACCCGACGGCAGCGGCGCCGTGAAGCGCACCTTGTTCAGGCCGTAGTTGATGCCCATCCTGCGCTCGTCGAAAGCGAACGTCGTCTCGATCAGGTGGGACAGCAGGGACAGCGTCAGGAACCCGTGCGCGATCGTCGTCCCGAACGGGCCGGACTTCGCCTTCACCGGGTCGATGTGGATCCACTGCGGGTCGTCGATCGCCTCGGCAAAAAGGTCGATCCGGTCCTGCTTCACCTCCAGCCACGGCGAGACGCCGATCTCCTCCCCCACGCGACCCGAAAGGTCGCCCACCCGCAATTTGCTCATGCCTGTCCCCTGCTCATTTTCCCGCGATGAACCTGCGGATCTCCGCGTTGACGAGGTCCGGCTTCTCGTCCATCACCCAATGCGTCGCATCCGGCACGCGCACCACCTCGACCCCCGGCACCACGTCTTCGATCCCGTCCAGGATCGAGGGCAGCAGCGCACGGTCCTTCTCGCCCCACAGCACCAGCGTCGGCACCCTCACCGTGAAGTCCTTCGGTTCGAGCTTCAGCTTCGCCGCACCGGCGTCGTCCGCGGAAGGCGGGTACAGCGGCGAGGCACGATAGTAATTGAGGCTGCCGGTCAGCGCACCGGGCTGCGACCAGGCCTCGACATAGGCCTTGCGGTCGGCCTCCTTCGCGCTGCCCTCCCCCCAGTCCGCGAAGCGCATACGCTGCAGGCGTTCGTAGCCGTTGTCCGACAGCACGCGCTCGGCCTTCGGGTCGCGTAGCAGCAGCATGTAGTCGCTGGCCTCCTGCTGCGCGGGGTTCGTGGCTAGCTCGCGCCAGAATCCGTAAGGGTGCGGGGAATTGATGATGACGAGGTGCGACAACAGCTCCGGATGCTGGATCGCGAACGACCAGGCCACCGCGCCCCCCCAGTCGTGCGCCACCAGCACGAACTTCTCCTGAGTGAACGAGCGCGCGAGCTGCCGGATATCCTCGACGAGGAGCTTCGCGCGGTACTGGGCAACGTCAGGCGGGCGCTCGGACAGGTTGTAGCCCCGCATGTCGGGCGCCACCGCAAGATTGTCGGCACCGAAATGCTCCAGCTGCTTTTTCCAGCAGCGCCAGAACTCGGGGAACCCGTGCAGGAACAGCATGAGCTTCCCGCTGCCCGAGGACATGCAATGCAGCCGCACCCCGTTGGCCTGCACGAATGAAGACTTCAGTTCAGGCATAGCCTCACTCCCCGTGCGATGGCTGCGGCGATCGAGGCTCGGACTTCGGGCTTCGACACCCTCGCTTCCTCCTCGCGGTTGACGATCACGCCCGCCTCGAACAGCAGCGCCGGCATCGCGGCGGCCTTCGCCACCGCGAGGTTGTCGAAGTAATGCACGCCGTTCGCCTCGTCGGCGAACGGGCGGCTCTCGCCCAGCACCGGATCGGCGTGGTAGCGCGAAGGCCTGAACCCGGCCTCGCGCATCGCGGACCCGATCGCCGAGGCGCAGACGAGGCTCTGCTTCACCTTCGGGTTGATGCGCGAAACGAAAAGCGAGAACCCCGCGAACCGGTCCGCCACCGGCAGGTAGCGCTCCTGCACCGAATCATGGTGAATCGAGACGAACAGGTCGGCGCCGGCCGCCGCGCGCGGCCGCGCGTCCAGCGCCGCGAAATCGCCCTTCTCGCCGATCATGCGCACCCGGATCCCGGCGCTTTCCAGCGCAGCACGGACATCCATGGCGAGGGCCTTGTTGTATTCGAACTCGGGAACGCCGGTGGCCGAGATCACGCCGGGCTTTTCGAGGAAATGGCCGACGTCGACAGCGACCTCGGCCGCCGCCGCGTCACAGGCCGCCACGCAAAGGGCAAGGAGCGGCACCCCTGCGCGCACTTCAGAACTTCGAGAAATCGGGCTTGCGCTTCTCGAAGAAGGCCTGCATCGCCTCCTTCGCCTCCGCCGACGAAAGCTGCGCCCGGAATTGCGCGCCCTCCTTCGCCATCGCCTCCATCACGGCACCCGTGCGCGGCGCCTTCATCAGCGCCTTTGTCTGTCGCAGCGACGCCGGCGGCAGCGCGGCCAGCGCGACCGCGGCCTCCGTCGCTTTCGACAGGAGTTCAGCCTCCGGCACGACTTCGGTCACGATGCCCGCCGCCAGCGCCTTCTCCGCCGTGAACGGCTTGCCCAGCATCAGCAGCTCGGCCGCCCGCTGGTAGCCCGCCAGCATCGGCAGCAGCAGGCTCGAACCCGCCTCCGGCACCAGGCCCAGCGGCACGAACGGCAGCTGGAAGCGCGCGTTCGGCGACGCATAGACGAAGTCGCAATGCAGCAGCATCGTCGTGCCTATGCCCACGGCCGGCCCACCGACCGCCGCCACGAGCGGCTTGGCCGCCGTCGAGATCCCCTGCAGGAACTGGAACACCGGCGAGTTCTCGCCCGCAGGCGGGCGCTCGAGGAAGTCCTTCAGGTCGTTGCCCGCAGTGAAGCAGTCGGGCTTGCCGTGTATGAGCACCACGCGGACCTGGGGGTCGGCTTCGGCGGCCTTCAGCGCGTCGGCCATCGCCTGGTACATGTCGGCGGTGATCGCGTTCTTCTTGTCGGCTCGGTCGAGCTCGATCGAGGCGATGCGGTCTTTGGTGCGGGTGAGGATGTGGGGCATAAAAGCTCTCGAAGGCGGTCGCTATCCCGGTTTTGACTTCCCATATCTCATGAATTAGGAGGGCTTGTTGTTTGCGCGTACGCGCAAACGGTTAGCCCTCCTAATTCATGAGAGGCGTTTAAAAACCGAACCTAAAAAAGCAAAACGAAGGCACTCAGGTATTCGGCAGCTTGTAATCCTTCATTTCCCCGCGCAGCGTGAGCTTGGAGAGCTTGCCGGTCGCGGTGTGCGGCAGCTGCTCGACGAACACGACGTCGTCCGGCATCCACCACTTGGCGATCTTGCCTTCGTAGAACTTCAACAGCTCATCCTTGGTGACCGTAGCGCCGGGCTTCTTGATGGCGACGACGATGGGGCGCTCGTCCCACTTGGGATGGCGCACGCCGATGACGGCGGCCTCGACGATGCCGGGATGCGCGACCGCGATGTTCTCGAGGTCGATGGAGCTGATCCACTCGCCGCCGGACTTGATGACGTCCTTCGACCGGTCGGTGATCTGCATGTAGCCGTCGGGGTCGATGGTGGCGACGTCGCCGGTCGGGAACCAGCCGTCGCGCAGGGGGTCGCCGCCTTCGCCCTTGAAATAGGAGGTGGTGATCCACGGGCCCTTCACGAGCAGGTCGCCGAAGGCCTTGCCGTCGTTGGGCAGGGTCTTGCCGTCCGCGTCGACGATCTTCATGTCCACGCCGAAGATGACCCGGCCCTGCTTCGCCTGCACTGCGTACTTGGCTTCCTTGTCGGCGCCGGTGTGCTTGCCCTTGAAGGTGGCGACGGTGCCGAGCGGGCTCATTTCGGTCATGCCCCAGGCGTGCAGCACCTTGACGCCGAACTCTTCCTGGAACCCGCGGATCATCGCGGGCGGGCAGGCCGAGCCGCCGATGACGGTGGACTTCAGAGTGGAGAACCTGAGTTTCTGTTCCTTCATGTAGTTGAGCAGGCCCAGCCACACGGTGGGCACGCCGGCGCTCATGGTGACCTTCTCGTTCTCGAACATCTCGTGCAGGCTCTTGCCGTCGAGGTGCTGGCCGGGGAACACGAGTTTCGCCCCCATCAGCGCGCAGCTGTAGGGCAGGCCCCAGGCGTTGACGTGGAACATGGGCACCACGGGCAGGATGACGTCCGCCGCGGAGAGGTTCAGCGCGTCGGGCAGCGCGGCGGCGTAGGCGTGCAGCATCGTGCTGCGGTGGCTGTACAGGACGCCCTTCGGGTTGCCGGTGGTACCGGAGGTGTAGCACAGGCACGAGGCGGTCTTCTCGTCGAAGGTCGGCCACTCGAACCTGTCGTCCTCGGCCTCGACCAGGTCCTCGTAGCAGAGGAGGTTGGCCATCGCCGACGAGGCCGTAACTGCGGGCATGTGCGCCCGGTCGGTCATGACGACGTAGTGCTTCACGCTCTTCAGGCTCGGGGCGATCTTCTCCACCAGCGGCACGAAGGTCAGGTCGACGAACAGCACCTTGTCCTCCGCGTGATTGGCGATGTACACCACCTGCTCGGGGAAAAGGCGCGGGTTGATCGTGTGGATCACGGCGCCGGAGCCGGCCACCGCGTAATAGATCTCGAAGTGGCGGTAGCCGTTCCAGGCCAGCGTCGCCACCCTGTCGTTCATGCCGACGCCGAGCTTCGCGAGGGCCTTGGCGAGGCGCCTGGAGCGCGCGTGCGCGTCGCGGTAGGTGTAGCGGTGGAAATCCCCCTCTACGCGCTTGGATACGATCTCGGTGTCGCCGTGGTGGCGGTCCGCGTGGCGGATGAGGTCGCTGATCAAGAGCGGCATGTCCATCATCAGGCCGTTCATGTTGTCTCCTATCGAACCGTTTTAGATGCTGCTGTTTTGGGTGCTTTCACATGCGGCGGGAAGTATAGCTTGGCGCGCAGGCGCCATGGCTTGACCCGCCCCCCGGGCTTGACTACCATGCCTCGCATCGGGAAACAGCGGCCTGCGGCGAAACAGTTCGCAAAAAGCCAGACCAACACGCTGACCCCCTACACCATAGGAGAAGACAATGAACCGCCTCATTCGCGCGGCCGCCTTCGGCGCCGCCACTACCCTGCTCGCTTTTGGTGCGCAGGCCCAAACCGTGAAAATCGGTTTCATCGACCCGCTGTCCGGCCTGATGGCCCCCGTCGGCCAGAACCAGCTGCGCAGCTGGCAGTACGTGGCCGACATCGCCAACCAGAAGAACTGGGCGGGCGGGCCGAAGTTCGAGATCGTCGGGTTCGACAACAAGCTGTCGCCGCAGGAGTCCCTGACGGTCCTGAAGCAGATCATCGACCAGGGCATCCGCTACGTCGTGCAGGGCAACGGCTCCTCGGTCGCGCTCGCGCTGGCCGACGCGATCGCCAAGCACAACGAGCGCAACCCGGGCAAGGAGATCGTCTACCTGAACTACGCCGCGGTGGACCCCGACCTGACCAACAGCAAGTGCAACTTCTGGCACTTCCGGCTGGACGCGAACTCCGACATGAAGATGGAGGCGCTGACGACCTACCTGGCCAAGGACGCCAAGGTCAAGAACGTCTACCTGCTGAACCAGAACTACTCCTTCGGCCACGCGGTGGCCAAGGCCGCCAAGGACTACCTCGGCAAGAAGCGCCCCGACATCAAGATCGTCGGTGAGGACCTGCACCCGCTCGCGCAGGTCAAGGACTTCGCGCCGTACGTCTCCAAGATGAAGGCCGCCGGCACCGACACGGTCATTACCGGCAACTGGGGCAGCGACCTCGCGCTGCTGATCAAGGCGGCCAAGGACGCGGGCCTCAACGCCAACTTCTACACTTACTACGCCGGCACCACCGGCGTGCCCACCGCCATGGGCGCCGCGGGCGAGGACAAGGTCCGCTTCGTGGGTTACTGGAACGTCAACAACGAGAAGTTCGTGGGCTCCGACGTCGCCATGGGCTACCTGAAGAAGTTCAACGACGACTACTACACGATGGCCACGTACACCGGCATCGCGCTGCTCGCCAAGGCGTTCAAGGAAACCAAGTCGACGGACCCGACCAAGGTCGCCAAGGCGATGGAAGGCATGAAGGTCGACAGCCTCAACGGCGAAGTCGAGATGCGCAAATCCGACCACCAGGCCCTGCAGCCGCTGGTCATCGCGAAGTGGGCGAAGGTGGACGGCAAGGTCGTCAAGTACGAGCAGGAGAAGACCGGCTTCGGCTGGAAGACCGAGGCGCTGCTGCCGACCTACATGGCCACGCAGCCCACCTCCTGCCAGATGCAACGGCCGAAGTGAACCGCCCTCCCCGCGCGCGGTACGGCGCGGGTTGAAACGGGAAGGCCGGGCCCCGCCCGGCCTTCGTTTCGTTCAGGCCCTCCCCACGCATGGAATTCTTCGTCATCTCGCTGCTGAACGGCGTCTCCTACGGGCTGCTGCTGTTCATGCTTTCGTCGGGGCTGACGCTGATCTTCAGCATGATGGGCGTGCTGAATTTCGCCCATGCGTCCTTCTACATGGTGGGCGCCTACGTCGCCTACTCGGTCGGCCTCAAGGTCGGGTTCTTCCCGGCCCTCTTCATCGCGCCGGTCGTGGTGGGCCTGCTCGGCGCTGTCGTGGAGCGCTACGGCCTGCGCACCGTGCACCGCTGGGGGCACGTGGCCGAGCTCCTGTTCACTTTCGGCCTCGCCTACCTGGTCGAGGAATCGGTCAAGGTCATCTGGGGCCTCGCCGCAGTGCCCTTCAGGGTGCCGGCGTCGCTGGACGGCCACCTCTTCACGCTGTACTCCACTTCGTTCCCCAAGCTGCGCGGCTTCATGATGCTGGTCGCGCTGCTGATGCTGTTCGCCGTCTGGCTGCTGCTGAAGAAGACGCGCATCGGCCTCGTGATCCAGGCCGCGCTGACGCACCCGCACACGGCGGAGGCGCTCGGCCACAACGTGCCGCGCGTGTTCATGCTGGTGTTCGGCGGCGGCTGCGCCCTGGCGGGCCTCGCCGGTGTGATCGGCGGCGTCGCGTTCATCACCGAGCCCTCGATGGCGGCCTCCGTGGGCCCGATCGTGTTCGTCGTCGCCGTGGTCGGCGGCATGGGGTCGCTCGCCGGGGCCTTCCTCGCCTCGCTGCTGATCGGCGTGATGCAGACTTTCGCCATCGCGCTCGACTGGTCGCTCGCGGGCATGCTCGGCGCGGTCGGCATCGCGGTGGGCGAGTCCACCCCGCTGTATTCGCTGTGGAAGCTGCAGCTCTCGCAGGTCGCGCCGGTGCTGCCCTACCTGCTGCTGGTGCTGATGCTGATCTTCCGGCCCAAGGGCCTCCTGGGGACGCGGGCGGACTGATGGCGACGCAGGTCCTGAGATACCGCCCGATCAACCTTGCCCGCTGGGTGATCTGGGGCATGACCGCGGCCTTCATGGCCGTGCTGCCGCTAATGTTCACGCAGGGCTTCGCGATCACGCTGATGTCGCAGATGGGCGTGGCGATCATCTTCGCGCTGTCCTACAACATGCTGCTCGGCCAGAGCGGCATGCTGTCCTTCGGCCACGCCGTCTACTCCGGCCTCGGCGCCTACTTCGCGGTGCACGCGCTCAACATGGCCTCGAAGGGACAGATCTGGATGCCGGTCTCGCTGCTGCCGCTGGTGGGGGGCCTGGCGGGCGCCTGCTTCGGCGTGCTGTTCGGCTACGTGACCACCAAGCGCGCTGGCACCACCTTCGCGATGATCACCCTCGGCATCGGCGAGCTGGTGTTCTCGTGCTCCCTCATGTTCCCCGACTTCTTCGGCGGCGAGGGCGGGGTCACGACCAACCGGGTGTTCGGCAAGCCCTTCCTCGGCGTCACGTTCGGGCCGGCCACGCAGGTCTACTACCTGATCGCGTTCTGGTGCATCGTCTCGATGGCGCTCATGTACGCGTGGGCGCACACGCCCCTGGGTCGCATGGCCAACGCCGTGCGCGACAACCCCGAGCGCGCCGAGTTCGTCGGCTACGACACGCAGAAGGTACGCTGGCTCACGCTGATCATCTCCTCGTTCTTCGCCGGCATCGCGGGGGCGCTGGGCGTGATCAACTTCGAGATCGTCACGGCCGAGAACGTCAGCGCGGTCCGCTCCGGCGGCGTACTGCTGGCGGCGTTCATCGGCGGCGTGGGGTTCTTCTTCGGCCCGATCATCGGCGCATGCGTATTCGTCTACTTCGTGGTGGCCCTCTCCGACCACACCAAGGCCTGGCTGCTCTACCTGGGCATGTTCTTCATGCTCATGGTGATGTTCGCGCCGGGCGGCATCGCGAGCCTGATCATGATGCAGGTGCAGCTGGTCGCGCGGCAGCGCTTCGGGCGCATCTGGCGCCACTACGTGACGGCCGGCGCGAGCAGCCTGCTCGTGCTCGCCGCGATCATCCTGACCGTGGAAATGACCTACAAGGTGTCGGTGGACGGCGCGGCCGGCACGGCGATGAAGCTCTTCGGCGTCGAGTTCGACGCCGCCACCGCGACGCCGTGGGCGATCGCCATCGGGCTGTGGATCGTCGGCGGATGGTGCTTCAACGTCACGCGCAAACGCGTGGCGCAGGTCTACGGCGAGATCCAGGCCGAATTCCAGGGGGGAAGGCCGTGAGCGCAGACCCCCACCAGGCCCCGCCGGCCCTCGTCCTGGAGGGCGTGCGCAAGTCGTTCGGCCACACCGAGATCATCCGCGGCGTGGAACTCTCGATCCCGAAAGGCGAGCGCCACGCCATCATCGGCCCGAACGGCGCGGGCAAGTCCACGCTCTTCAACCTGGTCAGCGGACGCTTCCCGATGACCGCGGGCTCGATCCGCCTGAACGGCGAGGAGACCGGTGGCCTGAAGCCTTTCCAGATCAACCGCAAGGGGCTGTCGCGGTCCTTCCAGATCACCAACATCTTCCACAACCTGTCGGTGTTCGAGAACGTGCGCTGCGCGGTGCTGTGGTCGCTCGGCTACAGGTACTCGTTCTGGCACCGGCTCAACGGCCTCAAGGACGCGCAACTGCGCGCCGAGGAAGTCATCGAGTCGATCGGCCTCACGCGCCACAAGGCGCGCCCGGCGGGCCTCCTCACCTACGCGGAGCAGAGGGCGCTCGAGATCGGCATCACCATCGCGGGCGGCGCGGAGGTGATCCTGCTCGACGAGCCCACCGCCGGCATGAGCCGCTCGGAGACCTCGGCCGTGGTCGAACTGATCCGCCGCGTGACCGCCGGCAAGACCCTCGTCATGGTCGAGCACGACATGGGCGTGGTGTTTGGCCTCGCCGACCGGATCTCGGTGCTGGTGTACGGCGAGGTGATCGCCACCGGTGCGCCGGAGGAAATCCGCGCCAACCCGGCGGTGCAGGAAGCCTACCTCGGCGGGCTGCACAAGGACGGGGCCGGGGACACTGCGGGGAACGCCCATGCTTGAGGTGCGCGACCTCCACGCCTACTACGGCAAGAGCCACATCCTGCACGGCGTCCACCTGAAGGTGGGCACGGGCGAGATCGTCAGCCTGCTCGGCCGCAACGGCGTCGGCCGCTCGACCACCATCAAGGCCATCATGGGCATGGTGGACTGCAGCGGTTCGGTGACGTTCCGCGGCGAGGAGATGGTCGGCCTCAAGGCCTACCAGGTGGCCCACAAGGGCCTCGGCTACGTGCCCGAGAACCGCGACATCTTCCCCTCGCTCACCGTGCGCCAGAACCTGCAGCTCGGCCAGAAAGGCAAGCTCGAATCGGAGCGCTGGGGCCTGGAGGACATGTTCCAGATCTTCCCGCGACTCAAGGAACGCGCCGACACCGAGGCCGGCGTGCTCTCGGGCGGTGAGCAGCAGATGCTGACGCTGTGCCGCACGCTGATGGGCGACCCGTCGCTCGTGATGATCGACGAGCCCACCGAGGGCCTCGCGCCCAAGATCGTCGAGCAGGTGGCGCGCCTGTTCGAGGAGATCCGCAAGCGCGGCGTGTCGATCCTGCTGGTCGAGCAGAAGCTCGCCATCGCGCTCGACATCTCCGAGCGGCTGTACGTGATGGGCCACGGCCACATCGTCTTCGAAGGCCGGCCGCGCGACGTGCGCGAGAACGCGGCCATGCGCAAGGAGTGGCTGGAGGTCTAGCGGCGGCCAGGCGAGTAAAATCCGGTTCCCTTCCAGGAGTTCCCCATGAGCGACGCAACCACCTACTCCGTGCACGACGGCATCGCCGTCATCGCGATGAACAACCCGCCGGTCAACGGCCTGGGCAGCGTGCTGCGCCCCGGCATCGTCGACGGCATCAACAAGGCGGCCGCCGACCCCGCGGTGAAGGCGCTGGTGATCATCGGCTCGGCCAAGGCCTTCTCCGGCGGCGCGGACATCCGCGAGTTCAACACGCCCAAGTCCTCGATGTCGCCGACGCTGCCCGAGATCAACGACATCCAGGACAAGTTCGGCAAGCCCCTGGTCGCCGCGATCGGCGGCTTCGCGCTCGGCGGCGGGCTGGAACTCGCGCTGGGCTGCCACTACCGCGTCGCGTCGCCCAAGACGCTGCTGGGCCTGCCCGAGGTCAAGCTCGGCATCCTCCCCGGCTCGGGCGGCACGCAACGCCTGCCGCGCGTCGTCGGCGCCGCCGAGGGCGTGAAGATGATGACCTCCGGCAACCCGGTCCCGGCCGAGAAGGGCCTGCAGGTCGGGCTCGTGGATGAAATCGTGCAGGGCGACCTGCTCGAGGGCGCGATCGCGTTCGCGAAAAAGCTCGTTGCCGACGGCAAAGGCCCGCGCCGCATCCGCGACCTCACCGTCAAGGTCGACGGCGACCCGAAGGCATTCTTCGAGGCCGCCCGCGCCGAGGTCGGCAAGGCCTCGCGCGGCTACCCCGCGCCGCTCGAGATCGTCGCCTGCGTCGAGGCCGCCGTGAACCTGCCGTTCGACGAAGGCCGCAAGGAGGAGCGCCGCCGTTTCCTCGGCTTGGTAGAGGGCAGCGAATCGAAGGCGCTGCGCCACATGTTCTTCGCCGAGCGCCAGACCTCGAAGATCCCGGACGTGCCGGAAGACACGCCGGTCCGCAAGATCGAGAAGGCGGCCGTCATCGGCGCCGGCACCATGGGCGGCGGCATCACGATGAGCCTGGTGAACGTCGGCATACCGGTGACGATCATCGAGATGAAGCAGGACGCCCTCGATCGCGGCATCGCCACCATCAGGAAGAATTACGCCAGCACCGTCTCCAAGGGCCGCCTGAAGCAGGAGGACATGGACAAGCGCATGGCGCTGATCACGCCGGCCCTCGACATCGCCGCCGGCAAGGACGCCGACATCATCATCGAGGCCGTGTTCGAGCGTATGGACGTGAAGCAGGAGATCTTCAAGAAGCTCGACGCCGTCATGAAGCCCGGCGCGATCCTCGCCTCCAACACGTCCACCCTCGACGTGGACGCGATCGCGGCGGTGACCAAGCGCCCGCAGGACGTGATCGGCACGCACTTCTTCTCGCCGGCGAACGTGATGCGGCTGCTCGAAGTCGTGCGCGGCAAGGCCACGGCCAAGGACGTCCTCGCCACCACCATGGCCCTGGGCAAGAAGATCAAGAAGGTGCCGGTGGTCTCCGGCGTCTGCGACGGCTTCATCGGCAACCGCATGATCGAGAAATACGGCCAGCAGTCGCTGTTCCTGCTCGACGAAGGCTGCAGCCCGCAGCAGGTCGACGCCGCCGTGCAGAAATGGGGCATGGCGATGGGCCCGCTCACGATGGGCGACATGGCCGGCCTCGACATCGGCTGGGAGATCCGCAAGCGCCGCTACGTCGAGCGCCCGAACTTCCTGTATTCGAAAGTCGGCGACAAGATCGCCGAACTGGGCCGCTACGGCCAGAAGACAGGCAAGGGCTGGTACCTGTACGAGGCCGGCAACCGCAAGCCGATCCCCGACCCTGCCGTCGACACGATCATCGCCGACTACCGCAAGGCGAACAACATCAAGACGCGGCAGATAACGGATGCGGAGATCGTCGAGCGCCTGATCTATTCGCTGGTCAACGAGGCGGCGTACATCCTCGAGGAAGGCATCGCGCTGCGCGCCTCCGACATCGACATGGTCTACCTGACCGGCTACGGGTTCCCCCCGTACCGCGGCGGGCCGATGTTCTACGCCGACACCGTGGGCCTCGACAAGGTCCTCGCATCGATCGAGACATTCCAGAAGGGCTACATGGGCGAGGTCTGGAAGCCCGCGCCGCTGCTGGTGAAGCTCGCGAAGGAAGGCAGGAAATTCAACGGATAGCAGTAAAACGAGGAGAACAGCCATGACCGAAGCCGTCATCGTATCGACCGCACGCACCCCGCTCTGCAAGTCCTGGCGCGGGGCGCTCAACATGACCCACGGCGCGACCCTCGGCGGCCACGTCGTCAAGGCGGCGCTGGAGCGCGCCAAGCTCGACGCCGGCGAGGTCGAGGACGTCATCATGGGCTGCGCCAACCCCGAAGGCGCCACCGGCGGCAACATCGCGCGGCAGATCGCGCTGCGCGCCGGGATGCCCGTGACCGTGTCCGGCATGACCGTCAACCGCTTCTGCTCCTCGGGCCTGCAGACCATCGCGCTCGCCGCGCAGCGCATCCTCGCCGGCGAGGCCGACATCTTCGTCGCGGGCGGCGTGGAGTCGATCTCGTGCGTGCAGAACGAGATGAACAAGCACATGTTCGCCGACCCCTGGCTGAAGGCGAACAAGCCGACCACCTACTGGAACATGCTGCAGACCGCCGAGATGGTCTCCAAGCGCTATGGCATCGGCCGCGAGGTGCAGGACCGCTACGGCGTCGACAGCCAGAACAAGGCCGCCGCCGCGCGCGAGGCGGGCAGGTTCAAGGACGAGATCGTGCCGATCACGACGATGATGAAGGTGATCGACAAGAACACCAACGTCGAGTCGACGAAGGAAGTCACTGCGTCGGAGGACGAGGGTATCCGCCCGGGCACCACGTACGAAGGCGTGTCGACGATCAAGCCGGCCATCGAGGGCGGCGTGATCTCGGCCGGCAACGCGAGCCAGTTCTCGGACGGCGCGTCGGCCGCGGTGGTCATGAGCGACAAGGTCGCCGCCGCCAAGGGGCTGAAGCCGCTGGGCATCTTCCGCGGCTTCGCCGTGGCGGGCCTGGAACCCGACGAGATGGGCATCGGCCCGGTGTACGCGGTGCCGAAACTCCTCAAGCGCGCAGGCAAGAAGGTGGAAGACATCGGCCTGTGGGAATTGAACGAGGCCTTCGCCGTGCAGGTGATCTACTGCCGCGACAAGCTCGGCATCCCCAACGACCGGCTCAACGTCAACGGCGGCGCGATCGCCGTGGGCCACCCCTACGGCGTGTCTGGCGCGCGGCTGGTCGGCCATGCGCTGATCGAAGGCAAGCGCCGCGGCGTCAAGTTCGTCGTCGTCACGATGTGCATCGGCGGCGGCATGGGCGCGGCGGGATTGTTCGAAGTCGTCTGAAGTAAATCCGTTTCACCCAGGGCGTCCGCAGAGGCGCCCGCCCACCCGGCTCCAAGGAGACAACACAATGAAACCCATCGCAAGGCTGGTTCCCGCGGTCCTCGGCGCCGCGCTGCTCGCGGCATCTGCCACCGCGTTCGCGCAGGCCTATCCCAACCGACCCGTGAAGGTCGTCGTGCCCTGGCCCCCCGGGCAGGCGACCGACCTCGCGGCGCGCATCGTCGCCGACAAGCTCTCGCAGGCCTTCGGCCAGCCCTTCGTCGCCGACAACAAGCCCGGCGCAGGCGGCAGCATCGGCACGGACTTCGTCGCCAAGGCCGCGCCCGATGGCTACACGCTGCTCGCGGCCTCCAGCGGCCCGATCTCGATCATGCCGAACGTGCAGAAGGTGCCCTACGACCCGCTCACCCAGCTCGCGCCGGTCAGCCTGATCGCGCTGGCGCCTTTCGCGCTGGTGACGGCTTCGAACTTCCCGGCCGCCAACACCAAGGAGTTCATCTCGCTGGTCAAGGCCAACCCGGACAAGTACACGTTCGCCTCCTCGGGCACGGGCGCCACGGCCCACCTGATCAGCGTCTACTTCAACACCATGGCCGAGCTGAACGCGCGCCACATCCCGTACAAGGGCAGCGCCCCGGCGCTGACGGACGTCATCAGCGGCCAGGTCGCCTACACGTTCGAGACGGTCGCCTCGGTGATCGGCCACGTGAAGTCGGGCCGCCTCAAGGCCTACGGCGTGTCGTTCGCCAAGCGCTCCTCGGCCCTGCCGGACGTACCGACCATCGCCGAGGCCGGGCTGCCGGGCTATGACATCGGCGCGTGGATCGGCTACGCCGCGCCCGGCGGCCTGCCGAAGGACATCGCGCAGCGCCTCGCCACGGAGATCCAGAAGGCCGTGCAGTCGCCCGACCTGAAGGAGAGGTACCTCGCGCTCGGCATGGATACCGCCTCGAACACCCCCGACGAAATGGGTGCCCTGCTGAAAAGGGAGCAGGAGCGCTACGGGGTGATCGTGAAGAAGGCGAACGTCAAGGTCGACTGAAGGGCGGGGACTAGGCCGACAGCGACCGCATGACGCGGTACAGGTCGGCCTTGCCCTCGAAGCCGATGCCGGGAAGGTCCGGCATCGTCACGTAGCTGTCCTCCACCTTCACCCCGTCCGGGAAGCCGCCAAAAGGCTGGAACAGGTCCGGGTAGGACTCGTTGCCGCCCAGCCCGAGGCCCGCGGCGATGTTCAGCGACATCTGGTGCCCGCCGTGGGGGATGCAGCGGCTCGCCGACCAGCCGTGTTCCTTCAGCATGTCGAGCGTGCGCAGGTACTCCACCAGCCCGTAGCTCAGCGCGCAATCGAACTGCAGCCAGTCGCGGTCCGGCCGCATGCCGCCGTGGCGGATGAGGTTCCTCGCGTCCTGCATCGAGAACAGGTTCTCGCCGGTGGCCATGGGGTTCCGGTAGTAGTTGCGCAGGGTGGCCTGCAACTCGTAGTCGAGCGGGTCGCCAGGTTCCTCGTACCAGAACAGGTCGTACTGCGAGAGCGCCTTTGCGTAGCGGATCGCCGTATCGAGGTCGAACCGGCCGTTGGCGTCCACGCAGAGCCTCTGCCCGTCCTGCAGCACCGACAGGATCGAGTCGATCCGGCGCAGGTCCTCGTCGAGCGTGGCGCCCCCGATCTTCTTCTTCACCACGCTGTAGCCGCGGTTGATGTAGCTGCGCATCTCGTCCTTGAGCTTGCCGTGGTCCTGGCCCGGGTAGTAGTAGCCGCCCGCCGCGTAGACGAAGACCTTGCGATCGGGCCTGCCGTCGCCGTAGCGGTCGGCCAGCAGCTGGAACAGCGGCTTGCCTTCGATCTTCGCCACCGCGTCCCACACCGCCATGTCGATCGTGCCGATCGCCACCGAGCGCTCGCCGTGGCCGCCCGGCTTTTCGTTGGTGAACATCGCGCTCCAGACCTTGTGCGGGTCGATGTTGGTGCCCGCGGCGTCCAGCAGAGTGGCGGGGTCCGCCTCCAGCACACGGGGGATGAAGCGCTCCCGCATCAGCGTGCCCTGCCCGTAGCGCCCGTTGGAGTTGAAGCCGTAGCCGACCACGGGCCGGCCGTCGCGGATCACGTCGGTGATGACCGCAACGAGGCTGAGGGTCATCTTGCTAAAATCGATGTACGCGTTGCGGATGGGCGAGCTGATGGGGAGGGTCTTTTCGCGGATCTCGACGATCTTCAACGGTGGGCTCCAGGGAGTGCGGGGTGCGATTATCGCCGCAAGGGTTGCGGAATTGCGACCGTTGCGCGCGTCCGGGCGCGCACAAGCGTCACGCAAGCCTCATCCCGGTAGCCGGGCCGCGGGCAGGGCATCGTGCCGCTGCCGGGCCGTAGTGTTCCTTTTCAGGGGGTTCGCCACCCGTGACGCCGATGTGGATGCGCTCGATTTACCTGATGCTGGCCCGTTTGCCGCGCGGCGTCCGCGGAACCGACTTCGCGCGCCGCTGGCAAGCGGGCGGTTCGTCCCGGCCCGCGCCAGGCGACCCGCAGCCCCCCCCGGGCGGCCCGAACCCCTGGCACGACTTCCTCGAGCACCACACCCAGGGCCCCGGCATACAGAAGTGGATGCACTACGCGGACGCCTACGACCGCCACCTGTCCCGGTTCGCCGGACGCAGCCCGGTCGTCGCGGAAGCAGGGGTTGCGAGCGGCGGCAGCCTCTCCCTGTGGAAGCAGTGCCTCGGGGCCGGCTGCGAAGTGCACGGCATCGATATCGACCCCGCATGCCTGGCCCACGCGGGGCCGGGGGTGAGCATCCATGTCGGAGACCAGTCCGACCGCGCGATGTGGGCGCGCTTCCGGAAAGACGTTCCGCGCGTGGATATCTTCGTCGACGACGGGGGGCACGGCGCGGAACAGCAGATGACTTCGCTCGAGGAGATGCTGCCGCACCTGCAGCCGGGTGGCGTGTACGTGTGCGAGGACGTGCACGGAAGCGGCAATCGCTTCGCGGGGTTTGCGCACGCCCTGTGCGACGCGCTCAATGCCGGGGAGATTGCCAGCCGCACAGGCGAAGACTGGATCGAGGTGACCGCCTTCCAGTCCGCGATCCACTCGATCCACTGCTACCCGCTGCTGCTGGTGATCGAGAAGCGCGGGGTCGCGGAACCGCGCTTCAGGGCCCCCTTGCGCGGCAGCGTGTGGCTGCCGGAGACGCCGGGCTAGCCACGCTCCCTCAGGACAACCGGTCGGCCAGCGCGTCGGTCACGCGTGACACCTTGCGCAGGGCACGCGGCAGGAGGTCCCTTGCCCGGACGAGGCTGCGCGCGCCGCGCCCGCGGCCCACGCTGCGCAGGTACTCGTACGCGTACGTATACAGCGGCGGGTCAAGCGGCATGGCCTCGAGCGTCTTTCCCAGCCGGCTGATCAGGTTGGTGAACAGCACCTCACCGAAAATGATGTGGGCCTCGTCGGTCTGCGACTCGTGCCGCCCCCGGTGCGGCAGGGAGCCCCACAGGCCGCGTACGGCATCCAGGACGTCCACCCGCGTCACCCCCACGCCGCCGTGCGCGTGCAGGGCGGGATCGTTCGACAGCCCCTGGAGCGCAAGGAAGCCGAGGCCGGGATCGCGCCCGAGCCTTTCGATGCAGCGCGCATACCACTGGTCGCCGCTGATCAGGATGTCGTCCTCGGTAAACGCCCAGTAGTCGTACTGGTCGCGGCATTCCTCGAACGCGTGGTTGTACCCGCCGAGGGACACCCCGAAGTTGTCGCGGGTCAGGACCTTGAACTTCCCCGAGCGCGTGCGGGTGCCGTGCAGTGACGCGAGGCAATGGTTGCCCCGTTCCCAGCCGGTGTCGTTGTTCACGATCAGGGTGTCGCAGGCGACGCCGGGATCGACCCGGAGTTCGAACTCGTGGATCAGGGCGACCAGCTCCAGCACCGATTCGGCATCCGGGAAGACCTGGGCGTGCATGAAGGGGCCCGGCGGGTCCCCGCACATCGTCGTCTGCTTGCGGATCGCGCGGCCCGCGAAGCAGGTCGTAATTACCTTGCACGCCCTTGCCATGGCTCACTCCCGGGATCCCTGCCGTGTTTGCCTTGCCGTCAGGCGCCTGACCGCGCAAAGTTCGAAGCGGTCAGCTTAAGGGAAGGATGCGCCCCTGTAAAATGTATATGAGAATCACTCGCATTTGCTCCTTCCCCGCTCGGGCGGCTGTGCCGCCTGCACAGTCCCGGGGAAATCAGGAGAGCGCGGGGACCTCGAAAGGCACGCCCAGCCGCGCACCCAGCTCGCGCAGTTCCTTCTCGATCGCCGGCGCCACGTCGAGCCCACCTGCCAGCGTCGCCCGCTCCAGCTCCGCGCCGCGGTGCCCGGGCAGCCGCCCCGCCTCGCCGCCCGCCTCGAGGTACGTCCCGACCCACTGCCGCATGTAGGCGTCGAACACTGCGCGGCTGGCGAAGGCGCCCGGGTCCACGAACCAGAAGAACGCGCTTTCCCGGCCGCCTGCGCCGCCGGAGGCCATCGTGGTCGGCCCGCGTTCGAGGGACTCGGCGCTGGCCGAGAACGCCCCGGCCAGCAGTTCGATCATCATCGCCATGCCGATGCCCTTGTGGCCGCCGGTCGGCAGCAGCGGGCCGGCCAGCGCCCGCTTCGCGTCCGTCGTCGGCACGCCGTCGGCGTCCAGCGCCCAGCCTTCCGGGATCGGCCGGCCTTCGCGGGCCGCCAGCAGGATGTGGCCGCGCGCAGCCACGCTGCAGGCCATGTCGAAGACTAGCGGGTCGGCGCCCGGCACCGGGCAGCCGAACGCGAACGGGTTGTGGCCGATGGCCGGGCCCTTGAAGCCGGGCATCGCCAGCAGCGGCGGCGTGTGCTGGCCGAGCATGCAGAAGGCACCCGCCTCGGCCGCCGCGATCGCGTGCACCCCGAGCGCCCCGAGGTGCCCGATATCGCGCACGGCGACGAACACCGAGGGCTGGTGCTTGAGTTGTTCGAGCCCCACCGCCACGACGGCAGGCGAGGCGACGTGCCCCATCGCGCCGTCGGCCTCGAACACGGCGATGCCGCCGCGCACCTTGTGGCGCATGTCGGGGCGCGGGTTGAACTCGCCGGATTCCAGCCGCTGTACGTACGAGGCCACGCGCGTGAGGCCGTGCGTGCGCCAGCCGCGCAGGTCGCTGCGCACGAGCAGGCCGGCGGCGATGCGCGCATCGCCGGCCGGGACACCCGCGCGCTGCAGGACGGCGGCGGTCCAGTCTTCGAGGTCTGCGGGGCGGTAGCGGGTCCCGGGGGTCGTCTGTGCCATGGGTCGAAGCTTACTCGGCCTTGATGTTGAGCCGCTTGAAGATCGTAGCGTAGCTCGCCGACTCGGCCTTGATCGTCTCGAGGAAAGCCTGCGAGGGCTGGCCGGTCACGTCCATGCCGGCCGCGACGAGCTTCCTCGCGAGCTCCGGGTCCTTCAGCACGGCCAGCGTCTCGGCCTCGAGCTTGCCCGCGATGTCGGCCGGGGTGCCCGCCGGCGCGAAAGAACGCGTACCAGATCGGGAAGTCGGTGAGCTCCATGCCGGTCGCCTCGGCGAAAGTCGGGACATCGGGCAGCACGGCCGAGCGCTTCGGGCTCATCAGCGCGAGCGCCTGCAGCTTGCCCGAGCGGATCAGGCTCACCGCCGGCGGCAGGCCCACCACGCCGAACGTGATCGAGCCGGCCATCGCGTCGGCGAGCACGGGCGGTGCGCCCTTTGTAGGGCACCTGGACGAGGTCCAGGCCCACCTTCTCGCGCATGGCTTCCACCGCGATGTGCATCGCGGAGCCCGTCCCCGGCGTCCCGTAGCTGTACTTGCCGTTCTTCGCCTTGATCAGCGCCAGCAGCTCCTTCATCGAGCGGTAGGGCGCGGTGCCGGCGGCGACGAGCACCGAGGGCACGGTCACCGTCCGCACCAGCGGCGCCAGGTCCTTCACCGGGTCATAGCCCACCGGCTGCAGGTTCGGCGTGATGGTGATCTCGATGTTCGAGCTCGCGAGGATCGTGTAGCCGTCCGCGGGCGAGCGCGCCACGGCCTGGGTGGCGATGGTGCCCGCCGCGCCGGGACGGTTCTCGATCACGATCTGCTGGCCGAGCCGGGCCGACAGGCCCTGCGCGACCAGGCGCGCCATGATGTCCACGCCGCCGCCCGCGGGCAGCGAAACGATCATGCGGATCGGCTTGGAGGGGTACGGCTGCGCGCCGGCCGGGCCGGCGGCCCAGGCGGCGCAGGCGCACAACGCGACTGCGGCTGCTTTCATTTTGGTCATGGCTGTCTCCTTGGATTGTGTGCGGCTGCGCGTTCTGGCGCGCGTCAGTCCGCCTTGATGTTGGCTTCGCGCACGAGCTTGCCCCAGCGCTCCACCTCGGCTGCGATGAACGCCTGCGCGCTTTCCGGCGTGCTGGCGACCACCTCGAACCCCTGCTCGCGGACCTTCTGCGTCATCTCGGGCTGGCGCAGGGCGCCCATCGCCTCGGCCTGGATGCGGTTGACGATGTCCTTCGGCGTGCCCGCCGGCACCATCAGCCCGGTCCAGTTGGTGATCTCGAAGCCCGGCAGGCCGGCCTCGGCCACCGTCGGCACGTCCGGGATCAGCACGTGCCTCACGCTGGTGGTGATGGCCAGCGGCCGCAGGCGCCCGCCCTTGATGTAGGCGATGCACTCCGGCAGGTTCGACACGATGAAGTCGGTGCGCCCGCCGACGAGGTCTACCAGCGAAGGCGCGCCGCCCTTGTACGGCACGTGCTGCAGGCCCACCCGGGTCAAGGTGCGGTAGAGCTCGAGGCCGAGGTGCGGCGGCGTGCCGTTGCCGCTCGACCCCGCGAGCAGTTGCTTCGTGCGGCCCAGCGCGGTGAGCTCGGCCAGCGACTTCACGGGCGAGTCCGGGTGCACGACGACCACCAGCGGCATGGCCCCGAGGATGGACACTGCCGTGAGGTCCTTCAACAGGTTGTACTTCGCGTCGGGGAACAGCGTCACGTTCGTCGCGTGGGTCAGCGTCATCGCGAGCCAGGTGTAGCCGTCGGCCGGCGACTTCGCCGCGATGTCCGCGCCGATCAGCGCGCTGCCGCCGGGCCGGTTGTCGACGACGACCGGCTGCTTCCAGGCGTCCGAAGTTTTCTGCGCGACGTTGCGCGCCATGATGTCGGTCGCGCCCCCCGGCGGGAAAGGCACGATGTAGCGCACGGGTTTCGACGGGAAGGGCTGGGCTAAGGCGGCGCAGGCCGAAGCCAGTGCGGCCGCGGCGAAAGCGCCGCGCAGGGCGCGATGGAACATGCTCATGGTGCTGTCTCCTTGTCTCCGCGCTTTGCCCCGTCTTGGCGCGGGGCGGTGCGCATGTGGCTGGGTTAGCGGGTGATCGCCAATGCCGCGCCGAACGGGCCGGCACTGACCTTCTGGTAATACAGGGGACGGTCGCGCAGCGTGTAGCCGCGCATCTCCATCACGAAACCGGTGCTGCCGTGGTCCAGCCCGAGCCGGTCGCAGACCCGGGCCGGGAGCCCTTCGAACCGCACGAACTGGTCGGCGCGCAGCGTCGGCACCGAAAACTGCTGCTTGAGGAGGTCGCGAAGCGAGATTCGCTCCAACGCCTTGGCGTCGAGCTTGCGCAGCGCGGCGAACTCCGACTCGGGAAGGAAGAACTCGCTGAACAGGTCGAACTCGCCCCCGACGCTGATCATGCGCTCGATGCGGATGAACGGGCCGGGCGTGCCGAGGAACGCCGCCCAGGCCCCCTGCTGGCGCACGCTCTTGACCGACACCACGTGCAGGTAGAGCGGCAGGTCCTCGCCGCGGTCGTTGCGAAAGCGCAGGTAGCGCACGTCCGCCGGGCCGAGCTTGCCGCCCGAGACGAAGGTGCCGCGCCCGTGCTCGCGCACGATGAGGCCCCGGTGCGCGAGCTGCTGCAGCGCCTTCTGGATGGTGCCGACGCTGGCTTTCAGGCTGGCCGCGAGCTGTTCCTCGGAGGGCAGGCGGTCGCCCTCGCGCAGCACGCCCGACTCGATGCGCGCGATCACCGTGTCGCAGATCCGCTCGAGCTTGGTCGCCACGCCGCGCGTTCCCGGTACGGCGTCAGATCGTCGGGCCGAAGCGGCTGATCGCGGTCTCGCGGATGTCGAGCACTTCGCTCGTCGTGCGCGTGCCCGAGGCGACTTCCATCGTGTAGCCGTACAGGCGGTCGCCTACGTCGGTCACCTTGCTGCCCTTCTCGATCAGTTCGGAGACGTCCACGTCGATGTTGTCCGGCATGGTGCGCAGGGTGTTCACGTTGCCGCTGACCTTGACGGTGGGCGACACCATGTTGCCGATCGGGTTGCCCACGCCGGTGCCGAAGAAGATCAGCTGGCAGCCGCCGGCCGCGAACGCGGTCATCGATTCGACCGCGGGTGCGGGCGTAGCCATGAAATGCAGGCCCTTCTTCTGCGGCACTTCGCCGTAGTCGAGCACACCGACCAGCGGCCGCGTGCCGGCTTTCGCCATCGCGCCGAGCGCCTTCTCCTCGATGGTGGTGAGGCCGCCGCGGATGTTGTCCGGCGTCGGGTTGGTGCCGCGGATGTCGAGGCCCATCTTCATGGCGTCCTGCTCGAAGCCGACGACCTTGTCGACGAACGCCTTCTTCACCGCGGGGTCCGTGGCGCGCGCCGCGAACAGGTGCTCCGCGCCGAAGAACTCGGAGGTCTCCGAGATGATGACCGTGCCGCCATCGTCGACCAGGCGGTCCGCCATGCGGCCGATGGCCGGGTTGCACGACAAGCCGGACGTGGTGTCGGACCCGCCGCACTCGACGCCGATGACGAGCGCCGAGGCCGGGCAGGAGACGCGGCGCAGGTTCGAGGCCTCGATCGCCATGTGCAGTGCCATGCGGGTGCCGTTGGCCACCGCGTTGATGGTGCCGTCGGGCTGCAGGTGGACCACCTCGATCTTCTTGCCGGTCGGCCGGATCCGCCTGGCGACCTCCTCGGTGGTCTGCTCCTCGAGCCCGACCAGCAGCACCGAGGCAATGTTCGGGTTCGCGCCCATGCCGGCGAGCGAGTTGTAGGTGATCTCGAGGTCGCGCCCGTACTGGCCGCGCACGAACAGGGTCGTCACCGGGATCGTGCCTTCGACCGCGGCGCAGATCGCGCGCGTGACCGGGTTGCAGTTGTCCATGATGGAAATGACCGCCACCCAGTTGCGCACGCCGATGCTGCCGTTCTTGCGGGGATAGCCGAGGAATGTCGCGCTCATTTGGAACTCCCTGCCTGGTCGCCGCGGCCACGGACCGATTCGACGTTATGGGTATGCACGTGCGCGCCCGGCCGGATCGCCGCGCTCGCCTTGCCGATGATCGTGCCGTACTTGAGGACGTCCTGTCCTGCAGAGGTCTCCTTGATGCAGACCTTGTGGCCGAAGGGCACGTCGGACAGCAGCTTGACGGTCCCTTTCGCCTCGCCCTGCAGCGCGCAGGCCTCACCCGCCTTGCCGGTGTCGATCAGCGTGGCGACATTGTCAGTCTCGTTCAGTACCAGTGCGCGCGGCATGCCCGCCTCCTCGTTGCATGGCGCCCGGCAGGCGACCCGCCGGGCAGGGGCCAAGAATACGCGGCGCCGTTTTGGTGCGTCAAGACCTATATAGGACTATTGACCGCACCATTTTCGGGCTGTATGTTCCCGGGCATGAAACCAAACACCCTGTCCTGGCCAGTGTTCGGCCTGCTCACCCTGATTGCAGGCTTCGCTCACGCGCAACCCACCTGGAAGCCGGCGCGCCCCGCCGAAATCGTCTCGCCTGCCGCACCGGGCGGGTCCGTCGACGTCATGTCGCGCGCGATCAAGCGTTTCGCCGAGGAAAACAAGCTCATCGACGTGCCGTTTTCCGTGGTCTACAAGACCGGCGCGAGCGGCTCGATCGCGCTGGAGTACATGGCGCAGAACGCGGGGCGCGGCGAATTCACCTTCGCCTCCTCGCACACCTTCCTGACCATCCGCGAGACCGGCGACTCCAGGCACGACTACCGGGACCTGACCACGCTGGGCCTGCTGTTCAAGGAATACCACGTCATCGCGGTCAAGCCCGACGGCCCGGTGGCCGACGGCCGCGCCCTGATCGAGAAGCTCAGGAAGGACCCTTCTTCGGTGAGCTTCGGCTTCTTCGGCAACCCCGGCAACCACCTGCACCTGGGCGCCGCGATCCCGCTCAAGGCCGCCGGTGTCGACATCCGAAAGCTGACCACGGTGCAGTACCGCTCCGGCCCGGAGGCGCTCACGGCCGTCATGGGCGGGCACCTCGACGCCGCGCTGGTGACGCTGTCGGTCGCGCAGGCGCTGGCCGACGGCGGCAAGATCAAGGTCATCACGCAGACCTCCCCGACGCGACGCGGCGGCTACCTCGCCGCCGTGCCCACGTGGAAGGAGCTGGGCGTGAACGTGGAGTACGCCACGGCGCAAGGCGTGCTCGGCGCCAAGGGCATGACCGCGGAACAGGTCGCCTACTGGGAGGGCGTGCTGGGCAAGCTGTCGCAGGACGCCGAATGGAAGAAGCTGCTCGCGCGCAGCTACTGGGAGCCGGCCTACATGACCTCGGCCGAGATGAAGGCCTACTACGACGCCGAGCACGCCAAGCTCAAGGCGATCCTCACCGAACTGGGGCTGGCCAAATGAGCGTCACACCGAAGGGACGCCCCACCGTCGTGCTGGTCGGCGGGATCTACCACGCCGACGCGGACAAGGTGCTGCGCGAACATGCGAACGTGGTCGCGCTCGAGCGCCCTGCGCCGGCAGACATCGCAGCGGCGCTCGCGACGGCGAACGGCGCCATCGTGCGCTACCCGCACCTCATCGACGACGCGGTGCTCGACGGCGCGAAGGACCTCGTCATCGTGGCCTCCTCGGGCCGCGGGACCGATTCGATCGACGTCGCCGCCTGCACCGCGCACGGCGTGGCCGTGGCCAATAACCCCGGCTACGGCACCGTGCCGGTGTCCGAGCACGCCATCGCGATGATGCTGGCGATGTCGCGGAACCTCATCGGCAGCGGCAAGGCCCTGCGCACCGGCGGCGCCTGGGACAAGCGCACTCAGCTGGACGTGCGCGACATCAACGGCCGCACCATCGGCATCGTCGGCCTCGGCCTGATCGGCAGCGAGATGACACGCAAGTGCATCGCCGCCTTCAACATGAAAGTGCTCGCCTACGACCCGCATGTGCCGAAGGACAAGGCCGCGAAACTGGGTGCCACCCGGGTGGACAGCCTCGACGAGCTGCTGGAGAAGTCGGATTTCGTCTCGCTGCACGCCGAGCTGAACGAGGCCTCGCGCGGCATGATCGGCGAGCCGCAGCTGCGCAGGATGCAGTCCCACGCCTGCCTGATCAACACCTCGCGCGGCAAGATCGTGCGCCAGGAAGCGCTGCACAAGGCCCTCGCCGGGGGATGGATCGCGGGCGCGGCGCTCGACGTGTTCGAGGACGAGCCGCTGGCCGAACCGAGCGCGCTATGGGCCCTGGAGAACCTGATCCTCACGCCGCACGTGGCCGGGCTCTCGGGCGACGCGCTGCACGACCTGGCCGAGTCTGCCGTAGGCCAGGTGCTGCAGGCGCTGGGCGGAGAGCGGCCGAAGCACCTCGTCAACCCTGCCGCGTGGGACGCGGCCCGCGCGCGCCTCGGCCGCGCCGCCTGACCCGGAGGACGCATGAACATCGCATCGCACCTGGACAAGATCGACCGCTTCGAAAAGCTGCGCGCGCGCCTGGACACCATGGGCGACTTCGAGCTGTGGTTCTGGTCCGCCATGAACGCAGGCACCAATGCCGTCAACGCGGCGCTGCATCACGCCGGCGCCACCATCGCCGACGACGTGTTCCCGACACAGCCCGGCGTCTACCTCGTGCCGGGCAAGGGCGGGAAGCTCGAACCTGCGTTCCGCCCGCCGGGCGACGTGCTCCATGTGGGCCGGCCGAAAATCGACGGGCCGCTGCCCGACGACGTAGCCGCGATGATGAAGGCGATGGAGGTGATCGAGCACCACCGCGACCCGTGCATCCGCGGGGAACGCGACGCGACGCCGGAGATCGCCGCCGAATGCGAGGCCGCGCTGCTCAAGGTCCTCGCCCTCCTCAAGCAACGCATGTCCACCCCGGGGAAAGCATGGAAACCCTAGACCACCGGCAGCGCGCCGAGCGCATCGAGCGCTCGATCGCCAAGTGCGGCGACACGGACCACGAGATGAAGATCGAAGGCGCCATGCTCGCCGGCACGCACTGGGTGAACTTCATCCTGCACCGGCTCGGCGTGACCAAGGCCGGCGACGACATGCTGCATTCCTACATGCTGACGGTGAACGAGCTGCGCAAGTACAGCGTCGCGGACCCGGAAACCATGCAGGCCATCGCCGAGATCGAGGACATCCGCCCGGCGCATGTGCGCGGCAACGTCCCGGGCGGGCCTGCCGCAGCGGCGCAGGCGCTGGCGCTGCTGGCGAAAATCCGCGGCAGGGCGGAAAAGCTGTTCACCTAGGGGCGGTCGCCCCTCGCGGGGGTCAGAAGACGATCACACCCCTGGCGTTCTTGCCCGACTGCATGTCGGCAAAAGCCTGCGGGGCCTCGTCCACCGAATAGCGCTTGGTGATGAGCTCGTCGAGCTTGAGCTTGCCGGCCATGTAGAGGCCCAGCATGCGCGGGAAGTCCACACGCGGCACGCAGGAGCCGAAGTAGCTGCCCTGCAGCGACTTTTCCTCGAACACCAGCCCGGCCGGCTTCACCGTGAGCGAATCGCTGCCGCGCGCCACGCCGACGATCACGGCCTTGCCGCCGCGCGCGGTCGCGCGGTACGCGGTCGCGCCGAGCTCACCGCTGCCCACGCACTCGAAAACGTAGTCCGCGCCGCCGCTGGTCAGCTTCTTGATCGCCTTGACGGGGTCTTCGCCGGGCTTGGCGAGCAGCGTGTGCGTGGCGCCGAAGGTCTTCGCGAACTCGAGCTTGGACTCGGTCGTGTCGACCGCGACGATCATCGTCGCGCCGGCAATGGCCGCGCCCTGGATGGCGTTGAGGCCCACGCCGCCACAGCCGAACACCACCACGCTGGAGCCGGGCTGCACCTTCGCCGTATTGAACACCGCGCCCACGCCCGTGGTCACCGCGCAGCCGACCAGCGCCGCACGGTCGAGCGGGATCGCCTTGTCGATCTTCACCACGTTGTCGGCCGACAGCGTGGCGTATTCGGCCATCACGCCGCAGCCGGAAAAGATGTTGAGCGGCTTGCCGGCCGCGTCGTGCGTGCGCGGCGTGCCTTCGGGCGGCGTGACGAAGGCCTTCCCCTGTTCCACGCACAGCACCGGGCGCCCGCCCGCGCAGAAACGGCACACGCCGCACATGTAGACGAACGACGACACCACGTGGTCGCCTACGGCGAACCCGGTCACGCCCTCGCCCACCTCGACGACTTCGCCGGCCGCCTCATGGCCCAGCACCAGCGGCGGCGGCAGCGCGATCGTGCCGTTGGTGGCCGACAAGTCCGAATGACAGACGCCGCAGGCGGCGATCTTCACCGTGACCTCGCCGCGCTTGGGCGGATCGACATTGATGGTCTCGACCACCACGGGCTGGTTGAGTTCGCGGCACAGGACCGCCTTTGCCTTGCGCGCCATGCTTGTCTCCTGGAGGGGGGTGCTGCTTGATTTGGGTCGAGTATAGCCCGGTCGCTGGTCTAAAATACCGCCTTTCCCCGAGCTGGAATCCGTCATGGCAAACACCGACAAGTTCTACATCAACGGCCAGTGGGCCGTCCCGTCCACCAAGGAAAAAATCGACGTCCACAACGCCGGCACCGGCGCGGTGATGGGCTCGGTGCCCGCGGGCGGCGAGAAGGACATCGAAGCGGCCGTCGCTGCCGCACGCGCTGCATTCGACGCCTGGTCGCAGACCCCGGCCGCGAAACGTGCCGAATACCTCGGCAAGATCGCCGCCGGCCTCAAGGCTCGCGCGGAAGAGCTCGCGAAGATCATCGCGCAGGAAGTCGGCATGCCGATCAAGATGGCCTCGCGCATCCAGGCGGGCCTGCCGATCGCAACCTTCGGCAACTACGCGAAAATGGCGGGCGAGTTCGCCTTCGAAGCCCAGGTGGGCAACTCGCTGGTCGTGCGCGATGCCGTCGGCGTCGTCGGCGCGATCACACCGTGGAACTACCCGCTGCACCAGATCGCCCTCAAGGTGGCGCCGGCGCTGGCCGCGGGCTGCACCGTGGTCCTCAAGCCCTCCGAGGTTGCGCCCTTCAACGCCTACCTGCTGGCCGAGGTCATCCACGAGGCCGGCCTGCCGGCGGGCGTGTTCAACATGGTGACGGGCATGGGCCCGGTGGTCGGCGAGGCGCTGGTGAAGCACCCGCAGGTGGACGCGATCTCGTTCACCGGCTCGACCCGCGCCGGCAAGCGGATCTCGGAAGTCGCCGCGCAGACGGTCAAGCGCGTGACGCTGGAGCTCGGCGGCAAGTCGGCCTCCGTGATCCTCGACGACGCGGACCTCGCCACGGCCGTCAAGGGCACGGTGGGCAACTGCTACCTCAACTCCGGCCAGACCTGCACCGCGTTCACGCGCATGCTCGTGCCCGAGGCGAAGTACGAAGAAGCGAAAGCCCTTGCCGCCGAGGTGGCCAAGACCTTCGCGCCGGGGGACCCGATGCAGGAGACCACGCGCCTCGGGCCGCTGACTTCCGCCGCGCAGCTGGAACGCGTACGCGGCTTCATCGCCAAGGGCATCGCAGACGGCGCCGAGCTAGTCGCGGGCGGCGCCGATGCGCCCGAAGGCCTGGCCCCCGGCGGCTACTTCGTGAAGCCCACGATCTTCGGCAAGGTGAACCCCAAGTCCACCATCGCCCAGGAGGAGATCTTCGGGCCGGTGCTGTCCATCATCACCTACAAGGACGAGGAAGACGCCGTGCGGATCGCCAACGACACCATCTACGGCCTGGCGGCCGGCGTGTGGTCGGCGGACGCGGGCCGGGCGCAGAAGGTCGCGCGGCGCCTGCGCGCGGGGCAGGTCGACATCAACGGCGGGCCGTTCAACATGAATGCGCCTTTCGGCGGGTTCAAGCAGTCGGGGCACGGGCGTGAGGCGGGCGTCTACGGCCTCGAGGAATTCCTGGAATACAAATCGCTGCAAATGAAGGCGTGACCATGGGCGTCAAACAACTGCTCGACCTGACCGGCCGCGTCGCGGTCGTCACCGGCGGCTCGCGCGGGCTCGGCCTGCAGATGGCCGAGGCCCTGGGCGAAATGGGCGCCAAGATCGCCATCACCGCGCGCAAGAAGGACGAGCTCGACGAGGCCGTCGCGCACCTCAAGGCGCTCGGCATCGGGGCCACGGCCTACGTGAACGACCTCGGCAAGCGCGACCATGTGGAGCCGCTCGCCGCCGCGCTGCTCGCGAAGTTCGGCAAGGTCGACATCCTCGTCAACAACGCCGGCGCCACCTGGGGCGCGCCGGCCGAGGACCACCCGATGGAGGCCTGGGACAAGCTGGTCAGCTTGAACATGTCCGGCATGTTCCTGCTGTCGCAGATCCTCGCCAAGCGCTCGATGATCCCCGCCCAGTGGGGGCGCATCATCAACATCGCCTCGGTCAACGGCATCCAGGCCACCGACATGCGCCTCCTGAAGAACGTGGCCTACGTCGCGACCAAGCACGGCGTGGTCGGGATCACGCGCCAGCTCGCCACCGAGTGGGGCTGCCACGGCATCACCGTGAACGCGATCTGCCCGGGGTTCTTCCCCTCCAGGATGACCAAGGCCACGCTGGATTCGGCCGGCCAGTGGGTGCGCCAGGCCACGCCCACCGGGCGCCTGGGCAACGACGAGGACCTGAAGGGCCTCGCCGTGCTGCTCGCGTCCGAGGCCTCGCGCCACATCACCGGCCAGGCCATCGCGGTGGACGGCGGCGCGACGATCATATGAGCGCCGCGCACCTCAAGGAAAAGAACGCCGAGTTCGCGCGCGAGTTCCAGAAGAGGATCCCCTTCGTCGGCCACCTTGGCATCGAAGTCGACTCGATCGGCGACGGCACGGCGGCGCTGTCGGTCGAGGTGCTGCCGGAGTTCACCAACAGTTTCGGCACGGCGCACGGCGGGCTGATCATGTCGATCATGGACGTGGCGCTGTGCACGGCGGCGCGCAGCCAGCACGCCGACTCGGTCGGCGTCATCACGATCGACCTGTCCATGCAGTTCATTGGCGTGGGCAAGGGCCGGATGGTCGCGGAAGCCCGCGTGCTCAAGCCCGGCCGCAACACCGTATTTGCCGAGGGCGAACTCAGGAATGAGGACGGGTCGCTGGTGGCCAAGGCCATCGGCACGGTGCGCGTGCGCCTGGCGGACAAGAAGTAGGTCAGTTCGACCGGCCCCCGAGCGACTCCAGCACGCCGCGCCACAGCGCGCCGCGCTCTTCGTAGGGCAGCGGATCCTGCCGGCCGCTCGCCTGCTCCCAGACCGAGGCCAGCACCAGCACGATGCCCGTCGCGGGCTGGACGAACACCGACTGCCCGTGGATGCCCTGCATCAGGAACGTGCGCTCCTTCGTCGGCAGAAGCCAGAACTGGTAGCCGTAGCCGAAGAACGGCGTCGCCACGCGCGGCCGGAAGGCCGGCGGCTGGCGGGCCGGGTCGGTGGCGTCGAGCAGGTAGTCCAGCGGCAGCACCTGCTTACCAGCGACCTTTCCGTCCCGGGCGAGCAGCATCCCCAGCCGCCCCCAGTCGCGCAGCGTGGCGTTGAAGCCGCCGTGGGCCTGCTCGCTGCCGTCCACCGACACGCGCCAGAACGCGTCCTGCTCCGCGCCCATCGGCTGCCACAGCCATTCGGTCGTGAGGTCCGCGACCGTGCGGCCCGTCGCCGCTGCCAGCACGCGGCCGAGGACCGCGGTCTCCGCGCTCGCGTAGGTGAATTTCTCCCCCGGCGGGGAGTGGCGCTCCTTGACCGAGCGCAGCACGTCGATGGGCGACCACGCCCCCTGCGCGCCCGCCAGCGCGCGGGAAAGGCGCGAGATGTCGTCGTTGCCGTCGTAGCGTTCGGTGAACACGAGGCCCGAACTCATGCGCAGCAGGTGGCGGACCGACGTCGCCCCGTACGGGCTGCCGGCGAGGGTCTTGTCGTACTTCTCCGCCGGGTCGTCAAGCGACCCTATCTTCCCTGCTTCGAGTGCCTTGCCGACCAGCAGCGACGTGACGCTCTTGGCCATCGAGAACGAGATGAACCTGGCGTCTTCCGTGCGGCCGTAGCCGTAGCGCTCGGCCACGATCTCGCCGTCCTTGATCACCAGGAGCCCGTTCGTGCGCTGGTGCTCGGTGTATTGCTCCAGCGTGTAGCTGACGTTGCGGTGCCGGTAGCGGATGGGTGGCGGGTTCGCCATGCGCGGCAGCGGCGTGACCTCCTTGCCTCGCGCCACCTTGCGGACCTGCACGCCCTGCACGCGGTCCAGCGCCGACCACGAGCCCACGCGGTAGGGGTTCTGGTACCAGGACTGCGCGTTGCCGACCGGGTAGCCCTGCGACTTGCCCAGGCGGTCCTCGTCGGGGTCGGCGTAGGCGAGGCCCGCCAGCAGCAGCGCCGCCGCGAACCCTGCGAAGGCTTTGCGCATCCCTACTCCTTCAGCACCATGTCTATGCACATCACCGCCGCGAGGACGAGGATGCGCACGGGGTTATCCGGCGCCAGGACGCTGTTCACCGAGAGCACGTAGTTGTCCGCCGAGGTGAACAGCTCCTTGCCGAGGCCCGCCCACTCCTTCGAGACCCTTGCCAGCTCCACCTGCCCGTCCATGAAGCGGAAGTCCCAGCTCGTCCAGGTTCCCTGCAGCGTGCAGGCCACGCGGTCGTTCGAATACAGCACGTCGAACTTCCCGCCGATCGAGAAGAACCTCTGCTGGAACCCGCCTACCCGGCGGCCCGTTTCGTCGAGCACGTCGACCTTGGAGAGGAACAGCGAGAACCCCCGCTTCACCGTCAGCACCTTCTGGCCGTCGCTGGCGCGCACCTCCAGCTCGAAGGGCGTCATGCGCTTGAAGTCCGTGAAGCGGAACAGGCTCGCCAGCATGCCGAGGTTCGGCTCGCGGCATTCCATGACCTTCGTGCCGGTGGCCGGGTCGAAGATGTCGTAGCTGTTCGACGCCTTGAGGAGGCCGACCTGCTCTTTTACGAAGAACTGGTTGCTTTGCAGTGCGGCGTGCATGTTTTTCCCTGGAGGCGCTTACGGTGCTTGGCTCGCCTCGAGTTGGGCGTTAGGCCGAGGCGCCTACTTTATCGGATGAGGTTCGCGGGACTTGCCTGCGGGTGCTCGCGGACGAATTCCAGTTTCTCCCGCAAGGCGCCCAGGTATTGCTCACCAAGACCGCGTCGCTGCCTTTCGTACCATTCGAATGCGGACTGGATATCACTTATTGCCGAGATTCCTATTTTGAGATGGTGTTGCCTGGATAAATCTTCTTCCAGACCGAGCGCAGACTCCCACTTTCCATACGATTGTAAGTGCCGTCGCCATTGTCAATGACCTGTCCACAGCGTTCTGCAGCCCCAGTCCAATGGTTGCACCATTTACTCGAATCGATGATGCGCCAGGTTCCTTTAACAATCTTGCCATCGCTATCATCGCGGGAAGCGGCTGATCCATCGGTAGCATAGTGGATCGTGTAGTTTTGGCTCCTGGCGTGCGAGTAGAGGGCTACCGTATTGCCTGAAACGAGCTGTTTAATCTGCTCCCCGCTTAGCGGCGTGCCCGCCGAAGCAGACGCGGACAGGGCCATGAGAAAAAGTATGGAAGATGGCTTGTGCATCAATTTCTCCTTTCTGGTTTTTTAGAAGCAACAGGTCTACGAGCCCAACGTCCGGGTTCAGCGGCAGGCCGAGCGCGTAGCGCGAGGACCGTCCGATGGAACCCGTTGTTGGACCACGCCTTCACGCAAAGGCCCATTTGGCGAGGTTCAAGTAGTCGAGGGCAAGCGAAGTGGCATTGGAGCAAAACAGAAGTGCCGCCCAGGTGGCATAGACGCGGGACTGATGTGCGATCAGCTGCGCCCTAAGCGCGAGAAATACTAGTAACGGTGTCCACAGGACAACGTGCGGCAAGCTCATGTGGTGGCCACCTCCATACAGTTTGAGGAGCGCCATCATGCTCAGGAGATTCAGCGCCATTGCGCTGACGACCCACCGGGCTTCGAGGCGCCGAACGAACAGGATGCTTGCCGCGTTAATTGAGAACAGCCACAGCAGCCAGACCTTCAAGCCCGCCGGTTGTGCCGCAAAGACTTCCAAGGGGGTCATTCTGGCGAGGTCCAACGTGGAAACCACCGGCGCGCGCGCACTGGCGCATGCACCGGGCGGCGCCCGCCGCGCGTCCGGCGCGTTGCCGGGTTATGCCGCAATATCGACGTACTCGACGCGGCTTGCCGGCAGGGGAATAGCAATTCCATCCTCGCGCATGCCTTCGAGATGGAATTCGATTGCCTCACGGATCTGTTCCTCAGCTTCCTCCACGGTGGCGCCCGTGGCCACACACCCGGGAAGATCCGGCACGTATGCCGAATAATTGCTTTCGGCCTTTTCGATCACGATGGCGTAGCGCATTTGAACCTCACTTCTTGAGACCCGACTGTTTCAGGATACTGTTCAGCGTGCCAGGTGCCAAGTCGTCACTCGGCTTCCCGGGCACGGTTACACGGCCAGACTTTGAGGCATGCTTGAATTGGCGGTGACTGCCCTTGGTAGCCACGAGACCCCAGCCATCGTCAGCAAGCATTCGCAGTATTTCACTGACCTTCATCGCGCCAGCATATCAAGGACGCCACATACGCGCAGGGCGCCCGAATTTTGCGGCATAACGTCCCGGTTTTGCCGCACGGTGTGCGCGGCGCGTCCGGTGCGTTGCCGGGTTGGGCTGCATTTCGCGCCTACCCTTTGCGAAGAGGAACCACATTTGGATTCTGAGCGCTTGCGCTACCCGATTCCACAATGCGACGCAGCAGACCGGGGGCAACGTTCCAGCGTTCGCCACCTTCGGTGATGACGGTGACCGTTTTCTTGTTGTACCGGGTGAGAACGCCAACCAACAATGGGCCGCCGTCTGGCTGAAATGAGACACGATCACCAATTTTGAAGTCGAGCATTCTCGAATGCGCGCGTGCTTGATGCAGAAACCGCAATCGCTCGACAATCCGGTTGTTGAGATCGACCAGTTCCGCCTCAGTGAGATTGTTGATGTTTATGGTCATCAGTGCGCACCTGTGAAGTGAGAACCTTCCTATGCAGCCCAACGTGGAAGTAACCAGCGCTGCGCGGCATTATCGCGCAGCGTCCGTGTGGACTGCCGGGTTGGGCATGGGTTATTCACGACCAGAGAAATATGTGGACTTGATGTATTTCATGTATGACTCTGCTGGTGGGGCGAAGTCTGAACGGGAAACCATCGAGGCGACCCAGCGTCTTTTATGGAGTTGCCGCATTACTTGGTCGGCATCTACGTACTGATGCGCAAGGAGAATGACGAATGCAGGATTTAAGTCGTTTTGTTTCCCCACTTCATTCGCTATGTCGCAAATCGTGTCAATGACATCTGACGGTAATGTGTTCGTGTCGCTGTGTTTATCAAGATTTGTCCGTCGCACAATTTCTAGGAAGCCTTGTTGGACAACTTCTGCCTTTTGTTCTGTGAGTGCTCCCCATATCGGATCTTTCGGTTGTGCTCTGAAGTAGATAGCCAACTCTTCGTTCCTCCATCGATGGTCTTCAGGCTCTGGCGATTTGAGTGATACCGGGGAATTGATGCCGGCGAGTGCTTTAGAGCGAAACAAAGACATCAGGTCTTTAACAACGTGGACATGACGACAGAAACCATTTCCAACGACAAAGGTAATACCCTTGTGTTGGGAATTTAGTGCGGTCAGTATTTTCTTGACCCACGGAGTGGCAATAGGCAGGAAGCAGCTATTACACGCTGGACAGCAGGTGTCACAAAGAGGAACTGAGCCGCGAGTGGTGCCACGGCTTTGCGACATAGGAACCAAATAGGACGGAGTGGCGATACCGTCTGAGTGATAGAACTCAAGCACATGAAGAGCGAATGGAACTCCCTTGCGCCCGCAAGCGACGCAGACGGCCCCTTCAATTGGCTTGTGTTTAAAGGAGTCAGCTAGACCCTTGCGGATTGCATCAAACATGCGTTCTCGCCCATGCCCAACGTGAAGTATGTCGGTGATAGTGGGGGACGCATTCCGTACGTTTGTACCTCATCTCACCATCCTTCTTTTAGGGCCAATGACTTAGGCCACTTTCTTCCGCAATTATTTCTGTTATTCGCCCGAATACGGGTTTGCGTTCCGTAGAGTTGTAACAGGCTCTGGCATCTTCAAATTGGATCAATGCATTAGCGCCATTGCGGCACTAAAAATACATGTTATTCGCGGAAGCCGCTACCCGAAGTGTCCGGTTTAGACAAGGGGCGTACTTTCTGGTCTTTTCTAAAAACAGAATGCAAATTTCCTTGGAAGCCGCTCCCCGCCTAGACTTTCACCCTTAAATCTTCAACTTTCCCCCATCCCCTCCACCACCCTTCTCCCACTCCACAACCACGCCAACCCCGCCGCCTGCACCACCCACAGCACCCCCATCCCCCAGAAGTACCCCTCGGGCGCATACCCGCCAGAAGCCGTCGCAGGCCACCGCGCAAGGATGATCCCCACCATCCACTGCCCCAGAAAGATCCCGATGAACGTGAAGGTATTCAAAGCCGTGTTCACCCGCCCGGCCATGTTCGAGGGATAGCGGCGAGAAGCAATCGAATGCGCCAGGGTCGCAGCCGTTGCGCAGAAGGTGAACACCGACCAGGCCAGCACGCTCCCGGTCTTCACCCCGAGCACGATCAGGAGGAAACAAGCCGAAGACAGCGCCACCCCGCCCGCAAACAGCGGCAACACCGACTTACCCCGCCGGACCAGCGAATCCGCAATCCGCCCGAAGAACAAGTACCCGAGCACGATGGCCAGAGACGCCGCCATAAACCCCTCCGCCACCTCACCGCGCGTAAACCCGGCCACGTCCCGCAGCCAGGTCCCCATCCACAAGGTAAACGTAGACACCGCAGCACACTGGCTGGTGCCGATCGCCACCGCGATCCGCCAGAAGGCGCCGTCACGCGCCACCACGCGAAGCCCGCGCAGCTGGTCGGCAAAAGGCTCGGGCGCAGCAGCCACCCGCCGCTCGGGCACGACGAAATACAACACCACGCTGACCAGCAGCGTGATCCCGATGAACAGCATGAAGATCGACCGCCACTCGAAAGCGCGCAGCGCGAGCTCCAGCGGCACGGACACCGCCATCGCCCCGAACCCGCCCGCGGCATAAGCCACCGCGATCATCGTGCCGATCCGCGCCGCCGGGTACCACAGCACGAAAGCCTGGAAGCAGGCCATCAGCGCGGCCGACACGCCCAGCCCGATCAGCGTCCGCCCCACCAGCAGCCCGGTAAAGCTCTGCGCGGTGATGAACAACCCTGCCCCGGCCGCCGCGAGCAACAGCAGCGCCGCGTCCATGCGCCGCGGCCCGAAGCGGTCGAGCAGCAACCCGAGCGGCACCTGGAACAGGCCGAACGCAAAGAAATAGGCTCCGGTCAGCAACCCGAGGTCGGCGGCAGACAACGAAAACTCGGACGCCAGCTGCGGCCCGAGCACCGCGTTGACCGCGCGGTAGACGTACGAAAGGAAGTATCCCGCCAGGAAAGGCAGGCAGATGCGCAGCAGCAGGTTGACCCGCGGCGGGGCCGCCGGATCAACCGTCATGCTATTTCTTGGGAACCTCGAGGCCGCCGACGTAGAAGCGGTTCCAGGTCGGCGCGATGATCAACTCGTTCACGCAGGTGCGCGCAGGCATGGACGCGACGAACAGGATCGCCGCACCCAGGTCCTCCGACTGCGTCATCCGGTCCTGCTCCTCCTTCGACGGCGGCACGGGGCGTTTGCGAAGGATGGGCGTGGCCACCTCGCCGGGCAGGACGGAGGTTGCGCGGATGCCGTTCACGCACTCCTCCATGTTGATCGACTCGGTGAGCGCAATCACCGCGCGCTTGGTCGCGTTGTAAGCCGGACCCGTGAGCTTGGAAGCGAACCGCCCGGCCCACGAAGACACGTTGATGATCAGGCCGTCTCGTTGCTTTCTCATGGCCGGCAGCACGGCATGCACGCAGTAGAACAGGCCCGAAAGGTTGATCGCCACCACGTCGTCCCAGGCCTCGGCCGTGACCACGTCGAAATTGCGCTTGGTGGCGTTCGTCCCTGCGCTGGTCACTAGGATGTCGATGCGGCCGTGCTTCGCGAGGATCGCATCGGCCGCGGCCTTGACGGCCTTCTTGTCCGCCACGTCGAGCAGGATCGCCTCGGCGCTGCCCAGGGCCTTGAGCTCCGCCAGCGCACTGTCGTTGGTCGCCTTGGTGCGGCCCGAGATCACGACGTGCGCGCCGGCCTTCACCAGCTCGATGGCGCCGGCGAGGCCGATGCCGCTGCCGCCACCGGTGATCCAGGCGACCTTGCCTTTGAGGGACTGGGCCATCGCGGTTACCTTTTTTCGTACTGCTTCTTGCCGAACAGGATCTCGCGCTCCTTCTCGGAGTGCGGGCCGGGTCGGCGGGCCTCGGCGAGCACCAGCAGCGCGCGCTGCACTGCGGGCCGCGCAAGGATCGCGTCGCGCCAGCGCTTGAGGTTCGGGTATTCGTCGACGTTCACGCCCTGCCGCTCGGGAAAGCGCAGCCACGGCACGATGGCCATGTCGGCGATCGTGTACTCGTCGCAGGCGATGTATTTCGATTCCTTCAGGCGCCGGTCGATCACGCCGTACAGGCGGTTGGCCTCGTTCTTGTAGCGATCCATGGCGTAGGGGATCTTCTCGGGCGCATAGCCGAGGAAATGGTGCGCCTGGCCGAGCATCGGCCCGACCCCGCCCATCTGGAACATCAGCCACGACAGCGTCGACCATTTGTCGGCGAGATCCTCGGGCAGGAACCGGCCGCTCTTGGAAGCGAGATAGACGAGCATCGCGCCCGACTCGAACATCGACAGCGGCTTGCCGCCCGGGCCGTCGGGGTCGACCATGGCCGGCATCTTGTTGTTCGGCGAGATCTTCAGGAAGGACGCCGCGAACTGCTCGCCCGCACCGATGTTCACCGGGTGCACGCGGTACGGGATCCCCGTCTCCTCGAGCATGATGTGGATCTTGTGGCCGTTGGGCGTGGGCCAGGTGTAGAGGTCGATCATTGCGGGCTCCGGGTCAGGTCAGTTTCACGAGTTGCTTGCCGAAATTCTTCCCCTGCAGCAGGTCGATGAGGCCCTGCGGCGCATTCTCCAACCCCTGCACCACCGACTCGCGGTACTTGATTTTCCCCGAGGCCACGAGCCCGGATAGCGCCTTGATGCCTTCCGGGTAGCGGTTGATCCAGTCGAACACGATCATGCCCTGCATGCGGATGCGGTTGACCAGCACGGCGCGCATCGTCTTGATGCCGTAGGCCTCGGTCGCGTTGTACTCGGAGATCAGGCCGCACACGATCATGCGCGAAGCGAAATTCATCTTCGTCATCACCGCTTCCATGATTGCGCCGCCGACGTTCTCGAAATAGACGTCCACGCCGTTCGGGCAGGCGGCGGCGAGGTCCGCATCGAGCTTGCCCGCCTTGTAGTCCACGCAGGCGTCGAACCCGAGGTCCTTCACCACGTAGTCGCACTTGGCCTTGCCGCCCGCGATGCCGACCACGCGGCAGCCGGAGGCCTTGGCCAGCTGGCCGACCACGCTGCCGACCGCACCCGAAGCCGCCGACACCACCAGCGTGTCGCCCGCGCGCGGGTGGCCTATCTCGTAGAGGCCGAAGTAGGCGGTGAGCCCCGGCATGCCGAGCACACCGAGGAAGTAGGACAGCGGCACCCTGGAGCCGTCCACCTTCGTGGCCTCGGCGCCGCGCAGCACGCCGTGCGTCTGCCAGCCCAGCGACGTCAACACGTGGTCGCCGGCCTTGAGCCCGGGGAATTTCGACTCGACTACCTCGCCCACGGCCTGCCCGACCATGACGGCCCCGATCGCGACCGGGGGCACGTAGCTCTTGGCCTCGCTGATGCGCCCGCGCATGTACGGGTCGAGCGACAGCCACAGGTTCCTGACGAGCACCTCGCCGTCCTTGGGCGAGGGCATGGCAGAGGTCTCGAGGCGGAAATCGGTGGGCTTCACCCAGCCCTGCGGGCGGCTGGCGAGCACGATGGCTTTGTTCATGGGGAACTCCTAGGGAGACTTACGATAGCGCGAGGCGCTGCCGGGCGGCGACGTATTCGGCCTTGAGTTGCGAAACAACTTCGGAAACGGGCAGCACGGACTTGATCTGCCCCACGCCCTGCCCCGCGCTCCAGATATCGCGCCAGACTTTCTTCTCGGCGCCGCTGTTGGAGCCGAAATTCATCTTGGCCGGGTCGGACTTGGGCAGGTTCATGGGGTCGAATCCCGCATTGACCACGCTGTGCTTGAGGTAATTGCCGTGTACGCCGGAGAAGAGGTCGGTGTAGACGATGTCGGCCGCGGCCGACTTGAGGATCTCGTCCTTGTAGCGGTCCGGCACGCTCGCCTCGGGCGTCGCGAGGAAGCGCGTCCCGATGTAGGCGAGGTCGGCGCCGGAGGCCAGCGCAGCAAGGACCGCATCGCCCGTGGCGATGGCGCCGGACAGGATGATCGGGCCGTCGAAGAAGCGCCGCACTTCGCCGACCAGCGCGAAAGGCGACAGCGTGCCCGCGTGCCCGCCCGCGCCGGAGCAGACGAGGATCAGGCCGTCGACACCCGCCTCCAGCGCTTTCTCGGCGTGGCGCACGTTGATGACGTCGTGCAGCACGATGCCGCCGTAGGAATGCACCGCAGACACGACCTCGGTCGGGGCGCGCAGCGACGTGATCGTGATCGGCACCTTGTGGCGCACGCAGGTCTCCACGTCCTGCATCAGCCGGTCGTTCGACTTGTGCACGATCTGGTTGACCGCGTAAGGCGCAACGATGGCGCCCGGGTTCGCCTTGCCGTGCGCCTCGAGCGCGGTCTCGATCTCGGTGAGCCAGGTGTCGAGCGTCTCCTGCGGCCGGGCGTTGAGTGCGGGGAAGGACCCCACCACGCCGGCCTTGCACTGCTCGATGACGAGTTTCGGGTTGCTCGCGATGAACATCGGCGAGCAGATCACCGGGAGGGACAGGTTTTGCAGGATGGTTGGCAGGGACACTCGAATCGCTCCGAAACTACAGAATATGGGTGCGAACGCCATAGCGCTCGTAGACGCCAAGCGCGCGGCGATCGCAGGTCACCAGCTCAGCGCCCGCGGCCGCTGCGGTCGCAGCCACCAGCGCGTCATACGCTGCACCACCCGTAACGGCCTGTTCGTGCAGGCCGAGTACAAACGCCCTGTAGCCGATCGCGCCGAGGCGCAGGTACGGCGCCGGAAAGCGCGCGGCGAGGAAGTCCCGCACGATGTCTCCGGGCGCCCGGTGGGGCGGCGGCAGCCGGGTAAGGACCGAGTAGGACTCGAGCGCGCAGTGTTCGATCAATCGCAAGCCGGCGTCCAGGGCGCCGCGCGCTGCCGTATGGTTCTGGTGCCAGGAAGCGAACGCGGCGACGACCACGCTGGTGTCCGCCGCCTTCAACGACGCACGCGTTCGAGCGTATCTCGTACCTGATCGGCCGAAAGCTCGGGCAAAGCCTGTTGCGGCACCGCGACCACGCCCTTTCCTTTCTTCGCCAGCCGCATGGGCGTGGGCGCGATTTCAATTTCCAGGCGCCCGTCCCCGGCCCGGATTTCCAAGGGCTGCCCGGATGTCCATCCCAGCGCATGGCGCAATGCCTTGGGCACGACCAGCCGGCCCGCCGCGTCGATTGTTGTCTTCATGGCATTAAATTACCATAAAAATGGTGTTTTTTGCGCCAAATCCATGACCCTGGCAACGCCTGCCCCACCAGCTCAGGCCAGCATTTTCCCCGCAGCCGCGAGGTCGCGCAGCAGCTTGGGCGGCGTGAAGCGCTCGCCGTACTTTTTCGCCAGTTCATCGGCCCGCGCGACGAACTTCGCCGGGCCGATGTTGTTCACGTACTGCAGCGCCCCGCCCGTCCAGGCCGGGAAGCCGATGCCGAAGATCGAGCCGATGTTGCCGTCGCCCACGTTCGTCAACACGCCCTCCTCTAGGCAGCGCGCCGTCTCGATGGCCTGGCGATAGAGGATGCGTTCCTTCAGTTCCTCGAAGTCGTACTGCACGCCGGCCTTGGCGAAAGTCTTCGCCAGATCCGGCCACAGGAATTTCCTGCCGTCCTTCGGGTATTCGTAGAAGCCGCCGCCAGCCGCTCGGCCCGGGCGCTTGAACTCCTTGACCATGCGGACGACGACCTCCTGCCCCGGGGGCGCGACGTAGGCCTTGCCCTCGGCCTCCATGTCAGCCTTGGTCTGCTCCATCACGTGCAGCGACAGCGACATCGAGGTCTGGTCGATCACCTCCAGCGGCCCGACCGGCATGCCGGCGAGGCGCCCGGCGGCTTCGACGACCGCGGGCGGGATGCCTTCGGACAGCATCGAGCAGCCTTCCATCACGAAGGTACCGAACGTGCGGCTGGTGTAGAAGCCGCGCGAGTCGTTGACGACGATCGGGGTCTTGGCGATCGCCAGCACATAGTCGTACGCACGTGCCACCGTCTCGGGCGAGGTCTTCGCGCCCCTGATGATCTCCACCAGCGGCATCTTGTCCACCGGCGAGAAGAAGTGCAGTCCGATGAAGTTCTCGGGCTTGGCCGAAGCCGTGGCGAGGCCGGTGATCGGCAGCGTGGAGGTGTTGGAAGCGAACACGCCGCCCGGCACGAGCTTCGGTTCGGACTCCTTGGTCACCTGCGCCTTGAGGTCGCGCTTCTCGAACACGGCCTCGATGATCAGGTCGCAGCCGGCGAGGTCGTCCACCGTGGCGGTGGGCATGATCAGCGCGAGTGGGTCGAGCGGGCGCTTGCGCTTGGAGAGGATGGTCTCGGTGTAGGACTTGCCTTTCTCGGCGGCTTCGATCGTCACGTCCTTGAGGATGCACGGGATGCCTCGCGTGGCCGTGGCGTAGGCGATGCCGCCGCCCATCATGCCGGCGCCGAGGATGCCGACCTTCGCGGGCTTCCAGCGGGGAACGTCTTTCGGCCTCGATGCGCCACCTTTGATCGCGTTCAGGTTGAAGAAGAACGCGGTGATCATGTTCTTCGCCACCTGGCCGACCGCCACCTTGGCGAGGTACCGCGACTCCACGCGCATCGCCGTGTCGAAGTCCACGTACGCGCCCTCGACCATCGCCGACAGGATCGCTTCCGGCGCCGGGTACAGCCCGCGCGTCTTCTGCGTGAGCATGGCCGGGGCCACGGCGAGCATCTGCGAGATCGCGGGGTTGCTCGGCGAGCCGCCGGGCATCCGGTAGTCCTTCGCGTCCCAGGGCTGCACGGGGGCGGGGTTGGCCTTGATCCAGTCGCGTGCCATGGCGAGCGCGTTGGCCGCGTCCTTGGCGAGGCCCTGCAGCAGGCCGAGCTTGGCAGCCTCGGCGGGCTTGAATAGTTTTCCTTCGATCAGGTACGGGAAAGCCGCCTGCAGGCCGAGCAGGCGCGTCATCTTGGTGACGCCGCCCGCGCCGGGGATCAGTCCCAGCGTGACCTCGGGAAAGCCCAGCTGGATCTTCGGGTCGTCCACGCAGATCCGGCAGTGTGCGGCAAGGCAGATCTCGAAACCGCCGCCCAGGGCCGTGCCGTTGATCGCCGCGACCACGGGCTTGCCGAGCTTTTCCAGCCTGCGGAAATCCGCCTTGACCGCCTCGATGCCCGCGAACATCTGCGGGGCATCCGAATCCTGCAGCTTGACGACGTCCTTCAGTTCGGCGCCGGCGAAGAAGGTCTTCTTGGCCGAGGCGAGGATCACGCCGTCGAACGTGTCCTTTTCCTCTTCGAGCCGCGCGACGTTCTCGGTGAAGGCCGCCTTCCAGGCCGCGGACATCGTGTTGACGGAGCCCTCGGGCGCGTCGAACGTGAGCGTGACGACGCGGTCGGCGCCGAGGTCGTACCGGATGGGGGAGCTCATCAGACCCTTTCGATGATGGTGGCGATGCCCATGCCGCCGCCCACGCACAGCGTGGCGAGGCCGTAGCGCAGGTTCCTGCGCTCGAGCTCGTCGATCAGCGTGCCGATGATCATCGCGCCGGTGGCGCCGAGCGGGTGGCCCATCGCGATCGAGCCGCCGTTCACGTTGACCTTCTCGGCGGGCACGCCCATCTCCTTCATGAATTTCATCGGCACCACCGCGAACGCCTCGTTGATCTCGAACAGGTCGATCTGGTCGATGGTGAGACCGGCCTTGAGGAGTGCTTTGCGTGCCGCGGGCATCGGTCCGGTGAGCATGATCGTCGGGTCCGCGCCCGACAGCGCCGTGGCGACCACGCGCGCTCGCGGCGTGAGGCCGAGCTGCCTGCCCTTGGCTTCCGAGCCGATCAGCACGGCGGCCGCGCCGTCGACGATCCCTGAGCTGTTGCCGGCCGTGTGCACGTGCTTGATGCGCTCCACCTGCGGGTAGCGGCGCAGGGCCACCGCGTCGTAGCCCATGCCGCCCATCGCGTCGAACGAGACCTTGAGCGAGGCGAGGCCTTCCATCGTCGTGTGGGGCTTGATGAACTCGTCCTCCCCGAGGATCACGTCGCCGATGCCGTCCATGACCGGCACCACCGAATCGCGGAACAATCCCGCCTCGCGCGCCTTGGCCGCCTTTTGCTGCGAGCCGAGCGCGAAGCGGTCGATGTCCTCGCGCGAAAACTCCTCCAGCGTCGCGATCAGGTCGGCGCTGATGCCCTGCGGGATGAAGGCGGTGTCGAGCGCCGTCTCGGGGTCGCAGGCCCAGGCGCCGCGATCGGTGCCGAGCGGCACGCGCGACATCGACTCCACGCCGCCGGCGACGACGAGGTCCTCCCAGTCGGAGCGCACCTTCTGCGCGGCCATGTTGACCGCCTCAAGCCCCGAGGCGCAAAAGCGGTTGAGTTGCACACCGGAGGCATGGAAATCCCAGCCGGCGGCCAACGCCGCGGTCTTCGCGATGCAGGAGCCCTGTTCGCCCACCGGCGTGACGCAGCCCATGACCACGTCGTCCACCTGCGAGGTGTCGAGGTCGTGGCGCGACTGCAGTTCCTTCAGGATCCCGGTTAACAGCGAGATCGGTTTCACCTCGTGCAGCGAGCCGTCCTTCTTGCCCTTGCCGCGCGGGGTGCGCAGCGCCGAATAGATGAATGCCTCAGCCATGGCCGTCTCCTTGGATGGATGCGCTTACTTGATCTCGCCCAGGCCGATCGACCTGGAGATGACTTCCTTCATGATCTCGTTCGTGCCGCCGTAGATGCGCTGCACCCGCGCGTCCACGTAGGCGCGCGAGATCGGGAACTCCCACATGAACCCGTAGCCGCCGTGCAGTTGCAGGCACTCGTCGATGACCTTGCACTCGAGGTCGCTGACCCAGTACTTGGCCATCGCGGCGGTGGCGGCATCCAGCGTGCCGGCGAGCAGCAGCTCGACGCACTTGTCGACGAAGACGCGGGCGACCTGCGCCTCGGTCGCGCACTCGGCGAGCTTGAAGCGCGTGTTCTGGAAACCGGCCACGGTCCTGCCGAAGGCCTTGCGTTCGCGCACGTAGTCCTTGGTCCACTCGATCGCGGCCTCGGTCTTGGCGATCGCGCCGATCGCGATCTGCATGCGCTCCCAGGGCAGCTCCTGCATCAGGTAGATGAAGCCGTTGCCCTCCTCGCCGAGCAGGTTCTGGGCCGGGACCTCGACGTTGTCGAAGAACAACTCAGCGGTGTCCTGGCCCTTGAGGCCCATCTTCTTCAGGCGCTTTCCCTTGGTGAACCCTTTCATCGTCGTGTCCACGACCACGAGGCTGGTGCCCTTGGCGCCCTTGGTCGGGTCGGTCTTGGCGACCACGATGACGAGGTCTGCGTTCCAGCCGTTGGTGATGAAGGTCTTCGAGCCGTTCAGGACGTAGGTGCCGCCCTTCCTGATCGCGGTGGTCTTGACGGACTGCAGGTCGGAGCCGGCGCCCGGCTCACTCATCGCGATCGCGCCGATCATGTCGCCCGCCGCCATCTTCGGCAGGTACTTCTGCTTGAGGACTTCGCTGCCGTAGCGGTTGAGGTACGGCGCTACGATCTCCGAGTGCAGCCCGAAGCCGAGCGTCGAGTTGTTCGCCCGTGCCTGCTCTTCGATCAGGATGATGCTGTAGAGCTTGTCGGCCCCCGACCCGCCGTAGGCCTCCGGCATGCTGGCGCACAGGAACCCGTTGTCGCCGGCCTTCTTCCAGACCTCGCGGTCGGCGTAGCCCTGCTCCTGCCAGCGCTCGTCGTGGGGCTTCACCTCGGTGTCCATGAAACGGCGCACGCTGTCGCGGAAGGTCTCGTGCTCAGGGAGGAACAAGGTGCGCGGGATCATAGGGCGGTGTACTCGTATCAGTACAAAATCTGCAAATTCAAGTTCGAAGTGCGACATCCTGATTGAGCAGAGAGAGGTGAGGATGTGCACGGGTGTACCTTTCTCGATGACGAGTCTAGGAAGGAGCACTCAATGCGTTATGCACACCTCACCCCAACGGAACGCTACCAGATTGCGCTGGGGTTACAAGCGAAGCTGAGTGCCCGGCAGATCGGTCGCAAGCTGGGCCGGCATCACGCGACGATCAGCCGGGAGATTGATAGGGGTTCTCATGGCAAGCGTGGATACCTGGCCGAAGAAGCACAGTTTGCTGCCGAGCGGCGAGCTCGCCGCTCGGCAGCAAACCATCCGACGAAGTCCGGGGCGCTACTGCGCTGTGTGCGCGGACTGATCCGTCTGGACTGGTCCCCGGAGCAGGTGCAGGGATACCTGAGACGTTTCGATCAGCCCCCGATCAGCATCCCGACGCTGTACGCGCACGTACGCCGGGACCGGGCGCTCGGTGGGCAGCTCCACGAGCACCTGCGCTACGGCCGGCGTACGCGCCCGTGGGGCAAGCGCAACACGGGCAGCATCCCCGCGGACCGGCCGAGCATCCGCAGCCGTCCCGATCACGTTAAGCAGCGCCTGATTTGCGGGGATTGGGAAGGCGACACCTTCATGGGTCGCCAAGGCAGTCCTCACCGCAAGCTGTGCCTGGTAGAACGGCGCAGCCGCTATATGTGCCTGCTCACACCGTTCGGTGGCCTGAGCCTGTCGCAGAAGGTTGCGCGCACGACCATCGCCGCGTTACGCGATCTGCCCAAACGCTCGATCACCTTCGACAACGGGTCGGAATTCTCGCTCTACAAGACGATCGAAGACGGCCTCAAATGCAAAGCCTACTTCGCCGATCCCGGCCGTCCGGGGCAGAGAGGAACCTGCGAGAACACCATCGGACTGGTGCGCCAGTACATCCCGAAAGGCACCAGCGGAATCCATCTGACCAGGGCACAGGTTAAGGGCATCCAGGACAAGCTCAACAACCGACCCCGAAAGTGCCTGGGATTCAAAACCCCGGCTGAGGTACTCTTGCAAGCAAATCCACCTGTCGCGCTTCGAACTTGAATGCGCAAATCAGCTGGAAACCCGCTCCAGGAGCGGACTCTTGGAAAAATTCTCTCGAAATCGGGCCGCGGCTAGTCGCGCCGGCGCTTCTTCTCGGCAAGCGATTTCTCCGGGTCGGCCAGCCACTCGACCGGCCGGAAGAAGGTCTCGCAGGTGCCCTCGGCGCGGTTGCCGTAGGTGTGGATGCCGGCGACGCGCGCCGCGTGGAAGTACACCACCATGTAGGAATCGGGCAGGTCAGGCCGGGTGGAGGTCTGGCACCACAGCCACGCCTCCTGGTTGCCCTGGTACACCCTGTCCTTCGGCACGCCCATGAAGTACTGCACGCGGGTCTTGTTCATGCCGAAGTCCACGTCGGAAAGCTTGGCGTTGAACTTGTACAGCTCCTGGTCCGGCTGCAGCCCGCTCAGTGCCGAGCTGCAGCCGGCCAGCGCCAGCGCGGCGCAGGCGGGCAGCAAACGGCGGAGCAGGCGCACCGGCGTCCCCGCTTCAGGCACCCGCGAACCGTTCGAGGTGGTGGTCGAGGTCGCCGAACTGCTGGGCGATCATCGTCAGCCGCCGGAAGGTGTGGCTGACCTTCATTTCCTCGGTCATGCCCATGCCGCCGTGCAGCTGGATGGACTCCTGGCTGACGTGCCGGCAGGCTTCCGAGATCCGCACCTTGGCGGCCGAAACGAGGCGCTTACGTTCGGAAGCGTCCTTCTCGGAATCGGCCTTGTCGCAGGCGAGGCAGGCCATCGACTTCGCCTGTTCGTAGCTGATCACCATGTCGACCATGCGGTGCTGCAGCGCCTGGAACGCGCCGATGGGCACGCCGAACTGCTTGCGGGTCTTGATGTACTCGAGCGTCGCGTCGTTGGCCGACTTGATCGCGCCGACGGCCTCCGCGCAGACCAGCGCCGTGCCGTAGTCGACGACCGCCTCGACCAGCGCGAGGCCCTCGCCTTCCTTGCCTATCAGCGCATCCGCCGGGACCGACACGCCCTTGAGCGTGATATCGCAGGCGCGCAGCTCGTCGACCGTGCGGTAGCTCTTCATCGTGAGGCCGGCCGCCCTGGCGTCGACCAGGAACAGGCTGATGCCCTTGGCGTCGGTGTCCGCGCCAGAGGTGCGCGCCGAGACGACGATGTGGTCCGCACAGGGGCCGTGGACGACGACGCATTTCTCCCCGTCGATCACGTAGCCGGCACCGGACTTCTTCGCCTTGGCCGCGACGTACGCGAGGTTGTAGCGCGCGCCCTTCTCGGTCTGCGCAAAGGCGAGCTTCACCTTTCCTTCTACGACGCCCGGGAGGATGGCTTTCTTCGTCGCCTCCGTGCCGCCGCGGGCGACGAACTGCGCGCCCATGACCGTGGCGAGGAAGGGCTCGACCACCAGGCCCTCGCCGATCGATTCCATGATGCCCATCATGTCCAGGGCCCCGCCGCCGAAACCGTCGTAGTCGGCGGGCAGCGGCAGGCCGAGCAGGCCCATCTCGGCGAAAGTCGCCCACACATCGTCGCTGTAGCCGCTGGCCGAGCCGACGATCTTCTTCCTGGACTCGAAATCGTAATCCTTGCCGATGAAGCGCTTGACAGAGTCGGCGAGGAGTTGCTGTTCTTCGTTGTAATCGAAATTCATGGTCGTCTCCTTACAGGCCCAGCGACATCTTGGAGATGATGTTGCGCTGGATTTCGTTCGAACCGGCGTAGATGGTGGTCTTGCGGGTGTTCGCGTAGCGCGGCGCCAGCGACGCGGCGAACGCGTCGAACCCGTCCGCGTAGTCCACCGGCTTGAAAGGCTGCGCCATCGGGCCCACCGCCTGCATCGCGAGCTCGGTGAGCGACTGCTGGATCTCGGTGCCCTTGATCTTCAGCATCGACACGTCGGCACCGGGCGGCTGGCCGCTGCGGCGCATCTGGTCGAGGAACCGCAGGTTGGTGATCTCGAGCGCCATCAGCTCGATCTCGACCTTCGAGAGCTTGTCGCGGAAACGCACGTCGTCCATCAGCGAGCGGCCGTCCTTCATCTGCTTCGCGGCGAAGTCCTTCAGCCGGCCGAGCTCGCGCTTGGACACGCCGATGCGGCCGGTGTTCATGCGCTCGTGGCCCAGCAGGTACTTGGCGACCGTCCAGCCCTTGTTCTCCTCGTACACCAGGTTCTCGACGGGGACCTTCACGTCCTCGAAGAACACCTCGTTCACCTCGTGCCCGCCGTCCATCAGGATCAGCGGCCGCACGGTGACGCCGGGCGTCTTCATGTCGATCAGGAGGAACGAGATGCCTTCCTGGCGCTTGGAGGCCTGCGAGTCCGTGCGCACGAGGCAGAAGATCCAGTCGGCGTAGTGGCCGAGCGTGGTCCAGATCTTCTGGCCGTTGACGACGTAGTGGTCGCCCTGCCGGTCGGCTTTCGTCTTCAGCGAGGCGAGGTCCGAACCCGAACCCGGCTCCGAGTAGCCCTGGCACCAGAAGTCGTCCGCGTTGTAGATGCGCGGCAGGAAGCGCTTCTTCTGCGCCTCGGTGCCGAACTTGTGCAGCACCGGCGCGCACATCGACAGGCCGAACGGCACCAGCGGCGGCGTGCCGGCGTAACCGCATTCTTCCTCGAAGATGTAGCGCTGCACGACGTTCCAGTCGTTGCCGCCGTAATCCTTGGGCCACGAAGGCGCTATCCAGCCCTGCTTGGCGAGGATCTTGTGCCAGCGCACGAGGTCGTCCTTGGAAAGGTGCTCGTGGTCGGCGACCTTGTCGGACAGGTCGGCGGGAAGGTTCTTGGCGAGCCAGCCGCGCACTTCATCGCGGAACGCGAGCTCTTCGGTCGAGTAGTTGAGGTCCATGGTGTCTCCAGGAAGAACGCTGTGCGGTCGGCGCTGCCTGTTGGACGGAGCTACCGGATATCTAGTTTAGCCGAGCGAGAAGTCCACCACCATCCTGCCGACCGCTTTTGCGTCCATCAGGTCGTTGAAAGCCTGCGGCAAGGCGTCGAACCGGATCGGCCGGGCGATCCTGTGCAGGTGCCTCGGCTTCAGGTCCGTGGCGAGCCGCTGCCAGATCCGGTTTCGCAGCGGCATCGGGCTGTTGGCGTTGACCCCGACCAGGCGCACGCCGCGGAGGATGAAAGGCAGCACGCTGCCCTTGAAATCGATGCCGCCGGCATTGCCGAAAGCCGCGATCACCCCGTCGTTCTGCATACTGCGCGCGAGCCACGCCAGTTGCTCGCCGCCGACCGAATCCACGGCCCCCTGCCACATGGGTTTCTCGAGGGGCCGGGTGCCGAATTCGTAGGTTTTCCGGTCGATGACTTCCGCCGCGCCGAGCGACTTCAGGTAGTCCGCCGCCTCCGGCTTGCCGGACAAGGCAACCACTTCGTAACCGCGCCCGGCGAGCAGGTCGATGGCCACCGAGGCCGCGCCGCCCGTCGCACCGTTGACGAGCACCTTCCCCTTGCCGGGCGCAAGGCCGTTCAGTTCCATCAGGTCGACCGACAGCGCCGCGGTATAGCCCGCGACACCGATCGCCGCCGTTTCAAACGCTGTGAGCGCTTCGGGAACCTTCACGAGCCAGTCGGCCGGGAAGCGGTTCACGTCCTGGTAGCCGCCGTCGTGGTTCGCGCCGATGCTGAATCCGTGCGCGACCACGCGGTCGCCGGGCTTGAAGCGCGGATCGGCCGACTCGGTGACTTCGCCGCAGACGTCGATGCCGGCCGTGCAGGGGAAGCGCGTGACGATCTTCGCGCGGCCCAGCGCGGTCAGCGCGTCCTTGTAGTTGACGCTGGCGAAGAGCGAGCGGATCACGACGTTGCCGTCGTCGAGCGCGCCGGCGTCCAGGTCCGCGAACCGGCCGGAGCCGAACTTGCCGCCTTCGAAGACGCGGTATGCCTTGATGTTTGCCATGTGTCCCCCTCAGACGATCGTCACGCCGCCGTCGGCGACGATGCACTGCCCGGTCATGAAGGCAGCCGCCTGCGACGCGAGGAACACGGCGATGCCGCCGATGTCCCGCGGCTCGCCGATGCGCCGCAACGGCGTGGCCGCCTCCCGCGCCGCCCTGAGCTTGTCGTCCTCCCACAGCGCCTTGGCGAAGTCGGTCTTCACCAGCCCCGGCGCGATCGCGTTCACGCGCACGTTCTTCGGGCCCCACTCGGCGGCGAGGTTCTTGACCAGCATGTGGTCGGCGGCCTTCGAGATGCCGTAGGCGCCGATGATGGTGTTGGCCTTCAGGCCGGCGATCGAGCCGACCATGATGATGCTGCCGCCACCGCGCGCGGCCATGCCGGGGGCGACGAGGTTGGCCAGCCACAGGTTGGACTTCACGTTGGAGCTCATCACCTTGTCGAAGGTCTCGTCCGGCAGGCCGCCGAGCGGCCCGTAGTAGGGGTTGATCGCCGCATTGCAGACCATGATGTCGACGCGGCCCCAGGCCTTGTCGGTCGCCTCGACCAGCGCGGTCACCTCTTCCTTCCTGCCCACGTTGCACGGCTGGGCCAGCACAGTGAGCCCCATGCCGGCGAGCTCGGCGCGGGTGGCTTCGCAGGCGTCGGCCTTGCGGCTCGAGATCATGACCTTCGCGCCGGCGCGCCCCAGCTCCTCGGCGATGGACTTGCCGATGCCGCGCGTGGAGCCGGTGACGATGGCCACCTGGCCGGTGAGGTCGAACAGGGAAGGCGTGGGGGACGGCATGGGGAACCCTTGGGGCTGGTTGCGAAAGAGCCGTAAGGGTAGCCAATCCGCCGGGCTTCGGCAGCGAAACCGACAGGCGAGCCCGGTGCTTTCCCAGGGGGCCGACGGGCTATGCCGAATTTGCATCGGTGTTTCATTATTTGATACATGGTATGACTAAGTTGACAGAGGGAAGGGGCTGCCAAACAATCGGTTTGCGAAACAAGTTCTGCTTCGCAACCTGCCGTGCCACCCGCGCGCTTCATCCCGCTCCCGGCACGCCACCTGACCAAGGAGACAGAAAATGGGCGCCCCAGAGGCCAACGTACCGCTTTCCGCGCCGGCACCGGCCTACAGCTACGAGCACGAGGGCGACCGCCAGTTCGCCACCACCCTCGCGCGCGGGCTCGAGGTGCTGCGCTGCTTCACCCCGCTCGAGCCGATGCTCGGCAACAAGGAAATCTCGGTGCGCACCGGCCTGCCGAAACCCACCGTCTCGCGCCTGACCTACACGCTGACCAAGCTGGGGTACCTGCGCCACAACATGCGCCTGGGCAAGTACCAGCTCGGCTCGGCGGTGCTGTCCATCGGCTACCCGCTGCTCGCGAGCATGAGCGCGCGCCAGGTCGCCCGCCCCTACATGAAGGAGCTCGCCGACCACGCCAACGCCTCGGTCTCGATGGGTATCCGCGACCGGCTCAACGTCGTGTTCGTCGAGAGCTGCCGCTCGGCGAGCGGCACCCCCTCGCTGCCGGACATCGGCACCTCCATCCCGATCGCGCAGGCCTCGGTGGGCCGCGCCTTCCTCGCCGCCTGCACGCCGGCCGAGCGGGAAGCGCTGCTGAACCAGATGAAGGTCAAGGAGCCCGAGATCCACCGCAAGTACCGCGCGCAGATCGACAAGAGCCTGCAGGAGATCCGCGAGCGCGGCTTCTGCGTCTCGTACGGCGACCTGCGCCGCGAGATCCACGCCGTCGGCGTGCCGATGCGCCGCACGGTCGACGGCGAGATCGTCGCGTTCAACTGCAGCATCCCGGCTTTCATGCTGAAGAAGGGCCAGATCGAGGACGACATCGGTCCGCGCCTCGTGCAGATGGTCCGCAATATCGAGGCCGCACTGGGAATGCATTGATGGCGGCCCCGGCCGCCGAAGCCCGGGTCGTCGCCTCGCGCCACGGGCGCGTCCTCCAGCTGCTGATCGACAACCCGGCGCAACGCAACGCGGTCAAGCGGGAGATCTCCACCGCGATGACCAGGGAACTGCGCCTCGCCTCGACCGACGACTCGATCGGCGCCGTCGTCATCGGCGGTACCGGCGCGCATTTCTGCTCCGGCGGCGACCTGGCCACGCTGCACACGAGCCGTGTGGAGAATCCCCCGCAGCACCACGTCGAGCGCGTCAACGCGCTGAACGAACTCATCCGGGCCATCCGCCAGTGCACCAAACCGGTGATCGCCGCGGTTGAAGGCAACGCGGCCGGCGCCGGGTTCTCGATCGCTTTCGCCTGCGACATGATGGTCGCCGCGGAGAATGCACAGTTTGTGCTCGCTTACGTGAAGATCGGCCTGAATCCTGACGGTGCCGGCTCGTTCTTCCTGTCCCGCGCGCTGCCGCCACAGCTCTCGGCCGAGCTCGCCATGACCGGCGCCCCGATCGGCGCGGCGCGCCTCGCGCAGCTGGGCGTGGTGAACCGGCTGGTCCCGGCGGGCAAGGTGCTTGAAGAAGCCGGCGCCCTCGCCGCCACGCTGGCTTCGGGCGCGACCAACGCGATCCGGCGCATCAAGCACCTGCTCACCGCGGCCCAGTCCGGCACCTACGAGACCCAGCTCGAGCTCGAACGCTCGCTCTTCGTCGAGGCCCTGCACGGCGACGAGGCCGGCGAAGGCATCGGCGCCTTCCTCGAAAAACGCAAGGCCCGCTTCCACCCTTAAGGTCCCAGATGATCCGAGACGAAAAGCGCCACGCGGCGCTGCTGGCCGGCGTGCGCCGCTTCATGGACGACGTGGCGATCCCCAACGAGGAACGGGTCGAGCGCGAGAACGCGATCCCCGAAGAGATCGTCGAGCGGATGCGGGCCCTGGGCTTCTTCGGCTGGAGCATCCCCGAGGAGTACGGCGGCGCAGGGCTGACGACGGAAGAGCTGTGCCTCGCCAACATGGAGATCTCGCAGTGCGCGGTCGCCTACCGCGCGCGCGCAGGGACGAACACCGGCATCGGCGCGGAAGCCATCATCCAGGACGGCACCGAGGCGCAGAAAAGGCAGTACCTGCCGCGCCTCGCGACGGGCGAACTCACCGGCTGCCTCGCGGTCACCGAGCCGGACGCCGGCTCCGACCTGCTGGGGGGCCTCGCCACGCTGGCCGTCGAGGACGGCGACCACTACGTGATCAACGGGACCAAGCGCTACATCACCAACGCGCCGATCGCCGACGTGTTCACGGTGCTCACGCGCACCGACCCGGCCAACAAGGGCGGCTCGGGCACGACCACCTTCCTCATCGAGCGCGGCACGCCGGGCCTGTCGATCGGCCCGGAGCACAAGAAGATGGGGCAGGAAGGCTCACCTGTCTCCGAGGTGTATTTCAGGGAGTGCCGGGTGCCAAAATCGGCCGTGCTGGGCGGCCAGCCCGGCAAGGGCTTCGGCGCGGTGATGCGCTCACTGAACAAGCAGCGCATCAACCTGGCGTCGCTGTGCACGGGGCCGGCGATCCGCCTGCTGGACGAGGCGCTGCGCCATGCCCGCACCCGCGAGCAGTCCGGTCACGCCATCGGCGAATTCCAGCTGGTGCAGGCCATGCTCGCCGACTGCAAGGTGGAGATTTCGGCGGCGAAGGCGCTGATCCTCGAGACCGCGCGCAAGCGCGACCGCGGCGAGGACGTGACCATGGACGTGTCGATGTGCAAGTATTACGCCTCGGAAATGGCCGGGCGGGTGGCCGACCGGGTGGTACAGATCTTCGGCGGCGCGGGCTACTGCGAGGACATCGGGGGCTCCGTGCCGAGGTTCTACAGGGACGTGCGCCTGTTCAGGCTCTACGAAGGCACCAGCCAGATCCACCAGTTGAACATCGCCAGGCACCTGTTGCGCGGCGACCGATAACAAGAAAGCAGGAGGAGACGATGAAGAGAACCCTGTACGGCCTCGCGGCCGCGGCAGCCCTTGCGCTTTGCGGGTCCGCCATGGCGCAAGCCTGGCCGGCCAAGCCGATCCGGCTGGTCTCACCCTACGCCCCGGGCGGCACCAACGACGTCACCGGGCGCATCGTGGCCGAGCGCCTGCAGGCGGGCCTCGGCCAGCCAGTGATCGTCGAGAACAAGCCCGGCGCCAACACCAACATCGCATCCGAATTCATCGCCAAGAGCGCGCCCGACGGCTACACGCTCTACTGGGTCGCGGCGCCTTTCACCGTGAACCCGGCCTTGTTCGGCAAGGTCCCCTACGACGCGCTCAAGGATTACGCGCCGATCGCGCAGACGGTGATCCTCCCGATCCTGTTCTCGGTCCCGGCGAGCTCCCCGGCGAAGACGGTGCGCGAGTACCTGGACCTCGCGCGAGCTAAGCCCGACCAGGCGACGGTCTGCAGCCCGGGCAACGGCAGCGGGCCGCACCTGGCGATGGAGCAACTCGCCGGCGCGAGCGGCGTGCCGCTCGCCCACGTCCCGTACAAGGGCGACGCGCCGGCGGTGAACGACCTGCTCGGCGCGCGCGTAGGCGCGTGCATGAACGCGTTCGGCACGCCCCTGCCCCACGTGCGCGCGGGCAAGGTCCGGGCCCTGGCCGTGGTGTCGCGGGATCGCATGCCCCAGTTGCCCGAAGTCCCGACCTTCAAGGAAGCGGGCTTCCCGCAGGTCGACGCCTACGCGTGGTTCGGCCTGCTCGCGCCGGCCGGCACGCCGCAGGCGATCGTCGATCGCATGAACGCGGAGGTCAACGTCGCGCTGAAGTCCAAGGAAGTGGCGGAACGCTTCGCCGGGCTCGGGGCGCTTCCGGTGGGCGGCAGCGCCGCCGACTTCGATCGCTTCATGCGCGCGGACCTCGTGAAGTGGGCGCGGATCGTCAAAGAGCGCAACCTGAAGCCCGACTGAGCGATGGCCGCCCCTGAAGGAGCCCCCGCCGGCGGTCCGCTGCAGGGCCTGCGGGTCCTCGACATCGCGACGATCATCGCCGCGCCGTTCGCGGCGGCGCTGCTCGCCGACTACGGCGCCGAGGTGCTTAAGGTCGAATTGCCCTCGGGCGACGGCGCGCGCGGCTTCCCGCCTTTCAAGGAAGGCAAGTCGCTGTGGTGGAAGGTCACCAACCGCAACAAGAAGTTCGTCACGCTGGACCTGCGCAAGCCCGAAGGCATCGCGATCCTGAAGCAGCTGCTGCCGAAGTTCGACGTGCTGGTCGAGAATTTCCGTCCCGGCACGCTAGACCGGTGGGGCCTCACGAAGGAAGTGCTGTGGGCCATCCAGCCGCGGCTCGTGATCCTGCGTGCGACGGGCTTCGGCCAGACCGGCCCGTATCGCGACCGCCCGGGTTTCGCGCGGATCTTCGAGGCGATGGGCGGCCTTACCTACATCACGGGCGAGCCCGGCGGCGAGCCCATGCACGCGGGCTACCCGATCGGCGACGCCGTGGGCGGCGTGTTCGGCGCGCTGGGCATCATGACGGCGCTCTGGAAGCGGGCCCGGGACCCGGACGCGCCCGGCGAGGAGATCGACCTGTCGATGACCGAGGCGACGCTCAGGCTGCTCGAGTTCCTCGCGATCGAGCACGACCAGCTCGGCGCGGTGCGGGAGCGCTCCGGCAACGCCAACCAGTACTCCGCGCCAGCCGCGGTCTACCGCACGAAGGACAACCGCTGGGTGTCGCTCGCGGGGTCCACCAACGTGCTGTACGCGAACAACTGCCGCGCGATCGGCCGGCCCGACCTGATCGGGGACCCGCGTTTCGCGAACAACGGAATGCGCGTGGAGCACATGGGCGAGCTGAATTCGATCTTCTCCGCGTGGTGCGCGACTCAGACGCTCGACGAAGCGCTCGCCGCGTTCGAGAAGGCCCAGGGGACGATCGCGCCGGTGTATTCCATCGACCAGGTCTTCGCCGATCCGCAGATCCGGGCACGCGACGCGATCACCTCGGTGCCCGACCCCGACTTCGGCAGCGTGCGCATGCAGAACGTCGTGCCGCGCTTCGTGAACGACCCCGGCAAGGTGCGCAGCACCGGCGGCGCGATCGGGCAGGACAACGCCGAGGTCTACGGCGAATGGCTGAAGCTCTCCGCGGCGGAGCAGGCGAAACTGAAACAGTCTGGAGTGATCTGATGGGCCCCCTTTCCGGTATCAAGGTCGTCGAGTTCGAAGCCATCGGGCCCGGCCCGTTCTGCGGGATGATGCTCGCCGACATGGGCGCCGACGTCATCGTCATCGACCGCGCGGAGGCCTCCGGCCTCGGCCTGAACCGCGAGCGCTGGTACGACACGATGATGCGCGGGCGACGCTCGGTCACGCTCGACATGAAGTCGCCCGGCGGCGCGCGGGCGGCGCTCGAGCTCATCGGGAAAGCCGATGCGCTGATCGAGGGCTTCCGTCCCGGCGTGATGGAGCGGCTCGGCGTGGGGCCCGACGCGGCGCTCGCGAAGAATCCGCGGCTCGTCTACGGCCGCATGACCGGCTGGGGCCAGGACGGCCCGATGGCGCCGCGCGCCGGGCACGACATCAACTACATCGCGCTGGCCGGCCCGCTGGCGGGCATAGGGCGCGCGGGCGAATCGCCGGTGCCGCCGCTGAACCTCGTCGGCGACTTCGGCGGCGGCGGCATGCTGCTTGCGTTCGGCATCGCCGCGGCGCTGGTCGAGGCGCAACGCTCGGGCAGGGGCCAGGTCGTCGATGCCGCGATGTGCGAAGGGGCATCGCTGCTGTCGACGATGTTCCACGGCATGCTCGCCGCCAAGCGCTGGAAGGAGGAGCGCGGCGCGAACCACCTCGACACCGGCGCGCCGTGGTACGAGACATACGAGACGAAGGACGGCAGGCACGTGTCCATCGGATCGATCGAGACGCGCTTCTACGCCGAGCTGCTGGAAAAGCTCGGCCTCGCCGGCGAAGCCCTGCCCAAGCAGCACGACCGCGCGGGCTGGCCGAAGCTGCGCGAAAAGTTTGCCGCGGCCTTCAAATCGAAGACGCGTGACGACTGGTGCGCGGTGTTCGACGGGTCGGATGCGTGCTTCGCGCCAGTGCTCACCTGGAGCGAGGCCTATGCGCACCCGCACAACGTGGCGAGAAAGAGCTTTGTCGAGGTCGGCGGCGTGAAACAGCCCGCGCCGGCGCCGAAGTTCTCGCGCACGCCCGGCGCGGTGGCGAGGAAGCCCCCCGAGCGCGGCGAAGGCGGCGCCGCGGCGCTCGCCGACTGGGGATTCGACGCGACTGCGGTCGAGCGGATGAAGGCGCTCGGCCTCGGCTGCGCGTGACCGGATGAGCGCCCCCCACCCCGGCCCGCTCGCGGGCCTGCGCATCCTCGACATCTCCAACGTGATCGCCGGGCCTTTCGCCGCCGGCATGCTCGGCGACTTCGGTGCCGAGGTCCTCAAGGTGGAACTGCCCGGCAGCGGCGACCCCTTGCGCGCGCTGCCCCCGCACAAGGAAGGCAAGCCGCTGATCTGGAAAGTCACCAACCGCAACAAGAAGGGCGTCACGCTCGACCTGAGGAAAGACGAGGGCCGCGCGCTGTTCCTGAAGCTCGTCCCGAAGTTCGACGTGCTGGTCGAGAACTACCGGCCCGGCACGCTCGACCGCTGGGGCCTCGCCAAGGAGGCGCTGTGGGCCGCGCACCCGAAACTGACGATCCTCAGGCTCACCGGCTTCGGCCAGACGGGCCCTTACCGGAACCTGCCCGGGTTCGCGCGGCTGTTCGAGGCCTACTCGGGACTGACCTACATCACGGGCGAGCGCGACGGCCCGCCGCTGCACCCGGGCTACCCGATCGGCGACCCGATCGCGGGAATCTTCGGCGCTTTCGGCGTGCTGGCCGCGCTCTACGACCGGCTCAAGCACCCCGATTCGCCGGGGCAGGAAATCGACCTCTCCGCGACCGAGGCGATGATGAAGCTGATGGAGGTGCTGCCGATCGAGCACGACCAGCTCGGCATCGTCCACGAACGCATCGGCAACGACAACGCCTATGTGGCGCCGGCCAACGTGTTCAGGACGTCCGACGGGCACTGGGTGACGTTCACCTGCGCGACGCCGAACATCTTCGAGCGCTTCGCCGAACTGGTCGGGCGGCCGGACCTGATGACGGACCCGCGCTTCGCGAAGAACGCCGCGCGCGTGACGCACCGCGGCGAAATCGACGCATTGGCCGCCGCATGGGTCGGCGAGCGGCCGCTGGCGGAAGTGCTCGACAAGCTCAACGCGGCCGGCGTGTCCGTCGCCCCGATCTACACCAACGCGCAGGTCGCCGCCGACCCCCACTTCCTCGCCCGGGAGGCGCTGGCCTCGGTGCCGGATGCGGATTTCGGCAGCGTGAAGATGCCCGGCGTGGTGCCGCGCTTTTCCGGCACGCCCGGGGCGATCCGCTCCACCGGCCCGGCCCTGGGCGCCCATAACGCCGAGGTCTACGGCGATTTGCTCGGACTGTCCGACGCCGAGCAGGCGAGCCTGCGCGAACAGGGCGTTATCTAGGACAGGACCCCCCGCATGACGGTAACATTGCCGCCACAAAAAGCCGCAACGGCCCGCAACCCCGCCTGAGGTCACCCATGTTCTCCCGCCTGATGCCCCGCGAGGGCAATTTCTTCGAGCTGTTCAACGCCCATGCCGAGCAGATCGTCATCGGCAGCCGCGAGCTGGAAAGGATGATGACGGAATTCAAGGACCTCGAGGCGCGCGCCGAGGGGATCGACCATGCCGAACGGGCCGCGGACAAGATCACCCACGAGACGATCGCGCTGCTGCACAAGACCTTCATCACGCCGCTCGACCGCGACCAGATCCACCAGCTGATCACCAACATGGACGACGTGCTCGACCTCATGCAGGACGTGGCCGAATCCGTGGTGCTCTACGACATCCGCAAGATCACGCCCGAGGCGAAGCAGCTCGGCGAGATCTGCCAGATGTGCTGCGAGCGCGTGAAGATCGCCGTCGGCCTGCTGTCCAACCTGCGCCAGCCGGACGCCATCCTCAAGACCTGCGGCGAGATCGACCGCCTCGAGTCCGACGCCGACCGCGTCATGCGCTCGGCGATGTCCAAGCTCTTCCGCGACGAGTCGGACGTGAAGCAGCTGATCAAGCTGCGCACGATCTACGACCTGCTCGAGGAGATCACCGACCGCTGCGAGGACGTGGCGAACATCATCGAAGGCATCGTCCTCGAGAACTCGTAGGATCCATGGAAACCCTGAGCATCAGCCTGTGGGTCGTGGTCGTGCTGATCATGGTCGCGCTCGCGTTCGATTTCATGAACGGCTTCCACGACGCGGCCAACTCGATCGCCACGGTGGTCTCGACGCGCGTCCTGAAGCCGCACCAGGCGGTGCTGATGGCGGCCTTCTTCAACTTCGCCGCGCTCTTCATCTTCCACTTCAAGGTCGCGACCACGGTCGGCAGCGGCATCATCGACCAGGGCATCGTCGACCACTACGTGATCTTCGGCGCGCTCATCGGGGCGATCACCTGGAACATCATCACCTGGTACTACGGCATCCCCTCGTCGTCGTCCCATGCGCTGATCGGCGGGCTGGTCGGCGCGGCGGTGGCGAAGGCGGGCACCTGGGCGCTGATCCCGGCGGGCATCTGGAAGACGGTCGCGTTCATCCTGATCTCGCCCATGCTCGGGTTCCTCCTCGGGTCGCTGCTGATGCTCGGCGTGTCGTGGCTCTTCATGCGCTCGACGCCGAGCCGGGTCGACCGCTGGTTCAGGCGCCTGCAGCTCGTCTCGGCCTCGCTCTACAGCCTGGGGCACGGCGGCAACGACGCGCAGAAGACCGCGGGCATCATCTGGATGCTGCTGATCGCCGCCGGCTACACCAAGACCACCGACCCGTTCCCGATGTGGGTGGCGGTGATCTGTTACGTCACGATCGCGCTGGGCACCATGTTCGGCGGATGGCGGATCGTGAAGACCATGGGCCAGAAGATCACCAAGCTGAAGCCCGTCGGCGGGTTCTGCGCGGAAACCGGCGGCGCGATCACGCTGTTCCTCGCCACCGCGCTCGGCATCCCCGTCTCGACCACGCACACCATCACCGGCGCGATCGTCGGCGTCGGTTCGGCGCAGAACGTGGCCGCGGTGCGCTGGGGCGTGGCCGGCAACATCGTCTGGGCCTGGGTGCTCACGATCCCTTGCTCAGCGTTCATGGCGGGCATCGCCTGGTACCTCGGCCACATGCTGCTGAAGACGCCGACGTAATATCGGCGGGTGGAAACCCTTTTCTTCTGGCTGTCGAAGGCGGTGTGGTCCCTGATCGCGCCCGAAAGCCTGCTTCTCCTCGCGGTCCTGGCCGCTTGGGCGCTGCTGCGGCGCGGCTCGCACAAATGGGGCCGGCGGATGCTCGGCGGCGTGGCGGCCGCGCTGGTGGTGATGACGCTGCTGCCGGTCGGCGAATGGGTGCTCTACCCGCTCGAGGCGCGGTTCCCGCCCAACCCGGCGCTGCCGCAGCGCATCGCCGGGATCGTCGTCCTGGGCGGGGGCGAGGACGCCGCGCTTACTTCCGCCTGGGGGCGGGTGACGATCAACGGGGCGGGTGAGCGGTTCCTCGGGTCCATCGAACTCGCGAGGCGGTACCCGGAGGCCAGGCTCCTGTTCGCCGGCGGGAATGGCAGCATGGCGGACCGGGACGCCCCCCCGGGCGCCGATATCGCACGCACGCTCTACCTCGGGCAGGGGCTGGTCCCCTCGCGCCTCCTGTTCGAAATCGAATCGCGGAACACCGCCGAGAACGCCTCGCTCGGCAAGGCACTCGCCAGGCCCGCCCCAGGCGAAGTGTGGGTGCTGGTGACCTCGGCGTTCCACATGCCGCGCGCGGTCGGCGCCTTCTGCAAGGCGGGTTGGCCGGTGATCGCCTACCCCGTGGATCACCGGACGCTGCGCGGGCGCCTTGTGCGACTGGACGGCGGCATCACCGGCAACCTCGACGAACTTTCGGTCGGGATCAAGGAGTGGCTCGGCCTCGCGGCCTACTACCTCACGGGCCGGACGAGCGAGCCCTTCCCGGCCGGTTGCCCGCGCTAGCGCTTTCCCGTCCGAGGTAGAGCGACAGCCAGCCGAAGGCCAGCAGCAGCATGAACGCGAAAGCGTTCGCGGGAATCTGAAGGTTGAAATCCACCGCGCTGTGGATGCCCAGCGAGACGATGCCCATCACCGCCGCGAATCCCATGCCGCGGGCCAGCGGGTCGCGCCGCCTGGCCTGCGCGAGCAACGCCGCGACCAGCGCCATCAGCGCGAACGCCCCGACCAGCGCCAGGCCGATCACCCCCGTGTCGGTGAGCATCTGCACGTAGTCGTTGTGCACGAAATCGAAGAACGGCAGGATGTCCTCGCCACGGTAGCGGCTGAACACGGTGTAGAAGGTCCCCGCGCCCGAGCCGAACAGCGGGAAGTCGCGGTAGATCGCAAGGGCCTGCCCGCTGGGGTCCACCCTTTCCTCCACGTCCTGCGCGGTGGTCTGCTCGATCCTCTGCACGGTCTTCTCGACGCCGAACCACGCGCCGACGATGAAGATGTCCATCACGATCAGGCTGCCGATGAGGACCATCGTGCTGCGGCTGGCGTGGCGCGAGAGGGCGAGCGCGATGCACCCGGCGACCAGCAGGCTGGAGAAGAACGCCGTGTTGCCCATGCGCGAGCGCGTCATCACCAGCCCCACGACCATCACGACGAGGAAGATCCTGAGCGGAGCCTTGCGGCTGAGCACGACCTGCGCGAGGTCGCGCGCGAACCGCCGCCAGCTGCGCGGCCCGGCGTCGTCGAGGTCGGCGATCATCAGGCCGATACCCACCGCGAGCGTGATCTCCAGGAAGCCCGCGAGGTGGTTGCGGTTGACGAACCCGCCGCTCGCCTGCGAAGCGTGCTGCACCAACGACCCGAACACCACGACGTTCTCGCCCGCGAGGTGCATCAGGCCGCCGTATACCGCCTGCACCAGCCCGCTCAGCACCATCGCGTAGGCGAGGAGGCGCAGGCGCTCCCGCGTACTGCACAGGGCCATCGCGAGGAAGAAGGCGGTCGCGTAGGCGCAACTCTTCAGCCAGAACGAGAAGCTCGCGCCCGGATCCACGGACAGGTAGGCCCGGCTTGCGCCTGTGCCGCCGTAACCCGCAACGCCCGCATACAGGCGCCCGGCTTCCGGCGACAGCGTCGCGACCCAGCCCTGCGGCAGCGGGACCCAGTGCAGCACGAGGTAAGCGAGCCATGCGCCGAGTACCGCGAAGGCCGGCCAGGCCGCCGCGAGTGTGCCGGGGATGCGCGTTTCGCCGCGCAGCCATGCGATCACCCACAGGATCGCGGCGGCGAACAACCCCGCCTCGAGCAGCCCCCACGCCCAGGCGCGGTTGCTGCCGAGCGGGAAAGGCGCCCAGAGGACCAGCGCGACCAGCAGGCCGAGGGACATGCGCTCGAACAGCGGCCCGCGGCGGCGCATCGCGCTAGCCGCCCTGCAGGATGCGTCGCGGCGTGCCCAGAACGAAGTCCTGCGCGGCTGCGGCACCGACGATGAGCGCGGCCACGTCGAGCCCCGGCTTCAGCCGCGGCGGGCGCGACTGGAGGTCGTGCGCATCCGACGCAAGCACGGTCACCCAGCCCTGTTCGAGGAACTCGATCGCGCGCGCCTCGCACACCTCGCCGAACCCACCGACCAGCGCGTCGGCCGTGAGCTGCAGCAGGCACCCTGCCTCCACGAAGGGCCGCAGCCGGGCGCTCTCGCGCATGATCTCCTTGTTGCGCTCGGGGTGCGCGATCATCGGCCGGATGCCACGTGCGAGCAGCCACGCGACGAACTTGTCGCTGCCCACCGGCACGTGGCTGTGCGGCAGCTCGAGCAGCAGCACCTTCCAGCCGTCCAGCTCGCCGAGGAAAGGCACGCGCCCCGCCTCGATCAGCGGCAGCGCTTCGTAGGCGAGGCGGACCTCCGCGGCGTACCCGAGCTTGAGGGGGATCGCGGCCTTCGCGAGTTCCGCGCGATGCGCCTCCACCGCCGCATGGATCCCGGCGAGCTCGTTGTCCCAGCGGCCCACGTGCACATGCGGCGTGACGCGCGCCTCGGTGATGCCGTTGGCCACCGCGCACCGCGCAAGCTCGAGCGCCTCGGCGAGCGTGGCGGGACCGTCGTCGATGCCCGGAAGGAGGTGGCAATGCAGGTCGATCATGCGAGCACCGGCTCGGGCGGCACGGCGCAGCTCAGCTCTTGGTCGGGCCGTAGCCGTAACCGTACTTCTTGTTGCCGTACTTGCCGTAGTAGCGCTTGCCATAGCCACTGTATTCGCCGTAATAGCGGTCGGCTTTCTCGACGTCGAGCTGGTTGAGCACCACGCCTACGACGGGCGCATTGACGCGCCGCAGGCGCTTGATGCCCACACGGGCAAGCGGATACGGCGTGTCGTCCGCCTTCACCACGTAGACCACCTCGGTGGCCACGGTCGAAAGCACCAGGGCGTCGCTCACGAGCTGGGTGGGCGGGCTGTCGATCAGGATAACCTCGAAGAGCTTGCCGAGCTCTTCGATGACCTCGGCGAACCGGTGCGACGCCAGCAGCTCGAGCGGGTTCGGCGGGATGCGGCCGGCGGGAAGCACGTGCAGGTTGGTATCGGCCACCGGGTAGATGCACTTGTCAATCGCCGCTTCGCCCGATACCAACTGCGAAAGCCCGAGCAGTGTCGCGCTCGATTTTCCGCCGAGCACCTTGCCGATCCGCGGGCGGCGCATGTCGGCGTCGATCAGCAGCGTCTTCTTCACCTGGCCGAGGGCGAAGGCCAGGTTGATCGCCACCGTGGTCTTGCCCTCCTCGGGGATCGATGAAGTGATCACCACGATCTTCCGGGGACTGTCCAGCGATGACAGCATGACCCCGCTGCGGATCGTGCGGATCGACTCGGAGAACGAGGTCTGCGGGTCCTCCAGAAACACCCGCTCGAGCTGCTGGCCGCGCTTGACCTTGGTGATCTGCAGGACGCCCAGGACCGGAACCCCGAGCTTGGTCTCCACGTCGTGGCTGGTCTTGAGCGTGTTGTTGAGGCGCTCGATCAGCAGCGCGAGGCCGGCACCCAGGATGAGGGCAAGCACGACGGCGATGACCACGATGCGCTGGCGGTTGGGGCCGGCCTGCCCGCCCGGAGTGGCCGGATCGATGATCCTCGCGATCGCCGACTGCATCTCCCCGGAAAGGTTCGTCTCCTTGAATCGCTGCACGAACATGTCGTAGAACTGCCGGCTGGTGGCAACCTCGCGTTCCAGCGAAGCCAGCTGGAACTCCTTCCGGTTGAGGTTCTGGATGTCCCCGCGCGCCGCATTGAAATTGCGCTCGGTGACGGCTTCGTTGGCCTTCGCCACCTCGAAATCGCGCGTGACCGACTGTGCCACCGAGGCGATCTGTTTGCGCAGGTTCTCGCGCGCCGTCTTGAGGTCCGCCTCGGCTGCAATCAGGCGCGGATGCTCGGCGCCATAGCGCCTGGAAGCCTCGTTCTGTCGCTTTTCCGCCTCCACCTCCTGCCCCTTGCTCTGGACCACGAGCGGGTTGCGCTGAATCGCGGGCAGGGATTCGAGGCTATCCTGAGACTTGCCTTGGGTCACCGCACTGACCTGGTTGTAGAGAACCTCCGCCTCGGCGCGCCTGGTGCGCGCATCGTTCAGGGACTTCTGCAGATCCTCGAGTTGCTTGGTGGCCCCGCTCTGCGCGAGGCCCTTGGCATCGATGATCCTCTCGCGCTCGCGAAACTGCTGCAGGGATTGCTCGGCTTCCGTGAGCTTTTTACGCAGGTCGGCCGATTGTCCGGTAAGCCATGAGGTGGCTTTCCGCGTCATGGACAGGCGCGCCTCGAGGTCGGCTTCGATGTACAGCTCGGCCAATGCGTTCGGCACCATCGCCGAAAGGTCGCTGTCGTAGGACTCGAAGCTGATGCGGATCAACTGGCTGTTCCTGACCGGCACGACGGACAGCCCGCCCATTACGCTGCCGACTACCGTCTTCTCGACCCCTTCCGCGGAAGGCTGCGCCCTGTTGGCGCGTTCAAACCAGCCCTCCGGCAACCATTCGCTCCAGAATGGCGGCGGGCGCTTGCGCGGATCCAATGCCGGGTGCTCCGCCAGTTTCAGGTGCCTGACCAGCCGGGTCGCCAGCTCGCGCGACTTCAGGATCTCGGCCTGGGTCTGGTAGAAGGCGATGCTGGAATTGGAAATCTGGCTGTAGACCTCCTCTATCGACACCAGCTTGGGCTTGTTGGACTCGATCAGGATGGTGGCCGTAGCCCGGTAGGTCGGCCGCAGGCTGTTGGCCACCATCGTGGCGAGCACGCCTACGGCAACCGCAAGCCCGGCGATCATCCATTTGCTGCGCGATATCGCGCGCCAATAGCGGACGAGGTCGAGCGTTTCGTCCTCGATTTCGGGCCCGCCGAGCATGTGCTTCATCTCGAGCGACTTGTCGGTGACCGCGTTCATCGGCCGAGCCTCAGAAGAAGCTTTCCTCGACGGTGATGATGTCGCCCGGCTTGACGCTTGCGTTGAGGTCCGCCTTTTGCGGTACCTGCTTGGGGTCGTCCTCGCGGATGATGAAGATCTTGTCCTTGGAAGCCCTTTCCTTGAACCCGCCCGCCATCGACACGGCCTTGCGCACAGTCAGGCCGGGCTCGAACTGGAATCCCCCCGAATTCACCACCTGTCCATTGATGAAGAAATTGCGGTACTGGTTGATCGTTACCGTCACCTGCGGGTTCAGCAGGTAGCGCCCCTTGAGGCCGTCGCGGATCAGGGTTTCAAGCTCACCCACCGTCTTGCCGAGGAGCTTGATTTCCCCGAGGATCGGGTACGAGATCGTGGCCGCATCCGAGAGTCGGATCTTTTCGCGCTTGAGGTCATCCTCGCCCAGGATCTGGATCGAGATAACGTCTCCTGCCCCGAGGCGGTAGTTGGAAACGCCGTCAGGTGACTGGGCGCCCGCCACAGGAGTTGCTATCGCTAGGACGGCAAGCAAGACCAGGGAAAATACAGACCGCATGCGCATGGGCCAACGATGAGTTGAAATCCGGAACCCGGGCACCCGACGGGAGGACCCTCCTGCGGAAAGTATAGCAACAATCCCTTGCGCTACACCCCCTGCGCGGTGCGTCGCCCGGAAGGCGGCCTTAGAGTGTCGCGCCCACCGTGAAGAGGAGCAGGTTGCGGCCGAAGTCGAACGTGTTGATGTTCGAAGTGCGGTCGGTGCGGGTGTATTCGCCGCTGAAGCGCAGCCAGCGCTGCCACTGGTAGCTGAGCCTGATCCCCAGTGTGCCGGTCTTGTCCTCGCGGGTGGCGCCGGCCCCGGCAAACTTGTCGTTCCTCCAGTTCGCTGTGGCGGCCGAGGAAAACCGGCTGTTCCAGGCGTGGTTCCAGACCGCGCCGTACGCCTGCGTGACCAGGAAATCGCCGGTGCCGGTAGATTCGTTGGTCGCCTTGCTGGTGTTGAAATCCACCACCGAATAGGTCAGCGGGCTCCAGCGAACGATGGCGTCCCAGCTCGAGCCGGAGAAATCGGTCCGCGCGGCCGTATTGAATTTCTTCTCGAGGCGGCCGAACTTGACGATCCCGGTTGTCTTGGCCGTCGCCTCCCACTTCGCGCCGACCTGGTAGTTCATCTCGGTCGAGTCCTGCGTGGACGTATTCAGCATGTAATCGATGCCGCGGCGTTGCGCAGCGGCAAGGATTTCCGTCTTCGGCGCGACGCGCCAGAAGAAGGTCGCGCCGAGCTGGTTGTAATCGCGGTCGCTGATCTCGGTGGTAGTGCGGTTGTTCTGGTAGCGGCGGGAAAAGGCGCCTGCATCTATCTCGATGCGACCCTGCGCACCCGGGGCGCCGTAGGAGAAAATCCCGCCGACGCCCTGGTTGACGTACTCGTCGGGTGTTGCTCCGCCGACGCGATCCGTCGAACCCCGGGGGTCGACGCCCCGCCGGTATTCCGCCCTCATCTTCAATCCGGCGCGTCCGCTGATGGAGACGTCCGCGTTTCCGAGCAGGGTATAGGCAGTGTAGTTGTCCGCCGTACTGTTCGAGTACCGATAATCTTCCACGCGAATCGATGCGTCGAACCTGTGCGGACCCGTCTTCGCTTCGAGCTTTAACGACGGAGCAACCACCGTTTGCGTGGAACCCCGCTTGTTGATATTGCTCGAGAACAGGTTGTCGTTGTGTCCGAGGGACACGTCCAGGCCCGGGTACACGGTCATCGGGCCGAGCGGTACGCCGCCCGGAGGGGTGGGTTGCCCGGTCGCAGGCCCCAGCGAAGCCGAACCCTGCAGCGGCACATTCTGGCCCAGCGCGCACAGGGAAGATCCCAGCGCTATCGCAGCGAAGGCCGTGCGCATTCCAATAGGAAAACCCCGTACAGGCATGACCTACCCCAAGAAGAGAAGGCAATTATCTTTATTATTCACTGAGATGCGGACGATTTAATAGATATTTGATTAGAATCAGCCCGACTCGTTGTATCCGCACAACACTTTTCGGATCTGACTATTCCGTCAGATCCGAACATTTATCCAATTGTATCGCCACAAACCCTCAATGGACACCCGGTCTGACTATGCCGGTCGTGTAAGCACCCACTCCCCCATCACCAGAACATCCATGCGGGTCCGCAGGAAGCAGTCCAACGCTTCCTGCGGCCTGCACACCACGGGCTCATTCTCGTTGAACGAGGTATTCAGAACCATGGGGATGCCGGAAAGCACCCGAAATGCCTCGATCAACGCGTAATAGCGGGGATTGGTCGAGCGCGCGACCGTTTGCAGGCGCCCGGAGCCATCCACGTGGGCGACCGCCGGAATCTGCACGCGTTTTTCCACGCGGATCGGGTAGACCTGCATCATGAATGGCACGTCGTCGTCACACTCGAACCACTCGGCCACATATTCCCGCAAGACCGAGGGCGCAAACGGCCGGAAAGATTCGCGCCGCTTGATCTTGAGGTTGAGGATGTCCTTCATGTCGGCGCGCCGCGGGTCGGCCAGGATCGAACGGTTGCCCAAGGCACGCGGGCCCCACTCCATGCGTCCCTGGAACCACCCGACCACGAGCCCGCTGGCAATGGCGTCCGCGGCGGTTCGAACCAGCTCGGCTTCGTCCGCGATCCTGCGTACCGCGCAGCGTTCTGCCTCCAGCTCGGACTGGTGAGTTTCGAGCAACGCGGAAATTTCGTCGCCGGACGCCTGCGGCCCCCAATACGCATGGTCCATTGCGAATTCCCGCACACGATTCCCGGTCTGATGCCAGACCTCGAACGCCGCCCCGATCGCGCCGCCCGCGTCGCCCGCAGCGGCCTGGACGTACATGCGCTTGAAGGGTGTGTTCCGGTAAACCTTGCCGTTGGCCACCGAATTCATCGCGCAGCCGCCTGCGAGCGCGAGCGCCTCGAGGCCATGGCGTTCGTGCAGCCGGTTGAGCAGGTGGAAGAATGCCTCCTCGTACATCGCCTGCACCGACCGGGCGATGTCCTTGTGGCGCCGTGTGAGTTCTTCATCCTTCCCGCGGGCCGGTCCGAACAACCCGGAGAGTGCGGATGAATAGAGGTTTCCCACCGAGGGCTCGCCGTTGTCCCATTCGTATTCGACCTTCTCGCGATGATGGCGGAAGTACTCGAGCTCGAGGTGGAACGAACCGTCCTCCTCGAGCCTCACGATGCGGCGCATCTCGTCCATGAAGCGCGGCTCGCCATAAGGCGCGAGGCCCATGACCTTGTACTCGTCCCCGTAATTGGGGAAGCCCAGGTACTGGGTCAGCGCCTGGTAGAAGATGCCCAGCGAATGCGGGAAGTAGACCTTGTCCCCGGCCTCGATGCGGTTGCCACGGCCCACGCCCCAGGCCGCGCTGGCGAAGTCGCCGAAGCCGTCCACCGACACCACCATCGCTTCCTCGAACGGGGACACCAGGAACGCCGAACCCAGGTGCGCGAGATGGTGCTCGACGGGCCGGACCTCCGCGCGCAGCCGCTCGCCGGGAAAAGCGCGCGCCAGTTCATCTGCGACCCCGGCGCGCTCGCGCTTGTTGCGGATCCGGTCGAGCACCAGCGACAGGTCGGGCCGCCGGGTCGCGAGGTAGGCCACCTTCTTCCACAGGTTGGCGCCGGCGTCCTGGTTGATCGCGACCACATCCAGGTCCTCGAGGCCAATGCCCGCCTCGGCAAGACAGTACCGAATCGATTCCGAGGGAAATCCCGCCCAGTGCTTGATGCGGCGGAAGCGCTCTTCCTCGGCGGCAGCGACAAGCATGCCATCGCGAACGAGACAAGCGGAAGAATCGCCGTGCCAGGCGTTGAGGCCGAGAACGATCATGCCTTGAGCCAATTCCCGACTTCCAGCAGCGGGAACGCCTTGTCGAGCGCAACGAGGCCCTGCCTTGCCCGCGTTGCCCAGCCCTTGCCCCGCGACAGCAGGTCGGCCCACACCTCGCCGACTTCGGTTGCGCGGCGTTCCTTGAGGACCGACAACAGCATGCCGGCTTGCTGCAGGTCCTTGTTGGCCTTGGTCTGGAATGCCCCTTTGCGCTCGCCGTAGACCAGCAGCTTGTGCAGGGCGTAGCGTGCCGGGTGCGGGATGTTGGCTAGGACCGCGCCTTCCCCGCAGAACAACACTGCCTGCTGCACCTGCTGCAGGGAGAATTCCATGAACTTCAGGGGCTGCAACGTCACGTGCAGCCTGGGATGCACGTAGGGTGTTTCGCCGCCGCGGTGACGCGTCGTGAGGAAATCCAGCCGGAATTCCGGCTCGCGCGGATTGAGCCAGGTTGCGCCGGCCTTGGACGTCAGCCCCGAAACCGGGAGGAATCCCATCTGCAGCGATTCGATGGCGTTGTCGGTGCGCACCTCGAGGTCCGAAGGCAGGACGAGGGAGACGCTTTTGCCCGCGTGCGCGAAGTCGATGTCCTGCGTGCGCGAGGAGTCACCCCAGCGCACGCCGAGCATGTTGCCGAACGCGAGGAACGCGTGGGTGCCGATGAGCACCCCGCCCGCCTGGAAGAACCCATACTCGGCCAGCCGGCGCAGGACGACCAGGTGGCGCGGCAGGATTTCCGCGCACCCGAGGGCGATGGCCGAACGCACGAGCGGGATCAGCGCTGCCGAAGCTGCAGGCTGTCCCCGGCTTGCCATCAGCCGCGTGACTGCATCGCCGTCCGGCCCGACGAACACCTGCCGCAGCTTTCCCGACGGCTCGGTGTATTGGTAGTACCAGTACTTGTGGCCTTTCACCGTCTTTGCCGCGAACGAGCCCGGCAGGTCCGCGACCGAGCGCAGGTGCGCGGTGGCAAGAGCAGCGTCCAGCAGCTGCGCATAGGCGGTCTGGGCGTTGAGGGTGAGGTCGGTGAAGGCGGGCATGTTTATACTAGGGTCGAGTAGTTACTAGTATAACCATGCGGCCCGGTTATACTAGAACCTTGGTGATATTAGTATAACGCCCTTGCGCCACCATGGGATGCCCTTAATTCATGACTTTCGGTCCGGGACCTCGAGGCCTGGAGCGGCTGAAATGGCAGTTTGTGTATCGGTACCGGTACATCAGCCCGGCTCAACCCCGTACCAGATACCGCCACGCCGTCTCGACGATCCGCCCCAATTCCCGGTACTCCGGCACCCAACCCAGCACCTCACGCGCCTTTGTGGCGTCGGCCACGAGCCTGGGCGGATCCCCCGCCCTGCGACCCTCCACCTGGTAGCGAACGTCCACGCCGGTGACGGCGCGGCAGACGTCGATCACCGCCTTGACCGAAAACCCGCGCGACAGGCCCAGGTTGTAGCCCTCGGCCCCCGCGACCTTCCCGTCGAGCAGCCGGCGGATCGCAATGAGGTGCGCGCGGCAAAGGTCTTCCACATGCACGTAGTCGCGCACGCAGGTCCCGTCGGGCGTGGCGAAGTCGTCCCCGAATACACGCAGCAGAGTTGCCGCTGGATCGCCACCCCGTTTGACACGCAATGCCTCACGCAGCACGAGCGGGATCAGGTGGGTTTCGGGGTCGTGACTTTCGCCCAGTTCCCCCTCCGGGTCGCTGCCGGCGGCATTGAAATAGCGCAATGCAACGCTGCTGAGGCCGTAGGCCGGGGCGTAATCCGCCAGCACCTGCTCGACCATCAGCTTCGTCCAGCCGTAGGGGTTGACCGGTCGCTGCGGTTGCGCCTCGTCGATGAGGTCCACCTGCGGGGTACCGTAGGTGGCGCAGCTCGACGAGAACACGAACCTGTGCACCCCCGCATCGAGCATCGCGGCCAGCAGGTTCAGCGTGCCCGTGACGTTGTTGCGGTAGTACTTGCGCGGGGCCTGCACCGACTCGCCTACGTAGCAGTTGGCCGCGAAATGCATGACCACGTCGACCGGGTGCATGCTGAAGACACGCGCCAGATCTCCCGCCCGCGACAGGTCGCCCTCGATGAAGGTGCCGGCCACCACCGCATCCCGGTGACCCGTGGAGAGATTATCCAGCGTCACCACACGGCAGCCCTGCCGCGCGAGCATCTTCACCATGTGAGAACCGATGTAGCCGGCGCCGCCGACTACGAGGACGGTTGCGTTCATCGCTTGAGTATCCCCTGGAGAAGAAACACCGACAGGATCGTTTCGGCCACCGCGCGCTGGCTGGCGTAGAACAGCCCGCGCCGGCCGTCGAGGATCGCGAGCTTCACCACCAGGCAATAGACGAACATCGCCAGCGGCGCGACAAAGACCAGCCGGCGGATCTTGTCGGGGACATCGAGCCTTTCGAACGGCGTGCCCAAGAGGACTTCGGCCTCGAGCGCCATGTACTTGACCTGGGATGCGAACCAGCGCTCGAGCGGCTTGCGGTCGTCGTGGTGGATCGGCGCATGTAACGTGTCCACCTTTCCATTCACCTGTACACGCTGGGTGTGTCCTCGCTGCAGGTACGTTGCCGCCTCCCGCCGGAAGAGCACCGTCACCGGTGTATAGACCGTGCCTTTGAGCGGAATCCCCTCAATGCAGTACCTGAACCTGGCGCTATAGCCAGCAATGTCATCGGCGGGATCCAGCGACTGCAAGTCGCGCACGAGCGCATCGGGCACGATGTAATCCGCATCCAGCGCCAGGACCCACTCGGTATCGATGCTTGTTTCGCGCAGCCCGAAGTTCCACTGGGTGGCGTGGTTGTCGAATCGTCGCTTGAAGAAGGCTACGTTCGCGTATCGCCGCGCAACCGCTTCGGTCTCGTCAGCACTGAAGCTGTCGAGTACTACCACCCGCTTCGCCCAGGTGAGCCGATCGAGCACGCGGGCGATGTTGGGCGCCTCGTCGAAGGTGAGAATCAGAGGCGTGATGTAATCGAGCATCGCCGCTATCAGTGGGCAACTACGCTCGCGTATGCCTCTTCCATCTGACCGCTGACGGCATCCCAAGTGTATCCATGCTGCACGAAGTCCCGCCCCCTTGCTCCCATTCGCTCAAGCCCCACCGGATCCGAGATCAATCGTCGAATGCCCTCGCCCAGTATCGCGGGATCGCCCGCCAAAACTGCTCCCGCCGCGCTTTCCCGCACCATATCCGCCGCTCCCACTTCAGGGGTTACGACGACAGGGCACCCGGCGGCCATGGCCTCGATCACAACGTTGCCGAAGTTCTCCGAATAGGACGGCAGCACCAGAAGCAATGCACGGCTCAGCAACGCGGCCTTGTCCTCGCCATACACGGGCCCGACGAACGCTATGCGCTCTCGCACGCCCGCCTCGGCCGCCTGTGCTTCCAGCTTTGCCGTCAGGTGTTCCTCGTCGTTGCCGGCAATCACCACCCTGCAACCCGGGATGAACGGCAACGCCGCAATGAGCCGATCCAGGCCCTTTTTCCAGTTGATGCGCCCGACGAAGAGCAGGAATGGCTCTTCATGCGGCGGCTTGGGAACCTGCCTGGGCCTATCCAGACTCGAAGCATCCAATCCGTTGGGGATGATGCACGACTCCCGAATCGGCAATCCGAGAGCCGATGCATCCTCCGCCTCGATCCGGCTGGTGAAGTGGATCAGTGCGGCATTCGCAACGTTCCTGCGCTCGATCAGCGCAATCCACGCACGCTTGGCCATGCTGCTCTTCTTCCGGATGAGCTCCTGCACCAGCATGCCGCGGGGCGCCAGAACATATGGCACTTTGAATTGCAGAGCGGTGCGTGCCGCGGCCCAGGTGGGCCAGAGGAAGACCGAATGGGTGTGGACGACGTCAAAACTGCGCACATGCTGCGTGAACGCCGCACCCATCCGGGGAGACCAATACAACCTGCGCAGAGCCGGGACGGGAAAATACCAAACCTTCACACCGTCCCGGTCGATCGGAACTCCAAGGGGGACATCTGACTCCCCTGGCCCGTCGATGTTGGTCGTGAATACCTCGACAATATGACCTCGAGCAGCCAAGCCTCTGCACAGCCCATGAACGGAAAGTATCGGGCCGCCGTAGCGCACGGCGGGGAGATAGGAAGGGACGACGTGGAGGATTTTCACCAGTCGATACGAGGCCCGGAAACGAGCTTTTCGGACTGAGGCATCGCATACCACCTGTACACCGCAAGGAAGAGGAGTATCGAGGCGAAGGACTGGAGAAGGCTGGAGGCGAGCTGGATAAAATCCACTTCCAGAGCGAGCAGGCCCATCATTACGGAGATGCTTACCAACGTGGGCAATGAGACTATTTCCGCGTTGGCGCCCCAGATCGCAAGCGCGCCACAGCACACCCCGACAAGCAACGCCATGCCGATCACCCCTAAATAACCGAAATTCGCATACGCCTCGGCAACGAGGCCCCAGCCGATCGCGGTGGTCGCCGTGCCCTCGGCTGTGAGGAGGCCGTAGCGAATATTGAGCAGATCCATACCCACCTGGCTCGCGGGCTTATCGGCCTCGATGAAGCGTGGTACGAGAATGGCGGGAAGGAGGGCGTAAGTTTCGCCGAAAAGGAAATCCACGTTGTCAGGCGTCTCGCTTTCCACCAACAGAAGCATCTGGAGCAGAGAGGCCCGGTCGAGAACGCTCTGCCCTACCTCACCGGCGGCGATGGCGGCGAGGCCCTCGCCGACCCATTCGGTCGCAAGCCCGGGCAACTCGGCCACGGACGATATGGACGTGGTGCCGGAATCCCAATACTTGTTGCGCATCTCGGCTTTGCCGGCGTGGAGAACCGTGACTACGGCCACTATCAACCCGACCGCAAGCCAGGGTATCCGCTTTGTGACGATGACGTAACCGAGCCCGGCTGCCAGTGCGAAGATCATTCCACCCACGAGAAACAGGGAACTCCAGGAAAGGAGAATGATCAACACCAACCCCGCAACGCTCAGGCCCCACTGGGCGCCTCGAAGTACGCCCTGAGCGCGCGCAACCCCGATCAAGAAGCAGGTCACGACCACGAGCGTGAGCGAGACCGAACGCACGAGACCGAAATAGGATCCGATATCACCCAGCAATCCGGATAACACTGATCCATAAAACACGACGCCGATCGCAAGGCCTATGAATATGAGCCTGACCGTCTGCGCCTGCTGATGCCGGTCCTCGGAAAACGCATGCTTCTGACGCGCCCTTCCCGCCACCACTCGCCATGCCGCCGTAGCCGTCAGCAGGAAGAGCGCCACCGTCAGCGCCGCACGCGTGATTTCCCAAGGCGTATAAGACAGCGAACTCTCAATGGCGGTCAGGATAGGAAATCCGAAATAGACAATAAACGCCGACGAAACCGCCGGCAGGATCGGAATCCCCGGCGAGCCCATCCATATCCAAAGCACGCTCGGCAAGACGGCCGCAAACAGGACGATCAGGTAGGCCAGCATTTGCTCGGCCGATCCCGCCAGGGCCAATCCAAGCAGGATCAGAACACCAATCATTGCGCTCAGGATTCCGGTCGCATTGCGCGATGACATGGATGGCCCCTGGATCGCCGAGCCATTCATCACACGCCCCCCCTGTGCATGCAGTCCATGAGCGCAGCCTCCGTCCGAGCGATATCGAACGCCCAGGCGCGCTTCGAAGCTCCTTGGCGCATCCGCATCAAGTGTTCTCGATCGTCAGTCATGGAGTTCATGGCTGCGATCATGGCCGAAAAATCCGTCGAACGGAATACGCGGCCGCACCCGGAGTCGATCACGTCGGGCGCGCACCCGACCCGGTCGCTGACGATCACCGGGCGCCCGCAGGCCATGGCTTCGTTCACCGCGAGGCCCCAAGTCTCCCCGAAGGCGGACGGAAGGACGTAAATATCCCCCAGCCGGTACACCACCGGCATGCGGCCCTGGTTCTGGAATGGCAGCACGCGAAAGCGCTCCGGGTCTGTGGCGGCAAATGCCTGCACCTCATCCTCGAGTTCTCCGCCACCAACCAGGACCAGGACAATGCCGGGATCACCGTGCGACCGCACCGCGCGCATGAGTTCCAGCGGCCGCTTCTTGCGCTCGAGCTTTCCCGCGAACAACAGCACCCGCTGGTCACCGATGCCGAGCCGCCACCTCCACTCGGATGCCTCGCGCTCCAGCCGTTCCGCGGGTTCGGCGAATCGGGCGACATCGATGGAATGCGGGCACCAGTGCAACCGAGGCGCCTCCACCCCGAAGGCTTCGTAGTAAGCGCGGTTCGCGGAGCCCACATACAGAAACTCCGTCGGCCAGCGAAATACCCGCCTCAGAACCGCGCGCTTCAACCACCATCTCGGCCCACACCGGGAGGCGTCCAGCAAATGCGAATCCCCGCGGAAAAGCGTCCGGACACCCCGCTTAAAAAACGCCCGCAGCGCCAGCAGATGCGAAAGCCATGCCCAGCCCGTAATGTGAACGGCATCGGGCTGCCATTGCATGACCCGCTCTACCAACGACGGATTGCGCAGGCCGAAGAAATGATGCGTTCCCGGATCCGCGGCTGTATTGGGCACCAGTTCGAAGTCGTAGCCTTCGGTCAACGGGATATCCCACGCCACCCGCTGCCGGAATCCGTGATCCGCGACAGCCGCCTCGCCCGCATGCCAGGTAAAGAACACCTTGATTTCGAGATCGTCCCTGCGCGCGAGCCGCTGGTACAGGGGCACGTAGTATTGGATCGGGTGGGAAACGACGATCGCGAGCCGGGTCTTCACGCGCTTCATATCAGACGAAAGGAGCGACAGAGTCACTTACACGGCGGCGGTAATTGCCCCAGGAGAACCCCTCGGACTGCCTCCGTGCGGCGCTGCACATCGCGGGAAGCGCTTCCCTGTGAAGATTGAACCACCTTAAGCCTTCCACCATCGCATCGATGTCTCCAATTGGGAGCAAACGCCCGCAATCCGCGGGCAGCGCTTCGGCGTCGGTCACATCGGTCGCAAGCACGGGCAGACCACAAGCCAAAGCCTCGAGGAGCGCGAGAGCGAAGCCTTCGAAAAACGAAGGGAATACGAATACGTCCGCAGCCTGAAGCCTTTCGCGGAGCCCGTCGCGGGAACAGGGCGGTCGCCATGTCACGCCGCGTGGCAACGCCTCGCGGCGATTTTCGGCCAGCTGCCACGTCCCCACCAGCTCCAGCTCAGCGTCATGCAACCCGGCCGCCTCCCATGCCGACAGCAGGAGCGGAATCCCCTTTCGAAGAGAAATCTGGCCTGCATAGACGAAACGCAGGGGACCGGATTTCGATCCCCTCGCACCGGGGCGCCAGAATTCGAGATCGACCCCGTAGGCTGCGCGCGCCACCCGTTTGTGCGGATGGATTTCGAGGATCGTCTTTTCGACGAAACTGCTGGGAACCAACACAAGATCCGCCAGATCCATCTCCGCGCGTTTCTGCTCGGGACGCGCGAAACGGCTGGAAGGCAGACCGCCAGCCGGCAACCAGTCGGCGTATTTCCGCGCCAATGCCGCCTGCGTTTTCTCCCACGCGGGGTAATACCCGATAGGCATGTCGTATATGCATGCCTTCCCGCGACGTCTGGCTTCCTCGAACTGCAAGAGCGAACAGTCCTCGTAGGAGTGCACCGCGGTCAATGCGGGACGCCCGCACTCCCGGCGCATCGTGCGCATCAGCCAGTCGTTCGCCTCGTAAGAAAGGCGCTCGTCGCCCAGGCCGAAAGCACGTCGCAGCAACCGGCCCCATTCCCCTGCCCGCCCCTGCACCTTGGGCGCATCTTCCAAAGCCGCAAACCGGCGCCGCGCGAGCCGCCGCGCCATGGAACCCAGCGGAGCGAAGGACTGCAGAAAATCCAGGGCACGAGCGGACGGCATCCATGGCACGCAGAAAGCCTCGAGACGCCCCGATTCGAAATGCGCCAGCGCTGCATGGTGGGAATTCGGGTTGCCGCTCGGATGGCCGAAGAGGATGCTCATGCGGATGGTGGACCCGATTGCAGGCAGGCCTCGAATAGTTCGGCATGGCGTCGAGCCATCCGCGGAGCCATGAACGGCTCCAGCGCTTCGCCCCGGTCGAATCGTGACCGGCCCGCCGCTTCGCGCAGAAACTCACCGACCTCCAGGGCGGCCGCGGCCCCGGGCATGTCGCCCGCGTCATCAAACCAGATTGCATGGCCCAGCCCGGGGGAGCCCCGGATTTGTGCGAACGCAGAGCTGTCCTTGCGCATCACTGCCAGCAACGGCTTGCCCGACAACGCGTAGCTGAAGAGCTTCGAGGGCATGTAGCCGGGATCGTCCACGCCAAGGACCAGGACCCCGTCGCCCTCCAGCAGGAGTTCGACCGATCCACGGTACGAAACCCGACGCGGGTGCTCATGCACGAGGTCGCCGATATCCATGGCGCGTGCAATGTCAGCCATATGCCTGGGACCGCCTTCCTGCCAACCCAGCATGGTTCCATAGACCTCGATCCGGACCCGGTCGAGCCGCGCCGCTTCATGCTCGCGAAGGTATGCAAGAGCCCTGCACAACAGTGTGAAGGACCGCTGCATGACAGGCGCCCCTGCGCCTACATAGACGATCCGTATCGACTGCTCGTCGGTCGCGGAAGCTGTCTTTGCGCCTCCCGCTGCCTCGTCGAAATCACTGGCGGAAACGGCGAACGGGATCGTTGCGTGCCGGCCTTCGCGAAGCCATCCGGGTCGCGTGTCCTCATACCGCTGGCGAAGCGTCCGGATGTACTCCGGAGACACCGCCACCAATCCGGAAGCTGCAGTCACGGAAGACGCTTCGATGTGCTTTGAAAGCCAGCGCGCCAATCGATGCTTGAGGCCGGGCCGGATCCAGGCTGGCGTGGCCGACTCTTCCTTGTAGCACGGGTCGTGAATATCCAGGACGAACGGCACGCCCTGTCCGCTCTGCCAGGCCGGCCCGAGCAGGAACAGCGGAAACTGCGTGGTCGAAAAGTACACGAGATCGAACGTCCGTTTGCGCAGCAATCGCCGGCCCGCAAAGAACATGGGGATCAACGCCCGCCATCCGATGCCGCCGAATCCAAGGCGCCGGAACAACATCCCGAAATATTGGGACACCCGGTGAATGACCGTTCCCGGAGCAAAGAAGGCCGAGCTGTCCGCATCCATGCAGGAAGACTGCTGGTAGCTGTCGTCCGGGCAGAGGATCTCCACCTGCCAGCCGATTTTGGGCAACTCCCACGCCAGGTGGCGCACGCGATGCATGTCGGCAATCATCGCCGGCGCGTAAGAGCTGGTCACGATCAGAACGCGCCGTGTCATGCCGCTTTGTCAGGTTTTACGGCGCGCACATACAGCGAAAACGGGACGGGCGGATCCAACCGCGCGCACCACACGAAAGGCAGCGCAAACGGCAGCAGCGGCAACGCGGCCCAGTCGCCCACCTTCACGCGAATGCTGCGCAGGGCGTTGTCGGCGTGGAAAACGCCCTTGTCGCCGATGCCAACCACCCGCTCGATCCTGAACCCGAGCGGTTCGAGCAATGCACGGTAGTCCGCTTCAGTGTACCCGGGACGGACATGCCCTCCGGTCTCGTTCAGGTCGAGCACTTCGGCCTGGTGGCGCGAATGCAGCCGGTAAGGGCAGCACAAATGCAGCACGCCACCCGGCCGAAGCAGGCGATGAAACTCTTTCAACACATCGCCGTCGCGCCGCAGGTGCTCCAGGACTTCGGAGCAGATGATCTCGTCGAACGTACGGGTTTCAGCCGCAAGGTCATACAGGTTGCGACACTCGAAACGCAACCGCTGCGGGTCGGCCTTGCGAAACTCCAGAAAGAATTCCTTCGCTTTGTCCACCTGCCCCTGCTCGTAGTTCATCGCCACGACCCGGGCGCCGGACTTGTAAGCCAGCCATGACAGGTAGCCATTGCCACTCCCCGCATCGAGCACGTCTCTTGCGCCGGTCCTCCAGAACCTGCGTATGGACGCACGGTTGCGCGTATGCAGGTCGAGACCCGGATAGACGAGCATTCGCAACCACTGCCGGGCGTTTTGGAAGAGCATGCGCGACCCCTGGGTCAATCCTTGACGCCTTCCACCGCCACTCCCTCCCCATCGAGGATGCGTGAGGACTGCTCCACTTCGCGAATGCGCACGATACGGCTGTCGAGACAATCCGCCCGCCGGACCAAATGAAATCCTGCGGCCGTAAACATCTGCTCGAGCGAAGCGGCGTCGTACATCCATTTGTGCTGGTGGAGCGCCGTCATCCGGTAATAGGCCCCGAGCAGGCCTCGTTTCGGGGCTTTGTCGTGAACCAGCATACTCTCCATGAACCGGGTTCCCGCTTCCGGATCCGATCTCGCCTTCCCTTCGTTATAACGCGCGACCAGCGCGCCCAGATCCGGAACCACGGCCCGGCAAACGCCCCCGCGCCGCAAAACGCGATGGCATTCCTTCAGCAACACCAGTGCCTGGTCGTGATACAGGTGCTCGAGCAGGTGCGACGAATACACGGCAATGAACTGCCCGTCGGAAAAAGGCAGGGGGGCGGCCAGATTCATTCGGACCACTGCGGCGCTCCAGGGGATCTCCGCCTGCTTGCGCGGCAGGATGCGCAAGGCGACCAGCAATTTCTTCAGCCACGGCCGCCGGGCCAGCAGCACCTGCATGGAACCATCGACGTTCAGCCAGCCGGCCGGGGTAGTGAGGCCGCATCCCAGGTGCAGGTGATCGGGGAGCTGGGTTGACATCGGATGGCCGCCCTATTCGACCCGGAGAAAAATCGAAACCACGTCCCGAAACCCGAGCCAGGCGAGCGCGCCCTTGGCAAGGTCCTTCCACAGGACATCCTGGGGATAGGAGAAATGCTGGTAGCCGCGGATCCCCAGGACGGCCAGATCGAGGTCCGCCGCCAACCGGCGAAGATCGCCGGTTCGAAAGTAGTTCACGTGATCGACCTTGTAGTAATGCCAGCGCCTGCCCTTCAGTCGCGCCTCCCACCCGCCGACGTGCGGCACTTCGACGACGATCAGCGCTCCGGGATTCGCGAGGGCCTTGAGGCTCGAAAGCGCCTGCCTCGGGTCGGAAACATGCTCGAGCACATGGTACATGGTCAGCACGTCGAATCGGTCGGGCAGGGTTGCCAGCCCCGTCGTCATCTCGCAACTCCAGGCCACCTGGGGGAAATGGTCTTGAAGGTGGGAGATGACCCCCGGTTTCATGTCGATTCCGGCGCACTCGAATCCCTTTTCATGCAGCGCAAGCGCGAACTCCCCCTTGCCGCAGCCAACGTCCAGCGCCCTACCGGGCGGACGCTTGTATCTGAGAACATCGCGCACCCTGCGCTGGATGTGCGGCTGGTCCGGCCGGATCGTGCCGATCTCAGGTTCGTCGTAGGCGAACTGAGCGTGCGCAGGGTAGTCGGGGGCCGAGGTGTCGACGAAGCGAAACCCGCAGTTCCGGCATTGCTGCACCGAGAAATCGGGCCAGACGGCGAATACTTTGACCTTGGTCGAGGTACAGATCGGGCAGTTCATAGAGAGAGTATCAATGCCATATCTCTCAATTGTCGTTCGATCCGGACATGGCACGTGCGATAGTTTCCAAGAGGAGATTCTCCTGCCGCTCCCAACAAAACGTTTCTTCTGCGGCGCGAAGTGCTGCTGCCTTCGATCGACTTAGCTTTTCCGGAGATCCCAGGAGTTCATTCAGCCTGGCCGCCAGCGCCAGTGCGTCGCCGGAGGGGTACAAAAGCACCGCACCGCCTGCCTGCTCGGCCACTTCCCGCTGCCCCGCGGTATCACTGGCTACAACTGCGAGTCCCGCTAATAGGTAGTGCAGAATTTTATTTGTGACTGTCAAATCTCTACTCTTGCTATATTTCATCTCGCCTGCAAATCCAATGTCGTGCTCCGATATTCGCGATAGCAGCTGCTCGTTAGACACAACGTCATGGACAAATACGTGGCGGCGCCAAGCGTCCGGGACATGGGCCGTCAGCCAGGCTTCGAACCCAGCAACCGCATGTCCACGCAAATGAACCTCGACCACAGAATCCAAGTGAGGCAGGGCGGCAAGAAGGTCCTCCAGCCCTCGACCAGGACCAATGGTCTGTGAGAACCAGTGGATCGATGGTGTCCGTGACTCCCTCTTGTCTTTGTAGAGACCATCCAATAGGGTTCGCTCCGACCACTGGAAGGCGTTATAGATGACGACGGGCGGAGAACAGTCATACGCCTTGGCCAATGCCGCGCTCATCGCTTGGGACGTACAGAGGGCGTACGCTCCTCTCTTTAGGAGATGACCCTCTAGATTGCGGAGCAATTCGATGGGCCTCTTCGCGCGTGCCTCCGGCAAGAGATCCTCTGAGTACCAATCCTCCATGTCGACCCCGACACGCTTGCCCATGCCTATTAGCTTTTCGGCAACCCAGATGGCTTGTTCGAGATGGGCAATGTAGTAATCCGCACTCGAAGAGATTGCCTTGGTCAACATTTCAGATCCTAGCGGGCCTAACTGCCAATGGTTTTCTATTCCGAGGAGTTCGAACAAATATCTTCCAAAGCGACCACGAACTCGCCTAAATGCGTTACGGAGGCGATTGACAAATGCGTTGTGTGAAATGGGAAGAACAGACTCGAACCGAAAGCCATGTCGGTTGGCGAATGCCCGGTCAATCGCAAATGCGGAGAAATCCGTGCAGGACCCGTAAACGACAACAGCGTACCCCGCGCGCACGAGCGTCATTGCCTCTTTCGCCGCCCTCGGATTCCATGCAAGCGAAGCACCCGTCAAGATTGCAACCCTGACTGCCTTAGGCGCGACAACTTCCGTCACTGAGGGTCGGCGATCAGGTGACGGGGTTGGTCATCGCCGTCCAGTTCTAACTCGAGGCGACGCACGGAGTAGCCATGCCCAACAAGTTCTTGCGAACACGCCGCCTCTAGCCCCGCGGAGTGAGCCTCGATGTAAATCCGCGGTCGATATTCACCGAGCACCTTAGACGCCCCCAGGAGAACATCCAGTTCAGCGCCCTCAACATCGACTTTAATTAGCTGAGGCACGGGAATTTCCTGTGCCTGCACCAACGAATCAAGCCGCCGGATAAGCACGTCGATTTCGCCCGTTGTCGCTACTCCAGCCTGAAACGTGCTGGTGACCAGCTTACCCATGCTCGCATCGGCCATGACACGCAGGCTGATCGCCCCATCGACGTTTCCAACGGCCATCGGTTTCAGCTCTATATTCAACCTGGGATTGAGCGCACAGAGCCGCCGTAACGCCAGCTGATTCGCCGGCAATGGCTCGAACACCAATACTTTGGAAGCACCGGCCAATGCCATCGCGCCCGACATGTAACCTCGATAACCACCTATGTCGAAGCAGACATCGCCACGTCTTACTCCGGTATATATGGAATGCGCGAAATCGCGCTCATAGATGCCGGCCCAGATCGCCTTGTCGAGAGGCAGCGTCACTTCGAACACGAGCCCAGTGGCCGGTCCGGCGTTGATGGTATGGATAAACGGCTCACCGGACAGCACGTGGTCTACGAGAAATCTCTGGAACCCAGCTATGCCAGGAATATGCTTAATCCAAGTTCGCGTTGCCGACGGAAGCAGATTCACGCTGGATCGAAGGAGTCTCCTCATTCACACCACCCTACGCCTTCTCCTTGCTCAAAGTTTCTCCTCTCAGCAAGGGAACAGTCCTCACTAACTCCTCGCATAGATGTCGCCCCAGAAAAGCGGATCGGTCTGGGACTCGAGAAACTCAATAATTTCTTGACTAGATAACCACTTGGAAAAAATTAGTGAATTGTTTTCACCAATACTGAAGTTAAAGGAAGCCAACCCTCTTCCACCAAGAATCTCAACGCATTGCTTTATTTCAGGCAGAAATTCGATGTTCACTTCCAAAGAAAGCAGAGGGACCGAAGACATCAAACCACGTATGACCTGTATCTCGTAGCCCTCAACATCAATTTTGCAGAAATCTGGTTTCCCATACTTCTTAACCATAGCTTCCAAAGTTTGAATCGGAACCGCTTGGGGCATCGCACCTTTCAGTTCTTTTGCAAAACGTCCTTTGCTCAAACTTGATTCGGCCATGGTGGATAAAGCCGACAACTGAGAACAAAGCAGAATAGAGCCTTCGCCAGAACTCTCTCCCAATGCCCCACTCTCAATAACGACATCCTTATCGTATTGAAACCGTCGCTTCAGAAAATCGACGATCTTTGTTTGCGGCTCAAAGCAAATGACGCGAGCACCAAGCGAACGAAACAATGTCGCTTTGTCTCCGATATTTGCTCCAACATCAAAGACCAGATCTCCTGGACTTACAAATTGGCGATAAAAGGATCTTTCGGAATTATGCGCATTGAGGAACCGCCGTTTGCGTAAAAAGGCCCCAAATCGAGTTTCCTTGAATTTCGTGATCAATACTTCCCGGCGTCTCATATTTTGTAACTTACTCTTTTTTCATGAATGGAACAGTGTGGACCAAGGGGTTGCCAAGTGGAGTTGAAACGCCCAGCGCATGGCGCCGGAACTCTTGCCGATCAAGGAAATCGAAAATAGCAACTCCCGGTTCTTCTCCACCTCGACACCGATCGCTTTCCGGTTCCCTTCTAAAGTAAAGGCATATTCTGCTCATTGCTAGATGCAGCCATCCACTTTCAAAGGAGACTTCGTCACTTAGGGACAGTCTATGCCGTCCCTATCGTTGCTTCACGAACAAGACGTCCGCTTGAATCAGTGCTTGCGCGACCGGGGTAGAAGCTCCCAAAGCGCGCAGTCGAAAATTACGCTCTCCTAGGAACTTGCAGACGTCGAAAAACATGCACTGACCCTCGTACATTTCCACGAAGCTAACCTCTATTATTATCGCCTTGCAATAGTCCAGCTCAGTGGCCGCACCCTCCAATACTGCAAGCTCGTACCCTTGAACATCGAGCTTGATCAGATCGGGCAACTCCAGGCCCATTTCCCGCCTGTAGTCTTCCAGCCTCCGGACGGGCACGGAAACCTGCCCCACCTCCTTTACTCCAGCGACCCATTGGTTCGTGCTCGAGATTGGCAGAAAACTGGATGCGTCAGAGAAATCCGTAACCCGAAGAGGCATTACCGTATTCGTCGGCCCGAGTGCGACGCGGTGCAGCGTCACGTCCGCAAGAGCGCCGCAGGTCGATTCGAAGCCGCCGTGGTGACTCGGTAGCGGTTCGAACGCCTCGACCCTCGATGCTGGAAAAATGGACTTTGCCAGCAGGGTCCAGGTGCCCACATTCGCACCAACGTCGTAGATGACTTTGACATCCGCATCCTCGATCAACTCAAGAAGTTCGAGGGACTCGATATGCCCGAGTGAAAGACTGCGCGCCGGAGTATTCCTAAGCTTGGCCAAGCGTCGATGTCGCTGGGAGGCCAGGGCCAGACGCTCGCAGAGGAGGCGCCAGTTCCAAATCAATGAGGGCCTCATTCCGCTCCCCTTATCCCGAGTCGTTTGCAAATCTTCTGAAGGCTTCGAGCAACGGAATGTTCATGCAGCGCGCGCCGCTGCGCTTCTTTGCGCATGCGCATCCGGCGAGGTCTATCGTTCTTAAGCTCCAGGATCTTGAAGGACAGTTCCTCCGCCGTGCGGTAGCTCTCGATTTCGACCCCGATGTCGTAGAGCTGCTCCAGACCCGCTGTCCACTCTGTGAGATAGCATGCGCCAAGCATCGGGGCCTCTATGTCGCGCAGTCGGGAGTAGGTCAGCGGATTCCGATGTGATCTGCGCGCCGTCGGGACACGGTTGATTCCGATGGTGACGATCGCCTCGCGCGTTATGCGTATGTACTCGTCTTGAGTAACGAATGGCCTCACCCTTTCGTCGCGCAAGTCCTGAATATCGAGCGGAAAGACCGCATTCTGCATCTTTCGGTACAGGGCCAGGAGGCCATGCGCCCTGGCCGTTTGCACTTGATTCGCGAAGAACGCAGCCGCGCTGGACTTCGGTTTGGGGACGCAGCCGACATCCGTAGCCGTGCCCCATCCGGCCCCGCGCACGACCAAGTCAGCCCCGGCACTGACGGCGCGGCCGAGGAAACTGCGCCGCAGGATATCTGCTGAACCGATAAAGGTGGGCGGCTCGGTTTCCAATTGCGGGGGGGTGCGCAAGTCTGGCGGAACCCAGCAGGGCATTGGGGCGTGGATGTGCGGCTGCCCGGCATGGCGGTACATCGGCAGGGCTTCAAACTCTGGGACCCAGTGCAAATCGAATTGACGATATTCCTCAGGAACTGTGTCAAATTCCCTCACGTTGTCGCAGAAAAAGTTCACGCATGGGATACCCATCCGCTGCAACTCGACGATCGCGCCTTCCTCGACCTGCCTTGGGTACAAGTATCCCAAGAAGAAATCTATGTCCCGGTTGCTGCGTTCTTTCCGCGCAAATTCCAGAGTCGAATCCCAGGTGCGCGTACGCCAGAGATCGAGCTTCTCCCCTTGCGGAAGCGCCATCGCTTCAGCCCAATCCACGCCGGGGACTTCTATGCACTCGACCCCCGCCTCCCTGCAACCTTCCACGAAATAGGTCCGCCAGAAATCGTATGCGGGCAGCGCATGGCGTTTCTGGCTTTGGAGGCAGCTTAACAGGACTCGCATCAGACTCTGCCTAACCCTTAATCAGCGGCTATTGCCGCGCTCGCTCGAATCAATGCATCTTCGAACTTGCGTTGTAGAAGAGCAGGGTCAAAACTGCTCGCTGCGGAATAGAATCCGTTCGCAAGCAAGCGCCGTTCAGTTGCTGTATTAAGCCGCCGAACTGCCAGACGCAACTCATTCTTGCACCCATCACCTACTAGAAGTGCGGCGCCAGGAGTCTTCCTCGACCATACTGCTGCGCTCGAGGCCTCTGGTGCCACTACAAGTACTGGCAATCCGTAGGTGGCGTATTCAGTAAGTTTGGAGGGAAAGTTGAACCGAAATGCCCTTTCATCCTCCGCAGCGAAGCTCTGGACTACAGCAAGCACGTTTACTCCTGCCCCTAAGAGCCTCGTCCGAACCTCGGCAGGCGGCAGCGCGCCCAAATCTGATACGACTGGGTGGGAAAAGATTGCACTTAATGAATCTCTGGGTGTAGGAGATGCGATGACCATTCGCCCCCCGTCTTCAGCGAGGGCATCGGCCAGATTGAGAATAGCGCCCACATACCCTAGTCCGATTGATCCTGCGAATCCCACTACGAGGGGATCTCCATCTTCAGTATCTTTCGGCACAACGGCACGCCCTTGTGGAATAGGATACAGAAGCTCCCCGTGCACTCCATAGCGCACAAAAAACTCCTCTTCCATTGCACTGGATACGCATAGCCTGACCGTCGATTCGCGATACACCCTCGCTAGAAGGTCACGACCGGTTTGCGGCACGTAGTCCGAGTAGTCATCATGGCAAAGAAGTACCAAGGGCAAATTCCGGCGCCGCGCAAATAGGGCAGCGGCGCTCAGGAACATATCTGGGAGCATGACCGAAAGTACGGCATCCGGCCTAAATTGATCGGCCTCAATCGAGAATCTCTTAACCAACCAGTTTGCCGCGAGGCTGTCGGCGAATCCGAAAAGCAGACCTCGCCTAAATCGCTGCAGCCAACGAGGCGGTAATGGAAGCAGCACTTGAAGATCATGCTGGAGGTCGATTGAAGGCGGTTTGTCCTGGACGACTACGTCCATGACCTCCCACCCCCGGAGCGCTAGAAGATGTCGATATACTAGGAGTTCCCCCGCACTCGTTGCTCTCGGCGACACAGAAGAGCAAAACAGTAGTCTGCGCCCTGTCGCAGCCTTCCTAGCCATTGACGGTCTCGGAAAAATCCATTCTGCAATCCGGTCTCTAGAATCAATCCATCAAACACGCTTCAGGATCATTTGTTCGCTTTATTTAGTCGCGAGATGCTGACTTCAACGATTTCGCGCATTGTCCGATCCAGGGACACTGATATGCCCCAATTTGGGTAATGCGCGCTCATCTTCGTCAGATCGCTGTAGTAGCAAATATGATCGCCGGACCGTGCTTCATCGACGTACGTATAGATCTGCTTGCGCCCAGAATACTTTTCCGCAAGCTCAAACGCCTCAAGGATCGAGCAGGTATTGCCCTTTCCGCCGCCCAAGTTATAAACCTCGGCGACACGTGGCGCCTCGATGAACGCTGACATGAATCTCGCCACGTCATATGAGTGAATGTTGTCTCTAACCTGCTTTCCTTTGTACCCGAAGATCCTATATTCACGGCCCTTCACGTTGCATTGCACCAGGTAGCTTAAAAACCCGTGCAGTTCGACGCCCGCATGATTGGGACCAGTCAGGCAGCCTCCTCGAAGACAACACGTAGGCATATTGAAATAGCGGCCGTACTCTTGGACCAATACGTCACCAGCCACCTTGGATGCACCGAAAAGGGAATGCTTGGACTGATCAATCGAAAAATCCTCCGCGATGCCTTCCTCAAAGTCGGGATCGTCGTAATCCCAGCGCGTTTCAAGCTCCCTTAATTTGATCGAATTCGGCCGGTCTCCGTAAACCTTGTTGGTTGACATATACACGAAAGGCGAGTCCGGACAGGCCTTCCGGGCTGCTTCCAGAAGATTCAGCGTGCCAACCGCGTTCGTGTCGAAATCATCAAACGGTATCGCTGCAGCGCGATCGTGCGAGGGTTGGGCTGCGGCGTGCACGATGGCGTCAGGCCTTATTGCGGAAACGAGATCAATTACGCGTTGACGGTCGCGCACATCGATCTCGTGATGCTCGAACCGCGGCACGGTCTCGAGCAACCGCATCTGGTTCCATCGCGTGTCTCCCTGCAGCCCGAAAAATACCGCGCGCTGGTTATTGTCCATCCCATGAACCGAATACCCCAGTTCACGGGAAAAGTACGTGCATACCTCCGACCCGATAAGGCCTGACGAGCCGGTTACAAGGAGTGTTTTCATAGTTCAGCGGCTTAGATCGTTAGGCGACAGCAAGAAGCTTTCCGTCATAATCATATGCAGTTCAAGCTCCTTTCCGGAATGAATTCGAATCAGGTTGGGCAAAGCATATAGGCAGTAACCTGAGTCCTTCGCATACTCAGCCAATGTTCTTGGCTCACAGTCATAGGCGGCCAAGTTCACGCGGTTCCATTCCAAGAGCACGTATGGTTTCTGGCTGGCCAGACACTCTCGAGCTCCTTGCAATACATCCAATTCGCCCCCCTCCACATCACACTTGATGGCTGACACTTCGGGCTTACCAGATTCCCGCCACCAGTGATCGAGCGTAGTCATTTCGACTTCGACCTGCCCAGCGACGGCAACACGTTGCGTACTCTTGATGCCGTCAAACATGCTGTTTTCCGGCAACGACACACTGAACTGCACCTTTCCCAAGCTCGCTCCGACAGCCTTTGGCACCAACGACCATCGCTCACCGTAAGCGCTGCCACTAATTGTCCGCTCAAGGTACGGCAGCACGCTGGGGGACGCTTCGAACGACACGACCCGAGAGGTGCTGACCGCTTTCAAAATGGGGAGAGCCATCAAGCCGATATTCGTTCCAACGTCCAAGTAGGAGGTCTCTGGCCGAACCAAAGCACTCAAGAGTCGGACGTTGTCGCTCTCGAAGATCCCTTGCTCGCACGCGGCGACAAAACTCAGTGCCCCCTTCTGGAAGTGCACTCGAGCACCGAAATACGGAAATGTCCCCGCGAAGCCCGGGCAGGAGCCATAGAGCCATCGCTTAAATCGACGCCTGAAGTTCATGCGATCACCGCAAGGTCGCGTCCGCAGTGAACTGTAGATCCAGCAGACCCCGATGCGCCGCTGGATAGGGGACGTGACTTGTGTCGCCCCGGCGCAGACTAATGGTCAGTCCTGTAAGTTCAAGTAGGTCGCCGACGAAGTCGCCACAGGCGAGATACAGTCCGACGGTGTAGCCTCCGTCGACAAGCGGTAGGCTCTGGATTTCTCCTTGTATTTCCCACGATTGATCGGCCCCAATGGTGACCGGAAGCCCTGAGGAGCGAAAATCGAGAACGCCAACCCTCACCCCTTGTTGCGTATGGAGGAGGAGCGCAAGCTCGGACAATCGCGCCGCGTGGCGGCTGAAGATCTCCACGCGAAACCGGACAGCGCCCCCGCTCTGCAAGGGATTTGGGCTCAATTCACACGCCCGAAGCGTGAGCGAATCGTCAATACGTACTGGTTCTCCAATGCTCCTGCCAATGTGGTTTCGCGCATCACCGAGATATTCTCCCACCCATTGACCAACATCGCCCACTCCATGGACGCGTCCGGAAGAGAGGTATACGGCCTTGTCGCAAAGAGCCTCGATCGCCGCCATGTTGTGGCTTACGAAAAGAACCGTGCGCCCCGTCCGACTGACTGCTTGCATCTTCCCCAGGCACTTCATCTGGAACTCCGCGTCCCCCACCGCCAGCACCTCGTCCACAATCAATATCTCCGGCTCAAGGTGCGCGGCCACCGCAAACGCCAACCGCACATACATCCCCGACGAATAGCGCTTCACCGGGGTATCCAGGAATTTCTCCACCTCGGCAAACGCAACGATCTCGTCGAATTTCTTGCGGATCTCCGCACGCGTCATCCCGAGGATCGCACCGTTGAGGTAGATGTTTTCCCGGCCGGTCAATTCGGGATGAAACCCCGTGCCCACCTCCAGCAGGCTCGCCACGCGCCCGTCGAGCTCCACCCGCCCCTCCGTGGGCTCGGTGATGCGGCTCAGGATCTTGAGCAGCGTGGACTTGCCGGCCCCGTTGCGGCCGATGATGCCGACGACCTCCCCGCGCTTGACCTCGAATGACACGTCCCGCAGGGCCCAGAAGTCCTCCACCGAAGCCGGACCTGGCGCCCCGGGATTCTGAATAAACTTTAACTTATCTGATGAAACATCCGCATCAGGGGCGGCTGAGGCGACAGTTTCGTTGTGTAAGTTAACAACATCCCTGGTGACAGGCCGGCCCCAGGCGAACACCCCGCGCGCCTTGTCCGCGATCACGTCGCGCAATGCCTTGTACCGCTCGGCGCGCTCATGGCGGATGCGGTACTTTTTGCCGAGGCCCTCCACCCGGATGATGACGTCGCCCATGCCTAGATCACGTCCGCAAAGCTGCGTTCCATGCGCCGGAAATACCACACCCCCACGAGCAGGACCGAAACGGTGACGGCAGCCGCGACCGACACCGCCTGGAGGTCGAGGGGCGTGCGGCCGTCAAGAACGGACCAGCGGAACCCGTCGATGATTCCCACCATCGGGTTCAGGGCGTAGAGCGTGCGCCAGCGCTCCGGCACGTTCGCCGTGGTGAAGGCGATCGGCGAGATGAACAGCCCGAACTGCACGATGAAAGGAACCACGTAGCGGAAATCGCGGTACTCGACGTTGAGCGCCGCGAAGAACAGCCCGAGACCCACAGACAGGCCCAAGGTGAGCAGCACGAAGAGCGGCAGGACCAGCAGCTGCCAGCCCGGGACGAACCCGTACCAGAGCATCAGCAGCGCGAGCAGCCCCAGGGTGACCAGGAAGTCGACCAGGCTGGTGACGACCGCTGCGCACGGAATGATCAGGCGCGGGAAGTAGATCTTGGAGATCAGGTTGGCGTTGCCGATCAGGCTGCCCGAGGATTCCGACAGCGCTGCGGAAAAGAGCTGCCAGGGAAGCACGGCCGCGAGCACGAGGATCGGCTCCGGCACGCTCCCGGGTTCGATGCCGACCAGCCGGCGAAATGCGACGAACACCAGCATGGTCAGTCCCGGCCGGATCAGGGCCCAGGCGACGCCGATCGCGGTCTGCTTGTAGCGCACGGCCAGGTCCCGCCAGGCGAGGATGACCATCAGTTCCCGGTAGCGCCACAGGTCGCCCCAGTAGTTGCGCGCGGCGCGGCCGGGCTCGATCACGAGTTTCATGCGGCCTGCCTCTGCAGCAGGTGCGCGGCGTGGCGCACGACCTCCCCGACCTCGATCTCCTTCATGCACCGGTTCCCGTTCGGGCACTCCCCCAGCAGGCACGTATGGCAGGGCACCCATTTCTGCAGCACCACGTTCTGCGTCCCGTAAGGATGCCACTTTCCGCGCATCTGCCAGAAGGAGAACAGCGAGACGCAGGGCGTGCCCACCGCCGCGGCCAGGTGCTGGACCCCCGAGTCCAGGCACACCGCCAGGCCGCAGCGCCGCAGGAGCTCGACCGATTCGACCACGGACAGCTCCCCCGCGAACGAGCGCGTCCCAGCGCCGATCTGCTTAGCCAGCCACTCGCACGCCTGTGCCTCGGACTTGCCGCCGATCAGCAGGATCGTGTGACCGTGCCCGGCGAGCTCGCGGCCGACCGCGGCAAACCTTTCGGGCTCCCAGAGGTTCGTCGAGCGCTTCGCACCCGGCGCGATGGCGACCAGCCGCCCGGGCGGCAGGCCCGCTGCGCGCAGCAGTTCATCGACGCGCGCCTTCGCACCCGGCGGGGTGGCGATTGGGAAGCGCACCTCGCGCGTGTCGAAGCCGGCCGCGCTCACGACGGCAAGACTGCGGTCCACCTCGTTGGAGAAATGCAGGTACTCGGACTGCGCCTGCGCCGCCCAGCTGAGCGAGTCGATCCGCCATCCGCACGCCCACTTCGCCCCGGCCATCCATGCGAAGGTCATGTCGCGGAACTGGCGCGATACCGTCGTGAGGTTGTTCGGCAGGTCGATCCACACGTCGAAGCCGCGCGCGCGCACGTTCCGCAGCAGCGCGCTCTGCTTGGAGAACGTGTCGATGTCCTCGGTGTTGTAGACCCAGAGGTCGTCGATCACGTCCGTGCCGGCCAGCACGTCGGCCGCCCCCGGCATGCCCTTGCGGCCCGGCGAGGTGAGCAGCGTGAGGCGCGCCCGGGGATACGCCCGCCTCACGCTGGCGATCGCAGGCAGCGCGCAAACGATGTCGCCGATGTTGCCGATCCGGTAGACGCACACCTGCTCGGCATAGGCGGGCCGGGCCCGCGGCCAGAGCGCAAGCGCAGCCAGTTTCAGCGTGGCGTTGGTCGCGACGTAGGCTGCCTTCACCGCCGCCGCCTGGGCCCGGCGCAGCGCGCGCACGGCGCGCGGCTGGCCCCGCCTGAACTCGTTGGCGCGCGCCGTGGCATCGCGCGCGGCCACCCTGCGCCACGTCGGCACGAAAGCCGCGTTGCCCGCCCCGGGGCGCATGACGGCGGCGCCGGTGGCGCCCAGGCTGTCCCCGATCACGATGCGCGCCCAGCCCCGCAGCCCCCGGTCCACCTGCCCCTCGCGATCCGGGTCCGCGCACCATTCGTGCACCGGGGCGAGGAACCCGGTCTTGCGGCGCATGAGGATTTCCTCGGGAAGCGCCGGAACCAGGCGCCGGGCGATGTCGGCCTTGCCCGGGGGCATCCCGGCGGCGCCGGCCCCAAGCACCGCGCGAAAGAACGCCGGATCGATATACGGGACCCGGATCTCGAGGGAATGCGCCATGCCCGCCCAGTCACTGTCGCGAAGCAGCTGGTTGCGCATGTACCAGTCGAGCTCGAGAGCCGAAACGATGGCCCGCTCGCCCGCAAGGCCGCGGCTGCTCTCCTCGAGGCTGTGCAACGAGCGCAGGTCCTCCCAGCCGCGCGCGGCGAACTCCGGGTCCATGACCTGCGGCAGTTCCCACGGCATGAACAGGCCGCGCCGCAGCAGGTACGCGCCGGCGTAGCTTCCGCCGTATTCGAGCAGGCCCGCGTACTTCGGCGAGGTGAACCGGCGCAGCAGCGGGGACACGGCCCTGCGCACCAGCGCGCCGAATGCCGGCGACACGCCCGTGGCGTGGGCAAACCGCCGGATGCGCGGGACGTCGGTGAAGCTGGGATATCCGGCAAAGAGTTCGTCCCCGCCCAGCCCGGACAAGGCGACCTTCATGCCCGCCCCGGCCGCCGCCTTGCTCAAGAGGTAGGTGTTCACGCCGTCGGTGGTGGGCTGGTCCATCGCGTCGAGGATTTCGTCGAGGTCGGCCTCGAAATCCAGCCGGGTGGCCCAGCGCGTTTCGTGCGCCACCCCGTAGCGCTGCGCGACCAGTTGCGCGAGCCCGGTTTCGTCGTTGTCGCTGCCCTGGTATTCGGTGAACCCAAGCGTCAACGTGCGCAGGTCCTGCCCCGCGACGCGGCTGCCCAGCCCGACGAGGGTCGCCGAGTCCAGCCCGGCCGAGAGGAATGCGGCCACCGGGACATCCGCCACCATGTGATTGCGCACGCTGTCCTGCAATGCGTCGAGCACCCGCTCGATACCGCCGCTCGCGGACGCGCCCTCCGCCTTCCTGATTTCGTCACGCACGCTGAAGTACGCGGTCGGGCCGTGGTTGCCCTGCACATCGACCCACATGCGCGATCCGGCCGGCAACGCGCGGATCTCCTTGTGCAGCGTGAAGGGCTCCGGCACGCACCCCCAGATGAGGAATCCCGCATAGCCCGCCGCCTCCGGCCGGCTCGCGATAGCGCCGCCACGGATCAGCGCCTTCACCTGCGAAGCCACCCTCAGCGTCTGGCCGTCGTCGGCGTAGTAGAGCGGCTTGATCCCGAACGGGTCGCGCGCAAGGAGCACGCCTTTGCGTTGCTCGTCCCAGAGGGCAAACGCATACATGCCGCGCAGGGCATGCACCATGTCCTCGCCGCGATCGGCATACAGGTGCAGCAGCACCTCTGTGTCGGAGTTGGAGTGGAACACACAGCCCTTGGCCTGCAACTCCTTCTTCAACTCCCGGTAGTTGTAGATCTCGCCGTTGAAAGTGATGCGATACCTGCCGTCGGCCGTGGCCATGGGCTGCGCGCCGGAGTCGGAGACGTCGATGATCGCGAGCCGCCTGTGCGCCAGGCCGGTGCGGCGATCCGGCGAGATCCACAAGCCCGCTCCGTCGGGCCCGCGGCGGATCATCGCCTCGCGGATGCGCATGAGCTCCTCCTGGTCGACCGGCGCCGCCGCCTGGCCGTAGGCGAAGATGCCCGCTATCCCGCACATGCGCGAACCTCAGTCGGCATTCGGCGCAGGGTCGCGGAAGTACTCGATGGTTTTCAGGAGCCCCGCCTCCAACGCCACGGCCGGCTCCCATCCAAACGCCGACCGCGCCAGCCCGATATCGGGCTTCCTCTGCATCGGGTCGTCGCCCGGCAGGGGGCGGAACTCGATCGGCGACTTCGAGCCGGTCAGTTCGATGACCTTCCGCGCGAGTTGCAGGATCGTGAATTCGCCGGGGTTGCCGATGTTGACCGGCCCGGTGAACTCGTCGGGCGTGGCCATCAGCCGCACCAGCGCCTCGATGAGGTCGTCCACGTAGCAGAAGGACCGCGTCTGCCTGCCTTCGCCGAAAACGGTGATCGGCTCGCCCTCGAGCGCCTGCACGATGAAGTTGGACACCACGCGGCCGTCGTTGGGGTGCATGCGCGGGCCGTAGGTGTTGAAGATCCGCGCCACCTTGATGCGCAGCTTGTGCTGGCGGTGGTAATCGAAGAACAGCGTCTCGGCGCAGCGCTTGCCCTCGTCGTAGCAGGAGCGGATGCCGATCGGGTTCACGTGGCCCCAGTAGCCCTCGGTCTGCGGGTGCACCTCGGGGTCGCCGTAGACCTCGCTGGTGGAGGCCTGCAGGATCTTCGCCTTCAGCCGCTTGGCGAGGCCGAGCATGTTGATCGCGCCGTGCACCGAGGTCTTGGTGGTCTGCACCGGGTCGAACTGGTAGTGCACGGGCGAGGCCGGGCAGGCGAGGTTGTAGATCTCGTCGACCTCCACGTAGAGCGGGAAGGTCACGTCGTGCCGCATGAGCTCGAAGTTGGGCCGGCCGATCAGGTGCGCGATGTTGTCCTTCGTGCCGGTGAAGAAGTTGTCCACGCAGAGCACGTCGCGGCCGTCGGCAAGGAGCCGCTCGCACAGGTGGGAGCCGAGGAAGCCCGCCCCGCCGGTGACGAGGACGCGCTTGCGGGTGCTGTAGCTTCTCATTCGGTCGGTCCCGGGGAAGGCATCCGTATCATTTTGTCGCCTATGATACTTTCTTCTGGGTGAAACTGATTTTCCTCAACCGGTATTTCCACCCGGACATCTCCGCCACCAGCCAGATGCTGTCGGACCTCGCGTTCGACCTCGCCGCGCAGGGCCGCGAAGTGCACGTGATCACCAGCCGGCAGCGCTACGACGATCCCGCCGCGCGTTTGCCTGCCAGGGAGGCAGTGGCCGGCGTGCACGTCCATCGCGTATGGACCAGCCGCTTCGGCCGCTCCGGGCTCGCCGGCCGCGCGATCGACTACGCATCGTTCTACCTGTCGGCCTCGCTCGCGCTCGCGGGGCTGGCGTCGCGCGGCGACACCGTGGTCGCGAAGACGGACCCCCCGCTGCTGTCCGTGCCCGTGGCGGTGGTGGCAAGCCTGCGCGGCGCCCGGCTCGTCAACTGGCTGCAGGACGTCTTCCCGGAGGTGGCCGGCCGCATGGGCGTGCGCCTTGCGCGCGGGCTGCCCGGCGCGATGCTCCGCGCACTGCGCGACTGGTCGCTGCGTGCGGCGGCGACCAACGTGGTGCTGGGCGAAGGCATGCGCAGTCAGGTGCAGGCGCTGGCGGGGCTCGCGCCGGGGCGCCTCGTGGTGATCCACAACTGGGCCGACGGTGAAGCGATCGTTCCGCTGGCGCCGGGCGGGAACGCCTTGCGCGCCGAATGGGGCCTCGACGGGAAATTCGTCGTTGCCTATTCCGGAAACATGGGGCGGGTGCACGAGTTCGCGACGCTGCTGGCCGCGGCCGAAGCGCTGCGCGGCCGCGCGGAGATCGTGTTCCTGTTCGTCGGCGGCGGGCATTACCGCCGGTGGATCGAGGACGAGGCGGTGCGGCGCGCACCCGGCAACGTGCAATTCCGGCCTTACCAGCCACGCGAGCGGCTGGCCGAAAGCCTCGGCGCCGCGGACGTGCATGTCACGAGCCTGCTGCCCGCGATGGAAGGCCTGCTCGTGCCGAGCAAGGCCTACGGGATCCTCGCCTCGGGACGGCCGGCGCTGCATGTCGGCGACCCGGCGGGCGAGATCGCGGGGCTGCTCGAATCGGCGCACGCCGGATACGCCGTGCCGGTGGGCGACGCGACGCTGCTCGCGCGGCGCATCCTGGAATTACAGGCGGACCCGTCGCTGTGCGCGACGCTAGGGCGCAATGCCCGCGCCGCCTTCGACGCGCACTACGCGCGCGGCATCGCGCTGCGCGAATGGGCGCGGGTGCTGCGGGACTAGGCGCGTGCCGGGTCCCGCAGGCCGAGCCTGCGGCACGCGATCTCGGTCGTCACGCCGTAAACCGCGAGCAGCCCGAGGTACAGGTAGAACATCGCGTAACCGGGCACGCCGTGGCGCTCGGCCGCCACCGCGACAGCCCCTGCGCCGGCGGACATCGCCGCCACGGCCAGCACGACCTGCCCGGGGCGCAGCCCCGCGGCGAGCAGCAGGTGGTGCAGGTGCTCGCGGTCGCCCGAGAACGGGCTCCGGCCCCGCGCGGCACGGCGGATCATCACGCTGAGCGTATCGCCGAGCACCACTCCGAGGGTCCACCCGGCCGTCACGGCGTTCAGCCCGGGGGGCTCGGCGTTGTGCAGCCTGATCGCGCACCACGCGAGGAGCAGGCCGAGGAAATGGCTGCCGGTGTCGCCCATGAAGACCAGCGCCCTCGGGCGTGAGGGGATGCGCGCGTTGAAGCAGAGGAATCCGGCGGCCACCCCCGCGCCCACGCAGCAGGCCAGGAACACCGCCGCTTCCCCGGCCACCGCGGCCAGGATGCCGAACGCGACGAAGGCCAGCAGGCTCACCGTCCCGGCGAGGCCGTCCACGCCATCGGCCATGTTGAGCGCATTCATCACGCCGACGACGGCAAAGACCGTGAGCGGCACGCCCCAGCCGCCCAGCGCGAACGTGCGCTCCGAAAGCAACTGCCCGAGCTGCGCGAGGACCGTGCCGTCGGCGTAGACGAGCGCGACGGCGGCGGCGATCTGGAAGGCGAACTTGGCGACGGACCGCAGCTCGTGCAGGTCGTCGAGGATGCCGCCGGCCAGCACGATGGCGATCGCCAGGCCCAGGCCGAACCGGACCGAATTGCCTCCCGCGAGTGCGAGGCCGGAATAGACCGCGAGGAACACCACCACCATCACGATCCCCCCCACCAGCGGGACCTCGCCCTCGTGCATTTTGCGGCCCGCGGCCACGTCCACGAGCCCCCAGCGCGGCGCGAGGCGCACCAGCGGGGGCATGGCGAGCATGGTCAGCCCGAAAGCGGCGAGGAATCCGAGGGTTTCGGTCATGTAATCAATCGTAAACCGCGGGACATCCCGCATTGACCCGGCAGGCCGCGTGCCGTTAGCATTTCAGGCTTGCGGAGCATTCCATGCGCCTTCCCACCCCCCGGATCCGAAACCTTGCCCTCGCGGTCGTGCTCGCGTGGCAGCCGGCCGCCTTCGCGGCAGTGGGGTCGTTCGTCAACGTGACCGGTGAGCCGCCGGCGGTGCAAGCCGGCCCGGAGGGCGCGAACCCGCGGATCGAGAAGCTGCTCGGCCAGCCGGCCGGCCTGTGGGAGCGCATCCGGCTGGGCTTCGCGATGCCCGACCTCGTGGACCGCAAGCTCGTCGCACAGCAGGCGGCGTGGTACGCGGCCCGCCCGGAGCTGGTGCAGGCCATGGTGCTGCGCGCGCGCAGGTACCTGCACTTCATCGTCGACGAAGTGGAACGCCGCGGCCTGCCCACCGAACTCGCGCTGCTGCCCTTCATCGAGAGCGGCTTCAACCCGATGGCGCTGTCCCCCGCGCAGGCCTCCGGCCTCTGGCAGTTCATCCCCGAGACCGGCGCCAAGTACAACCTCGCGCAGAACCCGCTCTACGACGGGCGCCGCGACGTGGTCGCCTCCACCGGCGCGGCCATGAACTACCTCGAATTCCTCTACGAATTCAACCGCCGCGACTGGCACCGCGCGCTTGCCTCCTACAACTGGGGCGAGTCGGCCGTCGCGCGCGCCGTGGAACGCAACCGCGCGCGCGGCCTGCCGGACGCCTACGACTACCTCACGATGCCGGACGAGACGCGCAGCTATGTGCCGAAGCTCCTCGCGATCAAGCAGCTCGTGCTGGATCCGGAGGCGTACGGAATCAAGCTGCCTGAAATCCCCAACGAGCCGGTGTTCGGCGTGGTGCGGGTGCCCGTCGACCTCGACCTCAGGCTCGCGGCGCAGTTCGCGCAGACGCCGATCGACGAGTTCCTCGCCTTCAACCCGGCGTTCAAGGGTGCGCACGCGCCCGGCGCGACCGGGGCGGGGATCGTCGTCCCGCTCGACAAGGCCGAGACCTTCAGGGTCAACCTGGAGCGTCACCGCGAGTCCCTCGCGCAACGGCCCGTTGCGCCCGGGTCGCGCAAGAAAGCGCCCGTCACGCGCTTCTGAAAGCAGAACGCCCCGCCTTTCGGCAGGGCGTCCATTGGATCGACCCCCCCGGGGCGTTCGCACTAGTTCGGGCTCGCAGTGCCCCCGCCGCCACCGGCGCCGCCCGATGGCGTGGAAGTCGTCCCCGACGTGGTCTGCGTCGTATCCGAAGTCGCAGGCGTACCGGCGCCCGATGGCGGCGGCTTGTTGGGGTCGATCGTCGACGATGCCGGAGGTGCCGGCTGCGACGCCCCGTTCGAGACCGCCTGAGCATAGGCCTGCTGGGCCAATGCGATCGCGGTGGCCAGCGTCTGCTGGGCGCGCTGGTCGAAGGCCGCCGCAGCCCGGGAGGCGGCTTGCGAAGCCGCGAGCGCCGCCTCGGCCTGCGCCACCAGCGCCTGGGCATCGGCCTGCTTTGCCGCAACTGCGGCCGCGGCCGCGGCCGCCGCCCGATCGGAAGCCGCCTTCGCGTTCGCCGCCTGGATATCCGCCTGCCGCGCCTGCGCCTGCGCCACCGCGGCGGCGGCCGACGCACGCACGACAACCGGGGTATTGATCGGCACGTTGGACTGCGAAAGCGAGCGCCCCACGGCCTCCCTGACCGCAGGCGGCGCCCGGCTCAAGGGGAGCACAAGGGTGGTTTCGGTGAGGCTTGCGATGGCGAAGGTATTGGCCTGGACCAGGCGCTGGCCGTACCGGGTCTCCATCACCAGGGCGCCATCGTTCACCGCCGCGGTCACGGCCAGGGTGACCGGGTCGATGGCGGAGTCGCCGTCGGAGCCGCGTATGCCGATCGTCACGGTGGGACCGACGTTCAGGCGGAAGGCGCTCTTTTCCGTCGCGCCGATCACGCCGGTAATGAAGCGCATCCCGCCCGCGAGCAGCCTGAAGACCGCGCGGCTCTGCGAGATCCTCTGCTTGTTGTAGGCGTAGTCGGTGACCTGGAACCCGGTGTTCTCGCGCAGCACCATCACCTGGCCGTCCTCGAACTTGATGACGGCGCTGCTGGCGGCCTCGGTGCGGATCACGTTGCCGGAATCGATGATGTCACCGACCCTGAGCGCGCGCGGCGCGCTGTTCGCGGTCGCCAGCACGAACGCCCTGCCCGTGAGGTCATGGACGTAACCCGCCTCGGCAAATGCCGCAGCAGGGAGGAGCAGCGCAAGGCCGAGGGCGATCCTGCGGGCGAGCCGGATCATCGCTTACCTCTTGGCGGGACGTAGGGCTTCAGATACCACGAGCTTACGCACTCCCGGGCGAATACTCAATCCACCATCGCGACCGGTTCAGATGCAGCGAACAGCACGTTTCGAGCGGGTGACGCCGGGCGTGGCGCACATGACGTCCAAGCGCCTGTAGGCGGCCGCCACCTGGAAGAGCCTGGCGTCCTGGCGCTTGAGGCCCCTGCCCATCGCGGCATGGATCACCTGCCGGGATGGCAGCGCCAGGCGGTCCCAGTGCCTCAGGCCGATGTCCGCGAGCGCGAGTTGCACCTCGGGCTCCCACGGGCCGAGCCGCGCGGCCTGCTCGATGGCGCCCCGGAGCTCGGCGTCGAACTCGCCAAGCCCGGACTTCACGATTGCGAGGTTGGCCCAGGTGTACGGCGATGTCGGCCGGTGGGCGAGGCTGTCGCGGAAATACCCGAGCGCGCGGGAAAGTTCCGATTTCGGATCGGGGCCCGGAGCGACCCGCGCGCGCAATTCGTGCAGGCGACCGGCGTCCTCGGCGATCGCGGGTTCGCCCGGGTCCAGCCGCAATGCGCGCTCCAGGCGCGACTGCGCTCGCGCCCAGTCCCCGGGCCCGAGCGCAGCCGGGTTCCGGTCCGCCGTCCGGATCGCCGTCCGCCCTTGCAAGGCCAGCAGGTCCGCAAACGCATGCCGCGCAGCCACGACGGCAAGCGCGGCCAGCATCGCGACCGCCAGCGTGCCTGTCGCCATCTTCGTGAATGCGTTCATGACTGCCTCGCCATTTCAGCGCATGCCCTTGAACGGGTCGCCCAGCACCGGCTCCAGCGCCGGCGCCCCGACCATGCGCTTGAGGACTTCCGCCGCCCCGGCGTGACCGAGCGTCGCGGCGCGCGAGTAGTAGTCCCGCGCACGGCCGAAGTCGGCGCCCTTGCCGCCACCCCGGTCGTACAGGTTGCCGAGGCGGAACAAGGCCTCGGGATCGTTCGCGGCCGCGGACTTCTCGTACCATTGGATCGCCTCGGCGGGAGACGCCGCCACGCCGATCCCGCCCTCGAGCGCGAGGCCGAGCTGCAGCGCCGCGCCGAGGTGCCCTTGCGCCGCGGCCTTCCGGAACCACTCGACGGACTCTGCGCGCGACTCGCCGCCGCGGGCTTGCAGGAGCTTCGCGATGCGGAACTGTGCCTCGGCATGGCCCTCCTTCGCCGCCTGCCTGTACCACGGCGCCGGATCGTCCGTGGCCTGCGCCTCCAGGTAGCCTGCGTAGAGGAAAGCGGACTCGCCGTCCCCGAGCAGGGCGGCGCGACGGGAATAGTCCGCGGAGCGCTTCGCGTCGGCAGGCACACCCTCCCTGGTGGCGAAAATCCCGGCGAGCAGGCGCAAGGCGTCGAGCTTGTCCTTGTCGCGCGACTCCGGCGCGGCGGCACGCACGAGCCATTTGACGCCTTGCGCGACATCGCGACCGGGTGTCGCGGCCGACACGAGCAATCGCCCCGCCGGGAGCTCGGCCTCGGCGATACCTCCCTTGGCGGCAGCGACGTAGTTCGCGACCGCCTCGGCGATCTTGCCGCGCGCCTCCTGCAGGCGCGCGAGCCGCAGCGCCGCCGACGTGACGCCGCGCGCGAACGCGGCTTCGTAAAGCGCAGCCGCGACGACCGGATTGCGCTCCACGCCGAGGCCTTTCTCATACAGGTTGGCGAGGTTCACGTGCGCCCCGGGGAGGCCCTGCTCGACGGCCTTCAGGTACCAGGCCGCCGCCGCGGCCGGATCGTTGCCGAGCCCGATGCCGTGTTCGTGGAACCAGCCGAGGTTGTTCTGCGCGCCGGCGCTGCCCGCCTCGGCGCCCCGGCGAAACCATGCGAGCGCCTGCGCGAGGTCCACGGGGGTACCGATGCCGTACTGGTGGAAATAGCCCAGCGTGTTGCACGCCTCCGCGTGCCCTTTCGCCGCTGCGCGCTCGACCAGCCGGAAGGCCTGCCCGGGATTGCGCTCGAGCCCCTTGGCCTCGTAGGCCATGAGGCCGAGCGCGTACTCGGCGTCGGCGTCCTTCCTCGAACGCGCGCGCTCGACCAGCGCATCGAGGGCGGCGCGGTCGCCCCCGGCCGCTTCGGCGGCGAGGCGATCGACTTCGGGCGAGGCGCCCGCCGCACCGGCCGCGAGGAGCAGGCTTGCGAACACGCAACGCACAAGGGCGGATTCGGTCATCAGGAATTCTACGCAGAAACGCCACGTCCGCCGCAGCGCTCGACGGGCGGCACCCGCTTGCAGTACCGTTGCCGCAGAGGAGACCCCACCCTGTGCCCGCAGTGAAACCCGAACCCACGCACCTCGCCGGCGCCCTGCTGTGCATCGCCCTTGCGCTCCAGCCCGCCGACGCGGCCGACAGGAAGAAGAAGGCGCCTGCGCCGAAGTCGCAGGCCACCGCGCCCGCGACGCGGCAGGACGCATTGCCCGAGCCCCCGGCCGGCGGGTTCGCCGAACGGCTCGCGTGGGGGGACAAAGAAGCCGACGCGTTGCGCAAGGCCATCGCCGCGTCCCCGAAGGACGAAATCGTGCGCAACACCCTCGCCGCGCTGGCGACGTTCGTGGCCGGGGACCTGGAACGCGCGCTGGCGGCTGGCGACACCGAAGCCGCGAAGGGATTCCGGACCCTGATCGAGAAGAAGCTCGCCGATACGCGCTGGCGCTTGGGCATCCGGGGGCGCGACGGGTCGGGCGCCAGCATGTTCGCGCTCGGCGTCATCGCGCTGCACGGCATCCTCGGGCCACGCGACCCGGAGATCGCCTGCCCGCTGTTCGCGTCGGCCTGGGACAAGGGAACGCTCGAGTCGGCCTACCGGCTGTCCGAATGCGTGGCCGCGAAGGACCCGGCGCGCGCCACCTCGCTGCTCGAGAGCGCCGCCGAGGCGGGCCACGCGGGCGCAAGCGAACTGCTCGGGCGGCGCTGCCTCGAGGCCAGGCCACCCGACGCGCAGTGCGCGGTGCGGCGCGTGGGCGCGGCGGCCGAAGCCGGCAGGCCTTCCGCCAGGAGCCTGCGGGGGTGGATGTACGCGCAGGGCATAGGCGCGCCCGCGGACCCGGCCCGCGCGCTTGCGCTCTACACGCAAGCGGCGCTCGCCGGCGACCTTTCGGCGATGAACAACCTCGGCGAATTCCACGAGACCGGGCGCACGGTGCCCGCGGACGCCGGCAGGGCTTTCGGCTACTACAAGGGCGCGGCGGAAGCGGGATTCGCGCCGGCGCAATTCAACCTCGGCCGGATGTACGCGGCGGGCATCGGCGTTGCGCGCGATCCCGCGCAGGCGAGGATCTGGCTGACCGAAGCCCTCAAGGGCGGCATCCAGCCCGCGCAGAGGATCCTCGACTGGCTCGACAGCCCCGCATCGCAGGCGCCGTCGCCGCAGGGGCAATCCCCCGCGCGTTAGGCGCCCGGATGGCGCGCGAGGAAGTCCGCGTAGGCAAGCTCGAGGCCTGCCTCGAGCGAAGTCTTAGCTTTCCAGCCGAGCGAGGCCATGCGCGAAACGTCGAGGAGTTTCCTCGGCGTGCCGTCGGGCTTGGAGGTATCGAACACGAGGCCGCCCCGGAACCCGACGGCCTCGCGCACCTTGCCGGCAAGCTCGCGGATCGAGAGCTCGAGGCCGCTGCCGACGTTGACCAGCGGCGCCACATCCTTGTTCCCGCAGGCCCGCGAAAAATCGTCGTCGGGCAGGTTCATCACGTGGGTCAGCCCGTCGCCCGCATCCCCGGAGTAGAGGAACTCGCGCAACGGCGCGCCGGTGCCCCAGATCACGACCTCCGCAGCCCCGGCGACCTTCGCCTGGTGGCACTTCTGGATCAGGGCCGGGATCACGTGCGAGCCCTGCAGGTCGTAACGGTCGCCCGGCCCGTAAAGGTTGGTCGGCATGGCCGCAAGGAATTTCGTGCCGTGCTCCCGGTTGTAGCTCCAGCACATCTCGACCCCGGCGATCTTCGCCAGGGCATAGGCCCGGTTGGTTTCCTCCAGCGGGCCGGTCAGCATGTAGCTCTCGCGGATCGGCTGCGGGCAGTCGCGCGGATAGATGCACGAGGACCCGAGGTACAACAGCCGCTTCACGCCGTTGCGCCTCGACTGGTCGATGATGTGCGCGGCGATGAGGGTGTTCTGGTAGATGAATTCGGCCGGGTAGGTGCTGTTGGCGACGATCCCGCCCACCCGTGCCGCGGCAACGAATACGTACTCGGGCTTCTGCGACTCGAAGAAACGGCGCACCGCAGGGAGGTCGAGCAGGTCGAGTTCGGCGCGCGTGCGCAGGATCAGGTTGGCGTATCCGGCCGCCTCCAGGGAACGGACGATTGCCGAGCCGACCAGTCCCCGGTGCCCCGCGACAAAGATCCTTGAGCCCTTATCCACCAATGCTCCCGTTCAAGACCCGCTAGGATAGGTGATGTACGGGGAGCCGTCGACGGTCCACGCAGGCGGCGATTCCAGCCTGAAGATCTGCCTCAGGTGCACCTCGTCCGGGCCGTCGCCGATGCGCATCAGGCGCGCATACGAGAGTGCATAGTGGATGGGCGCGTCGTCGGTACCGCCCATCGCGCCGAAGACCTGGAGCGCGCGGTCGGCCACCCGCTGCAGCATGTTGGGCACCGCGACCTTGACGAGCGACACTTCCCGCCATGCGCCGTGGTGGCCCTGGTTGTCGAGCAGCCACGCGCATTTGAGCGTGAGGAGCTTCGCCTGCTCGAGTTCCACGCGCGACTCGGCTATCCAGCGCTGCACGGTGTCGTACTCGATCACGGGGCGGCCGAAGGCCTTGCGCTCCGCGGCGCGCACGAGCATCAGCTCGATCATCAGCCCCGCGAGCCCGATCTGGCGCATGCAGTGGTGCACGCGCGCGGGCCCGAGGCGCACCTGCGCGATGCGGAACCCGTCGCCCTCCTTGCCGAGGAGGTTTTCCACGGGCACGCGAACGTCCCTGAAGTCGATCTCGCCGATCGGCGCCACGTGGTCCCGGTTGCCCATCCACTTCACCTCGCGCACGAGGCGCACGCCGGGCGCATCCATCGGGATCATCACGATGCTGTGGCGGCGGGTGCGATCCCCCGCGGGATCGGTGACGCCCATCAGCATGACCTGCGTGCAGCGCGGGTGCGCCGCGCCGGTCGAGAACCACTTGCGGCCGTTGACCACGTAGTCGCCGCCCCGCCGCTCGATCCGGGTGGCGATGTTGGTCGCGTCCGACGAGGCCACGTCGGGCTCGGTCATCGCGAAGCACGAGCGGGTCTTCGCCTCGAGCAGCGGCGCGAGCCACTGGCGCTTCTGCTCCGGGGTCGCGCAGTTCTGCAGCGTGATCATGTTGGGCACGTCGGGCGCCTGGCAATTGAACGCCTCGGGTGCCCACGCGATGCGGCCGAGGATCTCGCAGCACCCGGCGTACTCGAGGTTGGTCAGGCGCGTGCCGGGTTCGTCGGGCGCGAGTTCGGGCAGGCCCAGGTTCCAGAGCCCTTCGGCGCGCGCCTTCGCCTGCAGCGCCGGCATGAAGGGCGCCGGCGCGTCGCGCCTCACCACGTGCTCGTGCCATTCGCGGTTGCGCGGCAGCACGTGCGCGTCGAAGAAAGCCTGCATGCGGTCGCGCCACGCGCGCCCGGCTTCGGACAGTTCGAAATCCATCGCCCCTCCCAAGGTGTGCGGCCCATGGTAGTGCCGCCAGCGCATCTGTGGAAGAATCGGTTTGCAGGGGCGCCCCGATGCGCTTCGCCACAAAACAATACGGAGGAGACATGGGAAAGCTGCTTTGCTTCGCAGGCGCGCTTGCATTCTTCGCGGTGTCAGCCATCGCACAGCCCTATCCGGCCAAGCCGGTCCGCGTGATCGTCCCGTATCCCACCGGCGGAATCGTCGACCTGCTTGCGCGCGCGGTCACCGAGAAGATCGCCGCGGGGTGGGGCCAGCCGATCATCGTCGAGGGCCGGCCGGGCGCGGACGGCAACCTCGGCACCGAGGCGGTGGCGAAGAGCGCGCCCGACGGCTACACGTGGCTGATGACCGGCCCGGCCATCCTTTCCAACCCGTCGATCTACGGCACGCTGCCTTGGAGCCCGATGCGCGACTTCCAGGGCGTGGGGGTGGCGGTGTGGAACCTGAACATCGCGGTCGTGCCGGCCTCGCTGCCCGTGTCGACGCTGCAGGAGTTCGTCGCCTACGCCAGGACCCGTCCCGGCCAGCTCAACTTTGCCAACCCGGGCACCGGTTCGTCGAACCACCTGTCGTCCGAACTCTTCTTCCAGGTGGCCGACATCAAGCTCGCCAACATCGGCTACAAGGGCCAGCCGCCCGCGATCCCCGACCTGATCAACGGCCAGATCCATTTCAAGGTGCTTGCGCTGGGCCTCGCGGCGCCGCACGTGAAGAGCGGCAAGCTGAAGGCCCTGGCCGCCTTCAGCCCCCAGCGCCTGAAGCAGTTGCCCGACGTGCCCACGGTCGCCGAAGCCGGCTATCCCGAGGCGGGCCTCGTGCCCTGGTACGGCATGTACGTCCCCGCCGGCACGCCGAAGGACGTGGTGGCGCGCATCAACGGCGAGATCAACAAGGCCCTGTCTTCTCCCGACGTGCAGGAGCGCATCGAGAGGATCGGCGGTCTGCCCGGTCCGCAGAAGACGCCTGAAGAGATCCAGGCGATGATGAAGGCGGACTACGAGCGCTGGGGCAAGGTCGTACGCGCGGCCGGGATCAAGCCGGCGCAATGAGTTCCCCGGAATGAGCACGCTGAGCACCGCGCTGTGCAAGCGCCTCGGCATCGCCCTGCCGGTCTTCGGCTTCTCGCATTCGGTCGAGGTGACGGTGGCCCTGGCCGAGGCCGGCGGGTTCCCGGTGTTCGGCGCAGCGCGCGAGACGCCCGAAAGAATCTCGGAGGACATCGCGCTCCTCAAGCGGCGCCTCGGCGGCAGGCCCTTCGGCGTGGACCTGATGTACCCGAAGCTCGCCGGCGACGAATCCAGCCGCGACGAAGCGAAGAAGAAGCTGCCTGCCGAGCACGTCGCGTTCGTCGCGAAGCTGAAGGAAAAATACGCGATCCCCGCCCCGGTGAAACCGAATTTCTTCGCCGACCAGATCCGCAACCAGGCGTTCTTCGACGCGCAGACCGAGGCGGTGCTGGAGTCCGGCGTCGATGCGGTGGTCACCGCGGTCGGCCTGCCGAAGCGGGTCGTCGCGGCGGCGAGGGCGCGGGGCAAGACCACGTTCGCGATGGTGGGGTCGGCGCGCCACGTGACAGCCGCGCGCGATGCCGGCATCGACATCCTCGTTGCGCAAGGCTACGACGCGGGCGGGCACACAGGACCGGTCGGGACCTACACGCTGGTGCCGCAAGTGGTGGAAGCGGCCGGCGGGCTGCCGGTGCTGGCCGCGGGCGGCGTGGGGCACGGCCGGCAGGTCGCCGCTGCGTTCGCGCTGGGCGCCGAGGGCGTCTGGCTGGGCACGGCGTGGCTCGCGACGCGCGAATACGGCACCCCGCCGGTGCTGCTGAAGAAGATCCTCGCCGCCCGCAGCGAAGACACGGTCATCACGCGTGCGCACAGCGGCAAGCCCTGCCGCGTAGTGAAAAGCGGTTGGTCCGACGAATGGGACGCCGAAGGCGCACCCAGGCCCCTGCCGATGCCGTACCAGCACGTGCTCACCGGCGAGTTGCTCGCCGCGATCGAGGAACACCAGGTCGAGCCGCTGGTCTACGAGGCGGCGGGCCAGAGCGTGGCATGGTTCAACGAGCTCACCACGGTGGGCGAAATCGTCGCGCGGCTCGCGCGCGAAACCGAGGACGCGCTGGCGCAGATGCAGCGCACACTGAAGGAAGGCACATGAGCAAGATCGATTTCGAGTTGCTGTGCGGCGCAGGCGGCGCCGAAGTGCGCGGGCTGGACCTGTCCAAGCCGCTCACCCCGGACACGCTCACCGGATTGCGTCGCGTGCTGGCCGACCACTGCGCGCTGTTCTTCCGCGACCAGCAGCTGGAGCCTGTGCACCAGGAGGCGTTCGCGCGCCAGTTCGGGCCGCTGGCCGAAACACCGTTCATCCAGCCGCTCGAGGGCCACCCGCAGATGATGCGCATCGTGCGCGAGCCCGACGAGAAGAAGAAGCTGAACTTCGGCGGGCGCTGGCATTCGGACATGACCTTCAGCGAGGCGCCGGTGCTCGGCACCGTGCTCTACAGCCGCGAATCCCCGGCCGTGGGCGGCGACACGATCTGGTCGAACCAGATGCTCGCCTTCGAGGCGCTGTCGCCCGCGATGCAGCGCATGCTCGAGGGGATGACCGTCATGCACAGCGCGAAACGCTCCTACGGCCCGCAGGGCACCTACGCCGACGACGACCTGAAGAGCATGCGCATCAACGCGAGCGAGCTCGCGCTGAAGGAAACGCCGCACCCGTGCGTGAGGACCCACCCCGAGAACGGGCGCAGCATCCTGTTCATCAACTGGGTCTACGCGATCCGCTTCAAGGACATGACGGAGGAAGAGAGCGCGCCGCTGCTCGAATTCCTCAACCGCCACAGCCAGCGGCCGGAATTCCAGATCCGCTTCCGCTGGAAGAAGGGCTCGCTCGCCTTCTGGGACAACCGCTCCACGCAGCACATCGCGGTAAACGACTACTCCGGATACCGGCGGGTGATGGACAGGGTGACGATCGCAGGCGATCGCCCCTTCTTCACTCCGGCTTGATCCCCGCTTTCTTGATCACCTCGCCCCAGCGCGGGGTGTCGCGGCGGATCACGTCGGCGAACTCCTCGGGCGTGGTGCCGGTGGCGAGCAGGCCCATCTGCAGCATCTTCTCCCGGCCGTCGGCCGACTGGATGGCCTTGTTGATCTCCGAACTCATGCGCTCGACGATCGCCTTGGGCGTGTTCGCGGGCGCCATGATGCCGTTCCAGCCTGCGATGTCGAGGGGCTGGCCCTGCTCGGCGAAGGTCTGCAGGTCCGGGAAGGCGGGCCAGCGCTTGGGTCCGGTGACGGCGAGCGCAAGCAATCTTCCCGAACGCACGAACGGCCCCACCGCGGCGAAATCCTGGATCGCCATCTGCGCATGGCCCGCAACCACGTCCTGCGTGGCCGGGCCCGCGCCCTTGTACGGCACGTGGGTCATGCTGAGGCCCGCGGACCCCTTCAGCATCTCGCCGTAGATGTGCGAAGTGGACCCGGTGCCGAACGAGGCGAAGCTCACCTTGCCCGGGTTCGCCTTGGTGTAGGCGATGAACTCGGCGAGCGTCTTCGGGCCGAGCCCGGACGGCACCACCATCGCAAGCACCGACAGGCCGATCTGCGAGACGGGAGCGAAGTCCTTCAGGCCGTCATACGGGAGCTTGGCGTGGACGTGCGGGTTGATCGAGATGTTGGACACGTTCACGTACACGAACGTGTACCCGTCGGGGGCCGAGTTCTTGACGGCTTCGAGTCCGACGATGCCCTGGGCACCCGCCTTGTTCTCGACGATGACGCTCTGCCCGAGCACGGGCGTGAGCCTCTCGGCAAGGAAGCGCGACACGAGGTCGGTCTGCCCGCCGGGCGGATAGGGCGCGACGAGGCGCACCGGTTTGTCGGGCCAGGCCTGGGACAACGAAGGGAGGGGAAATGCGAACGAGGCGACCGCGAACGCAAGGGCTGCGGCAGCGCCGCCACCCCGGCGGCCGGGCCACCAGGGAAGCAGGATGCTTGGGCCGGAGGGGGACCGCGGGGCGATGGCGTGCATTGACGATACTCCTGTGGAATTGCGCATGCATGACAGAAAGCTGTCACGCGGATTCTAGCCCCGGGTGAGTCTCATTTCGCGGGCTTTCATCGTGCAGCGCAGCATCCTCGGCGCCGGAAAAATCAATCCGCGTAGACTTTCGCCGCCTTGACCACCACGGACCAGCGGGCAATCTCGCTCTGCAGGAATTTATCGGCGGCCTCGGGCGAATTGCCGATCACCTCCGACCCGCCATCGACGAGCCGCTGGCGGATTTCCGGCACCGAGAGGATCTTCACGATCTCGCCGTTGAGCTTGTTGACGATCTCCCTGGGCGTCCCCGGCGGGGCGACATAGCCGAACCAGGCCACCGCCTCGAAGTCCTTCACGCCCGCTTCGGACAGCGACGGCACATCGGGGAGCAACGGATGGCGCTTCGCGCTCGACACCGCCAGCGGGTGCAGCTTGCCGGACTTGAAATGCGGCAGCAGCGAGACGATGTTGTCGAACATCACCTGGATCTGGCCGCCCATGAGGTCGGCGTGCGCGGCGCCCGAGCCCTTGTACGGCACGTGGACCATGTCGATGCCGGCGTCGATCTTGAGCTTCTCGCCCGTCACGTGGTGCGACGTGGCGACGCCGAGCGACCCGAAGTTGACCTTGCCCGGGTTGGCCTTGGCGTAGTCGATGAACTGGCGCACGGTCTTCGGCGGGAACTGCGGGTTCGCGGCGAAGCCCAGCGGCGAATGCGTGAGCACCGTGATCGAAGCGAACGCCGCGGTGTCGTATTTGAGGCTGCGGAACGCGGAGGCCGTGATCGGCGTGGCGGCGGTGGTGACCAGCAGCGTGTAGCCGTCGGGCGGGGCCTTGGCGACCACCTCGGTGCCGATCGTGCCGCCCGCGCCGGGCCGGTTCTCCACGAGGAAGGGCTGGCCGAGCGCCTGCGTAAGGCGGTCGGCGACGGTGCGGCCGAGGATGTCGGAGGCCGAACCGGTGGCGAACGGGACGATGACCCGGACGGGTTTGGTGGGGTAGGTCTGCGCGGCCGCCGGCATGGCGGCGAGCGCGAACAGCGATGCGCACAGCAAAGGCGCGTACATGCGTTTCATGGTGAGGCTCCTTGGAATGTTGTTTTAGTAGTAATCAGGGTCAGGCTGCGGCGGCCTCGGCTGCCGGCCGTTCGAGCGTGGTGGTGCGGCGCAGGTCGCGCCGCACGGAAAGGTCGTAGCGCAGGCCGCGATGCAGCGTGGAGCGGTTGTCCCACATCACGTAGTCGCCGGGGCGCCAGGTGTGCGTGTAGACGAAAGCGGGCTGCGTAGCGTGCTCGAGGAGTTCGGCCACCAGCAGGCGGCCCTCGGGCACGCTGAGGCCGCTGACGAGGTCGATGTGCACGCTCGGATAGAGGACCTTCCGCCCGGAGCCCGGGTGCACGTGCACCAGCGGCCGCTCGACCGGGGGGAAGCGCTTCAGCTGCCCTTCGTCGTAGCGGTCGTCGCCCAGGCCGATGCGCGAATGGAAGGCCGAATGCCGCCCGGTGCGGCCCTCGACGTGGCGCCGGGTCTTTTCCGGCAGCGCATCCCACGCGGCCCGCAGGTCCGCCCACTGCGTCTGGCCGCCCTCGTCCGGCACCACCACGGCCGAGAGCATCGAGTATTTCACCGCCACGTCCTGGAAGGTGCTGTCGGCATGCCAAAGCTGGTTGGCGAGCACGCCGATCAGCTTCGCGTTGTCGCGCCCGGCGACCGAACCGTCGAGCGCCACGTTGCCGATGTCGATGAGTTCCTCGTGCTGGAAGCGCGTGGGCGCGCCCGTGGCCTTGCGCAGGCCGGCGTCGAGCGGCCCGAACTGCCTGGAGTACGCGACCTGCTCGGCCTGGCTGAGCGGCTGGCCGCGGAACACGAGCACCGCATGGCGGTCCATGGCCGCGTCGATCGCGCGGATGTCGCCTTCGGACAGGGGCTGCTTGAGGTCCACGCCGCCGGCCTCCGCGGCGAACAGTGGATGCAACGGCTTGAGTGTCAGGGTCATATGGATGCGGTCATGGCGATCCCTCCTGAGGATTGCGCCGTGAATATAGCATCGGCCGGGGCGGACAGGCCATCCGCCCTGCGGATCCGGCCCTATTTGATGACTTTTACATCAGAAAGACAAGCACTGGGGCCGCTCTCAGGGGAGTTTGTGTACCGGTACCAGTACGTTTTCCCCGGATTCCGCGGCGGGCCTGTCCTCCGCCGGGCGGGGCAGCGGCAGCGACAGCACCACCGCGAGGCCGCCGCCCGCGCGCGCGCCGAGCGTGATGTCGCCGCCGTTGGCACGGGCCACCGCGCGCGCGATTGCCAAGCCGAGGCCGGTGCCACCGGTGTGCTTCGCACGCGAGGCTTCCAGCCGTACGTAAGGTTCGAAGACGCGCTCCCGGTCGGCGGCCGGGATGCCGGGCCCGCGGTCTTCGACGCGCGCCTCGAGGCGGCCGCCGGCTTCGCTGACCCGGATATCGATTTCCGGACCGCCGTAGCGCAGCGCGTTCTCCAGCAGGTTGTCGAGGCACCGCCTGAGCGCCTGCGGCTGCGCCACGATGGGCGCCGAAGCCACGCCTTGCAGCGCGATGCGCGCGCCGAGCGGCTCCATGTCCTCGATCACCGCCTCGAGCAGCGCATTGAAATTGAGCCGGGCGGGCTTCTCCGCGTCGGGACCGGCGCGCAGGAACTCGAGCGTGCTGCCGATCAGCGCGTCCATCTCGGCCAGGTCGTCCTCGATCTTGGAACGCAGGTCGCCTTCGGGCAGCCGCTCCAGCCTCAGCCGCAGGCGGGTCAGCGGCAGGCGCAGGTCGTGCGAGACGCCGGCGAGGCCCTGCGAGCGCGCCTCGATCATGTTCCTCAGGTCGCGCTGCATGGCATTGAACGCCTGCGCGACCCGGGCCACCTCCTGCGGCCCGGTCTCGGGCAGCGCGGGGCGGTTGAGGTCGCGCGCGAGCCCGGAGGCGGCGTCGGCGAGCGCGGCGAGCGGTTGCGTCACGCGGCGCAGGGCCCAGCCCGCGACGCAGGCGACGAACAGGCCGAGGATGGTGAGCAGCATCAGCGTGCGCAACGGCCAGTTGACCCCCGGCGGCGGCAGCGCGCGGCGGATCGTCAGCACCGCGCCGTCGGCGAGGCGCGCCTGCGCGACGAGGAGGAGGTACGGGCCGCGCGGGCGCGCGGAAACCTCGCGGGAGGCCGGGTCCGGGTCGACCCGTTCAACCGGCCCGATGGACAGCACCTGCATCGGGCGCGGGCGCTCCAGCTCCCTTTCGACGCGAGCAAGGAACGCCCGTGCCTCGTCCGAGACGAGGACGTCGCCCGGCTGCCACGGCTCGTCTATCGAGAACCGCGTGAGGCGCCCCGAGAGGACCCGCACCAGCCCCGGGCGCTCGGCGGGGTCGGTCGCGTCCAGCGTCGTGACGATCGTGGCGACGCGCTGCGCGACATACTCCCCCAGGAGCCGGTCGGCGAACGCGGCGCGGTCCTCCATCATCAGCCACAGGCCGACGGCCTGCAGCACCAGCAGCCCGCAGAACATCGCGACGAGGATCCGCCCGAACAGGGTGCGCGGCGACCACTTCATGCGCCGCGATCCACCTTGGCGGCCAGCAGGTAGCCCTCGTTCCTCACGGTCTTGATGAGGGAGGGCTCACGCGCATCGTCCTCGAGCCTGCGCCGCAGGCGGCTGATCATCACGTCGATCGTGCGGTCGAACGGCCCCGCCTCGCGCCCGGCAAGGCTCTCCATCAGCTGGTCGCGCGACATCACGCGATTGCCGTTCTCGACCAGCGCCCTCAACAGCCGGAACTCGCCGGTGGACAGCGGCACCACGACGCCCTCCGCGTCGACGAGGTGGTGCGCGCCGACGTCCAGCGTCCAGCGGGCGAACCGGAACTCGCGCGTGGCGACCGCCCCGCCGCCGTCGTGCGTGCGGCGCAGGATGCTCTTGATCCGCGCGAGCAATTCGCGCGGGCTGAAAGGCTTGGGCAGGTAATCGTCGGCGCCCATCTCGAGGCCGACGATGCGGTCGGTCTCCTCGCCGCGCGCGGTGAGCATCAGGATCGGCATCGCCGAGCGGGCGCGCAGCGACCGGCACAGCGACAGCCCGTCCTCGCCCGGCAGCATCAGGTCGAGGATCACCATGTCGACCGTCTTGCGGTCGACCTCGGCCCACATGCCGCTGCCGTCGGCCGCCACCAGCACGGTGTAACCGTTCTCGCCCAGGTACTCGCGCACGAGCTGGCGCAGCTGGGGGTCGTCGTCGACGACGAGCAGGGTCTTGCCTGTGGTCATGGGGCTCAGGATAGCGCGGCCGGACCCGGGGTGGCGGCCTGTGACAGGGCCGACACAAATTTGAACACGGCGTTTACATGCCGCGGGGCGGGCTTCAGTGCTTCATGTGGGCGCCGCCGCCCATGGCCTCGACCGCGAACTCGGCTTTGACCTCGCCCGCCTTCTCGAAGCGCAGGGTCACCGGGACCTTGTCGCCCGCCTTGAGGGGCGCCTTCAGCTCGATGAACATCAGGTGGAAGCCGCCGGGCTTGAGCTCGACCGCGCCTTTTGCGGGAACGTCTATCCCCCTCACCTCGCGCATACGCATGATGTCCTTCTCCATGGCCATCTCGTGCATCTCCATGCGCGCCGAGGCGGGGCTCGAGACGCCGACGAGACGGTCCGCCGCGCCCTTGTTGCGGACCAGGAGATAGCCGCCGCCGACCGAGGCGCCCGGCGGGGTGGCGCGCGCCCAGGGCTTTTCGACCTGGAGGTCGCCCTTCGATTGCGCGAACGCGGCGCCCGTGACGAGCGCGCAGAGGATTACCGCGAATAATTTTTTCATGCCCGATTTTACCCCGCCCGCTCGTTCTCCCGCTCCTGCAGCTTCCTCCAGAACACCTTGCCAGTCCCGGTCTTGGGGAGCTCGTCGACGAATTCGATCACCCGCGGATACTTGTAGGCCGCCATCTTCTCCTTCGCCCACTCGATGATGCCCTCCGCAGTGGCCTTGCCGCGTGCCGCCGCCCTGAGCACGACCACTGCCTTGACCGACTCGCCGCGGTAGGCATCACGCGTGGAAATCACGCAGGCCTCCTGGATGTCCGGGTGCGCATAAAGCATGGCTTCGACTTCGGCGGGCCACACTTTGAAGCCAGAGGCGTTGATCATGCGCTTCAGGCGGTCGGTGATGAAGAAGTAGCCCTCCTCGTCGTAGTAGCCGAGGTCGCCGGTGCGAAAGAAGGTCTCGCCGTCGAACGCCATGAACGCGTCCTTCGTCGCCTGCGGCTGGTTCCAGTACCCGAGGAACACCTGCGGGCCGCGGCTGATGATCTCGCCCACCTCGTTCGGGCCGAGTTCGACGCGCTTGTCGGGGTCGATCACGCGCGAGTCGGTGTCGAAGAACGGGATGCCCGCGCACTGCTTCTTCGGGTGGTTCACCGGGTTCACGTGGGTGGGCGCGGCGGTCTCGGTGAGGCCGTAGCCTTCGAGATAGGGCAGGCCGACCTTGTCCTGCAGCTTCTGGGCGATCGCCTCGGGCATCGAAGCGCCGCCGCCGCCGACCCGGGTGAGGCTGGAGAGGTCGTAGCCGTCCAGCTTCGGGTTGGCAAGGAAGTCGATCAGCATCGCGGTGATGTTGGTCCACGAGGTGACGCGCTTGCGTTGGATCAATTCGCCCGCGCAGTCGCGGTCCCAGCGGGTCATCAGCACGACCGTCGCACCGAGCAGCAGCGGGGTGTTCATGTTCCCCTGCATGCCGGTCACGTGGAACATCGGCAGCACGCCGAGCACGACGGCCTGGCTGGTGCCGTTCTGCCAGGCAACGCCGCCGTTGGCCGTGCACATGATCGACGAGTGGGTGTGCATGCAGCCTTTCGGCTTGCCGGTGGTGCCCGAGGTGTAGGGCAGCACGGCGAGGTCGTCGGGCCCGGCCCTATGCTCGCCGGGGACGAGGTTCGCGGCCAAAGCATCGGCCCAGACGGTGACATCCTTGCGACCAGGGTTCGCGCGCGGCGTGCGGATGAAGTCCGGCAGCGGCAGGTCCGTGGCCGGGTCGATGTAATCGGAATACGCGGCCAATACGCAGTGGTCGAGGCCGGTGCCGAGCAAGGGCCCGGCCTCCGGCAAGAGTTCCTGCCCGGCGAGGATCACCTTTGCGCCGCTGTCTTCGGCGTAATGGCGCAATTCCTCGGTGCGGTTCATCGGGTTGACCGGCACCACCACGGCGTCCGCGCGCAGGATCGCGTAGTAGCCGATGATGAACTGCGGGCTGTTCTGCATGTAAAGCAGCACGCGGTCGCCCTTCTTCACGCCGCAGCGCTGCGTCAGGTAGGCCGCGAGCGCGCAGACCTCAGCATCGAGGCGCGCGTAGGTGAGGTCGGCGCCGTAATAGTGGATTGCGGTCTTGTCCGGGTAGCGCCTCGCGCTGACCTGCAAGTTGAAATAGAGGCTGGTGCGGGGGACGGCGAGCGTCTTCGGCAGGCCGGCGGGCCAGTGGGCGTAATGTCTGGTGAACATCGGCTGGCTACGCGGCGTATTTCTTCACGGCCTTTTCGTCCCATCTCATGCCCACGCCGGGGCCCGGGGGCACGATCACGTGGCTGTCGCGGACGGTGACGGGTTCCTGCAATATCGGTTCGGCCCAATCGACATACTCCAGCCAGTGGCAGGTCGGCGTCACTGCGAGCAGGTGGGCGCTGACCTCGGGAAAAAGGTGCGAGGACATCTCGAGTCCCGCAGCCTGCGCGAGCGCGGCTGCACGCATCCAGCCGGTGACCCCGCCGATGCGCTGTGCGTCGGGCATCACGTAGTCGCACGCGCCGGCGGCAAGCGCCTGCGCCATCTGCTCGGGCCCCATGAAGTTCTCGCCGATCTGCACCGGCGTGGCCAGTTCGGCGGCGATGCGCGCGTTGCCTTCGAAATCGTCGGCACGCGTGGGCTCCTCGATCCAGTGCAGGCCGCCCTCGTCGTCGAGCCTGCGTCCGCGCAGGATCGCCTCGTTGACGGTAAGGCCTTGGTTGAAGTCGCACATCAGCGTGACGTGCGGCCCGATCGCCTTCTTGACGGTGCGCAGCGCAGCCACGTCGTCGGCCGCGTCCGGCCGGCCCAGGCGCAGCTTCACCGCCGAAAAGCCTTCCTTCACCAGTGCGTCGGCCTCCTTTGCGAGCGGCTTCAGCGGCATGATGCCGAGGCCCTTGGAGTTGTAGGCGCGCACCGGGCGCGGGGTACCGCCGAGCACCTTCACCAGCGGCTGGCCGAGGCTTTGCGCGTACGCATCCCACGCGGCCATGTCGATACCCGCCATCGCGAACAGCACGACGTTGTGCACGCCGAGCAGCGTGTGCTTCTGGCGGAGCTTCCTTTCCAGTTCGAACGGCGCCACCGGGTCGCCCTTGAGCATCTCGCCCATCGCCTCGCAGATCGCGACGATGGGTTTCAGGAACGGCCGGCCGATGGCGAACAGGTACGCGCGGCCCGTGATCCCCGCCGTGGTCTCGAGGTCCAGCAGCACCAGCGGGGCGATGCTCACGGCTCCCGTGCTGGTCTGCAGCGGCAGGCGCATCGGGACGAGTACGGGGCGCACGCGCAGCGCGCGAATTTCGAGTTTCGAGTCCTTCACGCTTGTCTCCTTGTTCTTGTGGTTTCGATTGTCGCATTGACAGCCCCGCCGGGGGCTCCCTAGACTCGAAAAACCCTGGAAATCCCCATGAACATGGAAGCACTGTCTGACGCCGCCAGCCTCGATGCGCTTTACCCGCTGCTCGCCGAGCGGTCCATCGGGGCCGGCTGGAACAAGCCGGAACCGGCAATGTGGCCCCAGCCGAAGAAGAATTTCGTTCCTTTCCGCTGGCGCCATGCCGACGCCGCCGCCGCCTTCGACGCGGCCTCGCGCCTCGTCTCGACCGAACAGGCCGAGCGGCGCAACCTGATCCTGGTAAACCCCGTCCCGGGCAACATCTACTCGACGCTGCGTACGCTCGTCGTCGCCTACCAGTCGATCCTCCCGGGCGAAACGGCGCGCTCGCACCGGCATTCGCCGAATGCGCTGCGCCTGATCCTCGATGCGGGCGGCGGCGCCTTCACGACGGTTAACGCGAAGAAGATCCCGATGACCGGGGGCGACGTGGTGCTGACGCCCTCCGGTTCGTGGCATGGGCACGGCCACGACGGCGACCGGCCCGCGACCTGGGTCGACTACCTCGACGTGCCGCTGGTGCAACTGCTGGAGCCGATCTTCTTCGAGACCCACCCGGCCGGGATCGAAAAGCCCGAGCGCGTCACGCCCGACTCTCCCTTCATCTTCCCGTTTGCGAAAACCGAGGCGCGGCTCGCGACAGCCCAGGCCGACCCGCAGTTCGGCCGCCAGGTCGAGCTCGGCAACCCGGCGATGGCCACGATGGGCCTTTACATGATGCACCTGCCGGCCGGTACGCAAACCGAACCGCTGAGGACGACGGCAAACAACATCTACACCGTCGTGCGCGGCAGCGGAGTCACCACCATCGACGGTGAGTCGTTCGACTGGCAGCGCGGCGACGTGGTGGCCGCGCCGGCCTGGCGCACCCACCACCACGCCGCCACGGGGGACACCGTGCTGTTCCGCGTGACCGACGCCCCCGTGATGGCTGCGCTCGGGCTGCTGCGCAGCGCCTGACGCCCGTTCAGCGCCCGCGGAACTTCGGTTTCCGCTTCTCCATGAAGGCCTTGCGGCCTTCGAGGTAGTCCTCGCTCGTTGCGCAGCGCTCGATGGCGGCGAGGCCCTTGGCCACGTCCGGCTCGCCGGTGGGCCGCACGAACTCCTCGATCAGGATCTTCGAGGCCGCGATGGTCAGCGGCGCGTTCTCGGCGAGGGACTCGGCAGTCTTGCGCACGTAGGCTTCGAGTTCGCCCACGGGGAGCACGCGATGCACGAGGCCGATGGACAGCGCCTCGGCCGCGCTGTATCGCCGACCTGTGAAGAAGATCTCGCGCGCGTTGGCGTGCCCCACCGTCTCGACCAGGCGCTTGGTGCCGTCCATGCCGTAGCCCAGGCCCAGCCTCGCGGCGGGAATCGCCAGCTGCGCATCGTCGCCGCAGTAGCGCAGGTCGCAGGCCAGCGACACCTCCACGCCCCCGCCCATGCAATAGCCGCGGATCATCGCGACCACGGGCTTGGGAGAGCCCTGCAGGACATGCAGGGCCTCGTCGATCAGGCGGTCGAACGCCAGGGCCTGCGCCGCGTCGGCGCGCGCCTTCTCGAATTCGGAGATGTCCATGCCGACCGCAAAGGCCTTCTCGCCCTCGCCGCGCAGGATCACCACCCGCACCTCCGGGTCGGCGTCGAGTTGCGCCATCGCCTGCGGGAACGCGCGCCACATGTCCCCGTTGATCGCGTTCATGCGCGCGGGGTTGTCCAGCACGATCCAGCCGATCGCGCCTTCCTTCTCTATCCGCAGCCGCCCCGCCACGTCAGGGCTTTCCCGCCGGTCCGTAGATCGACTTGAGCGCGGCGCGCGGGTCGCGCGACGGCCAGCGGCCAACCTCGACCTCATGCAGGAAATCGCCCAGCAGCGAATTGAACAGCGCCGGTTCCTCGAGGTTGATGCCGTGGCCGCTCTTGGGGAATACGGCGAGCCCGGACTTAGGGATCGCGCGCTTCAGCATGATCGACGGCTCGATGCAGGCCTCGTCCTCGTCGCCGGTCATGATGAGCGAAGGCACGTCGATCGCGGCGATCCGGTCGGTCATGTCGTAGATGCAGGGCCGGCGGCCCTGGTAGCCCTGCGAGCAGTTCGCCGAGCCCTGGGCGGAATGCTCGGCGAGCTGGCGCACGTACTCGGCGAAGCCGCGCGGGTCCTTGTTCTGGAACTGGATGCGCGTGGGGCCGTGCCCGTAGGTGGAGGCCATCACGCCCATGCCCTCGGCGCGGATATGGTCGGCCAGCGCCACCGCATCGACCTGGAACTGCTTGTAGGTCGAGGGATAGGCGCCCGAGCCGCAGCCCGCCATGGTCAGCGACAACGCCCGCGCCGGGGCGCCTTTCGCGCAATACTCCATGCCGAAATGGAGCGTACAGAACGCGCCCATCGAAAGCCCCACCACGTGCGGGGTCGGCAGTTTCAGGCCCTCGATCACGCAGCGCAGATCCTCGCGCCAGCGCTCCTGCGAATAGGATTCGAACGATTCCGGTACGTCGGAAGGGTGGTAGCCCCTCGCGCTGTAGGTGATACAGCGGTACTTGCGCGAGAAGTGCCGCACCTGCGGCTCCCAGCTGCGGTAGTCGCCGGCGAACTCGTGCACGAACACGATCGGGATCCCGGTGCCGGTTTCCTCGTAGTACAGCCTGACGCCGTCGTCGGTGGTGATGTGGGGCATGTGAACGCTCTCTTTCTCGTTGTGGCGGTCGCGGGTAAAGTGTCCGGGACTCTTTCCAACCAGCAGCGGCAAGCCTAACCAAAATCCCGCCGCGTACATAGGGGCATTTCATGGACCTGCAACTGAAGGGCAAGCGCGTACTCGTCACCGGCGGATCGAAGGGCATAGGCAAGGCCTGCGCGCAGGTGTTCGCCGAGGAGGGCGCGAGCGTCATGATCGCCTCGCGCGACGGCAAGGCGCTCGAGGCCGCCGCGAACGACATCAAGACGAAGACCGGCTCGGAAGTGAAATGGAAGGCCGCCGACCTGTCGCAGCGCGGCGTGGCGGAGGACCTTTCCGGTTGGGCCGGCGACCTGGACATCCTGGTCAACAACGCCGGGGCCATCCCCGGCGGCGACCTGCTCAAGGTCGACGAAACCACCTGGCGCACCGCCTGGGACCTCAAGGTGTTCGGCTATATCAACCTGACACGCGCCGTGTACGCGCGGATGAAGGCGAAGCAGCGCGGCGTTGTGGTCAACGTGCTCGGCAACGCCGGCGAGAAGCTCAATGCGGCCTACATCGCGGGCTCGACGGCCAACGCGGGCCTGATGGCCTTCACGCGCGCCTTGGGCGGTGCCTCCCATGCCGACGGGATCCGCGTGCTCGGCGTGAGCCCCGGCCCGGTGGAGACCGACCGGCTGCTGAACCTCTACAAGCAAATGGCGCAATCCAAGCTGGGCGACCCCAACCGCTACCCGGAACTCTATGCCGGCATGGCGTTCAACCGCCCGGCCACGTCCGATGAGATCGCGTGGACCGTGGCGTTCACGGCGTCCGACCGCTCCTCGTACACCACCGGGATCTACATCACGATCGACGGCGGCCTGGCGGCGCGTTCGTGAATCCGCCTCAGCCCGCCTTGCGGATCTCGAAACCGAAGCGCGGGAAATGGACCTGCAGCGTGCCGGCCCGCGGGTCGGTGCGGCGCACGACGATCTCGTCGGCCGAGGCGGTCAGCAGTTCGCCCTTCACCGGATCGAACGCGTAGTCCACCGGCAGCACCTCCACCGTATCGCCGAGCTTGAGGCCTTCGAGCTCGGTGGCGAGGCCGTAACCCAGGTCCAGGGGCCTCGCCGCCCTGGCGATCTCGATCGCCTTCCCGCCGGAGATCTCGCTCGGCTTGCCGTGGCCGAGCGCCGCGATCCTCTCGACGAACATGTAGGTTTTCGGGAACGGGTTCAGGATCGCGCGCACGCCCGGTGCGCGCCAGACCGGCCACAGCGTGTGATACAGGCCGAAGTCCGCGATGCAGGGCGACGAACCCATCACGAAGGGCCGCCCGTCCCTGAACTGGGATTCGATCTTCGGCAGGAAATGCAGCACCGTCGCGCGGCACTCGTTGACCGGACCGCGGCGTGTGGTGGCGCCCTTGCGCATCGCGGTGCGGTCGGCCCGGAAGTTGGCCAGGAACTCGTCCGTCGCGCCGGGAAAGAACACCTTTACCGTCGCCGGCGTGAACGCGAGAGAGACGCAGGCACCGAAAAGCACGGACTCGGCGAAATGGGTGATCGCTCCCGTCCCCAGCGTGTCGCCGTAGGCAAACAGGGTCGGCGAGGGTGCGATGTCCTCGATCGCGCGCGCGATCAGGCCCGAGTCGCAGTACACATCCGAGCCGACCTGCAGCACAGGCGTCCGGCGGTATCCTCCGGTGAGCGCAACAACGTCGGGCTTGGGCATCACGGCCGGGATGATCACCGATTTCCACTTGAGCCCCTTGAAGCCGAGGATCGCGCGGATCTTCTCGGCATAGGGCGAGGCCGGGTAGTGGTGCAGGACGATTTCGGATTGGGCGGGCATGGGTTCCTCCTCGGGAATGACGCCAATCCTAAGCTATCATTCCCGTCCCCCAAGCCACCGCCTGCGAAACGACCATGAAAGCCGTTCTGTGCAAATCCTTCGGCCCGCCCGACACGCTGGTCTACGAAGACATCCCCTCCCCGCGCCCCGGCAAGGGCGAGGTAGTGGTGACGGTGAAAGCGGCGAGCGTGAATTTCCCCGACGTGCTGATCATCGAGAACAAGTACCAGATGAAGCCCTCCCTGCCCTTTTCGCCCGGCAGCGAGCTGGCGGGCGTCGTGAAGGAAGTCGGCGAAGGCGCGACCCGCTTCAAGCCCGGCGACAAGGTCATCGCGTTCACCGGGGCCGGCGCGTTCGCGGAGGAAGTGAACACCGAGGAGGCGCGGTTGATCCCGATGCCCGAGGGTATGGATTTCCCCACGGCGGCCTCCTTCATCCTGACCTATGGCACGTCGGACCACGCACTGCGCGACCGGGGCGAGCTGAAGGCCGGCGAGACGCTGCTGGTGCTCGGCGCCGCAGGCGGCGTGGGCATTGCCGCGATCGAGATCGGCAAGGCGCTGGGCGCGAAGGTCATCGCCTGCGCCTCGAGCGCCGACAAGCTGGAAGTCTGCAGGCAGCACGGCGCGGACGAAGTCATCAACTACACGACCGAGGACCTGCGCGAGCGCATCAAGGCGATCACCGGCGGCAAGGGCGTGGACGTGGTCTACGACCCGGTGGGCGGGCCATACACCGAGCTTGCGCTGCGCTCGACCGCGTGGCGCGGGCGCCTGCTGGTGGTCGGGTTCGCGGCCGGCGACATCCCGAAGATCCCGCTCAACCTCACGCTGCTGAAGGGCTGCTCGATCGTCGGCGTGTTCTGGGGCGACTTCACCAAACGCCAGCCTAAGGAGTTCGTGCAGAGCGTGGTGCAGCTGGGCAAGTGGTTCCGCGAAGGCAGGTTGAAGCCCCACATCACCGCCACCTTCCCGCTTGCCAAAGCCGCCGATGCGCTGAAGATGATGGCTGCCCGGCAGGTGAAGGGCAAAGTCGTCCTGATCCCGGATTGAGCATGCCGAAGCGATTCACGGCCCGGGCGCTGGCCACGCTCGCCGCTGCACTCCTTGCCTGCGCCGTGCACGCGTTCCCCACCCGGCCGGTCACGATCATCGTGCCGCAACCGCCCGGCGGCGCAAACGACGCGCTGACGCGCGCAATCGCTCAGAAGCTGCAGGACGCCTGGGGCCAGTCGGTGGTGGTGGACTTCCGGCCCGGTGGCGGCGTGATCGTCGGCACGCAGGCGCTGGCCCGCGCCCCCGCGGACGGCCACACGCTCGGCCTCATCACCAGCGGGCACAGCCTGAACCAGGCTTTGAGGCGGGATCTCCCGTACGACTCGGTCCGCGACTTCGCGCTCGTGGCGCGGATCGGCTACTACGTGATGGCGCTGGTTGCGGTACCCGCTTTCGAAGCGAACGACGTGAAGGGCCTGGTCGCCGCGGCAAAGGCCCGGCCGGGTGCGGTGCAGTACGCATCGCTGGGAATCGGGGGAGCGACGCACCTTGCGGGGGAACTGCTGAAGCTTCTCGCGAAAGTGGACCTGCAGCACGTGCCTTACAACGGCAGCGCGCCGGCGTACCGCGACATGCTGGGCGGCCGCGTGCCGGTGGCCTTCGTGATCCTGAACTCCGCGCTGCCGCACGTGCGCGCCGGGCGCCTCAAGGTGCTCGCGGTGACGAATCCCAGGCGCAGCCAGATCTACCCCGAATACCCGACCATCGGCGAATCATTGCCGGGGTACGAGCTGACCTCATGGGCGGGCTTCGCGGTGCCCGGGGCGACACCGAAGGAGCTCGTGCAGAAACTCTCGGCCGACGTGCTGGCCGCGCTGCAGTCGACGGACGTGCGACAGAAGCTCACCGACTACGGCCTCGAGGTGGCGCCGCAGGGCGCGGCGGAATTCGAGGCCTTCGCGCGCAGCGAGACGACCCGCCTCGGGACGATTGCGCGTGACACCCAGTTCAAGCTCGACCAGTAGGCCCGCGATGCCCGAAAAGGTCCTCGTCATCGGCGCAGGCGCGATCGGTGCCTTCTACGGCGGCGTGCTCGCGAAGGCCGGGTGCGAAGTGTCGGCTGTCGCGCGCTCGGACTTCGACGCTGTCGCCGCCGGCGGGTACCGCATCGAAAGCCGCCTGGGCGACCTCTCGTGGAGGCCCGCGCAGGTTGTGCGTTCGGCAGCCGACTACCGGGGCCCGGCGGAACTGTTGCTCGTGTGCCTCAAGCTCACGGCGGCCACCGACCCGGTGGCGTTGATCCGGCCCGCAGTCGGTCACGGGACGACCATCGTCTTCGTCGCGAACGGCATCGACGTGGATGCGCCGATTGCCGCGGCCTTCCCGGACAACGAGATCGTCGCTGGCGTGGCGTACGCCGCGGTCAGCCGCGATCCTTCGGGCGTCATCAGGCACCACTCGCAGTACACGCGCCTCGTGCTCGGCCGCTATCCCGGCGGTCCCTCGGCGACGGCGGAACGCGTCGCGGCGCTCATCAAGCAGGGCGGCTCGAGCAGCGTGGCGACGGAAGACATCGTCGGCATGCGCTGGCAGAAGTCGGCCTGGAACACGGTGCTGAACCCGGTCTCGGCGCTGGGCGGCGGCCTCGGGTCGCAGGACATCCTCGGCAGCGAGGAAACGACGCGCTTCGTGCGCGACGCGATCGGCGAGTTCGCATCGGTCGCCGCGGCGGCGGGCCATCCGCTGCCGGAGGATACGATCGACAAGCTGATCGCCGGGACGCGCAAGCTGCCGAACTATGTCTCGAGCATGGGACAGGACCAGCTCGCCGGCCGGCCGATGGAGACGGAGGCGCTGCTCGGCAACGTGGTTCGCATCGCGCGAAGGCTCGCCCTGCCTGCGCCGCGGCTGGAAACGCTCTACGCGCTGCTGAAAATGACGGAGCAGCGCTCCGGGACCTGAATCAGGCGGCGCCGGGCCCGCCCTGCGGCAGGGTCCCGTCGCCCGGGCCGAGCGGCAGCTGCATCATCAGCGTGTCCACCCAGCGGCCGAACTTGATGCCCGTGGAGCGCAGCATCCCGCAGCGGACGAAGCCGAGGCTCTCGTGCAGGCGGACTGAGCCGGCGTTGCCGCTGTCGCCGATCACCGCGATCATCTGGCGGTAACCGAGCGCGGTGCACTGCGCGATCATCTCCGCGAGCAAGGCCCGTCCTACGCCCTTGCCGTGCTGGCCTTCCTTCACGTAGATCGAATCCTCGAGCGAATACCGGTACGCCGAGCGGGTGCGGAACAGGTTGCAGTAGCCGTAACCGACGACCGTGCCATGCAGCACGGCGACGAGGTAGGGCAGGCCCCTGCCCCTCACTTCCTCAAAGCGGCGTTGCATCTCGGCCACGTCCGGCGGGTCCTCCTCGAACGAGCCGAGGCCGTGCAGGACGTGGTGGGCGTAGATGGACTGGATCGCCGGCAGGTCCTCCGGCGTGGCCGGCCTCAACGAGGGAGGATGCGGGGGCTCAGAGCGCGTAATCGGGCGACTCCCGGTCGAGGATGCGCTTCAGCGCGCCGAAATGCGCCTCCGAATACAACGTGTTCTGCTCCAGGAGCATCGCGTAGGTGCGGCGCGCGACCTCGTCCTTGACGGGGCGCAGTGGCCGGCCGGTAGACAGCGCCAGCACCTGCAGGCGGCAGGCCCGCTCAAGGTAATACATCAGGTCGAAGGCTTCGGCCACGCTGCGGCCGACGACGATCACGCCGTGGTTGGCGAGGAACATGACGCGCTTCGAGCCCAGCACCCGGGCGAGCCGATCGCCCTCGGCGTTGTCGACGACGAGGCCGTTGTACTCGTCGTCGTAGGCGATGTCGTCGACGAAGCGCAGCGCGTTCTGCTCGACCATCTCGAGGCGCCCGGGCAGGGTCAGCGTCAGCGCCGTGGCGTAGGGCATATGGGTATGCAGCACGCAAGCCGCGTTTTCGTTGGCGAGGTGGATCCGAGAATGGATGTAGAACGCGGTCTTCTCGAACTCGCCCTCGCCTTCGAGCACCCGTCCGGAGGCGTCGAGCGCCAGCAGGTTGGACGCGCTCACCTCGCTCCAGTGCAGGCCGAAGCGGTTGAGCAGGAACCGGTCGCGGCTGCCGGGCAGCATGAGCGTGAAGTGGTTGCAGACGCCTTCGTGCATGTCGAGGCGCACGGCGAGGCGGAATGCCGCGGCAAGGTCCACGCGCGCGGCGCGCTCCACCCCGGATTTCGCGTCGAATTCCCGTACCTGTCCCATGTCAATTCCCTCCCGTTGCGAGCGCCTCCAGCGATTATAGTAGAGCCCGCCCATGCACCCGATCCTGCGCCTGTCCGCCGCCCTGCTCCTCGCCCTGGCCCTTGCCGCCTGCGGCAAGGTCACGCCGGAAAATTACGAGCGCATCAAGGACGGCATGACCCAGGACGAGGTCATCGGGATCCTCGGCAAGCCCGCCGAGACCTCTTCGATCGCAATCCTCGGGATCACCGGCACCAGCAGCACCTGGGTGGGCGGCGAGCACACGGTCATGATCCAGTTCGTCGACGGCAAGGTGCGGATCAAGAGCCTCGGCAAGGCCCCGGCGAAGTAGTCCGGCGGCGGCAAAGAAAAAGGGCAGCCGAAGCTGCCCTTTCTCCGGGCCACGAAACACCCGGGGGGTAACGGGGGGGCCTTATCCCCCTGTTCCGTTACTCTCCCGTCGTCGCCTCTGCAGGCGCTTCCTGACCGGCCGGAGCGAAGTCCGGGGGCGGCGGTTCCGCTGCCTGCGATTTCCTCATGTGGTGGTACGCCATCCCCGTGCCCGCCGGGATCAGGCGGCCGACGATGACGTTTTCCTTGAGGCCGCGCAGGCCGTCCTTCTTGCCCATGATGGCGGCTTCGGTCAGCACGCGGGTGGTCTCCTGGAAGGAGGCCGCGGAGATGAACGAGTCCGTCGAGAGCGAGGCCTTGGTGATGCCCAGCAGCATGTAGGAGAACGTGGCCGGCTTCTTGCCCTCGGCTTCCGCCTTCTCGTTGTCCTCGAGGATCTCCGCGCGCTCGGCCTGCTCGCCGACGATGAACGCGGTCTCGCCCGGATCCTCGACCTGCACGCGGCGCAGCATCTGCCGCACGATCACTTCGATGTGCTTGTCGTTGATCTTCACGCCCTGCAGCCGGTAGACGTCCTGCACTTCGTCGATGATGTAGCGGGCGAGCGCCTCGACACCGATCAGGCGCAGCAGGTCATGCGGGTCCACCGGGCCGTCGACGATCATCTCGCCCTTGTTCACCACCTGGCCGTCGTGCACCAGCACGTGCTTGTCCTTCGGGATCAGGTACTCGTGCTGCACGGCATCCAGGTCCGTGATGACCAGGCGCTGCTTGCCCTTGGTGTCCTTGCCGAACGAAACCGTACCGGTGACTTCCGCCAGCATGCCGGCGTCCTTCGGCGCGCGCGCCTCGAACAGCTCCGCCACGCGGGGAAGACCCCCGGTGATGTCGCGCGTCTTGGACGATTCCTGCGGGATGCGCGCGAGGACCTCGCCGACCTGCACCGTCTGGCCGTCGCGAACCGCGATGACCGCGCCCACCTGGAACGTGATGCTGACCGCGTGGTCCGTGCCGGCAATGCGCACGTCCTCGCCGTTCTCGTTGATCAGGCGGACCTGCGGGCGTACGCCCTTGGCGGTGGTGCTGGAGCGGCGCTTGGCGTCGATGACGACGAGCGTCGACAGGCCGGTGACTTCGTCGACCTGCTTGGCCACGGTGACGCCGTCCTCGACGTTCTCGAAGCGGACGGTGCCCGCGTACTCCGTGATGATCGGGCGGGTATGCGGATCCCAGGCAGCCATCTGCGAACCGGCCTTCACGACCTTGCCGTCGGTGGCGAGCAGCGTGGCGCCGTACGGCACCTTGTGGCGCTCGCGCTCGCGGCCGCTGTCGTCGACGATCATGACTTCACCAGAGCGGGAAATGACGACCTTCTCGCCCTTGGCGTTGGTGACGTAGCGCATCAGCGGCGTGAAGCGAACCGTGCCGTTGGACTTGGCTTCGACGTGGCTCTGGACCGCGGTACGCGATGCCGCGCCACCGATGTGGAAGGTGCGCATCGTAAGCTGCGTGCCCGGCTCGCCGATCGACTGCGCGGCAATGACGCCCACCGCTTCGCCGACGTTGACGAGCGAACCGCGGCCGAGGTCCCGGCCGTAGCAGCGGGAGCACAGGCCCCAGCGGGTGTCGCAGGTCAGCGGCGTGCGGACCTTGACCTCGTCGATGCCGAGCTCGTCGATGCGATCGACGTGCTCTTCCTCGATGAGCGAACCGGCGTGGAACAGCGTGTCCTGCGTTTCCGGGTGCGGCAGGTCGATGGCCAGCACGCGGCCGAGGATCCGCTCGCGCAGCGCCTCGACCACTTCACCGCCCTCGACCAGCGCCTTCATCGACACGCCGTTGGTCGTGTGGCAGTCCTCCTCGATCACGACGAGGTCCTGCGTGACGTCGACGAGGCGCCGGGTCAGGTAGCCCGAGTTCGCCGTCTTCAGCGCGGTGTCGGCCAGGCCCTTGCGCGCGCCGTGCGTCGAAATGAAGTACTGCAGCACGTTCAGGCCTTCACGGAAGTTGGCCGTGATCGGCGTCTCGATGATCGAGCCGTCGGGCTTGGCCATCAGGCCGCGCATCCCCGCCAGCTGGCGGATCTGGGCGGCCGAGCCGCGCGCGCCGGAGTCGGCCATCATGTAGATGGAGTTGAACGACTCCTGGTGCGTCTTCTTGCCGTTGTGGTCGATGACGGGCTCGGTGCCGAGCTCGTCCATCATCGCCTTGCCGACCTGCTCGCCGCAACGCGACCAGATGTCGACGACCTTGTTGTAGCGCTCGCCGATCGTCACGAGGCCGGAGGTGTACTGGCTCTCGATCTCCTTGACCTCGGTCTCCGCACTCTCGAGCAGGGTCTTCTTCTTCTCGGGGATCAGCATGTCCTTCACGCCGAACGAGATGCCGGCGCGCGTGGCCGTGGTGAAACCGGCCTGCATCAGCTTGTCGGCGAAGATCACCGTCTCGCGCAGTCCGCAGCGGCGGAACGACGCGTTGATGAGCTTGGAGATCTCCTTCTTCTTCAGCGCTTTGTTGATCAGCGGGAAAGGCAGTCCGGGCGGCAGGATCTCGGAGAGGAGCGCGCGGCCGACCGTGGTCTCGTAGCGCGTGGTCTTCTCGGTCTTCTCGCCGTCGGGCGCCACGTCGTACTCCTTGATGCGCACCCAGACGCGGGCGAGCAGGTCGACCTGGCGCGACTCGTAGGCGCGCGAGACTTCGGCGAGGTTGGCGAAGGCCATGCCCTCGCCCTTCGCGTTCACGCGCATGCGGGTGCCGTAGTACAGGCCCAGCACGATGTCCTGCGACGGCACGATGATCGGCTCGCCGTTGGCGGGCGAGAGCACGTTGTTGGAGGCGAGCATCAGCGTGCGCGCTTCCATCTGCGCCTCGAGCGACAGCGGGACGTGGACGGCCATCTGGTCGCCGTCGAAGTCGGCGTTGAACGCCGCGCAGACGAGCGGGTGCAGCTGGATCGCCTTACCCTCGATCAGCACCGGTTCGAAAGCCTGGATGCCCAGGCGGTGCAGCGTCGGCGCGCGGTTCAGCATCACCGGGTGCTCGCGGATCACCTCTTCGAGGATGTCCCAGACCTCCGGTACTTCCTGCTCGACGAGGCGCTTGGCGGCCTTGATCGTGGTGGCGAGGCCGAGGAGTTCCAGCTTGTTGAAGATGAAGGGCTTGAACAGTTCCAGCGCCATCTTCTTCGGCAGGCCGCACTGGTGGAGCTTCAGCTGCGGGCCGACGACGATGACCGAACGGCCGGAGTAGTCGACGCGCTTGCCAAGGAGGTTCTGGCGGAAACGCCCGCCCTTGCCCTTGATCATGTCCGCGAGGGATTTCAACGGGCGCTTGTTGGCGCCGGTCATTGCCTTGCCGCGGCGACCGTTGTCTAGCAGCGAGTCCACGGCTTCCTGCAGCATGCGCTTCTCGTTGCGCACGATGATCTCGGGCGCCTTGAGTTCAAGCAGGCGCTTGAGGCGGTTGTTGCGGTTGATGACGCGACGGTAGAGGTCGTTCAGGTCCGAGGTCGCGAAACGGCCGCCGTCCAGCGGGACGAGCGGGCGCAGTTCCGGCGGCAGCACCGGCAGGACTTCCATCACCATCCAGTCGGGCTTGATGTTGGAATTCTTGAAGCCCTCCATCACCTTGAGCCGCTTGGCCAGCTTCTTCAGCTTGGCGTCGGACGTGGTGGCCTCGAGGTCCTTGCGAAGCTGCTCGATGTCGTGGTTCAGGTCGATCGAACGCAGCAGTTCGCGGATGCCCTCGGCGCCCATCACGGCGGAGAAGTCGTCACCGAACTCCTCGACCTTGGCGAGGTAGTCGTCTTCGGTCAGCAGCTGGCAGCGCTTCAGGGGCGTCATGCCGGGATCGGTCACGACGAAGGCCTCGAAGTACAGCACGCGCTCGATGTCGCGCAGCGTCATGTCGAGCACGAGGCCGAGGCGCGACGGCAGCGACTTCAGGAACCAGATGTGCGCGGTCGGGCTGGCGAGCTCGATGTGGCCCATCCGCTCGCGGCGGACCTTGGCGAGAGTCACCTCGACGCCGCACTTCTCGCAGATCACGCCGCGGTGCTTGAGGCGCTTGTACTTGCCGCACAGGCACTCGTAGTCCTTGATCGGCCCGAAGATCTTGGCGCAGAAGAGGCCATCCCGCTCCGGCTTGAAGGTGCGGTAGTTGATGGTCTCCGGCTTCTTGACCTCGCCGTACGACCACGAGCGGATCTTCTCGGGCGATGCGAGCCCGATCTTGATCGCGTCGAATTCCTCGTCCTGCTGGACCTGCTTGAATAGTTCGAGAAGTGCCTTCATGCGTGCTCCTCAGATGACTCTTAATAACGCTCGAGGTCGATGTCGATGCCCAGCGACCGGATTTCCTTGACCAGCACGTTGAACGACTCCGGCATGCCGGCTTCGATCTTGTGGTCGCCCTTGACGATGTTTTCGTACACCTTGGTGCGGCCGTTGATGTCGTCCGACTTCACGGTCAGCATCTCCTGCAGCGTGTACGCCGCGCCGTAGGCTTCCAGCGCCCAGACCTCCATCTCGCCGAAGCGCTGTCCGCCGAACTGCGCCTTGCCGCCCAGCGGCTGCTGGGTGACGAGCGAGTACGGGCCGGTCGAGCGGGCATGCATCTTGTCGTCGACCAGGTGGTGGAGCTTCAGCACGTGCATGTAGCCCACGGTGACCTGGCGGTCGAACGCCTCGCCGGTGCGGCCGTCGAACAGCGTGACCTGGCCGGAGGACGGCAGCCCCGCGAGTTCGAGCATGCCGTTGATCTCGGTTTCGGACGCACCGTCGAACACCGGGGTCGCGAACGGCACGCCGCCCTGGAGGTTGTTGGCAAGCTGCACCACTTCCTCGTCGGAGAACTGCTCGATGCCTTCCTCGCGGATGCTGTTGTTGTAGATCTTCTGCAGCATCTTCTTGATCTCGATGGCTTTCGACTGCTGCTTGATCATCTCGCCGAGCTTGAGCCCGAGGCCCTTGGCGGCCCAGCCCAGGTGGGTCTCGAGGATCTGCCCGACGTTCATCCGCGAAGGCACGCCCAGCGGGTTCAGCACGATGTCGAGCGGCGTGCCGTCGGCCATGTGCGGCATGTCTTCCACCGGGGTGATCTTGGAGATCACGCCCTTGTTGCCGTGGCGGCCGGCCATCTTGTCGCCGGGCTGCAGGCGGCGCTTCACCGCGACGTAGACCTTGACCATCTTCAGCACGCCCGGCGGCAGTTCGTCGCCCTGGGTGAGCTTCTTCCTCTTGGCTTCGAACGCCGCGTCGAACTCGCGGCGCTTCTGCGCGATCGACTCCTTGAGGGACTCGACCTGGCCGGCGGCCTCCTCGGTGGAGAGCCGTATATCGAACCAGTCGTAACGCTCGACGCTCTCCAGGTACGCCTTGGTGACCTTGGTCCCCTTGACGAGCTTCTTCGGGCCGCCGTTGGCGGTCTTGCCGTTCAGGAGGCGCTCGAGGCGCTCGAACGTGTCCGACTCGACGATCCGCATCTGGTCGGCGAGGTCGGTCTTGTAGCGGCGCAGCTCGTCCTCGATGATCTGCTGCGAGCGCTTGTCGCGCTCTATGCCTTCGCGGGTGAACACCTGCACGTCGATCACGGTGCCCGAGATGCCCGAGGGCACGCGCAGGCTCGTGTCTTTGACGTCGGACGCCTTCTCGCCGAAGATCGCGCGCAGCAGCTTCTCTTCGGGAGTCAGCTGGGTCTCGCCCTTGGGCGTGACCTTGCCGACCAGCACGTCGCCGGCCTCGACTTCGGCACCGATGTAGACGATGCCCGACTCGTCCAGGCGCGCGAGCTGCCCTTCGGAGAGGTTCGAGATGTCGCGGGTGATCTCCTCGGCGCCGAGCTTGGTGTCGCGGGCGACGACCGTGAGCTCCTCGATGTGGATCGAGGTGAAGCGGTCTTCGGCAACGACGCGCTCGGAGATGAGGATCGAATCCTCGAAGTTGTAGCCGTTCCAGGGCATGAACGCGACCAGCATGTTCTGGCCGAGGGCCAGTTCACCCAGGTCGGTCGACGCGCCGTCAGCGATCACATCGCCGCGCGCAAGGCGCTCGCCCTGCTTCACGATCGGGCGCTGGTTGATGTTCGTGTTCTGGTTGGAGCGGGTGTACTTGGTCAGCTTGTAGATGTCCACGCCGACGTCGCCCTGCACCGTCTCGTCGTCGTTCACGCGGACGACGATACGGGTGGCATCGACGTAGTCGACCAGGCCGCCGCGCAGCGCAACCACGCAGGTGCCGGAGTCGACCGCGGCGGTACGCTCGACGCCCGTGCCGACCAGCGGCTTTTCCGGACGCAGGCACGGCACCGCCTGACGCTGCATGTTCGAGCCCATCAGCGCGCGGTTCGCGTCGTCGTGCTCGAGGAACGGGATGAGCGAGGCCGCCACCGACACGATCTGCGCCGGAGCGATGTCCATGTACTCGACCCGGTCCGGCGTCGAGAGCGAGAACTCGTTCTTGTTGCGGCAGGAGACCAGCGTGTCCACCAGCTTGCCGTGCTTGTCGATCTGCGCGTTCGCCTGCGCGATCACGTAGTTGCCTTCCTCGATCGCCGACAGGAAGTCGATCTGGTCGGTGACCTTGCTGTTGGTGACCTTGCGGTACGGGGTCTCGAGGAAGCCGTACTTGTTGGTGCGGGCGTACAGCGCGAGCGAGTTGATCAGGCCGATGTTCGGGCCTTCAGGCGTCTCGATCGGGCAGACGCGGCCGTAGTGGGTCGGGTGCACGTCGCGCACCTCGAAGCCGGCGCGCTCGCGCGTGAGGCCGCCCGGTCCCAAGGCGGAGACGCGGCGCTTGTGCGTGATCTCCGACAGCGGGTTGGTCTGGTCCATGAACTGGGACAGCTGGCTGGAGCCGAAGAATTCCTTGATCGCCGCCGAGATGGGCTTGGCGTTGATCAGGTCGTGCGGCATCAGGTTGTCCGACTCGGCCTGCGACAGGCGCTCCTTGACGGCGCGCTCGACGCGCACGAGGCCGGCGCGGAACTGGTTCTCGGCCAGTTCGCCCACCGAGCGCACGCGGCGGTTGCCCAGGTGGTCGATGTCGTCGATCTCGCCGCGCCCGTTGCGAAGTTCCACGAGGATGCGGATAACCTCGACGATGTCCTTGGGCGAGAGCGTCAGGCGCTGCTCGATCTTGACCTCGAGCTTCTGCTTGTCTACGCCCTTGGCCTTCAGGTCGTGGAACATCTTGTCCACGGCAGCCTGCGCCGCTTCGTTGCTGTCGATGCCCTCGAGGCTCACCTTGGACAGGTGCATTTCGGGCATGTTGCCGAAGTACTCCCGCACGGCCTCCTCGGCCTCCTTCGGAAGCGCGAGGTTCTTGAGCCGCAGCTGCCAGCTGTACTCGCTGGGGGCCTTGACGCGGCGGTTGAACTTCATGCGGCCGACCGACGACAGGTCGTAGCGCTCCTCGGCGAAGAACAGGCCGTTGAAGAGGGACTCGACGGCGTCTTCCGTGGGCGGCTCGCCGGGGCGCATCATGCGGTAGATCGCGATGCGCGCGGCGTTCATGTCCGCGGTCTCGTCGGTGCGCAGCGTCTGCGAGACGTAGCCGCCCTGGTCGAGGTCGTTGGTGAACAGCGTCTGGATCTTCGCGACCTTGGACTCGCGCAGCTGCGCGAGCAGGGTCTCGGTGATCTCGTCGTTTGCGTTGGCGATGATCTCGCCGTCCTCGCTCACCACGTTGTGCGAGATCGTCCGGCCGAGCAGGTACTCGTCGGGCGCGTCGATCTTCTTGATGCCGGCGGCGTCCATGTCGCGGATGTGCTTGACCGTGATCCGCTTGTCCTTGGCGACGATGGTCTTGCCGGACTTGTCGAGGATGTCGAAGCGCGCCACCTCGCCGCGCAGCCGCTCGGGCACGAGGTCGAACCGGACGTGGGAGGCGTCGATGTGGAACGTGTCGAACGAGAAGAACTCCTTCAGGATGCGCTCGGGCGTGTAGCCCAGCGCCTTGAGGAGGATCGTCACCGGCATCTTGCGGCGGCGGTCGACACGGAAGTACACAAAGTCCTTCGGGTCGAACTCGAAGTCCAGCCACGAGCCGCGGTAGGGGATGACGCGTGCGGAGAAGAGCAGCTTGCCCGAGCTGTGGGTCTTGCCGCGGTCATGCTCGAAGAACACGCCGGGCGAGCGGTGCAGCTGCGAGACGATGACGCGCTCGGTGCCGTTGATGACGAACGAGCCGGTGGTGGTCATGAGCGGGATCTCGCCCATGTAGACCTCCTGCTCCTTCACTTCCTTGATGGTCGGCTTGGCCGCTTCCTTGTCGAGGATCGTGAGGCGCACCTTGGCGCGCAGCGGGCTGGCGAAGGTCAGGCCGCGCTGCTGGCATTCCTTGACGTCGAACGGGGGCTCGCCGAGGGCGTAGCTGACGAATTCCAGCCTCGCGTTGCCCGAATGGCTGCTGATCGGGAAGATCGAGGTGAACGCCGCCTGCAGGCCTTCGTTCTTGCGCGACTCGCCGGCGACATCCGCCTGCAGGAACGCGGTGAAGGACTCCAGTTGCGTGGCCAGCAGGAACGGCACGTCCAGCACGGCGGCCCGCTTGGCGAAGCTCTTGCGGATGCGTTTACGCTCGGTCAGGGAATAGGTCATGAATGCTCCCGATCAGTGGAAGAGTTGCGGGGCGATGCCCCGCGTCCCCCAGGGTGTTTCAGAGGACAAAGCCAAAACGGCGCGGCGCAACCCTGGGGCGGCAGCGGCGGCGGCTTGGCTTTGCACTCTGTTGAGTATGTGTAAAGAGGCGCGCGGCCCGGGAAGGCTCCCGGGCCGCCTGCCTGCAATGCCTGTTACTTGACTTCGACCTTGCCGCCGGCGTCCGTGATCTTCTTCACGATCGCGTCGGAGTCGGCCTTGTTCACGCCTTCCTTGACGGGCTTCGGCGCGCCATCGACGAGGTCCTTGGCTTCCTTGAGGCCCAGGCCCGTGATTTCGCGCACGGCCTTGATGACGTTGACCTTGTTCTCGCCGGCCGCGGTCAGCACGACGGTGAACTCGGTCTTCTCTTCCACGGCAGCGGCGGCCGGGCCGGCGGCCGGGCCGGCAACCGCGACGGCGGCGGCGGCGGACACGCCGAACTTCTCTTCCATGTCCTTGATGAGCTGCGAGAGCTCGAGGACGGTCATGTTCGAGACTGCTTCGAGGATCTGTGCACGTTCCATGTTCTACTCCGAAAAAATGTATGCCTGAAGAATGGTTGGGGTAATCCGGCCGTCAGGCCGATTGCTTCTCTTTCTGGTCGCGGACTGCTGCAAGCACGCGGACAAATCCGGTCGGCACCTCATTCATGGTGCGGACGAACTTGGCCACAGGCGCCTGCATGGTGCCGAGCAGCGTGGCAATGAGTTCGTCGCGGCTGGGCATCGTTGCCAACGTCTTGATGTCCTTGGCGGACATCAGGGAGTTGTGCATCGCCCCACCCTTGATTACGAACTTGTCATTGTCCTTGGCGAACTCGGACAGCGCCTTGGCGCCTGCCACCGGGTCCTGCGCGATGCCGTACATCAGCGGGCCGATCATCTGGTCGGCCAGCTTCTCGAACGGCGTGCCGGTGACGGCCCTCCGCGCGAGGGTGTTCTTCAGCACCCGCAGGTAAACACCGGAGTTGCGCGCCCTGGCCCGCAGGTCCGTGATGCGACCGACGTCGAGGCCGCGATATTCCGCGACGATCACCGCCTGGGCCTTGCCCAGCTTCGCGGCGATTTCCGAGACGACGGTCTGCTTCTGCTCCAGACTCATGCCCAAAGGTCTACCTCCTGGTCTAACTGTTGCGAAAACGGGGCGCCGCGCGGATCCAGCCCCGCGCCTGCGGCCCACCATCGGCGACCGTTCTTCAGGACTTGCGGTCCTGGCTTCGGGTACACCGTCTGCGTAGGGTGGTAGCTCTGTTTAAGCCCCGGCAAAACGCCCGGGACCCCTACGGTCTTAGACGACCGCCCCCTTGCGGGAGGCGGTTGCCCAAAGTGGTTACTGCTGTTGCTGCTGCTGTGCGGAAACCGAGGCGACGTCGACCTTGACGCCGACGCCCATCGTGCTCGACACGGAAAGCTTGCGCAGGTAGATGCCCTTCGTGCTGCTCGGCTTGGCGCGGTTCAGCGCCTCGACCAGGGCCTTCAGGTTCTCGGTCAGCGCCTCCGGCGCGAACGAAGCGCGCCCGATCGTGCACTGGACGATGCCGGCCTTGTCGGCGCGGAACTGCACCTGGCCGGCTTTGGCGTTCTTGACCGCACCGGCCACGTCCGGCGTCACGGTGCCGACCTTCGGGTTCGGCATCAGGCCGCGCGGGCCGAGGATCTGGCCCAACTGGCCGACGACGCGCATGGTGTCGGGGGAGGCGATGACTACGTCGAAGTCGAGCTTGCCGGCCTTGATCTGCTCGGCGAGGTCCTCGAAGCCGACGATGTCGGCACCCGCGGCTGTGGCCGCGGCGGCCTTCTCGCCCTGCGCGAACACGGCGACGCGCACCGACTTGCCCGTGCCGGCCGGCAGCACGACCGCGCCGCGCACCGTCTGGTCGGATTTCTTGGCGTCGATGCCGAGGTTCACCGCGACGTCGACGGACTCGTCGAACTTGGCGGTGGCGGTGTCCTTGACGAGCTTGAACGCGTCGATCGCGGGGTAGGACTTCTCGCGGTCGACCTTGCCTGCCAGTGCCTGGCGGCGCTTGGAGATTTGGGCCATGGTTACATTCCCTCCACTACGACGCCCATCGAGCGGGCGCTGCCGGCGACGGTCTTCATCGCGGCTTCGAGACTTGCGGCGTTGAGGTCGGGCATCTTCACCTTCGCGATGTCCTCGACCTGCTTCTTGGTGATCTTGCCGACCTTGTCGGTGTGCGGGCGCGGGCTGCCCTTGTCGAGGCCCGCAGCCTTCTTGATCAGCACCGTCACGGGCGGCGTCTTGATGATGAACGTGAAGCTCTTGTCCGCGTACGCGGTGATCACCACCGGCAGGGGCAGGCCCGGCTCGACCTTCTGCGTCTGGGCGTTGAACGCCTTGCAGAATTCCATGATGTTCAGGCCGCGCTGGCCGAGGGCGGGACCGATGGGCGGCGAGGGATTCGCCTTGCCCGCCGGCACTTGCAACTTCACGTAGCCGACAATCTTCTTAGCCATATGGCTCTCCTTGCGGGTCCGATCGAACGCCGGCTTGCGGCGCTCTCCCCGTGGTCAGTGCAAAAAAAAAACGAAACTCAGGCCTTCTCGACCTGTCCGAACTCCAGCTCGACCGGGGTCGAGCGTCCAAAAATGGTGACCGCCACGCGCAGCCGGCTCTTCTCGTAGTTCACGTCCTCGACCGAGCCCTGGAAGTCGGTGAACGGGCCGTCCTTCACCCGCACCAGCTCGCCGACCTCGAACAGCACCTTGGGCTTGGGCTTCTCGACCCCCTCCCTGACCTGCTGCATGATCGCGTCGACCTCGCGCTGCGGGATCGGCGAGGGCTTGGTGGCCGTGCCGCCGACGAACCCGGTGACCTTGTTGGTGTTCTTCACCAGGTGCCACGTGTCGTCGTTCATCTCCATCTCGACCAGCACGTAGCCGGGGAAGAACTTGCGCTCCGACATGTGCTTCTGGCCGCCCTTCATCTCGACGACCTCCTCGACGGGCACCAGGATCTTGCCGAACATGCCCTGCATGCCGGCGCGGCTGATGCGGTCCTCGAGGGCCCGCTGCACCGACTTCTCGAAGCCCGAATAGGCGTGCACCACGTACCAGCGCTTGCTCGCCGACGCGTTCGATTCGCTTCCTGCCGTAGTTCCGGTCATGTCTTTTTCCACCCCAGGATGATGTCGTACAGGACCCATTCCAGCGTCTTGTCGCTCACCCAGAGAAACACCGCCATCACGAAGACGAACGCGAACACCGCCGCGGTCGTCTGGATCGTTTCCTTGCGCGTGGGCCAGACGACTTTCTTGGCCTCGACCACCGCCTCGCTGGCGAACGCAACGAATTGCCGGCCCGGCGCGGTGAACCACGCCGCCGCGCAACCCGCGAATATTCCCGCAAGCACCGCGAGGATCTTGAGGATCTGCGCGGATTCGCCCAGCGCGTAGAAACCCGCGATTCCCGCGGCCACCAGCAGCGCCGCCACCACCAACTTGATCGTATCCGCCATCTTCGTGCTTCAGCAGCCCGTTATGTGTACCGCGCGTCTTGCTTGAACCATTTGGCAGGCCAAGAGGGAATCGAACCCCCAACCTTCGGTTTTGGAGACCGACGCTCTGCCAGTTGAGCTATTGGCCTGCGGGGTAAGCCCTTCCTACTCGATCACCTTGGCGACGACGCCTGCGCCGACGGTCTTGCCGCCTTCGCGGATCGCGAAGCGCAGGCCCTGCTCCATCGCGATCGGCGCAATCAGCGTCACCACCATCTTGATGTTGTCCCCGGGCATCACCATCTCCGTGCCCGCCGGCAGCACCACCGCGCCCGTCACGTCCGTCGTCCTGAAGTAGAACTGCGGACGGTAATTGTTGAAGAACGGCGTATGCCTCCCGCCCTCTTCCTTCGACAGCACGTACACCTCGCACTCGAACTTCGTGTGCGGCATGATCGAACCGGGCTTGGCCAGCACCTGCCCCCTCTCCACTTCCTCTCGCTTCGTGCCGCGCAGCAGCACCCCAAGGTTGTCCCCCGCCTGGCCCTGGTCCAGCAGCTTCCTGAACATCTCCACGCCCGTGCACACCGTCTTCAGCGTCGCCTTCAGACCCACGATCTCGATCTCGTCGCCGATCTTCACGATCCCGCGCTCAACCCGCCCCGTCACCACCGTCCCACGACCCGAGATCGAGAACACGTCCTCCACCGGCATCAGGAACGCCCCGTCGATCGCACGCTCCGGCGTCGGAATGTAGGAGTCCAGCGCGTCGGCCAGCTTCATGATCGCCCCTTCGCCCATGTCGCTCGTATCCCCCTCCAGCGCCTTCAGCGCCGAACCGATCACGATCGGCGTCGTGTCCCCCGGGAATTCGTACTTCGACAGCAGCTCCCGCACCTCCATCTCGACGAGCTCCAGCAGCTCCGCATCGTCGACCATGTCGGCCTTGTTCATGAACACCACGATGTACGGAACACCCACCTGGCGCGCCAGCAGGATGTGCTCGCGCGTCTGCGGCATCGGGCCGTCCGCCGCCGACACCACCAGGATCGCGCCGTCCATCTGCGCCGCCCCCGTGATCATGTTCTTGATGTAGTCCGCGTGACCCGGGCAGTCCACGTGCGCGTAGTGCCGCTTCGAAGTCTCGTACTCCACGTGCGCCGTGTTGATCGTGATCCCGCGCGCCTTCTCCTCCGGCGCCGCATCGATCTGGTCGTACGCCTTCGCCTCGCCGCCAAACTTCTTCGACAGCACCGTCGTGATCGCCGCCGTCAGCGTGGTCTTCCCATGGTCCACGTGACCAATCGTCCCTACGTTCACGTGCGGCTTCGTACGTTCGAATTTGCCTTTTGCCATGATCTTCCCGAGTGAAGTTTCAGTTCGCTGTGTTAGTCCGGTGCTTCGCCGTGCCGTCTGCCGTGCTGCCTGCTGCGCCTGCCTGGTGCCCATGACGCGGATTGAACGCGTGACCTCTCCCTTACCAAGGGAGTGCTCTACCACTGAGCTACATGGGCGAATTCGCTGGAGCGGGTGAAGGGAATCGAACCCTCGTCATAAGCTTGGAAGGCTTCTGCTCTACCATTGAGCTACACCCGCCCTTTGCCCTGTCCAATCCGCCTTTCCACCCACCACATCTACCGCGCCGCCAGACCCCCGTTTCGCCCGAAAAGAGTGCCTGGTGGAGGAGGTTGGATTCGAACCAACGTAGGCGCAAGGCCAACAGATTTACAGTCTGCCCCCTTTAACCACTCGGGCACCCCTCCGGCGGAACCTGAAATTATGTGGGAATTCCGCCAGTTAGTCAACACGCGCTGCGAAGGCCGAGGTGAGCGCCGTGCCTGGCGCCAAATAAATTGGTAGCGTGCACTTACATTTAACTTGGCTGTTTACCCGCCTAGGTTCCGTAGCGGACCCGGGAATTCATCAGCTTGAGCGCCGCCAGCGCGCTGTAGCAGGCGAGCCAGGCGGTCTTGGGATTCTCCGGGGCCGGCACGTTCTCGAGCACGATCGTGATCTTCCCGCTGGCCCCGCTGATCCGGATCGTGTGGGTGTTGAAAGTCAGCGCAGGATCGGCCACCACTCGAAGCCGTGTGCGGTCGAAGCCGATGCCCGCCATCGACAGCACCGCCGCGATGTTCACGTTCTGGGGGAAATGGGGCACCCCGTCCCGGGCGGAGCCCTCGAAGAGCACCTTCGCCTCGCGAAGGTTGTCCAGGTCGATCCCCATGGCGTCCACGTAGTCGATCTTCTTCCAGGCCGCGGGCGGCTTCGCCACCTGGATGGTCGCCTCGTCGACGCCGGCGATGCAAGCCGCCTTGAGGGCGTCCAGCGCTCCGATCCCGCCGGAAGGCACATAGAGCAGCGCATCGTTAGCCTGCGCGGCGTCCTCGGCCGCCGCGCGCAGCCTGTCGTCGACGAGCGCGCCCCCGGACAGGACGATCACCGCGATACGCGCCGAAAGCAGTTTCACCAGGTGCTCGCGCACGGCATCGTGCGACGCGGCCTCGATCACCACATCGGGCTTCGTGGCCATCAGCGCGGCCACGCCCACGACGAAGGGCACGCCGTACTCGCTGGCGAGGGGGACTCCCGCGGAGGCCGCGCTGCGCCCGCAGATCCCGGCGACTTCGATGCCGGCGCCGAGGTCGCCGCGCCGGATGTGCTCGAGGAACAGGCGCGCGATCGTGCCGCCGCCGAGGATTGCGATTCGCATTGGGTGCCCTTCCGTGCCGGGAAAGCGCCGCATTCTGCCATATGCGCCCGGATCTCCCTGTCCCTCCTCCACCGCTTTATGAACCGATGCGGTTGGGCTTATGATTCGTGTCAAAGAACGTAAAGCCCAACAGCTGGAGAACTCATTGCGTATTGCAATCCTGGAAGACGATCCTGACCAGCTCGCGCTGCTCAAGCGCTGGCTGTCCGACGCCGGCCACGACGTGCACGCCTATACAAGCGGGCGTGAGACCATGCGCCTGGCCGGGCGGGAGAGCTTCGACATCTACGTGCTCGACTGGCAGGTGCCCGACGTTTCCGGCGCCGATGTGCTGAAATGGATCCGCAGCAACATTTCCAAGCTCGTGCCGGTGCTGTTCGTCACGGTGCGCGATTCGGAAGAGGACATCGTGTTCGCCCTCGAAGCCGGGGCCGACGACTACATGGTGAAGCCCGCGCGCCGGCAGGAACTGCTCGCTCGCGTGCACGCGCTGCTGCGTCGGGCCTACCCCCATCAGGAGCAGAAACTGCTCAGCTTCCCCCCCTACGAGATCGACACCCAGCGCGGCGAAATCCGCCACAACGGCAAGTCGGTGGACCTGACGCCCAAGGAATTCGACCTGGCGGTGGTGCTGTTCCGCAACCTCGGGCGGCTGCTTTCGCGCGGGCACCTGCGCGAAGCGGTGTGGGGCCAGAGCGGCGACCTGGCCACGCGTACGGTCGACACGCACGTCAGCCAGGTGCGCAAGAAGCTCGACCTGAGGCCCGAAACGGGCTTTCGCGTCGTCCCCGTCTACAACTACGGCTACCGCCTCGAGCAGATCGACATCGCGGTCGCCTGAACCAGGAGCAGTGCATGGCGACTTTCGCATCCCAGGGCGACCTCAAGCCCAAGAAGATCAAGTTCGAGAGGCTTTCGGCGAACGCCTACGCGTTCACCGCCGAGGGCGACCCCAACACCGGTGTCATCGTCGGCGACGACAGCGTGATGGTGATCGACGCGCAGGCCACGCCCCTGATGGCTCGCGAGGTCATCAGGCGCATCCGCAAGGTCACCTCCAAGCCGATCAAGTATGTGGTGCTGTCCCACTACCATGCGGTGCGCGTGCTCGGCGCTTCCGCGTTCAAGGCGCAGCAGGTCATCGCAAGCGACGCGACGCTGGAGCTCATCCGGGAGCGCGGCAAGCAGGACATGGCGAGCGAGATCGGCCGCTTCCCGCGGCTCTTCCGCGGCAAGGAAACGATTCCCGGCCTGACGTGGCCGACCATGGTCTTCCGGCAGGAAATGACGGTGATGATGGGCAAGCTCGAGGTCCGCATCATCCACGCCGGCCGGGGCCACACCGCGGGCGACACGATCGTCTGGATTCCCGCGCAGAAAGTGCTCTTCTCCGGCGACCTGGTGGAATACAAGGCCGGCATCTACACGGGCGATGCGCACCTGCAGGACTGGCCGGCGACGCTGGACCGGCTCGTCGCGCTGAAGCCCCGCGCACTGGTCCCCGGCCGCGGGCCCGCCCTGAAGACGCCGGGCGAGTCGCTCAAGGCGATCAGGTTCACGCAGGATTTCGTGCGCGGGCTGCTCGACTCGGCGCGGCGCGGCGTGAAAGCGGGCCGGTCGATGAAGGAGGTCTACCAGTCGACCAAGCGCAGGATGGATCCCGCTTACGGTGCGTATCCCATCTACGAGCACTGCATGCCCTTCGACGTGTCGCGCGCCTATGACGAGGCGAGCGGCATCTCGCATCCGCGAATCTGGACTGCGAAGCGCGACATCGACATGTGGAAGTCGATCGCCTGAGCGACCGTCCGGGAATGCCGGCGGAATCGGGCGCGCGCACTGCGCGCCCGGGTGCTGATGGTGCTTAACGCGTCCCCGCCCCGCGCGGAGCGCGGGGCGGGACAAGTCCGCCGCAGCGGAGGAGGAGGAGGAGGTGCTGCGGCGGTCGCGACCGGTTAAGCGTGGGAGTGGAGGCGGGCGTCGGAGCACGCCTGCGCATTGCGACGGATCGCGCGCAGGAAAGCCCTGGCGCCCGCCACGAACCCGTTGAAAGCTTCTGCCATGTGCCGGTTGCGCTCCCGCCTGGCGATGGCCATCAAACGGTCCATTTGTTCCGGCGAAGGAATCCTCTGGAGGCCGGCCGGGAGCCTTGCTTCGATGAACTCGATCTCGCTGGCGTTCATGATTCGTATTCCGATGTGATGTTGCGATGCGACAAATGTAAGTGTTTGCGATTGAATTGAGAATGGGCGAATATTCCAAAACACCTTTGCACTAATCACAACAATATGTCCGACAACCTGCAGGAAATGGCGATCTTTACCCGGGTGGTGACGACCGGCAGCCTGTCCGCGGCTGCCCGGGACCTCGGGCTGTCCACCGCCGTGGTCAGTCGCCGGCTGGCGGCCCTTGAAACACGCCTCGGGGTACGCCTGCTGAACCGCACCACGCGGCGCACCAGCCTGACCGACGAGGGTGCGAGCTACTACGACACCTGCAGCCGCATCCTTGCCGAAATCGACGAAGCCGACGCGAGCATCTCGGCGGGCCGGGTCGAGCCGCAGGGGATCCTGCGCGTCGCAATGTCCTCGGCATTCGGCCACCAGCACATTGCGCCGCTGGTGCCGAAGTTCGCCAGGCTCTATCCGAAGCTGCAGCTCGCGCTGAGCCTTTCGGACCGCCGCGTCAACATGCTGGAGGAGGGGTTCGACGTGGCGATCCGCATCGCCGAGCTGGAGGACTCGTCGCTCGCGGCGCGCAAGCTCGCGCCGAACCGGCGCGTGGTCTGCGCGAGCCCCGAGTACCTGCGGCGGCACGGCACGCCGAAGACGCCTGCCGAGTTCGAGGGCCACAACTGCCTGCTGGCCGACTGGGGCCAGGGGTTCACGCAGACCTGGGACTACCGCGGCCCGGTGGGCAAGCGCGGCAAGGTGCGCGTGACCGGCAACTACGCCTGCGACAACTGGGAGGTGCTGCGGGAATGGGCGCTCGCGGGCCTGGGCATCGCGCTGAAGTCGACGTGGGACGTGCGCCGCCACCTCGAAGACGGGTCGCTCGTCGCGCTCTGCCCGGGCTATACGTTCGACAGCGACGTGGCGATCTACGCGGTGTACCCGCACCGCAGGCACCTTCCGGCGAAGACACGCGCGTTCATCGACTTCCTCGCCGAGTCGTTCGGGCCCGAGCCGTACTGGGACAAGCCGTTGCCTGCAAGGTAGGGCGATTGTGCTAGTCTCGATTCGCTTCGCGCCGCCCATAGCAAACCCTCTTTTCAAGGAGGCGAATCCATGAACGCCCCGGTCGCTCCCGCCGCCCTCGCCAAGGCCTCCCTCGACGACAAGTACACGCTCGATTCGGGCCGCGTTTTCCTCACCGGCACCCAGGCGCTGGTGCGCCTGCCGATGATGCAGAGGACGCGCGACCTCGCCGCGGGGCTCAACACCGCGGGATTCGTCTCCGGCTACCGCGGCTCGCCGCTCGGCGGCGTCGACCAGTCCTTCCACGGCGCGAAGACCCACCTCGAGCAGCACCACGTCAAGTTCCAGCCCGGGGTGAACGAGGACCTCGCAGCCACGGCAATCTGGGGCACGCAGCAGGTGAACCTCTTCCAGGGCGCGAAGTACGACGGCGTGTTCTCGATGTGGTACGGCAAGGGCCCGGGCGTGGACCGCTGCGGCGACGTGTTCAAGCACGGCAACGCCGCAGGCTCGGCGAAGCACGGCGGCGTGCTGGTGCTCGCGGGCGACGACCACGCGGCCAAGTCGTCCACGCTCGCCCACCAGAGCGAGCACATCCTCAAGGCCTGCCTGATCCCGGTCCTCAACCCGTCCTCAGTGCAGGAGTACCTCGACTACGGCCTGCACGGTTTCGCGATGAGCCGCTACTCGGGCTGCTGGATCGGGTTCAAGTGCGTGACCGACGTGGTCGAGTCGGGCGCCTCGGTCGACGTCGACCCGCACCGCGTGAAGGTCGTCGTCCCCGATGACTTCGTGCTGCCGCAGGGCGGGCTCAATATCCGCTGGCCGGACGGCATCCTCGAGCAGGAAGCGCGCCTCCTCGACTACAAGGTCTACGCTGCGGTCGCCTACGCGCGTGCCAACAAGCTCGACCGTCTCGTCTGGGACTCGCCGCGCGCGCGCCTTGGCATCGTCACCACCGGAAAATCGTTCGGCGACACCATGCAGGCGCTGGCCGACCTCGGCATCGACGAGGACGTCGCCCGTGACATCGGCCTTCGCGTCTACAAGGTGGCGATGCCCTGGCCGCTCGAGCCGCAGGGCGCGCGCCGCTTCGCCGAAGGACTGGAAGAGATCCTCGTCGTCGAGGAAAAGCGCCAGCTGATCGAATACCAGATCAAGGAAGAGCTCTACACCTGGGAGGAAGGTAAACGCGCCCCCCGCGTGGTCGGCAAGTTCGACGACAACGGCGAGTGGAGCCAGTCGTCCGGCCAGCCCGCGGGCACGTGGCTCCTGCCGGCGCAGTACGAGCATTCGCCCGCCATCGTCGCGCGCGCGCTGGCCAAGCGTTTCGCGAAGCTCGGCCTCGACAAGCTTCTCGGGGAGAGGTACCGCGCCCGCCTCGCCTTCCTCGACGCGAAGGAAAAAGCCCTAGCCCGCCCGCGCGTCACCTCGGTGCGCCAGCCTTACTTCTGCTCGGGCTGTCCGCACAACACGTCGACGCGCGTACCCGAAGGCAGCCGCGCCACCGCAGGCATCGGCTGCCACTTCATGGCCGTGTGGATGGACCGGAACACTTCCACCTTCACGCACATGGGCGGCGAAGGCGCCCCGTGGATCGGCCAGGCGCCGTTCTGCGACACCAAGCACATCTTCGCCAACCTGGGCGACGGCACGTACTTCCACTCGGGCCTGATGGCGATCCGCGCGGCCGTGGCCGCCAGGGTCACGATGACCTACAAGATCCTCTTCAACGACGCGGTCGCCATGACCGGCGGCCAGCACCACGACGGCCCGCTCGACCCGCCGACGATTTCGCGGCAGATCGCCGCCGAAGGGGTGACGCCGATCGTCGTCGTCACCGACGAGCCGGAAAAGTACGCGCCGGGGACGAACTGGGCGCCGGGCGTCACGGTCCGGCATCGCGACGAACTCGACCAGGTGCAGCGCGAGCTGCGCGAGATGCCCGGCGTCTCCGCGCTGATTTACGACCAGACCTGCGCCTCCGAGAAACGCCGCCGCAGGAAGCGCAACGCCTATCCCGACCCGGCCAAGCGCGCGGTCATCAACGAGGCCGTGTGCGAGGGCTGCGGCGACTGCAGCACGAAATCGAATTGCCTGTCGGTCGAGCCCCTTGAAACCGAGTTCGGCCGCAAGCGCCGGGTCAACCAGTCCACGTGCAACAAGGATTTCTCGTGCGTGAAGGGCTTCTGCCCGAGCTTCGTGACCGTCGAAGGCGGCGCGCTGAGGAAGGGCAAGGCGGCGCCCAAGGAAGGCGGCGGATCGTTCCCGGCCCTGATCGATCCGCAACCCGCGTCGCTCGACGAGCCCTGCAGCGTGCTGGTCACCGGCATCGGCGGCACCGGCGTGGTGACGATCGGCCAGATCCTCGCGATGGCCGGCCATCTCGAGGGCAAGGGCGTGTCGGTGCTGGACATGTCCGGCCTCGCGCAGAAAGGCGGGCCCGTGATGTCTCACGTGAAGATCGCCCGGACGCCCGGGGAACTGCACGCGGCGCGGATCGGTACCGGCAACGCCGACCTCGTCATCGGCTGCGACCTCGTGGTCACCGCCAGCGCCGATGCGCTCGGCACGATGTCGGCCGGTCGCACGAAGGCCGTGGTGAATGCAACCACTGCGCCCACGGCCGAGTTCGTGAAGAACCCGGACTGGCAGTTGCCCGGCAGCGACCTGCAGCATGACGTGCGCGAGGCCTGCGGCGGCAAGGATGCCGACTTCGTGGCCGCCGCCGAGATGGCGACCAGCCTGATGGGCGATTCGATCGCCACCAACATGTTCATGCTGGGCTATGCGTACCAGAAGGGCTGGGTGCCGCTGTCGGCGGGCGCGATCGAGCGCGCGATCGAGTTGAACGGCATTGCGGTGGAGTTCAACCGTAAAAGCTTCGTCTGGGGCCGCCGTGCCGCCACGGACCTGGAAGGCGTGCGCAGGGCCGCGACCCCGGCCGACGTGATCCCGATTTCGCAGCACTTCTCCCGCACGCTGGACGAGCTGGTGGAACGCCGCGTGAAACTGCTCACGGAATACCAGGACGCGCGCTATGCCGCGCGCTATTCGGCCCTGGTGGCCCGGGTGAGCGAGGCCGAGGGCCGGCTCGCGGGCGGCGAGGAACTCGCGAAGGCGGTGGCGCGCTACGGCGCGAAGCTGATGGCCTACAAGGACGAGTACGAGGTCGCGCGACTGCATTCGGACGGCGGGTTCAGGAAGAAGATCGACGCCATGTTCGAGGGCGACTACAAGCTCGTGTTCCACCTCGCCCCGCCGCTCCTCGCCAAGGCCGACCCGCAGACCGGCGAACCGCGCAAGATGACCTTCGGCCCGTGGATGATGGCCGCGTTCCGCCTGCTCGCGAAGCTGAAGGGCCTGCGCGGCACCGCGCTCGACCCGTTCGGGCATACCGACGAAAGGCGCGCGGAGCGCCGGCTCGTGGCCGACTACGAGGGCACGGTCGACGAACTGCTCCGCGGCCTCACGCGCGAGAACCTCTCGCTGGCGGTCGAGGTCGCGAGCCTGCCCGAGTCGATCCGCGGCTACGGCCACATCAAGGCCAAAAACATCGTCGCCGCGGACGGCAGGCGCGAGGCGCTGATGGCGCGCTTTCGCAACCCGGCGGCACCGGTCGCCCGCGCGGCCTGAGCACCGGGGCCACCCCGCCTTCCTGGTGCCGGCCGTGAAGCCCAACGGGAAATGGTGGACCGTGCCGGTCCTCCTCGCGTACGCGGCGCTCGCGCCCGGCCAGCCGCTGGCCGACCGCACGGTGGAACTCGACGGCGAGACGGTCCACTACTCGATTCGCGCGTTCCCGCCGGGAGCCCACCTCGCCGACCCGGCCGTGCAGCTCGAGCCGACCAGCGCGCTGAACACCGCCCGCCTGCTGAACCGGTACCTGACCTCGGGCGCCGTGGAAGACGCCGCGATGCTCTCCAACGCGCCGCGCCGCCGGTACGAGGTCCTGCACGACTACAAGAGCGCGGTCGGGGACGACGGATTCAAGCAGGTGTACGCGCAATACTTCACGCCGCAGAACCGGCTCGCCGCGGAAGTGGCCCTGGGCGGGCACAGCCTGCTCGTCTGGCACCAGCGCGAGGGCGACCGCTACGCGGGCCAGTACTACGTGCAGGTCGAGGACAAGGTGCTGGTGGACGACGTGCCGAGCGAAGCCCGGTTCAGGCTGCGTCGCATCCTGGAAGCGATCCGCGCCGGGAAGGTCCTGCTTCCAACCCCGCCTGGCATACCAGAACCGGTATCCGAATCACCCGGAGACCGGCTCCGGGACTCGGGTTCTAAGAACTAATTTCATAAATTATGGCTTCAGCGCGAACGGGTTGAAGTTCGTCCTGCGGTCGTAGTAGTCCTCGTGCTCGAGGCGCTTGAGCGCGTTCACGATCTTGTAGGTGACCGGCGTGAACACGACCTCCACGCCCACCTTGGTGACGAACTGCGCCAGCATCACCAGCGGGAGCTTCTCGTCCGGGATGATCCCGGTGCCGTAGAAGGCCAGGGGGTAGAAGAGCGCCGAGTCGATCGCCTCGCCGGCGATCGTGGAGCCGATGGTCCGGGTCCACAGCCAGCGCCCTTTGGTGAGGATCTTCATCTTCGCCAGCACGAACGAGTTCACGAACTCGCCGCAGAAGTACGCGAACATCGACGCCGCCACGATGCGCCAGGTCGAACCGAACGCGACCTCGTAGGCCGCCTGGTTGTTCCAGAAGGGCGCGGGCGGGAGGGCAACCACCACCGTGGCCATGAAGGACGCGAACGCGAGGCCCGCGAACCCGGCCCAGATCACCTTGCGCGCGCGGTCGTAGCCGTAGACCTCGGTCAGCACGTCGCCAAACACATACGAGATCGGGAAGAACAGCACGCCCGCGCCGAAGGTCACTACGCCGAGCAGGGGCAGGTCCAGCTGGGCGATCTTCGCCGGGCCGATCAGGTTGGAGCAGATCAGGATGGTGACGAACGCCGCCATCACGAGGTCGTAGTACCGGTAGCTCTTGCGCTCCATCGGGCGCCTCCCCGCGCTTAAGGCAGCCGCGGCGCGTAGTCGCGGATGTCGTCGTCGAGCTCGACACGCAACGCGTCGAGCACCCTGCCCACCATCGAGTAGAACCCCGCCACGAGGACGAGCTCGACCATTTCCTCGTTCGAAAACTGCGCCACGCCTTCGGCCCAGGTCGCGTCGTCCACCTTGCCGGCAGTCACGGCTTCCGCAATGCCGAGCGCCGCGCGTTCGCGCGCGTCGAACTCCTCCGACGTGCGCCATTGGGCGAGCGCATCGATCTGCGCCTCGCGCACGCCGGCCTTGCGCGCCATGCGCAGGTGCTGCGCCCACTCGTACTCGGACTGCTGCACCTGTCCCGAGCGCAGGATCATCAGCTCGCGCAGCGCGCGCGGAGTCTTCGTGTCGGCGCGCATGGACTGAGCGAACTCGGTCCACGCGCCAACGAAGGCCGGGTGGTTGGCGAGCGCCTTGTACAGGTTCACCGGCTTGCCCCACAGCGCCTCGAGGCGCTTTTCCAGGGTCGGGTCGAAGGCTGCGGACGGGACGCGCTGCATGGTGCTCCTGGCGAGGTATGCGGACGAATGAAGGATGCATAATAGCCGAATGGATCCACGCATCCTCGCCCGGGACTTCCAGCTCGCGCGCGTCCCGCAGGACTTCATCGACGACCCTTACCGGTACTACTCGGCGCTGCGCGAGCACGACCCGGTGCACGAACTCGAGGGCGGCGGCGTGTTCCTGTCCCGTTACGACGACGTGATGGCCGTCTATCGCGACCCGCGGGCACTGTCGGACAAGAAAGCCGAATTCAAGCCCAAATTCGGCGACACGCCCCTGTACGAGCACCACACTTCCAGCCTCGTTTTCAACGACCCTCCGCTGCACACCCGCGTGCGCCGCCTGATGATGGGCGCGCTGAACCAGCGTGCGATCGCGCGGATGGAAGCCGACGTCACGCGCCTCGTCGACGGCCTGCTCGACGCCATGGCGGGCGCGGGCGAACTGGATTTCATCGACCGGTTCGCCGCGCAGATCCCGGTGGAGGTGATCGGCAACCTGCTCGAGGTGCCGAGAAGCGACCGCGGGCCCCTGCGCGACTGGTCGCTCGCGATCCTTTCCGGCCTCGAGCCCGCGCCCGGCCCCGAGATCCTCGCGCGTGGCAACCGGGCGGTCACCGAGTTCGTCGACTACCTGCGCGGCCTCATCGCCGACCGGCGGCGCACCCCCGGCGATTACGAAAGCGACGTGCTCACCCGCCTGATCCAGGGCGAGAAGGACGGGGAGCAGCTCACGGAACCCGAGTTGCTCCATAACTGCATCTTCATGCTGAACGCCGGGCACGAGACCACCACCAACCTGATCGGCAATGGCGCCTGGCTGTTGCTGACCCATCCGCAGGAACTCGCGCGCCTGCGCTCGGACCCGTCGCTCGTGAATACCGCCGTGGAGGAGATGCTGCGCTACGAGGGCTCGATCCAGCTGAACAACCGGCGGCTGGGCGCCCCCATGGAAATCGGCGGAAGGGCACTGCCGGAAGGCACGCTTATCACCATCGGCATCGGCGCGGCGAATCGCGACGCAACGCAGTTCCCGCAGGCCGAACGCTTCGACATCGGGCGCAAGCCCAACCGGCACGTGGCTTTCGGGCAGGGCGAGCACGCCTGCGCCGGCATGAACGTCGCACGCCTGGAGGCACGCATCGCCATCGGACGGCTGGTCGCGCGGTACCCGGACCTCGAACTCTCCGGCCCGCCGGAGCGCGACCGCCGCGTGCGCTTCCGCGGCTTCCGGCGGATGCCGGTCAGGACCTAGTCGGCCTTGATCCCTGCGCTACGCGCCACCTTCGTCCAGCGGGCGAGGTCGGTTCGCAACTGGGCCGCCAATTCTTCGGGCGTGCCGCCGATCGGGTCGATGCCGATCGCAGTCATGCGCTCGCGGATCTCGGGCAGCTGGACGATCTTCGCGATCTCCCCCTGCAGCTTCCTGACGATGGTGTCGGGCGTGCCGGCAGGCGCGAAAAGGCTCGTCCACAGCACCACTTCGAACTCGGGCACGCCGGCTTCGATCGCGGTCGGCATTTCGGGCATGAAGGGCGCGCGCTTCGGCGAAGTCACCGCGAGTCCGCGCAGCTTTCCGGCCCTGATCTGCGCCACCACGGGCGGGCTGTCGACGAAGGTCAGCGCGATTTCCCCGCCAAGCAGCCCGTTGACGGTCGCCGCGCTGCCCTTGTAAGGCACGTGCTTGAAGTCGGTGCCGGTCTGTATCTTGAAGAGTTCGGCGGCGAGCTGGAACGGCGTGGAGCCGGCCCCGTAGTTCAGCACGCCGGGCTTCGTCTTGGCCAGCGCCACCAGTTCCTTCACGCTGGCCACGCCGATGGAGGGGGCCACCGCCAGCACGAGCGGGAACGACCCGATCATCGTCACCGGCGCAAAATCCTTCACCGGGTCGTAAGGCAGCTTCGAGTAGAGGCCGGGATTGAACGTCATCGCCCCGCTCGCACCGATCAGCAGCGTGTAGCCGTCCGGCGCGGACTTGGCGACGAAATCGGTGCCGATGATCGCATTCGCGCCGGGCTTGTTCTCGATCACGAAAGTCTGCCCGAACTTTTCCTGCAACTTCGCCCCGACCAGCCGGCCGAGGATGTCGTTGGCCCCGCCGGGCGGGAACCCGACCACGAAGCGCACGGGCTTGGAGGGATACGCATCCGCGCCTTGGGCGGACGCGATGCCCGCCTGGGAGGCGAGCACGGCGAGCAGAAGGAAGGCCTTGATATTCACTGGGAGTCTCCTCGGAAGTAGGTTCGCCGTCTTGATGCGGCTACCGTAATCTTATACTTGCCCCTTGGCAGTGGACGCAGGAGTTCGACATCCCATGGAAGCGAACGGATCGATGCCCTTGGCGCCGGCAGTGGCATGAGCGCGACTTCGTTGCGCGGCGACTACAGCCGCGCAGGTGCCGATTTCTCGGTCAGGCAGGACTGGGACGCCTACGGTCCGGCCGAGCACGACCTCTACCGTCGGCTCTACGCGCGCCAATCGCTGCTGGTGCCGCGCTACGCCTGCCCGGAGTTCAACGCGGCGCTGTCGACCCTCGACGCCGCGAACGCCATCCCAAGCTTCAGCGCAGTCTCGCAACGCCTGCGCGCCGCCACCGGGTGGGAGATCGTCGCCGTGCCCGGCCTGATCCCGGACGAGGCCTTCTTCACGCACCTCGCCCACCGGCGCTTTCCGGTCACGGTGTGGCTGAGGGAGCCCGGGGAGTTCGACTACATCGTCGAGCCCGACCTGTTCCACGATTTCTTCGGCCATGTGCCGCTGTTGTTCGATGCGGCCTACGCGGACCACCTGTACGAATACGGCAAGGGCGGCCTCAAGGCCCTGCGCCTCGGCGGGCTCGCCTTCCTTGCACGGCTCTACTGGCACACGATCGAGTTCGGTCTCGTGCGCACGCCGTCGGGATTGCGCGCGTACGGGGCCGGCCTGCTCTCTTCCGGCGGGGAACTGCCCCACGCGCTGGACGGCGCCGGGCCCCGGCGGATCGCGTTCGAGGTCCTCGAAGCGATGCGCACGCCCTACGAGATCGACCGCTACCAGGGCATCTATTTCGTCATCGAAGGTTTCACGCGCCTGCTCGAGGACACGGCACCCGATTTCACTCCGCACTACGCCCTGCTGAATGCCGAGGCGGCGAACCGCAAGTAGCGAGGCACAGGTGCCCGGTATTCCCTAAAATGGCGGGCATGCTCGTTCCCGCAGCCCTCGCATTCGCCGCCGCACTGCTGGTCCTGTCGATCCTGCTGTCGCCGGCGGCGAAGGGGCGCGCGCTCGACCGGCCCAACGAACGCTCGCTGCACGCGGTGCCCGTGCCCCGGACCGGCGGCCTCGCCATCATGGCCGGCGCCGCCACCGCGCTGGCCTTCGTGGCCGGTCGCGAGCAGGCCCTGCTGCTGGTCGCGCTGGCGCTTGCGGCCGTTTCGTTCGGCGATGACCTGTTCGGACTTCCCACGCTGGTCCGGTTCGCTGCGCACATCGCCGCCGCCGTTGCAGCGCTGCTGGTGTCCGCGCCGGATCCGGGCGTCGCCTGGGTCCTGCCGCTGCTGCTCGGCATCGCATGGTTCACCAATTTCTACAATTTCATGGACGGATCCGACGGCCTCGCCGGCGGCATGACGGTGATCGGGTTCGGCGCCTGCGCAATTGCCGCTTCGCTCGCCGGCCACGCCTGGCTGCCGGTCGTGTCGGTTTCGATCGCCTCGGCCGCCGCGGCCTTCCTGCTGTTCAACTTCCATCCCGCGAAGATCTTCATGGGGGATGCTGGCTCGATCCCGCTCGGGTTCCTCGCCGGATCTCTTGGGATCGCAGGCTGGCAGGCCGACTGCTGGCCCCTGTGGTTCCCGGTGCTGGTGTTCTCGCCTTTTGCGGCCGATGCGACGTTTACCCTCTTGAAGCGCCTCTTCCGGCGGGAAAAAGTGTGGCAGGCCCATCGCGAGCACTACTACCAGCGTGTGGTGCGCATGGGGTTCGGCCACCGCGGCACGGCGCTCGCCGGATACGCGCTGATGGCGGCGTGCGCGGCGGCGGCGCTCGCCGCCCGGGAGGCTTCGCCGGAAGTCCAGGCCGCCACCCTTGCGGCGGCCACGATTGCCTATTTGGGCCTCGCCTTGTACATCGATGCGCGCTGGGTCCGGCACACGCCTGAGGCCATGCGATGACGGGCGAGCGCCCGGTGATGCTGCTGAAGCTGGGTCCGCGCACGCGCAACGCTCTTGCGTTCCTGCACGACATCGCGGCCACCGCCGTCGCGTGGTGGCTGGCGTTCTGGTTGCGCTTCAACCTGGACGTGCCCGCGGACTTCGTCCATTGGTTCTTCTTCACACTCCCATGGGTGATGGGGGTGTACGGGCTGCTGTTCCTGGGAATGGGCCTGTACCGGGGCCTGTGGCGGTACGCCAGCCTGCCGGATCTCAGGCGCATCTTCATCGCGGTCTCGATCGGCGCGCTCGCCGTTCCCGCCCTGTTCACGCTCGCAGGACTGGCCTGGCCGGCGCCGCGCTCCGCGTACCTGATCTCCCCGCTGCTGCTGATCCTGGCCATGGGCGGCAGCCGCCTGGCCTACCGTGCCTGGAAGGAGCATGGCCTGGGCTCGGTCATGCACGCGTCCGAGGCGACGCCGGTCATCGTGCTGGGCGCGGGAAGCGCAGCCGCGACCCTGCTGAAGGAACTCTCCGCCAGCCGGCAGTGGCGGGTCGTGGCCCTGCTGGACGACGAGCCCGCAAAGCGGGGCGGCGAGATCCTTGGCGTGAAGGTTTACGGGCCGCTTGACCTGGCCGCCGAGATTGCGGAGCGGTTCGGCGCGGCCCAGGCCGTGATAGCCATGCCAGCCGCGTCCCCCGCGAAGCGCAAGCGCGCCGTCGAACTATGCACGGCCGCCGGGCTCAGCGTGATGACGGTTCCTTCCTATTCCGACCTGGTCTCCGGCAAGGTGAGCGTCTCCCAGCTGCGCAAGGTCGAACTGGACGACCTGCTCGGCCGCGACCCGGTGCAGCTCGACGACGCGGGCCTGCACGCCCTGCTGGACGGGAAAAGCATCCTCGTCACCGGGGCCGGGGGCTCGATCGGCTCCGAGTTATGCCGGCAGATCGCGCGGTATTCGCCCGCGCGCGTCGTGCTGTTCGAGCTTTCCGAATTCGCGCTCTACACCATCGAAGCGGAGTTCAGGGACCACCATCCGGGGATCGCGGTGTCGGCGGTTATCGGCGACGTGAAGACTCAGGCGCGGCTGCGCGAAGTGCTCGAGCGGTTCCGGCCGCAGGTGGTGTTCCACGCAGCGGCCTACAAGCACGTGCCGCTGATGGAACAGGAGAACGCATGGCAGGCCGTGCAGAACAACGTCCTCGGCACGCTGGTCGCGGCCCGCGCCGCGCGTGAGGCCGGCGTCGAGAAGTTCGTCCTGATCTCCACCGACAAGGCCGTGAACCCGACCAACGTCATGGGCGCGACCAAGCGCCTCGCGGAACTGGTCTGCCAGGCCGTGCAGGCCGAGCCGGGATCCGCCGCCACGCAGTTCGTCATCGTGCGGTTCGGCAACGTGCTCGGCAGCACCGGCAGCGTGATCCCGCGGTTCCGCGAGCAGATCGCCCGCGGCGGCCCCGTGACCGTCACCCACCCGGACATCCAGCGCTACTTCATGTCGATCCCGGAGGCGGCGCAACTCGTGCTGCAGGCGGCGCTGATGGGCGCGGCGGGGCAGATCTTCGTCCTCGACATGGGGGACCCGGTGAAGATCGTCGACCTCGCCCGGCAGCTGATCCGGCTGTCCGGATACTCGGAATCCGACATCCGCATCGAGTTCACCGGCCTGCGCCCCGGCGAGAAACTGTTCGAGGAGCTGCTCGCCGACGCCGAGCACACCCTGCCTACGCCGCACCCGAAGCTGTACATCGCCCGCGCGCGCGCGCCCGGCACGCATGCGCTGCTGGACGAGTTGCTCGCGTGGCCGGCATTGCGCGACGGCGCGCCGGACGACGAAGTTCGCGCGCGGCTGCGCGAATGGATTCCCGAATATGCGACTGGCGGCGCAGCGGGCGATGCGACGCGATAAGCTAGAATTTGCCCCATGAGCCCCAGAAAAGTCGCGCTGATCACCGGCATCACCGGCCAGGACGGCGCGTACCTCGCCGAGTTCCTGCTCGAAAAAGGCTATGTCGTCCACGGCATCAAGCGCCGCTCGTCCCTGTTCAACACCCAGCGCATCGACCACCTGTACCAGGACCCGCACGTCGAAGACCGCCGCCTGATCCTGCATTTCGGCGACATGACGGACTCGAGCAGCCTGATGCGCGTGATCGCGCAGGTGCAGCCTGACGAGATCTACAACCTCGCCGCGCAAAGCCATGTCGCGGTGTCCTTCGAGGAGCCCGAGTACACGGCCAATTCCGACGCGCTCGGCGCGCTGCGGGTCCTCGAGGCGATGCGGATCCTCGGCCTGGGGGGGAAAACGCGCTTCTACCAGGCCTCCACCTCGGAGCTCTACGGGCTGGTGCAGGAGTCGCCGCAGACGGAGAAGACCCCGTTCTACCCGCGATCCCCGTACGCGGTCGCCAAGCTCTACGCGTTCTGGACGACGGTGAACTACCGCGAGGCCTACGGCATGTACGCCTGCAACGGGATCCTGTTCAACCACGAATCACCGCTGCGGGGCGAGACCTTCGTCACGCGCAAGATCACCCGCGCGCTCGCGCGCATCGCCCTCGGCGTCCAGGACTGCCTGTACCTCGGCAACCTCGGCGCGCAGCGTGACTGGGGCCATGCCAAGGACTTCGTGCGCATGCAGTGGATGATGCTGCAGCAGCCTGCGCCCGAGGACTTCGTCATCGCGACCGGCGTTCAGCACAGCGTGCGCGACTTCGTCACCGCTGCGGCGGGCGAACTCGGCTTAGGCCTCGAATGGCAGGGCGGCGGCAAGGACGAGTCGGCCCGCCTGGCTGCATTCGACGCGGCGAAATGGCCCGCCTTGAAGAAGGGACGGGTTGTCGTGCGTGTAGACCCGGCCTACTTCCGCCCGACCGAAGTGCAGACGCTGCTGGGCGACGCCACCAAGGCGCGCACGCAGCTCGGCTGGGCGCCGGAGATCAGTTTCGAGGCGCTGGTCGCGGAGATGGTCTGCGAGGACCTGAACTCCGCGCGGCGCGACGAGCTCGCCCGCAGGCACGGGCACCGCACCTACAACCAGCACGAATGAACCGGCGGGCCCCATGCGCGTGCTGGTGACCGGCGCGGCCGGGTTCATCGGCGCTGCGCTCGCCACGGCGCTGCTCGAACGCGGCGACGAGGTCGCGGGCGTGGACAACCTCAACGACTACTACGACGTCGGCCTGAAGCGGGCCCGCCTCGCGCGCCTCTCGGCGCATCCGCGGTTCTCGTTCACGCAGGCGGACATCGCCTCGCGCGATGCCATGGGCGCGCTGTTCAAGGCCGGAAAGTTCGACGCCGTCGCGCACCTTGCCGCGCAGGCCGGCGTGCGCTACTCCATCGACCATCCCGACGCCTATGCCGATGCCAACCTGGTGGGCTTCCTCAACATCCTCGAGGGCTGCCGGCACGGCGGGGTGAAGCACCTGGTCTTCGCGTCGTCGAGCTCTGTCTACGGTGCGAGCGTCACGCCGCCGTTCTCGGAAAACGACAACGTCGACCACCCGGTGTCGCTCTATGCGGCGACCAAGAAGGCCAACGAGCTGATGGCGCACAGCTACGCGCACCTGTTCGGCCTGCCGTGCACGGGGCTGAGGTTCTTCACGGTCTACGGCCCGTGGGGACGCCCGGACATGGCGTATTTCAAGTTCACGCGCGGCATCCTTGCGGGCGAGCCGATCCCCGTCTACAACCGCGGCGACATGGTGCGCGACTTCACTTACGTGGACGACATCGTCGAAGGCGTGGTCCGCACCATAGACCGGCCCGCGGCGCCGGACCCGGCCTGGGACCCCGCGCATCCCGCACCTTCCGGCAGCAGCGCGCCCTACCGGATCTACAACATCGGCAACAACCGGCCCGTCAGGCTGATGCGCTTCATCGAGGTGCTTGAAGGGTGCCTCGGCCGCAAGGCGGTGATCGACCTGCTGCCGATGCAGGCCGGTGACGTGCCGGCAACGGCTGCGGACATCACCGCCCTCAGCAAGGCCACGGGCTTCGCCCCCTCGACACCGGTCGAGACCGGGATCGCCCGGTTCGTGGCCTGGTACAGGGACTACTACCGGGTGTAACCGGAAGGAGGCAACATGGGTACGATCAAAGACGGTTCGGTGGCAACCGCGCTGCGCTACCAGAGCGGCTTCGGCAACGAGTTCGCCACCGAGTCCATTCCCGGTGCGCTTCCCGAAGGCCGGAATTCGCCGCAGCGCGCCGCGCACGGGCTCTATGCAGAAGTCCTTTCCGGTACCGCATTCACCGCCCCACGCAGCGAAAACATCCGTTCGTGGCTGTACAAGATCAGGCCCTCGGCCATGCACGCCCCGTTTCGCCGCATCTCCGACGGCCTCCTGCGCTCCGGGCCGTTCGACGAGGTCGAGACGCCGCCCAACCGGCTGCGCTGGGATCCGCTGCCGCTCGAGGGTGTCGATGGGGACTTCGTAGACGGGCTCGCCACCCTGGCGGGATCCGGGGATCCCGCCTCGCAGTCCGGCCTCGCCGTGCACGTCTACCGCGCCAGCCGCTCGATGACCGACCGTTGCTTCGTGAACGCGGACGGCGAGATGATGATCGTGCCGCAGCAGGGCGGCCTGCTCGTCTTCGCCGAGACCGGCCGCCTCGCGGTTGCGCCCGGCGAAATCTGCGTGATCCCGCGCGGCATGAAATTCCGCATCGAGTTGCTGTCGGGCACCGCGCGCGGCTACGTGTGCGAGAACTACGGCGCGCAGTTCCGGCTGCCCGAGCTCGGCCCCATCGGCTCGAACGGCCTCGCCAACGCGCGCGACTTCCTCGCCCCCGTCGCGGCCTGGGAGGACAAGGGCCGCACCGAGGTCGTCAGCAAGTTCATGGGCGGGCTGTGGGCCGCCGAGTGGGCGCACTCGCCCCTCGACACCGTCGCGTGGCACGGCAACTGCACGGCCTACAAGTACGACCTCGCGCGCTTCATGACGCTCAACACGGTGAGCTTCGACCACTGCGACCCGTCGATCTTCACGGTGATGACGGCGCCCTCGGGCCAGCCCGGCGTGGCGAACGTCGACTTCGTCATCTTCCCGCCGCGCTGGGTCGTCGCGGAGGACACCTTCCGCCCGCCCTGGTTCCACCGCAACTACATGAGCGAGCTGATGGGGCTGGTGCACGGCGTGTACGACGCCAAGGCCGAGGGGTTCGTGCCCGGCGGCGTGTCGCTGCACAACTGCATGACTGCGCACGGGCCGGACGTGGCCACCTTCGAGAAGGCTTCCGCGGCCGAGCTGAAGCCGCACAAGATCGACAACTCGCTCGCGTTCATGTTCGAGTCGCGCTACGTCTTCCGCCCGACCCGGTTCGCCATGGAAGCCCCGCAGCTGCAGAAGAATTACGACGCCGCGTGGGGCGGGTTCAACAAGAACTTCACCGGGAAATGAGCTGATGGCCCTCGACGAAACACATGACCCGAAGCGGCTGAGCTGGGTCGACTCCGCCAACGCCGCCGGCTGCGAGTTCCCGATCCAGAACCTGCCGTTCGGCGTGTTCCTGCCCAATGGCGCGACCCAGCCGCGCGGCGGCGTTGCGATCGGCGACCAGGTCCTGGACGTTGCCGCATTTGCAAAGGCCCTCGGGTTCACGGGCGCAGCGGCGTCCGCGGCGGCGGCCTGCGCGGAACCGACGCTCAATGCGCTGATGACGCTGGGCCGCGCGCACTGGCGCGAGTTGCGGCTTGCCTTGTCGCGCGCGCTATCCAGGGAGCCCGGCTGGGAGGATCGCAGGGCCAACGGCACAGGCTGCCTGGCGACCATGGCCGCCGTGCAACTGCTGGTGCCGGCGCGCATCGGCGATTACACGGACTTCTACACCTCGGTCTTCCACGCCACCAACGTCGGGAAGTTCTTCCGCCCCGACAACCCGCTGATGCCCAACTACAAGTGGGTCCCGATCGGCTACCACGGCCGCGCTTCGTCGATCGTCGCGAGCGGAACCCCGGTGGTGCGGCCCGGTGGCCAGCTCAAGCCCCCGACGGCCGACACGCCGGTGTACGGGGCCTGCAGGAACCTCGACTACGAAACCGAACTCGGGTTCTTCATCGGGTCCGGCAACGACCTCGGCAAGCCGGTGAAGATCGGCGAGGCCGCGTCCCATGTCTTCGGCGCAGTGCTACTCAACGACTGGTCGGCCCGCGACATCCAGGCCTGGGAGTACCAGCCGCTGGGGCCCTTCCTCGCCAAGAATTTCGCCACCACGATCTCGCCGTGGATCGTAACGATGGACGCGCTGGAGCCCTACCGCACCGCGGCTTTCCGCCGGCCCGCCGGGGATCCCGCGCCGCTGCCCTACCTCAGCGACGCCGCTGACCAGTCGCAAGGCGGCTATTCGATCAATGTGGAGATGTACCTGCGCAGCGCGAAGATGCGCGAGGCCGGCACGCCGCCTGAGCGCCTTTCACGCGGCAACTACCGCGACGCGTACTGGACGCTTGCCCAGATGGTCACCCACCACACGTCGAGCGGCTGCAACCTCGCGCCGGGCGACCTGCTCGGCACCGGCACGCTGTCGGGCGACACGCCGGACAGCGTCGGCTCGATGCTCGAACTGACCCAGCGCGGCGCCAACCCGGTGAAACTGCCTTCCGGCGAGACGCGCGCTTTCGTCGCCGACGGTGACGAGGTCATCCAGCGCGGGCGCTGCGAGCGCGAAGGCTTCGCGACGATCGGTTTCGGCGAGGCCGCCGGGACGATCCTGCCGGCTGCAACCGGCTAAGCCCACTCCCCAAGGGGCCCGGACGCCGGGCTCACATGTCTGAGATAATTCGCGCCCTCACACCGCCTCCCGCATCATGAAACTTGCCACGCTCAAAGACGGCACCCGCGACGGCTGCCTGATGGTCGCCTCGCGCGACCTGAAGCACGCCCTAAAGGCCGATCACATCGCGCCGACGCTGCAGGCCGCCCTCGACGACTGGGACTATTGCGCCCCGCAGCTCGAGCAGATCTACAACGAGGTGAACGCGCGTCAGTCCCCGCGCATCTTCGACCTCGACCCGAAGCAGCTGATGGCCCCGCTGCCGCGCGCGAATCAGTTCGCCGACGGGTCGGCGTTCCTGATCCACGCCGAACTGATCCGCAAGTCGCGCGGCCAGGAGCTGCCGGACTGGTGGAAGAAGGAACCGCTGATGTACCAGGGTTGTTCGGACCCGCTGCTCGGGCCGTGCGACGACGTGATCGCGGTGAGCGAGGACCACGGCATCGACCTCGAGATGGAGATCGCGGTCATCACCGGCGACGTGCCGATGGGCGTGGAGCGCGACAAGGCGGGCCTGCACGTGCGCCTGGTCGTGCTTCTGAACGATGTGAGCCTGCGCAATCTGATCGGGCACGAGCTCGGCAAGGGCTTCGGGTTCTTCCAGTCGAAGCCGCCTTCGTCGATGTCCCCGGTCGCGGTGACGCCCGACGAGCTGGGCGAGGCCTGGGACGGACGCCGCGTGCACCTCGACTGCCATGCCTGGGTGAACGGCGAGCTGCTCGGCAAGCCGAACGGCGGCAAGGACATGAAGTTCAGCTTCCCGCGGCTGATCGAGCACGCGGCAAGGACCCGCCCGCTGGGCGCGGGGACCATCATCGGTTCGGGGACGGTCTCGAACCGCGACCGATCCACCGGCGCAGGGTGCCTCTTCGAGCGCCGCGCCGAGGAGGTCATCGAGGGTGGCGAAGCGAAGACGCCGTTCCTGAGATTCGGCGATCGCGTGAAGATCGAGATGCTCGACGCCGGGGGGAATTCAGTCTTCGGCGCGATCGACCAGGTGATCGCGCAGCACCAGTCGTAATTACCCTAGCGATGCCGGCGGATGAATTCGCGCATGCGGGGGTAGATGACCTCGCGGTAGCGGCGGCCCGAGAAGATCCCGTAGTGGCCGACGTCGGGCACGGTGAAATGCTCGCGCTTCGCCGCGGGAATCCCGGTGCACAGGCCGTGCGCGGATTCCGTCTGGCCGCTGCCCGAGATGTCGTCGTGCTCGCCCTCGATGGTGAAGAGCGCCGTCTTCGTGATCTTGTCCGGCCGCACCCATTGCTCGCGCACGAACATGCGGCCCTTGGGCAGCTGGAATTCCTGGAACACCCGCCTGATGGTGTCCAGGTAGTACTCGGCAGGCATGTCCAGCACCGCGTTGTACTCGTCGTAGAAGCGGCGGTGCGCATCGACCGAGTCGCCGTCGTTCTGTACCAGCTGGTTGTAGTACTCCCAGTGCGCGTTCATGTGGCGGTCCGGGTTCATCGCGACGAAGCCCAGGTGCTGCAGGAAGCCGGGATAGACGCGGCGCGAGAAGCCGGGATACTTCATCGGCACGCGGTGGATCAGTTTCTGCTCGAACCATGAGTACGGGCGCTTGGTGGCGAGGTTGTTGACCGCCGTCGGGCTGTTTCGCGCGTCGATCGGCCCGCCCATCATGATCATTGTCTTCGGCAGGTCCGGTTCGCCGTCCGCCGCCATCAGCGACATCGCCGCGAGCACGGGTACGGTCGGCTGGCAGACCGAAACGACGTTCAGGTTCGGGGACAGAAGGCGGATGAACTCGCGCACATAATCGATGTAGTCGTCCAGGCCGAACTCGCCAGCATCCACCGGGACCATGCGGGCGTCGACCCAGTCGGTCACGTAGACGTCGTTGTGCGGCAGCATCGTCCGCACGGTATCGCGCAGGAGCGTCGCATGGTGGCCCGAGAGCGGCGCCACGACGAGGATCTTCGCGTCGTCGCGGCCGGATTCGGCGCGCTTGAAATGGATCAGCCTGCAGAACGGCTTGTCGAGGGCGACCTCCATCTCGACGGCCACTTCGCGCCCGTCGACGGTCGTGGAATCGAGGCCCCACTTGGGCTTCTCGTAGCGGTTGGTGACCCGCAGGAACAGGTCGCTGCCCGCCGTGATTTCCTTGGCGAGGGGCGTCAACGAGAACGGGCTGAAGGGATGGCCGAACCATCCGCGCGACAGTTCCGCCATGAATCGCATCGGCGCTAGCGCCGCGTGCTGCGCTTCGAAGAGGCTATAGAGCAAAGGGATGCCCCAAAATGTGACACTGGTGTTATACCAGCTTTGCCGCACCGCCGCATTGGGCGGCGTCATTGCCGGAAGTCCCCGGGAGGCTGGCGTGGCACCCGGACCGGTCTGGCGGTATCCTGCCCGCCATGCGATGGCTTGCCCGCTCTGCCGCGGTCCTGTTGGGGCTGCTGGCACTCCTCACAGCCCTGGCGATCGCCATCGCTTACGTATACCAACGGCAATCCCTGCCGAAGCTTGAGGGCGAAGTCCTCGCTCCGGGCCTGAAGGCGGCGGTCGAAATCGTCCGCGACCCCTACGGCATCCCGCACATCTACGCCGCCAGCCAGGCTGATGCCGCCTACGCGCTGGGCTACGTCCACGCCCAGGACCGGCTCTGGCAGATGGAGGTCAACCGGCGGATCGGCTCCGGGCGGCTGGCGGAGATCCTGGGACCGCCCGCGCTGGACACCGACCGCTTCCTACGCACCATCGGGGTGCGTCGATCGGCCGAAGCCACCCTGCCCAAGCTGGACCCGGATACCCGCGCAGTTCTGGACGCCTACGCCGCCGGGGTGAACGCATTCCTGGCCTCCGGCCCGGTCCTCCCGGTCGAATTCCTGCTGACAGGCGCCCGCCCCGAGCCCTGGTCGCCGGTCGACACCATTGTCTGGGTAAAGATGATGGCCTGGGACCTCGGCGGCAACTGGCGCAACGAACTTCTGCGCATGCGGCTCGCGAAGACCCTGCCGCTCGCGCGCATCCAGGAACTCCTGCCGCCCTACCCGGGCGACGCGCCCCTGCCCATTGCGAACCTCAAGGAACTCTACGGCGGCCTGGAAAAGGAAGCGCTTCGCCTTGCCGAAACCGACATGGAGCGGGTCCTGGCGCTGGCCCCGCCGGGCCTGCCGGAGGGCGCTGGATCGAACAACTGGGTCGTGGCCGGGTCGCGCAGCGCCAGCGGCAAGCCGCTGCTCGCCAACGACCCGCACCTGTCGCTGACCGCGCCCGCCGTCTGGTACTTCGCCCACCTGCACACCCCGGGACTGAACCTGATCGGCGCCACGCTGCCGGGCGTGCCGGTCGTCACGCTCGGTCGCAACGACCAAGTGGCCTGGGGCTATACGAACACAGGCCCGGACGTGCAGGACCTCTACCTCGAGCGGCTCGACCCGGGCGGCGGATACGCGACGCCCGACGGCCCGCAGCCGTTCAAGCGGGTCCTGGAGACGATCCGGGTCAAGGGCGCAGACGACGTGAAACTCGATGTGCGCATCACGCGCCACGGGCCGGTGATCTCGGACGTGTCGAAGCTGGCGCTGGACGCGACGCCACGTGGATACGCGATGGCTTTCTCGTGGACCGGACTCGCGGAGGACGACCTCACCATCCAGTCTTCGCTCGAGATCGGCCGCGCACGGTCGTGGACGGAATTCCTCGCGGCGGCGCGCAAGTTCAACGCCCCGCAGCAGAACATGCTGTACGCCGACGTCGAGGGCAACATCGGCTACGTCGCCGCGGGCCGCGTGCCCGTGCGCAAGCCCGCCAACGACCTGAAGGGCCAGGCGCCCGCGCCCGGCTGGGACGCGAAATATGACTGGGACGGCTTCATCCCCTTCGAGGACCTGCCGCAAAGCTACAACCCGGCCAGCGGCCGGCTGTGGACCGCCAACGACAAGATCACGGCCCCCGGCTACAAGCCCTTCATCACCAGCGAATGGCAACCGCCCTACCGCGCGGACCGGATAGGCGCGCTGCTCGAGGCAACGCCGCAGCACGATGCCGCAAGCTTCGCGCGCATGCACGCCGACGTGCTGTCGCTGGCGATGCGCGAAGCGATGCCGCTGCTGCTCGCCACGACCCCGAAGGGCGAGGCCTCGCGCCGCGCACTGGCCATGCTCGGCGAGTGGAATGGCGAGATGCGAAGGGACCTCGCCGAGCCGCTGATCCTCGCGGCCTGGTGGCGGGAGCTCGCGCGCCGCATCTACGCCGACGAACTCGGGGACGCGTTCAAGCCCAACTGGGCCCCGCGCGCGCAGTTCATCATCAACGTGCTCGCCGACCGGGACGGGCAGTCGCGCTGGTGCGACGATGTGAGGACGCCGGCGGTCGAGGCCTGCGCGGAAGTGCTGTCCAGGTCGCTCGAGGTCGCACTCGCGGACCTAGCGAGGCGCTACGGCGGCGATGTGAGTGCGTGGCGCTGGGGCGAGGCGCACAAGGCCCGCCATGAGCATCGCCCCCTGGGCCGGCAGCCCCTGCTCGCCCCCCTGTTCGACATCGAGGCGCCTTCCGCGGGCGACGCCTATACCGTGAACGTCGGGCAGCACTATCTCTACGACGAGGCCACGCCCTTCACGAGCCGGCACGCGCCGAGCCTGCGGGCGATCTACGACCTCGCCGACCCTGAGAAATCGCTCTTCATCCACTCTGGCGGGCAATCCGGCAACCGGCTTTCTCCGCACTACAAGGATTTCACCGGTGCGTGGGCGAACGGCGAGTACATCCCGATGGTGACCGACCGCAGGCGGATCGAATCCGGCGCCCACCGGACGCTGCGGCTGGTCCCCGCGCCCTGAGCGCGGTCACCTGCTCAGTTCGAGCGCCGCAGGTACAGGTTGTTGGCCGCGAGCGCCCCGATCACGATCGCGGCGCCGGCGATCTCCACGGCCTCGTAGCGCCTGCCCAGCGCCGCCTCGATCGCGAACACGCCGACCGGCACGAGGTTGATCATCAGCATCGCATTCAACGCGCCTAGGTGCTTCACGCCCGCGTTGAAGCCGAGCACGCCGAGCACCACGCTGCCGGCCGCGAAATAGAGAAGTTGCCACCAGACCGAAGCGATGGCTTCCACCGACGGAACCTGCACGAACCCCACCGACACCGCGAACGCGTTGGCCGCCAGCAGCCCGAGTCCGCCGGGTATGCAGGTGAGCGTGGTCATGCGCAGCGGCGACCATCCCGTGAAACGCCCGCCGCCCAGGGTGTAGACCACCCAGCAGACCGCGCCGAGCAGGACGAGCACGTCGCCGAACAGCGACCCGCCCTCGAAGGCGCGCCCGAAATCCCCCTTGGTGATCACGAGCACCACGCCGCATATGGCGACCGCCACACAGCCCAGCGTGAACGCCGCCGGTCGCTGGCCGCGCAACAGCCACAGCGCGAGCGCGGTCAGGGGCGTCTGCAGCGCCATCAGGATGCCGGCGTGCTCGGGCCGCGTGAAGTTCAGCCCGTACCAGACCAGGAGGTTGAACCCGGTGATGCCGATGATGCCGAACGCAACCGCGGGCCAGAGCCGCGTGCCATAGCGGAATGCCTGCCGCCCTTCCATCGCCCACAGCAGCACGACGAAGATCGCGAGGCCCAGCACGTAGCGCAGCGTGCCGAGCGAGAACGCGTCGATCGTCGCCAGGCTGCGCTTGGCGACCGGGAACATCGGCGCCCAGCACAGGATGCAGATCGCGATCCAGCCCAGGCCTTTCAGCAGGTTGCCGGGCGCTATGTCGGGCCTTCCCGCATGTCAGGCCTTCTTCTCGTCGCGCAATGCACGGCGCAGGATCTTGCCTACGTTGGTCTTCGGCAGCTCGGCGCGGAACTCTACGAGCTTCGGCCGCTTGTAGCCGGTCAGCTGCTCCTTGCAGTACTCCAGCACTTCCTGCTCGGTCAGGCCGGGATCCCGCTTCACGATGAAGATCTTCGGCACCTCGCCGGAGTGCTCGTCGGGCACGCCGATCGCGGCCACCTCGAGGACGCCCGGGTGCATCGCCACCACCTGCTCGATCTCGTTGGGGTACACGTTGAAGCCCGAGACCAGGATCATGTCCTTCTTGCGGTCGACAATGCGCACGTAGCCCTTCTCGTCCATCACGCCGACGTCGCCGGTGTAGAGGAACCCGTCGGGCCCGAGCACCTTCGCCGTCTCGTCCGGGCGCTGCCAGTAGCCGGGCATCACCTGCGGGCCCCGGATGCAGATCTCGCCCGACTCGCCCTGCTTCACGTCCTTCTTGTCGTCGTCGCGGATCGCGATCTCGGTAGAGGGCACCGGCAGGCCGATCGAACCGCTGTAGCTGGCGAGGTCGAGCGGGTTCATCGTCGCCACCGGGCTCGTCTCGGTCAGGCCGTAGCCCTCGAGCAGCGTGCTGCCGGTGACCTGCTTCCAGCGGTCGGCCACGACCTTCTGCACGGCCATGCCCCCGCCACCGGTGACCTTCAGCAGGGAGAAGTCGAGCCGGGCGAAGTCCGGGTGGTTGAGCAGCGCGTTGAACAGCGTGTTCACGCCCGTGATCATGTTATAGCGGTGCTTGCCCAGTTCCTTCACGAATCCGGGGATGTCGCGCGGGTTGGTGATCAGGATGTTGCACCCGCCGCTCTTCATCATCAGCAGGCAGTTCACCGTGAGCGAGAAGATGTGATACAGCGGCAGCGCCGTGATGATCATCGGCACCTCGCCCTTCAGCCCCGGCATCAGCCAGGCGTTGGCCTGGGCGATGTTGGCGAGGATGTTGCGGTTGAGCAGCATCGCCCCCTTGGACACCCCGGTGGTGCCCCCCGTGTACTGCAGGAAGGCGATGTCCTCGTGGCCGATCTCCACCGGCTTCAGGCTCATGCCGGAGCCCTGCGAGAGCATTGCGTTGAAGCGGACCGCCGCAGGCAGCTCGAACGCGGGCACCATCTTCTTCACGTTGCGCACGACGAAATTGACCAGCGCCCCCTTCAGCCCGAGCATGTCGCCCAGCGACGCGACGACGACGTGCTTGACCGGCGTACGCGCGATGACCTCCTGCAACACGTGGGCGAAATTCTCCAGCACCACGATCACCTCGGCGCCCGAGTCGTTGAGCTGGTGCTCGAGCTCGCGCGCCGTGTAGAGCGGGTTGACGTTGACCACCGTGCAGCCGGAACGCAGCGTGCCGTAGAGGCACACCGGGTACTGAAGGACGTTGGGCATCATCAGGGCCACGCGGGAGCCCTTGGTCATCCCCCTCGCCTGCAGCCAGGCGCCGAACGCCGCGGACATCCGGTCGAGCTCCGCGAAGCTGATCGTCCTGCCCATGCAGTGGAACGCGGGGCGGTCCGCGAACTCCTTGACGGCCTTCTCGAACAGTTCACCGACCGACTTGTACTCGCCGTAATCGACCTCGGCAGGCACGCCGGGAGGGTAGCTTTGCAGCCAGATCTTTTCCATTGATGTCTCCTCTGGGCCTCGGGCGGGCCCTGTGCGGACGATTCTAGCGGTTTTTGAAAGCCGGCTTCCTCTTCTCGGCGAATGCCGCCATGCCCTCTTTCTGGTCGGCGAGGGCGAATCCCGAGTGGAACAGGCGGCGCTCGAACAGGATCCCCTCGGTCAGCGAGCTCTCGTAGGCCCGGTTGACCGACTCCTTCACCATCATGACCACCGGCAGCGAATATCCGGCGATCCGGTCGGCGACGGCCATCGCCTCCTCCATGAGCTTGTCGAGAGGCACGACCCTGGAAACGAGCCCCGAGCGCTCGGCCTCGCCGGCGTCCATGTTCCGCGCGGTCAGGCACATGTCCATGGCCTTGGCCTTGCCGACCGCGCGCGGCAGCCGCTGCGTGCCTCCCGCCCCCGGAACGATGCCGAGGTTGATCTCCGGCTGGCCGAATTTCGCGTTGTCGGCCGCTATTACGATATCGCATGCCATCGCGAGCTCGTTGCCGCCGCCCAGCGCGTAGCCGGCGACCGCGGCGATCACGGGCTTCCTGATCTTGCGGATGTGTTCCCAGTCGCGGGTGATGTAGTCGGCCTCGTAGACGTCGATGAAGTCCCAGTCCTTCATCGCCACGATGTCGGCGCCGGCCGCGAAGGCCTTCTCGTTGCCGGTGATCACGATCGCGCCGACCCCATCGTCGGCGTCGAACGCATACATAGCGTCGGCAAGCTCCTGCATGAGCTTGGCGTTCAGCGCGTTCATCTGCTTGGGGCGGTTCAGCGTGATCACGCCGACCTTGCCGCGCGTTTCGGCGAGGATGAATTCGTAGGTCATGTCAGGTCTTCCTTGATTTGAGTTCTGAAAGCGGGATGGATCCGGGAATCTCGATGCTCTTCCTGCCCGGCTCGACGGCGGGGAGGGCATCGACGAGCTGCATGGTCTGCGCGCTGCGCACGGCGAGGTCCTGGTAGAGCGTGGCGTTGGCGCGCTTCCAGGCGATCTCTTCTTCGGAAAGCGTGCGCATGACTTTCGCGGGAATCCCGGCGACGAGGGACCGCGCGGGAATCCTCGCCTCGGCCTTAACGAAGGCCATCGCCGCGACCACCGCGTCCTCGCCGACCTCGGCATTGTCGTTGACGACGCAGTTCATGCCGACCAGCGCCCCCGGCCCGATGGTGCAGCCGTGCAGCACCGCGCCATGGCCGATGTTGGCGCCTTTCCCGACGACGGTGTCGCGACCCGGGAACCCGTGCATCACGCACGTGTCCTGCACGTTGGCGCCCGCTTCGACGACGATGCGGCCGAAATCGCCGCGCAGGCACGCGCAGGGCCCGATGTAGGCACCGGGTCCGACGATCACGTCGCCGATCAGCACCGCGCTCGGGTGCACGAAAGCCGAAGGATCGACGACGGGGGTGATGCCATCGATGGAGTAGACCTTGGTCATGGCCGCATTCTAGCTAGCGCCGGTCGTAATCGAGCACGACCTTCGGCGTCACCGGGTGCGACTGGCAGGTCAGCCGGAACCCCTGGCGGACTTCCTCGTCGGTGAGCGTGTAGTTGGCGTCCATGGCCACCTCGCCTTCGACCAGCATCGCGCGGCAGGTGCAACAGACCCCGGCCTTGCAGGCATACGGCAGGTCCGCGCCCGCCTTCAGCGCCGCGTCGAGCACCGAAGGGCCGGCCTGCGCGAGGCCGAGGCGCAGGCGCTTGCCGTCGATGATCACGGTCACTTCGTGCTCGCCTTCGGAAACGGCGGCGGGCAGGACCGGGGCCCTGCCCGCCCGGGGCGCCGGCACCCCGAAGCGTTCCAGGTGGATATGCGCTTTCGGGACACCGCAGGCGACGAGGGCGCCGCTGACGTCGTCGGGCATTGAGTCCGGGCCGCAGACGAACGCCTCGTCGATCGAGGCCGCCGGGATCAACGCGCCCAGCAGTTGGCGTACCTTTGTGGCGTCGACCCTTCCATTGAAGAGGTCGATCGACTGCGGGTCGCGCGAGAACACATGGTAGAGGGCAAGGCGCGAAAGATAGTTGTCTTTAAGGTCCTCCAATGCCTCGCCGAAGATCACTGCATCCAGCGTCCGGTTGCCGTACACGAGCGTGAAGCGAGAGTGCGGCTCGCGCGCGAGGACGGTCTTCATCAGCGACAGCACCGGCGTGATGCCGCTCCCCGCGGCGAAAGCAACGTAATGCTTGCGGTGGGCCGGGTCGAGCGGCGTAAAAAAGCGCCCCTCGGGCGGCATCGCCTCGAGCGTCGCGCCGGCCTCGAGCCCGCGATTGGCGTAGGCGGAGAACCTGCCGCCCGGCACCTCCTTGACCGCGACCCGCAGTTCGCCGTCGTCGACGCCGGAGCAGATCGAATACGAGCGCCGTACCTCTTCGCCGCCGAGGATGGCGCGCACGTTGAGGTACTGCCCCTGGGCAAAGCGGAACGCATCGCGCAGGCTCGCGGGAACCTCGAGGGCGATCGACACGCAATCGTCCGTCTCACGCCGGACCTCGCGCACCTTCAGCGGGTGAAAGTGCGTCATCAAAGTGCCTTGAAATAGTCGAACGGCTCGCGGCAGTCCACGCAGCGGTACAACGCCTTGCACGCCGTGGAGCCGAACTCGGAGAGGCGCTCGGTGTTTTCCGAGGCGCAGCGCGGGCACGGGATCGAGCGCGAGAACAGGTGGATGCGATGCGCGTCCGCGCCGCGCACCGGGTTCGGCGGCGCGATGCCGTACTCGCGCAAGCGCTCACGGGCGGCCGGGGCGATCCAGTCCGTAGTCCAGGCCGGCGCCAGCACGGTCTTCAGCCGGACCTCCGAAAACCCCAGTGCACGCAGGCTTGCGGTCACATCCTCCCCGATCGCATGCATCGCCGGGCAGCCGGAGTAGGTGGGCGTGATGGTCACCTCCACGGAGCGGCCTGCCACGGCCACGCCGCGGACGATCCCCAGTTCGACGATCGAGATCACCGGGATTTCCGGGTCGGGGATGTCGGCCAGCGCGGCGCGAACCGCGCCCTCCGTCAGCGCGGCGGAAGCGGTGTCGATCACCACTTCGCGCCCGGGTGCGCGCGATGAAGCGATTGCATCTCGGCGAGCAGGTAGCCGAGGTGCTCGCTGTGCACGCCCTGCCGGCCCTGCGACACGTACTGGCCGTCGGCGGGGATCTTCAGCGTGGCCTCGTCGAGGATGAACCGCACGTCCGCCAGCCACGGTTCGCGCAACCCGGCGGCATCGGGATCAATCGCATCCGGCTGGAACAGCTCATGCGTGTACTTCCACAACCCGTCCAGTGCGGCCTGGGCGCGTCGATGGGATTCTTCGGTGCCGTCGCCCAGCCGGATCACCCACTCGGCGGAATGACGGCGGTGGTAATCGGCTTCTTTCTTCGACTTCGCCGCGATGGCCGCGACTTCAGGGTCCCCCGCCGCCGCCAGCCGCCCCAGCAGCAGGCACTGGTAGGCATCGAACAGCACCCTTCGCACGATCGTGGCGGCAAAGTCCCCGTTGGGCAGTTCGACCAGCGTGCAGTTGCGGAACTCCTGGTCCTCGCGCAGGTACGCGAGCGCATCCTCGTCGCGGCCGCGCCCTTCGAGCGTGCCCGCGTGCGCGAGCCACAGCCGCGCCTGACCGACCAGGTCCAGCGCGATGTTGGCCGAGGCGATGTCCTCCTCCAGCACGGGCGCATGTCCCAGCCACTCGGCCAGCCGCTGGCCGAGCACGAGCGAATTGTCGCCGAGGCGCAGGACGTATTCGAAACTCACATGTGCTTCACTTCGTCGGGCAGCTCGAAGAACGTGGGATGGCGGAAGATCTTGTCGGCCATCGGGTCGACGAAGGACTCGCGCTCTCCGGGGTCGGCGGCCGTGATCGCGTTGGACGGCACGACCCAGATCGACACGCCTTCGCCGCGGCGGGTGTAGACGTCTCGCGCAAGGCCGATCGCCATCTTCGCGTCGGGCGCGTGCAGGCTACCGCAGTGCTTGTGGTCGAGCCCCTGCTTGGAGCGGATGAAGACCTCCCAGAGGGGCCACTCTTTCTCAGGCACGCTCATGCGGCCTCCTTGTGCGCCCGGGCGCGTTGCTTTTCGGCATAGGCGACCGCCGCATCCCGCACCCACTGCCCGTCCTCGTAGGCCGCGACACGCGTCGCGAGCCTTTCCTTGTTCAGCGGGCCGTCGCCGTTCACCACGCGCCAGAAATCGTCCCAGTCGATTTCGCCTATGTCGTAGTGGCCGCGCTCCGCGTTCCACGCGAGCTTCGGGTCGGGGATCGTGAGTCCGAGCAGTTCGGCTTGCGGGACGGTGACGTCGATGAATTTCTGGCGCAGGTCGTCGTTCGACACGCGCTTGATCTTCCACCCCGCCGACTGGCCCGAGTGGATGCTGTCCTTGTCGGGCGGCCCGAACATCTGCAGCACCGGCCACCACCAGCGGTTCATCGCGTCCTGCGCCATGGCCTTCTGCTTCACGGTGCCCCGGCACAGCGACAGCAGGATGTCGAAGCCCTGGCGCTGGTGGAAGGACTCCTCCTTGCAGACACGGATCATCGCGCGCGCGTACGGCCCGTACGAGCAGCGGCACAGCGGGATCTGGTTCATGATCGCCGCGCCGTCCACCAGCCAGCCGATCACGCCGACGTCGGCCCACGTCAATGTGGGGTAGTTGAAGATCGAGGAATACTTGGCCTTGCCGGCATGGAGCGCGGCCATCATCTGGTCGCGCGACTGGCCTAGCGTCTCGGCGGCGCTGTAGAGGTAGAGGCCGTGCCCGCCCTCGTCCTGCACTTTCGCGATCAGGATGGCCTTGCGCTTCAGGCTGGGCGCCCGGCTGATCCAGTTGCCCTCCGGGTACATGCCGACGATCTCGGAGTGCGCATGCTGCGATATCTGGCGCAGCAGCGTCTTGCGGTAGGCCTCCGGCATCCAGTCGCGCGGCTCGATCTTGCCCTCGGCATCCACCGTGGCCTGGAACGCGCGCTCCTCCTGGGTCATTTCGCCCGCCGCAGCGCCCTTCGAGACCTGCCCGGGCATATCCATCATCTGGGTGTACACGCAGCCTCCGAAGGCGTGGATCGATCTGCACGAATGATACATCCGGCGCGGTGGTGTAAGCTTTTCCCCCACCCTGCAGGACCCCCGACCATGACCCAGCCCATCCTGACCCACTTCGACGCCGGCGTGCAGGCCATCACGCTGAACCGCCCTGAGAAACTCAACTCGTTCAACCCGGACATGCACCTGCAACTGCGTGCGGCTTTTGAAGAGGCGGCGCGCAATCCGGCCATCCGGTGCGTGCTGCTGACCGGCTCGGGACGCGGTTTCTGCGCGGGCCAGGACCTGTCCGAGCGCGAGATGAAGGCCGACGACAAGCCGCGCGACCTCGGCGGCACGATCGAACAGTTCTACAACCCACTCGTAAAATTCATGCAGGCGTTGCCCAAGCCCATCGTCTGCGCGGTGAACGGCGTGGCGGCCGGTGCGGGCGCGAACATCGCGCTGGCCTGCGACATCGTGCTGGCGGCCAAATCGGCGTCCTTCCTGCAGGCGTTCGCGAAGATCGGCCTCGTACCGGATTCCGGCGGCACCTACTTCCTGCCGCGGATGGCGGGCACGGCCCGCGCGATGGCGCTCGCCCTGCTGGCCGAGAAGCTCCCCGCCTCTGAAGCCGAGCGCATGGGCCTGATCTGGAAGGTGTACGACGACGACAAGCTGATGGCCGAGGCACAGGCCATGTGCAGGCACCTGGCCACGCAGCCGACCCGCGCGCTCGGCCTGATGAAGAAAGCCATCTACGCGGCCGGCACCAACTCACTTTCCGCGCAGCTCGACCTCGAACGCGACCTGCAGCGCGAGGCCGGCGGCTCCCCGGATTACCGGGAAGGCGTCAGTGCCTTCCTCGAGAAGCGCAAGCCCGTCTTCACCGGCACATGATGGATAAGCTGGCTTTGGCCAAGGCCGCCGCCGAGGTGATGTGGCGGGACGACAACGCCTCCAAGTGGCTGGGCATGAAGGTCGAGGAAGTCCGCCCGGGCTACGCGCGCCTGTCGATGACCGTCACGCCGAACATGGTGAACGGCCATGACCTCTGCCATGGCGGCCTGATCTTCACGCTGGCCGACAGCACGTTCGCCTTCGCCTGCAACAGCCACAACCAGAGGGCCGTGGCCGCGGGCTGCTCGATCGAGTTCCTCGCGCCGGCCTTCCTCGGCGACGTGCTCACCGCCGAGGGCGTGGAGCAGGCCCTGCGCGGCCGCACCGGGGTGTACGACATGAAGGTCACCAACCAGAAGAACGAGCTGATCGCGGTGTTCCGCGGCAAATCGGCCACCATCAAGGGACTGCTCGTGGAGGAGGCATGAAGACATTTCCGCTGGACCCGATCGAGAAGGCGTCGCGGGACGAGCTGCAGGCGCTGCAGCTCGAGCGCATGAAGTGGTCCCTCAAGCACGCCTACGACAATGTCGCGCACTACCGGAAGAAGTTCGATGCCGCGGGCGTGAAGCCCGGCGACCTGAAGACGCTGGAAGACCTGGCCAGGTTCCCGCTCACGACGAAATCGGACCTGCGCGAGACCTATCCTTTCGGGATGTTCGCGGTGCCCATGGACCAGGTGGTGCGCATCCACGCCTCCTCGGGCACGACCGGCAAACCCACGGTGGTCGGCTATACCGCCCGCGACATCGACACCTGGACGCACTGCATGGCGCGTTCGATCCGCGCCGCGGGCGCGCGCCCCGGCGACAAAGTGCATGTCGCCTACGGCTACGGCCTCTTCACCGGCGGCCTCGGCGCGCACTACGGGTCCGAGCGGCTCGGCCTCGTCACGATCCCGATGTCGGGCGGCATGACCGAGCGTCAGGTGCAGCTGATTGCCGACTTCAGGCCGGACATCATCATGGTGACGCCCTCCTACATGCTGGCGATCGCCGACGAGATGCAGAAGCAAGGCCTCGACCCGCGGGACTGCAGCCTGCGGATCGGCATTTTCGGGGCGGAGCCCTGGACCCACGAAATGAGGAAGCAGATCGAACAGCGTTTGTCGCTCGATGCGATCGACATCTACGGGCTGTCGGAGGTCATGGGCCCCGGCGTCGCGCAGGAGTGCGTCGAGACCAAGGACGGCCTCACGATCTGGGAGGACCACTTCTACCCGGAGGTCATCGACCCGACCACGGGCCGCGTGCTGCCCGATGGCGAACAGGGCGAGCTGGTCTTCACCTCGCTCACCAAGGAAGCGCTGCCGGTGATTCGCTACCGCACGCGCGACCTCACGCGCCTCCTGCCCGGCACTGCGCGAACGATGCGCCGCATGGAGAAGATCACCGGGCGCTCGGACGACATGATGATCATCCGCGGCGTGAACGTCTTCCCCACGCAGATCGAGGAACTGATCCTGAAGCAGCCTGAGCTCTCGCCGCACTACGTGCTGGAACTCACCAAGAGCGGGCCGCTGGACCACCTGGCCGTGCTCGTGGAGATCCAGCCGGGCGCGCAGGACAACGCTTCGGCGGCCACGCTCGCGCACAACATCAAATCCATGATCGGCGTGAGCGCGGAAGTGAAGGTCGTGCCGATCAGCACGATCGAGCGCTCGATCGGAAAAGCCAAACGCGTCATCGACAAAAGGAAATCATGAAAGGATTGAAAGGCAAGGGCGTCCTGGTCACGGGCGGGGGCGGGGCCATCGGGGCGGCGCTGTGCAGGCGGTTCGCCGAGGCGGGATCGAACGTGATCGTCGCGGACCGCAACGCCGAAGCGGCACAGCGTGTCGCAAAGGACGTGGGCGGAAAAGCGCTCGCGTTCGACATCACCGATTACGCTGCGGCGAAGGCCGCCGTCGAATCGGGGGGCCAAATCGATGTGCTGGTCAACAACGCCGGCTGGGACCGCTTCCAGAACTTCATCGACATGGACCCCGCCGACTGGGAGCAATTGATCGCGATCAACCTGCGCGGGCCGCTCAACATGCACCACATCGTCGTGCCGCAGATGGTGAAGCGCGGCGCCGGCCGGGTGGTGAATATTTCATCGGACGCGGCGCGGGTGGGATCCTCGGGGGAGTCGGTCTACTCCGCCTGCAAGGGCGGCATCCTGTCGTTCTCGAAGACGCTCGCGCGGGAGCTGGCGAGGAAAGGCGTCACGGTGAACGTGGTCTGTCCGGGCCCCACCGACACGCCCATTCTGCGCGGGTTCGCCGGCGAAGGCGATGCAGGGCAAAAAGTCATGGATGCGCTGGTGCGCGCGATCCCGCTGAAGCGCGTCGGCCAGCCGGACGACGTGCCGGGCATCGTCGCCTTCCTGGCCAGTGACGAGGCCGCATACATCACCGGACAGGTCATCAGCGTGTCCGGTGGCCTCACCATGGCGGGCTGAATGATGAAAAAACTGATTGTCGTCGCCTCACTCCTCTGCCTCTCCCTGCCGGCCCAGGCCGAGTTTCCCACCAAGCCCCTGCGTGCAGTCGTAGCCTTCGGCACCGGGGGCGCCACCGATGTCATCGCGCGGATCATCGCCGCGGCCATGACGCAGTCGCTCGGCCAGCCGGTGGTCATCGACAACCGCCCCGGGGCCGACGGCATCATCGCCGGCGACCAGGTCGTCAAGGCGGCGCCCGACGGCCACACGATATTCTTCGCGACCTCGACGCAGGTGTCCGCGCTGCAGTCGCTGAGGAAGTCCGTGCCCTTCGACCCGATTGCGGACATGGCGGCGATCGGCGGCATCGGCACCTACGGCTTCTTCTATGCGGTGAACCCCGGCCTGCCGGTGCGCACCATGAAGGAGCTTGCCGAGTACGGGCGCGCAAATCCCGACAAGCTGAACGTCGCAAGCTCGAGCGCCAGCGCCACCATCGCCCCCACGCTGATGATGGCCGCGGAAAAGTTCCGCATGCAGGTGATCCCCTACAAGAGCGAGGCCACCGCGATCAACGACCTCGCCACCGGCCGGGTGCAGGTCATGGTGATCACCGGCACGCTCGCGCAGTTCGTGCGCGACGGCCGGGTGCGCGGGCTGGCGACGCTGCTGCCGGCCCGGAGCAAGCAGCTGCCCGACCTGCCAACGTTGGCCGAAGCGGGCATGGCACCCTTCCCCGCCGTGCCCTGGCTGGGCCTCTTCGGCCCCGCGAAGATGCCGAAGGAAGCGGTCGAACGGCTCTCCCGCGCGCTGCAGGAAGTCCTGCAAAAGCCCGAAGTGCGCGAGCAGATCGAACGCCAGGCCATGGACGTGCGCTTCATGCCGGCCGAAGCCATGGGCACGCTGGCCCGGGAGCAGACCGAAGTCTGGAAGCGCATCACCCGCGAAGCCGGCCACGTGCCGGAGTAAACGCTCCATGACCACCAGCGTCGTTGCCGGCAAATACGTGCTCGGCATGAAGGATGGCGATCAGGTCCTGCTGCAGGACCACTACGTCTACGTGGACGGCACGACGATCGAGGCGGTCACCCGCGATGCGCCCGGAGCGGGCACGCCCGTGGTCCGCTATGAGCACGGCCTTGTGACGCCGGGCTTCATCAACCTGCACGCGCACTGCATCCGGGGCGGGATCTTCCGCGGCATCCCGGACGACATGGATCTCGACCCGTACGTGCCGCAGCTGATCTACAAGATCCTGCTGCCGCTGACGGGGCTTGCCACAAAGGAACTGTCGCGCGAGGAATTGCATGCGGTCTCGTCGCTCGGCCTGATCGACCTCCTCAGGGGCGGCTCGACCACCGTGGTGGACCAGTTCCACCACGGCCAGGAAGTGCTGTTCGACATCGCCAACGAGATCGGCTCGCGCCTGGTCGGTGCGCCGTTCATCACCTCGGCGTCCAATTCGCGCATGGGGCCCGACAACCAGCCGGTCTGGGATTTCGGCAACGACGGTATGGCGCAGCTCGCCAAATCCATCGTGCTCTTCAAGGCGCGCGACGAGGGCCGCACCGGACGCATCCAGGTGGCAATCGGCCCGCACGCGACCGACACCTGCCTGCCCGAACTGCTGCGCGAATGCCGCAAGGCGGCCAACGACCTCGGTTGCACGCTCACGACCCACTTCGCGCAGACGCCGCAGGAACTTGCGCTGCTGCGCAAGCGCTATGACATGGGGCCGGCCGAGTACGCGCTGGACGTCGGCCTGCTCGGCCCCGACGTGATCCTCGCGCACGCGGGCTGTGCGACGGATGACGAGCTGAAGATCCTCGCCTCGACTGGCAGCCACGTCGCCAACTGCGTCGTCAGCTTCGCCCGCGAGGGGATCAACTTTCCCTATGCACGCTTCGCCGCGGCCGGCGTCAGCACCGGCATCGGCACCGATTCGCACGGCATGGACCTCATCGGCGAGATGCGCGTGGCGGGCCTCTTTTCCAAGCACTTCTTCGGCAAGCCGCACGTCGGCACGGCGCACCAGCTGGTCCGCGCCGCCACCCTCGTCGGCGCGAACGCATTGCGCCGCCCCGACCTCGGCCGCCTGCAGGCCGGCGCCAAGGCCGACCTCCTCGTATTCGACATGTTCAAGCCGCACCTGCAGCCGGTCTGGGATCCGATCAAGAACCTGATCTGGAAAGGCCACGCGGGGGACATCGTATTCACCATGGTCCACGGCGAGTCGGTGGTACGGGACGGCAAGCTCCTGAAAGTGGACGAAGCCGCCGTCATGCAAAAAGCCGCCGGGGCCGCGCGTAAAATATGGGCCCTGGCCTCGGAGCGCGGCATCCTGCCACCGCCCCCGGTCATGCAATAGGAAAGAACCGATGTCCAAACCGTCCCCGTTCCCCTGGACCGACCGCTACCTGCTCGGCTACCCGCCCATGGACGACACGCACCGGGAGTTCGTCGAGATCGTCGGCGCCATCATCGCGGCGCCGGATGGAGAGGTCGGCCCGCTGCTCGATCGGTTTGCGATACACGCCGAGAAGCACTTCAGTGAAGAGCGCGACTGGATGAAGTCCACCGACTTCCCTGCCGCGGACTGCCACATCGACGAGCACGAGGCCGTGATGGCTTCGGTGCGGCTGGTGATCGAGGTCGTCGCACAGGGCGATGCCGCGGAGGGCCGTCGCCTCGCGACCGAGCTCGCCAAGTGGTTCCCGGGGCACGCGGACTACATGGACGCGTCGCTCGCGCAGTGGATGGCCAAGAGAAGGATGGGTGGGGTGCCGGTGGTGATCAGGCGGGGGGCGGTGGGGGGGTAATGGGACTGTTAATCCGCAGATCCCTGGTTTTTCATTTTCGATTGCTTCCAATAGGGTTGGAAACTTAGGGAAAGGGGCTTTTGTGGAGTACGACGAAGGGGGGACTAGCGCGAATAAATACTTTGGTTCTGCGGAAACAAAGAGCTTTTCAGATTTCGTTGAACAGGTGGAGATCTTTGGGCTCGTTGACGACCTCGTACTCTTTCGAGGCCAGTCCGTATGTCGCAAGCTACTTCCAAAGGTCGCAAGAGCGGACCACCTGAAGGACACTACGGAAGCAGAGCGGGCGATGCTCTTACAGTTGCGACTTCAAGGCGCGTCGTTCCTACCATCCGCAGTGACCGACTGGGACCTTCTGATTTTGGCACAACATTTCGGAATGAATACAAGGCTGCTTGATTGGACAACCAATCCGCTCGCGGCCCTGTGGTTTGCATGCGCAAGTAAAAGCCCGGGCAATGTGTACGTGTACGCCTTAGTTGCCGACTCTTTGCAATCAATTGACTATACCGACAACCCCTTCGGTCTAGAAAGCACAAGGGTGATTCAGCCAAAACAGAATAACCCCAGAATAGTCGCACAGCACGGTTGGTTTACCGCGCATCGATATTCGAAAAGTGCAAATATGTTTGTAGCACTTGAATACAACCAGAAACTGAAGAGAAATCTACAAGAATTCCGAATCCCAGATGCGTCTCGACCAGCTATTCTTCGATCCTTGGAGCGCCACGGCGTCAATGAAAGAACGCTGTTCCCAGATTTGCAAGGACTCTGCGGGTACTTAAACTGGAAATACCCCCTCTAGGGTTGGAATTTCATGTTGTTGCCTTTTTTTGTGATGCGCCGTTCCAACTGGAAATCCACCCATGAGCAGACGGCGGCCGAAGTCTATGCGTCAAACCGCGGACGAAATGACTCGAGCCTGTACTGCTGGATTTCGCCTTTGCGGCACTCCCACGGCATGATCACGACTAGGGCGTCCGGAATAGACTGGTTAGACATCGTAGCTGGCCCCTTGCCATTCTGGGAAAACTCTGGAACTAGCATCTGATCACAAGAGTAAGTCCGTAGGGAATCTTGGGCGCGCAGCAACAATTCCGCGTCAAAGTTCCCCGCCTCTCCAGATGCCGTCTTCGGTATGAGCCATTCGTATTCCGGAAACGAACCGCGCATGGCAGAAAATAGAATATCGTTCAGCAGGTAGAGTCCCTGCGGCGTAGATTCAAATGTGATTGTATGGCGATTGCCCTCACATACGGTCCTGACGACATCAATCGGTATAATCATTTCGAAGTTGCGGGTGAGTACGTCATCCTTCCAAACGATCGGGGTACTCCCGACAAACAGGATATGTTCGTCGGTCCCAACTAAATTCACTCGATCCGATGACGTACTGCGATAGCTAAAGCAAACCCCCTGTAAAGGACCTTTGGTGTCGTTTCTTGCGGCACATATTGCCGCAGCCTTAAGGTGCCATTTGTCAAAGGTCAGTTTCATTTTTGATCGCTCCGGTAAATCGCGGTAATACCGAATTGCGGCTCTTAGTTTCCCTCAGGATACTAGAGGCCGAAATCTTAAAATTCGCCATTACGTCCGATTTTTTCTCCGTCTTGAGGGTTTGCAGTGCATCGGTGACGCGGATTATTTCATCGACCAGAGCTGCGTCGAAGTGCGGGCGGGGTCCACACGGCGACGCCCAAAAAACTACTAAGAAAATTTGGCGCTAGTAGGCCGTGAGTCGAGTGTGGCTTCGACTGTTAATCCGCGCGTCCTTGGTTCGGTCCCATATCGGGACCGTCGGTTGTAGCTGACATACAAACACCCATCGTGTCTCAAAAAGTCTAATTTTGCGACACGTTTTATTGACGTGTCGCTTCCGGCGACATAAGCTTCCGACATGACGCAAAAAGTCAATTCTGGCGACATGATCCAGGCCTTGGGGTGGCAACCGGACAAACCCTACAACGACCTGCCGCGCCTCCCCCCCACCGTTGACCTCGAGACGAAACCTGTCCTGAAGCAATGCGTGCTGGCAAGCGCGGCACTCGCCGAACTAAAGCAGGCCGCAGTGCTGATTCCCAACCCCGCGATGCTGATCAACACCCTCCCCCTTCTGGAAGCTCGGGCGAGTTCGGAAATCGAGAACATCGTCACCACGGCCGATCAGCTCTTCCGGCACCTGCAAGCCGACAGCGGCGCCGATCCCGCGACCAGGGAGGCGCTGCGCTACCGGCGAGCCCTGCTCGAAGGCGTCGCCGCGCTGAAAGACCGCCCTTTGACGACACGGACCGCGGAGTCGATCTGCACGCAGATCAAGGGGATCGAGATGGGTGTGCGTAAGGTGCCGGGCACTGCGCTTGCCAACGACGCAACGGGCGAAGTGGTCTACACACCGCCCGTAGGTGAGGCCCACATCCGCGACCTGCTCGCCAACTGGGAGCGGTTCCTGCACGAAGAAGACACGATCGAGCCGCTCGTGCGGATGGCGGCGGCGCACTACCAGTTCGAAGCGATCCACCCATTCACCGATGGCAATGGGCGTACCGGTCGCGTGCTGAACAGCCTGTTCCTTGTCGAACAAGGCCTGCTGCCGCTGCCGATCCTCTACCTCAGTCGCTACATCATCGCGAACAAGGCGGACTACTACCGCCTGCTGCTAGCGGTCACCCGCGACGGCGCGTGGGAACCGTGGCTGCTCTACATGCTGCGCGCGGTGGAAGACACCGCTGCGTGGACAACAGCCAAGATCGGCGCAGTTCGCACCCTGACCGAGGCGACGACCGAGTACGTGCGAACGAAACTGCCGAAGATCTACAGCCACGAACTGGTGAATGTGATCTTCGAGCAGCCCTACTGCCGGATCGCAAATATCGTGCAGGCCCGGATCGCCGAACGCCAGGCGGCAGCGCGCTACCTCAAGGCGCTTGCTTCAATCGGCGTGTTGCACGAACAGGCGTTCGGGAAGGAAAAGCTCTTCGTTCACCCGAAGCTGATGAAACTGCTCACGAGCGACAGCAACGCGATCGACCCGTATACGGACGGGAAAGCAGTTTGATCACTTCGCTGGCTGCTCCTAGGCGACGCTAAGCCCACTCCACAAAAAACGACGAAGCCCCCTCCCGGATTCGCCCCGCATGCGGCGGCCCCCAATGCGCAGGGGCGAACAGCGCCCCACTCTCCACGCAATCGGCCAGCACTTTCCGGCGCATCGATCGCGCGCCCACAGTGTCCTCGCAGAACCGGCTGTTGACGTCCGGGTAGTACACCTGGATCGGGTGGTGACACAGGTCGCCGGCGAACAGCATCCGTTCCCCGCCAGATTCAGCGCGTAACACGACATGTCCGGGGGTATGACCCGGCGTCGGTTCGACCGTCAGCCCATCCTCGATGGCATGCATGCCTTCGACGGCCTGCAGCTGGCCCGCCTCGAGCACCGGCAGCAGGCTGTCCTGCCAGATCGCGCGATCGTCTTCACCCGAATGGTTCGCATTGGCCTTCGCCTCGGCCGAAGCAAGCTCGGCCTTTGAGCAAATCACCTTTGCATTCGGGAACGTCGGCACCCAGCGGCCATCCCTCAGCTGCGTGTTCCAGCCCACGTGGTCGACGTGCAGGTGCGTGCACAGCACGAAATCGATGTCCTCGGGCTTGAATCCGGCCTGGGCCAGGCGATCGAGGTAAGGCAGTTCGAGGTCGTTGAACCCCGGCGAGTTCGGCCGCGGCTTGTGGTTGCCGATGCAGGTGTCGACGAGGATCGTGTGGCGCTTCGTGCGCAGCAGCCAGGAGTGCGTGCCCATCACGAAGCGCTTCTTCACCGGGTCGTAGTGGTTCGGCGCGAGCCAGCCGAGGTTGCGCTCGATCGCTTCGGCCGGCAGGTCGGGCAGCAGGTGCCCGGGCGGGAACGCGGCGCCCAGCGTCTCCTTGATGCGCAGCACGTCGATCGAGCCGCAACGGCAGGCGATCATGCCGGCACCCCCGCGAGCGCGACATCCGCGTCATACCCGTAGATCCTCTGCTGGCCTTCGGGGAAGCCGTCCGGGTACTTCCGCTGGTTCTCGCGCAGCCGCGCATCGCGGTGCGAGATCCGCGAAGGGTCGGACATGTTGAAAAGTTCCTCGGCGTCGCGCGAGAACTTCTGCACCCATTCGCCGCGAGGCTTGCGGATGTGCTCGTAGCGCTCGATCGCACGCACCGGCGCGCCGGGCGCCTCCGCGAAGCACCCTGCAAGCACGTACGCGTCCTCGATCGATTGCGCGGCCCCTTGAGCATGGAACGGCAACATCGCGTGCGCCGCATCCCCGAGCAATACCACCCGCCCGTCGTGCCAAGACGCCAGCGGCTCGCGATCATGCAACGCCGTACGGAAAAGTTTCGTGGAGGCGCCGATCACCCCGCGCACCTGCGGATGCCAGCCCGCGTACTCGGCCAGCGCCTCGTCCACGCTGCCGGTGGCCGACCACGACTCACGCGAGGGCGCCGCGGACCGGCCAACGCCGATCCAGTTGTGCGTGCGACCGGCGGAAATGAAGTAGTGAACGATGCACCGCTCCGGCCCCCACCAGTTGCTGGACTGGAATTCGAGCTTCAGGTCCGCGACCGCCTCGGCGGGCATCGTGCCGCGCCACGCGACGTTGCCGGAGAACCGCGGCATCCCCTTGCCGAACAGCTGGTCCCGCACGACCGAATGAATCCCGTCGGCGCCGACGACCGCCGCGCCTTTCCAGGTGGTCCCGTCGGTGAGCGTCAGCGAGGCCCCGTCCGCATCGTGGCCGACACTTGCGACCTTGCGCCCCAGGTGGATGTTCGACGAGCCGAGCGCGCGGGCCATCACGTCGAGGACTTCGGCCCGGTGCGCGTGGAAGTACGGCGCCCCGAAGTGCTTCTCGGCCACCTCGCCCAGCGGCGTCCACAGGATGCGCTCCCCGGACTGCCACGAACGCACCTCGAGCGCCTTCGGCCGCACGCCGATTCGCTCGAGCGCCGGGCCGAGCCCGAGCTTGATGAAGATCTTCATCACGTTGCACGACAGCTGGATGCCTGCGCCGACTTCGCGGAACGCCTCCGCCTGCTCGAACAATTCGAAGGGAATGCCGCGCGCGCGCAGGCACAGCGCCGTAGCGATGCCGCCGATGCCGCCACCGGCAATGAGGATGGGTTTCATGGCCAAAAGCATACCGGGGAAGCGCAAGAAGCGGATGGATTTGCCCCCCCGGTTTCGCTAACCTTAGATCCATGGAAACCACCACCGCACTGATCGCCCGGGCGCGTGCCTACCTCGATGCACGCCGCGGCGAGCGCACGACCCTCGAGGAACTCGGCCGGGCCGTGGGCGCGAGTCCCTTCCACCTGCAGCGCAGCTTCAAGAAGGTGCTGGGCCTGTCGCCGCGCGACTACCAGCAGGCGCTGCGGCTCGAGGACACCAAGCGCGCGCTGGCCGGCGGCAGCCGGGTCACCGACGCCGTGTTCGGCGCAGGGTACGGGTCGCTGTCGCGCTTTTACGAGAAAGCAGCCGCCGGCCTCGGCATGGCGGCCAGGAACTATCGGGCCAAAGGCAAAGGCCAGGCCATCGCCTACACGACCTTCCGCTCGCCGCTGGGCTGGATCCTGCTGGCGTCCACGGGACGAGGACTGTGCTCGGTGAAGCTGGGCGACCGCCCGGAAACGCTGGTCAGGGCACTCGCGGCCGAGTTCAGCGAAGCGGACCTCAGCGAGGATCAACGCGCGCTGAAGGAAGCCCGGGACAGCGTGCTCGGTTTCCTCTCCGGCGACGCGACGCTCGGCCGGCTGCCGCTCGACATCCGCGGGACGGTGTTTCAGCAGCGCGTCTGGGCGACGCTGCGCGCGATCCCGCGCGGCCAGACCCGCACCTACAAGGACATCGCCACAGCCATCGGCGCGCCCAAGGCGGTACGGGCCGTGGGCAGCGCATGCGGGGCGAACCCGGTGGCGCTGGTGATCCCCTGCCACCGCGCGCTGCGCACCGACGGCGGGCTGGGCGGCTATGCCTGGGGCCTCGGTCGCAAGGAAAAGCTGCTGGAGATGGAAGGCAAGAAAAGCAAATAAGTACTCCGGATACAATCTGCCCTCCCAAGGGAGGGTCCATGCCAGCGTATCCGCATCTGTTCCAGCCGCTCGATCTCGGCTTCGTCACGCTTCCCAACCGCATCATGATGGGCTCGATGCACACCGGGCTGGAGGAAATGCCCGGTGGCATGGAACGGCTGGCCGCCTTCTACGCCGAGCGCGCCGCCGGCGGCGCGGCATTGATCGTCACCGGCGGTTTCTCGCCCGACAGCGCCGGCAACCTGAGCCCCCACCCGGCGGAGATGGCAAGCACAGCCGACCGTGACCGCCACAAGCCACTGCCGAAAGCCGTGCACGACGCTGGCGGCCGCATCTGCCTGCAGATCCTGCACGCCGGCCGCTACGGCAAGAACCCCGGGCTCGTAGCCCCGTCGCCCATCCGCTCGCCGATCAACCCCCTCACGCCGCGCGAGATGACTGCGGCGGAGATCGAAACCACGATCGAAGCCTTTGCCCGCTCGGCCGTACTCGCGCGCGAAGCCGGTTACGACGGCGTGGAGATCATGGGCTCCGAGGGCTACCTGATCACGCAGTTCCTCGCTCACCGCACCAACCAGCGCAAGGACGACTGGGGCGGGAGCCTTGAAAACCGCATGCGCTTCGGCGTGGAAGTCGTGCGTCGCACGCGCGCCGCAGTAGGACCCGACTTCATCATCATCTACCGCATTTCCGCGCTTGAGCTCGTGGAGGGCGGGCAGACGACCGAAGAGATCCTCGCCGTCGCCCGCGCGATCGAAGCGGCCGGCGCCACGATCCTCAACACCGGCATCGGCTGGCACGAGGCCCGCATCCCGACCATCGCGCAGGCGGTGCCGCGCGGCGGCTTCGCCTGGGTCACGCGGCGGCTGCGCGAGGCGGTGAAGCTGCCGCTGATCGCCTCCAACCGCATTAACGCGCCCGAGATCGGCGAGGACATCATCGCCCGCGGCGACGCCGACATGGTCTCGCTCGCGCGCAGCATGCTGGCGGACGCCGAGTTCGCCAACAAGTCGAAGGCGGGCGATCGCGCCGGCATCAACATCTGCATCGCCTGCAACCAGGCGTGCCTCGACCATATCTTCTCGGGCCAGTTCGCCTCGTGCCTCGTGAACCCGCGGGCCGGGCGCGAGACACAGCTCGCGTACCTGCCGGTGACGTCGAAGAAACGCGTAGCGGTCGTCGGCGGCGGGCCGGCCGGGCTGTCGTGTGCCTCGATCGCCGCGGAGCGCGGCCATGCGGTCACGCTGTACGAGAAAAGCGCAACGCTGGGCGGCCAGTTCAACCTCGCCACGCGCATCCCCGGCAAGCAGGAATTCTCGGAAAGCGTCGCCTACTACGCCGAGCGCATCAGGCGGGCTGGTGTCAGCGTGAAACTCGGGCAGGCCGCCACGGACACGGACCTCGCCGGATACGACGAGGTCGTGCTCGCCACCGGGATCGACCCGCGCACGCCCGCGATTCCCGGCATCGACCATCCCAAGGTCGCGGGCTACGTGGACGTGCTGCAGGGCCGCGTGAAGGTCGGCAAGAACGTGGTGATCATCGGCGCCGGCGGGATCGGCTTCGACATCGCGCTCTACCTGCTGGAGAAGAACGGCCACTCGCAGACCGACCCCAAGGCCTTCGCGGCACATTGGGGCATCACCGAAGCGGGGGAGATTCCCGGCGGGCTGGACCCCAAGGGCCCGGAGGCGCCGCACCCGGCCCACCGCATCACCATGCTGAAGCGCTCGGACTCGTCTTTCGGCAAGACGCTGGGCCTGTCCACGGGATGGGTGCATCGCATCGAACTCGCCCGCAACGGCGTACAGATGGTCAAGGGAGTCGAGTACCGCAGGATCGACGATGCGGGCGTGCATGTGGCCGTCGACGGTAAGGAATCCTGCATCCCGGCCGACACAGTCATACTGTGCGCGGGCCAGGATCCCAAGCGCGACCTGCTGGACGCCCTGACCGCCCGCGGCAAGGCGCCTCACCTGATCGGCGGGGCGCGCGAAGCGGGTGAGCTGGACGCCAAGCGGGCCATGCTGGAAGGCGCAAAACTGGCCGCGTCCCTGTAGGGTTTTATTGCCAAAACAGGAATGTAAACTGACATGAGGCCGGCCACAGTTCTTGAGGTTGTTACCATAATGTTAAACTTTACCGGAACCTGACCGGGCCGGATCCTCCCATGACCGCCACGCCCGCGCCCGTCCCGCCGCTGCCCGCCGCCGAAGCCCGTGAGGTGCTGGGACGGGTTGCCGGCAACATCGAGCGGGTGCTGCAGGGCCAGCACGCCTCGATCCGCAAGCTCCTCGCCGCCTTCGCCGCAGGCGGCCACGTGCTGATCGAGGACGTGCCCGGCACGGGCAAGACCACTCTGGCCAAGGCGCTGGCGCAGTCGATCGGCGCGCCTTTCGCCCGCATCCAGTTCACGCCGGACCTGCTGCCCTCGGACATCCTCGGGGTCTCGGTCTACAACCCGCGCGACCAGAACTTCGAGTTCCGCGACGGGCCCGTGTTCACCAGCATCCTGCTGGCCGACGAGATCAACCGGGCGAGCCCCCGCACGCAGTCCGCCCTGCTCGAGGTCATGGGCGAGGGACAGGTCACCGTAGAGGGGCGCACGCACCGGCTGGACCCGCTGTTCTTCGTGATGGCCACGCAGAACCCGGTGGAGTTCCGCGGGACCTACCCGCTGCCCGAGGCGCAAATGGACCGCTTCGCGATGCGCCTTTCGCTGGGCTACGTCGACGCGGCCATGGAGGTGGCGATGCTGACCGCCCAGGAGCACGAGCACCCCCTCGCGTCCATCGGACCGGTCGCGAGCCACGTCGAAGTGCTCGGCGCTCGCGCCGCGGCGCACGCCGTGCGAATCGCCGAGGAACTCAAGGCCTACATCGTCGCGCTGGCGCACGCCACCCGCGAGGCGCCCTCGGTACAGCTCGGCTGCGGTCCGCGCGCGTCGATCGCGCTGACGCAGGCGGCCCGGGCGCTCGCGCTGATCGACGGCGAATCGTTCGTGCGGCCCGAGCACGTGCGCGAGGCCGCGCGGAGCGTGCTCGCCCACCGCATCGTGCTGCAGCCGCAGGCGCGGTACGCGGGCGCGAGCGGCGCGTCCATCGTCGCCGACGCGCTCGACTCGGTCCCGGTGCCGGCCTAGGGGAGCCCGCGATGCGGCGGTTCCACTACACGCTGCTGCGCCTGGTCACTGCTTTCGACGGGTTCGTGCGCGAGCGCCTTACGGGCGCCGGCCGGCTCGCCGCGATCACCGCCTTCATGGCCGCCGTCGTGGGCCTCGACACCCACCAGTCGCTCTCCTCGCAGGTGTTTTCGCTGCTCGCCGCAATGCTGGCCCTGTCGGCCGTGCTGAGCATGCTGTTCCGCGCGCGGGTCCAGGTTCGCCGCAGCCTGCCGCGATTCGCAACCGCCGGGGAGGAGCTCGGCTACCGCATCGTGGTCGGCAACGCAGGCGCCCGGCCGCTGGCCGACATCGAGGTGAAGGAGCGCTTCGCCAACGTCCAGCCGACCTATGCCGAGTTCCGGCGCGCGCGCGACCCGCGCGCCGCCGAGCGCAACTGGGTCGACCGCAAGGGCGGTTACTTCCGCTGGCGGCACCTCGTCGAGCGCAGGCTGCCGGAGAGCGCCAAGTGTGGCGCGCTCGCCCTGATGCCGCCCGGCGCCCAGGCCGAGGTGCGAGCCAGCCTCGTGCCGCGCCGGCGCGGCGTGCTGTCTTTCGGCGGCATCGACGTGGTGCGGCCCGACGTGTTCGGCCTGGCCTATGGGCGCGAGCGCGTGCCGCTGGCGGATCGCCTGGTCGTGCTGCCCAAGCGCTACCGGCTCCCGCAGGTGTTGCTGCCAGCGCAGCGGCTGCTGCAGCCCGGAGGGCACGCGCTGGCCTCTTCGATCGGTGACTCGGAGGAGTTCCTGTCGCTGCGCGAGTACCGGCCTGGGGACAGCCTCAGGCGGGTGCACTGGAAAAGCTTCGCGCGCACCGGCGAGCCGGTGGTGAAGGAGTTCGAAACCGAGTTCTTCGAGCGCCATGCGCTGGTGCTGGACACCGGCGCGGCGGGCGAGACCGAGGCCTTCGAGGAAGCCGTGTCGATCGCCGCGTCGTTCGTCTACACGATCGACACGCAGGAGTCGCTGCTCGACCTGGTGTTCGTCGCCGGGCAGCCCGAGTGCCATACCGCCGGCCGCGGCGAGGCGTCCAACATCCACCTGCTGGAGATCCTCGCGGGCCTCGAACCTTCGCGGCCGGAGGACTTCGACCAGCTCGCGCGCGAGGTGCTTGCCATGCGCGGCACGCTGTCCTCGGCCGTGTTCGTGCTGCTCGCGTGGGACGAGCCACGCAAGAAGCTCGTCTCGGCGCTCACCGCCTCGGGCCTCGGCGTGCGCGTGCTGCTGGTGGCCGATACGCCGCCTGCGGACGCCGAAGGCCTGCTCGTGCTGCAGCCGGGCAAGGTCGAGGCCGGCCTGATGAAGCTCGCCTGACCCACATGACCGACGCGCCCGCTTCCGCAAGGTTCCAGGTCCAGCCCGTGCTGCTCGCGGTGGCGCTGGCCTTCTGGGGCTGGCAGACGAAGAGCGGCTGGGCCGCGGCGGGATTCGCGCTGGCCATGCTGCTGCCTGTGTTCACGCGATTGCGGCTCGACTTGTCCGAGCGCGACCAGCACCGCATCGCGGACCTGACGATGATCCTGTACATCGCGGTGGCGGCCTCGCTGATCGCGACCGAGAACCTGCGCGCGGGCGTTCACCAGTCGCTCGTGTGGCTGCCCGGCGTCGCGCTGCCGCTGATGCTCGCGCAGACGATGTGCGTGGAGGGCCGCGTCCCCCTCACCGCGCTGTTCCGGTACCTGAGGAAGCTGAAGGCCCGCGGCGAGAGGGTGAAGGACTGGCCGGTCGACCTGACCGGCCCCTACCTCGCAATGATCCTGATCGCTTCCGGCATGGCCAACCAGCCGGGGTACGGCTATTTCGCCGGCATCGTGGTGATCGTCGCCGCGGCATTGGTACGCATCAAGCCTTCGCGCGTCGGTGTCGCACCCTGGCTGTTCGCCTTGTCCGTCGCGGTCGCGGCCGGGTTCGGCACGCAGGCCGGGCTCTACACGCTTCAGACCCTGGTCGAGGACTGGATCATCGACTGGCAGCTGAGCGGACCGCTGCTCGACCCGTACCGGAGTTCCACGCGCATCGGCGAGCTCGGCCGGCTCAAGGCCGAGGACGCGATCGTCATGCGCGTCTATGCCAGCCGGGACGGCAAGGACAGGCCCGAGCTGCTGCACCGGGCGAGCTACAACCATTACGCGGGGACGACGTGGCTTGCGCGCCAGGGCAACCTCGAAGCGCTCAACAGCCGCGGCGACGGCACGGTCTTCGCACTGGGCGGCCGCGCCGCGCCGGACGCGCCTGCAGACGCGCACCGCCTCAAAGTCTCGCAGCGCGTCTCGGGCGGGCGGACGCTGCTGGCCCTGCCGCTCAACACCGCGGCAGTCAGCGACCTCGTCGCCAGCCGCGTGCGCAGCAACCCGCTCGGGGCCGTGCAGGCGGAGATGGAAGTGCCGTGGACGTTCTACTACTCGCTCTACAGCACCGACGACCCGGTCGCGCCGCCCGGCTACGCCGCGGCCAGCGCGGAGGACCTGCACGTGCCGGACCGAGAGCGTCCCGCGCTCGAAGCCGTGGCCCGGCAACTCGGGCTGGAGGGCATGTCGCCGGCGGCGGCACTGAAGCGCGTGACCGCGCACTTCTCGGGCTACGAGTACTCGACCGTGCGCAACCACGCGTTCACCGACCTGGTGCCGGGCAGCGAGACGCCGCTCGCCGAGTTCCTCAACACCACGCACCGCGGCCATTGCGAATACTTCGCCACTGCGACGACGCTCCTGCTCAGGGTCGCGGGCATCCCCGCGCGGTACGCGACCGGCTACTCGATCCAGGACTGGAGCACCTGGGAGGAGGCCTGGATCGTGAGGGAGCGCCACTCCCACGCGTGGGCGCGCGCCTACGTGGACGGCCGCTGGACCGACGTCGACACGACGCCCGCGGCGTGGTTCGCCGAGGAGGAGTCGCTCGCGCCGTTCGGGCAGAAGATCGCCGACTTCCTGCGCTGGGCGGGGTTCCGCTGGACCACGCGCGACGGCAGCGAGACCAAGATCGCCGCCTGGGTCGTGGTGGCGCTCGCCGCGGTGATCCTCGTCTGGAAGCTGGTCAGCGAAGGCGGCCTCGTGCGCCTCGCCCAGCGTGCCGGGATCGGCCGCACCGCAAGGCCCGGCGACGACTCGGAGTTCTACGCTGTAGAGAAGGCGCTTGCGAAGCGCGTGCCGCGCCGGGCAAGCGAGCCGGTGCTCGACTGGCTGCCACGCGCCACCGCCTCGCTCGAATCGGGTGTGCGTGCCGAACTCGCCCGGCTCGCCGGACTGCACTACCGATATCGCTTCGACCCCGCGGGACTCCCGGCGCAAGAGCGGGCGGTGCTCTCGTCGGGGTGCGCCGGGATGCTGCCTGTCATACGGCGCGCGTAAAATAGCGCTGCTTACAACAGGAGGTAGCCCATGTCAGGTGGCGCGCACGTCGACCCGTCCAACAAGAAGATCGCGCTGCAGATCGCGATCCTCGCCGTCGTCCTCGCCTTTTCCGAGACGCTCGGCAAGGGCGCCCAGACCGCGGCGCTCAGCCTGAACATCGAAGCCTCGAACCTGTGGTCGTTCTACCAGGCGAAAACGATCCGCCAGACCACCATGCGCACGGCCGCCGACCTGCTCAGCGCGCAGACCGGGCAGAAGGGCACGGAGGCCGAAAAGAAGCAGATCGACACATGGCGCAAGACCGCCGACCGGTACGAATCGGAGCCCGACAAGGGCGAAGGCCGCAAGGAGCTCATGGCGCGGGCCAAGCAGGCCGAGGGTAAACGGGACCAGTCGCTCGCGGCCTACCACCACTACGAGGTGGCCTCAGCCGCAGTGCAGATCGCGATCGTGCTCGCCTCCGCGGAAGTCATCACCGGCGTCATTGCGCTCGGCTGGGCCTCGGCGCTGCTGGGTGTCGCGGCTGTCGGCTTCTGCCTGATCGGCTACTTCTGGCCGATGGCGGTGCACCTCTTCTAACGCTGCCAGGACGCCGGCCGGCCGGCGTCAACACCGTAGCGCCGGATGGCGTCCGCAACCACCTGCCGATCAAGCTTTCCTTCGTCCGCCAATGCCGCCAGGGCCGCTACCGCGATGTGCTCGCGGCTCACCTCGAAGAAATCGCGCAGCGCGGCGCGCGTGTCGCTGCGGCCGAACCCGTCGGTGCCAAGCGTCACGTACCTGCGCGGCACGCTGGACCGGATCAGGTCGGCCACTGCGCGGACATAGTCGCTCGCCGCAACGACAGGCCCCTCGGTCCCCGAGAGCTGCTGCTCGACCCAGGACACCTTCCTGTCGGCGAGCGGGTTGAAGCGGCTGGCGCGCTCGGCCTCGATGCCGTCGCGCGCGAGCTCCGAAAAGCTCGTGACGCTCCAGACGTTCGCGGCAATACCCCAGTCCTTTTCCAACAGCTCGCCTGCGGCGATCGCCTCGCGCAGGATCGTGCCCGCGCCCAGCAGTTGCACATTCGCCTCTGCGCGTTCCTGCAGTTTGTAGAGCCCGCGCAGGATGCCTGCCTCAGCGCCCGCCGGCATGGCCGGGTGGACGTAGTTCTCGTTCATCACCGTGAGGTAATAGAAGACGTCCTCCTTCGCTTCGACCATGCGGCGCGCGCCGTCCTGCACGATCACCGTCATCTCGTAGCCGAAGCACGGGTCCCAGGCTCGGAGGTTCGGGATCGTCGAGGCAACCAGGTGGCTGGTGCCGTCCTCGTGCTGCAGGCCCTCGCCTGAGAGGGTGGTGCGTCCCGCCGTCGCGCCGACGAGGAAGCCCCGGGAGCGCTGGTCCGCGGCCGCCCAGATGAGGTCTCCGACGCGCTGGAAGCCGAACATCGAGTAGTAGACATAGAACGGCAGCATCGCGGCGCCATGCGCGCTGTAGCTGGTGGCCGCCGCGATCCACGAGGACAGCGCGCCGGCCTCGGTGATGCCTTCCTCGAGGATCTGGCCGTCCTTTGCTTCCTTGTAGTAGAGCAGTTCGTCCTTGTCCTCGGGCTCGTAGAGCTGGCCGACGGCCGAGTAGATCCCCACTTGGCGGAACAGGCTCTGCATGCCGAAAGTGCGGGCCTCGTCGGCGACGATGGGCACCACCCGCTTGCCGAGTTCCGGGTCCTTCAGCAATTGCGAGAGCATCTGCACGAACACCATGGTCGTGGACTGCTCGCGGCCGTGCGTACCCTCGAGCAGGCGCGCGAACGTGGCCAGCGGGGGTACCGGGACTGCCGCGCACTCGACGCTGCGCGCCGGCAGGTAGCCGCCGAGCTTCTCGCGCCGGGCGTGCAGGTACTTGATCTCGGCGCTGTCGGGGCCGGGCGTATGGAAGCGCACGGCCTCCACGTCCTCGTCCGACAGCGGCAATGCGAAGCGGTCGCGGAACGCGCGCAGTGCCTCGGCGTCGAGCTTCTTCTGCTGATGCGTACCCATCTTGCCCTGCCCGGACTCGCCCATGCCGTAGCCCTTCTTGGTCTGGGCAAGGATCACGGTGGGCCGTCCCTTGTGGCTCGCCGCGGCTGCGTAGGCCGCATGGATCTTCACCGCATCGTGCCCGCCACGACGCAGGTGGTCGATATCCGCGTCGGTCATGTGCGAGACCAGCGCCCGCAGGTCGGGATACTTGTTGAAGAAGTGTTCGCGGTTGAAGCGCCCGTCGGTGGCGGCGTAGGTCTGGAATTCGCCATCCACGGTCTCGTGCAGGCGCTTGAGCAGGACGCCTTCCTCGTCGCGCGCGAAGAGCCCGTCCCAGTCCGAGCCCCAGAGCAGCTTGACCACGTTCCAGCCGGCGCCCGCGAACAGGCCTTCGAGCTCCTGCACGATCGAGCCGTTGCCGCGCACCGGGCCGTCGAGCCGCTGCAGGTTGCAGTTGACGACGAAGACCAGGTTGTCGAGGCCTTCCCGCGCCGCGAGCGAAAGGCCCGCCAGGGACTCGGGCTCGTCCATCTCGCCGTCGCCGACGAAGGCCCACACCTTGCGCGCGGCTGTGTCGAGCAACCCCCGGTCGGCGAGGTAGCGCATGAATCGGGCCTGGTAGATGGCGCTGATCGGCCCGAGACCCATCGAACCGGTGGGGAACTGCCAGAAATCGGGCATCAGCCACGGGTGCGGGTACGAGGAGAGCCCGCGGCCCCCGGTCTCGCGGCGGTAGCTGTCGAGCTGCGCCTCGGACAGGCGACCCTCGAGGAACGCGCGTGAATAGACGCCTGGCGCGGAGTGCGGCTGGAAATACACGAGGTCGCCCGACTGCCCGGCGCGAAAGAAATGGTTGAAGCCGACCTCGAACAGGTCGGCCGCCGAGGCATAGCTGGCGATGTGGCCGCCGAGCTCGGCGTGCGCCCGGTTGGCGCGCACCACCATCGCCATCGCATTCCAGCGCACGATGGCCCCGAGCCGCTGCTCGACGTCGAGGTCGCCGGGAAACTGCGGCTGGTCCGACAACTGCACGCTGTTGCGGTACGAAGTGTTCATGACCGGCGGCATGGGCACGCGCCGCGCGCGCGCATGGTCGAACAGCTTGCGCAACAGGAACGTGGCGCGTTCGCGGCCCTCCGCCGCGACGAGCGCGTCGAACGCGTCGAGCCATTCACGCGTTTCGGACGGATCGGCGTCGGGAGGATTGACCCGCCAGAAGGCGGAGGAAACGATGTCGGAGAGGTCGGTCATGCGGAAGTTTAACGGCGCTGCCGCCGCAGGTGCTGCCGTTCTTGCCTGCAGGATTCGATCTTTACGGCATACTATGCCGGATCCTGTAGATTCTACGGAATATCATGCCTTCGATTACGCTCGACGCCACCGACTGGAAGATCCTCGCCCGCCTGCAGGAGGACGCGCGGCTCAGCAACGTCGAACTCGCGCAGGCCGTGCACCTGTCGCCCTCCCCCTGCCTCAACCGGGTCCGCAACCTGGAGGCGAGCGGCATCATCGACCGCTACGTGACCCTGCTCGACCCGCTGGAACTCGGGCTGACCGTCAGCGTGTTCATCCAGGTGACGCTGGAACGGCAGGTGGAGTCGGCGCTCGGCGTGTTCGAGCGCTCGATCCGCGAGCGCCCCGAGGTGATGGAGTGCTACCTGATGACCGGCGACGCAGATTACCTTTTGCGCGTGGTGGTGTCGGACGTGCAGGCGCTGGAGCGGTTCATCCTCGATTTCCTCACGCGCATCCCGGGCGTGGGGAACATCCGTTCGAGCTTCGCGTTGAAGCAGGTGAAGTACCAGACCGCGCTGCCGCTGCCGTTGCCCGAGGTGAAAATCGCGCGCGCGGGAACGCGCGGGAACATTCGCAACACTACGCGAAAGGCGCATCGCTGAACCCGGCCGGGAGCCAGGCACCCGTTGCGTGGTACACTGCAGGCAGCAGGATGTTCAAGCAGTGAATTCGCAGTCCCCTCATCGCCGCGTTCGCGGCAACGTTGGCCTCTAGTTCCCTTTCTTGATTTTCTCGCACCGGCGCCGTGGCCCGGATCTGCCGCGGCTCAACCAGAAAGGAATTACAGAATGGCTACCGGAATCGTGAAGTGGTTCAATGACAGCAAGGGCTTCGGGTTCATCACGCCCGACGCGGGCGGCGAAGACCTGTTCGCGCACCACAGCGCCATCCAGATGGACGGCTACAAGTCCCTCAAGGAAGGCCAGAAGGTGCAGTTCGAAGAGCGCACCGGCCCGAAAGGCAAGCAGGCGGCGGACATCAAGGCCCTCTGAGCCCCGGGCAGTGGAAATGAAAAAAGCCCGGGCGACCGGGCTTTTTCTTTTGGGGGGTGCGCCGGCTAGTCTGCCGCGACCACCAGCGTGAGCCCGAGGCCCACGCAGGCCGGCACCCCGTAGCGTTCGAAGGCGCCCGAACGCCCGTCGCCGATCACCGCCACAGGAACCTCCGCGAGGTCGAGGATGCGCGGCACCGGCGAGAACAGGGCCTGCCACCAGCCGGCACGCCGCGCCGCGCCGAGGACGACCTGGTCGACACCGTGGTCCCTGGCCAGCCGGGCGACGGTTTCTGCAATGCGGCCGGTCTCTGCAACAGCCGTGTACCGGACACCGGCGGCATCGAGCATCGCGCGGGCGCCCGCAAGCGCGCGTTCGGAACGCTCTCGCCGCAAGGCATCGCGCGAGTTGCGCGACGTAAATCGCGCCGCGTGGGACGTGAGCCTCGGCTGCACGTTGACGAGGATCGCTTCGCCTTCGCCCTGGCGCAGGACCTTTGCGGCGTAGCGTACGGCGGCGATGGATGCATTCGATCCGCTTACGGGTACGAGCAGTTTCATGGTCAGTCTCCTCCGAGGGAAGTGGCGGGGGTGCCGGTGCGGCGGCGGTTGGCGAGCCATGCGATGCCGAGGGTGCCCATGATGGCGGCGACGTACAGCAGCCAGTAGGGCGTATGCGTGTCGCCGAGCCATGCCTGTACGAAAGGCTCGCTGGTCACCATCTTCGCCGCAGTCCACGCAAGCACCGCGCCGCCGATATAGACGATCGAAGGAAAGCGCTCGATCCACTTGAGGATCATCGTCGAGCCCCAGATCACGATGGGGATCGAGATCAGCAGTCCGCAGACGACCAGCAGCGAGCTGCCTCCTGCCGCGCCCGCCACCGCAAGCACGTTGTCGAGGCCCATCACCGCATCGGCCACGACGATGGTCTGCATCGCCCCCCAGAAGGATGCGGCCGGGGCGAAGTCGTGACCGTCGCCGTCCTGCTGCGTAAGCAGGCGGTGCGCGATCCACAGGAGCATCAGGCCTCCGGCGAGCATCAGGCCGGGCACTTTGAGCAGCCACACCACTCCAAGCGTCAATATCGTGCGCACGACGATTGCGCCAAGCGTGCCCCAGACGATCGCACGGGACTTCAGGTGCTTGGGCAGGTTGCGGGCGGCGAGCGCAATGACGATCGCGTTGTCGCCAGCCAGTACAAGGTCTATGACGACGATGGCTGCGAGCGCCGAAAGGAAGTCCGGTGTGAAGAGGTCCATGGCCAGCTCCGGGATGCGAATGCGCCGATTATGCGAACCGGGCCGGGCCGGAAAATGAAGAATCGCAATGCACTTCCGCACCCTGAAAGGGCATTACACAATGCAATGAAGCCGTTACTTGCGACCCGGAAGTCCCCCTGCTAGGATTGTGTCACTCCAAAGGGGAGTAGCTTTTCGCAGGGCAGCCGTCATCACGGGACGCATGTCGCCCCGGTCGCCCTGGCAGCGCGTAGTGCGCTGCAAGCGAGACCTTTGCCAGTCAGGCAAAGGTCTTTTCGTTTGCGCGAGACCTGCGCCATGTGCAAAGGACCGCCGCAAACAGCCTTTTGGAGATCACATGCGTCACGCAGCCCTTCGTCGGTACTTCAGGCACGGAATGCTCCCGCAGCTCATGGTGTTCGAAGCCGTCGCGCGGCTCGGCAGCTTCACGCGCGCGGGCGAGGAGCTCTGCCTCGCCCAGCCCACGGTGTCCGTCCAGGTAAAGAAGCTTTCCGAGAGCCTCGACATCGAGCTGCTCGACCAGTCCGGCCGCAAAGTCGTCCTGACGGATGCCGGCAGGGAAGTGTACGAAACCGTCCAGGTCCTCTTCCGGTTCTTCATCGCGGCCGACGAGAGGCTGGGCGCCCTGAGGAAGCTGCGGGGCGTCAAGGCGCCGCGCACCGGGGCGGCTGAAGGAAACGGGCTCGCGGAAGCGGGAGCCGGGTAGGGGTCGGCGGGGAACTTGGTGCCGGCTAGAGGAGTCGAACCCCCGACCTTCTGATTACAAATCAGCTGCTCTACCAACTGAGCTAAGCCGGCCTCGAACCCGCGTCCGGTAGTATAGCGAATTGCCCCCAGGGACCCGGGATGTCGCCTCGTTCGTTGACACGTATTGCTCATGCAATGGGAGCTTTGGCCTGCGCGAGCCTGCTCGGATACGGCTTCTACCTGCAGTATTTCGACGGCCAGGACCCCTGCCCGCTCTGCCTCGTCCAGCGCGGCTTCTACTTCGGCCTGCTGTTCGTCTTCCTCGCCGCCGCGATCCATGCCCCCAGGGGCGCGGGGCGGTTTGTGTACGGCGGGCTGGGGCTCCTGCTTGCCGCGGGCGGCGGCGGTACCGCCGGAAGGCAGGTCTGGCTGCAGCACCTGCCGCCAGAACTGGTCCCCAAGTGCGGACCCGACCTCTACTACATGATCGACCACTTCCCGATGGCCAAGGTGATCGGCAACCTGTTCCGCGGCTCGGGACAATGCGCCGAGGTGACCTGGCGGTTCCTCGGCCTGTCGATCGCCGAGTGGTCGCTGGCGTGCTTCGTTGCCTTCGGCGTCCTCACGCTCTGGGCGATGATCCGCCGCGAACGCTAGGCGGTATCAGGCGGCGCGCGACGCCGCGGTGCGAATGTCCCCGGCAAGGCTGACCAACTCGCCGTAGACGTTACCGACGAAGATCAGCGCGGGACCACTGCCGAGCGCCTCGGCCGCGCCGGCGAGCCCCGCAAGCGTCGTGAAGTGGCGCATTTCCTGCGGCAGGGAGGCGTTTTCCACGAGTACGGCCGGTGTGGTCGCAGGCCGACCTGCCCCGATCAGCGCGGCAGAGATCGCCCCCGCCTCCCCGGCGCCCATGTAGATGGCGACCGTGTCCGCGGCGCTGGCGGCACGCACCCAGTTGCCCCTGTCCTCGCCCTCGCCGACTCGGGGCGTCACGAAAACCACGCTGCGCGCGACGCCACGTCGCGTGAGCGACACGCCAAGATCCGCGCTCGCCGCCACTGCCGCCGTGACGCCCGGGACGACTTCGTATCGCACGCCTGCGGCGGCCAGCGCATCGATTTCCTCCTGCGCACGGCCGAACAGCATCGGGTCCCCGCCCTTGAGGCGAACCACGACCCGGTGCCTGCGCGCGGCGTCGACCAGCCGCTTGTTGATGAATACCTGCGCGGCAGAATGGCTGCCGCAACGCTTGCCCACGGGCACTTTCTCCGCGCCAGAGGCGATCGCCACGATTTCCGGGTTCACCAGCGCATCGTGGAAGACGACTTCGGCCTGCTCCAGCAGCCGCGCGGCGCGCAGCGTCAGGAGGTCCGGCGCGCCCGGGCCTGCGCCCACCAGGTACACGACCCCCGTCATACGCCGAGCGCTTCGGCCAGCGTGGGGCCGTCGTACCAGTCGATGTGGTCCCCGCGCTTCAGGATCATGTCGCCGTGATGCGAGGAGACCGGCACGAAAGTAATGTCGGTCGAGGATCCGGGGGGGTTGCGCTCCAGGAAGGCACTGCGCATCTCCTTGAACGCCTGGTACTCGAAGCCGGCCCGCTCGAGGCCATCGATGGCGACCACGACCTTGCCGGGCGGCAACGCCAGTTCGTGCGGCACGCTGCCGAATTCGAACCGTACGAGGGCCATGTCGCTGCGCTCCAGTTGAAGGGCGTGGTTCACGCGAACCTTCGCCGGAAAAGGGGCTGGGGGCGCTCGACCGAGGCCTGGTACCCCTCGCTGAAATCGGCGAGGCCCTCCAGCGCTTCGGCGCCAGACGGGTCGCTCAGCGCAAACGCGTCGAACCCGCAGCGCGAGAGGTAGAAGAGGTTGTCGCGCAGGACTTCACCCACCGCGCGCAGCTCGCCCGCGTACCCGTAGCGCTCGCGCAGCAGGCGCGCGATCGAATAACCGCGGCCGTCGGTGAACTGGGGAAACTCGACGGCAATGACGGAAAGCCCGCCAAGGCGTCCCTGAAGCGCCGCGGGGTCGTCCGCCGGTCCCAGTAGCACCGACGGTTCGCCGTCCCACTGCGCGAGCGGCACCAGCCGCTCGCCCTCAGGCGGCGCGGCGAGTGTCCGTTGCCTGATGCTGAGTGCCATAAACGCGCTCCTTGAAGGGTTGGACGCCGATGCGCCAGACGGTGTCGACGAAGCGCTCGGCTTCGCTGTCGCGGTTCTCGAGGTACACCTCGATGAGCGTGCCGATCACGTCCGGGACTTCGTCACGGGCGAACGAGGGCCCGATGACCTTGCCCAGCGCGGCGGGCGCGCCGGGACGGGTCAGGCCCTGGTTGCCGCCGACCGTAACCTGGTACCACTCCTCGCCGTGCTTATCCACGCCGAGCACGCCGATGTGTCCTACGTGGTGATGGCCACAGGAGTTGATGCAGCCGGAGATGTTGATGTCCAGCTCGCCGATGTCGTGCTGGAAGTCTAGGTCGTCGAAACGCTGGAGCAGCGCCTCGGCTACCGGCAGCGACTTCGCGTTGGCGAGCGAGCAGAAGTCGCCGCCCGGGCAGGCGATGATGTTGGTGATGAGCCCGATGTTCGGCGACGCGAGGCCGAGGGCGCGCAGCGCCTGCCAGAGTTCGTGCAGGTGCGATTGGCGCACGTCTGCGAGGACCAGGTTCTGCTCGTGCGAGACGCGCAGCTCGCCGAAGGAGTACCGGTCGGCCAGGTCGGCGATCGCGTCCATCTCGTCCGCCGACGCATCGCCGGGCGCCGCGCCCGGGCGCTTCAGCGAAACGCTGACCGCCGCATAGCCGTCCACCTTGTGCGAGTGGACGTTACGCCGGACCCAGGCCGCGAAGGCCTTGTCCGACGCAAGCCTGCCCCGGTAGCCGGCATCCTCGGGCGCCAGGTGCTCATAGTCCGGCCGCGTGAAGCGCGACTCGATGCGCGCGACTTCCGCGTCGACCAGCGTCGCCGGGCCGTCGGCGAGGTGCGCCCATTCGGCCTCGACTTTCTGCGCGAACACCTCCGCGCCAAAGTCCTTCACGAGGATCTTGATGCGCGCCTTGTACTTGTTGTCGCGGCGGCCGTGGAGGTTGTAGACGCGAAGGATCGCGTCGAGGTAGGTCAGCAGGTGCCGCCACGGCAGGAATTCCCGGATCACGCTGCCGATCACCGGCGTCCGGCCCATGCCCCCGCCGACGATCACGCGGAACCCGACGTTTCCTTCGGCGTCCCTGAGGGCATGCAGCCCGATGTCGTGCGCGTACGTGGCCGCCCGGTCGGCGACCGCGCCATTGACCGCGATCTTGAACTTGCGCGGCAGGAAGGCGAATTCGGGATGGAATGTCGACCACTGGCGGATCAGCTCGCACCAGACAAGCGAATCGACGACCTCGTCGCGGGCCACGCCGGCAAAATGGTCGGTGGTCGTGTTGCGGATGCAGTTTCCCGAGGTCTGGATGGCATGCATCTGCACCTCGGCCAGTTCGGCGAGGATGTCGGGCACCGATTCGAGCTTCGGCCAGTTGTACTGGATGTTCTGCCGCGTCGAGAAGTGAGCGTAGCCGTGGTCGTACTTGCGCGCAATCGACGCGAGCCTCCGCAGCTGGCGCGTGGCGAGAAGCCCGTAGGGGATCGCGACCCGCAGCATCGGCGCGTGGCGCTGGATGTACAGGCCGTTCTGCAGGCGCAGCGGCCGGAACTGGTCCTCGGTCAGCGCCCCCGCAAGGAAGCGCTCGGTCTGGCCGCGGAACTGCCGGACCCGTTCGTCCACCAGCCGCTGGTCGATTTCATCGTAGATGTACATGCCGCTATTAGCCGGGATTCAAGGCTGGGGATGGTATGCTTCGGCGTATAGATCTCAAAAGACTATTAAGTTACTCTTATATAACTATTAGATATTAAAGTCGCAATGAAACTCCAGCAATTGAAGTACGCGGTGGAAGTGGCCCGACAGGGCCTCAACGTGTCCACGGCGGCCGATGTCCTCCACACCTCCCAGCCGGGGGTCAGCAAGCAGATCCGCCTCCTTGAGGACGAGCTCGGCGTGGAAATCTTCGAACGGCACGGCAAGCGGGTGGTGGCGGTGACCGAGCCTGGCCGGGCCGTACTGGCGATCGCGGAAAGGATCCTGAACGAGGCGGCCAACCTGAAGCGGGCCGGGGACGAGTACGCCAACGAAGCCTCAGGCAGCCTGAGGATCGCGACCACCCACACGCAGGCCCGGTATGCGCTGCCGCGGGTCGTCGCGGCCTTCAAGCAGAAGTATCCGGGTGTGCAGTTGTCGATCCAGCAGGGCAACCCCACCCAGATCTGCGAGCAGGTGCTCGCCGGGGATGCGGACATCGCCATCGCGACCGAGTCGATCTCGGCCTATGCGGAACTGGTTTCCCTGCCCTGCTACCAGTGGAACCGCTGCATCGTCGTGCCGCCGCGACATCCGCTCCTGAAGATGCAGCCGCTCACGCTCGAAGCGGTGACCCGCTACCCGGTCATCACCTACGACTTCGCGTTCGCCGGCCGCTCGCTGGTGAACAAGGCCTTCGAGTCGCGCGGCCTTTCGCCGGACATCGTGCTTTCGGCGCTGGATGCGGACGTGATCAAGACCTATGTGGAGCTGGGCCTGGGGATCGGCATCATGGCGAAGATGGCGTTCGACCCGGCGCGCGACCGCACACTGCGCGCAATTGACGCGTCACACCTCTTCGAATCGAGCACTACGCGTCTGGGGATCCGCCGCGGCGCATGGCTGCGCGGCTACACGTACGAGTTCATCGAACTGTTCGCGCCCCACCTGGCGCGGAAATCGGTCGAACAGGCGGTCACCGGCGAAACGGGCAGCGACTACCAGTTGTGAAGCGGCAGGATCCGCCTACTTGACGCGGCGCAGGGCCGGGCGCCCGCCGGCTGCGGGACGCGGGGGTTCCGGCGGAAGGTCATCGGTCCGGGAAGGTGCCGGGGTTTCGGTTTCGGCGAGGGCCTGCACCACAGGCTTGGCCGAGTCTACGTCGAACGTCATGCCGTGCCCGGTCTCGCGCCCATAGATTGCGTAGACGTTGGTCACGGGGACCGAGATCTGCCGCGCGATGCCGCCGAAACGTGCCGAAAACTCGACCAGGTCATTGCCGATCTGCAGCTTGTGCACGGCGGTCGGGCCGATGTTCAGCGTGATTTCGCCGCTCTTCACGTATTCCGGCGGGACCTGGGTGCGCGAATCGACCTTTACCGCAAGGTGCGGCGTGTAGCCATTGTCCACGCACCACTCGTACAGGGCGCGCAGGAGGTAGGGCTTGGTCGGGATTTCGCTGGTGGACATCTCGATCGCCTCGGTAAAGGCCGGGGTTACTTGCGCATGACCTTCTCGGAAGGCGTGAGCGCCTCGATGAACGCCGGCCGCGAGAATATCCGCTCGGCATACTTCATCAGGGGCGCCGCAGGCTTGCCGAGGCGGATGCCATAGTGGTCCAGCCGCCAGAGCAGCGGCGCGATCGCCACGTCCAGCATCGTGAAGTCGTCGCCCAGCATGTGCTTGGTGCGGGTGAAGATCGGCGCGAGCTCGGTCAGGCGGTCGGTGATGTGGGCACGCGCGCGCTCGACCTGCTTTTCCTTGCCCGACTCGATCGCCTCGATCTGCGAGAAAAGCTCGACTTCCATATTGAACAGCATCAGGCGTGCCCGGGCCCGCATGACCGGGTCCGCCGGCATCAGCTGCGGGTGAGGGAAACGCTCGTCGATGTACTCGTTGATGATGTTCGACTCGTACAGCACGAGGTCGCGCTCAACCAGCACCGGCAGCCGGTTGTACGGGTTCATGACGGCGATGTCCTCCGGCTTGTTGTACATGTCCACGTCGATGACCTGGAAGTCCATGCCCTTCTCGTACAGCACGAAGCGGCAGCGATGGCTGAACGGGCAGGTGGTGCCGGAATAAAGTTGCATCATGATTCGCGGGCCTTAGAGTAAAAAGCCGGACGGGCTGCCCGTCCGGCTCTGAAACTGGTGATGGCGTGGGAAATGTTCAGGAGGAAGTCGGGCCTCCGGATCAATGCACGTCCTTCCAGAACTGGCTCTTCATCGCATAGGCGAGCACGAAGAGCACGCCCAGCACGTACAGCACCACCACGCCGATCTTCTTGCGCGCGTTGGCCGAGGGCTCGCCCATCCAGGTGAGGTAGTTGACGAGATCGCGTACCGTCGTGTCGTACTGCGTGGCGCTCATGCGCCCCTCGGAGATCTGTGTCCACTTGACCTCGCCGGCATCATGCCCGCCCTCCTTGGCATGCACGACTTCCATGCCGCGCTCGCCCTGCAGGGTCCACAGCGCATGCGGCATGCCGACGTTCGGGAACACGGCGTTGTTCCACCCGGACGCGGTGCCCGGGTCGCGATAGAACGTGCGCAGGTAGGTGTAGAGCCAGTCGCTGCCGCGGGAGCGCGCAATCACCGACAAGTCGGGAGGCGCGACGCCGAACCAGGTCTTGCCGTCCTTGACCGTCAGCGCGGACTTCATCGTGTCGCCGACCTTGTCGCTGGCGAACATCAGGTTGTCCTTGATCTGCGCTTCCGTCAGGCCGATGTCGGTCAGGCGGTTGTAGCGCACGAACTGGGCGCCGTGACAGTTCATGCAGTAGTTCGCGAAGGTGCGCGCGCCGGCCTGCAGGCTGACGACGTCCTTCGAGTCGATCGGCGCATGGTCCAGGCGATAGCCGGCTTCCGAGGCGACGGCGGCTGGCGCCGCGACCAGGCCCGCGAGCGGGACGAACAGCAGGGAAATGAGCAGCTTCTTCATGGTTGTCGTCTCCCGGCTCACATCGTGACCCGGTCCGGGACCGGCTTGGATTTGTCCATCGCCGTGTACCACGGCATCAGGATGAAGAACGCGAAGTAGATCAGCGTGAAGACCCTCGCGGCCACGGTGGCGCGGTCGGCGTTGCCCATCCAGGCACCGAACTGGCCCCAAACGTTCGTCGGCTCGGTACCGAGGTAGCCGAGGATGAGGAAGGTCACAACAAAGACCGCCAGCGCGGTCTTGAAATACCCGCCGCGATAGCGGATCGACTTCACGGGGTCCCGGTCGAGCCAGGGCAGCAGGAACAGGATCATCGTCGCCAGGCCCATCGCCATTACGCCCGGGAACTGCGAATTGAACAGCGGCGGCACCGCGCGCAGGATCGAGTAGTACGGCGTGAAGTACCAGACCGGCGCGATGTGCTGCGGCGTCTTCAGCGGGTCCGCGGGGATGAAGTTGTTGTATTCGAGGAAGTAGCCGCCCATCTCCGGCACGAAGAACAGGATCGTGCAGAACACCGCGAGGAACACGACCGCGCCGGCCGCGTCCTTGACCGTGTAGTACGGGTGGAACGGGATGCCGTCCAGCGGCCTGCCGTTGGCGTCCTTGTGCTTCTTGATCTCGATGCCGTCGGGGTTGTTCGAACCGACGTCGTGCAGAGCGAGGATATGCGCCGCGACCAGCCCGATCAGCACCAGCGGGACCGCGATCACGTGCAGCGCGAAGAACCGGTTCAGGGTCGCGTCCGAAACCACGTAGTCGCCGCGGATCAGGATCGACAGGTCCGGGCCGATGAAAGGCACGGAACTGAACAGGTTCACGATCACCTGCGCGCCCCAGTAGGACATCTGTCCCCAGGGAAGCAGGTACCCGAAGAACGCCTCGGCCATCAAGCACAGGTAGATGATCACGCCGAAGATCCAGACCAGCTCGCGCGGCTTCTTGTACGAGCCGTACAGCAGGGCGCGGAACATGTGGAGGTAGACCACGATGAAGAACATCGAGGCGCCGGTGGAGTGGATGTAACGGATCAGCCAGCCGCCCGGGACGTCCCGCATGATGTACTCGACGGACCCGAACGCGAGGTTCGCATCGGGCTTGTAGTTCATCGTCAGGAAGATGCCGGACACGATCTGGATGACCAGCACCAGCATCGACATCGCGCCGAAGTAGTACCAGAAGTTGAAGTTCTTCGGCGCGTAATACTCGGACATGTGCTTGCGGTACTCCTCGCCGAGCGTGGGCATGCGCTCGTCGATCCAGTTCCAGACTGCAGCAATCGGTGTCGCCATGGCTTACGCCCCCTTCTTGTCGTCGCCGATCAGGATCGTCCCGTCGGACACGAACGTGTACGGCGGGACCGGCAGGTTGATCGGCGCGGGCGATCCCTTGTAGACACGCCCGGCGAGGTCGAACTTCGAGCCGTGGCAGGGGCAGTAGAACCCGCCCTCCCAGCTCTCGCCCATTTCGGCGCGCGCCTCAAGGGGCTTCAACTGCGGCGAGCAGCCGAGGTGGGTGCACACGCCCTCGAGGACGGCATACTCGTCCTTGATCGAGCGGAACTCGTTCTTCGCGTACTCGGGCTGCTGGGGGACTTCCGATTTCGGGTCCGAGACCATGGAGTTGCTCTTCTTGATGCCTTCGAGCATTTCCTTCGTGCGGCGCAGGATCCAGACCGGCTTGCCGCGCCATTCCACCACCTGCATCTCGCCAGGGGCGAGCCGGCTGATGTCGGCTTCGACAGGGGCGCCCGCAGCCTTCGCGCGCTCGGATGGCATCCAGCTCGCTGCGAATGGGACGGCAACGCCGACCGAGGCAAGGCCGCCTGCGACGCTGGTTGCGACGACCAGATTGCGTCGAGCCTTGTCGACTTTTTCCTGTTGACTCATCGAAGGAACCCCGCTGGGAGTGAATGAATGATCCGGAGAAGCCCGTGATTATACCGGGGGGACCCCGAAAACGCCAAATTTTTCACCCTAACTAACTGAATCCGAGCGGTTTTTCAGGTTTCAGACAGGGTTCGGATCGTCGATGAACCGGTGCCGGAGCCCGAGTTCGGTGGCCAGGTGCTCGCCGATGGCCTGGACCCCGAAACGCTCCGTGGCGTGATGCCCGGCGGCTACGAAGGCGACCCCCGATTCCCGGGCGAGGTGCACATGCTGTTCCGAAATCTCGCCAGTTACGTAGGCGTCGATCCCCAGCCCGATCGCCGCCTCGAAGTAGCCTTGCGCGCCCCCGGTACACCACGCGACCCGTTCGATCCGCTTGCTCCCCGCACCGACAGCGAGCGGTGCGCGGGACAAGGCCCGCCCCGTGCGCACGGCGAAATCGTCAAGGGAGCAGGGCTGGGCGAGCCTGCCGAAGCAAACGAGGTCCTGCTCTCCTGTGCGCCCCTCCTCCTGCATCCCGAGGCGCAGGGCAAGCTGGGCGTTGTTGCCGAGCGTCGCATGCGCGTCGAGGGGAAGGTGGTACGCATAGAGATTGATGGCGTGCTCGATCAGGAAGCCGATCCGCGCACGCCGCAGACCGGTGATCCGGGCGTCGTCGCTCTTCCAGAAGTACCCGTGGTGGACGAACACCGCATCCGCGCCTGCGGCATGGGCCGCCTCCAGGAAGGCGAGGCTCGCAGAGACCCCGCTTACCACCACGCCGACCTCGTCCCGCCCCTCCACCTGCAGGCCGTTAGGGCAGTAGTCGCGGAATTTTCCCGGCTCGAGCAGCCGGTCCAGATGGGTGCTCAGTTCGTCGCGGCGCATATGTTAGATTCTTCCAATGTTTCGACTCTGGCTCATTTTCGCGCAAACAGCCACCGTATGCCTCGGCGTTCTGTTCGTGGTCTCGACCCTCAAACCCGAGTGGCTGCCCGCAAGGGGGGCCTTTCCCGGCAGCGGCGTGGTCGCCGTGCAAACTGCGCCCGACCAAGCGGCGGGCGTCCACAGGGCGAACTCCTACAACGACGCGGTCCGCAAGGCGACGCCTTCGGTGGTGAACATCTTCACCAGCAAGGAAGTGCGCACGCCGCGCAACCCCCTGCTCAACGACCCGCTGTTCCGGCGCTTTTTCGGCGACCAGTTCGGCGACCAGGCGGAGCGCTCCTCCAGCCTCGGTTCGGGGGTCATCGTGAGCGCATCGGGCTATATCCTCACCAACAGCCACGTAGTCGAGGCCGCCGACGAGATCGAGGTTCTGCTGGCCGACGGGCGCAAACTCCTCGCCAAGCAGGTGGGAAACGACTCCGAGAGCGACCTCGCCGTATTGCGGGTCGAAGCCGAGCAACTCCCTGCGATCACTTTCGGGTCTTCAGACTCGTTGCGCGTCGGCGACGTGGTGCTCGCGATCGGCAATCCCTTCGGCGTAGGCCAGACCGTGACTTCGGGTATCGTCAGCGCACTTGGGCGCAGCCAGCTGGGCATCAACACCTTCGAGAATTTCATCCAGACCGACGCTGCGATCAACCCGGGCAATTCCGGCGGCGCCCTGGTCGACGCGAGCGGCAACCTCATCGGGATCAACACCGCGATCTATTCGCGCTCGGGCGGCTCCATGGGCATCGGCTTCGCGATCCCCGTGTCGACGGCCAGGCTGGTCATGGAATCCATCATCAAGACCGGCAGCGTCACCCGCGGCTGGATCGGGGTCGAAGTGCAGGAGATCACCCCCGCGCTCGCAGAATCGTTCAAGCTCAAGGACACGCGAGGCGCGATCATCGCAGGCGTGCTGCGCGGCGGACCGGCCGACAAGGCGGGCGTAAAGCCGGGCGATGTGCTGCTCGGCATCGAGGGCAACCCCGTGACCGACCCCCAGAACATGCTCACGCTGGTTGCAGCCCTCCAGCCCGGCTCGAGCGCCAGGCTCCGGCTGCGACGCGGCCAGGAGGAGCTGGAAGTTTCAGTCGTGGTCGGCAAGCGCCCCAAACCGCAGCCCGAGAAGCAGTAGCCGGCATAGCGACCGCAGCGCGGCGCTCCAGAGGAGGTCCCCATGTCCGATGCAAGGCTCCCGCGGGACGCGGAAAGCGTCCTCAAGCTCGCGGCGCAATCGATGTTCGAGCTTTTCTCGACGATGAGCGAAGGCATGATGCTGGTCGACCGCTCGGCGCGCGTCGTCTGGATCAACGAAAGCTACAAGCGGTTCCTCCCCGCCCTCGGCATCGCCGGGCCGGACGAGTTCGTCGGACGCCCGGTGGAGGACGTGGTCCCCAACAGCCTGATGCGCCATGTTGTCGAAACGGGTAAACCCGTCCTCGTGGACCTGTTGACGAACAAGGCCGGCACCTTCGTGGTCAGCCGGATCCCGCTACGGGACGGCGCGGGCGAGGTCATCGGTGCGCTCGGCATGGTGCTGTTCGACCATCCCGAGACCACCCTGCAGCCGCTCATCGCGAAGTTCGCCAAGCTCCAGGGCGAGCTCGACGAGGCTCGCAAGCAGCTCGCAGCCCAGAGGCGGCCCAAGTACACCTTCGCAAGCTACATCGGCTCGAGCCCGGCGGCGTTGGAGGTCAAGCGGCGGGCACGCCGGGCCGCACAGCTCGACACCACCGTGCTGCTCCTCGGGGAAACGGGTACCGGCAAGGAAATGCTGGCGCATGCGATCCACGCCGCGTCGTCCCGCGCGCTCAAGCCGTTCATCGGCGTCAACCTCGCGGCCGTGCCCGAAACGCTGCTCGAAGCCGAATTCTTCGGCGTCGCCCCGGGCGCCTATACGGGCGCCGACCGCAAGGGACGCGACGGAAAGTTCAAGATCGCCGACGGCGGCACGCTGTTCCTCGACGAGATCGGCGACATGCCGCTCTCGGTCCAGGCCAAGCTGCTCCGCGTGCTGCAGGAACGCGAAATCGAACCCTTGGGCTCCAACCGCGTCGCGGAGGTGGACGTGCGCGTCATTGCGGCCACCAGCCGCGACCTGAAGGCCTTGGTGGACGAGGGGCGGTTCCGCCCGGACCTCTACTACCGGCTCAACGTGTTGCCGGTGCGCCTGCCCTCGCTGCGCGAACGGCTATCCGACCTGGAAGCGCTGTGCGAGGCATTGCTGGAAAGCATCGCGCAGCGGACGGGGATGCCCCAGCGGGAAATGACCTCTTCCGCCATCGGCGCGCTCGCGACCCATGAGTGGCGCGGGAATGTGCGCGAACTGCGCAACGTCCTCGAGCAGGCGACGATGCATACGGACAACATCCGCCTCAGTTCCGAAGATTTCAGTTCCATCCTTCCATCGGCGCAGCGCAATGCGCCCCACCCGGCGCTCCGCCCCCTGCCCCAGATGATTGCCGAGCTGGAGCACACTTCGATCCGTTCGGCCCTTGAAGCCACGCGAGGAAACAAGGTGTCCGCAGCGAAGCTGCTCGGCATCTCCAGGGCGACCCTCTATGGAAAGCTCGCCGAAATCAAGCGAATGTCCAACTAAAATACATTTCGTCCAGATTTTACGCATACAAATTTTTAGCTAATATTATGTTTTATATAGTAAACATATTTTTTAGTGTCTGAAATAAATACATACGCTCAGCAACTGATTTTCAACCAAGTACCCTAACCCTTTGTAACTCAATGGCTTGCCACCCATGGCACGCGCGTTGCGTACTCCCAACGCCGCCCCACTACGGCCCGCATCTACCTGAGGAGGAATGATGAAAAGAACCACACTGTGGCTGTCCGCCACTGCCTTTGCGCTTGCCGCAGGCCTCGCCTTCGGGCAAGGCAAGGACATCAGAATCGCCCACGTCTACGACAAGACCGGTGCACTGGAGGCGTACGCCAAGCAAACCCAGATCGGCCTGATGATGGGGTTGGACTACGCGACCGACGGGACGATGACGGTGCTGGGACGCAAGATCGTATTGATTGAGAGGGACGGCCAGTCCAAGCCGGATGTGGGCAAGGCACAACTTGCCGCCGCCTACGGGGACGACAAAGTCGACCTGGCGATCGGGCCGACCAATTCGGGCGTCGCCCTCGCCATGCTGCCAGTGGCCGAGGAGTACAAGAAGATCCTGCTCGTCGAGCCGGCAGTCGCCGACTCGATCACCGGGGACAAGTGGAACCGCTATATCTTCCGCACCGGCCGCAATTCAATGCAGGACGCGATCTCCAACGCCGTCGCACTGGGCAAGAAGGACACGGTGATCGCCACGCTCGCCCAGGACTACGCTTTCGGTCGTGACGGGGTCAAGGCATTCAAGGAGGCACTTGCCGGGACCGGCGCGCAAATCGTCCACGAGGAGTATGCGCCGCAACAGACGACCGACTTTACCGCTTCGGCGGAGCGCATCTTCAGCGCGCTCAAGGACAAGAAGGGTCGCAAGGTCATCTTCGTCATCTGGGCCGGCGCGACCCCGGTAGGCAAGCTCGCGGACCTCAGGCCCGACCGTTACGGGATCGAGATCGCGACCGGCGGCAACATCCTGCCCGCCATGGTCGCCTACAAGAACCTGCCCGGCATGGAAGGCGCGACCTACTACTACTTCTCGATCCCGAAGAACAAGGTGAACGACTGGCTGGTCGCGGAGCACTACAAGCGCTACAAGAACCCGCCCGACTTCTTTACCGCAGGCGGCATGTCCGCGGGCATTGCGGTCGTCGAGGCGATCAGGAAAGCCAAGGGCACCGAGACCGAGAAGCTGATTGCCGCCATGGAGGGCATGTCGTTCGAGACCCCCAAGGGGAAGATGACTTTCCGCAAGGAAGACCATCAGGCCATGCAGTCGATGTACCACTTCAAGATCAAGGTCGATCCGGCGTTCGAGTGGGGCGTCCCCGAACTCGTGCGCGAGATCAAGCCGGAAGAAATGAAGGTGCCCATCCGCAACAAGCGGTAGCCGCCGCGCAAGCAAGATGCGCCAGGGCGAACTCCCGATCCTCGAGACCCGGGGGCTGACCATCCGTTTTGGCGGGCACGTCGCCGTGAACGGCGTGACCTGCCAGTTTCGGCCCGGGACCCTCACTTCCATCGTCGGTCCGAACGGCGCGGGCAAGACCACCTACTTCAACCTGGTCTCGGGGCAGCTGCGCGCAAGCTCCGGCCAGGTGCTGCTCTTCGGGGAGGACGTTACCGGCGATACAGCGCCGGTCCGCACGCAGAAAGGAATGGGGCGGGCGTTCCAGCTCACCAACCTGTTCCCGTCCCTGAGCGTGCTGGAGAACGTCCGCCTCGCGGTCCAGGCCCGGGCCCGCACCGGCCTGAATCTCGTCTCGATGTGGAGCCGCCACCTGAACCTGGTCGAGAAGGCCGAGCACTTCCTCGAACGCGTCGGGCTTGCCGACCGGCGCGGGGACCTCGCGTCAGAGCTGCCGCACGGGGGCCAGCGCAAGCTCGAAGTCGCGATCCTGCTGGCGCTGGAGCCCGACATCTTCATGTTCGACGAACCCACCGCAGGCATGAGCGTCGACGAAGTCCCGGTCATCCTCGACCTAATCCACGAAATCAAGGACCAGAAGGACAAGGCGATCCTGCTGGTCGAGCACAAGATGGATGTCGTGCGCTCCCTGTCGGACCGCATCGTCGTCCTGCACCAGGGTGCACTCGTCGCCGATGGCGCGCCCGCCGAAGTAATCGCCTCACCGATCGTCCAGGAAGCGTATCTCGGGGTGGCCCCCAATGGCTGAGCCGTTGCTGTCGCTTGCCGGCGTGAATACGCACATCGGCAGCTACCACATCCTGCAGGGCGTCGACCTTTCGGTACCCAAGGGCGAATTGACGATGCTGCTCGGCCGCAACGGGGCGGGAAAGACCACGACACTGCGCACCATACTGGGACTGTGGCGCGCATCGGCCGGCTCGATCCGGCTCGGAGATGCGGAAATTGCGCATCTCGACACGCCTGCCATTGCCGGGATGGGCATTGCCTACGTGCCGGAGTCGATGGGGATCTTCGCCGGTCTGACCGTCAGGGAAAACCTCTTTCTGGCCGCACGTGCCGGGGCACTCGACGAGCAGCGCCTCGAGCGGATTTTCGGCTTCTTCCCGGCGCTGAAGAAATTCTGGTTCCTGCCGGCGGGGCTGCTGTCCGGCGGGCAGAAACAGATGCTCTCCATTTCGCGGGCGATCGTCGAGCCGCGCAAGCTCGTGCTGATCGACGAGCCGACCAAGGGCCTCGCGCCATCGATCGTCAATAACCTCATCGAAGCGCTTTCCGAACTCAAGAAGACCGGCACCACGATCCTGATGGTGGAGCAGAATTTCCACGCAGCCCGGTCGCTTGGCGATGGCGTCGCGGTAATGGACTCCGGTCGAATCGTACATGCCGGCCGCATGGTTGAGCTCGCGTCCGACGAGGCGCTGCAGAATCGGCTACTCGGCCTTTCCCTGGACGCACACCAATGACTCCCGCCTCCGTCCCCGCCGAAGAGGCGCTGCCAAGAACGGGGTTCGACTTCATCCCCCTCGGACTCCTGGCCGCGATCGTGGTTGCTGCTTACTTCTCGATCGGGAGTTCCTCGACATGGGTGACCCTCACCGTGGCCGGCCTTGCGATGGGGCTGCTCATCTTCATCATGGCGTCGGGGCTCACGCTGGTTTTCGGCCTGATGGACGTCATGAACTTCGCGCACGGGCTGTTCATCGCCATCGGCGCCTACGTCGCGACCAGCGTCATGCGCGTGTTCGCAGACTCGGCCGGGGCGGCGAGCCTTGCCGCCAACCTCGCCGCACTCGCCCCGAGCCTGCTCGGCGCGATGGCCGTCGCGGGCCTGGTCGGACTGTTCTTCGAAAGGGTGATCATCCGGCCCGTCTACGGCCAGCACCTCAAGCAGATCCTGATCACTACCGGCGGGATGATCGTCGCGGAGCAACTGATCCACGTCTTCTGGGGACCCGACATGCTGTCGCTGCCGCGCCCTGAAACGCTGCGCGGCTCCTTCATCGTCGGCGACGTTGCCATCGAGAAGTACCGCCTCGTCGCGGTGATCGTCGGACTGGCCGTTTTCGCCGCGATGAGCCTGGTCCTCAACCGGACGAAAGTGGGACTGCTGGTCCGCGCCGGGGTGGAGAACAAGGAGATGGTCGAAGCGATGGGTTACCGGATCCGGCACCTGTTCGTTGCGGTGTTCGTTGCCGGCTCGGCACTGGCCGGCCTCGGCGGTGCGCTTTGGGGCATGTACCAGGAGAACGTTACCGTCCACATCGGAGCACAGATGATGGTGCTGATCTTCATCGTGATCATCATCGGCGGACTTGGCTCGGTGGGCGGCTGCTTTGTCGGCGCACTGCTGGTCGGGTTGATCGCCAACTACGTAGGATTCCTCGCGCCAAAGGTGGCGCTTGGCTCCAACATCCTGCTGATGATGCTTATCCTGTTCTGGCGGCCCCAGGGCCTGTACCCGGTGAACAAGCAATGAGGCCGGTCGTAAACCTGCTGTCCGGCGACTTGCCGCGCAGCAGCGTGCTTGCCGTCGTGCTGGCCGCAATCCTCGCCGCCCTAGCCCTGGCCCCGTTCGTGTTTCCGGGAACCCGCGCCCTCGACGTGGCCGCCAAGGTATGCGTATTCATCGTGCTCGTCGCGAGCTACGACCTGCTGCTCGGATATACCGGGATCGTGTCCTTTGCGCACACGATGTTCTTCGGGATAGGCGGCTATGGTATTGCGATTGCATCGACCCGGCTGGGGTCCGGCTGGCTGCCGCTGGCGGCAGGCACCGGCGCAGCCATAGCGGTTACGCTCGTGCTATCCCTGCTCGTGGGGCTGTTTTCACTGCGGGTGAAGGCGATATTCTTCGCGATGGTCACGTTGGCGGTGGCATCGTTCTTCGCGATCCTGTGTTCGCAACTCTCGGACATCACCGGCGGCGAGGACGGCGTGACCTTCAAGGTCCCCGAGATCCTTCGCCCGGGGTTCAGCCTGTTCGATGGACCGGTTCTGGGGCTCGACATCGGCGGCAAGGTCATCACCTACTACCTGATCTTCTTCATCGCGCTGGCGCTTTTCCTCGTGCTGCTCCGGGTGGTCAATTCCCCTTTCGGGCGGGTGTTGCTCGCGATCCGCGAGAACGAATTCCGCGCCGAGGCCCTCGGGTACCGCACGGTGGTTTACAGGACAGTGGCCAACTGCCTGGGAGCCGTGACCGCCACGCTGGCGGGAGCCCTGTACGCGCTGTGGCTTCGCTACACGGGCCCCAATACGACATTGGACTTCGCGATCATGGTGGACATCCTGCTGATGGTCGTCATCGGAGGCATGGGCACCATGTACGGCGCGGTGATCGGGGCCACGCTCTTCATCGTCGCCCAGAGCTACCTGCAGGACCTCATGAAGCTGGCGAGCGAAGCGACCCAGGCGATTCCCCTGCTGCCTAACCTGCTGCATCCGGACCGCTGGCTGCTCTGGATGGGTGTGCTGTTCGTCGTCTGCGTGTATTACTTTCCCCTTGGCATCGTAGGGCGGCTGCGCCGCGACGTGCCCGGGAAGCACTGAAGGTCCCGCCCCGTGACCCCCGCTTCCAATTACATCGTCTGCGAAGGCCGCGAGATCCATTACACGGTCTGGGGCGCCGGCAACCGGGAAACCGTAGTCGCCTGGCACGGACTGGCGCGCACCGGACGCGATATGGACTACCTGGCCTCGCAACTGGCGGACCGGTACCGCGTGATCTGTCCCGACACGATCGGGCGCGGCCTTTCGGAATGGAGCCCGGACCCGCAAACGGAATACTGCCTGCCCTTCTATGCGCGGCTGGCGGAATCGCTGCTGGACCAGCTCGGAATCGATGACCTCCACTGGGTCGGCACATCGATGGGGGGCGCGATCGGCATGTACCTGGCCGGTGACGCGTTGCGCGGCCGCATCCGACGGCTGGTGCTGAACGACATTGGCCCCAAGCTCGGGGATGCGGCGGTGGATCGAATCCGTGCGTACGCGGGCGGCCCCGCGCAATTCGCCCGGGTCAGCGAATTGGAGCGGTACTTCCGGACGGTCTACCAGCCCTATGGGTGGCTATCGGACGAGCAGTGGCGGCAGCTGACCGAGTCCTCCACGCGCCGAACTGCAGACGGCAAGGTTACGCCGCACTACGACCCGAAGATGGCCCTGCAATTCGTCCACCATCCCGGGGACTACGACCTGTGGGACGCATACGATCGGATCACCGCCCCCACGCTGTGCCTGCGGGGCGAAAATTCCGACCTGCTCCTGCCTGAGACCGCCGAGGAGATGCGCACACGGGGCCCTGGGGCGGTGGTGGTGACGATCGCGGGATGCGGCCATGCGCCAGCGCTCAACGTGCCCGACCAGGCCGCACTGGTGAGGCGATTCCTGAACGGGAAAGGCTAGGCCCCGGATTCGGGGCCCGACTCGGACGCTTCGGTCGCCGGCTTGGGGGGGGCGCCGACGAAGCGCGACAGGACGATGCCGAGTTCGTACAGAAGGCACAGCGGGACAGCGAGCAGCAGCTGAGAAATCACGTCCGGAGGCGTGAAGATGGCCCCGATCACGAACGCACCGACGATCACGTAGGGTCGCGCTTCCTTGAGCTTTTCGATCGAAACGAGGCCGGCGCGCACCAGCACGATGACCACCACCGGGACCTCGAAGGTCACGCCGAAGGCGACGAAGGTCGTGATGGCGAAGGTCAGGTACTTCTCAATGTCCGTCATCCACGCCACGCCCTCGGGAGCAATCGAGGCCATGAACTTGAAGACCACGGGAAACACAAGGAAGTACGCGAACGACATGCCAATGAGGAATAGCACCGTGCTCGCTATCACCAGCGGCAGCACGAGCTTTTTCTCGTGCGCATAAAGGCCAGGGGCGACGAAGGCCCACATCTGGTAAAGCACGTACGGCAGGGCGATAAGGAAAGCGACGAGGAAAGCGACCTTCATCGGGACCACGAACACCCCCACCACGTCGGTGGCGATCATCTGCCCGCCCTGCGGCAACGACGCAAGCAGGGGGCTCGCCAGCAACGTGTAGAGGTCCTTGGCCCACGGAAAAATACATACAAAAATGACGACGACGGCAAGGAGCGCGCGGATCAGCCTGGTGCGCAGTTCGACCAGGTGCGAGATGAAAGTTTCCTGGGTGCTCACGTCAGACGCCGGTTGAGGCCTTGTCCTGCACCGGGGGATCGGCAACGGGCGAGGCCTGGGTCGCATTGGCGACCTGCTCGGGCGCTCCCGCTGAGGGCAGGTCCGCCGCCACCGCACGATTGAGGTCCTCTTCCGCCTTCGACAGTCCAGAGGTCACCGAGGTCTCGATGCTCGCCGCGGCTTCCTGCACCGAATCACGCATCTTGCGCAACTCGTCAAGCTCCACTTCGCGGTTGATGTCCGATTTGACGTCCGCGACGTAGCGCTGGAGCCGGCCGATCAGGTGCCCGACCGTACGCGCCACGCGCGGCAGCCGCTCGGGACCGATGACGATCAACGCCACCAGGCCGATCACCACCAGCTCGGAAAAGCCGATATCGAACACTAGAGGAACCCGCAGAAACAAAGGGCGCCCCTAAGGACGCCCTGCATCAAAAAAGACAGCTGATCTAGGCCTTGGTCTCGGACTTTCCCGTGACCTGGCCGTCGACGGTCTTGCCGCCGCCGGTCACCTGCTGGGCCGCGCCTTCGGCCGGCTTGTCGCCGCCCTCGCGCATGCCGTCCTTGAACCCACGAACCGCTCCGCCCAGGTCGGCGCCCATGTTCCGCAGCTTCTTGGTGCCGAAAACGAGCATGACGATCACCAGGACGATCAGCCAATGCCAAATCGAGAGTCCACCCATGAATGCCTCCTATTTCCGTCTCACGATCATCGGGCCGAGCGGCTCGGGTCCGCCGATCACGTGCATGTGCAGATGATACACCTCCTGATGCCCGACCCGCCCACAGTTGACGATGGTGCGAAACCCGTCCGTGGCGCCGGCCTCCAGGGCAAGCCGGCCGGCCATGGCCAGCATTTTCCCCAAGGCTGCATGGTGCTCCATGCCGGCTTCGTACAGGGTTTCCACGTGCACCTTCGGGATGACCAGGAAATGCACCGGTGCGACCGGGCTGATGTCGTGGAAGGCGAGGATATCCTCGTCTTCGAACAGCTTTCTCGAGGGGATCTCGCCCCTGACGATCCTGCAAAAGAGGCAATCCTTCATTTGTCTCACTCCCCGTCGCGCAACTTGTCCTTGCGGGCCGCCTTTTCGTCGATCCCGGATATCCCTTCCCGCCGCTGGAGTTCGGAAAGGACGTCCTGCGGACCGAGCCCGTAGTGGGCAAGCATGATCATGCAGTGGAACCAGAGGTCAGCCGTCTCGCGCACCAGGTGCAGGCGATCGCCGTCCTTGGCGGCGAGCACCGTCTCGGTCGCCTCCTCGCCGATCTTCTTGAGGATCGCGTCTTCGCCTTTGGCGAGCAGGCGCGCCACATAGGAATGTTCCGTGTCGCCGCTCTTGCGTTCCTCGATCGAGCCCGCAATGCGCTCGAGTACTTCGTTCAGTCCGGGTTTCATCGCTTTCCGTAGATCAATGACGGGTCCTTGAGCACAGGGTCCGTGCTCACCCAGCGGCCGCTCTCCAGTTTCGTGAAAAAGCAGCTCTCCCGCCCGGTATGGCAGGCTATGCCGCCCACTTGCTCGACCTGCAGCAGCAGGACGTCCGCGTCGCAGTCGAGGCGAATCTCCTGGACTTTCTGAACATGCCCGGACTCCTCCCCCTTGTGCCACAGGCGCTTGCGCGAGCGCGACCAATAGACCGCCTTCCCGGTACGCGCCGTCTCGGCCAGCGCCTCCCGGTTCATCCATGCGAGAGTCAGCACCCTTCCGGACCTCGCGTCTTGGGTCACTACCGGGATGAGTCCATCCAGGTTCCATGCCGGCTCGTCCAGCCAGTTGGCGCCGGGGTCGCTCACAGCCTCACCTCGATACCTCGTGCACGCATGAACTCCTTGGCCTGACGCACGGAATGCTCGCCAAAGTGGAAGATCGATGCCGCGAGCACCGCATCGGCATGGCCCTCAAGCACGCCCTCAGCGAGGTGCTGGAGGGAGCCGACTCCCCCGGATGCGATCACCGGGATTCCGATCGCGTCGCACACCGCGCGCGTCAGCCCGAGGTCGAATCCGTTGCGCGTGCCATCCCGGTCCATGCTCGTCAGCAGTATTTCCCCGGCACCGGCGGCCTCCATGCGCCTTGCCCACTCGACCGCATCGAGACCGGTGGCGTTGCGCCCGCCATGCGTATAGACCTCCCAGCCTTCGCCCCGGCGCTTTGCGTCGATCGCGACGACAATACACTGGTTCCCTACCTTGCCGGACGCCTCACTCACTAGGGACGGATTCTGGACGGCCGCGGTGTTGATCGAGACCTTGTCCGCGCCTGCATTGAGCAATCGGCGTACGTCGTCGACTTTGCGTACGCCCCCGCCCACCGTCAGCGGGATGAATACCTTCGCCGCTACCGCCTCGATCACATGCAGGATGATGTCGCGGCCATCGGAGCTGGCCGTGATGTCGAGGAAGGTGAGCTCGTCCGCGCCCTGCTCGTCGTAGCGGCTGGCGATCTCGACCGGATCCCCCGCATCCCTGAGGCTGACGAAGTTGACGCCCTTGACGACGCGGCCGGCCGTCACGTCCATGCAGGGGATCACGCGCTTGGCGAGGCTCACCGGGAAATCCGTTTCGGCCGCGGTCCGGGTCAGGCCTTGCCGACCGCTTTGTCCGCTGCCGCCTGGGCCTTCTTGAAGTCCAGCTTGCCTTCGTACAAGGCGCGGCCGGCGATCGCACCGACTATGCCTTCGGGGACAAGCTTGCAGACCGCCTGCACATCCTTGACGCTGCTGAGCCCCCCGGACGCGATAATCGGGATGCGGATCGCCTGCGCCAGCTTCAGGGTCGCCTCGATATTCACGCCGGTGAGCATACCGTCGCGGCCGATGTCGGTATAGACGAGCGCCTCGGCACCGTAGTCCTCGAATTTCTTGCCGAGATCTATCACGTCGTGGCCGGTCATCTTCGACCACCCTTCGACCGCGACCTTGCCGTCCTTGGCATCAAGTCCGACGATGATGTGGCCGGGAAACGCATAGCAGGCGTCGTGCAGGAACCCGGGGTTCTTGACCGCGGCGGTGCCGATGATCACGTAGGCAACACCGGCGTCGATATAGCTTTCGATCGTGTCGAGGTCACGGATCCCGCCGCCCAGTTGGATGGGCAGGGTATCGCCCACTGCGGAAATCATGTCGCGGATCACCTTTTCGTTCTTGGGCTTGCCGGCGATCGCACCGTTCAGGTCGACGATATGAAGCCTCCGCGCACCCTGCGAAGCCCAGTTCCTCGCCATCGCCACGGGATCGTCCGAGAAAATCGTGGCCGAGTCCATGTCGCCCTGCTGCAGGCGCACGCACCGCCCGTCCTTCAGATCGATTGCTGGGATGATCAACATTGCGATGCTTTCGCGCTCTGGACCTAAGCGTCGGGACTCAATGGGTGGGAGGTCGGGGATGCATTCAGGAACGAATCCGGATCAGGGCCGCCAATCGACGAAGTTTCTCAGCAACTTCAGGCCGGCAGCCTGACTTTTCTCCGGATGGAACTGGACGGCGAACATGTTATCCCTGGCGACCGCGGCGGTAAAGGGCAGGCCGTACGTGCATCGCCCGCTCGCAATTCCAGGCTCCGACGCGTCCACATAGTAGCTGTGCACGAAGTAGAACCGGGTCGCATCGGCTATTCCCGCCCAAAGCGGGTGGGTCTGGGTCTGTACCACTTCGTTCCAGCCCATGTGCGGTACCTTCAACCTTGCACCTGAAGCATCCTTGAGGTCCGCTTGAAAGCGGCGTACCGCGCCGGGCAGTACCGACAAACCACTGACGCCACCCTCCTCGCTGTGGTCGAAGAGCATCTGCAGGCCGATGCAGATACCCAGGAAAGGCTTGGCCCGGGTGGCCTCGACCACCGCTTCGGCAAGGCCGCGTGCGCGCAACTCGCGCATGCAGTCGGGCATCGCGCCCTGGCCGGGGACCACTACGCGATCCGCACGGCGCAAATCCCCCGGCCGAGCGGTTACCTTGACATCCGCATCCGGCGCGACATGCTCCAGCGCCTTGGAAACCGAGCGCAGGTTGCCCATGCCGTAGTCGACGACAGCGATCTCCATGGGGCAGGCGTCAGAGCGTCCCCTTGGTCGAGGGAACGACCCCCGCGCTGCGCGGATCCGCCTCGATGGCCATACGAAGGGCGCGGCCGAACGCCTTGAAGATGGTTTCGCACTGGTGATGGGCGTTGTCACCACGCAGGTTGTCGATATGCACGGTCACCAGGGCATGGTTGACGAATCCCTGGAAGAACTCGTGCACCAGGTCGACATCGAACTCGCCGATGAGGCCGCGCGTGAATACAACGTTGTATTCGAGCCCCGGCCTGCCCGACAGGTCTATCACCACCCGGGAAAGCGCCTCATCGAGGGGAACGTAGGCGTGGCCGTACCGTACCACCCCAACTTTGTCGCCGACGGCTTTGGCGAACGCCTGGCCCAGCGCAATGCCGATATCCTCGACGGTGTGGTGCGCATCGATGTGCAGGTCCCCGACCGCCTCGATATCGAGGTCGACAAGCCCGTGCCTGGCGATCTGCTCGAGCATGTGCTCGAGGAACGGCAACCCGGTCTTCAGGCGGATCGCGCCCGTCCCGTCGAGACCGAGCCTGACGCTGATCTGCGTCTCCTTGGTGTTGCGTACGATTTCCGACGTGCGCATGGCAATCCTCAAAGGGCTTCACGCATGGCGTACAGGAGCTTGCGGTTCTCTTCCGGCGTACCGACCGTGATCCGCAGGCAGTTGGCGAGTGCTGGATGGGCGCCATGGAAATTCCGCACCAGCACACCCTGCGCCTTGAGCGACTCGAAACACCGCATCCCGTCCGGCACCCGGGTCAGGAAGAAATTCGCCTCAGAAGGATAGACCGTAACCCCGGGCAGGGCCACAAGTCCCGCCCGCAGCGAGGTACGCTCCTCACGGATGGTCTCCGCCTGCCCTTCAAGTACGTCCAGCTTGCCTAGTATGTAGGTGGCCGCGGCCTGCGTGAGCACGCTTACGTTGTAGGCCTGCCGCACCTTGTTGAATTCCGCGATCCACTCGGGACGGCCCGCCATGTAGCCAAGCCGGATCCCCGCGAGTCCGAGCTTGGACACGGTCCGCATGACGACGAGGTTGGGGAACTCAGCGAGCCTGGGCATGAAAGACTTCTGCGCAAACACGTGATACGCCTCATCGAGCACCACCAGTCCGTCGGTTGCGCGGATGATCGCAGCCACATCATCCGCATCGAACAGTGCACCGGTCGGGTTGTTCGGGTAGGCGATGAAGACGAGCGCGGGCTTGTGTTCGCGTACCGCCGAAATAAATGCCTCGCGATCCAGTGAGAAATCCGCATTCGTGGGGACGCCGACCGGCAGCATGCCCCCCAGCACCGCATTCATCTTGTACATCACGAAGGTCGGGTCCGGATACATGACCACCGCGCCGGGCCTGGCCAGCGCGAGCGTGACGATCTGGATCAGGTCGTCGGATCCGTTTCCGAGCAGCAACTGCATGCCGGCTGGAACCCGCATTTTTTCCGCCAGCAACTCGCGCAGCCCCCGGCCCGTTGGTTCCGGGTACCGGTTGATCTCGGCTGCGGCGAGCACGGCAGCGAGTTCCTCGCGCATCTTCGCAGGCAGCCGGTAGGGGTTCTCCATGGCGTCGAGCTTCACCATGCCCTCCGAATCGGCGACGTGATAGGCCTTGATCGCAAGGATCTCGGGGCGCACCAGCTGGTCCGGGGTCAATACCATGGCCTTATCCAATCCTGAGTTCCGCCGAAAGCGCGTGGGCCTGCAGGCCCTCGCCCCTGGCAAGGGTAGCCGCTACGCGTCCCAAGGTGGCCGCACCCTCGCGGGAAACCGCGATCAGGCTGGAACGCTTCTGGAAATCGTACACGCCCAGAGGCGAGGAAAAGCGCGCAGTCCCGGAGGTGGGGAGCACATGGTTCGGCCCGGCACAATAGTCGCCGAGCGACTCGGACGTATACCGGCCGAGGAAGATTGCGCCTGCATGGCGCAAGCGGGGGAGGAGAGCATCCGGATCCTCGACGGAGAGCTCGAGGTGCTCGGGGGCGATCCGGTTCGAAACCTCGCAAGCCTCCTCGAGGCTGCGCGTGAGAATCAGCGCCCCATGCGCCGAAAGCGCTGCCGCGATCACCGCACGCCGCTCCATCCCCGGCAGCAGCTTCGCAATGCTCGCCTCGACGGCATCCAGGAAGTTGACGTCAGGACACAGGAGGACCGCCCGTGCATCCTCGTCATGTTCGGCCTGCGAGAACAGGTCCATCGCAATCCAGTCCGGTGGCGTGGCCCCGTCGCAAATGACGAGAATTTCGGAGGGCCCGGCGATCATGTCTATCCCCACGGCGCCGAAGACCTGCTTTTTTGCAGTCGCCACGTATGCGTTGCCCGGCCCCACGATCTTGTCGACCCGGCCGATGCTCTGCGTCCCGTACGCGAGCGCACCGACTGCCTGCGCGCCACCGATCGCGATGACCCTGTCCACGCCGGAAAGGGCCGCGGCCGCGAGGACCAGGGGGTTGCGGACGCCACCCGGAGTGGGGCTCACCATCACGAGGTCTTTCACGCCCGCCACCTTCGCGGGAATGGCGTTCATCAGCACCGACGATGGGTAGGAGGCCTTGCCCCCGGGAACATAGAGCCCCACCCGGTCGAGCGGTGTCACGCGCTGTCCGAGGCGGGTACCGTCCGGCTCCGCATATTCCCAAGTCTCGCCCAGCTGCCTTTCGTGAAAGCGCCTCACACGCCCGGCTGCATCCTGAAGAGCCCGTGCCTGTGCCACGGGAACGGAGGCAAGAGCGCGTTCGAGTTCTGCGCGCCCGATCTCGAGTTCCCCAATGCCTTTCGCCTCGACACGGTCGAATTTGCGCGTGTATTCCAACAATGCTTCGTCGCCGCGCGCACGCACTTCGGCAATGATCGCCCGTACGGTGGACTCGACCCGCTCGTCCTGCGATACATCGCATCCCGCGAGTGCTGCCAGCCTTTGGCCGAAATCGGCTTCGCGCGTATCGAGCCGCCCGATCATCGGCGCGCTCATGCGCCAGCCTTGGAAGCGCGCGCAAACGCGTCGATCACAGGCTGCAGCGCCCCGCGTCGCATCTTCAGGGCCGCCTGGTTTACGATCAGCCGTGCGGAGACCGGCAGGATCTCCTCCACCGCGACCAGGTCATTGGCCTTGAGCGTACTGCCGGAACTGACGAGGTCCACGATAGCGTCGGCCAACCCGGTAATCGGAGCAAGTTCCATCGACCCATAGAGCCGGATCAGGTCGACATGAACGCCTTTTTGTGCGAAGTGCTCGCGCGCCGTCCTCACGTACTTCGTCGCGACCCTCAGCCGCGCTCCGCTTCGGACCGCCTGTTCGTAGTCGAACCCTTTGCGTACTGCCACCATCATCCGGCAGACGGCAATCCCGAGGTCGAGTGGCTGGTACAGGCCCGCCCCGCCATGTTCGTGGAGAACGTCGTGCCCAGCGATGCCAATTTCTGCGGCGCCATGCTGAACATAGGTCGGGGTATCGGAGGCCCGCACTACGATCAGCCGCACGTCCGGGCGGTTGGTGGCGATCACAAGCTTGCGGGACGATCCGGGGTCCTCCAGTGCGCGCAATCCCGCCCGGGCGAGCAGCGGCGCCGTCTCTTCGTAGATCCGTCCCTTGGATAGCGCTATTGAGATGATTGCCGTCATCGCTCGTTCAGCAGAAAAAAGCCTGCACAGGCTTGATTTTTCGCGAATATAAAGAAATGCGAGGGGCGTAATTCTACCCCACGGGATCCGCAGGCAGGTTGCGGTGCGGAAATTTGCGGTGCAGGCCCCTAGGCGAGCCTTTGCACGTGCGCCCCCAATCCCGCAAGCTTCTGCTCTAGGGACTCGTAGCCGCGATCGAGGTGGTAGATCCGATCGATCACGGTCTCGCCCTCGGCGACAAGGCCGGCAATCACCAGGCTTGCTGAGGCCCGCAGGTCCGTGGCCATTACCGTGGCTCCCTGCAACCTCTCGACTCCACGGACCACCGCAGTATTGCCCTGGATGGAAATGTCGGCGCCGAGCCGCTGGAGTTCCAAGGCGTGCATGAACCGGTTCTCGAATATGTTCTCCGTAATGACCGAAGTCCCCCTGGCCACCGCGTCGAGCGCCATGAACTGCGCCTGCATGTCCGTGGCGAACCCAGGATAGGGGGCTGTACGCAGGTCGACAGCGGCCGGGCGGCCGTCCATTTCGAGGTGAATAGTGTCGCCGGCACAACTGACCTTCGCGCCCGCCTCTCTGAACTTGCCCAAGGTCGCATCGAGCGTATCGGGTGCCGCCCCGGTAATCTTGATGCGCCCGCCGCTGGCCGCCGCAGCCGCAAGGTAAGTGCCGGTCTCGATCCGGTCGGGCATCACCGGGTACGCGGTGCCCGACAGCTGCCGCACACCCTCGATCCGGATCATGTCCGTGCCCGCGCCTTCGATTTTCGCCCCCATAGCCAAAAGGCAATTCGCAAGGTCCACCACCTCCGGCTCCCGCGCGGCATTCTCCAGCACGGTCACCCCATCGGCCAATGCCGCAGCCATCATCAGGTTTTCCGTACCGGTAACCGTCACGATGTCCATCACGATGCGGGCTCCCGAAAGACGCGAGGCTTCGGCATGGATATATCCGTGCTCGACGGACAGCTTGACCCCCATTGCAGCGAGACCCTTGAGATGCTGGTCTACCGGACGCTGGCCGATTGCGCAGCCGCCCGGGAGTGACACCCTGGCACGGCCGCAACGCGCGACGAGTGGGCCGAGTACGAGAATCGAAGCGCGCATCGTCCGAACGAGTTCGTACGGCGCGACCGGCTCGGCAATGGCTTCAGCACGCAACTTCATGCCCCCCCCGCCGCCGTGTTCGATCAGGACACCCAGCTGGGCTAGGAGCTTCGCCATCGTGGCCACGTCCATAAGCTTCGGGACGTTCGCCAGTTCAAGCGAGCCCGTGGTCAGCAGGGAGGCGCACATGATAGGCAGCGCAGCGTTCTTTGCGCCGGAGATCTTTACGACCCCGTCCAGGGGGCGCCCGCCCCTGATCAGAAGCTTGTTCATTTGGCGGCCTGCCACTCGGCCGGCGTCATCGTTCGCATCGAAAGAGCGTGGATCTCCTGGCGCATCCGATCGCCTAGCGCCGAATAGACCAACTGGTGCCTCTGCACACGACTCTTGCCATCAAACGCCGCGCTTACGATAACGGCCTCGAAGTGCTGCCCGTCCCCGAGAACTTCCAGATGCTCGCAGGCCAGCCCCGCGTCTATGCCCTGCCTTACGCTTTCCGGAGTAACCATCGTAGATCCATTTGTGGAGTGGGCGCTCCCGGCACCCCTAGTGCCTGAGTTTATACCCGGACTTGAGCAGGGCCAGTGCTAGCGCGGAAAGGACGCCCAGGCTCAGGGAGACCACAGCGGCGCTCAGTTCCGGCGCGACGTCGGAAACGCCGAAGAATCCGTAGCGGAACCCGTCGATCATGTAAAAGAACGGGTTCAGGTGCGACAGCGCCTGCCAAAAAGGGGGGAGGGAGTGAACCGAGTAGAAGACCCCCGACAGGAAAGTCAACGGCATGATCACGAAATTCTGGAAGGCGGCGAGCTGGTCGAACTTGTCGGCCCAAATGCCGGCGATCAGGCCCAGTGCTCCGAGGATGCCGCTGCCGAGCAGCGCGAACGCAAGCGTCCAGAGGGGGGACTTTAGCGACAGGTCGACGAACCAGACCGTAGCGACAAAGACGCCAAACCCTACGACCAGGCCCCTCGCCGCGGCAGCCAATACGTAGGCGCCGAAAAACTGCAGGTAGGAAATGGGCGGAAGCAGCATGAAAACCACGTTGCCAGTCACTTTCGACTGGATCAGGCTGGATGAGCTGTTGGCGAACGCGTTCTGGAGGATGCTCATCATGACAAGCCCCGGCACCAGGAACGCGCTATAGCCGACGCCGTCGTAGATCGTCACGCGCCCGTCGAGCGCATGCGCAAAAATGAGCAGATAGAGCAGGGAGGTCAGAATCGGCGCGGCCACCGTCTGGAAGGCGACCTTCCAGAATCGGAGCAGTTCCTTGTAGAAAAGTGTCAGGAAACTTGTCATTCGTGGCGGCTCATGATGCGCATGAACACCTCCTCGAGGTCGGGGGGCTGGACCTCGAACTCCCGGATTGCGACCGATGCCTCGCGCAACCTGGCAAGGACAGCCTCCAGCGCCGCAAAATCTGCGAGCTTCAGCACGAAGAGTTCGCCGTCCTGCGAAAGTACTTCGACTCCCTCAAGGTGGGGCAGCGACGGCCGGTCAAGCCTCAGCTTCAGGCACAGTCCCGAGAAAGTCTCCAGCAGGTTCCTGGTCGAGTCCAGCGCGACCATGCGCCCGGACTTCAGCATCGCAATCCGGTCGCACAGCATCTCGGCCTCTTCCAGGTAGTGCGTGGTGAGGACGATGGTATGGCCCTCCTGGTTCAGGCTGCGCACGAACTTCCACAGGCTCTGGCGCAATTCGACATCGACGCCGGCGGTAGGCTCGTCCAGGATGATCACCGGCGGCTTGTGGACCAGCGCCTGCGCCACCAGCACCCGGCGCTTCATGCCTCCCGAAAGCGAACGCATGTTCGCGTTCGCTTTCCCCGTAAGGTCGAGGTTGTGCATGATCTCGTCGATCCAGGCACGATTGTCACGAATGCCAAAGTAGCCGGACTGGAGATCGAGCGATTCGCGAACCGTGAAGAACGGGTCGAACACGAGCTCCTGAGGCACCACGCCTAGCATCCGCCGTGCCTTGCGATACTCTGCAACGACGTCCGCCCCCATCACTTGGACCGATCCCGAGTCGGCACGGGCAAGGCCCGCGACCACGCTGATCAGCGTCGTCTTGCCAGCGCCGTTGGGGCCGAGCAAGCCGAAGATCTCGCCCTGCTCGATGTCCAGGCTGACGCCGCCCAGCGCACTGAGCGCGCCGTAGCTTTTGCGTACTTCCTGGATTCGGATGGCGGGGGGCATGGCTGCCGGCGCGGCTGAGTGCGCACCGAGAATTCTTCTTACTGGGTCGTGGCGGCTGTCGCGGTCAGTAGTTCTTCGACGCCGTAAAGCTGGGCCAGCGTCTGAAGGCCCGCGGGAAGGTTTGCAACAGTCACCGCGCGGCCAGCGCCCCGACCTTCCCGCAACCACGCAAACAGCGCGGCGAGCAGCGAGGAGTCCAGTTCCGAAATATCCGCGAGGTCGATGACCGAAGCACCAGCACGCACCTCGCGCAAGCCCTCTTCAAGAATCCCGGCCACGTTCTGCAGGGTCACCGCGCCGGCAACCAGCATCCGCTCGCCCTCGCGCCGGATCACTTCTTCTCAGCCTTCGGGGGCAGGCCCTTGTTCTTCGCGGACAGCCCTTTGATCAGGCCATCGATACCATTTGTCCGGATCTCGTTGGCGAATTCCGTCCGGTAGTTTGCGACCAGGCTCACACCGGCGACGCGGACGTCATATGCCTTCCAGCCCGACGGAGATTTCTCCATGTCGTACTCCAGAGTGACCGGCTCACGCCCCCCCTGGGAAATCCGGACCTGCACCGTAACGTCGGTATCGGTCGGCTTTGCCCGCAGCGGCCGGAAATCAAACTTCTGTTCGCGGTATGCGGACAAGGCGCTCGAATAGGTGCGCACCAGCAGGGTCTTGAATTCTTCGGTCAGCTGCTTCTTCTGATCCGCACTGGCCTTTTCCCAATTCGTCGCAACGGCAAGGCGAGTCATCGCCGAAAAGTTGAAGTGGGGCAGCACCTTTGCCTCGACCAGTTCGACGACCTTCTTCTGGTTCCCGGACTGAATGTCCTTGTCCTTGCCGATGATATCCACGACCTCCAGCGTCACGTTCTTGACGAGGATGTCCGGGGAGAGGTCCTGGGATACCGCAAGTCCAGAAAACACAACCCCTGCAGTCACCGCAACAGCCACCGCGGCACTCCGGATTACCTTCAACATACCGCTACTCTCCCCCGGCCGATACGGAAACTACCGGCGCCTCGTTGGCAGTGTTCACACGCGCAGACTCCGCCTCCCCGCGCTGTTCGTTCGTAGCCGCCGGAGTCTCGCTTTCGGGGAGCCTGTCAGTCGCGCTCACCGGATAGGAGCCCGAAACCCCGCGGGGCGATTCCCTAGGAGGACTGCCGTCATAAATCAGGTTACGCCTTCGCTGGAGATAAGCGTCACGCTCGAATACGTACTTGTCCAGCGCGGCTTCCTCAAGTATGCGGCTGGCGTCTAGCAAGTCCGCCCTCTTGCTCACGACGCGCGTCAGGTACATGGCGTTCCGTGCCGTTACGGGCTTATGGTTGCGCACCGGGTCGACCCTGATGTCGAAAGCCTCCCCCACCGTGTCGCGCACGGTGCTGGACCCGAGCAGCGGCCAGACTATGTAAGCACCATCGCTCACGCCCCAACGGCCAAAGGTCTGGCCGAAGTCCTCGTTGTGCTTCTCGAGCCCCATCTCGGACGCCCAGTCCATTACGCCCAGACCGCCGATGGTGGTGTTGACTGCGAACCTGAGGCCGTCGTTGGCGGCGTCGATCACCTTGCCCTGCAGCAGGTTGTTAACCGAAATGAAGATATCCGCTATGTTGGAGAAGAAATTGCGCACCCCGGTCTGCACGATCTGCGGGAGCCCGTCCTTGTAGGCCTTGGACACAGGCTTCAGCACCGCCTCGTCGACAGTCTGGTTGAAACCGTACATCGAGCGGTTGAATCCCTCGAACGGGTCTCGGGGATCCCCCCCGGCAGGGGTCGCGCAGCCTGTGGAAAGAGATGCGACGGCAACCGCGAATGCCACGGCGCATACCCTGCGGATCGATCTGTAGTTCACCTTGCTCACTTGGTTTCCTTACCGTCTTTGCCGCCTTCCTGCGCCTTGCTGAACATGAACTGGCTGATCAGGTTCTCCAATACGACCGCCGACTGCGTAAGCTTGACCCTGTCGCCGCCTTTAAGTGTAGCGGGATCCCCCCCAGCCTCCAGTCCCACATACTGCTCACCCAGGAGGCCGGACGTCAGGATCTTTGCCGAGGTGTCTCGGGGAAACTTGTAGGTCCCTTCGAGGTTGAGCGTGACGACCGCCTCGAAACTTTCGTTGTCGAAACGCACCTCCGCCACCCGCCCAACCACCACCCCCGCGCTCTTTACAGGGGCCCGCACTTTCAAGCCGCCAATGTTAGCAAACTTGGCCTGTACCTGATACACCTCGGAAGTCGAGAATGACGCTAGGTTCCCGACCTTGAGGGCGAGAAACAGCAGCGCGGCGAGGCCCATGGCGACGAGCACGCCAACCCAGAGGTCGATGGTCGAGCGGTTCATTTTCCGTTTCCTCCAGTAAACATGAGCGCGGTCAGAACGAAATCCAGCGCCAAAATGGCCAGCGAGGATGTGACCACGGTCCGCGTTGTGGCACGCGAAACCCCCTCGGCGGTCGGCGGGGCGTCATAGCCCTCGAAAACCGCAATCCAGGTAACCGCTACCCCGAACACCGCGCTTTTTATCACACCGTTCATGATGTCCTGCCGGACGTCCACCGCGGCCTGCATCTGCGACCAGAACGCGCCTTGGTCGACCCCTATCAGTTGCACGCCGACGAGGTATCCTCCGAAAATTCCGGCGGCGGAAAACAGCGCCGCCAGCAAAGGCATGGAGATCACGCCAGCCCAGAAGCGCGGCGCAACCACGCGTGCGATGGGATCCACTGCCATCATTTCCATCGCGGAAATCTGCTCGGTGGCCTTCATCAGGCCGATCTCGGCCGTAATCGCGCTTCCAGCGCGGCTTGCGAAAAGCAGCCCTGCAACCACAGGACCGAGCTCCCGCACCAGAGAAAGGGCAACCAGCACGCCCAGCGCCTCGGAAGACCCGTAGCGCTGGAGGGTATCGTACCCCTGCAAACCGAGCACCATCCCGACGAACAGGCCGGATACGAGAATGATGATCAGCGACAGCACACCCGTGAAGTAGATCTCCCTGACGGTCAGGCGGAAGCGCCGGAACGCAACACCGGAGTGCAGAAGCATGTATACGAAGAATCGACTCGCGAACCCCAGCCTCCATAACTTGTCGGTTACGGTACGGCCCAGAGCCTGGAGCCCAGCGGAAAGACTCTTCATCATGAGGCCCGAACCCCGTCAAGGTCCGCCAGGTAGGCCTGGGCGGGGTAGTGGAATGCCACAGGCCCGTCCGGCTCCCCGTTTACAAACTGGCGCACGAAAGGTTGCCCCGATCGCCTGACTTCGTCCGCCGTCCCCTCGGCGACGACCTTGCCTTCCGATACGAAGTAGACGTAGTCCACGATGTGCAGCGACTCCTGCACATCGTGGGTGACTATGATCGAGGTCGCCCCGAGCGAATCGTTCAGCCGGCGGATCAGTCGCGCGATCACCCCGAGGGAAATCGGATCCAGGCCCGCGAACGGTTCGTCGTACAGAATCAGGGTCGGATCGAGTGCGACGGCACGGGCAAGCGCTACGCGCCGCGCCATCCCGCCGGAAAGCTCCGAGGGCATAAGATCGGCGACGCCACGCAGCCCTACCGCATCGAGCTTCATGAGAACCAGATCCCGGATCAATGCTTCCGGGACGTCTGTGTGCTCGCGCATCTGGAACGCGACGTTGTCGAAGACGGACATATCCGTGAACAGGGCGCCGAACTGGAACAGCATGCCCATTTGGCGGCGCAGGCCATACAGCCCCCCCCTGTCGAGAGATCCGGTGGTCTTGCCGAGGATTCGGGCGGTGCCGCTGGTCGGGACGAGCGCCCCGCCCATGATCCGCAACAGGGTCGTCTTTCCGCAGCCCGAACCGCCCATGATTGCCACGACCTGCCCGCGCCGGATGCGTAGATTGACCCCTTGAAGTATCGGTCGCGTGTCATACGCAAACGTCAGGTCCTGGATCTCGACGATGTCGGGCTCTGCCAAAGGTCTTTCCGGGAGAAGGAAATGCGAAGAAGTGGATTTTACTCGACACCGGCGCCTAGGCATAACAAGCGTGCCGCTGGCCGGGAAGCAGGGTCCGCGCGCTGCATGGGGCCATGCTTTCACCTATATTAGCGGGCATGCAACCCAACCCCTCACCCCAGGAGATGGCGATTTGTACCTCCGGGCTTGCGAAACGGTACGGCCAGGTCACCGCGCTGAGCCGGATCGACCTGGGCGTCGCGGCGGGTTCGGCGTTCGGGCTGGTCGGCGCCAACGGCGCCGGCAAGACCACGCTGATCAAGTGCATACTCGATTTCTGCGCGTTCGATTCCGGCGAGATCAGAGTTTTCGGCGTCCCGCATCGTGCGCCGGCCGCCCGGACTCGGTTGGCGTTCGTGCCCGAGCGTTTCGTACCTCCGCACTACCTGACATGTCGCGAATTTCTAGACTTCAGCGCACGGCTGTGCGGCATGCCCTACGTGCGCGAATGCGTCGAATCCCTGTTCGACGAGTTGGCTCTGGACCGGGCTGCGCTCGATCGGCCGGTGCGACAGCTGTCAAAGGGAATGACCCAGAAACTCGGCCTAGCGGGCTGCTTCCTGGCGCGGCGTGACCTGTACTTGCTCGACGAACCCATGAGTGGGCTCGACCCGCTCAGCCGTGTGGCTGTAAAGTCGGTCCTCGCACGCCTGACCCGCGAAGGGCGTACCCTGTTCTTCACCTCGCATGTCCTGTCGGACGTCGAAGAGCTCTGCACATCGCTCGCTGTGCTCGACCGCGGCGCAATCCGATTCCAGGGGTCGCCCGCAAAGCTGTGCGAAAGCTACGGCGAGAAGCACCTCGAAAGCGCGTTCATCCGCTGCATCCATGGCCACGAATCCGCAATCGCAGGTTGAAACCAGGCCGGTCCTGCTGATCGTCGACGATGATCAACTGATCACGGACACTCTCGCGTTTGCACTGGGTACCGAGTTCCAGATCCACGCATGCGAGTCCCGGCGTCACGCAGTGGATCTCATGCGCCAGCTGCAGGATCCGCCCCAACTGGCGCTCGTCGACCTCGGGCTGCCGCCGCGACCACACGCGCCGGACGAGGGGTTTGCGCTGATTGCGGACCTGCTTGCCCACTCCCCCAGCATGAAGATCTTCGTGCTTTCAGGGCAAAACGACGCGGTCCATGCAAGGCACGCCCGAACGCTGGGCGCGGCGGAATTCATAGCCAAGCCCTGCGACCCCGAGATTCTGAAGCGGCAACTCAACAAGGCGCTCGCCTTCAGGGCGGCGGAACTGGCGGGTGAGGCCCCGGGTGTCGAGGGGCTCGTCGGGACGAGCCAGGGCATGGTTCGCCTCAAGAACCAGATTTCGCAGTACGCCGATTCACCCTTCCCGGTGCTGATAGAAGGGGAATCGGGGAGCGGCAAGGAGCTCGTCGCGATCCGCCTCCACCGGCAATCGGCGCGTGCCTCCAAGCCCTACTTCGCACTGAACTGCGCCGCCATCGCCCCGACGCTGGTCGAACCCACCCTGTTCGGGTATGTAAAAGGGGCATTCACCGGAGCCACAACAAACAAATCCGGGTATTTCGAGGACGCCCAGGACGGCACTCTGTTCCTCGACGAAATTGGCGAACTGCCCCTCGAACTGCAGGCAAAGCTTCTACGTGTGCTCGAAAACGGGGAGTACCAGAGGGTCGGGGAAACCCAGTTGCGCCACTCCAGGGCGCGTATCCTCACGGCGACCAACCGTGACCTCCGGCAGGAGGTGCGCAAGGGCTCGTTCCGTGCCGACCTCTACCACCGCCTGTCTGTGTTCACGCTCGCCGTGCCGCCGCTACGCGAGATGGGCCTCGACAAGCGCGTACTGCTGGACCATTTTCGCGCCTTCTATGCAGAGCAGGCACACGCACAGCCTTTCGATCTGGATGAGAGGGCGCTGGTCCGGTGGCAAGGCTATCCGTTCCCGGGCAATGTGCGCGAGTTGCGCAACATCGTCATCCGCCTCACGACCAAACACTCCGGGCAGCGGCTCTCGGTCACGGAACTCGAACCGGAACTGGACCGCGAGCAGGATGCTGAAGCCACGCCATCGGTCCAATTCGGCCTGGACCTTGAAGGTCGTAGCGTAGTTGAACAGGCGATCAGACACCTCGAACGCGACAAGCAGTTCAATCTCGATCAGATGCTGACCGCGTGGGAACGGGGCTACATAGAAGCGGCGTTGCGCCTCGCCAAGGGGAACGTCAGCCAGGCCGCAAAAATTCTCGGTATGAACCGGACCACGCTTTACAGCCGGATGGGAACGGACGACAAGTGAGACTACCCGTGAGCGAGCGCAAAGCATGCTTTACCTAGAGCATTTCGGGCTCGACGAGCCACCGTTCCGCATCACCCCGCACACCGACTTCTTCTTCGACGGAGCGGGCCGTGGCGCGACGCTCGAAGCGCTGCTGTATGCGATCCTGCACGACGAAGGCATCGTCAAGGTCTCAGGCGAAGTGGGCAGCGGAAAGACGATGCTGTGCAGGGTGCTCATGGAGCGCCTCCCGGAGCACGTGGAAATCGTGTACCTCGCCAATCCGTCGCTCGCCCGCGACGAGATCCTCCACGCCATCGCTGATGACCTCAAGCTGGATTTCTCGCAGGCACGCATTACGGTGGCACTCCGGCAGCTCGAGGAGCACCTGATCCGGCTGTATGCGGGCGGCAAGCGCATGGTGATCCTGATCGACGAGGCACACGCGATGCCCGAGGAAACGCTTGAGCAGGTCAGGCTGCTATCCAACCTCGAATCCAATCGACACAAGCTGCTGCAAATCGTGCTGTTCGGACAGACCGAGCTTGACACGGTGCTCGACAAGACATCCATGCGGCAATTGAAGGACCGGATCACCCACAGCTTCAGGATGCGGCCCCTTTCGGGAAGCGAGGTCGGCATGTACCTTTCGTTTCGCATGCGTGCCGCCGGGTACCGTGGACCGGACGTGTTCAGCCCGCGCGCAGTGAACATGATCACAAAGGCCGCCAGTGGCCTTACCCGGCGTGTCAACATCCTCGCAGACAAGGCGCTGCTCGCGGCGTTCTCGCAGAACAAGCATGCGGTGACCGAAAGGCAGGCCCGCGCGGCAATCAAGGATTCAGAATTCGGCCGCCTGCTCGGCGAAAGCCGCCGCAACCCGATGGCGTTCGCTGCAATCGCCCTGTTGGCAGGACTTTTCATAGGCATCGGCATCCACTGGGCGCTTTCCAAGGCTACTGACGAGCCCGCGCAAAGCCCGGGGGTCGTAAGGCTGTCCCCCGCTCCGCCGAAGGCCTTGCCGCAGGGGAATCCAGCCCTCGCTGCGCTACCTCCCGCCCAGCCTTCGGCAGAGCCTGCCGGCCAAACTGCTTCGACCCCGCTGCCGTCGGCACAGGGAACAGTCCAAGCACCTTCGACGGCGGCGACTCCCCACGAGGCGCCCCTGAGGCTGAGCCCCGAGGCGATCGGCCGGATAGACGCGTACAAGCCAGGGTCAAACACGCTGCTCAGGGAGCGAATTGGGGCCATGCGCGAACGCCTTGAGCGCGAGCCTGACGGCCGTTACAGTATCGAGTTGTTCAGCACCGATAACAGCGACCCTGCGCGCCTGGAGCGGTTTCTGCTCCGTGCGAAGGAACTGGTACCCCTCGAGGACGTGCTCGTGCTCCCTCAGTTGGTCGGCACCCGATACCGTATCCGTGTCGCAATCGGGACGTACCCAGACCACGCTGCGGCCGTCCAAGCCGCAGGGCGCTTGCCGCCAAAGTACAAACAGTCGTTTCAGACAGAGATTCGCACTTTCGCCGAGTTCCGGGAGATCCTCTAGTGTTCGGCGAGCCTATTAATTGGCAAAAAAGCTACTTTTGACAATCCCTTAGCCGACTTTCCTAAAGTCATAACTATGTTATGCTTGAATCTGGGCTCAAAGGCGCGGGCAGAATGGTTTTGAAAAACTTGGTCGTGGGCGCACTTACCGCCGCAATGGCTGCCGGCTGCGGTGGGCTGCCGGCCACCAAGGTGCAGGACGCCCACATCCAGTCCGAGGCAAGGCCCTCGGACGGCGACATTCCTCCGCCCGTGCAGATGGCCCCGGTGCTCCCCAAGCCGAAACCCTCCGTTCGCCCGGAAACCTACAGCGTCGTAGTCAACAATGTCCGGGTGCAGGAGCTGCTCTTTGCACTCGCACGGGACGCCAAACTTAATGTCGATATCCACCCGGGCGTGACCGGGAATGTGACCCTGAACGCCATTGACCAGACCCTGCCCCAGCTACTCACCCGCATATCCAGGCAGGTCGACATGCGATACGAGGTCGATGGCGACAACCTGATCGTCATGCGCGATACGCCGTACTTGAAGATCTACAAGATCGACTACCTCAACATCGCACGCACCTCCGTCAGCCAGTTGGGAATCTCCAGCCAAGTGACTGCGGGTGGGTCGTCTGGCGGCTCTGGTGGAGTAGGCACGATTACGAATAATTCGACATCAACGGTAAACAACGTTTCCAACAACCGGTTCTGGGACACCCTTGTAACCAACGTGCGGGACATCCTGCGTGAAAGCGACAAGCTGGTCGGCGCCACTCCCCGCACCCCTGCGACCGCTGCCTCCAGCTCCCAAAGCCAGCCGGCATCAGCTGCCCAGGCAACCCCGCCGGTGTCGGGACAGACACCGGCGTCGGCAACACTAGGGGCGCCTGGGATGGAGTTCCGCGAAGCGGCGTCTGTGATCTCCAACCCCGAAGCGGGCGTCCTCTCGATTCGCGCCACCTCCCGGCAGCACGAGAAGGTGCAGGAGTTCCTCGACCAGGTGATGAGCAGCGCCAAACGGCAAGTCCTGATCGAGGCGACGGTGGCCGAGGTCCAGTTGAACAACCAGTACCAGCGAGGAATTGACTGGTCCAGGTTGCGCGCTGGGTCGGCCGGGTTCCAGTTCCAGCAGTCCTCCGGGGCAACGCCTGCGGGGGTGAATACGAACTCTTTTGTAGTCGGGTACGCCGCGGCCAACCAGAATTTCAGCGTTGCACTCAAGCTGCTCGAGTCGTTCGGCGACGTGAAGGTTCTTTCGAGCCCCAAGATCAGCGTGCTGAATAATCAACCGGCCCTGCTCAAGGTCGTCGACAACCTGGTCTTTTTCACCATCCAGGCCAGTACGGTATCGAGCGCGAACGCCCCTGCCATCACGACATTCACGACGACACTCAACTCGGTACCTGTCGGATTCGTCATGAGCGTTACTCCGCAAATAAGCGAGTCGGATACCGTGCTGCTCAACCTGCGCCCGACAATTTCGCGAAAGATTGGTGATGTGGCGGATCCGAACCCCTCCCTGAGCAACCCGTGCGGAGTCGGGGTTCAGAATTGCGCGACTCCTGCGATCCAGAGCCTGATCCCGGTGATCCAGACGCGTGAAATGGAGTCCCTGTTGAGAGTCCAGAGCGGACAGGTTGCCGTGCTTGGCGGCCTGATCCAGGACCAGATTAGCAACGTAGAGGACGGAATCCCGGGCATAAATCGCTCGGCAATCGGCGACCTGTTCCGCCAGCGCAAGGACACCGCCACAAAGACCGAACTGGTTATCTTCCTGAGGCCGGTCGTGATCCGCGACCCCAGCATAGAAGGCGACTATCGCAGGTTCCGCGACATGGTTCCCAACGCAGACTACCTGCGCCGCCAGAACCCAGGCAAGGTGGAGGCCTACGGCGAGCAGGTGCCAAAGTAAGCCATGAGCCTGCTCCTCGACGCCTTGAAGAAGGCAGAAAAAGCAAAGGACGAGGCTAAACGCCGCGCCCAGGGAGAAGGCTCAGCGCCCGATCCGGATGATACGGTCATCCATGTGCGCACCCGGGACGAGCTTCCTGACATTTCCCGACCGCTGGAAATCCATACCGAAGATATTCCCGGGCCCAGAGCAACTGAAGCTTCCGAAAGCCCGGTGCCCGATGCCTTCTATTCTGCTCCATCACCACGTGCGGCCGAGGAAGCCAAGCCTTTATCGCAGCCATTTACGACGTCCGGCGCCGATTCCACCCCGAAGCGGCGAAGTCCTCCGCCCCGCGCAGACGACAAGGTTGTCGAAAGCCCGGCAACCCAGCAGGCCGCGGCAAAAAAGGTCTTCGAGGCGAAATTCAGGGAGCCGAACCCAAGGCTGCCGTTCTACATAACGATGGTGCTGCTCGGGCTGTTCTCGGTCGGTACGGTAGTCTATTTCTGGTACCAGTTGCGGCCACCGCCCGCGTTGGTAAATACCGACGCCAAGCCACCCGCCGACGAGAAGAAAATCGACATTGCGGATACCCGGCCCACTCCCGGTGGTCAGCCTGCGCCGCAAGCGCCAGTTCAGGCACCTTCCATTCCGGGGTTGCCTGCTCAACCGGCGGCAGGCGCATCCCCCCCCGGGTCGGGGAGGCAGGCTGCACCGGCCGCGGCGCCGGCTCAGCCTGCACCACCGGCACCGCCTCCTGCTTCCGCAGCGGCAAAGCCGCCAGCGCCCCAACCGTCGTCGTCCAACCGCAGCGTGCAACCCGCGCTGCAGGCTCCGACGGGCGCCCCCGGACTAGCGTTCGCGCGCCGGTCGATCCGTCTAATTTGAGCGTCAACCGCCCGGGCCCTGCGGTCAATCCCAAAGTCGAAGCGGGCTGGGACGCTTACAACAAGGGCGACATGCAGTCTGCACGCGCCAACTACCAGGATGCCTTGCGGGACGAGCCTGCGAACAGGGATGCCCTGCTCGGACTTGCAGCGGTCGAAATCCACGCGAACCGGCTTGAGTTGGCTGATGGCTATTACCAGAGGCTCCTCGATGCGAATCCGCGCGATCCGCATGCGCAGGCCGGGATGCTCGCGCTCAGGTCTCAGGTGACCGATCCCGTGCAGGCCGAATCACGGGTGAAGAGCCTGCTATCAGGCAGCCCCGAGGCGCACGTGCTGTACTTCACCCTCGGCAACCAGTATGCGCAGCAAGGTCGCTGGCCGGAAGCGCAGCAGGCCTATTTCAAGGCCTTCTCGGCGGAGCCCGACAACCCCGATTTCGCCTACAACCTCGCCGTCAGCTTGGACCACGTCAGGCAGCCCAAGCTGGCGTTGGAATACTACCGGCGCGCGATTTCGCTCGCCCAGCAGCGTTCCAGCAACTTCGACCAGGCCCTCGCCCGGAGCCGCGCGCAGGAACTTGCCCGGTAAGACGTTGGGTGCGGGGTGCCGGGCACCTGACACTCTCTTACTGCTGCCGCCACGGATGACCGGGGTATCATGGTAACTGTATGAATTCGCCCACCAATCCCCAAGCCAAGCGCCATATCGGGCAGATCCTGATAGATCAGGGCATCCTGACCGAGGACCAGTTGCGGATTGCGTTGCTGGAGCAGATGAAATCGCATCTGCCGGTTGGCCGCCTTCTGGTCCAGCTCGGCTTCGTATCCGAGGCGACCCTCAGGGACGCGCTGTCCGAAAAGCTCGGGCTCCAATCGGTCGACCTCGCGCACATCATCGTCGACCCCGCCGCGCTGAAAATGGTCCCGCGCGACATGGCCCGCCGCTATCGGGTCTTTCCCGTTGCGCTCGACCGCCAGTACAAGAAGTTCATTGTCGCGCTCGCCGACACGAACAACATCGTTGCCATCGACCAGTTGCGCGCCCATCTCAAAGGCGAATTCGAGATCGAGCTGCGGCTGGCCGGCGACTCCGAAGTGGATCGTGCGATCGAGCAGTACTACGGTCACGAGTTCTCGATCGACGGCATTCTTCGGGAGATAGAAACCGGCGAGGTCGACTACGCGACCATAACCGAGGGGGACGAGTACAGCCAGCCAGTGGTGCGGCTGATCTCCGCACTTCTCGCGGACGCGGTCGAAAGGGGAGCTTCGGACATCCACTTCGAGCCCGAGCAGAATTTCCTGCGGATCCGCTACCGCATAGACGGAGTACTGCGCCAGATCCGTTCGCTGCACAAGACCTACTGGCCTGCCATGGCGGTGCGCCTGAAAGTCATGTCCAAGATGAACATCGCAGAGACCCGGGCGCCGCAGGACGGCCGCATATCCGCCACCATGTCGGGGAGGGTCGTGGACTTCCGCGTATCGAGCCTCCCGACGACGCACGGCGAAAACGTCGTACTGCGCATCCTGGACAGGCAAAAGGGCATCGTCCCGCTCGACAAGCTGGGGTTGGACGATATCCAGCTCGATCTGCTCAAGAGGATGATCGCGCGCCCAGAAGGCATCATCCTCGTCACGGGCCCCACGGGCAGCGGCAAGACGACCACCCTCTATTCGATCCTGAACCACATCAATTCCGACGGGATCAACATCATGACCCTGGAGGACCCGGTCGAGTATCCGATGACCCTCATCCGCCAGACTTCCGTGGCGGAGGCTGCGAAGCTCGATTTCGCGAACGGCATACGCGCCCTCATGCGCCAGGATCCCGACGCAATCCTGGTGGGCGAGATCCGCGACGAGGACACTGCTGAGATGGCGTTCCGCGCGTCGATGACCGGCCACCAGGTGTATTCGACGCTGCACACCAACTCCGCGGTGGGCGCGATTCCCCGGCTGCTCGATATCGGGATCGTTCCCGACATCATGGCCGGCAACATCATCGGCATCATTGCGCAGCGCCTCGTCAGGAAGCTGTGCCGCACCTGCCGGCAGGCCTACGACCCGGATCCGGGAGAGCGCAGGATGCTGGGTCTCACACCGGTTGAAACCACTGCGCTCTACCGGGCCGTGGGCTGCGAGCAATGCGACTATCAGGGCTACAAGGGCCGTCAAGGCATTCTCGAGATTCTCAAACTCGACGGGGGAATCGACGAACTGATCGCGCGGCGCGCCACAACGAGGGAAATACTATCGGCCGCGCTCGCGAAGGGGTTCCGGACGCTAGCCGAAGACGGCGTGCGCCTTGTACGTGGGGGGGTTACGAGCGTCGATGAACTGTCGCGCGTGGTCGACATCACCGACCGCATGAGCTGAGAGCCGCAGCGCTCTCCCAAACCGAGCCACGGGACAACCTGTCCGCCATGCCCCTCTACACATATAAAGCGATCGACTCGGTTGGGAAATCGGTGCTTGGTCGTGTCGATGCTGCGAACCTGTTCGACCTGGAGCAGCGGCTCTCGCGCATGGGCCTGGACCTCGTCACCGGTGCCCCGACCCGCCAGACCAGCAGGATCGTAGGGGGCGGCAAGATCACCAGGCAGGACCTGATCAACTTCTGCTTCCACCTCGAGCAGTTGTCCAGCGCGGGCGTCCCGATCGTCGAAGGGCTGATCGACCTTCGGGACAGCGTCGAGAATCCGCGCTTCAAGGAAGTTGTCGCGGGCCTCGTGGAATCGATCCAGGGCGGCCGGAACCTGTCGCAGGCGCTGGCCGACTACCCCGAAGTCTTCGGAAGGGTGTTCAGTTCGCTGGTCCGCTCCGGGGAGCAGACCGGGAAACTGCCGGATGTGCTCAGGAGCCTTACCGAGTCGATCAAGTGGGAGGACGAGCTCGCCGCCCAGACCAAGAAAATGCTGATGTATCCGCTGTTCGTCGGCAGTATCGTCCTGCTCGTCACGTTCTTCCTGATGATCTATCTAGTGCCGCAGATGACAGCGTTCATCAAGAACATGGGTCAGGACCTGCCACTCCAGACCGTCCTGTTGATCCACGTGTCGAATTTCTGCGTCAACTACTGGTGGCTCATCATCGCCTTGCCGCCGGCGACCTTTTTCGGCGTCCGTTTTGCGGCGCGCTCGAATCCTTCGGTGGAATTCGCCCTCGACCGCTACAAGCTCCAGGTGCCGGTGATCGGCCCGGTTCTGCGAAAGATCATCCTTTCCCGCTTCACATCGAGCTTTGCCATGATGTATGCGGCCGGCATCACGGTGCTGGATGCGATCCGCAGTTCCGAGGAAATCCTCGGCAACCGACCACTGGAGGAGGCACTGCGCAGCGCCGGCCAGCAGATCGCCGACGGCAAAGGGATGACCACCGCGTTCCAGGACGCAGGCCTATTCCCGCCTCTGGTAATCCGCATGCTTAAGATTGGCGAGAGCACCGGCGGCCTCGACACGGCCCTGCTTAACGTGAGCTATTTCTACAACCGCGAGGTCAAGGAGTCGATCGGAAAGATGCAGGCGATGATAGAGCCGGCGCTGACCGTCATCCTCGGTGCACTCCTTGGCTGGGTGATGGTGTCAGTGCTGGGCCCGGTCTATGACACGATCAGCAAAATGAAGTTCTGAGGCTGCGACCAATGTCAGATCGACGCCTTCTGTATTTCACCGCGGCCAGCCACCAGGTGTACCTGTGGAGCGGGGGGAAACTCGCGCATGAGGCAAGTTTCCCCCCCGACGAACTGGGTGTCGCCGAATTCCACGATTTCGCCAAGCTTCATGCCGGGTCGCTGTATTACGTGATGGCCGATCTCGCCGGGGAGGACTTCCACGATGAGATGATTCCTTGGTTGCGCGGCAGCGACCGTCAGGCGGTGATCGAGCGAAGGCTTGCACAGCGCTACCGTGATACGCGCCTCGCAGCGACAATTTCCCTCGGCCCGATAGCGCTGGCAGGGGAGCGGCGTAACGAAAGGCTGCTCCTCGCCTCGTTCACCAACACCCAACAATTCTCCCCATGGCTTGACGTCCTTTCGGAGGCGGGCGCCAAGCTTGCGGGCGTTTACTCCGTGCCGCTGCTGGCATCGGCACTCGCATCCCGGATCTGCGCGAAGACAGGAATCAAGAACAACCGCCTTTTTGTCGTTTCCATGAACAGCGCCGGCCTGCGCCAGAGTTTCATCGAGGACGGCAAGTTGCGATTCGCCCGCCTTGAGCGCACCCCGGAAATGAGCCCCGATGCGCTCGCAGCGTTCGTCAGGTCAGAGACCCTCAGGCTCATGCAGTACCTCTCCAGCCTGAGGGTACTCCCTCGTGATGGCCCGCCGATCACCGCCCTCGTTGTCGCCCCGCCCGGCCAGCGCGAAGTGTTCGAGGCGGCGCTGCCTTCGGATGGTCGCCTCACCTTCAGGACCGTCGACTTCTCCGAGGCGACCCGTTGGGCCGGCGTAAAGGCAGCGCCGGGACTTGGCGCCGAACAACTATACCTTCACCTGGTTGCGGCTCGGACGCCGAAGGAGCAATTCGCACGCAGCGAAGATCGCCGCGGATACCTTTTCTGGCAGTTGCAGCGCGGAGTCGTCGCGGCTGGTGCGCTTGGCCTTGCGGGATGCCTCACATTTGCCGGGTACAAGTGGTTCGACGTCATGAGCGTTCGCGACCAGACCAACCTGCAACGACGTGAAGCACAAAGCGCAGAACAGGAGTACCAGCGGATTACCGCCACCTTCCCGGTAACCCAAACCACGACCGAGAACCTGAAGGCCACGGTGAACGAGTTTCGCTCCCTGGCCGAACGCTCGACGGCGCCCGGGCCCGCGTTCGCGCATCTGTCGAGGGCGCTCGAGCAATTTCCGCAGATCGAGCTCGACCAGCTCGTGTGGCGAGTGGACCGTTCCACCGCGCTGGAAAAGAGATCCGCAACCCCGGGCCCTGCAGCGGCACCGGCCGCCGCGCCCGCGCCCGGGGGAGGCACCACAGCGTCTGGCGATTTCGTCCAGGTACTTGAGATTTCAGGCCATGTCAGTGCCACCCAACGCTCCGACTACCGCGCGGTTACCGCGCAGGTGCAGCAATTCGCCGATGCCCTGGTAGGGTTGTCCTACGAAGTGATCCGAACCCAACTGCCCTTCGACACCACCTCGGAGGGAACGCTGTCCGGCGACATAGGCGCTTCCGGTGACAACGACAATCCCCGGTTCACGATCCTGGTCGCCCGGAGGGCGGGAAAGTGAACTACACCGGCGCCGACATCAAGAGGCTCCTGCTGCCGATCGCCATGGCCGTGGCGCTCATCGGGACCGGTGCGGCCCTGATCTGGTTCGTCGACCGGCAACTCGCCGAGTCCAACGTCCGGTTCGCCGCGGCAAAAAGCGACCGGACGCAGGCCCGTGAGCGGCTCGCAAGAATCAGCGAGGAGGAGCGCGAGGTCAAGGAGCGCATCGAGGTCTACCGGCGACTGCGGGACCTGCGGATCATCGGCAAGGAGCGACGCCTCGACTGGGTCGACGCAATCCAGCGCATCAGGACCAGCCGCGAGATGCTGGACGTTCGCTACGTTATCGAGCCGCAGAAAGTCCTGGTCTCGATTCCAGGAAAGCCCGGCAAGGTCGATTTCAACGTCAGCACCATGAAACTGGACCTTGCACTTCTCCACGAGGGCGACCTGCTGGGGTTTCTCGATGACTTGCGCGACGCGGGGAATGCCTACGTGTCGGTTCGCCGGTGCACAATTACGAGGTCGAATACGTCCGGGCAGGCGCCCGGGGCCACGACCCTGACCCCCAGACTGAGGGCCGAGTGCATGATCGACCTGATCACAGTCCTCGACGCGGGGGCGAAAAAATGAGGTCCCGGCTCACCGCCCTGCTTCTCGCAGCGGCCGCAAGCTTGCCTGCCCCCGTATCCGGGCAGGAGCTCGGACGGCTTTTCTTCACACCCGAACAGCGCGGCGCACTGGATGCCCGGCGAAAGGCCCGGATACCCGACAAGCCTGCGACCGTGACAGTCGAGTCTCCCGTAACGCGCATCGATGGGGTTGTAACCCGCGGCGGCGGCAGGTCGACCACCTGGGTGAACGGCGAACCCGTGCCACAGGGTTCGCAGCCAGAGGGACTGCGCATAGCGCCGAAATCGCGGGACACCGGCCGAGTCGTCGTCAATGTCGGGGAGACCAATGCGCAAGTCGACCTGAAGATCGGGCAGTCCTTCGATCGCGGCACGGGCGAAGTACGCGACTCTCTCGAAGGCGGTGAAGTCCGGGTGAATCCGCTGCGGTCCGGCGGAGGCAAATAGTGCGAATCGAGCCGTCTGCCCGGCGGCAGAATGGGGCGGCGCTCATGCTGTTCGCGCTGGTCCTCGTCCTCGGTACGTCTTGGATGCTGGTTTCGTCGCTGAACAAGGCCACCGCGGACAGGAGCACTTCGATCCGCAACCAGAGCGGTGCGGTTCTCAAGCAGGCAAAGGAAGGACTCATCGGCTACGTTGTCGCGCAGGCCGCACTGTCCAGCAACCTCAATCCGGGAAAGTTTCCTTGCCCCGAAGCCGCAGCATCGGCCGGCCAGTCAAGCGAGGGCACCGCGGCGAGCAGCTGCAGCCTGCCGGCAATCGGCAGGCTGCCCTGGAAGACCCTCGGGATAGACAAGCTGACCGACGGGAGCGGGGAGCCGCTTTGGTACGTTCTGTCCACGGGATGGGCGGGCAGCGGCATAAAGATCAATACCGACTCGACGGGTAACCTGACGGTGGACGGGCAGGCCAATGCCGCGATCGCTCTGATCATTGCGCCTGGATCGGCGCTTATCGCCAGTCCCACAAGCACGCAAATCGCCGCCGGCTGCTCGGCCCGCACCCAGAGCCGCGATGCGAAGTTCCAGGCAGGGCCGCCCGACTACCGGGACTATCTCGAATGCGAGAATGCATCCTCCCCGTCGGACTCGAGTTTCGTGACGACCGTAGTCGACAATGTGACGGATGTCGTCTTCAATGACCAGGCAACCACGGTAACTGCGGCTGACATCATGCCCGCGCTCGACGGCGTCGTCGCCCAGAGAATATTGAATGAAATCGTCCCTACCCTCGCGGGTGTCTACTCCACCGTCGACTGGAATGCCTCCGGTACCCGTTGGTTTCCGTTTGCCGCTCCTTTCGGCGACACGAGCGCCGCAGGGTCGGGGCTCCGGGGCGGGACCCCGCCGGTGACCTACGCACACGTGCCGAACACGGATCCACCAACAAATTGCACAGTGAGCGCATCTGATCCCCGCTGCAATCCAACCTTCGTCGCTTGGAAGACAGACACGGGGGCGACCTACACCGCACCCCTGCCCATTACAACCGCCGGGCGAATTTCGGCCTATGCGACCACCCAGAGCATGAGCGTGCCCGCGGCCAGCCCATTCATCACGGTGACGGAAGTATCCAACAGCAATACCACGCGCGGCACCTTGGCAAAGCTGGACTGCAGCGCAACCACGTCTACGCAAATATCCTGCGCCGTGACATACGGCCGGTCATGCGGTTCCTATCCATCATCCTGTCCTGCGCAGAACGTGCAGCCTCGTATCCGCATCTCGGTCCGGGCCAAAAATGTCGCCAATGCTTTCAAGGCGTTCGAAATCAATTACTACAACGTATTCACCGCCGGGGTGGTCAATAACTATTTCAAGAGCCGCACCACCAACACTTCGTACGGACCTTCCCCGCTAGGCGTCCTGAGGAGCGACGGGGACGCGGACATCACGACGGAATGGCTGTTACCGAGCCAATCGTGCGGGATATCCCAATGCTCGACCTACACGATTACCATCCCGATCAACCTGCTGGTGGATCACTCCATCGTCAACAGCGCCTCCACCGAAGGATGGTTCCTTACCAACGAATGGTATCGAGTCGCCTACTACGCAGTCGGTTCGGGCTACGCGCCCGGAGGCGCGGGCAGCTGCTCGGGCGCGACCTGCCTCACTGTCACCGGCGGATCCACGGCGGGAGCCTTGATGCTCCTGGCGGGGCGTGACCTGCTCACGCCGGCGCCGAATCCCGCGCGCAGGCCGAGTTCAACACTATCGCAGTACCTGGAAGGCGCCAATGCCACGCCCGATGACACTTACGAAACCCGGGCCGTCAGCACCACCTTCAACGACCGTCTGATCAGGATCTACCCGTGATGATTCCGGGCGCACTACGCCACCGGGAGCCTCGAAGGCCTCGCCGCGGGTTCACGCTGGTCGAGATGGCCGTGGTCCTCGCCATTGTGGGCGTGCTGATAAGCAGCATGATGCTGACGCTATCGGCGCAGGTGGACCAACGCAATTTCAACGACACGCAGGCGAGGCTCGAGGCCGCGCGGGATGCGATCCTCGCCTATGCAATCGCAAACGGGAGGCTACCCTGCCCGGCCACCAGCGCATCGGCAGGCGCGGAAGTCCGGCTCGGCACGGGGGTATGCGGGGCAACCACCGGCACGAATTTCGACTACTACGGCGGTGTCAGCGGAGGCGTTACCGGCGGCCTGCTTCCGGCGGTGACCCTTGGGTACCAGCCGGTGGACTCCGCCGGATTCGCCGTTGATGCCTACGGGAACCGGATTCGCTACGCGGTGTCCCGCGTCACAACACCGTCCTACACTGCAAATTTCACAAGCAAGACAAACATGCAGGCGAACGGACTGACGGTCCTGCCGAACGACCTGGTCGTCTGCGCTTCGTCGACCGGCACCCTGCCGGGCAACACCCCTCCGAGCTGCGGCACGGCAACGTCCATAACCAACCAGCAGACCATCGTCGCGCTGATCTATTCTTCCGGAAAGAACGGCGCATCGGCTGTCGCGCTTGGAAACGACGAAGCCGCAAACGAGAACCGCTCGGGTGCAAACGACGCGGTGTTCGTGTTCCACACCCCGGCTCCGAGTACGGCGACCAACGGTGAGTTCGACGACCAGATGCTCTGGATCCCGGTGGGGATGCTGTACTCGAAGCTGCTGGCTGCCGGAATCCTTCCCTGAGGCGCGGGATGTCGCTAGGGCCGCGCCTCTACCAGCGCCTGCGCTGCGCCGGAATCCAGCCCGGCGACCCGGAGGAGTTGCAGCTCAAGAAGGTCGTACTGCTGTTCGCATGCGGGCTGATGATTGCAGCCGCGGCAATCTGGCTCGCGCTCTACAAGGTCCTCGGTCTACCGGTATCAGCGTCCCTGCCCGTCGCTTTTCAGGTGGCATCGCTGGCCACGCTTGCGTATTACCTCTTCACCCTGAACTTCGACGCGTTCCGCGCGATCCAGCTCGGCCTGTTCCTGTTCGTCCCGTTCGTCGTGCAATGGTCGATCGGGAATTTCGTGTCGGCGAGCGGAATGATCCTGTGGGGACTGCTTGCCCCCGTGGGCGCCGTGCTTCTCTACTCGGCCAGGGAGTCCGTCCCCTGGATTGTCGCGTACGTCGTACTTACGCTCGCGACAGGCTACGTCGACTACCAGCTCGCGTGGCTCCCGCCGAAGGCGCCGCAGGTCCCGCTGGCCACCAGCGTGGTGTTTTTTTCCCTCAATTTCGCCGCGGTCTCCTTGCTCGTCTATGCGCTGCTGCAATTCGCGTACGCCGAGCGCGAAAAGTCCCGTCTGAGGCTGGAGGAAACGCACCAGCGTTTGCGCGAGGAGCAGGACCGCTCGGAGCGCCTCCTGCTCAACGTACTGCCTGAACCGATCGCGGCGCGACTGAAGCGTCTCGAATCCCCGATTGCCGACGGATTCCCGCAGGCCACCGTGATGTTCGCGGACATCGTCAACTTCACCCGGATGGCCGGAGCGCTGGAGCCCGCGCGGATTTTTTCGTTGCTCAACCGGCTATTCTCGGAATTCGACGCCGTCGCGGAGAGGCTCGAGTTGGAGAAAATCAAGACCATCGGCGACGCCTACATGGTGGCGGGCGGCCTTGCCCCCGACAGCCGGGGGCATTGCGATGCGATCGCCGAGCTCGCCTTTGCAATGCAGGAAATCACGGCGCGCGAGTTCGCCGTCGAAGGCCATCCACTGCAGCTTCGCATCGGGATCGCCTCCGGCCCGGTGGTCGCAGGTGTGGTCGGGACAAAGAAGTTCATCTACGACCTGTGGGGCGATACGGTGAACATCGCAAGCCGGGTCACGGGCGAGAGCGCACCCGGCAGGATCCAGGTCGACGAGAGGACGCATTCGCTGCTTGCCGGCCGGTATGTCTTCGAAGCGCCGAGGACCCTGAATCTCAAAGGCAAGGGCTACACAACCGTATACGAGCTCATTGCGCGCATCGACCCTTTCCAGGAGAACGCCTAGAACCCGCTTCCGAGCCGTTGGGGGAATTCAGCCTGTGGAGGTCGCGTCGGCCGGGCCCGACATCGCAAAGCACACCTCGCCATCCTTGTTGTTCGCGAGGAACAACGCATAACCATTGGCCTCGGCGTGACGGGCGGCCTGAAAAAGCCCGATGCCCAATCCGGCATCGGATCGCACCGGCGCCCGGAACAGCGCCCCTTCCAGCGCGGCCGGTACCGCGCGCCCCGTGTCACATACCCTGAACTCCACCGAAGGCCCACACTCCAGGCTGACCCGAACGCGGACCCCCGGGTCGGTTGTGCGCTTGGCGAGCGCATTCTGGATCAGGTTTTCTGCAACGCTGTCCGCCAGGGAGCGCGGCAGCACCCCCTGCCCCCCGGCCACGAACCCTGCGAACTCGACGCCATTCGACATGTACTGGCGCCTGAGGCTCTCCCACCAGAAATCTGCGCTGACGTACTGCTCGCTTTCGTACTGCGGCCGCTGGAGCTTTTCAAGCGTCGACGACAGGCGTTGCGCAATGGCGGGAAGCTGCCGCCGGATCAGCGCCTGTAGCTCCGGTGAATATTCCCGCCCGGTCTCCCGCTGAGCGACCGAAACCAGCACGTTCAGCGATTGCAGCAGGTTCTTCACGTCATGCGTCATCCGCGCTCCGGTCTCGTGGACGGCCTGCAGGTAACTCTGCTGCTGCAGCTTCTGTTCGCGCTGCTTCGCCAGGTAGAACTCGCCAAGCAGCTGCCCTAGAAGATGCAGGTGCCATTGCAACGCCGGGCTGGTGCGGTGCCGGGAGTAGATCGTCAGCGAAAGCTCGCTGTTCTCGTACTCGACGCGGAAATGTGTCTTCTGGCCGTGCTCTCCGCGATCCTCCGAGGTGCGCCAGGCCGCGCCGGTTACCCAGGGAAGCCTAGCGAGGCTGGCGATGCTCTCGGCAAGGAATCGGTCCGGGCGGGACTCGACCCGCGAGAGTTCAGCGAGAAAGTACAGCCACTTCTCGACCGGAAGGCCAATGGAAAAGAGGTATCTCGAGAAGAACACGTTCAGGCCGGCGAATCCCGTATGCGGGTTCCATGCGAGACCGATCAGGAAGACCGTACCGGCGATCAGGAACATCGTGTAGGTAAGCGCCTCCAGGTAGTTCGTCCGCCCCAGCGTCATGAAAGTGAAGCTGCCGAGGATGACCACTCCCAGGACCAGCATCAGGAATATGCTGTAGAAGAAATCGATCACCTGCGGCGACTCCGCCGACTCCTGCTCCGCCGGCATCAATGCCATCGCCACGAACAGGAGCGGCAGGCCGTACTCGGCGACCATCAGAAGTTCATTGGTGATCTCCTTGCGGGGCGCGATCTCGGGCAGGATTACGATGGCGAGCAGCGCGAGAAGGTAGAACAAGACCATCAGGTAGTAGCGACGCTGCCACCGTGCCTGGTGAAGGAACACCTTCCCACCCACAAGGCCTGCGAGTACGCATACCCAGAAAACCAGCAACCATGGAGTCAGCCACAGCATGACCGCGGTCGCACCGAGCGCGATAAACCCCACCTGGATGGCCGACACCTGGTACTGACCACGCAGGAAAGGCTGCCAGATGAGCAGCAACCCAAGATGTGCAAGCAGCAGCGATCGTGCCCAGTTGTCGGCTACGCCCCGCAGTGCCGCCACGTGCAGGAGGACGAGCATGGCGATTACGACGAACCGGCCGTAGCGCTGCGAGGCCCCCAAGGCCGAATTGGCGAGCCGGGTGAACAACGGGAGTCTGGCAGTGTTAGCTTGCATCATTGACGCGCCACGATTAGGGTGCTGGTGCTGACCCATCCGCTGCTTGCGGATGGCAGGGCCGGTCTTGATACCAATTCTTGCCTCTCGGATGTTATATGCAGTTGCCAGCCTGACGCCATGCGTGCCGTACTGACGATCGGCAGTTTTGTGATCCTCGAGGCCAGCCGCACAGGGATGGTCTGGCTGTTCGCCTGCGCCGTGGCAGCCGGCCTGGGCCTGGCCGGATTCCTGTCGCAACTGGCCCTCACGGAAAGCCTGTCGCTCCAGGCCGGCCTCCTCGGTGCCTTCTTCCGGCTGTGCGCGGTGTTCCTCTGCGGGGCGTTCGTCATTACGAGCATGGTCCGCGAATCGAACGACAAGGGCGTTGAGCTTTTGCTGTCCATGCCGATTTCGCGCGCCGGGTACTACCTTGGGAAGTTGCTGGGTTTTTCCGCGTGCGGCTGCGCCCTGGCGGCAGGCTTCTCTCTTGTCATGCTCGCATGGGGCACGCCCGTCGCTGTCGGCGCCTGGTGCGTATCACTCGCACTGGAAACCGCGATGATGGCTGCGATCAGCCTTTTTTTCGTAGTCAGCCTGGCGCAGATCGTGCCTGCGCTGGCGGCCTCCGCGGGCCTGTACCTTCTCGGGCGGGTCATTGCGGCCGTACAGTCGATATCGGGCGGCCTGCTTATCGAGGGCCAGTCGTTCGTGCAGCGCCTTGCAGCCTGGGGCGTCGAAGCGGTTGCCCTGCTCCTCCCTCCCCTTGATCAGGCCACGCAGACGGCCTGGCTCCTGTACGGAGCGCCGTCGCCGGCAGAGTTCCTGCGCACCTCCGGTGCGCTGCTGCTTTATGGAGTGCTCGTGGCCGCCGCGGGCCTGTTCGACTTCCATCGCCGCAACATTTGAATACCGTGGAACGCCCTGTCGCACATGTCCCGCGGTGGATCGCATTCCTGCTGGCCGCCTGCATTGCGGCGCAGGTTGCTTCGAAAGCCGGCAGCGGCCCGGGACTCCCTTCGGCGGAGGACCTGCCTCCCCCCCCTCACGAGCGGGTGCTGCGGGTCGTTTCGTTGAGCGAGCCCGCCGCACTTTCGCGCCTGATGATGCTCTACCTCCAGTCGTTCGATTACCACGGGTCGAACGCCGCGCCCTACAGAAACCTCGACTACACGCGACTGACGGGATGGCTCGCCGCCATCCAGCGGCTGGATGAGCGCAGCGGCTACCCCCTTTTCATCGCTGCCCGTGTCTACGCGGAGGTCCCGGACCCGAAGCGCCAAAGGCTGATGCTGGAGTTCGTGTACGAGCAGTTCCTGCTGGACCCGAATCGTCGATGGGAATGGGCCGCACATGCCGCACTGGTCGCCAAGCACCGGCTGAAGGACCTGCCCCTGGCGATGAAGTACGCCAGGGCCGTGGACCGGCTGACTACCGCACCAGGGATCCCCCTCTGGGCAAAACAGATGGAGATCTTCATCCTGGAGGACATGAACGAGCTTGATGCCGCAAGGATCATGCTCGGAGGCCTGCTTGCGAGCGGCCGGATCGACGATCCGGGAGAACGAAAATTCCTCGAAGGGCGACTGAAGGAGCTTGAGGATCGCCTGAAAGGCCAGTCTCGCTAGCATCGAAAAGCGTCGACCTTTCGACAACTGCGTCAATATTTCGTCACTTTCATCACATTCTCTGACTCTTTTATCCCTCTTTCCAGCCAAATCGGCAGGCACGGAAGTTGCGGAGGGACGTCCACCATCTGATCTGTACGGAGTCGGTTCGTGAAAACAAACCAGAAAGGTTTTACGCTCGTCGAGATCGCCATCGTTCTGGTGATCATCGGGTTGCTGCTGGGTGGCATCCTGAAAGGCCAGGAGATGATCATCCAGGCCAAGATCAAGAACGCCATGGCGGACTTCTCAGGCGTTTCGGCCGCCTACCACGGCTACCAGGACCGGTATCGCGCGATCCCGGGGGACGATATCAACGCTGGCACGCGCTGGGCGACGCCAACAGTAGCCACAGCCGGCGACGGCAACGGCATTGTGGCCGGAACCTACAACCAGACGACTGCGAGCGAGTCGCGAAACTGGTGGGATCACCTGCGCCGCGCTGGATTTGTCGCCGGTAACGGGGCCCAGCAACCGACCAACGCGTTTACCGGGATGCTTGGCGTGCAAACTGGCGACGGCGGCTCCCCAACGATCGCCGCGGTCCTGGGCGGCATCTCGAGCCTGATGCTGTGCTCGGCGAACATCCCGGACAAGGTCGCGATCGCAATCGACACTTCGATGGACGACGGCCTGATCACCACAGGCTCGGTCCGCGGGGGCCTGCAAGCTACGCCGAACCCTAACGTCACCGCCGTCACCAGCGGGGCGTACGCGGAAACCGGCACCAACATCTACCTGCTCTGCCGCCAGATTTAATAAAGGGCAGCGAACGCTTGAAAAGGCCAGCCGATCGGCTGGCCTTTTTATTTGCGCCCGCGAAAGGCATGCTGCAGTCCTGACATGAATTCTTCGAAGGCGACACGCTGGGATCCATGCGGAGCCAGCCTGCTCCTGGCGTCCGCGGCGTGCCTGCTTCCCTTCCTGCTGCCGCGGCACTTCCCCCCGCTGCGAACGTTTTATGACGAATGGATCGCCCTCGCACTTGGCGTTGGCGCCATCGGATTCGCGGCCGCCGCGCGGATCATGCCCGCGCGCGTCCCGGCGCTTGCGGTGTGGCTCGGCGCCTTCAGCCTTTTCCTGGTCGTACGCGCCCTCGCGGCCCCTGCAGCCTATCCTCAGGGCGCGCTTCTCTGGTCAGCCTACATCTTCCATGCGGCTCTGCTGGTGACGCTGGGCCACGCACTGACCATGCACTACGGCCGGGATCGAGTGTGCGACATGCTTGCGGGGTTCCTGCTTGCCGGTGCGGTCCTCAATGCGACGTCGGGCGTACTCCAGGTCGTCGGGATCCCCAGGTCCATCGACGAATTCGTCTCGTACCTGCACGGGTCCCGCGCGATAGGGAACGTCGGCCAGTCGAACCTCTATGCCAACTACCTCGCGCTGGGGGAAGCCTCGCTGGTTTACCTGTACTCCGGGGGAAGAATCGGGAAGAAAGCAGCACTTGCAACTGGCCTGCTGCTCCTGGTGGGTGCTGCCCTCGCGGCCTCGCGCTCGTCGGTCCTGTATTCGATGGCGTTTGCGCTGCTCGGCTGGTGCGTCCTGCGCGTTCCCGGCGACATCCCGAGCCGCAACCTGGGCCGTGCCGCAGTCGTATTGGCGGTCGCCGGCGGGATGGCCCAGTGGCTGGTGCCTCTCGGCTTCCATGCGCTGGGATTCAGAATCGAGGGCGGCTTCGACCGAAACGCTTCGGACTACTGGGACTCGACCTCGGACGAAACGGCAAGTCTTCGATTGCACGCATGGGAACTCGCCGTGAAGATCTTCGCAGGGGCGCCGTGGATTGGCGAGGGCCCCGGCGAATTCGCTGGGGCGGCCTTTGCGCTGGGCCTGCCCGAGAAGATGGCTTCCAGGGAAATCTTCACCTCGCCCCACAACCTGGTACTGCAACTCCTCGCCGAAACCGGGCTCGCCGGAGCCTTCCTGGCGGGTGCTGGATTGCTCGGCTGGGCGCGCAGAACCGTCCCGACGTTCCTGCGCGCGCCGGGACGCGCGCTGTGGTGGGTGCTCGCGTGCATAAGCGTGGAAATGCTGCATGCACTTCTCGAATATCCATTCTGGTACGCACATTTTCTCTCGCTGACCGCATTGGTGATGGGTGTCGGCGCTGCGGGCTCGATGCGGATCCCGCCGCATGCGGTCAGAGCCGCCCTTATCTCAGGCGCTTCCATGGGCGCCATCCTCCTCGCGACCAACCTGAGGGACTACTTCCGGTTCGAGCAGGCCGCTCCCGTCTACGCCGGTCGATCCCTCGGCTCCGACGCCGAGTACAGACGCGACCTGGACACGCTTTCGCAGTTGCGCAGCGGGCTGTTGGGACCAAGGGCGGAACTCTGGCTGTTCCTCGCCTTGCCGCTCGACCCCGGCACGTCGGCCCGAACCCTGGAAATCGGCAACCGGGTGATGCGCACATGGCCTACCCGTGACGTCGTCGTACGACACAGCATCCTCCTTGCCCTCGCCGGGCGCGAGGAGGAGGCCCGCACGCTCTTCAGGAAGGCAGTGCGTACCTTCACGAACCGGCAAGCGATCCGCAACGCAGTCGCTTCGGCACCGGAACCCGCCCGCGCGATTCTTCAAGCGGAAATTCCGCCGGTCGAACACCGCTAGCCGACGGTCAGCCCTGCAGCAGCCGGATCTCCGCGGCTGCAAGCGACTCCGGAACCCCGAGCAACACGACCACGTCATTGGCCTCAAGCACGAGCCCGCCTTCTGCAGGCAGCTTGCCCTCGCCGGGACGCCGGACCGCCTTGACTTGCGCACCGATCGCTTCAAGCCCTAGATCGGCGACCGGCCGGCCTATGGCATGCGCGGATGGCGCCAGCGTCACGGAGTGCAGCCGCGGCTGGGCGGAATCGCCCATTTCGATGTCGTCACCCGCGCCGTGGAAAAGCCCGCGCAGCAGCCCGTAGTGCTGGTCGCGCACAACCCGCAACCTGCGCATGACCCGCGAAAGCGGCACACCGATCCAGACCAGCGTGTGAGAGGCGAGCATCAGCCCCGACTCGAGCGCCTCTGGCACGACCTCAGATGCGCCAGCCGCGAGCAAGCGCTCCATCTCGCTTTCCTCGCGCGCCCGCACGATCACCGGGATGGCCGGGTTGAGCGCCTGAATGTTGGCGAGCACCCGGACCGACGCGTCGGCATCGGCGAAAGTGACCACCACGGCTGCCGCCCGTGCGAGGCCCACCGCCGTCAAAGCCTCGCGCCTCGAGCAGTCCGCGAAAACCACGGTATCTCCTGCCAGCGCGGCATCCCGCACCCGTTCAGGGTCGAGGTCCAATGCCACGTAGCGTATCCCCTCGGCATCCAGCAGCCTGGCGAGCCGCTGCCCGTTCCGGCCATAGCCGAGGATCACGACATGCCGGTCCGACTCGATGGACTGCACCGCGATGCGATGCAGCTCCAGCGACCGCAGCATCCACTCCGACGCCGAGAACCGCATCACGATCCGGTCGCTCGCGGCAATGATGAACGGGCTTGCCAGCATCGAAAGGATCATCGCCGCGAGCAGGGCCTGCAGCATGGCGGATGACATGAACCCCACGCCTCCCGCGTTCGCGAGGAGCACGAAGCCGAACTCGCCGGCCTGGGCGAGGCAGAGCCCGGTGCGCAGCGCAGTGCTCTGCGTGCCCCCGAATGCTCGCGCGAGCGCGACGATCAACCCGAACTTCACCAGCACGATCAGCAATACTGCCAGCCCCACCACCCACCAGCGCTCCGCAACCGCGGGGAGATCGAGCATCATGCCTACGGTGACGAAGAACAACCCCAGCAGGATGTCGCGGAACGGCTTGATGTCCTCCTCGACCTGGTAGCGGTACTCGGTTTCCGAAATCAGCATCCCTGCCAGGAAAGCCCCCAGCGCGAGCGACAGCCCCGCGAGCGAAGTCAGGTACGCCAGGCCAAGCGTGATCAGCAGCACATTGAGCACGAACAGTTCGTTCGAGCGACGTCTCGCGACCACGCTGAACCAGAAGCGCATCAGCCGCGGCCCGGCGAGTATCAGGGTGACGAGCACGGCGGCAGCCTTGAGCAAGGCGATTCCGACCGCCGCCCCTATGGCCTCGGGTGGCTGACCCAAGGCGGGGATCACGATCAGGAGCGGCACCACCGCAAGGTCCTGGAAAAGCAGCACGCCGATGATCTCCCGGCCGTGGGGCGTATCCAGCTCGAGGCGTTCCGCCAGGAGCTTGGACACGATCGCGGTGGACGACATGGCGATCGCCCCGCCGAAGACAAGGCTCGCCTGCCAGGACGCCCCGAGCCCAAGTCCGAGCGTGAGGCCGACCGACATCGTTGCGGCCACCTGTGCGAACCCGAGGCCGAAGACGACCTTGCGCATTGCCATCAGCTTGGGCAGGCTGAACTCCAGGCCGATGGAAAACATCAGGAACACTATGCCGAACTCCGCCAGGTGCCTCGTTTCGCTCGTGTCGGGAATCAGCCCGAACGCATGCGGCCCGAGCATCACGCCGGTGAGCAGGTAGCCGAGCATCGGCGGCAGTTGCAGGCTCCTGAAAGCGACGACCGCAAGCACCGCGCAAGCGAGCAAGACAAGCACCGGTTGAAGGGAGACGCCAGCAGCTTCCATGGTGGCGGGAGGAGTCCTTGGGCTATGCCGTGGGCTTCACGGTGGGCTACACTTGAAAGCCATGACAAGTGTCGCTCCCAAGTCTATCCGAGGTTCCGGCGAAAATTCGCTCGCCCTCGCCCGGCGTGTGCTCGAAATCGAAGCCGGGGCGGTGCGCGCCCTGGCGGGCCGCGTCGACGGCAGTTTCCTTGCGGCGCTGGACTTGATCCTTGCCTGCGAGGGCCGTGTGGTGGTAAGCGGTATCGGGAAGTCCGGCCATGTAGCGAGGAAGATCGCCTCCACGATGGCGAGCACAGGAACACCGGCATTCTTCGTCCATGCGGCGGAAGCGGGGCACGGCGACCTTGGCATGGTCCGGCCCGAGGACGTGTTCCTCTGCATTTCGCATTCGGGGGAGTCGGCGGAACTGCTCGCGATCGTCCCCCAAGTGAAACGGCAGGGCGCCAAACTGATCGCCATCACCGGGCAACCGTCCTCGACCCTGGCGATCGAGGCGGATGTGCACCTCGACGCCGGCGTGGCGCAGGAGGCATGTCCCCTGAACCTCGCCCCGACTGCAAGCACGACCGCAGCACTCGCCCTGGGCGACGCGCTAGCGGTCGCGCTGCTCGACGCGCGCGGGTTCTCCGAGGCGGATTTCGCGCGATCCCATCCCGGGGGCGCGCTGGGCCGCAGGCTGCTCACCCGCGTATCCGACGTCATGCGAAGCGGCAGCGACGTTCCGAGCGTTGCGCTGGGCGCATCCCTGTCGGAGGCGGTGCTCGAGATTTCCCGCAAGCGCATGGGGATGACCGCCGTCCTCGACGCCTCGGGCGGGATAGCAGGAATCTTCACCGACGGAGACCTGAGGCGCGCCGTAGAAAGGCTCGCGGACCTGAAATCCGCGAGTATTGCCGACGTGATGAGCGCGTCGCCCCGCCGCATCGGCCCCGACGCGCTGGCGGTCGAGGCCGTCGAACTCATGGAACGCCACAAGGTCAACCAGCTCCTCGTGGCCGACGCACATGGAACGCTGCTCGGCGCGCTGGACATGCACGACCTGTTCCGGGCCAAGGTGGTCTGATATGGAAGCGATGCTCGCGAAAGCGCATGGCGTGCGACTGATGATTTTCGACGTGGACGGCGTGCTCACCGACGGCCGGCTCTACTACACGGACTCCGGCGAAGAGATGAAGGCGTTCAGCACGCTGGACGGACACGGAATCAGGATGCTGATGGACAGCGGTGTCCAGACCGCGATTCTTACCGGCCGGCGCTCCGAAGTGGTCGCACTCAGGGCGAAGAATCTCGGCATCACCCACGTGCTGCAGGGGATCGCCGACAAGCGCTCCGCCTTCGTCGGCCTGTCCGCGTCAATGCGGATCGATCCCGCCAATTGCGGCTACATGGGGGACGACGTAGTCGACCTGCCCGTGCTCACCCGCTGCGGATTCGCGGCCTCGACCTCCGAGGCGCCCGAGATCGTGCGGCGCCACGCCCATTTCGTGGCCACGCGACCAGCCGGCGCCGGGGCCGTGCGCGAGGTTTGCGAAATCCTGATGCGCGCGCAGGGTACGCTCGACGCGGCCATCGCGCCGTACCTCGCCTGATTGAAGATGCAGCTCTCGAACGCCCGCCTGTTCCCGATAGCGCTGATGCTGTCCCTCGGCTTGCTGACCTTCTGGCTAGAGCGGACGGTCCGCGTGGAGGAAACCCACCCGTCGCTGCGGCGCCACGACCCGGACTACATCGTGAGCAACTTCAGCATCGTCGGCTATGGGCCTTCCGGCACGGCGGAATCGACGCTGTCGGCCCGCAAGATGGTACATTACCCGGACGATGACTCGACCGACTTGGACTCGCCGCGCCTGCTGAGCACCAAGCCGGGGGATTCACCCATGACAATCACGGCCGAGCGCGGCGCACTCAGCCAGGATGGCGAGGACACGTTCCTGTACGACAATGTCCTGCTGTTGCGCACGGCGACCCCCCAGCAACCCTCGATGCGCCTGGACACCAGCTTCCTGCATATCGTCCGCGAGAGGTCCCTGGTGCTGACCGACCGCGATGTGGTGATCACGGAAGAAGGCCGCTCCCTCACGGGGCGCGGCATGGAGTACGACAACGGCGCCCGGCAGTTGCACCTGCGCGAGCGGGTGCGGGGCCGGTTTGAGGAAAGGAAGAGGAAGTGAGCCCGAAACCCTGCGCGATGCGAACGAACCGGCCGGTTCTGGTCGCGGCGACGCTTGTCGCGTCCCTGTTCGCACCTCTGGCGGCACACGCCGAGAAGGCCGACAAGGACAAGCCGACGAATATCGAGGCAAACAGGATGAGCTCTGACGACGCGCGGCGGATCAGCATCTTCGAGGGCAACGTGGTGCTCACCAAGGGGACGATCCTGGTGCGCGCCGACCGGATAACGGTCCGCCAGGACCCGGAGGGCTACCAGATCTCGGTCGCCACGGGAAACCCCGCGCGCTTTCGCCAGAAGCGCGACGGCAAGGAAGAGTGGATCGACGGCGACGCCCTCACCATAGAAATCGACGACAAACGGGAAAAGATCGACCTGCGCGAGCAGGCACACCTCATGCGCGACAAGGACGAGGTGCGCGGCGACGTGATCACCGTTGATACGCGATCCGAGTTTTTCTCCGTGCTGAGCGGCAAGAGCGTGTCCTCGGCTGCGAACCCCGAGGGCCGCGTACGCGCGGTGATTCAGCCCAAGGCCAAGGCGGACGAACCCGGCGCCGGGCCTGCGCCCGCGAAGGTTCCGGCCACGCCGCCGGCGGCGGCCCCGAAGCCCCAGGCTCGATGAGCGTCCTTTCGGCGGAGAGCCTGCGAAAGCGCTACAAGTCGCGCACCGTAGTACAGGATGTGTCGCTCTCGGTCTCGAGCGGTGAAGTCGTCGGCCTCCTGGGACCCAACGGCGCAGGCAAGACGACCTGCTTCTACATGATCGTCGGGCTGGTCGCGGTGGACGCCGGCGGGATCCACATGGATGGCCAGGAACTGACGCACCTTCCGATCCACCGCAGGGCCCGCATGGGGATCTCCTACCTGCCGCAGGAGAACTCGGTTTTCCGCAAGCTCACCGTAGAAGAGAACATCCAGGCCGTGCTGGAATTGCAGGGCCTTTCCGGCGACGAAATCGAGACCCGGCTCGCCGAGCTGCTGGTCGATCTCAACATAACGCACCTGCGCAAGCACCCGGCGCTCGCGCTCTCCGGGGGCGAGCGCCGCCGGCTCGAGATCGCACGGGCGCTGGGCACGCGTCCCGCCTTCATCCTGCTCGACGAGCCTTTTGCCGGCGTCGACCCCATCGCGGTGCTGGACATCCAGCGCATCATACGCTTCCTGAAGGAGCGCTCGATCGGCGTCCTGATCACCGACCACAACGTCCGCGAAACGCTCGGCATATGCGATCGCGCGTACATCATGAACGACGGCGCGGTGCTGGCTTCCGGGCACCCGGACGAAATTGTCTATAATGACAGCGTGCGCCGGGTCTACCTGGGCGAAAATTTCCGCATGTAGGCTGGCCTCCGGCCGGCTTCCCGCCCTGGCCTGCCGGCGGCCCTGAGACCACAACCCTTGCGTCCCCTTCCCGCGTCTCGATGAAGCCGACACTCCAGTTCCGGCTCTCCCAGCACCTCACGCTGACACCGCAGTTGCAGCAGTCCATCAAGCTGCTGCAGCTGTCCACGGTCGAGCTGAACCAGGAGATCGAGAGGATGCTGATGGAGAACCCGATCCTCGAACGCGAGGATGCGGAGGACGGGCTCACGCCGCCCGGAACCTTCACGGCACCGGAAGCGCCGGCGGATGGCAACGCTGCCCCGGAAACTCCGGGTGCGGCTGCCGGCGATACCCCGGAGGCCGCGTCCGGGGACGAATGGCAACCTGACTTCTCCGCCTCCCCGCGCACGGGTAGCGACGACGACGAGGATTCGGACCGGGCCTTTGTCGCGCCGGAAAACCTTTCGCTGCGCCAGCACCTCAACAACCAGCTCATTCTCACCAACCTCGCGCGCCGCGACCGCGCCCTGATCGGCATGCTCATCGACGCGCTCGACGACGACGGGTACCTGACGCAGCCGCTCGAGGAAATCGCGGAGCTGCTGCCGCCGGAGGCGGACGCAGGCATCGAGGATCTCGGCATCGCGCTGCGCCACCTGCAGAACATGGAGCCGGCCGGGGTGGGCGCGCGTACTCCCAGCGAATGCCTGCTGCTGCAGATCCGCGCTATGACTCCGGAAACTGCGGAGCAGGCCGGCATCGCGAAGCTCGCCGGTACCATCGCCGAGCACCACCTCGAAGCCCTCGCCAACCGCGACTATTCGCGCCTGAGGCAGCTTACCGGCGCGAGCGACGACGACCTGCGCGCGGCGCAGCGCCTGATCCTGCGCCTGAACCCCCACCCCGGCGCCGCGTTCTCCGACGTTGAAACCCGCTACGTCGTTCCCGACGTCGTCGTGCGCAGGATCAAGGGCGTGTGGCGCGCGAGCCTGAACCCCGAGGCGATGCCGAAGCTGCGCATCAACCGCCTTTACGCTTCCCTGCTCGCGGGGAACAGGGGCAGCCCGGGTGGCTCGATGTCGGGCCAGTTGCAGGAAGCGCGCTGGCTGATCAAGAACGTGCAACAGCGCTTCGACACGATCCTGCGCGTCTCGCAGGCGATCATCGACCGGCAGCGGCACTTTTTCGAGCACGGCGAAGTCGCGATGCGCCCGATGGTGCTGCGCGAAATCGCCGAGACACTCGGGCTTCACGAAAGCACCATTTCGCGGGTAACCACGCAGAAGTACATGGCAACCCCGCGCGGCACCTACGAGCTCAAGTACTTCTTCGGCAGCCACGTCGCGACAGATACGGGTGGCGCATGTTCGGCCACCGCCATACGCGCGCTGATCAAGCAGCTTGTCGCCGCAGAGGACACCAAGACGCCGCTCTCCGATTCCAGAATCTCGCAAATTCTCGGCCAACAGGGTATCGTGGTGGCGCGGCGGACGATCGCCAAGTACCGCGAATCCCTGCAGATCCCGCCGGTCAACCTGAGAAAGTCCCTGTAGCCCCACACCGCAAAGCCCGGAGGCGCCAATGAACCTGAACGTCAGCGGCCATCACCTCGATGTAACCCCGGCAATACGCACTTTCGTCAGCGACAAGTTCGACCGCATCACCAGGCATTTCGACCACGTCATCGACGCCCACGTGATCCTGTCGGTCGACAAGCTCGTTCGCAAGGCCGAGGTCACGCTGCACGTCAGGGGCAAGGACATCCACGTGGAATGCACCAACCCCGACCTCTACGCGGCGATCGACCTGCTGGTCGACAAGCTCGACCGGCAGGTGATCAAGTACAAGAACAAGTCGACGGCGAAACCGCACGACGCCCTCAAGCACCAGCCCGGGATCGAGACCTGATCCCGTTGAGTCGGTGCGTCGCAGGCCCCCACCCGGGCTTGGGCTATAATCCGCCCCCTCGCAGCCAGCCCGGCGCCCGGCCCGCGTGCGCCCGCAGCCCCGACCCATGAACCTCGTCGCCAAGCTCCTTCCGCCCGCCAATGTCGGGGTGGACATTTCGGTATCGAGCAAGAAGCGGCTTTTTGAGCATATCGGCCTGCTGTTCGAGAACAACCACGGCATTGCGAGCAGTGTGGTCTACGAGAGCCTGTTCGCGCGCGAGCGCCTCGGCTCCACCGGCCTCGGCCAGGGCGTCGCGATTCCCCATGGGCGGATAAAGGGCCTCAAGGACGCATTGGGCGCGTTCATGCGCCTGTCCGCCCCCGTCCCCTTCGAAGCGCCCGACGGCAAGCCCGTCAGCCTCGTATTTGCTCTGCTGGTTCCCGAGCAGGCCACCGAGCGGCACCTCCAGATCCTGTCCGAACTGGCGCAGATGTTCAGCGACCGGGGCCTGCGCGAATCGATGCTTGCCGCCGCCGACGCGCCTGCCCTCCACCAACTCATCTCATTCTGGCAACCCGATGCTTCAGGTCAACGTCACGCGGTTGCATGACGACAATCGCGAGCCGCTCCAGCTCGCGTGGATCGCGGGGCAGGACGGCAGCACCGCGGTGCGGCGCGAGGCTGCGGCCTCCGCCGCCCTGATCGGTCACCTGAACCTGACCCACCCGAACAGCATCCAGGTCCTCGGCGGCTACGAGGCCTCGATGTTCGGCGCGTTTTCGACCGCAGCGCGCAGCGAATTCGTCGCAAAGCTCTTCACCGGGCCGCTCACTGCGGTGGTCGTCGCCGACGGGGTGACTGCGCCCGCCGAGATCCTGGCCGGCGCGCGGGACTCGCATACCCCGCTCTTCGCCACCCCCCTCGCAGCGCCGCGCGTGATCGAGGCGCTCTCGCGCTACCTGGCCAAGGCCCTTGCGGAGAAAACCACGCGCCACGGCGTATTCATGGACGTCCTCGGCCTCGGTGTCCTCGTGACCGGCGAGTCGGGCGTGGGCAAGAGCGAGCTAGGGCTGGAGCTCATCAGCCGCGGGCACGGCCTCGTGGCCGACGACGTGGTGGAGATCTCGCGGGTCGCGCCGAAGATCCTCGAAGGACGCTGCCCGCCGGTGCTGAAGGACTTCATCGAAGTGCGCGGCCTCGGGCTGCTCAACGTCCGCACGATCTTCGGTGAGACCGCCGTGCGCCCGAAGATGCGCCTCAAGCTGATCGTCCACCTCGCCAAGCCCACCTCGGGCGGCGCCGAGATCGAGCGGCTGCCGCTGGCCGAGCAGTCGGAGGACATCCTCGGCCAGACCGTGCGCAAGGTCGTGATCCCGGTGGCCGCCGGGCGCAACCTCGCGGTGCTGCTCGAAGCGGCCGTACGCAACTACATCCTCCACCTTCGCGGCATCGACAGCACGGAAGAGTTCATCACCCGCCAGCGCCTGGCGATCGAGTACGACGGGCACGGGGAAGAGGACTAGGCG
>CBDIHI010000005.1:0-161219 GCA_965279075.1 Burkholderiales bacterium | reverse complement strand
ACGACCTCGGTCACCGGGATCAAGAACGTGGTGTTCCCCAGCCCGATGAACACGACCAACTGCCCCCCGGCCGGCAGCGGCACGCAGGTCAACCGCAGCATGGGGCGCGGGATCTTCATTGTGGATGCGGCCACCGGCGAAGTCCTCTGGCGCGCGGGTCCTGACGCCCCGGCCGACAAGCAGGTGACGGCGATGACGTACGCGATGCCCGGCGACCTCGCCGTGATGCGCAATCGCAGCAACACGGCCAACCGCGTGAACGCCATCGTCGGCACCGAGAACGTGCCCTCGGGGTTCCTCGACCGGATCTACGGCACCGACACCGGCGGCAACGTCTGGCGCGTGGACGTGGCGGATGCCGACGCGTCCAAGTGGGTCGTCACCAGGGTCGCGTCGATCGCCTCCAACGCCAGCACCCCCAAGGCGCTGGACATGCGCAAATTCATGTTCTCGCCGGACGTGGTCTACACCAGCGACGGCATCGGGGACTTCGACGCGGTTCTCCTCGGCAGCGGCGACCGCGAGCACCCGTTCGACCAGGTGGTCAGGAACCGCTTCTACATGTTCAAGGACCGGTTCACGGGCACCGTCACCCCGGCCATGCTGCTGGTGGCGGCGACCACGCCGACGACGATCGGGGACAACACGACCGACCTCTTCGACATCACCAACAACTGCATCCAGGATGCCACCAAGTGCGATTCGGGGCAGACCCAGGCGGGCGCGCGCGCCTCGCTGCTGGCGGCGCGGGGCTGGAAGCTCGCGCTCAGCACCAGCGGCGAGAAGACGATCGCCACGGCGACCACGGCGGCGGGCTCGGTGATCTTCAACACAAACGAGCCCAAGCAGGACACCGTGACCGGCACGGCGGCGAACGTCGGCTCCAACTCGGGCAACTTCTGCGTCTCGGACCTCGGCACCGCGCGGCAGTACGGCATCAGCTTCAGCGACGGGACTGCGACCTTCATCTTCAACACGCTGCCCTCGCAGTACGTGCCCAAGTCGGGCGGCGGGCGCTTCGCCACCTTCGCGGGCGGCGGCTTCCTGCCCACGCCGGTCCCGGTCGTCGTGCAGATCGGCGGCAAGTACTACCAGTCGGTGATCTCGGGGGTGACGACCACCAACCCCGGCGGCCTGCGTCTGCAGACCCGCGTCAGGACCTACTGGTACAAGAAGGTCGACTGAGGCGCGGTCAGCGCGCCTTCCTGGCGTACTTCGCCAGGAAGGCGTTGATGTCCTCGACGCGCAGCTGCGGTTCGCCCGCCACGAGGCGGGATCCCACGACGCGATTCATCCAGTCCATGTTCTTCTGCATGCGCGCCACCACCATCGCCCACTCCTTCGCGGTGTGTCGCGCGGGGTCGGGCAGCGCATGGCACTGCCCGCAGGCAAGGCGGAACGCGTCGCCCGCAGGCGCATTCACTTCCGGGATCTTCTTCGGGTCGAGCGGGACCATCGCGTTAACGCGCAGGTAGCGCACCAGCACGCGCGCCTCATCGGCCGTCGGGGCGGACACGCCCGCCATCATGTCGGCCATGAGCCTGCCCATGTTGCCGCGGCCTTCCATGCGCAGCACCATCCGCTCGAACACGGGCGGCCACTTCTGCGCATGGTGCATGGCCGGGTTGGGCAGGTTGTGGCATTGCACGCAGTAGCGCTGCGCGAGCAGCGCGCCCGGCGAGCCCGGCTGCGGCAGCATCGCGGCCTCGAACCCCGGGGGCAGTATCCGCTCGAGCATGGGGCCGTAAGGGCTGTCCTCCCAGCGCTTCCTCGCGGCGGAGGCTTCGTCCGCCGCGTGCGCCGCGACGGGAGGCGCGAGGAGAAGTGTGAGGAAAAGCGCCAGCGTCCTGAGCATGCCCTACAGGGTATGCGAACGCTCGCCGCGCGCAAAGCCCATGAGCCCGGGCCGGACGCCGCGCCCGACGCACAGCACCTTGAAGAGCTCGCCCATCTCGGCGGGCGAGAGCAGCTTCTGCGCCGCGGCGGCGACCGGCGCATAGCGCCGCACGTCGGAGGGGTCGCCGCGGCCGAGCACTTCGGTGATGCCGCAATTGACGAGGAACGACGACTGGTTCGCGTAGCCCAGTACGTCGAGCCCCGTTTCGCGCCCGGCCGCGGCGAGCGCGGAAAAGTCGACGTGCGCGGTGATGTCCTGCAGGCCGGGATGGAGGAACGGGTCGTCGTGGGCGAAGTGGCGGTAGTGGCACATCAACGTGCCCGCGGTACGCTGCGGGTGGTAGAACTCGTGCGCCGGGAAGCCGTAGTCGATCGCCAGCAGCACGCCGTGTTCGAGGTTTTCTGCGACCGACCGCATCCAGCCCCGCGCGGCCAGCGCAATCTCGCCTGCGTACGGCGGCGCGATGCCGATGGCCTGCGCTGCGGCGAGCACCCCGCCAGTCGCGGGCCGCTCGGCCCAGGCCAGCTTGCCGGACTCCATGCTGACGCCGCGCTCGAACACGCCTTCGTCCCGCCACGCGACCGCATGCACCGGCATCGCGTCGACGACTTCGTTGGCGAGCAAGACGCCGCGAAAGCCTTCGGGCAGCCGGTCCAGCCAGGCGACGCGCGCCGCGCTATCCGGCGCGAGCCTGGCGATGGTCGAGCGCTGGCGTGCGGCAAGTTCGGCGCCGGGTTCGAGGATCGAATAGCTTTCGACCTTGCAGCCGAGCCGGGCGAGCTCGGCGAGCAGCTCGCCGGCCAGGTCGCCCCCGCCCGCACCGAACTCGAGCAGGTGCGGGGCGGTTTGCGGGCAGGAGCTCCGCCACCTGCCGCGCGAGCGTCTGGGCGAACAGCGGCCCCAGCGTGGGTGCGGTGACGAAGTCGCCGGCCTGCCCGAATTTCTGCGCGCCGCCGGTGTAGTAACCGAGGCCCGGCGCGTAAAGGGCCTGCTGCATGTAGTCCGCGAAGCTGATCCAGCCGCCCGCCGCGGCGATGGCGGCCTCGATGCGCGCAACCAGTGGCGGCGCTCGCCGCGAGTGCGTCGGGTTCGGGCGGCGGCAGCTGGGCGGGGGGGCGCGGCATGGGCAGGGCCGGAACGTGGGGCGGGCATCCTCCCCCATATTGGTAAAATCCGCAATCCAACCGCAGCGCGTAACGACCCATGCAAAGACATGAAGGACCAGGCCGCCCTCGTCACCGGTGCCGCGCGTCGCGTGGGCGCGGCGATCGCGCGCCGCTTGCACGCGCACGGGGCCAGCGTCCTGCTCCACTATCGCGGCGCGGAGGCGGAGGTGATCGCGCTGGAGGCCGAGCTCAACGCGGTGCGCGCGGGCAGCGCACTGCGCGTGAAGGCGGACCTCCTTGCGCACAGCGCGCCGGAACTGCTGGTCCGCACGGCCGTGGAGCGCTTCGGGCGGCTCGACGTGCTGGTCAACAACGCGTCGAGCTTCTTCCCGACGGCGGTGGGCGAGGTCAACGACCGCAACTGGGACGACCTCGTCGGCACCAACGTCAAGGGCCCGCTGTTGCTGTCGCAGGCGGCGGCGCCCCGAACTCGCGAAGGTGCGCGGGTCCATCGTCAACATCGTCGACATCCATGCCGACCGGCCGCTCAAGGGTTACGTGGTCTACTCGATCGCCAAGGCCGGCCTCGCCGCGATGACGCGGTCGCTCGCCATGGAGCTTGCGCCCGACGTGCGCGTGAACGGTGTCTCTCCCGGCGCGATCGCCTGGCCGGAAGACGGCCAGTTCCCGCCCGAGGTCAGGAAGCACATCATCGAAGACACGCTGCTCAAGCGTCTCGGCGAACCGGACGACATCGCGCGCGCCGTGCATTTCCCTCGCGGCGGGCGCGCCTTACGTCACCGGGCAAATCATCGCGGTGGACGGCGGGCGGAGCGTGAACATATGAGCTCGCAGCCCATCCACATCCTGCCGCCGGCGCGCAGGGACCCGCGCAAGGCGGACCATGAAGCCAACAAGCTCGCCAAGCGCCTGCGCCGGATGGTGGGCGACGCGATCGTCGATTTCGGGATGATAGGCGAGGGCGACCGCGTGATGGTGTGCCTCTCGGGCGGCAAGGACAGCTACGGCATGCTCGACGTGCTGATGGCCCTGCAGGAGAAGGCGCCGGTGAGGTTCGAGCTCATCGCGGTGAACCTCGACCAGAAGCAGCCCGGGTTCCCCGAAGACGTACTGCCCGCGTACCTGGAGTCGCGGGGCGTGCCGTTCCGGATCGTCGAGCAGGACACCTACTCCATCGTCAAGCGCGTGATCCCCGAGGGCAAGACCATGTGCTCGCTGTGCTCGCGCCTGCGGCGGGGGATCCTCTACCGCGTGGCCGGCGAGCTCGGCGCGACGAAGATCGCGCTCGGCCACCACCGCGACGACATCCTCGCGACCTTCTTCCTGAACCTCTTCTACGCGGGCAAGCTGAAGGCGATGCCCGCCAAGCTCGTCTCGGACGACGGCAGGCACGTCGTCATCCGGCCGCTGGCCTATGTGCCCGAGGCCGACCTCACCGCGTACGCCGAACTCAAGCAGTTCCCGATCATCCCGTGCACGCTGTGCGGTTCGCAGTCCAACCTGCAAAGGCAGGTGGTCGGCGGCATGCTGCGCGAGTGGCAGAAAAAGCACCCGGGGCGCATCGAGTCGATCCTGCGCGCATTGTCGGACGTGCGCGCCTCGCACCTGATGGACCGGGGCCTGTTCGATTTCGCCGGGCTCGCGCCCACCGGCGTGGCGAGCGAGGAAGGCGACAAGGCCTTCGATCCCGAGAGTTTCCGCGAGCCGGCGTTCGCGGACCCCGGCGCAGGGGACGATTGAGGGATTTCATGCCGGCCCGCGCCCGGACGCGGTAAACTTCAGCCTGACAGTTTCCTGACGCGGACGCCTCGTCCCGTTCCAGCCTGAAGCTGCCTCCGGGAGTATCCATGGTCGTACGCATCGCCGTGCTCGCAGCGCTCGCTGCAGGCACGCTGCCGGCTGTTGTCGGCCAAGCCCATGCCGCCGAGGCGCTCGGACTGCGCGAGGTGCTGCGCTATGTCGAGGCGGCGAGCCCCGAACTCGCGTCCGCTGCGCAACTGCGCCTCGGCGCCGAGGCCGAAACGCGCACTGCGCGCGCCTGGCCCAACCCGGACCTCGACGTGGGCGGCGGGTCGTGGCGCTCGCGCGTCGGCGGCGCGATGGGTTCGACCAGTACCGTCGGCATCTCGCAGCTGATCGAGCTGCCCTCCGTGCGCAGCGCCCGTGCCGACGTTTCGGAGGCCGGGCTGTCGGCTGCCTCGGCGCAGGTCGAGTCGGTGCGCCTCGCGGTCGGCTACCAGGCGCGCGCGGCGTTCTTCGAGATGCTGCGCCGGCAGGAGGAGGAGCGGCTCGCGATGGAGAGCGTCAAGCTGCTGGCCGAAATCCGCGGCAAGGTGCAGACGCGCGTTGAGGTGGGCGAGGCGCCGCGGTTCGAACTCGTGCGCGCGGAGTCCGAGTCGCTCGCCGCGCAGAACGCGGCTGCCGCCGCGGCCTTGCGCGTGGACGAGGCGCGCGCGGTGCTGAGGCGGCTGGGCGGCAACGCATTGCCGTCGGTGTTCGTCGCACGCGGCACCCTGCCCCCGCCGCCGGAGGCGCCGCCGCTCTCGACGCTGGTGCCGCAGGTCCTCGCCGCGCATCCGCAGCTGAAAGTGGCTTCGGCCGAGGCGGAGCGGGCGCGCTCGCGGCTCGAGCTCGAGCGGTCGCTGCGAAATCCCCAGCCCACGCTGCGCGCGATCAGCTCCTCCGACCCGGAATCGAGCCAGGCGATGGTCGGCCATCTCGATCCCGCTGCCGATCTGGAACCGGCGCGAGGGCCCGATCGCGCAGGCGCAGGCTACGATCGGCTACGCCACCGCGCAGGTCGAGGCACAGCGCGCGCAGCTGCTGCGCGAACTCGATTCGGCCTATGCGCGCCTGGGCGTGTCGCACCGCCAGATCTCCACTTTCGAGAACGGCCTGTTGCGCACCGCCGAGGCGGGCCTGTACGCGGCGGAGGCGGCCTACCGGGCCGGCGAGCGCAGCTTCCTCGAAGTGCTCGACGCGCAGCGGACATTGCGCAGCGTGCGCGCCGACTACAACCAGGCGCGCTTCGACCGCAACGCGGCCTGGATGGACATCGAACGACTCACCGCGCGGGACCCCTTCCGCGCGACCGACTGAACAACGGGACAGGCAGACCATGAGGACCAAAGCAGGCACTTCCGCGGGCCATTCCACCCTTGTGCTGGCGTTCGCGGCAGCGCTAGCCGCCGGGTGCGGCGACAAGGAGGGCGCAAAGCCCGCCGCCGCGCCGGTCGCGCCGGACCCCCTCGCGATCACGGTCACGGCCGAACTCGCCGCGCGCACGCTGACCGGGCAGGTGGGCCGGGCCGAGGTGCGCGAGACGCTGCGCGCGCCGGGCCGCATCGAAGTCGACGAGACGCGCATGGCGCGCATCGGCTCGCCCGTGGCGGGCCGGGTCACCGACCTCGAGGCAACGGTGGGGCAGGACGTGCGCCGCGGGCAGGTGCTCGCGACCCTCAACAGCACGGAACTGTCGACGGCGCAGCTGGGATTCCTCAAGGCGCAGTCGATCCGGTTGCAGGCGCTGCGCGCGACCGAGCGGGCGCAGCGCCTGCTCGCGGCCGACGTGATCGGCACGGCCGAGGTGCAGCGGCGCCAGAGCGAGCTGACCCAGGCCGAGGCGGAACTGAACGCGGCGAGCGACCAGCTGAAGGTACTCGGCATGTCCGCCGCGGCGATCGGCCGGCTGGCGGAGACCGGCACGATCACCTCGCGCACGCAGATCGCCGCGAGCGTGAGCGGCACCGTGATCGAGCGCAAGGTCACCGAGGGCCAGATGGTGCAGCCCGCCGACAGCATGTTCGTGATCGCGGACCTTTCCAACGTCTGGGTCGTGGCCGACATCCCCGAGCAGGGCGCCGGCCTCGTGCGCGTCGGCGAGCCGGCCGCCGCCGAAGTCGCCGCGCTGCCGGGCGGCGTGCTCCACGGGCGGCTCACCTTCGTCAGCCCGACGGTGAACCCGGAGACGCGCACGGTGCGCGCGAGGATGGACCTGTCCAACGGCGAGCGCATGTTCAAGCCGGCCATGCTCGCCAACGTGCTGATCGACGGCCGGCCCCAGAAGCGCCTCGTCGTGCCGTCCGCCGCCATCGTGCGCGAGGACAACCGCGACTTCGTGTTCGCGCAGACCGGCAAGGACGCCTACCGGCTGCGGGCGGTGTCCCTCGGCCTCGAGTTCGAGGGCCGGCGCGTGGTGCTGGAGGGGGTGGCCGAAGGCGACACGATCGTGGTCGAGGGCGCCTTCCACCTGAACAACGAGCGCAAGCGCCGCGCGCTGGGGGGCGGCTAGCCCATGCTCGACGCCATCGTCCGCGCGGCGCTCGGCCAGCGCCTCGTGGTGCTCGTGATCGCCGCGGCGCTGCTGGCGTTCGGGCTGGGCGCCGCGCGCAAGCTCTCGGTGGACGCGTTCCCGGACGTGACCAACGTGCAGGTGCAGATCGCCACCGAGGCGCCGGGCCGCTCGCCCGAGGAGGTCGAGCGGTTCGTGACCGCGCCGGTCGAGATCGCGATGACGGGCCTGCCCGCGCTGACCGAGATGCGGTCGCTGAACAAGCCCGGCCTGTCGCTCATCACGCTGGTGTTCACCGACGCCACCGACGTGTACTTCGCCCGCCAGCTGGTGCTCGAGCGCTTGATCGAGATCGGCGGCCGGCTCCCGGTCGGCGTGACGCCGGTGCTGGGCCCGGTGTCGACCGCGCTGGGCGAGGTCTACCAGTACACGCTGGAGCGGGCCGACGACGGCAAGCGCGAGCTGACGAAAGCCGAGCTCACCGAGCGCCGCACCGCGCAGGACTGGGTGGTGCGGCCGCTGCTGCGCTCGATCCCCGGCGTGGCGGAGATCAACTCCACCGGCGGTCACGTTAAGCAGTACCAGGTGCTGGTCGAGCCCGACCGCCTGCGCTACTACAAGGTGTCGATCCAGGACGTGTGGCAGGCGCTGGCGAGGAACAACGCCAACTCCGGCGGCGGCGTGCTGCCGCAGCGCGCCGAGCAGTACCTGGTGCGCGGCATCGGGCTGGTGAGGAACGTGGACGACATCAAGGACATCGTGCTGAAGGAGGTCGGCGGCACGCCGGTCTACATCCGCGACGTGGCCGAGGTCACGCTCGGCGAGGAGGTGCGGCACGGCGCGATGATCAAGGACGGGTACACCGAGGCGGTCGGCGGCGTGGTGATGATGATCCGTGCCGGCAACGCGAAGGAAGTCGTCGGCCGCGTGAAGGCCCGCGTCGCCGAGATCAACGCGCGCGGCATGCTGCCCGGGGGCCTGAAGATCGTGCCCTACTACGACCGCTCGGAGTTGGTAGACGCGGCGCTGTGGACGGTCGTCAAGGTGCTGCTGGAGGGCGTGCTGTTCGTGGTCGTGGTGCTGGTGCTGTTCCTCGGCGACTGGAGGTCTTCGCTCATCGTGGTGGCGACGCTGGTGCTCACGCCGCTGGCGACCTTCATCGTCATGAACCGCTACGGGATCTCGGCCAACCTGATGTCGCTCGGCGGCCTCGCGATCGCGATCGGCCTGATGGTGGACGGTTCGGTGGTGGTGATCGAGAACGCCTACGCCCAGCTGGGCAAGCGTCCGGGCGAGCCGCGCACGCGGGTGATCCTCGACGCGGTGCGCGAGGTCGCCACGCCGGTGGTGTTCGGCGTGGGCATCATCATCCTGGTGTTCCTGCCGCTGATGACGCTGTCGGGCATGGAGGGCAAGATGTTCGCTCCGCTCGCCTATACGATCGCCATCGCGCTGGCGATCTCGCTGGTGCTGTCGCTGACGCTGACGCCTGCGCTCGCCTCCTTCATGCTGAAGGGCGGCGCGGAGCACGACACCCGCCTGATCGCCGCGATGAAGCGCCCCTACCTCGCGCTGCTGCGGCGCGCCCTCGCGCGCGAGAGGCTCACGGTGGGCGTCGCGGTCGGACTGTTCGTCGCTACGCTCGCGCTGGTGCCCTTCCTCGGCACGGCCTTCATCCCCGAGATGAAGGAAGGCTCGATCTCGCCGTCCATGGACCGGGTGCCGAACATCTCGCTCGACGAATCGATCCAGATGGAGAAGGAGGCCATGCGCCGGGTCATGCAGGTGCCGGGCGTGAAAGCGGCCGTGTCGCGCCTCGGGCGGGGCGAGTCCGCCGCCGACCCGGCCGGCCCGAACGAGGCCGACCCCATCGTGTCGCTCAAGGCCCGCAAGGACTGGCCGCCGGGCTGGTCGCAGGACGACATCGCCGCCGCGATCCAGGAGAAGCTGCGCACGCTGCCCGGCGTTCAGCTGGTCATGGCCCAGCCGATCTCGGATCGCATCGACGAGATGGTGACCGGGGTGAAGGCCGACGTCGCGGTGAAGCTCTTCGGCGACGACCTCGAGGTGCTGCGGGCCAAGGCCAACGAGATCGCGCGCGTCGCGGGGGGCGTGCGCGGCGTGCGCGACATGCGCGTGGAACGCTCGGGCGGCCAGCAGTACCTGACCATCGCCATCGACCGGTCCGCGATCGCCCGCCAGGGCCTCAACGTGTCGGACGTGCAGGACGTGATCGAGACCGCGGTCGGCGGCAAGGTCGCCACCGAGATCTACGAGGGCGAGCGGCGCTTCCAGGCGGTGGTGCGGCTGCCCGAGCGGCTGCGCGACAGCATCGCCGAGATCCGCGCGATCACACTGACCGCGCCCAGCGGCGCGCAGGTGGCGCTGGACAGCCTGGCGAGGATCGAGGTCGCCGACGGCCCGGCGCAGATCAGCCGGGAGACGGCCAAGCGGCGCATCGTCATCGGCATCAACGTGAAGGACCGCGACCTCGGCGGCTTCGTCACCGAGCTGCAGTCGGTGGTCGCCGCGCAGGTGCCGATGCCCGAGGGGTACTACCTGGTGTGGGGCGGCCAGTTCGAGAACCTCGAGCGCGCGCTCGGCCACCTGAAGGTCATCGTGCCGGTGACCATCGCGGCGATCTTCTTCCTCTTGTTCCTGCTGTTCAACTCGCTGCGCATGGCCACGCTCATCATCACGGTCCTGCCGTTCGCGTCGATCGGCGGCGTGGTGGGGCTGGCCGTGACCGGGGAATACCTTTCGGTGCCGGCCTCCGTCGGGTTCATCGCGCTCTGGGGGATCGCCGTGCTGAACGGCGTCGTGCTGGTGACCTACATCCGCAAGCTCCGGGAGGAGGGCATGGCGCTGGCCGAGGCCATCGTCGAGGGCGCCACGCACCGCTTCCGGCCGGTCATGATGACCGCCACGGTGGCCATGCTCGGCCTGATCCCGTTCCTGTTCGCCGACGGCCCGGGCTCCGAGGTCCAGCGCCCGCTGGCCATCGTCGTGATCGGCGGGCTGATCACCTCGACCCTGCTGACGCTGGTCGTGGTGCCTGCCCTGTACGGGTTCTTCGAGGAACGCAGGAGGGAGGCATGAAGGAGATCAAGGCTGTGATCCAGCCGCCCAGGCTGGGCCGGCTTCGCACCGCGCTGCTCGCGCTGCCGGGATTCAACGGCATGACCGTGTCGAAGGTCGAGGGCATGAGCCGTCCCGGCGGGCCGTCGGACGCGCCCCGGAACATCAGGGACGAGCTGACCGACTACAGCGGCAAGGTCCTCATCCATCTCGTTGCCGAGGACGATGCGGCCGGCGCGATCGCGGAAACGATCCGCGCGTTCGCCGCCACCGGGCAGAAGGGCGACGGGCTGGTCTGGATCGTGAACGTGGAAAGCGTAATGCGGATACGCGACGCGAAGCCCGGCGGGTGATGCGGTAGAGTGGGCGCATGAGTCGCTCGCTGGCCGTACGACGTGCTTTGTCCCTGCTCCTTGCAGGGGTCGCGCTGGCGGCCGGCTGCGCGAGCCTGCGCGGCGACTGGCGCACCGCGAGCAACGAGCCGGTGGGCATCGCGCCGGACCCGGCGACGCACAAGGACGCCGTGGTTCAGGTCTACTCCGCCCGCGTGATCGGCTGGCGGGGCCTGTTCGGGGTGCATACCTGGGTGGCGGTGAAGCCCGCCGACGCATGGGCCTATACGGTCTACGAAGTCATCGGCTGGAGGCTGCGCTACGGCAACACCGCAGTCGTCATCCGCGAAAGGGCGCCCGACGCGCGCTGGTTCGGCGCGGAGCCCGAGTTGCTCGCCGACAAGCGCGGCGCATCGGCCGAGGCGTTGATCCCGCGCATCGATGCGGCGGCGCGCAGCTATCCATGGGCGGGCGAGTACACGATCTGGCCGGGCCCGAATTCCAACACCTTCACGGCCTGGGTGACGCGCGCCGTGCCGGAGTTGCGCGTCGACCTGCCGCCCACCGCGATCGGCAAGGACTACAACCAGAAGCTGTTCGACGCCGCGCCCAGCGGCGGGGGCGCTCAGGCGAGCGTGGCGGGATTGCTCGCGCTGACCGCAAGCGGCGTGGAGGGGCTGGAGCTCAACGTGCTCGGCCTGACCTTCGGGCTGAACCCCTTCGACCCCGCGCTGAAGCTGCCGCTGATCGGGCGCATCGGTCCCGGGCGGACGCTGGCGCCGTGAGGATGCGCGGGGAGAATTCGGCCAATTATTCCTTAAACCCCCCGCCAGGAGCCGGTCTCCTGTCAATTTGCGCATTCAAGTTCGAAGCGCGACAGGTGGATTTGCTTGCAAGAGTACCTCAGCCGGGGTTTTGAATCCCAGGCACTTTCGGGGTCGGTTGTTGAGCTTGTCCTGGATGCCCTTAACCTGTGCCCTGGTCAGATGGATTCCGCTGGTGCCTTTCGGGATGTACTGGCGCACCAGTCCGATGGTGTTCTCGCAGGTTCCTCTCTGCCCCGGACGGCCGGGATCGGCGAAGTAGGCTTTGCATTTGAGGCCGTCTTCGATCGTCTTGTAGAGCGAGAATTCCGACCCGTTGTCGAAGGTGATCGAGCGTTTGGGCAGATCGCGTAACGCGGCGATGGTCGTGCGCGCAACCTTCTGCGACAGGCTCAGGCCACCGAACGGTGTGAGCAGGCACATATAGCGGCTGCGCCGTTCTACCAGGCACAGCTTGCGGTGAGGACTGCCTTGGCGACCCATGAAGGTGTCGCCTTCCCAATCCCCGCAAATCAGGCGCTGCTTAACGTGATCGGGACGGCTGCGGATGCTCGGCCGGTCCGCGGGGATGCTGCCCGTGTTGCGCTTGCCCCACGGGCGCGTACGCCGGCCGTAGCGCAGGTGCTCGTGGAGCTGCCCACCGAGCGCCCGGTCCCGGCGTACGTGCGCGTACAGCGTCGGGATGCTGATCGGGGGCTGATCGAAACGTCTCAGGTATCCCTGCACCTGCTCCGGGGACCAGTCCAGACGGATCAGTCCGCGCACACAGCGCAGTAGCGCCCCGGACTTCGTCGGATGGTTTGCTGCCGAGCGGCGAGCTCGCCGCTCGGCAGCAAACTGTGCTTCTTCGGCCAGGTATCCACGCTTGCCATGAGAACCCCTATCAATCTCCCGGCTGATCGTCGCGTGATGCCGGCCCAGCTTGCGACCGATCTGCCGGGCACTCAGCTTCGCTTGTAACCCCAGCGCAATCTGGTAGCGTTCCGTTGGGGTGAGGTGTGCATAACGCATTGAGTGCTCCTTCCTAGACTCGTCATCGAGAAAGGTACACCCGTGCACATCCTCACCTCTCTCTGCTCAATCAGGATGTCGCACTTCGAACTTGAATTTGCAAATTTTGTACTGGCACCGGTACATCTACGCCTGTTTCCGGATGGCCTCCGGCCCGGGAAACCTGTAGAGCTCCGCCGCCGTCCCGCACAGGATCCGGTCCATGTCGAGCGGCGACAGGAAGGTACAGTGCCTGCGGATGTAGTCGAGCGACTGGGTGTAGGTCGCCGCGCGTTCCGAGGTCGGGTAGTCGGAGCCCCACAGGAGCTTCGAGGCGCCCAGGCGCTTGTGGAAGTCGCGGATCAGCGCCTGCGCCTCCGGGAAGGGATAGTCCCAGCGGTTGCCCTGCATGACCGGGAACAGCAGCTCCAGCCTGAGGTTCGGGGCCTCGAGGGTCTCCCAGAACTCTTCCGGGATCACGACGCGGCCGCCCTTGTCCATCAGCAGCCCGACGTGCACGCCGTGGGTGAACACGCTGGGGATGTCCTTCCAGCGCCGCGCCCACTTGCCCAGCCGCGCCACCTGCTCGACGTAGTTGCGCTCGCGTGGCGCGCCCAGCGGCCGGATGTTCCACAGCACCGGGATGCCGAGGCGCCGCACCTCCTCCCAGAACGGGTCGAACCTGGCGTCGTCGAACTTGTCGCGGAAGTCGTAGCGGAAGAACCCCTCGATCTGGAAATGCAGCGCGGTGAGGCCGAGCACCTCGACGGCACGCGTGAGCTCGCCGATCTGCTCCGGCTTGTCGCAGTCGGCCTCGTGGATCTGCGCGGAGGCGGCGAAGCGATGCGGGTACTTGCGGATGACCTCGCCGTAGTAGTCGTTGAGCATGCCGTACATGTGCGCGTTGTGCAGCATGGCCTTCCCGACGCCGGCATAGTCCATCAACGCGATCATCTTCTCCGGCGCGAGGCTCTCGGGGAAGTTCGGCGCGAACATCTGCAGGTGGTAGTCCTTGCCGTCGCGCGTCCATTCCATCCGGCCGTACTCGCCGTAACGGAAATTCACGTCGACCATGTTCGACCAGCCCATGCCCTTGCCGTCGCTGAGCGTCTGCTCGGTCACCACCCGGCCGGTCGCCGTCTCGATCACGGGCTGCGAGGGCGCGACCACGTGCACCTGCGCGGCGCGCATGTGCTCCTCGGGCGAGTCGTAGCCCGCATGGTCGTGCAGCGAAGGAAAGGCGTGGGCGTGGGCGTCGATGATCATCTGCGTTTCTCCGTTCGGGTTTTGGTGCCGGCCATGCGCAACTGGATGCGGGCCGCCTCGGCCTTGAGAAGTTCGACCACGCGCGTGCGGCGCCTGGGGACCAGCCTTTCCTTGATCGCCGCGCAGGACAGCGCGCCGACCGGCTGCCCGTCGCGCCCGAGGATGGGGACCGCGACGACAAGCGCCTCGGAGATCAGCGCAGGCCAGAACGCGTAGCCCTGGGCGCGGGTCTCCTCGAGGAGCCTGCGGATCAGCGTCAGGTTGGCCTTCGGGTAGGCGCCGATCCGGGTGCGGATGCGTTCGAGGATCTCCTTCGCCTCCGTCTCATCGAGCGAGGCTAGGATCGCGAGGGCGCCGCCGCCGAGGCCGAGCGGATAGGACTTGCCCACGTCCATGACCAGCGACTTGATCGGGTAGCTGCCGTCGCGCCGCGCCACGCACATGGCGTCGTCGCCCACGCGGCGCAGCAGGTAGATCGTGTCGTGGGTCTCCGCCTCGATCCGGTCGAGCGACTGGCCGGCCAGCGCGTTCAGGTCGAAGCGCCGGTTGGCCGCCATGCCGAGCAGCCAGGCCTGCGGGCCGAGGTGGTAGCAGCGGTTCGCGTCGCGTTCCACCAGCCCCTCCTTGTCGAGCGACCTCAGGAACCGGTGCACCGTGACCCGGTTCATGCCCGTGGCCTGGACGATCTGCCCGGCCTGAAGGCCGCCGGTCTCGGCGTCCATCAGCACGTGCAGGATCTGCATGGCCTTGTGCAGCGTCATGGCGTGGTGTTGCGCAGGCGCTGCTTGTCGATCTTGCCGACGTTGGTCCGCGGCATCTCGGGGAGCACCACGACCGATTTCGGCACCTTGTAGGGCGCGAGCTGGGTCGCGCACAGCGCGCGCAGCGCCTCCGGCTCGATCCTGCTGCGGGTGGTGACGTACGCGATCACCTCCTCGCCGAACTGCGGGGAGGGCGCGCCCACGACCGCGGCCTCCGCGACCTGCTCGTGGCCGAGCAGCACGCTCTCGATCTCGTTGGGGTACACGTTCACGCCGCCGCGGATGATCATGTCCTTCTCGCGGCCGGTGATGTAGACGAAGCCGTCCGCGTCGACATAGCCGAGGTCGCCGGGCAGGTACCAGCTGTCGCGGAACGCCGTGGCGCTCGCCTCCGGGTCGCGGTAGAACTCTCTCGCGCTGCCGCCGCTGCGGTAGCAGATGCGGCCGATCTCGCCGCGCTGCAGGTCGTTGAAGTCCGCGTCGACCACCCGCACCTCGGTGCCCCAGACGATGGCCCCCGCGGAGCGGGATTTTTCCGGCGGGTGCGCCGAGGTCAGCGCCGAGATGCCGCTGCCTTCGGCCGAGCCGTAGAAGTTGATGATGTTCGCCGCGATCTTCTTCATCGCCAGTTCGCGGTCTTCGGGGAACAGGGCCGCGCCGGTGGAGATCAGCACGCGCAGGTTCGGGTAGCAGTGGCCTTCCGCGGGATTGGCGTCGATCAGCCGGCGCACGATGGTCGGAACGATGAAGGCCGTGGTGCAGCGGTAGTCGTTGACCTCTCGGATCAGGTTCGCGGCGCTGACCGGCGGCGGCAGCAGCACGACCGTGGATCCGGCGTACAGCGCGCACAGCGAGAACCCGCGGCTGCCGCTGAAGTACAGGGGCGAGGCGCAGGCGAAGCGGTCGTGCTCGGTGAAGGTCAGCGTGATGTAGTAGATCAGGAAGCGGTGGTAGAAATTGCGGTGCGTGAGCAGCGGCCCCTTGGGGCGGCCGGTGGTGCCTGAGGACAGCGACAGCACGAAGCCGAGGTCGGGGTCCGTGGGGTTGTCCGGGAGCTTCGCGCGCGCGCCGGGATCGATCGCGAGAGGCGCCTCGACGGCTTCGCACTCGACGCCCGCGATCTCCGGGTCGCCCGCGTCGATCAGCGTGAGGCGCGCGCCGAAGTGATGCGCGACGCGCTGCTTCTCGCCCTCGGTCCAGCGCTTGTCCATGGGCAGGATGACCGCGCCGGCGCGTGCGATGCCCCAGAGGAAGGCGAGGTGCTCGGGGGTGTCCCCGAGCGCGATGCCGACGATGTCGCCCTGCTTCACGCCGCGCGCGAGCAGCCGCAACGCGGCCGTGTCCGTCGCGGCGTCCAGGTCTGCGTAGGTCCACGTGCGGTCGCGCGCGACGATGGCCGGGTGCGCCGGCCGGCGCCGGGCGTGGTGGCGGATGAGGTCTGCGAGGTTCATCGGGCTAGTCCACCCGCGCCGATTGCTTGTCGGTGGCGCGGCGGTTGGCGTGGCGCGACACGAGGAGCTTCAGCACCTCGCTGGTGCCGTCGCCGATCTCGAAGAGCTTGGCCTCGCGGTACATCCGTTCGATCGGGTGCATCTTCAGCAGGCCGTGCCCGCCCATGATCTGCATCGCCTCGCCGGTGGCTTCCACCGCCACGCGGCTGGCGAAGATCTTCGCCATCGAGGCGGCCACCGGGGCTTCGGGGTGGCCCTCGTCGGCCATCGCGGCCGCGCGATACGAGAGCTGCCGCGCCGCCTCGATCCGGGTGATCATCTCGGCGACCTTGAAGCGGATGCCCTGGAACGAGGCCACCGTCTGGCCGAACTGTTTGCGCTCCACGGCGTACTGCAGCGCATAGTCCATCGCCGCCTGCGCCACGCCCACGCAGCGCGAGCCGTAGACCGCGCGGATCTTGGCGAAGTCCTTCTGGATGTACGAAAAGCCTTCGCCCTCGCCGCCGATCAGGTTCTCCTTCGGCACGCGGCAGTCGTCGAACACCACCTCCCAGATCGGGTTGGAGGTGTGGCCGATGGTCTCGAAGCGCTGGCCGATCTGCAGGCCCTTGGTGCCCTTCTCGACCAGCACGATCGAGATGCCCTTGCCGCGCGGCGCATCCGCCTGTGAGCGCGCGAAGACGATGATCACGTCGGCCCTGTGCGCGTTGCTGATGAAGATCTTCTGGCCGCGCAGCACGTAGCCGTCGCCGTCGCGGGTCACGCGCGTGGTGATGTTCGCCGCGTCCGAGCCGCCCGCCGGTTCGGTGAGCGCGAACGACGGGATGACGGTGCCGTTGCAGATGCCGCCGAGGTACTTGCGCTTCTGCGCCTCCGAACCGGCGGCCAGCAGCGGCCCGGTGGCGAGGTTCATCGCGAAGATGGTCGAGGAGAACCAGCCCGCGGCGAGTTCCTCGAGGATCACCGCGCAGGACAATGTATCGAGGCCCTGACCGCCGTATTCGGTGGGCACGTCCAGCCCGAGCAGGCCGTGCTTCGCCATCTCCTGCAGCGCGCTTGCGGGGAAGTCGATGCCCTCCTTCTCGGTCTTCGCCGCCTCGGGCACGAGGTAGCCCTGGGCGAATTTGCGGGTGGCATCGCGCAGGGCCTTCTGGTCCCCGCTCAGTTCGTACTGTGACATTTACGTCCTTCTGCCTTGTCGGCGGGTTGCGAAACGAATGGGGGTCTTGCGCGCACCGCGCCGCGGTTCGCATAAACTGGCGCGACGCAAAAGCGAGGGGAGCAGGGTCATGTCATCCATGTATTTCGAGGAGTTCGAGGTCGGGCGCCGCTATCCGACCTATACGCGCACGATCACCGAGGCGGACCTCGTCCTGTTCTGCGCGCTGGTCGGTTACCACACGCCGATGTTCATCGACGAGCACTACGCGAAGAAGACCCGCTTCGGCGGCCGCATCGTGCCCAGTTCCCTCACGATGAGCTTCTCCACCGCGATGACCGAGTCGTTCTTCCGCACCACGATCGTGGCGCACCTGTCGAGCGACAAGGCCACCTTCCATGCGCCGGTGCGGCCGGGCGACACCATCGGCACCGAGGTCGAGGTGGTCGGCAAGGAGTCGAAGAGCCCGCGCAGCGGCATCGTCCATTTCAAGGACCACGTCACCAACCACGATGGCGTGCTGGTGTACTCCGTCGAGAAGAAGGTGCTGATCTCGAAGCGCCCGCCCGCCGGCTGAGGCTTTCATGCGGCGGGCAGGCCGAGCACGCGCTTGGCCAGCAGGTTCTTCTGCACCTCGGTGCTGCCGCTGTAGATCGTGGACGGCCGCGAGCGGTAATACAGGCGCAGCGCCGCAAGGCTGCCCGCGGCGTCCATCTGGTCGGCTTCCACTCCTTCCTCGGCGCTCACCTCGAGGAACAGCTCGCACAGCCGCTGGTAGGTCTCGGTCGACCAGATCTTCAGCATCGACACTTCCGGCCCCGGCGTGCGCCCGGACTTCAGCAGGCCGCAGAAATGGCGGTAGGCGCAGTACTGGTCGTGCAGGTCGAGGCGCAGTTTCGTGAAGCGGTCCGCGAACGCCGCGTCGGCGAGCAGGCCTTTCTTCCTCGCGTAGTCGTCCAGCTGGTTCAGCACGTACAGCCCGAGCTTGGGGCTGCCGTTGTTGATGCGCTCGAACTCGAGCAGGTCCTTGGCCGCCGACCAGCCGCCGTGGAGCGGGCCGACGACGTTGGCCGCGGGCACGCGCACGTTGTCGAAGAAGACCTCGCCCAGTTCCGCGTGGCCGGCGATCGTGGTGATCAGCCGGCGCGTCACGCCGGGCGTCGCGAGGTCGACGAGGAACAGCGTGATGCCGGCTTGCTTCTTATCGGACTTCTGCGTGCGCGCGAGCAGGAACATGTGCGTCGCGTCGTCGAGGAAGGTGGTCCAGGTCTTGTGGCCGTTGATGACGTAGTGGTCGCCGTCCGGCACGGCCGCGGTGCGCAGGCTGGCGAGGTCGGACCCGGCGCCGGGCTCCGAGTAGCCCTGCGACCAGCGGTGCTCGCCCGCCAGAATCTTCGGCAGGTACTCGCGCTTTTGTTCGTCGGTGCCGTGGCGGATCAGGATCGGGCCGAGCATGAAGAGACCCATGTCGTAGAGGCGCGGCACGCCCCAGCGCTCCAGCTCCTCGACGAAGACGATCAGCTTCGAGGCCGACAGGCCCATGCCGCCGTGGGCGACCGGCCAGTTCGGCGCGATCCAGCCCTTGGCCGACAGCGTGAGGAACCAGTCGCGGGTGGTTTCCCAGCGCGGGATGCGGCGCGGGTGGTTGCGCAGTTCCGCCGGGAAGTTCTTCTCGACGAAGCCGCGGACTGCCGTGCGGAAGTCCGGATCGCTCATTGCGTTCCAGTCCACGCGCCTAGGCCTCCATGCCCGAGGGGCCGAGCGAGGCGTAGCGCCGCCGGTGCCAGTCGGCGGTGCCGAGCCACGCCGACAGCACCAGCACCCGCTTCACGTACAGCCCGAGGTCGTACTCGTCGCTGAAGCCGATGCCGCCGTGCATCTGGATGCCTTCCTTGGCGATGCGCAGGGCGGCATCCGCCGCCCTTGCCTTGGCGCGGCTGGCGTACGAGGCCAGCGTCGCCGCCGGGGCATCGGCGCCGAGCGCGTCGACCGCCTCGCCGAGCAGGAAGCGGGTGACCTGCGCGTGGTTGTACAACGCCACGGCGCGATGCTGCAGCGCCTGGAACGCGCCGAGCGGCTTGTCGAACTGCACGCGCGTATTGAGGTACTCGAGCGTCAGCGCGAGGATCTTCGATTGCAGGCCGTGCAGCTGGCCCGCGATCGCGAGGCTGGCGAGGTCGAGCGCACGGGTGAGCGCTGCGATGCAGGCCTCGCCGCGCCCGAGGAGGCCTGCGGCGTCGACTGTGGTGTCGAAAGCGACGTCCGACCAGCAGGTGCCGTCGGCCAGCGCCTTGTCCTGCCGTGTCGCAGCGGATGCAGGGACGCAGGCGACCACCGGCACGCCCGCGAGGGATGCGAGCACCAGCATGCGGGTGCTGGCGCGTGCGCCCATCACGAAGCGTTTCGTCCCCCGCAGCCGGAACCCTGACCCTTCGGGCGTGGCCGTCGTGGCGATCGTTCCCGCGCCGGGCAGCGCGAAGTCGCCTTCCTGCCATGCAACGCAATAGGTTTCGCCGCCGACGGCTTCGACGAGCGACGTCGCTCCCAGCGCGAGCAGCAGCGACACCGGCAGGACCACGTTCTCGACGAAAGGCTCGCGCGCGAGCGACCATCCGAGGCGCTCGGCGAGCAGCGCGCCCGCGCCCGCGGGGAGGCCCGACCCGCCCTGCGCCTCGGGCACGAACGCATGCGCGATGCCGAGGTCCGCAAGGCCCTTGTACGCAGCCCGGTCCGGCGCCGCGTCGGCGCTGTTGCGCGCCTGGCGGAACGGCCCGGGGCCGGAAGCGGACAGCAGGTATCGCTCGACCGCATCGACCGCGGCGGCGACGTCGGGCTCCCGCGCGACGGCGCTGGCCTCCTTCAGCGCGAACACTGCAGCCGCCTCATTCCGCCCGGATGCCGGCTTCCTTCACCACGCGCCCGATCGCCGCGTACTGCCCATCGACGAACTTGCGCAGTTCCTCCTGCGTGGAGCCGACGACGATCACGCCGAGCGACTGCATGCGCTTTTCCACCTCGGGGGTGCGCGAGGCCTTGACGAACTCGGCATTGAGCTTCTGCAGGATCGCGGGCGGCGTGCCCTGCGGCGCCATCACCGCGTACCAGTTGGAGGCTTCGTAGCCCGGGTAGCCCTGCTCGGCGATGGTGGTGACCTCGGGCAGCAGCGGCGAGCGCATCGCGGTCGACAGCGCGAGCGGGCGCACCTTGCCGCTGGTGATGAACGGCGTGGCGGTCGTGATCGAGTCGAAGATGAAGTCGAGGTTCCCGGCGAGCAGGTCCTGCGTGGCGGCCGAGCCCTTGTACGGGACGTGCGTGGCGCGGACCTTCGCCGTGAACAGGAACAACTCCGTCGCCATGTGGTTGGAGGTGCCGATGCCGGGCGTGCCGTAGCTGAGCTTGCCCGGGTTGGCGCGCATCGCCGCGACGAGATCGGAAAGCGACTTGTGCGGGGACTGCGTGGGGACGATCACCACCAGCGGGACGATGCCGACCAGGCTGACCGGCACCAGGTCCTTGTAGGCGTACGGCATCGCCTTGTTGAGGTGGTGGTTGATCACGGCCGACCCGGGCGCCGCCCAGTGCAGCGAATACCCGTCCGGCGCGGCTTTCGCGGTCGCGTCGCCGGCGATATTGCCGCCCGCGCCGGCCTTGTTGTCCACCACCACCGGTTGCGACAGGGTCTTCGACACTTCGGCCGCGACGATGCGCGCGACCACGTCGATGCCCGTGCCCGGCGTGAAGCCCACGTAAAGCCGGATCGGGCGGGTCGGGAACTCCTGGGCGTGCGACGCGCCCGCAAGCACGAGGGCGCATCCAGCGAGCAGCAGCGGTAACAGGCGGTGGCGCATGCTCATCCCGCCTTGTCCGCGGCCAGCATCCGCTTCAGGCGCTCCAGGAAGAAGGGGGCGCACTTCATCATGCGGGTCTCCATCTTCATGAGCAGCGGGTGGATCTTGGGCCGGTACGACTGCCAGTCCGGGTCGGCGAACAGCGCGATGCGGCAGCGCTCGCGCTGGTTCAGGTCGTCGTAGGCCCACATGTGCACGACCATGTTCTGCGGCCCGATCTCGGGCGTGTAGTAGCCGAGCATGTGCGGCTGGTGGCGCAGCTGCACCGGCATGCCGTGCGTCTCGTAGTGGTGGAAGTACTCCGGCACCTTGCCGGGGTGGAGCTGGTACATGCGTTCTTCGACGTACATCGCGATTCTCCCGTTAATCGAGCTTGATTCCAGCCTCCGCCACGATGCGCTTCCACTTCGCCGCATCGCGCTGGAGGGTGGCTGCTAGCTGGGCCGGGGTCATGCTCTGCGGCTCCAGGCTCATGGCGGCGATCCTTTCCTTCACCTCGGGCAGGTTGAGGGCGCGCCCGAACTCGCGCGACAGCAGCGCGACCACCTCGGCCTGCATGCCCGCCGGCCCGATGAAGGCGTGCCAGGTGCCAGCGTCGAACCCGGGCAGCCCGGACTCCGCCACCGTCGGCAGGTCGGGAAGCACGGCCGAGCGCGCGCTCCCCGCCGTCGCGATGAGGCGCAGCTTTCCCGACTTGGCGGGTGCGATGAAGACCGAAATCGAGTTGAACATCAGGTCCACCTGCCCGGCGATCAGGTCCGCAGCCGCCGGCGCGGCGCCCTTGTAGGGCACGTGCGTCATCTTCGTGCCGGCCACGGAATTGAACAGCTCGCCGGCAAGGTGCGACACCGAGCCGGTGCCGAAAGAGGCCATGTTGAGGCCGCCCGGCTTCGATTTCGCGAGCGCGATCAGCTCGCGCACATTGGCGGCTTTCACCGAAGGGTGCACCGCGAGTCCCATCGGCTCGAGGGCGATGATCCCGATCGGCGAAAAGTCCCTGACCGGGTCGAAGGGGACCTTGCTTACCGCGGGATTGGCGGCCAGCGAACTGGCCGTGGCGATCGCCAGGGTGTAACCGTCCGGGGTGGAGCGTGCGACGTGCGTCAGCCCTATCGCGCCGGTGGCGCCCGCCTTGTTGTCGACGAGGACCGGCTGCTTCACGGCGTCGGACAGCTTCTGCCCGAGGAGGCGCGCGAGGATGTCGGTGGCCCCGCCCGGCGGGAAGGGCACCACGATGGTGATCGGCTTGTCGGGATAGTCCGCCCGGGCGGGGCCGGGTCCCGCCAGGACCGCCAGCGCGGCGGCGAGCGACGCTACCAGTCCGGAGCCCCGGGCCGTCATGCGCGCGGCCATCAGTCGACCCTCAGGTTGCCGGCGCGGATCACCCGCGTCCATTTCTCCGTTTCGGAGGCGAAGTACTTCGCCGCGAAGTCCGTGCTGCCGCCGACCGCGCTCATGCCGAGGTCCTTGAGCTTCGCCTGGACTTCGGGGTTGGCGAGCACCGCGTTCAGGTCGGCGTTGAGTTTCTGGACGATCGGGGCCGGCACCTTGGCCGAAGTCGCCACGGTGAACCACGCGGTGGATTCGTAGCCCGGCACGCCCGACTCGGCGATGGTCGGCACGTTCGGCAGGGCCGGCGCGCGCGCCTTGCTCGTGACGCCGAGCGGCCGCAGCCGCCCCGACTGGATCTGCGGGAGGATGGTGGGCAGCTGCTCGAACATCGCCTGCGTCTGCCCGCCCATGACGTCCTGAACCGCGGGCATGCTGCCCTTGTAGGGGATGTGCGTGAGCTTGACGCCCGCCATGAGCTGGAAGAGTTCGCCGGTCATGTGGGTCGAGGAGCCAGAGCCGGCCGAGCCGAAGTTGATCTCGCCGGGCTTCGCCTTGGCGAGCGCGAGGAACTCCTGCACCGACTTCGCCGGGAAGGACGGGTTCACCACCAGGGCGAGCGGCAGGTCGACCGCGACCATGACCGGTTGCAGGTCCTTGGCCGGGTCGTAAGGCAGCTTGGGGTAGAGCGCGGATGCGGCGTGGATGCCGATCGTGCCGAGCAGCAGCGTGTGGCCGTCCGGCGGTGCCTTGGCGACGAACTCCGCGCCGAGGTGGGCGCCCGCGCCGGGCTTGTTCTCGACGATGACCGGCTGGCTGTAGCGCGGCCCGAGGTACTGCGCAAGCAGGCGCGCGAGGATCGAGGTCGATCCCGCCGGCGTGAAGGGGACGACCAGGTGGACGGGCTTGTCCGGGAACGTCTGCGCGGCGGCCGGGAGGGCCACCGCAATGACGCCGGCGGCAAGCAGCGTACGACCGAGGACGGGCAGCGACTGGCGAAGGTTCATGGCGGGACTCCCTCTTGGACGGGTCTACGGTGTATCAGAAATTGATACATATGCCCTTGATATGTATCTTATTTCCGACATCCCCCGGCGTCAACCCGGGGCCGCACCGCCCTCAGCCCGGGGTCACGCCGCGGCTTTCGCGATCACCGGGTCCCAGTTGCGCATCCAGCCGAAGCTTGCGTTGGTGGTCGCGGTGGAGGGCTCGTAGTCGCAGCCGATCCAGCCCTGGTAGCCGGCCTTGTCGATCACGCCGAGCACGTGCTCGTAGTTGATCTCGCCGGTGCCGGGCTCCGCGCGGCTCGGCACGTCGGCCACCTGCATGTGCCAGATAAGCGGCATGTACTTGCGGATCGTGTTGGTCAGGTCGCCTTCCATCAGCTGCGCCTGGTACACGTCGTACTCGATGCCGAGGTTGTCGGCACCCACGTCGCGGATGATCTCCGCCGCCTGGTCGGTGCGGGTCAGGAACACGCCGGGCGAGTTGTAGGTGTTGACCGGTTCGATCACGAGGCGGATGTCGTGCTTCCCGAGTTCGGCGGCGGCGTACTTGAGGTTGCTGACGAAGGTCTGCCGCACCAGTTTCGGGTCGGTGCCCTTGGGCGGGATGCCGCCGAGCAGGTTGATGCGCTTGCAGTTGAGGGCCAGCGCGTAGTCGATCGTCATCGCGATGCCCTCGCGCAGCTCGGCTTCGCGGCCCGGAAGGCAGCCGATGCCGCGCTCGCCGCCGGCCCAGTCGCCAGCCGGCGCGTTGAACAGCGCCGGCTCCATGCCGCTGTCCTTCAGCGCGGCGACCACGTCGGCCTTGCTGTAGGCGAAGGGGTCCTTGAATTCGCAGCCCTTGAAGCCCGCTTTGGCCGCGAGCCCGAAGCGCTCGAGGAAGCCGACCTCGTTGTAGAGCATGGTGAGGTTCGCGGAAAATTTCAGCATGGGGGCTCCAGGATTGCGCTAGTCGATTTTTGCACCGGACAGCCGCACCGGCTCGGCGTAGCGTGCCTGCTCGGACTGCATGAAGCGCCGCAGCTCTTCGCCCGGCGCGTTGAGGATGACCATGCCCTGCTTCGTCAGGCGCTCGACGACATCGGGCGCGCTGAGCGCCTGCGCGAACGCCGCATGCAGCTTGCGGACGGCGGCCTCCGGCGTTCCCGCCGGCGCGACGCAGCCGTACCACGAGTAGACGAGGAAGCCCGGGAAGCCCTGTTCGGCGAACGTGGGCACGTCGGGCAGCTGGGCGAGGCGCTTGTCGTCGGCGACGGCCAGCGCGCGCAGCCTGCCCGACTGGATATGCGGCAGCACCTCGGGGAAGTTGGTGAGGAAGAGCTTCACCTGGCCGCCGAGCACGTCCTGCAGTGCGGGCGCCACGCCCTTGTAGGGCACGTGGGTCATGTCGATCCCGGCTTCCTTCTTGAACAGCTCGACGCCGAGGTGCGAGGACGTGCCGTTGCCGAAGGAGGCGAAGTTGATGGTTCCCGGGGCCTTCTTCGCCGCGGCGACGAGTTCCTTCACCGAGCGGGGCTCGAAGCTCGGGTGCGCCACCAGCACCTGGTTCACGCGCGCAAGGAGCGATACCGGCGTGAAGTCCTTCAGCGGGTCCCAGGGCGCCTTCTGCATCAGCATGGGCGTGAGCAGGAAGCTGTTGGCCATGAAGAGCAACGAGTAGCCGTCGGCCGGGGACTTCTGCACGTTCTGCGTGCCGATCACCGTTGCGCCGCCGGGCTTCGGGTCGACCACCACGCTCTGGCCGAGGGTCTCGGTCATCTTCGCCGAGAGCACGCGGCCGAGGTTGTCGAGCGACCCGCCCGCCGGGAAAGGCACGACGATGCGGATCGGCTTCGAGGGGAAGTCGGACTGGGCCGAAAGCGGCAGCGGCAGTGCGGCGGCGGCGAGGGCGCCCACAAGGCGCCGGCGTGTCAGGTCTACGGTCATGGGAATCCTTTTTTTGAGTGGGTTTGTCGCGCTAGGCCGGGAGCAAGTCCCGTACCTGCACCACGTCACGCAGCAGCCGGTTGGTCGGCACGAGGGCCTTGCCTTTGCGCACCACGAGCCCGGGCACCAGCCGCGCACGTCCCTGCTGCGAGCCGCCGAGCCGGTCGTGGAACGTCCACGGCTCTTCGATGAGTTCGAGCACGCTCACGTCGGCCCGGGACCCGGGGGCCAGGGACCCGATCTCGTCGCCCATGCGCAGCACCTCCGCGGGGTGCTGCGTGGTGGCGCGCACCACCGACGGCAGGCCCATGCCCAGCGCCATCAGTTTCGACATCGCGCCGCACAGGCTGAAGTCCAGCTTGGAGTCGTCGTTGTGGGAGGTGAAGTCGCCCTGCACGTCGGTGCTGATGGTGTAGGGAAACAACCCCGCGTCGACCATGCGGCGCGCGGTGTCGAAGCTGAAGTTCACGCCGTGGCCGAGGTCCAGGTGCACGCCCGAGGCCACGGCGTCGAGCAGTTCCGGCGAAGGCTTCTTGCGGCTGCCGAGGATGCCGTCCTCGCGGTTCGAATAGCAGTGCGCCAGCAGGTCGCCGGGCTTCGCGAAGTGCAGCACTTCGGGCAGCACCGTTTCGGGCCGCGGGCGGTTGCGCTCGTCGGCCTTCCACAATTCGCCGGTGTGGATGTACAGGGGCAGGTTCGTGCGGTCCGCGATCTCGCGCGCCCGCTGCAGCATCACGCTGCCGTAGTTGGACCAGCTGCTCGCCTCGCCGTGGCCCTTGATGCCGCGGATGACGTCCGGGTACTTCTCGATGAACTTCTGCATCACGTCGAGGTCGATGAGCGTCGGGTTCTGCCCGATCGGGCCGCCTTTGGAGCCGCGTAGCGTGCCGGTCAGGTTCACCGAGAGGAAGCACAGCACCTCGGTGATCGCCGTGTCGTGCATGAAGACCTTGAAGCCGTCGAAGGTCCAGGCACCCGCGCTGCCCTGGTCGACGACGGTGGTCGCGCCCGAATGCACGCCGGCATCGTCGGGGTTGAGGCCAAAATCGGTGACGTGCTGGTAGACGTGCACGTGCAGGTCGATGAGGCCCGGCGTGACCACCCGGCCGGAAACATCCCGCACTTCCGCCGCCGATGCGGCATCGATGCCGGCCGCCACCTTCGCGATGCGGTCGCCCTTGATCGCGACGTCGAGCTTCGCGTCGACGTTCGAGGCGGGGTCGAGGACGCGTCCGCCCTTGAGGAGGAGGTCGTACAGGGGTGCGGTCATTTGGTTGCCTTGAGGACGTGGTCGGCGACCTCGCTCCCGGTGGCGAACCACACGCCGGGATACGAGCGCACGAAGTTGATGAACTCGCGCAGCATCACGAGGCGCGACGGTCGGCCGATGGCCTGCGGGTGCATGATCAGGTCGAAGAGGGCGCCGCGCTGGTAGTACTCGTGGAACTCTTCCTTCCAGATCGTGAGGATGTGCTCGTTGGTCTGGATCGCGCGTTGCCCGCGGAGGCTGTAGACCGTGTAGGGCACGTCGTCGAGCGACCAGTGCCAGGGGATCTCGACCACGCCCGTACTCTTGCCGCCGCGCTTGTGCACGTACGGGTGGATGTCGTCCATGTACGAGCTGTCATACGAAAAGCCGTACTTCTGCAGAAGAGGGATCAGGCGGTCCGTCGTCTCTCCGGCCGGGCAGCGGTAGCCGGTCGGCTTGAGCTTGAAGAGCTTCTGCAGCACCTCCAGCCCCATCTCGATCTCGCGCTCCTCTTCGGCGGGCTTGTCCGGCTCGGGCCAGAAATGCAGGTAGCCGTGGTGGCCGACCTCGTGGCCCGCCTCGAGGATTTCGGCGACGCGGGCGGTGTGGTTCTCGGCCGTCCAGCCGGGCACGAAGAAGGTCGCGGGGACCCCGCAGTCCTTCAGCACCTTCAGGATCTCCGGGATCGAGATCTTCGCGGCGTAGGTGCCGTGCGAGATCAGGGCCGGGCGCTGCGCGTTGGTGGTGTCGCGCGACAGCCACATTGTCTCGGCGTCGAAGTCGAAGGTCATCATCACCGCGCAGCGCTTGCCGTCCGGCAACTTGACCGGCACGGACTCGCGGGAGAGGTCGGGGGAGAGCGGGAGGCGGTCGACGGGTTCCATGGTGCGGATGATCTTACGGGGGGTGTCCCGCCGCGACAACCTGTTGCGTGAAATGCATGACTACCCCGCAGTCCGGCCCGGCGTTCACCCCGCCCGCAGCTGCAGCCCCCGGTGGAGCTGCTCGGCCGCGATCATGAGCTTGGGCAGCATGGTCTTCAGCGCGATCTCGCGGGTCATGCGCAGCGAGTTGACGCTGATGTTCAGCGCCGCGCAGGTGCGCCCTTCGTGGTCGGCCACCGGCACGGACAGACCGCAGATATGCTCCTCCAGCTCCCCCTGGATCCACGACCAGCCCTGCTCGCCGTCGGCCTGGATGACCCTGCGCAGTTCGGCCGGGTCGGTCAGTGTGCGCTCGGTGTACTTCTGCAGCTTCGCGCGCTCGAAGTAGTCGTCGAGTTCGCGCGCCGCAAGGCCGCCGAGCAGCACGCGACCCATCGAGGTGACGTAGGCCGGCAGCCGCGTGCCCACGACCGAGCCTCCGCTCACCACTGCGCGCACGGAGTTGCGGATCACGTAGACGACCTCGGTGCCGTCCAGCACCGCCAGCGTGCAGGTTTCCTGCACGTCGCCGACGAGCTGCTCGAGGATCGGCTGGGCGTATCCCCAGAAGGGGGAGGACGAGGTGTAGGCGTAGCCCAGCCGCAGGATCTTGGGCGTGAGGAAGAAGAGGCGCTCCTTGTGCCCGACGAATCCGAGCTGTTCCAGCGTGTACAGCAGCCGGCGCGCGCCCGCTCGCGTGAGGCCCGCGCGCTGCGCGACCTGCGTGAGGGTCATGCGCTCGTTGCCTTCGCCGAAGGCCATGATGACCAGCAGCCCGCGCGCGAACGCTTCGACGAACTGCCCGCCGGATTCCCGGGCCGTGATGGGAAACTCCGGATGCGGATTCATGGCGAGGCGCGCTCCAGCAGGGCGTCGACGATAACGGTGTCGGCCTCTGTGGCACCGACCATCACCGGGTTGAGGTCGAACGAGGCGATCGTGCCGCCGGCCCCGGCCACGAGCGCGCCGAGGCGCACCGCGAGCTTCGCAAGCGCGCCGAGCGCGAGCGGCGGCTCGCCGCGCACCCCCGCAAAAAGCGGCGCAATGCGCAGCCCCTGCAACTGTTCCATCACTTCGTCCCCGGTGAACGGGTAGCGCAACAGCGCGATGTCGGGCAGGGCCTCGACGTACCTGCCGCCGTCGCCGAGCATGACCAGCGTCCCGAAGTGGGGATCGACGCGCGCGCCGACGACGAACTCGTGCAGCGCGGGCCGCATCGCGGCGACGATCACTGCGCCATCGGCGACTTTCATCGCCGCGAGCTTGCCGGCGATCTCCTCGAAGGCGGCCGCGGTGTCGGCGGCGGTCCTTCGGTTGAGAAGCACGAGGCCATGTTCGGACTTGTGCGGAACCTCGGCCGAACAGGCCTTGACGGCAACGGGGGCGCCCAGGGCTTCGAATGCGGCAAGCGCCTCCTTGCCGGTGCGGCACAGCCGGAACGGCACCGCCGGAAAGCCGTGCTCGGCGAGCAGCGCGAGGCTGTCGGCCTCGGAGAGGAATCGCCCCGCGGATTTGGGCAGCTCGACCTGCGGGAAGCCGGTGGGCTTCGCCCCGGGCCGGCGCATGAGGGCGTGGTGCCGCACGAACTGGCCCAGCGCCGACACGGCGTCGATGTCGTGGGCGAACGCGGCGAGCCCCGCCGCGCGGAACAGTTGCGCAGTGGTGTCCAGCGGCGCGGCCACGGCGAGGGGCTTGCCGGTCTGCGCGACGTAGGCCGCGCAGTCGGCAACGAACCTCGGCACGTCGTAGCCCATGCCGGAGGCGGCGAGGCTGATGAACACCGCGTCGGCCGCGTCGCGCGTCGCGAGCACCGGCAGCAGGTCGCTGAACATGCCGCTGTTGGTGAGCAGCGCGGCGGTCAGGTCGATCGGGTTGCCCGAGGCGCCGAACTCCGGCAGCACCGCGCGCAGCTCGGCGCGCGTGGGCGCATCGAACTGCGCGAGTTCCAGGCCGTGCTTCTCGGCGGCGTCCGCCGCCATCACGCACGAGGCCCCGGAATTGCTGACCGCGACGAGCCGGCGGCCGCGCGGGTCCCAGCCCTTGAGGTAGAGGTCGGCGGCGTTGACGAGGCTGCGGATGTCGGGGACGCGCCAGATGCCCTGCTGGCGGAAGAACGCGTCCACCACGCGGTCCTCGGTCGCAAGTGCCCCGGTGTGCGAACTTGCGGCCGCGGCGCCGCGCGCCGACACGCCGGCCTTCAACGCGACGATGGGCAGCCCGCGCTCGCGCGCGACGCGCGCGGCCCGGGCAAGCGTGTCCGGGTCGGCGATGGCCTCGAGGTACAGCAGCATCAGCTTGACGTCCGGGTCAAGCGCCACGGCGAGCGCGAAGTCGGCGACGGTCAGGTCGCTCTCGTTGCCGGTGGCATGCGTATGCCTCACGCCTATGCCCTGCTTCCTGAGGAACGCGTAGGGCACCACGCTCATCGCGCCCGACTGGCTGACGATCCCCACCGGCCCGTCGGTCGGCTCGACCTCGCTGATGATGGTGGAGAACGTGGCCACGGCCCCGGTGGCGAAGTTGGCGATGCCCTGCGTGTTCGGCCCGACGATGCGCATGCCGGCGGCGCGCGCGGTGCGCACCATCTCTTCCTGCGCGTGCCTGCCGGCCTCGCCGGTCTCGCCAAAACCCGAGGTGACCACCACGGCGACCTTGACGCCGCGCTTCGCGCAGGCGGCCACCGCGTCGACCGCGCCCATGCCGGGCACGGCAACGATGGCGAGGTCCGGCGCTTCGGGCAGGGACGCCACGTCGGGCCAGGCCTTCAGGCCCTGGATTTCCGGCCGGTTGGGGTTGACCGGGTAGAGCCGCCCCTTGTAGCCGGCGCGCAGCATGTACTTGATCGGCCGTCCGCCGATCTTCTCGGGGTTCTCGGAAGCGCCGACCACGGCGATCGACTGCGGGTCGAGCGCGGCGGAGAGGCGGTCGTCCACCTAGTCGGCCTTCGCGCCCGAGGCGACCACCACCTTGCGCCATTTCTGCGCCTCGGCGGAGATGTAGGCGCCGAACTGCTCGGGCGTATCGGCGATGATCGCGAGGCCCTGCGACTCCAGCCTCTGCGTGTTCTGCGCGTCGCGCAGCGCCTTCACGAACTCCGCGTTGAGCCGCTCCACCACGGGCTTCGGGATGCCGGCCGGGCCGACCACGCCGAACCAGGCGGTGGCCTCGTAGCCGGGCACGCCGGCCTCGTCCATGGTGGGGATCTCGGGGGCGAGCGGGTTGCGCTTCGCGCTGGTCACGGCAAGGCCCTTCAGCTGCCCGCTCTTCGCGCGTGGCAGCGCGGTGGGCAGGTTGTCGAACATCATCTGCACCGTGCCGGCGAGGAGGTCCTGGAGCGCGGGGGCGCTGCCCTTGTACGGCACGTGGGTGGCCTGCACGCTGACGGCCATCTTGAACATCTCGCCGCACAGGTGGCCGGTGGTGCCGGTGCCCATCGAGGCGAAGTTGATCGCATTGGGCTTGGCCTTGGCGAGCGCGATCAGGTCCCTGAGGCTCGACACGGGGACCGAGGGATGCACCAGCAGCATGTTCGGCACCGACCCTGCATTGACGATGGGGGCGATCTCCTTGTCGGCGTCGAACCCCTGGTCCTTGTAGAGCCAGCGGTTGATCGAGAGCACGCTGACCGGCGCCATCAGCAGCGTGTGCCCGTCGGGCTTCGACTTGGCGACCAGGGTCGCGCCGAGGTTGCCGCCCGCGCCGGGCTTGTTCTCGACCACCACCGGGTGGCCGAGCAGGTCGGAGAGCTTGGGCGCGAGGGTGCGCGCGATGATGTCGTTGGTGCCGCCGGGCTGGTAGGGCACGACGATCGTGACCTGGCGCGACGGGAACGCCTGCGCCTGCGCGAGGCACGGCAGGGCGAATGCCGGGAAGACTGCGGCGGCAACGGCAAGATGTGCGAATCTCATTGCGTGTCCCTCTCTGGTTGTTGTGAGAACCGATTCGCGGCCTCAGCTGGTGCGGGCGTAGTTCACCTCGGTGCAGACGTTCAGCACGGCCTGGCGCTTTTCATTCTTCACCGCGTTCAGCGCACGCTCGAGCGCCGGCAACATCTGGCCGGGGTCCTCGACGCGTTCGCCGTAACCGCCGCTGGCACGCACGATCTCCTCGAAACGCGGCGATGGCTCCAGCACCGAGAACGGCGGCTTGTCGGCGTTGGCGGCGTAGCCTTTCGGGTACATGCCGAGCGTGGCGCGGTGCACCGCGCCCCAGCGTGCGTTATTGTTGATGACGTACAGCACGGGCAGGCCGTGCGCCTCGCCAACGAAGTGCGTGGGCGTGGGGTTGCCGAACATGTAGGCGCCGTCGCCGATCGCGCAGATCACGGTGGCGTCGGGCCGGCCGAGCTTGGCGCCGAGCGCCGCGCCCATGCCCCAGCCGAGGCCCCCCGAAGGCGGGTGCGAGAAGTAGCGCCCGGGCTGGTTGATGCTGAGTTCCTCCAGCACCAGCGGGTACTCGTTGACGATGATGGTGTTCTCGTCGGCCACCTTGTTGATGCAGTGGGTCATCCACTTGGTGGAGATCGCGCCGGAGGTCTGCTTCGCACCCGGGGCCATGCGCATGCGCAGCCGGAAGTCGGCGGACTGCTCCGTCACGGCGGCGCGGCGTGCGGCGATCTTCGTCGCGGACCCGGCGTGACGCTCGGTGCGCTCGGCGAGCCGCTCGAGCGTGGGCGCGAGGCTGCCGGCCAGCGCGATGTCGGTCCTGAAGCCGCGAACCGGGTAGCGCGCGAACAGCGGGTCGGTGCCCAGGTGCACGACCACGCAGTCGGCCTTGAGTTTTGCCGTGTCGGGAATCCACGGCACGTCGCTGTCGACGACGAGGATGAGATCGGCGTCGGGGATCATGCCGTGCGGGTCGTAGCCGCAGTTCATCGGGTGGTCGGAAGGCAGCGCGAGGTAGCGCGGGCGGTACTGGATCACGGGGATCGCGAAGGTCTCGGCCAACCGGGTCAGCGCCTGCGCGGACTCGACGGTGCGGCCGCCGTTGGAGGTGATGACCAGCGGGTTCCTGGCGTTGCCCAGCAGCTTCGCCACTTCCTCGAGCGTGTCCGGGTCGGCCGCGGGCGGGCTCACCGGCGCGATCGTCGTGCGCTTGCCGATTTGCGTGGCGCCCATGCCGGAGGCGAGCACTTCGCGCGGCAACGTGAGGTACACAGGCCCGCAGGGCTCGCTCTTGGCGATCGCCAGCGCCCGGTCGACGACCGTCTCCACCTGCGACGCGTCGCGCAGCTCGTAGTCCCACTTCACGAACTCGCGCAGCATGCCGGCCTGGTCGAACTGCTCCTGCGCCCAGTTGATGTAGTTGTTGCGCGAGCCGAGCTGGCCGCCTTCGGTCAGCGGCGTGCGGCCCGCGGTGAAGAGGATGGGGATGTTCTGCCGCGCCGCGTTGAAGATGCCGTTGATCGAGTTCGCAGTGCCCAGGCCCACGTGGACCATCATCGCCTGGGGGCGGCCGGTCACCATGTAGTAGCCGTGGGCCATCGCGACGCCGACGTTCTCGTGCGGCACGATGATCGGCTCGGGCATCTGCCAGCCCAGCGCACGGCCCTTGGCCAGCGCCTCCACGAGCGGCGGGAAGTCGGTGCCCGAATTGCCGAACAGGTAATCGACGTCGCGGGACGCCAGCAAGGCCAGGTAGGCTTCACCTACTGTTTCTGGCTTGAATTCAACGGCCTGTCCGGCTTTCATGGGTACTCCTCCAGGAGGGTGGTAGCGTAAAAGTTCTTAAGAAGAACAAGTGTTTTTCTATTGAACTTATCGTACGCCGCAGCCGGAGTGCGTCAAGCGCTTGTTCCGCATTTCGTGCCGCAACCCCGGTTTGTCAAAATTATTTTGTCATATAGAATCCGTCCCATGAACTGCGCGCAGCGTCTCGTCGAGATCTTTGGCAGCCAGGCGGAAGTCGCCCGGGCCTTCCAGCTCGACCGCGCGGTGGTCAACAACTGGGTGAAGACCGGCTATGTGCCAGCGCGCTGGGCCATGGAGGTCGAGCAGCTGACCGGCGGGCAGGTCCTGGCCGTCGACGTACTCAACGACGCAGCCGCCCGTAAACCCGTTCGAGTGAAGTCCAGGCCCGACGATTTCGTCGGCGCCGTCCATGGGAGTGAGGCCATGAACAAGTACGCCCCCGCAAAACGCATCCAGTCCTTCCATCCGCCGCAGCGCACGCTGATGGGCCCCGGCCCGACGGAGATCCATCCGCGCGTGCTCACCACGATGAGCCAGCCGGCGATCGGCTACCTCGACCCGGTGTTCGTCGAGATGATGGAAGAGCTGAAGTCGCTGCTGCGCTACACCTACCAGACGAAGAACCCGCTGACCTTCCCGGTCTCCGGCCCCGGCTCGGTGGGCATGGAGTACTGCTTCGTGAACATGGTGGCGCCCGGCGACAAGGTCGTCGTCTGCCGCAACGGCGTGTTCGGCGGCCGCATGATCGAGAACGTAGAGCGTGCGGGCGGCGTGGCCGTCGTCGTCGAGGACACCTGGGGCGAGCCGGTCACGCCGCAGAAGCTCGAGGACGCGCTGAAGGCGAACCGCGACGCGAAAGTCGTCGCCTTCGTGCACGCCGAGACGTCCACGGGCGTGCAATCGGACGCGAAGACCCTGGTCGAGATCGCGCACAGGTACGACGCGCTGACGATCGTCGACGCCGTGACCTCGCTCGGCGGCACGCCCGTGCTCGTCGACGAATGGGGCATCGACGCGATCTACTCGGCGAGCCAGAAGTGCCTGTCGTGCACGCCGGGCCTGTCGCCGGTGTCGTTCTCGGAACGCGTGGTCGAGCACGTGAAGGCGCGCAAGGACAAGATCCACAGCTGGTTCATGGACATGAACCTGCTGCTCGGTTACTGGGGCGCGACCACGCGCACCTACCACCACACCGCGCCGACGAACTCGCTGTTCGCGCTGCACGAGGCGCTGCTGCTGATCCGCGAGGAGGGCCTCGAGAACGCCTGGGCCCGTGCAACCCGGCACCACCTCGCGCTCAAGGCCGGCCTTGAGGCGATGGGCATGAAGTTCCTCGTCGACGAGAAATACCAGCTGCCGCAGATGAACGCGGTGCGCTGCCCCGAGGGCGTGAACGAGGCCGAGGTGAGGAAGCGCCTGCTCAACGAGTTCAACCTCGAGATCGGCGCCGGCCTCGGGCCGCTCGCCGGGAAGATCTGGCGCTTCGGCCTGATGGGCTACTCGTGCCGTCCCGAGAACGTCATGCTGTGCCTGTCGGCGCTGGGCTCGGTGCTCGACGACATGGGCCTGCCGGTGCACGTGGGCGAGGCCGAGTCGGCCGCGCATGGCGCGTACGCGCAGATGCACGTGAAGGACGCACAGAGGAAGAAGAAGGCCGCCTGAAGGCCCGTCCGCAGTGCACCGCGCGGCTATCCATGCCGCGCGGTTTCATGGCATCCTGATTGCTTGTCCGCAAGGGCACCTCATCCCGCATCGCCAGGAGAAACCATGAAATTCACGTCGTCCGCCGCCCTGTCCGCGGCCTTTGCCGCCCTCGCCCTGTCAGCCGCGCCCGCGCAGGCGCAGGACCTGCCCAAGACCCAGCTGAAGGTGGTGGGTTCGATCTCCAGCCTCGCCCCGTACAAGGATTTCGAGGTCCCCTTCTGGACCAAGACCCTCTCGGACAAGTCCAAGGGCGCGATCACCGCGGAGATCAAGGGGTTCAACGAGATGGGCCTGAAGGGCCCGGAAGTGCTGCGCCTGATGAGCAGCGGGGCCCTCGAGATCGGCGCCACGGTGCTGGCCTACCTCGCATCGGACGACCCGACCAACGAGGCCATCGACATCGCCGGACTGCTGACCGACTTCGATACCGCGCGCAAGGCCACGGACGCCTCCAAGGCCATGTACACGAAGCTGTTCCAGAAATTCGGTGTGAAGCTGCTGGGCGTGGGCACCTACCCGGCGCAGGTCTTCTACTGCAACGCCGAGGTCAAGGGCCTGGCCGACATCAAGGGCAAGAAGGTGCGCGCGGCCGGCCGCTCGCAGTCGGAACTCGTCACCGCGCTGGGCGGCACGCCCGTCACCATGGCCTTCGGCGAAGTGGTGCCCGCGCTGCAGAACAAGACCGTGGATTGCGGCATCACCGGCACGCTCTCGGGCAACCTGGCCAAGTGGAACGAGGTCAGCACGCACCTGATCGCGCTGCCCGTGTCCTGGGGCCAGATCGCCTACGCGGTCAACATGAAGTCCTTCGCCAAGCTCGACCCGCGCGTCCAGAGCCTGATCGAGACCGAAGTGAAGGGGCTGGAGAAAGCGATCTGGGACGCCGCCGCGTACCACACCGAGCAGGGCTATGCCTGCAACGGCGGACGCGACGACTGCAAGGTGGGCACCAAGGGCAAGATGACGGTGGTGCAGCCCTCGGCCGCAGACCGCGCGATGCTGAAGAAGATCGTCGACGAGACGATGCTGCCCAAGTGGGCCGCGCGCTGCAGCGCCGAATGCGTGGCGGATTTCAACGCCACCATCGGCAAGGCCGCCGGCGTCGTTGCGAAGAAGTAAGGGCCGGGCGGAATTTTGACCGGTCCGGTGAACGACAGGGGCCCGCTGGTCCAGCGGGCCCTTGACGCAGCCGACTGGCTGTCCCTGCGCGCGGTCTGGTGCGGCGGCGTGCTGCTGCTCGCCGCCGCGTTCACCGTCTCGGTGGACGTGATCGCGAGGAAACTGTTCACGGTGTCGCTCGGCGGCTCCGACGAACTTTCCGGCTACGCATTCGCAATCGGCACCGCATGGGCTTTCACGTTTGCGCTGCTCCGGCGCGTCAACGTGCGCGTGGACGCCCTGTACCAGCTGCTGCCCCGGAAGCTGTGCGCGCTCCTCGACATCCTCGCGCTGGTGGCGCTGGGGGTGTTCGTCGCCTATCTCGCGCGCTGGAGCTGGGAGGTGCTGGCCACCTCGTGGGCGCTGTCGTCGCAGTCGAACAGCGCGTTGAAGGTCCCCCTTTGGATCCCGCAATCCCTGTGGTTTGCGGGCCTCGCGCTGTTCATCACCACGCTCGTGCTGCTGCTCGCGCGCGCCGTGGGCATGCTGTTTGCGGGGAACTGGGCCGGCGTGCATGAGTTGCTCGGGGCGCGCAGCGTGCGCGAGGAGGCCGAGGAAGAGGCCGAATACGCACGCGGCCTGCAGCACGAAGGTGCAAAGCGCCCATGATCGCCACCACTCTGGCCGTGCTGCTAGCGTTGATGGCGCTGGCGATCCCGGTGGCCGCGGCGCTGGGCGTGCTGGGGCTGATCCTGGAGGGCTTCTATTCACAGCTGCCGCTGGTCCGCGCGATGGGCGAGGTCGCGTGGTCGGCCTCCAACGAGTTCCTGCTGGTATCGGTGCCGCTGTTCATCCTGCTGGGCGAGATCCTGCTGCGCTCGGGATTCGCCGAGCGCATGTACGGGTCGCTGATCCACTGGGTGTCCTGGCTGCCGGGCGGCCTGATGCACTCGAACATCGCGGCGTGCGGCATCTTCGCCGCCACCTCGGGCTCGAGCGTGGCCACCGCGGCCACGGTGGGGACGGTGGCGCTCCCGCAGGCGCGCCGCTTCGGCTACAACGAACGACTGTTCCTCGGCACGCTGGCGGCAGGCGGCACGCTGGGGATCCTGATCCCGCCCTCGATCAACATGATCGTCTACGCGGTGCTGACCAACACCTCGGTGCCGAAGCTGTACCTGGCCGGCATGATCCCGGGCGCGCTGCTGATGCTGCTCTTCATGGCCGTGGTGATCGTCCTGTGCCTCGTGCGGCCGGCCTGGGGCGGCAAGCGTGTCACCGCGACGTGGGCCGAGCGTTTCGGCGGCCTCGTGCACCTGCTGCCGCCGCTCGGCATTTTCGTTGTGGTGGTCGGTTCGATCTACGCGGGGGTGGCCACGCCCACCGAGGCGGCATCGCTCGGCGTGGTGGCCTCGCTCGGGCTGGCGTGGATGAAAGGCCGCCTCACCTTCGGCATGCTGCGCGAGGCGATCGAGGGCACGATGAAGTCGACCGCGATGGTGATGCTGATCATCCTGGCCGCCTACTTCCTCAACTTCGTGATCTCGGCCATCGGCCTGACCACGGCGCTGACCAACACCATCGAAGGCCTGGGCCTGTCGCCGGTGATGATGCTGTTCGCGGTGATCGTGTTCTACGTGGTGCTGGGCTGCTTCATGGAGACCCTGTCGATGATGATCACCACCATCCCGATCATCGCCCCGGTGATGTTCAAGCTCGGCTACGACCCGGTTTGGTTCGGGATCGTGGTGATCGTGCTGATCGAGACCGCGCTGATCACCCCGCCCGTGGGCCTCAACCTCTTCGTGGTGCAGAACCTCAGGAAGTCCGGGTCGCTGAACGACGTGATCCTGGGCGCGTTGCCGTTCGTCGCGGCGCTGTTCGCGCTGCTCGCGCTGCTGGCCGTGTTCCCGGGGCTCGCGCTGTGGCTGCCCGCGCAGTTCAACTGATCAGAGGCCCAGGCGCTGCCAGATCGTCGAGACCGCCCCGGCCTGGTTGAGCGTATAGAAATGCAGGCCCGGCGCGCCTGCGGCGAGCAGCTTGTCGCAGAGTGAGGTCACCACATCGAGGCCGAACGACCGGATGGAAGCCGTGTCGTCGCGATAGCCTTCCAGCCTGATGCGCATCCAGCGCGGGATCTCCGCGCCGCAGGCATCCGAGAACCTTGCGAGCTGGGAGAAATTCCCGATCGGCATGATGCCGGGAACGATGGGGATCGTGATGCCCGCAGCCTCGCACTCGTCGACGAAGCGGAAGTACGCGTCGGGGTTGTAGAAGTACTGGGTCATCGCGGCGTTGGCGCCCGCGTCGATCTTGCGCCTGAAGTTCTTCACCTCGTCGGCGGCATTGCGCGTCTGGGGATGGTATTCGGGGTAGCAGGCGACTTCGATGTTGAACCAGTCGCCGGTGGTCTCGCGGATGAACGCCACGAGTTCGTTGGCGTGCCGCAACTCGCCCGCCATGGCGACGCCCGAGGGCAGGTCGCCGCGCAGCGCGACGATGTGGCGGATGCCGTTGTCCTTGTAGTGCGCGAGGATGTCCGCGATCTCGGCCTTGGAGGACGCGACGCACGACAGGTGCGGCGCGGCCTCGTGGCCGGAGGCGAGGATCTCGAGCACGGTGTCGAGCGTGCCCTGCTGCGTCGAGCCGCCCGCGCCGAAGGTCACCGAGAAGAAGCGCGGCTTCAGTTGCGCGAGCTGTTGCCAGGTCGTGCGCAGCTTGGCCTTGCCCTCCGGTGTCTTCGGCGGGAAGAACTCGAAACTGAAGGTCCGCGCGTGCTTGCGCTGACTTTCCACCTCAGTACCTGTAGTGGTCAGCCTTGTACGGGCCGTCCCTGGATACGCTGATGTATGCGGCCTGCTGGTCGGTCAGCACGGTCAGCTGTGCGTTGAGCTTCTTGAGCTGCAGCCGCGCGACTTTCTCGTCGAGGTGCTTGGGCAGCGTATAGACGCCCACCGGGTACTTCGCCGTGTTGCAGAACAGCTCGATCTGAGCAATGGTCTGGTTGGCGAACGAAGAGCTCATCACGTACGAGGGGTGGCCCGTGCCGCAGCCGAGGTTCACGAGGCGCCCCTTGGCCAGCAGGATGATGCGCTTGCCGTCCGGGAAGATCACGTGGTCGACCTGCGGCTTGATCTCGTCCCACTTGTACTGCGACAGCGACGCGACGTCGATCTCGTTGTCGAAGTGGCCGATGTTGCAGACGATGGCCTGGTCCTTCATCTTCTTCATGTGATCGTGCGTGATCACGTGGAAGTTGCCGGTGGCCGAGACGAAGATGTCGGCCTTGTCGGCGGCGTAGTCCATCGTCACGACGCGGTAGCCTTCCATCGCGGCCTGCAGCGCGCAGATCGGGTCGACCTCGGTGACCCAGACCTGGGCCGACAGCGCGCGCAGCGCCTGGGCCGAGCCCTTGCCCACGTCGCCGTAGCCGCAGACCAGCGCGACCTTGCCGGCGATCATGACGTCGGTGGCCCGCTTGATGCCGTCCACGAGGGACTCGCGGCAGCCGTAGAGGTTGTCGAACTTGGACTTGGTGACCGAGTCGTTGACGTTGATCGCCGGGAAGGCGAGGCGCCCTTCCTTGTGCATCTGGTAGAGGCGATGCACGCCGGTGGTGGTCTCTTCCGTCACGCCCCTGATCGCGGCGAGGCGCGTGGAATACCACTTCGGGTCCTTCGCGAGCTTGGCCTTGATCGAGGCGTACAGGAACTCTTCTTCCTCGCCGGAAGGTTTGGCGATCACCGACGGATCCTTCTCGGCTTTCGTTCCCAGGTGCAGCAGCAGCGTCGCGTCGCCGCCGTCGTCGAGGATCATGTTCGACAGGGCCCCGTTGGGCCATTCGAAAATGCGGTGCGTGTAGTCCCAGTAGTCCCCGAGGCTCTCGCCCTTGACTGCGAACACCGGGGTGCCGCCGGCGGCAATGGCCGCGGCCGCATGGTCCTGCGTGGAATAGATGTTGCACGAGGCCCAGCGGACTTCGGCACCGAGCGCCTCGAGCGTCTCGATCAGCACGGCGGTCTGGATCGTCATGTGCAGCGAGCCGGTGATCCGCGCGCCCTTGAGGGGCTGGGCGGCGGCGAACTCGTCGCGGATCGCCATCAGGCCGGGCATTTCGGTCTCGGCAATGGCGATTTCCTTGCGGCCCCAGTCGGCGAGGGCAAGGTCGGCTACTTTGAAATCGGAGAATCCGGCGGGGGCTGTCTTTGCTGCTTTGAGTACGGCGCTCATCACGCGCTCCTTTCGGTTAGGAAAAAAGTTCGCGAGCGCCGTTGCAGTAGGAATTTCCCGAGCCTAGCGATCGAGTCTACCGATAGTAGAACCAATCGTTGCAACGCTCCTCGGGAACCCCATATTCTACGGCATTCCGGCCCATTTCTGAAGGCGCACATGCAGCTAGCAATCACTCCTCCCAACGCCCGCGCCCTGGCGCGAATCCTTGCCGTCGTGCCGCGCTGGACCGCGGTTTGCCCCGCAGGCGAGGCGATCGGGCTGCCCGACCGCGTGCTGCTGCATGCGGGGCCGCCGTTGCCGGACCCGAAATCCCCGCCGCCGCCGATGCTGAACGCGGCGGTGCTCTCCTGCCTCTACGAAGGCTGGGCGAAGGACGAGGCGGAGGCCGAGCGCCTGGTCGCGTCGGGCGCGGTAAGGCTTGAGCCGTCGTTCACGCGTCGCGTCTCCACGCCGCTGGTGTCGATGGTGTCGGCGCGCACGACCGTTGCGGCGATCGAGGATGCGGCTTCGGGCGCGAAGTGGTTTTCCTTCCTCGGCACGGGCGGGGGGGCGCAGATGCGCTTCGGCGCCCGCGACCGCGCGATCCTCGACAAACTCGCTTTTCGGGAGAAGGAACTCGCACCGGGGTTCGCGGAGTTGTTATCGGAGCCCCTCGACCTGCTGTCGATAGCGCGTTCGGCCCTGACCGAGGGGGACGACCTGCACAACCGGTTGTCCAGCGGAACCGCGGTGATGCAGGCCGCACTCGGCACGCGCAAGGTGGAGTCGCCCGCTGCGCAGGCGGCGTTGCGTACGCTGACCGAGGCGCCGCTCTTCTTCCTTAACTTCTGGATGCCGGCCTGCGCGCTGATGCTGGATGCAGCCGCGGGAGAGGAAGGCTCATCCATCGTGACCAGGCTCTGTGCGAACGGTCAGATCACAGGCATCCAGGTGGCGGGCCTCCCGGGGCGCTGGTTCACGGCGCCGGCGGCGACGGTGGCGGGGCCGTTCATGAAGGGGCTCACGATTCCGGATCCGCAGTTCCCGCCGGCCACTGGTGACAGCGGCATCATCGACGCGTTCGGCCTCGGCGGGCAGGTGCTCCGCCGTGCGCCCACGCTGCAGGTCGCATTCGAGCCCTGGCTCGCCAAGGACGACGACGCTCGCGCGTTATCCATGGTGTGCGCAATGCACCCAGTGCTCGGCGTGGAGGTGGGACTGGATGCGGCGGCGGTGGCCCGCGGCGGGAAATCGCCGCTGCTCTCGACCGGCATGGTGGATCCGCTGGGGCGGGGCTTGCTCGGGCGCGGATTGTGCGCGATGCCCGTGGCACTGTTCGAGGAAGCCGTGCGCGCGTTGGGCTAGGAAAGAAAAAAGCCCGGGGATCGCCCGGGCTCATTTCCTGCAGAAGGGGGTACGGGGGAACCGCCTTGAGGGTTCCCCTGTTCCTTAAGCCGCGGCCTTCAGCGCCATCGCCTTGTCCGTCGCTTCCCACGTGAACTCCGGCTCGTCGCGGCCGAAGTGCCCGTAGGCGGCGGTCTTCTCGTAGATCGGGCGCAGGAGGTTCAGCATCTGGATGATGCCTTTCGGGCGCAGGTCGAAGTTGGCCAGCACGAGTTTCGACAGGGCCTCGTCGGAGATCTTGCCCGTGCCCTTGGTCGTGACCATCACGCTGGTGGGCTGGGCCACGCCGATCGCGTAGGACACCTGCACCAGGCACTCGGTAGCGAGGCCCGCCGCCACGATGTTCTTCGCGACGTAACGTGCGGCGTAGGCGGCCGAGCGATCGACCTTTGAGGGGTCCTTGCCGGAGAACGCGCCGCCGCCGTGCGGGGCCGAGCCGCCGTAGGTGTCGACGATGATCTTGCGCCCGGTGAGGCCGCAGTCGCCCTTGGGCCCGCCGATCTCGAACGCCCCGGTGGGGTTCACGAGGTACTTGATCTGGCCCTTGACGAGGTTCTTGGGCAGCACGGGCTTGATGATCTGCTCGATCACGGCCTCCTCGATCTGCTTGTGCGTGACGCCCGGCCCGTGCTGGGTCGAGAGCACCACGGTTTCGATCGAGTGCGGCTTGCCATTCTCGTAGCGGATCGTGACCTGCGACTTCGCGTCGGGGCGCAACCAATTGAGGCGGCCGTCGCGGCGGATCTCCGACTGCCGCTCCACCAGCCGGTGCGAAAGGTAGATCGCCATCGGCATGAGGCCGGGCGTTTCGTCGCAGGCGTAGCCGAACATCAGGCCCTGGTCGCCGGCGCCCTGGTCGAGGTCGAGGCCGCTGCCTTCGTTCACGCCCTGCGCGATGTGCTGCGACTGCTCGCCGTAGGCGACCAGCACCGTGCAGGTGTCGGCGTCGAAGCCGATCGCGGGGTCCGTGTAGCCGATGCGCTTGATGGTCTTCCTGGCGATGTCGCGGTAGTCGATGTGCTTCGCGCCGGTCGTGATCTCGCCAGCGAGCACCACGAGGTTGTCCTTCACGAGGGTTTCGGCCGCAACGCGTGAGCGCGGGTCCTGGGCTAGAATCGCGTCGAGGACCGCGTCCGAAATCTGGTCTGCAACCTTGTCCGGGTGTCCTTCAGAGACCGACTCGGAGGTGAAGAGAAAATCGCTCATGTCGCTGCCGCCTGGAAAGAGTGGGGGAAATGGCCAAAAAAGAGGCGGCAAGGATATCAAAACTTGCCTGATTCCCCAAGTGCAGGGGCACGCTTGAGCATATGGTTCAAATGCTGATGCGCTTCGTGGCCCGGTTGCCCTTGCCGCTGCTTCATGCGGCGGGCGCCCTGCTCGGCTGGCTCATGTACCTGGCCTCGTCGCGGTATCGCAGGCACATGCGGGACAACCTCGAAGCCGCGGGTTTCGGGCGGGACGCTCGGGTGTTGCGCGCATCCATCGCCGCCGCGGGAAAACTGCTGACGGAGCTGCCGGCCCTGTGGATGCGCCCGCACGCCGAAGTCACCGGCCTGGTGCGCGAAGTGGTCGGCCTGGAACTCGTCGAGGGGGCGCAGGCGTCCGGGCGGGGCATCCTGTTCCTCACCCCGCACCACGGGTGCTTCGAGATCAGCGCCCAGTACGGCAGCGCGCTGTTCCCGATGACGGTCATGTACAAGCCCTCGAAGTTCGCATGGCTCGAGCCGTTCATGCGGGCGGGACGCGAGCGCCCGGGCGTGCGGCTCGCGACGGCCGACCTCGCCGGCGTGCGCGACCTGCTACTCGCGCTCAGGCGCCACGAGGCGATCGGCATCCTGCCCGACCAGGTGCCGGGCACGGGCGAGGGGGAGTGGGTCGACTTCTTCGGCAAACCGGCCTATACGATGACCCTTGCGCCGAAGCTCGCGGCACGGCGCGATGTCGTATGCCTGATCGCGTTCGCGGAGCGCCTGCCGTGGGGCCGCGGTTACAGGCTCACCGTCCGCTCGCTCGGGGAGGCAGGGCCGGGCGAGTCCGAGGCGCGGCGCCTGAACCGGTGCCTCGAGGACCTGATCCGCGAATGCCCCGGCCAGTACCTGTGGGGCTACAACCGCTACAAGGTGCCCGCCGGCGCGAGCGGGCCGGGCTGAGCCGCGCGGTGAGCCGGATCGTCTTCGCACTGATGTGGGTCGGGCACTGGCTGCCGCTGGGCGCGATCGCCGCGATCGGCAACCTCGCCGGGGACATCGCGTTCTGGCTGATCCCCGAGAGGCGCAGGGTGACTCGCATCAACCTCGCGAAGTGCTTCCCGCAGATGGGGGGCAAAGAGCGCGAGCGGCTGGCGCGCGCGCATTTCCGCGCGTTCATGCGCAGCTTCGTCGAGCACGCGTTGCTGTGGTGGGCGCCGCGCGAACGCATCATGCGCCTCGTCCGCGTCGAAGGGCTGGAGCGGCTGCGCGCGCTGGCCGGCCAGCCGGTGATCCTGGTGGCGCCGCACTTCGTCGGGCTGGACGCCGCCTATACGCGCCTTGGGTGCGAGATCGAGATCTCGGGTCTCTACGCCCACCAGAAGAACCCCGTCTACGACCGGCTGCTGCTGCGCGGGCGCACGCGCTTCGGCCTCTCGGAGGCGATCCCGAGGCAGGACGGCGTGCGTGCGGTGATCGCGTCGATCCGGTCGGGAAAGCCCTTCTATTACGCACCGGACCTGGACTTCGGCCGCAGGGACGCGGTGTTCGTGCCTTTCTTCGGCGTGACCGCGGCGACCATCACCGGGGTCTCGCGGCTCGCGAAGGTGACCGGTGCCAGGGTCATGCCGTGCGTGGCGCGCATGCTGCCGGGAGGGCAAGGCTATGTGGTCACGCTCCTGCCGGCGTGGGAGGATTTCCCCACGGAAGACTTCACCGCGGACACGCGGCGCGTGAACGCGTTCATCGAAGAGCAGGCGCTCGCCATGCCCGAGCAGTACTACTGGGTGCACAAGCGGTTCAAGACCCGGCCCGAAGGCGAGGCTTCCCCGTACGCATAGCCGGCGGAAGCGCCTAGAATCACGCATGTTCACGAACCCCTCCCCGGAAGCCATCAAGGCTTTGCTCGAGAAGGCAAAGACCGTTGCGGTCGTCGGCATCTCGCCGCGCCCCGAGCGTCCCAGCCACCGCATCGCGAGCCGCCTGCTCGGCTGGGGCTACCGCGTGATCCCTGTGCGTCCCGCGATCACCGAGGTGCTCGGCCTGAAGGCCTATGCGCGCCTGGCCGACGTGCCGGAGGCCATCGACATCGTCGACGTGTTCCGCAATCCGGAGGACGCCGGGCCGATCGTCGACGAGTGCATCGCGCTCGGCGTGCCCGCGGTCTGGCTGCAGGAAGGCGTGGTCAACGAGCCGGCGGCGCAACGTGCGCTGGCCGCGGGCATGACGGTCGTGATGGACCGCTGCATCTCCACCGAGTACCGGAAGCTGGTCGGATGAAGGTCGGGGGATGAAAGTCGCCTTCACGAAAATGCAGGGCGCGGGCAACGATTTCGTCGTGTTCGACGCGACGTCGGCGCCCTTCGGGCTGGCCGCCGGGCAACTGAAGACGCTCGCCGACCGGCATTTCGGCGTGGGTTGCGACCAGGTCCTGGTGGTCGAGAAGGCTTCCGGCAAGGACGCCGATTTCCGCTACCGGATCTTCAACGCCGACGGCGGCGAGGTCGAACAGTGCGGCAACGGCGCGCGCTGTTTCGTGAAGTTCGTGCACCAGCGCGGCCTCACGCAGAAGCGCAGCCTGCGCGTCGAGACGCTGGCCGGGATCATCGAGCCGCGCCTCGAGGACGACGGCGAGGTCACGGTCAACATGGGCGCGCCGGTGTTCGACCCCGCGAAAGTGCCTTTTTCCGGCAGCGCCCCGGGCATGGTGCAGTCCATCGAGGTGGCCGGCAGTGCGGTCGAGATCAGCGTGCTGTCGATGGGCAACCCGCATGCGGTGCAGGTGGTCCCGGACGTAGATGCGGCGCCCGTGGCCTCCCAGGGCCCGCTGGTCGAACGCCACCCCCTGTTCACGAGGCGCGTGAACGCCGGCTACATGCAGGTCGTGGACCGGCACTCGATCCGCCTGCGGGTGTTCGAGCGCGGCGCCGGCGAGACGCTCGCCTGTGGCACCGGCGCTTGTGCGGCCGTGGTGTCGGGAATCGCACGCGGCCTGCTTGATGCGCCGGTTTCGGTGGAAACGCGCGGCGGGCGATTGACCATAGCTTGGGCGGGCGGCGACAATCCGGTGTGGATGAAGGGCCCCGCCACCTCCGTATTCGAGGGAACCATTGAACTCTGACGAAGCAGGCCAGTACCTGAAGGACCACCCGGAGCACTTCGCGCAGTTGCTCGCGCAGCTGCTTGAACAGCAACCCGGGCTGCTCGAATCGGTGTACGTGCCGCATCCCTACGGCGGCCGCGCGATCCCGCTCTCTGAGCGCCAGACGCTGGGCCTGCGCGACAAGGTCAAGCTGCTTGAAGGCAAGCTCTCCGAGCTGATCCAGTTCGGCGAGGAGAACGACGCGATCAGCGAGAAGGTGCACCGCATGGCCTCGGCCCTGCTCGGCGCGAAGAATTTCGCCGCCGTGGTCCACGCCCTGTACTTCCACCTGCGCGAGGATTTCGCCGTGCCGCACGTGGCGCTGCGCATCTGGGGCCAGACGCTGCTGGACGGCACGGCCGAGGGTGCCCCGGTGACCGACGAGCAGCGGGCGCTGGTTGACACGATGGGCTCGCCGCTGTGCGGGCCGGCGGAAGGCTGCGCGTTCCTGCCGTGGTTCCGCGAGTCGGCCGAACACGTCCGCTCGATCGCGCTGGTCCCGCTCGGCACCGCCAAGGCCTTCGGCATGCTGGCGCTGGGCAGCGAGGATCCCGGCCGCTTCTTCCCCGAGATGGGCACGCTCTACCTGCGCCGCATCGGGGAACTTGCGGCGGCGGCGCTCGCATCCCGGTTGTGAAGGGGGCCGGCGTGGAGCAGACCCCGGCCACGCATCCAGACGCCCTCCTCGTGCAGGAGTACCTCGGGTCGCTGGCCCACCAGCGCCACCTTTCGGCGGTCACGGTTGCCAACTATGCGCGCAGCCTAGCGAAGCTGCTCGAGTTGCTGGGCGCGGCGCGGCTCGAATCGATGCAAGGCGCCCAGGTGCGCCGTTCGATCGCGCGGCTGCACGCCAAGGGCCTCGCGCCGCGCGCGCTGGCCAACCTGCTGTCGGCCTGGCGCGGGCTCTACCACTGGCTCGTGCGCCACAAGGGGTTCGCGGCCAATCCCTGCGCAGGCATTCGCGCCGCCAGGGCCCCGCGCACGTTGCCCAAGGCGCTGTCGGTGGAAGCCGCGCAACGGCTGCTCGAGGTCCCGACCGGCGGCACCGTGGAACAGCTGCGCGACCACGCGATGTTCGAGCTGATGTATTCCTCCGGCCTGCGGCGCGCGGAAGTGCTGTCCCTGGACTGGGGTGACGGGCGCCTCGACTTGCGCGAAGGCCTGGTCACAGTGACCGGCAAGGGCTCCAAGACACGCACGATCCCGGTGGGCTCGAAGGCGCGCGAAGCACTGGCGGCGTGGATTGAGGTGCGCGCGCAGCTCGCTGCGCCGGGAGAAAAGGCGCTTTTCGTGGGCGCGCGCGGCAAACGCATCTCGGCCTCGGCGCTCGCGACGCGGCTGGACGCATGGGCACAGGCGCACGGCGCCGGGGGGAAGGTCCACCCGCACATGCTGCGGCACTCGTTCGCCAGCCACGTGCTGCAGTCCTCGCAGGACCTGCGCGCGGTGCAGGAGATGCTCGGCCACGCCAGCATCTCGACCACGCAGATCTACACCCACCTTGATTTCCAGGCGCTGGCCAAGGTCTACGACAAGGCCCATCCGAGGGCCCGCAAGAAATGAGCGCGGCGTCCGAGGCCATCACCCCGAGGAACGTCCCGCGCTCGCTAGGGGAGCTCTTCCACGCCTTCATGAAGCTGGGCCTGCAGGGCTTCGGCGGCGTACTGCCCGTGGCGCGGCACACGCTGGTCGACAGCTACCGCTGGCTGACGATGGACGAGTTCACCGACATCGTGTCGCGCTGCCAGGCGCTGCCCGGGCCCAACATCGTCAACGTGTCGATCTGCATAGGCGCGAGGCACTTCGGCGCGCGAGGGGCGATCGCCGCGCTGGCCGGCATCCTCGCGGTGCCTTTCGTGGGGGTGCTGATGCTCGGCGTGCTGTATTCCGGCTACGCACAGCTGCCCGCGGTGGCCTCGGCCCTGCGAGGCGTGTCGGCCGTCGCAGCGGGGCTCATCATAGCGACCGCGCTGCGCATGGCGGCCTCGCCACGGATGCGCACGTGGCGGGCCGTGTTCGGCGTGGCGGCCTTCTGCGCGGTGTCGCTGCTGCGGATGCCGCTCGCGCTGGTGCTCGCCGTCGCGGTGCCGGTGTCGATCGCAGCCGCGTGGTTCGGCCACAGGCCTGCGCCATGATCGAACGCCTGTCGGTCCTCGCCACGGATTTCGCGGTGCTGTCGCTGCTGTCGGTCGGCGGGGCGGTTTCGGTGCTGCCGGAGATGCACCGCAGCCTGGTGGACGTGCACGGCTGGATCACGGGCCGCGAGTTCAGCGACCTCTTCGCGCTGGCCCAGGCCGCGCCCGGCCCCAACGTGCTGGTCGTGAGCCTGTTCGGCTGGCAGGTCGCGGGCATCGCCGGTGCGCTCGTCACGACGGTGGCGATGATCCTGCCCTCGAGCCTGCTGACGTATTACGCGGACCGCATGCTCTGGCGCCGTGCAGGCGCTGCAGCCTGGCGCGAGATCGTCGACAACGGCCTCGCACCGATCACGATCGGCCTCGTGCTGGCCTCCGGCGTACTGCTGGCCGGCGCCAACGTGAGCAACGGCCCGGCGATGGTTTGCACGGTCGCAGCGGCATTGATCGCGTGGCGCACCAAGGTGCATCCGCTGTGGCTCATCGCCTCCGGCGCGCTGGCGGGCATCCTGGGGTTCGTATGAGCGCGAAGGGTACGCCGCCGGTCCTCGTGCTCAAGGAGGGGCGCGACAAGTCGATCAAGCGCCGCCATCCGTGGGTGTTCTCCGGCGCGATCGAGAAGCTCGTCGGCGACCCCCAAAGCGGCGACACGGTCCTCGTGCGCAGCGCCGAGGGCCAGCCGCTCGGGCTTGCGGCCTACAGTCCGCAGTCGCAGATCCGCGGGCGCATGTGGACCTGGGACGCCGCGGCGAAGGTCGACGCCGCGTTCCTGCGCGAGCGGCTGCAGCGGGCACTGGACATGCGCGCGAGGTTGCCGCTCGGCGAACACACCAACGCGATGCGGCTGGTCCACGGCGAGTCTGACGGCATTCCCGGCCTGATCGTCGACCGCTATGCGGACGTGCTGGTCGCGCAGTTCCTGTCGGCCGGAACGGAGCGCTGGCGCGAGGAGATCCTCGATGCGCTGGTGGAGCTCACGCGCTGCGAAGCGGTGTTCGAGCGCTCGGACGCCGAGGTACGCACGCTCGAAGGCCTGCCCGAACGCGCCGGCTTCGTGCGCGGCAACAGCGATGCCTCGAGCTGCGCGATCAGCGAGCACGGCCTCGTGTTCCGCGTCGACGTTGCGGCGGGGCAGAAAACGGGATTCTTCCTCGACCAGCGCGCGAACCGCCTGCGCGTGAGGCAGATCTCCGCGGGGCGCGAAGTGCTGGATTGCTTCTGCTACACCGGGGGCTTCGCGATCTCGTCGCTGGCGGGCGGGGCGAAGCACGTGAGCGCGATCGACAGTTCAGGCACGGCGATCGCGATGGCGCAGCGCAACCTCAAGGCCAATGCGCTGGACGCGTCGCGCCTTTCGTTCAAGGAGGCGGACGTGTTCCTGCACCTGAGGGACCTGCGCAACCGCGGTGCGAAGTTCGACCTGATCGTGCTCGACCCGCCCAAGTTCGCGCCGACTGCGGCGCAGGTGGAGAAAGCCTCGCGGGCCTACAAGGACATCAACCTGCTCGCGCTGAAGCTCCTTTCGCCGGGCGGCCTGCTCGCGACCTTCTCCTGCTCGGGTGGCGTGTCGCCGGACCTGTTCCAGAAGATCGTCGCCGGCGCCGCGCTGGACGCGGGGGCGGACGCACGCATCATCGAGCGCTTCGGACCGGCGGCCGACCATCCGGTGGCGCTGGAGTTTCCCGAGGGCGACTACCTCAAGGGGCTGCTGGTCTACCGCGCCTGAGACCAGGGGGCACGGCGCCCGACGGCCTTCTCCAGCCGGTCCATCTCGTCGTCGGTGTGCGTCTGGAAGGTCGAAGGCAGGAACAGCTCGCCGTTCCGCGCTTCCTTCAGGATCATGCGCGGGTTGTTGTGGCGCGAAGCGACGATGCTCTCGCGATCGCTCGGGTTGGCGTTGGCCTGCAGGTCCACCGTGCCGTAGCAGCTGCAGAAATAGGTGCCTTCGTCGTGCGCTTCCATGTAGACACCCGTGCCGCGAATCCCGGCCGTGACCGTGGCGGCGACGATGTTGACTTTGCCTGCCGGCCGTTTTCCGAACACCGCCCCGAGCGCGCCGGTGACCAGGCGCAGGCCCGTGACGATCAGGTTGTCCCTGGGCGCAGGGTCGATCCGCAGCTCGCTCTTCTCGCGCAGCATGAACGCGTCCCCGCCCAGCGCGAACACGAGGTAGCCGCCCATGCCGGTGGCCACGGTGTCGCCGAGCCGGATCGCCGCATTCCGGGTGATCCTCTTCCCGTTCACCAGGACCTCGCCGCGCAAGTCGTGGATGCTGCTGTTGGCCGCGCCGGCCTCCAGCGGCAGCCAAACCCCGGTTGCCGCCGTGGCCAAGGCCGCGGCCGAAGCGCCGAGGAAGCCGCGGCGGGACAGGGATGCGCCGAGGTAAGGGCTTGAATCCTTCATTGCGATCCTCCATATGGTGTCCCGGACTCGTCGCACTGCGGGCGCGGTTCCTTACAGGCTCGGCCACGGAGTAGAATCCGCCCTCCCCAGCACAGCAGCACCCAGGAGTCGCCATGCAGCAGGACCAGATGATCCCCGTCACCATCCTCACGGGCTTTCTCGGCAGCGGCAAGACCACGCTGCTGAACCGCATCCTCAAGGAAGACCACGGCCAGAAGATCGCCGTGATCGAGAACGAGTTCGGCGAAGTCGGCGTGGACAACGACATCCTCGAGACCGGCGACGAGCAGATCGTCGAGATGAACAACGGCTGCATCTGCTGCACGGTGCGCGGTGACCTGATCCGCATCCTCGGCTCGCTCAAGGACAAGCGCGCGAGCGGGGCCCTGAAGTTCGACCGCGTGATCATCGAGACCACCGGCATGGCCGACCCGGGCCCGGTGGCGCAGACCTTCTTCACCGACGAGGAGATCGGCGGCAGCTACCTGCTCGATTCGATCCTCACCATCGTCGACGCCAAGCACGCCCCCGAGACGCTCGACGAATACCACGAGGCGCAGGAGCAGGTGGGTTTCGCCGACCGGATCCTGATGTCGAAGACCGACCTGGTCACGGAAGAGGAAGTGAAGTCGCTGTCGGACCGCATCCGCAAGATGAACCCGCGCGCGCCGATCAAGCACGTGCATTTCGGCAATGCGCCCATCGCCGAGGTGCTCGACATCCGCGGCTTCAACCTCAACGCGATCCTCGAGCTGGAGCCGGATTTCCTCACCGACTCGGCGCACGAGCACCACGACGAGGTCGAGTCGTTCATCTACCGCACCGACAAGCCTTTCGACGGCGCCAAGCTCGAGCAGTTCCTCGGCGGCATGATCCAGGTCTACGGCCCGGACCTGCTGCGCTACAAGGGCGTGCTGTGGATGAAGGGCAATCCCAACCGCGTCGTCTTCCAGGGCGTGCACATGATGATGGGCGGCGATGTCGGCAAGCCCTGGGCGAAGACCGACAAGAAGGCTTCGCTGATGGTGTTCATCGGCAGGAAGCTCCCGAAGGACCTCTTCATCGCCGGCCTCGACCAGTGCCTCGCGGGGGCGAAGTAGCCCTGCACCAGGGGCATTTGACGTCGCGGGTATGATCCACGCATGGGCAAGCCCTTCTTCCTGAGACTGCTCCTCGCGTTCGCGCTGGCCTTTTCCGGCAGCGCGGCGCAGCTGCATGCGCTCGCCCATGCGCAGCATGACCTCGCCGCGGCGGCCGCGCAGGACGAAAAAGCACCGTCGCCGCTCAAGCATGCCACCGACCAATGCCTGGTCGTCCACGCGCTGGACGGCACGGCGGCGGAAGCCGGCACCTTCCTGGTTGCCGGTGATGTCTCGCAACACGTACTTCCTCCCATAGCAGTACGCACCGGCGAAGCACCCGCCGCGGCGTTCCGCTCCCGCGCCCCTCCCTTCTCCGCCTGAGTTTCCCTGCGGCCGCGATCGTGCGGCCTTGTCGTGCGCTCCCGCGAGGGGGGCACCACCATGGATTCGAGGAGAGGTCATGTACAAGCACTGGCTTATTGCATTCGCCGTCGCCACCGCGCTGGCGGCGCCGTGCGCCGCATTCGCGGCAAGCGACGAGGACTTGAAGGAACTGCGCGAGCAGGTCAGGCAACTTAAGGATAGTTACGAGAAGCGCATCGAGGCACTGGAGAGGCGCCTGCAGCAGGCCGAGCAGTCCACGGGCCGTGCCGAAGCCGCGGCGAGCAAGGCGGAGTCCGTCGCCACACGGGCCGTGGCACAGGCTGGCGGCAGCGCGTCCGGCCAGGCTTCGCCCGGGCAAAGTGCGTTCAACCCCGGGATCTCCCTGATCCTCAACGGCACGTACGGCAACCTCAAGCGCGACCCTGCCAGCTACCGCCTCTCGGGCTTCGCGCCTACGGGCGGGGAAGTCGCGCCGCCGGCCCGCGGCCTCAGCCTTGGCGAGTCGGAACTCGTGCTGAGCGCCAACGTCGACTCGTATTTCCGCGGCACGCTGATCGCCGCGATCGGCGCGGACAACAGCATAGGCATCGAGGAGGGCTACCTGCAGACGCTGGGCCTGTCGAACGGCTTCACACTGAAGGCGGGGCGGTTCTATTCGGGGGTGGGCTACCAGAATGAGATCCATGCGCATGCGTGGGATTTCACCGATGCATCCCTCGCGGCGAAGGCCTTCCTCGGCAACCAGCTTTCCGACGACGGGGTACAGCTGAAGTGGGTCGCGCCGACCGACGTGTACTTCGCGCTCGGCGCCGAAGCGGGACGCGGACGGGCGTTTCCCGGCGGACCCGACGGCGGCCGCAGCAAGAACGGCCTGGGGTCCGGGGTGCTGTTCGCGCACCTCGGCGGCGACATCGGCGACAGCACCGCGTGGCGCGTCGGGTTGTCGCACTTGCGGACCTCGCCGCAGGACCGCACCTACACCGACCTCGATTCCGCCGGGGCCGGCGTGACCAACAGCTTCACGGGCCGCAGCCGGCTGTGGGTGCTGGACGGCGTGCTGAAGTGGGCGCCGAACGGCAACGCGACGCAGACCAGCTTCAAGCTTCAGGGGGAGTACTTCCGGCGCATGGAGAACGGCGCGCTCACCTACGACACCGCCGCCGCCTCGCTCGGCACGCAAACCGATGCCTATGCGTCGCGCCAGTCGGGCCTCTATGTGCAGGGCGTCTACCAGTTCATGCCGCAATGGCGTGCGGGCTACCGCTACGACCGCCTTGAATCGGGCACCGCCGCCATCGGCCTCGTCGGATCGGGCGCGCTGGCCGCAGCGGATTTCCCGATCCTGAGTGCCTACAAGCCGACCAGGAACACCTTCATGGTCGACTGGAGCCCGAGCGAGTTCAGCCGCCTGAGGCTCCAGTTCGCGCGCGACCGCTCGCAGCCCGGCGTGACCGACAACCAGGTTTTCCTCCAGTACATCATGAGCCTCGGGGCCCATGGTGCGCACAAGTTCTGAGGTGATGCGATGAGAACGACATTGAAGACGCTGTTCGCGTTCGTATTCGTGTCCGCCACGTTGCCTGCCGCTGCCGCGCTCAACGTTTTCGCTTGCGAACCCGAGTGGGGGGCGCTCGCCAGGGAGATCGGCGGGGACCGGGTCGCGGTGTACTCCGCGACCACTGCGCTGCAGGACCCGCACAGGATCGAGGCGCGGCCGAGCCTCATCGCACGGACCCGTTCCGCGGACCTCGTCGTCTGCACCGGGTCGGAACTCGAAGTGGGCTGGCTGCCGCTGCTGTTCTCGCAATCGGGCAACGCGAAGGTCCAGCCGGGCACGCCGGGGTTCCTCGAAGCCTCGCAGTTCGTGACGCGGCTGGAGATACCCAGGACGCTCGACCGGGCCATGGGCGACGTGCATCCCGGCGGGAATCCGCACGTGCACCTTGACCCGCGCAACATCGCGAAAGTCGCCGAGGCGCTGGGCGCGCGCCTCGCGCAGGTCGATCCGGGCAATGCCGCGGCCTACAAGGCGGGACTCGCAACCTTTCTCGGGCGCTGGCAGGCGGCGACGGCACGTTGGGAGAAGGCCGGCGCTCGCCTCAGGGGCGTCCCCCTGGTCGTCTACCATAAGGACATGTCGTACCTGATCCATTGGCTGGGCCTGCAGGAGGCGGGAAGCCTCGAGCCCAAGCCCGGCCTGCCGCCTACGCCTTCGCACCTTGCGGACCTGGTCGACCGGATGAAGGCGGCTCCCGCGAAGGTGATCGTCTATTCGGCGTACAACAGCCCCAAGGCTGCCGAGTTCCTTTCCGGGCGCACCGGGATCCCGGCCGCGATGCTGCCGTACACGGTCGGCGGGAGCGAGCGGTCGAAGGATCTCTTCGGCCTGTTCGACGACACGCTCGACCGGCTGCTGGCGGCGGTCAAGTGAATCTCGACGCGACGAGCCTCGGACTGCTGCTGCCGGCGATGATCGCCGGCCTGCTGGTCACGGCCACCCATGTGCCGCTCGGCATGCAGGTGATCGGCCGCGGCATCGTGTTCATCGACCTGGCAATTGCGCAGATCGCGGGGCTCGGCGTGATTTTCGCGGACACACTGGGCTGGGAGCCCCAAGGCGCGGCGATGCAGGTCGCCGCGCTGTCGGCGGCCCTTGCGGCGGCGCTGCTGCTGACGTGGACCGAGCGGCGCTGGCCCGAAGTGCAGGAGGCGATCATCGGCGTGACGTTCGTGATCGCGTCGAGCGCGGCGGTCCTGCTTCTCGCTGGCAACCCACACGGCGGGGAGCACCTGAAGGACCTCCTCGTCGGGCAGATCCTGTGGGTGAACCCGTCCCGCCTGCCTCTCGATGCCCTCGTGTACGGGGTCATCGTTGCGGTGTGGTTCGGCCTTCGCGAACGTATCGGCCGGGCCGGGTTCTACGTGCTGTTCGCCTGCGCGGTGACCATATCGGTGCAGCTGGTCGGGTTGTACCTGGTGTTCGCGACCCTGGTGATCCCTGCGCTTGCGACGTTCTACGTTAAGAGGCGCCGGCTGGCCTGCGCCTATGCGATCGGCGCGCTGGGTTATGCGTCGGGCCTGGCGGCGTCCGCCGGGGCCGACCTGCCCTCGGGGCCGATGGTCGTCTGCACGATGGCGCTGGCCGGGGCGATGGCGGCCCTCTTCGTGAGGAGATAATAAGGGGCGGCGCGGGGCTTGCAATGCAGCGGGCCCGGCACCATTTCTCACAGGTCAACCCTTCGGATCCAGCATGGAACAATTCCACGGCACGACCATCCTTTCCGTGCGACGCGGCAACAGCGTCGCGCTGGGCGGGGACGGGCAGGTCACCCTCGGGCACATCGTCATCAAGGGCGGCGCCCGCAAGGTGCGGCGCCTGTACCACGACAAGATACTGGCCGGGTTCGCGGGCGGCACGGCCGACGCCTTCACGCTGTTCGAGCGTTTCGAGGCGAAGCTCGAAAAGCACCAGGGCCACCTGATGCGCTCGGCGGTCGAACTCGCCAAGGACTGGCGCACCGATCGCATGCTGCGCCGGCTGGAAGCGATGCTGTCCGTGGCCGACCGCGAGCACTCGCTTGTCATCACGGGGCAGGGCGACGTGCTTGAGCCCGAGCACGGGATCGTCGCGATCGGTTCGGGCGGGCCGTACGCGCAGTCGGCGGCGCGCGCCCTCCTCGAGAACACGGAACTGGGCGCGCGGGACATCGTCGAGCGGTCGCTTTCGATCGCGGCCGACCTGTGCATTTACACGAATCACCAGCGGGTGATCGAGGTGCTGGAATGAGTTCGATGATGCCGCAGGAGATCGTCCACGAGCTGGACAAGCATATCGTCGGGCAGGACAAGGCCAAGCGCGCGGTGGCGATCGCGCTGCGCAACCGCTGGCGCCGCCAGCAGGTGGCCGAGCCGCTGCGTCAGGAGATCACGCCGAAGAACATCCTGATGATCGGACCCACGGGTGTGGGCAAGACCGAGATCGCGCGGCGCCTGGCGAAGCTTGCCGACGCCCCGTTCATCAAGGTCGAGGCGACCAAGTTCACGGAGGTCGGCTACGTTGGTCGCGACGTGGACACGATCATCCGCGACCTGGTCGAAATCTCGGTGAAGGGCGCGCGCGAGCAGGCGATGCGCCGCGTGCGCAGCCTCGCGCAGGACGCGGCGGAAGAGCGCGTGCTCGACGCGCTGCTGCCGCCGGCGCGGGAAGTCGGGTTTGCCGCGAATACGGACGTCGCGGCCGGAAATCCCACGCGGCAGAAATTCAGGAAGAAGCTGCGCGAGGGCGAGCTCGACGACAAGGAAATCGAGATCGAGGTCGCCGCGGCCCAGCCGCAGATGGAGATCATGACCCCGCCGGGCATGGAGGAGCTGACGTCGCAGATCCAGGGCATGTTCCAGAATCTCGGCGCGGGACGCAGGAAGACCCGCAAGCTGAAGATCCGCGAGGCGATGGCATTGATCTGCGACGAGGAGGCGGCACGGATGGTCTCCGACGAAGACCTGAAGACGAAGGCGCTGGAGAACGTCGAGCAGAACGGCATCGTGTTCCTCGACGAGGTCGACAAGATCGCGAGCCGCTCCGAAGTGGGCGGCGCGGACGTGTCGCGGCAGGGCGTGCAGCGCGACCTCCTGCCGCTGGTCGAAGGTACGACGGTCACGACCAAGTACGGCATGGTGAAGACCGACCACATCCTCTTCATCGCGAGCGGGGCGTTCCACTACGCCAAGCCCTCGGACCTGATCCCCGAGCTGCAGGGGCGCTTCCCGATCCGGGTCGAGCTCGACTCGCTGTCGGTGGACGACTTCGAGAAGATCCTGACCGGCACAGATGCGTGCCTGACCCGCCAGTACGAGGCGCTGCTCGCCACCGAGGGCCTGACGGTCGACTTCCTGCCGGAGGCGATCCGGCGGCTGGCCGAGATCGCGTTCACGGTGAACGAACAGATGGAGAACATCGGCGCGCGGCGGCTCTACACCGTGCTCGAGAAGCTCCTTGAGGAGGTCGCCTTCGAAGCCGGGCGCCGCGGCCCCGAAACGGTCCTCATCGACGCCGCCTACGTCGACGCGAGGCTGTCCGAACTTTCGAAAAATGAAGACCTTGCGCGCTACGTCCTGTGAGCGCGCGGCGGGGGGCTTGAAACCCGCCGGCCCCGCCCCATCTATCGGACATGCGGGGCCGGTGCCCCGCGCTTCAGAGAGGAAAGGAGAGCGATCATGGTGAACGTTACCCGTTTTGACCCGCGCGCGGACTACTTCGGCGACCTGGTCGACGACTTGTTCAAGGGGTTCCTGGTGCGCCCGGTCTCGTATGCGGACGGCCGCGAAGCGGTTGCCCGCGTGAAGGTGGACGTGACCGAGAGGAACGGCGCGTACTTCGTGCATGCCGAACTGCCCGGCGTGAAGAAGGAAGACATCCAGCTGACGATCGACGGCGCGCAGGTGACGCTGGCCGCCGAGATGAAGCGCGAGAAGGAAGTTGCCGAGGGTGAGCGCGTGCTGCACACCGAGCGCGCCTACGGCAAGGTCAGCCGCAGCTTCACGCTGCCGCAGGAGGTCGACGAGGCGGGCGCGCAGGCGAAATTCGCCGACGGCGTGCTCGAGCTGACGCTGCCGAAGAAAGCCGCCGCAACCAGAAAGCAGATCACGATCCAGTAGTCCCCGGCAGGCAGCGGGCGTGGCAGGAGAAGGGCCGGTGCGCAAAGCGCCGGCCCTTTTTTCTTTGTAGAATCCCCCATGAGCTCAAACAGCCAAGCCCCCGAAAAAGCGCGCATCCTCGCCGAGGCGCTCCCGTACATCCGCCGCTTTCACGGCAAGACGATCGTGGTCAAGTTCGGCGGCAATGCGATGGTCGACGCGGCCCTGCAGGCGGACTTCGCGCGCGACGTCGTGCTCCTCAAGCTCGTCGGCATGAATCCGGTGGTCGTGCACGGCGGCGGCCCGCAGATCGAGAGGATGCTGAAGGAACTCGACATCAAGAGCGAGTTCGTCCAGGGCATGCGCGTCACCGATGCGGCAACCATGGACGTGGTCGAGATGGTGCTCGGCGGCGCGGTCAACAAGGACATCGTCACGCTGATCAACCGTGCCGGTGGCAAGGCGGTCGGCCTCACCGGCCAGGACGGCGCCTTCATCCGCGCGAGAAAGCTGATGCTGCCGTCGAAGGACAGGCCCGACGAATTCGTCGACATCGGGCAGGTCGGGGAGATCGAGTCGATCGACCCTGCGGTGATCACGGCCCTGGAGACCGGCGGGTTCATCCCCGTGGTCGCGCCGATCGGCGTGGGCCACGACGGCGAGAGCTTCAACATCAATGCCGACCTCGTGGCCGGCAAGCTGGCCGAGGTGCTGCACGCCGAGAAGCTGGTGCTGCTCACCAATACGCCGGGTGTGCTGGACGAGAAGGGCCAGCTGCTGACCGGCGTCACGCCTCGCCAGATCGACGAGATGGTCGCGAGCGGGATCCTCTCCGGCGGCATGCTGCCGAAGATCTCCTCTGCGCTCGAGGCGGCGCGGAGCGGCGTGAAGACGGTGCACATCATCGACGGGCGCGTGCCGCACGCGCTGCTGCTCGAGGTGCTGACCGACCAGGGCGTGGGCACGCTGATCCGCTCCAAGTAATGCGCATCGCCGGCATCCCCGCGTCGCGGCGGGTGTGGATCTTCGACCTCGACAACACCCTGCACGACGCGAGGCCGCACATCTTCCCGTCGATGCACGTGCAGATCAACGAGTACATCAAGCTCAAGTTCGGTGTCGACGAGGACGGCGCTAACACGATGCGCGCCGGCTTCTGGCAGAAGTACGGCACCACGCTGTCGGGCCTCATGCGGCACCACGGGACCGATCCACGCGAGTTCCTCAGTGCCACGCATCGCTTTCCGGAGCTCGCCGGGATGCTCGTCCACGAGAACGCGCTCCGGCACGCCCTCGCGCGCCTGGGCGGCACGAAGCTGGTGTTCTCGAACGCGCCCCGGCACTACGTCGAGCAGATCCTCGCAGCGATGGGCGTGCGCCGGCATTTCGACGCGGTCTACACGATCGAGAGCACGCGCTACCGGCCCAAGCCTTCGTCGGCCGGTTTCCACGTGCTGATGCGCACGCACAAGCTCGACCCGGAACGCTGCGTGTTCGTCGACGACATGCTGGAGAACCTGCAGGCGGCCAAGCGCCTGGGGATCGCCACCGTCTGGGTGGCCGGCGGGGTCGCCAGGCCCCGCTACGTCGACCTCAAGGTCGGCTCGGTGCTCGACCTGCCCCGTCATGTGTTTCGCACGCGTTTCGCGGCGCGCACCGGCCCCGGCCCCCGTCGCCCGTTCTAGCGATACAATCTGCGCGTCCATGAACATCCACTCCTGACATGCCGCGCGAGAAGAGCGAACGCAAGAAGGGCGAGCGCCGCCTCGAGATCCTCAGGGCGCTGGCCGGGATCCTCGAAGCCCCGCGCCGAGAGAAGATCACCACCGCGCTGCTGGCCGAGAAGCTCGACGTGTCGGAGGCCGCGCTGTACCGGCACTTCGCGTCGAAGGCCCAGATGTACGAGGGCCTGATCGAGTTCATCGAGAGCTCGATCTTCACGCTCGCCAACCGCATCGCAGAAGAAGAGGGCGACGTACGCCGCCAGGCGCCGAAGCTGGTCGAGACGCTGCTCGCGTTCGCCGAGACCAACCCGGGAATGGTCCGCGTGCTGACCGGCGAGGCGCTGGTCGGCGAACACGAAAGGCTGCAGGCGCGCATGAACCAGTTCTTCGAGCGCTTCGAGGCGACGCTGAAGCAGTCCCTGAAGCTTGCCGCCGCGCAGGAGCAGGCTGCCAACGGCGGCGATCCGGCCGCGCACGCGGCCGCGCTGGTGCGATACACGATCGGATGCCTGCACTCGTATGCGCACAGCGGCTTCTCCAAGAAGCCCTCCGAGTCCCTTGCCGGGCACTGGCGCTACGTAGGCTAGTTTTCAAAACCGGCATTCAATCTCGCCGGAACGCCGCGCCTGTCGCGGACTTTCAGGAAATAATCTTCAGGATTTTGCTCCGCAGGCCGGGCAACCCGGATCCTTCGGCACGCGCACCGTGCGCCATTCCGCGTGCAGCGCGTCGAACATCTGCAGCCGTCCCGAGAGGGGCGTGCCGAACCCCGCGAGCAGCTTGATCGCCTCGGCCGCCTGCAGCGCGCCGATGGTCCCGGTCAGCGGCGAGAACACGCCCATCACCGCGCAGGCCACGTCTTCCGCCGCGGCATCCTCGGGAAAGAGGCACGCGTAGCAGGGCGCGTCTTTCGCCCGCAGGTCGAACACCGCGAGCTGCCCGTCGAACCGGATCGCCGCGCCCGAGACCAGCGGCTTCGCGTGCCGCACGCAGGCGCGGTTGAGCGCATGGCGCGTGGCAAAGTTGTCGGTGCAGTCGAGCACCACGTCGGCCGACGCCACCAGCTCGCCGAGCCGCCCGCCTTCCAGCCTCTCGCCCAGCGCGACCACGGACACTTCGGGATTCACCCCGGCAAGCGCAGCCTTCGCCGAATCGGCCTTGGGCTGCCCGACGGCCGTGTCGCGATACAGGATCTGGCGTTGCAGGTTGGTGGCGTCGACCTTGTCGCCGTCCGCGATCGTGATCCGCCCCACGCCGCTCGCGGCGAGGTAGAGCGCGGCGGGGCAGCCTAGGCCGCCCGCGCCGACGATCAGTACGTGGCTGGAGAGGATGCGCTGCTGGCCCTCGACGCCGAACTCGTCGAGCAGGATGTGGCGGCTGTAGCGCAGCAGCTGCGCGTCGTGCACTGCCGGTCCCGGCCGCGGGTCAGTTGGACTTGGCGTCCGCGACGGTCTTCGGCGGCTGGCCCTTGACCGGCTCGCCCTTCAGGTGCGCGAGGGCCTGGGCGAGCTGGAAGTCGTCCTTCGAGCCGAGTTCGATCGGCTTCTTGGCCGGGTCCTCGGCGGGAACAGGGGCGGCGGGCTTCGCCTTCGCCGCGGCGGCTTTCTCGGCCGCGGCCTTGTCGGCGTCTTCCTTTTCCTTGCCGTTGCTCAGGTGGCGCTGCAGGTCGGCCTCGCGCAGCCGCGCCTGCGGGTTCGCGCCCGGCTCCTCGACGATGATGTCCGGCGTGATGCCCTTGGCCTGGATCGAGCGGCCGCTCGGCGTGTAGTAACGCGCCGTCGTGAGCTTGATCGCGGTGTTGTTGCCCAGCGGCATGATGGTCTGCACCGAGCCCTTGCCGAAGCTCTGCGTGCCCATGACCGTGGCGCGCTTGTAGTCCTGCAGGGCACCGGCGACGATCTCCGAGGCCGAGGCCGAGCCGCCATTGACGAGCACCACCATCGGCACGTTCTTCACGCCCGCGGGCAGGGCTTTGAGGAAGTCGTCGCGCCCGCCGCCGCGCAGGTAGTCGTCGGGGGAGGCGAAGTATTTCCGCTTCGCGTCCTCGGTGCGGCCGTCCGTCGACACCACCAGCGCCTTCTGCGGCAGGAACGTGGCCGAGATGGCCACCGCGCCGTAGAGCAACCCGCCCGGGTCGTTGCGCAGGTCGAGCACGAGGCCCTTGAGCGGGCCCTGCTTGTACATGACGTCCAGTGCCTTCGCGAGGCTTTCGGCGGTCGCCTCCTGGAACTGCGACACGCGCACGTAGCCGTAACCGGGCTCGACCACCTTCGACTTCACGCTCTGCACCTTGATGACCGCGCGGGTGAGGGTGATCACGATCAGCTGCTGCTCGCCCTTGCGGGAGATCGTCAGCGTGATGTTGGTGTTCGGCTTGCCGCGCATCTTCTTCACGGCGTCGTTCAGGCTCATGCCCTTCACCGGCGTGTCGTCGAGCTTGACGATCAGGTCGTTGGGCTTCACGCCGGCACGATAGGCGGGCGTGTCCTCGATCGGCGAGACGACCTTCACGAATCCGTCCTCCATGCCGACCTCGATGCCGAGGCCGCCGAACTGGCCCTGCGTGCCGACCTGCAGTTCCTTGAATGCGTCGGCGTCCAGGTACGCGGAGTGCGGGTCGAGGCCGGTCAGCATGCCGTTGATGGCCTCGTTGATCAGCTTCTTGTCCTCGACCGGCTCGACGTAGTTCGACTTGATCGCGCCGAACACTTCCGTGAACGATCGCAGCTCCTCGATCGGCAGGGGCGAGCGGTCGCGTTGCGCGATCGCCTGGAAATTGAGGCTGACCAGCACGCCGGCGATCGCGCCGACGAACACCAGCCCGAATTGACGGAACCTGCTGCCTTTGATGTTGCTGCCCATTCCACTTGCTCCCGGATGCGGACTCATTTCAGGTTCGACCAGCGCAGGGGGTCGAAAGCCTTTCCCAGATGCCGCAGTTCAAAGTATAAGCCCGTTTCCTCGCTGCCACCGGTGCTCCCGACGGTGGCGATCGGCTCGCCGGAGGTCACCGTATCGCCCGGCTGTTTCAGCAGCGTCTCGTTGTTGCCGTAGACCGACAGGTAGGTCTCGCCATGGTCCACGATCATCAGGTTGCCAAAGCCGCGCATCCAGTCGGCGAACACGACGCGGCCGGCGGCGACGGAGCGAACCTGCTGGCCTTCCGCCGAGCGGATGAAAACGCCCTTGGAAGATCCGCCGCCTTCCCTGTGTGGACTGCCGAACCGGGCAACTAGTTCCCCGCGCACCGGTAATCGCAGCGACCCCCGCAACCCGGAGAAGGGGCCGTCGTCCCTGGCCGGGCCGCTCTCCGGGACTTTGTCGGTGGCTGTGCCCCGGCGTTCCTTCACCGCCTCCCGCCTCGAAAAGCCGGCGCCGGGCTTGGCCGACAGGACCTTGCCGATCTCCGCTACCAGCCGCGCCAGGCGGGACTCGTCGGCAAGCAGGACCTTGATCTCCCTGCGACTGGCGCGGATATCGCCGGCCAGGCGCTCCAGCAAACGCTTCCTCTCGCGCGATTCGGCGACAATCTTCTCCCGTTCGGCGCGCGTGCCGGTTTCGATGGTTTCGAGCCTGGCGGCCTTTTCGCGCACTTCCAGGGCCACCTGCTCGAGTTCGGCGGCATTCGCGCGGAACATGCCGAGCAGCCGCGCGGCGGCCCGGGACAGGATGCCGAGGTAGTACAGGTCGCGGGCGGCCGCATTGAGGTCGCTGCCCGACAGGGCTACCCGCAGCGCGTCGGGCGGCCCGGCTGCATAGCGTGCCGCGAGCATGCGCCCTAGCGCGGCCTGCTGCTTCTCCAGCCCGTCGCCCAGCGCGCGGCGGCGTATCGCCAGCGTCTTGAGTTCGTCCTGCGCGGCCCGGCTTTCGGCTTCCAGCGTACGCAGTTCTCGACCGGCGTCCGAGATCGCCCGCTCCGACTCGCGCAGCGCGTCGCGCGATTCGCGCCGGGTGGCCTCCTTCTGGTCGAGCTCGGATTTGAGCGCGTCAATGCGGGTGCGCAGGTTCCTGAGGTCCTCGGCCTCGCGCGGCGAGGTGTTGTCCTTCGGCGCACCGACGGCGAGCGAGCAGCAGGTCAGGGCGGCCGCGAGGAACGGCGCGACCCTCATGGCTCAGACCTTCGCCTTCCCCTGGCTGGACACCGCGGCGATGCGGCTCGCCACCTCGGCCGGGTCGCCGAGGTAATAGTGGCGCAGCGGCTTGAGGCCGGCGTCGAGCTCGTACACCAGCGGGATCGCGGTCGGGATGTTGAGGCCGACGATGTCGGCATCGGATACGCCGTCGAGGGACTTGACCAGCGCGCGGATCGAGTTCCCGTGCGCGGCGACCACCACGCGCTTGCCGGACCGGATCGCGGGCGCGATCGAAGCGTTCCAGTACGGCATCACGCGCGCGACCGTGTCCTTGAGGCATTCGGTGAGCGGCAGTTCCGCCTGCGACAGGCCGGCGTAGCGCGGGTCGCCGCCCGGGAAACGCGGGTCGGACTTCTCCAGCGCCGGCGGCGGGGTGTCGTAGCTCCTGCGCCAGACGAGGACCTGCGCCTCGCCGAACCTGGCGGCGGTCTCGGATTTGTTGAGCCCCTGCAACGCGCCGTAATGGCGCTCGTTCAGCCGCCAGCTGTGCTCGACCGGGACCCACATGCGATCCATTTCTTCGAGGGTCAGCCACAGCGTCTTGATCGCGCGGCGCAGCACCGAAGTGAAGGCGACGTCGAACGCGTAGCCTTCCGCCTTCAGCAGGCGGCCGCCGGCGCGTGCCTCCTCGACGCCCCTGGCCGACAGGTCGACGTCGGTCCAGCCGGTGAATCGGTTCTCGCGGTTCCAGTCGGATTCGCCGTGGCGGAGGAGGACGAGTCTGTACATGGGGTGGAGGCCGGACGGTGCGGGAAGGAAGCCCATTGGGCGGGTTGCGCCTATTCTATAATACGGGCCCTGCAACGACCCTCCCGGCCCCCTTGGACGCCTTCCCGATTCCCCTGGATTTCATCAAGAACAACTTCATGCTGGTCGCCGTGGCGGCCGTGTCCGGCACGATGCTGCTGTGGCCCTACCTGCGCCGCACTTCCGGCGGGCCCTGGGTCAGCACGCTCCAGGCCACGCAGCTGATCAATCGCGAGGACGCGCTGGTGCTGGACGTGCGCGAGCCGACCGAATACGCCAACGGCCACATGCTGGGCGCGAAGAACATCCCGCTCGGAGAAGTCGAGAAGCGCGCGGGCGAACTCGACAAGCACAAGGCCGGGCCCGTGATCGTGCTCTGCGGCAGCGAGGGCGCCCGCGCCTCGAAGGCTGCCGCCATGCTGCGCGCCAAGGGGTTCGGGAACGTGGTGAACCTTTCCGGCGGGTTCCCGGCCTGGCAGCAGGCGGGCCTGCCCGTCGTGAAGAAATAGGAGGCTGAAATAGCCATGGCGCAGGTCCTGATGTACTGCACGGCGACGTGCCCGTACTGCATCGCCGCCGAGCGCCTGCTCGCCGGCAAGGGCGTGGACGCGATCGACAAGGTGCGCGTCGACCTCGAGCCGCAGCGCCGCGCCGAGATGACCGCGAAGACCGGGCGCACCAGCGTGCCGCAGATCTGGGTCGGCGGGACCTACGTCGGCGGCTGCGACGACCTCCACGACCTCGACCGCACCGGCAGGCTCGACCCGCTGCTCGCCGGGGCCTGAACCCGAACGAATACGACCGAATCCGAACCGAGAGACCTCCCATGGCCGAACAGCAAGCGTCCTTCAACATCGAGAAGATCTACGTAAAGGACCTCTCGCTCGAGGTGCCGAATGCGCCGCAGGTGTTCATGCAGGCCGAAGCGCCCGAGCTCGACGTGCAGGTGCACACCGCGTCCCAGCACATCACCGAAGCGCTTTACGAAGTGACCGTCACCGTCACCGTCACCGCCAAGGCGGGCGACAAGACGATGTTCCTCGCCGAGGTGGCCCAGGCGGGCATCTTCACCATCCAGAACGTCCCGGCCGAGGAGCTCGAGCCGCTGCTCGGCATCGGGTGCCCGACGATCCTGTACCCCTACGTGCGCGAGGTCGTGTCCGATGTGGTGACGCGCGCGGGGTTCCCGCCGGTGCTGCTCGCACCGGTGTCGTTCGAGGCGCTCTACATGCAACGGCAGCAGCAGGGCGCGGCCGGGCAGGGCCGCATCGAGATCGCCCACTAGCCATGCGTCCCGCCCTCGCAGCGGCGGTATTCCTCTGCGCGGCCACCGCGCAGGCGGCCGATTTCCGCACGGTCGGCGAGGCCGCGGCGGTCATGTACGACGCGCCGTCGAAAGCGTCCACGCCGGTCTACGTGGCTTCGCGTTACTACCCGGTGGAAGTCATCGTCAACCTCGATGCATGGGTGAAAGTCCGCGACCACACGGGGGCGCTCTCCTGGGTCGAGAAGAGGTCGCTGACCGAGCGGCGCATGGTGATCGTAACCGCGCCGAACGTGGAAGCGAGGAGCCGCGCCGACGATGCCTCGCCTGCCGCGTTCCAGGCGACGCAGAATGTGGCCCTCGAACTGGTCGAGATCGCACCGGGGGGCTGGGTACGCGTGCGCCATTCCGACGGGTCGGCCGGTTACGTCAAGGCCGGCCTCGTCTGGGGCCTCTAGCCCCGTCGCGCCGGCCGTGACCGGCTCCTTTCGATGAAGACCGCGATCCTCGGCGCAGGCGCCTGGGGCACCGCGCTCGGTATCGCGCTCTCCGGCCGCCACGATGTCACGCTCTGGGCGCGCGACCCCGTTCAGGCGGCAGCTTTGGCTTCGACCCGCCGCAATGAACGCTACCTGCCGGAACCGGTGCTGCCGGAATCGCTGCGCGTGACCGCGGAGTTCGACGCGGCGCTTTCGGGGGCCGGACTCATCGTGCTTGCGGTTCCCGTGGCCGGCCTGCGCCCCCTCGTCGTGACGTTGCGCGACCGGAATAACGCCGCCCCTTTCATCTGGCTGTGCAAGGGCTTCGAGGCCGGCACCGGCCTGTTACCCCACCAGGTCGTAGAGGACGCGTTTGGCGGCGCGGCGCCTTCGAGCGGCGCGCTGTCCGGCCCGTCCTTTGCGCTCGAGGTGGCGCAGGGCCTTCCGTGCGCGCTCACCCTTGCCGCTTGCGATACGGCATTTGCGCGCGACACCGCCGCGGCGCTCCATGGAGGCCGGTTGCGCGTGTACTACACAGGCGACATCGTCGGCGTAGAGGTCGGTGGCGCGGTGAAGAACGTGCTCGCGATCGCGGTGGGAATCTCGGACGGCATGGGCCTCGGCCAGAACGCGCGGGCGGCACTCGTCACGCGCGGGCTGGCCGAGATCCAGCGCCTGGGCGTCGCGCTCGGCGGCAGCGCCGAGACCATCATGGGCCTGACCGGGGCGGGTGACCTGATCCTTACGGCCACCGGCTCGCTGTCGCGCAACCGGCGCGTCGGCCTCGAACTGGCGCAGGGCCGCTCGCTTGCCGCGATCCTCGGCTCGCTGGGGCATGTGGCTGAGGGCGTGAGTTCGGCCCGTGAGACGCTGGGGCTGGCCGAACGCGCCGGGATCGAGATGCCGATCACGCGCGCGGTGAACGCGGTGCTGTCCGGCACGGCCACGCCGCAGGCGGCGTTGGAAATGCTGCTGTCGCGCGACCCGAAGAGCGAAGGCTAGGCGAGACGAGAAGAGAAGAGGGGACACGCCCCTCCTCAGACCTCCCCGGCCCCCTCGAAGCCGAGCTGGCGCCAGGCCTCGAAGACCACCACGGCCACGGCGTTCGACAGGTTGAGGCTCCGGTTTCCGGGGCGCATGGGCAGTCGCAGCCGCCTCTCGGGCGGGAACTGCGCCATCACCTCGTCCGGAAGGCCGCGCGTTTCCTGCCCGAAGACGAACGCATCGCCTGCCGCATAGACCGGCGTCGTATGACGCACGCTTGCCTTGGTGGTGCAGGCGAAGAGCCGCGCATCGCCCAGGGCGGCGAGGCACGCGGCCCAGTCGCGGTGCACGCGCATCGGCGCGTACTCGTGGTAGTCGAGCCCGGCACGCTTCAGTTGCCTGTCGTCGAGCGAGAACCCGAGCGGTTCGACCAGGTGCAGGTGCGCGCCGGTATTGGCCGCGAGGCGGATGACGTTGCCGGTGTTGGGCGGGATTTCCGGCCGGTAGAGCACGATGTGGAACACGATCCTCCCTTACGCTTCAGTCCGCCAGCGCACGCGTGACGACCCAGTTCACGACCCGGCGCGCGCCGAACTTCCTCAGCGTGGCGGCGACTTCCACGAGCGTCGCCCCGGTGGTCATCACGTCGTCGACGACAGCTACAGTCTTCCCGTCGAGCGGCCGAGTACAGCTGAATGCGCCGCGCACGTTGTCACGACGTTCCTTCCAAGGCAGGCCCGGCTGCGCCGGCGTGTCGCGCACCCGCTCGCACAGGTCCGCCACCACCGGGACGCCGAGACGCCCGCCGATCGCGCGCGCGATTTCCATCGACTGGTTGTAACCACGCTCACGCAATCGATGCGCGTGCAGCGGCACCGGGACGATGAGGTCCGCACGGGTGGCGGCTGGCGGCGCTAGGGCAAGTTCCGCAAGGAGCGCGTCCGCCACTAGCCGCGCCAGCGCCAGCTCGCCACGGAACTTCAAACCCTGCACGAGGACGTCCGCCGGGAAGGCGTAGGCAAATGCCGCGACCGTCGCGTCGAACGCCGGCGGATCCGACGCACAGCGGCCGCAGGTGACGGAACCGGGCATGGGCAGCGCGCAGCGCGGGCAGCGTTCGCGCGCAAGCCCGGGCAGGTCGGCCGCGCACGCTGCGCACAAGGTGTCGCGGCTTTCCCCGCGGCAGAGGTAGCAGGTGCCGCCGAAAAGCCATCCGGCGAGCGCGGCCGCGCCGCGCGAGAGGGAAACGGTTCGCATCGCGAACGATTATGCGGCAACGCGCCGCGCATGGAGCCGACGCGGTTGACGCCGCCGCGCGCCGCGCCGCAGAATCGGCGCCTTTCCCCGAACCGGATGACCCAGCCTATGTGGACCGTCGCAACGCTCGGCAAGGACCTGGCCGCAGGCAAGACCACCAGCCGCGCACTCGTCGAGCAGGCCTTGTCGCGGATCGCGGACCCGGCAGGCGAGGGCGCGCGCGCTTTCGTGAAGACCTACGCGCAGACTGCGCTCGCCGAAGCCGACCATTCGGACCGGCTGCGCCGCGCCGGAATCGTCCGCTCCCCGGTCGAAGGCATCCCGGTCTCGGTAAAGGACCTCTACGACGTCGCGGGCGACGTGACCCGCGCGGGTTCGAAAGTGCTGGACGATGCCGCCCCGGCGGCGGCGGATGCTCCCGCGGTGGCGAGGCTGCGTGCGGCCGGCGCGATCCTGGTGGGTCGCACCAACATGGTCGAATTCGCGTTCGGCGGCGTGGGCCTCAACCCGCACTACGGCACGCCGAAGAACCCGTACGACCGCAAGACGGGCCGTGTCCCCGGCGGGTCGTCCTCGGGCGCGGCGGTTGCCGTCGCCGACGGCTTGTGTGCAATGGGCCTGGGGTCGGACACGCGCGGTTCCGTGCGCCTGCCCGCCGCCCTGTGCGGAGTGACGGGGTTCAAGCCGACCGCGAGCCGCATCCCGCGGGACGGCGCGTTCCCGTTGTCGTGGACGCTGGACTCGGTGGGCCCGCTGGCGAATTCGGTGGAGTGCTGCGCAGCCTACGATGCGGTCCTCGCGGGGCTCGCGTCCCAGCCGCTGACGCAATTGCCGGTCAAGGGGCTGCGGCTGATGGTGCCGCGCTGCAACTTGCTGGAGGATCTCGACCCCGCGGTCGCCAAGGCGTTCGAGCGTGCGCTGTCAGTGCTTTCCGCTGTGGGCGCGCTGGTGACCGAGGTTGATGCACCTTCGTTCACGCAGTCGCTCGACCTTTATAAGAACGGGGGCTTTGCCGGCGCGGAGGCCTACCTGATCCATCGCAAGCTGCTGGAGACCCGGGCGGCCGGTTATGACCCGCGCGTTTCGAAGCGCGTGGTGCTCGGCCGCGATTTCAACGCTGCCGACTATATCCAGCTCGGCTTTGACCGGGCTGCGTTCATCCGCTCCGCCGAGGTCTTGGGCGCGCCCTACGACGCGATGGTCTACCCGACCGCCGCGGCGGCTGCGCCGACGATCGAGGAAACCAACCGCACCGACGACGACTATTTCCGCTGGAACATGCGGCTGCTGCGCAACACGGGCCTTGGCAACATCCTCGACGGTTGCGGCGCGACGCTGCCTTGCCATGCGCAAGGCGAGGCCCCGGTCGGTATTTCCGTCGCGGGGTTCGCAGGGGCCGACCGGCGCATCCTCGCCATTGCCCGGGCCGTCGAGGGCGTGCTTGACCCGGTAACCGGGCGCGCCGCCCGATAGGCCGGCTTGCCAGCGACCCCGCCGCCCGCCTACGCGATCGATCCGCGACGCGCGCGCCGCAACGCCGACGCTGCCGCGGGCAGTTACCTTGCGGCGGCCCGCCTCGAGCACGAAGTGGGGCGGCGAATGCTGGAGCGGCTCGAATACGTCAAGCTCTCGCCGCGCAGGATCCTTGATGCGGGCTCCGGCCCCGCGCCGCAGTCCGGGGAGCTCCTGCGGCGGTATCCAGGCGCCGCCCTGGTCGCGCTGGATTTTTCTCTCCCCATGCTGCGCTCGATGCCGCGCCGGGGCTGGCTGGCCCGGCTTGCCCGTCGCCCGTTGCCCGCACCGCTGTGCGCCGACATGGGCAAGCTCCCGTTAGCCACCCGCTCTTGCGCGCTGGTCTGGTCGAACATGGCGCTGCATTGGGCCGCCGACCCGCAGGCGGCGATCGGCGAATTCCTCCGGGTGCTCGAGGTCGAGGGCCTGCTGATGTTCAGTACCCTCGGCCCGGACACGCTTAAGGAGTTGCGCCGCGCGCTGCCCGGCACCGAGGCAATGCCGCATGTGCATCGCTTTGTTGACATGCACGACCTCGGCGACATGCTGGTCGCAGCAGGGTTCGCCGCGCCGGTGATGGACACCGAGACGATCACGCTGACCTACGCTTCGGTCGAGGCGATGGTGGCGGACCTGCGCGCCACGGGACAGACCTGCGCCCTCGGCGGACGCTCGCGCGGGATGCTCGGCGCGGGCCGCTGGAGGGACGCGCTGGACACTCTCGCCGGCGCGTTTCGCGACGGGCGCCTGCCGGCGACCGTCGATGTTGTCTATGGCCATGCCTGGAAGCCGGCGCCGCGCCGGACGAGCGAAGGCCATGCGATCGTCAGGCTCGAAGCGCGCCCGGGAAGACGCGATTGATTCCCAAAAACGCGTCTAAATCCGAGGCTTTATCTCGGGTTCCAACTTGTTCGGCCAGGGGCTCTGTGGTACCTTACGCGGGCTTTTTTTGCGGTGTCCGCCACGACGCTCACATGGAAGGCTGGAGCCAGGGATATCCCTGCCGGGAGTTCGCGTTCCGAGGGCAGGGGCCGGGGTTCAGCCTCGTGCTCAAGCGCAACTGCTCGATATCCCCCTCCGGACTGCTGTGGGTTTTCGGGTCGATCGCTGGAGTGACGATTGGGATCGCGGCGGTGTTCGCCGCGCTCGGCGCCTGGATGGTCCTGCCGTTCGCGGGGATCGAAATCGCGGCGCTGGGCATCGCATTTGCGTTGAACGGCCGGCACGCCGCGGATTACGAGCGCATCCAGCTCGGCGATGGCAGGCTGGTGGTTGAGGTGTGTGAAGCGGATTCGGTCCGCCGCCACGAGTTCAGTTCGGCTCTGGCGAGCGTGAGGATTGCGGGCGCCGGCCGCGGCATGCGGGTCATGCTGGGGACGCCCGGCTGCAGCCTGGAGGTCGGTCGCCACCTGCACGAGCAGGCGCGGCGGGACCTGGCGGGCGAGCTGGACAGAAGATTACGGAACTAGGAACAGAAAGGGTGAGCATGCAACAGTTCTCGGCACGGAAATTCGGACGATGGGCGCTGGCGGCGGGAATGCTCGCGCTCCTCGCCGCAGGCAGTGCGCACGCGCTGGAGTGGAACCTGCAGCCGGCGGCGACCAAGATCGCCTCCGACATCCACGACCTGCACGAGTACGTGATGATCGTGATCGTCGTGATCTTCGTGGCCGTGTTCGGAGTGATGTTCTATTCGGTGTTCGCGCACCGGAAGTCGCAGGGGCACAAAGCGGCGAATTTCCACGAGAACACCACGGTCGAGATCATCTGGACAGTGATCCCGCTGCTGATCCTCATCGTGATCGCGTGGCCCGCCACCAAGGCGGTCATCGCGCAGAAGGACACCTCCAACTCCGACATGACCATCAAGGTCACCGGCTACCAGTGGAAGTGGGGCTACGACTACATCAAGGGCGAGGGCGAGGGCATCAGCTTCGTCTCCCAGCTCGCGACGCCGCGTGACCAGATCGAGAACAAGGCCGCCAAGGGCGAGCACTACCTGCTGGAGGTCGACAACGAGGTCGTGGTGCCGGTCGGCAAGAAGGTGCGCATCCTCACAACCGCCGCCGACGTGATCCACTCGTGGGGCGTCCCTGCGTTCGGGGCGAAGCAGGATGCCATTCCCGGGTTCATCCGCGATATGCACTTCAAGGCCGACAAGGTCGGCACCTACCGCGGCCAGTGCGTGGAACTGTGCGGCAAGGAGCACGGCTTCATGCCGATCGTGGTGCGCGTGGTGAGCGCCGAGGACTACACCAAGTGGGTGGACGGCGAGAAGAAGAAGCTCGCTGCGCTCGCGGACGACCCGGCCAAGGTCTGGACACTCGACGAAAGCAAGGCGCGCGGCGAGAAGGTCTACGCGGCCAACTGCGTCGCCTGCCATCAGGCGACCGGCAAGGGGATGCCGCCGGCCTTCCCGGCGCTGGACGGTTCCAAGATCGTCAGCGGGCCAAAGGCCGACCAAGTGGCGCTGGTGCTCGGCGGCAAGCCGGGCACGGCGATGGCTGCGTTCGGCAAGCAGCTCAGCGACACTGAGATCGCCGCGGTGATCTCCTTTACGCGCAACTCCTGGGGCAACAAGACCGGCGAGGTGATCCAGCCCGCCGAAGTCAAGTCCCTGCGCAAGTAACCAATCAAACGATCCGGGAGAAGCACATGAGCGCAGTCCTCGACGACCACGGTCACGACCACGGTGACCACCACCATGGCTATAGCGGCCTGATGCGCTGGGTCACCACCACCAACCACAAGGACATCGGCTCGATGTACCTGTGGTTCAGCTTCATGATGTTCATGGTCGGCGGCGTGATGGCGCTTGTGATCCGCGCGGAGCTGTTCAGCCCCGGCCTGCAGATCGTCAACCCCGACTTCTTCAACCAGATGACCACCATGCACGGCCTCATCATGGTGTTCGGCGCGATCATGCCCGCGTTCGTGGGCTTCGCGAACTGGCTGATCCCCATGCAGATCGGCGCGCCCGACATGGCGTTTGCCCGCATGAACAACTGGTCGTTCTGGATACTGCCGTTCGCCGCGTCGCTGCTGGTGATCTCGTTCTTCGTCCCGGGCGGCGCGCCCGGCGTGGGCTGGACGATGTACGCGCCGCTCACGGTGCAGATGGGCATGGGGATGGACCTCACGATCTTCGCAGTCCACCTGCTCGGCATGTCCTCGATCATGGGTTCGATCAACATCGTGACCACGATCCTGAACATGCGCGCCCCCGGCATGACGCTGATGAAGATGCCGCTGTTCTGCTGGACCTGGCTGATCACGGCCTACCTGCTGATCGCCTCGATGCCGGTGCTCGCCGGCGCGGTGACGATGACGCTCACCGACCGCCACTTCGGCACCTCGTTCTTCAACGCGGCCGGTGGCGGCGACCCGGTGCTCTACCAGCACATCTTCTGGTTCTTCGGCCACCCCGAGGTCTACATCATCATCCTGCCGGCTTTCGGCGTCGTGTCGCAGATCCTGCCGGCGTTTTCCAGGAAGCCCCTGTTCGGCTACGCCTCGATGGTCTACGCGACCGCGTCGATCGCGATCCTGTCGTTCATCGTGTGGGCCCACCACATGTACACGGTCGGCATGCCGGTGACCGGGCAGTTGTTCTTCATGTACGCGACGACGCTTATCGCCGTGCCGACGGCATGCAAGATCTTCAACTGGCTGGCGACGATGTGGCGAGGCTCGCTCACGTTCGAGACGCCGATGCTGTTCGCGCTGGGGTTCCTCTTCCTCTTCACGATGGGCGGATTCTCGGGCCTCGTGCTGTCGCTGGCTGCGGTCGACATCCAGCTGCACGACACCTACTACGTGGTGGCGCACTTCCACTACGTGATGGTCGCGGGCGCGCTCTTCACGGCCTTCGGCGGCATCTACTTCTGGTTCCCGAAGTGGACCGGCAAGATGTACGACGAGACGCTTGGCAAGTGGCATTTCTGGCTGTCGATGATCTTCTTCAACATCACGTTCTTCGTGCAGCACTTCTCGGGCCTCGCGGGCATGCCGCGCCGGATCCCGGACTACCCGCTGATCTTCGAAACGTGGAACAAGATCTCGTCGATCGGGGCCTTCGGCTTCGGGCTGTCCCAGCTGCTGTTCCTGTACATCATCCTGAAGGCGCTCTCCAGCGGCGAGAAGGCGGCCGACAAGCAGTGGGAAGGCGCCGATTCGCTGGAGTGGACGCACCTGCCCACGCCGGCGCCCTACCACTCGTTCGAGACCCCCCCGGTCGTCAAGTGAGAGCCGGGTTGGCCGATGACATGCTGGCGGCGGTGCAGGTGAGAAGGAACGCCCGTACGGGCCTGATCCTCGCGTGCGTCGCGCTGGCGTTCTTCCTCGCCATCATCGCCAAGTACTGGCTGATCCGATGAGCGCGGCGGGCGAAAGCCAGGGCTTCGGGGAGAACCGGCGCACGCTGGTCAAGCTCTCCATCGTCGCGTCGCTGATGTTCGGGTTCGGCTACGCGATGGTGCCGTTCTACAAGCAGATCTGCCTCGCGCTCGGCCTGAACAGCCTGGTGCCCGTGGCGGCCGCGACGACGGAAAACACGCAGGTCGACTACTCGCGGACCGTGAGCATCGAGCTCGACGCCAATGCCCACCACCTGCCGTGGCGTTTCCGCCCGTTGCAGAACCACATCGCGGTGCACCCGGGCGAGCTGACCACGATCGAGTACGAGATCGTCAACACGCGCGACGTCCCGGTCACCGGGCAGGCCGTGCCGAGCTACGGGCCGCAGCTCGCGGGCCAGTACTTCAACAAGCTCGAGTGCTTCTGCTTCACCAAGCAGACCCTCGCGGCGGGCGAGACGCGGCGCATGCCGGTGGTCTTCCTGATCGACCCGAAACTGCCGGCGGACGTGCGCACGATCACCCTGTCCTACACGTTCTTCGAGGTGGCAGGCATGGGGGGCAAGTCGTGATGGCGGAGGGCGCGCAGCGCAAGGCCTCGTTCATGGACGTGGCCAAGGCCGTATTCTGGTCGTTCTTCGGCGTGCGCAAGAGCAAGGATTACGTCAGCGATTCGGCGAAGATCAGCCCGGTGCAGGTGGTCGTCGCCGGCCTCGTCGGCGCGGTGATTTTCGTATTGACGCTGGTCATGGTGGTGAAGCTGGTCACCAGCTGAGCCGGCGCAGGAATCTGGAAACAGGGATTACGGGAGAAAAGACATGTCGCAACATCCGACCGCGCAAGGCACGCCGGCCTACTACATTCCGCAGCCGATGCCCTGGCCCATCATGGGCTCGGTGGGGCTCTTCTGCATGGCGTTGGGTGCCGTGTTCACGTTCAACGGCATCGGGGCCGGGTGGGTCTCGCTCGCCTTCGGCGCGGTCATCATCCTGTACATGCTGTACCGGTGGTTCGGCGACGTGATCCGCGAGTCGGAGGGCAACCTCTACTCGAAGAAGGTCGACCTCTCCTTCCGCTGGGGGATGAGCTGGTTCATCTTCTCCGAGGTGATGTTCTTCGCCGGCTTCTTCGGCGCGCTGTTCTGGACCCGGGTCATCTCGGTCCCCGACCTCGGCAGCCTGCTCCACAACGAGACCCTGTGGCCCGGGTTCTCGTCGCACTGGCCCTCGGCCGGCCCCGGCTTCGCAGAGAAATTCACCCCGATGGGCGCGTGGGGCCTGCCGGCGCTGAACACCTTCCTGCTGCTCTCCTCGGGCGTGACGATCACGATCGCACACTGGGCGCTCAAGGAGCAGAAGCGCGGCCTGCTGAACCTGTTCATGTTCTTCACCGTGGCGCTGGGCGCGATCTTCCTCGTCTGCCAGGCGATCGAGTACGGCCACGGCTACTCGGATCTGAACCTCAAGCTTTCGACCGGCGTCTACGGCTCGACCTTCTACATGCTCACGGGATTCCACGGGTTCCACGTGACGCTGGGGGCGATCATGCTCGCGGTGATCCTCGGGCGCTGCCTCGCGGGGCACTTCAAGCCCGACCAGCATTTTGCGTTCGAGGCGGTCGCCTGGTACTGGCACTTCGTCGACGTGGTGTGGCTCGGCCTGTTCATCTTCGTCTACTGGCTGTAGGCGAAGACGGGTCCGTCAAGAGACAACGAGGAGGAGGGTTCCACGCGGGTGCGCCAAGACGTCCGCCGGGAACCCCGGAGGTAGCAAGCCTTGATGCCGCACCGAGTGTGCGGCATCTTTTTTTGTGGGGTCAGCCGGACACGCGTCCGGGGATGAAACCAAAGTAGTAGCTGCCCATCAAAACGAGGAACAGCCCGACCGAAAGCCCGACGCGGATGGCCAGCACCTTCACGGCGCGCTTCGAGTCGTGGTCGTCCCGCATGACGAAAAACAGCCCGGAAAACAGGCTGGCGACGATCAGGACGAGCATGAGGACCACCAGATAACGCATGGATGCAGTGTAGCCCATGGATAGCGGCCCCTCCACCAATGGCTAGCCCGACGGCCGGCCTCGGAAGCCTGCGCTTCCGCCCTCGCTGGTGGGGGTTCGCGCTCGCGCTCGCGGTGTGCGCGGGGACGGTGTCGCTCGGCAATTGGCAGTCGCGTCGCGCCGAAGAGAAGCGCGGCTTCGCGGAGCGCTACGAGCGAGCGGCCCGCGCGACGCCCTTGCCCGTGCCAGCCGCGCCCGTGACGGCTGTCGACCTCGCCTTCAAGCACCTCGTGGCGAAAGGGGAGTTCGTGCCGCAGCACACCGTGCTCCTCGACAACAAGGTCTACAAGGGGCGTCCGGGATATTTCGTAGTCACGCCGCTGCGCATCGCCGGCGGGACGCTGCACGTGCTCGTGAACCGGGGCTGGGTTCCCGCGGGTGCCCGTCGCGAGGACCTTCCCGAGGTCCGCACGCCAACTGGTGAAGTCCAGGTCGAAGGCTATGGCCTCGAGCATGCGCCGCGGGTGCTTGCGGCGGGCGGGGGCACGCCCGAGGGCCGTGTCTGGCAGGGCCTCTCGTTCGATGATTTCGCGCGCTGGTCGGGCCTCGCGCTGCAGCCGGTCTTCCTCGAGCAGCATTCGGCGGCCGAAGACGGCCTCGTGCGGGACTGGCCAGCCCCCGACTTCGGCATCGAGAAGCACCTGAGCTACTCGATCCAGTGGTACCTGATCGCCGCGCTGTCCGCGGTCCTATTCCTCGTCCTGAGCTTCGAACGTGATCAACCTGCTTCCGGCTGACCCGGTCAAGCGCGGCCGCATCAAGCTGCTCGCGCTAGCCGCTTTCTTCGCATTGCCCGTGGTGGCGGGCTACGTCGCCTTCTTCTTCGACTGGGTGCCGGGCAGCGCGGCCAACTACGGCACGCTGATACCCGCGAAACCGCTTCCGGATGCGACCCTGCAGGGCGTCGACCAGCGGCCGTTCAAGCTTTCGGAACTGCGCGGCAAGTGGCTGATGGTGCAGTTCGACTCGGGCGCCTGCGACGCATACTGCGAGCGCAAGCTCTACTTCATGCGCCAGGTGCGCAAGGCGCTGGGCAAGGACATGACGCGCGTCGAGCGCGTCTGGCTGTTGACTGACGGCGAGGCGCCGAAGGCGCGCCTGCTCGAGGCCATCGAGGGCACCCGCCTCGCCCGCCCGACCGGCAATGCGCTCCCCGACGAGTTTCCTGCGGATCGTTCGCGATCCGACCACGTCTACCTGGTGGACCCCGCCGGTAACCTGATGATGCGCTTCCCGCGCGACCCCGACCCTTCGCGGATGCTGAAGGACATGCAGCGCCTGATGAAGGTCTCCGGGATCGGTTGAGGGCACGCAGCGCGTGGTAAACTGCGTTTCTTTCCATGGACTTGCGTCGCCGTGCCCGGTGGCCGGTCCGGCCTGATCCGTACAACGTGTCGATACAAACCCTCGATCCTTCCGCACCGCGCTCTCTGGCACGAAAAGCGCGCGCCTTCTATGCGCTGACCAAGCCCCGCGTCGTGTCGCTCATCGTCTTCACGGCGGTGATCGGCATGCTCCTCGCAACGCCCGGCATGGTGCCGGTCCAGGTGCTGCTGGCCGGCACGTTCGGCATCGCGCTGGTGGCCGGCGCGGCCGCCGCGGTCAATTGCCTCGTCGAGCAGAAGATCGATGCGCTGATGCGCCGGACCGCATGGCGGCCGTTGCCGCGCGGCGAGCTCACGCCCCTCCAGACGCTGGTGTTCGCGGGCGCAGTCGGGGGCCTGGGTCTCTGGATGCTTAACACTTTCGTCAACCCACTGACAATGTGGCTGACGCTCGGTACTTTCGTCGGCTACGCGGTCATCTACACGGTGATCCTCAAGCCCGCGACGCCGCAGAACATCGTGATTGGCGGGGCCTCCGGCGCGATGCCCCCGGTGCTCGGCTGGGCGGCCGTCACTGGCGAGGTGACCACCGAGGCGATGATGCTGTTCCTGATCATCTACACTTGGACGCCGCCGCACTTCTGGGCGTTAGCGCTGTACCGTACCGAGGAATACGCCAAGGCCGGCCTGCCCATGCTGCCGGTCACGCACGGGCAGAAATTCACGCGCCTGCACGTACTGCTCTACACGCTGATCATGTTCGCAGCATCGCTGCTGCCCTACGTGATCCGCATGAACGGGTGGCTCTACTTCGCCTCCGCACTGGTGCTGGGCGGGATTTTCATCGGCTATGCGGTCCGGATCTACGTGGACTACAGCGACCGCCTCGCGCAAAAGACGTTCCGCTACTCCATCCTCTACCTAGCGCTGCTGTTCGCGGCGCTGCTCGCCGATCATTACCTTGTGGCGTAGCCTCGCCGGGCTCCTTGCCGTCGCGCTGCTGCTGTCGGCCTGCGACGGGGGCGGCCCGAAGTTCAGGAACACCGACATCACCGGGGCCGAGTACGCCAAGGGCTTCGCGCTGACCGACCACACCGGCAAGCCGAGGACGCTGGCGGATTTCCGCGGCAAGGTCGTGGTGGTGTTCTTCGGCTACACGCATTGCCCGGATGTCTGCCCGACGACGATGGTCGAATTGAAGCAGGTCATGCAGGCGCTCGGGCCGGACGCGGCGAAGGTGCAGGTGATCTTCATCACCCTGGACCCGGAACGGGACACGCAGCAGGTCCTCTCCCAGTACGTACCGGCATTCGACCCGTCCTTCCTGGGCCTCTACGGGGATCCGGCCACGACGCTGAAGACCGCCAAGGACTTCAAGGTGTTCTACGAGAAGCGCGCCGGCACCAGCCCGGGCAGCTACACCATCGACCACACGGCGGCGAGCTTCGCCTTCGACACCCAGGGCCGCCTGCGGCTCTACGTGAAGCACGACCAGATTGCCACGCTGGCCGACGATATCCGCACGCTGCTGAAGGAGTAGCGCAAAAGGAAACGGCCGCTTGCGCGGCCGTCCCCGGTCGGTGCACGGAAAGCCTGCTCAGGCGTCCAGCGAGCCCATCGCCTTGCGCATCTTCTCGAGCGCTTTCGCCTCGATCTGGCGGATCCGTTCGGCCGAAACCTTGTACTCGTCCGCGAGGTCGTGCAGGGTCAGCGCATCCTTCTCGCGCAGCCAGCGGGCCTCCACGATCCGGCGGCTCCTCGGGTCGAGGCTTTCCAGCGCCCTGGCAAGGCCTTCCGTGCGCAGGCGCTCCGACTCCTCTGCCTCGAGGAAGCGCGACGGCTCGGCGCTCGCGTCCGCCGTAAGGTAGTTGGCCGGCGCGTAGGTTTCGTCGTCCCCGTCGGCCTCGAAGGTCATTTCCTGCCCGGCGAGGCGCATCTCCATCTCGGCGACTTCCCCGGGCTTGACGTTGAGCTCCTTCGCCATGCGCCCGACGTCCTCCGGCGACATCGTGCCGAGGCCCTTCTTCATCGAGCGCAGGTTGAAGAACAGCTTCCTTTGCGCCTTGGTGGTCGCCACCTTGACCATCCTCCAGTTGCGCAGGATGTACTCGTGGATCTCGGCCTTGATCCAGTGGATCGCGAACGACACGAGCCGTACGCCACGATCCGGGTCGTAGCGCTTCACCGCCTTCATCAGGCCGATATTGCCTTCCTGGATCAGGTCGGCGTGCGGCAGGCCGTACCCGAGGTAGCCCCGGGCGACCGACACCACCAGCCGCAGGTGCGAGAGCACCAGGCCGCGGGCGGCTTCTAGGTCCTCGGTGTCGCGGTAACGCCGGGCGAACTGCTGCTCCTGCTCCAGGCTGAGGAGCGGGAAGCGGTTCACTGTCTGGATGTACGTGTCCAGACTCCCGACCGGCATCGGCACCGGGAATTGCGCTGGCAGGTTCATCGTGGCTTGCATATGTCGTGATCTCCTATTGAGGAAATTCTAGCACTCTCGGAGTTAGAGTGCCAAACCCTCGGGAAGTTCCCCGACACACCGATAGGGCCTTTAACGGGGCTCTATCCCACGTAAGTAGATGCTCACTGACAGATAGGCCCCAAGCCATCCGAGCAGGCTGGCAAACAGCAGGACGGCCAACGCGTCGGCGGGAGCCAGAAATGCCAGCTGGAAGGTGGAGCCGTAAGTCTCGGACAACGCTCGCACGGCCCGGCTCAGCAGCGCCAGTCCCCCGGCCAGCAAGGCGAGGCCCAGCGCCCCCCCGGCCAGGCCCTGCAATGCGCCGAGATAGTAGAAAGGCCGGCGAATGAAGCCGTCGGTGGCGCCAAGGAGCCGCGCGACCTCAATCTCTTCCCTTTGGGTCAGCACCTGAAGCCGGATCGTATTGAAGGTCACGGCCACGAGTCCGGCCGCAAGCAGGGCGGCGAGCAGCGCAATCGCGAGCCTGCCGAGGTCGACCAGGGCCGACAACCGCCGGGCCCACGCGGAATCCGCCTGCACGTGGTTGACCCCGGGCAGCTTGCCGAGATCGGCCGCCAGGGCTTCGAGCTGTTCCGGCGGCTGGGGCCGCAGCTTGAGGATGAAAGCGTCCGGGAGCGGGTTCTGGTTGAGCGCGGCGACGACCTCGGCGATGCCTTCGGTCTTGCGCAGCTCGGCGAGCGCTTCGTCCCGCGACACGAACCTGACCGATCCGATGCGGGCGTCGCCCCTCAGGCGCTTGTCCACCGCGTCACGGTCGGCGGGCTTGGCGCCCGCCTCCAGAAACACGCTGAGTTGTGGCTCCAGCGAAAACCGCGCCGCGACGCCCTGCAGGTTGCCCAGCACCAGGTAACCGCCGGCCGGAAGCGAAAGTGCGATACCGATGACGAGCATGTTCAGCACGCTCGCGGCACGCTGCGCGGCGATCTTGCGCATCGCCCCGCTCAGCGCCTGCGCGTGCTGGGAAATCCAGGCCTTCATGCGGCGTCCCCGCCGGCGACCAGCGTGCCGCCTTCGAGCTTCAACACGCGGCTGCCGACGCGTTCGATCAGGGTGAGGTCGTGCGTCGCGATCAGCACCGTCACGCCGACCTTCTGGAACGACACGAAGATCTCCACGATCGCTGCAGCCGAGTCGGCGTCCAGGTTGGCGGTAGGCTCGTCGGCGATCAGGATCGCCGGCCGGTTCGCCACCGCGCGTGCGATGGCGACGCGCTGCTGTTCGCCGCCGGAGAGCTGGATCGGGTTCGCTTTCTCGCGGGCAAGCAACCCCACCTTGTCGAGCGCGGCGCGTGCGCGCCTGGCGGCTTCCCGGGGCGCAAAGCCGCTGAAGGCGAGCGGCAGCAGCACGTTGTCGAAGATGCTGCGGTCGTACAGGAGCTTCTGGTCCTGGAACACAAGCCCCAGGTTGCGCCGCAGGAAGGGCACGGCCGCCGGCTTGATCGCGGAGATGTTCTGGCCGTTGACCACGACCGAGCCGCTGGTGGCGCGCTCGATCGCCGGGATCAGCTTGAACAGCGTCGACTTGCCTGCGCCAGAGCGCCCGGTGAGGAACACGAGTTCGCCCTCGCCGATCGAGAAACTGACGTCCCTCAGCGCCTCCTGGCCGCCGGGATAGCGCTTCGCGACGTTGGAGAACTTAATCAACCAGGGCGTCCACGAAATCCCGCGCGCTGAAGGGCCGCAGGTCGTCGATGCCCTCGCCCACGCCGATGAAGTACAGCGGCACGGGGCGGTTCATCGCGATGGCCGCGACTACGCCGCCCTTGGCCGTGCCGTCGAGCTTGGTAAGCACGAGGCCCGTGAGGCCGATCGCGTCGTCGAAAGCCTTCACCTGATTCAGTGCATTCTGGCCGGTGTTCGCGTCCAGCACGAGGAGCACCTCGTGCGGCGCGTCCGGTATCACCTTGGCGATCACGCGCTTCACCTTGCGGATCTCTTCCATAAGGTGCAGCTGCGTGGGCAGCCGTCCCGCCGTGTCGGCCATCACGATGTCGATCCGGCGCGCGATTGCCGCGCCGACAGCGTCGAAGATCACGGCGCCCGGGTCGCCCGACTGCTGCGACACCACGGTGACGCCGTTGCGCTCGCCCCAGATCGCGAGCTGCTCGCGGGCGGCGGCGCGAAACGTGTCGCCTGCCGCCAGCAGCACGCTCTTGCCCTCCGACTGGAAGTACTTCGCGAGCTTGCCTATGGACGTGGTCTTGCCCGCGCCGTTCACGCCCGCCACCATGACCACCAGCGGTCTGGCGCGCGCGAGGTTGAACGGTTTTTCGAGCGGTCCCACGAGCTTGAGGAGTTCTTCCTTCAGCAGCCCCCTGAGGGTGCCGGCCTCGGTCGCGCCTTCCTTGCGCACGCGTACGCGCAACGCCTCGAGCAGCTTCGTGGTCGCTTCCACGCCGCAGTCGGCCGATAGCAGCGCCGACTCGAGTTCCTCGTACAGGGCCTCATCGATCCTGCCGCGCGAAAACAGGCCGCCGATGGCCTCGCGGGTGCGCGACAGCCCGGACTTGAGCCGGGCTGTCCAGGACTGCTTTTCTTCGGCGGTTTTTTTCGGGAAGCCGAACATGGGGGCCCGCGGCAGGGAAAGCCGCTAAGATGGGACTGCATTTTAGCAAACGCCCCCCCACACCTTGGCGAAATCGACGGACGGCACTGCGGGCCGCGTGCGCATCATCGGCGGACTCTGGCGAAGGAGCGTGCTGCGCTTTCCGGCGCTGGCCGACCTGCGCCCCACGCCCGACCGGGTCCGTGAGACGCTCTTCAACTGGCTGGGCCAGGACTTGTCCGGGCGGGCATGCCTCGACCTCTACGCCGGCAGCGGCGCGCTGGGTTTCGAGGCCGCTTCGCGCGGCGCGTCCCGCGTGGTGCTGGTGGAGCGCGACCGGCAGGCCGCTGCGGCGCTGCGGGCCAATGCGCAGAGGCTGTCGGCGGGTGCGACGCAGGTCGTCGAGGGCGATGCGTCGGCTTTTCTCGGCGGCGCGAAAGAGCGCTTCGACGTGGTTTTCCTCGACCCCCCGTTCAGGCAGAATGTCCTCCCCGTGCTGATGGGGCGCCTGCCCGCGGTGCTGAACCCCGGCGCTCGCGTTTACGTTGAATCCCCCGAACCGCCGGCGTTGTCCTCAGGGCCGGGCGGCACGTGGCGGGAGCTGAAGCGCGGCCGAGCGGGGCAGGTGAATTTCCAATTGCTGGAGTGGAGCGATGATCGGAGCGGTCTACCCGGGGACGTTTGATCCCCTCACGCGCGGGCACGAAGATCTCGTGCGCCGTGCCTCTGTGCTGTTCGGCACGGTCATCGTCGGGGTCGCCGACAGCCGCGCGAAGAAGCCGTTCTTCACCCTGACCGAGCGCGTCGACATCGCGCGCGAGGTGCTGGGCGACCTGCCCAACGTGAAGGTCGTCGGGTTCAGCGGGCTGCTCATCAACTTCATCCACGAGCACAATGCGCGCGTCATCATGCGCGGGCTGCGGGCGGTGTCCGACTTCGAGTACGAATTCCAGCTCGCCGGCATGAACCGCAACCTCTACCCCGACGTCGAAACCGTGTTCCTCACGCCTTCCGAGCAGCACATGTTCATCTCCGCGACGCTGGTGCGCGAGATTGCCACGCTCGGCGGCGACGTGTCGAAATTCGTGCACCCGCTGGTGCAGAAGAAGCTGAAGGAAAAGGTCACCGCGCTGGGCGGTTGACGGGGGCTACTTCTGGCAGTGCGGGCAGTAGAAGGTCGCGCGCTGGCCCATCACCACTCGGCGGATCGGCGTGCGGCACTTCCTGCAGGGCTCGCCAGCGCGGTCGTACACGAAGTAGTCCTGCTGGGCGTAGCCCGAACTCCCGTCGCTGTGGACGAAGTCGCGCAGGCTGGAGCCGCCCGCCCGGATCGCTGCATCCAGCGTGTCCTTGATCTCGGCGACGAGCTTCCCGCAGCGAACCGTGGAAAGCCTTCCCGCCTTCGTGCGCGGATGGATGCCTGCGCGAAACAGGCTTTCGTTGGCGTAGATGTTGCCGACGCCCACGACCTTCTTCGCGTCCATGATGAAGAGCTTGATCGCGACGCGATGGCCGCGCGTCAGCGCGTGCAGCACGCCGGCGTTGAACGCGGCCGAAAGCGGCTCGACGCCGAGCCCCGCCAGGAGCTTGTGCTTGTGGACGTCGGCCTTGGTCCACAACACGGCGCCGAACCTGCGTGGGTCGCGCAGCCGCAGTACCTTGCTGCCGGCCTGCAGGTCGAAATGGTCGTGTTTCTGCGGCGGAGTGCCCGGCTGAACGATTCGTAAGCTTCCGGACATCCCGAGATGCAGGATCAGGTGGCCGTCGCCACAGTCCACGAGGATGTACTTGGCGCGCCGCTTGACCGACACGATCCTGCGTCCCGCCAGCGCACTGACTTCCGCAGGGATGCGCCAGCGCAGGCGCGGCTCGCGCACCTCGACGCCGGCGATGGTCTTGCCGGTCAGGTGCGGGGCGATGCCCCGGCAGGTGATCTCAACTTCCGGCAGTTCGGGCATGTTCGAGAACTTCCTGGTGCGCGGCGGGTCGAATGTGGGTGGACAAGTCGGCCGCGGGTGCTTTGTGCCTTGTGCGGAGCGGCGAATATACCTAATATGCCCCGTGACCGACAGCGCACCTCGCGCCCCATTTCCCCCGCCTTGTTCCTCCGACTCCCCGCCGATCTTCGCCTTCCGCTGAAGCGTTCGTTCAGGCTGTTCGCGGCCGCGCTCGCAATCGCTTTCGGCGCCTCTGCGTTCGGGCAGGCGAACCCCGCGGACGACGACGACGATGACGATGCGCCTCCGCCTGCGACGGTGCCCGCCCCGCCAAAGCGGGCCGAGGTCGTCCTGCCCAAGCAGGACCTGACCGAACCGGTGCTGCTCGGCCTGCTCGTCGCCGAGATTGCGGCCCAGCGCAACGCCGCGGGGTTCTCGGCGCAGACGTACGTAGACCTTGCGAAGCGCACGCGCGACCCGCGCGTCGCGAAGCGCGCGGCCGAAGTTTCCAACTATGCGCGCCAGCCCGCCCTCGCGCTCGAAGCGGCGAAAATCTGGAACGAGACCGAGCCCGACTCCCCGCAGGCGCTGCAGACGCTCTCCAGCCTGCTGATTGGCGCGCGCCGCGTGGATGAGGCCGAACCCTACCTCGCCAAGCTGTTCGCCTCCGACGCAGGTTCGGCGGCGAGCGGCTTCCTGCAGATCAACCGGTTCCTGTCCCCGAACCCGGACAGGGTGGCCAACCTCGCCCTCGTACGGCGGCTTGCCTCGCGCTTCCCCGAACTCCCGCAGGCTTACTTCGCCGTGGCGCAGGCGGCCTCGGTCTTGAGCGACGACGCGCTGGCGCTGGAGTCGGTGCGGCGCGCGGGGCAATTGCGGCCCGAATGGGATCTCGCCGCGATCTTCGAGGCGCAGTTGCTGCAGCCGAAACTCCCGCTCGAGGCGCAGGCGAGGCTTGCGGGCTACATCAAGAGTTATCCCGGCTCGCGCGAGGCCGGGCTGAATTACGCGCGCCTGCTGGTGCTCGACAAGAAGCTGCCCGAGGCGCGCGCCCAGTTCCAGGCGATGCTCAAGGACTTCCCCGGCAACCCGGACGTGCTCTACTCGGTCGGCCTGATGTCGGTGCAGCTCAAGGACTACGACGAGGCCGAGGGATACCTTTCGAAGCTGCTCGAGACCCGCTTTCGCGACAAGAACGGCGTGCGCTACACGCTCGGCCAGCTCGCGGAGGAGAAGAAGGACCTGCCGGGCGCGCTGAAGTGGTACTCGCAGGTCGAGGCGGGCGACCAGTTCGTCGCCGCGCGCCTGCGTTACGCGGCGATCCTGTCCAAACAGGGCAAGCTGCAGGAAGCGCGCGAGTACCTGCGCAACGCCAGGCCCGGCGAGCCGCAGGCCCAGGTACAGATGCTGATCGGCGAAGCCCAGCTGTTGCGCGAAGCGAACCAGAATGCCGAGGCGTTCAAGGTCCTCAGTCAGGGCCTCGAGGCGCAGCCCGACCAGCCCGACCTGCTCTACGACCACGCGCTCACCGCGGAGAAACTCGAGCGCTTCGACATCCTCGAGGCCAACCTGACGCGCTTGATCAAGATCCGCCCCGACCACGCGCACGCCTACAACGCGCTCGGCTACTCGTTCGCCGAGCGCAATGTCCGCCTCGACGAGGCGAAGAAGCTGATCGAGAAGGCGATGCAGCTGGCGCCGGAGGACCTCTTCATCGTCGACAGCATGGGCTGGACCTTCTACCGCATGGGCGACTTCCCGCGCGCGATCGAGTACCTGCGCCGCGCGTGGAACGGCCGTCCCGACGGCGAGATCGGCGCGCACCTCGGCGAGGTGCTCTGGATCAGCGGAGAGCGCGCGGAGGCCGAGCGCATCTGGCAGGAGGCCCTGAAGAACGCCCCCGAGAACGACGCGCTGCAAAAGACCATCAAGCGCTTCAAGCCCTGACGCGCGCGGCGCGCCCCAAAACGCGCGAGAGGCGCATCCCTTCCGTGAAGCTCATGCACCGCACCCTGGCCTTCGCGGCTGCGCTCGCGCTTTCGGCCTGCGCCGAACTGCAGCGCCTCGGGCCGCCGGAAGACGTCGAATTCGAGATCGCCGGGCGCATTGCCGTGCGCTACCGCGACGAGGCCGCGAGCGGGAACGTGGCCTGGCGCCATGCCCGCGAAAGCGACGAGCTGCTGATTACCTCGCCGGTCGGTTCGAGCATCGCCCGGCTGGTGCGCGACAAGGCCGAGTTCGTCCTCACGACGGCCGAGCCGCGCGAGTTCCGCGCCAATGACGCCGAGGCCCTCACCGAGCAGGTGCTCGGGTTCCGGCTCCCGCTCGCGGGGCTGTCCGATTGGGTGCGGGCGCGACCGGTGGCCGGCCGGCCGGCGAACCTCGTGCGTGATGCGCAAGGCCGGCCCGCGGTGCTGGAGCAGGATGGCTGGCGCATCGAATACCAGGAAGTGCGCGCGGACGGATTGCCTGCCCGACTGAAGCTCACCTACCCGGGCCTGGAGTTGCGGCTTGCGATCCACGACTGGAAGACTGGGCCGTGATGGAATGGCACCCGGCGCCGGCGAAGCTCAACCTCTTCCTGCACGTCCTCGGCCGCAGGGACGACGGCTACCACCTGCTGCAGACGGTGTTCCGCCTGATCGACCGGGCCGACAGCGTGGGATTCGAAGCAAGGACGGATGGCGTGATCCGGCGCATCGACGCCACGCCCGGCGTGGACGAGGCGTCGGACCTGTGCCTGCGGGCGGCGAGGCTCCTGCGAGAACACGCCGCGGGGAAGCTCGGCAGCAAGGCCGCGCTGCTGGGTGCCGACATCGGCCTCCAGAAGATCCTGCCCATAGGTGGGGGCGTGGGCGGGGGGTCGTCCGATGCGGCCACCGTGCTGCTCGTCCTGAACCGGCTCTGGGGCCTCGACTTCAGCCGCGCGGAACTGATGCGGATGGGGCTCGTGCTCGGGGCCGACGTGCCGGTGTTCGTGTTCGGCCGGAACGCGCTCGGCGAGGGGGTGGGCGAGCGCTTGGCGCCGCTGGACCTGCCGCCCGCTTGGTACCTGGTCCTGACGCCGCAAGTCTCGGTATCCACAAAAGAAATCTTCTCTTCAGGCGCGTTGACATGGGATACCAAACCCCTCAAAATACTGGCCTTTTTGCCGGGCGCCGGGAAAAACGACCTGCAGCCGGTCGCCACGGCCCTGTACCCTGAGATCGCAGCGCACCTGGAATGGCTCGCGAAACATGCGGATGCGCGCATGACGGGCTCAGGGGCGTGCGTGTTCGCGGAGTTCGATTCGGAAGCCTCGGCAAGGGCAGTCGAGGGGCAGTTGCAGGGCGTGATGCGGGGATTCGTGGCCCGCGGTCTCGACCGGCATCCGCTCCACGGCTGGGCACGGGATGGGCAGTAGCAGGCGGCAGTAGAAGTGAAGTAGCAGGCAACAGACCGCATCAAAGACTATTGGGGAGTCGCCAAGCTGGTTAAGGCACCGGATTTTGATTCCGGCATGCGAAGGTTCGAATCCTTCCTCCCCAGCCACGAATGGGTACGCGCCGCAGGTCGCGGCGCGAAGGACAAGTAGAGGCTATGGCGAACCTGGTCCCGGCGCGAGCGCTGGATCGATTGATGGTGTTCACGGGCAACGCCAATCCGCGGCTTGCCCAGGACGTCGTCAAGCACCTGAACATCGGCGTGGGCCGGGCGTCGGTCGGCAAGTTCTCCGACGGCGAGGTAATGGTCGAGCTGATGGAGAACGTGCGCGGCAAGGACGTGTTCGTCCTGCAGCCCACGTGCATGCCGACCAACGACAACCTCATGGAATTGATGGTCATGGTCGACGCGCTGAAGCGCTCGTCGGCCGCGAGGGTGACGGCGGCGATTCCCTACTTCGGCTATGGCCGGCAGGACCGCCGCCCGCGCTCGGCGCGCGTCGCGATCAGCGCCAAGGTCGTGGCCAACATGCTCACCGCGGTGGGCGTGGCGCGGGTGCTGACGATGGACCTGCACGCGGACCAGATCCAGGGATTCTTCGACATCCCCGTGGACAACATTTACGCGGCGCCGGTGTTGCTCGGCGACGTATGGAAGCAGCGCTACGAGAACCTGATCGTGGTGTCGCCGGACGTGGGCGGCGTGGTGCGCGCCAGGGCGCTCGCCAAGCGCCTCGAGTCCGACCTGGCGATCATCGACAAGCGCCGGCCGAAGGCGAACGTGTCGGAAGTGATGAACATCATCGGCGAGGTCGAAGGCCGGACCTGCGTGATCATGGACGACATGGTCGACACCGCGGGGACGCTCTGCAAGGCCGCGCAGGTGCTTAAAGAACAGGGCGCCGTCAAGGTGGTCGCGTATTGCACGCACGCGGTGCTCTCGGGCGGCGCGGTCGGGCGGATCGCCGAGTCCGACATGGACGAACTGGTCGTGACCGACACGATCCCGCTGCGCGAGGATGCGCGGGCGTGCGGCAAGATCCGCCAGCTGTCGGTGGCGGGGCTGCTGGCAGAGACGATTTTGAGGATCTTCAGCGAGGATTCGGTCAGCTCGCTGTTCGTGGAATAGGTTTTTCAACGTGTGCCTGGTCGCGGGCCGCGTAACTTAGGAGCAGTCATGAAAATCGAAGTCAGCGCGAACAAGCGCGAATTGCAGGGAACGGGTGCGAGCCGCCGTCTGCGCAATACCGGGAAGGTCCCCGGTATCGTGTACGGCGGGAATACGGATCCGGTGGCCATCGAACTCAACCACAAGGAGCTCGCGCAGAACCTCTCGAAGGAAGCGTTCCACGCGTCGATCCTGACGCTGGACCTGGACGGAAAGAAGGAGCCCGTGCTGCTGCGCGCGTTCAACATGCACCCGTTCAAGCTGCAGGTGCAGCACATCGACTTCCAGCGCGTGTCCAAGGACCGCAAGATCCACATGAAGGTGCCGCTGCACTTCGTCAACGCCGAGCAGTCCCCGGCGGTGAAGGAGCAGGGCGGCGTCGTCAGCCACGTGCTGAACGAGCTGAACATCACCTGCCTGCCGGACGACCTGCCGGAGTTCATCGAGATCGACCTGTCCACCGCGGCGGTGGGCCACCAGGTGCACGCCAAGGACATCGTGCTGCCCAAGGGTGTCGAGGCGGTGCTGCACAAGCGTGAGAACCCGGTCGTGGTCTCCGTGCTCGTGCCGCAGCTCGCGCAGGTCGAGGAAGAGACCAGCGCGGCGCCTTCCGCGGCCGACGTGCCGGCCAGCAAGCAGGCCGAGCAGGCCAAGGACGGCGACAAGGCGGCCGACGCCAAGGGTGGCAAACCCGCGGCCGGCGCGAAAGCGGCCGACAAGGCCGGCGACAAGAAGAAGTAATCATCGCGATCTGGAAAAGCGGCAAGGCGCTTTGCTCCTTGCCGTTTTTTTTTGATCCGGATTTCGACCCATGTCCATCCGCCTGATCGTCGGGCTCGGTAACCCGGGCAAGGAGCACGAAGGCACGCGGCACAACGCGGGCTACCGGCTCGTCGAGCGCTTTGCCGATGGGCAGCGCATCACGCTGCGCAAGGAAGCGAAGTATCACGGACTCGCCGGCAAGGATGAATCGACCGGCACGTGGCTGCTGATGCCCACGACCTACATGAACCTGTCGGGCAAGTCGGTCGGTGCGCTGGCGGGATTCTTCAAGATCGCGCCCGCCGAAATCCTCGTCGCGCACGACGAGCTCGATTTCCTGCCCGGCGTCGTCAAGATGAAGCTTGGCGGCGGCGTGGGCGGGCACAACGGCCTGAAGGACATTTCCGCAAGCCTCGGCAGCAACGAGTACTGGCGCCTGCGCATCGGTATCGGCCATCCCGGCGACCGGGACGTCGTCGCCGACTACGTTCTCTCCAAACCTTCGCAGCTCGACCGCGCGGCGATCGAGGAAACCATCGACCGGGCCCTCGAAATCCTGCCGCTCGCGATCGCGGGCGACGTAGAGAAAGCCATGCACAGGCTGCACACGAAGCCCAAGCCCCCGAAAGAACCCATAGTGAAGGAATCCCAGTGAGCCTCAAATGCGGCATCGTCGGACTGCCCAACGTCGGCAAGTCCACGCTTTTCAATGCGCTCACCAAGGCGGGCATCGCCGCGGAGAACTACCCGTTCTGCACGATCGAGCCCAACGTCGGCATCGTCGAAGTGCCCGATCCGCGCCTCGCGAAGCTCTCTGAAATCGTCAAGCCGCAGAAGGAACTGCCCGCGGTATGCGAGTTCGTCGACATCGCCGGCCTGGTGGCGGGCGCCTCCAAGGGCGAGGGCCTCGGCAACCAGTTCCTCGCCAACATCCGCGAGACCGACGCGATCGCGCACGTCGTGCGGTGCTTTGTAGACGAGAACGTCGTGCACGTGGCGGGCAAGGTGGACCCGGTCTCGGACATCGAGACCATCAACACCGAACTTGCGCTGGCCGACCTCGCCACCGTCGAGAAGCAGCTCTCGAAGAACGTGAAGCTCGCCAAGACCGGCGGCGACAAGGAAGCGCAGCGCCTCGTGGCCGTGCTGGAGAAGGTGCAAAAGGCGCTCGACCAGGGCCTGCCCGCGCGCACCGTGGACCTGTCCAAGGAAGAGCTGGTGGTGGTGAGGCCGCTGTTCCTGCTCACCATGAAGCCGACGATGTACGTCGCCAACGTCGACGAGAAAGGCTTCCACGACAACCCCCTGCTCGATGCGGTCGAAGCCTACGCGAAGAAGGAGGGCGCGCCGGTCGTTGCGATCTGCGCGGCGCTGGAATCGCAGATGGCCGAACTCGACGACGAGGAAAAGAAGATCTTCCTCGAGGACCTCGGGCTGGACGAGCCGGGCCTCAACCGCGTGATCCGCGCCGGCTACAAGCTGATGGGCCTGCAGACCTACTTTACGGCTGGCGTGAAGGAAGTGCGCGCATGGACTGTGGCGATCGGCGCGACCGCGCCGCAGGCGGCCGGCGTGATCCACACCGACTTCGAGCACGGGTTTATCCGGGCGGAAGTCATCGCCTACGCCGATTTCATCGCCGCCAAGGGCGAGCACGGCGCGAAGGAAGCCGGCAAGATGAGGGTCGAAGGCAAGGAGTACGTGGTACACGACGGGGACGTCATGCACTTCCGGTTCAACGTCTAGGATTCCCGCACTTTGGAGGGTCTCCGCATGCGCGCATTCGGAAGGGCCACCCTGTTGTTCGCATTGGCGGCGCTGTCGGCGCCGGCCTTCGCCCAGCTCTCGGCCTGCAAGGTGAACGACGTCGCCGTCGAGAAGCTCGCCCGGCGGGTCGAAGGCAACATCACCCACATCACCGGCCAGGTGGTCAACAAGTGCCCGCAGGCCGTCGGGGTCCACATCCGCGTCGCGCTGAACGACAGCACGAACAGCCCGCTGATGGTGCAGGACTTCTGGCCGGCGAGCGTGAAGAACATCCCGGCGAAGGCGTCCTTTCCGTTCGACAGCGTGTTCCGCAACGCGCCGGCAGGCGTGGTGAAGTTCGAGGCGCGGGTGCTCGAAGTGTAGTTCTGGCCGGTGCGCTAGCCCGCCGCTAGGGCTTCAGCAGGATCTTGCCGATGTGCTGGCTGGACTCCATCAGGCGGTGCGCCTCCGCCGCCTCAGCCAGCGGGAAGACCTTGTGCACCACGACCCGGATCGCGCCGGATTCGACCAGCGGCCAGATGCGCGAGACGAGCTTCTCCGCGATCGCGGCCTTGAAGGCGACCGTGCGGGGTCGCAGCGAAGACCCGGTCACGGTCAGCCGGCGGCGCATCAGGTCGGAAAAGTTCACCGGGCCGGTGGCGCCGCCCAGCGTCGCGATCAGCACGAGCCGCCCGTCCAGCGCAAGGCAGCCGAGCTCCCGGGCGACGTAGTCTCCCGCCACCATGTCGAGGACGACGTCGACGCCATTGCCGCCGGTGAGGTCCTTCACCACGGCGGCGAAGTCCTCCGTCCGGTAGTTGATCGCACGGTCCGCGCCGAGCCCCTCGCATGCGGCGCACTTCTCGGCGCTGCCCGCGGTCGCGTATACGACATGGCCGAGCGCCTTCGCCATCTGGATCGCCGTGACGCCGATGCCGGAGGTGCCGCCCTGGACGAGCAGGGACTCCCCTTTCGTGAGGCGCGCGCGGTCCCATACGTTGCTCCAGACCGTCATGAAGGTCTCCGGCAGCGCCCCGCCTTCGACGAGCGATACGCCTTTCGGAACAGGCATGCAGTTGTCTGCCGGCGCCGCGCAGTACTCGGCGTAACCGCCGCCGGAGACCAGCGCGCAGACCTCGTCACCCGCCGTCCAGCGCGTGACGCCGCCGCCGAGCGCGACGACCGTGCCGGAGACTTCCATGCCGAGGATGTCCGGGGCGCCGGGCGGAACCGGGTAGTTGCCCTTGCGTTGGGAAGTGTCGGCGCGATTGACGCCGGCCGCCGCGACCTTGATGAGGAGCTGGCCCTCCGCAAGCGCCGGGAGCGGGCGCTGCGCGAGCTTCAGGACTTCGGGGCCGCCGGGCGTGGAGATTTCGATACAGCGCATCGTTTGCGGGAGGGTCATTGCTTTGCCGGTCTCAGGTGAAGGAGCGATGGTAATCGACCCGGGCGCGTTGGGGGCGGTACACTGCACGGATCGAGCCGGGCTGTGTAGCAGCCCGCCAAATGAAGACGATCGCGCATCCATGAAAAGCGCCTCCATGCAGACGGTCCTCATCGTCGAGGACACCCAGGCGATCAGTACGCTCATCGAGTTCCAGCTCAAGCGCGTGGGGATCGGCGTCAGCCACGCCGTTGACGGCGAGCAGGCGATCGCCCTGCTCGCGGGGCCGCCGCCCGACCTGGTGATCCTCGACGTGATGATCCCTTTCCGCGACGGCTACGAGGTGCTGGCCGAGCTGCGCAAGACTCCGGCGTGGGCGCAGGTACCGGTCATCATGCTCACCGGCCGCGATCGAGAGGTGGACGTGGTGCAGGGTCTCTCGGCCGGCGCCAACGACTACCTGACCAAGCCTTTCCGGCCGGTGGAGTTGCTCGCCCGCGTCAACCGCCTGCTGCCCCGCAAGTGAGCCTGCGCAAGGTTCATGCCTTCCTGCCGGCGATTGCCGCAGTCGCGCTCCTAGGCGCGGAGCACGTCGCCGCGCAGGACGCGGCATCGCCGGGGCGGACGCAACTCGCGCTGCGCATGAGCCGCGAACTGCTTTCGAACCGCACGCCCGACTGGACCGACGTCGGCCTGGAGGTGGCGCATGAATTCGCCAGGCGCAAGGTCCTCTCGGGTTCGGTCGTCGACTCCAGCCGTTTCGGCGTGAACGACCGCACGCTTGCGGTCGAAGGCTACTACCCGCTCAGCCGGAAAACCACCGGCTACCTGATGGCATCCGCGAGCGACACGCACAGGGTGCTCGCGCGCAGCACGGTACACGCCCAGGTCGCGCACGAACTCGGCGACGGCTGGGGGCTGATCGGCGGCCTGCGGCACGCTTCATACGATGCCACCTCGGTCGACATCGCCGACCTCACGGTGGAGAAGTACTTCTCCGACTTCCGGGCGGCCTATACGCTGCTGCCGGCGCGTTCGAGCACGGCTGGAGGCGCATCGAGCCAGCGGCTGCAGGTCGCCTACTACTACGGCGACGGGAGCCGTGTGCAGTTCGTGCATGGATGGGGCACCGAGGTCGACCGCCCTTCGGGCATCGGCCTGGTCGTGGCGACGAACGTCCGCAGCACGGGGATGTTCGGCCGGCATTGGCTGTCGCGCGACTGGGGGGTCGACTACGGCGTGGGGCGCACGACGCAGGGCACGGTCGTCCGCACCGCCGCCAGCGTCGGGCTCCGGCTGCGCTTCTAGCGGGTCCCTGCCGATGAGCGAACTGCATCCGGCGCTGGCCGACACCGCCCTCGCGGAATCACTGGTCGCCGTCATCAAGGCGACCCTCTACATGGCCGGCATCCTGATCCTTGCGCTCCTGGCCTATACGGTGATCGTGCGCCTGCGCCGCCAATCCGCCGAGCGGCGCGCGGTCCGCTTCAGGGAGCGCTGGCAGGACCCGCTCTACAGCCGCATGTCGGGGGAGGCGGTGGCATTGCCGCCGCTCGCGCGTGCCGAGCGGCAGTCTCTGCTGCTCCTGCTGGCCGAACTCGCGGCGCTGGTGCGTGGAGATGCGGCCGATGTCCTGGGCTCGGTAGCCCGGGAGTGCGGGCTGAGCCGATACGTGTTGCGCCTGCTGGCGAGCCGGCGCCCGTGGAAGCGCGCACTCGGCATACGCGGCGCCGCGTTCCTCGCGCAAAAAGATGCGGTTGAGCCGCTTGTTGCGCTGGCTGCCGGCGAAAGGAGCAGCGTGGCGCTTTCGGCGGTGTCGGCGCTGGTGCGGCTGGATGCGGAACGCGGTTTCATCGCGCTGCTGGGCCTGGTGTGGCGGCTGGACTGGTCGACTGAGCGCATCGGGGCGCTGATCCGTTCCGCGCAGGGCCCGGCGACGCACCTGGTGGCGATGATGCTCGAGTCGGCCCCCCCGGCTCGCGTGGCGCAGGTCGTCCGGCTGATCGAACTGCTCGGCGAGCACGCGACGCTCCCGGCCCTGCGCGAGCGCCTCGCGCAGGCGGGCGACCCGGAGGTTGTCGCGGCGATCCTGCACGCGATGCGCGTCCTCGGCGACGGAGCGGACCGGGAACAGGCGGTTACCCACCTGCGGCACCCCGAGAGCCTGGTGCGCATGCAGGCCGCGTATGCGCTCGGCGGGCTCGGATTTCCGGGGGACGCAGGGCTGCTGAAGCCCCTGTTGCGCGACCCGAACTGGTGGGTGCGGTACCGGGCAGCCCAGTCGCTCCTCGCGCTGGTGGGCGAGGGGCAGGTGGAGGCGGATGCCGGGGCCGAAGCGGATCCCTATGCGCGCGAGGTCCTGCGGCGCGTGCTGGCCGAGCGGGCCTGAGCGGGATGCACACGCTCCTTACGGCATTCGTCTGGCTCCTCTTTGCCTATGTGGCACTGCATTCGGCCATCCAGCTGGTGATCAGCCTCGCCACGTGGAGGATCATCCGCAGGGGCGCCGCGATGCGCAGCGCGGGACTGCAGGAGATGCTGATGACCGGTCTCGAGCCGCCCATCACGATCGTGATCCCGGCGTACAACGAGGAGGAGACGATCGTCACCTCGGTGCGCTCGATGCTGCAGCTGCGGTACCCGGAGCACGAAGTGATCGTGGTCAACGACGGTTCGAAGGATGGGACGCTCGAGGTGCTGGCGCGCGCCTTCAACCTGAGCCCGTTCCCGCGCTCCTTCCAGCGCCGGCTGCCGACCGAAGAGGTGCGCGGTGTGTTCCAGTCCGCCGACCATCCCGGGCTGCGCGTCATCGACAAGGCGAACGGCGGCAAGGCCGACGCGATCAACTGCGGCATCAACGCCTCGCGCTACCCGCTTTTCTGCTGCGTGGATGCGGATTCCCTCCTCGAGCGCGACAGCCTGCTGCTCGTGGCCCAGCCGTTCATCGAGGACACCCGCACGGTGGCCTGCGGGGGGACGGTGCGCCTGTCCAACGGCTGCGAGATCAGGAAGGGCATGCTCGTCAGGGCGGGCCTGCCGCGCAGCAGCCTGGCACGGCTGCAGATCGTGGAATACCTGCGCGCGTTCCAGTTCGGCCGCATGGGGTGGGCGAACTGGAACGGCCTGCTCATCATTTCGGGCGCGTTCGGGCTGATGCGCAAGGACGTCGTCATCGAGGCCGGCGGATACCGGCGCAGCACCATCGGCGAGGACATGGAGCTGATCGTGCGCCTGCACCGAATGCTGTCCGCCGCGAAACGCCCGTACCGCATTACGTACGCGCCCGACCCGGTGTGCTGGACCGAGGCGCCGGAAGACTGGAAGACGCTGCGCAACCAGCGCGTGCGCTGGCAGCGCGGCCTGTGCGAGAGCCTGTGGGCCAACCGCGGGCTGATGAAGAGCCCCGGCGTCGCCGGCTGGCTGGCGTTCCCGTATTTCTTGCTGTTCGAGTGGGCCGCGCCGCTGGTCGAGCTGTCCGGGTACCTGCTCTTCGCCGGGCTGTTGCTGGCCGACAACGTGCGCTGGCCGGTGGCGGCGCTGTTCCTGCTGGTCGCGATGGCCTTCGGCATCCTGCTGAACACCGTGGCGCTGATGCTCGAGGAAGTATCCTTCCATCGCTACCCGCGTGCGCGGGACCTGTTCGAGCTGTTCGTCACCGGGATCGTGGAGAATTTCGGGTACCGTCAGGTCAACGTCGCCTGGCGGCTGCAAGGCATGTGGCAGTGGGCCCGCGGCAGCCAGGCCCGCTGGGGCGAGATGAAGCGCAAGGGCGCGGGTCCGCCGGCACCAACGAGAGGCAGGCAATGAAACTCAAGATGAACCAGAATTCGCTCTTCGCGATCCTGCTGCGCTCGCCGTGGTGGGTCAGCGGGGGCATCGCCGCCGCGCTCTTCGCCGTCGCCCGCATGCTGCTGCCGGCCGAATACACGGCGTACGCGCTCTTCCTTGCGTTGCCGTTCTTCGTGATCGCGGTCCACGTCGGGTGGAAGCAGTTCCGCGCGCCGAGCGAGTCGGGCATCGCCGCAACGATGGAGGCCCTGCGTGCCATGTCGTGGGCGGACTTCTCCGCGGTGCTCGAAGAAGCCTTCCGGGCCGAAGGCTACGGCGTGGCGCGCCTCGCCGCCGCCGGGGCGGATTTCGAATTGACGAGGTCGGCGCGGGTGACGGTCGTCGGCTGCAAGCGCTGGAAGGTCGCCCGCACGGGTATCGAGCCGCTGCGCGAACTCACGGCTGCGAAGGACGCGCGCGAGGCGCACGAGTGTGTCTACGTCGCCACCGGGGAGGTCACGGAGAACGCCCGGGCCTACGCGGCGGAGCACCGGATCCGGCTGCTGCACGACGTGGAACTTGCGCAGATGTTCCGTGGGAAACTACCTAAATCCTGAAGAATTTTTTCAGGACCCCGCGCCAGGAGGCAGTCTCCAGGTGATTTTGTACTGGAATCGGTACATTTAGCCCTGGCTTTTGGTCCTCGCTCAAGGTGCCTCCTACACAGGCACGGCGGTCACCTGTTTGTCTTGCGGTGCAGCGCCCCAAGCGTAAACTGCAGGCCTTCGAGGATCGCAACAGATGAAAATCATGATACGGGCCGCCGCTCTCCCCAGTAAATGCGCATGCCGCATGGCTTTCGAAACAGCCGCGGGGGGCCTGAGATGAGCGCCGGAACGCCCGGACTGGCGCTCGGCTCGGCGACGAAGAAGGACCTGCCCAGGCTCGTGGAGCTGCTGGGCGTGCTGTTTGCGCAGGAGGCCGATTTCGTGCCTGACGCCGGCAAGCAGCAGCGTGCGCTGGAGGCGATCCTTGCCGACCCGAAGGTCGGGCGCCTCTACGTCGCACGGGAGGGCGGGCGCGTGGTCGGGATGGCCAGCACCTTGTACACGGTCAGTACCGCCGAGGGCGGCAAGGCGGCCTGGCTGGAGGACATGGTCGTCGACCCTGCGTGCCGCGGGCGCGGCATCGGCGCCGCGCTGCTCGCCCACGCGGTCGTGGGCGCGCGCGAAGCGGGGTGCATGCGGATCACGCTGCTCAGCGACGAGGACAACGCCCAGGCGCACGCGGTCTATGCGGCCGAAGGGTTCCAGTTCTCGGGCATGCGCCCGATGCGGCTCAAGCTCTGAGGCGGGGCGCGGTCAGGCCGCGGGCCTGCGGTCCGCGAAGATCTTCCCGAGGGTTGCGCGGAACGGGAGCACCTCCGCGTCGTCCAGCATACCGGCCTTCACCATCTCGCGGTGCAGCTCAGGCAGGTTGTAGTGCGGCACCGAGGCATAGAGGTGGTGCTCGATGTGGTAATTCACCTTGTGCGGGAACAGCAGCCATTCGACGATGGGTCCCGTGAGGTTGGTGCGCGCCGCCGTGAGCGGTGAGGAGAAGTCGGTCGTCGCGCCATGTTCCGCGATCGCGCGCAACCTCAGGATCGCCTGCACCACGGTCAGCAGCGGCAGGATCCACAGCACGAGGTATTGCAGCAGCCAGCCGCTGGCAGCGGCAGCCCCAAGCGCAGCGACGTGGAAGACGACCACCGCCGCCCGATCGCTGCGCGCCTCGGCCCGCAGGCGCTCGGAGGTGTCGTTCAGCGGGCGCATCGCCACGTTGGTCTCGGTATTGATGGCCGGGGCGCCGAAGAAGTAAGCGTAGGTCTTCCAGGCCGTGAAGCCGGTCAGGTCCTTCAGCAATTTCTTCGCGAGATAGGCGCGGCCGCGCGGATAGCCGCCGTGGATTGCCGTGTCGGGATCGGCGGGGCCGTAGAGGTTGTTATGGTGCAGGCGGTGCACCACCCGGTAGGTGCGCATCGACAGGCCCTGCACCGTAGCGCAGGCGCGTCCCACGGCCGGGGTCAGCTCCCCTTGTCCTTGTAGGAAACCAGCTCGACGACGTCGTCGCTGACCTTGTTGCCGTCGGAATCCCATGATTCCTGGCGCAGTTTCACGTAGCGCTTCACCGCGGGCGCGTACCAGATCGTGTACTGGAACCGGGCCACGGGGCGGACGTACTGCCGGAACACGCTGGCCGATTCGGCGCTCGACGTGCGGCCGTTGATCTCCACGCGGACGCTCTTGTAGGACCCTGCGGGCACGGAAACCTGCTCGCCGGCCTGGCGCATGCCGTCGTACCTCCAGCCGGCGCCTTTCGCGAGCGGGTGGGTGGAGCCCAGTTCGTGCCAGGGCAGTGAGCCTTCGAGCTTCCCGGTGCCGATGAGGTAGGGCGCGAACTCGGCGATGGTCCGCCCGGATTCGATCAGCTTCTGGCCGTACTTGAGGTCCTGAGCGACGATCGTGGCCTGTATCGCATGCGCTCCGTCCCCGGCGTTGCCACGCTCGAACGCCTCGGTCACGCTCCACCCGCTGACGCCGGTCACGCGCAACGTGAAGTCCTGCTTGATGCGGCCGTAGTGCAGGTCCGAGTAGCGGTATTTCCACGTGGCGCCGACCTCAGGCAGCGAATCCGAGGCCGGCACGGACGGCCCGCCGCCGGATGCCGCCGAAGCACGCGCCGCCGCCTGGTCCTTGCGCTTGGCCAGGGCCATGGCGGAGCGTTCCGGGACGTCCTTGATCCAGTCCGCCGGCAGCGCGAAGTTGATGCTCTGCGCCAGGCGCTCGCGGCCGACGAAGATCAGCGTCGTGATGCCGACCAGCCTGCCCTCGACGTCGAACAGTCCCCCGCCGCTCGAACCCGGCGAGATCGGCGCCGTGGTCTGGATCGGGGGCACGCGAGGGTCCTCGCCGCGCAATCCCGAGATCAGGCCCTCCGACAGCGTCAGCGCGAATCTCTGCGGGTTGCCGATCGCGTAGGCACGCTGGCCGACCTTGAGGTTGTCCATCGTGCCGATCTCCACCGGGGGCGCGGTGAACCCGGCCACGCTGAGCAGGCACAGGTCACGCTCGACGTCGGCGTGCTCGAGCCTGCCTTCGAAGGATATGTTTTCGCGCCTCACCTGGATCGCCTTGGCGCGCGCGAGAACATGGCAATTGGTGATCACGCGCCCGGGGGCCACGACCACGCCGCTGCCGTAACTGAAGGGACGTTCCAGCGCGTCGAGCCCGCGGACGGCCCACACACTGGGAGAGACTTTCTCGAACACCTGGTCCGGCGCAAGGGCGAAGGCCGGGCAGGGCGACAGCGCGCACAGCGTCGCCGCGACCGTCGTGAATCGCAGGAGGGGAGACGTGGTCACTTGGGCAGCAGGTCTTTCAGGTCGTCGAGCTTGACGGGCTCGTTGCCGCCGGCTGATGGCACATCGGCCTCGGCGGTGGCATCGCCCTTGCCAGGTTCGGGCAGGCCGAAGCCCTTGCCGGGAACGACGCCGGCACGGACTTCGGGGCCCAGCTTGTCGAGCAGGTCCTTCGCGACGAACGTCACGGAATTCATCGCCAGCGGCTCGCCCTTATACATTTCGATCACGCCGCTCGCCGACCAGCGGGTGACCGTCCCGCCCCCGCCAGGGATATAGGTGTAGGTGGGTACGCGCGAGCCGCCGCTCACGCCCTTTGCAAGCACGGCTTCGCCGGGCTCGAGGCGACGGATATCGGCGACCCTCGCAATTTCGTCCTGGAGTTCGAGGCCGGCGCCGGGGCGTGGCGCACGGGACAGAAGCACGAAGTAATCGAACCCGGCCTTGGACGTGACCTCGGCGCAACGGTACAGCCAGTATTTCATCACTGCCTCGCGTGAGGTGAAGCCGTTGCCGTAGAACGCGACGAAATGGCGCTCGCCGCTGACTGGCTTGTCGTCGTAGCCGCCGTTGTAGGCCTTGACCTGGTAAGGCGTGGGCCCGAAGCAGCCGGACAAGGCCGCGCAAGCGGCGGAAACGACGAGGATCCGGATGTTTGAAGACATACGCGCCCTCCCCCGAAGCCGCGATGGAAAGGCGAAAAGTCTACTCCCGCCTGACGCCGGGCATCCCAGTCAGGTAGGAGTCAGAATAATCGGGCCTGCCTCGAAGTTCAGCCCTTCGCCGGCTTGGCCGCCAGCAGCACCGACCGCCACTTCTGGATCTCGCTGGCGATGAAGGCGCGGAACTCGTCCGGCGTGCTGGTGATGTTGGGCGAGGCCATCTCCGCGATGCGGCGCGCGAAATCCGGTTCCTTCAGCGCCGTGACGGTCTCGGCGTGCAATTGGTTGACGATCTCCTGCGGGATGCCGGCGGGGGCCACGAGCCCGTACCAGCCGCCCGCCTCGAATCCCTCGAGTCCCGCCTCCGACATGGTCGGGACATCGGGCAGCAGCGGCGCGCGCTGCCTGCTCGTGACGGCAAGCGCACGCAGCTTGCCGGCCTTGATGTGGCCGAGCGTCAGCAGCGGGTTCTCGATCGTGAAAGGGAATTCGCTGGTGAGCACCGCCATCACGGCGGGCGCGCTGCCGTTGTAATGGACGGGTGCGGCCGGGAAGCCGACCCGTTGCCGGAACGCCTCCTGCGCAAGCAGTTGCGGCGAGCCCACGCCGGGGGTCGGGTACAGCACCTCCTGCGTGGATTTCTTCATCGCCTGCATCAGCGAGTCCAGCGTCTGGTAGGGCGAGGCGGCCGGAACGACCAGCACCAGTGGCGTCTTCGCCATGATGGAAATCGGCGTGAGGTCGGTAAGCGGGTCGTACCCCAGGTTGGCTTCGGTGGTCGGGCTGACCGCGAGCGGCCCGCTGCTGGCAAGCAGCAGGGTGTAAGGGTTGCCCCGGGCGCGGGCGACGAGGCCCGTGGCCAGGTTGGCGCCGGCGCCCGGCCGGTTCTCGACGACGAAGGGCTGGCCCATCTGGCGCTGGAGCCGGTCCGCGAGCAGCCGCCCCAGCGTGTCGACGATGCCGCCCGGTGCGAATCCGACGAGGATCCGCACCGTCTTGTTCGGGTAGGCCTGGGATTGCGCGAAGCCCGCGCCGGAGGCGGCGAGCGCCGCCGTCGCAGCGGTGGCGGAAAGGAACCTGCGGCGGGTGGATTGGGTCATTGCGGCTCCAGTACGAAGGTCAGGCGGGTTTCTTTGGTGATGATGCCGCCGCGGTTGCCCGGGGCGATCGACCCGTAGCGCTGCGCGTAGTCCGGGGGCAGTTCGCGCGCGCTGGCGGGCGCGAGCCACAGGCGCAGCAGGTGGCGGCGCTTTTCGAGCTCCGGCCAGTCCTCGAAGTCGGTGCGGCTGTGCAGGATCTGGTGGTTGTGCACGAACTGCATGTCCCCGGGGCGGAACTCGATGGTGAGGTTCAGGTCGGGGTCGTTGCTGAGCGTGTCCAGCATGTCCAGGGCCTCGTGCTCGACGGCGGTGAGCCTGCGCGCCTGCGGGAAATTGGCCTGCGCCGAACGGATGTACTGCCCGGCGAAGATCGTCGACAACTCGCCTGCGTGCCAATTGAACACCGGCAGCTCGAACCACGGCAGCATGCCGGGCGGGACCTCGCCGCGCCGGTCCGTCGGAAATGGGTTGAACAGCTGCTTCCACAGGTCCGGCCGCCGGCGCAGCATCTCGTTGTGCAGCGTGACCGAGCTGACCAGGCGGCTCTCACCGCCGGATTTCGACGTCTTCAGGCAGAGCAGCCCCACGATGTCGCAGGAGTCCGTGTGATATTCGAGCTCGCGGTTGGTCTGGTAGTAACGCGTCGTTGGCTTCCTGATGTCGAGGCCGAGGTCGCAGACGTGGCCGAGGAGGTGCCCCTTGGCGTTCTGCGAGCGGAAACTACCGAGGTGCGAGCCGATGCCCAGGTAGGCGACGGCGCTCTCGGCCGTCGTGCGTCCGGTCACATCGAACCCGCGCAGCATCACGAAGCCGCGCCCGTGCAGCACTTGGTCGAGGAGGGTGGCGAGCTTCTTCGCGAGAGCGGGCAGCCTGAAGGTGGACGGCGAGATGTCGCCCATCTCGCGGCCTTCCGCAAAGTGCGTGCGGATCGCCGCGTCGATCTCGGCGAGGTCGGCCGACGTAAGCTCGTACATCCAGTCACGGCTTGCGGTGATCTCCTGGCCTTTCCACGCCGCGGGCCCGGCGATGGCGCCGGGCGGCAGCGGGGACGGCTTGACTTCCATGACTGCGGACATGTGCTCCTCCGGGTGGGTTGCTCTGTGCTTTCTGCGGGCAGTGGACTGCCTCTGGGTGGAGCCGGGTGGTGCGAATGCGGTGTCAGCCGAACGTGCCGGGGTACGCCCCTCCGTCGAGGAGCAGGTTCTGCCCCGTGATGTAGCCGGCCTGCGCGCTGCACAGGTAGGCGCAGGCGTCGCCGAATTCCTCGATGGTGCCGAAGCGGCCGGAGGGGTTGGATTCGGCGCGGGCACGGCGCAACTCCTCCTCGCTCTTGCCGGTCTTCTCGGCGTTGAACTTGAAGTTCGCGCGCAGCCGGTCGGTCTCGAAAGGGCCGGGCAGCACGGCGTTGATGGTCACGTTGTGGCGTACGGTCTTCCTCGACAGCCCGGCAACGAACCCCGTGAGGCCGGTGCGCGCGCCGTTGGACAGGCCGAGTTCCGGGATGGGGAACTTCACGGCGCCCGAGGTGATGTTGACGATGCGGCCGAATTTCCTTTCGATCATCCGGTCGACCACGGCGCGGATCAGCAGGATCGGCGTGATCATGTTGCCGTCGAGCGCCTTGATCCAGGTCTCGCGGTCCCAGTCGCGGAAATCCCCGGGCGGCGGGCCGCCTGCGTTGTTCACGAGGATGTCGGGCGCGGGGCACGCGGCGAGCGCCGCGGCGCGGCCTTCGGGCGTCGTGATGTCGCCCGCGACGGCGCCGACCTTGACGCCCAGCGCGCGGAGTTCGTCGGCCGTGGCCTCGAGGGCCTCCTTGCCGCGCGCGGTGACGACGACGTTGACGCCTTCTTTGGCGAGCGACAGCGCGCAGCCCTTGCCGAGGCCCTTGCTGCCGGCGGTGACGAGTGCGGTCCTGCCGCGAATCCCGAGATCCATGTTTTTTCCTTTAGCCCAAGCCCTGGCTTAGCAGGTATTCGTCGTAGGTTCCGCGAAAATCCACGATCCCGTCAACCCTCATATCGATAATCCGCGTGGCGAGCGACGAGACGAACTCCCGGTCGTGCGACACGAAGAGCAGCGTTCCCTTGAATTTCTCCAGCGCCGTGTTCAGCGACTCGATCGATTCCATGTCGAGGTGGTTGGTCGGCTCGTCCATCAGCAGCACATTGTGCTTTTGCAGCATAAGTTTCCCGAATATCAGGCGTTGCTCCTCGCCGCCGGACACGACCTTCACCGACTTGCCCACCTCGTCACCCGAAAAGAGCAGCCGCCCGAGCGTGCTGCGCACGATCTGGTCCTCGTCGGTCGCTGCTTTCCAGTAGCCCATCCACTCCGTGAGGCTCATGTCCTCGGCGAAGTCGGCGGTGTGCTCCTGCGAGCAATACCCGGGGCGCGCCTTGTCGGTCCAGCGGATCTTGCCGCCGTCCGGCTTCAAGCCCCCCTGGGTTTCCGACAACAAGCAGCGCAGCAAGGTGGTCTTGCCGATGCCGTTGGGGCCGATGATCGCCACTTTCTCGCCCGCCTCGACGATCAGGTTGAAGGCGTGGAACAACGGCTTGCCGTAGCCCTTGGCGAGGTTCTCGACCTCCACCGCGTGGCGGTGGAGCTTTTCCTTCTCGTCGTAGTCGAAGCGGATGAACGGGTACTGGCGCGAGGAAGGCTTCACGTCCTCCACCTTGAGCTTCTCGATCTGCTTCTGGCGCGAGGTGGCCTGGCGGGCTTTCGACTTGTTGGCCGAGAAGCGCGAAACGAAGTCCTGCAGCTCGGCGATGCGTTCCTTGGCTTTCGTGTTTGCGTTGAGCACCTGCTGGCGCGCCTGCGTCGAGGCGAGCATGTAGTCGTCGTAGCTGCCCGGGTAGACGCGGATGCCGCCGTAGTCGAGGTCGGCCATGTGCGTGCAGACCGAGTTCAGGAAGTGCCGGTCGTGGGAGATGATGATGATGGTGCTCTGGCGCTGGTCGAGGATGTTTTCGAGCCAGCGGATCGAGTTGATGTCGAGGTTGTTGGTCGGCTCGTCCAGCAGCAGGATGTCCGGGTCGGCGAAGAGGGCCTGCGCGAGCAGCACGCGCAGTTTCCAGCCGGGCGCCACCGCACTCATCGGGCCGCGGTGCTGTTCTTCGGGGATGCCGAGGCCGAAGAGGAGCGACCCCGCGCGCGCTTCCGAGTCGTAGCCGCCGTACTCGGCGAACTTGGCCTCGAGGTCGGCGGCCTTCATGTAGTCGTCTTCCGTCGAATCGGGATTCGCGTAGATCGCGTCGCGCTCGGCCATCGCCGCCCACATCTGCTCGTGGCCCATCAGCACCACGTCGAGCACGCGCTGGTCTTCGTACGCGAACTGGTCCTGGCGCAGGCGTCCGATGCGCTCGTTGGCGTCGATGGCCACGTTGCCCGAGGAGGGTTCGAGTTCGCCACCGAGGATCTTCATGAACGTGGACTTGCCGCTGCCGTTGGCGCCGATCAGGCCGTAGCGGTTGCCGCCGCCGAACTTGACGGACACGTTCTCGAACAGCGGCTTGGCGCCGTACTGCATGGTGATGCCGGAAGTGGTGATCATGATGCCTTCGATTTGAGGGAGACGAGGAGCACGCCGGAGATGACCAGCACGCTGCCTGCGACCTGGATGGCGGTGACCGGCTCCTCGAGCCCGATCACGCCCGCATAGACGGTGACGACAGGACCGACCGCGCCGATCAGCGCGAACTGGTTGGCGCCGATGCGCTTCAACGCCTCGGCCACCATGAAGGAGGGGATGACGGTGGCGAACACCACCATGGCCAGCAGGGTCCACCACAGCTGCGCGGACAGGTCGAGCGCCGACAGCGGCTCGAGCGCGAAGAACTGCACCGCCGCGGGCAGCGTTGCGGCGATCATCGTGTAGGCGGTGAAGCGCATCGAGCCGATGCGCCGCGTGAGCTCGCTGCCGGCGACCAGGTAGGTGGCATAGGACAGCGCGGCCGAGAGGCACATCAGCACTCCGAACAGGAACCGTCGGTCCTCCCCGTGGGCGCCTATCTGCCCCGAGACGACCAGCGCGATTCCCGCATAGCTGATGGCGAGGGCCGCAAGGTCCCTGCGCGTGGGGCGCTTCTTGAGGAAGACAAGCGACAGCAGCACGACCATCGTCGGGTAGATGAACAGGATCAGCCGCCCCACGCCCGCGCCAACGTATTGCAGGCCGATGAAGTCGAGGAAGCTCGAGAGGTAATAGCCTACGAACCCGAGGCCCGCGACGGCGGCCCACTCCTTCGGCGTCAGCGGCGAGCGCCTGGCGGAACTGCGCGAGTCCCGGTATCCGAGCCACCACGCGACCGCGGCGAAGAACGGGAGCGAAAGCAACATCCGCAGGAACAGCAGCGTGACGGGGGTGACGGGTTCGATCGCGTAGCAGAGCTTCACGAAGACGGGCCTGAGCCCGAAACCGATCACGCCTCCGAGGGCCAGCAGGAGCCCCCACGCCCGGTAGGAAACGCCCGCCACTTACCGGCGCTTCGAGCCGCCGAGGATCGAGCCGAGCACCCCGCGCAACACCTGCCGTCCCAGTTCCGAGCCGATCGTGCGCGCGGCGCTGGTGGCCACGGCCTCGACCAGGCCCCGGGACTGCTTGCCGCCGCGCGGCCCGGTGCGGCCGAACAGGACATCGGAAATCATGCCGCCCACGCCGCCGCCTGCATCCTGCGGTTGTGCGGCCGGGCCCTGCGCGGGCTGGCCGGCGGGCGTCGACGTGTCGTGGCGATCGGTGGTGCGTCCCTTAAGCTTCTCGTAGGCCGACTCACGGTCGACGACTTTCTCGTAGTGCCCGAAGATCGCGGCCGATTCGATCGCCTTGCGGCGCTCCGCCGCATCCAGCGGGCCGAGCTGGCTGCCCGGCGGCACGATGAAGGCGCGCTCGACCATGGTCGGCCGGCCCTTCTCGTCGAGGAAGCTCACCAGCGCTTCGCCGACGCCGAGTTCCATGATCACCTGGTCCGTCTTCAGCTTAGGGTTCGGGCGCAAGGTGTCGGCCGCGGACTTCACCGCCTTCTGGTCCTTGGGGGTGAACGCGCGCAAGGCGTGCTGCACGCGGTTGGACAACTGGCCCAGCACCGACTCGGGGATGTCGAGCGGGTTCTGGGTGACGAAGTAGACGCCCACCCCTTTGGAGCGGATCAGCCTCACCACCTGCTCGATCTTGGTGAGCAGCGCCTTGGGCGCGTCGGTGAAGAGCAGGTGCGCCTCGTCGAAGAAGAACACGAGCTTAGGCTTGTCGGGGTCGCCCACCTCGGGCAGGTGCTCGAACAGCTCGGCCAGCATCCACAGCAGGAACGTCGCGTAGAGCTTCGGCGAGTTCATCAGCTTGTCGGCGGCGAGGATGTTGACCACGCCCTTGCCGCCGTCGGTCTGCAGCAGGTCGGCGATGTCGAGCATGGGCTCGCCGAAGAACTTGTCAGCGCCCTGGTTTTCAAGCGAGAGCAACCCGCGCTGGATCGCGCCCACCGAGGCCGCCGAGATGTTGCCGTATTCGGTCTGGAACTGTGCCGCGTTGTCGCCCACGTGCTGCAGCATCGCGCGCAGGTCCTTGGCGTCGAGCAACAGCAGGCCGTTGTCGTCGGCGATCTTGAACACCAGGTTCAGCACGCCTTCCTGGGTGTCGTTCAGCGCGAGCATCGAGGACAGCAGGAGCGGCCCCATGTCCGAGATCGTCGCGCGCACCGGGTGGCCGTCCTTGCCGAAGACGTCCCAGAACACCGCCGGGCAGGCCTCGAACTTCAGTTCGATGCCGAGCGACTTGACGCGCTCGGCGACCCTGGGGTTCGCGCCCCCGGCCTTGGCGATGCCGGACAGGTCGCCTTTCACGTCGGCCATGAACACCGGCACGCCGATCGAGGAGAAGGACTGCGCGAGCGCCTGCAGCGTCACCGTCTTGCCGGTGCCGGTCGCGCCGGTGATGAGGCCGTGGCGGTTGGCGAGGCCCGGCAGCAGGGCGAGTTCCGCGGTGGCGTTCTTTGCGATGAGCAGGGGCTGGGCCATGGAGGTAAAATTATACGTTTACTTTCAACTAATTCCCGGAAAGATCGAGATGGCCGGACACAGCAAATGGGCGAACATCCAGCACCGCAAGGGGCGCCAGGACGCCAAGCGGGGCAAGGTATTCACGCGGCTCATCAAGGAAATCACGGTGGCGGCGCGGCTGGGGGGCGGTGACGCCAACTCGAACCCCCGCCTGCGCCTCGCCCTGGACAAGGCCCGCGAGGCCAACCTCCCGAAGGACACTACCCAGAACGCGATCGGCCGCGGCACGGGCACCCTGGAAGGCGTCAACTACGAGGAAATCCGCTACGAGGGCTACGGCATCGGCGGCGCGGCGATCATCGTCGACTGCATGACCGACAACCGTACGCGCACCGTCGCCGAGGTCAGGCATGCGTTCGCCAAGAACGGCGGCAACCTCGGCACCGACGGGTCGGTGGCCTTCCTCTTCAAGCACTGCGGCCAGTTCCTGTTTGCCCCGGGCCTGACCGAGGACAAGGTCATGGAAGCCGCGCTCGACGCAGGCGCCGAGGACGTGGTCGCGCACGACGACGGCTCGATCGAGGTGATCAGCGCGCCCGCGGATTTCGCCGCGGTGAAAGCCGGGCTGGAGAAGGCCGGGCTGAAGCCCGAGGTCGCCGAGATCACGATGAAGCCGACACTCGAGAATGCGCTTGCCGGGGACGACGCGGCGAAGATGCAGAAGCTCCTCGACGCGCTCGAAGGCCTGGACGACGTCCAGGAGGTCTACACCACCGCAGTGCTGGACGAGGCCTGAGCGGCCCGGCCCCGAACGCCAGTGGCCGAGCCCATCCGCATCCTCGGCATCGACCCTGGCCTGAGGGTCACCGGGTTCGGCGTGATCGACAAGGTCGGCACCCGCCTCACCTACGTCACCAGCGGCTGCGTCAAGAGCGGCGAGGGCGAGCTGCCCGAGCGCATCAAGGTGCTGCTCGAGGGCCTGTCCGAGGTGATTGCCGCCAACCGGCCAGACCAGTCCGCGATAGAGAAAGTCTTCGTCAACGTGAACCCGCAGTCCACGCTGCTGCTCGGCCAGGCGCGCGGCGCGGCGATCTGCGCGGCGGTCCTCGCGGGCCTGCCGGTCGCCGAGTACACTGCCCTGCAGGTCAAGCAATCCGTCGTAGGGGCGGGCAAGGCCGCCAAGGAGCAGGTGCAGATGATGGTGAAGCGGTTGCTTTCGCTCGCGGGCGATCCCAGCCCGGACGCGGCCGACGCGCTGGCCTGCGCGATCTGCCACGCGCATGCCGGCCAGGGCCTGGGCGCGTTCCCCACCAAGGGTCGCCGCATGAAAGACGGGAGGCTGGTGTGATCGGCCGCACGCAGGAGCGCCGTCCGTGATCGGCCGGCTAACAGGCGTACTGGCCGCCAAGAATCCCCCTCAGGTGATGGTCGATGCGGGCGGCGTCGGGTACGAGATCGACGTGCCGATGAGCACTTTCTACAACCTGCCGGCCACCGGCGAGAAGGTCGTGCTGCTCACGCACCTCGTCGTGCGCGAGGACGCGCACATCCTGTTCGGCTTCGGCACCGAGGAAGAGCGCTCGGCTTTCCGCAAGCTGATCCGCATCTCCGGCGTGGGTGCGCGCACTGCGCTGTCCGTGCTCTCCGGCCTTTCGGTCAACGACCTTGCGCATGCGGTGGCCACGCAGGACGGCGCACGGCTCACCAAGGTGCCGGGCATAGGCAAGAAGACCGCCGAGCGGCTGCTGCTCGAACTCAAGGGCAAGCTCGCCGACGTGCTGCCGGGCGCGGGTCCGGCCGGTGCCGCGGCGACGCCGGCCTCCGATGTGCTGAACGCGCCTGCTGGCACTGGGCTACAGCGAGAAGGAAGCGCTGCTCGCCACGAAGTCCCTGCCGGCCGACATTCCCGTGTCCGATGGCATCCGGGCCGCGCTGAAAGCTCTGGCAAAATCCTGACGTGGCGATCGAAACCGACCGGCTGATCTCGGCTGCTCCCGTCTCCGTGCAGGAGGAGCAGATCGAGCGCGCGCTGCGCCCGCAGAAGCTCGCCGAGTATGTGGGCCAGAGGAAGATCAGGGAACAACTGGAGATCTTCATCGAGGCCGCGCGCGGCAGGAAGGAAGCGCTCGACCACGTGCTGCTGTTCGGGCCGCCCGGCCTCGGCAAGACGACGCTGGCGCACATCATTTCGCGCGAGATGGGCGTGGGGCTGCGCCAGACCTCGGGTCCCGTGCTGGAGCGTCCCGGCGACCTCGCGGCGCTGCTTACGAACCTCGAGCCCAACGACGTCCTCTTCATCGACGAGATCCACCGCCTGTCGCCGGTGGTCGAGGAGATCCTCTACCCGGCGCTCGAGGACTACCAGATCGACATCATGATCGGCGAGGGCCCCGCGGCCCGCTCCATCAAGCTCGACCTGCCGCCTTTCACGCTCGTCGGCGCGACCACGCGCGCCGGCATGCTGACCAACCCGCTGCGCGACCGCTTCGGCATCGTCGCGCGGCTGGAGTTCTACAACGAGGCCGAGCTCACCTCGATCGTGCACCGCTCGGCGAAGCTCCTCGAGGTCGGTATCGACGCGGGCGGCGCGGAGGAGATCGCACGCCGATCGCGCGGCACGCCGCGCATCGCCAACCGGCTGCTTCGCCGCGTGCGCGACTACGCGCAGGTGAAGGCCGACGGCAAGGTCACCAAGCCCGTCGCCGACGCCGCGCTGAAGATGCTCGACGTCGACGCGCTGGGCTTCGACATCATGGACAGGAAGCTTCTGCTCGCGGTGATCGAACGCTTTTCCGGCGGCCCGGTCGGCGTGGACAACCTCGCTGCGGCAATCGGCGAGGAGCGCGACACGATCGAGGACGTGCTCGAGCCCTACCTGATCCAGCAGGGCTACCTGCAGCGCACGCCGCGCGGGCGCATCGCCACGCTGCAGGCCTACCGCCATTTCGGCATCGTCGCCCCGGCGGCGGCCGGCGGCGGCGACCTGTGGAGCGCCGCGCAGCAGCGCAACGGCGGGGACGCCCAGGGAGAGCCGGGCTGAGAGTGTCCGGGACCCCGGGGGAGGATCCCGCGGCCGCCGAGGCGCTCGCGGCGGACATGGGCCTGTTCGGCCAGCGCCTCTACACGGCCACGCCGCGCGTATGGGTGACCAAGGCGCTGGTGGCCGCCAACATCCTCGTTTTCGTCCTGATGCTCCTCGACGGCGCCGGTCTGTTCGAAGCCAACTCCGCGGTGCACCTGCGCTGGGGCGCGAATTTCGGCCCGGTCACCAAGGAAGGCGAATGGTGGCGGCTGGTCGCGTCCATGTTCCTGCACTTCGGCCTCGTCCACCTGCTGATGAACATGTGGGCGCTGTGGGGCGCGGGCAACCTCGTGGAGAGATTGTTCGGCAACGCCGGATTCCTTGCGCTCTACCTTTTCGCCGGCGTCACCGGCAGCTTCGCGAGCCTGTACTGGGGCGCCGACAAGGTGGTCAGCGCCGGGGCTTCCGGCGCGATCTTCGGCGTATACGGGGCCCTGGCCGCGTACGTGCTGCGCGAACCCGGCTCCGTCCCGAAGAGCGTGCTGAAGAGCCTGATGGGCAGCACGGTCGCATTCATAGGCTATTCGGTCGTCCTCGGCGTGATGGTGGCGAACATCGACAATGCGGCGCATGCCGGGGGCTTCGCCGGCGGCTTCGGCCTTGCGTGGCTGCTCGCGCGGCCGCTTGCGCCGCGCCTGCCGCTCCCGGCGGCGCGCGCGATCGTCGCGGTCGTTGCGGCGGGGATTTCCCTCGCCGCGCTGTTCGTACTGCTGCCTGCCCCGAAGTACTCGTACGCTGCGCAGAAGGAGGCCACCGCGGCCATGCAGGCGTTCGCAAAGGAAGAGGACGCGCTCGCCAAGGCGTGGACGGAGCTCGTCGAAGACCGCCGCGCGGGCCGCCTGGCCGACCAGGACCTCGGACTGGCGATCGAGAAGCAGTTGCTGCCGGGCTGGAACGCAGCGCATGCGCGCTTCGCGGCGCTCAAGGTCGAACCCGGGGCGCCGGCTGCGGACCGCGTCAGGGACCTCACCCAGTTCATTGGCGTGCGCCGCGACATGTTCGCGGAGTACGCCGCGGGCCTGAAGGCCGGGGATGCCGCGCGCATGCGCCGCGCGGAGGACCTTTCCGCCGAGGGCCAGAAGCTCATCAAGGCCATGCGCGAGAAGGCGAAGTAGTCCGTGGCCCCTCCCTTCAGGATCCCGGTGCGCGTGTACTACCAGGACACGGACGCGGGCGGGGTCGTGTTCCATGCGCAGTACCTCGCGTTCATGGAAAGGGCGAGGACGGAATTGCTGAACGCCAGCGGCTTCGACCTGGCGCGCTTCGCCGACGAGGGCCGTATACTCTTCATGGTGCACGAGGTGTCGGTGCGCTACCATCGCCCCGCCGTGCTGAACGACCTGCTCGACGTGACCGCAGAGGCCGCTTCGTTCGGGCCCGCGAGCCTCGTCTTCAGGCAACGCGTGGAACGCGGTGCCGAACTACTGGTCGAAGGCGAGGTGAAGCTCGCGGTGGTCGACCGTGACCGGCAGCGCCCCGCGCGCATGCCACAATCGCTCAGGCGCCTGCTGGAGGCCGCGGCATGACCATCCAAGGATCCACCCTACGATGAAACCGAACCCATGAACGTGACCCAGGACCTCGAGATCTGGACGCTCATCGCGAGCGCCAGCCTGGTGGTGAAGTTCGTGATGGCGCTGCTGCTCGGCGTGTCCTTCATGAGCTGGCTGTTCATCTTCAGGAAGATGTTCGCGATCCGCCGCGCGCGCGCCGAGACCGACGCATTCGAGCGCGAATTCTGGAGCGGCAACGACCTGAACCTGCTCTACCAGGGGGCGGTCAACAACCGCCACTCGATAGGCAACCTCGAGCGCATCTTCGAGGCGGGGTTTCGCGAGTTCTCCAAGCTGCGCGGCCAGCGCGGCACCGACCCCAGCACCATGGTCGACGGGGCGCGCCGCGCGATGCGCGCGACCTACCAGCGCGAGATGGACGTGCTGGAGAGCCACCTGTCGTTTCTCGCTTCGGCCGGCTCGGTGAGCCCGTACGTGGGCCTCTTCGGGACGGTGTGGGGGATCATGCATGCGTTCCGGGGCCTCGCCAACGTCCAGCAGGCGACGCTTGCGCAAGTGGCGCCGGGCATCGCGGAGGCCCTCATCGCCACCGCGATCGGCCTGTTCGCGGCGATCCCCGCGGTGGTGGCGTACAACCGCTATTCGCACGACATCGACCGCCTCGCGATCCGCTTCGAGAGCTTCATGGAGGAGTTCTCCAACATCCTGCAGCGCCAGACGGCCAGGGGATGACCCGCATGTGGACAAACCCATGAGGCTGCACAGGTCCCGCCGGCTGATGAACGAGATCAACGTCGTGCCCTACATCGACGTGATGCTCGTGCTGCTGGTGATCTTCATGGTGACCGCGCCGCTGGTGACGCCCGGGGTGGTCGACCTGCCGAGCGTGGGGAAGTCGTCCCTAGCACCGGCCACGCCGCTCGAGGTCATCATCAAGGAGGACGCGTCCATCGTGGTGCGCGACCGCGACGCCAAGGGCGCCGTGCAGGAGGAGCGCCGCATCGACAAGGCCGACCTCGCCGCGGTCATCAGGGGCAAGCAGGCGAAGAACCCGGAGCAGCCCGTCGTGATCTCCGCCGACAAGAGCGTGCGCTACGAAGTCGTCCTCAACGTGATGGACGAGCTGCAAAAGCAGGCGGTGAAGCGCGTCGGCCTGTCGGTGAAGCCCGCGCAGTAAGGCCCTGTTGAGGATCGCGCCATGAACGCAGCGACGATGCCGATGCATTTCGAGCGGGACGAACCGGGGATCCTCGGTTCCGTCGCGCTCGCCGTGCTCGTGCACGTGCTGCTGTTCGGCGTGCTGTTCCTCGGCGTGCGCTGGCAGTCGCGCCCGCCCGAAACCATATCGGTGGAACTCTGGGCGCCGCCCCCGCCGGGCGCCTGCGCCTGTCGTGGAGAAGCCGGAGCCCAAGGCCGCGCCCGCAGTGGAGCCCCCTCCGCCCCCGCCCAGGCCCGAACCGAAGGTAGAGGCGCCCAAGCCGGACATCGCACTCCGCGAGAAGGCTGCGCCGAAGCCCAAGCCCGAGCCGCCGAAACCCAAGCCGGAGCCGCCGAAACCCAAGCCCGCGGCGGTCAAGCCCGAACCCGTGAAGCCCGCGCCCTCCAGGCCGCGCGAGGACGAGATGCAAAAGCGCATGCGCGAGGAGCTCGCGCGCGAGCAGAGCGCGCTGAAGGTCGAGCAGGAGCGCGAGCTCATCAAGGACCAGCTGACGCGCGAGCAGGCTGCCGCAAGCCAGAAGGCACTGTCGGCCTACGGCGACAAGATCAAGGCGAAGATCAAGGGCAACATCCTGCTGCCCCAGGACATCAAGGGAAATCCCGAGGCGGTTTTCGAGGTGGTCCAGCTGCCGACGGGCGAAGTGCTGTCGGTGAAGCTGAAAAAGTCGAGCGGCAACCAGGCGTACGACCAGGCCGTGGAGCGCGCAACGCTGAAATCCTCGCCGTTGCCGAAGCCCGACCGGGGTGAACTTTTCGCACGGGAACTGACTCTCAGGTTCAGGCCGCTCGATTGAGCGTTCGCCCGCTATAATCGGGTTCCCCACGTAAGCAAGGGATGCACAGCTTGCTCAAGCGCTGGTTCAGACTCCTCGCCGCATTGCCCGTCGTGGCCGCCGTCGTCTTCTCGACGGCCGCATCCGCCCAGCTTTCGATCGAGATCACCGGTGGCGGCGCGAACCGCCTGCCGATCGCCATCGTGCCGTTCGCAGGCGAGGGCGCGATCCCGCCGGGCATCGCGTCCATCGTGCGCGCCGACCTCGAGCGCAGCGGCCTGTTCCGTGCGATCGAGCCGCCCCCCATGGTGCCGGCCCCCACCGAGGCGAGCGCGGTCAACTTTCCCGAGTGGCGCTCGCGCCTCGCCGATGCGCTGGTGCTGGGCAGCGTCGCGGTGCTGCCGGACGGCCGGTACGAAGTGCGCTTTCGGGTGTTCGACGTGGTCAAGCAGGCCGTGCTCGGCGGCGTGGCCTACACGCTGAGCAAGAACCAGGTGCGCGCGACAGCGCACAGGATCTCCGACTATGTCTACGAGAAGCTCACCGGCGAGAAAGGCGTGTTCAGCACACGGATCGCATACGTGGTGAAGCGCGGCCCGCGCTACGAACTCCAGATTGCCGACGCCGACGGCGCGGGCGAGGAAACCGCGCTTGCCTCGCTCGAGCCCATCATTTCACCCGCCTGGTCGCCGGACGGGCGGCGCCTCGCCTACGTGTCCTTCGAGCAGAAGAAGCCGGTGGTGTACGTGCACTCGCTCCAGAGCGGCCAGCGCCAGGTGGCGGCGAACTTCAAGGGCTCCAACAGCGCGCCGGCCTGGGCGCCGGACGGTTCGCGCCTTGCGGTGGCGCTGTCGCGAGAGGGCGGTTCGCAGATCTACTCGGTCAACGCGGACGGCAGCGGCGTGCGCAGGCTGATGAGCTCGGCGGGCATCGACACCGAGCCGGTGTTCTCCCCGGACGGGCAGTTCATCTATTTCACTTCCGACCGCGGCGGCAGCCCGCAGATCTACCGCATGCCGGCGCAGGGCGGTGATGCGCAGCGAGTCACGTTCGACGGCACCTACAACGTGTCGCCGCGCATCGCGCCGGACGGCAAGAGCCTCGCCTACATCGCCCGCAACAGCGGCAAGTTCCAGGTCGCGCGGCTCGAACTCGCCACGAAGCAGGTGCAGATCCTGACCGACAGCGACAAGGACGAATCCCCGAGCTTCTCGCCCAACGGCCGCATGATCCTGCTGGCCACGGTGCTGGGAGGGCGCGGCGTACTGTCGGCGGTGTCATCGGACGGGCGCGTGAAGCAGCGGCTGACGGTTTCCAGCGGCGACGTGCGCGAACCCGCCTGGGGCCCGTTCATCAGGGAATGAAGACCATAAAAATGACCTTAGGAGGGTAAGCGATGCGTGCTATCTGGATGAGTCTCCTTGCCACAGCCCTGCTTTCAGCGTGCGCTGGCTCGCCTCCGGAGGAGCAGGCGGGCGCCTCGGTCGAGGACCGCAAGCCCGGCGCGGTCGCGAAACCCGGCGCCCAGCCGAACCCGGTGCAGGGCGGTCCCGTGGCCCGCGTCGACCTGACGCAGGGCAAGCCGCCTGCCGGCTACAGCATCCTGAAGGACCCGAAGAGCATCCTGTCCAGGCGCTCGGTGTACTTCGACCTCGACAGCTTCACGGTCAGGGACGAGTTCAAGCCGCTGGTCGAGGCGCATGCCAAGTACCTGCGTGAGAACGCGACCGCGAAGGTCCTCGTCCAGGGCAACACGGACGAGCGCGGCAGCCGCGAGTACAACCTCGCGCTGGGCCAGAAGCGGGCGGACGCGCTGAAGAAGATGCTCACCCTGCTCGGCGCCAAGGAAGAGCAGGTCGAGGCGGTGAGCCTGGGCGAGGAAAAGCCCAAGGCCCAGGGCAGCACCGACGAGGCCTTCGCGGAAAATCGCCGCGACGACATCCTCTACGGGGGTGAGTACTGATGCGCCAGCCCGTGCGTGCCCCGGCGCGCGCGATCCTGGCCGCGCTGTTGCTGGGCCTGGGCGTTTCTGCCTCGCAGGCCGCGCTCTTCGACGACGAGGAAGCCCGCGGGCGCATCGAGGCGCTGAGAAAGCAGGTCGCGGCGAGCCAGTCCGCGATCGATGAGCGCATGGCGAAAATCGAGGGTGAGATGGCGACGCGACGGTCCCTGGTGGACATCGCCAACCAGATCGAGGCGCTCAAGGGCGACATCGCGCGCATGCGCGGCCAGGTCGAAGTGCTGCTGAACCAGGCCGAGACGTCCGACAAGCGCCAGAAGGACCTTTACCTCGACGTCGACACCCGCCTGAGGAAGCTTGAGCAGGCAAGGGAGGCCGCCGCCGCGGCGCCGGCCGTGGATGCGCCGCCCTCGCCCGAGGAGACCCGCGCCTACGAGGCGGCGCTGAACCAGTTCAAGCTCGGCAACTACCCGCTGGCGATCTCGGCGCTGCAGGGGCTGCAGGTGACCTACCCGAACAGCAAGCTCGCGCCCAACGCGCAGTACTGGATAGGCATGGCCCACGCCGCGCAGCGCGACTACAAGAACGCGATCCTCGCGCAGCAGAAGGTCGTCACGGTCTGGCCGGCGGACGCCAAGGCGCCGGATGCGATGCTGAACATCGCCAACTCGCAGGAATCGATGGGCGACAAGCGCGGCGCGCTGAAGACGCTCGAGGCGCTGCTGGAGAAATACCCGACCAGCCAGGCAGCGGCCTCCGCCAAGCAGCGGCTGCAGAAGCGGTAGGCGCCATGGCGGTGCGTGCCGTGGTGCTGCTGTCAGGCGGGCTCGATTCGGCCACCACGCTCGCCTGGGCGAAGCGCGAAGGCCTCGAGTGCCATTGCCTCTCGGTCGACTACGGCCAGCGCCACCGCGCCGAGCTCGACGCGGCGGCGCGCATCGCCAAGGCCCTCGGCGCCGCCGGCCACAAGGTCATCAAGCTCGACCTGGCCGCGATCGGCGGCTCCGCGCTGACCGACGCCTCGATCGCGGTGCCCGTTGCCGGCATCCAGCCCGGCATCCCGGTCACTTACGTGCCCGCGCGCAATACGATCCTGCTGTCGCTCGCGCTCGGCTGGGCCGAAGTGCTCGGCGCGCGGCACATCTTCGTGGGCGCGAACGCGGTGGACTATTCCGGCTATCCCGATTGCCGTCCCGAGTACCTGCGCGCCTTCCAGGCCATGGCGAACCTCGCCACCAAGGCCGGCGTGGAAGGCCGCGGCATTGAGGTGCGCGGGCCGCTGGTGGACCTGTCCAAGGCGGACATCATCAAGCGCGCGCTGGAACTCGGCGTGGACCCTTCGCTTACCGTGACCTGCTACCAGCCCGACGCTTCCGGCCGGGCCTGCGGGGTCTGCGACGCCTGCCGCATCCGCAAGGACGGCTTTCACGCCGCGGGGGTTCCCGACACGACCCGGTACGCCGCGTGAACGAAGCAACGCCCGCGCAGCTGGTGCCTTACGTGCTGTGGGGCTCGTTCGCGCTCGCGTTCGTGTTCGGGGTGGTGGGCAACAGGACCAGCTTCTGCACGATGGGCGCGGTGTCCGACTGGGTCAACATGGGGGACACGGGCCGCATGCGCATGTGGGCGCTGGCGATCGCGGTCGCCGTGCTGGGGGCGAACGGCATGCACCTGGCGGGTGCCATCGACCTCGCGAAGACGCTCTACCAGACGCCGAACTTCACGTGGCTGTCGTACATCGTCGGCGGGCTGCTGTTCGGCATCGGCATGACACTCGGCTCCGGGTGCGGGTCGAAGACGCTGATCCGCATCGGCGGCGGCAACCTGAAATCGGTGGTGGTGTTCCTGGTGATCGGGATCTCCGCTTACATGACGCTCAAGGGCCTGTTCGGCGCGTTCCGGGTCAACGTGCTGGAGAAGGCGACGGTCGTGCTGCCCAAGGGGCAGGACCTGCCCACGCTGCTGTCCGGGCCGCTGGGGGTTTCGAAAGGGGCGCTGGTGCTCGCGCTGTCGCTCGCCATCGGCCTCGGGCTCCTCGCCTGGATCCTGTCCAGCCGCGAGTTCCGCTCGAACTTCGACGGCTGGCTCGGCGGAGTCGTCACCGGGCTGGTGGCGGTAGGAGCAATGTATGTGAGCGGCCATGTGGGGTACCTCGCCGAGGACCCGAATACCCTGCAGGAAGCGTTCGTCGGCACGAACAGCGGTCGCATGGAGGCCTTCAGCTTCGTCGCCCCGCTCGCCTACACGCTCGAGTACCTGATGCTGTGGACCGACACCTCGCGGGTGCTGACCTTCGGCATCGTTTCGGCCTTCGGCGTGGTCGCGGGGTCCCTCGCCTATGCGCTCATCAGCCGGACTTTTCGCTGGGAAGGGTTCCGGGATGCCGAGGACACTGCTAACCATTTGATTGGCGGCGTTTTGATGGGCTTCGGTGGCGTCACGGCCCTGGGTTGCACGATCGGCCAGGGGATCTCGGGGCTCTCGACGCTGGCGCTGGGGTCCGTGCTCACCTTCGTTTGCATCGTGGCCGGGTCGGCTGCGACCATGAAGCTCCAGTATTGGCGGTTGAATTGACTCGGCCAAGCCAAAACCAGTAAAATCTCGGGTTCATTTTCGGGTCGTTAGCTCAGCTGGTAGAGCAGCGGACTTTTAATCCGTTGGTCGGCGGTTCGAATCCGCCACGGCCTACCAAAATGCGAAGGGCCCGGCAGCGATGCCGGGCCCTTTTTTTCTTGGGCGTGCGGTTTTGCGCGCGTTTCCGGTATCCGGCGGCGTAGGATTCTGACGTGACCCATACCCGCCCAGGATTGCACCGATGGATCGCCTGACCGACCCGGCAAGGCTCGAGGCCCTTGCTGCGACCGGCCTGCTCGACACGCCGCCGGAAGAAGACTTCGATCGCCTGACGCGCATGGCGGCGAGGCTCTTGCGTGCCCCCGTGTCCCTCGTTTCACTCGTTGACGACCGGAGGCAGTTCTTCAAAAGCGTTACGGGCACGCTGCGCGAGCCCTGGGCCACCATGAGGCAGACGCCGCTTTCGCACTCGTTCTGCAAGCACGTGGTGGCAGAGGCGGCGCCGCTCGTGGTGACGGATGCACGCAAGCACCCTCTCGTGCGCGAAAACCTCGCGATTGGCGACCTCGGCGTAGTGGCGTACCTCGGCATGCCGCTCGAGACCGCGGCGGGCCAGCCGCTCGGCTCCTTCTGCGTGATCGACGGGGAGTCGCGCGACTGGTCGGACGAGGACGTGGCCATGGTGCGTGAGCTGGCGGACATCGTCGTCGACCGAATTGAGTTGCGCTTGCTCGGCAAGGTGCTGCACGAAAGCTACCTGGCGCTGCGCCAGCTCGAGATGCAGAGGGACGAGATGGTCCACATGCTGGTGCACGACCTGCGCAATCCGATGACCTCCTTCATCGGCGGGCTGGACGTCCTTGATTCGGCGCCCGACCTGCCGGAGAAGCATCGCCGGTTCGTGCAGATGGCGCTGCGGGGCGGAGAGGGGCTGCTGTCGATGATCGGCAACATCCTCGACATCAGCAAGGCGGAGGCGGGGCGGATGACGCTCGACTTGGGCGAGTGCTCGGCGTCTGGCCTCGTGGCGGCTGCCCGCGAGCAAGTGACGCACATTGCTTCTTCCCGCGGCGTGTCGATCGAGACGCGGGTCGCGCCGGGCCTGCCGGCGCTGCGTGTCGACGAGCATAAGATTCGCCGCGTGCTGGTGAACCTGGTCAGCAACGCGATCCAGCACAGCCCGGCAAACGGGCGCGTGGTGGTCTCGGCCGACGCGGACGAGGCGCAAGCCGTACGTTTTTCGGTGACCGACGCCGGCCGGGGCATTCCCCTCGAGGCGTTCGGCAAGATCTTCGAGAAGTACGGCCAGGCGGCGACGAAGAAATTCCATGGCGCGTCCACTGGGCTCGGCCTGCCGTTCTCCCGCATGGCGGTGGAAGCCCATGGCGGGCGCATCCAGGTCGAAAGCGAACTGGGGCAAGGCACGCGCTTTTATTTCACGATCCCGACGGGATCCTGACCGCCCTACTCCCGCACCCGCGCCAGCTTCACCACTTCAGGCAGCCTGCGCAGCGAGCGCATCACGCGCGCCAGGTGCTGCCGGTTGGCCACCTCCAGCACGAACAGCATCGGCGTGTACAGCGACCGGTCCTCGTCCATGGTGATGGAGTCGATGTTCGATCCCGCGTCCGCGATTTCCGACGCCACCTTGGCGAGCACGCCGCGCTGGTTGGTCACGGTGACGAGGATGCCGGCCTGGAAGAGCTTGCTGGTCGCGGCGTCCCAGTCGACGTCGATCCAGTTGTCGGGCTCGTTCTTCCTTGAGCGGACGATCTGGCGGCAATCGGCGGAATGGATGACCAGGCCCTGGCCCTTCTTGATCGAGCCGACGATCTGGTCGCCGGGGATGGGGCGGCAGCAGCTGGCGAGCTGCACGGCCATGCCCTCGGTGCCGCGAATGACGACGTTGCCGGGCCTTGCGCCGGATTTCGCCTCTTCCTTGGCGGTCTCGTTGAAGCGCAGCAGGCGGCGCGCGGTCACCGACGGCAGGCGCTTGCCGAGGCCGATGTCGGCGAGCACTTCCTGCTTCGAGCGCGCGCCGCTGTCGCGCACGGCACGCTCCCAGTTCGGCTCGTCGATCTCGGCCAGCGGCACGCCGAGCGCGCGCATCGCCTGGTCGAGCAGCCGCTCGCCGAGCGCCGCGGACTCGTCGTACTGCATGGTCTTCAGGAAGTGGCGGATGTTCGAGCGCGCCTTGCCCGTACGCACGTACTGCAGCCACGCGGGATTGGGCTTGGCGTGGCTCGCCGTGACGATCTCCACGCGGTCGCCGTTGCGCAGCTCGGTCCTCAGCGGCACGAGCTCGCTGTTGACCTTGGCCGCCACGCAGCGGTTGCCGATGTCGGTATGCACCGCATAGGCCATGTCGACCGCGGTCGCGCCTCGGGGCAGCGAAAGGATCCGGCCCTTGGGCGTGAATACGTAGACCTCGTCGGGGAACAGGTCGACTTTGATGTGCTCGAGGAACTCGGCCGAGTCGCCCGACTGGTTCTGGATCTCGAGCAGCGACTGCAGCCACTGGTGGGTTTTTTTCTGCAGGTCGGAAAGCGTGGCCGCGTCGCCCTTGTACATCCAGTGCGAGGCCACGCCGGTTTCCGCGATCCGGTGCATCTGCTCGGTGCGGATCTGGAGTTCCAGCGGGGTGCCGAACGGGCCGATCAGCGTGGTGTGCAGCGACTGGTAGCCGTTGGCCTTGGGGATCGCGATGTAGTCCTTGAACTTGCCCGGGACCGGCTTGTAGAGGCCGTGCAGCGCGCCCAGCGTGAGGTAACAGGCCGGGATGTCCTTGACGATGACGCGAAAGCCGTAGATGTCATGCACCTCCGAGAACGTCAGGTGCTTCTCCAGCATCTTCTTGTAGGTGCTGTAGATGTGCTTTTCGCGACCGTTGACCACGGCCTCGATGCCGGCCTCGGCGAGGCGCGCCTTGATCGCCTCCTGGGTCTTGCCGATCACTTCGCGCCGGTTGCCGCGCGCCGAGCGCGTGGCCTTGGCGAGCACGCGGTGGCGAAGAGGGTACAGGTGCGAGAACGACAGCTCCTCCAGCTCCTGGAAGAGGTTGTTGAGCCCGAGGCGGTTGGCGATCGGCGCGTAGATCTCGCGGGTCTCGCGCGCCACGCGCCGGCGCTTGGCCGGGGACACTGCGCCCAGGGTCCTCATGTTGTGCAGGCGGTCGGCGAGCTTGATCAGGATGACGCGGACGTCCCGCGCCATCGCCAGCAGCATCTTGCGGAAGTTCTCGGCCTGCGCGTCCTCGGCCGACTGGAACTCGATCTTGTCGAGCTTGGACAGGCCGTCGACGAGGTCCGCGACGGGCTTGCCGAACGAGTCGGAGATCTCGTCCTTGGTGACGGAGGTGTCCTCCATCACGTCGTGCAGCAGCGCGGCCATCAGCGCCTGGCTGTCCATGTGCCAGCCGGCGAGGATCTCGGTGACGGCGAGCGGGTGCGAGATGTAGGGTTCGCCCGACTGGCGGGTCTGGCCGGCGTGGGCGGCCTCGCTGAACCGGTAGGCCTCGCCCAGCCGGGCGACGTCGGCCGGCTTCAGGTAACCGAAGAGGCCTTCGTTCAGGGCGGAGACGACAGCCATGGGGGGGCCCGGGGTCTGTGGAGGCGGGTCTGGCGTCCTGTGCGGCGGGTCCCCCTCTCCTCGCTACCCCGCCCCGGACGCGCTGGTGGTCAGGGCGTGGCGACCGGCATCGGAGATGCGGGGTTCTTCTTCAGCACTTCCAGCCCGACCTTGCCGGTGGCGATCTCGCGCAGCGCGATCACGGTGGGCTTGTCCTTGTTGGGTTCGACCAGGGCCGAGGCACCGGTGCTGACCTGCCGGGCGCGATAGGTCGCGGCGAGCGTCAGCTGGAAACGGTTGGGGATGCGTTTGAGACAATCGTCGACGGTGATGCGTGCCATGGTCTAGTTCCCGAGTCTGAAGAGTTCCGGATGCAGCGCGATCTGGCGGGCGGCGCCCAGGCGCGCGGTGCGTATGATTGCGACGAGGTCTTTGGCGGCCTCATCGAAGTCCTTGTTAATAATAGCATAATCGAACTCCGGCGAGTGGCTGATCTCGTCCCGGGCCACCGCCATGCGGCGGGCGATCACCTCTGCCGAGTCCTGGCCGCGCTTCTGCATGCGGCGCTCGAGCTCTTCGATCGACGGCGGCAGGATGAAAATCCCTATGCAATCAGGGAACAGGCGCCGGACCTGCTGCGCGCCCTGCCAGTCGATCTCGAGGATCAGGTCGTGCTTTTCGGCCAGCACCTTGCCGATCGCCTTTTCCGAGGTCCCGTAGCGATTGCCGTGGACTTCGGCCGATTCGAGGAATTCGCCCCGTTCCAGCATCCCGAGGAAGGCCTTGTCGTCGACGAAGTGGTATTCGCGGCCGTCCTGCTCGCCGGGACGCGGCGGGCGGGTCGTGTAGGACACCGACAGGCGCAAGTGCGGGTCGGCCTTGAGCGCCGCGGCGATCAGGGAGGACTTGCCGGCCCCCGAGGGCGCGGTGATGACGACGAGGAGTCCTGACATCGCGGCCTACTCGATGTTCTGCACTTGTTCGCGCATCTGCTCGATCAGGAGCTTGAGCTCGAGCGCGCACTCCGAGATCGGCTGCGAAGCCGCCTTCGAGCCCAGCGTGTTGGCTTCGCGGTTGAGTTCCTGCATCAGGAAGTCGAGGCGCTTGCCCGCCGCACCCCCTTTGGCCAGGATGCGCTCGACCTCGTCGAGGTGGGTCTTGAGGCGCTGCAGTTCCTCGTCGACGTCGATCTTCATCGCGAACACGGCGATCTCCTGCCGCATGCGTTCGTCGTCGGCGGTCCCCAGGGCGTCGCGCAGGCGCTGGGCGAGTTTTTCCTGGTAGGCCGCGATCGCCCCCGGCACGAGCGGCGCGACCAGCGCCACGGCCTGCCTCATCGAGGCCGCGCGCTCGCGGATCACCGCGGCGAGCTTCGCGCCTTCCCGCGCGCGCGCGGCGGTGAGTTCGGACATCACCTGCGCGGCGAGCTTCGCGGCCTGCTCGCGCAGCTCGGTTTCCGATACGCGGCCCTCGGCCATCACGCCCGGCCAGCGCAGCACGTCGGCGGCGCGCAGAGGCGAAGCGGCCGGCAGCTCGCGCCGCACGATCTCGGCGAGCTTCTTCAGCTCCTGGAGCGCATCCATGTTGAGCGCCTGCGCGCGCGGGCCGGTGGCCGCGGTGGAGAACGACATCCTGCAGTCGACCTTGCCGCGCGAAAGCTGGGCGGTGATCGCGTCGCGCATGCCAGGCTCCAGCATGCGCAGTTCCTCGGCCACCCTGAACTGGATGTCCAGGTAGCGCGAGTTCACCGTACGCACCTCGACGTTGAGCGTGCCGCCGGTGATGTCCGCCGATGCGACGGCGTAGCCGGTCATGCTGTGGATCATGGGATCGCCAGGAAAACGGGGGGAAATCGGTGCGACTGTGACCTAGTGCGCAGTCGCCCGAAACCAAGCGCGTATCATAGCAGCCTGAGGTGAGGCGCCGCCCGCCTCGCGCCCTCCCGCCCCCACGACTAGCCCCACATGTCGACGCAGCAAGCCAACCAGCCCCTGCCGGAAGGCTCCCAACTCGAAAACTACCGGATCCTGAGGGTGCTCTCCTCGGGCGGGTTCTCGTTCGTCTACCTCGCCCACGACGAGGAGGACACGCCGGTGGCGATCAAGGAGTACCTGCCGGCTTCGCTCGCGCTGCGCACCGGCACCGACCTTGCGCCCGCGGTGCCCGAAGCGAACCAGGCGATCTTCCGCTACGGGATGAAGTGCTTCTTCGACGAAGGGCGGGCGCTGGCCACGCTCACGCATCCCAACGTCGTGCGCGTGCTGAATTTCTTTCGCGCCAACGAGACCGTGTACATGGTGATGCGCTACGAGCGCGGCCGCACGCTGCAGGAGCACATCCACCTCAGGCGGGGGTCGCTGAGGGAATCCTGGATCCGCCGCATGTTCACGCAGCTGCTGCACGGCCTGCGCGAGGTGCACGCGCGAAAGCTCCTGCACCTCGACATCAAGCCGGGCAACATCTACATCCGCAACGACGGCTCGCCGCTGCTGATCGATTTCGGCGCGGCCCGCCAGACGCTGACGGCCGAGGGCACCAAGCTGCCGCCGATGTACACGCCGGGCTTCGCCTCGCCCGAGCACTACGCTCACCGCGAGAACCTCGGCCCGTGGAGCGACATGTATTCGGTGGGCGCGTCCATGTACGCCTGCATGTCGGTCGAACCGCCGCAGCCCGCGGACCAGCGCGTCGCGCAGGACAAGGTCGAGCCGGCGCGCAAGGCGTGGAGCGGCAAGTACTCCAACCAGCTGCTCGACACGATCGACTGGTGCATGCGCCTCGACCACCTCGAGCGCCCGCAGAGCGTGCTCGCGCTGCAGAAGGCGCTGATGGGACAGACCGAACCCGCGCACAAGGGCGAGGGCCCGCTGATGGACCAGCTGAAGGACATGCTGTCGCGGTTCACGCGGGCGCGGTGAGGGCGAGGCGGAGAAGGCCAAGGGCGAGACGCAGGAGAAGTAGGCAGGGCAGGAATTTCCGGGGGGAAGCCGCAGCGCACATGAAGTTTCTCGATCTTCCAGGACAGCCGCGTCGGGGCGCGGTCCTACAACCAGGACCGCGTCGGGCATTGGTATACCCGGGACTCGCTCCTGCTCGTGCTTGCCGACGGCATGGGCGGGCACCTGATGGGCGAGGTCGCCGCGCAGATCGCCGTCGACACGCTCGCCGCGAGCTTCCAGGCGGAGGCGAAGACGCGCCTGCCCGACCCGGACCTGTTCCTGTATCGCTCGGTCGGCCGCATCCACGCGGCCATCGACGACCACACGAGGAAGCTCGACCTGCCGGACTCGCCGCGTACCACGCTGGTGGCCTGCGTCGTGCAGGATGGGCACGCTTGGTGGACGTACGTCGGCGATTCGCGCCTGTACCTCTTGCGCCGCGGCCGTGTGGTCACGCGCACGCGCGACCACACGCGCGTTCAGCAGCTGGTCGACCAGGGGCGCATCCGTGAGGAGGCGATCAGCTCGCATCCCGAGCGCAACCTGCTCCTGCAGTGCCTCGGCGGCGGGCGCGGACCCCGGGTCGAGCCCACCGCCAGCGCCCGGCTTGCGAAGGACGACGTCGTGCTGCTGTGTTCGGACGGATTCTGGGGGCCGCTCACGCAGCGCCAGCTACTCGGCGCGCTGGCCGAAAAGCCCATCGGGCAGTCGGTGCCCGAGCTGATGACGCTGGCCGAAACGCGCGCGGGGCCGCAATGCGATAATGTGTCCGTGGTCGCGATCAACTGGAACGAGGACGAGGTCGCGCCCGCGGCGCATGTGCCCTCGGCCACGCCGGTGACCGTGCCGTCCTACGATCTGCCGACCGACGTCCAGGATTTCACCGCCACCGACCCCGACTTCACCAAGGCCAACATGTCGGACGAGGACATCGAGCGCGCGATCGCCGACATCAAGACCGCGCTCAAGCGCTATCACCCGGGAAAGACATGAGACCGAGCAAACGCAAGCCCGACCAGTTGCGCCCCGTCAGCATCGAGCGCAGCTACACGAAGCACGCCGAAGGCTCCGTGCTGGTGTCCTTCGGCGACACGAAGGTCCTGTGCACCGCCAGCGTCGAGGACAAGGTGCCGGGATTCCTCAAAGGCAAGAACCAGGGCTGGCTGACGGCCGAGTACGGCATGCTGCCGCGCGCGACGAACACGCGTGGTGACCGCGAGGCCGCGCGCGGCAAGCAGTCCGGCCGCACCCAGGAGATCCAGCGGCTGATCGGCCGCTCGATGCGCGCGGCGGTGGACCTCTCGCGCCTGGGCGAGCGCACGATCCAGATCGACTGCGACGTGCTGCAGGCCGACGGCGGCACGCGCACGGCGTCGATCACCGGCGCCTTCGTCGCGGTGCACGACGCGCTCACCTGGCTGAAGGAGCGCGGGGATCTCAAGGCGCTGCCGATCAACAATTTCGTCGCCGCGGTCTCGGTCGGCGTGTTCGAGGGCACGCCGGTGCTCGACCTCGACTACGCCGAGGACTCCAACTGCGACACCGACATGAACGTGGTGATGACCGGCAAGGGCGGCTTCATCGAGGTGCAGGGCACCGCCGAAGGCGCGGCGTTCACCCGCGGGGAGCTCGATTCGATGCTCGGCCTCGCCGACAAGGGCATCCGCAGGCTCGTCGCGATGCAGAAGAAGGCGCTGGGGCTGTGACCTGCCCGTGAAGAAGCTGGTCGTGGCGAGCAGCAACCCCGGCAAGCTCGCCGAGATCCGCGCGCTGCTCTCACCGCTTGACATCGAAGTCGTCCCGCAGGGCGAGCTCGGCATCCCCGACGCCGAAGAGCCGCACCACACCTTCCTCGAGAACGCGCTTGCCAAGGCGCGGCACGCCAGCCGCGCCTCCGGCCTGCCGGCCCTCGCCGACGATTCCGGTATCTGCGTCGATGCGCTCGGCGGCGACCCCGGCGTGAATTCGGCCTACTTCGCCGGCACCGAAGGCGCCCGCGGCGAGCGCGATGCGCGCAACAACGCGAAGCTTCTCGCGGAGCTCGCGGGCAAGCCGTCCAGGGCTGCGCATTACGCCTGCGTGATGGTGCTCGTGCGCCATCCCGCCGACCCGCAGCCGCTGGTGGCCGAAGGCAACTGGCGCGGCGAGATCACGGACGCCGCGCGCGGCGCGAACGGCTTCGGCTACGACCCGTTCTTCCTGTTGCCAGAGCACGGCAGGACCGCGGCCGAGCTCGACCCCGCGGAGAAGAACCGGCTCAGCCACCGCGGGCGGGCGCTGCAGCGGCTGATTTCGCGGCTGCGGGAAGAAGGCTGATGCCGGCCACTACGGTCAGCCTCGCGCCGCCGGGGGCGATCCGGCTGGAGGCGCTGCCGCCGTTGTCCCTCTATGTCCACATGCCGTGGTGCGTGCGCAAGTGCCCGTACTGCGACTTCAACTCGCACGAGAAGAAGGGCGACCTGCCGGAGGACGCCTACTGCGCGGCGCTGGTTGCCGACCTGGAACACGCGCTGCCCTGGGTCTGGGGACGGCGCGTGCACAGCATCTTCTTCGGCGGGGGTACGCCAAGCCTGTTCTCCGCGCGCTCGATCGACCGGCTGCTGTCCGACATCCGCTCGAGGATCGTCGTGCCGGCCGACGCCGAGATCACGCTCGAGGCGAATCCCGGGACATTCGAGGCGCAGAAGTTCCGCGACTTCCGCGCCGCCGGCATCAACCGGCTGTCGATCGGCATCCAGAGCTTCAACGACGCGCACCTGAAGGCGCTGGGCCGCATACACGACGCCGGCGAGGCGCGCCGCGCGATCGGCATCGCGCAGCACGAGTTCGACAACATCAACCTCGACCTGATGTACGCCCTGCCGGGGCAGGCTATGGGCGAGATGCAGGCCGACATGGCGGAAGCCATCCGCTTCGGCACGGCCCACCTGTCGGCCTACCAACTGACGCTCGAGCCGAACACGGTGTTCCACCGCCACCCGCCGAAGCTCCCCGGGCACGACCTCGCCGCGGAGATGCAGGAGACGGCCGAGGCGCAGCTGGCGGCCGCAGGATTCGGGCACTACGAAACGTCGGCCTTCGCCAAGCCGGGCCTGCGTTCGAGGCACAACCTCAACTACTGGCAGTTCGGCGATTACCTGGGCCTCGGCGCCGGTGCGCACGGCAAGGTCAGTTTCCCGGACCGGATCGAGCGGCATGCGCGCGCCAAACAGCCGCGCGAATACATGGCGATGGCGCCGCTCGGCAAGTCCATCGTCGAGCATCGCACGGTCACGCGTGCGGACCTGCCGTTCGAGTTCATGCTGAACGCGCTGCGCCTGCTGGAAGGCGTGCCCGTCGCGCTGTTCCGCGAACGCACGGGCATGGAGATCGCCTCGATCGAGGCGGCGCTGGCGAAGGGTGAGGCACTCGGGCTGCTGGAGCGCGACTGGCAGGCGCTGCGCCCGACCGCGAAAGGGCAGCGCTTCCTGAACGAGCTGCTCGAGTTGTTCCTGCCTTAATTCAGTGAATTATTTCAGGAAGTCCGCGCCAGGAGCCGCTCTCCCGGATGTTTGCAAATTCAAGTTCGAAGTGCGACATCCTGATTGAGCAGAGAGAGGTGAGGATGTGCACGGGTGTACCTTTCTCGATGACGAGTCTAGGAAGGAGCACTCAATGCGTTATGCACACCTCACCCCAACGGAACGCTACCAGATTGCGCTGGGGTTACAAGCGAAGCTGAGTGCCCGGCAGATCGGTCGCAAGCTGGGCCGGCATCACGCGACGATCAGCCGGGAGATTGATAGGGGTTCTCATGGCAAGCGTGGATACCTGGCCGAAGAAGCACAGTTTGCTGCCGAGCGGCGAGCTCGCCGCTCGGCAGCAAACCATCCGACGAAGTCCGGGGCGCTACTGCGCTGTGTGCGCGGACTGATCCGTCTGGACTGGTCCCCGGAGCAGGTGCAGGGATACCTGAGACGTTTCGATCAGCCCCCGATCAGCATCCCGACGCTGTACGCGCACGTACGCCGGGACCGGGCGCTCGGTGGGCAGCTCCACGAGCACCTGCGCTACGGCCGGCGTACGCGCCCGTGGGGCAAGCGCAACACGGGCAGCATCCCCGCGGACCGGCCGAGCATCCGCAGCCGTCCCGATCACGTTAAGCAGCGCCTGATTTGCGGGGATTGGGAAGGCGACACCTTCATGGGTCGCCAAGGCAGTCCTCACCGCAAGCTGTGCCTGGTAGAACGGCGCAGCCGCTATATGTGCCTGCTCACACCGTTCGGTGGCCTGAGCCTGTCGCAGAAGGTTGCGCGCACGACCATCGCCGCGTTACGCGATCTGCCCAAACGCTCGATCACCTTCGACAACGGGTCGGAATTCTCGCTCTACAAGACGATCGAAGACGGCCTCAAATGCAAAGCCTACTTCGCCGATCCCGGCCGTCCGGGGCAGAGAGGAACCTGCGAGAACACCATCGGACTGGTGCGCCAGTACATCCCGAAAGGCACCAGCGGAATCCATCTGACCAGGGCACAGGTTAAGGGCATCCAGGACAAGCTCAACAACCGACCCCGAAAGTGCCTGGGATTCAAAACCCCGGCTGAGGTACTCTTGCAAGCAAATCCACCTGTCGCGCTTCGAACTTGAATGCGCATGTTTTGTACCGATACTGGTACATTCACCCCTGCCGGCGGCGGAATACCAGGTCCCATACGCCGTGCCCGAGCCTGAGGCCGCGCGCCTCGAACTTGGTCTGCGGGCGGTAGTCCGGGCGCGCGACGTAGGGGCTGGCCGGGTCGGCCGAGGTGTTCTCCAGAAGCGGCTCGGCGGCGAGCACTTCGAGCATGTGCTCCGCGTAGGCCCGCACGTCGGTGGCGAGGTGGAGATAGCCGCCGGGCACGAGTTTCGAGGCGGCAAGCCGCACCAGCGGCGGCTGGATGATGCGGCGCTTGTTGTGCCGCTTCTTCGGCCACGGGTCGGGAAAATAAATGTGCAGGCCGGCCAGCGACGCTTCGGGGATCATGTTCTCCAGCACGTCCACCGCGTCATGGCGGATCGCGCGCAGGTTCGTGAGCCCCTCCTCGTCGATCGACTTGAGCAGGCTGCCCACGCCGGGCAGGTGGACCTCGATCGCGACGTAGTCGGTGGCCGGGTGGGCCTTCGCGATCGCCACGCTGGTTTCGCCCATGCCCGAGCCGATCTCGAGCACCAGCGGCGCGTCGCGGCCGAAGACGGCCCCGGGGTCGAGCGGCGCCCCGGAATAGGGAATGCCGTAGCGGGGATAGAGGGTGTCCCAGGCTCGCTGCTGGGCGTTCGAGACGCGCCCCTGGCGCAGGACGAAGCTGCGGATCGACCTGCGCGGCGATTCTTCCATCCAGCCTACGCGGCTTTGGATTGCGAAATCATCCCGCCGGTCGGAGACGAGGGCGTGGCCGAGTAGAGCTTCTTCGGCATGCGCCCGGCGAGGAAGGCTTCCCGGCCGGCTTCGACGCCTTTCTTCATGGCCGTCGCCATCAGCACGGGGTTCTTCGCCGCGGCGATCGCCGTGTTCATCAGCACGCCGTCGCAACCGAGCTCCATGGCGATGGCGGCGTCCGAGGCCGTGCCTACGCCCGCGTCTACCAGCACCGGCACCTTGATGCGGTCGATGATCAGCTGCAGGTTCCAGGGATTCAGGATGCCCATGCCCGATCCGATGAGCGAAGCCAACGGCATCACCGCGACACAACCCATGTCCTCCAGCATCTTCGCCTGGATCGGGTCGTCGGCGCAGTACACCATGACCTTGAAGCCTTCCTTCACCAGCGTCCTGGTGGCCGCGAGCGTCTCGGGCATGTTGGGGTAGAGCGATTGCGGGTCGCCGAGCACCTCGAGCTTGACCAGGTCGTGGCCGTCGAGGAGTTCCCTCGCGAGGCGCAGCGTGCGCACCGCGTCGTCGGCCGTGTAGCAGCCGGCGGTGTTGGGCAGCATCGTGAACTGCGAGGGCGGGAGGAATTCGAGCAGGCTCGGCTCGCCGGCGGTCTGGCCGATGTTGGTGCGGCGGATCGCCACGGTGACGATCTGCGCGCCCGAGGCGTCGATGGCCTCGCGCGTCTCGGCGAAGTCCTTGTACTTGCCGGTGCCGACGAGCAGCCGCGACGAATAGGGTTTGCCTGCGATGACGAGCTGGTCTTGCATGGTTGTGCCTCCTGCCGCGGCGCCTAGCCGCCGCCCACTGCGACTACGATTTCGAGGCGGTCGCCGTCGGCGAGCCGGGTCGCGCCGTGCGCGCTCCTCGGGACGATCTCGCCGTTGCGTTCGACCGCGATTTTCCTGCCGGCGAGCGCCAGCCGCTCGATCAGCGCCTTGATGTCCAGCGCCTCCTCGAACCGGTGGTTCGTCCCGTTGACCGTCACCTGGATCATGGCCGCAATGATACCGCGCCGCGCGCCACCATACCGGGGTCGCGCGCGGGCCTGCAGGTGCCTTAGAATGCACGCGGGGGATTGAAGACAAATGCATGCAGCACAGACGGAAAATCCGGAAGGCGAGCTGTTCGATGCCCAAGCCTCGCTGCGGGATATGCAGCGGGCCGTCGTGGCGCTGCGCGGGGAGCTGGAACTCGCCCACATCCGGCGCGAACAGGAGGTCCAGCAGACGAGCGCCGCCGCGCAGGACGAGATCAAGCTGCTGAAGGCCACGGCCGCCAGCCTGCGCGAGGCGCTCGAGCGGGACGCGATCGCGAAGGACGTCGCCGTGCAGGCCGCCCACGCCGCCGCCGCCAACGAGATCGCCCAGCTGAAGGCCACGTCGGGCGCACTGCGCGAGCAGTTGGAGATCGGGCGGATCAATGCCGAGAGCGCCGTGCAGGCCGCGCACGCCGCCAGCGCGAACGAGATCGCCCAGCTGAAGTCCACGGCAGCGGCCCTGCGCGAGCAGCTCGAACTCGCCCGCCTCAACGCCGAGGCCGGCCTGCAGGCGGAACGGCAGCGGGCGCAGGACGAGATCGCCCAGCTGAAGGCCGCGATCGTTGCAATGCGCGACACGATGGACAAAGGAACAGGAAAACCATGAGCGCGATTCCCATCCCCGGCGAAAAGCCGGGCAAGCCCGCCGCGGCACCCAACAGCGCGGCGTCCCAGAAGCGGCGCCTGCGCGAGGCCGAGCTGCTGCTTGAAGTGTCGCGCAAGATGTCGGTCACCGACTCGCTCGACGAGGTGCTCAACACGCTGCTCGACGCCACGACGGCCGAGCTGAACGCGGAGCGGGGGACGCTTTTCCTCAACGATTACGACACCAACGAGCTCTACTCGCGCGTGGCGCAGGGCTCGTTCCGGCGCGAGATCCGCATCCTCAACACCACCGGCGTGGCCGGCTACGTGTTCACCACCGGGCAGGGATCGATCGTCCACGATGCCTACGCCGATCCGCGCTTCAACAGAAGCGTGGACGAGCGCACCGGCTTCGTGACGAAGAACATCCTTTGCGTCCCGATCAAGACGGCCAAGGGGCTGGTGGTCGGCGTGGCGCAGCTGCTCAACAAGAAGAAGGGCAAGTTCACCCAGGCCGACCTCACGCTGCTCGAGAAGATGGCGGCGCAGGGCGCGGTGGCGCTGCAGAGCGCGCAGGTGATCGAGCGCGTCGAGCGCGTCAGGAAGCAGGAGCTCGAGTTCGTCAACATCGTTTCCGAGATGACCTCGGATATCAAGCTCGGCTCCTTGTTGCAGAAGGTGATGGGCGAGGCGACGCGCATGCTGAACGCGGAACGATCGACGCTCTTCCTCAACGACGACAAGACCAAGGAGCTCTGGTCCGAGGTCGGCCAGGGCCTGGAGTCGCTGCAGATCCGGTTGCCGAACCACCTCGGCATCGCGGGCGCGGTGTTCCAGTCGGGCAAGACCATCAATATCCCGTATGCCTACGCCGACCTGCGCTTCAACCCCGCGTTCGACAAGAAGACCAACTACTTCACGCGCTCCATCCTGTGTGTCCCCGTAGTGAACAAGCAGGGCCGCACGATAGGCGTCACGCAGGTGCTGAACAAGCACGGCGGCCCGTTCACCAACGAGGACGAGGCGCGGCTGCGGGCGTTCACCGCCCAGGTCTCGATCGCGCTGGAGAACGCCAAGCTCTTCGCCGACGTGCAGGCGATGAAGAACTACAACGAGGCCATGCTCGAGTCGATGTCCAACGGCCTGATCACGCTGGATGCGCAGGAGAAAGTCGCCACCTGCAACGCCGCGGGGCTGCGCATCCTCGGTGTGGCCGCCAAGGACATCGTGCACGTGCCGGTGGCCGAGTTCTTCGGCGAGAAGAATGCCTGGGTACTCGACAAGCTGAAGCTGGTCGCGGAGACCGGGGAGCAGCAGATCAGTGTGGACGCGCCGCTGCAGGTCGGCGAAGCCACCTTGTCGGTGAACTTCACCGTCCAGCCCTTGCTCAACATCGACCAGCAGAGGATCGGCTCGATGATCGTGCTGGAGGACATCAGTTCGGAGAAGCGGCTGAAATCCACGATGTCGCGCTACATGGACCCCGGCATCGCGGACCGGCTCCTTGCCGCCGGGACCGACCTCCTCGGCGGGCAGGACGTGGAGGCGACGATCCTGTTCTCCGACATTCGCGGCTTCACGACGCTGACCGAGCAGCTCGGCCCGCAAGGGACGGTCGCGCTGCTGAACGAATACTTCACGCTGATGGTCGACTGCCTGCAGAAGGAAGAGGGCATGCTCGACAAGTTCATCGGCGACGCGGTGATGGCCGCCTTCGGCATTCCCGTGGCGCACGAGGACGATCCCGACCGCGCGGTGCGCACAGCGATCGCGATGCTCACGACGCTGGCCGCCTGGAACGCGCAGCGCGCGGGCGAAGGCAGGCTCCCGGTCAACATCGGCATCGGCCTGAACACCGACCGCGTGGTCTCGGGCAACATCGGCTCGCAAAAGCGCATGGATTTCACGATCATCGGCGACGGCGTGAATCTCGCCGCACGCCTGGAATCGGCTTGCAAGATGTACGGTGCGAAGCTGCTGATCAGCGAGTTCACGTTCCACAAGTTGAAAGGGACATACCGTACGCGCGAGATTGACCTAGCGGTGGTCAAGGGCAAGACCAAACCCGTGGCGGTAGTGGAGGTGCTCGACTTCCACACCGAAGACACCTTCCCGGACATCGTCGACGCGCTCGGGCTCTTCAAGGACGCGCTGGCGATGTACCGGGCCCGCCGCTGGGCGGACGCCACACGCAAGTTCCGCGAGGTGCTCGAACTCAACCCGCACGACCAGCCCAGCCTGATCCACATCGAGCGGGCGCACTACCTCAAGGACAACCCGCCGCCCGACGACTGGGACGGCGCCTGGGTCCTGGAGAGCAAATAGGCGCCGTGGACGACGGCCTGCCGCCCTACCTTGGCTTCGCGGGGCTTTGGAGGCAGGAGCTCTCGGGGATGGAGATCGCCCGCCTCGGGCCGCTGCTGGAGGCGCGGCTCGCGCGCGACCCGCGGAACGCCAACGCGATGATGGACATCGCGACGCTGCTGATCCTGACCCTGATGCCCGAAAACCGCGTCGCGGCGTTCTCGATGCAGGCCAGGGCGCTCGCGATCAGGCAGGTCTACCGGATCCCTGCCCGGCGGCAGCCCGCCGCGCTGCGCGTGCTCGCGCTCGCGAGCCCGGGCGACATGACCGCGATCACGCACCTCGACTGCCTGTTGGAGGATTCGGACGTCGAGTTGCTGATGCTCTACGTGCGCGAGGACGGCGCGATGCCGCCGGACCTCCCGGAGCACGACCTCGCGTTCGTCGCGATCGGGGAGTCCGGGCCGAACCGCCCGCTGCTCGAGAGGGCGGTCGAGTTCGCGCGTGCCTCGACGAGGCCGGTGCTGAACGCACCCGGGCGCATCCTCGGGTTGTCGCGGGACAGCGTGTCACGCCGCCTTGGTGGCCTGCATGGCGTTGCGATGCCCGCGACCGCCGGGGTCGCGCGGGAAGCGCTGCAGCGAGTCGCGCATGGCATGCTGCCCCTGGGAGAGGTCCTGGAAGACGGCGTGTTCCCGCTCATCGCGAGGCCCGCGGACTCGCAAGGAGGCAAGGACCTCGACCGGCTGGAGGATCGCGCGGCGCTGGCCGCCTACCTCGCGCGGGTCGCGGGCGAGGCTTTCTTCGTCTCCCGGTTCGTCGACTACAGCGGGGCCGACGGGCATTTCCGGAAATACCGGGTCGTGATGATCGGCGGGCGGCCCTATGCCTGCCACATGGCGATCTCGACCCACTGGATGATCCATTACGTGAACGCCGACATGGACGCGAGCGCATGGAAGCGCGACGAGGAGGCGAGGTTCATGGAAGGGTTCGAGGCCGGCTTCGGCCGGAGGCACGCGCCGGCGCTGGCGGGGATCGATGCGGAGCTGGGGCTCGACTACTACGCCATTGATTGCGCGGAAGCGCGCACCGGGGAACTGCTCGTGTTCGAGGCCGACACCGCCATGTTGGTGCATGCGATGGACCCAGTGGACCTGTATCCGTACAAGCGGCCGCAGATGCAGACGATCTTCGACGCGTTCAGGGCCCTGCTCGGAAGAGCCGCGGCGCAAAAGAAAACGCGCTGACCGCAGGGCGGGCAGCGCGTCCCGGGGCCGCAGACCGCGCGGCGGGCCGGCTTGCAGTCGCTAGCGGATGCGGTTCAGGTCCCGGTCCGACAGCGACGCCAGGATCTGCGTCACGCCGGGCGTGGCGCGCGGCAGGGAAGCGACGTTTTCCTGCTCCAGCGCCTGGTCGAAGCCCCGCGCGCGCACCACGAGCGTAAAGCCCCTGCTGCGGGAGTCGGAGAAGTGGCCGCCGATCTTGCGCCCGTTCAGGTCGCGGATGATCGAACCGCTCCGGGAGCGTTCTTCGTAGCCGATGACATCGCCGGAACCGCCGAGGATCGGCGAGAACAGCGAGACCTGGGCGACGACTTCACCGGTGCGGTCGTTCTTCAGCATCTGCTTGTAGCCGATCACGTGTCCCTGACCGTCCGTGAGGGACCGCTTGCTGACGGGGCCGTAGTCGGTAAGTGTCGAGCAACCGCCGATCGCGAATGTAGCCGCGAGAATCATTGTCCTGAGAATCATGGTGCACCTCCTGTTCTTCTTCGATTAACACCCCCGTGAGCGAAAATGTACCCTCGTATCTCGCAAGCAGAAGTGAAATACCACACGTTTGGCCCAAGAAATATTTGAGGTAAATTCCGCGGTATTTTTATAAGCCCATGAAAATATTAATGAAAGCGATTATCTACTTATAGCCTGCGTCATCGGCCGATCGTCCCCGGACGCCGGTCGGGCCTCAGTTTTCATGCGTTCAAGCCGTCTGGATAGATGTCGCCAGGGGATTGGATCTCGAACCCGAGGCGCCGCAAGCCGAAGCCCCCGAAGTCCCGCCGCCGCCAGCGCCCGCAACCCGGCGGCGTTGATCAGCGCAGCGCGCCTGAACAGAGGTTGTCGATCTTGGCGCGCCGGGGGTTCGCGACACCATCGTGGAACGCGAGGATCCGGCCCGCTGGGGTTTTCCCGACCTCGGCGAACTCTGGCGCCCGGCCGAAGTGCTATAAAATCCACCCTCGCGCGGGTGTAGTTCAATGGCAGAACGGCAGCTTCCCAAGCTGCATACGAGGGTTCGATTCCCTTCACCCGCTCCAGTTCCAAGAGCCCGTGGTGCGCTGGAGTCCAGACAATGCGCTTGCAAGCCCTTGCAGCTTTGTTCCTCGCCTTCGCCGCAGGGCCGGCCTTCGCCATCGAACTGCTGACCGAGGAAAGCCCCCCGCTGAATTTCACCCGTGACGGCCAGCCCGCGGGCCTCGCCGTGCAGGTGGTGCGCGAAATGGCGCGCCGGGCGGAGCTCCCGGCGACGATTCGCGTGATGCGCTGGAGCGACGCGTTTCAGCGTGCCCAGACGGATCCCGGGGTATGCGTGTTCTCGACGGCACGGCTGCCGGTCCGCAATTCGATGTTCCAGTGGGTGGGGCCGATCACCCGCGGCTACTGGTCGGCGTTCGCGCTGGACGGGTTCGCCGACTACGTCCCCAAGGTTGACGACCTGAAGAAGTACCGCATTGGCGTGGTCGGCGATGCACGTGCCCGGTACCTCCGGCAGCGGGGATTCGTTAATCTCGCGGAGGTCGAGATCGATGCGGACAATCCCCCGAAGCTCACGCTCGACCCCAAGAAGGAGGGCGGCATAGACCTGTGGGTCACGCAGGGGATGATGGCGCCGGACATTGCGCGCAAGGCGGGCGTGGCGCAGGTGAGGGAAGTGTTCGCCGCAATCATGAGCCAGGAATACTGGCTCGCGTGCAACCTGAAGATGCCGAAGGAAACTATCCAGGGGTTCTCCGAGGCGCTGTCCGGCATGAAAAAGGACGGGGCGTATCGCAAATTGAACGATCCGCGCAGCCTCGCGCCCGCCAACTGACGGTAGACTCCCGCCAGCGAATCACCGAAGCAGCCCGCATGGATCCCGTCGATATCAAGCAATTCACCACAGCCATGCGCCGCGCGGCGACCCCGGTTTCGGTCGTCACGACCGAAGGGCCCGGCGGGCGTTTCGGCGTGACCGTGAGTTCCATCTGCACCGCCTCGGCGGAGCCGCCGCAGGTCCTGGTGTGCGTGCACCTCGGCGGGCCCACGCCCGTGGCCCTCCGCGCGAACAAGTGCTTCGCGGTGAACATCCTCGACAGCCGCCACCGCCACGTCGCCGACTCGTTCGCCGGCCGGATCGAGCGCTGGCGGCAGGACCGGTTTGCCTGCGATGCGTGGAACACGATCGCAACCGGTGCGCCCGTGCTGAGCGACGGCCTGCTGGTTCTCGACTGCGAGCTGACGCAGGAACTGGTGGTGTCGACGCATGCGGTCTTCGTGGGGCTGGTGGTCGGGCTGCAGTCGCGCGAAGGCGCGCCGCTGCTGTACTCGGATCAGGCCTATCGCACGCTCGAGACCCCGGGCCGCATCCCGAGCGAGGACATCCAGCTATGACGTTTTCCATCATCGCCCGCTGCGCCGAGACCGGCCGCTTCGGCGTCGTCGTGACCTCCTCCAGCATCTGCGTGGCGAGCCGCTGCGGTCGCTGGGCGCGTGCCGGCGTGGGCGCGGTTGCGACTCAGAACATCACCGACCCGGCCCTCGGCCAGCTCGGGCTCGACTTGCTCGCGGAGGGCTATGGCGCCGAAGCGGTGCTGCGCTCGATGGTGGCCGCGCGGCCGCACGCCGATTTCCGGCAGCTTGCGGTGGTCGACGCGACCGGCGCCACCGCAAGCCATTCGGGGGCGAAGTCCCTCGGGCTCTACAAGGAACACCACGGCAAGGACAGCGTGGCCTGCGGAAACCTCCTTGCGAACGACTCGATACCGCGCGCAATGATCGACGCGTTCGAGCGCGATCCCGGCAAGCACCTGGGCGAGCGCCTGCTCGCCGGGCTTGTCGCGGGGCTTGAAGCCGGCGGCGAAACCGCGCCCGTGCGTTCGGCGGGCCTCTTCGTGGTCGATCGCTTCGTATGGCCGGTGATCGACCTGCGCGTGGACTGGCACGACACGCCGATCGGCGAGTTGCAGAAGGTGTTTGCCGAGTATTTCCCGCAGATGAACGACTATATCCAGCGCGCCGTGGACCCGACCCAGGCTCCCGGCTACAAGTAACCGGCCGGAGGCCACGGCATGAGCAAGAGCACGACCAGGGCGGTGTATTTCCTCAACGGCCCCAACGCCAACCTCTACGGCCTCTCGGACCAGGGCACCTACGGCAGCGATACCTTCGAGACGCTGCAGTCGCGCTGCGAGGCCGAGGCCGGGCGCCAGTCGATCGCGCTGACGTTCCGGCAGAGCAACGCCGAGGGCGAATTGGTGGACTGGATCCAGGAGGCGATTCGCAAGGCCGACGGCGTCATCATCAACGGTGCGGGGCTGACCTACACGTCGATTGCGTTGTTGGACGCGTTGCTCGCCTTTCCGGGACCCGTGGTCGAGGTGCACATGAGCAACATCTACCGGCGCGAGACCTTCCGGCACCATTCCTTCATTTCAAAGGCGGCCACGGGGATCGTCGCGGGCCTCGGTGCCGACGGTTACGAACTCGCAATCGCGGCGATGCGCCGCCTCCTGGATCGCAACCAACCTGGCAGGAAAAAATAATGGCGCTGCTCTTCCACAGCCAGTTCGACGACTCCGCGGACTGGGGCAAGCACCTGCGGGAGGCGATGCCGGGCCTGGACTTCCGCGTCTGGCCCGAAGTCGGCAACCCGGCGGACATCGAGGCCGCGCTGGTATGGAAGGCCCCCGAGGGCGAGCTGCGCAGGTTCCCCAACCTGAAGCTGATCATCAACCTCGGCGCGGGCGTCGACTCGATCGTCAAGGACCGCACGCTGCCCGAGGGCATCCCCATCGTGCGGATCGCCGACGACGAGATGAGCCGCATGATGTCGCAGTTCGTCCTGGCGGCGGTGCTGCGCCACTACCGGGATTTCGTTTCGTTCGCGCGCGCGCAGAAGGAAAAGCGCTGGCACTACATCCACCCCCACGAGGCGGCGACCTGCAGCGTGGGCGTGATGGGCCTGGGCAACCTCGGGGGCCTGGCCGCGACCGAACTCGTGCGCCAGGGGTTCCGGGTCGCCGGTTGGGCGCGTTCGCCCAAGAAACTCGATGGCGTGGAGTCGTTCCACGGCGAAGCGGGGTTCGGTCCTTTCCTGGCGCGCAGCCAGATCCTCGTCGCGATGCTGCCGCTGACGCCCGAGACCGAGGGGATCCTCGACGCGAAGGCGTTTTCGCTGCTGCCGAAGGGCGCGAAGTTCGTGAACGTCGGGCGCGGCCAGCTGGTGGACGAAGACGCGTTGGTCGCCGCGCTACGCTCGGGGCACATTGCCGAGGCCACGCTGGACGTCGTCCGCACGGAGCCGCTGCCTGTGGACTCACCGCTCTGGGACATGGACCAGGTGCTCGTCACGCCGCACCTCGCTTCGGTGGCGATCCCGCGCACGGCGGCCCGCCAGGTGGCGGAAAACCTGCGGCGGGTGGCGGCCGGCGAACCCCTGCTCAACGTCGTCGACCCTCGGCGCGGGTACTGACCCTGCGGCGCTTCGGCGCCGCTTGCGTCAGCTTCGGCCACACTTCGTCGAAGTGCTGCTTGGCATATTGCGCGAACAGCGTGACGGCCGGGCGCGCCGCCAGCTTCTTCAGACGCAGGCTCACCACGAGGATGTTCGGCAGGTCTTCCGCAATCGGTACGGCCACGACCTCGTTCCCGTCGTAAGTCGAGGGCAGGCGGGGAATCGCGTTGAGGATCCCGAATCCCAGCCCCCGTCCCGCCAGTCCCCTCACCATTTCGTAGGATCGCGTGCGGTGGGCCACGCGCGGCTCGATCTTCACGCTGCGGAACAGCGACAGGAAGTAGTCGCGGGTATGCGGCAGGTCGAGCAGGATCATCGGCGCGCCGGCGAGCTCCTTCAGACTGATGCTGCGGCGGCGCGCGAGGGGATGGCCGCGCGCCAGGATGATGCGCGGCGGGAGTTCGGCGAGGACCTCGGCCTCGAACTCGTCCGAGAGGCCGTAGGCATAGGTCAGCGCGACCTCGCACCGGCCGGTGCGCAGTTGTTCGAGCACTTCGGCCTGGTTGCCTTCCTCGATGCTCAGCGCGACCTCGGGGTAGCGCTCGGCGAAACCCGCCATCAGCCCCGGGAGCAGGAACGGGGCGAGCGTGATGAAGCATCCCGCGCTCACCTCCCCGCGCTGGGGTTCCCCCATGGCGCCGGCGAACTGCTCCAGTTCCCGCGCGTGGGCCAGGAGGCTTCGCGCCTGCACGAGCAGCCGGTCGCCCGACAGCGTCAGCGACAGCCCCTTGGCGTGGTGGCGCACGAACAGTTGCACCTTGAGGCCGGCCTCGAGCTGCGCGATGGCGGCCGACACCGACGGCTGCGACACGCGCACCTGGCGGGCCGCCCCGGTCACGCTGCCGGCTTCCGCGGTCGCGACGAAGTAGCGCAGCGCGCGAAGGGAGAGCCGGCCGGAGGCGGGGAGCGGGGCTTGACGCATAGTATTTTCCTATACGGTTAAGCAGGAAAAAGTATTTTATCCGATGCAAGGGCACAGCTACCTTCAACGCTTCCCATTTCCCATCCCCGGAGTCACCGCCATGCTGCGTACCGGCGAGCAATACCGCGAAGGCATCCGCGACGGCCGAGAAGTCTGGATCGACGGCGAGCGCGTCAAGGACGTCACCACCCACCCGGCCTTCAAGCCCATCGTCGACGTCAAGGCGCGGATGTACGACATCCAGCACGAGCCCGCGCACAAGGACACGTTCGGCTACACGGAAGGTAAGGACCGCAACCCGCTGTTGCTGAAGCTCCCCCACAACCAGCAGGACTGGTGGGACAAGTGGAACGCGCTCGACGTGTTCTTCAAGGACATCAAGGGCGTCGTGACGCGCGTGGGCGACGAGACGATCGGCGAGATGTGGTCGCTGTACGACGGCCGCGACGTGCTGAACAAGATCGACCCGAGGTTTTCGGCGAACATCGACAACCATATCCGCCGCGTGCTGGACGACGACGTGTTCCACGTGTCGGCGAACACCGACCCCAAGGGCGACCGCTCCAAGCGCCCCCAGGACCAGGACCCGGACATGATGTGCCACGTCGTGAAGGAGACCGACAAGGGCATCATCATCCGCGGCGCGAAGTACGAGACCGCCGCGGCCTACGCCGACCAGGCCTTCCTGAAGCCCACCGTGGGTGCGTGGTCGGACGAGAAGCTGTCGGATTACGCGCTGGGCTGCATCGTGAAGATGGGCGCGCCGGGCGTGAAGCACATCTGCCGCTCGGGTTTCGCCGGCCGCGGCTCGAAGGAGGACTACCCGCTCTCCAACGGGTACGACGAAGTCGACACGCTGATGGTGCTCGACAACGTGCTGATCCCCTGGGAGGACGTGTTCTTCCACCGCTTCACCGAGGGCGCCCGCTACATTCGCGGCACGCTGCACCGCTATTCGGCCTTCCCGTACGTGCTGCGCATCCTCTACACCGCCGACATGATGATCGGCGCCGCAATGTGGAACTGCAAGCAGACCGGCCTCGACAAGATGCAGTCGGTGAAGGAGAAGCTCGCCGACATGGTCGCCTACCGCGAAGGCATCCGCGCGCACCTCGCGGCCGCCATCGCGCTGGCGGAGAAGAGCCCCGGCGGGCTGCTGATGCCCAACCAGTCGCTGCTCTACGCGGGCCGCATCCATGCGTGCGCCAACCTGCCGCAGATCATGCACATCGCGCGCGAACTGTGCGGCGGGCAATTGTGCGTGACGCCGAACTACTCGACCTTCGTGTCGAACGACACCAAGTCGTGGATGGACAAGTTCTATTCGCTCAACGACAACTGGGTGGCCGACGACCGCAGGAAGCTGCTCGCCTTCGCGCGCGACCTGCTCAACTCGGACTACGCGGGACACCGCCTCACTTTCGTGCAGTTCGCGCAGGCGCCGCACTTCAACCACCTGGCCGCGCTGTACGGTTCGTTCGATTTCTCCGGGCCGCTCGACCTCGTGAAGAAGTGCGCGGGTCTGTCGGACAAGGTGGACGCGCCAGTGCAGGCGCTTCCGGCGGGCATGAAATCGGCGGCATGACGATCTGACGGGACAACCATGGTTCACACGAGAATCCGCAAGTTCAACACCCGCACTGTCTGGAAGGGGCAGGACATCGACAACGACCTGTGCATGGCGGTCCGCGCCGGCAACATGGTGTTCGTCCGCGGCCAGACGGGCATGGACCTCAAGGGCAGGATCCACGGCATCAACGACCCGGCCGCGCAGACCGAAAATGCAATGCGCTGCCTGAAGATCCTCCTTGAGGAAGCCGGCTCCAAGCTTGAAGACGTCTGCAAGATCGTCATCTACGTCACCGACCGCGCGTACCGCGAAGCGGTGTACCGGGTGGTCGGCAAGTGGCTCAAGGGCGTGCACCCGGTCTCGACAGGGATCATCGTCCAGGGCCTTGCACGTCCCGAGCTGCTCATGGAGATCGACGTGTTCGCGGTGATCCCCGAGGCGCCTGTGAAGAAGGTCGCAGCGAAGCCGGCACGACCGGCTGCGAAGAAGAAGCGCGCGGGGAAGTAAGGCAGGCAGCGTGCCGGCGCGGGGATGCCCGTCCGGCACGGTTTGTGCATTACCCGAACAAGCCGGGAAAGCAGGTGTCCCGCCCCGGGCGGATGGACCGCCCGGGGCGGGGCGATACCCACTCCGGCCCGGTGCAGAAATCATCGTCAACTTCGCCACACATTCGGAGGGATCCATGTTTGCAAAATCGGGAATTGCGGCTGTCGCCGCGGCGTTCGCGCTGGCCCTGGCCTCGGGCCCGTCGGCCGCGCAGGAGCCGTTGCGCATCAGCATCTGGGGCGGGAGCTGGAAGGATTTCGTCGCCGAGAACATCGGCAAGCGCTTCACCGCCGAGACCGGCGTGCCGGTGGAGTACATCACCGGCGGAACGATCGATCGCCTCAACAAGGCCAAGCTCTCCAAGGCCAACCCCGAAACCGACCTCATCTTCACGACCAGCCACGTGGGCTGGCTGTACGCGTCCGACGACCTCTACGAGAAGCTGGACATGGCGAAGCTGCCAAACGCGAAGGCGCTGTTCCCCGACGCGATCATTAGCCCGTTCCACATCGGCACCTGGTCGTACGTCTACACGATCGCCTACCGGCCGGACCTGGTCCCCGCGGACATCAAGTTCACCTCGTGGAATGACCTCTGGAGCCCGAAGCTCAAGGGCACGATCGGGCTGCCGGACTTCGATCCCAGCCACGTCATCTATGCCGCCGCGCTGCTTTCCGGCGGCAAGACCGCCAAGGACTGGACGATGGGCCAGAAGAAGCTGCTGGAACTCAAGCCCAACATCAAGGCTTTCTACAACTCGGACGCCACCAGCCAGGAGAAGATCGGCTCGGGCGAGACCCCCGTGCAGGTGCTGCTCTCGGGCAACGCGTACCACATGATGACGCAAGGCGTGAAGATCAACCTCGTGGTGCCCAAGGAAGGCGCGATCATCGGCATCGACACCGTGGGGATCAACAAGGGCAGCAAGAAAGCCGACCTCGCCTACAAGTTCATCAACATCGCACTCGATCCGGCCACGCAGACGCTGGTCGCCAACAAGCAGAAGATGGGGCCCGTCAGCCCGCTGGCCAAGGTCGACCCGGACGTCGCCAAGCTCCCCGGCATGTTCACCACCGCCAAGCAGTGGAAGGAGCAGGCCATCGTCATCGACCACAAGCAGCGCGCCGAGCTCCTTGGCGAGTGGCGCAAGTGGTTCACCGAAAACCTGATCGCCCGCTGAGTCCCGCCCGCCGGCGCTGCGGTCCCTCCCGGGACGGTGGCGCCGGCACCATCCCCAACGCGTGATGCAAGACCGGCGCCCGGCTTATTTCGCTTGGTTCGTGCTGCCTTCGGTGTTCCTTGCCGTGGCGCTCGTGGCTTCCCTTGCGTCGCTGTTCCAGTTCAGCTTCCGCGAGACCATCCCCGGCTCGATCCAGGTGGGCGGATTCACCCTCGGCAACTTCGGCCGCATGGGCAACTGGGTGTACCTGCGGGTCTTCGTCGACAGCCTGCTGCTGTCGGCCTGCACTGCGATCGCAAACCTGCTGCTGGCCTACCCGCTCGCGTACGCGCTGGTGCGCTCGAAATCCAGCCTGCTGAAATCCACCATCCTCGTCACAACCATCGTGCCGATGTTCACCGGTGACATCGTGCGCACCTACTCGTGGCTCGTGGTGCTCGGCAAGAACGGCTTCGTCAACGGCACCCTGAAGGCCGCCGGGATCATCGATACCCCCCTCGAGCTCCTTTACACGCCGCTGGGCGTCACCATCGCGCTGGTGCAGTACTCGCTGCCGGTCATGGTGATCATCCTCGCCGCGGCCATCAGCCACATCGACGTCGCCTACGAAAAGGCGGCCGCCAGCCTCGGCGCGGGACCGCTCAAGGTGCTCTGGAACGTGACGCTGCCGCTGTCGATGCCCGGCATCCTGTCGGGAGCGGTCACGATCTTCGCGTGGACGCTGTCGGCGTTCGCCACGCCCCAGCTCGTCGGCGGCGGCAAGGTGAACATGATCTCGAACATGGTCTACCAGCTGGGCTTCTCCAACTTCGACTTCCCGTTCGCGGCGGTACTCAGCATGGTCGCCCTGGCGCTGATCCTCGCGATCCTCGGCCTGATGGGCGCCGGAATGCGCCGGCTAGAGCGGGTGGGGTTGCATTGATGGACCGCGCGTTGCGCTGGCTCTACGGCCTGCTGATCGCGGCCACGCTGGTCTACGTGACGCTGCCCTCGGTCATCGTGGTCGTGACCGCCTTCAGCGACAAGGCGCTCCTGATGTTCCCGCCCACCGGGTTCTCGCTCAAGTGGTTCGAGCGGGCCTGGGCCTACGACGATTTCAGGAAGGGCATGGTCAACGGCCTCATCATTACGGCCTGGGCTTCATGCATCGCGCTTACCGTCGGCACCATGGCGGCCTTCGCCATCGAGCGCTTCGAGTTCAACGGCAAGCGCGCCCTCGAGGCCGTGCTGCTTTCGCCGCTGGTGATCCCGCACTTCACGCTCGGCGTCGCGATGCTAATCCTCGCCTCGGAGATCAACCTTTCGCGCACCTATACGCTGGTCGTGGCCTGCCACGTGATCCTGGTCCTGCCCTTCGTGATGCGCAGCGTCTATGTATCGCTGAAGAACATCGATCCTGCGCTGGAGCGGGCCGCCGCGAGCCTCGGCGCCTCGCCCTTCACGGTGTTCCTGCGGATCGACCTGCCGCTGCTTGCGCCGGGCCTGGCCGGCGGTTGGCTGTTCGCCGCGATCCTGTCGTTCAACGAATTCACGGCCACGCTCTTCGTCACGGGCCAGCGCACGCAGACCCTGCCGGTGGCGATGTACACCTACGTGCGGGAGTACGCGGATCCCACGATGGCGGCGCTCTCCGCGATGCTGATCGCGGCCACGGTTCTGTTTCTGGTCGCCGCCAACCGCTGGCTGGGCCTGGAGCGCATCCTGTCCATCGAGGCCGGGAGATGACCGGGCGGGCACACTACAATCGCAGCAGGAGCGGCCACTGCAAGGCCGCTAGAGACGAGGAGACATGATGGGAGCGAAAATCACGCCGCGCGCGCCGCTGGCCGGGCCGGACGCCTGGCTGGGGAAGGACATGGAGGCACGGACCGACTGGATCCACGTGCTGGAGCCTGGCGAGATCGCCGACCTGCAGCGGGCGATCCGCGCCGTGCGCGACGCACAGGCGGACATGTACGACGTGACGGCGGAGAATTTCCCGCTGCCCGTGTTGTCGCGCAGGTTCGCGGCGATTTCGCACGCGCTGGAACACGGCTGCGGAGTGGCCAACATCCGCGGCATCCCCACCGACGCCTTCTCGATGGAGGACCTGCGCTGGGTGCTGTGGGGCATCGGCATCCACCTCGGCACGGCCGTTTCGCAGAACAAGACGGGCGAGTTCTTCGCCGAGGTACGCGACTACGGGGAGCAACTGGGCAGGCCGGACTCGCGCGGCTACCGCACAGCCTCGTCTCTGCGCTTCCATACCGACCGCTGCGACGTGGTGGCGCTGCTGTGCGCCCGGCAGTGCAGGGAGGGCGGCGAGAGCCGTATCGTCAGCACGCCCGAGATCCACAACGAGATGCTCAGGCGCCGCCCGGACCTGCTCGAGGAACTCTTCGGCGACTATTGCCACAGCCGCCAGAACGAGCAGGCGGAGGGCGAGAGCCCGTACTACGTGAACCCGGTCTTCGGCGTCCACAAGGGCCGCTTCAGCAGCCAGTACTCGCGCTCCTACGTCGAGTCGGCGCAGAAGTTCACGGACGCGCCTCGCCTGCGGAAGGCGCAGGATGAGGCTCTGGACCTGCTTGCGACCCTCGCTGATGAACTATGCATGCAGACCCGCATGGAGCCCGGAGACATCCAGCTCCTGAACAACCACGTGACCTACCATTCACGCACGGCGGTGGTGGATTTCGACGAGACAGAGAAGAAGCGCCTCGTCTACCGCTTGTGGCTGTCGATGCCGGAAAGCAGGGAACTGCCCCAATCGTACGGGACGCTATGGGGCCCCACGGCGGCGGGCGCGGTGCGCGGTGGCGTGACGCCGGCCAGCGGCCTGCGCACGCTCGCGCAGTGGCGCGCTGCCGCTGCGCGGGCCGGATGAGGCGGGACAGCCGATGATGACGGATGCGATCAGCGTTTCGGTGGAAGGCGTAGTCAAGTCGTTCGGCGGCCCGCCCGCTGTCGACGACGTGTCCCTCAAGGTCAGGAAGGGGGAATTCCTCACGCTCCTTGGCCCTTCGGGGTGCGGCAAGACCACGCTGCTCAACCTGATCGCCGGATTCCTCGAGCCCGAGCGCGGCGAGATCTTCATCGATGGCGAGCCGGTGACGCGCATGCCGCCGTACCGGCGCTCGATCGGCATGGTGTTCCAGAACTACGCGCTCTTCCCGCACATGACGGTTTTCGAGAACGTGGCTTTCGGCCTGAAGATGCACAAGGTCCCCGCCGCCGGAATTCCCGGGCGGGTGGCCGAGGCGCTCGAGATGGTGCGCCTGCCGCAGATGGGCGAGAGGAAGCCGCGCCAGCTTTCCGGTGGACAGCAGCAACGCGTGGCGCTTGCGCGGGCCCTTGTCATCAAGCCGAAAGTCATGCTGCTCGACGAGCCGTTCTCCGCGATCGACAAGAACCTGCGCGCCGAGATGCAGGTGGAGTTGAAGCAGATCCAGAAGAAGGTCGGCATCACGACCCTCTTCGTCACGCACGACCAGTCCGAAGCGCTGTCGCTTTCCGACCGGATCGCGGTCATGTCCCACGGCAAGATCGAGCAGCTTTCGGAGCCGGCCGGGTTGTACCGCAATCCCGCCTCGAGCTTCGTCGCCTCGTTCATCGGTGACATCAACCGGATGCCTTGTACGGTGGTGGGGCTGGAGGGCGATGCTTTCCTCCTCAAGGCAGGGGAGGCCACGTTGCGGCTGCCGAGGGAGCACGGCCATGTGCCCGCGCTTTCCGCCGGCGCGGGCGCAGTCCTGTTCACCCGCCCGGAGGAGCTTTCGCTGGTGCCGGCCGGCGGCGCGGGCGCCAACCTGGGCGAAGGCACCATCGACACCCATGTATACCAGGGCACGCACGTGGACGTTTACGTCCGCTACGACGACGGCCGGGTCCTGCGCGTGCGCCATCCGGGGTTCGAAGCCCTGGACCGGTTCCCCGCCGGGAGCCGCACCGGCGTCAGTGCGAATCTCGCGCAAGCGTTCGTATTTCCCGAAAAGTGAGGATCCCATGCCCGATACCAAGCCGTTCCTGAAGCTCACCCACGAAGGCGCCCTGCGCGTGCTCGACGGGGCCCTCAAGAAAGCCGAGGCGCTCGGGGTGCCGCAGAACATCACCGTCGTTGACGACGGCGGCAACCTGCTCGCCTTCGTGCGCATGGACGGCGCGAAGACGCTGTCGATCCGGACTTCCCACAAGAAGGCGATTTCTGCCGCATCGTTGCGGACGCCTTCGGGCACCGGAAAGCCTGAGCTCGAGCTCAAGATGGCGATCGCCACGGACGGCGGCCTGACCAACCTCGAAGGCGGTTTCCCGATCATCATCGAGGGCATTTGCGTCGGTGCTATCGGTGTCGGCTCGGGGACCGGGGCGCAGGACTGCGAATGCGCGCGGGCCGGGCTTGCGGCCGTAGGTGCGCAGGCGCTCTAGGGCGCCGCACCCGGCACTGGCGGCAGTAGAATCGGCGCATATGGCGCCGCCTTCGCGGCACCCTGGAATTCCCGATGACGGTGTCCTTCGACGGCAAGCTCGTGGTGGCGATCTCCTCGCGCGCCCTGTTCGACTTCGAGGAAGAGAACAAGGTGTTCGAGAAGAGCGGCGACCGGGCCTACATGGAGCTGCAGCTCGCGCGCCTCGAGGAGGGGGCCAAGCACGGGGTCGCCTTCGCCCTGGTCAGGAAGCTCCTTGCCTTCAACACCCCGGACACGCAGCGGGTCGAAGTCGTCATCCTTTCGAAGAACGACCCGGTCTCCGGCCTGCGGGTGTTCCGCTCCGCGCAACACGCCGGCCTGAAGCTCGAGCGAGGCGTGTTCACCCGCGGGCGGGAGGCCTACCAGTACCTCGAGGCGCTCCACGCCAACCTGTTCCTGTCGGCCAACGAGGACGACGTCCGCGGTGCCCTTGAAGCGAAGTTTCCCGCGGCGCGGGTGATCACCGAGTCGGCCCGCCCGGGCGAGAGCCATGCGCAGGAAGTGCGCATAGCGTTCGACGGCGACGCGGTGCTCTTCTCGGACGAGGCGGAGAAGGTGTTCCAGCGCGAGGGCCTCGACGCTTTCCAGAAGCACGAGACCGAACATGCGCTCAAGCCCCTGCCGCCGGGCCCGTTCAAGCCTTTGCTGGAAGCACTGCACCGGCTGCAGACGGCCGGTGCCTCCGTGCCGATGCGCATCCGGACTGCGCTGGTGACCGCGCGCAGTGCGCCCGCTCACGAGCGGGCCGTGCGCACGCTGATGAACTGGAACGTGGGCGTGGACGAGGCGATGTTCCTCGGCGGCCTCGACAAGAGCGCGTTCCTGTCGGCTTTCCAGCCCGACATCTATTTCGACGACCAGCGCGGCCATGTCGAGTCCGCGCAGAGACACGTCGCCACCGGGCATGTCCCGTTTGGCGTTTCCAATCGCAAGAAAGCGAACCACTGAGCCCCTCACGGGCAGGGACCAAACCATGAAAGCCATAAGGATCCTCATGTATGCGGCGGGTGGCCTCGTGCTGCTCGTTGTCGTCGCCATCGGGGCGGCGTTGGTGGTCGTCGATGGCGCGTTCGTGAAGCAGCGTGCCGAGCGGATCATGAAGGAGCAGTACCAGCGGACGCTGTCGATCGAAGGAACGCCTCGATTGACGTTGTTCCCGGTCGCCGGGATCGAACTCATGAAGACCCGCTTGTCGGAGCATGGGAGCGAAAAGGAATTCATGTCGCTTGAATCGGCGAAGTTCGGCGTAAGGGTGATGCCGTTGATTTCCGGGACGCTCGACGTTGAGGCGCTTTCGGTCGCGGGATTGAAGGTAGGCCTGGTGCGCTCCAAGGACGGTTCCATGAATACCGATGACTTGGCGGGCAAGCCGGCCGACGAGAAGCCCGGGGCCTCCCGGCAGGAGGCGACCAGGAAGAAGCCCGCCGTGCGGATCGCGGAAGTGAGCATCGAACGCGCGAACATCGGCTTTCGCGACGAGGCGAACGGCCGGACGCTGGCGCTTGCGGACCTGAACATCAAGACCGGGCGGCTGGCGGATGCCGCGCCCTCGCCGGTGTCGTTCACGATGCACGCTCGCGGGACCAACCCTCACGTGGACGTCAAGGCAAGCCTAGCGGGGCGCCTGAGCATCAACCTGCCGAAGGATTCCTTCGAGGCGGCCGGGCTTGCGTTCGAGGCGAAGGGGATCGTAGACAAGGACACGCTCAGTGCGACGTTCTCGGCACCACAGGTCAGCGTGACGCCCGACAAGGCGACTGGCGCTGCCGTCGGCGGCGCCCTGGTGATCAAGGGGCCGCAGCGCAGCGCGGACGTGAAACTTAAGATCGCCGGCATCGAAGGGTCGGGCTCGGCCTTCAGGATCGCCTCCATCTCGATGGCGATGGACGTATCGGTGGAAGGCAATGGCCTCAAGGGGCGCATCGAAACGCCGATCGATGCGAGCTTGTCGGACCGGACGTGGGTCCTGCCGAAGATCGTGGCGAACCTCACGTTCTCGGGGCCGGCCGTTCCACAGAAGTCGGTGACGCTGCCGATCCAGGCCTCGGTGAAGGCAAATCTTGCGAAGCAGTCCGCGGCGGTGGAAGTCGCCACGAAGTTCGACGAATCGAGCATCCAGGCGAAATTCGCGGCGACGAAGTTCACGCCGCTGCACGCCACGTTCGACCTCAACGTCGACAAGCTGAACCTCGACCGCTACATCGCGCCGAAGCCCGCGGGCGAGTCCAAGCCCGATGCGCGAATCGACCTCTCCGCCCTGAAAGGCCCGAACGTCTCCGGCAAGGTCCAGTTCGGCTCGCTGAAAGCGAACGGCGCCTCGCTCGCGAACCTCAAGGCCGATATCAAGCTCGCGGGCGGCAAGCTCGACGTCGCGCCGTATTCGGCCGACCTCTATGGAGGAAAACTCGCCGGCAGCCTGGAGGTCGACGCCAACAACAACCGCTTTGAGGTCAAGGACAGCGTGACCGGCGTCGCGCTGGGGCCGTTGCTCCGCGACGTGGCGAAGAAGGACATGCTCGAAGGCAAGGGCACCCTGAAGTTGGACGTGACCACGACCGGGACGAGCGTGTCCGCGCTGAAGAGGGCGCTCGCGGGCAGCGCGAAGGTCGAAGTGAAGGACGGTGCGATCAAGGGCATCAACCTTGCCGAGAGCGTGCGCAATTTCAAGTCTTCGATGGGCGCTAAGTCGTCCACGGCCGGTGACAGCACGAAGCAGACCGACTTCACCGAGATGGGGGCGAGCTTCGTCATCAGGAACGGCGTTGCCCACAACGACGACCTGAAGGCCGCCTCCCCTTTCCTGCGGCTGGGCGGGTCGGGCGACATCGACATCGGCAACTCGACGCTCGACTACAACGCCAAGGCTACCCTGGTCGCCACCGGCAAGGGGCAGGGCGGTGCGGCGGGCGCCGCAGGGATCACGATCCCGGTGAAGCTCGGCGGGACCTTCGACAAGCCCACCTGGAGCGTCGATTACACCGGGATGCTCGGCGGGCTGGGCGGCGCCGTCGGTAGTGCCGCGGGCACGGTGACCGATACGGTCAAGTCGGCCACCGGAACCGTCGGCAGCAAGCTGAAGGGCTTGTTCGGAAAGTAGCGCGGAAAGTAGCGCGGGAAGCAGCCCGGCTATTCAGCCGGCCGTGAGCCGGCCTTCCTCGACGGCGTGACAGGCGACGCTTCGGCCGCCGGGAAGCGCGATCGCGGTGGGGCGCTCGGACCTGCAGCGGTCGTTCGCTTGGGGACAGCGCGGATTGAAGGCACAGCCCGGCGGCGGCGCGAGCGGGCTCGGCACTTCGCCTGCCACCGGCGTTCGCGGCTTGCCGCTCATCTCGAGATCGGGAATCGCATCGATCAGCATGCGCGTATACGGGTGGCGCGGGTTCGCGAAGAGGTCCCTGGAGTCCGCCACCTCCACGAGCCTTCCCAGGTACATCACGCCGACGCGGGTGGCCACGTGTGCGACCACCGCGAGGTTGTGCGAGATGAAGAGGTAGGTCAACCCGAGGCGCTGCTGCAGGTCCTTCATCAGGTTGAGGATCTGCGCCTGCACGGACACGTCGAGCGCCGAGGTCGGTTCGTCGCAGACCAGGAACTCGGGATTCGAAGACAGCGCACGCGCGATCGAGATCCTCTGGCGCTGCCCGCCGGAGAACTCGTGCGGGAATTTTTCGCCGTCCTCCGCCGCCAACCCGACCTGCGCGAGCAACTCCGCAACCCTGGCCGAGAGCGTGGCAGGGTCGGGGGCCAGCCCGTGGGCGACGATGGGCTCCGCGACGATGTCCCTGACGCGCCAGCGCGGGTTGAGGCTGGCGTATGGGTCCTGGAAGATCATCTGCATGCGCCTGCGCTGGAGGGTGGCGCCCGGTGTGGCGAGGTCGGTGCCGTCGAATACGATGCGTCCGCGCGAGGGCGCGTACAGCCCCACGATCAGCCGGGCGACGGTGGATTTCCCGCAACCCGATTCGCCTACCAGCGCCAGCGTCTCGCCGCGGCGGATGGAGAACGAAACGCCGTCCACGGCGCGCAGGCTCCGGCGGGGCTCGCCCTCGAGGACGCGGTTAAGCCACGGGCGCGATACGTCGAAATCGCGCCCGATGCCTTCAAGCTCGAGGAGCGAGTCAGCCGGCATAGAGCCAGCACGCGGCCTGGGTTGCGCCGGCGGGCATAGTCGACGGGCGTTCGACCGTGCAACGCCCGAACGCCTTGGGACAGCGCGGGTTGAACGCGCAGCCCGGCGGGATCGCGTTGAGCCTGGGCATCGCCCCGTCGATCTGGGCGAGCGCTTCGCGGCCCTCGCCGAGCTTAGGGATCGAGCTCATGAGCCCGGCGGTGTAGGGATGCCGGGGCGCATGGATGACTTGCCGGACGGGGCCGATTTCGGCCATGCGCCCGGCGTACATCACGGCGACCCGGTCGGCGGTTTCGGCAATCACGCCCATGTCGTGCGTGATGAGCATGATGGCTGTGCCGTTGTCCCGCGCCAGGCGCTTGAGCAGTTCGATGATCTGCGCCTGGATCGACACGTCGAGCGCGGTGGTCGGCTCGTCGGCGACGATCAGCCGCGGCCGTGCGCACAGGGCCAGGGCGATCACCACGCGCTGCCGCATGCCGCCGGAGAAGTGGTGCGGGTAATTGTCGATGCGCGCTTCCGGCGCCGGGATGCCGACCTCGGCCAGCAGCTCGATCGCCCGGCTGCGCGCCTGCCGCGCGTCGAGCTCGATGTGCGTAAGCAGGGTCTCGACGAGCTGTTCGCCGATCGTGAAGAGCGGATTGAGGGAGGTCAGCGGATCCTGGAAAATCGCGCCGATGCGCTTGCCACGGACCTTGCGCATCGCCTCCGGGGCCAGGGTGTCGATCCTTTCGCCCTCGAGCCGGATCTCGCCACCGGCGATCCGGCCGGGCGGCTCGAGCAGGCCGATGATCGCCATGCCGGTGAGGGATTTGCCCGCGCCGGACTCGCCCACCACGCCCAGCACTTCGCCCGGCGCGATGTCGAAGGACAGGTCGTCCACGGCAACGAGCGTGCCCCGCCGCGTGGGGAACTCGACCCGCAGGTTGCGTACCGACAGCAGCGGTTCAGCCACCAGGCGCCTTCCCCGGAAACCGGTCGATGGCAGCATTTCGCCCGGAGACTGGCTCCTGGCGCGGACTTTGGCCGAAAAGTGTCAGCATTGGCTCAGCGCAGCCTGGGGTTGAGCGCATCGCGCAGCCAGTCTCCCAGCAGGTTGACGGACAGCACCAGCACGATCAGGGCAACGCCGGGGAAGACGGTGATCCACCACTCGCCCGACAGCAGGAAGTCGTTGCCGACGCGGATCAGCGTGCCCAGCGAAGGCTGCGTGGCCGGGACGCCGACGCCGAGGAAGGACAGCGTCGCCTCGGTGATGATGGCCGTCGCCAGGTGGATCGTGGCGATCACCAGGACCGGACCCATGACGTTCGGCAGGACGTGGTGGAACATGATCGAAGCCGGGCTGCGACCGATCACGCGGGCGGCCTGCACGTACTCCTTGCCTCGCTCCACCAGCGTGGATCCCCGCACGGTCCGGGCGTACTGCACCCAGCTGGACACGCCTATGGCGAGGATCAGCACGTAGATCGCAATCTGGTCGTGTGCATCGCGCGGCAGGGCGATCCGCGCCACGCCGTCGATCAGCAGCGCGACCAGGATGGGCGGGAACGACAGCTGGATGTCCGCGATCCGCATGATGAACGCGTCGATCCTGCCGCCCGCGTAGCCCGACAGGAGGCCCAGCCCCACGCCCAGCACCATCGAGAACAGCACCGACGCGACGCCGACCGCGAGCGATATCCGCGACCCGTACATGATGGTCGAGAGCATGTCGCGGCCCTGGTCGTCGGTGCCGAGCAGGTAGGTCGCCTTGCCGCCGGCGTTCCAGGCGGGCGGCGTGAAGCCGTCGGTCAGGTTCACGGTCCCGCTGTCGAAGGGGTTGTGCGGCGCCAGCCACGGGGCGAACAGGGCGCCCCCCACGCAGGCCAGCGTCAGGAGCGCCGCGACGATTGCCACGGGCGAGCGGCGGAAGCTCCAGGCGAGATCGTGGTCCCAGGCCCTCCGCAGCCAGCCCGCCGTCGCCGAGGGCGCACGCGCGAGGGTCACTCTATGCGCGCAAAACGCGACTCGGGCCGGTCGTCCGCCTTGTGGATGGTGGTGACGTTCTTCTTCATTGCCCACGGCCGGAGCTGGTGGTGCAGCGGCACGTAGTAGTAGTTGTCGCGGGTCATGACCAGTGCGTCGCGCAACTGGGCGTCGCGCTTGGCCGGGTCCATCTCGGTCTTGGCCGCGTCGATCAGGGCGTCGAGCTTGGCGTCGCTGATCCGGCCGAGGTTGAAGCTGCCGTCCGCGCCGGTGGTCTTGGTGCGCATCAGCGACTGCAGCGAGTAGTTCGCGTCGAAGGTGGCCACGCCCCAGCCGAGCATGTAGGCGCTGTGGTCGAACTTCTGGATCTTGGCGATGAAGCTCGCCATGGGCTGCGCGTTCAGCTTGACCTTGAGGCCCACGCGCGCCCACATGCCCACCAGCGCCTGGCAGATCTCCTCGTCGTTCACGTAGCGGTTGTTCGGGCAGTCGAGGCCGAACTCGAAGCCGGCCGGGTAGCCGGCCTCGGCGAGGAGTTTCTTCGCGCCCTCGATGTCCGCGGGCGCGACCTTGTCGATTTCATTGGTGTGGCCGTGCACGCCGGGCGCCACCATGATCGCGGCCGGGATCGACAGGCCGCGCATCGTGACCCGCTTGATCGCCTCACGGTCGACCGCGAGGTTGAGGGCCTTGCGCACCCGGACGTCCTTGAACGGGTTCTTGCCCTTGATGTTGGAGTAGAGCAGCTCGTTGCTGAACTGGTCCATGCCGATGAAGATCGTACGCACCTCGTGCCCGTCGAGGACCTTGAGCTTGGGGTCGCTGCGCAGGCGCGTCACGTCCTGGGTCGGCAGGTCGGTGACCAGGTCCACGTCGCCGGCGAGGAGGGCGGACACCCGGGTGGCGTCGGCCTTGATCGGCGTGTAAATCACCTCGGTGGCGTTGCCCTGGATCTTGTCCCACCAGGAGGCGTTTGCGGTCATCAAGAGCCGCTTGTCGGGTTCCCACAGCTTGATGACGTAGGGGCCGGTCCCGTTGGCGTTGCGCGAGGCGAAAGACTCCTCTTTCGCGACATAGTTCTGCACGTTCTCCGACTTGTTCTTGATCGACCAGGACTTGCTCATGATGCGGAAATCCACCAGCAGGCGCAGCAGCACCGGGTTCGGGCCTGAGAGGATCAGGTCGACGGTGTTGTCGTCGACCTTCCTGACTTCCTTCACGCCCGAAACGTAGATCTGGTTGGTGCCCTGCGGCTGGATGATGCGCCCGTAGGAAAAGACCACGTCGTCCGCGGTGAAGGGCGAGCCGTCGTGGAACTTCACTCCCTTGCGCAGGTTGAACCGCCATTGCGTCGGGTTGACCTGCTGCCAGCTCGTCGCGAGGGACGGCTCGACCTGGAAGTCCTTCGTGTAGCGCACGAGGCCCTCGTAGGTGTGCTGCAGCAGGCTGTGGGTCGTGGCGTGGTTCTGCGAGTGGGGGTCGAGCGTCAGGATGTCGTTCTGGGCGCCCCACCTCAGGGTCGCCGCGTTGGCGGTCTGTATCGCCACGGGGGCCGCGAAGGCCGTTGCCAGGGCTGCGGTTGCGAACAGGCGTGAAAGTCTCATGGTGGTCTCCCTTGGGCTCTTACTTGACCGGTAGCGATTCCTCGACCAGCGCGGCGAGGTAGCCGGCGCCCATCGGGATCACGTCGTCGTTGAAATCGTAGTTCGGGTTGTGCAGGAAGCAGCTCATCGGCCCGCCGCCCTGCCCGAGGAAGACGTAGGCACCGGGCTTCGCCTGCAGCATGTAGGAGAAGTCCTCGCCGCCCATGGTCGGGTCGGCGTCGGTGATGACGTTCTCGGTGCCGAAGATCTTTTCCCCCACCCGCGCCGCGAACAGCGCCTCGCGTTCGGTGTTGATCGTCGCCGGGTAATTGCGGTTGTATTCGATCTTGGTGGTGCCGCCCAGGGCCTTCGCCACGCCTTCGACGATCTCGCGCACGCGTTTCTCGGCCAGGTCCCGCGTCTCCGGGCGGAAGGTGCGGACCGTGCCGTGCATCAGCACGGCGTCCGGGATCACGTTGGAGGCGCCCAGCTGGCTGGTCTGCATCGAGCACACGCTGACGACCACTGCGTCCACCGGGCTCACGTTGCGGCTCGCCACCGTCTGCAGCGCGGTGATGATGTGCGCCGCCACGACCACCGGGTCGACCGAGAGGTGCGGCATTGCTCCGTGGCCGCCCTTGCCGCGGATGGTGATGTGGATGTCGTCAGTCGCGGCCATGACTGGGCCGGGGCGGACGGCGATCTTGCCCGGGGGCAGGCTCGGCCAGTTATGCAGCGCGTAGATCTCGTTGGCGGGGAAGCGCTCGAACAGGCCGTCCTCGATCATCACGCGTCCGCCGCCACCGCCTTCTTCGGCCGGCTGGAAGATCAGGTAGGCGGTGCCGTCGAAATTGCGCGTTTCGGCGAGGTACCGGCCGGCGCCCAGCAGCATGGTGGTGTGGCCGTCGTGGCCGCATGCGTGCATGCAGCCCGGGTTCACCGACTTGTACGGCATGGTGTTCAGTTCGTGCATCGGCAGGCAGTCCATGTCTGCGCGCAGGCCCACGGCCCGGCCGCTCCCCGACTTGCGGCCCTTGATCACGCCGACGAGCCCGGTTTTCGCGAGGCCGCGATGCACCTCGACGCCCCAGCCCTCGAGCTTGGCGGCAACGAGGTCCGAGGTGCGCTGCTCGGTGAAGCCGAGTTCCGGGTGCGCGTGGATGTCCTGCCGGATGCCGGTCAGTTCGGCGTGGAAGGCGCGGATGCGCTCCACCGGCGTATCGAGCTTGAGGGGTGCGTTCATGGGACTTCTCCTAATGTGCCGCGGCGGCGCGGTCGAGGCGCAGCCTGGGATCAACGGCATAGTAAAGCAGATCGACGACGAGGTTGATCACGACGAAAAAGAGCGCGATCAGGCAAAGGTAGGCGGCCATCACGGGGATGTCGGCCACCGTCACGGACTGGATGAAGAGCAGGCCCATGCCGGGCCACTGGAATACCGTCTCGGTGATGATCGCAAACGCGATGATGGAACCCAGCTGAAGACCGGCGATCGTGATGACCGGGACCAGCGTGTTCTTGAGGGCGTGCCGGAAGTGCACCGTGCGGTCCGGCAGCCCGCGCGCGCGGGCGAACTTGATGTAGTCGGTGCGCAGCACCTCGAGCATCTCGGAGCGCACGAGTCGCATGATCAGGGTCATCTGGAACAGGCCGAGCGTGATCGACGGCAGGATCAGCGACTTGAGGCCGGACCCGGTCAGCAGGCCCGTCGTCCACCAGCCGATGGCGACGGTGTCGCCGCGCCCGAAAGAAGGCAGCCAGCCGAGCAGCACCGCGAAGACCAGGATCAGCAGGATCCCGATCAGGAATGTGGGTAGCGACACGCCGACCAGCGACACCGCGAGGAATACCTGCGAGAGCCACGATCCACGGCGCAGCGCCGTGTAGACGCCCATGGGGATACCGACCGCCAATGCGAGCAGTGCGGCGGCGAAAGACAGCTCCAGCGTGGCCGGAAGCCGCTCGACGAACAGCCTTGAAACCGGCTGCACCTGCCGCAGGCTCAGCCCGAAGTCGCCCTGCAGTGCGCGGCCGACGAAATTTGCATACTGGATGTAGAACGGCTGGTCCAGCCCGAGCATCTTCGTGACGCGGACCCTGTCCTCCGGGGTGGCGTCCTGGCCGAGCATGAACAGGACCGGGTCGCCCACGAAGGTGAACAGCGAGAACGCGATCAGGCCGACCGCCAGCATTACGAGGACGGCCTGTGCTATTCGGCGCAGAACGAAGGCGAGCATGCTCGGAGGGGTCCCAGACGCGGCACGGGGCAGGTGCAGATCATGGTGCCGAAATCGCCGGGGGGAGTCAAACCTGCCCTTAGAATCCAGTTGTGCCCGCAAACCATTCCGGATTCGCCTCGAAGATCGTCGCCTGGCAGCGTCGCTACGGCCGCCACGACCTCCCCTGGCAGGGCACGCGAGACCCCTACCGCCTCTGGGTGTCCGAAATCATGCTGCAGCAGACCCAGGTCGCTGCCGTCGTCGGGTATTTCCAGCGGTTCATGGCGCGATTTCCGGATGTCGCAACGCTTGCCGGTGCCAGTGAAGATGAGGTGCTGCGGCTGTGGAGTGGGTTGGGCTACTACGCGCGTGCGAGGAACCTGCACAAGGCGGCTCGCACAGTCGTCGAAGCGCATGGGGGGCGGTTTCCACGCACCGCCGCGGAGATCGGCGGGCTGCCCGGCATCGGCCGCTCCACGGCTGCCGCCATTGCCGCATTCGCTTACGGCGAGCGTGCCGCGATCCTCGACGGTAACGTGAAAAGGGTCCTCGCCCGCTGTTTTGGCGTCGAGGGATTTCCCGGGGCCGCAAAGGTCGAGGCCACGCTCTGGGACCTGGCGGAGAAACTGCTGCCCGCGTCCAATCGGCGGGATGCGATCGAGGCCTATACCCAGGGCCTGATGGACCTCGGAGCGACCCTATGCACGCGCGGCACGCCCGAGTGCCCGAAGTGCCCCCTTGTCGCGGACTGCGTCGCGAAAAAGGCCGGGCGGACGGCTGAGATTCCCGCGCCGCGCCCGCGCAAGGCCTACCCGACGCGCCAGGCCACATGGCTGGTCCTCAGGCACCGTGGCGAGGTGCTGCTGGAACGCCGCCCTTCGTCCGGACTGTGGGGCGGGCTCTGGGTATTTCCCGAGTTCACCGGCGAAAGCGTGGCCGGTTTCTGCAATTCCGAGCTTGGGTGCGTCATCTCGGGCCAGTCAGCGATGGACCCATTCGCGCACGGCTTCACGCACTTCAGGCTGGAGATTTCTCCGTTGCTGTGCGATGTCGCCAGGCGCACGCCGAAAGCGGAGGCGCCCGGACGGGGATGGCTGCCCGTGGCGGATGCCCTCGCCGCCGCGGTCCCGGTGCCGGTCAGGAAAGTGCTGGGTTCCCTGTAACCGCGGGGAGGAATCGCTACCCGGCGATCCGGTGCTGCAGAAGGAACCTGTTCAGGATCTCGATGCGCTGGGCCGCGTCGTCGAGCTCGAGGAGTTTCTGCTTGGCGGCCAGTGGCACCGGCAGGATCTCCGTGAGCCTCGAACTCACCCAGGAGCTCGAATCGTATCGCAGTGGCGCCGCCATGATCCCCGCGCCGTGTTCCCTGACCACGGCCCTGAGCACGTTCGCGCAGGCCCCGAATTCCACCGGGAGGTCGGTATCCGCATCCTGCGCCAGCAGTTCCACCCGGGCGTTCGTCAGTCCGGCTTCGGTGACGCGCGTCTCGAGGATGCGAAATCGCTGCCCGCCGAGCGCCTTGACCGACAGCACGCCGAGCTGCTCCATGTCCCATTCGATGATCCGGGCCGTGCAGCCTATGGGTTCGGGCGTCGCCGGGGCGCCGACCTCGCGGCCGCTGCGGATCAGGCATACGCCGAACGGCTTGTCGTCCTTCAGGCATGCCTTTGCCATGTCCATGTAGCGCTGCTCGAAGATGCGCAGCGGCAGCAGGCCGCCGGGAAACAGCACGGCGTTGAGCGGGAAGATCGCGATGTCGTCCTGCACGGCGCTCAGCCCTCGCGATCCTTGCTGGCGAGGCCGCGATGCCGCACCAGCACAGGCCAGGTCTTGCCGAATTCCGCAGCGAGCCTTTCGGCCAGGTAGACCGAGCGGTGCTGGCCGCCGGTGCATCCGATCGCCACTGTGACGTGGTACCGGTTGTCCTTGACCATGTCCGGGAGCCAGCGGGAGAGGAACCCCCTTACGTCCTCGTACAGACGTGCGACCGCTTCCTGGCTCTCGAGGAACGCGACGACCGGCGCGTCGCGCCCGGTCAGCGGGCGCAGGGCCGGGTCGTAGAAGGGGTTCGGCAGCATCCGCACATCGATCACCCAGTTCGCGTCGAGGGGGATGCCCTCCTTGAAGCCGAACGATTCGAACAGCAGCATCATCGACCCGGAATGCAGCGTGAGCAGGTCCTTGATCCAGTGGCGCAGGGCCTT
>CBDIHI010000004.1:0-151502 GCA_965279075.1 Burkholderiales bacterium | reverse complement strand
GCCGTGCTCGGCATGCAGCCGGCCGACCACGCGCCGGTTGCCTCGCTCGAGGACATCGACGATCTCGCCGACCGGGCGGTCGCGCGCGTCGCGCCCGATGACCTTGACCGAGACGCGGTCGCCGTGGAGCACCTGGCGCATCTCCGCGGAGGACAGGTACACCGATTCGCCGGATTCGTCTGGCACGAGGAATCCATGGCCGTCGCGATGCCCTTCGATTCGGCCGGTGGCCAGCGCGAGCTTCTTTGCGACCAGTACCGCGCCTGCACGGTTCCTTGCGATGCGGCCGGTCGCCTCAAGCACCGTCAGCGCGGCATCGAAGGCCTTGCGCTCGCCCTTGGTCAGGCCGAGCCGCTCGGTCAGTTCCCCGGGGCTGAGGGGCGTGGCGGCCTTGTTCAGCTCCGCAAGGATGGCGCTTGCATAGCCGGCGGGCGCCGCAGACTTGGGCGATTTCCGTTTTTCAGTGCGGTTTTTTGACACGGGCAGGCTCAGCCTCTAGAATTCGCTCCCCTGCCGAGGTGGCGGAATTGGTAGACGCACATGGTTCAGGTCCATGCGGTGGCGACACTGTGGGGGTTCGAGTCCCTTCCTCGGCACCATCTTCAAGACAGCCGTCGATTCTAACCGATCGACTGTCGGGCAGCGACGCTACGTCGCGCCGCACTTATCACTCGCACCGAAAGACGCCGGGGCTCATGCCCGGCGAGATCGCGTACGGGCTCAGCCCGTCGCAAGGCGCTCGTTGGTCGTGTCCCAGTAGCGGCCGACGGAGGACACCTTTTCCATGTACTCATCGAGCTGCACTGGCTTGACCACGTAGCTGTTCACGCCGCACTCGAAGCTGCGCGAAATGTCCCGCTCTTGGTTGGAGGAGGAAAGGATCACCACGGGGAATGGCACGGGTGCGTGGGTCCGCCTTCAGCCGCTCCAGCACCTGGATGCCATCGACCTTTGGAAGTTTCAGGTCAAGGATCACGAAGCGAAACATCGAGTGCATCGGCCGCGCCGTTCGCTCCAAAGATGTAGTCGATCGCCTGCGCGCCGTCCGTGAGGTGCACGACGCGGCTCCCGAGCTGGTGGCGCTCGAGCGCGAGCCGGGTGAGTTCCGCGTCATCGGCATTGTCTTCTACGAGCAGGATCTTGCTAGCCATTGCCTTTTGCCATTTTTAGTTGTTGATCATGGGGATACGCTGACCCCCGTTCCGCCGGCCCGCGCCCTGATCGTAACGGAAGCGTTCCGCCCTATTGTCCATCAAGCCGGAATTCATTTCAAATCCGCAGTGCGGGTTTCCGCACGCTCCCTATCGGCCGCCTCGGGGAAAACCCGTGGCATTTCGCCGCTCCCCACCTAAATCCATAGTGATCAACGCCTTGGGGCCGATCTCAAAGTACGACTCCCTGCTGCTATAGACCGTGCCGCCCCCCCCCCGGAATGCCGGGCCTCGGGATGCGCCTGGTCGATTGCGCGCCAGACATGGAGGATGCGCTGGCCGAGCCAGGGGAGGGATCCCGTGATCTCGGATCATTCGGGGCCGCGCTTCGACGCCTTTCGCACGCTGCAGGTCCTGAAGGCTCGAACTCGAGCGGCCGGCGATCGCCGGCTTCTTCGCGGTGTTGCGCCGCGAGCAACGAGCCGTTCTACTCCGCCGACGGCGTCGCCCGCTCGAGCCCCTTCCAGCGCTTGCTCGGCGAAGCTTAATTGACAAGATTTACTCTTCAATGTCATTGCCTGGAGCCGCTCTCCGGGCAGTTTGTGTACTCTTGCCGGTACACCTACCGTGCCGCGGCCCGGACTGCTAACATCACCCTTCCACGCCCTGGCGGGCGCAACGGGGTACATTGCCGGTCCCAGAAACGTGAGCATCCGCGCCAAACTGCTTCTGCTCATCCTGTTCGCGACGCTGATTCCGGCGGTGGTCGGCGTGCTGGTGTTCCGCGGGTTCCGCGAGACCCGGATCGAGGAAGCCAGGCGCGAGCTCGCCAACGAGACCCACCAGGTCGCGCAGGCCCTGACTGACACCATCCGCAGCACCGCGCAGTTGCACTACGGGCTGTCCCGCGCGCGGGACTTCGACGCGCCCGACCGCGACGCCTGTTCGGCCTTCCTCGCAGCCGTGCTGAGCGAGCATCCGCAATACACGGGGATCCTCACCATCAACCCGGACGGGCAGCTGTTCTGCGATTCGCTGCGCACGGGGCGCGCGCTCAACCTGACGGACCGGCAGTACTTTCGCGACGCCACCGGTGCCGGCGGCCCCCTGGCCGTCGAGCCCGTGTTCGGGCGCCTGACCGGCACCCCGGTGCTGCAGATCGCCTACGGTGTCCGGCACGAAAACGGCGCGCCCCGCTTCGTGCTGCTCGCCTCGCTGAACCTCGAAAAGTACATGCAGGCCCACGCCCGGTCCCTGGCGAGGCCGGACGCGACCATCGCGCTCGTCGACACGGGCGGCACCCGTCCTCACCTGGCATCCGGGCGGGGCGAAGCTGCGCGGCACCTCCATCGCGGGCTCCGCCCTTCACCGGTTCGCGTTAGCGGGCGGCGGGACCCGTGTGGAGGAGAACGTCGAGTTCGGCGGCGTGTCGCGCATCTGGGCGGCCAGCGCCCTGCCCGAGTTCGAGAAGGTGGGCCTGCGTGTGCTGGTCGGCGTGTCCGCGCAGGACCTGCTCGCCACGGCCAGCGCGGGCCTCGACCGGGCGCTCGCGACGCTGGCGGTGGTCTGGTTCCTGGTCTTCGCCGGCGCGCTTGCGCTGGCGGAACTCGCGATCCGCCGCCAGGCCGCGCGCATCGTCGCCGCGGTCGCGGCGCTTCGGCGAGGGAGACTTCCACGCCCGCATCGGCGCGCCCTACCCCGGCGGCGAGCTCGGCGAACTCATGCGGGCCCTGGACCGCGCGTTCTCGCTCATGCAGTCGCAGCGGGAGGTCATCGACCGGCTCAACGCAGGCCTCGAGCAGCGGGTGGCGGAACGCACCGCGGCCCTCGAAGCCGCGATGGGCGAGCTCGAGGCGTTCAGCTACACCGTGTCGCACGACCTGCGCGCGCCCCTGCGCCACGTGAACAGCTTCGCGCGGCTCGCGATGGAGCGGCTCGGCGGCGCCGACGCCGAGGCGCTGCGCTACCTGGAGAAGATCCTCCCCGCAGCCCAGCACATGGAGCAGTTGATCGACGCCATGCTCCAGCTCGCGCACGCCAGCCGCGTCACCCTCGCGAGCGGGCCCGTGGACCTCGCGCCGCTCATGAGGCAGGCGCAGGAGGCCTGCCTGGCCGAAGCGCCCGGGCGGGACGTCGAGTGGCGGATCGGCGCGCTGCCGGTGGTCGCCGGCGACGCCCGGCTGCTGCTGCAGGCGTTCGTCAACCTGCTCGAGAACGCCGTGAAGTACACGGCCGGGACCACGGGCGCCTGGATCGAGGTGTCCTCCGCGCCCGCAGGCGAAGGCGAAGTGACGATCAGCGTGCGCGACAACGGTGCCGGATTCGACATGGCCTACGCCGACAAGCTGTTCGGCCCGTTCCAGCGGCTGCACAACGACGGGCGTTTCGACGGGCTGGGCATCGGCCTTGCCACGGTCCGGCGCATCGTCGAGCGCCACGGCGGGCGCATCCGCGGCGAAGGGGAGCCCGGCAAGGGCGCCGCGTTCCACGTCACGCTGAAGCGGGCCGGCTGACCGCCTAAGGCATGCCCGCGCCCACGGTGGCGCGTACCGGGATCCCCGCCGGGTCGAAGCCCTCAAGGCAGAACACGTTGACGCCGACGAAGTCAGGCGTCACGCGCTTCCTGTGGAAAGGGTAGATGCCGCACACCCTGCAGAAGAAGTGCCGCGCGGTATGCGTGTGGAAGCGGTACTCGGTGAGCTGGTCCGCGCCCGACAGCAGCTCGAACTTCGACTCGTGCACCTTCACCATCAGCGCGTTCTTGCGCCGGCAGATCGAGCAGTCGCAGGTGGTGAGTTCGGGGAAGTCCGATTCGATCGCGAAGCGTACCGCACCGCAATGGCAACTGCCCGAAAAGCGGCGCATCACGGGCGCTGGTACTCCTGCACGGCGTCCCAGGCGGCCGCCTGCAGCAGCGCGACGACGTCGGCCGGCAGGCCCGCCGTGTACTTGAGGCCGACCGGGGATTTCCTGTAGAGCGTCGCGTACACCGCGCAGGCCGCGATGTAGGTCCCGGCCACCGTGGGGTGACGCTTGTCGGGCTGGTAGAGCTCGAGGTCCGGGCGCCGGGCGATCGCCTTCGCGAACGCGAGGCCCGCGGGGATCACGGTGAGGTTGTTCGCATTGCCCGCGATCGTGTACTGCTCGGCGAGGCTCGCGGTCATCTCCGGCTTGTCCTTGTAGGCCCACGACATGAAGAGCGCCCCGCGCACGCCCGCCTTCGCGAGGATCTGCGCGTCCTTCTTCACCGTCGCGTGGAACGCGTCCTGCAGTTTCGGGTGGATGGGGCACTGGCTGCAGTCCATCATGATCGTGGTGTCGAACTGGCGGCCGGGCGGGTTGAAGCGGATGTCGTTGTCGCCGACGAACGAATACCGCCCGATACCGTCGGCCCGCAGCAGCGACTCCATGTCGTGCCAGTCGAGGCCCGAGCCGCTGATCGTCACTGAAGTGCTGCGCACCCGGGCCCCGCCGCCGGCCGAGGCCACCAGCTGCCCGAAGTGGTTATGCATGCTGTTGTTGTAATAGAAGAAGCTGTTGCCGACCCACATGATCGACTCCGGCGCCGCGCCGTGGTCGGTGTGGGTGGGCTTCGTCTGCGCCTGCACGGCGAGCGAGAGCGCGAAGGCCAGGGCGCCGGCGAGGCGGATGATGGAGCGGATGCGCATGGGGTGTCTCCGTTGGCTTGCCGTTCTTGTGCGGGGGGACATTCTGCCCGGGTCAGGGCGCGGGTTCCAGCGCGATCACGAGGCCGCCCGGCGCGGCCGGGTCGACTTCCTTCAGTCCCTGCCGGTACCCGTGTGCCTCGGCCGCCAGCCAGCGCACGCCGCGGCGCTCGAGGCCGGCCACCTCCGAATACGAGCGGCGCAGCGCGGGAAACCGGAAGCGCCCGTCCGCCGACGACACGACGACCTCGTTCGGCGTGTCCTGGTAATACACGCGTGCCGCGACCGGGGCACCGGTGCGTGCGTCGACCACACGGCCCGAGGCGTCGGGCGCCGTGCGCGGGTCAAATTTTTCCAGCCGGGCGCAGCCCGCGAGGGCAACGCAGAGCAGGAGGGCGAGGCACTTCTTCACGGCCGGACCGTGCCGGAAAATCGCCGCACTCACATGCGCCACCAGTCCGGCCGCCCGGTCCGGTGGTTCCAGTAAAAGTGGAAGGCGTCGCAGGCTTCGTCGGCGAGCGCGACGGCCGTGCAGCGCTTCGAGCGCCGGAAGCCGGGCAGCTCGCCCACGGCCTCCTTGGGGTCGTAGTCGAGCGACTCCGGACGCAGGCTCGCGGTCGGTTCGCACACGCTTTCCTGGGACTGCCCCACGCCGAACGCGAACACATGGGCGCGCGCGCCTTCGAGGGGGCCGCGCACGATGCCCACGTACACCTTGCCGCCCGCGCGGCCGAGCAGCGCGTAGTCAGCCTTCCCGTCGCAGTCGATGTCCATGCGACGCGCGCTGGCCGCGTCCCACCTGACCTGCGGCGCGGCACGTGCCGCGGCATCGATTGCGGTGGGCGCGGCGAAAGCGGCGCCCGCGAGGCACAGGATCGGCAGCAGCGCGATGGCCCGCATCGCCAACTAGTTCGCCCTGTCCTCGCGCGCCTGCTTCGCGGCGGGCGTGCGCATCTTCTTCTCGTAGGTGTCGACCTCGCGAAAGGCGACGATCCTCCTCCCCCGGTAGCCTGCGTACTCGTCGAGGTAGGCCCGGGTGCTCGCGTAAGGGCCGGCGAGGTGCCCGGGGCGCTTCGAGTCCGCGAAAAAGTAGTGCGCGCCGTCGCGCTCGAAGGCGACGACCCAGTGCCGCCGCAGCGTGTTGCCCGCGATGGAGACCGGGTCGAACTCGATCATCACGTAGCGCGGCTTCGTTTCCGGCCGGAGGACGCGCAGCGTCTCCACGCCGAACCGCGCGAGGTCCACGCACACGCCCCGGGGCGCGCCGAAGAATGCGTCGGGCGCGAGGATGGGCATGCGCGTCTTCGCGCGCTGCGTCTCGGACAACTGCATGGCGCGCGCCATGTCGTACTCGAACCGCCCGCCGATCCACGCATTGACGTCTTCCGGACCGCGCCAGCGGGTGAGCGCCTCACGGTACGACGGCGCATCCACGTAACTGCCTGCGGCGGGCGCGACGCGCGCCTCGGGCGCGTCCGACGCGGGATCGGCGGGCGGGGTCGCGTGGGCGCAGGCCTGCAGCGCAGCCGCGAGCACCACCCAGGCGACGAGGCGTCCCACCTAGAACGCGACCTCGCCGCGCACCACGTCGACGACGTCGCCGCCCACCCACACCGCATCGCCATCCTTGCGCAGGTGCACGCGCCCCGCGCGCTGCAGCGCCGTGCCCTGCGCCGCCACGTAGGGAAAAGCCGCAAGGCCCGCGCCGAACAGCCACTGCGCGAGGCTGGCGTTGAGGCTGCCGGTGACCGGATCCTCGTAGCCGCCGTCGCCGATGAAGGCGCGCACTTCGAAGGCCGCGTCGTGCCCCTGTTCGTGCGGGCCGACGACGCCGAGCTTGAGCGCGTCGAGCGCCACCCAGTCGGGCCTGATCGCGAGCACGTCCTGCGCCGAACGCAGCATCACCGCGCACCAGCCCGGGCCGTTGTCGACCCACTGGTGGCGGACGATAGCGGACCCGGGAATGCACAGGGCCGTCGCGATCCTTGTGACCAGGCCGGCGTCGAGCGGGCCCGACTTCTTCAGCGGCGGCGCGCCGAACTCGAGGCGCGGGCCGTCGCAGCGCACGGTGACGAGGCCAACAGCGCACTGCTGCACCACTTTCCCGGGCGTACGCGGCTTGCCACCCGCGGCGAGCCACGCATGGCAGGAGCCGAGCGTCGGGTGGCCGGCGAACGGCAGCTCGCCGCCCGGCGTGAAGATGCGCACGTGATAGTCCGCGCCGGGATCGCCGGGCGGGAAGAGGTAGGTCGTCTCCGACAGGTTGGTCCAGCGCGCGAACGCGGCCATCTGCGCTTCGGTGAGGCCTTCCGCGCGATGCACTACCGCCAGCGGGTTGCCCTCGAGCGCTCCGGAGGAGAAGACGTTGACCTGACTGTAGGGGCGTGTGCTCATCGCGCGATTATGCCCCGGGGGTGCGGCGCCGGCCCTTTGAGGGCGGCCCGGTCCTTCCGGCGCGCCTAGCCGGGCTTGCGGTCCTTCGGGGTGAACTCGAGGACGTCCGGCTTCTGCTGCTGGCCCGCGGGCGCGGTGCACATGAAATGCCCGGTCCGGCTTCCCGCTTCCGACACCTCCGCGACCGCGTCCTGCGCGCACAGCGGCTGCTCGCAGTTGAGGCAGTGCGCGACGGACACATTGCCGTAGGGCTTCTTGCGGAACAGCCCGGTTTCGATGGTGCAGGTCGTCATATCCAATCCCGGAGGGTTATACGTATATGTTCGCACTTATATACGTATACTTTCTCATACCCGACCGGGTACCGGGGAAGCGCTCTGCCCGCCGTTCGCGCGGGACGCCGACGCCGTGGTTCACGGCGCCGTCAGGTCGCCGCTTCTCAACCGCGGAACGCGGCCTCGATCGCGGCGACGTCGATTTTCCGCATCGTCATCATCGCATTGAACGCCCGCTTTGCCGCTGCCCGGTCGGGGCTGGTAAAGGCGTTCGTCAGCGCGACCGGCGTGATCTGCCAGGAGATGCCCCACTTGTCCTTGCACCATCCGCACTCGCTTTCCTGGCCGCCGTTACCCACGATCGCGTTCCAGTAGCGATCCGTCTCGGCCTGGTCTTCGGTCGCGACCTGGAACGAGAACGCCTCGCTGTGCTTCAAACCGGGCCCGCCGTTGAGGCCGAGGCACGCGACACCCATCACGGTGAACTCGACGGTCAATACGTCCCCTTCCTTTCCCGCGGGATAGTCCCCGGGCGCGCGATGTATCGGCCCGACCGACGAATCGGGAAATGTCGCGGCGTAAAAGCGTGCGGCCTCTTCGGCGCCGTCCACGTACCAGACGCAGATCGTGTTCTTTGCGAGCTTCCTCATTTCAACTCTCCGCTAGTTGGAAGGCGGGACGCGCGGCTTGACCGGTTTGAACACCCGCTCCGTTGACGCCGGGTGTTTGGCGAGCTTGTCAGCCGGACGCCGCGGCCTTGCAACCATCTCACCGCCGCAATTGGGACACTTGCCGTGCAGCACGGTTTCCGCACACGACGCACAGAAGGTGCACTCGAACGAGCAGATGCGGGCCTCCGTGGAGTCCGGCGGGAGGGCCTTGTCGCAGCACTCGCAGCTTGGGCGAAGTTGAAGCATTCCGGTCTCCTGAAAGTGTGTGCCTTACGCCGCCCGGACGCGGCGTTTCCCGCAGCTTTCCGGATCGTATCCCTGCCTGAATACTGAAATCATCGCATCTCGCTGGGTTGACAGCTGACTTGCGAGGCAGGAACAGCGGCGTAAACATCGATTTCGACCTTGAGAGACGGCAGTGCCAGGCCCGCCACGATGAGAAACGTTTGCGCCGGCGGAGGCTCCGGAAATGCCGCTCTCAGCGCCTTTCCGATACGGGCGTAAGACTCAGGGCGTTCCGTGAGGTAGCAAGTCACCTTGACCACGTCCCTGGCCACCGCTTTTTGGGACGCCAGGATGGCGAGAATGTTGGCTATGGCCTGCTCGAACTGTTCGTCGACACTCTCCGGAAAACTACCGTCAAGTCGATTGCCGACCTGGCCTGCGAAAACCAGTTGCCTGTAGCCTGCCGGAACTACGGCCAGGTGGCTGTAGTAGGCGACGGGCTTTGCAAGACCCTCGGGGTTCAGGAATTCGATTGCCATGGCACCCTTCCGGATTTGGAGGTGGGACTAAATAGGCCTGCATTTCATCTGATCACATCGTCGGCGCGCGCAAGCAGGCCCACGGGCACGTTGACGCCAAGCGCCTTCGCGGTCTTCAGGTTGAAAAGAAGCTCGAAGTGCGTGGGCTGCTCCGCGGGCAGGTCGGCGGGCTTGCTTCCCTGCAGGATCTTGATCACGAAATGGACGCCGCGCCGGAACGAGTGGGCCGCATTGGGGCCGTAAGACATGAGGCCGCCGACGTCCACGAAGGACCGCGTGAACGTTCCGGCCGGCATGCGCCGCTTCAAGGCGGCATCGGCAACGACCCGGCTTGGCAGGCTGCCTTGCGTGACCAGGGCGCCTGCACCCCCTTTCTGGATCGTCGCGATCGCCGCGTCGATTTCGTCGGCACTGCGCACCGTTACGGGCAGGATCTCCCTGCCGGTCGCCCTGCCCGCCAGCTGGACCTTCTCGAGGAACAACGGCATGAACGGGTCGCCGGCATTGCCGAGCGCGGCGACTTTCCTCACCGACGGAAGCATCTCGCTGAAGACCTCGACGCACTTGCCGTGGGCCTCCGCAGCCATGAGCGAAACACCCGTGATATTTCCGCCGGGCCGGGCCAGGCTCCCCATGAATCCCGTTTCGACCGGGTTCGCGACGATTGCAACGATGGGGATGTCGCGGGTCGCCTGTTGCGCGGCGCGCACGCAGGGCGTGTAGAGCGCGATCAGCACATCGACCTTTGCCGCCACCAGCCCCGCCGCGAGGCTTGGGAGCAGATCAAGCCGGCCCTCCGCGGAACGGATGTCGAATACGACATCGCGTCCTTCGACATAGCCCACTTTCGACAGCCCCTCCCGCAACTCCGACCGGAATGCGTCCGCATCGGCGTTGCCCAGGATCAGGGCGCCGACACGCCGCCCCCGCACCTGCTGCGCGCGCGTCGAGTGTGGAATCCCGATGCCAGCGCCCGCAACGGAGCCTGCACAAAGCTTCATGAACTCACGCCGTTTCATCTGGGTTCCCGCGTAGACACCGCGGATTTTCTCTTTTCATCGGGGGACGGGCATGGTAGCGCGGCTTCGACACGATTAGGGATCGGGGCATCGCCTTGCTCTCACTTTCGAATGGGTCAGGCCACGCGTTCAAGCGCAGCCACGGGATAGATTTGCACCGAGCCCGGGTGAGCCTCGGACTCGACGGCATAGCCTTCAGGGGTCAGCTTCGTGCAGTACCAGCCGACCACCAGACCCTGCCAGGCGGCGCCGGATTTCTTGCGTACGCGATCTCCCATACAAAACGCGGCGTGCAAGGGGAGCGCAAACTGGCCAGACGCTCGAGTCCGGTCTTCGTCACCACGTTGATCCATACCTCACCTCCACCCTGACGTTGCTAAAAGGTGAAGCTCGTCTTCACAGCCGGAGGTGCCTTGAGCGTCTGCTGCACGACGCAACACCGTTCCGCCGCGACCGTAAGCTTTTGTAACAGCTCAGGTGATGTTCCCTCCTTTGCCCTAAGCCTCACGTCACATGTGATGGATTGGAAGCCTACTGGCACAGCCGGATCCATAGCCATCGCGCCGCGTACGTCAGCCGCTGCCATTACCCGGACTTCCAACTCAGTCAGTTCGACGCCTAGAATGTTAGCGACCATCCGCACCGCCGAGTCCTGGCACGCTGCGAGCGCGGCGCAGAGTAGATCACCGGGGGTCGGAGCGTCATGCGGTCCCCCGACCGCCGCGTGAACGCCGATCGGGATTGATACGCCGCACCCGTCCATTGGTTCGACCTTGGAGTGAAACGGATCCGACGCCACTTCGCCCGATGTCTTGGCATGGTCGGTGACCATTGCCGACTCGGGCTTCTCCTTATATTGCGCCTTCAGAGGCTTCTGGACACCGTAGACACTCGTTTGCATGATCATCACTCCAGCTTGATATCGTTAAGCAGCCCAAAAATCGGCCCTATCAGCTCAGCCAAAAGATCAACGTCGGCTCGATTGGCTTGTGATGCGGCGACATGCATGTGTCCCTGAGAGGTCCGCAATCGGCCGGTTTCCTAAACTCGCCCATCCGCTATTCGATCACCCGGTCCGCGCGAACGAGAATCGACTGCGGAAATTTGAGGCCGAGCGCCTTGGCGGTTTTCAAATTGATCACCAGTTCGAATCTCGTGGGGCGCTCGACGGGTAGTTCGGCGGGCCGTGACCCCGCGAGAACCTTGCCGACGTGGGAGGCCGTGCTACGGTAGCTGTTGGAATAATTCTCGCCGTAGCTCATCAGTCCGCCTTGCTCGACGAACTCGCTCACGCCGAAAATGGCGGGAATGCCGCTTTTCCGCGCAAGCGCGACGACTTGCGCCCTCCCGGTGAACGTCATCGGGTCGTCGCCAAGAACCAGCAACGCGCGGAAACGCTCCTTCGCCATCCTTTCGAATGCCGTCGGAAGTTCCGCCAGGCTGCCGATGTCGATTCGCACCAGCTCCACGCCGAGCGATCCGGCGTTATCTCGCAGCGCGGACCAAAGATTCGGATGCACGGAATTCTGGGTGTTGTACAGCACCGCCACACGCCCGGCGTTCGGCGATGCGGCGGTAAGAAGCTCGAGCATCTTCGGCAAGACTTCCTCGCCCTGGCTTGCGCGTCCGGAAACGTTGCCACCCGGGCGGGACAAACTCTGGATCAGTCGCTGCCCGACCGGGTCCGACACGGCCGACATGAGGACCGGCGTGCCGAAAGGCAAGGTCGATTCCTTGACCGCTTTCGTGGACGGCGAACAAGTGGTGACGATTGCATCGAGCTTCAATGCCGCCAAGGCGCGCGCGCCTTCACGCAGCCGTCCCGAGTCGCTCTCCGCATAGATGCGCTCAACGACCAAATTCTTCCCCTCCACGTAGCCCTGGTCGCGCATGCCTTCGAGAAAAGCCCGCTCCAAGTGACCGCGCACTTCGGACGATCCATAAACAACGTAGCCAATACGCTTTGGCTTGGTCAAGTCTTGTGCCATCGCGACCGGAATGAAAATCGCGGTGATCAAGAAGAACCGCGTCAAAAGCCGCGTCACGTCGCGCATGGCTCCCCCCAGAGTTTGCGTGTCCAGAGTCTAGGAATATACATCCCGGGACCGGCGCAAAGCGAATGCCGGCTTCGGGTCGACCGCGGAAATCCGGCGAATCCGGCAACGCACTGCCGCAACGCCGCAGCGTCAATACCTGTCCGCACTTCTCCAACGTCCGAACTCGGCGAAAGTCGCCGCTACCGCGGCCCGGTCGCCGCGGTGCCGTTTCGCGCCGAGAAAATGGCCCACCAGAACAGCAGCACGGAAACGAACACCGCCACGGAGGCGGCGCCGGCGACCGGATCGGCATTCTTGACGCCCGAGTAGATGGCGGCGACCGCGAGCAGCATCACCGGCACGGCCAGTTGATACAGCCAAAAGTGCCACGCGGCAAGGCGGGTCCGCGCCGCGGCGGGAAAGGAGCGATACAGCAGCCCCGTGAGGCCCATCGAGGCCCAGCCAAGAAGGTTTATGTGCGCGTGCACCGTGAACAGCGTGTGGTTGCCGCTCGCCCCCATGTACACCCCGAAGCCGATGCCGATCACAAAATACGTGATCGCCGCCATAAACCAACGCCGCGAAAGCTTTTCTACATCCATTTTCTACTCCTCTAAGGAAATGACCGCCCGTCCGCGGCGCCCATGGTCAAACGGTGACTGCGACACGCTCGCGGCGAAACTCCGGCGCGAAGTCGGCGCCATTGCCGGGTTTGGATACGGGCTCAACGTGAAGTTCAGCGGAGCGACGCGGCTTCCTCCCGGTGCGTCCGCCGGAACGCGGGGTTGGGCAGCCGGCCAGGCGACATGTGTCACAAACCCAATTCATTATCGGTCGCGCTGTGCTCGTACTTGTTCTTCGGCGGCCATGGACGGACACGCCAATCCGGCTCGAATGTGAAAGACGATTTGCCGCGGCCGGGGAGCAGCGCGCCGTTCCCCGCCCCCTTGGCGTAGTCGTAGTAGAGCTTGACGATCTCTTCCTTCGTCACCTGCTGTGCCGCCGGATGAGCAACGCAGGCGTCAATCCATTTGCGCACGCGCGCGAATCGCTCCCCATCGGGCAACCGGAAGTCCTCGTAGTACTCGAGAAACCAGAACCGCATGAAGAATGGAGTGAAGACAGTCTCGGCCCACCCGAACTCCTCGAACAGAAACTGACCGGAAGGGGCATGTTCCAGCAGGAACTCGTTCAGCCGCTCGTACTGCTTCAGCATGCCCGCCCTGAGGGCGTCCCGGCGCTCGGGATTCTGGTTCATCACCCACACGTAGCCATGGGTGCAGAACTCACCCTCCATCCTCGTCAGCATGCTCTCCACGGCCCTCCGGTAGGGGTCCCGCTGGGCGACCGGGCGTTCCGGGTAGACATCCTCGAAGTACTGCAGGATGACCAAACTCTCCTTGATGACATCCCCGCCCGAGGTCTCCAGGATCGGCAGTGCAGTGGTGCCGCGTGTCTTCTGCAGCAGCCAATCAGGCCGGGGTCGGGTGATGTCGACAACACGAAAACCGACTTCTTGTCGCCGCCCCTTCAGCGCCAACAGGATTTCAAGTCGCTGACAGAAGGGGCAGACGGGGATGTGATGTACGGTCGGATTGGTCATTTCTGCGACATGGCGAGTGCGCCTAAGGTGATGAGGCCCGGCGATTATATCCACGGACGGCCCAACGAAGCTGTATAAAAACCCGCCTTTGGCGGGACCGCTGGAGTCCGAAGCTGCGCGGCGTGTTTGTCGGCATCATTTTCATGACCATCGCTTGGTGGGTTTCACTTGGGCGAGCGACTTTTGCTCCTGCTTCCTATTTCCCGTATCCATGATGCGCCAGCTTCCCGATGTTGTGAACCAGGCAATACAGATGCCACTGCGTGTTCACCTTGGCCTGCGTGCGCAGGGTAAAGCGGTCCAGCCGTTTGTTGTGCCGCAGGTTGGCGAACACGGGCTCCACGATCGCGAGCCGCCGCCCGTAGAGCTTGCGTCCCCGCTCACTGTCGATCGCCGCCTTCATTCGCTCGGTGTAGCGCAGCGGCGAGTTCTGATTCTTGTAGAAGAACGCCACCTGCCGTGTCTGCGTTCTCTCCGGGTGGCGCAAGCACTTGTCTCTCAAGTCGCAGGGCACGCAATCGCGTTTGGCGCCCTGGAATTTGTGATGCATGCGGCCGTGTGTTGAACAAGCACTACCGGTTGAGTAGAGCTTCTTGCCGGCCGGGCAGATACAGGTTTGGGTGGTCGCGTCATAGCTGAAGTCGCTGGGTTGGAATTTTGCGTCCGGGGGCTTACCCGCGGCCGCCTTGTCGTAGAGCGGATCGGGTAGCGCCTTATAGCGTGCCTGACTCGCGAAGCGCTCGTCGCGCCGGCGCATAAGTCCATCGGCCACCAGCGCCGGCACCCCGGCATCGTGCAGCGCCTTCAGGTTCGCCTCGCTGTGATAGCCCGCGTCCGCCGTGATGATGGTCTGATCGGTGCGCATCGGGTTCGTCCTCTCCACCATCGGCAGCAGCACGCTCTGTTCGCTTCCCGAACCGTGCGCCTGGGCCGCCACGATCACCTGCGCCTTGCCATCCACCGCCGCAACCGCCGTGTAGCCCTGGATCACGCCCTTGGAGGTCGCCATCTTCGCGCTGTCGTTATCGGTGACGTTGCTCTTTCTCAGCGCTCCCTTCTCCGAGCGGCGTTCGGCGTTCGTAGCAAGGAACCCTCGGATGCGCTTGGCTTCCGTCTGCAGGCGCTCGATACGCTCACTGTCCAGCGACCCCGCTTCGCCTGCGTCCTTGCTCTCGTCGCGGCTCCGATGCGCCTCGAGTATCTTCTCTACCGCTCTCTCCATACGCTCGGCCTCGTGCGCGAGCTCCGCATGGGTGCCACTCCTCTTCTTGTCGGCGTTGCTCGGCAGCTTCACCCCATCGATGGCGAACATCTGCCGCCCGATCAATCCCTGCCGGTCGCAGATCAGCAGCACCTGAGTGAAGATCGCCGATGCTTGCTCTCCCAGTTCGCGGATGAACTTGGCGATCGTCGTGAACTGCGGGGCGCTGTCCCCCGAAATCGCCATGAACAGCACGTTCTCCCGGCACAGGCGCTCGATCGCTCGGCTGCTGACGATTCCGCGGCTGTAGGCAAGCAGCACGATCTTGAGCAGCACCGCCGGATCGTAGGCCGGGGCGCCGGTATCGTCGTTGCGGTAGCGCTTCGCGATTTCCGAGAGGTCCATCTCAGTGTCGATCAGATAGTCCAGGGCGTATTCGAAGCTCCCGGCCATCAGCTGCGCATCCAGCACGATCGGCAAAAACCTGGGGCTTCGGTCCACGATCTTGTAGCGCGCCATTCTTCTTCTCCCTTCGAGTCGCTCTCTACGAGTAACGATTGAAGGTGGGAATCGAGGACACGAATGGGGACTTTTTATACAGCCTCAACGTATTGGTGAGCGGCGGGCCTGCCGCGTTGTCCCTCGATATGGCAGTGCGCTCGTGGCCCGTCCACTCGACCTGAAGTTAGGCTCAGGCCTCAAAATGAAGCCTCACCGTCAAAGCGCAACCGTCACGCGCAAGAACGTGGCGGGAATGGAGGTCATGTCCTTGCGTGAGCTCTTGTTCTGTGCCGTGCACAGATCCTCCAACTGCCTCTGCAGGTCCGCAACTCGCCCGCTCTTGTCTGCCGCGTCGAAGGCATTCATGGTCGGCCCGTAGTAGTTCTTGAACCGGCCGACGAACTCCGCCGGCGTGCCGGAAGAATTGAAGGTAAACGTGTCACGCACGAAGGATATCTTCCCCGCCGGAACTCCGGCAGCGACAAAGCGCTCGGTGACGCTGCTCTCGACGCCCCAGGTCATCGGGCTGACGAAGCCTTCCGGCGGCGGCGGCGTGAACGCCGAACTGATCTTCAGGATCTGCGCGACCAGCGTCGGATCGTTGGGGATCCAGTTTCCCATGATGATGCGTCCCCCCGGCCGGGTGACGCGGACCATCTCTTTCGCTACATCGAATGGCTTGGGCGCGAACATCGCGCCGAAGATGCTTACGACCAGGTCGAAGCTCCGGTCCTGCACTCCCTGCATGTCGGAGGCATCGCCCTCCTGAAACCTGCAGTTGGCGAGCCCCAGCTCCCTTGCACGCTTGTTGCCCGCGGCGACGAGGTTGCTCGCGATGTCCACGCCGAGTACGTCGGCACCGCGTTTCGCCTCGGGGATGGCGGTGGTTCCATCACCGCATCCGAGGTCCAGCACCTTAAGGCCTTTCGTGATGCCAATCTTGTCGACAAGCGCCTCTCCGCTTTCGCGCATGGTCTCGGCGATGCGCGTGAAGTCGCCCTTTTCCCACAGTGTCTTGTTCGGATTCATCTAATCGCTCCTTCTTCGGTTAACGGTTGGTGACGGTATCGACGTTAGCGCTGCCGCCGTGTGCGCGTCGGTTTGAGGCCTAACGAACAGGGTCGTATCCGGCGTGCGCGAGCATGACGGATACGATCAGTTGGACTGAACCGCTGGATTCAGAGCGGAGCCGGTGGTACTTGGGAATTGAATGCGGCCGTGGGAGAGGCGCGAGGTGTGGAGCGGCGTGCATGTGGGTATCGGATCGCTTGCCGGTCTTGGAAATTCGATGTTCGTACTATGGCAGAGGGCCGAAGTACGGTCAACGCACCGGGTATGGGCGAGCGGAGTCGGCGCGCCAGGGAAGGCGGCGGTGAGGTAAAGGGCGGAAAGTGGTTTCGGTCGAGCGCGCTCATGGCGGCGGCCGGGGCTGAGGTACAAGCGAGGCGACGAACCGCAGGGTGCCCTGATCGCAGTGCGGGCAGCGTGCGATGTCGGTGCCGGTGAGTCGTTGCCAGAATGCCGGGACGGATTCGGCGCTGGAGGCCTCGGGCTCGGGAGCGGGCGCGTTCAGAGCGGTGCGGGCGAGCGCAAGTAGGTCGTGCTTGCTGCGGTTGGCGATGAGGCCGTAGTGACGAATGCGGTTGAAGCCGCGCGGCAGGACGTGCAGGGCGAAGCGGCGCAGGAACTCAAGGGGTTCGAGGCTCATGATTCTGCGCCGGTCGCCGTGGGCATAGTCCTTGTAGCGAAAGCGCACCGTGGTTGCGTCGGCCGAGACGAGCCGCTCGTTGGAGATCGCCACGCGATGGGTGTAGCGCCCGAGGTACTCCAGCACCTGGGCGGGACCGCCGAAAGGGCGCTTGGCGTAAACGACCCAGGCCTTGGCACGCAGCAACGCGAGCAGCGCGCGCCGGGTGTGCGGTTCTGCGAGCGCGGCGGTCGTGCCAGAGAGCGTCAGTCGGCCGTGCTCGAGGGCCTCGCGCAGCGCGGCGAGGAACTTGGCCCGGAACACGATCGAGAGCGCCTTCACCGGGAACAGGAAACCGCGCCGTGCCCGGATCCAGGTGTCCGCGCCGGAGAGTGCGCCGGCGGCGACCAGGGCGTGCACGTGGAGGTGCTGGGTGAGCGTCTGGCCCCAGGTGTGGAGCACGAGGGTGGCGGCGATCTGGCCGCCCAGCCAGCGCGGATTGCCGCCGAACTCGGTGAGGGTCTCGGAGGCCGCGGCGAAGAGCATCGTGTAGAGCGCGCGCGGGTTGCCCTGGGCAAGCGCGTTCAGTTCGTGGGGCAGCGTGAAGACCAGGTGAAAGTACGGCACGGGCAGCAACTCGGCGCGGCGCTGGTCGAGCCAAAGCGCCTTCGCCCGCGTCTGGCACTTGGGGCAGTGGCGGTTGCGGCATGAATGGTAGACGTAGCGGCGCTCGCCGCACGCGTCGCACTCGCGCAGTTCGCCCCCGAGCGCGGCCGTGCGGCAGCGCTCGATCGCGCGCAGCGCCCGGTGCTGGACCGAGCAAAGCCGGTGCGCCGCGCGAAACGCCGCGCCGTGCGCCCGGACGATGTCGGCCAGTTCCGGTTTGCCGCCGCGCGCGCCCGGTTGGCGTGCGGCCACGGCGCGCTACCGTGGCTTGGGTAGAGGTGCCTGCAGCAGTTCCAGGGGCGAGGGCGTTCCCGCCAGGTGCTTGCGCGCGAGGTGAAAGTACCTCAGCGTCGAGCTAATGTGGCTGTGGCCCATCAGGCGCTGGATGGTGTGAATGTCCACGCCCGCCTCCAGCAGGTGCGTGGCAAACGCGTGCCGCAGCGAGTGGATGCCGCCTTGCTTGGCGATCTGCGCGCGATCCTTGGCCGCGTGGTAGATCCTGTGCACCGTATGCTCGCCGATCGGGTGCTCGGGGTCCTTCCCCGTAAAGAGCCACCGCTCAGACCGATGCGTCAGCCAGCAGCGGCGCAACTCCTCGAGCAGCCGTGACGAGAGCAGCGTGTAGCGGTCCTTCGCCCCTTTGCCCTGCTCGACGCGGATCGTCATGCGATCCGAATCGATGTCGCTCACCTTCAGGTGGCGGATCTCGTTGAGTCTGAGCCCCGCGCCATAGGCCGTCATCAGGATCGCGCGATGCTTGAGATGCTTCGTCTGGTCTATCAGCGCGGCGATCTCCTCACGCGACAGGATCTGCGGCAGCTTCTGGGGCGTGCGTGCCCGCGGGATCACGAACTGCGCCTCGCTGCGCTTGAGCGTGACCCGATAGAAGAACTTCAGGCCCTGCACCACGATGTTGCAACTCGACCAGGCGAGCTTCCTCTCCTCGATCAAGTGCAACAGGTACTGCTGCACTTCGGCCTCGCTCACCTGATCCGGACGCCTGCCGTAGTGCTTCGCCAGCCCCGCCACCGCGCCCAGATACGCTTCCCGCGTCCGCACCGACATGCCGCGAACGACCAGGTCTCCATCCATCTGCTTGCGCAATGCGCTCATCGCCGTCTCCTCGTCGAAAGTCGCGGGACATCCCCGCAACTACAACGCTGACACGGCGCGCGCGATCACCCTTCACGCGCTTCAATTCATCTGAGTTCAATTCACCTCGTCGGACGACAAGGCGCGGTCCACCACCGCGAAGCGGTTTAGTTCAACTAGTAGTAGTTGACATTATTAGTTGACAGAAATAGTTGACACCCTGCGTCTGGCAACTATCCCGGCTCGACTTTTTCTTCATTTCCCGTCATCCCCCTTCGTCTTCAGTACGTTAAGCCAGCTTACCAATATCCACAATACCTCGTAAGCATGTCGAATCTGGTAAGCAGATCGCAGCCCCCGGCCTCCCCTCCCCGCCTCCTCGACACGGTCAGGGACACGATCCGCCTGAAGCACTACAGCCTGCGAACGGAGGAGACCTACGTCCACTGGATCAGGCGTTTCATCTTCTTCCACGGAAAGCGCCACCCGCGTGAGATGGGTGCGGCGGAGGTCACGGCTTTCCTCAACGACATGGTGCGCTCGAGGGACGTCGCGGCGGCGACGCAGAACCAGGCGCTGTCGGCGCTGCTGTTCCTCTACCGGGAGGTCTTCGGGGTGCAGCTGCCGTGGCTGGACGGGATGGAGCGGGCCAAGCGCCCGGTCCGGGTCCCGACGGTGCTGAGCCCGGCCGAGGTGACGGCGCTGCTGGAGGGGATGGTGGTCGAGCCGCTGCAGGCGCACCTGGCGCGCGTGAAGGCGCTGCACGAGCGGGACCTGGCGGCCGGGTTCGGGGAGGTCGAGCTGCCGAACGCACTGGCGCTCAAGTACCCGAACGCCGGGCGGCAGTGGGGCTGGCAGTACGCGTTTCCCTCGCACAGGTTCTCGGCCGACCCGCGCAGCGGCGTGATCCGCCGCCACCATGTCTACGAGAATTACGTGATCCGCGGCGTGAAGGAGGCGACGCGCAGCGCGGGCATCGCCAAGCACGTCAGCTGCCACACGCTGCGCCACTCCTTCGCCACGCACCTGCTCGAGAACGGCTACGACATCCGCACGGTGCAGGAGCTGCTGGGCCACGCGAGCGTGGAGACGACGATGGTCTACACGCATGTGATGAACAAGGGCGGGCGCGGGGTCAGGAGCCCGCTCGACCGGGTGGAGGCGCCGCGGGCGGCCTACGCGGCCTAGCCCCGAAAACGGTCGAATTCGGCCAAATATGTTTTAAAAGTCCCCGCCAGGAGGCGCTCTCCTGTCAGTTGGCGTACCGTTACCGGTACACCACCGCCCCGATTCACCGCCCTTCGATCCAGTCCGCCGCCTCTTCCAGGCTGCCCACCACCACCGCGGCGCGCGAAAAATCGTGGTGCCGCGACATCTCGTTCGGTACGGCGATGCAGGCGATGCCCGCGTCCGCCGCGGCGATCACGCCGTGGCCGGTGTCCTCGATCGCGAAGGTGGCGCCCGGCTCGACGCCAAGCGTCTGCATGGCGAGCAGGTAGCCCTCGGGCGCTGGCTTGCTGCGCCTCACTTCCTCGCTCGAGACCACGGTGCCGAAGTAGCCGGCGAGGCCGTGCGAACGCAGCGTGGCCTGCACGCCGAACTGTTTCGCGCCGGTGACCACGCCCATCTTCACGCCGCGGGCGTGGAAGCGCTCCAGCACCTCGCGGGCGCCTTGCATCAGCGGGAACGCGGAGTGCTCGAGGTAGGCCTTGGTCCGGTCGTTCTTCTCCAGCGCGAGCTCGGCCGCCGGGCGGGCAATCGCGAAGCGGGTGACGAGGTCGATCGCGTTGGCGGCGGTGGGCAGGCCGGCGTAGTGGGCCTTGTACTGCGCCTCGGTCAGCGCCACGCCGTGGGGCGCGAGGATGTCCCGCCAGATCAGGTAATGGGTCGGCTCGGAGTCGACGAGGGTGCCGTCGTGGTCGAAGAGGAGGGCTTGCGGCTGCATCGATCGCCCGTTACGCGCAGGGCAGCTTCGTGTGGTGGTATGGGCCCATGCGCAAAGTACAGCGCCTGGCCCGGGTATTGTCAAACCGGTGTGCCGCGGCCTCGCAACGGCCTTCAGCTCCGGGAAATGACTAGTTCGCGGCGCGAAAGCCCGTCGCCTTGACGACCTTCGCCCAGCGCTCGGTGCCTTCCTTCAGGCTGGCGGCGAACTCCGCGCCGCTCACGCCGGAGACGTCGAAGCCCATCTTCTCGAGCTTCTCGCGCAGCGCCGGGTCGGCATGCGCCGTCTTCGCCGCTTCGGTGAGCTTCGCGACGATCTCGGGCGGCGTCGCGGAACGCACCACGAGGCCGAACCAGGTGCCGGCGGTGAAGTCGGGATAGCCCAGCTCGGCGAAAGTCGGCACCGCGGGCAGCTGGCGCCAGCGCTTCGCGCCGGTGACGGCGATGCCGGTGAGCCTGCCGCCCAGCACGTGCGGCAACCCGGTCTGGATCTGCGAGAACCCGAGCGGCACGTGGCCGCCGAGCAGGCTCTGCACCTGCGGACCCGAGCCCTTGAACGTGATGTGCACCATGTCGAGGCCGAAGCGCTCGTTCATCTGCTGGCCGAGGAAGTGCGAGATCGTGCCCGGGCTGAACGATGCGAACGAGACCTTGCCGGGATTGGCCTTGACCCAGGCCACCAGTTCGGCGAGCGTCTTCGCGGGCACGGACGGGTGCGCGACCAGCACCGTCGGCGCCTCCGCGCCCTTGACCACGCCGGTGAAGTCGGCCGCCTTCCAGCGCAGGTCCGGGTAGGCGCTGGGGTTGATCTCCATCTGCGACTGGGCCGGGGCCCAGAGCGCGTAGCCGTCGGCCGGTGCGCGCACCACGAACTCGGCGGCGATGTTGCCGTTGGCGCCGGTGCGGTTCTCGACGATCACCGCCTGGTTGAGCAGTTTTCCCAGCGGTTCGGTCACGGCGCGCGCGTAGACGTCGGGCGCGCTGCCCGGCTCGCTGCCCACGACGATCGCGATCGGCTTGGCGGGCCACTGGGCCCAGGCATTGGCCGCGGCAAACGCCAGCGCGGCGAACAGGCAGGTCTTCTTTTGCATGGTCCCTCCTCCGATGTGCATGTGGCGCGTCTGCGCGCGCCGTGGCCGCCATCGTGGTCGCTGAACGGTTCCAATGCAATCCCGCCGCACGCAATTCCGCATAGCGAAAGGCGCGCGCGGGACGACGCGCGCTCAGATCACGCGCGGGATCTGCGAGGAGTGGTGGTGCAGGATCGGCGCGGGGCGCGCGAGGTCGAGCAGGTAGGAAAAGCGCGCCTCGAAATTGAGCAGCTCGCCGTCGATCGCGAAACGCCAGCAGTAGATGCCGCACAGGGCCACGATCCCGTCCTGCATGGGCTGCGCGATGACGGTCTTCTCGTGCAGCGCCAGGCTCAGTTCTTCGCGCGCGAAGAGCCGCTCGAAGTACTCGCGGATCGCCTGGGGTTTCGACAGCAGCCGGTTGGAGAACGTCGGGATCAGCACGGCATCCTCGTTGTACATGGCGAGCACCTTCGAAATGTCGCCGGCGTTCACGTGCTGCATCCAGGTCTTGAGGAATTCGTGCGGGGTGGTCGGCATGGGATCGACTCGTTGCGGTTGGGCGTCCGGCTGGGGTACGCAGGCGCATTTTAACTTCGATGCGCTGCTATGATGAATCCCACGCTCCGCAATCCCCGGTAAGCCTTGTGGTCATCGCCCTCCTGTCCGACATACACAGCAACCTGGAGGCTCTCGAGGCCTGCCTGGCGCACGCGCGCGGGAACGGCGCCGAGCGCTACGCATTCCTCGGCGACCTGGTCGGCTACGGCGCGGACCCGCAGGCGGTGCTGGACATCGTCGCGCGCCATGCTGCGGACGGCAGCGTCGTCCTCAAGGGCAACCACGACGAGGCGGTGAAGGTGCCTTCGGGCTACATGAACGCAATGGCCACCGCGGCGATCGACTGGACCCGCGACGTGTTGTCGGAGGAGGAAAAGGCGTTCCTAGACCGGCTCCCCCTGTGCGTGCGCAGCGGCCCGACCTGCTTCGTGCACGCCTCGGCCGCCAACCCCGCCCGCTGGGATTACGTCGACGGCCCCGCCGAGGCCGTGCAGAGCATGGCTGCGGGGCTTTCCACCTACACGTTCTCGGGACACGTCCACGAGCAGGCGTTGTACTTCCACCTGGCCGACGGGCGCACCGGCGGCATGAGGCCCGAGCCAGGTGCGGCGCTGCCTCTGCCGCCCGGGCATCGCTGGCTTGCGATCGTCGGCTCGGTGGGCCAGCCGCGGGACGGCAACCCCGCTGCCGCCTACACCCTGTTCGACGAGGACAACGCGACCCTGACCTTCCACCGCGTCCCTTACGACTGGCAGACGGCCGCCGACAAGATCCGCGCCGCCGGCCTGCCGCCCATCCTCGCGTACCGGCTCGAAACCGGGGTCTGAGTACAGTGAAATTGGGGTCAGAGTCGAATTTCCGATTTAGGATAATTCGACTCTGACCCCTAGTCGCGCGTTTTGGGCGATCAGCGAGCCAGCACGTGCTGCACGAGTTGCTTGGCGGATGCAGGCAGTTCGTCGAGCTTGCGTACGCAGAGCACCAGGTTCCGGGCCGCCCACGGGTCCGACAGCCTGACCTGCCGGACCTGCGCCGTCCTCGCGCACCGTATGGCGGCGGCCTGCGGCACGATGCCCACGCCTATGCCCTGCCCAACCATCCGGCACACGGCGTCGAAGCTGCGCAGCCGCACGCGATAGTTCATCCGCCGGCCCATCCGACGCGCGTGCTGGCCGATGTGCTCCTGCAGAGCGCTGCCCTCGGCGAGGCCGACGAAATCGGTGTCGACCACCTCCGCGAGGCTCACGGTCCGGCGCCCCGCCAGTTCGTGGCCGTGCGGCACGACAAGCACCAGGGGATCGGGACGGAACGCGAAGGTCTCCAGGCCCTCCAGGTCCACCGCGTCCGAGACGACCCCGATGTCGCACGTCCCGCCGCGCACGGCGTCGACGATTTCCCGGCTCGGCCGTTCCTCGAGGTCCACGGAAATGGCCGGATACGCGATAAGGAAGCGGCCCAGCGCCTCCGGCAGGTACTCGCTCAGTGCGGCGGTGTTGCACAACAGGCGCACATGCCCCTTCAAGCCCGCGCCGTAGGCGCCGAGCTCGTCCTTCATGCGTTCCATCCGGCGCAGCACGGCGCGGGCGTGGTGCTCCAGCGTGCGGCCGGCCGCGGTGGGCTCCACACCGCGGCGGTTGCGCACCAGCAGCGGCGCGCCGAGCGCCCCTTCCATGCGACGGATGCGCTCGCTCGCCGAGGCGAGCGTCATGTGCGAGCGCTCCGCGCCGGCCGTGATCGAGCCGGCTTCGCGGACGTCCAGGAAAAGGCGCAGGTCGGTGAGGTCGAAGCGCATGCGGGCGAAAGTATCACGGCGTCCCTCAGGCGGCGCCTGAGGCTGGCTGCGGGAATCCCGCATTCCGCACATTCACGCAGTCGGACACCATCCGCGCATGGACCCAACGCTGCTCGCCGTCTCCGCTGTGTTCCTCGTCGCCGGCCTCGTCAAGGGCGTGGTCGGGCTCGGCCTGCCGACGGTCTCGATGGCGCTGCTCGCGCTCTTCATGCCGCCGGCCCAGGCTGCCGCGCTGCTGGTCGTGCCGTCTCTGGTGACGAACGTGATGCAGTTGCGGCCTTGGGTAACGCTGGGCGCGCTCTCCCGGCGCCTCGGCGGGATGCAGGCCGGTGTGGTCGCAGGAACGCTGGCCGGCGCAGCCGTGCTGGGCGCGCCCGCCGGTGCGTGGGCGCGGGTACTGCTCGGGATAGTGCTGGTCGCCTATGCCGTGTGGGGGTTGGCGGGCGCGAAGGTCGCCGTCCCGTTGCGCGCCGAACGCTGGCTCGGGCCGGCGGCGGGCGCGGTCACCGGCCTCATCACGGCGGCGACCGGCGTGTTCGTGATCCCCGCGGTGCCCTACCTGCAGGCGCTCGGCCTGAAACGGGACGAACTGGTGCAGGCGATGGGGCTGTCGTTCACGGTGTCCACGCTGGCGCTCGCCGCGGGCCTCGCCTGGAACGCGAGCTATCCGGTGACGACGGCGGGCGAATCCCTGCTGATGCTGCTGCCGGCGCTGGCGGGAATGGCGGCGGGCCAGGGGCTGCGGACAATGCTGCCGCCGGCCGCTTTCCGGGTGTGCCTGCTCGGCAGCCTTGCCGCGCTGGGCGGACACATGATCGCGAGGGAGATGCTCGGCTAGCCCGGCGATATTACAGAACCGCTATCCGAACTCCTCGGAAAACGGCTCCTGCACTCAAATTCCAGGATAAATCTTTAGAATTCAGGCGAACGGGTGGCGCCGGACGATGGTCTCCTCGCGGTCCGGCCCGGTGGAGATCAGGTCGATCGGCACGCCGGTCAGTTTCTCGATCTGCGCGAGGTAATCGCGCGCGGCCTTGGGCAATCCCGCCTCGGCTTTCACGCCCACGGTGCTTTCCTGCCAGCCGGGCATTTCCTCGTAGCGCGGCACGCAGAGCGCGAGCTCCTCGGCGCCCACCGGCAGGATGTCGGAGAACTTGCCGTCCACATCGTAGCCCACGCAGATCTTGACCGACTCCACGCCGTCCATGACGTCGAGCTTGGTGATGCACAGGCCCGAGACGCCGTTGATCTGGATGGAGCGCTTGAGCGCGGCGGCGTCGAACCAGCCGCAGCGCCGCGGCCGGCCGGTAACCGCGCCGAACTCATGCCCGCGCGTGGCGAGGTGCTTGCCTATGTCGTCGGTGAGTTCGGTCGGGAACGGCCCGCCGCCGACACGCGTGGTGTAGGCCTTGGTGATGCCGAGCACGTAGTGCAGTTGCCCCGGTCCGACGCCGGCGCCCGCGGCCGCGGCGCCCGCGACGCAGTTGGACGAGGTGACGAAGGGATAGGTGCCGTGGTCGATGTCGAGCAGCGTGCCCTGCGCGCCCTCGAACAGCAGGTTCTTGCCTTCGCGGTTGGCCTCGTACAGCGCGCGCGGCACGTCGGCCACCAGCGGCGCGAGCTTCGGCGCGAACGCGAGCGCTTCGTCGAGCACCTGCTTGAAGTCGACTTCCGGCGCCTGGTAGTAATGCTTCAGCACGAAGTTGTGGTATTCGAGCAGGCCTTCAAGTTTTTCGGCGAAGCGCACCGGCTTGAAGAGGTCCTGCAGGCGGATCGCACGGCGGCCGACCTTGTCCTCGTAGGCCGGGCCGATGCCGCGCCCGGTGGTGCCTATCTTGCCGACGCCCTTCTCGCGCGCCTGGTCGATGGCGACGTGGTAGGGCAGGATCAGCGGGCAGGCTTCCGAGATGCGCAGCCGCGCCGGCACTTCGACGCCGGCCGCCTCGAGCTCGCCCATCTCCTGAAGCAGCGCCGAGGGCGACAGCACCACGCCGTTGCCGATGTAGCAGGTGACGGTGCCGCGCAGGATGCCCGAGGGGATCAGCCGCAGCACGGTCTTCTTGCCGTTGACCACCAGCGTATGCCCGGCGTTGTGGCCGCCCTGGAAGCGGACCACGCCCTGCGAGTGGTCGGTCAGCCAGTCGACGATCTTGCCCTTGCCCTCGTCGCCCCACTGGGTACCGACGACGACGACGTTCTTGGCTGCGTTCTTAGCTGCGTTCTTACCGTTTGCGGCCATGGCCTTTGCCCTTGGGTGGTTGGGTCGGCAGCGGCTGGATCACCCAGGCGCCCGCCTGCTTGACGAGCCGGCGCGTGCAGCCGAGCTCGTCGCGGAATTTCTCGTGGCCGGGAAGCTCCTCGACCACGATGGCGCCGCGCCCGCGCAGCGCGGCGATTTTCTTCGCGAGTTTCGCGTCGCTTCGCGCGGGCGCGAGGATGCGTTCGCGCGGCTTCACCGGCGCGGCGGCGCCGGCCAGTTCGCGCAGGTCGATCGAGAAGCCGGTGGCGGGGCGCGGTCGCCCGAACGCCTTGCCCACTTCGTCGTAGCGCCCGCCGCGGGCCACGGGCCCGGGCACGCCCTCGCAGTAGGCGTCGAACACGACCCCCGAATGGTAGTGGTAGCCACGCAATTCGGAGAGATCGAAGCTCATCGGCAGCGTGCTCGCGCGCGCGAGGCGCTTCAGCGTGGCCAGCGCCTGCGTCACCTGCGGCAGCTTCGGCAGCCTGCGCGCCGCGACCGCAAGCACCTCGGGGCCGCCGTAGAGCTGGGGCAGCAGCAGCAGCGCGTCGCGCGTCGAGGCGTCGAGCCCGCGCGCCGATTTCAGCAGGCCGCGCAGCGCGGGGATGTCCTTCTTCTGCAGCGACTCGAAGAGCTCCGCCTCGAGGTCCCGGCCTATCTTGGCGCGGCCGACGATGGCCCGGAACACCGCCACGTGGCCGATGTCGAGGCGCGCGCCGCGCACGCCGCAGGAGTCCAGCGCCGCGCACAGGAGCTTCTGCACCTCGAGGTCGCTTTCCACTCCCTCGTGGCCGTAGACTTCCGCGCCGATCTGCAGGGGCTCGCGGGTGGCGGCGGGCGTCTGCGGGCGCGTGTGCAGCACGCTGCCCGAGTACGCGAGGCGCGTGACGCCCGCGCGGTTGAGAAGGTGGGCGTCGATCCGCGCGACCTGCGGCGTGATGTCGGCGCGCAGGCCCATCATGCGGCCCGAAAGCTGGTCGACGAGCTTGAAGGTGCGCAGGTCCAGGTCGTGGCCGGTGCCGGTCAGCAGCGACTCGACGTACTCGAGCAGCGGCGGCATCACCAGCTCGTAGCCCCAGGCCTCGAACAGGTCGAGCACCCGGCGGCGCAGGCGCTCGATGCGCGCGGCCTCCGCGGGCAGGATGTCCTCGATGTATTCGGGCAGCAGCCAGGTGCGCATGGGAACGGGAAGCCGCGTCAGTTGAGCACGAAAAGCAGGATCAGGCCGAACAGCATCGACGAGAGGCCGAAGAAGCGGATCTGGCCGTCGGACATCTCGGTGATGCGGCGGAACGTCTCACGCCAGAGCGTGGGCGCGAGGAACGGCAGCATCCCCTCGATGACGAGCATGAGGGCGAACGCCATCAGCAGGGTGGTGCCCATCGTGCCCATGGCCCATCATTTCTTGCCGGACTTGCCGGCGGAGTCTTTCAGGTACTTGAAGAAGTCCGAGCTCGGGTCGATCACCATCATGTCGCTCTTGCCGCGGAAGCTCGAACGGTAGGCCTCCATGCTGCGGTAGAACGAGTAGAACTCGGGGTTCTGCTGGAAAGCCTGCGCGTACGTGGCGGAGGCCTTGGCGTCGCCCTCGCCCTTGATGCGCTGCGCGTCGCGGTAGGCTTCGGCAAGGATCACCTCGCGCTGCTTGTCGGCATCGGCCCGGATCCGCTCTGCGTCGGCCGAACCGGTGGAACGGAGCTCGTTGGCGACGCGCTTCCTTTCCGCCTCCATCCTGCGGTAGACCGAGTCGCTGACTTCCTGCGGCAGGTCGACCCGCTTCAGGCGCACGTCGATGATCTGCACCCCGATCTTGCGGGCATCGAGGTCCGCCTTCTCGCGCATCAGGTCCATGATCGCGTCGCGCTCTCCGGACACCACGTCGTGCACGGTGCGCTTGCCGAACTCGGCCTGCAGGCCGTCGGAAATCGTCTGCTGCAGGCGCTTGGCGGCGCGCACTTCGTCGCCCTGCACGCTGATGTAGAACTGCTTCACGTCGATGATCCGCCACTTGACGAACGAGTCGACGAGTACCGGCTTCTTCTCGGAGGTGATGAAGCGCAGCGGTTCCGGGTCGTCCAGCGTGAGGATGCGCGTGTCGAAGTAGCGGATGTTCTGGATCAGCGGCCACTTGAAGTGCAGGCCGGGCGCGGTCACGACGTCCTTGACCTCGCCCAGCTGGAAGACCATGGCGTTCTGGCGCTGGTCGACGGTGTAGAGCGAGGCGCTGGCGAGCATGCCGAGCACGACGAGCGCGGCGGCGATCGGTCCGATCAGTCTGGTCATCGTTCGCCCCTTTCGCGGTTACGCAGGTTGCCGTCGCGCGCGCGCGGCCCGCCTTCGGTCGACGGCAGCGGCTCGGGCGCGTTGGCGCCGGGCTTCAGCACCGCCGCGCCCTCGGGCAGCGCACCCGCCGTTTCCTGCTGGCTCTTCTGGATCAGCTTGTCGAGCGGCAGGTAGAGCAGGTTGCTGCCGCCCTTGGTGTCGGTCAGCACCTTGGTGGTGGAGCTGAGGATCTGCTGCATCGTGTCGAGGTAGATCCGCTCGCGGGTCACCGCCGGCGCCTTCGAATACTCGGACAGCACCTGCTTGAAGCGCGACGCCTCGCCGTCCGCATTGGCGATCACGCGCTGCTTGTAGCCCTCGGCCTCCTGCATGAGGCGGGCGGCGGTGCCGCGCGCCTTGGGGATCACGTCGTTGGCGTAGCTCTGGCCCTCGTTCTTCTGCCTTTCCCTGTCCTGGCCGGCCTTCACGGCGTCGTCGAACGCGGCCTGCACCTGCTCGGGGGGCTGGGCGTTCTGGATCGTCACGTTGGAGATCGACACGCCGGTCTTGTAGCGGTCGAGGATCACCTGCATCAGCTGGCGGGTCTTGATCGCGATTTCCTCGCGCGACTCGTACAGGATCTGGTCCATGCGGCTCTTGCCGATGATCTCGCGGGCCGCCGTTTCCGCCGCCTGCATGACGGCCTCGTCCGGGCGCTTGTTGTTGAACATGTAGTCCTTCACGTCCTTCACCGTGTACTGCACGGCGAACTGCAGGTCGACGATGTTCTCGTCGTCCGTGAGCATGAGCGATTCCTTGAGGACCTTGGTCTTCACGCTGTTGCGATAGCCGATCTCGAGCGTGCGCACCTGCGAGAGGTTGACGATTTCGTGGGTCTGGATCGGCCACGGCATGCGCCAGCGCAGGCCGGACTGGGTCTCCTCGGCGAACTTGCCGAAGGTGAGCACCACGCCGCGCGTGCCCTCGACCACGATGTAGAAGCCGCTCGCGAGCCACACCGCCAGCACCAGCGCGGCAAGGATGCCCGCGCCGCCGCCGATCTGGGCCGGGTTGGGCCCGCCACCGGAGGACGGGCCGTCGCCCCCGCCGCCGCGCTTGCCGAACAGGTCGGAGAGCTTGCGGTTGAAGCTGCGCCAGAGCTCGTCGAGGTCGGGCGGCCCCTGCTTGCCGCCGTTGGGGCCTTGCGGGCCGCGAGATCCCCCGCGTCCCCAGTTTGGGTCGTTCAGCGACATACGGATTTTGTCAGGCCAGTTCAGGATGGGTGGTGGGATCGGCCGCGGTCCCGCGTTGTCGCAGGTGATCCGGGGCCAGTTCGGCGATCGCGCTGCGCAGGGCTTGCATTCCGGCACCCGTGCGCGCACTCACGCGAATACGGAAAATCTTACCATATTCATCGCGTTCCAAGCCGGGCGGAAGGCCCACCCCGGCGTTTGCGAGATCAATCTTATTCATGACCAGCGCCTGGGGGACCTTGTCGGCCCCGATCTCGGCCAGCACCTTGTTGACTTCCGCCGCCTGCATGTCCCGCACCGGCGAGGCGCTGTCCACCACGTGCAGCAGCAAGTCGGCCTGGACGGTCTCCTCCAGCGTGGCGCGGAACGCCGCGATCAGGCTGGTGGGCAGGTCGCGGATGAACCCCACGGTGTCGGACACGACGACCTGGCCGCCCCGCGGCCCGAGCTCGGGCAGGAAGATCCGCCGCGTGGTCGTGTCCAGCGTCGCGAACAGCTGGTCCGCGGCGTACCCCTTGGCATGGGTCAGCGCATTGAAAATCGTCGATTTCCCGGCGTTGGTGTAGCCGACCAGCGAGACCGAGAACACGTCCTTGCGCGCGCGCGCGCGGCGCTGCACGTCGCGCCGCTGGCGGGTCTTGTCGAGCTCGGCCTTCAGCACCTTGATCCGCTGCGAGATCAGGCGCCGGTCGAGTTCGAGCTGCGTCTCGCCCGGGCCGCCGCGCAGGCCGATGCCGCCGCGCTGCCGTTCGAGGTGGGTCCAGCCGCGGATCAGGCGGGTGGACAGGTATTCCATCTGGGCGAGTTCCACCTGGAGCTTGCCTTCGTGGGTCTTGGCGCGCCGGGCGAAGATCTCGAGGATCAGCCGCGTGCGGTCCATGACGCGGCACTCGAGCTTCTTCTCGAGGTTGCGCTCCTGGACCGGCGACAGGTGGTGGTTGAAGATCACCGTGCCCGCGCCCAGGTCGGCGACCGCGGCCTTGATCTCCTCGACCTTGCCCGAACCGGCGAACAGCGCAGCGTCCGGGCGCTGGCGCCTGCCCTGGACGATGCTGTGGGTGGTGGCGCCGGCGCTCTCGGCCAGGCGGACGATTTCCTCGACCGACTCGGCATGGCCCTCGTCCTTGCCGAAATCCAGGCAGACGAGGACTGCGGCCTGCGAACGGGGGACGGCTGCGGGGCGGTCGGGCATCAGGGCGGTGTCGCAGACACCGCTAGGGTGTCGCTCGGGTCAGGCGTCTGCGCCATCCGTCGGCAGCGTGATCGCGCGGGCCGGGACGACGGTGGAGATGGCGTGCTTGTACACCATCTGGGTGACGGAATTGCGCAGCAGCACCACGTACTGGTCGAAGGACTCGATCTGGCCCTGCAGCTTGATGCCGTTCACGAGGTAGATCGACACGGGTACGTGTTCCTTGCGCAGCGTATTCAGGAACGGGTCTTGTAGCAGCTGCCCTTTGTTATTGCTCATGTCGGTGCCTCGAACGGATGGGTCGGGTTGCCACTGTAATTGATTTTGCGGGGGTTTTCCACAGGCTTCGGCGTTTCAGCGCACCCTGCCCGGCACCGCTTTCGTGCGTGCGACGACGTCCGCGTTCTGCGCGCGGTGACGCAGCGCCTGGTCCATCAGCACGCATGCGAGCATCGCCTCGGCGATGGGCGTCGCGCGTATGCCCACGCAGGGGTCGTGCCGGCCGGTGGTCGCCACTTCGACGGGCAACCCGTTCGCGTCGATCGTGCGCCTCGGGATCCGGATGCTGGAGGTCGGCTTCAGCGCGATGGACACCGCGATGTCCTGCCCCGTCGAGATGCCGCCGAGCACCCCTCCGTTGTTGTTGGACAGGAACCCTTCCGGCGTCATCTCGTCGCCGTGCTCGCTGCCGGTTTGGGCAATCGACGCGAAGCCGGCGCCGATCTCGACGCCCTTCACGGCGTTGATCGACATCATGGCCGCGGCGATGTCGGCGTCCAGCCGGCCGTAGACCGGCTCGCCCCAGCCGGGCGGCACGTTCTCGGCCACCACGTTGACGCGCGCCCCGCACGAGTCGCCCGACTCGCGCAGCGCGTCCATGAAGGCGTCGAGCTCCGGCACGATGCCGGCGTTGGGCGCGAAGAACGGGTTGGTTCCCACCGCGCCCCAGTCGAGGAACGGGATCGGCCTGGGGCCGATCTGCGCGAGGTAGCCGCGCACGACCACGCCGTAGCGCTCCTTCAGCCACTTCTTTGCGATGGCGCCGGCCGCGACGCGTACGGCGGTCTCGCGCGCCGAGGCCCGCCCGCCGCCGCGCGGGTCGCGCAGGCCGTACTTCATCCAATAGGTGTAGTCGGCGTGCCCCGGGCGGAACTTCTCCGCGATCGCGGCGTAGTCCTTGGAACGCTGGTCCTCGTTGCGGATCAGGAAGCCGATCGCGGTGCCGGTGGTACGGCCCTCGAATACGCCCGACAGCAACTCCACGGTGTCGGATTCGCGCCTTTGCGTGACATGCCGCGACGTGCCGGGCTTCCTGCGGTCGAGCTCGACCTGCAGGTCGGCCGCCGAAAGCGCCATGCCGGGCGGGCAGCCGTCGACCACGCCGCCCAGCGCGGGGCCGTGCGATTCGCCGAAGGACGTGACACAGAACAGCGTGCCGAAAGTGTTGCCGGACATCAAATTAGTTCCAGAATGTGAAGGACTTAGCGCAATAACTGCGGGCGAGTTTAGCATAGGGGTCGAACCCTCTCGGCCCCGGCCTGTCCAATGCGCATGGCAATCTATCGGCCTTTGGCCCTCGCGGCGTGCCTCGCCCTTTCCGGGTGCGCGATCTTCGATCCCGGTCCGCCGCCACTGACCCGCGAACAGGTGATCCAGCTTGCCAGATCCGGCGAGACGCCCGCGGCCATGGTGGAGCGACTGGAAAAAACCCGCACGGTGCTCGCACTCTCCGCATCGGACATCCTGCAGTTGTCCTCCGAAGGCGTGCCGCGCGAAGCGCTCGATTACCTGCAGGCCGCGCAGATCGAGGAGTTGCGCCAGCGCGCGCGCTTCAACCAGATGCTGTACGGCCCGGAGATGGGCCCGTTCTCGCGCTGCGGCCGCTTTGGCCGGGCACCCTTCAACCGCTTCGGCTCGCCTTTCTGGCCGGGCTGCTGAGCGGGTCGAAGAAGCCGCGCGTCTCGAAGGCGGCCCTGCCGATCCCCTTTCCGTCCTTGCGCAACGCGCGCTTCGCGACGAAATCGAAGAGCAGGGGGTTGTAGCGGCGGATTTCCGTGAGCACCGGCGCCGCCGCCGGGTCCAGCAGGCCCAGCGACACGAGCAGGCCCGTCGAAAACAACGGCATGACCCCGGGCAGCGGGTAGTCCGAGCCGTTCAGCAGGCGGGCGTGCCACGCCTCCTCCCGGATGACGCGCGCGAGGACGCCGGCCCGGGCGCTCTGCAGCACCGCCGACAGGTCGCCGCAGAGCCGGCCTTCGTAGCGCGCCTCCCCCATCAGGCGGGCGAACAGCTCGAAACTGGCGACGTACGGCCCCCCGCCCCCGTGGTCCAGGTCCCGGTCCTCGCCCATCGACGCGCAATGCGCGACGACCACGCGCACGCCGGCATCCAGCGCGCGGCGCAGCTTGAGCGGGTTGCCGAAATCGTGCGCGCCCACGCCTTCCACCGCCCTCTCCTCGCCCGCGTGGGAGATCAGGGGCAGGTCGAGGCGGGCGGCGGCGGCATAGAAGCGATCGCACTGGGGCGAGCCCGGGTCGATGCCCATCGCGGAAGGCAGCCATTTCACCGCGCGGGCGCCGTCGCGCTTGGCTTGTGCAAGCGCCTCCACGCAATCCTTGCGATAAGGATGGATGGACGCGACCCATTCGAAGACGCCGCCGGACTTCCTCGCGACGTCGCGTGCGTACGCATCGGGCACGTAGAACCCGGTGTGGTCCCAGAGCACTTCGCCGTTCACATCGTGCGCGCGCTCGAACGCGAACAGCATCAGTTTCGTCCCGCCGCGCATCTCGCCCGCAAGCGCGGCGAGCCGCGCGACATAGGCTTCGTCCACGCCATCGCCTTCGGCGCATGCGGCATTCATGAAGAAGGCCCGCTGCGCGTAGGCCACCGGGCTGAGCAGGCTGCGCATGTCGGGGTTGATTCGGATGCCGCTCGGCGAATCGCCGGTGCCGACGAGGTGCGCGTGCGCATCCCAGACTTTGGCCGGGTCGAGTCCCTCCCACGCGGACCTGACGAGTTCGTGCTCGGCGAGGCTGCGCGGCAACGGGGCGAGGCACGGGTTCCACAGGCCCTGTTCGGGCCGGAAGCGCCAGGCGGCGAGGGCCGACGCGCCGGCAACCGCCGCGCCGCCGAGCAACAGGCGGCGACGGTTCAAGGCATGGCCGTCATGCCGGCCAGTTCTTGATGTAGCCCTTGAGCATGCGGTTCTCGAAATCCTGCTCCTCGAGCACCGCCTTGGCCACGTCGCGAAAGGAGATCACGCCGGCGAGCTTGCCGTCTTCCAGCACCGGAAGGTAGCGAGCGCTGGTTTCGAGCATCGTGCGGCGCAGGTCGTTCACTTCCATGTCCGGCGTCGCGGTGACCGGCTCCTTCACCATGATGTCGCCGACCTTCACGTCGCTCAGCGAACCCCTGCCCTTGTGGAGCGCCTGCAGGATCTCGTGGAAGGTCAGCATGCCGAGCATGCGCGTGCCTTCCATGACGACCAGCGACCCGAGGTTCTCCTCGGCCATGGTCTTCACTGCGTCCACCGCCCGTCCGTCCGCCGAAATCGACAGCAGGCGGGTCCCCTTTACACGCAGGATTTCCTTGATTTGCATGGTCCGTCCTCCTCGGAAAAACGAAACAGGCTCGATGCAGTATCCCACAGGACGCGCCGCCGGTCTGCCGGATCCGGACCTGCGCATATTGCGCCGCATCACCCTCCCGGGGCAGCCGCCGTCCTGCGCAAGTGCCGTCCCGGCCGCGCGCCGGTGGGCTTGCCGTCCCTCCACACCGCCTCGCCATTGACGATCACCGTGTCGATGCCACGCGCAGCCTGGATCGGCTTGGCGAAAGTCGCGCCTTCCGCGACCTCCCCCGCATCGAAGATCGTAATGTCGGCGTACGCGCCTTCGCGGATCACGCCGCGGCCGGCGAGGCCGAATGTCGCGGCGGTGAGGCCGGTCATCTTGTGCACGGCGGTCTCCAGCGGGAACAGGCCGAGGTCGCGGCTGTAGTGCCCGAGCACGCGCGGGAAGGTCCCCCACAGCCGGGGATGCGGCGCGGCGTCGTGCGGGAGGCCGTCAGAGCCGACCATGGTGTGCTCGAACTTCAGGATCCGCTGCACGTCGGCTTCGTCCATCGCGAAGTAGATCGCGCCGGCCGGCAGCAGCTTCGCGACCGCCTGCTCCTGCGGGAGCCCCATCGCCTGCGCAACGGCGGAAAGCTCCATGCCGCTGAATTCCGGGTGGGGCTTGGACCAGGTGACGAGCACCTTGGATGCGGCTCCGACACGGCTCCATGTGAGTATCGTCGACGATGCGCAGTAGGGATAGCAATCGAGGCCTATGGGCTGCATGGCCATGTGCTTCGATATATGGGCGAGCGTCTCGGGCGAGCGGCCGTGGTTGGGGACCCCGGCCACCTTGTGGTGGGAGACCACGACCTGGATGCCGAGTTCGCGGCCGATGAGGAAGGTCTCGTCCAATGCTTCGATGATCTTCTCGGCCTCGTTCCTCATGTGCGTGACGTACAGCCCTTTGAACTCGGTCAGCGGCCGGCATACCTCGATGATCTCGGCGGTCGGCGCAGCCGAGGCGGGTTCGTAGAAGGTGCCGGTGGACACGCCGATCGCGCCGGCGGCCAGCGCCTCGCGCGCAAGGCCCTGCATGCGCGCGATCTCGGCAGGGTTCGCCGGGCGCTCCACGTCGTCCATGCTCATCACGCGCAACGTCGTATGGCCGACCATGGGCGCGAAATTGGTCGCCGCCGGGCTCGAGGCAAGCGCCTCGAAATAAGCCGCGAACGAAGGAAAGCGGAACCACCCGCCCGAGTCGTCGAGCAGGTCCAGCGGCGGGGTGACCGCGCCCGACCGGTGGACCAACGGCGCGAGGCTCACGCCGCAATTGCCGGTCACCACGGTCGTCACGCCCTGGCTGACCTTGGCCGACATGTCGGGCGACGAGAGCAGCAGCCGGTCGTCATGCGTGTGGGCGTCGATGAAACCCGGCGCGGCGATCCGGCCGCCCGCGTCAATTTCGCGCTCCGCCTTCGCCCCTTCGAGGCGACCGACTTTGGCGATGCGTCCGCCGCGCACGCCGATCCCGCCCTCGAAGCGGGGCGCGCGCGTGCCGTCGATGATGACGGCATTGCGCACGATGAGGTCGTAAGTTTCGTTCGGCATGGCGACTCCCTTGGGTAAGCGGGACGATTATCGCGTGCCGCTGACGGCGAGGCTACACTGGCCCGCATGAAACGCATCGTGTTCTGCACGGTAGGGTCGCTGGGCGACGTGCACCCCTACATCGCCATCGGCAAGGCGCTGATCGCGCGAGGGCACGCAGCGGTGATCGCGACCACCGACCGGTACCGGACCGCGGTCGAAGCCGAAGGCATCGGTTACGCGCGCCTGCGCCCCGACGAAGCGCAGTTCGGCGGGCTGGAGTCCGTCGCGGCGAAACTCTTCGATCCCTATCGCGGCCCGGCGTTCCTGATCCGCGAAATGGTCATGCCGCACATCCGCGCGCAGTACGAGGACATCACCGCCGCCTGCAGGAATGCGGACCTGCTGGTGACGCACCCGCTTACGCTGGCCGGGCCGCTGGTGCACGAAAAGAGCGGCCTGCCCTGGGCGTCTTCCGTGCTCGCGCCGGCCAGCCTCATGTCGTCGACCGACCGGCCGCTGCTGACTGCCGACTGGTGGGCCCGCGCGATCCGGGGCCTCGGGCCCGTTCCGTACCGGCTCGCCAAGGCAATCGTCCGGGTGGTGGTTCGGCACTGGGAAAAGCCCCTAGCCGCGCTACGCTCGGATCTCGGCCTGCCCGGGGCACGCTATCCCGGCCTGCTCGAAGGCCAGTACTCGCCGCGCCTGAACCTCGCGCTGTTCCCCGAACTGATCGCGCCACTGCAGGCGGACTGGCCGGCGAACACGGTGCTCACGGGTTTCGTCCGCTACGACGGCCGGCCGGCGGATCCGGCGCTGCTCGCGCGATTGGGGGCGTTCCTCGCGGGCGGCGAGCCGCCGCTGGTGTTTGCACTGGGCTCTTCGGTGGTCATGCTGGCCGGCGACTTCTGGGACAAGGCGATCGAGGCATCGCAGCACCTCGAGCGGCGCGCGATCCTGCTCACCGGCGCCCCCCTCGCCCGGCCGCTGCCGAAGGATGTCGCGGCGTTCGACTACCTGCCCTATTCCACGGTGTTTCCAGCCGCGTCTGCCATCGTCCACCAGGCGGGCATAGGGACGCTTGCCCAGGCGCTGGGCGCCGGGCGGCCGCAACTGATCGTGCCCGTCGCCTACGACCAGCCCGACAACGCCCGCCGCGCCATGGAACTCGGCGTTGCGCGCAGCATTCCCATCCGGAAAGTCACCGCCGGAGGCATCGCCCGCGAACTGGCGGCGCTGGCGGAGGATTCCTCCTATGCGAGCCGCGCACGCGATGCCGCACGCGGCCTCGACGACGGCGCCAGCCGTGCGGCCGACGCGCTGCTCGCCTCGATCAGCTGATCGAGTAATGCGCGTCGTGGATCACGCCGTCGGTCCCGTTGATCGGCACCATGTCCTGCGGGCAGGCCGAGAACCCGAGCACGGCATCCATCTCCGCGCGAAATGAGATCGAGTCCCCCGGCTTGCCGAGTGGCGGCTCGAAGGAAATCGAGACGCCGTTCCTCACGGGAATGTGCATGAAGAGGTTGAACGGGCACGGGTGCACCACGCGCTTGAGCCCCATCGCCTGCAGCGCGTTCCCGAGATTGTCGGTGCAGTTGTCGTGGAAGCCCTTGCAGCCGAGCTGCTCGTAGCGATAGGTGTCGCACGACGCGATCAGCGTGTCGTGCACGCCGGGCGATGTGTCCTCGATGACCGTCAGGATGGGGCGACGCTTGTTGGTCAGCAGCGTGTCGCCGACGGCGGGAATGATCTTGCCGAACCACGGGCGCGAATGCTCCATCGACATGCATTCGCCGAGGTCCGGGTCGTTGAACGCCCAGAAATCCACAACCTGCGAACCGTGCGTGTTGTGGACCGTAAGAACCTGCCCCTTCCTGATGCGCGCGGCGGCCCCTTTGCGGGCCGGGATGAGATGTCGATCTTGCATGGCTGGCTCCCGGGAGAAAGCAGTATCCTAGCCAAATCCAAGGATAAATCCGGAGTGTTTCGATGAGCGCCGTCGTTGCCCCCCTCCTTCGCCAGCCTTCCGCCACCGACCTCTTCGATCCGCGCCACTACGCGGGCGTGAGGAAGCCCCTGGCGCAGGCCACCACCCTTCCGCCCTGGGCCTACACATCCGAGGAGTTCTACCGCCGCGAGGTGGAGACCATCTGGATGAAGGAATGGAATTTCTTCGGCCGCGCCGACCGGATCCCCAACCCGGGCGACTATTTCGCCGTGGACTTCGTCGGCGTGCCGATCGTCGTCGTGCGCGGCAAGGACGGCGAAGTGCGCGCGTTCTCGAACTCGTGCCGCCACCGCGGCGCGGCCATGCTGCGCGGCGACGGCAACTGCAACGCGATCCGCTGCCCCTACCACTCGTGGGCGTACGATTTCGAGGGCAAGCTGATCGTCGCCCCGGAGATGGAGCAGACGGCGGACTTCCGCATGGAGGACTTCCCGCTGATCCCGTTGAAGCTGGAACTGTGGGAAGGCTTCATCTTCATCAACCTGAGCCCGGACGCCGGGCCGCTCAAGGACTGCCTCGTCGACCTGCCGGAGGTGCTGAAGAGCTACAACTTCGGCAACATGACCTGCGTGCGGCGCAAGGAATACGTCATCGAGTCGAACTGGAAGATCTACGTCGAGAACGCGATGGAGGCCTACCACGTTTCCACGGTGCACCGCTCCACGCTGTCGCGGCAGAAGGGCGTGTTCCCGACCGTCGTCCCGGCGCAGGGACAGTGGATGGCGCTGCACAAGGAGCACGAAGGCACTCGCGCGCTCCTCACGGGCGACACCGGGTTCCCCCGCATCCCGACGCTCGAGGGTCCGGCGGCGAAAGGCAGCTACTACCCGCTGATCTTCCCGAGCACGATGTACGGTGCCACCACCGACTGCATGTGGTGGCTGGAACTGCACCCGCTGTCGGCCTCCCGGACGAAACTGATCGTCGGCTCGTGCTTCCCGAAGGACGTCACCGAGCGCCCCGATTTCGAGGAAGTCGTGCAGCGCTACTACAAGCGCTGGGACATCTCGATCCCCGAGGACAACGACATCTCGGCCCTGCAGCAGATCGGCCTCGCCTCGCCTTTCTCGATGCCGGGGCGGCTCTCGCACGCGGAACCGCTGGTGCACGTGTTCAACAACTGGGTGCTGGACCGGGTGCTCGCGTAACGGGATGTAAACCTGCGCCACGGCGCAGGTGTCGGAATTGGCAGTCGTAACAATGTCTCACAGCACTTTCCCGGCCATGCCCCATTCTTGCGGGCATGAACAAGCAGATACAGGAATTCATCCGCGAGGCGCGCGAGCAACTCCGCCCGTCGCCTTCCATGGACGCGTTGCAGGACCCGCTCGGCGGCCTCGTCGGCCTCGTGCAGTCAGGGCCTCACAGCCCACGGGCGCGCGACCTGAGGTCGCTTTCACAGTCCATCTTCGACGCATCGGACACGCTGGACATCAGCAGTGCGGCGAACCTCGACCGCACGGCCCTGCTCGTTGCCTGCAGGCTCGCGGAGGAGCACCTTGCGTGCCGCTACAGCGGCGAGGAGTGGGGCGACGCCTTCAAGGTGATGGACGAGGCGATCGCGCAAACGCCCGCGGACTGAAGTAACGCCCTGCCCGGTGGCAGGCCGAACCCGGGGTCAGGCGAACTCGAAATCGGCCACCAGCGCATGGTGGTCCGAAGACAGCGTGGGTACGACCTTGTGGCCGACCGCGCGCAGGTGCGGGCTGTAGAAGATATGGTCGAGGACGTAGGGGCGACGGCGCCAGGTGATCTCGGACGACTGCACGGTCTTGTAGCCGGCCTCGCCGAACTGCCGGATCAGGGATTCGTGCTTGCTGACGTTGAAGTCGCCGCCAAGCAACGCAGCGCCCTTCGCCTTCTTGAGCTGCTCGATCACCAGCTCGCGCTGACCGGGATGGTCCTCGCTGCTCGACTGGAGCATGAAGAACGCCAGCAGGTGGGTGTTGAACACGGTCAGCGCATGCCCGCCGACGGTGGTCTCGGCGCCGATGATCAGCCGGTCGGTCGGGGTCTTCTTCTCGCCGAAGAAATCGAAAGTGACCGGCGGGGAAGGCAGGTCGAGGCGCATGGCGTTGCGCAGCGGCGTCCTCGAGAGGATCGCCTGCCCTATTCCGAAGGGCAATTCGCGCGGGTCCGCCTTGGGATAGGAGAAATGGCAGTCGTAACCGGGCAGCGCCGCGCGGATGCGGGCCAGGTTCGGCGGGACGTCGGACTGCACGCCGCCGGCGCGCGCCTGCTCCACCTCCTGCAGCAGGATGATGTCGGCCTCGTGGCTGCGGATCTCGGCGATGGCCCGCCCGAGGTCGATCGGCGCATGATCGGGATCGGTGTCGTCCCAAGTCTGGCCGAACTGCATGTTGAACTGCAGGATTCTGAACTTGCTCATGGCTTTTGCCCAAGGTCGGGGACGGAATCTAACCGCCCCGGGCCCGGCCGCGCCCCCCTTTCATCCCTGAAGTCTACCGGGTTTGGGCCGCGCAATCATGTGACGTAATCGGACATCGCGCTGCGCGCTCGGCACGATTCGGGCTAATCCCGTAAAGTTCCGCTGAAAAACAACGCCATGGAACCTGTTCCGACATGACCCATCCCGCATCGGCCCCGCCCTTCCGCATCACCAAGATCGGCCACGTCGTGCTCAGGGCCCGCGACCTGGAAAAATCGGTCGCTTTCTACACCCGCGTCCTCGGATTCCGGGTGTCGGACGAATATCCCGCCGAAATGGTGCCTGGCGGCATGGTGTTCATGCGCTGCAATGCCGACCACCACGGCGTGGCACTCGTAGGCGGCCTGTCCACGCCCTCCACGGGCGGCGAGATGCACCACATGGCATTCGAGGTCGCCACGCTTGACGAGGTGTTCCTCGCGCGCCGCCGCCTGCGCGAACTCGGCGTGCCGATCACATTCGAGGGACGGCGCCGCGCAGGCGTGCAGATCGCGGTCGAATTCTCCGACCCGGACGGGCACCAGCTCGAAATCTACTGGGGCCTGGACCGGCTGCGGGACGACGAACGGGCCCGCCCGGCAGACGAATGGCGCTGGGCGCACACGCTGGAGGACGCGATCGCGAACCCGCCCCCCGGCCAGGTCCCCGTCCTCAAGGATCCGTCGCTGCTGGAAAGGAAACCGTGACGCGAGCCGCGCAATGACCGCCACCCTCCCCGGGCTCTCCACGTTGCTCGGCGAATACCCCTGCACCCGGGAACTCCGGCAGGGCCGCCTCAAGCCCGCGCATGCGGTGTTCGAATTCGCCGACGTGAAGACCCCGCATACCGCCTTCAAGCGTGCGGTGCGCGAACTGGAATTCGACATCTGCGAGCTGGCGATCGTCACCTTCCTGATGGCGAAAGCCGCAGGCAAGCCGCTCGTGCTGATGCCCGCCGTGATTTTCGGGCGGCTTTTCCATCCCTACCTCATGTACAACCCGGAAAAGGGCCCCCTCTCCCCCCGCGACCTCGAAGGCAGGCGCGTCGGGATCCGGTCGAGCTCGGTGACCACGGTCACCTGGCTGCGCGGGTTGCTGGCGAAGGAGTACGGGGTCGACCTCTCCCGGGTGCACTGGGTGGCCTTCGAAGAGGCCCATGTGGCCGAGTACCGCGATCCGCCGAACGTTGAATACGCCCCCGCTGGCAAGACCATCACGGAATTGCTCGTCGCGGGCGAAATCGACGCCGGCGTGGTGGCCGAGGGCGCCGGGTCGGATCCCCGCCTGAAGACGCTGATCCCCGACGCGGCTGCCACCGCCGTAGAGTGGCAAAAACGCACGGGCATCCTCCCGATCAACCACATGGTGGCCGTCAAGTCTTCCGTGTCGCAGGCACACCCGCAAGCCGTGCGCGAGTTCTACCGGCTGCTCCTCGAGAGCAAGCAGGCGGCCGGCCTGCCGGCGCCCGGGACGCTGGACACCTGCCCGATGGGCCTCGCAGCCAACCGGCGCAACCTGGAGGTCGCGATCGACTGGGTGCACGCCCAGGGCCTGATCCCGACCCGCTACACCGTCGACGAGCTTTTCGACGACGTCACGCGCCCGCTGGGCCAATGAGAGAACCGGAGACACGCAGCATGATCATCGATTGCCACGGCCACTACACCACCTCGCCGCAACAGCTCCAGGCCTACCGCGACGGCCAGATCGCCGGCGCCAAGGACCCGCACTACGTCGCCGCGCGCGGCAACCTCGGCATCACCGACGACGAGATCCGCCAGAGCCTGGAGGGCGCGCAACTGAAGATCCAGCGGGAGCGCGGCACCAGCATGACGGTCTTCTCGCCGCGCGCGATGGGCATGGGTCACCACGTCGGCAACGAGCTGACGAGCAAGTACTGGTCCGAGCAGTGCAACGAGCTGATCCACCGCGTCTGCACGCTCTACCCGGGCAACTTCGTGGGCGTGTGCCAGTTGCCGCAGTCGCCGGGCGTGCCGCCGAAGAACTGCATCCCCGAACTCGAAAGGTGCGTGAACGAGTTCGGCTTCATCGGCTGCAACCTCAACCCCGATCCCTCCGGCGGTTACTGGACCGACCCGCCGCTGACCGACAAGTGGTGGTACCCGCTGTACGAGAAGATGGTCGAACTCGACGTGCCGGCCATGATCCACGTGAGCGGTTCGTGCAACCCGAATTTCCATCCCACCGGCGCGCACTACATCAACGGTGACACCACGGCGTTCATGCAACTGATCGAGAAGAACCTGTTCAAGGATTTCCCGACGCTGAAGTTCATCATCCCGCACGGCGGCGGCGCGGTGCCCTACCACTGGGGCCGTTACCGGGGCCTCGCGCAGGACATGGGCCTGCCCCCGCTCAAGGAACTGCTGCTGAACAACGTGTTCTTCGACACCTGCGTCTACCACCAGGCCGGCATCGATTGCCTGCTCAAGGTCATCCCTGCGGACAACATCCTGTTCGCTTCCGAAGTGGTCGGCGCGGTCCGGGGCATCGACCCCGAGACGGGACATTACTACGACGACACCAAGCGCTACATCGACAACGCGGGCTGGCTGACCGGCGCGGACCGGGAGAAGATCTTCAGCGGGAACGCCAAGCGGGTCTACGGCCGGTTCGCCCGGCATTGCCCGGCCTGCTGAGGGCTGCGGCCTCAGCCGGCCTGCACCACCCCGCGCCGGATCTGGTCGAGCTCGATCGATTCGAACAGGGCCTTGAAGTTGCCTTCGCCGAAGCCCTCGTCGCCCTTCCTCTGGATGAACTCGAAGAAGATCGGGCCGAGCTGGTTCTCGGTGAAGATCTGCAGCAGCAGCGCCCCGGCCTTGCCGTCGACGAGGATCCTGCGCTTCTTCAGCTCGGCGACGCTCTCGCCGTGGCCCGGGATGCGCTTGTCGACCAGCTCGTAGTAGGTGTCGATCGTGTCGAGCAGACGCACGCCGCCCGCGCGCATCGCGTCGACCGTCCGGTGGAGGTCCCCGCAGCCGAGCGCGATGTGCTGGATCCCCTCGCCGTGGTACAGGTCGAGGTATTCCTGGATCTGGCCGGCCTTGTCGGTGCCCTCCTCGTTGATCGGGATGCGGATCTTCCCGCAGGGGCTGGTCATGGCCTTGCTCTTCACGCCCGTCACCTGCCCTTCGATGTCGAAGTAGCGGACCTCGCGGAAGTTGAAGATGCGCTCGTAGAACTCGGCCCACTCCTTCATCCGCCCCTTGTGCACGTTGTGCGTCAGGTGGTCGATGTATTCAAGGCCGTTGCCGGCCGGGTTCAGCTCGGCACCCGGCAGCGGCTCGAAATCCACGTCGTAGAAGCCGATGTTGCCGATCTCGCCGGTCTGCTTGCCGTTCTTGCCGCGCCAGCGGTCGATGAAATAGATCAGCGAGTCGCCGATGCCCTTGATCGCCGGTATGTTCAGCTCGCCCGGGCCGGCCTGCTGCGCATAACCCCACGCGCCGAGGCTGACCGCGCGCTCGTAGGCGGCCTTGGCGTCCCGCACGCGGAACGCGATCGCGCAGATGCTGGGGCCGTGCAGGCGGGCGAAGCGCTGCGCGAACGAGTCCGGCTCGGCGTTGAGGATGAAATTCACCTCGCCCTGGCGGTAGAGCGTCACGTCCTTGTGCCGATGGCGGGCGATCGGCGTGAACCCCAGCCGCTCGAACACGGCACCCATCGCTTTCGGGTCGGGCGCGGCGTACTCGACGAATTCGAACCCGTCGGTCTGCGCCGGGTTGTCCCACAAATCGGCCATGGTCGTCTCCTTAGGGTATCCACGGGGGCCTACTAGCGTATCGCAAAGCCCCCCGGTCGGGCCCCGACCCGGAATTGTGCGGTAGGTGACAATTTCGGCCGGGGGGCCTGCGTAGTATTTCCCGCGTCGGGCGGGCCGCTGCCCTCCCCTTACATCGGGTACCGCAATGACCGAGCCTGCCATCCCCCCCACCGAGACCACCGCCGCGCCCGAGTCCGTGGCCCGGTGCCCCTTCCAGGCCGGCGATGCCGCGGCCCGTTTCCCGCTGCCCCGACAGCGGCCGATGGATCCGCCCGACGACTACGCCAGGCTCGGCGAGACCCAGCCAGTGCGTCGCGTGACGCAATGGAACGGGGCCCCGGCCTGGTTCATCACCGGGTACGCCAACGTACGCGCGATGCTCGCCGATCCGCGCACCAGCGCAGATGCGACGCATCCGGCCTATCCGGCGCAAAGCGCAGCCCTGGCGCTCGTTCGCCGGGACTACCAGGTATTCGCCCAGATGGATCCCCCGGGGCACACCGATGAGCGCAAGCTCGTCGCCGCCGAATTCTCGGTCGGCCGCGTGGAAGCGTTGCGGCCGAGGGTACAGGCGCTCATCAACGCGCTGATCGACCGGATGATCGCAAAGGGATCGCCGGCCGACCTGGTCGAGGACTTCGCCTCGCCGCTGCCGTGCCAGGTCATCTGCACCCTGCTGGGCGTCCCGGACCCGGACCACGCCGCGCTCCAGGGATGGGCCCGCCAGATCTCGTCGACGTCCATCACGCACGACCAGGCTGCCGCGATGAGCCGGGAGTTCTGCGACGGCTACCTTACCGACCTGGTGCGTCGCAAGAACGCGGACCCGGGGGACGACCTCCTCAGCCGTTTGCTGGTTGATCACATGCGAACGGGCACCATCACGGAGCACAAGGTCGTCAGCCTCGCGCGCCTGATGCTCACCGCCGGCCACGAATCGACCACGGGGACGCTGGGCCTCGGCCTGGCCGCCCTGCTCTACCACCCCGACCAGCTGGCCCTGCTGCAAAGCGACCCGAAGCTCATCCGCGGCGCAGTGGAGGAGATCCTGCGCTATACGGACGTCACCCACTCGGGGCGCCTCAGGGTAGCCAGGGAGGACATCGAGATCTGCGGCGTGACGATACCCGCGGGCGACGCGATCATCATGCACCAGCCGACCGCCGACCGGGACCCCGCCGTCTATCCGGATCCGCACCGCTTCGACATCACGCGCAAGGCGCGCGCGCACCTCGCGTTCGGCTTCGGCATCCACCAGTGCATCGGCCAGCCGCTGGCGCGGATGGAACTGCAGGAAGCGATCGGAACCCTGGTTCGAAGGCTGCCGGGCCTGAAGGCGCTGCGCCCCGTGGAGGAACTGACCTTCCACCACAAGCTGGCCATCTACGGGCTTGAATCGCTGCCGGCCAGCTGGCAGGCGGCCGGATGACCGCAGCGCCCCGCAGCGCTCAGTCGAGCTTCACGCTCCTCACCACCGGCCGCCAGTAGTCGAAGTCGGCTTTCCAGAACCGGTCGAGCTGCGTGGCGCCCATGGGCGCCGGGATCGCGCCGAGATCCTTCAGCTTGGCTAACGTTTCGGGGTGGTTGATCGCCTTCAGCGCTTCGGCCTCTAGCCTCGCCAGCACCGGCGCAGGCACGCCTGCGCGCGTGAAGAGTGAGAACCAGCTCGAATTCTTGAATTCGGGCAGCCCGGCCTCGGCGATCGTGGGGACATCGGGCACGACGCCGACCCTCTCCTCCGTGGTGACCCCGAACAGCTTCACCTGCCCGGACCGGGCGGGCCCGATGGCGCCGGTGATGTTGTCGAACATGAACACCACCGTGCCGCCCATCAGGTCCTGCATCGCCGGCGCCGAGCCCTTGTACGGGACGTGCTGGATGTCGATGCCCGCCTGCTTCTTGAACAGCTCGCCCGAAAGGTGCATCGCGCCGCCCGTCCCGGAGGAGGCATAGTTGAGCTTGCCCGGATTGGCCTTCACCCAGGCGACGAGCTCCTTCAGGTTCTTCGCCGGGACGTCCTTGTTGACGATCAGCACGTTCGGAATCTTCGCGATCATCGCGACCGGCTGCAGGTCCTTCAGCGGATCGTAGGTCAGGTTCTTCATCACCAGGGGATTGATGACCGCCGTGGTCGCGATGTGGAACAGCATCGTGTAGCCGTCGGGCTCCGCCTTGGCCGCTTCGGCGGTGCCGATATTCCCGGCGGCGCCCGGCTTGTTGTCGACGAGGACCGGCTTTCCAAGGCCCTCGGCCATCTTTGCCGCAACGACGCGGGCCACGATATCCGTGGAACCGCCCGGCGGGAAAGTCACGATCAGGCGCACCGGGCGCTCGGGGAACGCACCTTGCGCGAGCGCGATGCATGGCGAAAGTGCAACCGCCGCAACCGCGAGCAATCCTGCGAAACGCCTCGACTTGACCATGGGGTACCTCCTGTAGACTGGTTCGGTAAGGCAGAAGTCAGCAATAATCAGACCACAGAAGCCATGAAACCACAGGCCCATTCACAAAACGCATGAAGCCGCTCATCCACTTCGAAGACGGCACCTCGCGGCCGGACGTGTTCCGCATCACCCCGGCCAGGGTCGCCGCCGCGCGCAAGCGCAACCCTGATGCGGGCGCGAGCTTCGCCGCCTCTTGTGGCGCCGACCTCGCCACGCTGGGCCGCTGGATCCGCAAGGCCAACGGACTGGTGTGCTCGTCGGCCACGCTGCTCGACAAGCGCTTCCCGCTGCGCTCGCTGGCCGCCGAGGCGCCGCAGCTCGCCTGGATCCATGTCATCGGCGCAGGGGTCGAGGGCCTCATGCCGCTCGACTGGATCCACCCGGGCGTCAGGCTGACCAACAACAGCGGCGTGCACGTGAAGAAGGTCTACGAATTCGGCCTCATGAGCCTGCTGATGATCAATGCGCGGGTGCCACAGATCTTCACGCAGCAGACGCGCGCGCAGTGGAACCCCGTCTTCACCGGTTCGCCCTCCGGCAAGACCCTGCTGGTGGTGGGCCTCGGCGACATGGGGGGCGCAATGGCGAAGGCCGGCCGGACGCTCGGCATGCGCGTGCTCGGCATCCAGCGCACGCCCAGGCCCCACCCGCACGCCGAAAAGGTTCACTCGATCCGCGACCTGGGACGCCTGCTGCCCAAAGCCGACATCGTCGCAGTCGCGGCGCCACTCACGCCCGAGACGCGTCACCTGATCGGCCGGGCCGAGCTTGCGCTGATGAAGAAGGGCAGCGGCCTCATCAACATCGGCCGCGGTCCGGTGCTCGACCAGGCCGCGGTTGAGAAGGCGCTGCGTTCCGGACACTTGTCGGGCGCCGTGCTCGACGTGTTCGATCCCGAGCCCCTCCCCCGCGACGCCACCCTGTGGGGCGCGCCCAACGTCTACCTCTCGCCGCATTGCTCTTCGGACGACAACGACGACTACATGCCAATGACGCTCGACCTGGCGTTCGCCAACGCGAAGCGCCTCGCGCTCGGCAGGAAGCTTGCCAACGTCGTCGACCCGGCGCGCGGGTACTGAGGCACAAGGGGCGCACCGTGGACATCCCCGCCGGGTTCAAGGCACTCGACCTGCCCGCAAACGCGTTCCTGAACGCGAACGGGCCGGTGTACGCGAAACCCGACGGGGACCACCTGCTGCTCGGCCTGCGCGTCGAGGAGCGCCACTGCAATTCGATGGGCATGTGCCACGGCGGCATGCTGCTGACGCTGGCGGACCTGATCTTCACGATCGGCGTGAACGTGCAGGCGAAGCTCTCGCGCTTCCTGCCCACGGTGAACGTGACCTGCGACTTCCTCGGCCCCGCGCCCAGGGGGGCATGGCTCGAGGCGCGCGTCGACGTGCTGCGCACTACGCGCAACCTCGCGTTCGCGCAGGGACTGCTTGCGGCCGACGGCGCGCCGGTGGCGCGCATCAGTGGCATCCTCAAGATCGGCGGCGAACCCAATCCCGCCTATGGCCCCGAACGCTACTTGAAATAAAGGACTCTCCGCAATGCGCACCACATCGATCCGCATCCTGGCGCTGGCGGCCGGCGCACTGGCCTGCGCCCCGGCCTTCCCGCAGGCCTTCCCTTCGAAGACCGTCACCATCGTCGTGCCCGCAGCCCCTGGCGGGCCCTCGGACATCCTCGCGCGCGTGCTCGGCGACCGGCTCCGCGAGCGCTTCAACCAGCCCTTCGTGATCGAGAACCGTGGCGGCGCCGGGGGCAACCTCGGCACTGCCGCAGTGGCGCGCGCCACGCCTGACGGGCACACGCTGCTGCTGACGGTCGACGCGCCGATCGTGGTCAATCCGGCGATCTACGACAAGCTGTCGTACGACCCGGTGAAGGACCTACAGGGCGTCGCGATGATCGGCGACGGCGGGGACGTGGTGCTTGCGGTCGCCACCGGCTCGCCGGCGAAGACCGTGCAGGAACTGGTCGAGTCGATGCGCAAGGACCCGGCAGGCGCGAACTATGTGTCTTCCGGTAACGGGTTTCCCAGCCACATCGTCGGCGAAGTCTTCAAGCGGGAAGCGAAATTCGACGCGGTGCACATCCCCGCCAAGGGGGCGGGCGCCGCGATGCAGGAGTTCCTGTCCGGGCGCATGAGCTTCAATTTCCCCCCGGTGAGCCTCGCGGCGCCGATGGCCAAAGGCGGCAGGATCCGCCTGCTGGCCGTGCCTGCGGCGAAGCGCAACCCGCTCATCCCCGAGGTCCCGACTTTCGCCGAAGTCGGCCTGCCGGGCGTGACCACCGTGCATTACTGGATCACGGCCTTCGCGCCCGGCGGCACGCCCAGGCCGGTGGTCGACAGCCTGAACGCCGAGATCCGGCGGATCACCAAGACGCCGGAGGTACCGGCTCCTGCTCGAGCGCCAGGGCCTTTCGGCCTCCGACCTCACGCCCGACGAGGTCAATGAACGCGTCCGCAAGGACCTCGCCTACTGGCGCGCCACCGTCAGGCCGCTCGGCATCAAGCCGGACTAGCTGTGGCAGAATGAATCTCCATGACGGCCACCGCCATCACGTTGAGGATCGCGCAGCACGACGACGCGCAGGCGATCGCGCTGATGTCGCGCGACCTGATCGAGGCGGGCCTCGGATGGAAGTACGAACCCGAGCGCATCCGCCGCGCGATGAACGACCGCGACACGGTTACGCTCGTGGCCTGCGACCGCTCGCAGCTGGTGGGCTTCGCGATCATGGAATTCGGCGACGAGCGCGCGCACCTCATGCTGCTCGCGGTCCGTCCGAGCCACCGGCGCCACAGCGTCGGCCGGCGCCTGATCGATTGGCTGGTCGAGTCCGTCGCCACGGCCGGCCTCGCCTCCATCCACCTCGAGTTGCGCTCGAGCAACGAGGCCGCCCGGGCCTTCTATCGCGCGATGGGCTTCACCGAGACCGTCGTCGTACCGGGCTACTACCGCGGCAAGGAATCCGCGACCCGCATGGTGCGGGTACTGCGCGTGCCGGGGCCATTGCCTTACAACTGGCGTCCGCCGACGCTCGACGCGAAGTAGCCGGGTGGCGCCGCACGAGCTGACCGCCGCCGAGCTGGTCCGCCGGCTCGCCCGCCGCGAAGTCACCGCCGAGGCCGTGGTGCTCGGCCTTCTCGAACATATCGATGCGCGCGAGCCCGCGGTCCAGGCTTGGGCTTGCCTGCGCAGGGACACGGCGCTCGCGGCCGCCCGGGAACTCGACCGCGGCGCGATCCGCGGCCCTTTGCACGGGCTGCCGGTGGGCGTGAAGGACGTCTTCGACACCTTCGACCTGCCCACCGAATACGGCTCCCCCATTTACAAGGACCACCAGCCGCGCGTCGACGCCGCCGTGATCGCGCAGACCCGCGCGGCCGGCGGTCTGATCCTCGGCAAGGCGGTGACCACCGAATTCGCCACCTTCCCGCCGGGCAAGACGCGCAACCCGCACAACCCGGACCACACGCCCGGCGGCTCCTCCTCGGGCTCCGCGGCGGCGGTCGCGGCGAACATGGTGCCGGTGGCGTTCGGGACGCAGACCGTGGGCTCGACCATCCGCCCGGCTTCGTTCTGCGGCGCGGTCGGCTACAAGCCGACGTATGCGCTCCTGCCCACGGTAGGCGTCAAGGCGATCTCCTATTGCCTCGACACCGTAGGGCTGTTCACGAGGACGGTGGAGGATCTCGGCCTGTTCACCGGCGCACTGACCGGCCGGCCGCTCGCAGTACCGGACAGCCCGGCCGCACCGCGCGTCGGCCTGTGCCTCACGCCGCAGTGGGAGCACGCGCAACCCGAGGTCCGGCAGCTCTTTTCGCGCCTCGGCGCCGAGTTCGCGCGCGCGGGCGCAAAGGTCGCCGACTTCGCGCTGCCCTCCCCGTATGGGAAGATGCACGACGCGCAGGCCCTGATCTGGGACTACGAAGTCGCGCGCTGCCTCACCGGCGAATACGCGCTCCATCGCGACCGGATCCGCGAGCCCCTGCTGGGCCAGCTCGGCCGCGGCCTCGCGGTACCCTGGGCGGACTACGACGCGGCGATGGAGGTCGCGCGTGAAGGCCGCCGCGGCTTCGACGGCGTGATGGCCGGCTTCGACGTGCTGGTCGTGCCGAGCAGCCAGGGCGAGGCGCCCAAGGGCAACGCGACCGGACTGCCCTACTTCAACCGTGCCTGGAGCCTGCTGCACACGCCGTGCGTTCACGTTCCTTACGGCAAGGGTCCCAACGGCCTGCCCATAGGATTCCAGGTCGTGGGCCGCATCGGCGACGATGCCCGTACGCTCGCGGCGGCGCACTGGCTGCAAACCAACGTCGCATTGCCCGGCAAAGCGTAAGGTTCCCCCTTGCGGCGGGACTAACGAGCGTCCGCCCCCACCACAGGCCCACCATGAACCTCATCCGCCCCATCCTTCACGCAGTGGCGATCTGCCTCGCGCTGCTTACCCCGACCGCCCACGCCCAGGAAAAGGCCCCGCCTGCGGGTCTCGAAGCGGCGATCTTCGCCGGCGGCTGTTTCTGGTGCATGGAGCCGCCCTTCGACGTCCTCCCCGGGGTCGTATCGACCACGTCGGGCTATACCTCGGGCAAGACCAGGAACCCGCAGTACATGGACGTTTCCGCCGGCATCACCGGGCATACCGAGGCGGTGCGGATCGTCTACGACCCGACGAAAATCACCTATGCCAGGCTGCTTGAAGTCTTCTGGCGCAACATCGATCCCACCGTGAAGGACCGCCAGTTCTGCGACACCGGCTCGCAATACCGCACGGGGATCTACTTCCTGTCGCCCGAGCAGAAACGCCTTGCCGAGGAGTCGCGCGCGCAACTCGAGAAAACCAAGCCCTTCAAGGCGCCGATCGTGACGGAAATCGTCGCGGGGACGGAGTTCTGGGCTGCCGAGGAGTACCACCAGGACTATTACAAGAAGAACCCAGTGCGCTACAAGTTCTACCGCAATGGATGCGGGCGCGACGCGCGGCTCGAAGACCTGTGGGGCAAGTCCGCCGGAAAATGACCGACATCCGCTATGCCGGCCTCGACATACCCACCCTGCTCGCGACGCGCGCAAGGGAACGGGGCACGCACCCCTTCGTGGCATGGGCCCCCTTCGAAGGCCCCGGACGCACCTGGACTTACGCGCAGTTCGCGGACGAGGTCGCTCGCCTCGCCGGCGGCCTTGTGGCGCGTGGTGTGGCGCCGGGCGACCGCATCATGGTGCACATGGAGAACTGCCCCGAGCACCTGCTCGCCTGGTTCGCCTGCCTCCACGCCGGTGCGGTCTGCGGCAACACGAATGCGGCGAGCGCCGGACCCGAGGTCGAGTACTTCGCGCAGATGACGGGCGCCGCAGGGGCAATCACCCAGCCCCGGTTCGCCCCGCTCTTCGCCGAACACTGCCCGCACCTCCCGTGGGTCGTGACGACCGGCGATGCGTTCGAAGCCCTGCGATCCGACCCCATGCCGTTGCGCGCGGCCGATCCGGCTGCGCCCGCCACGATCATGTTCACCTCGGGCACGACTTCGCGCCCGAAGGGCGTGCTGTGGACGCACGCCAATGCCTTGTGGGGCGCGCAAATGGGCGCATTGCAGCAAGGCCTGCGACCCGACGACGTGTACCAGGTATTCCTGCCCCTGTGCCACGTGGTGGGCCTGTCGTGGTCGGTGCTGGCGGCCTTCTGGGCCGGCGCGACGATAGTGCTGCAGCCGAAGTTTTCCGCCTCCCGCCTGTGGCCCGTGGCGCTCGAGCACGGCTCGACCGTGTGCTCGCACGTGCAGTTCACGACCAGCGTGATGGCACAGCACCCGGTGCCGGACGACCACAGGTTCCGCCAGTGGGGCGCGTCCACATGGATCCCCGAGCAGGAGAAGTACTTCCGCGCGCGGATGCTCGGCTGGTGGGGGATGACCGAGGTCGTCACGCAGGGCATCGTCGGAGACCCGCATGCGCCGCAGCGACCGCGCACCATCGGCCGCCCGTCCACCGGCCTGCAGGTGAGGGTCGTCGATGACGCAGGTGCGCCGGTGCCGCCGGGCGGGACCGGCAACCTGCTGGTCAAGGGCGTGCGCGGCGTGTCGCTCTTCGCCGGGTACTACGGCAACCCGCAGGCCACGGCCGAGGCCTTCGACGCCGACGGGTATTTCCGGACCGGGGACCGCGTCACACTGCACGAGGACGGGTGCATCCAGTTCGCCGACCGCGCCAAGGACATGATCAAGGTCGGGGGCGAAGGCGTCTCGGGCGCGGAGATCGAGCGCACCGTGCTCGCCGTGCCGGGCGTGAAGGAAACCGCCGTGGTCGCGAAACCCGACCCGGTCTACGGCGAGGTCGCGGTGGCCTTCGTCGTGCTGAAGGACGACGCGCCGGCGGGCATGGAAGAGCGGATCGCCGCCCATTGCAGGGCATCGCTCGCGAAATTCAAGGTCCCGCGCGAGGTGATCGTCACCGATTCGATCCGCACCGGCACGCTGGGAAAGATCTCCAAGGCCGAGCTGCGCCAGCGACTGGTCAGGGCGACCAGTTCCCCTTCCTGAGCCAGTGCTCGAGCATCCACAGCCGGTCGACGCCCCAGATCGGCTCGCCGTCGGCGATGAAGGTCGGCACGCCGAACACCCCCTTGGCGATCGCCGCGTCGACGGCCTCCTTCAGCGCTGACTTCATCTCCGGCGATTCGATGGCGGCAAGCAACTCCGCGCGCCCCAGGCCAAGTGCCTCGCCTTCTTCCGCAACCGCCTCGGCCTGGGTGATGTCACGCCCCTGCACCCAGAGCCTCGCATAGATGCGCCTGGCGAACCCCTTCGCCAGCGCCGGGTCTTTTGCCTTCAGCCACAGGTAGGCGCGCGAGGCGGCGAGCGAATTCACGCCCTTGAGCCCGTGCTCCTTGTAGGGCACGCCGAGCAGCGTCGCCATCCGCGGCTTGTCGATCGCGATGTAGTCCTTCTTCAGCGGCGTCTCGGGCAGCGGCTTCAGGCCCATCACCTTCAGCACCGTGATGCCCAGCAGTACCGGCTTCCAGTCCACTTCGCGCCCGTAGCGGGCCGCCAGCGCCTCGACCTGGGTCGAGGCGAGGTAGCCATAAGGCGAAATCAAATCGAAATAAAACTCGACCGGCGCCAAGCTCAATCCAGCCGGATGTTCGATTCGCGCACGATGCGGCCGTATTTCTCGGCATCCGAGGCGACCTGCATGCGCAGTTCCTCCGCCGTGGACGGCGCGGGCTCGTGGCCGAGTTTCTCGTAGCCTTCCTTCGCCTCCGCGGTGGCGAGGTACCTGCGCATCTCGGTGTTGAGCCTTGCGACGATCTCGGGCGGCGTGCCCGCCGGGGCGAAGGCGCCGAACCACACCGTAGCCTCGAACCCCGGGAATCCCAGCTCGGACATCGCGGGGACGCCCGGCATGAACTTCGAGCGCTCGAGCGACGTCGCCGCCAGCACGCGCAGGCGCCCGTCCTTGATCGTCGGGCCGACCACGACCAGGTCGGCCATCATCGTCGTCACCCGGCCGCCGAGCAGGTCGGGAAGCGCCTGCGCATAGCCTTTGTAGGGGATGTGCGTGAGGTCGATACCGGCCAGGCGCTTGAGGACTTCGAACCCGAGGTGTCCGGCCGTGCCGTTGCCGTTCGACGCGTAGGTCACGGCAGCGGGCTTCGCCTTGGCCATGGCCACGAGTTCCTGCACCGACTTCACCGGAACCTCGGAGGGCACGACCAGGAAGAACGGCAGACGCGACACCAGCCCCACCGGAACGAAATCGCGCTGCGCGTTGATCGGCGCCCTGGCACCCATCAGCATCGGCGTGACGACCATGGTTGAGGCCGCGCAGACGAAGAGCGTGTACCCGTCGGGCGCCGATTTCGCCACGGCTTCCGCACCGATCATCGTGTTGCCGCCCGGGCGCGCGTCGATCACGAAGCTCTGGCCGAGGGCCTTCGACCACGCGTTCGCGACGAGGCGCGCCGCGTTCTCCGCACCCGCACCGGGCGGGAAGGGAATGACCACCCTCACCGGCTTGGCGGGGAACGGGGCCTGGGCGCATGCGCTGCCCGCTGCGAAAGCTCCGGCAAGCAATGCGGCGCACATCAGGGGACAGCCCTCTGGTTCGGACCATTCGTGTCTCCTCTTTTGGTTTTGTATGTTCCGCAGGGATGCTAGACCAATCGGGCGCTTGCGAATAGCATGCGGTTCGCAGGGGGAGACCATGACAAGACCAAGAATTGCACTGGCGGCATTCGCCGCCCTGTTCGGCCTTTTCGCGACGCCGGCACTACTCGCGCAGCCGTTTCCCTCGAAGCCGGTAAGGCTGGTGGTGCCGTTCCCGCCGGGCGGGCCGACTGACGCGTTTGCGCGGCTGCTGGCGAGCCGGCTGCAGGACACCTGGAAGCAGCCCGTGCTCGTCGAGAGCAAGCCCGGCGCAGGCACCGTCGTCGGCACCGACTTCGTCGCCAAGGCGCCGCCCGACGGGCACACGCTCGGGATGGTCACCATGGCTCACGTGATCAACCCGAGCCTGCGCCGCAACATGCCCTACGACACGCTGAAGGACCTGGCCGGCATCACGCAACTCAGCCTGCTGCACCTGCTCGTGGCGGCGCACCCTTCCCTCGAAGCGAATACGCCCGCCGAGCTGATCGCGCTGGCGAAGAAGCGGCCTGGGAAGATCACCTACGGGACCGCGGGCGCCGGCACTTCGTCGCACCTGGGCGCCGAGCTGCTGAACTCGATGGCGGGTACGCAGTTCGTCCACGTCCCCTACAAAGGCAGCGCCCCGGCGCAGAACGACCTGCTCGGCGGGCGCATCGACTTCATCGTCGACCCGATCCAGCCGGCGCTGACGCAGTATGCCAAGGCGGGCAGGATCAAGAACATCGGGCTGATGGGCGCGGCGCGCACACCGCTCGCGCCGGAGATCCCGGTGTTCGCCGAAGTCGTGCCGGGGTTCGATGCCGTGGGGATGTTCGGGCTCGTCACCGCGGGCGGGACGCCGCGCGAAGTCGTACAGCGGATCTATGCCGACGTGGCGGCCGCGATCCGCACGCCGGAACTCAACGAGCGCATGTTGCAGTTCGGCATGGATCCGGTTGCCTCCACGCCGGAGCAGTTCGAGGCTTTCGTGAGGAAGGAAATCGCCAAGTGGGCGCCGGTCGTGAAGGCCACGGGCGCGACCGCCGACTAGCGCACGATCGAGACCCCGATGCGGATCTGCGCGTCGCGCTTCTGGTTGTAGCCGAGGATGTCCTCGCCGTAGCCGTTGAAATACTGCACGTGCCAGTACCCGCCGATGCGCCCGAACAATTCATCGCGCGACGGATACGAGGCGTCGACCTGCACGCTGCCGCGGCCGCTGGTCCCGGTGCGCACGGTCGAAGCCAGCACCAGCCCGTCCTCCCGCCCGAACCTCAGCCGCCAATCCGCGTAGCCGCGGTATTTCTGGATGTCCGGGTTCTCGCCCTTCTCGAGGTAGGCGATGAACTTCGGCTCGAAGGCCGCCACCCGCTCGTCCGCCAGCGACCAGCGCCAGACCGGCTGCACGAACGCGGTATTCATGGAGCGCGAGCGGGCGCCTTCCTTGCCGTTGGATTCATGCTCCAGGCCCACACGCGCGGCGTCGACCCAGGTCTTGTCGTCCGTACGCTGCCACTGCCAGAACGCCGACGGCCGGTAGCTCGTATCGCGGAAAGGCTTGGACTGGCTGGACAGGTCCCACAGCGAACTCTGCGTATAGGCGAAATAGAAACCGGTCAGCCACTGCCGGTCCTTCCCCCAGCCCGAATCGTCGTCGAAGAGGCGGTACTTGAACGAGATCTGGTAGCGCGCGCTGGTGCCCTGGCGCGTGCCGACGAGGAAATACATGGGCTCGTGCGCCGAGAGCACGGGCTCCAGCAACTGCTGGGGCGCCTGCACTGCCTCACCGCCCTGCGCTGGCGCTGGCGCTGGCACCGGGCGGGGTTCCACCAGCTGCACGACCGGGTCCACGCCTTCGCGGGCGACGAAGACCAGCTTGCTCGACGCGTGCGTCACCAGGTCCAGCGTCACCGGACCGGTTGCGCCGGCCGGGAGGATGGCCGAGTAACGCCGCCGCATGCCTTGCGCGGGTCCGCTCGCGCGCAGGTCCAGCGCCCAGGCGCGCGCGGAGGTGCGCGCCCTCGCGGAAAGCGTCTCCGGGAATGCGACGCTGCCGGTCCCGGCATACAGGACATCGACGGCCACCGTGGACCCGGCGCGCACTTCCACCCGGTCGGCGGCGAGAACCCAGTCGGCCGCAACGGCGCAAGTCGGGAAGAGGAAAGCCAGGGTCAGGAGCATGCGTTTCATGAATTCACTCGATTCGTATTCCAGAGGATTTGATGAGCTTCGAATACTTGCGGATCTCGCTGCGGACAAGCGCGCCGAATTCGTCGGACGACCCTGCGGCGGGTTCGAGGCCCACGGCCGCGAGTTTCTCGCGCACATCCGGGCTGTCGATCGATGCGACCAGCTCCGCATTCAGAAGTGCGACGATGTCGGCCGGCGTGCCTCCCGGCGCGATGACGCCAAACCAGCTCGTCACGTCGAACCCCGGTACCCCGGCCTCGCCGATCGTGGGAATCCCCGGCGCGAGCGGGCTGCGCCTCGTGCCCGTGACGCCAAGGGCGCGGATGCGTCCGGCCCGGATGAAGCCGTGCGCGCTTGTAAGGTCGACGATCGCGAACGGCACCTGGCCGCCGAGCAATCCCGCGACCGCCGCGCCGTTGCCCTTGTAGAGGACATGGACCAGTTCCATATCCGCCATCAGGTTCAGCATGGCCCCCGCCAGGTGCATCGCCGTGCCGCTTCCCCCGGTGCCGAATGCGATCCGGCCCGGCCGCGGTTTCACGTAGGTGATCAGTTCGCGGACCGAGGCCGCGGGGGCGTCGAGGTTCGCAACGAGCACCAGCGGATTGATGACGACCAGCGTGATGGGAGCGATGTCCTTGACCGGATCGTACGACAGGCCCGGCTGCAAGGCCGCCTGCACGGCAAGCGCGCCGGATACGCCGAATCCGATCGTATACCCGTCGGGCGCTGCCTTGGCGATCGCATCCACACCGATCGTACCGCCGGCCCCGGCGCGGGCCTCGAGCTGCACGGGCTGGCCAAGGCGTTCCGCGAGGCGGGGCGCGATCAGGCGCGCGGCCACATCCGTGCTGCCGCCCGGCGGGAAGCCGACGATGAAGCGGATCGGCCGGGATGGGTAGCCGGCCGTCTGCGCGGACACCGTACTGCCGTAGGCAATACAGGCTCCTGCGAGGACCAACAGAAATCTTGCCGGCATTGTCGGGCGTGCCTCCGGGGCGAATGGTACCCGTGTCGAGGGGCGGCGACCTCCCGCTGTACACTCCGCCCCTCGGAGGGGGAGAAAACATGGACCTGGGCATCAAGGGCAAGACCGCGCTCGTCACGGGCGCCAGCACCGGCATCGGCCGCGGCATCGCTCTCGCGCTCGCCGCGGAGGGCGTGAGGGTCGCCATCGCCGCGCGCCGCCGCAACCTGCTGGACGAAGTCGCGAAGGAGATCGTATCCGCCGGAGGCGCGCAGCCCGTCGTGATCGAGTGCGACTTCATGCGCGACGATGCGCCGGCCGCGATCTCGGGCGAGGCCCTCGCCGGGCTGGGCTCGGTCGACATCCTCGTCAATAACGCGGGCGGCAGCCGAAAGTTCGCGCTGGATACGGCGGAAGAGCAATGGAACGAGGCGCTGACGCTGAACTTCACCCGCCAGCGCCAGCTCACCCACAAGCTGCTCGACCGGATGATGAAGGCCAACTGGGGCCGCATCGTCAACATCACGGGCAAGAGCGAACCCGAAGGCATCAACGGCGCGTTCTGCGCCAAGGCGGCGATGCATTCGTGGGCGAAGGGCCTGTCGCGCGAAGTCGGCAAGCACGGCATCACCGTGAACTGCATCCCGCCGGGGCGGATCATCAGCGAGCAGATCCTGCGCAACTACACGCCCGAGTACCGCAAGTGGCAATCCGAGCACGAGATCCCGGTCGGCGAGTACGGCCAGCCCGAGGACATCGCCAACCTGGTCTGCTTCCTTGCCTCGCCGCGCGGGCGCTACATTACGGGGACGGTGATCCCCGTCGACGGCGGCCTGCGCCGCTACCAGTTCTAGGAGGAACACATGCGCAATTCGATCATCGCCCTGGGCACCGCCCTGCTTGCGGCCTGCGGCCTGGCGGCCCACGCCCAGTATCCCTCGAAGGCGATCCGCCTCGTCGTCCCGTTCGCGCCCGGCGGCAGCTCCGAGATCGTCTCGCGCGCCATCGCTTTCGAGATGTCGAAGAGCATGGGACAGTCGGTATTCATAGAGAACAAGCCCGGTGGCGCGAGCGCAGTGGCGATGCAGGAGGTGGCCAAGGCCGATCCCGACGGCTACACGCTGGTTCTGGGCCATATAGGTTCGATCGCCGTCAACCCGTACGTGACCAGGAAGCTCGCCTACGACCTCGCCGACTTCATCCCGGTGTCGCTGCTGGCCAAGGTGCCGAGCCTGTACGTGGTCAACGCGGGCGTGCCGGCGAAGGACCTGCGCGAGTTCGTGAAACTGGCCCAGGCGAAGCCCGGCATCCTCACCTACGGCTCGGCGGGCAACAGCAGCGCGGGCCACCTCGCGATGGAATACCTCAAGCTCGTGACCAAGATGGACCTCGTGCACGTGCCCTACAAAGGGACCGGCCCGCAACTGACCGACCTCCTCGCCGGGCGCACGGACGCATCGGCCGCGGGCGTGCCGCCGCTGCTCGCGCACGTGAAAGCCGGCAAGCTCCGCGGCATCGCGATCGGCACCACGCAGCGCATTCCGCTGCTCCCCGACGTCCCGACGGTAGCGGAGCAGGGCTATGCCGGCTTCGAGACCTCGCAGTGGTACGGGCTGATGGTCCCGGCGAAGACGCCGGACGCGGTCGTGAAGCGCCTCGCGGACGAGGCGGCCAGGGCGACGAAGACCCAGTCCGTGCAGGACCGCTTCTCGCAGGACGCGGCCATTGCGGTCGGATCCACGCCCGCCGAGTTCGTCGCTTTCATCCGGCAGGAGCAGGCGCGCTGGAGCGACGTGGTGCAGAAGGCCGGCATCAAGGCCGACTGAAAGCACGAAACTCGCGGGCCTGTGCGCGTTTTCGCACAGACCATGAGGCTGCTGCGACCTACCCTCCAATCCAGGCCTCGCCCTTCGCGGGAGCCCATTGGAGGGACTACCATGAAAACCACCCAGATCTTCGGGATCCTGTTGATCGTCGCCGGCGCCCTGGGGCTGATGTACGGCGGGTTCAGCTACACAAAGGACACGACGGCCGTCAAGCTCGGCTCGATCGAACTCAAGGTGCAGGAAAAGGAATCTGTCGCGATCCCCGTCGTGCTCAGCGGCGCGGCCATTGCGCTCGGCGCGTTCCTGATGTTCGCGGGCCGGGTGAAGTAGGCCGGCCGCCTAGTCCGGGAACCGCTCGGCGAGGAAGTCCACGAACGATCTTACCTTTGCGGACAAGTGCTTGCGGCTGGCATATACCGCGTATATGCCCAGCGGCGCGGGCTCGTAGGCTTCGAGCAGGCGCACCAGCTTCTTCGCCGCAAGCGCCTCGCCGACGATGAACTCGGGCTCGAACACGATGCCGACGCCGCTCACCGCAGCCTGCGTGAGCAGGTCGCCATTGTTGGCGTGGACGTTGCCGGACACCGTCACCGGCCGCTCGCCCCCGGCCTGGTCGCGGAACCTCCACAGCGTACTGTCGGGAACGTAGGCGTAGGTCACGCAGTTGTGGTGCGCGAGGTCCTCCGGCGTCTGCGGCGTGCCGTGCTTCTTCAGGTAGGCGCGGGAAGCGCAAGCGATCAAGCGGGTTTCGCCGAGCTTCCTTGCGATCAGGTTGGCCGGGCCGAGCGACCCGATGCGCACGCCGAGGTCGAAGCCCTCCTCCACGAGATCCACGACCCGGTCCGAGAGCGACACGTCGAACTTCACCTCCGGGTAGCGGGCGAGGTACTCGGCCACCGCGGACGCGAGATGCAGCAGGCCGAACGAGAAACCGCAGGTCAGCTTGATCGTCCCGCGCGGGACGAGCGAAGTCTGCGCCGCAGCCTGCTCGGCCTCGTCGAGGTCGGCCAGCACCTGCACGCAGCGCTCGTAGAACGCGTGCCCGCTCTCGGTCAGCGAGAGCTTGCGGGTGGTGCGGTTGAGCAGGCGCGTCTGCAGGTGGGATTCCAGGTCCGCGACGTGGCGGGAGACCGCGGAGGTAGAGAGCTCCAGCCGGTCCGCGGCGCGCGCGAAGCTGCCCAGTTCCACGACCTTCGAGAAAACAGACATGGCGGCAAAGCGATCCATGCCAAATTATCCCATATTTGGGGACAATTAATTTAAGGAATCACTATTTATCCCCCTTCTTAAATCAAACAAGATTCGGGCCGTCACCAATCCAATTCAAAAGGAGCCTGAAAATGATCGACCAGAAAACCGCGCCGTACGCGGCGTTCGTCCTGAGGGTCTCGCTGGGCATGATGTTCATCGCCCACGCGCTGCTCAAGTACGTCGTGTTCACGCTGCCCGGCACCGCGAAGTTCTTCGAATCCCTCGGGCTGCCCGGGCCCCTCGCCTACGCGACGTTCGCCGCCGAGCTCATAGGCGGCGCGCTGATCCTCGCCGGCATCGGCACACGCTACGTGGCCGCGGCACTCGTGCCGGTGCTGCTCGGGGCACTGTGGGCACATGCCGGCAACGGCTGGCTGTTCACTTCGCCCAACGGCGGCTGGGAGTATCCTGCGTTCCTCGCAGCGGCCGCGATCGTCCAGGCGCTGCTCGGCGACGGCAGGTTCGCCCTCGGCAACACCCTCTTCACGACCACCCACACCAAAGGGCACTACGCATGAAACTCTATTACTCCCCCGGCGCCTGCTCGATGGCCCCCCACATCGTCGCCACCGAGGCCGGCCTCAGGGTCGACCTCGTCAAGGTGGACATTCCCGGCAAGAAGACCGCCGACGGCGGCGACTACTGGGCGATCAACCCGAAAGGCTACGTGCCCGCCCTGCAGCTCGACAGCGGCGAGGTCCTGACCGAAGTCGGCGTCATCATCCAGTACCTCGCCGACCAGAAGCCGGAGTCCGGCCTCGCGGCCAAGCCCGGCAGCATGGAGCGCTACCACCAGATGGAAGCGGTGAACTTCGCCGCGACCGAAGTGCACAAGCAGATCGGCGCGCTCTTCAACCCGAAGATGACGCCCGAGATGAAGGAAGTGCAGCTCGGCACGATCGATCGCCGGCTGACCCCGCTCGACAAGGCGCTCGCCGGCAAGCAGTACATCATGGGCGACAAGTTCACGGTGGCCGACGCCTACCTGTTCACGGTGCTCGGCTGGGCCGCGCCGCTCAAGCTCGACCTCGGCAAGTGGCCGAACATCCAGGCCTTCATGGGCCGCGTCGCCGCGCGCCCGAAGGTGCAGGAAACCCTCAAGGCCGAAGGCCTCGTGAAGTAAGCAGGAAAAGGAGAACCCGCGATGCCCCGCCTGCCCGTCACATTCGTCTCCCACGGTGCCCCCACGCACGCACTCGATGCGGGTGCGGCCGGCACCGCCTGGGACGAACTCGGCAAGACCCTGCCGCGACCGCAGGCGGTGCTCGCGATCTCCCCCCATTGGGACACGGAATCGCCGATGGTCAGCTCGGCTGAGTCTCCCGAAACGATCCATGATTTCTACGGGTTCCCGGAACCCTTGTATGAAATCCGCTACCCCGCGCCGGGAGCGCCTTCACTCGCGTGTCGCACAATCTCGCTGCTCGAGGCGTCGGGAATCCGCACGGCCGTCCATCCCAGCCGTGGCCTTGACCACGGCGCATGGGTCCCGCTGCGCAGGATGTATCCGCTCGCGGACATCCCGGTGACACAGTTGTCCACGCAGTTTCGCAAGGGCCCGGAGCACCATTTCCGCATCGGGCAGGCGCTTGCGCCGCTGGCGGCCGAAGGCGTGCTGGTGTTCGGCACCGGCGGCATCACGCACAACCTGCGCGAATTCTTCAACGACATCCCGCCCGGTCGGTCGGCGCCGTATGTGGATGAATTCCGCACATGGATGCTCGAGAAAATGCAGGCCGGCGACGTCGACGCCCTGCTCGACTACCGCAAGCGCGCGCCGCACGCGGCCCGTGCCCACCCGACCGACGACCACCTGATGCCGCTGTACGTGGCGCTGGGTGCAGCCGATGGGGCCAAAGTCGTCCGCGTACACGACAGCGTCGATCGCGGCGTGATGGCCATGGACGCGTACGTATTCGCGTAATCCGGCCCACACCATCGAAATTCGCGAGCGCCCACTACGATGTCGAGAATAATTTCACTTGGTCCTGAAATTTTTGTTCAACAAGAGTGGGGTTTGAAACTAAAAATCCCTGCTCGTCTCTAAACTTTTTATTGGGATCTCCCTTAAACGAGAGCCAATTAAAACTGCCTGAGATCGCAAAGGCAGTGTCTGAAAGCAAGATCTTTGCATGCGTATCGCCCAATAGCTTTAGGCGAAATTTCGGATATTTACTTTGAAGACTTTCTAACCTCTCCTTTGCCGCAAAGGTAATTGGCGGTTTCTCCTTACTCGCTTTTGGTCCACCATCAACCAAGCCATAACCGATGTAAACATCGACGCCTTGCTTTAGGAGTTCCTCCAAGGCGCCACAAAACGGTATATCAACCACCGAGTCTCTTATCCAGGGCGAAATAAGCAGGAGACGTGTCTTGGTTTCCGTCAATGCGCGGCGCAAAAGTGGCGGATGATCTGCGCAGTAAAGCCACCGCTGCGTCATTTCACGCAATGCAGAGCGGGCTTCCTCAACCTTATGCTCGGCGGCGACTAGCCTTTTCTCCTCCGCATCTCGCCGCCCTCCCTCGCTCGTCTCGCTGAGAGACTGCCGAATTCTCTCTGCATTCTCCTCCGCATCAATAACACTTTGCTGAGCCTGGTCAGTTTGCTCAATACTTTCGGATAAGTCCGCAACTCCAAAGTCCTTCGCGATATCGACTTCCTTCTGCGGTCGCCGTCCTTTAATTCCTTGAAGTTTCAAGCCATCCTTTGAGGCGAAGGCATGAGCTCTGTCGTCGGAAGAGCGACCATCAAGCACAAATGAAACTTGCACTTCCGTAGTCGAATTGGAGCGAAAAATTAGCATCACTGCCGACATAAAAAACAAATCTCTACTTTCAATCGAAGTAATTGCAAGCAGCTCCTGCAAGTCACCCCTCCCCCCTCCCGCCTTCTGAATGATTTTGTCAATATCTTCAATTGATAAGTCCGGGAGCTCAGGACGTCGCGGAGGTAGAAATGGAATTTCACGCAGGCCAAGGTCTCGAGCTTCCTTAGGGCGAACTAGATAAGCCTTTTCGACCAAAATTGGTCGAAAAAGCAACCCATCAAAGCCAAAGTGCAAAATGCGTTCTTGGGGGCGAATTGAAACTGCCGCATGGAGAACCTGCCGCCCCTTTCCAGTCAATGTCAATTGCGAATTGGCCTTACCGGCGCTCTGAACGTAATTGATATGCTCTTCCGAATGCAGCGTCCCGAGAACCGTATTCGTCAGCCCTTCGGATAGCCCGAGAAACTCACCGACCTCTCCAGGAACACACAACCCCCCCTCGATCGCACGCATGCACGCCTCTTCAATCGGCGGAAGATCCTTCTTTTCGGACACCAGCGCCCGAACCGTCAACCAAAACACCGGTAGACCACATTCCGCAAAGTCACTAAGGCGATACCCGGGGCGGCTATTCGCGAATTTTTCCACTACGCTTTCAACGGTCACGGGCTTTCCTCCTGAATAAGGCAGCCGTCGGGATTGCCCTCGATATAGTCGATAACAACTCTTAGCGGATTCAGCCCCATTACAGTCCGGCAGAAAACGTGATCACCAACAATTCCTAGATAAAATTTTCCACGAGAAAGCGCCACATTTATACGCTCAAACTCCTTTAAAAATCCAAGGGTCCCGGCTTGACTGGATCTAGTAACAGAGAAAATTACAATATCCGCCTCGCGCCCTTGAAACGCATCAACTGTATTCACCTGAAGTTCCGATATCGCGCTCCATTTTGGCTTTTCAGAAGCGAAAGCATTTTCAAAAGCACGTTTTTGCCCGTTGTATCCGGTTAGTACAGCAACCGAGTATTTTCTCTTTTTCTTACTTGCAAAGAAGTTAACTCGACCGAGAAGCGCCGTTGTAATTTCCGTTTCGCATGGATTCGCGAAGCTTCCGCCAATTTTTCGCTCGAATCTCGTTGCGATTTGCGACGTAGAAAACCATCTGACCGGCTTGCCAAACGTAATGAGTAGATCTTCGTCCAACGTTGGCCGACGACTCGTGAGGCTCCCCCGATAAAAGCACTGGCTCACCATGTTTCCAATTGGATCAACCATTCGATACTGAATTGAAAGCGACGGCCTCGATGACTCAGGCAACCCAGAAAGCATTTGATTAAATAACGTTTGCTTCTGGTCGTCTTCGGACAAATTAAACTTCTTCAGAAGCCCTTGATTTCTCAAGTCCGGATCTTGGAACGGAGACAACTGGTACTTATCCCCAACCAATATTGCCTTACGAGAACGAGACATTGGAATCAACGCTTCCGTTGGCGTCGCAACTGATGCCTCATCTACTATGCAATAGTCAAAATCAACATCCTGGATACCCTTAACGCTCAAAAATCCAACGCAAGTTCCGGCAACAACTTGAGCCGAAACAAGCAGTGCTGCATTAAATTCACTTCCCCTTCCAAACCGAATTTCCCAATCGGCATGAATCTGTAGGAGCTTTCTCAAGCGGCTTGCTTCTGGGGTATCCGGAAAATATGCGCGCGCCCACTCATCGAGCTCGTCAGCGCTCATTGCTAGCAGCTCGGATACAGACTGCGTTTTCTCTAGTTTCTTTAAGCTGTCGCCAAGAGTGTGAACTTCACGCTTTATATCCCGTTCATGGCGCTGAATTTCGGCGAGCTCCGCCCCTAAATCAAGAGGCTCCCCGTCGGTCACCGTGTCGGATTTTGGCTTCTCGAGACGCTTCTCAATATTCTCTCGCTGGCTTTCGAGATCCTCAAACGTCCGCTTCGCCGCAGCAAGTCTTTCCAGAAGAATCGCAATTTCGACGTCTTTTTTCGAAATACCGTTCGACGCGGCCCATCGGTCCACAAAGATTTTTCCCTTTTTTAGAGCCTCTTCACGCCACTTCCGCAACTGATGCGGAATCAGTAGCGGACGAATTGCAGCAGAAACCTTCGTTTCATCTTCACTTCCAATCCTAACCATGCGGACAGGCGCGACTGTTGCCATTTGAATCTTCTCAATTGCATTGTCCAGCGCGACATTTGTCTGAGAGGTTAATAGAATTCGGCACTTCGGATCGCGCCTCAGAAGTTGCAAGATTACTTCCGTAATAAATGTGGTCTTTCCAGTCCCGGGCGGACCTTCAATAGCCAGCAAATCCCCCATTCCTAGAGCGGCTCTAACGGCCTTTTGCTTGCTCTCATCCAAGTTCGACTGAATGAAAGTAGTAGCAACGCTCTGCGGTTCAGCTACGCGCGAAGGATTGACAATTTGATCTCCAAGGCTGGGGTTGATGCTTCGCCCATGACGTACAACATCTAAAGCAATTCTCTGCCGCTGAATTGCGACTTCGGCGGCAAATGTATCTAAGACAAGCTCGCCCTCCTCCGGTACTTCGTCGACCTCAGCATTAAACTTGGTAATAAATATGGTTACTTGATTACCGGAAACATCTTGAACGTCCCCGCACAGGAACTTCTTCTCTCCAAGATCAACCTTCCTGCTCTGACCAAGCAATTCTTCTTCTGAGACTTTTTTTGTTAAAGTGAACTCTGCCAATTTCCCCTTGATGCTTACCGCTTCATATTCAAGGGGGGTTCGCTTGTTTTGTTCTAGTTCAGTCTTTGCCAGCAAAAGACTTAGCCACTTTTGGTAGATGAACGACTCCCGCTTTTTCTGAAGGCGAACTTTTCGATCCTGATCCCATTCAGAAATCCTCGAAACAAGGTCTAAGACCGCGTTGCTGGATACTGTTGCCACCGGGCTTGATCCACACACAAAGCTTGACGGTGACTCAAATGAGTCTTCTCGCATTTCATCTATGGTGGACGGATTCAGCTTAACTGCCGACACCACTCGCGCCGACGCTATGCCACTTTTAGGATCTACTACGATCCGATAGCTAAGTGACGTTCCGATTAGCAAGTACATTTCTTCGGTAGGCGACTGCGCAGCTCCCGAAGGATTCTGTTGAGAGTCCGGCCTTACACGAGCATGTTCGATATCTTTGTTCACGAACTCAGTTACCTCGGCTTCGCTACTAAATCCGAACTCAACCGTGATGTGCTGAATCGCTCGCTGAGTCAATGAAATCCATATTCTTGACGTCGGCGATATCTTCTTATCTCGGACAGAAATTTGGTCGAGTAGCGACAAAAGCACTGCGGCGTTTTGCGGCCTGATACTTTGATTGTCTAGACACAGCATTCTTTCAAATAGGTCACGAACATCTTTTGGAAGACGAGAGTCACTAATTGCCGATGGCAAATCTTCGTGTTTTTCGATTGACCGCGTTGACAGACATACGAGAGAAACCACACCAAAGGCGAAAACATCGCGGGAGTAACTCGATGATCCATCGTCATACTCTGGAGGTGCATACGGCGCGGTGGCGTACTGTGCCAGGGTAATGCCAGGGCTTAATAGCCTCTTTATTTTTGAGATGCCAAAGTCTGCTAGCTTTGGAATTCTGGATTTCGATATCAGAATGTTGCTCGGCTTAATATCTCTATGCACACAACCTCGAGAATGAGCGAACGCCAAGGCTTGAAGTACCTTCCTTCCTATATCTTCATAAAAATGGTTCCACGCTGCACCGGAAAACTGATCTCTCATTTCCGATAAGTCGTGCTCAAGCCACTCTAGTACCAGAAAATTCCTACCTGACTCAGCGTCGCATCCATGATCCAGCAATTCAACAATATTCGGATGACGTAAGTCACCCAATGCCTGAAGTTCCCTTCTGTAGGATTCCTGCAGCACTTCGTCTGGCATCCCCCCCAGACCAAAGAGTTTTAGCGCAACCTCTCTGTTACCTTGAACCAGATCTACAGCACGATAGACCTCCGAGATTCCGCCTTGAATAGGCTTCGGACCAATCGCGTAGCGTCCATTAACCACTCTAGCCGTGCCAATCTGCTTTGCTTTTAAGTCGGCTAGGCGAATTGTCTTCTTCTCACCACTTTCTTCGCTCATCCCCACATCTCCTCAGGAACCGCCTGAATTTCGAACCACATTTGAGCACTGAAACAGAAAAATGCCGAAATTGGAATACAAAATCGTTTTTTCGATAGCATCGCCCTATGAAATTGCAGGTTGCTCATCACGTGCCACCTCTTCCGTAGGTTGGGTTATTAGCCTCACATTGCTTCTGAATTCTCCTGATTCGAACTAAATGGAGTGGGGCGACACCCCCTCGATATTTGAAAGCGTCTGGACGAGTCTGGACGATCTAGCCTTGAGCATGCCAAACCTTAGAAGCTATTTGTTCCGCTATGGCCCCAATTGAAGCGTCTGCATGCGTCCTTGGCGATACAGTTGTCGAATCCTAGCTCCCAATCCGGTAGACTCTCTCCCGCCCAAAAACAGCGGATCCGAGAGTCAAAATGCAGCATTTCGATGTGGTCGTGATCGGCGGCGGCAACGCCGCTTTCTGCGCGGCGCTGTCCGCGCGCGAATCCTGCCCGCGGGTGCTGGTGCTCGAGCGCGCCCCCGAGGACGAAGCCGGAGGCAACTCGCGGTTCACCGCCGGCCTGATGCGCGTGGCCTACGACGGCGTCGAGGACCTCAAGCGCGCGATCCCCGACCTCTCGCCCGAGGAGATCGAGCGCACCGACTTCGGGACCTACACCTCCGACCAGTTCCTCGACGACATGGCCCGGGTGACCGAGTACAGGTGCGACCCGGACCTCACCGAGATCCTGGTCAAGCGCAGCATGGACACCGTGGCCTGGATGCAGTCCAAGGGCGTGCGCTTTACCGCCGCCTGGGGGCGGCAGGCCTTCAACATCAACGGCCGGTTCAAGTTCTGGGGCGGGCTGACGGTGGAAGCCGTCGGCGGCGGCCCGGGGCTGGTGGAGAACCTGACCAATTCCGCGAGGAAGCACGGCATCGATGTCTGGTACGAGGCGCGGGCCGTTTCGCTGATCGCGGACGACGACGGCGTCAAGGGCGTGCGGGTGAAGGTCAAGGGCAAGACCACCGAGGTGACGGCGACATCGGTGGTGCTCGCGGGCGGCGGCTTCCAGGCCAACCCGGAGATGCGCGCGCGCTACCTCGGGCCCGGCTGGGAACTCGCGAAAGTCCGTGGCACGCGCTTCAACACGGGCGACGTGCTGAAGATGGCCATGGACATAGGCGCGGCGCCGACGGGCAACTGGTCGGGCTGCCATGCGGTGGCCTGGGAGAGGAACGCCCCCGAGTTCGGCGACCTCGCGGTGGGCGACCAGTTCCAGAAGCACTCGTACCCCTGGGGCGTATACCTGAACGCCGAAGGGAAGCGCTTTGTGGACGAGGGAGCGGATTTCCGCAACTACACGTACGCGAAGTACGGTCGGGTGATCCTGAACCAGCCGGGGCAGTTCGCCTGGCAGATCTTCGACGCCAAGGTGAAGGCGCAACTGAGGGACGAGTACAAGATCCGGCAGGTGACGAAGGTGACGGCGAACACGCTGGAAGAGCTCGTGCAGAAGCTCGACGACGTGAACCCTGAGGTGGCCCTCGCCGAGCTGAAGGCGTACAACGCGGCGGTGAGGCAGGAGGTGCCCTTCAACCCGAACGTGAAGGACGGGCGGGGCACGCAAGGGCTTCCGATCCCGAAGTCGAACTGGGCGAACACGCTGGACACGGCGCCGTTCGAGGCCTATGCGGTGACGTGCGGGATCACGTTCACGTTCGGGGGCCTGAGGATCACGACGGACGCGCAGGTGCTGTCCACCGACGGCGTGCCGATCCCGGGCCTGTACGCGGCGGGCGAGCTGGTGGGCGGGATCTTCTACTTCAACTACCCCGGCGGGACGGGTCTTACGAACGGCGCCGTCTTCGGCAAGATCGCCGGCGCCTCGGCGGCGAAAGCCGCAAGCCTGAAGGCCGCCGCATGAAGAAGAAGGCCGGCAGCGACGGACTGAGGAAAGCCTATCCCGAACTCACGCCGGACAAGGACTACCCACCGCTCAAATTCAGGTCGCTGAAGGGCAAGGTCAGCGCGGCCGAATGGGAAGCGCGCGTCGACTGTGCGTGCGCCTACCGGCTCGTCCATCACTACGACATGGACGACATGATCTACAACCACATCTCGGCGCGAATTCCCGGCACCGAGGAGTTCCTGCTCAACCCTTTCGGCCTAACGTACGACGAAATCTGCGCCTCGTCCCTCATCAAGGTCGACATCGAAGGCAACGTGCTTTGGTCCCCCGCCTTCCCGAAAGGCCTGCCCTACAAGTTCAACCCGGCGGGCTTCGTGATCCACGGCGCGATCCATGCGGCCAAGCCCCACGTGCAGTGCATCATCCATACGCATTCGCTCGCGGGCATGGCCGTGGCCTCGCTGAAGAAGGGCCTCTTGCCGATGACGCAGACGGCGATGCGCTTCGACAAGGTCGCCTACCATGACTACGAAGGCGTGGTGCTCGACAATGCCGAACGGGCGCGCCTGCTGAAGCACCTGGGCGACTGCGACGTGATGCTGCTGCGCAACCATGGCGTGCTCGCCGTCGGGCGTTCGGTGGCCGAAGCGTTCAACAACACCTACCGCATCGAGCGCGCCTGCCGCAGCCAGCTGATGGCGCAGAACGGCGCCGACGCCATCGTGCTGCCTCCGCGGTCCGTCATAGAAAAGACCAACCACATGTACAAGCCGGGCACGCGCCGGCCTTACGGCGTGCTCGAATGGCCGGCCATGCGGCGGCTTGCCGACCGCATCGACCCCTCGTACAAGAACTAGGCCCAGCCGCAGCCCGGCCATGACGCGCTGGAAAGTGCTGGTCACGAACCCCGTGGCGCCGGCCACGCATGCGACCCTCGCGGCGCATGCCGAGGTCCTCACGCCGCCCGACGCCACCCCCGAAACGCTGCGCCGGTTCGCCTCCGACGTGCACCTGATCGTCGTGCGACTGCCCCTGCCCGACGACATCTTCGAGCATGCGCCGAAGGTCCTCGGCGTGGTGCGCCACGGCGTCGGCCTGGACCTGATCCCGGTCGAAGCCGCGACCGCGAAAGGGATCCTCGTCACCAACGTGCCCGGCGGCAATGCGGATTCGGTGGCCGAATTCTGCGTGATGCAGATGCTGAACCTGCTGCGCCGCCCTGCCCTCGGCGACCGGCTGATCCGCGAGGCGGGCTGGGAGGTGGCGCGCGCCGCGACCACCCACGGCAAGGAACTCGCCGGCCGCACCGTGGGCATCCTCGGGTACGGCGCCATCGGCCGGCGCCTCGCGGAGATCCTGCATTTCGGATTCCGCGCCAAGGTCGCGGTCAACACCCGGCGCCCCCATGACCTGCCCGAGTGGGCCCGGCCGCTGCCGATCGAACCGCTCGTCGCGGGATGCGACTTCGTCGTGCCGTGCCTGCCCTACACAAAGGACACGCATCGCTACCTCAGCGCGCAGCTGATCGCACGCATCAAGCCCACCGCCTGGGTCGTCAATGCATCGCGCGGCGAGGTCATCGACGAACCGGCGCTGTTCGAGGCGCTGCGCGCCGGCCGGATCGCCGGCGCGGCGCTCGACGTGTTCGACGGCAAGGCCCTGCCGGCCGGCCACCCGGCCCTCGACGTGCCCAACCTGCTGATGACCCCGCACGTGGCAGGGCATACCGACGAGGCGTCGGCGCGCGTAGGCGCGCATGCGGCCGCCGAAGCGCTGCGCATCCTTGCGGGCGAACGCCCCCACAGCCTCGCGAACCCCGAAGCGTGGGCGTACCATGCCGGGCGCCGCCGCGACGTGCTCGGGACCTGACGGCAAGCGGCGGAACGAAGCGCAGGCCACAATCGACCCAACCCAGGTGCAAAGGCAGACTGATATGTACGTCGTCGAGAAATTCTCCCGTTACGCGGTCGATACCCGCGCCAGGCCCATCCCGCGGGAAGCGCTGCACCACGCCAAGCGCGCCGTGATCGACTGGTACGCGGCATTGCTGCCTGGGGCCGTCGTGGCGCCAGCCACTCTGCTCGAGAAGGCGCTGGCGGAAGACCTCGACCGCGGCAACGCGCGCCTCGCGCTCGGGCGCAGGGCTTCCACCCGGGCGGCTGCGCTGATCAACGGCACGGCGGCGCATACGGTTGAAGTCGACGACATCTTCAAGTTTGGCATCTACCACCCCGGGGCGCCCACCATCGCCGCGGCGCTCGCGACCGCGCAATCCGCCGGCGCCACGGGCGAAGCCTTCCTGCGGGCCGTGGTCGTCGGCTACGAGATCTCGACGCGCATCGGCGCGGCGATGGGCCGCGCGCACTACAAGTACTGGCACAACACCGGCACCATCGGCAGCTTCGGCGCGGCCTCGGCGGCAGCGGAACTCTTCGGGCTCGATGCCGCGCGCTTCTCGCACGCCCTGGCCACCGCCGCCACCATGGCGGCGGCGCTGCAGCAGGCGTTCCGCATGGATTCGATGTCCAAGCCCCTGCACGCGGGCCACGCGGCCGAGGCAGGCGTGCTTGCGGCCGCGGGCGCGCGCGAAGGCATGACCGGGTCGCTCGACGTGATCGAGGGCGAGGCCGGGTTCGGCCGCGCGATGGGCGATGGCCCCGACTGGGACAAGGCGCTCGCCACGCTGGGCCAGGTGCACCACGTGACGATGATGACCTTCAAGAACCACGCCTGCTGCGGCCACACCTTCGCCGCCATCGACGGCGCGCAGGAAGCCCAGCGCCAGCTCAGCGCGAAGCCCGCGGACATCGCGCGTGTTCGCGTCGGCTCCTACCGCGCCGCCAAGGAAGTCTCGGGCTACGAGGATCCCGTAACGCCCGCCGAAGGGCGCTTCAGCCTGAAGTACGTCGTCGCGACCGCCCTCGTCCACGGCAGCGTGCGCCTCGCGGCGTTCGAGCCGGCGCGCATGCAGGACCCGGTGACCCGCTCGCTGATGAAAAAGATCGAGGTGTCGATCGACCCGGAACTGGATGCCGCCTTCCCCAACCAGCGGGCCGCCCGCGTGGTCATCGACACCACGGACGGGCGCAGCGTCGACTACCTGCAGCCCGCGCGCAAGGGCGACCCGGAGCTTCCGCTCACCGACCGCGACCTCGAGGACAAGTTCCTCGAACTCGCGGGCCCGGTGCTGGGCGACGCGACGGCGAAGGCGCTGGTGGCGAAGCTCTGGAAGCTCGAAACGCTGCCTGACGTCGGCACGGCGCTGGCCTGATGGCGAAGGCCGGCCTCGCGCAGGCGCTGTTCGCCCCCCGCGCGGTCGCGCTGGTCGGCGCCTCCGGCGATGCGGGCAAGAACACCGCCCGCCCGCAGCGCTTCATGAGAAAGCACGGATACACCGGCCGCATCGTGCCCATCAACCCCGGCCGCGGCGAAATCCTCGGTGAAGTGGCGTACCCCACGCTTGCCGAAGCGCCGGGCGACATCGACCACGCCTTCATCATGGTGCCCGCCGGACAGGTCGGCGCCGTGCTGGAGGACTGCGCCGCGCGCGGCGTGCCCCTCGCCACGATCTACAGCGACGGCTTCGCCGAGACCGGGCCCGAAGGCGCGGAGCGCGAAAGGAGGCTCGTCGAGCATGCCCGCGCGCTGGGCGTTCGCTTGATCGGGCCGAACTCGATCGGCCTCGCGAACGTCACCAACGGCGCGATCATCACCGTAAACGCGGTGTTCGAGATGGACGCGCTGCCGCGCGGCGGCGCGAGCGTGGTCTCGCAAAGCGGCACGATGATCGGCACGCTGATCTCGCGTGGCGCGGCACGCGGCCTGGGGTTCTCCAAGCTTGTCTCTGTGGGCAACGAATCCGACGTGGGCGTGGGCGAGCTGGTCGAAGTGCTCGCCGACGACCCGGACACCTCGGTCATCCTGCTGTTCCTCGAGACGATCCGCGACGCGGCAACGCTCGCGCGGGCCGCCCGCCGCGCACACGCGGCCGGAAAGCCCGTGGTGGCCTACAAGCTCGGGCGCTCCGCGCTCGGCGAAGCGCTGGCCCGCTCGCATACCGGCGCGCTTGCCGGCAGCGACGCGGCGGTCGACGCGTATTTCAGGCACAACGGCATCGTCCGCGTCGACATGCTCGAGACGCTGGTCGAGATCGTCCCGCTGCTCGCGGGCCGTAAACCCCCGCTGCTGCAACGGCAGCCGCGGGTCGCGGTCGTTACAACCACCGGCGGCGGGGCCGCAAGCGTGGTGGACCGGCTTGGCACGCTCGGCATCGCCACGCTCACGCCCGACGCGGAGTTGATCGGCGCGTTGAAGGACAAGGGGGTGAGCGTGCGCAGCGCGCCGATCATCGACCTGACGCTCGCCGCCACCGCCGACAAGTACCGCGCAGTGCTCGAGACGCTGCTCGCCCATCCGGACTGCGACGCGGCCCTGGCAGTCGTGGGCTCCTCCGCGCAGTTCCACCCCGACCTCGCGGTGAAGCCCATCGTCGGCGTGGCCCGCGGCGCGAAGCCGCTCGCGGCATTCCTTGCGCCGAATGCCGAGGCTTCGCTGCGGCTGCTGGCCGAAGCGGGCGTCCCCGGCTTCCGGACACCGGAAGCGTGCGCCGACGCGCTGTCGGCGTATTTCAGGTGGACTTCCCCAGCCGTGCCGGTCGATGCAAGCGCGCCGGGTTGGCCGCGGGGAATACCCGCCGAAGGTGCACTCGACGAAGCGCAGGCGCTTGCGCTGTTCGACGCGCTCGGCGTGCCTACGGTCGAGCGCGAAGTCTCCCGCGCCCCGCAGTTCCGGCATGCCCTTGCCTATCCGGTCGCCGCCAAGGTGCTGTCGCGCGACATCCTGCACAAGACCGAGGTCGGCGGCGTGGCGCTCGGCATCGCCGACCGTGCGTCATTCGATGCGCGCATCGGGCACATCCTGCACACGGTGCGCTCCACGGCGCCGGCCGCGAAGATCGAGGGCGTGCTGGTGCAATCCATGGTGGAGGGCCTTGCCGAGGCGATCGTCGGCTACCGCCATGACCCGATGGTCGGGCCCGTGGTGCTGGTCGGCATGGGCGGAAGGCTCGCCGAGATCTATCGCGACACGGCCCTCGAATGCGCACCCGTCTCCGAAGACAAGGCCATGGAGATGATCGGCCGGGTGAAAGGCTTCGCCTTGCTCTCCGGCTACCGCAACCTGCCAAAGGGCGACCTGGCGGCGCTTGCCCGGACCGTGGCCGCCGTGTCGAGGCTGGCCCTGCTGCCCGGTCACCCTGTCGCCGAGTCCGAGATCAATCCCCTGATGGTCCGTGCCGACGGCGTGGTCGCCGTCGACGGGCTGGTCGTATTGAAAGATGCGTTGAAAGGATCCGCATGAACTTCGAATTCACGCCCGAGCAGCGCGACTTCCGCGACGCTGTCCGCCGTTTCGCCGAAAAGCACCTCGCCGCGGGCCGCGTTGCGCGCGCCCACAGCCCCGACCACCCCTGGGATGTCGCAAAGCTCATGGCCGGCCAGGGGCTCCTCGGCATCACGATGCCGGAGGACGACGGCGGCCAGGGCGGCACCCTGATGGACGCCGTGATCGCGATCGAGACCGTCGCCTCGGTCTGCCCGAAGAGCGCGGACGTCGTGCAGGCGGGCAACTTCGGCCCGGTGCGGGTGCTCGCCGAGTACGGCACTCCGCTGCAGAAGGAACGCTACTTGTCCCGCATCCTCGCGGGCGAGGCGGTGATCTCGGTAGGCATGACCGAGCCCGACGCCGGCAGCGCGGTCACGGACCTGAAGACCACGGCCACGGCCGACGGCGAAGGCTGGAGGATCAACGGCAGCAAGGTCTACGTGACCCACTCGGCCTATGCCGACGTCATCCTCGCCTACGTGCGCTTCGGCCCCGGCGTCGGCGGCATAGGCTCGGTGCTGATCGACACGAAGGCCGAAGGCCTGCGCCGCGGCGAGCCCTCGGCCTTCATGTCGGGCGAGGAGTGGACGCAGCTCTACTTCGACAACGTCCACGTGCCGCCGGAGATGGTGGTGTTGAAGGAAGGCGGCTTCAAGAAGCAGATCGCCGGCTTCAACGTCGAGCGGATCGGCAACACATCGCGGTCGCTCGCTCTCGGCCGATATGCGTTCGAGGCCGCGCGCCAGTGGGCGATGCAAAGGAAGCAGTTCGGGCGCCTGCTGTGCGAGTTCCAGGGCCTGCAGTGGAAATTCGCCGACATGAAGATGAAGCTCGACGCGGGCCAGCTGCTGCTCTACCGCGCGGCCGCCAACGCAGACCGCGGCTTCCCTTCCGCAGAGGAGACCGCGATCGCCAAGGCCTACTGCAACCAGGCCGGCTTCGAGGTCGCCAACGAAGCCCTGCAGGTCATGGGCGGCATGGGCTACAGCCAGGAGGAGCTTGTGGAATACTGCGTGAGGCGCTGCCGGGGCTGGATGATCGCCGGCGGCTCGATCGAAATCCTGAAGAACCGCATCGCGGAAGGCGTCTTCGAGAGGACGTTCTCGCAGCGGCCCGGCTGAGGAACTGGAATGCGCAAATCGCTCGCGGTGCTGGCACCGCCACCGTTCGGGAAGAACAGGGGGGCCGGCTGACATGGCGAACCCCCTCGCCGGAAAGCGGCGCGCGACCATCGGCGACCTCGGCCTGACGAAGGCCGAGTTCGCAGTGCTGCGGCGCCTGTCCTCGCCGGAGAAGATCCAGAAGTACCTGCTCGGGATGAACCAGAACTTCGAGCTGAAGGGCGATTCGTGCGCTTCGGTGCGCATGGTGCTGCGGGATAAGGTCGCGCATTGCATCGAAGGCGCCTTCATCGCCGCTGCCGCGCTGTGGGTCCACGGCGAGCCGCCGCTGCTGCTCGACCTGCGCGCCGTGAACGATTCCGACCACGTCGTGGCGCTCTTCAAGCGCAGGGGCCACTGGGGTTGCATCTCCAAGACCAACGGCCCGGACCTGCGCTGGCGCGACCCCGTCTACCGGACCCTGCGCGAGCTGGCGCTGTCCTTCCTGCATGAGTATTCCAACCGGCGCGACCACAAGAGCCTGCGTGAATACTCGGTGCCCTACGACCTGCGCCACGCGGACCCGAAAGTCTGGGTGACCGGCGAGGACGGCGCCTGGGACATCGCCGAGAAGCTCGACGAGATCCGCCACTTCCGGCTGGTGACCCGCGCGCAGGAGAAGCTCCTCCAGCGCCGAGACCCCTTCGAGCGCGAGGTGGCCCTGCTCACGCAGTACAAGCGGCCCCGGGTGAAGCCGAAGGCGAAATGACCGGGCCCGACCCGACCCTCGCAGGGGACCTCGCGCCCCCGGGGGTGCGGGGCGAAGTTCTCGTCCACGATCGGCAAGGCGACGGCCTGAAGGGCTGGGGTACCCGCCGCCATGAATTAATGACATTTTTTTAAAACCCCCGCACCAGGAGCCGATCTCCAGCCATTTTTTGTACTGACACTGGTACACCTACCCGCGCCGGGCGATGGCCACCCAGTAGCTCGCGGCGCCCGCCACGGTAATCCCCAACAGCATCCACAGCGCCGCCGCGTAACCGCCGGAGGCCGTCACGACCAGCGAGGCGCCGATCGGGCCGGCGGCGCGGGCAAAGAGCGACGGCGCCGCCAGCGCGCCGTTGAGCGCGCCGAAGTTGTCCCGCCCGAAAAGCTCCGCCGGGGTGGTCGCGCGAACGATGGTGTAGAGCCCCAGCCCTGCGCCGTACAGGATCACGGTCGCGACCAGCACCGGCACCGACGTCCCGGCCGCCATCAGCACGACCAGCGACCCCGGCAGCAGCAGGGCGGTCACCGTCCCCACGCCGGTGGCAGAGAGGTGCCTGCCGAACAGGAACTCCATCAGCCGCCCGCCGACCTGCATCGGCCCGATCAGCGCGCCCAGCCAGACCGCGTCGGAGGTCGCCATCCCCCGCTCCCCAAGCAGCGCGATGAAGTGCACGGCAATGGCGGCGGTGATGAAGGAGTTCGCGGTGAACGAGACGGCGAGCAGCCAGAATGCGGGCGAGCGCAGCCAGGCGTTTCCCGCCGGGCCGCGTTTGGCGGCTGTGGCCCGCGACGGCGCCGCGGGCGCTCCGGGCAACGCGAGCGCGTGCAGGGGCAGGCAGACCAGCACCTGGATCGCGGCGAGCGCCATGACCGCGGACCGCCACCCATGCGCGTCGACCAGAATTTGCGTCACAGGCCAGAACACCGTGCTGGCGAAGCCCCCGGCGAGGCTCAACACCGTGATCGCCCAGCGGCTCCTCTCCTTGTAGGCCAGCGTCAGCACGGTAAAGGCCGCCTCGTACAGGCACAGCGCCATCGCCAGCCCCGCGAGGACCCAGGCCAGGTAGTAGACGACCGGCGTATGCACCCTCGAGAGCAGGGCGAAGGCGGCCGCCGCGAGCACCGAGCCGGCCGACATCACCAGCCGCCCGCCGTAGCGGTCGATGAGCTTGCCTGTCGGGTACGCGGCCAGGCCCCAGACCAGCAGCGCCACGCCATGGCCGCCGACGAGCAGGTCCCGGCCCCAGCCGAGTTCGGCCTGCATGGGCTTCATCAGCACGGAAAATGCGTAGTACAGCGGCCCCCACGATGCGATCTGGGTGACGCTCAGCGCGACGAGCGCCGCGCCGTTGGAGGCCTTCATGCCGCCGATTTCATGCCGGCCGCGCTTTCGCGTTCGCCTCCAGCAGCGCGAGTACGCCGGGGTGCCGCGTCTCGACGAGCGCCTGGAAGAGTTGCGGCAGGACCTCGTTTCCCAGCGAACACGTCACGTGGGCGCTGCGGTCGGCCGTGATGAACACTATGCGGGTGCACTTGCCGGCCACGTCGGGATTGACCGAGTCGATGTCCGACAGGCGCGGGGATTCGTGGATGGTGATCACGCGGCGGCCCTCCGGGGTGCGTCAGATGCGCAGCAGGCGCCGCGCATTGCCTTCGAGGATGGCATGGCGGTCGCCCTCCGCGATCAGCGGATTGTTCACCACGACCTCGACCGGCTGCTCGTAGGCCACCGGGAAGCAGTAGTCGCTGCCCATCAGCACGCGGTCGGCGCCGACGTTCTTCACCAGGTACTCGACCACCGGGTCGGCGTAGCCGATGGTGTCGTAGTAGAAGCGCCGCAGGTAGCCCATCGGGCCCTGCTCGATGTGCTTGAGGTCGGCGCGCTTCTCCCAGCCGCGGTGCAGCCGCCCCGCGAGCCACGGGAACGCGCCGCCGGCATGCGGCAGCACGAAAGTGAGTTTCGGAAAGCGGTCGAGCACCCCGCCGAAGATCAGGTGGGCTCCGGCGATCGCGCTCTCGAAGGGATTGCCGAGCAGGTTCGTGAGGTAGTGCTTCTCCAGCCGCTCGTGCCCGATCACGAATACCGGGTGCAGGAAAATGGGCAGGCCAAGCGCTTCGATCGCCTCGTAGACGGGAAAGAACGCGGGGTCCGACAGCTCGCTGTCGTTGATCCGGGTCGCAAGGTAGAAGCCTCGCATGCCGGGAAGTTTCGCGGCGCGCGCGACTTCCTTCACCGCCAGGTCCGGGGCCTGCATCGGCAGCGAGGCCAGGCCGACGAGCCTGCCGGGATGCTTCCCGTGCGCCAGGGCGAGCTGGTCGTTGTAGACGATCGACATGCGCTCGCCGAGTGCCGCGTCGGCCCAGTAGGCCATCGGCTGCGACAGCGACATCGCGTGCACGGCCACGCCCTGGGCGTCCATCGCCTCGATGCGCGCGTCCAGGTCGACGTACCTCGGGCCGGCGGGCCCGGTGCTCAGGTGGCCCACCTTGAACTGCGGCCCCTTGCCTTCGACCTCCTTCCATTCCACGCCGTAGGCCGGCCCGTGCTTCGCGACGAGGTCCAGCCACGCCCTGGGGTACCAGTGGGCGTGGACGTCCACGGGATTGCCGTGCGCGTGGTGGCTCATGGGCGGCTAGACCGCTTCGGGCGCGGGCATCACGTCCCCGCACTTGCCGCAGGTGCGCAGCGCCTCGCTGTCGAAGAATTCCTTGTAGACCTTCGACACGGGGTCGGTGCGGTAATCCTCGACGACGAACTTGGCGTCGTGCAGCGGGTGGTCGCACTTCGGGCAGAACCACAGGAACCGGTCGACCTCGCCCGGACGCCGGCGGCGCTCCTGGATCAGCGCGAACGCGTCCGGCGGGAAGCGCGGCGAATGCGGGATCAATCCGGGGGTGAAGATGCTCGACCCCTCCGGGATCACCGCGACCTCCTCCTTGTTCTCGGGAGTGCGGTAATGCAGCCGCATCTCGCCCCTGATCATATGCATGGTCTCGTCGCTCGGGTTGACGTGGAACTCGCTGCGGTACTCGCGGCCCCGCGCGATGAACCCGATCGATTCGGAGTCCTGCCAGATCACCTTGACGCGCCTGCCGCTGCGGCCGAGTTCCTCGGCCTCCTTCTTCAGGTCAACGATCGGCATCTGGAACATGGGATTTCCTTTCGGTGCGTGACCGCTATGCCTGGTCGAACATGGCGATGCAGTCGATTTCGACGTTCACGCCGGCGCGGTGCGGCGTTCCGCCCACGCAGGTGCGCGTGACTTTCTCCCCGTCGAGGATCTCGCGGAAGACCTCGTTGAATTTCGCGAAATCCGCGGTGTCCCGCAGGATCACGCGCATGTTCACGACGTTGGCGAAGCCGGCGCCCGCCGCCTCCAGGACGCTGGCGAGGTTCTGCAGCGTGCGGCGCGTCTGCGCCTCGATGTCGCCGGCGACGACCGCCTTTGTCTGCGGGTCGAGCGGGCCCTGCCCGGACACGAACAGCATGTTTCCCCAGCGGATCGCCTGCACGATGGGTGGCGGCTTCTGCGCGGTGGTGAACCCGGTGGTCGGGGCGGCGCTGGAGGTGATGATCTTCTTAGGCAAGCCGCAGGTCCTCGGCCATCGGCTTGGCGGGCGCATGGAAGCGCACCGGGCCGTCCGGCAGCGCATGCAGGAACTGCTTCACGAACGGGTCCTCGGAGGCGAGCATCTCCTCGGGGGTGCCCGAACCCGCCAGCTTCCCGTCGGCGATGAGGTAGATGTAGTCCACCAGCTTCACGCTCTCGCTCACGTCGTAGGTCACCACGATCGACGAGGTGCCCAGCGCGTCGTTGAGCTTGCGGACCAGCTGGGCGATCACGTTCAGCGAGATCGGGTCGAGCCCGGCGAAGGGTTCGTCGTACATCGCGAGGCGCGGCTCGGTCGCGATCGCGCGCGCCAGCGCCACGCGCCGGGACATGCCGCCGGACAGGTCGCCCGGCATCAGGTGGCTCGCGCCGCGCAGGCCGACCGCGTGCAGCTTCATCAGCACCAGGCGCCGGATGAGTTCCTCCGGCAGGTCGGTGTGCTCGCGCATCGGGAAGGCGATGTTCTCGTATACCGACAGGTCGCTGAACAGGCCGCTGGTCTGGAACATCATGCCCATCCTGAGGCGCATCGCGTACAGGCCGGCCGTGTCGAGCTCATGGACGACCTGGCCCTCGACCCTGACCTCGCCGCTGTCGGGCTTCAGTTGCCCGCCGATGAGCTTCAGCAGGGTAGACTTGCCGCTGCCGCTGGCGCCGAGCACCGAGACGAGCTTGCCACGGGGCACCTTGAGCGACAGCCCCTTGAAGATCTGGTTGGGGCCGTAGGCGAAATGCAGGTCCTTGACCTCGACCACGCTTTCGTCGATGGCATTTGTTGCGGGGGCGTTCATGGGGTGTAAGTCTAACGCATGAGGCACGACCAACGCGCAGGCCCCGCGCCAGGCCGGGCCCGACCTTGGAGGCACCGATGGACCGTCGTACAGTGATCCGCGCGCTCGCCGCGCTGCCCGTCGCCGGATGGGCCGGCGCGGCGCCAGCACAAACCGCAGCAAGGAAAGGAGCCACCGTGGAAGACCTGCAGAACAACTGGAAGGACCTGCTCGCGCCCGGCACGCCCGTGCCGCCGGCGGCCGAGAAGCTCGACCTGCCGAAGGCCGAGTGGAAGAAGCGCCTGGCGCCCGAGCAATATTCGGTGCTGCGCGAGGAAGGCACCGAATACGCGGGGTCGAGCCCCCTCAACAACGAGAAGCGCCCTGGGGTGTTCGTCTGCGCCGGGTGCGGCCTGCCGCTCTTCACCTCGGCGATGAAGTACGACAGCGGCACGGGCTGGCCGAGCTTCTTCACGACCATCCCGGGCGCCTTCGGCACCAGCCGCGACTTCAAGCTGATACTGCCGCGCACCGAGTACCACTGCTCGCGCTGCGGCGGCCACCACGGACACCTGTTCGACGACGGCCCGAAGCCGACGGGCAAGCGCTACTGCAACAACGGGGTGGCGCTGAAGTTCGTCCCGAAGGTCTGATCAGGCCGGCAGGCCGATCTCGCGCAGGTACTTCAGCACGCCCGGGTGGACGAGGCCCGGGCGCGGCGCCGCGGCCAGGGTGTTGGCCGCGGTGGTTTCGCGGGCCTGCTCGAGCTTCGCCGCCAGCGCGGGTTCCGCCTTGTGCAACGCCTTCGCCAGGCGGTACGCGAGGTCCGCGTCGAACCCGGGACGCGCGAGGACGTAGCTCCACGACCCCACCGAACGGATCGGCTCGGCCACGCCCGGGTAACTGCCCGCGGCGATCGTCATCGGCTTGAGGAAGGGGTGCTTCGCGAGGATGCGTTCGATCTCGGGCGCATCGGGCACGATGAAGCGCGCGCCCTGCGGGCTCGAGGCCACCGCCGTGAACCCGGGCCAGCCCAGTCCCGCGCCCCAGAGTGCGGCCACCCGCCCGTCGAGCACCATCAGCGGCCCGTCGCCGGCCTTGTCGAGGTAGACCGCACCGAAGTCCCGGTCGGCGTCCATGCCCAGCCCGTCGATCACGGTCCGGCCGAGGATCGTCAGTCCCGACCCCTTGGCGCCGAACGCGACCGTCTTGCCGCGCAGGTCGGCGATCGCCCGACAAGCGCTGTCGGCGCGCACGACGAACATGCCCGGCGACGAATACATCGCGGCGATGACCGTGAGGCCGGTGCCGGGCTGCGCGAGGACCGGGTTGGCGACCTCGCCCTGCACGAGGCCGAGGTCCACCTGACCCGCCTCCAGCAGCGGCACGTTCTCAGTGCTGCCCTTGGTGTTGCGGGTCTCGATGGACAGCGTGGCGTCCGCGACATGCAGCGCTTCGGCGAAGACGGCGCCGTAGAGGGGAAATCCGCCGCCCGGCGTGGCGGTGGCAAGGACGATCGTGTCGGTTTTCATGGCGGCGATGATACCTTCCCTTCCCTTCCCTTCCCTTCCCCTCCCTTCCCCGCGCGCGAATGTCGGACTACACTGGCCCGGAGAGGAACCCCGTGGCCCAGGACCCGTCCGGATTGAGCAGCGAACCCGTAGGCCTCATCGGTCTTGGACTGGTGGGGGCCGCGCTTGCGCACCGCCTGATGGGGGCAGGGTTCCGCGTGCTCGGCTTCGACACCGACCCGGCCAAGGCGCTGCTGGTGCCCGACATCGAGGTCGCGGCGACCGCCGACGAAATATGTCTGCGGTGCCGGCGCGTTGTCGTGGCGGTGCCCGACACGTCTGCGGTCGAAGCCGTGCTGGCCGAACTCGAGACCACCGCGCATCCCATGCTCGTCGTGTGCACGACCGCCGTAATCCCGCGCCGCATCGCGTTCGCCGCGGCGCGCGCCTCCCGCTACGGGATCAGCGTGGTCGAAGCGCCGGTGTTCGGCACCAGCCTGCAGGTCGAGAGCGGCAAGGGCTACGGCCTGGTCGGCGGCCCGAAGGAGGCGGTCGACTTCGCGCAGCCGCTGCTTGACGCGATCTGCCCGCAGCGCCATTACCTCGGGTCGCTCGGCAACGCGGCCAAGGCTTCTCTTGCGATCAACCTCGTCCAGCAGTTGAACAACGCAGCCATGGCCGAAGGGTTGGTGTTCGCCGAGCGTCTGGGCCTGTCGCCCGCCGAATTCCTCGAAGCCCTGCGCGGGACCACGGCCGGTTCGCAGGTCATGGCCCTCAAGACCGAGAAAATGGTGCGGCGCGAGTATTCGCCGCAGTCGCCGGCCGCGCAGGCGCTCAAGGACGCACAGTTCATGATCGAGACAGCGCACCGACTGGGCCAGAACCTGCCGATGATGGAAGTCAACGCGGCCCTGCTCGCCGCGGCGATCGCGCGGCGCGGCGGCGAGCTGGACAGCGCGGCGGTGATCGAGGCGATCCGGGCCAGCCGCCCGAAGTAGTTCGCACGGGCAGCCCACACGGGGCGTTCACGCGGCGTTTCGCGTTTCGGCGCGCCCCGGGCGGGATTTGTCGAGTAGCATGCGCGACACTCATGGCACCCGACCCCAATCCCTTCAGCGCCCCGGCCGACCTCGACCGGCTGATCGACGACCGCGCAGGCGACGGCTGGTTCAGCGTGCATCGCGACGCGTTCCGCGATCCCGCGGTCTTCGAACTCGAGATGAAGCACATCTTCGAGGCGACCTGGAACTTCGTCGGCCTCGAGTCGCAGCTGCCCAACCCGGATGATTTCCTCACGACGACGATCGGCCGCACGCCGGTCGTCGTGATGCGGGACGCCGAAGGCACCCTCGGCTGCTTCGTGAACAGCTGCCGCCACAAGGGTGCGGTTGTGTTCCATACGAACACGGGCAACGGCGCGCACCATTCGTGCCCCTACCATGGCTGGACCTACGACACCGCCGGGCGCTGCGTCGCGATCACCTCCCAGCGCCAGGCCTCGTACCCGGAAGAATTCGGCCGGACCGAGCACAACCTCGCGCGCGTGGCGCACTTCGGGTCGTACCGCGGGCTGCTGTTCGCGAGCCTCTCGGCCGACGTGCCTCCGCTCGAGGACTACCTCGGCGGCGCGCGCCGCGCGATCGACATCATCGTCGACCAGGGCAAGGACGGCATCGAGCTGGTGCCGGGCGCGGTCAGCTTTACCTACAACGCCAACTGGAAATTCCAGCTGGAGAACAGCTCCGACACCTACCACTTCATCCCCACGCATGCCTCGTACATCGGCGTGCTGGAAAAGCGTCGAAGCGCCCGCGCGGCCGCGGCGCCCGCGGGCTCGATCTACGAGAACATCGGCGCGCAGGCCGCCTCGCGGCGCGGCAGCTTCACGTTCCCGCACGGCCACGTTCTGATGTGGGGCGACAACCCCGGCGGCCACGCCCGGCCGCTGTATTCGTCGCTGCCCGAAGTCGAGGCGCGCGTGGGCAAGGTCATGGCGAAGTGGATGATGTACGTGAGGAACCTCACGCTGTTCCCCAACGTGCAGTTCGCGGAAAACGCGTCCATGCAGCTGCGCATCATCCGGCCGCTGGCGGTGGACCGCACCGAGATGCTGACCTACTGCGTGGCGCCCAAGGGCGAACCGGCCGAGGCACGCATCAAGCGCCTGCGCCAGTACGAGGACTTCTTCAATCCGACCGGCTTCGCCACGCCGGACGACACCAGCGCCTACGAGGCCTGCCAGCGCGGCGACGACGCGCATACGCTGGACTGGCAGCAGGGCTACGTGCGCGGCATGGGCATGGTCAAGGCCGGCGGCAATGCCGAGGCCGAAGAGCTCGGCATCACGCCCGAGACGTCCACCGTCGGCGGCTACCTGATGGGCGACGAGACCATTTTTCATGGCAATTACCGCGCGTGGCTGGGGCTGCTCAAGCGCGGGATGGCAAAAGGATGAACCCCGGGATGAAACCCGACCTCGCCGCCGTCTGCGCTCTGCTCACGCGGGAAGGCATGCTGCTCGACGAGCAGGACTGGGACGCGTGGCTGGCGCTGTACGAGGCGGACGCCGAGTTCTGGATGCCGGCGTGGAAGTCGGAGACCGAGACCACGGCGGACCCGATGCGCGAACTCTCGATGATCTACTACGCGGACCGCGCAGGACTGGAAGACCGCATACAGCGCATCCGCTCGGGGAAATCGGTGGCCTCCACCCCGCTGCGCCGCACGGCGCACATGGTGGGGAACGTGCTGCTAGAAGGCGAAAGCGACGGCGTCCTCAGCGTGAAGTCGAGCTTCAACGTCCACGTCTACGACACCCGCACGAAGACCCAGCACGTGTTCTTCGGGCGCACCACGCACGGGCTGGTGGCGCGCGAAGGCGGGCTGCGCATCCGCAGGAAGAAAGTCATCCTCGCGAACGACTGCGTGCCGACCATGCTCGACATCTACTGCGTCTGAAGGAGCCGTCCCGATGCTGAAGGCACTGCTGGTTGTCCTCGCCCTGCTCGCCGGCCCGCTTGCCGCGCTCGCGCAGCCCTACCCCAACCGTCCCCTGCGCATCGTGGTGCCGTTCCCGCCCGGCGGCGGCACCGACATCGGCACGCGCATCGTCGCGCAGAAGCTGCAGGAGGCCTGGGGCCAGGCCGTGGTCGTCGAGAACAAGCCCGGCGCGGCCGGCATCGTCGGCACCGAGTTCACGGCCAAGGCGGCGCCCGACGGCTACACCTTCATGATGGGCAACATCGGCACGCACGCGATCAACGTCAGCCTGTACAAGAAGCTCGCGTACGACCCGGTGAAGGACTTCGCGCCGGTCTCGATGGTGGCGGACCTGCCGCTGCTGCTGCTCGTGCACCCCTCGGTGCCCGCGAATTCGGTGAAGGAACTGATCGCGCTCGCCAGGAGCCAGCCGGGCAAGCTGAACTTCTCCAGTTCCGGCGCGGGCGGCTCGATGCACGTCGCAGCGGAATTGTTCAAGGGCATGGCCGGCGTGGACATGGTGCACATCCCCTACAAGGGCGGCGCTCCGGCGGTCGCGGACCTGCTCTCGGGGCAGGTGGCCTTGTCCTTTGCCACCGTGCTGGAAACGATCCAGCACGTGAAGGGCGGCAAGGTGCGCGCGCTGGCCGTCACCAACGACAAGCGCTCCGTCGCCCTGCCCGAACTGCCCACCATCGCGGAAGCCGGCCTGCCGGGCTACCAGTCGATCTCGTGGCTGGCGCTGTTTGCGCCCGCGGGCACGCCGAGGGACATCGTCAACCGGCTGTCCGCCGAGACCGTGCGCATCCTCAAGCTGCCCGACGTGAAGGAACGCCTGCTCGCGCAAGGCGCCGAGCCGATAGGCAGCACGCCCGAACAGTTGTCCGCGATCCTCGCCGCCGACATCGCCAAGTACGCGAAGGTCATCCGCGAGTCGGGTTACAAGCCCGAGTAAGTCCTAGCGTTCCCGCCTGCGCGACCCGATGTCGGCGTCCCACGGCTGGTGGCGGCTGCGGGCGAGGTTCACCGTCTGCAGGCGGCGTTGCCTGGCCCGCTCCGGCCCCTGCATCACCCAGTAGACGAACGCGGCCAGCAGGCCCCCGGCGGCAAGCAATCCCAGCAGTTCAGTTGCGATTCCCATGATGTGCTCCAGCGAACGCGATAGCCCATTTGAGGCTTCGGCGCAGGCTGCCGCAAGCGGACTTTCATCTCTTACATCTTGTTGCATCCGGTCTTACTTTCCTCACGTTCCCGCCCGTGGAACCGTAGAATCGGGGCATGCCCGACGAACCCCCGAACTTACAATCGACGCCCTATGCCGGCCTCACGCCCGATTCGTGCTCGATGCGCTCGAAGGCGCCGGCCTGCGCCCCGACGGGCGCCTGCAGGCGCTGAACAGCTACGAGAACCGTGTCTACCAGTTCGGCATCGAGGACGAGAAGCCGCTCGTCGCGAAGTTCTACCGGCCGGGGCGCTGGAGCGACGCCGAGATCCTCGAGGAGCACGGGTTCGTGGCCGAACTCGCCGCGCGCGAGATCCCGGTGGTCGCCCCGCTGGTGCTCTCGAACGGCAACACGCTTCACACCCACGGGGACTATCGCATCGCGGTGTACCCGCGCTGCGGCGGGCGCGCGCCGGAACTCGAGGATCCCGACACGCTCGAATGGATGGGCCGCTACATGGGGCGCATCCATGCGGTAGGCGCGCTGAAGGGCTTCGCGGAGCGCCCGGCGCTCGACGTCGAGACCTTTGGCGACGAGCCGCGCGACTACCTGCTCGACCATGGCTTCGTGCCGCCCGACCTGGAGGACGCCTGGACCGGCGTCGTCGACCAGGCACTGGAAGGCGTCGAACGCTGCTACGAGCGTGCGGGCGACGTCGCCCTGATCCGCCTGCACGGCGACTGCCACAGCGGCAACGTGTTGTGGATCGAGGACCGCGGCAACACGGCCGCCACCGGCCTCGACGGGGCCGGTCCGCACTTCGTCGACTTCGACGACGCGCGCACGGGCCCCGCCGTACAGGACCTCTGGATGCTGCTGTCCGGTGACCGGGAAACGATGCGGGTGCAGTTCAACCACGTGCTGCGTGGCTACGAGGACTTCGCCGAGTTCGACGACCGCGAGCGCCACCTCGTCGAGGCGCTGCGCACGCTCCGGCTGATCCACTACTCCGGCTGGATCGGCCGGCGCTGGGACGATCCCGCGTTCCCCGCGGCGTTCCCGTGGTTCAACACGCCGCGCTACTGGCAGGATCGCATACTGGAACTGCGCGAGCAGATCGCCCTGATGGACGAAGCGCCCCTCTGAAGTACCATGGCGGCACAGGGCCCCGGCCCGTAGGAGACAGCGTGAAATTCGGAGTATTCGACCACCTCGACGCGAGCGGCCTGCCGCTCGGCGAGTTCTACGAGAACCGGCTGCGCCTGATAGAGGCCTACGAGCGGATCGACATCCACTGCTACCACACGGCCGAGCACCATGCGACGCCGCTGGGCATGTGCCCTTCGCCGTCGGTGTTCCACTCGGCCATCGCGCAGCGCACGAAAAGGATCCTGTTCGGGCCGCTGGTCTACACGCTGGCGCTCTACCACCCGCTGCGCCTGGCCGAGGAGATCTGCATGCTCGACCACATGAGCAAAGGGCGCTTCCAGGTCGGCGTCGGGCGCGGCATCTCGCCCTACGAGCTCGGCTACTACGGCGTGGACGTCGCGCACTCGCAGTCGCAGTACCACGAAGCCTATGCCGTCGTGATGAAGGCGCTGTCCGCCGAAGTCCTCACGCACGAGGGCCGGCATTTCAGTTTCAGGCATGTGCCGATCATGATGCACCCGGTGCAGAAGCCCCACCCGCCGCTCTGGTACGGCGTGGGCAACGTCGAGGGCGTCGCCTGGTGCGTGGAGAACAAGGTCAACGCGGTGGTCAACGGGCCGCTGCCCCGCGTGCGCGAGATCACCGACCGCTACCGCAAGGAATGGGCGGCCGCGGGACACGCGCCCGGCTCCATGCCGCTGGTCGGCACCACGCGCCACCTCGTGATCGCCGAGACCGACGGCAAGGCGATGGACATCGCGAGGCGCGCGTATGCGCGCTGGTACGCGAGCTTCATGTTCCTGTGGAAGAAGCACGACTCGGCGCCCCAGTTCGCCGCGTTCCCCGAGGACTTCGACGCCGTGCACAAGGCCGGGCTCGCAGCGGTCGGCTCGCCGGAGACGGTGAGGAAGCTGCTCGCCTCGGAAATCGGTCAGAGTGGGGTGAACTACCTGTTGTGCCGCTTCGCGTTCGGCGACCTCTCGCTGCAGGAGTCGCAACGCTCGGTGGACCTTTTCGCGGCGCACGTGATGCCGCATTTCGTCGGTGAAACCAAAGTGGCGGCCTGACATGACCCCGAAACTCCTCCTGATTGCAGTGGCGGCCGGCCTCGCGGCGGCGTCCGCCGGCCTCGCGCACGCGCAAGCCTGGCCCTCGAAGCCGGTCAAGATCGTGATGCCCAGCCCCCCGGCCAGCAGCCCGGACCGGTATACGCGCCTGCTTGCCGAAAAGCTCACGCAGAAATGGGGCGTGCCGGTGGTCGTCGAGAACAAGCCCGGCGCCACCGCGATGATCGGCACCGAATATGTCGCCAAGCAACCCGCCGACGGCTACACGCTGCTGTCCACGTTCACGTCCTTCGTGCAGGCGCCGATCCTGTTCCCGAACGCGCCCTACGACCCGGAGAAGGATTTCGCACCGGTCACGCAGACGATGCTGGCCGAGGTGATCATGGAGGTGCGAGCGGACTCGCCCTACAAGACCTTCGCCGACGTGATCGCCGCCGCGAAGGCGGGCAAGCTCAGCTACGGCTCCTTCGGCAACGGCTCCTCGTTCCACATCTACGGTGAGTCGGTGAAGCGTGCGATGGGGGTGGACATGACGCACATCCCCTACAAGGGCGAGGCGCTGATCCTCAACGACCTGCTCGGCGGCCAGATCACGGTCGGCTTCAATTCGATCGGCACCGCACTGCCGCAGATCAAGGCCGGCAAGGTCCGGCCGATCGCGCTGGTCGGCGCCAGCCGTTCGAAGGCGCTGCCCGACCTGCCCACGTTCCCGGAGCTCGGCGTGCCGAAGCTGAACGGCGGCGCATGGTTCGGCATCTTCGCACCGGCCGGCACGCCGAAGGCCGTGGTCGAGAAGGTCTCCGCCGACATCAATTTCTTCCTCGGGCAGCCCGACATGCAGAAGTGGCTGCGCGACCAGGGGCTGGAGCCCACGGGCATGACGCCCGACCAATTCGCGCAATTCATCCGGGCGGACCTTGCCAAGTGGCGTCAGCTCATCACCGAACTGGGGATCAAAGCCAATGACTGAGAAGATGAAGACCTGGACCATCGAGACCGTCGGCGACCAGACGCAGGTCGCCCTGACGGAAGCGGACGTCCCTGAACCCGGAGCGAACCAGGTGCTCGTGAAGGTGCGCGCCGCCAGCCTCAACCGCGGCGAGTTCATCGCCGGGCACGGCCTGCACAAGCCCGGCACCACCAAGCCCGTGGGCATGGAAGTCTCCGGCGAAATCGCCAAGGCCGGCTCGGCCATCGCCGGCTTCAAGGCCGGCGACAAGGTCATGGGCCGCTGCGCTGGCGCGTTCTCGGCGTACGCGCTGATGGACGCCAAGGAGATCATCGCCATGCCTTCCCACCTGTCGTGGGAGGAGGCCGCGGCCGCGCCGCTCGCCTTCATGACCGCGCACGACATGGTGGTCAACCGGGGGCACCTCAAGTCCGGCGAATGGCTGCTGGTCACCGGCATCTCCGCCGGCGTCGGCGTCGCGGCGCTCCAGCTGGCCAAGGCCATCGGCGCGAAGGTCATCGGCACCTCGGGTTCGGCCGAGAAACTTCGCAAGCTCAAGGGCCTCGGTCTCGACGTGGGCATCGAGACCCGCAAGGGCGACTTCCACGACGCGGTCATGAAGGCCACCGACGGCCACGGCGTGGATCTCGTCATCAACAACGTCGGCGGCACGGTGTTCGCCGAGACGATCAGGGTCCTCGCCTTCGAGGGCCGCCACGCGACAGTGGGCTACGTGGACGGCTCGCTCGAGGCGAAGATCGACCTGCAGGCGCTGCACATGAAGCGCCTCGACCTGTTCGGGGTCTCGAACAAGATGCGCAACGCCGAGCAGAAGGCGAGCAGCGTGGTCGCGTTCAAGGCCGACGTGCTTCCCGCGTTGCAGGACGGGCGCATCCGGCCGTTCGTCGACAAGGTGTTCGAGTTCGGCGACCTGGTGGCGGCCAAGGCCTGCATGGAGGCCAACCAGCACATGGGCAAGATCGTGCTGCGGGGACCCGGCTAGTCCACCTTCGCGCCGGTGTCCCGCGCCAGCTGCTGCCAGAGCTTCGCATTCTCTCGCACGAAGGCGGCGAACTCCTCCGGGGACTTCGAGCCTTCGGCGTCCGTCCCCTCGGCGGCGAGCATTTTCTTCAGCTCGGGGCGCTGCAGCACCTGGTTCGTGGCGGTGTGGAGCTTTCGCACCACCTCGGGCGGCGTACCCGTCGGCACGAAGAACCCGTACCAGAAACGTCAGGTCGTAGCCGGGCAGGCCCGCCTCCTGCATCCCGGGCAGGCCGGGGATCGAAGGCGACGCGGCATGCGAAGTGACCGCAAGCGCCCTCAGGCGCCCTGCGTTCACGAGCGGGAGCACCGACGGGGGCGTGGCAAAGGACAGCTGGACGTCGCCGGCGAGCAGCGACTGGGAGGCCGGCCCGCCGCCCTTGAACGGCACATGCACCATTTCCACGCCGGCCACACGCGAGAACAGCACGGCGGCCATGTGCGGCGCCGAACCGTTGCCGGATGACCCGAAATTGAGCTTGCCGGGATTCTTCTTCGCGTAGGCGACCAGCTCGGGGATCGAGCGCACGGGCAGCGAGGGATGCAGGGCCACCACCAGGGGCGAGCTCGTCACCTTCGTGATGGGAATGAAGTCGCGCTCCGGAACGTAGCCGAGGTTCTTGTTGATGGCCGGGTTCACCGACTGGCTCGAGGGGCTGGCGATCAGCATCGTGTAACCGTCGGCCGGGGCCTTGGCGACGATCTCGGCCGCAAGGCTCGAGCCGTTGCCCGGACGGTTGTCGATCACGATCGACTGCCCGAGGATGCGGCCCAACGGCTCGCCGATCGCGCGCGAGGCCGCATCGGCGGCCCCGCCGGGGGCGAACCCCACCACGAGGCGGACGGGCTTGGACGGGTAGCCCTGCCCGAAGGCCGGGGCGCACGCAGCAACGAGGGGCAGCAAAATCAGCAGTGCTCGCATAAAATGCCGGGGTCGCTAATAAACAGGCGGAGACTATACACAATGACCCAGCGCGCAAAGCCCCCGTTCCGCGCCGACCATGTCGGCAGTTTCCTGCGCCCCAAGGCACTGCAGGAAGCGCGTGCCCGCCGCAAGAAAGGCGAGATCGACGCGGCGGCGCTGCGCGCGGTCGAGGATGCCGCGATCCGCGACATCGTCCGCTCGCAGGAGGACTGGGGCCTGCATGGCATCACCGACGGCGAGTTCCGCCGCACTTACTTCCACATCGACTTCCTCGAGCAGCTCGAGGGTGTCGAAGTGCGCGAAGGCATCGCCATCAAGTTCCGCGGGGCGGAGAACATCGTCGACTTCGCTCCGCCCGTCCTGCACGTGACCGGCAAGCTGAAGCACGTGAAGCCGATCCAGCTGGCGGACTTCGAGTTCCTCAAGTCGGTGACCAGCCGCACCCCCAAGGTCACGATCCCATCGCCCACGATGCTGCACTTCCGCGGCGGGCGCGGCGCCATCAGCCGCGAGGCCTACCCGGACATGGAGGAGTTCTTCGCCGACGTGGCGAAGTGCTACCAGGACGAGATCAGGACGCTGGCCGGGGCCGGCTGCACCTACCTGCAACTGGACGACACCAACCTCGCCTACCTGTGCGACCCGAAAATGCGCGAAGGCGCAAGGCAGCGCGGTGACGACCCGGATGAACTGCCCCGCCGCTACGCTCGGCTGATCAACGCCTGCATCGCCGGCCGCCCCGCGGACATGCAGGTCAGCATCCACCTTTGCCGCGGCAATTTCCAGAGCGCATGGGCTGCCGAAGGCGGCTACGAGCCCGTGGCCAAGGCGCTCTTCCAGGAGCTGAAGGTGGACGGTTATTTCCTCGAGTACGACGACGAGCGCTCGGGCGGGTTCTCGCCGCTGCGCTTCGTGCCGGAGGGCAAGGTCATCGTGCTGGGCATCGTGTCGAGCAAGCTGCCGGCGCTCGAGCCGATGGCCGACCTCAAGGCGCGCATCGACGAGGCCTCGCACTACGTGCCGCTCGAGCAGCTCTGCCTGTCGCCCCAGTGCGGGTTCTCCAGCACCGAGCACGGCAACCAGGTCACGCCCGCCGACCAGGAAGCCAAGATGCGCCACGTCGTCGCCACTGCCCAAGCGGTATGGGGATAGCCCCGGCGATGCAGGCCGGCCAGCAGGACCGACCGGGCCGCGCACCGAGCATCGAACTCGAGGAGTTGCGCGGCATCTCGCGCACCGTCGCGGAGATCGAGTGGCTGCTGCTGATCCTCGTGCTGCTGTACCTCGCCTTCGGCGGCCCGGCCAAGGAGGACGAGGTGCCGATCACCGCCGCGGTGCTGTTCTACGCGGCGTTCGTGATGAGCTTCCGCTACGCGAATTTCTACAAGCGCGAGACGCGCTGGAAGATCGCGATGGAGACCTGGGCGATGATCGTCTTCATCACCTGGTCGCTGTGGTTCACGGGAAAGCTTGCAAGCCCGCTGCTGAACACCTACATGCTCGCGGTGATCACCAGCGCGCTGACGCTGGGCAAGCTGACGACGCTCATCGAGGTGGTGCTGATCGCCGCCTGCCACCTGCTGCTGGGAGACGCGGACCCGGCACAGGCCCTGTTCACGCTGCGCGGCCTCGGTGCGCTGGCCGCACAACTGGCCCCGGTACTGCTCGTCGCCTACGTGACTACGATGTTCTCGGCCGACATCCGCTACGGCCTCAACAAGGCGAAGCTCCTGTCCGAGACGGACGAACTCACCGGCCTGTACAACACGCGCGGGTTCGCGATCGTCACCGACAGGCTGTTCGGCCAGGCGCAGCGCTATTCCCGCGCCGCGAGCGTATTGATGATCGACTCGGACAACCTGAAGGCGGTCAACGACACCCACGGCCATGAAGCGGGCAACCGGCTGCTGCGCCAGCTCGCGGAGCGCATCCAGGCCGAGCTGCGCTACACCGACGTGCCGGCGCGCTACGGCGGGGACGAGTTCGTGGTGCTGCTGCCGGAGACGCCGCCCGAAGGCGCCGTGGACGTGGCCGAGCGGATCCGCGATTCGATGGCCGGCAAGCCGCTGGTGTTCGACGGCAAGCAGGTAGCCTCGACGATCAGCATCGGCGTGGCGAGCTTTCCCGAGGACGGCCAGAGCATGGACGCGATCGTGGGCCGCGCGGACCGCGCGCTCTACAAGGCCAAGAATGCCGGCCGCAACCGCGTGGAACGGTTCAAGCCGGACTGAAGGCTATTTCTTGCCGGTGCTCAGCGCGATGATCGCGCCTATCACCACCAGCGCGCCGAACACCTGCAGCGGCGCCATGGCCTGCCCGAGCAGCAGCCAGCCCATCACCAGCACGGCCACCGGCTCGAAGTTGAGGGCGGCCGAGTTGTTGACGACGCCGATCTTCGGCAGCACGACGAACAGCGCGGTGACGCCGCAACTGTAGAACAACCCCACCAGCACCAGCGCAACCCAGCCGGTGCCGTCGGCGGGTGGGACGAAGGCCCCGCTGAGCGTTCCGCCCGCCAGCGCGACGAGGGCGATGGTCCCGGTCGCAAGGAAGGTCCTCAGGCGCCCGTCCACGTCCTTCAGCCAGCGCGTCGTCAGGTACAGGGCCGCACTGAAGGACAGCGAGGCCCCCGTCGCGAACAGCACGCCCAGGCCGATCTCGTCCCAGCGGCCGGAAAAACTGCGCGCTCCGGCACCGCTCCATCCGCCGACGTCCAACGCAAGCGCAAGGCCCGCCAGCGCCACGGGCATGGCGAACAGTGCGCGCCTGGTCGGCCGCTCCCCGTCCACCATCCACGCGATCATCGCGATCACCATCGGATAGGTATTGAAGGCGAGCAATGCAAGCGCGACCGGGATGCGCGCCACCGCCGAGAACACGCAATAGCTCTGCATCAGCAGGAACAGGCCGATCACGATCCCGCGCAGCCGCGTGATGCCGGGCAGCGCGAAGGACACCCGGTTCGCGAGCAGCAGCGCGAGCACGAAGAACATCGCGAAGGTCGCGCGGAAGGTCACCGCCGTCACCACGTTCGACCCATGCTCGAACGCGAAACGCGCGGCGATGTGGTTGCTGCCGAACACGACCGAGATGCACAGCAGCGCAAGGATGCCGAGCCAGCGGGGAGTGGGTTTTGCCGGCAACGCGGGATACCGTACGGGAAGGAAGGTGCAAGGGTACCACCCCGACGGAAGGTAGAATCCCCCGGACCGCATCGACAGGAGCTCCCACCGCATGCAACCGCGCGAACGCGTCCCCTATTCGGCAATCGTCGACCGCCTCCCGCTCAGGCTCCCGGGCGGCGCGCGCGTGATCGTCTGGACGATCGTCAACCTCGAGGTCTGGGACATAGCGAAGCCCATGGCCCGGCAGGTGCTCCCCGCCCCCACCGGCGTGCCACTGCTCCCCGACGTGCCCAACTGGAGCTGGCACGAGTACGGCATGCGCGTCGGGTTCTGGCGCTTCAAGGCTCTCTTCGACCGGCTCGCCATGCGCCCGACGCTCTCCATCAACGCTCGCGTGTGCCTCGACTACCCGCGCGTCGCGCAGGCCTGCAAGGACGCGGGCTGGGAGTTCATGGGCCACAGCTTCGAGCAGGGGCCGATCCACAAGGAGCCGGACCAGAAGGCGATGATCGAACGGTCGATGGACGTGCTGGAAAAGTTCGCCGGCAAGCGTCCGGTGGGCTGGCTCGGGCCCGGCCTCACCCAGACGCTCGACACGCCCGAGTTGCTCGCCGCCGCAGGCGTGAAATACATCGGCGACTGGGTCTACGACGACGAGCCCACCACCATCCACACCGCCAACGGCCCGCTCGTCACGCTGCCGTACTCGGTGGAGACCAACGACATCCCGGTGATGGCCGTGCAGCATCACGAGGCCGCCTACTGGACGCAGAAGTGCATGGACTCCTTTGAGCGCTATTACATGGAAGGCGCGGAGCGCCCCAAGATCCTCGCGATAGCGATCCATCCCTACATCAGCGGCCAGCCTTTCCGGATCAAGTACCTCGAGGAGGTGTACGAGCGCATCAACCGGATGCCGGGCGTGCTGCACTGGAACGGCGAGCAGATCCTCGAGTGGTACCGCTCGCAGCGAAACGACGGCTAGCGCGGGGCTTCGATGGCATGGCGATTGCTAAGTCTCCGGTCACAACAACCACGAGAGGGATCCACCGATGAAACGCACTTTCGCCGCCCTTCTGCTGCTCGCCGCAGTATCCGCCGCACTGCCGGTCCAGGCCCAGTCCCCGTACCCCAACAAGCCCATCCGCATCCTGGTGGGCTTCGCCGCGGGCGGGAACACCGACATCGTTTCCCGCACGATCGCCGAACGCATGCAGGCGCTCCTCGGCCAGCCCGTGATCGTCGAGAACAAGCCCGGTGCGGGCGGCGTGGTGGCGACCGAGTTCACCGCCAAGGCCGCGCCCGACGGCTACACGCTGCTGATGTCCTCGCTCGGGCCGCACACCATTTCGCCCAGCCTGATGAAGTCGGTCGGGTTCGACCCGGTCAATGACCTCGCGCCGATCAGCAACGTGGCCAACAACGCGCTGCTGCTGATGGTCAATCCCGCACTGCCGGTGAAATCGGTGCCGGACCTGATCGCCTATGCGAAGGCCAACCCGGGCAAGCTCAACTTCGGCTCTTCGGGCGTGAGCGGCACCACCCACCTGTCGGGCGAGGTGTTCGGCAGCATGACCGGCACGAAGCTGGTCCACGTCGCGTTCAAGGGCGGGCCGCCCGCGATCGGCGCGCTGCTCGCCGGCGACGTGCAACTGATGTTCGCCAACCTTTCGGATGCGCTGCCGCAGGTGCGCTCGGGCAAACTGCGCGGCCTCGCGGTAACCAGCCCCCGGCGCGTCGAGCAGGCGCCCGAGTTGCCCACCATCGCCGAATCCGGGCTCCCCGGCTACGACGTCGGACCGTGGAACGGGCTGGTGGCCCCGGGCAGGACGCCGTCCGAGATCGTCGCGAAGCTGTCCGAGACGGTGCAGGCCATCGTCAAGGAGCCGGCATTCCGCCAGAAGATGTTCGATATCGGATCCAACCCGATCGGGGATACATCCGAGCAGTTCCGCGCCACCATCCGCAACGACATCCAGCGCTGGAGCCGGATCGTGAAGGATGCCGGCATCAAGGCCGAATAGCATCACCCCATAACAACGGAGACCGCACGATGACCGACCCGCAGAGCCTGCGAGGCTTCCTCGCGATGGTGGAGCGCGACTACCCCGACGAGATCCTGCGCATCAAGGCGCCGGTAACCACGCACCTCGACATGACCTCCATCGTGTTCGAGCTGGAGTACGCCGGCCGGAGCCCGGTCGTCGTCTACGAGAACATCGAAGGCCACACGATGCCGCTGGTGACGAACATCGCCGGCAACAGGAAGCTCCTCGCCGCGTGCCTGGGCGTGGCGCAACCCGACCTGCCCAGCGCCTTTCGCGAACGCTGCCAGAAGTACATCCCCTGCGAGACGGTCAAGGACGCACCCTGGCAGGAAGTGGTGATCGAGGGCGACCAGGTCGACCTCACGAAGCTGCCGATTCCAACGCATTTCTCGGTCGATGCCGCGCCCTACGTCACCGCCGGGCAGCTCACTGCGCGCGACCCGGTCACGGGCATCGACACCACGGGCTTCCACCGCTTCATGCTGACGGGGAAGAACCGCCTTGGCGTGTCGCTCCATTCGCGCCGCCGCATGTACGAATTCCACCGGCGCGCTGAGGCCAAGGGGGAGTCGCTCCCCGCCGCGATCACGCTGGGCATCCACCCGCTGCACTACATGGGCTCGATGGTGTTCGCCTACCCGCCCGACGTGCGCAAGTTCGAGATCATCGGCGGCCTGTTCGGCGAGCCCTACCGCCTCGCAAAGACCGGCGTTCAGGATCTCGAAGTCCCCGCCGGCGCCGAGATCATCATCGAGGGTGAGATCCTCGCCGACGTCCACGAGCACGAGGGCCCGTTCAGCGAGTTCACCGGCTACGCTTCGTATCGCAGCACGCAGAACGTCTTCGTCGCGCACCGCATCCGGATGAGGCGGGACGCGATGTACCACTCGGTCGCCTCGGGCATGTCGCAGGACCACATCCTCGTCTCCTGCGTGACGCGCGAAGGCGAGATCCTCAATACGCTCCGGCGCAACCTGCCCAACGTGATCGCGGTGCACGTTCCGCATCGCACCTGCGGCGCCTTCGTCGCCATCGTGAAGATGAAGAAGTCCTCCCAGGGCGAACCGCAGCAGGCGATCATGGCGGCGCTCGGCACCGAGTTCTACACCAAGTACGTGATCGTCGTGGACGAGGACGTGGACATCTTCGACATGAACGACGTGATGTGGGCGGTGGCCACGCGGGTAAAGGCCGAGAAGGACATCGTGTTCATCCCCGGCGCCAAAGGCGCCATCCTCGACCCGACCTCGGACCCGGAGACTTTCACGGTCACGAAGATGGGCATAGATGCGACCCGACCTGTCGGCAAGGACTTCGCCGAGCGGCTCACGATCTCGGATGCACAACGGGAGCGCTCCCGCGCGATCCTGCGCCAGGCCGGGATAAGTATATGAAATAAAATACTTATTATTTAAGAACGCGTCTCAACTGTACGCGGATTGATTTGCATCAATACGCGTGCACCAAGGGAGGGCATACTTTGCGAAAGCCCGAAGAAACGCCCGGAGACGTTCGATGGACACCCCCCCTGAGGTCATTCCCGCCGAGACGCGGACGCGCGAAACGCGCGTATTCGTATTTCTGACCGTAGTGCTCGCCCCCGCGCTGGCGGTGGCGCTGGTCGGCGCGTACGGCCTGTTCATCTGGTTGTCGCAGATGCTCATCGGGCCGCCCAGGGGCTGATCCCATGGCCTCCGGCGTACCGAACCCTTCGCGCCGCGCGTTCTTCCTGCGCGGCAAGCGGCCCGACCCGGCACAGCCCTCGGTCGTGCTCGCGGAAACCTGCTTTGCGTTCCACGGCGTGCAGTGCGAAAGCTGCCGCGACACCTGCGAAGCGGGCGCCCTGCGCTTCATGCTGCAGGCGGGCGCCATGCCCAGGCCCGTGTTCGACCCCGAGCGCTGCACGCGCTGCGGCGAATGCGCGAAGGTCTGCCCGGCGAATGCCATAACCGTGGCGCCCAGGGAGGCGGCCGGTGCCTGAACTCCACATCGCCAGCTGCATCGCCCGAGTCCGCCCCGAAAACCTTCCCGCCGCCGCTGCGGCGATCGAATCGGTCACCGGGTCCCCGGTCAGCGCGACCGACCCGGCCGGCAAGCTCGTCGTACTGCTCGAGGGCCCGGGCACCGGCGCCCTGCTCGACCAGATGGACCGCATCCGCGCGCTGCCCGGCGTCCTCAACATCGAAATGGTCTACCAGCACTCGGAAGACGAGGCTGCAATGAAGGAGTTCATCAAATGACGCTTACCCGCCGCGAATTCATCCGCAACACCGCCGCCTCCGTTGCGGCTTCCGCCGCGGGGATCCCGCTGCCTTCGGGGGCGGCCAACATCGCAACCGAGGCCGCCTCCACGGAGCTGAAGTGGGACAAGGCCGCATGCCGCTTCTGCGGCACCGGGTGCGGCGTGAACGTCGCGGTGAAGAACAACCGCGTGGTCGCCACGCACGGCGACCCGCAGTCCGAGGTCAACCGCGGGCTGAACTGCGTGAAGGGTTACTTCCTTTCCAAGATCATGTACGGCACCGACCGCCTGACCAGGCCGCTGCTGCGCATGAAGAACGGCAAGTACGACAAGGAAGGCGCGTTCACGCCGATCAGCTGGGACAAGGCGTTCGACATCATGGCCGAGAAGTGGAAGGCCACGCTGAAGGCCAAGGGCCCCACGGCGGTCGGCATGTTCGGCTCCGGCCAGTGGACGATCTGGGAAGGCTACGCCGCCAACAAGCTGTACAAGGCGGGCTTCCGCTCCAACAACATCGACCCCAACGCGCGGCACTGCATGGCCTCGGCGGTGGGCGGCTTCATGCGCACGTTCGGCATGGACGAACCGATGGGCTGTTACGACGACATCGAGGCGGCCGACGCGTTCGTGCTGTGGGGCTCGAACATGGCCGAGATGCACCCGATCCTGTGGACGCGCGTCACCGACCGGCGCCTGTCCACCCCCTCGGTGAAGGTCGCCGTGATGTCGGTGTTCGAGCACCGCAGCTTCGACCTCGCCGACCTCCCGATCATATTCAAGCCGCAGACCGACCTCGCGATCCTCAACTACATCGCCAACTACATCATCGCCAACGGCAAGGTGAACAAGGACTTCGTGGCGAAACACGTCACGTTCAAGCGCGGCACCGAGGACATCGGCTACGGCCTGCGCCCGGAGCACCCGCTGGAGAAGAAGGCCAAGAACGCGGCCAAGGCGAACGACATGACCCCGATGACGTTCGAGGAGTTCCGCGACTACGTGAAGCCCTATACGGCCGCGTACACCGCGAAGCTCTCGGGAGTGCCGGAGGACAAGCTCAAGGCCCTGGCCGAGCTGTACGCCGACCCGAAGGTCAAGGTGGTTTCGTTCTGGACCATGGGCTTCAACCAGCACACGCGCGGCGTGTGGGCCAACAACCTCGTCTACAACATCCACCTGCTGACCGGGAAGATCTCCACGCCCGGCAACTCGCCGTTCTCGCTCACCGGCCAGCCTTCGGCCTGCGGCACCGCGCGAGAGGTCGGCACGTTCTCCCACCGCCTGCCCGCCGACATGGTGGTGACCAACCCCAAGCACCGCGCCAAGGCCGAGGAGATCTGGAAGCTGCCGGCAGGCACCATCGCCGACAAGCCCGGGTACCACGCCGTGCTGCAGAACCGCATGCTGAAGGACGGCAAGCTCAACTGCTACTGGGTGCAGGTCAACAACAACATGCAGGCCGCCGCCAACATGATGGGCGAGGGCCTGCCCGGTTACCGCAACCCGGCGAACTTCATCGTCGTGTCCGACGCCTACCCCACCGTGACCACGCAGGCGGCGGACCTGATCCTGCCCACCGCGATGTGGGTGGAAAAGGAAGGCGCCTACGGCAACGCCGAGCGCCGCACTCAGTTCTGGCACCAGCTGGTGAAAGCGCCCGGCGAGGCGAAGTCCGACCTCTGGCAGCTGATGGAGTTCTCGAAGCGCTTCAAGGTGGAGGACGTCTGGCCCGAGGAGCTGATCGCGAAGAAGCCCGAGCTGCGCGGCAAGACCCTCTTCCAGGTGCTCTACGCCAACGGCTCGGTGAACAAGTTCCCGGCCACGCAGGTCGAGGCCGGCTACGAGAACGACGAGTCGAAGGCCCACGGCTTCTACGTGCAGAAGGGGCTGTTCGAGGAATACGCCGAGTTCGGCCGCGGGCACGGGCACGACTTGGCCGATTTCGACCAGTACCACAAGGTGCGCGGCCTGCGCTGGCCCGTGGTCAAGGGCCAGGAGACCAAGTGGCGCTACCGCGAAGGCACCGACCCCTACGCCAAGGCGGGCAGCGGCTTCGACTTCTACGGCAACCCCGACCACCGCGCCAACATCATCGCGCTGCCCTACGAACCGGCCGCCGAGGAACCGGACGCCGACTACCCGTTCTGGCTGTCGACCGGCCGCGTTCTGGAGCACTGGCACTCGGGCTCGATGACGGGGCGCGTGCCCGAGCTGTACAAGGCCTTTCCCAACGCCGTCGTGTTCATGCACCCCGAGGACGCAGCGAAGCTGAAACTCCGGCGCGGATCGGAAGTGCGCGTGATCTCCCGCCGCGGAGAGATGCGCTCGCGGGTGGAAACCCGCGGCCGCAACAAGCCGCCGCAAGGGCTGGTGTTCGTGCCCTGGTTCGACGCCACCCAACTCATCAACAAGGTGACGCTGGACGCCACCGACCCGATCTCGCGGCAGACGGACTTCAAGAAATGCGCGGTCCGGATCGTGGCAGCCTAGGCAAGGAGAGACAGATGAAAACCACCATTGCCCTGATGCTCTGCGTGCTCGGGCTCGCCTCGGCCCCGGCCTTCGCGCAACCCACCGACGGGCATCCCGCCGGCCTGCGCGGGGGCACCTCGCTCGAGCGCGAGGCCGCCGCCCCGCTGATCCCGAAGCCGGTCAACGACGACCTGCGCAAGGGCCGGGCCTTCGCCATGCAGCCGCCCGTGATCCCCCACCAGATCGAGAACTACCAGGTCGACCGCAGCTTCAACAAGTGCATGAGCTGCCACGGCCGCGACCGCACCGCGGAGTCGCAGGCGCCCATGGTCAGCGTCACGCACTTCATGGACCGCGACGGCAACTTCCGCTCCGAGATCTCGCCGCGCCGCTACTTCTGCACGCAGTGCCACGTGCCGCAGATGGACGTGAAGGTGCCGGTGGGCAACTCCTTCGTGGATGCAGAGAAATCCGCACCGGGAAAAGGCGCGAAAAAATGAGCGCCCGTTCCCTGCTCGCGGGCACGACGGCCCTAGTGGTCACTTACTGGAAGACCCTGTCAACGCCGAGCAAGGCGTTCTCGCTGGGATTCCTGACGATCGGGGGATTCGTCGCGGGCGTCATGTTCTGGGGCGGCTTCAACACGGCCCTCGAACTCACCAACACCGAGGCCTTCTGCACGAGCTGCCACGAGATGAGGAACAACGTCTTCGCCGAGCTCCAGCCGACCATCCACTACACGAACCGTTCGGGCGTGCGAGCGACCTGCCCGGACTGCCACGTGCCCCACAACTGGACCGACAAGATCGGCCGCAAGATCCAGGCGTCGAAGGAGGTCTGGGGAAAGATCTTCGGCACCATCGACACGCGCGAGAAGTTCCTCGACAAGCGCCTCGAGCTCGCCCAGCACGAGTGGGCCCGCCTCAAGGCCAACAATTCGCTCGAGTGCCGCAACTGCCACAACCTGCAGTCGATGGACTTCACGCGCCAGAGCAAGCGCGCGATGGAGATGCACTCAACGCAACTGGCCGACGGGTCGAAGACCTGCATCGACTGCCACAAGGGCATCGCCCACCGCCTGCCCGACGTCCGGCCGGCCGGCGACAAGCAGGCCCGGGTCCCGGGCGGGTCCGGGGACTAGGGCAGGTTGCGGGACTTCGGCGTGGTGCCCGGGGCGTCCTCGCCGAGGCCCGTGTCGAGGAACTCGATGAGCCGCTTCAGGCGCCGCGCCGCCTGCTCCCTCACCGCCCTGGGGTTGCAGTCGGTCCAGTCGTAGAACCCCCTGCCGGCATCCAGCCCGGTCTCGCCGCGCGCAGGCATTGCCTGCAGCATCGGGTTCGGCGTGCGGTTGTGGAAGAGCGCCGGGACGATCGATCGCTGCGAGGCGGCATTCACCACCAGGCCGCTCAGGTCCTTTTGCTGCACGAGGCCCGAAATGCACATGCGCGGCCCGAGCAGGCGCCGTACCGAGTGGTCGACATCGGAGGCGCTCGCGACGCCCGCCTCGATCAGGTAGTAGGCCTCGTGCAGCATCGCGTGCTGCAGGCGATTGACGAGAAAGCCGATGATCGGCTCGGACACCACAACGGGTTCCTTCCCGGTGCGGCGCATGACCTCCGCCGCAGCCTCGAGCGCTTCCGGCGGCGTGGCCGGCCCTGCGCCGACCTCCACGACCGGCGAAACGTCGGCCGGCATGAAGTAGTGCAGCGCAAGCAGGCGTTCCGGCCGCTTCAGCGGCCGCGCGAGCTCGGCCATGTCGATGCCCGAAGTGCCGGTGGCCAGCAGGAAGGGCGCATCGCCGTACGCGGCCTCGATCTGCGCGAACATCGCGAGCTTCGCGGCCAGGTCCTCAGGCGCGAATTCGATAATGAGGTCCGGCGCCGCGTCAGGCAGCGCCTCGCTCGCCGTCACGCCTTTGGGCAGGTCCGTGAGGCTCGATGCGCGGCGCGACCATACCGCGGTGCGGATGCCCGCGGCGGCGAAGGTCTTCGCCACGCCACGGCCCATGGTGCCATACCCGGCGATGAGGACCGACTCGATGCTGCGAAACATGCGCTGTCCTTTCGAAAGCGGGACGCCCATCGTAGCCGAGCCTGCCGGATAATTGTGCGCAAACCAACCCTGCACCGGAGACCGCAATGGCCCAGCTCGTCGAATACCGCGTGATCGAGAACGTCGCGGAGATCACCATGAACCGCGGTCCGGTGAACGCGATCGACCACCAGCTGACGCGGGAGGTGATCGACGCCTACAACCGCGCGCGGGCCGATGATTCCGCGCGCGCCGTGATCCTGACGAGCGCCCTGCCCACCGTCTTCTCCGCAGGCGTGGACCTGAAGCTCGCCCTGGACTTCGACGGCCAGAAGCTGCGCAGCTTCATCGAGGTCTTCTACTACGAGATGCACGAGGCCCTGTACCGGCTCGGCAAGCCGGTGATCGCCGCGGTCAACGGCCACGCGCGCGCCGCCGGGGTCACCTGGGCGGTCTCCTGCGACATGATCATCGCGGCCGAGGAAGCGCAGATGGGCTACCCGGAGATCGACGTGGGGCTGCTGCCGGCGATGCACCTCGTGCACCTGCCGAAGCAGGCAGGCCGGCACCGCGCGGCGCACCTGCTCTTCACCGGAGACATCGTCAGCACAGCGGAGATGCACCGGCTCGGCGTGGTCAACGAGGTCGTGCCGCGCGCCGAGGTGATGCCCCGCGCGCGGGCGCTGGCGCGGCGCCTCGCGAAAAAGTCGCCGATCGCGATGAAGCTGCTGCGCGACGCGTTCATGCGCGCCAACGACCTGGACTACCGGCGCTCGATGGAAAGCGTGGTGGAGACCATGTGCGGCCTGAAGGACTCGGCGGATTCGCGCGAAGCGTTGCGGGCCTTCGTCGAGAAGCGCCCCCCGGTCTACACCGGCCGGTAAAGTCTAGCGCTTGCGGGGCACAGGCTTCGGCGCCTTCTTTCCCGCCGCCCTCGCTTTGGCGGCGGGAGGCGCGTCGCTGGAAGTCTCTTCCATCAGCCAGTCCGCGAACTCGGCCACTTCGGGCTTGCCGCCGGTACGCGTTGAGCGCACCAGGAAGTAGGCGCGCGACGACACGACCGACTGGCAGAAAGGCGCGGCCAGGTGCTTTTCGCGTATTTGCCTGCGCACCAGCGGGAACCGCCCTAGCGCGACGCCCTGCCCGGCGACCGCCGCCTGGATGATCTGGTCGTAACTGCTGAAATGCAGCGAGCCCGCCGGCTTGATGTCCTGCAGGCCATAGGCGCGCAGCCAGAGGTTCCAGTCCAGCCACGTCGCTCGCTCGTCGTCCAGGTGCAGCAGCACGTGCCGGCGCAGGTCTGCCGGCTCGGCGAGCGGCCTGTCGGGGTCGGCGGCCAGCGCCGGGCTGCAGACGGGGAAGAACTCTTCGCCGAACAGCGGCTCCTGGCCGGGCATCGCGTCCACCGATGCATAGCGGATCGCGAGGTCGACGCCCGAGCGCTCGAGGCGCACGACCTCGTTTGAGGCAGAGATCCGCACGTCGATCCCCGGCCGCCTCGTCGTGAAGCCCGCAAGCCGCGGGATCAGCCATAGCGAGGCGAAGCCCGGCGTGGTCGTGACGGTCACCGTGCGTGCCTCCGGTGCGGCACGCAGCTTCTCGGCCGCGTCGTGCACCTCCTGCAGCACGCCCTGGGCGACCCGGTACAGGACCTGTCCCGGCTCGGTCAGCAGCAGCGCCCGGGTGCGGCGCTCGAAGAGCTTGCTGCCGAGGTGCTCTTCCAGTGTCTGGATCTGGCGGCTCACGGCGGACTGGGTCAGGTGCAGCTCCTCCCCCGCGAGTGTGAAAGACAAGTGCCGCGCCGCCGCCTCGAAGGCGGGCAGCAGGTCCAGGGGGGGCAGGTGCCAGCGTTTACCAGGCATACCGTTTATGCATTCCATTCAAGCATGCATAGGATTCCGAACGACCGTTTGTCGGGCACCTATGGGAAGAGAAGAATCCAGTCCATCCGAAGCGCCCGTCGGCGCCAAAGATAGATGCACCTGGAACATACGTCAAGGAGTCGCCATGGACATGCAAATCGCCCCGCCCACCATAGAACTGCACCCCCTCAACCCGTTGCGCCTGCGCGTCAGCGCCGGCCGGCACCTGACCAGCGTCAGCGGCACTGTCTGGGTCACGCTGGACGGTGAACTGCGCGACATCATCATCGAGGGCGGCCAGACCTATGCGTTCGAGCGTGCCGGGCAGGGCCTGGTCCAGGCGCTGGGCGAGGACGCCCGGCTGGTCGCCGAGGACGGTGTCGAAGTCGCACCTGCCGGTGCCTTCACCGCGGCCTGGGAGAAAGCCCGCGACCTCTGGCAGGGGCTCGTGCGTGCACCGGGCAACTTCGCGTGAGTGCCGTCATGGACTACCCGGCCGACACCGTCGAGGTGCGGTCGCTCGCCGACGGCCGGCCGGTCGTGTTCCGGCCGATAGGACCGGCCGACAAGGCGCTGCTGCAGGCTTTCGTGCGCAACCTGTCCCACGCCTCGCGCCGCCAGCGCTTCCAGACCGGGCTGAGCGAACTGCAGCCTTCGATGCTCGATCGGCTGACCGATGTGGACCACCGTGCCACCGCCGCGTTCGCGGCGGTCGTCTACGAACGCGGCGTGGAGACGATGATCGGGGAGGCACGCTATGCCCCCGCCGGCGACGCCTCGGAATTCGCCCTCGCGGTTGCCGACCCATGGCAGCACACCGGCCTGGGCACCCTGCTGATGGACAAGCTGCTGCGCCACGCAAGGCTTTCCGGGATCCGCCGCATCCACGGCGACATCCTTTACGGCAATACCGCCATGGAGCGCCTTGCGCGCAAGTTCGGGTTCACGGCCTGCAGGCACCCTGACGGCGGCTGGCTCAGGCGCGAAGTGCTGGAGCTGGGCTGCGCCGAGCGCGCTGCGGCCTAGGGCGGTCGTTCAGCCCGCTGCCGCGACCTTCGGGCGTTGCGCGCCCGCCGGAAGCAATTCGGCGCGGATGAGCGCCTGCCGGATGCGCTCGACCTCCGCTGCCGGGATCTTCACCAGGGGCGGCCTCACCACGGCGCGGGGCAGCTTGCCCATCAGGACCAGCGCTTCCTTCATGCGGTTGTGCATGTCCACGGCAGGGTCGGCGTAGAACACCTCGGCGGTCGCCGAGATGCGGTCGTGGAGCTTGCGTGCGGTGGCGAGGTCGTTCGCGCGCACCGCGCGGAACAGTTGCGCCTGCAGCGGCGCGATCACCGAGCCGCTGCCCGAGAGCAGGCCGTTGCACCCCAGTACCAGCGAGCTGAACAACCAGGCGCTGTGGGTCGTCAGCACGTTGACCACGGGATCGAGCGCCTGCAGCGTGCGGATCTGGCGCTCGTGCAGCTGCGGATTCGCGCACCAGTCCTTGATCGCGCGCACCGAGGGCACGGCTTCGAAGAGGCGCAACAATGTCGGCAGCGGGTAGCCCTGCCCCCCGGCGAGCGGGTACTGGAACGCGATCAGCGGCAGGCCGCTCGCATCCGCTATACGCCTGAAGTGCTCAATCACCATCTCGGGGCGCTGTCCCATCGTGAACGGGCCCGGCGGGAAGACGAGCAGCGCGGAGGCGCCGCCTTCGGTCGCCATCCGCGCGATGCGCGCCGCCTCGAGGCTGCCTTCGGCGTAGACGCCGTTGACGATCGGTACGTCCTTGCCGACCTCGTCCTGCGTGACCTCGAGCACACGCTGCTGCTCGTCGAAGGTGCAGGAGGCGGCCTCGGTCGAGTGGGCGTTGATCGTGATCGCGGAAATGCCTTCCGCCGCCGTCACGTCGCGCAAATGCGCGCGATACGAAGCCTCGTCGATCGAGAGGTCCTCGAAGAATGGCAGCAGGACGGCTGGGATGACGCCGTGCGGGATGTAGCTGGCGTGCCTGGGCATCCGGTACTCCTTGAATGTATGTGGCGCGCTATTCGCGCAGGTCGTCCAGCGCCGTCGCGAGGTGGCCGACCTCGGCCCAGGCCCAGACCTTCCATTGCTGCGGCGTGACCTCGACCCAGTTGATCCCTGCGTTCGGGATCTCGAAATCGCGCGCCGAGGACAGTCCCACCGCCTTTGCGTGCCGGTAGACCATTTCGAGCACGCCACCGTGCGTGAACACCAGCACCTGCTCGCCCGGGTGGCGCGCAATGATGTCGCCGACGGCCCTGAGCGAGCGGTCATTGAACCCCCGCAGGCTCTCTCCGCCCTGGAAATCGAAGTCCGGGTCCTTGTCACGGAAGCGCGCGTACTCGGCGGGGAACTTCTCCCGCACTTCCGTGTAGGTCAGCCGCTCGAACATGCCGTAGTGCCGCTCACGCAGCGCCGCATCGTAGGCGACCGGCAGCGCGAGGCGCCTGGCGGTCGGCTCCGCGGTCTGACGCACGCGCATCAGGTCGCTGCAGTAGATCGCGGTGAAGTCGTGGCCGGCGAGCGCCTCCGCCGTGGCCCGCGCCTGCGCGCGGCCCACGTCGTTCAGCGGGATGTCGAGCTGGCCTTGCACGCGGCCCTCGGCGTTCCATGCGGTCTCGCCATGGCGGATCAAGCAGATGCGGGTGGCGCTCATGAACCTGTACGTCCCTCAGTCGGTCTTGATGCCGCTTTCTTTCACGACCTTGCCCCAGCGCGCGATCTCGTCGACCGTCCACTTCTGCAACGCCTCCGGCGTGCTGATGACGAGGTCCATGCCGAGTTGCTCGGTGAGCTGCTTGTTCAGGTCCGGCAGCTTCAGCGCCTTGGCGAGCTCGGCGTTCAGCCGGTCGATGATCGGCCGCGGCGTGGCGGCCGGCGCGAAGATCGCCCAGTACGCGTAGGCCGTGAGGCCGGGCACGCCCTGCTCGGCCAGCGTGGGGACGTCCGGCATGGTTCCCGAGCGTTTCTCGCCGGTCACCGCGACTGCGCGCAGCTTGCCGCCCCGGACGTGCTGGGAAAGCACCGCGACCGAGCCGACCGCGAGCTCGAGCTGGCCGCCGATCGCATCCGCCGACATCGGCCCGCCGCCCTTGTAGGGAATGTGGACCAGCTTGACGCCGACCGACTGCTGCAGCTGGGTCATGACGAGGTGGCCCATGGTGCCGTTGCCGACCGAACCGAAGCTCACCGCATCGGGCTTCGCCCTGGCCGCCTGCACGACGTCGGCCAGCGTCCGGTAAGGCTTGGACGGCGCGGTGGCGATGGCGTAGGGCGCGGTGCCGACAAGCATCACCGGCGCCAGGTCCTTGAGCGTGTCGAAGGGCATGTTCTGGATCAGCGACGGGTTGACCCCGTGCGAATCGAACACGACCACGAAGGTGTATCCGTCGGGCGCCGACTTGGCGACCAGCGCGGTGCCGATCGACCCGGACGCGCCGGGCTTATTCTCGATGATGAACTGCTGGCCGAGCGAATCCGCGAGCCGCGCCCCCACCAGCCGGGCGAGCGGGTCGACCGAGCCGCCCGGCGGAAAAGGCACCACGAACTTCACCGGCTTGGTCGGCCAGGCCTGCGCGAAGGCAGTTGCGGCCGTCAGCGCGGCGACAGCCGCGAGGCCCGTGGCGGCGCAGCGCCGAAGAAAGGCTCCCTTGTCCATTCCAGTCTCCTTTGGTTTTTTTGTGGTCTTGCGCCTGTCCCGGCGGCTCAGATCAGCTGCAGGAACATCAGGATCATGCCGGCGACCGATACGGCCCACGCGCCGGTGCGCAGCCAGGGAAGTCCGCCGAGATAGATCAGGGCATGCGCAAAACGGCCCCAGAAAAAAAGTTGCGCGCCAAGCACGGTCATCTCATTGCTCTTGCCCATCGCCGCGCCGACGAACACAAGCGCGATGAACAGCGGCAGGTTCTCGATCATGTTGCGGTGCGCGCGGTAGGCGCGCCCGGCCCAGCCGGTAAGGTCAGGAAACTTCTCGCGGTTACCCGCAAGCATCGGCAAACCGACTTGGAGCATCGCGCCGGTCGCGGCGACCAGCACCTGCACGAACGCAAGCGCAACCGCCCACAGCAGCATGATCATTTCGGGTTTCATAGAGGCCACCTCCGCTGAAAAGCGGACAGACTATCGCGCAACGCGCGAATTGGCCAGTTCCAGTCGGTCGACGACGTTGCGCACCAGCGCGCGCGTCAGCGCAAGCTGCGCCCCCTGGCTCATCTGCGCGAGGGATGCCGGCTCGAACTCGGCAATCACGACGTCGGTGAGCGCCTCGACCGTCGCGTGGCGCGGCAGTTCGCCGCCCCGGATGTAGGCCATCTCGCCGAAACACTCGCCGTGGTCGATGGTGTTCAGCAGCCGACCCTGGCGAATCACCTTGACCTGGCCCTGCGCAAGGAAGAAGAAGCTGTAGCCGGGATCGTTTTCCTTCACGATCGGCTGCGCGCGCCCTACACGCTTCCAGCGGCCCGCCCGGGCGAGTTCCCACAGCTCCGAGTCGGCAAGGCCCGCCAGCATGAGTACCTGCTTCAGGGCCACGTACTTCTCGCTGTCGGAAATCTCCTCGGCCGGCAGCACCAGCCGCACGACCTTCGACAGTTCGATGGCGAACTCCGCCCAGGTGGCGTAGCGGTGTTCGGGCTTCTTGCCCAGCGCCTGCAGGATGATCCGGTCCACGTCCCGCGGCAGGTCGGCGCGCAGCGTGGACGGCGGCGCCGGGTCCTGGCGCAGGATCTTGTTCATCAACTCATCCATCGTCTCAGCCGTGAACGGGCGCGACGCCGTCAGCAGCTCGTAGAGCGAGACCGCGAGGCTGTACATGTCGCTGTGCAGCGTCAGCGTCTTGCCCTCGATCTGCTCGGGCGACATGTAGTACGGCGAACCCATCGCCGAAGTCTGCGCCGCCTGCGAGCGCCTCAGCAGCGCGGCGCCGAAATCGGCGATCTTCACGTCGGTGCCATTGGCGACCATGATGTTCGCGGGCTTGATGTCCCGGTGCACGATCCCTTCGTGGAAGGCGTAATCGAGGGCGCCGCAACACTTGAAGCCGATCTGCAGCACGTCCGCAATCGGCAACAGCGTCTCCGGTGACACGTGCTGGGAGAGGTCCCCGCCGGTGACGAGCTCCATCGCGATATGGCCGGAATCGTCCCCGACCACGGCGTCGTGGATGGTCACGATGTGGGGGTGCTTCAGCTTGCCCGCGAGCGAAGCCTCGTTGAGGAACTGGGCGCGGTAGACGGTGCCGAATTCGGGGTCGGCGAATACTTCGGGCTCGATGACCTTGAGCGCCACTTCCCTGCCCGAAAAGGTGTCCTTGGCGAGGTATACCGTACCGGTCGCGCCCTTGCCAAGCAGCTGCTGGATGTCGTACTTGCCGATCTGGAGGCTCAGGTCCATGGCCCAAGCATACCAAGCCGGGCCATGGAATCGTGAGCCTTATGTCACGTTGTCAACGCCAGCCCCGGTGGCCATACCCGCCGCCGCGGTAGTAGCCGCCGTAGCGCGGGCCATAGCCGTAGGACGGATAGACCACGATGGGCGCAGGGGCCACGTACACGCCCCCTCCGGGCGGCCCATAGGCGGGATACACCGCGCACCCCGACAGGGCGGCGGCAATCATCGACAGTGCGATCTTCTTCATGGCGGACCTCCTTGGTCTCGGTGCTTCCAGTGGACCCCGGCCCCGCTCCTGCCGCAACGCTGAATTGTTACAAGATATTTCCCCGGCCCGGGCACGCAGCCCCGCCGCTTACAAGTCCGGCCCCTTTTGCTACATGCCGTTGCATTTGGTTTCCGCTTTCGTCCGATTCGTGGCCGACACTGGGATCAGTGCAGGCGTCGACCTGTACGTGACCACGAAAACAGGAGGTAGCCATGAAAACCACGAAGAAGCTGTTCTGCATCTCCCTCGCCGGCATCGCGCTCGGCGCCGCCGCCCCGGCCTTCGCCGACGGCGGCCACTGGCGCGGCCATGGGCACGGTCATGGGCACGGTCACTACTACCGCGCCCCAGTGGTCTATGCGCCCGCCCAGGTCTATTACGCGCCGCCCCCCGTCTACTACAGGCAGCCGCGCGTGGCCTACGTCCCGGCCCCGGCCTACTATGCCCCCGCGCCGGCGTACTACGCCCCCGCCCCGGTGGGCTACGTGACGGTGCCGAGCGCGGGCACGGTGCTCGGCGCGGTCACCGGCGCGGTGATCGGCAACCAGTTCGGCCAGGGCAACGGCCGGGTAGCGGCGACCGCGATCGGCGCGGTGGTCGGCGGCTCGCTGGGAAGCCGGTACTAGGAACAGAGGGGCCGCCGCCCCTCTGTTACGCGGGGACCTTCAGCCGCCCCTTGATGATCTTGCGTGTCGGGGTCAGCGGCATTTCCGGGACGACGACGAGTCGTTCCGGAAATTTCATTTTCGCGATGTCGCGCTCGGCCAGGTAGGCAACCAGCTCGGCCAGCGTCACGCCCTCCACGCCCGGACGCAGCGTCACGAAGCAGCACGCCTTCTCGCCCAGCACCGGGTCGGGCATGGGCACGATAGCCGACTGCAGCACCTTCGGATGCGAATCCAGCAGGTCTTCGATGTCGCGCGGGTTGAACTTGTGGCCGCCGCGGTTGATCACGTCCTTTGCGCGCCCCGTGATCGCCACGTTGCCGGCCGCATCCATCGTCGCGAGGTCGCCGGTGCGGTACCAGCCGCCGGGCGCGAACGCGAGCGCATTGGCCGCAGCGTTGTCGTAGAAGCCCGGGAACGCGAGGCACCCGCGCACCTGCAACTCGCCCTCCTCACCCGGCGGGCAGGGCGAGTCGTCCGACGCGGCGACACGGACCTCGGTACCCGGACTCGCTCGTCCGGTGCTCGTGGCCGAAACCTCCAGCGGATCGCCCGGCCGGGTGTAGAGCGCCGCCTGCGTCTCGGTCATACCCCATAGCTGCGTCATCGCGCATTCCGGCAGCCGCGCCGCGAGCCAGCGCATCAGTTCCGGCGGGCAGGCGCTGCCCGAAACGATCGCAAGGCGCAGCGAAGTGAAGTCGTGCTTGTCGAACAGGCCCAGCGCGCGGCAGGCCGCCATGTGTGCGGGCGCGGTCCACAGCGCCGTCGGCTTGTCGCGTTCGACCGTCGTTGCGAGGTCGGGCGGCGCGAACACCGGCAGCAGGACGGCCGCGGCCCCGACGGACCAGCACACATGCAACGAATACAGCCCGAAGAGGTGCGAAAACGGCGCCGCCGACAGCACGCGGCTTTCCGGGCCGACGGCATGCTCGGGCGCCCCGAGGCGCGCATTCGACAGCAGGGTCTGGTAGCTGTGCGGCACCGCCTTGGGCGCCGAGGTCGTTCCCGACGTATAAAGCAGCAGCATCGGGTCGGAAGCCGCCGGGCCTGGCTGGTCACGCATTGCAGCCGGCGAGACGCCCGCGATTTCGGCGTACGACATCGCACCAGGCACGGGCGCGCCCAAAGCAATGACGGCCCGCAGCGTGGGAAGCCCTTCGCGCAGTGCGAGCGCGGCGGCAGCGGGCGACCAGTCCTTGGCCTGCGCAAGGCACACGACCGCCTTCGCCCGGCTGTGGCGCAGCAGCGTCTCGAATTCGCTGCCGCGATACGGCATGTGGATCGTGGACATCACCGCGCCGAGCCGGCTGATCGCCAGGTAGGCGACGACGAACTCCGGCAGGTTGGGCAGCTGGACCGCGACCACGTCGCCCGCACGAATGCCGGCGGAGTACAGGCCGGCCGCGAAAGCCTCGACGCGCGCGGCCAGGTCCTTCCATGCAATGGCCGAACCCGCATGCACCAGCGCCGGCGCGTCCGGCCTTTCGGCGGCATGGCGCGCGACCCACAGCGGCAGCGTGTCCTCCCGCCACCAGCCGCGCGCCGTGAACTCGGCCGCGCGGACGGGATCGAAAGTCAGCGCTGCGCGCAGCGCAGCCGCATCGTCGCCGTGCCGGGTCATCGCGTCACGGGGTGCCGAGGAAATCCTTCTTGCCGACTTCCACGCCGTTGTGACGCAGCATGTTGTAAGCGGTGGTCACGTGGAAATAGAAGTTCGGGTAGGCGAAGCCGAGCAGGTACTGCATGCCCTTGAAGGTGACGTCGTTCCCGCCGACTTTCAGCGGGATGTCCTTCTCTTCGGTCCCGTCGATCTGCCCGGGCTTGAAGGTGGCCACAAAAGCGACCGTCTTGGCGATGCGCGCCTTAAGCTCGGCGATCGTCTGCTCGGTGTCCTCGAATTTCGGGTTCTCGGTGCCCGAGAGCCGCGCCATCGCGCCCTTGGCCGAGTCGCAGGCGATCTGCACCTGGCGCGTCATCGGCAGCATGTCGGGAAAGAGGCGGAAAGCGGTCAATGCGAGCGGATCGAGCTTCTTCGCGTCCGCGTGGGCCTGGGCCTTGTCGAGGATCGCCGACAGCGCGTTGAGGGTGTTGATGAAGCGCGGCGCGCTCGCCTTGTACATGGAGATGGTCATCTGGCTTCCGTGGAGGTGGGATGGGTCGGGACCGGCATTCTAGCCCTCCCGTTCGACCAGTTGCGGCCCTTCGGCGCGCGAGTTGTTCACCGCGACGCTCACCATGTAGTGCACGAACTCCCCCGACAGCGCGTGGCGGCGGATCGTGTCGGCCACCTTGGCGGGGTCGTTGCGCGCGGGGTCCATCCATTCGTCGAAGGCGGCGTCGGGCAGCACCACCGGCATGCGATCGTGAACTTCGGCCATCGGCCCCTTCGCGCCCATCGTGAGGATCGCGCAACTGAGCAGCGGCGCGTCCTGCTCGGGCGTGGTCCACGTCGCCATCAGACCGGCGAAGCAGAACAGCGACCCGTCGCCCTTGCCCAGGTAGTGGGGCTGCTTGTAGGGTTTCTTCTTCCCGGTCTTCGGGTCCTCGCGCTCCAGCGCCTGCCATTCGTACCAGCCCCGTGCAGGGATCAGGCACCGCGAATGGCGCAGCGGATGCCTCCACATGGGCTTGGCCGCCGCTTCCTCGAGCCGCGCATTGAAGCTGAACGTGGGCGGCGCATCGTTCTTCCACCATGGCGGGATCAGCCCCCAGCGCGCGGTCGCGATGCGCAAGGCCCCGGGCGGGCCCGCCAGGATGGCGATATCGGTCGTCGGGGACGTGTTGAACCTGCCCGTAAGGGGATGCCCGTCGCCGCGACCAACCTGCCAGCGGCGTTCGATTTCGGCTTCCGCCGGACTCACGTATCTTCCGCACATGGGCGCATGGTAGCCCGGCACAAGACAGGGGAACCACGGACATGAAAATCGCAATGATGGGTTCGGGCGGCGTCGGCGGCTTATTCGGCGGCCGCCTCGCCAAGGCAGGCTACGACGTCACCTTCGTCGCGCGCGGGTCGCACCTCGCCGCGATGCGCGATCAGGGCCTGACGATCGAGAACGCGCCCCAGGGCGACCTCCACGTTCCCGGCGTCAAGGTCACCGACGACCCGGCCTCGATCGGGCCGGTCGACCTCGTGATCCTCTCCGTCAAGCTCTGGGACACCGAAGCCGCCGCGCGGCAGATCGCCCCGATCGTGGGTCCCCACACCGCGGTCCTGTCGCTGCAGAACGGCGTCATCAAGGACGACATCATGCGGCGCGCGTTCGGCGACAAGGCGGTGATGGGCGGCGTCTGCTACGTCGCCACGCACATCTCGAAGCCCGGCACGATCCACCAGACCGGCACGATGCAGCGCATCGTCGTCGGCGAATACGACGGGTCGAAGTCGAAGCGCGCTCAGGACCTGCATGCCGCACTGGTGAAATCCGGCGTCACCGCCGAGCTGAGCGACGACGTGCGCCGCTCGATCTGGGAGAAGTACGTGTTCCTCGTCGGCCTGTCCGCGACGACGACCAGCATGCGCAGCACGCTCGGCCCGATCCGCACGAACCCGCAGACCCGGGGCTTCCTCCACGACGTGATCCGCGAGGTCGTCGCCGTGGGCCGCGCGCACGGGGTGGCCCTGCCTGAGGACTACGCCGACAACAGGATGGCGTTCGGCGACTCGCTGCCGGCGGACATGACCTCCTCGATGCACCACGACCTCGAAAAGGGCAACCGGCTGGAGGTCGAGTGGCTGAGCGGCGGGGTTGTCAGGTTGGGGAAAGAAAAAGGCATCCCCACGCCGTGCAACCGGGCCGTATGCGACATCCTGGCGCTACATGCGGGAGGGTGAGCTAGAATCCGCGCCACCCTCCCCCGAAAGGATTAGAACCATGCGCACCCTGCTGATCGCAGCCTTCGCTGCACTGTTTTCCGCCAACGCCTTCGCCGCAACCTGCGACGAACAGGCGGCCGAGAAGAAACTCGCCGGCGCCGCCAAGTCCAGCTTCACCAAGAAATGCGAGGCCGACGGCAAGGGCACGCCGGGCAACGCGTCGTGCGACGCCAAGGCCGCCGAGAAAAAGCTCGCTGGCGCCGCGAAAACCAGCTTCCTGAAAAAATGCGAGGCCGACGCCAAGGGCGGCGACGCCAAAGCCGACCCGAAAGCCGAGGCCTGCGACAAGGCCGCCGCGGAGAAGAAACTCGCCGGCGCCGCCAAGGCGAGTTTCACGAAGAAATGCCTCGCCGACGCCAAGGACGAAGGCAAGGGCGAGAAGAAGGCCGAGCCGAAGAAGTCCGACGCGAAAAAGTAACGCCTCTACAGCACCCGGATCCAGACGGCGGTGTCGTGGAACACCGCGCCGCCGTTGGGCCAGCCGGGCTCGCTGCTCGTGATGGCGTTGATGCCGAGGCCGTTCTCGAAGTGCTTGTTCGGCCAGATTCCCTCCACGACAACTACGCCGCGCTGCTGGCCGTCCTGCGGCTTCATTGGAAACTCATACCAGACGCATGTTCAATCGCGTCCATTGCCCATTGAAATCCCACCCGCTCCTGCTCTAAACGCAAGTTCTTGCGAATACGATTGTCGCGCAGATCATCGAAAAGAGCGCGCTCCTCCAACAAAAGCCGGGGCAGATCGTGAATGGTTTGAGAAATTTCTTCGCCCCAATGACTTTCATGCAGCAGCAAGGTCTCGCGATCCATAAGCAGTGACGTAGCATGCTCGAAGTATCTCCGCAGCTGGTCCAAGATAGCGAAACCATGCGTATCGATATCGCCCCAGTAGTGGATCGCGCAGCGCGCCATCCAGTTGGCATTGGCAAGGGCATCCCAACCGTAACCGGCCCCGAAGATCACAATGGCTTTCGCCACTGGAGGAAATGCAAGGAAGTTGGTTTCGTTCTCGGTAATAAAAATGCGAGAGACCGGTAGTTCGAGGCCTGCAAAGCTGCGAGCATCGAGCGTGATATCCGGGCGCACAGTGCTGACCGGAAGGCACGGAACTGCCTCATCCAGCACTCGAAATCGGATACGGATTGGCTTTTCCAAAAAGCCATAGCGACTGGCGAACTGCCCAATACCAGCTCCGGAATTTTGGACAACCACCTCTGGTAGCACCAAATCTAACAATTCAGAAAGAAACACCCGATGTGCCTCTATGAACTTGCTGTGCACCCCAGGCACATCGACTTGGCGCAAGTAAATCCCCGGCCGCGGGTGGGCAACAATCCATTGAACTACGGCGAGGAGTCGCGGCCACTGATCGACGAGATCAATAGCCTGGAGAGGTCGTTTAGCAAGCCAAGGCACAAGCCCCGGCGCCTCCACTCGCGTCATCTCCACCAGCTGCGAGAACTGCTCGGCGACGCGGCGCTTTCCCAAGATCGCCAGCGCGCTGTCAACAGTGTCGATCCAGAGCTTGTCGGGCAAACGCTGGACACCTTGAACGCGGTGACGTACCTCGCGCCACTCGACGCGAATCTGTGGCACTTCGGCCAACTCGGTTGCCCAAGCTCTCACCGCGTCGAAGCGATCGGTCATATCAGACGAATTCGGCCCCTTCAGCGTCAGTCGAATCGCAACCGATGGCTCGCCGGTGACAATTGGGCGCAGCAGATCTCCACGTTCCCAAAGCCGGGTCAACTGCGCCTTAGCATCGCTCGGCGTGGTCCAGACCATTCCTATTCTGTCGCCGTAACGTCCTGCGTTCCAGCCAGTGCCAACGCCGCCGCGCGAACTGCTTTTTGTGCTTGATACTCATCAATGGTTAAGTTCTGCAACTTCGACACTCGGCCATTCTCGTTGCTAACAAAACCGACGCTAGCAACAAACGGCTCGATGATGTGAATTTTTTGCAACGGCGTGACGATCAGAAGCTGCAGATTCAACTGCTGAAATAGCTTGAGACCATACTGAGCCGACTCGTCGGATCCGCGACCGAACGCCTCGTCGATCACCACAAAGCGGAAAGACCGCGATCGAGTCGCACCCCACTCAAGACCGAACTGGTAGGCCAAGCTGGCGGCAAGGATTGTGTAGGCCAGCTTCTCTTTCTGCCCGCCCGATTTTCCGCCGGAATCTGCGTAGTGCTCGTGTTCGGAATCGTCTTCGCGCCACCGCTCGCTTGCGGCGAACAGAAACCAGTTACGCACGTCAGTTACTTTTGTCGTCCAGCGGCGGTCCTGCTCAGTGAGTCCCTCTCGGCCCCGAAATCGATCAATGATAGCTTTGACCTGTAGAAATTTAGATTCCGAATACTGTGCGTCGTCTGAGCCGGCAACTGCACCTTCGGTGCAAGCTCGGAGATCCGTCTGAAAATCTCGAATCTCCGCATCAGGGCTGATCTGTGGATCTAGGACGATATAGCGCCCAAAATTGTAATCAATCTGCCTGAGCGACTTACTGATGTGCGCAATCTTCTCCTTGATCGTCTCGCGTTCGCGCGCCAACTGTGCATTGAAATTGGCGATTTCATTTATGGTGTTGACGTTCAGCAGCTCTTTGAAGCGGGCAACAAAGCGCGGCAGATCGTCTCGATTCAACTGGTCAAGCAACTTCTCATACTCGAATGCAGCCTCAAGACTGGCATCAATTTCTGCGGTCTCCAACTTGAACTCGTCCTTGAACTCCGACATTTCCTTGATAATTTTGTCGGATAGCCGTCTGAGCTTCAGGTCCTCAGCATCAATCCGATGCTGCAGCCACGTCCGCATCTCCTGTTCGCGATTGTCGCAAGACTCCACGGTTAGCTGATGCTCGCTCAAGGCCTCTACGCGCATGGCTTCCAATCGCAGCGCACGATTCTCGTCCAACAATACTTCGCCTATCAACGCTTGCGTCCGTTGATGCAAGGATTGAGCGTCGCTACGCCTTTGCTCTGCCTTGGAACGTTTGTCTTTAACACCTTCCAGATCGCAATCAGTTTCGGAAAGTTCATCCCTCGCCTTTTGCAGGCGAACGCCCAGCTCCTTCAACACATCCGATCCCGATGCAAGTCGCTCCCGCTCTTCGACAAAAGCTGCAATTTGGGTGGCTATGGCACTCCAATTTAGTTCTTCGAAATCCGTGACTTCCTCAAGCTTTGCCTGCGCCTCCAACCTGCTTGCGAGCGCTCGGCGCCCCTCTTGGACCTTGCCGATCAGACTTCCCACCTCGCCAAGTCGCTTCTCCAAATCCTCGCGAGTTTCTTCGAGGGTCGCGATCTTTGCAGCATTTGTCCAGCCCAGCACGAAACGACTGCGGTCGTCTATTCGATGGCGGTCGTCCTTCTCATGCCGACCGCTCGGATCCTTAATTTGGCCTGCCTTAGTGATCGCTCTTGGCTCTCGCCGAAATTGCTCTTGCGTGTCGCAGCATGCCACATCGAATTGATAGGCAAGTTCCCGCTCAAGCCACTCATAGAACGGTGAGTCCGGCTTGATCGCCAGTTTTCGGACAAGGGAATCCCGATGCAGGGAAGGCGGATCACTCCCCTTTCTGGGCCGAACGTGAAAGTAGACCAACCTTCCGCGCAAATGATTTCGGTCTACCCAATTGGCAACATCTTTGTAGTACGTTTCGGGTACCAGCAAAGACAGCCCGAAGCCGCGCAGCCTGCGCTCGGCCGCACCCTCCCATTCGATATCCGACTCTCGAACTTGGATCAATTCTCCAGCGAATGGCATATCGCCTTCCGCCAAGCCCAGGGCCGAACATAGGGCGGCGCGAACCTTAATTTGCTGATCGTCAATGTTGCTTCGCCGTTCCTTGAGGCTATCGATTTCAACTGTGAGAACCTCATGCTTCGCCTTGCCTTCGCGCAAAGTCACGCCGTGCTCGGTCAGCCTGTTCTGAAGGTCCGCGTCTGTCGTGCGCAGTTTTTCGCCCAACGTCCGGAATCTTTGATGCTGATCCGCGAAGGTATCGGCTTCCGTTGCGGGCTGCTCTCCTAATTTAGCCGTCAGCTCACCATACCGATTTGCCTTTATTCGCCGGGCATCTCGCAGCGCTTCTCTGCTCTTGATTTCGCTATCGAGGTACTGCAGACGGTCACCGCCATTTTCGTTGATGGCATTTTTAAGTCGCTCTATCTCATTCCGCCGCTGCTCACGGAGCTTCTCGATGCGCCTTGTTTGACCATCTAACCGCTCCCATTCATCAGCGAGGAGTATCAGCCGCTTGTCGATTAACCCAAGCTTGAGCTTCGCGAAATGCCCGCGCAATTCCTCTCGAAAACGGCGCAGTTCCGTTACGTCTAGCGTGAGCGCCGCATGCCGGCTGCAGTCGGCAGCCAAAGGGGTCAACAACTCGACTTGCCTCTGCGCCTTCAAAACCGCCTGATGTGCGCGATTCAGATCATCCACGTGATTGATTAGAGCCTGGATGCGGGGCGCCACATCGAATGGCTCGAGCATGTGACTACGCACAAAATCTGTCAGATTGCCCACCGACTTCATCGAGACGGTCTGGTGGAAAAGTTCGAGTGCCTGATCGTTTTCGATGCCAAAGCGCCGACGAAGCCAAGCACCATGCTTCGGAAAGGTGTCTTCAATTTCGGCACCCGCGACCCGCAGCTTCTTGCGCAATTGAACGATCTCGGTACCGAAATGTGCGAAATCCTTAGCAATCGACAAATCACTCTCGGCACCCACATAGAACCGCGCCGGTTGCCCATGAGCTTCCTTCATCCAGAACACCTGGGCCAAAGTCACCGTCTGCCCGTATCCGGCATTGTGGAAAACGCCGAGGATGACGGAATAGACGCTGTGGTCGCGCAGACTCACGGGTTTGGCCGTCCCCGTAACTTCACTCCGTTCCGATTTGTAGTGCCCAAGTACATAGGAGCGTAGCGTTCTCTCTCTGTTGTCGGCCCCCGCAGCCTTGTTGTAGGAAATTCGGTGCGCCGGAACAAACAGGGTGGTAATCGCATCCACGAGCGTCGACTTTCCGGAACCAATGTCTCCCGTGAGCAAACCGTTTCGACCGTCAAGGTGAAGTGTCGAGACCCGGCCGTCGAACGTGCCCCAGTTCAGGACTTCGAGCCGAGTCAGGCGAAAACCCGACAAAGCTTGGTCGGCCAGGGTGAATAGGTCGGGCGAGAGCGGTTCATTCATCCGGTTCGCCCTGCGTCTGTCCGGCAGCGGAAAGCTGAGTTCGATAAGCCGCCAGCCGCGCATCGAAGTCGGCTAGCCACTGGGCATCAACAAACGCTTTAAGAATGCGCCGAACCTCGAAGCTTGCGGGCGCAGACCCCGATGCGGTGGTTGATTTCAGTCGCCGCAAAAAACCCAGATCGGCGACCTTATTGATATGCGTCTCGATCTGATCGATCAATTTTGCCTCGTTACTGCTGTCCGGGAGGAACACGCGCATCAACTCAACGATCTCATCGCGCGTCAGCACCAAACGTGTATCGCCGCCGTTTGCGTCGAATTCGGCGAGCTTCTTTCGAAGCAGTGCTAGCAACAGGCTGGCTGGAAACGAGAGCGGTCTACGCGCAACAAGTCGAGGCAATCTGGTGCTAGGTTCGTCGTCCTCGGGCACCGGGCGTCCCTTGAGGAACGCATAACCTTCAGCTTCGTCGAGGACTAGATCAAGACCCAGCACTGCTACATAGTCCCTGACACGAGCCTGCAGGTTCAACAAACTACTCCATAGTTGTTCATCTCCTTCGCGATAAATTACCCCTTTCAGCAACGTGACGGCCAGGGTCGAAAGGTCGGGTTGGGGGGCCGCCGCATGGGACGCATCTAAAGCCAAAGTGCGCTGTTCAATCTCGTCCATATCTATCTCACAAAAATCACGCGTTGCAAGCGGGCTTTGCGACGTGCGGGGACGCCCTCGCGAGACACGATGTCCCATGCGATCAGATCCGTTATGGCTTCGTCGACCACGGCACCGAATGAATCATTTCCCAACTGCAGGTAGGCCACCAATTCGGCTAATCCATATCGCAGCGGCTGCGTCTGAACCAGCTCAAGCAGCGTTACCTGTGAACGTGTCTGCAAAGCCTGTCGGATATGGCGCTCCAGTCGCATCTTGTCTACAACAATCTGCCCATACAACGCCGAAGAGTCCACCTCCTCATCACCCTCCTGAACGTCGATATCCGCTATCAACGGCTTTAAGGGGGGCGTATACAGGGGCCGCTCCATCGGCAATTCGACCGACGCTGCGGGCTCGGAGATGTACATCACATGCCCTGGCGGTGCAGACTCTCGAATGACCAGTCCTTTGACTTCAATGCCATGGAGAATATCCATGATTCTGCGATTTTCTAGCCATGCTTGATCATCAAGAAAGTGGCGCAATTGCTGAGAGAGCTGCGCAACTGTCCGCTGAGTGTGCTCACCCGCCTCCAACCAATCGTAATGGACCCTCCGTGTGCGGGCGTCAGGCTCCAGTTCGGCCACGGATGGGAGAGCCATTACTCGATTTAACAACTCAGTCAGTTCCTCCTGCCGTGTACTGGACATAAGAAACTCCCAAAATGCGCGGAAGCTCTTGCCCTGATCCGAGTCGGCGATGGTGTCCCGCTCGCCCATAATGTCCTCCAACAACGCACCCTTGGAGCCTTCCCACAACGCGATGCGTTCACGCACCTTGCGATCCAGCTGCCGAAAGTTATGCTCCACTTCCCGGAAGTCTGTTAGAAGTTCACGCGCAAGCTGGATGAATTGCTGGAATCTCTCCTTCAGCGCCGTGTCATCCAGCACCGGTATGTCGCCGGCTAATACTCGGGCGATCTCATCGTCGATTTCCTTGCGCCGCTTGTGCAGTTCAGTCATTCGCCTAGCGGGGTCGGAATCGCTGCCTTCGCTCATCTGCTTGAGCAATTCGAAAAGGGTCAGCAGCCGTGACTCGGTGCCGACGAAGCTGCGTTCGGAAAGCTGGCTCAGCCAGGCTATTGCCTTCTCGGTTGCCGGGGTGAGGTCGAACTGCGGCTCATCCGTGCCCGGCCTGTAGAACTTGCGCAGCCAGCCTTTGTCCGGCGCGGCCCAGTCGTTTAGATAGTCGGGCGCGGATTTCGGAAACGCCTCGTCTCCAAGCTGCTTTCTAAGTGCGTAGAGAGTGTCTTCGAGCGCCTCGGACAAGTCGGCGGCGGCCATCACCCGAACATTGGGTTCGACGAACACCCGATGCAGGAAGCTCGCCACTAGAGGCGCATGGTCCGAGCGCAACAGCCGCCACGCAGGGTGGCGGCTACGCAAGGTATCGAGAATTCCGAATTCAAGAGACATTGAAATCAGGCCTTAATCCATTCCCGTACGTTTCTGTAATTTTAGGTTTCCAGTTTACGCATATAAAAGAATGGCATTGCGATTAGGCCACGGGACGTATGGACGCGACACCCATAGTTTGCGCCCCCCCCTAGTATCGACAATACTACTTGCCAGAGTAGCTCAACGGATGAGCCACCCTGATGCGGGGTACACCTTGGGATTACTGCGGAGTTTCACTGCACGTGTGGAGAGCAGGATAACAAGCGATACTGGGGACACGGCGGATACGCTGGCGACTGGCTTAATGTTAGCCGCCCGACTCGTTATGTAGTCCAATCTAACAACAAGATTGACCTATCACCTGCACCCAATATGGACTTCTAAGCTTAAAAGTTAAACTTCAAGGATCGGAATTAAGCCACCCGGATCCAGACGGCGGTGTCGTGGAACACGGCGCCGCCGTTGGGCCAGCCGGGCTCGCTGCTCGTGATGGCGTTGATGCCGAGGCCGTTCTCGAAGTGCTTGTTCGGCCAGATCCCCTCCACCACCACCACGCCGCGCTGCTGGCCGTCCTGCGGCTTCACGTGGACGACCACGCTGCCGCGCTCGTTGCCCAGCACCACCCGGTCCCCTTCCTTCACCGCCAGCGCTGCGCAGTCTTCGGGGTGGACCAGGGCCGTGGGCCTTTTCTCGCGTGACAGCGACCCCGGCGTCTCGGTGAACGTCGAATTCAGGAAAGTGCGCGCCGGCGCGGCCACCAGCCGGTAGGGCTTCTCCGCGGTCGCGTTGTCGATCACGTCGAGGTGGTCGGGCAGCACCGGCATCTCCTGCCAGCGCCCGCCGAATTTCTTCCAGTCCGGCTTGAAGTGGAATTTCCTGTCGGGCGTCGCGAACCCGTCGAGGAAGTGCGCCTGCTCGAAGGGCAGCGCGTGGTCCTCGCCGCCCGCGTCGAGGTTCTTCTGCGCGTCCCACATGCCCGAGATCCGCAGCGTCTCGTCCATGATCTCCCAGGCCGACATGTCGTAGGCACGGTGCTTCGAGCCAAGGCGCTTCGCCAGTTGCGAAACCACGTAGTGGTTCTCGCGGCATTCGGCGTAGGGCTCGATGACGCGCCTGGCGACCTGGAAATAGGTGTGCCCACTGGCCGTGTACATGTCGTCGTGCTCGAGGAAGGTCGTCGCCGGCAGCACGATGTCCGCGAACGCCGCGGTCTCGGTCAGGAATTGCTCGTGCACGCAGAGGAACAGGTCTTCCCTCGCCAGGCCCCGGTGCACGAGGTTCAGCTCCGGGCACACCATCGCGGGGTTGGTGTTCTGCACGATCATCGCGGTGACGGGCGCCCCGCCCTTCAGCGCCTGCGCGTCGCCGGTGAGGATGGGACCGAGGCGCGACTGGTCGAGCTCGCGCACCGACAGGTCGATCATGTCCGTGCCGTCGATCAGCGTTTTCTTCAGCGGGTAGATGGCGGTCTGGCCGTACAGCGCGCCGCCGCCCTTGACCTGCCAGGCGCCGGTCACCGCCGGCAGGCAGGTCACCGCGTGCATGTTGGCCGCGCCGTTGCGCGAGCGCGAGAACCCGTGGTGGCAGCGGATGTAGGCTTTCTTCGTCGCGCCGTACAGACGTGCAAACGCTACGATCTGCTCCACGGGCAGGCCGGTGATTCCCGCCGCCCACTCCGGCGTACGCGTGGCCACGTGCGCGGCGAGCTCGTCGGGCGCATCCGTGTACTTGCGCAGGTACTCCCAGTCGGCGAAGCCTTCCTTGAAGAGGACGTGCATCACCGCGCAGGCGAGCGCCCCGTCCGTGCCCGGCTTCACCGCGAGGTGCATGTCCGCCTGCGCCGCGGTGCCGGTGCGGTACGGGTCGACAACGACGAGCTTCGCGCCGCGCTTCTTCGCCGCGGCCGCGTGCGTGATCACGTTCACCTGGGTGTTCACCGGGTTGCCGCCCCAGATCACGACGAGGTCCGAGTGCTCGTCGACCTCGCGCATGTCCACGCCGCGCTTGAAGCCGGTGCCCGCGACCCAGCCGGTGTCCGACAGCGTCACGCAGATCGTCGAGAACCAGCGCGAGTACTTCATCTCGTGGCGCAGCCGGTTGATGCCGTCGCGCTGCACGAGGCCCATCGTGCCCGCGTAGAAGTACGGCCATACGGTTTCCGCGCCGTGCAGCGCGGCCTTCTGCGTGAATTGCCCGGCGACGGTGTCGAGCGCCTCGTCCCAGCTGATGCGCGCGAAGGACTTCGACCCCTTGGGGCCCGTGCGCTTCATCGGGTACTGCAGGCGGTCGGGGTGGTGCACCCGCTCGGCGTAGCGCGCCACCTTCTCGCAGATCACGCCGTTGGTGTAGGTGTTGCGCATCGAGCCGCGCACGCGGCCGATGGTCCCTGCGTCCTTGATCTCGACCTCGAGGGCGCAGGTGCTGGTGCAGTCGTGCGGGCAGACCGAAGGGGCGATGGGGATGGGTGCGTTCATTTCCTTGCGGAGGCCTGCTTCACGAGTTCCTCGAGCGTTTCGTAGGGTTGGGCGCCCACGACGCCCATGCCGCCGGCGACGTAGGTGGGCACGCCGGTGACGCCGTACTGGTGCGACTTCTCCCAGTCGGCGTCGACCTTTTCCTTGAATGTGCGCTTTTCGAGCACGTCCTTCGCACCCTCCGCCGAAAGGCCGACCGAAGCGGCGATGCCCGCCAGCTCGTCGACGTCGCCGATGTTCTTCCCGTCGACGAAATAGGCGCGGAACAGCGCGTCGTGGATCGCATCGCCGCCGGGCTGGGTGTCCGCCCACGCGCCGAGCTCCTGCGCGAGGCGGCTGTTGAAGGTCATCGTGCGGTCGCCGTAGGGCAGGCCCTCGGCCTCCATGCGCGCGCGCATCTGCGCCTGCATCTTCGGGATGTCGTAGCCGCGGCCGGCAAACAGGTCCGCGAGGCTGCGGCCTTCCATGGGCGTGTCGGGATGGAGCGGGAAATGCACCCACTTGATCCTGACGCCGTGTTCCTTGCGGAGTCGCTCAATACGCACGGTACTGAGATAGCACCACGGTCAGACGTAGTCGGAAAAGACTTCGATTTCGAGCGCTTCGGCCATAATTTTCCGATCGATGTTGGGGTCGATCGATCATAGCAGGAATGCCGGCGCCGAGGCCTGCCGCGCCCCGCCCGGCGCCTATTGGGCGTACCCTGAAGCACGGAGGGCTTTCCCCTCCATCCGCAAAGGATATTTCATGGCCATCAAGCTCCACAAAGACACGAACCCATTCCTGGTCGGCGCACTCGCCGGCGCGATCCTCGCGCCCTGGATCGGATTCGACGCGCTCGGCTGGAAGACCAGCGCCACGACCGAGTCGCTGCTCAAGCGCCAGTCCGAGACCGCCGTGGTTTCCGCGTATGCGCATATCTGCGCCGCCCGCTTTGCCGCGGAAAAGGACACGGTCGCGCAACTGGCCGCCCTGCAGAAGGTCGAGCACTACTCGCGCGGCGACTCGCTTGCGAAGACCGGCCTTGCCACGATGCGCGGCGAGAAGGAACCCACGCAAGGCGTGGCCCAGGCCTGCGCCGACCTGCTGGTCCCTGAGAAGAACTGAACCTTGCGCATGCCCGGGACGCAGGTTCCGGGTGTAGATTCCCGGGACGCCAACCCGTCCCGGTAACACTGCGCCATGATCTTCCGCCAGCTGTTCGACCCGCAGTCCTCCACCTACACCTACCTGCTCGCCGACCCCGCCACGCGCGAGGCGGTGCTCATCGATCCGGTCTTCGAGCACGCGCGGCGCGATGCGGCGCTCATCGAGGAGCTCGGCCTGAAGCTCCTCCGCACGCTGGAAACGCACGTACACGCCGACCACGTGACCGGGGCGACGCTGTTGAAGAAGACGCTCGGCTCGAAGATCGCGCTGTCGAAGGAAGGCGGCGCCGAAGGGGCGGACCGGTACCTCTCCGACGGCGACAAGGTTGCGTTCGGGAGCCGTTTCCTCGAGGCCCGCGCCACGCCCGGGCACACCAACGGCTGCATGACCTACGTGCTCGACGACCGTTCGATGGCCTTCACCGGCGACGCGCTGCTGATCCGCGGCTGCGGGCGCACCGACTTCCAGCAGGGCAGCGCCCGGCAGCTGTACCGGTCGATCCGCGAGAAGGTCTTCACGCTGCCGGACGCGTGCCTGCTCTACCCGGGGCACGACTACAAGGGCCTCACCGCCTCCAGCGTCGGCGAGGAGAAGATGTACAACCCGCGGCTGGCCGAGTCGATTGGCGAGGGCGACTTCGTCGGCTACATGACCCACCTCGGGCTGCCGCATCCCAAGCTCATGCAGGTCGCGGTACCGGCCAACCTCAGGTGCGGCAAGCCCGATGCGGAGCCGGCGTTGGAGCAGGACTGGGCGCCGCTGTCTTATACGTTTGCCGGCATCTGGGAGATCCAGCCCAGCGTGCTCGAAGAAAACCTAGGGAAGGTCACCGTGCTCGACGTGCGGGAGGCCGATGAGTTCGGCGGGGCACTGGGGCACATCGCCGGCGCGAAGCTCGTGCCTTTGGGATCGCTTGTGGGCGCGGTGGATACGCTACCGAAGGAAAAACCGATCGTGGTGGTGTGTCGTTCCGGTGCGCGTTCCGCGCAAGCGACTGTGCTGCTGAAGAACAAGGGGATAGCGAAGGTCGCCAACCTGGCTGGGGGCATGCTCAGGTGGCGGGCGCAGCGGTTTCCGGTGGACGGGGGGACGGACTGAGCCGGACGCTCACTCCGGCTTCCCGTACTCGCTCTTCAATCCCGCCACCAGCCGCCCGAGCACCTCGCGCACCTGCGCTTCGTCGCACCCCATCAGCACCGCGTCGTCCAGCGCGTCCTGGCAGGCCGACTGGATCTCCTCCAGGTTCTCGCGCAGGACCTTGATCTTCTCCACGCAGGCGATGATGTCGCCGTCCGGGCCTTTCCAGACGGGTTCGGGAAGCGGGGCGTTCATGGGGGTGCTCCGGGGTTCACGGTTCCCTGCTATGACTGCTTCTTGAGCCTTTCGTTCTGCGGGAACATGTTGCGCTGCGCCTCTTCGTCGTTCTCCGTCTTGAAGGCGTGCTTCGCCTTGAGCGCGTCCGCGCGGGCCACGGCCGGCCGCTTGTTGATCTCGTCCAGCAGGCGTTTCACGTTCGGGTAGGTCGTCCACGTCGCATCGCCCGTACCGAGCACGTACGGCACGAGGCGCGCCCAGGCCCAGAACGCCATGTCCACGATGGAGTACTCGTCGCCGAGCATGTACTTCGACTTCGCGAGGTGGTCCTCCAGCAGCTTCCAGTGGCGGTGCGCCTCGAAGTCGTAGCGGTTCAGCGCGTACTCCTTGGGTTCCGGCGCCGCATGGCGAAAGTGCACCGACTGCCCGGAGAACGGGCCGATGCCGCTGGCGATGAACATCAGCCAGGACAGCATGTCGCCGCGCCCGGCGCTCGCCATGTCCTGCGGGGCGAAGCGCTTCTCGCGGTCGGCGAGGTACAGCAGGATCGCGTTGCTGTCGAACACGCGCACCTTGCCGTCCACGATCGCGGGCACCTTGCCGTTCGGGTTCACCTTGCGGTACTCGGGCGTGTGCTGCTCGCCCTTGCGCGTATCGACCGGGACCGCCTCGTAGGGCAGGCCGAGTTCCTCCAGCAGGAGGGCGACCTTCATGGGGTTCGGGGCGGCGTTGTAGTAGAACTTAAGCATGGCTGGGACGCTCTCGCAGTTTGTTGATCGGGTGGGACCGGGATTGTAGCGGGCGCGAAGGGCGCCCCTTCACTGCAACCGCGGCTTCTTCAAAAAATCGTTCCTGTCCGCCGACTTGACCTTCGCAGTCACCACGTCCCCCGCCCGCGCCAGCGTCAGCGGCACTTCCACGCCCGCCGGCCCGAGTTGGCGCACGGCGCGATACAGCTCCGCCAATCCGAACGCGCGAACCTCCCCCACCCCCAGCACCAGGTCCCCGACCTTCGCCCCGGCCTTCTCGGCCGGACCGCCGGGCGCGAGATTCCCGACGAGCAGGCTCCCCTCGTGCTCCTGGGCATACACCCCCAGCCACGGGTGCGCGGGAAAGGGCGAACGCCCGGTCCGGAGCATGGAATCCATGATCGGCCGCAGCAGGTCGACCGGCACGAACATGTTCGCGTGCACGGACTTGTCGTCGACCACCTGCTCGACCAGCAGCGACCCGATCCCGACGACGTCGCCCATGGCGTCGAGCAGCGCCGACCCGCCCCACTGCGGATGCGCGGGGGAGACGAACAGCGCGTCGTCGATGAGGTACTCCCAGTAGCCGGCGAATTCCTGCCGCACGGTGACGCGGGTCTTCAGCGCGTGCGCAAGCCCGCCATGCCCGAGGATGAAGGCCGAGTCGCCGACTTTCACCTGCGACGACAGCCCGAGCTCCAGGTGCGGCGCACCGAGACGACCCAGCGGCTGCACCAGCCCGAACCCGGTCGCCTGGTCGTACGCGAGTGGATACCCCGCCACCACGACGCCCTGATTGGAGGTCAGCCAGACCTGCGTGGCCTCGGTGATGAGGTAGCCGATGGTGAGCACCAGCCCGTCCTCGCGGATGACCACGCCGTAGCCGCCACGCTCGGTGCCCAGCGTCGACACGGTGAACCCGTCCTCGGGAATCTCCGCCCGTATGAGGACGCACGCGTCCAGCGCGCGCAGGAGGTCGAACTGCGTGTCGCCGGCCTTCGGCTGCAGCGAATCCGGAAAGGACCAGGGCTTGGGTTTGGCCATGCGGCGATTCTGACACGGCCGGCGACCGGCGTTACAGTGGCGGCCATCCACGGGATTCAGGGGGAAAGGCACATGACGGGCAAGGACATCAGGATCAAGGCATCGGGCGGCGGCGAATTCGACTGCTACCTGTCCCTGCCCGGCGGCGCGGGCAAGGTCCCGGCCGTGGTGCTCGCCTCGGCGATCTACGGCGTGGACGCGGACGTGCAGGCGATCGCCGACGAGTTCGCCGCGCACGGCTACATCGCGGCGGCGCCGGACCTCTTCTCGCGCTCGGTGCCAGGGGCGCTGGTGCGCGGCGACGCGCGCTCCACGCCGCGCGGCCAGCCGCGGCTCGAGAAAATCCGCGCCAACGAAGCCGACATGGCCGACACGCTCGCGATGGTGAAGGCCCTGCCGCAGTCGAACGGCAGGGCCGCGTCCATGGGCTTCTGCTACGGCGGGCCGTTCGCGATCCTCGGCCCGGCCAGGCTCGGTTTCGACGCGGGCATCGGCTGCCACTCGACGCAGATGCGCGACTACATGGACGTGATGGAGGCGACGGCGAAGCCCGTGTGCCTGCTGTGGGGCGACAAGGACACGATGGCCCCGCCCGAGCTGCTCGAGGCCTACCGCGTGCTGGCGAAGAAGAAACCCAACCTCGACCTGCACATCTTCCCCGGCGTGCTGCACAGCTACATGATGCCCGGCAGCACCGAAGCCTACGACGCGGGCAAGCGCGAGTTTTCGATGCAGAAGGCGCTCGGCCTGCTGGCCGGCCTGCGCTGAGGACTGTACCGGTACCAGTACAAAATCGGCTGGAGACCGGCCCCTGGCGCGGGGTTTACAAAAAATTCTTCAGGATTTGTCCGCGGATCCCTGCTGCCCGAGCAGGTAGTCGGCGTAGCGCTGGTCACTGCCCTGGATGTGGTTCACGAGCCACTCGCGCAGGAACCGCGCCGCCTCCGCGTGCACGTCCTCGCGCAGCTCCGATTCCTCCAGCGCCTCCAGCCGCGCGACGAAGGCCCCGTGCTCGGCCTTGTGGGCCTCGAGGTCCGGGTAGTCGAACAGGCGCATGACGACCTCCTCGACCGAGAAGTGCACGCGCACGTAGTCCTTCAGCTCGTCCATGACGTAGTACACCGCGAGCTCGCGCTGCTTCTCGTCGCCGGCCGCTTCGAGCCGGTCTATGCACTCGAACAGTTGCCGGTGCTGCGCATCGATCTCGGGGATGCCGATCGAGTAGCTGGTCTTTGCGTCCATGGGGGGCCTCCTTGGGGAAAGGATATCACCCCACCGGATTCAGCCCCGCCTCGTAGCCTCGTGCAGAACTGGCGATCGTCAGCAACTCGACCCGCGGCACCGTACCCGGTGCCGCGAACGACACGTGGCACCATTTGCCGAACTCGTGGATCACCTGGTCAGGCTTCACCCCTGCGGCGACGATCGCGCGACAGACCTCCAGCGGCGTGCCGTAAGAAGGACAGATGACGTCGGCGGCGAGGCCGTGCGGGTGCCGGCTGTTCGCCGCACCGCCGACGCGCGTGTTGAGCGCCTGGCAGCGGTAGCCGCTGTTGATGTGGAGCGGCCGGTTGCCGAGCGCCGCACGCACCAGTTCGAGGCCGGCCGCGAGCGCGCGCAGGTTGGGCATCAGCGCTTGCGGCGGCGTGTTGTCGATGCCGGCGCGCACCGCGGTCTCGGAGGCGATCAGTTCTTCCAGCGAGAAGTGCGGGGAGAGTTGCATGGCGGCGGGAGTTTTTGCACGCAACGATTCAGGGGTCGCACAGCCCCGCATTCACCGTGATCTTGTCGAGATCCGCCTTGAGCTTGTCGTTCAGCGTGGTGTCTATGACCAGCTTGGCGTCTTCAATCTGCTTGCCCACAGAGTCGGTCACAGCGCTTACGGATGCGCCCTGCGCGTCCAGACGCGCGGCAAAGCGGCCCGCCTGGACCAGGCTCGCTTCGAGCTTGTCGCCCGACCGGGCACGCGCATCGTCGGTCGTCGCCGCGCCGAGCTGGCCCTGCTGCTGGACGATCTGCGCTGCGAGGTTGTCCATGGACGTCTTGCATGCTCCGGTGAGCGCGGCGTCGACAGCACCGATTTTGGCGTTCGCCTTTGTGGTCAGCGCCGCAGCCCACGTCGCGTCCGTGGGTTTCGCCTTGCTGAACTTGTCGGTGAGCGCGGTCTTGGCGGCCGCGGTCTTGCCTGAGAGGGCGTAATACGCCTTGGACAGGCTGCCCGCATCGGCCTTGGGAGGCGCGCCCACAGCGGGCTTGTCTTCGGTCCCGCCGCCGGGCGTCTGCAGCCTCACCAGCACCAGCAACTGTGCCTCGATTGCCTCGATCCTCGCCTTGTACCCGGCCACGCTCTTGTCGGTGGCGAGCTCGCCGGAACGTTGCGCACCGCTCAGCATTGCAACGCGATTGTCGAGGGCCAGCTCGATGGTGCGCTTTTCGTTCTCGAGCCGCGCCTTCTTGGCATCAATCCCCGAATCGGTGCCTTCCTGCAGGGCGAGCTCGAGGCCCTGCATGAACGAGCACGAGTAGTGGTACCTGACCACGTCGTGGACAGCCAGCACCATCGGGTACTGCGCAGTGCTCTTGCCAAAGGTGGCCGGCGACATCAGCGCGGCGGCCCTCGTGTCCCGCGTCTCGCGGATCTTCTTGCTCGTCGCCGTGACCAGCATGTTCTTGTAGACGGTCTCATTGATCAGAGAGCGCTCGGCGTTGGAGAAGGTCGAGATCGCCGCAAGCGCCGACTTGGCCGAGGCGCTCCCGGCGATCGCCGCGGCGCCCGAGAAGAACGTCGCCACCGTGCCGGTCATGATGTTGTAGTAGGCGTCGTTGCCGTAGATCGACTTCAGGTGGACCTGGCACATGTCCTCGGAGGCCTTCACGAGGGCCGCGACCGCGGCATTGCGCTGCTGGAGGCAGGCGGACTCCATCCCCGCGTCGACGGGAACGTTGAAGCAGCCGGCGTCGACCAGTCCCGTGGTCACCTTGGTGGTCGGATCAGTCTTCCTCGTGAGCGCGGCCTGGAGCCTGTTCGAATCGCCGTCGACGTTGAAAGACAGTTCCTCCACGCCGTAGCCCTTGCTCCAGAATTGGGCGCACCCCCCCACCGCCACCAACCCGCACAGCCCCGCCAACAGCATCGGCCTTTTCATGACGCCCTCCCCCGAGTAACGACGCTCGGGACAGGCTAAATCCGCGCGGCCGGGGCGTCTAACGCAAAGGGCAGATTGCCATCTGGCATAGAGATGCCAACTCCGGCAAATCAATTTTTCCTGTTCCGGAAAAAAACGCCCGGAAACCGGCTCCGGGCGGGGACCTTACTGACACAAAGTTGACGATTTACTTCACAACCGCCCCATAGACCAGGTCCTTGTACAGCATCCGGGTATGCGTGCGGGTCGAGGGCCCCTGGCTCATCAGGATGCCCACGAGCTTCTCCTTCGGGTCGATCCAGAAGCTGGTCCCCCAGGCGCCGGCCCACATGGCGTCGCCCTTGGAGCCGGGCACCCAGGCCATGCCTTCGTCGAGGCGCACCGCGAACCCCAGGCCGAAGGCGTAGCCCGGTCCGGTGGTGGCGATCGTCGTGCCGCCCATACCGACGGTGTGGTTCGACAGCATCAGCTCGACCGTCTTCCTCGACAGGTAGCGCTTGCCCTGGTAGGTGCCGCCGTCGACCATCATCTGCGCGAACTTCAGGTAGTCCGAGGCCGTGCCGACCAGCCCGGCGCCGCCCTTGAAGTAGCTCTTGCCAGAGGGATTCGAGTAGATCCGGTACGACTTCAGCATCGTGGCTTTCAGCGGGTCCGCGTCGAGCGCGTCGGCGATCCGCCCGACGTTCTCCGGCGCGACCCACCACGTGGTGTCCTTCATGCCCAGCGGTTCGAGCAGGAGGTCTTTCAGCAGTGCATCGAGCGGCTTGCCGGACACGCGCTCGATGAGCAGCCCCAGCACGTCGACGGTGATCGCGTACTCCCAGAAGGTCCCGGGCTGGTGCGCGAGCGGGATCTGGCCGAGGTTCTTGAGCATTTCGTCGCCGGTGATGTCGGTCTCGCGCGCCTCGATGTTGCCGTCCTCATACATCTTTTTCAGCCGGGGGGACTTCGTGCCGCCGGCGTAGACGAATCCGGCCGTGTGGCGCATGACGTCCTGCACCCAGATCGGCCGTGCGAGCGGCACGTCGCCGGTGGCAGTCTCGACCTTGAGGTCCTTCAGTTCGGGCAGCCACTTCGAGACCGGGTCGTTGAGGTTCATCTTCCCCTGCTCGACCAGCATCATCGCGGCTGCGGTGACGATGGGCTTGGTCATCGACGCGAGGCGGAACAGCGCGTCTTTCGGCATGGGCTTCGACTTGCCGGCGTCGAGGTAGCCGTGCGCCTCGTAGTGCACGACCTTGCCGTTGCGGGCGACCATCGTGACCGCGCCGGGAAAGATGTTCTTGTCCACCTGCTCCTTCATGGAGGGCGCGATCCGGGCGAGGCGCGCCTTCGACAGGCCCTGGGTTTCGTCCGTGGCGGCGGCGGGCGCCGCAGGCTTGGGCACCTGCGCGTGGGCGCCGTGCGCGCACAACAGGGCTGCGCCGGCCATTACGGCGGCAAGGGTTCGGATTTTCATTGTTTTGTCTCCTCTAGGTGCGGCGCAGCAACGGAGGGCTCGCCACCGGGGGATGTTACAGACGATTACACATTCGGGTAGCGCCGGTTTGCACAGGGTGTACGCTAAGAGCATGGGTTCAACACGCACCTCGGCCGGCACATCGGTTCTCCGCCTCGCGCTCCTCGCCGCGGCGCTGGGGACCGCCTTGCCCGCCGCCGCCGAGATGTACAAGTGGGTGGACGAAAACGGCGTGGTCACCTACTCGAACACCCCGCCCCCGGCCGCGAAGCAGCCGAAAAAGGTCGAGTCCGTGGCCGAGCGCGTCTCGGTCTATACGCCCGACGCGCAGCTCAACAGCGCGATGCAGTCCGCGTCCCACGGCGACAGGAGGAAGGTCGCCTCGCTCGAGAAGGAACTCGAAACCGAGCGCCGCGCAAGGGCGCGCGCCGAGCAGGCTACGCGCAAGGAGCAGGACAGGAAGTCAGCAGCCTACGAGCGTTGCGTCGCCGCGCGCGGCGTGGACTGCGACGCGGTTCGCAACGGGACCGCCTCCTCCCAAGCCTACACCGAACTCTACGGCGCCACGCCCCTGCCGTTCGTTCCGGTGGGCGTGCGCACGTTCCCGCCCGAGCCTTTTGCGGTCATCAGCACGCCGAACTCGACCATAGGCATCAACCCGGCGCCTCCAGTCGGCATCAGCACGGCCCCGCCCGTTGGCGCGCAGCCGCCGCGCAACATCCGCAGCAACCCACCCCGCTAGGCGCAGCGCCATAGCACTCGCCGCCCTCAGCAAGGCCGCGGACGCGTTGCTGCGCGACGCGGTCGCCACCGGCGGCGTGCCCGGCGCCGTGGCCGCCCTCACCACCCGCGAATCCACGGTGTTCGAGTCCGCCTGCGGCCTGCGCACGCTCGGCCAGCCCGCCGCAATGACGCCCGACACCGTGATGTGGATCGCCTCGATGACCAAGCCCGTGACCGGCGTCGCGGCCATGCAGCTGGTCGAGCAAGGCAGGCTGTCGCTGGACGAACCAGCCGCGAAAGTGCTGCCCGCGCTCGGCGAAGTGAAGGTGCTCGACGGCTGGGACGCCGCGGGCCGGCCGCGCCTGCGCGAGCCCAGGGGCGCGATCACCTTGCGCCGGCTGCTGACGCACACTTCGGGCTATGCCTACGACATCTGGAACCCGGACATGGACCGGTACCTGAACGTGATGGGCATGCCCCGCGCCGGGTCCGGCAGGAACATCGCGCTGGCCACCCCGCTCGCGTTCGACCCGGGCGAACGCTGGGAGTACGGCATCGGCATCGACTGGGCCGGCAAGATGGTCGAGGCCGCCAGCGGCCTGAGGCTCGGTGACTATGTGCGCGAGCACGTCTTCGCGCCGCTCGGCATGGGGAGCACCGCCTACCGCATCACGCCGTCGATGCGCGAAAGACTCGCGAAAGTCCACCAGCGCACCGATGACGGCGGCCTGTCGGTCACCGACTTCGAGACCAACCAGGACCCGGAGTTCGATCCCGGCGGCGGCGGCCTGTACTCCACCGCCGGCGACTACCTCGCCTTCATCCGGATGATCCTGAACCGCGGAAGCACGGGCGCGGTGCGACTCCTGAAGCCGGAAACGGTCGACCTGATGTCGAGGAACGCAATGGGGAACCTGCGCGTGACGTACCTGCCCGCGGTGCGGCGTTCGCTGTCGCTGGATGCGGAGTTCTTCCCCGGCGTGCCCAAGACCTGGGGCCTCACGTTCATGATCAACGAGGCCGACGCCCCGACCGGCCGCCCGGCGGGCAGCCTCGCTTGGGCAGGATTAGGGAACACCTATTTCTGGATCGACCCGAAGAACGGCATCGGCGGGGTGGCGATGGCCCAGGTCCTGCCTTTCGTGGACCCGCGGGCGTTGGGCCTGTTCCACGCCTTCGAGAAGGCGACTTACGAAGCCCTGGGCTGACCGGATCCGCGCTTCTTCGCTGCGAGGGTCTTGCCGACAAGCATCAGCAGCGCAGGCGCCTTGACCGGCTTCACGAGGAACTCGACCGCGCCGAGGTCGTTGCCCTCCTCCCTCGCGCCCTCGTCCCCGGTGAGGAAGATTACCGGGATGTCCTGCATGCCCGGTTCGGACTTCAGGATGCGGATCATCTCGAAGCCGCTCATGCCGGGCATGTGGATGTCGCTCACCACCAGGTCCGGCCTGACCTGCAGGCAGGACGCGGCCGCCTCCAGGCCGCTGGCCACGCTGCGTACCATGTAGCCGCCGTTCAGCAGGTGCAGCGTGACCACCTCGCGCTGGTCCTTGTCGTCCTCGACGACGAGGATGGTCTTGTTCTTGTCCATGATTACCCCTCCTTGCGGCTACGTCGCGGCGGGCAGGTGCTTCGTCACGGCCTTCAGCAGCGCCCCGACCTGCAGCGGCTTGGTCAGGTAGGCGACCGCGCCGAGCTTGTTGCCGCGCCGCCTTCCCTTGCGATCTGCCGTCAGGAAGATCACCGGGATGTCCTGCATCGCAGGTTCGGACTTCAGGATCTCGATCATCTGGAAGCCGTCCATGCGCGGCATGTGGACATCGCTGATGATGAGGTCCGGCGTCAGCGTGAGGCACGAGGCGGCCGCCTCCAGCCCGTTGGACACCGGGCGGACCATGTAGCCCGCGCCGAGCAGGTGGTGGTTGATGAGCGCGCGCATGTCGGGGTCGTCTTCGACGACGAGGATTGTGTTTGCCATGTGCGCATTGTGCTTCGGCTGGGGCCCACGGCGCAAGAACCGGGAGGCGCGCACCTGAATGGCTGCAACCCGCCCCCGGCACCCCGGAAATGTACCGGTACCGGTACAATATTGCCCGGAGACCGGCTCCTGGCGCGGGGTTCCTGAAAAAATGTCCTGAATTCTGCCTTTTTTCCCTACGCCGGCTGCAGGATGTGGATCACCCGCCCGGCGAGGAGGTCCTTGACCTTCGCCCCATAGGCGGCCATGTGGGGTGCGGCGGCGTGGGCCTTCAGCGCGTCCATACTCGCCCACTTCTCGATGACGAGGAACGTGTCCGGGCCCCACTTGGTCTGGAACGCGAGGGCGTTCTCGGCGTCCACCGCCGCCCCGTACTCGATGCACCCGTCCTCGGCCTTGACGGCGGGGACGTTGGCGCGGAAGTGGCCGAGGACGGTGTCGCGCTGGCCGGGCTTGGCGGTGATGACGGCAATGACATGGACCATTTCTGTGTGACTCCTTCAGTACTGCGTGCTTACGCTGCGGAACTCCAGCCTGTCCCACTGGAAGGCGGAGGGGAAATCGACGTCCTTCCAGCCGAGGTCGAGCGGGTGCGCGGTCTCGGCGAAGGTCATCGCAAGGTGGTAGAGGTTCTGCGCATCGGGGGCCATGCCCTCGACCGGCTGCGTCTTGAGGTAGACCATGATCGCGTCCATCTCCGGCAGCATCGCGTCGTAGAAGGCCTTCAGCTGCGCGAAGGTCGTGGCGTGGAGCTTGTGATAGCGCGCCTCCTCGGTCGCAATCGCCCAGTCGTCCACCCAGGGAGCGAGTTTCGCGAACGGTACGGGCAGGGTTTCATTGCTCATGGCTCACCTCAGTCGCGGGCCAGCATGTCGTCCGCTGCCCGGTAGTGGTTCTGGATCAGCATCTCCTGCTGCGAAAGCACGATGTGCGGAAGTGCGCCCGACGAAATCGCCGCGAGCGAGGCCTCCATCGTGGCGAGGTCCTCTCGCAGCACCTCGCGCCCACGCACCTTCGAGTACGCCTGCGCGAGGCGGTCCGCGGCCGACTCGGCCTTGTACGCGTAGCGCTGGATGCGTACCTCGGTGTGCTCGTGGTCGATCGGCCAGAAGAACATGTGCGAATGCGCATTGGCCTGCGGGCCGAGCACGAAGTGCGGGAAGATCGGCACGATGTCGAACGCCCACTGCGGGAAGCGCGAGGGGTTCACGCCGGGCGCCAGCGCGGCCGGGTCCACTTTCTGGAAGGAGGGAAACAGCCGCCGCGTGTGCTTGTAGATCACCGCCTCGGCCGGCGTCTGGTGGTGGTCGAAGTTGGCGTGGGCGGAATACCGCCCCCAATGCGCGCCCACCTCCATGTAGGGCCGGTGGCGCTGCGGGTTCTCCTTCCCGCCCTGGTAGTCGGGCACCGTGTTCCGGTGGATGTAGAGGTTGTGGTAGCCCTCGGAAAAGGCATTTACCGCGATGTTCCAGTTGGTCTTCAGCACGAGGCGGTGCTCGGCGATCTTCTCGCGGCCCGCGGAGAACCCCTTGTACTGGTCGTAGAAGTCGCCGAGCCACTCGCGCAGGGTCTCGCGCGGCTGCGGGTCGAAATTCACGAACACGAGGCTTTCCCATTCCTCGGCGTGCACGGGGATGAGCCCGTGCGTGTCCTTGTCCAGGTCCAGGAACTGCGACTCGTCGGTCACGCCGACCAGCGCGCCGGAATTGCTGTAGGTCCACGCGTGGAATCCGCACGTGAAGGTCTTGCGGCGGCCCTGCTCGCGGCCGCTGCCGAAGTGCACCAGCCGGTCCCCGCGATGGCGGCACACGTTGTGGAACGCGCGCACCCTGCCGTCGTCGCCGCGCACGACGAGCAGGCTGGTCTTCATGGGCGGGACGTCGACAAGGGTGTAGCACCCCTTGTCCGGGATGTCGATGGCGCTCGCCACCGGCAGCCACGCCTTCGCGAAGATCTTCTTGCGCTCCTCTTCATGGAACGCCGCGGTGTAGCGCTCGCGGATCGGCACCTGGTTCCTGAGCTTGCTGGTGTCGCCGCGAAAGATGGTGATGCTGGGCGCGCCCATGGGACGGTTCTCCTTAGCGGTCCTGGACCAGCGACGACAGCACCATGTCGCCGATCCTCTGGAATCGCAGCAGGTTGCGGATGCGCTCCATGATGCCCGAGGTGAGCATTACGAACGTGACCTCGCGCTCGGGGTCGACCCAGAAACCCATCGAGCCGAGGCCCCAGCCGCCGAACGTGGACGGGCTTGCGAGGCTCGCCATGTGGCTGGGGAAGATTCCGGTGCCGCGCAGGAAGAGGCCAAGGCCGAGGAACGCGGGGAACGCCGCCATGCCGTGCAACGCGCGCGAGGAATTCATCATGCCGTTGGGACGGTCGCCGGTGTGGTTCTGGCGCATGAGCTGCACCATGGCCGGCGAGAGGATTCGCTTCCCGTCGAGCGCCCCGCCTAGCCGCAGCGCCTCGGCGAAACGCAGGATGTCGCCCGCGGTCGCGAACGTCGCGCCGCCCGAGGGCAGTTCGGTGGTCTCCGTGACTGACTTGTCGCGATCGGACTGGAACTTCGGGTTCAGTTCGGGTGCGTCCGGGTCGCGCACCACCACCGGCACGCGGCGTGACGCGAGCTTCGGCGGGAAGCCGACCATCGTGTCGTTCATTCCAAGCGGCGCGAACACGTCCTGCTTGAGGATCTCGCGGTACTCTCGCTTGGCCGTATCAACGCGGCGGACGATCTCGCCGAGGATCGTGAAGCCCTGGCTCGCGCTGTAGGCCACCGTCTCGCCCGGCGTGGTCTCGACCGCCAGCGAGCAGATCACCTTCGCGCATTCGCGCAGGTCGCCAAGCTTCTCGACCGGCAGCGGCGCCGGACCCATGCTCATGCCCGCCATGTGCGTGAGCACCTGCAGCACGGTGATGCGGCCTTTCTCGCGCGCAGCGAACTCGGGGATGATGGCGGCCACCGGGGACAGCAGTGACACGTGGCCCTGCTCCACCTTCTGCAGCAACGCCACCGCCGTCATCACCTTCGAGATCGACATGATGGAGAACAGCGAGTCCTCCGCCATTGGTCGGTTGGCGTCGCGCTCCGCGTAGCCGATCGTAAGGTCCAGCACGGGAATCCCGCGCCGGGCCACCATCAGCCGCGCGCCGTCGTAGCGCATGCCCTCGACGTCGGCCGCGATGCGCTCGCCCACGCGCTGCAGCCTCCCCGAATCGAAGCCCACGTCCTCGGGACGGGCCACCGCGCCTGCCTTGATCCTTGCGTTCATCTTCGCTTCCCTATTCGACTTTGATCTTCGCTTCCTGGATGGTCTTGCCCCAGCGCACGTATTCGGAATCGAGGAACTGCCGCACGTCCTGCGGCGTGCCGCCGAACCCGTTGACGCCCGGCGTGCCCGGCACCAACCCGACCTTGAGGAGCTCGGCGCGCACCGCCGGGTCCATCAGCGTGGCGTTCATCTCGCGGTTGAGCAGGCTTACGATGGGCTCGGGCACCTTGGCCGGCGCAAGCACGCCCTGCCAGAACGCGAACGTCAACGGTACGCCCTGCTCGGCGAAGGTCGGCACCTCGGGCAGGCCCGGCATGCGCTGCGCCGTGTCGACCGCGAGCATCTTGACCTTGCCGGCCTTGTAGTTCGATTCGGCGAGGCCCACCGGCACCATCATCGAGTCGACCTGCCCGCCGAGGATCGCGGCGAACCCCGGGCCCGAGCCCTGGAAGGGCACGTGCAGCAGGTCTATCCCGGCGAAGGCCTTGTAGGACTCCATGCGGATGTGACCGCCGCTTCCCATGCCCCACGACGAGTAGGTGAACTTGCCGGGCTTGTCCTTGGCGAGCTTCACGAACTCCGCCACCGTGTTGGCTGGCACGTTGGTGCTGACCACCAGCGCGTTGGGCATGCCGCCGACCACGGCCACCGGCGTGAACTCCTTCTGCGCGTCGTAACGAATCTTGCCGAACACGTGCGGGTTGATCGAATGCGAATCGGCCACGGTGTACTGCAGCGTGTAGCCGTCAGGCGCCGAACGCGCGACGAACTCGGTGCCCACCTGGCCGCTCGCGCCGGAGCGGTTCTCGATGACCACCGGCTGCTTCAGTCGTTCGGACAGGTGCTTGGCGACGATCCGCGCCACGCCGTCCGTGCCGCCGCCCGGCGGCCAGGCGACGATCATCCGGATCGGCTTGTCCGGGTAAGCCTGCGCCTGCGCTGCGAACGGCGCCAGCGCGACGGGCAGCGCCAAGGCCAGCAGGGCCACCGATTTGCGGAACCCGGTGCGAAACCCTTTGCGAACAATCCTGTAAGGCAATGCCTCTGCGTGCATTGTTGTCTCCTCGGTGCTTGGTTGGACTTCTTCCTAGGCTGCCCTTGCGTCTTCCTCAAGTACGAATTCATCGCGCGCCAGGATCACGTCGGCGGCCTCGGCGAGGTCGCTGCGGATCGCCTCGCCGGCGGCCGGCGCATCGCGGCGCCTGAGCGCCTTGAGCACCTGCGTATGGTTGTCCCGCGCGCTGCGCGTGCCGGCGTTGGTGAACACGCCGTTCAGGAACGGGCCCACCTGCAGCCACAACGACTCGACGATCGGAAAGATCGCGCTGCTGTCGGCGGCGGCGTACAGCGTGAAGTGGAAGCGTTGGTTGGCGGCGAGGTAGCGCCGCACGTTGTCCGAAGGCACGGCGCCCTGCATATCGGCGTTGATGTGCTCGAGCTCGCGGATCGTCGCCGGCGCGATGCGCTCGGCGGCGCGCTGCGCGAGCATGGTTTCCAGGCTCAGCCTTACCTGCAGCAGCTCCTGGAAGCGCGCTCGGGTCATGGCCGGCACGCAGAACGTACGGTTGGGGAGCATCTCCAGCGCACGCTCGGCTACGAGGCGCTTCAACGCATCGCGCACGGGGATCAGGCTGGTGCCGAAACGCTCGGCCAAGGTCCGGATCGAGATCACCTGCCCGGGCACGAGGTCGCCGACGACGAGTGCCTGGCGCATCGCGACGTAGACCTGGTCGTGCAGGCTGCCGCCCGCCGCGCCCCGTTCGAGGGCCTGCGGCGCTGGAAGGCCGCCTTGCTTGCGCTTGGGAGTCGGAGCCATCCGCCTGATCCGGGATACTGTTATATCCCAGACTAAGTTTCGGGCACCCCTAAGTCAACTTGTTATAACAGTTGTTTCGAAATGCTGATCGCGGGCGACTGGCTGGAACCACGCGAGCTTGCCCCGCAGCGCCACTACCTCGCCAATGATGAGCAGCGCGGGCGGCGCGACGCGCCGCGTCTGCGCCAGCCCGACGATGGTGTCGATGGTGCCGGCCACGACGCGCTGCGCCGGAAGCGTGGCCTTCTCGACCAGCGCCGCGGGCATGTCGCCGGGCATGCCGTGCGCGATGAGCTCGCGGCAGAGCGCCGGCAGGCCGTGCACGCCCATGTAGATGACCACGGTCTGCTTCGGCTGCACGATCGCGTCCCAGTTGAGGTCGAGCGTGCCGTCCTTCAGGTGGCCGGTGACGAACATGCACGAATGCGCGTGGTCGCGGTGCGTGAGCGGGATGCCGGCGAATGCCGCTGCACCGCAGGCAGAGGTGATGCCGGGCACCACTTCGAACTGCACGCCGTGCGCAGCGAGGGTCTCGATTTCCTCGCCGCCGCGCCCGAAGATGAACGGGTCGCCGCCCTTCAGCCGCACGACGCGCTTGCCCTCCTTCGCCAGCCTCACCATCAGCAGGTTGATGTCCTGCTGCGGCAGCGCGTGGTTGCTCGACTCCTTGCCCACGTACAGGCGCTCGGCGTCGCGGCGCGCGAGGTCGACGATCTGCGGTGCGACGAGGTGGTCGTAGAGCACTACGTTGGCGAGCTGCAGGACGCGCAGCGCGCGCAGCGTGAGGAGTTCGGGATTGCCCGGGCCGCCGCCAACGAGGTAGACCATGCCGGCCTCCCGGGGTTTCCCGCCCGCGTCGTCCAGCCGGCCCTGCAACGCATTGTCGAGTCGGCGCTGCAGCGCCTCTGCCGCGTCCTTCTCCCGCCCGCCCAGCACCATCTCGGCGACCGGACCGTCCATGACCTCCTCCCAGAAGCGGCGCCGCGACTCCGGGTCCGGGAAGCTGCGCTTGGACGCAGCGCGAAACCGCCCGGCCAGCGCCGCGAGCCGCCCGTAGGCGAACGGCACCAGCGACTCGATCAGCGTGCGCAGCTTCCTTGCGAGCACCGGCGAGGTCCCGGCGCTCGAGATCGCGATCTGCAGCGGCGCCCGGTCGATGACGGATGCCATGATGAATGTGGACAGCGCCGCGTTGTCGGCGACGTTGACCGGCACGTTCTGCGATTTCGCCGCGACGGACACCGCCTCGTTGACGGCAGGGTCGTCGGTGGCCGCGATGACGATCTGCGTTCCGAGCACGTCGCCGGGCTGGAAGCGGCGCGGCTCGTGGCGCACCGCGCCCACCAGCGCAAGCTCGGTCAGGCGCGTGCACAACGCCGGCGCGATCACGGTCACGCGGGTTCCGGAACGCAGCAGGGCCTCCACCTTCAGCGCGGCCACCGGCCCGCCGCCGACGACGAGGCCGGGCTTGCCGCGCAGGTCGAGGAAGGCCGCGAAGTACGCCCGGTCCGCTTCCGGCACCACCTTGTGCAGACGTTCCATGGCCAACGGCGGCCGGGGCCGCCCTCCGTGGTTGAGATGGGCCAACCTTAGTGGCCGGGACCGGCAACCTGTTTGATCCAGATTAAGTTTTCCCCCGCGGGCATGCCTCACGCTGGGCACATGGACAGGATCCTCATCGGGCTGGTTGCGGCAGCGGTGCTCTGCACGGGGTGGGCCGTGCCTGTCGCCCCCCCCGATCCCGCCCCCGCCCGCCGCGCGCAACTGGTCGAGATGGTCCGCCAGGACTGCGGGTCGTGCCACGGGCTGACCCTCAGGGGTGGACTCGGGCCGACGCTGCTGCCGGCCGCGCTCGCCGACAAGGACTCCACCGGGCTGCAATACACGATCCTCGACGGGCGGCGCGGCACGGCCATGCCTCCGTGGCGGCCTTTCATCCGCGAGGACGAGGCGGCATGGATCGTAGAAACGCTGAAGAAAGGATGGCCGGATGAAAAACGCTAGGCATTGGATCGTGGTGGCGGCGGCAATGCTTGCCGGGTGCGCGCAGCAGCCGGTCCTCCCGCTGCGCGGCACGGGCGACCTCGGCCTCGTGGTGGAGCGCGAGGCCGGGCGGCTGAAGCTGGTCGAGACCAGCGGGCGCACGGAGCTCGCGACGATCACGGGCCTCGGGGACCTGTCGCACGCCTCGCTCGTCTACTCCCGCGACGCGCGCTACGCGTTCGTGTTCGGGCGCGACGGCGGACTCAGCAAGGTCGACCTGCTGGCTGCGCGCGTGGTCGCGCGCGTCGTGCAGGCGGGCAATTCGATCGGCGGGGCGATCTCGCAGGACGGACGGCTCGTCGCCGTGGCGAACTACGACCCGGGCGGCGTGAAGGTCTTCGACGCGACCACGCTGGAACTGCTCTCGGACATCCCCGCCACGTACGGCGACGGCAAGCGCCGTGCGAAGGTCGTGGGCATCGCGGACACGCCCGGCAACGGCTTCGTGTTCAGCCTGTTCGAGGCAGGCGAGGTCTGGGTCGCCGACATGGCTGACCCGAGGAAGCCCGCGGTGCGCCGCTACGCGGGCATAGGCAAGGAACCCTACGACGGCCTCATCACGCCCAACGGCCGCTATTACATCGCGGGACTCTTCGGCGAAGACGGCCTCGCGCTGATCGACCTGTGGAATCCCGGGGCCGGCGCGAAGCGGATCCTTTCCGGCTACGGCCGCGGCGAGGAGAAGTTGCCGGTTTACAAGATGCCGCACCTGCGCGGCTGGGCCGTGGCGGGCGGCGTCGCGCTGCTGCCGGCGATCGGCCGCAGCGAGGTCCTGTTCGTCGACACCACGACCTGGGCCGAGGCCGGGCGCGTCGCGGTGCACGGCCAGCCGGTGTTCGTGATCGCGCAACCCGGCGGGCGCTACGCGTGGGTGAACTTCGCCTTCCCGAACAACGACACCGTGCAGGTCATCGACATCAACGCCCGCAAGGTGGTGCGCGAACTGAAGCCCGGCCGCGCCGTGCTGCACATGGAGTTCTCCCCGCGCGGGGAGCAGGCATGGGTGTCCTCGCGCGACGACAACCGCGTCACCGTCTACGACACCTCGACCTACGCGGCGCTGGCAACGCTGCCCGCCGACCATCCCAGCGGGATCTTCCTGACCAGCCGCGCCTTCGCCACCGGCTTCTGAACCGGAGTGCCCATGGACACCACCGACTTTCGCCTGCAGAACGAGTTCCAGCGCGACTTCCCGCTCGTCGAGCGCCCCTTCGCCACGATCGGCGCGCAGGTCGGGCTCGCCGAAGAAGAGGTGCTGCGCCGCTACGCCGCCCTCGCTGCCACTGGCCACGTGAGCCGCATCGGCGTCGTGTTCGCGCCGCATGCCGCCGGCACCAGCACGCTCGCGGCGATGTCCGTGCCCGGGTCGCGGCTTGAGGAGGTCGCCGCGGTCGTCAACGCGCAGCCCGAGACCAACCACAACTACGAGCGCGAGCACCACTGGAACCTGTGGTTCGTGCTGACCGCGCCTACGGGCCTCGCGATGGACGCGGCCGTGGCGCGCATCGAGCGCGCCACGGGCCTGCCGGTCCTCGTGCTGCCGATGCTCGAGGAGTTCCATATCGACCTCGGCTTCGACCTCGACGGTTCGCACGCCCATCCGCGCGCGCGGCCGCCCGTCCCCGCCCGCCCCCCGGCACTGACGCCCCGCGACCGTCGGCTCGTCGCCGCGGTGCAGGGCGGGTTCCCGCTCCTCGAGCGGCCATACGCCGCGATCGCGCAAAGCGCAGGCAGCACCGAGCCCGAGGTGATCTCGGCGCTGTCCCTCTGGCTCGAGAAGGGCATTGCGCGCCGCGCGGGCGTAGTGGTGCGGCACCGCGCCCTCGGGTACGAAGCCAACGCGATGGTCGTCTGGGACGTGCCGCAGGAGGACCTGCCCCACGTGGCCCCGCTGATCGCCGCGCACCCGGAGGTGACGCTCTGCTACCGCCGGCCGCGGCGCCTGCCCGGGTGGCCCTACGACCTGTTCTGCATGATCCACGGCCGCGACCGCGACGAAGTCCTCGCGGTGCTGGCGCGCATGCGCCGCGATCCGGCGCTGGTGGGCATCCCCTACGACGTGCTGTTCTCGACGCGGTGCTTCAAGCAGCGCGGCGCGCGCTACGCCGAGGCGGCCTGATGGACGACCTCGACCGGCGCATCGTGAACGAACTGCAGGGCGGCCTGCCGCTGGTCGAGCGGCCCTATGCGGCGGCCGCGGAGCGGCTTGGCACGACGGAGACGGGCCTGGTCGCACGTCTCTCGAGGTTGCTGGCCGAGGGCGTGCTGACGCGCTTCGGGCCGCTGTACAACGCCGACCGCATGGGCGGCGCGTTCACGCTGTGCGCGATGCAGGTGCCCGTCGCGGAGTTCGACCGGGTCGCCGCGGTCGTCAACGCCTTCCCCGAGGTCGCCCACAACTACGAGCGCGACCACCGGCTGAACATGTGGTTCGTGCTCGCCACCGACACGCCAGAAGGCATCCCGCGCGCAATCACGCGCATCGAGGCCGCCACCGGGCTCGAGGTGCTCTCCTTTCCAAAGGAGGAGGAATTCTTCGTCGAGCTGAGGCTCACGGCATGACCGGGACGCGCGCGAAGGAACCCCTCGACGCGCGCATCGTGCGCGCCACCCAGGCCGGGCTGCCGCTGGTGATGCGGCCCTGGGCCGCGGTCGCCGCCGAGGCCGGCGCAAGCGAGGCCGAAGTCCTCGGGCGCGCGCAGGCCATGCTCGCCGACGGGCGCATCCGCCGCGTCGGCGCGGTGCCCAACCACTACGCCATCGGCGTGAAGGCCAACGGAATGTCGGTGTGGGACGTCGACGACGCGGCCCTGGACCGGTTCGGGCCGCAGGTGGGCGCGCTGGAATTCGTGTCGCACTGCTATCGCAGGCCGCGCCACCTGCCGGACTGGCCGTACAACCTGTTTGCGATGGTCCATGGCCGCACGCGCGAGGAAGTGGAGGCCGGCGTCGAGCGGATCGCCACGCTGCTCGGGCCGCGCTGCCGCGCGCACGAGACGCTCTACAGCGTGCGCATCCTGAAGAAGACCGGCCTGCGCTTCGCTTAGGTCAGGCCAAGCGCGAAATCTCGAGCCTCACCTCGCCCGGGTCTCCAGGCACAAAAGCAGCCTCCCAGCCCAGGCGCAGAATCTCCGGGTACAGCCGGTCGATATTGGCGTCCAGGTGTGCGACGAGGTCCTCCGAGACGCCCACCCGCGTGACGGCCGCGAGGACGAGGTGCAGCGCGCGCTCCTCATCCAGGCCGCGCGTGTCGATGTGCGCACTGCCTCCCTCGGCCCAGAAGCGCAGCCTTTCGGCCGGGTCCGGCGCGGGCGGCGGGGTCGGCGCGACGCGGCGGAACCTCACCTCCCACTCGCGGACGCCGGTCTGAGCGGACTCCGAAGTGAACCCGTTGGCGCCCAGCACCTCGCGCAGCGGCACAGGATCGAAAGGCGCTACCAGGAGCAGCATGCCTCCCTCGGGCACCCCGGTGGCGGCGGCAATGATCTCCCGGAACGGGTCGGCGCCGCTGGCGAGGATCGGCCGCACGTCGAGCCGCGTGACGGCCGTACTCATGGCACCACCGCTACCGGGGCGCGCCGGCCCAGCAGGACCATGGACACCGTGCCGATGACGAAGGCGGCCAGCGCGACCGCGTTGGCCGCGGCGGCCCATGCACGCCACGCAGCCTCTCCGAACAGGTCGCCCGCGACCCTTGCGCCGACTGAAGCATGCAGCAGCACCACGGGCAAGTAGAGCGCGCCGCTGTAGGCCATGCGCACGCGCGTCACCGCAGGCAGGATCACCGGCGCGTGGCCGAACACCATCGAGAACACGAAGCCGAGCAGCACGGCATGCAGGGCTGCGTCCCAGAGTGGCGTGCCGGGCACCGCGCCGTGGTAGAGCAGCAGCGCGCCGCCCGCGGCGAGCCACGCATACCCCGCGAGCAGGCACACGGCCATGAAGCGCGTCAGCCCCTCCTGGCGGACCGTGCGCCGCGCGAGGTCGTAGCGCCCGAGCCACAGCGCGAGCGCAAGCAACCCGGCCGCAAGGAGGCCCCACCCGACGCGAGGCAGCGCCAGCGACACGACACACCCGGCCAGCGTGGCGCCTGCGACGATCCGGAACACGATCCCGGCCCAGGGCGGGCGCGGCGCGAAGCGGGACAGCTCGAGCCGCTCGCCCGCGATCGTCAGCACGAGGAAGGCGATCCACCACGGCAGCACCCGCAGCATGTCGGCGTCGAAGGCGAAGAGCGCGTTCCCCGCGGCCCAGCAGGCCGCGCCGATCGCCAGCGTGAGCGTGAAGTCCGCGCGCTGGCGCAGGACCACCTCGCGCGATGCGGCGAACAGCACGAAGCTGGCGACCAGGATGCAGGCCGGCATCGCGGCCCCATGGCCCGAGACCACGGCCAGCGTGCCGAGCGCGCCGGCGAGCGGCCCGAGATAGGCCCAGGGCCGGGCCAGCGCCACCGCGCGCTCAAGCGAAATCACAGTGCCGAAGAACCCGGAGACCATCAGCGGGCCATGCCAGGCGGCGATGGCCACCGCGTCGAAGGGCACGTCCCAGCCGGCGCGCGCGAGACCCGCGCCGACGCCGGCGAGCAGCGCACCGAACCCCAGCGCCAGCAGCGCGATGCGCGCTGGAGGAGGCAGGCCGGCGCCTGCGGGTTCACCAGCCGAGTTCATCGCGCGCGCGGTCCGTCATCAGATCCGGCGTCCATTCGGGTTCCCATACCAGTTCGACCCCCACCTCAGCCCCGGGACCGGCCGCGCCGCGGACCGCCTCGCGCGCCTCTTCGAGGATCGAATCGCCTAGCGGGCACGCCGGACTGCTCATGGTCATGCGCACCTGCACGCCCCGCGCGGACACGGCTATCCCGTAGACCAGGCCGAGGTCGACGATGTTGACCCCGACCTCGGGGTCGATGACGGCGCGCATGGCTTCGCGGACCCGCTCTTCGGTGACGGCAGACACCCGGTGTGCCCTCCTGCAATGTTGGTCGAAGGATGCGGCACGCTTACCCCGCCGTATTTGATGCACATCAAGCGCCTGCGCGCAGCCTCCCCTAGCATGGGACCGTCACCCGAGGAGGCCGCCACCGTGTTCCGCGTCACCCGATTCATGCAGGAGCTCGACTCGCCCACGCCGCTCACCGGGCGCCGCAACCCGCCCGGGCCGGTCGTGATCTGGAACCTGATCCGGCGCTGCAACCTGACCTGCCTGCACTGCTATTCCATCTCGACCGACGTGGACTTTCCCGGCGAGCTCTCGACGCAGAAGGTGTTCGAGGTCATGCAGGATCTCAAGGCCTTCGGCGTGCCGGTGCTGATCCTGTCAGGCGGCGAGCCGCTGCTGCGGCGGGACCTCTTCGAAGTCGCGGCGCGATCGAAGGCGCTGGGCTTCTATACGGGCCTGTCCACCAACGGCACGCTGATCGATGCGCCGCTTGCCGACCGCATCGCGGCCACCGGCTTCGACTACGTCGGCATCAGCCTCGACGGCGTGGGCGCCACGCACGATCGCTTTCGCCGCAAGGAAGGCGCGTTCGACGCCTCGCTCGCGGCATTGCGGTTGTGCCGCGACCGCGGCGTCAAGGTGGGCGTGCGCTTCACGCTGGCGCAGGAAAACGCGGCCGACCTGCCGGAACTGCTCGAACTGACCGAGCGCGAAGGCATCGACAAGTTCTACCTGTCGCACCTCAACTACGCGGGCCGCGGCAACAAGAACCGCGGCTCGGACGCGCATTTCCGCACCACGCGCCGCGCGATGGACCTGCTCTTCGACACGGCCTGGGAGTACCGCCGCCGCGGCCTCGAGCGCGAGTTCGTCACCGGCAACAACGACGCCGACGGCGTGTACCTTCTGCACTGGGTGGAGAAACGCTTCCCGGAGCGCGCCGCGCACATCCGCGCCAGGCTCGTCGAATGGGGCGGCAATGCCTCGGGCGTGAACGTCGCCAACATCGACAACCTCGGCAACGTGCACCCGGACACGATGTGGTGGGACTACAACCTCGGCAACCTGAGGGAGCGCCCGTTCTCGCAGGTCTGGGCCGACCTGTCCGACCCCGTCATGGCCGGCCTCAAGGCCTCGCCGCGCACGGTCAAGGGCCGCTGCGGGCAATGCGCCCACTTCGACATCTGCAACGGCAGCTCGCGCGTGCGCGCGCGCAGCCTGACCGGCGACGCCTGGGAAGAGGATCCGGGCTGCTACCTGGAGGATGCCGAGATCGGCGTCGCGCCCGGCGGCGCGCGCGTCCCGGTGCAGCCCTACCGGGGCAAGGAGATCACCTGGGTGCGGCCGGCATGAGGCCCCGCCTTCGGACGGCCCTCACCGGCGCAGCGCTGCTTGCGTGCTCATTTTCCGCGCAGGCGCAGGACCCTGCCGCGCTGTACACGGAACACTGCGCGAGCTGCCACGGCGCCCTGCGCCTCGGCGGCATCGGCCCTGCGCTGCTGCCCGAGAACCTCGAGCGCCTGCGCCAGCCCGCCGCGCGCGAAGTGATCGCCAATGGCCGGCACGCTACGCAGATGCCCGCCTTCGCCGAAAAGCTCCAGGCCGCGCCAGATCCAGTCGCTCGCCGCATGGATCTACACGAAGCCC
>CBDIHI010000003.1:0-91639 GCA_965279075.1 Burkholderiales bacterium | reverse complement strand
AACACGAAGCGAAACATTGGCGGCGGTTGCCGATGGACGGAACAAATCCACCGACGAACGGATTTCACTATGAAAATAAGAAACGTAGATACTCTGTATAAAATACGTACTTCAGCGTAGTTATTTAGTATTTAATCAATATTTATAAGTATTTATACGTATATTCCTGCGCAACCCCGGGACCAAGGCGAGGCGAGTCAGGCGAGCGAGCGGTAGAGGCTGATCAGGGCAGCGAGGGAATCAACCTGCATTTTCTCGAGGATCTTCGCGCGGTACCCCTCCACTGTTCGGCTGCTGAGGTCCAGTTCCTCGGCGATCACCTTGGCGGTGACGCCCTCGATCAGGCGGTCGAACACGTCCTTCTCGCGCGCGGTGAGTCTGGCCAGCATGGCCTCGAGACGCGCCCGGGCCTTGCGGCGCGGGCGCTGCGCGGCGTGCCACTCGAGCGCCGCGTGGACGCTGTCGAGCAGCGTCTGGTCGTGCAGCGGCTTTTCGAGGAAGTCGGCTGCGCCGGCGCGCATCGCCTTGACCGCGAGCGGGACGTCGCCGTGGCCGCTGATGAACACGATCGGCAGGTCGATGGAGCGCTCGCGCATCAGTTCCTGCAGCGCGAGGCCGCTCATCCTCGGCATGCGTACGTCGAGCACGAGGCACCCCGGCACCTCGGGCTCGAGGTCGATCAGGAAGTCCTCCGGCGAGGCGTAACTCACGCAGCGCAGACCCACCGTCCGCAGCAGCAGGGAGATCGAGTCGCGCACCGACACGTCGTCGTCGATGACCCTGACGAGCGGCCGCTCGTCGTCGTGCAGCGGGCGGGGGGTCTCAGTGGAGTGTTGCTGTTTCACGCTTTGCCTCTTCCTCTTGCCTGGCTATCGGCAGCCAGATGGTGAACCGGCTGCCTCCGTCGGGCAGCGCCTCGTAGGTCAGGTTGCCTTCATGCGCCTCGACGATCGACCGGCTGATCGCGAGGCCGAGGCCCATGCCCTGGCTCTTGGTGGTGTAGTACCAGTCGAACAGGCGCGCGCGCGACTCCGGCGCCACGCCTTCGCCCGTGTCGAGGAACTCGATGGCGATCTGCCCCGCGACCCTGCGGGCGCGCACGTGCAGGACGCGCTGCACGCTGTCCCTCATCGCGTCTACCGCGTTGCTGATCAGGTTGAGCAGCACCTGCAGGATCAGCACCGAGTCCAGGTGCACCGCCGGCAGGCCCGGCTCGATCTCGGTGACGATCTCGACCTGCTGCGCCTGCAGCTGGGACTCGACCAGCGCGAGCGCATCGAGCAGCGGGCCGCCGACGGGCAGCGCCACGACCTTGATTTCGCGCTTGGCCATGAACTTGCGCAGGCGCCGGATGATCTCGCCGGCCTGCGCGGCCTTGTCAGCGCTGGCGCGCATGAACTTGAGGATCTCGGCCATGTCCGCGTCGCCGCGCTCGAGCATCCGCACGCACGACTGGTTGTAGAGTGCGATCGCCGACAGCGGCTGGTTCAGCTCGTGCGCCATGCCGGCCAGCAGCTGGCTGGCGAGGTTGAACTGCCCCGCGGTCTCGAGTTGCGCCTGCAGGTCCGCGAGGCGGTCGCGCATCCGGACGCGCGCGGTGACGTCGCGGTCGATCCCGCGCATGCCGGCGTATGCACCGTCCGGGCCGTGAAACGGCGCGCCGGTGCCCTCCATGACGCGCAACTCACCGTCCTTCCTGCGCACCGTGCGCAGGCGCGCCTGGAAGGCCTTCGGGACGGCGCCCGCAGCGGCGGCCCCCATGTCCGCCTCCCCGGGCGAGGGCAGGACGAAGTCGGCGTAGGGCAGGCCCAGCATCTCGTGCGGCGCGTAGCCGAGCAGGTCCTCGCAGTTCGGGCTGGTGTAGGTGAAGCGGCCGTCCTTATCGAGCTCCCAGATCCAGTCCCGCGAGGACTCGACAAGGCTGCGGAAGCGCTGGTCGCTGTGGCGCGCGGCCAGGGTCATCTGCTGCGCGATCTCGAGCGCCCGGCGGCGGGTCCCGGTGAGCGAAGTCACCGCGAGCCACACCAGCAGGCTGAGCAGCACGCCGACCAGGCCGGTGTACATGGGAAGCTGCGAGACTTGGGTCACAATGGCCGAAGAGGGCGCAGTGATCAGGATCGACGCCTTCTCCACGCCGAATTCGATTTCGCGCCGCGCCGAGAAGCCCTCGGACCTCGGCTTGGGCGAAGTGTAGTTCCCGTAGGTGACGAGCGGCACGGGTTCGGCCTCGGGGCTCGCGCCGGCAGGCACGACCCCCACGCGCAGCTCGTACCCGGCGGGCACACGATCCTTCAGTGCGCTCGAGATCAGGCTGCCGAAGTTGGCCTTCAACAGCACGAATCCGATCGGCGGTCGGCCGGCGGCCGGTGCCAGCGGGTCGTACACGGGCGCCACCAGCACCGGGATCCCGTCTGCCACCAGCCTGGACGCCGGCTGCAGGAGAATAGCCACGCCGCGCGCCGCCTCCGCGCGCCGCATCGCGGCGACGGCATCCGGGTCGGACGCCAAGTCCTGGCCGAGCAACCCGCCCAGCGCGTCGTCCGGATAGACCTGCTCCAGCAAAAGGTGGACGTCGCTCGCAGGCGCAACACGGACGGCGGCGGCCGGCAGCCCGTTCTCGTCGAAAGCCAGCGAGGTGGCGCGCAACTTCAGGTAGCCGGCGAGGTCCGCGGCCGGCACCCAGCGCACGAACGCGAAAAGTTCCGCAGCCGGGTAGGACTCCGAGAGCACGCTGCCGACGATGTAGCGCCCCGCCACGCTGCGCGACTGGCCGGGCGCCGCGTCGAACAGGACGCTGGAGACGCGGGCCAGTCCCGTGTAGTTGCGGATCACCGCTTCCACGGTCCGGACGACCGGGGCGGTGGATGTCTCGAATTGCAGCCTGCTGGCGCGAATGCCGGCTTCCTGCGCAAGCAGCATCGCAGCCCCGGTGACGGCGAAGCACAACGCCAGCGCCATTACGGGCGCCCGCGCGATGCCGTCCCCCAGCAGTCTGCGCAGCGACTCCGGGGCAGGTTTCAGGCCGATGGGCACGGGGTTTTCGGGTTCGGGGTCTGGTGTGCTGGAGGATAAGGCCGTTGTTACATGAAGCGCATGCGTACTTTATCCTCTTGAATGAGTATAACTACGTATATTCTTGCTTCGCTTGCAAATTTCGGCCTTTCGACAACCAGTGCCCGCCCCTCCATCGGCTACGATTGCCGCCGCGGCGGAAGCTCGACGCTTCCACGCCAGTGACGCGCCGGGGGCGCAAGAGCCCCAAAGGGGAATGGACCATGAATACATCGCCGACCCTCGGCCTGCGCGCCGCGCTCGCCAGCGCCTTGCTGCTGCACGGGCTCCACGCCGCAGGCCAGCCCGCGAAAGAGGACGAAAGCGCGCTGTTCGCGCCCATCCCTTCCGTGGTGACGGCCTCGAAGTTCGGGCAGAGCATCGAGGAGGCGCCAGCCTCGATCAGCATCGTCACCGCGCGCGAAATCGCCCGGTTCGGCTACCGCACGCTGGGCGACATCCTCGACAACGTGCGCGGCTTCGCCCTGTCGGGCGACCGCAACTACTCCTACCTCGGCCTGCGCGGGTTCGCCCGCACGGGGGACTACAACTCGCGCTTCCTGCTGCTGCTGGACGGACGGCGGATCAACGACAACCTGTACGGCGACGTGGGCCTCGGCCACGAAGGCATCGTGGACGTCCAGATGATCGACCGTATCGAGGTCGTGCGCGGACCCTCGTCGTCGCTCTACGGCGCGAGCGCGTTCCTCGGGGTAGTCAACGTCATCACCAAGCGCGGCCGGGACCTCGATGGCGGGGTGGCCGCCGTCTCGGCCGGCAACGAGCGCGGCCGCGCCCTGCGGGGGGCCTGGGGCCGGCAGTTCGACGCCGGCCACGAGGTCATCGTGTCGGCCAGCACCTACTCAAGCAAGGGCGACCCGCGCCTCTACTACGGCGCCTTCGACGCGCCGGGCACCAATTTCGGTGTCGCAGAGAACGCCGACGGCGAAAGGGCGCACCGCCTGTTCGGCAAGTTGCGGCTCGGCCACTTCGAGCTGGAGGGCGCGCTCGTGCAACGCGAGAAGCACGTGCCGACGGCGCCGTTCGGCACGGTCTTCAACGACAACCGCACCCTGACCCGGGACCGCCGCGCATTCATCGAGGCGCGCCACGAGGCCGAGCTCTCGCCTTCGACGACGGTCCGCTCGCGCTTCTCGTGGAACACCTCGTCGTTCGACGGCGACTACGTCTACGACCGGGGCGCCGGCCCCTACGTCAACAAGGATTACTCGCGCGGCGAGTGGTGGACCGGGGAGGTGACGGGCACGACGCGCCTCGGGACCGCGCACAAGCTCACCTACGGCGCGGAGTTCCAGCGCGACCGCCGCCTCGAGCAGGGCAACTACGACACGATGGTCTTCCTCGACGACCGGCGCACCGGTCGCAATAGCGCCCTCTACGTGCAGGACGAGTGGCGATTCGGTCGCGCGATCCTGAACGCCGGGCTGCGATTCGACCGCTACAGCACTTTCGGGTCCGCCAGCAGCCCCCGGCTCGCGCTGATCGTGCCGGTCGTACAGGGCACCACGCTGAAGCTGCTCGGCGGCAACGCGTTTCGCGTGCCGAACGCGTATGAGCTCTACTACACCGACGGCAATGCAACCCAGATGGCCAACCCGGCGCTGCGCCCGGAGAAGATCCGCACGCGCGAACTCGTCGTCGAGCAGCGGCTGCCGAAGGGCTGGCGCGGCAGCGTCTCGGTTTTCGACTATGCGATCGCCGACCTGATCCGCCAGGTCACGGACCCGGGCACCGGCCTGCTGGTGTTCCGCAACCTGGCGCAGGTCACAGCCTCGGGGCTTTCCGTCGAGGCCGGCGGCAGGCTCTGGGAGCGCATCGACCTGAACGCCAACCTCACCATGCAGCGCAGCCGCGACGAGCAGACCGGCGCCGACCTCGTGAACTCGCCGCGTCGCATCGGCAAGCTGCAGCTCGGCGTGCCGTTCATGGACGAGCGCGTGCAGGCCGGGGTCGCGGCACGCTACCTCTCGCCACGCCAGACCCAGGGGGGAAACCAGATCGGCACCTCGGTCCTCTTCGACCTTACGCTGCGCGCGCGCCTCGGGGCCTCGGGCACCACGCTTGCGTTCAGTGCCTACAACCTCTTCAATCGGCCGTACGCCGACCCGGGCGCGCGCGAGCACGTGCAGGACACGATCCCGCAGGCGCGACGCACGCTCTGGCTGACGCTGGAGCAGAAGCTGTGAGCAGAAAAATGAACACCGCCGGCCGCGTTCCAAGCTGAATGCTGCGCGTTCCGGCCCACCTGCTCTGCCTCCTGTCCGCGACCCTGGTCGTGGCGTCGGTGCACGCCCAGCAGGTCGTGGTGGTCGGCGGTAACACTTCCGCGCCGTACCAGGCGACGACTGCCGAGGTGAGCGCAGCAGCCCGCAACGCAGGCCTGGCGGCGATCTCGTTGCCCGAAACCATGCTGCCGCAGGCCCTGCGGATGGGGACCGTCTCACCCGCCGATGTGTATGTCGCGCTGGGCGCCCGCGCGCTTGCGGCAACCGTCGCGGCCGCGCGGCCCGGCAATGCGCTGTCCTGCCTGACGACCGAGCGTTCCGGCCTGCCGGGGGTGATCCTCACCCATCCGGCGCGCGCCAGGATCGGCCTGCTGAAGCGCCTGCTCCCCCGCACCAGGCAGGTCGGGGTCCTGTTCAGCCCGCAAGCCGACCGCCAGGACCTCGCCGCGCTAGAAGCCGCTGCAGCCGCCTCGGGCATGGAAATCGTGGCCAAGCCGGTCGATGAAAAAAACGACCTCGACAAGCAGCTCGACCGGCTCGCCAACGAAGTCGACGCGCTGCTCGCGACCTACGACCTCTCGATCCATTCGGCGAAGAATGCGCCCAGGCTGATCCGCTTCTCCTACCAGCACCGGATCCCGCTGATCGGCATGAGCAGCTCGTGGGCGAAGGCAGGCGCCCTCGCCGGCCTCGACTGGGACTACAAGGACCTGGCGGAGCAGTGCGCCTCGATGGCGCTGCGGATCGCGCGGGGCGAGCGCGTGGCGGGCGAGGTGCGGCCGCCCCGCATGCTGGTGTACTCGATCAACGCCTCCACCGCCCGGCAACTGAACATCACGCTCCCCGAAGAAGCGCTGCGCGGCGCGCACGCGACCTTCGAATAGCGCGCGGCCCTCAGCCCGGCACGGCCATCCCGCGCACCACCGCCGGCCGGCGGCCGATGGTGTCGTACCAGCGCTTCACGTTCGGGAACTCGGCGAGGTCGACCTTGTGCCACTCGTGCCGCGCGATCCACGGGTAGGTCGCGATGTCGGCGATCGAGTATTCGCCCGCCATGTAGGCTGCCTCGGCGAGGCGCCGGTCGAGCACGCCGTAGAGGCGCTTCGCTTCGTCCACGTACCGCTTGATGCCATAGGGCACCTGCTCGGGCGCCGCGCGCAGGAAGTGGTGCGCCTGCCCGAACATCGGCCCCACGCCGCCCATCTGCCACATCAGCCACTGCAGCGCATCGTACTTGCCCTGCGTCGAGGCCGGCAGGAACCGGCCCGTCTTGCCCGCGAGGTACACGAGGATCGCGCCGGACTCGAAGAGGTGCATCGGCTTGCCGTCGGGTCCGTCGCTGTCGATGATGGCCGGGATGCGGTTGTTGGGGCTGATGGCGAGGAACTCCGGCCTGAACTGCTCGTTCTGGCCGATGTTCACCTTGTGCACGGTGTAGGGCAGGCCGCATTCCTCCAGCATCACGGATACCTTGCGGCCGTTGGGGGTGGTCCACGTGTGCAGTTCGATCATGGTCACGCTCGGTCCGGTTTGCTGTGGGGAGGGCGGCAGTTTATCCTGAACCGATGCTGAAATGGCTCCTCACCACCGTGCTCGCGCTGGTCGTACTGACCGCCGCAATGCCCTGGCTCGTGCGCCGTTTCGGCATCGGCCGGATGCCCGGCGACTTCGCCTTCACGCTGCGCGGCAAGCCCTACATTTTCCCCCTGGCGAGCACGCTGATCCTGACGCTCTTCGCCTGGCTGATTGGAAAGCTTATTTGAGTTGGCGCAGCTTCTCGGCAATGGCCTTGCCGACGAAAATCTGCGGATTGGACGGGGGTTTCAGTCCCTCCGACGCCTCGCGTTGCGCGACCGACCTCGCTGCCAGCGGGAACGCCTCGATGAAGGAATGCGCTGCGCGCAAGGCCTGGTTGAAATAGGCCTCCCCGAAATAGGTCCATTCGTTGCCCGTTTCGCACCCGAACGAGCGCCGGTCCGCGGCAGAAGCGGTGATGATCAGCGTGTTGTCGTCCTTCAGCGGCTCGATGAAGCCGCCCGAGTAGCAGGCCGAGATCACCAGCACCCGCCACTTGACGCCCGCGTCGTTCAGCGCGCGCGCAACCACGGTCGGGTTCACCGGCGCGAGGTCGAGCGGCGGCGCGTGGGCCGAAAGCCCGAAGCCTTCGTCGCCGTGCGCGGTGACGAACAGCATCAGCACGTCCTCGTCCGCGTTCATGCGCTTCGCGACGTGCGCGAGCGTCCGGCGCAGGTTGGTCGCGGTCGCGATCGGGTTCTCGGCGAGCGTCGCGGGATTGCTCACCAGCGAGATCGACCGTCGGCCCGCGTCGTAGGCCTGCTCGACGATCGCCCTCGCCGAGCGCATCTCGCGGCGGAACACGTCCTGGCTGCCGTCCGGCGCGAAGCCGACGAAGTAGAGCTCGGTCGTGCCTTCGCGCCCGGCCTCGATCGCCGCGAGCTGGCGCTCGATCAGCTCGCCCTGGGAATGGAACACTTCCTCGCGCACGAGTTCCGACGGCGCCTCGGCCGCTTCGGGCTCGGCCGTCCACAGCTCGACGCGCGGCAACAGCACCACCGAGAGCACGATCAACGCCAGGACCACGCTGGCGGACGCCAGCGTCCGGCGTCCCCTCCAGGGCGCGCCTGTACAGACGACGGTCGCCCGCACGGCGACCGCCCAGCCCCAGAGCAGGAACAGTCCCCAGCCGGCGAACTGCATCGCGGGTTCGAGCCCCGGCCCGAAGGCCGCGAGGCCCGCGAGTTCGAACGCCAGGTCGCTTGCCGAGAGCGCGACCGCGAGCAGCATCGCGAGCGACGTGTTGCCGTGGATCGCCGCGATCGCGAGCGAGGCGAGCAGCAGCAGCGGGATCTGCGACAGGTACACCGCGATCGCCTGCGGGTTGAGCGTCCCGCTGCCGGCCTGCAACGTGCTCGACAGCGCCCAGACCATCAGGTTGAAGCCGGCCAGCAATGCGAACTGTCCCGGCGTCGCACGGAAATGCAGCCAGCGCACCGGCAGGAACAGCGCGAGCCGCGTGCCGGCGGAGACGTTGCGCACGAGGCCGGGGAGGAAGCGCTCCTTCATGCAGCCTTCAGCGCCGCGCGGATCGCCTCGAGCCGCGCGGCGTCGATCGCGGCGGGAATGCCGGCGGGCGTGGCGGCACGCGCCGCGACTTCGCCCCCGTCGATCGAGTTGGCGGCTTCGAGGGCCGTCCCGATGCGCGCGACGAGGGCGCTGCCGACCAGCGCAGGCTCCGCCAGGTGCCCGGCCCGCAGCAGGTTGTCGAAGCGCGCCTTGCGGCGCAGGGCGTCGGCAAGCTTGATCAGTTGCAGCAGGTCCTCCGCACCGGACTGTCCCGCGCCGAGGATCCCGGGCTTGCAGCGGCAAGCGAGCACCGCGATCTCGCGCTCGTCGACCGGCGCGCGCAGCCGGTCGCACAGCGTTCGCAGGCCTGCCTCGGCCCCCGCCCCGGCGAACCACGCGATGATCGCGAAACGTACCGTGACCGGGGCGCCCCCGGCCGCGGACCTTTCGAGGGCATCGAGCACTCCGTCGCCGCGCTCACCGCGCACGATGGCGTCGATCTCCGGCATCAGCCGCGCCAGCGCGCCGCACTTCTTCAGCACCATGAACTGCTCGTGCGGGTGCGCTTCGCCGAGGCCGCGCTCGAACTCCTGCCAGACGCGCTCGGCGACGAGGTGGTCGGCCTCGCCGACCTCGACCATGCGCGCCATCATCGCCATGGTTTCGTCATGCACGCGGAAGCGGTACCGCGCGGCGAACCGCGCAACGCGCAGGATCCGGACGGGATCCTCGTGGAATGCCTCGCCTACATGCCGCAGCACGCCCGCCTCCAGGTCGGCCTGCCCGCCGTACGGGTCGACGATCCGGCCGTCCGCCGTGCGCGCCATCGCGTTGATGGTCAGGTCGCGCCGGGCGAGGTCGTCCTCAAGCGTGACGTCGGGCGCCGCGTAGACGGTGAAGCCCTTGTAGCCGCGGCCGCTCTTTCGCTCGGTCCTGGCGAGGGCGTATTCCTCGTGCGTCTCGGGATGCAGGAACACCGGGAAATCGCGTCCGACGGGGGTGTACCCCAGCGCCGTCATCTGCTCGGGCGTCGCGCCCACCACCACCCAGTCGCGATCGACGACCGGCAGGCCGAGCAATTCGTCGCGCACCGCGCCGCCGACGACATAGGCCTGCATCGCGGCGCGGTCAGCCGTACGGCTCGAACTGCGGGAGGGACTCGGTCTCCTCGACCGCGGCGGCCATCCACTCACGCATCGCGGACAACGCGAGGATGGCCTCCGAGTACGCGCGGCAGTCGGGCGGGAGTTCGACCTCGTAGGTGCGAAACCTCAGCACCACCGGCGCGTACATCGCGTCCGCGGCCGAGAACGCGCCGAACAGGAACGGCCCGCCCTTGCCGTGGCGCGCGCGGCAGTCCGACCACATCGAGACGATCCTCGCCACGTCGGCGAGCGACTCCGGCGTGCGGCCCTTGCCCGGATGGCGCTTGCGGATGTTCATGCTCATGTGGGTGCGCAGGTTCGCGAACCCCGAATGCATCTCGGCCGAGATCGAGCGCGCATGCGCGCGCGCCGCCGGATCCCCGGGCCACAGCCCCGGATGCCTCTCGGCGAGGTACTCGAGGATCGAGAGCGAGTCCCAGACGGGCAGGTTCCCATCCATCAGGCACGGCACCTTGCCGGCCGGGGAGAAGGCCAGCAACTTCGCTTTCGATTCGGGTCCGTACAGCGGGACGCGGATCTCCTCGAACGGGATGCCCGTCACCTTCATCGCCAGCCACGGGCGCAGCGACCAGGAGGAGTAGTTCTTGTTGCCTACGACGAGCTTCAGGCCGCTCACGAAAGCCTATCTGTGCGCTCTAAGGCGCAGCTCGCCGTAGCGCTCGCGCGGCGCGGCGTGGCCGAGGTAGAGCGGCACCACCGCATCGAGGCTGGTCGGCACGATGCCGAAGGGCAGCGCCTCGGACGATACGCTCGGCACCCGCATCGAGAGCAGGTTATCCCGCGTGACGAGCCGGCCGGGCAGCTTCTCCATGACGAAGGCCTGCACCCAGGAGAGGGCGCCGCCCAGCCCGATGACGAGCCGCGTGCGGCGGGTGACGCGGCACACGTAGCGCACGAGGTCGCGCAGGGAATACTCGGCGGGCCCGCACAGGTCGCAGCGCTTGCCGGCCGAATCGCCGTCTTCGAGTGCGCGCACGAAAGCCTGCGCGACGTCGCCGACGTACACCGGGCTGAAGCGCGCATCGGGGCTCGCGAGGAAGAACACCGGGGTGAGCGCGGACAGGCGCGCGAACAGGTTCAGGAAGCGGTCCTCCGGCCCGAAGACGACCGAAGGACGGAACACCGTGACCGACAGGTCGTCGGCCGCGAGCACGGCGTCCTCGCCGGCGCCCTTGGAGCGCAGGTACTCGCTGGGGGCGTCGCGGGACGCGCCAAGCGCGCTCATGTGGAGGAGGCGCCTGACGCCCGCCGCGCGGCAAACCGACACGAGGCGCTGCGCGAGTTCGACGTGGGCTTCGAAAAAATCCTGCCCGTAGCGGTTGCCGCCGTCGCTTTCCACGCCGGCCGGCCGGCTGTGCAGGATGCCCACCAGGTTGATCGCGGCGTCGCAACCGCGGGCGAGGCCTTCGAGCACGCCCGGCGCGTTGACGTCGGCCTCGACCACGTCGACGGTCGGCAACAGGATCAGGTGCCTGGCCCGGTCGCGCCGACGCGTGGGCACGATCACGCGCAGGCCGCGCGCGGCCAGCAGGCCCACCACGTACCGGCCCACGAAACCCGAGCCACCGACCACCAGGACCGTCTGGATCTTCATGCCGAAATTATGGCAGGTCTTCGTTGAACTTGTCGGCGGAGGACTTCGCGGGGATCAATCCCATGCGCGCCTTGAGCGGCACGGTCTTGCCCTCCAGCAGCGCCGCGTACCAGACGGTGTTGGCCATCACCCTTTTCACGTAATCGCGCGTCTCGTTGAAGGGGATGCTCTCGGCGTAGATGGCGCCTTCGAGCGGCTTGGTGTCGCGCCAGCGCCGCGCCCGGCCGGGGCCGGCGTTGTAGGCCGCAGACGCCATCACCGGGTGGCCGAGGTCGTCCAGCACGAGCTTCACGTAGCGCGCGCCCAGCGTCACGTTGGTGTCGACCTCGATGACCCGGCCCGGCGCGAGCGTGAGGCCGATCTTCTTTGCCACCCAGCGCGCCGTCGCCGGCATCAGCTGCATCAGGCCCTGCGCGCCGGCGGAGGACTTCGCGTTGGCGATGAAGCGGCTTTCCTGCCGCGTCAGCCCGTACAGCCAGGCCTCCTCGACATCGAACGCCTGCGACTGCGCGCGGAAGGTTTCGCGAAAGGGCGCGAGGTAACGCAGCCTGAAATCGTGGACGGTGGCAGTGCGATCGGCGGTGTTGATCGCGCGGTCGTAGAGCTCGGTGCGACGCGCGAGTTCCGCGGCGGCGAGCAGGTCCGCGTCCGCCATGCCGCGGATCGTGAAAAACCATTCCCTGACGCCCTCGGTACGCAGGTTCAGGCGGAACAGTTCGAGCGCCCGCGCGAGTCCGGGCACGGCCTTCGCCTTGGAGACCTGCTCCTCGGTCGACTGGGCCGGCGGCGGCAGCGCGAACGGCTGGCCGAGTTCCTCGCTCGCGAGCATGCCGTAGAAATCGGGCTGGCCGGCGATGCGCAGGTAGTAGGCGCGGGCCCCGTCCGCCTTGCCCTGCGCGGCGAGGCTGCGTCCATACCAGTACCGCCACGCGTTGTCCGCATTGCCCTCGACCGTCATCAGGTCGATGGCCGCGGCCACGGCGGGCCAGTCGCCCGCGCGCAACGCTGCGCGCGCCTTCCACGCGAGCTGCTCGTCGGAGAAGTCCGCATCTCCGGCGCGACCGTACCATTCGTTGGCCTCGGGGAGCAGGCGCTTGGCCGCTTCGAACGCCACGCGGCCCCAGACGTAGGCGCGATCGTCGTTGGAGAGCTTCCTGCCCAGGCTGCCGTTCACGAACTCGGCGGCGACGCGCGGGTCGTTGCGCGCGACCCGCGCGACGGCGAACAGCACCATCTCGCGAGGGCCACGGTTCGTGAGGTCCTCGGGTGGGCGCGCGAGCAGCTTTGCGGGACCGGTCGCCGCGAGGTTCAGCAGCTTCTCGTCCGGGCGGTCGGCCGCGGGCAGGTAGGCCATCGTCCGGCGCGCGGGCGTCATCTGCCCGGCTTCGAGCAGCAGGCGCACCCTGCGCCACACCTGCTTCACCGTGAAGCGCCCCTTGGCGATGGCCGCCTCCGCCACGGCGACGCAGCCCTCGGGCAGGTCCTTCGGCTCGTGCCAATAGCGGCTGACCTCGTTCAGCGTGCCTTCGTCACCGCGCGCGAGGCGTGACGCGAGCGTGTAGCAGCGAACCTCGGCGTCGTCGACCACGAGCGGCGCGAGTTCGAGGTCGAACGTCTGCCAGTCGCGGCGCTTGCCGAGCTCCTTCAGCCAGTCGGCGCGCAGGCGGTCGGCAAGGTAGCTGCCCGGATACTTCGCAAGGTAAGCCCGCACTTCCGGCGAGGGCATTTCGTCGAGCCGCAGCTTGAGCTGCCAGTACTCGACGTAGGGGAGCAGCACGTGGCCTTCGAGCGAGGCTGCGTAGCGCGACAGCTTGAGTGCATCACCCGCGCGAAACGCGGCCTGCGCGGAAACAATCAACTCATCGGGGCTCGTGCCATTGCCTTTCGGCGCAGCCGCAAGCGCGGGGGCGGCCGCCACGAAAGCGGCCAATGCTATAGTGCAAAAATGCTTCCGAATCATAGGGAAAGAATAACACAGCGCCTCCTCCGCCCAAGCGATCGGACATGGATCCGGACGCCCTGAAACAGTGGCGGAAGGACGCGCGCGAGCGCCTCGTCGCGTCGCGCCTTGCTCTCGATGCGGACACGCTGCATGCGCATCGCCTCGCCATCGACACGCACATCGAACGCGCTTTTCCCGGCCTCGCGCACGGCACGCTCGCGATGTGCTGGCCCTTCAAGAACGAGTACGACCCGCGCTTCCTCGCGCACAAGCTGCGGGAACGCGGCGCGAAGACCGCGCTGCCCGTCGTCGTTGCGCCCCGCCAGCCGCTGATCTTCCGTTTGTGGAAACCCGGCGATGTGCTGGCCAAGGGCGTATACGACATCCCGTACCCTGAATCGGGCGATCCGGTAGCGCCGGATTTCGCGCTGGTGCCGATGAACGGGTTCGACGCGGGCGGCTACCGCCTCGGCTACGGTGGGGGATTCTTCGACCGCACGCTCGCGAGCCTGCGCGCGGGCGACCCGAAGGCGACCGTCGCCATCGGCGTGACCTACGAACTGGCGCGCCTCGACACAATCCACCCGCAGCCATACGACATCCCGATGGATTACGTCGTCACGGAGCGCGGCGTGTACGAGCGCGTGGACGGGACACTGGCGCTGCTCGAGGCGCCCGCCGGCGGCCACACGATGCCCGGCTACAGGTCCCCCGCCTGCCTCGCGCACGAGATCGCGCCAGGCTACTTCGGCGAAAAGCCGGAAAAAACCTAGCCGAGGAACAGCCGGTACGCAGGGTTGCTGCTCTCGTCCGCGTACGGATACCCGAGTTCTTCGAGGAACCGCCGGAACGCCGCCATTTCCTTCTTCGGCACCTGCATGCCCACGAGCACGCGGCCGTAGTCGGCGCCGTGGTTGCGGTAGTGGAACAGGCTGATGTTCCAGTCAGTGCGCATGTTGTCGAGGAAGCGCATCAGCGCGCCCGGCCGCTCGGGGAATTCGAAGCGGTAGAGCAGCTCGTCCTTCGCCGAGGCCGCATGCCCGCCGACGAGGTGGCGCACGTGGAGCTTGGCCATCTCGTTGTCGGACAGGTCCAGGGTCTTCAGGCCGTGCCGCGTCAGCGTACGCACGATCTTCGCCGTCTCGTCGGTCCCGGTCACCTGCACACCCACAAATACGTGCGCGGCCTTCGGGTCGGCGATGCGGTAGTTGAACTCGGTGATGTTGCGCGCGCCGAGCGTGGCGCAGAAGCGCTTGAAGCTGCCGGGCTTTTCGGGAATCGTCACCGCAAGGATCGCCTCGCGGTGCTCGCCGACCTCGGCTCTCTCGGCGACGAAGCGCAGCCGGTCGAAGTTGGTGTTCGCCCCGCAAGCGATCGCAACCAGCGACTCGCCGCGGATGCCGGTCTTCTCGGCATAGGCCTTGGCGCCCGCCACCGACAGCGCACCCGCGGGCTCCAGGATCGAGCGCGTGTCCTCGAACACATCCTTGATCGCGGCGCAGGTCGCGTCGGTATCGACGATGACCATCTCGTCCACGTATTCCTTCGCGAGCCGGTAGGTCTCCTCGCCGACCTTCTTCACCGCGACGCCGTCGGCGAACAGGCCGACGTGCGACAACTCGATGCGCTTGCCGGCCGCGAGCGAGCGCGTCATCGCGTCCGAATCCACCGGCTGCACGCCGATGATCCGGATGTCGGGCCGGACGGCCTTCACGTACGCCGCGATCCCCGAGATCAACCCGCCGCCGCCGACCGCGACGAAGATCGCATGGATGGGCTTCGGGTGCTGGCGCAGGATCTCCATGCCGATCGTGCCCTGCCCGGCGATCACGTCGGGATCGTCGTAGGGGTGCACGAAAGTGAGCTTGAGCTTCTTCTCCAGCTTCTTCGCGTGTTCGTAGGCGTCGCTGTACGAGTCGCCGACCAGCACGACCTCGGCGCCGCGCGCGGTCACCGCGTCGATCTTGATGCTCGGCGTGGTGACCGGCATGACGATCACGGCCTTGCAGCCGAGCTTCTGCGCGGCCAGCGCAACGCCCTGCGCATGGTTGCCGGCCGAGGCGGCGATCACGCCTTTCTTCAGCTTGTCCTTCGGCAGCCCCACCATCTTGTTGTAGGCGCCGCGCAGCTTGAACGAGAATACCGGCTGCATGTCCTCGCGCTTGAGCAGGATCGTGTTGCCGGTGCGCGCCGAAAGGTTGGGCGCCACCTCGAGCGGCGACTCGATCGCCACATCGTAGACGCGCGCGGTGAGGATTTTCTGCAGGTAGTCACGTGCCATGATGCGGGCCGACGGTCGAAACGGGAGCTAAGGGTATCAATAAACAGGATGACCGGTGGCGGACCTGATCAGCGCGGAGCACGGCCTTTGGGGCCTCTTCGCGGCCAGCTTCATCGCGTCCACGGTCTTCCCGCTGTCCTCGGAGGCCGTGCTGTTCGGGTTCCTGAAGCTCCACCCGGAAGAACTCGTGCCGGCGCTCATCCTTGCGACGACCGGCAACACGCTCGGCGGGCTGACCTCGTACGCGATCGGCCGGCTGCTGCCGGTGCGGGTCCAGCAGAAACTGGACCCGAAAGCCCTCGACAAGCTGAGGCGCTACGGCAGCCCGCTGACGTTCTTTGCGTGGCTGCCGGTGGTGGGGGATGCGCTCTGCGTCGGCGCCGGGTGGCTGCGCCTGAACTGGATGTACGTCACCGCTTTCATGGCGGCCGGGCGGCTCCTGCGCTACTGGGTCGTAGCGCAGGGGGCGCTCCTTTAATTCAGTCCACGCGGATCTTCGCGGCGGTAATCACCTCGCTCCACTTCTTGCGGTCGGCAACGATGGTGGCCTTGAACTCGTCGGCCGAACCCGCCAGCAGTTCCATGCCGTTGTCGGTCATCAGCTGGATGAACTTCGGCTGCCTGGCCACCGTCTGGATCGCGCGGTTCCAGAACGCCACCCATTCCGGCGACGTGCCGGCCGGGCCGACGACGCCGAACCAGTTGGCGATCTTGAAGTCGGGCAGCGTCGAACTGACCACGGGCAGGTCGGGGAACAGCGGCGACGGCTTCGCCGCGCCGAATGCGACCGCGCGCAGGCCACCACCGCGGATCTGGCCGAGGAACTCGGGCATGTTGCCGAACATCATGGTCGTGCGGCCGCCCACCATGTCGAGGATGGCCGGCGCGCCGCCGCGATACGGCACGTGCAGGATGTCGATGCCTGCCAGCTTCTTGAAGAGCTCCGCCGACATGTGCTGCGAGGTGCCATTGCCGGAAGACGCATAGGTCAGCTTGCCGGGGTTCTTCTTCGCGAAGTCGATGACCTCCGCGACGGTCTTGAACGGCGCCGGGCTCCCGACCACGAGCATGTTGTAGACACCCGCGAGGTTGGAGATCGGGGTGAGGTCGCGGTCCACGTCGATGGTGAGCTTCTGTCCCGGCATCACCGGGGCCACGCTCATCACGCCCATGGGCGCGAGGAAGATCGTGTGCCCGTCGGCCGGCGCCTTGGCGCAGGCTTCGGCGGCGATGAATCCGCTCGCGCCCGTCCTCTGCTCGACGATGACTTTCTGGCCCACCACGGGGCTGATGGCCTCGGCCAGCAGGCGCCCGAGCAGGTCGGATGTGCCGCCGGGCGGGAACCCGTTGAGGAACTTGACGTCGGACTTGAGCTGCTGGGCGCCCGCGGGAAGCGCAATGGCGAGGGCGGTGGCCGCAGCGGCGGCGATCAGGGTACGGCGGTTCATTCGATGTCTCCTTGGGACGGGGCTATTGTGGGTCACCCGGCTCGATGCGGCCGGTCGTGGGAACGGATTGTGCCGCAGTCTAGCTCAGGCGGCCTGCAATTTCGCGACGGCCACCGCCAGCCATTTCACGCCCTGGCGGCCGAAGTTCACCTGCACGCGCGCGTCGTTGCCCTGGCCTTCGGCGTCGATGATGACGCCGCTGCCGAACTTCGCGTGCTGCACGCTCTGCCCGACCCTGAAGCCGCCGGCACCGCTCGAGCCGCCGTGCGCGCCGCCCTGGCCGAAGGCCTTGGATGCGGCCGGCGCCGGGCTGCGCGGGCGGCTCCACGACCCGAACCCGCCGGAGGATTGCGCGTGCGCGCGCCGGTCGGCGAGCTTGGGCGTGAGCCACTTCAGCAGGCCGTCGGGCAACTCGTCGAAGAAGCGCGAGGGCAGGTTGTAGCGCGTCTGGCCGTGCAGCATCCTGGTCTGCGCGAAAGACAGGTACAGGCGCTCGCGCGCGCGCGTGATCGCAACGTAGGCGAGGCGCCTTTCCTCCTCCAGCCCGTCGCGCACGTTGAGGCTTTGCTCGTGCGGGAAGAGGCCTTCCTCGAGCCCGGTGAGGAACACGGCCGAGAACTCCAGGCCCTTGGCCGAGTGCACCGTCATCATCTGCAACGCATCCTGGCCTTCGCCGGCCTGGTGCTCGCCCGCCTCCAGCGCCGCGTGGGCGAGGAAGGCCGTGAGCGGGTCCACGACCGTGGGATCGGTGGTCTCGCCGGTCGCGAGGTCGACGATGGTTTCCTCGGCGTCGAAGGCCGCGGCCGCGTTGACCAGTTCGCCGAGGTTGCTGATGCGGTCGGCGCCCTCGCGTTCGTTCTGGTAGTGCGGCACGAGGCCGCTCTTCGCGATCACGTGGTCCACCACCTCGGCCAGCGGGAGGCCGCGCGTATCGGCCTTGATCTCCTCGATCAGGGCGCGAAACGAAGCCAGCGCGTTGCCCGCCTTGCCCCCGGCCAGGGCGCCGATGGACGCGTACAGGGTCGTGTTCGCGGTGCGCGCGGCATCCTGCAGGGTTTCCATGGAGCGGGCGCCGATGCCGCGCGGCGGGAAGTTGCAGACACGCAGGAACGCATTGTCGTCCTCCGCGTTCTCCACCAGCCGCAGGTAGGCCAGCGCGTGCTTGATCTCCGCGCGCTCGAAGAACCGCAGGCCGCCGTACACGCGGTACGAAACCCCGGCGGCGAAGAGCGCATGCTCCAGCACGCGCGACTGCGCGTTCGAGCGGTACAGCACCGCCATGTCCTGGTAGCGCATGCCATCGCGCGACAGGCCCTGCACCTCCTCGACGAGCCAGCGCGCCTCCTCGAGGTCGGACTCGCCCTCGAACACGCGGATAGGCTCGCCCGAACCGGCGGCGGTCCACAGGTTCTTGCCGAGGCGGTTCTCGTTGTTGGCGATCAGAGCGTTGGCCGCATCGAGGATGTTGCCGTGCGAGCGGTAGTTCTGCTCAAGACGGATCACCTTTTCGACCTTGTAGTCGCGCTCGAAGTCGGCCATGTTGCCCACGTTCGCGCCGCGGAAGGCGTAGATCGACTGGTCGTCGTCGCCCACGGCGAAGATCGCGGTCTCGGGGCCCGCGAGCAGGCGCAGCCAGCGGTACTGCAGCTTGTTGGTGTCCTGGAACTCGTCGACGAGGATGTGGCGGAAGCGCTGCGAGTAGTGGGCGCGCAGGATCTCGTTTCTCGACAGCAGCTCGTAGCTCCGCAGCAGCAGCTCGGGAAAGTCGGCCACGCCCTCGCGCTGGCACAGCGCGTCGTAGGCCGCGTAGATCTCGATGTAGCGGCGCGAAAGGTCGTCGGTGGGCTGGACCGCGCTCGCGCGCAGGCCCTCTTCCTTCCTCCCGTTGATGAACCACTGCACGTCGCGCGGCGGGAACTTGTCGTCGTCGACGTCCATCGCCTTGAGCAGGCGCTTGACGACGGCGAGCTGGTCGGCCGTATCGAGGATCTGGAAGGTCTGCGGCAGGCCGGCATCGCGGTGATGCATGCGCAGCATCCGGTTGCACAGGCCGTGGAACGTGCCGATCCACATGCCGCGCGGGTTCACGGGCAGCATCGCCGACAGGCGCGTGAGCATCTCGCGCGCGGCCTTGTTCGTGAACGTCACCGCGAGCATCCCCGCGGGCGAGACGAGGCCGTTCCTGATCAGCCAGGCGATACGCGTGGTGAGCACGCGCGTCTTGCCGCTGCCGGCCCCGGCGAGGATGAGCGCATGCTGGCGGTCGGGAATCGTGACCGCGGCAAGCTGCTCGGGATTCAGGTGTTCGAGGTGGAGGGACAAGGCGCGCGGATTATAGCAACCGCACGCCCCGCGCCCGCGGCCTTTACGTCGACACTTTCGGGTCCGTGACGCCCATCGTGCCCTTGAGTTGCGCGGCGAGGGCCTCGGCCTCGGCCTTCGAGGGCAGGTGGCCGATGCGCACGTTGTAGATGCGCTTCTCGCCGGCCCTGGCGGGATGGATCTCGGCGGCGTAACCGTTGGCGCGCACCTGTTCGTACACGGCGAGCGCGCCTTCCTGCGTGTCCGCGGACACCAGCGTGACCTTCCACTTGCCGCCCGCGCGCGCTGCGCCCCGCCCCGCGGCGATCTCGGTCTCCAGCGCCCACTGGCCGAGGAGTTGCGCATCCACGTACCCCACCGGCGCGGTCTCGCCCTGGTTGCGCTGGTAGAACTGGCGCGGCTGGTCGAGCGTCACGGGCTTCTCACCCTCGGCGGCGACCTCGATGCTGCCCTCGATCAGGCACACCACCTGCCGGTCGTTGGCGGTCGACTTGCCCCACAGGTCCGTGCCGCGGATACCGGTCGTCACCGTGGCGACAGTAATGTTCACCGAGCGGCGGCGATGCTTCATCAGCACGTCGGTGGTGAAACGGAACGCGCCCTCGGCGATCTTCAGGGCGGCCTTGAACACCCCGCCCTCGTCGGGCTTGAGTTCGTCGATCTTCAGTTGCCCGTTCTCGCCGAGCTTGACCAGGCTGCCTTCGGACAACTTCAGCAGCAGCCGGGCGTTGTTGCCGGTCAGCACCTTCTCCCCGGCGCCGAGCGCCATCCCGGGCGCGAGCGGCGCCTTGCGGCCGTCGCTCCTCTCCACCCAGGCGGGCATCTGCACGCCCTCGACCACGGCGGCCGGGGTGGGTGCCGCAGCGAACGCGGCGGGGAACGCCGCGGCGAGCGCGAGGCCGGCGGCAAGGATCAGGCGGTGCATGGGGTTCATTGCGTACTCCTCGATCGGGATCCACTTGGTACGCGACTATACGGGCCGGGGCGCAGGGGGGATTGGGCTATAATTTTCAGTTCCCCCCTGATTTTGCGTACTTTTTCACAGTCCACCCAAAATAAATGCAAGAACGCTACACCCCCCAGTCGGTAGAAAAAGACGCCCAGGCGTATTGGGACGGCTCAGGCTCGTTCCGGGTGACCGAAGACCCCGCGCGCCCGAAGTACTACTGCCTGTCGATGTTCCCCTACCCCTCCGGCAAGCTGCACATGGGGCACGTCCGCAACTACACCATCGGCGACGTGCTGACGCGGACCTACCGGATGCGCGGCTACAACGTGCTGCAGCCGATGGGCTGGGACGCCTTCGGCCTGCCGGCCGAGAACGCCGCGATGGCCAACAAGGTGCCGCCGGCGAAGTGGACGTACGACAACATCGCCTACATGCGCTCGCAGCTGAAGAGCCTGGGCTTCGCGATCGACTGGTCGCGCGAGCTCGCCACCTGCTCGCCGCAGTACTACAAGTGGAACCAGTGGCTGTTCGTGCGCCTGTTCAAGAAGGGCCTCGCCTACAAGAAGACCGGCGTGGTGAACTGGGACCCGGTCGACCAGACCGTGCTCGCCAACGAGCAGGTGATCGACGGCAAGGGCTGGCGCACCGGCGCGGTGGTCGAGAAGCGCGAGATCCCGATGTACTTCCTGCGCATCTCGGCCTACGCCGAGGAACTGCTGTCCGCGCTCGGGGGCATGGACGGCTGGCCCGAGCAGGTCAAGCTGATGCAGAAGAACTGGATCGGGAAGTCCGAGGGCGTGCGCTTCGGGTTCCCGTACGAACTGGGCGGGAAAAGCGAGGTGCTCAACGTCTTCACCACGCGCGCCGACACCATCATGGGCGTGACCTTCTGCGCGGTCGCCGCCGAGCACCCGCTCGCGCTGCACGCGGCGAAGGGCAACCCGGCGCTTGCCGCGTTCATCGAGGAATGCAGGCAGGGCGCGGTCATCGAAGCCGAGTTGGCGCAGCAGGAAAAGAAGGGCATGGCCACCGGCCTCACCGTCACGCACCCGCTGTCTGGCGCGCAGGTGCCGGTCTGGGTGGGCAACTACGTGCTGATGAGCTACGGCGACGGCGCGGTGATGGGCGTGCCCGCGCACGACGAGCGCGATTACGAATTCGCCAACAAGTACGGCCTCGCGATCAATCCGGTGATCAGGCATGCGGCTGGCGATGCGGTCCCGGCGCCGTGGAAGCCCGAGTACGCCGAATATGGCACCTGCATCAACTCCGGCAAGTACGACGGCCTGGACTTCAAGGGCGCCGTGGCCGCCGTGGCCGCAGACCTCAAGGCGAAGGGCCTCGGCGACAAGCACGTGCAGTGGCGGTTGCGCGACTGGGGGATCTCGCGCCAGCGCTACTGGGGCTGCCCGGTGCCCATCATCCATTGCCCATCGTGCGGCGACGTGCCGGTCCCCGAGAAGGACCTGCCCGTGGTGCTGCCGGAAGACCTCGTCCCCGACGGCACGGGCAACCCGCTCGCGAAGCTGCCTTCGTTCTACGAGTGCAAGTGCCCGTCCTGCGGCATGGACGCGCGCCGCGAGACCGACACCATGGACACCTTCGTCGACTCGTCCTGGTACTTCTCGCGCTACGCCTGCCCCGACAACGGCGATGCGATGGTCGACGACCGCGCGAAGTACTGGATGCCGGTCGACCAGTACATCGGCGGCATCGAACACGCGATCCTGCACCTGCTCTATTCGCGCTTCTTCGCGCGCGTGATGCGGGACGAATCCCTGCTCGACATCAGCGAGCCCTTCACCAACCTGCTCACGCAGGGCATGGTGCTGGCCGAGCTCTATTACCACGACAGCGCCGAGGGCCGGCGCGAGTGGATCAACCCGGCCGACGTGCTGGTGGAACGGGACGTCAGGGGCCGCCCGACGTCCGCCAAGCGCACCTCCGACGGCGCGCAGGTGGTGGCAGCCGGCATCGGCACGATGTCCAAGTCGAAGAACAACGGCGTCGACCCGCAGGCGCTCATCGAGAAGTACGGCGCGGACACGGCGCGCTTCTTCATCATCTTCACTTCGCCGCCGACCCAGTCGCTGGAATGGTCCGACGAGGGCGTCGAGGGGTCGTTCCGCTTCCTGAAGCGGGTGTGGGCCTACGGCGCGAATTCCGGCAAGCCGGGCGGCGCCCAGGCCTCCGCGGAGCAGCGCAAGGCCGCGCGCTTCGAGATCCATTCGGTGCTGAGGCAGGCCAACTACGACCTCGGCAAGCACCAGTTCAACACCGTGGCCTCGGCCGCGATGAAGATCCTGAACGCGCTGGAGCGCCTGCCGGACCCGGCCTGCGCGGAGGCGAAGGAAGGCCTGTCCATCCTGCTGCGCCTGATGTCGCCGATCACGCCCCACCTGTGCCACCACATGTGGAAGGAACTGGGCTATGGCGAGGACATCCTCAAGGCCCCGTGGCCCGAGCCCGACCCGCAGGCCCTCGAGCAGGACGAGATCGACTACGTGGTGCAGGTCGCCGGCAAGACGCGCGGCAGCCTCAAGGCCCCGAAGTCGGCCGACCGGCCCGCGCTGGAGGCGCTTGCCACCTCGAGCACGCTCGTGCAAAAGTACGTCGCCGGGCAGGCGATCCGCAAGATCGTCATCGTGCCGGGGCGGCTGATCAACGTGGTGGTGTGAACGGGAGCTTCGCTTGAGAGTCCTGCTTGTCGTTCTTCTGCTGTCACTTTCGGCCTGCGGCTTCCAGTTGCGCGGCGTGTCGAGCCTGCCGTTCGAGACGCTCTACATCCCCGGGGCCACCGGCGGCCTCGCGCTGGACCTCAAGCGCTACATCCAGGGCGGCACGCGCACGGTCGTGGTGGACAACCCCAAGTCGGCCGATGCGTTGCTCGAGCTCTCCGGCGAGCAGCGCCTGCGCAACATCCTGTCGCTGTCCGGCGCGGGCCGCGTGCGTGAGCTGCAGCTGGTGTACCGCGTAAACCTGCGCGTGCACGACGGCAAGGGCAACGAGTTCCTGCCGACGACCCCTTTCGCGATCACGCGCGACCTCACCTACAGCGACAGCGACGTCCTCTCGAAGGAGGTCGAGGAAGCGAACATCTACCGCGAAGTCCAGGCGGACCTGGTGCAGCAGATCCTGCGCCGGCTGTCCGCGGCAAAGCCGGCGGCGAAGCCGGCAGCCCGGTAGGCGCGATGCAGCTCCGCGCCGAACAGCTCGAGGCGCACCTCAAAAAGTCCCTCGCGCCCCTTTACGTCGTCCACGGCGACGAGCCGCTGCTCGCACTGGAGGCTGCGGACGCGATCCGCGCGGCCGCCCGCAAGGCAGGCTACGACGAGCGCGACCTGATGATCGCCGAGCGCGGCTTCGACTGGGGCGAGCTGTTCCAGGCGGGTGCCAGCATGTCGCTCTTCGGCGGGAAGAAGATCGTCGAATTGCGCCTGCCCACCGGCAAGCCCGGCACCGAAGGCGCCAAAGCCATCGACCGCTACTGCGGCGACCTGAACCCCGAGTGCCTCACGCTGGTCTCGCTGCCCCGGCTGGACAAGACCGGGCAGAACTCGGCCTGGTTCAACGCGCTGTCCGGCGCGGGCGTGGTCATCGACATCTGGAAAGTGGACCGCGCCCGGCTGCCTGAGTGGATCGGGCAGCGCCTCGCGCGCGGCGGGCAGCGGGCCGGCAAGGACGCGCTGGAGTTCCTCGCCGACCGGGTCGAGGGCAACCTGCTCGCCGCCCACCAGGAAGTGCAGAAACTCGCGCTGCTGCTGCCGCCGGGCGAACTCGCGCTGGAGGACGTGCAGGCCGCGGTGTCCAACGTGGCGCGCTACGACGTGCAGGCGCTCGCCGAGGCCATGCTCGCCGGCGATACCGCGCGCTATGCCCGCGTGCTGGAGGGCTTGCGCGGCGAGGGGGAAGCCCCCACGTTCGTCCTGTGGGCGGTCTCCGAGGAATTGCGCGCCGTGTCGCGGATCCTCGCCGGCCTGTCGGCCGGGCGCCAGGTGGAGCAGCTGTTCCGCGAGAACCGCGTCTGGCGCAACAAGGAAGCGCCGATGCGGGCCGCGCTGCGCCGCTTCCGGCAGGAAACGGTGGACGCGGCGCTCGCGCACGCGGCCGTCATCGACCGCGTGATCAAGGGCATCGCCCGGGGCAACGCCTGGGATGAATTCCTCAAACTGGGATTAACATTGCGCCATGGCACCTGAAGGCGACGTGAAGGACTATATGCGGTCGCTCGGGCGCGCGGCGCGCGTGGCCGCACGCGAGGTCGCGCGCGCGAGCACGGCAGCCAAGAACCGCGCGCTGCTCGCCATCGCGGCCGGCCTGCGCGACGGCGCCGCCGCCCTGGTCGCCGAGAACCGCAAGGACGTGGAGCGCGCAAAAGCCGCCGGCAGCGACGGCGCGTTCGTCGACCGCCTGACCCTCAACGCGAAAAGCATCGAGCAAATGGCGCTCGGGGTCGAGCAGGTCGCGGCGCTGCCCGACCCGGTCGGCGAGATCACCGACCTGGAGAAGCGCCCCACCGGCATCGAAGTGGGCCGCATGCGCGTGCCGCTCGGCGTGATCGGCATCATCTACGAGTCGCGTCCCAACGTGACCGTGGACGCCGCCGCACTGTGCCTGAAGGCCGGCAACGCCTGCATCCTGCGCGGCGGGTCGGAAGCGATCCATTCCAACCGCGCGATTGCCGCGTGCATCAGGGCCGGCCTCGCGGCCGCCGGCCTGCCGCAGGCCGCGGTGCAGGTCGTGGAGACCACCGACCGCGCCGCCGTGGGCGAGCTGATCACGATGCCGGAGTTCGTCGACATCATCGTGCCGCGCGGCGGCAAGGACCTGATCGCGCGGCTGATGCGCGAGTCGAAGATCCCGATGATCAAGCACCTCGACGGCGTGTGCCACGTCTACGTCGACGACAAGGCGGACCCGGTGATGGCGGTGAACATCGCCGACAACGCCAAGACCCAGCGCTACGGCACCTGCAACACGCTCGAAACGCTGCTCGTTGCCGAGGCCATCGCGCCGCGGGTGCTGCCCGCGATCGCCGACATCTACCGCGCCAAGGGCGTGGAGATGCGCGGCGACGACGCGACCCGCAGGCTGGTGCCCGACGCGAAGCCCGCCACCGAGGACGACTGGTACGCGGAATACCTCGCGCCGATCGCCTCGATCCGCGTGGTCAAGGGCCTCGACGAGGCGATCGACCACATCGCGAAGTACGGCTCGCAGCACACCGACGCGATCATCACCGAAGACCGCGCGCGCGCCGACCGTTTCCTGCGCGAGGTGGATTCCGCCTCGGTGATGGTGAACGCATCGACGCGCTTCGCCGACGGGTTCGAGTTCGGCCTCGGCGCCGAGATCGGCATCTCCACCGACAAGCTGCACGCGCGCGGGCCGGTGGGGCTCGAGGGCCTCACGTCGCAGAAGTTCGTCGTCCTGGGCCACGGCGAAGTGCGCTCTTGAACCCGGGCGTTGGAATCCTGGGGGGCAGTTTCGACCCGGTCCACAACGCCCACCTCGCCGTCGCACGCGCGGCGCTCGATGGCCTCGGCCTGTCCAAGGTCCTGTGGATCCCCAGCGGCACGCCGCCCCACCGCGACGCCGCGTTCGCGTCGGGCGCCGACCGTGCCGCGATGGTCCGGCTCGCGATCGAAGGCGAACCGCGCTACGCGCTGGACGAGCGCGAGCTGCGCAAGGCCTCTCCCGGCTACACCGTAGAGACGCTGGAAGACCTGCGTGCCGAACTCGGCAAGGAGGCAGGCCTCGTCCTGCTGATCGGCGCGGACCAGTACGCACGGCTGGAGACCTGGCACCGCTGGCAGGACCTCTTTTCGCTTGCGCGCATCGCGGTGTTCGCGCGGCCCGGCCTGGCGCTGGAAGCCGCCGAACGCGTGACGGTCGTCCCGATGAAGCCCCTGGACATCTCCTCCACCGCCATCCGCGCAAGCATCGCGGCGGGCGAGGCGCCGCGCGGATTGCTGCCCGGCGCCGTTCTCGACTATATTCAAACTCATCACCTTTACCCCGCACCGGAGCGCAGACCCCGTTAATGGATATCCGTAAAAAGCAGCGCGCCGTCGTCGACGCGCTTGAAGACATCAAGGGCCGCGACATCGTCGTGTTCAACACCGAGCGCCTGTCGGCCGATTTCGAGCGGGTTGTCATCGCCACCGGCGACTCCACGCGGCAGGTCAAGGCGCTCGCCGACAGCGTCGCGGAAAAGCTGAGGAAGCTCGGCACGAAAGTCCGGGGCGTCGAGGGTGGCCATGGCGGCGAATGGGTGCTGGTGGACCTGGGCGATATCGTCGTCCACGTCATGCACCCCACCGCCCGCCTCGTCTACAACCTCGAGGAGCTCTGGGGCGGCAAGCCGGTGAAGATGAAGCACGAGCCCGAGCCTACGCTGCGCGTGGCGCCGAAACCCAAGGCAAAGCCGGCGCCGGCGCCGAAAGCGAAGGCGAAGCCCAGGAAGGCCGCCAAGCCGGCGAAGAAAGCCGCGAAGCCGGCCGCCAGGACGAAAGCAAAGGCCCCGGCGAAGAAAAAGGCCGCAGCGAAGAAATCCGCGCTGAAGAAGTCCCCCGCCAGGAAATCGCCCGTCAAGAAGTCGCCTGCGAAGAAGTCGCCTGTGAAAAAGAAGACCGCGAAGAAGAAGGCCTGAGCCTTGCCCCGCCTGTACGTCGTCGCGGTCGGGGACAAGCTGCCCGGCTGGGCCCTCGAGGCCTGCGACGAGTACCTGAAGCGCCTGCCGCGCGGCTACGAGGCGTTGCTGTTCGAAGTCCGCGCGGAGCCGCGCACCTCCGGCAAGACGGTCGAGCAGATGATGGCCGCCGAGGCCAAGCGCCTGCGCTCGGCCCTGCCTCAGGGCGTGAGGCTCATTGCGCTCGACGAGCGCGGCAAGGACTTCACCACCGACCAGTTCTCCACCCGGCTGCGCACCTGGCTCGACTCGGGCGTGCCCACCGCCTTCCTGATCGGCGGGCCCGACGGGCTCGACCCGGTGCTCAAACGCGAGTGCGAAGTGTTGCTGCGGCTGTCGAGCTTCACGCTGCCGCATGCGCTCGCGCGGGCCGTGTTCGCCGAGCAGCTTTACCGCGCCGCATCGGTACTCACAGGGCATCCCTACCACAGGGAATAGCATTTAGCCCTCTGCTACACTCGGCGAGAGCCTGTATCGCATGAATGCCACGCCGATGATCACCTCCCAGGATCGCAGCATCTACCTCGCCTCGCGCAGCCCGCGACGCAGGGAACTGCTCGCCCAGATCGGCGTGAAGTTCCACCTGCTGCTGTTCCGCGACCTGCCGATGGCCGACCCCGAGGTCAACGAGGACACGATCCCCGGCGAGACGCCGCACGACTACGTGGTGCGGGTATGCCGCATCAAGGCGGAAGCCGGATGGAAGCGCATGCAGCAGAGGAGCCTGCCGAGGAGTCCCGTGCTGTCGGCCGACACCACCGTGGCGCTCGACGGGCGCATCCTCGCCAAGCCCGCCGACCGGCGCGAGGCGGCAGACATGCTGGAGGCCCTGTCCGGAACGCGGCACGAGGTGCTCACCGCCGTGGCGCTCAAGTACGACGAGCGCGTGGAACTTGCGGTGTCGCGTACCGAGGTGGAGTTCCGCAAGCTCGGCGCCGAGGAGATCCGCCAGTACGTGGCCACCGGCGAATCGGACGACAAGGCCGGCGCCTACGGCATCCAGGGCCGCGCCGGCCAGTTCATCGTCGAGATCCGGGGCAGCTACTCCGGCGTGATGGGCCTGCCACTGTATGAAACGGCGCAGTTGATCGAGAAGATGGCCATCCCCTTCGAGCGGCGCACCGTATGAATGAAGAGATCCTCATCAACGTCACGCCGCAGGAGACGCGCGTCGCTGTGATGCAGAACGGCGTCGCGCAGGAGCTGCTGGTCGAGCGCTCCGCGAGTCGCGGGCGCGTGGGCAACATCTACAAGGGCCGCGTGGCGCGCGTGCTGCCGGGCATGCAGTCGGCCTTCGTGGAGATAGGCCTCGAGCGGGCCGCTTTCCTGCACGTGGCCGACATCTGGGAGCACCGCCCGAAAGAGGGGTGCACGACGCCCGCCAAGCCAATCGAACGGATCCTCGCCGAGGGCCAGCCCATCGTCGTGCAGGTGGTGAAGGACCCGATCGGCACCAAGGGCGCGCGGCTGTCCACGCAGGTCTCCATCGCCGGGCGGCTGCTCGTCTACCTCCCGCAGGACCCGCATATCGGCATCTCGCAGCGCATCGGCGACGAAGCCGAGCGGGCCGCGCTCAAGGAGCGCTTGATGCGGGTGATCCCGCCGGACGAGAAGGGCGGCTTCATCGTGCGCACCATCGCCGAGTCGGCCACGGCCGAGGAGCTCGCCGCCGACATCCAGTACCTGCGCCACCTGTGGGACAACCTGCGCGAGCGCTCGCTCGCGGCCAGGCCCGCCGAGCTGATCTACGAGGACCTGTCGCTCGCCCAGCGCGTGCTGCGCGACATGGTGCGCGACGACACCGACCGGGTGATGATCGACTCGCGCGAGAATTTCCAGAAGCTGACCGCGTTCGCCGAGACCTACACCCCGCAGGTGCGGCCCAAGCTCGACCACTACACCGGCGAGCGGCCGCTGTTCGACGTCTATAACGTCGAGAAGGAGATCGAGAAGGCCCTCGCGCGGCGCGTCGACCTGAAGTCCGGCGGCTACCTCATCATCGACCAGACCGAGGCGATGACGACCATCGACGTGAACACGGGCGGGTTCGTGGGTACGCGCAACTTCGACGACACGATCTTCAAGACCAACCTCGAGGCCGCGCAGGCCCTCGCCCGGCAGCTGCGCCTGAGGAACCTCGGCGGCATCATCGTGCTCGACTTCATCGACATGGATTCCGAGGAGCACCGAACGGCCGTGCTGGAGGAACTGAGGAAGGCGCTGTCACGCGACCGCACACGCATGACGGTGAACGGCTTCACGCAGCTCGGCCTCGTCGAGATGACCCGCAAGCGCACCCGCGAGTCGCTCGCGCACGTCCTGTGCGAAGGCTGCCCGACCTGCGGCGGCCGCGGCGAGGTCAAGACCGCGCGCACCGTCTGCTACGAGATCCTGCGCGAGATCCTGCGCGAAGCGCGCGCCTTCAACGCGCGCGAGTTCCGCATCCTCGCCGGGCGGCCGGTCATCGACCTCTTCGAGGAGGAGGAGTCGCAGTCGCTCGCGATGCTCTCGGAGTTCATCGACAAGCCGATCTCGATGCAGGTCGAGTCCAGCTACACCCAGGAACAATTCGACATAGTGCTGATGTAAGGGACCCCATGAACGACCTCGTATTCCAGGGCGCGAAGAAACTCGCCCGCCTGATCCGCACCCGCAAGGTGTCCGCCGCCGAAGTCATGAAGGCGCACATCGCACAGGTCGAGAAGACCAACCCGCTGCTCAACGCGATCGTCACCTTCCTCCCCGAGGCGGCCCTGAAGGCCGCGAAGAAACTCGATGCGAAGCTCGCGCGCGCCGCATCGAAGTCCGGCGCGACGGACGGCATCGGACCGCTGGCCGGCCTGCCGATCGCCTACAAGGACCTCGTCTCCACCAAGGGGATCCGCACCACCTTCGGCTCGCCGGTCTACAAGGACAACGTCCCCGAAACCGACAGCGCCCTGGTCGAGCGGCTGACCGCCGCCGGCGCCATCACGCTCGGCAAGACCAACACGCCGGAGTTCGGCGCGGGCTCGCAGACCTTCAACGCCGTGTTCGGTGCGACGAAGAACCCGTTCGACCTCTCCAAGACCTGCGGCGGCTCCTCCGGCGGCGGGGCCGTGGCCGTGGCCTGCGGCATGCTGCCCTTCGCCGACGGCTCGGACCTCGCGGCGAGCCTGCGCAACCCGGGCAACTACTGCAACATCGTGGGCTTCCGCCCGACGCCCGGCCGCGTGGCCAACTGGCCGAACGCCAACGCCTGGGACACCCAGTCCACGCTCGGACCCATGGCGCGCAGCGTGGAGGACACGGCCTTCCTGTTCGCGGCCATGGCCGGCCCCGACCCCCGCGCGCCCGTCACCATTGCCGAACCCGGCAGCCTCTTCTCCAAGCCCCTCGCCCGGAAATTTAATCGGGTCAGAGTCGCTTTTACGCGCGACTTCGGCGGCGTGCCCATGGACCCGCGCGTACTGCGCGTGATCGACGCCCAGCGCAAAGTATTCGAGTCGCTCGGCTGCATCGTCGAGGACGCCTGCCCGGACTTCAGCGGGGCGAAGGAAGCCTTCGAGACGATCCGCGCGGTGTCCTTCTCGATGAAGTACGCGCCGCTCCTCAAGACCCACCGCAAGCTGCTCAAGGACACTGTCATCTGGAACATCGAGCAGGGCCTGGCCGTAACCGGTGAGCAATACGGCCGCGCGGACCTGCTGCGCACGCAGCTCTTCCACCGGCTGCGCACCTTCATGACCAAATACGAGTTCCTCGCCGGCCCCGTGAACCAGCTGCCACCCTTCCCGGTCGACCTCGACTACCCGCGCGAGATCGCGGGGACGAAGATGGACAACTACCTCGACTGGATGAAGACCTGCTACTACGTGACGATCACCAGCCACCCGGCGATCTCCGTGCCCGCGGGCTTCACGAACGACGCCGTGCCGCTGCCCGTGGGCCTGCAGATTGTCGGCCGCTACCGCGACGATTTCGGCGTGCTGCAGCTCGCGCACGCGTTCGAGTCGGCCACCGGCGGGGTATACCGCCAGCGGCCCGCACTGGCGCTCTGACCGTGGCCGCCTGGACGAACGCGAGCCTGGCGGCGGAAGCCCTGCCTTTCGTCCGGGCCATGGCCGACTGGGTGCGGCACCCCGGGGTGATGGCCGCGCTCAGGGCCGCCCAGGCCGAAGCCGCGGCGAAGCTCGCCCGCGAGACCACCTTGCGCTCGACCTTCGTGACGCTCGACCCGGCCGCCTGCGTCCCGCCGGCGCCGGAGGGCATAGGCACGCTGCGGGTTGCGGTCAGCCGCGCGGGCGCGGACACCGCCGTCGAGCGCCACCCCAACAGCACGCAGTACCTGTATGTGATGGATGGCCCGGTGGAAACGCACGTCGAAACGCCGCAAGGCTGGCGCGTCGACCGCTACGGCGAAAGTGACGCCGAAGCGCTGGGGAATCGCTGGCACCTCGTGCCGCAGGCCGTATGGCACAAGTCGAATTCGCCCGGCCCGGGCGACTGCACGGTGCTCGCGCTGCACACCGCACGCGAAGTGGCGGACGAGTACCGCCCGGCATAAATTCAGGACAATTCATCCGCGAACTCAAGCACTGGAGCGCCTTCCAGGCCAGTTGGCGTACCGATACCGATACATCCCAGAGGATCCAGACATGAAAGCCGTTGGTTTCAAGCAAAGCCTGCCGATCGCCCAGCCCGAGTCCCTCCTCGACCTCGACCTGCCCGACCCGGTGCCCGGCCCGCGCGACCTGCTGGTGGCGGTGAAGGCCGTGTCGGTCAACCCCGTGGACACCAAGATGCGCATGCGCGGCGTGCCGGCCGGGGAAACCAAGGTGCTGGGATTCGACGCCGCCGGCGTGGTCAAGGCCGTGGGCCGGGAGGTCAAGCTGTTCAGCCCGGGCGACGAGGTCTACTACGCGGGCTCGAACATCCGGCAGGGAACGAACGCCGAACTGCACGCGGTCGACGAACGCATCGTCGGGGCAAAGCCGAAGACGCTGTCCTTCGCCGAGGCCGCCGCGCTGCCGCTGACCTCGATCACCGCCTGGGAGCTGCTGTTCGACCGGTTCGGCGTGACCCGCGACACCACGGGCAGCCTGCTGGTGATGGGCGGCGCGGGCGGCGTGGGCTCGATGATGATCCAGCTCGCCCGCAAGCTCACCCAGCTGACGGTGATCGCGACCGCCTCGCGGCCGGAAACGATCGCCTGGTGCATGGAATTCGGCGCGCACCACGTCATCGACCACACCAAGCCTTTGGCAGACGAGCTGAAGCGCGTCGGCTTCCCGGAGGTGAACTACCTGGCCGGCCTGACCCAGACGACGAAGCACCTGCCCGCCTACCCGGCCATCCTCGCGCCGCAGGGCAGGCTCGGCGTGATCGACGACCCGGCCACGCTCGACATCGTGCCTTTCAAGAGGAAGTGCAACTCCGTGCACTGGGAGGCGATGTTCACGCGCTCCATGTTCACGACCGCCGACATCCTCGCACAGCACGACCTGCTCAACGAGGTGTCGCGACGCACGGACGCGGGCACGCTGCGCACGACGCTCACGCAGAACCTCGGCACGATCAACGCGGCCAACCTCAGGAAGGCGCACGCGCTCCTCGAGAGCGGCAAGTCGATCGGCAAGGTCGTGCTGGAGGGGTTCTGAGATGGCCTCCATGACCGTCAAAAGCATCGAGCTGCTGGCCTGCGACGCGGGCTGGCGCAACTACCATTTCGTCAAGGTCACGACCGACAGCGGCATCATCGGCTGGAGCGAGTACGACGAGGGCTTCGGCGCCCCGGGCGTGGGCGCGGTGATCGAAAAGCTCGCCGCGCGGGTGGTGGGCAAGTCCGCCGACGAGCACGAGAAGATCTTCGCCGACCTGAACTCGGCCACCCGCCCGGCCTCGGGCGGCATCGTGGCCCTCGCCATGGGTGCGATCGAGAACGCGTTGCTCGACGCGAAGGCCAAGGGCCTCGGCGTGCCGGTGTACTCGCTGCTGGGCGGCAAGGTGCGCGACCGGATCCGCGTGTACTGGTCGCACTGCTGCACCTGGCGCATCAACCACCCGGCGTTCTACACACCGGCGATCACCGATCTCGAGGGCGTGAAGTCACTGGGGCGCGAGGTGCGCGAGAAAGGCTTCACGGCCTGCAAGACCAACATCTTCATCTACGACGAGCACAGGAAGAACCCGCGCGGCTACCGGCCCGGGTTCGGCGTGCCCTTCACGCCGGAGCTCAACATCGACCGCACGGTGCTGAAGAACATCGTCATGCACCTCGAGGCCCTGCGCGAAGGCACCGGCCCGGACGTGGACATCCTGCTCGACCTCAACTTCAACGCCAAGACCGAGGGCTACCTCAAGATCCTGCGCGCAATCGAGCACCTCGACATGTTCTGGGTCGAGATCGACACCTTCAACCCGCAGGCGCTGGCCTATATCCGCACCCACAGCCGCCACCCGATCAGCTCCTGCGAGACGCTGCTGGGCCTCGGCGAATTCCTGCCGTACTTTCGCGAGCAGGCCATGGACGTCGCGATCGTCGACACGCCCTGGAACGGGGTGTGGCAATCGATGAAGATCGCCGCGGCAGCCGCGGCGCACGAGGTCAACGTCGCCCCGCACAACTTCTACGGGCACCTGTGCACGATGATGAACGCGCACTTCTCGGCGGCCGTGCCGAACCTGCGCATCATGGAAACCGACATCGACCGCATCGCCTGGGACCACGAGCTCTTCACGCACGTGCCCGAGATCGTCGACGGCCACCTCGTGATGCCCGACCGCCCGGGCTGGGGCACGGAACCGAACGAGGAAGCCATGAAGGCCCATCCGCCCAAGCCCCGCGAGGCGATCCTCAGCTACGGCAGCAGGAAGCCCTGAGCGGCGAGCGTCAGATCGGCTTGCGCCCGCTGATCACGCGCAGCAGCACGACCACGATGGCGATCACCAACAGGATGTGGATGAACCCGCCTATGGTGTAGGACGTGACCAGTCCCAGCAGCCACAGGATGATGAGGACGACGGCGACCGTGTAGAGCATGGTGTGGATCCTTCCGCTGGGCGGGACAAGGAAGTGCAGTCAAAGTGGGCCCGGCAACGGGGTTGCCGAAGCCGGGCCCATTACATCAAGCGCCCGTCAGGGAGGTAGCGGGCGCCCGTGGCCATAGTCCCTCCGCAGCCGGCAGCCTTCCGTTCGATAGCGAACATAACGAGGATTCTTCGCATTTACTTCTTGATGCTCATCTCGCTGACCACGCCCGAGACGCCTTCCACGGACCGGGTGGTGCCGATCGCGCGGTCGATCTGCGCCTGGTTGTCGACGAACCCGGAAAGCTGGACCACGCCCTTGCTCGTGACCGCGGCGATGTCGAAGCTCTTCACGCCCGGGTCGGACAGCAGCGCGGACTTCACCTTGGCGGTGATGACGCCGTCGTCCAGCTTGTTGCCGGCGCTCGCCTTGCCGTCCTTGAGGACCATGCCGTTCTCCACGCCCTTTACGCCTTCGACGACCCGCGCAGTGGACGTCGCGCGTTCGACCTGCGCCGGCGTGTCGACGAAGCCGCTCAGCTGCACCATGCCCTTCCTGGTTTCCACCTTGATGTCGAGGCCCTTCACGTCCTGGGCATCGAGCAGCGCGGCCTTCACCCTCGTGGTCACGACCGTGTCGTCGAGCTCGGTGCCGATCGTCGTGGGCGGCGCGGCGGCCACCCCGGGAGGCGGCGCATTCTCGCCGCTGCAGCCCGCGGCAAGGAGGGCGATGCAGAACATGAGCGGAAGGGTACGGTGATTCATCGGGGGTGCCTTTTTCGGGTTGTCGGGGGGGACGATCAACCTGGAAGGTAGGCTGGCCCGGCGCGCGGGTCTGTGCGTGGCCACACACAGCGGCAGTGCCCCATCCGGCTAATGCCCGAGGAGATCCCCGGCCGGCTTGAGCGAATCCACACGATCGCAGATCACCTTTGCGATCGCGACCAGCGGCGCGCCGAGCAGCAGGCCCGCCACGCCCCACAGCCAACCGAAGAACAGCAGTGCGATGAACAGCACGGCCGGGTTAACACGCGCGAAGCGCCCCTGCAGCCAGGTCATGAAGCCCAGACCGATCACGCCAGCCACCAGGATGGTCAGGCCCGCCGCCTCCAGCGCGTGCATCATCGAGCCGAACTGGAGGAACCCGGCCACGCCCACGGCGGCGGCCACCAGCACCGTCCCGAGATAGGGGATGAAATGCATCACGCCGGCAAAGGCGCCCCACAGGCCGGCCTGCTCGAGGCCCATCGCCTCCAGGGCGAGCCAGGTCGCGATCCCGACCAGCGCGTTGGAAGCGAGCGTCACGAACAGGTAGCGCTGTACCTGTACATCGATCTCATCGAGGATGCGCAGCGCATCCTTCTTGCGCGACAGCGCCGGGCCGACGAACTGCACGAGCTTCCTGCGGAAGTGCTCCCCGGAGGCAAGCAGGAAATACGCGAGCAGCAGGACGATCGGCGCCTGCGCGATGATCGAGACCAGCAGCGCGGACTGGGCCAGCGCATGGTCGCGGAACCACGCGGCCGGGTCGGTCGCAGGCAGCGCCGCGGGCGCCTTTCGCGAGCCAGGCTTGTTGGCGGCGTCCGATGCCACGCGCTGCAATTCGTTGGCGGCTTCCTGCACGTTCTGCAGAGGTGTCGGTGCGGCGCCCTTTGCCGGTATCAGGCTCTGGCGGAGCTTGCGCGCGGCTTCGGGAAGTTTCTCCACCAGCGCGGCGGCTTCGTCCACGAGGGAATATCCGACCCACGAAACACCGCCTATCAGCACGGCCAGCACCAGCGCCGCTGCAACGGGCCGCGGCACGCGCACCGCATACAGGCCGTCGACCAGCGGGCGGAGCGCGTAGCTGGTGAGGATGCCGATCAGCAGGGGGACGAAGAACGCGCGCGCAAAATAGAGCGCGGCGACCAGCGCGATGGTCGCGAGGACGACGGGCGCGATCCGGATGCGGGCGTCGGTGCCGCCGGCGTCCGTCTCGCTCGCAAGGCTCATACCCCGGGCTTGCTCCAGCCTTCGATGATGATGGCGGCCTCGCCGGGACGCCAGGGGGCGGGACTCGCTTCGCTGAGCACGCGCGTCGACCCGTTGGCGAGCCGGACGGTGATTTCATGCAGGGCGGGCCGATTCCCGACGGGCGCAAGGCGCCGCATCGACTCGATCACGCCGCATTCGCCGCAGCCCCCCCTCCGTCGCGCCCCCTTCGCGTCTGCGACGGATGCCGGCATCGGATCGCGCAAAGACTCCTGATCGGCGACACCGCCCTCCGCGCCGGGGGCGTGGCGCAACCAGCCTGACCCGGCCACACCAACGGCACCGGCCGTACCCACCAGAAGGAGCGCAATTCCCGCAAACAGGGCTGCGACATGCCTGGGATGCTGGAGTCTCGTTTTCATCTTCGCTCGCCTCGGGATCGATAGTGCGGTGGGGAGTTCCACAGCGTGGTGACCATACTGTCCGCCGCGCGCGCCTCAATCTGTGCGCTGACGCGCACTAACCCAAAAGAAACGGGACGCCGCGGCGTCCCGTCTCCAAATACCGGCCCGAAGACACCGCCCTGCGCGGCGCCTTCGGGCCGTCCAGTGCTACTTCAGGCGGATGTCGTTCCTGACGGCCTGCACTCCGGCGACTGTGCGCACGAGCGTGGTCGCACGGGCTCTCTCGGTCTCGGTCTGGACGAAGCCGCTCAGCTGGACCGTTCCCTTGTAGGTCTCGACGTTGATCTCGTTGGACTTCAGATTCGGCTCGTTGAAGATCGCGGCCTTCACCTTGGTCGTGATGACGGCATCGTCCACGTACTCCCCCGTACCTTCACGGGTGGCGGTGGGGGCGCATCCGACAGCGGATACGAGCAGGAGGGCGGCGAACGCCGCAGCATAGCGATTCGGGTGGTTCATGGCTTGTACTCCAATTGGGTGTGACTGCGGGATTCCGGCTGAATGGTGCTGTACCGTTGGCGAAGTTTCTCCGCGGGGGCGTGTCGGGTCTGTGCGTTCGCGTACATACGAGCCTAGAGCAGGCGCCCCCAGAGCCTGGCACCCAGCTCCTTAAGCCTCGGCAGCAGCGGGCGGCGCTCCCACGCTTCACGTTCGATCTCCTCCGATGCGGCCATGTCGCGCACGAACTCCGCCTGCATCTGCTGCGCGAACTCCCGCCCCAGGATCACCGCGTTGACTTCGTCGTTGTCCAGCGCGCTGCGCCAGTCGAGGTTGCTGGAGCCGATGCAGGACCAGACGCCGTCGACGATCGCCGTCTTCACGTGCAGCAGCGCGCCGCCCCGCTCGTACAGCTTCACGCCGCCCTCCAGCAGTTGCGAATAGTGCGAGCGCCCCGCGTGAAAGGCAGCGTTCGAGTCGGACTGCGCGGGCAGCACCAGCCTCACGTCGACGCCGCGTGCCGCCGCGTCGAGCAGCGCGCGCAACAGCTGCGGGTCGGGCACGAAGTAGGCGTTCGTGATGTACACCTGCTTCTCGGCGTTGGTGATCGCCGAGATGAGCGTCAGGTAGATCAGGCTGAACGGGTCGTCCGGCGTGCTACCGATCGCCCTGACGATCTCAGTGCCCCGCGGTGCGACGGACGGGAAGTACTCGCGCTGCGCCAGGGGCTGGCCGCCTTGCTTGGCCCAGGTCTGCATGAACAGCTTCTGGAATTCGCCCACCGCGGGGCCCTCGATGCGCACGTCGGTGTCGCGCCAGCCGCGGGACCGGTCCACCGGCCCGTCGTGCCGCCTCGGCGACGAGCCGCTCGAGTACACGCTGCTGATGTTGATGCCGCCGAGGAACGCGGTATGCCCGTCGACGATCATCAGCTTGCGGTGGTCGCGATGATTGGGCGCCCAGCCTCCACGCGCCGCCAGCGGGTTCACGGGGTTGAACTCGAGCACCTGCACGCCGCCCTGCTTCAAGCGCTCGAAGTACGGCCGGCCGGTGGAGATCGCGCCGATGCTGTCGTACACGAGGTTGACCTGCACGCCGCCCGCCTGCTTTTCGAGCAGCAGGTCGGCGAACCGCAGCCCCACCTCGCCGTCCTCGATGATGTAGGACTCCACGTTGACGTGGTCCTTCGCGGCGCGGATGGCGGCGAACATGGCCGCGTACGTGGCCGGGCCGTCCTGCAGCAGCGTGACCTTGTTGCCCACCACGAGCGGGCCGCCGGTGATCTCCTGCTCGAGCGCCACCTGCTTGTCGAGCACGTCGAGGTCGCCCGCCTTGCGCTTGAGCCCGGCCATCACCGCCGCACCCTGCCTGGCCGAGAGCGGCCCGCGCGCACCCTCCAGTCGCGCCGCCTGTGTGACGTAGCGCTCGGACAGGAAGCGCGTATCGGGCAGGCTTGCGCACCCGGCGGCGAGCGCAAGGCAGCACCCGCCGACGAGTCCCCGGGCGTTCAATGCGCTTACAGGTCGGCGACCAGCACGCCGCCTTCCACGCGGACCTTGTCGCCGACCTTGAAGGCAGGCGCAGCCGCATAGGTCACGGTCTGCACGCCACCGCCCTGCAGGCGCGTGACCACGTCGTAGTGCGTGGTCTTCTTCATCCGCTTCTCGATCTCGTTGCCGGCTACCGCGCCGCCCACCACGCCGGCAATCTCGGCGACGGTGGTGCCGTGGCCCCCGCCGATCTGGCTGCCGATCAGGCCGCCGACCACACCGCCCGCGATTTTTCCAAGGTAACTGCCCTCGCCCTTGACCTCGACCAGGTTGACGGCCTCCACCACGCCGCATGTCGGGCAGGCCCGGGCCGAGCGCCTCTGCGCCGACGCCGGGACGGACCCGCTGGCCAGCGGCCGGTTGAGGTTCGCGGCGGCTTCCTTGTTGCCGAGCTGCAGCGAGGCGGTCGCATTCGCATCGACGGCGACCCGGTCGCGATCCTTGATGGTGTAGGCGCCTTCGTAGACACCGGTCCGGACCTCGTCCAGCACCAGCTTGCCCTTAACGCCGGGGATGCGCACGCTCGCACGGGACGCGGGCGTCCCGTACAGCGAGAAGAACATCTGCTCACCCGCCACCAGGCGCGCCGGGGGATCCAGTTCGAAGCGGTCGATCCTGGGCATCGGGGCCTGGGCCGCGGCCGCAGCGCGCGCCGAGGGTGAAGCCACCCCGGCCAGCAGCGACTCGTCGAGGATCGCGGTGGCGATCCGGTCCCCGACGCGCAGGTTCGCCGTCGCCGGCGTGTTGCCGTCGACGCGGTCGGCCGCCTTGATCGTGTAGGTCCTTTCGTAAACGCCCGCCTCGGTCTCGTCGAGGCCGATCTTCGTGGCGACGCCGTTGATGCTCACCGTCGCCTGCCCGCCGGGCGTGCCGTAGAGCGTGAACGCCAGCGTGTTGCCGGCCGCCAGGCGCCTGGCGGGCTCGACGTCGAAACCGTCGATCCTGGGGGCCTGGGCCGCGGTATTGGCGTACTGCGCCAATGCCGCTCCCTGGGGCAGGGCGAACGAAGCAAACAGCGGTAGTGCTAACAGCAGTGCAGTGCGGACGCGCATGGCTTTCTCCTGATCCGTGCCGGCTGGCGCGATATGGCCACCGGGACGAGGATGGTCGCCGCCCGCGGGAAGGTGGTCTGTGCGTTGGCCAACGCTCTGCTGCAGCACGTGCCCGGGCTGATGTGAGCGCCAGCGTACGGACGCATCGATCGCGCGGACCTATGGTGGCCTCCCGAAACATCCCCCAGCCCCAGGAGCACATGATGAAATTCAAGGTAAAACTCAGGTCGGCGGCACTCGCCGTCGCCATCGCATTCGCCGGCAGCGCCTCCGCGATGACCATGACCAAAGCCGAGATCGGCGTGGAGAAGGACGGCATCGCTGCCCAGCTCATGACCGCCAAGGGCCAGTGCGGCTCGCTCAAGGCCAACGCCAGGGACATCTGCATGGCCGAAGCCAACGGCGCAAGCAAGGTTGCAAGGGCGGACCTCGAAGCGCGTATCAGCAACACGCCGAAGACCCGCTACAACGCCCGCGTCGCCAAGGCCGAAGCCGCGTACGGCGTCGCGAAGGAGAAATGCGACGACCTCGCGGGCAACGTCAAGGACGTCTGCGTCAAGGACGCCAAGGCTTTGCTGACCACCGGCAAGGCCGACGCGAAGGCGGACATGAAATCCGTGAACGCCCGCCAGGTTGCGGGAGACAAGGTCGTCGCGGCGCAAAAGGACGCGGGCGAGGACAAGCGGGACGCCAACTACGCGGCCGCCAAGGAGCGCTGCGAGAAGTTCTCGGGCGAAGTCAAGGATCGTTGCGTGGCCGATGCGAAAGTGAACTTCGGCATGAAATAACCCGGACACCGACGCCCCCGCGTCGGGATTCAACGGGCCTCAGGGCCCTTTTTTTACCGCTTCACAGGCGGCGGCACCCCGGCGACAGGCGCCTGCGCCGCGCGGATCAGCTTCCCGCACTCGCTCTCCATGCCCGGGCCCGTCTCGATCAGCGGGATCAGCGCGAGCAGCGGATTGAGCAGGCCCAGCGCCAGGGCCCCCAGCCCGCGCATGGCCACTCGACCCCGGTCGATGTCCACCACCGGATTGGAAAAGCTTCCCTTGACGTAGATCGGGCTGCGCAGGGCGACCGGGCTGGTGGATTTCGTCTTCGGCACGAGCGTGATATCGAGGATCTCCTTGCCCAGGTCGATCATGCCGCTGCCGGTGATGGTAGTGACTTCCGTGTCGAGGACCAGCGCGTTGGCGGTCATGACGCCGGTTTTCACGCCGAAATCCGCCACCCCGCAGCGCAACTTCACCATCCGGTCGCCGGCGATCGAGAGTTGCAGGATCTCCAGCAGGTGCAGGCCCATCTTCTCCATCAGCAGCCGGCTGACCTCGCCGTGTGCCACGACCAGCGCGACGCGCCCCTCCGAGGTCGCGAGCATGCGCCCCACCGAATTGCCCTTCACGGCCAGGTCGAAGTCGCCGTTCACCTGCCCGACGCTCGCCTGGGTCAGGTCAACCGAGGGCAGGAGCTTCGCGAGCAGCAGTTTGCGCGCGCTGACCTTCGCATGCGCCACGATCGGGTCGCCCTTCCCGTCGAGAGTGATTGCGGCCTTGAGGTGCCCGCCCGCGAAGCCGAAATCGAGCGGGTCGAGCGTGAGCACGGAATCCCGCATCTTCACGTGCGCAACCAGGTTCTCGATCGGCAGCGCCTTGGCGCGCACGATGGCGGCGGCGCGCAGGGTGACGTCGGCGTCGACGCTGTCCCAGCGCTCCACCTTGAACGGGAGGTCGGGCAGGAAATGCGGCCCGGTGGCGGCGGATGCGACGGCGCCCGCCGCCGGGGCAGTGCCCTTGGCGTGGGCTCCCACCAACGGGCCGAGGTCTTCAAAATCGAGAAGTTTCGTGACGAGCTCGCCGCGCATGAAGGGCCGTGCCCCCCCGGTCTCGACCTGCAAGGACCCGGACAGGTCGCTCTTGCCGACGCGGCCCGAGAACTTGTCGTAGCCCCAGCGCTGGCCGCTGTGCGTAAGCCGCCCCGACACCGAGTAGGGGTGCGTTTCGGGCAGGACGATCCCGATCAGCGGGTAGACCTGAGCGAGGCTCTCGCCACGCAGCGTGAGGTCCAAGTCGACTGACGATAACCGGGCCAGGTTGGTCACCGTGCCGTCGGCCTTGAGGCCGGTACGACCGACGGTGCCTTCCACTTTCAGCGGGTAAGGCGCCGACTCGTCGTGCATCAGCAGCACCGGGCCACCGCTGCCATGCGCATCGAGCGCCAGGCCCTTGTAAGTCCCCTTGGCAACGAACGCGAGGCCGCCTGCGTCGGGCGAAGTGAGATCGGCACGGATGTGGGTCTTCTGCCTGGCGTCGTCGAACCCGAGCAGGCCCTGGTCGAGCGCGAGACGCCCGATCGGGATGCTCGCGGTTTCGTCCGACTGGTCCGTGTCGAACAGCCAGGTCTTGCGCCCGTCCTGGGACACTTCCAGATAGACGACCGGCTTCTTGAGGCGCACTTCCGGGAACGCGAGGCGCTTGCGCAGCAGCGAGGGCAGGTCGACCGTGAATTCGACCTCGTCCACCGCGACCATCTGCCGCTCCTTCGCCCAGGGCGGGTTGGCGAACGTAACGGCGAGCGCCCGCGCGCGCGGCGCCGGCCAGGCCAGGCTGACCTTCAGGTCCCCGCCGATCACCAGGGCCCGGCCGGTCTTCTCCGTCACCAGCTTCTGCAGGGGCGCGCGTGCCCAGTTCCAGCCGAAGACTGCGACGAAACCGATTGCAAGGAAAGGCAGCGCCAGCAGCGTCCCGCCGAGCCACTTGAAAAAAGTTTTTGGGTGCATGGCCGATTGTCGGCATCGCGCGAAGAACTCTCGGTGCGATAGCCCACAGATCGCATCCGCCCGGCGCCCTATGTGCGAAAACGAACAGACCTCTGTGCGCACCTGCGCACACCATCCGTTCTTTCATAGTGCCTGATCCGGGGAGTGGGACCATGTCAAGAAAGGCGGTGCTCGCGGCAGCGTTGCTCGCGATGGGCCAGGCGGCGCTTGCCCAACAGCCGCCCACCGGGGGCAGCCAGATCCAGCAGATTCCACTGCCCCCGCCGCCGCAAAGGCCGGCGCCCGGCATCAGGATCGAACAGAAAGCAACCCCGCCCGCTCCCGCGTCCGACCAGGTGCGGATCGTGGTCAACTCGTTGAAGCTGACGGGACAGACCCTGTATCCCGAAGCGGACCTGATCGCACTCACGGGCTTCACGCCGGGAAGCCGGTTGAGCCTGCCCGAAATGCAGGCGATGGCCGCGACGGTCGCGACCTTCTACCGCGACCGGGGATACATCGCGGCACAGGCCTACCTGCCCGCGCAGGATATCCGGGCGGGCGCCGTGACGATCGTCGTGATCGAAGGTAGGTACGGCAAGGTGGTCCTGCGCAATCAGGCAAAGGTGTCGGACTCGCTCGCGCTGGGCTTGCTGGACGGACTCAACAGCGGGGATCGCATCGCGATCGCCCCGCTCGAGGAAAGGCTGATGCTGCTGTCGGACGTTCCGGGCGTGGCCGTCAAATCCACCCTGGTCCCGGGAGCTTCACCGGGCGAGTCCGACCTGATCGTCGACGTCCTGCCGGGGCGGCCGGTGTCGGGCAGCGTCGACGCCGACAACCACGGCAACCGCTACACAGGCGAATACCGGCTGGGCGCGACCGTCAACTTCAACAATCCCACGGGGCACGGCGATGTTCTGAGCTTTCGGGGCATGGTCGCGCGAGGCATGAGCTATGGGCGCGTGGCCTACCAGGCGCCCGTCGGCCGCGCGCAGGTCGGCGTGGCCTACACGGCCCTCGAGTACCGGCTGGGCCGGGAGTTCGAAAGCCTGCGCGCCCACGGCACCGCACAGATCGCAAGCGTATATGCAAGCTATCCGCTGATCCGGTCGCGCAATACGAACCTCTATGCGCTGGTCGACTACGACGCCAAGGTCTTCCAGGACAAAGTCGACTCGACCTCGTCCGTCACCGACAAGAACGTCGGGGTGGGGATGGCGAGCCTCTTCGGCGACCACCGCGACCGGCTCGGCGGTGGCGGGCTGAACAGCTTTTCCGTGACGTGGAGTTCGGGCGTGGTGGATATCCGTACGCCCGCCGCGCGGACTGCAGACAGCCTCACCGCGCGCAGCAACGGCCACTTCGACAAGCTCGGGTTCGCCGTGGCGCGATTGCAGACATTGCCCGGCCCCTTCAGCGTCTACGGCGCAATCCGTGGCCAGCTCGCCTCGAAGAACCTCGACATCTCGGAGAAGATGGAACTCGGCGGCGCCTCCGCGGTGCGCGCCTATCCGGAAGGCGAGGCCTATGCCGACGAAGGCTACGTCGCGACGGTCGAGGCGAGGATGCTGCTGCCGAGGTTCTCCGACCAGCAGACAGGGCAGGTACAGCTGGTCGGCTTCGTGGACACCGGCACCGTCACGCTGAACAAGAACCCCTGGACCGGCGGGCAGAACAGCCGGACCCTGAGCGCAGCGGGCGTCGGCGTGGTCTGGACGAGCTACAACGATTTCACGGTGCGGGCCTATTGGGCGCACAAGCTCGGCAACGCAAGGGCCGTATCGGCGCCGGACGCGAGCAACCGCTTCTGGATCCAGGCCATCAAGTACTTCTGATTCTGACCGCGCGCCAGCGCACAGACGGCGCTCGGCACCGGACCCACCATCACACCAAGACCGTGACCCCTTCGGGAGTACTGCCATGACCCTCAACGATCGACCCATCCGCGCCGCGGCCCCGGGAACCCGGACGCGATTTGCGCTTGCCGTTATCGCGGGATCGGTGATGCTCGCATTCGGATCCGGCGTCCATGCGCTGCCCACGGGCGGCGCGGTATCGGCGGGAGGCGCGAGCATCGCTTCGGGCGGCGGGACAACGACCATCACCCAGTCGACCCAGAACGTCGCCATCAACTGGCAGGCGTTCAGCATCGGCGCGGCGGAAGCCGTCCGGTTCGTTCAGCCCGGCAGCAGCTCGGTCGCGCTCAACCGCGTGATGGGACCGGATCCCTCGAGCATCCTCGGCAGCCTGTCGGCCAACGGCAGGGTATTCCTCGTCAACCCGAACGGAATCCTGTTCGGCCAGGGCGCACAGGTCAACGTGGGGGCGCTGGTGGCCTCCACTCGCGGCATCAGTGACGCGAACTTCATGGCTGGCCGCTACATTTTCTCCGGTGACGGCACCGGCGGCGTGGTCAACCGGGGCAGCATCAATGCCGATGGCGGATATGTCGCCCTGCTCGGCGCCAGCGTCAGCAACGAAGGCGTGATCTCCGCGCGGCTTGGCACCATCGCCCTCGCCGCCGGAAATGCGATGACGCTCGACGTGGCGGGCGACGGGCTGCTCAACGTTTCCGTGGACCAGGGCGCAGTCAACGGATTGGTGGCCAACGGCGGCCTCATCCGGGCGGACGGAGGGCAGGTGCTGCTGACCGCGCAGGCCGCCGGAAGCCTCCTGCAAACCATGGTCAACAACACCGGCGTAATCCGGGCGCAGTCGATCGACACGCGCAACGGCACGATCCGGCTGCTGGGCGACATGCAATCGGGCACGGTCAGTGTCGGCGGCACGCTGGACGTGTCCGGCCGGGGCGCGGGGCAGACCGGCGGCAGCGTCGTCGCCACTGCGCACCACATCGGCCTGTTCGGCGCAAACATCGATGCCTCCGGCGATGCAGGCGGCGGGACGGTCCTGATCGGCGGCGGTTACCAGGGCAACAATCCGTCCGTGCAGAACGCCACCGCGACTTACATGAGCACGGACTCCACCATCAGCGCGGATGCGGTCACGAACGGCGCCGGAGGCACGGTCGTGCTTTGGTCAGGCGACTCGACGCGCGCCTACGGCAGCATCACCGCTCGCGGCGGCGCGCAAGGCGGCAACGGCGGGCTGATCGAAACGTCCGGGCACTGGCTGGACGTCGATGGCATCACTATCAACGCCAGCGCCTCGAACGGCAGGAACGGCTTGTGGCTGCTGGATCCGGCCGACGTGACCATCACCGCCCTGACGACCTTTGGCGCGTTCGCAGGCGGCAACCCCAACGTGTTCTCGCCTGCCGACGGCGCGGGCACGTCCACCGTAGGAGTCGCCGCCCTCAGGGCCGCGCTGGAAGCGGCTGGCGGTACCGACGTAACGATCACCACGACCAACCTGGCCGTGCCGGGCGTACCCCCCTCCGGGCGGGGCGATATCACCGTCGCCTCCGCGCTTACCTGGACTCCAGTCAATTCGTCCACCCTGACGTTGAATGCGGCCGGCGATGTGAACATCAATGCAGCCATTTCCCCCACGCGCGGAAACCTGGTGGTCTGTTGCGGACGGGATATCAACGTAAATGCGGCGATCACCGTCGCCACCGCCGCAGGCGTCGGCGGGAACGCGGGGGGAAGCATCCTGCTGAGCGCCGGACGGGACATCAGGATCGAGAGGTCGATCGCCAACCCGGCAACGGCCATTACGGTGACCAACGGCAACATCCAGATGTGCGCAGGTCGGGATGTCATCCTGGGCAATACGTTCGACCCCGGCCTGACACCCCTCATGACGCTGACCGATGGCACCACGAACGCCGGCCTGAGCCTGGCGAGCCTGGGCGTGCCCCTCGGCCTGACGCTGAGCGCCGGCAACGCCGCGACAGGCCCGGGCGTCGCGGGCGGCACCGTAAACTTTGTCAATGGCGGACTCGGCGGCACCTTCGTCACCACCACGAATTCCGGTGGCGCCTCGCCCGGCACACCGATCCGGATCGTCTACAACCCGACCTCGTACCTGACGCCGACGAACTATGCGCTCGACTTCACCGGCACCGGCGGTCCGGTCACCTCGGCGATGCTGGTGTACCCCGGGGGTGCGGACAAGACGTTCGACGGGACCACGACGGCGACGTTCACCTCGCTCAAGCCCGACGCGCTCGGCAACCTGCCGACGGGCGTCACGCTGGCCGGACTCGGCACGTTCCCCTCTTCGGCGGCGGGCTTGAACCAGGTCGTAACCTTCAGCGGGCTCACCCTCGGCGGTGTCAACGCCGCCAATTTCGCCCTGCCCGCCCCCTGCTGCGGGCCGTCCCTCGGTGTGGGGCGCACGACTGCGAGCATTCTCCCGGCCGTTGTGGTGGCGCCGCCGGCCCCGATCGTCGTTGAGGGAGCGGAACTGCTGCCCGCCATCGTCCCGCCGACCATCGCTTCGATCATCGCGCCGTTCCTGTCCCCGGCCCAATTGTCGGTGGTGCCGTTCCAGCCGCCGGTTTATGCGCTGGTCGACGTGCCGCCGGAGGCCCCGGTTCCTCCGCCGCCGGCTATCGTGCAGCCCCCACCGCCGGTGCCGGAGGTTTACGTACCCCCGTACATGCCGCCCAGGAAGGACCGCAACTGAGTGAGTGAAAACGCACCCGCCCCGGGATGTCCGGGGCGGGTGCCTGCCGCAGTGCCGGGTATTACCTGAGGATGCGCCCCACCAGCAGGCCAACCGCAAGCGCAACGCCTGCCACCGCCCAGGGATGATTCTCCACGACCGCGCGACTGCTCTCGGCCAGGCGCTCGGGCACCGCGCACACTGCGTCCGCTTTCGCACCGATCCAGTCGGCCGCCGGTGAAGCCGCGCCCGCCGCGCTGTCGACGGCGTGGTGCACCGCCTGCGTCGCCTTGTCCACCACGCCATGCGCGCCGGACGCGACGTTCTCTACGATTCCATTGCCTTTCATCTTGAATCTCCTTGGGGACTAGAGGGCGCGAATTGCGCCGTCGATGATCTTCACGTGTTCGCCATTGCGCCACGCGGGCGCGGTGGCCTGGTTGAAGACGCGGCTGGAGCCGTCTTCCATGCGGACCGTGATTTCGTAGTTCTTGGTCGTCTTCACGCGCTTCTCGATCTCGTTGCCGGCCAACCCGCCGCCGACCGCGCCGACCACTGTTGCCACCTGGGTGCCGTGGCCGCCGCCGACCTGGCTGCCGAGCAGCCCGCCCACGACTGCGCCACCGACCGCGCCGAGCCCGGAGCCCGCACCCTTGACATCGATTTCACGCGTCGCTTCGATGACCCCGCATTCGGCGCAGCGCACGGGCGCCGGCGCATTGGCTGCATACACCGGGGCACTGCGAGATTCCGCTGCCGGACGCGGCCTGGCAGCGACGGGCGCAGCCGGGGCCGCGTGCTGCGCTTGTGCGACGGGTGCGGCCGGCTGCGCTTTCGCGACCGGCAGCGCCTGCGGCTCCGCCTGGCGGCTGAGCGAACTCGGAATCCATCCCATGATGGCCGCGGTACCCGCGCCGCAGAACACGATCAGTGCGATACCCGCGACCCACATCAGTGGACTGGGGGATTTGGTTGCTTGCGTTTCCATGTTTATTTCCTTTGCGGCCGGACGCGAGGCGCCGGCCGCTGTTGTTGGTTAGCGTTTTCCAACTTCGTGACCGATCAGGCCGCCGACGGCCGCGCCGCCGATCGTCCCGATCGTGCTGCCGCCCGTCAGGACCGCGCCGCCGACCGCACCGGCGCCCGCGCCGATCGCGGTGTTGCGTTCCTGCGTCGACATGCCCGCGCAACCGCCGAGGGAGAGGAGCGCCGCCGAAATCGCGACGCCAGCCGAAATGCTCTTGATGTTCTTCATTTGCGTGCCTTTATGGGTTGGGTGAGATTGACGATGCGGCTTAACGCTGGCTCGTAACGATCTTGGTGCCGGTGATTTCCACATCCACGCGGCGGTCCGGCTGGAGGCAGGCGATGACCTTGGAGGTCGCCGCGCCCTTGCAGTCGTCGGCCCTGGTGACCGGCTGCATCTCGCCCTTGCCTTCGGCATCGATACGCGCGGACTGGATGTTCTTGCCGATGAGGTAGTCCTTCACGGTGTGGGCGCGGCGTTCCGACAGCTTCTGGTTGTAGGCGTTGCTGCCGAATCGGTCGGTATGGCCGATCGACATGATCGTGTCGTAGGTGGTGCCGTCGAGCTTGGCGACGAGGTCGTCCAGCATCACCTTGCCTTCGGGCTTGAGCTCGGACTTGTCGAAGGCGAACAGCGCGTCTCCCGACAGGCTGAATTTCTGCGAGGTGCGCACGTACGCCGGGGCCGGGGCCGCGACGGGCGCAGCGACGGGCGCAGCGGCAACGACCATCGGCGCGGGCGCCGGGGCGGCAGCGACGGGGCGCGGGTTGCACGGGCCGTAGACGGCGGGCTGGTCGACGTCGTTGGTGTTCCAGCACTGGCCGTAGCCGTTCATCACGACGCCGCTGTTGGCGTTGACGAGGTAGCCGATGTTGCGGGTGCTGCTGTCCTGCGCAAAGGCGGAGGCCGGGATCAAGGCGGTTGCCGCAAACGCGGCGAGTACGGATTTCGAGATCAGATTCATGGTGTGCATTCCCTGGTAGGTTTTCGTCACGGACAGGTGCCCGGGGCGGTTTGTATCGGCTGGTCGCGCCTTGCCGGATGAATCCGGTCTGAGAGAACGCGCTCGCCGATTCCGCTACGCGTCAGTCAATGAACTCAGGTTACTCAGCGGGGCACCGGGGGTCTGTTCGCTGGCACACCAACACGCCGCGCATGGGTAGGGCGAGCGCATCGTTTGCTATGTGGGGGAACGCACAGATTCAATCCGTGCGAGCGCGCAGCCTGCGCACTGATCAATCCCAGCATCATCCGCCGCCCTGGCGCCACCCGGCCGCACTGGCCGAAGACAGTGAGGACACAATGAAAGCCACAGACTTCCAGAATCGATTCACCCGGCCCGCGTTGTTTGCGGCCATCCTGATCTCCGTCCTCACCGCCGGTTGCGGCGGTGGCGGCGGCAGCGACTCGGGCGCCGCCCCTGGCGGTGCCGTCCTCGCGGGCGCGGTTGCCGTGCCCGGCATCGCGGGTTCCGCCGGCGCCTCCGCCAGCGACCCGACGGTTGGTTCGGCAAGCCCGGCCAACGCCGCCACGAACGTTCCGACGAGCGTCGTGAGCAGCAACAACGTCGCGAGCGGGACGACGGTGTCCGCGACCTTCACGCAGGCCATGAATCCGGCGACGATTGCCTCCACTCCCGCCGGGACGCTGCTGACCTTCACGCTGAAGGAGACCGTGAGCGGAGCCAACGTCCCGGGAACCGTGGCGATGAACGCGGCGAACACCGTCGCGACGTTCACGCCGACCGTTGCGGCGCTGACCCCGAACACGAAATACACGGCCACCGTAACGACCGCAGCGAAGAACGCCACGGGCACCGCGATGGCCAACCCGATCGTGTGGAGCTTCACCACCAGTGCCGCGCCGACTTCCAGCGTCGGCCCGGTCGATCTGCTGACCGCGGCCAACTTCGCGATCCTGACGCAGACCGGCATTACGAGCACCGGCAGCCATTCCTCCGTGATCACGGGCAACATCGGCGCCAGCCCGATCACGGCGGCGGCCATGAACTCGGTTTTCTGCACCGAGATCACCGGGACGATCTTCGGCGTCGATGCGGCCTACGTGGGCAGCGGCGCGGTCGGTTGCTTTGCCGGCAACCCGCCCGCGGCGAACAAGACGCTTGTGGACAACGCGGTCGCCGACATGGGCACCGCTTACAACGAGGCGGCCGGACGCGTCTCGCCCAGCGTGATCAACGAGCTGGGCGCCGGCGCGATCGGCGGCATGACCCTCGCTCCCGGCCTCTACAAATGGTCGACCGGTTTGCTGATCGCGACCGACGTCACCCTTTCGGGCGGGGCGAACGACGTGTGGATCTTCCAGGTGGCGCAGAACCTCACCTTGTCGAACGGCATCCGCGTGAACCTTTCTCCCGGCGTGCAGGCCAAGAACATCTTCTGGCAGGTGGGTGGCGGCACCGGCGTCGCCATCGGGACGACGGCCCACATTGAAGGCACGGTGCTGGCGATCAAGGCCATCACGATGGCAACCGGCTCGACGGCCAACGGCAGGATGCTGGCGCAGACCGCCGTGACCCTCGACGCCACCCGCGTGACCAAGCCCGCCCCGTAATCCGCGTGTAGCAACCTCAAAAGGAAAAGGGGCTGCAACAGGCCCCTTTTCCATTTCCGCCGCCAGCAAGACTGGCTATGTGCGTAAGCGAACAGAAGAACTACCGGCGCAAGAGCACCCTGCATTGCCGTCAGCAACTGCCGGTCCCGCCGTCCCGCACCGGGACACGATTCGCCAGGAAGGAAAGCACATGCAACAGATCACGATAGAGCAACGCGCCCAGTAAGCGATGAGCGCAAACGGACGTCCGCAGCACGGATTCACGCTCCTCGAAGTCATGGTGGTCGTGGTGATCCTCGGAATCCTCGCCGCGCTGGTGGTCCCGAAGATCATCAGCCGCCCGGACGAGGCGCGCGTCACCGCCGCAAGGCAGGACATCGCAAGCCTCGCGCAGACGCTCAAGCTGTACCGCCTCGACAACCAGCGCTACCCCACGACGGAACAGGGCCTGCAGGCGCTGGTCGCAAAACCCACTTCCGCTCCCGTGCCCCCGAACTGGAAGGCCGGCGGCTACGTGGAACGCCTCGCGAAGGATCCGTGGGGCAACCCCTACCAGTACCTGTATCCCGGGACCCGCTCGGAGGTCGACGTGTACAGCTTCGGCGCCGACGGCGCGCCGGGCGGCGAAGGCAACGACGCCGACATCGGCTCGTGGACGCTGTAAGCCGGCTCGCGTCGATGCGTCGCGCGCGCGCGCGGGACGCATCGAAGGGCTTCACGCTGGTCGAGATGCTGGTCGTGCTGGCGATGATGGGGATCTTCCTCGGATTGGTCAGCACTGCCGTGCGCCCCGGTGCGCAGGACCAGCTGCGCCTCGAGGCGGAACGCCTCGCGCAACTCCTCGACCTCGCTGCGGAAGAGTCCCGCATCACCGGGAAATCCCTCGCATGGACCTCGGACGGCCCCGGGTATCGGTTCTGGCGCCTCGGGACGGACGACGAGTGGTCGCCGCTGCGCGACAGCGACGAGCTGCGCGCGCGCATCCTGCCGGAGGGAATGCTGGTCGGCGCACTGCGCACCGAAGCGGCCGGCGCCCCGGCGCAGCGGCGCCTCGAGTTTTCCCCCGGCGGCCAGTTCCTCGCCTATTCGATCGCACTTTCGTACGCCGCCGGCAACTACACGATCTCGTCTTCGCCCGTCGGGGAGCTGCGGGTGGCATCGGGCCTGGGGGGGTCGCGTGAGGCGAATGCCACGAAGTAGGTCCGCCGGCTTCACGCTGGTCGAGGTGCTCGTGGCGCTCGCGATCGTCGCGATCGCGCTCATGGCGGCGCTGCGCGTGGCCGGCCAGGGGACCAACGCCGCGGCTGAACTGCGTGCCCGCCTTCTGGCCGGCTGGGTCGCCGAGGATCGCCTCGCGGAGCATCACGCCCGGGGCGACTGGCTGGCGCCCGGCGTACTGCGCGGGATGCGAACCCAGGGGGGAATCGAGTTCGCCTGGCGCGAGGACATCACCGCTACGCCGAACCCGGCCTTCCGGCGTGTCGACGTTTATGTGTTCGCGGCGCCCGAGACCCCGCACCACCTCGCCCATCTGGCCGGGTTCGTCGTCAACCCCCCCGGGGGACGCTGAATGGGTGCCATGCGTACGCGGGGAGCGGCAGATGCCCGTGGGTTCACCCTGATCGAACTGATGTCCGCGGTGGTCGTCCTTTCGATGCTCGGCCTGATGTCGTACCGCGGCCTCGGCGCGGTGCTCGAAGCGCGCGAACACGTCGCGGCGGAATCGGAGAAATGGCGGCGCACGGAGTCGTTCTTCGCGCGCTTCGCACGCGACGTCCGGCTTGCGGCCCCACGCCCTGTGCGCTCCGGCGCGACCACTGCTTCGGCCTGGCTCGGCAGGACCACGACGCCGTCCGACGCGCAGCCGCTGCTGGAATTCAGCCGGTTCGGGTCCGCTGCGGGCGCCGAAGGCGCGCGACGCGTCGGCTACCGGCTGAACGACCGCCGCGAAATAGAGCTTTGGGTATGGCCCGGGCTCGACGCGGCGCCCGGTGCGGTCCCGGCCCGCTACGGCGTGCTGGGCGGCGTCAGGGAATTCGAACTCCTCTACCTTGGTCCCGGGCTCGCCTGGGCAACCACCTGGCCGACCGTCCCCACCGACCCGCCCATCCCGCTCGGCGTACGGGTCCGGATGGTGCTCGGCTCCGGCGAGGAAGTGGTGCGCACGTTCGCGTTGAAGTCATGAGGCGCGCCGAACGCGGCGTTGCCGTAGTCATGGCGATGGGCGTTGTCGCGCTTGCCGCGATTGCGGCGACGGCGATCGTGACTTCGCAGGGGGCGTGGGCGCGCCGCGCCGAACTCGCCGCCGACCATGCCCAGGCAGCGGAACTCGTGCAGGCCGGCGCCGACTGGGCCCGCGCCGTCCTCGGCGACGATCGCCGCGCGAGCCGCGTGGACCACGCGGGCGAGCCCTGGGCCTTGCACCTGCCGCCGATCCCGGTGGAGAACGGCGAACTCACCGGCCGGATCGAGGACCAGCAAGGCCTCTTCAACCTGAACAACCTCGTCCGCGCCGGGAAACTCGATTCGGGCCAGTTCGCGCGCTTCGAGCGACTGCTCGCCATCCTGGAGCTGCCCGCGCCGCTGGCCGGGGCGCTTGCCGACTGGGTAGACGACGACAGCGTCCCGCAACCGGGCACGGGCGCCGAGGACGAGGTCTACCTTGCACTGGACCCGCCCTACCGGGCCGCCAACCGGCCGCTGGTCGATACCGATGAACTGTTGCTGGTGCGAGGGTTCGACGCGCGGGTGCTGGCGCGTCTCGCGCCTTTCGTTACCGCGCTGCCCGCACCCACGGCAGTCAACGTCAACACGGCGCCGGCCGAAGTCCTTGCCGCGCTGGTCGACCGCCTCGAGCTCGCGACCGCACGGGCGCTGGTCGCAAGGCGGGCCGCAGCGTACTACCGCACCAACAGCGATTTCCTGCAGCAGCTTGCCGGCAGCATGAGCGTCCCGGACAAGGACATCCGCGTCGACAGCGACTATTTCCTCGCCACGCTTCGCGTCACCAGCGGCAGTGCCCAGGCCCGCGGCAAGGCCCTGCTCGCACGGCTGGAGCCCGGGCGCTGGCCCACATTGGTCTGGCGCAAATCCGGATGAACCTGCTGCGCATCTCCTTCCCGGCCGCTGGCACTCACGAGTACTGCCAGTGGTCCCTGGCCGACGGGAGCGCAGCCCCGGTCTCCGGCGAGGGTCCGCCCGGGGACCTGCCGCACTCAGTGCTCAAACGCGCCGATCGCGTGCACCTCGTCGTCCCCGCCGCGCAGGTGCTGCTCGCGCGCACGCACCTGCCCGCCCCGGCGGGTCGCGCATCCGGGTCGCTCCTCGCCTTCGCGGTCGAGGACAAGACGGCTTCCGAACCCGACGCCAACCAGGTGGCGTTGCTCGGCCAGGCCGGCGGAGCGGACGTCGTCGCCGTGGTGGACCGCAAGGCCCTGCAGGACTGGCGTGCGGCGCTGGGCGCCATCGGCATCCGTCAATTTGAGACCTGCGCCGAAACCCTGATGCTGCCTCTGCCGGCCGGGGGATGGGGCCTCGCGTGGAATGGACGCGAAGGGTTCGTGCGCAGCGGCGAGCTCGAAGGCGGCGCCACCGACTGCGGAGATCGCGCATCGCCGCCGCTGTCGCTCCTGCTGATGCTCGCCGAAGCCCGGGCGCTGGGCGAGGCGCCTCACTCGATCGCGCTGTACCTGACCGTCCCCGAAGCCTCACCCGACATCGAAGCGTGGGGACGCTCCCTCGGGCTGCCGCTGCTGGTCGCGCAGCCGTGGGACTGGCGGACGGCCCCGCCGGGCGCGGCCATCGACCTCAGCCCGGAACGGGGGGCATGGCGCTTCGGGCAGGACGTCGCTTCGCGACTGCGGCCGTTCGTGTGGATCGCGGCCGCCGCGCTGGGGATCCATGTCTTCGCGCTCGGCGCCGACTGGATGCGGCTCGCATCCGAGCAACGCGCGCTGCGCGCGCAGATGGAATCGAGCTTCCGGTCGGTGTTCCCGGAGGCCGTAGCGGTGGCCGACCCGGTGGTGCAGATGCGCCGCAAGCTGGCAGAGGCGCGGCACGCCGCGGGCAAGGACGACCGCAGTGACTTCGGGCCCATGATCGCCAGTGTCGCCGCCGTGCTCGCCGACCTCCCCGCAGGCACGCTCTACGCCGTGAGTTATGAAGGCGGGCAGATGACGCTCGAGATGGCTTCAGGCGACCCCGCCAGCCTGCGCCGGGTCACCGCGCGCTTCACCGAAGCGGGCCTCAGCGTCGCGACGCGTACGGCGGCAGCGCGCGCCGGCAAGGAAGCAGTCCTCATCGTGCTGGGGGCACCATGATCCGTCCGATACGCAACGTCCTCGCCACGCGCTCGCCGCGGGACCGGATCGCCATTGCGGCGCTGGCGGCGGTGCTGGGGAGCGTGCTTTGCGCGTGGTTCGTCCTGTCCGCGCAGCGCGCCCGCGAAGCGCTCGCGCCGGAAGTCGCGCGCCTTCGGGTCGAAGCGGTCCGGCTGGAAAAGGGCGCGGAAGAAATCGCCCGCCTGCGCGCCGCGCTGCCCGCATCGTCACCGGCCGCGGAAACTCAAGGGGACTTCCGCGCGCGGCTCGCGGCGCAGGCCGGGTCCGCCGGCCTGGCCGGCGCAGTGGCAAGCATCGAATCGCCCGAGGCGGGCCGTGCAAAAGTGACCTACGGTGCCGTGTCGTTCTCCGCCTGGCTGGCCTGGGTGGGCAGCCTGCAGGCCCAGCGGATCCGGCTGGATGCGGCGCGGATTGAGGCGTCCCCTGTGCCCGGCATCGTCGGTGCGACGGCAACCTTCGTGCAACCGGCACAGTAGTTGCGACACGAAACGGAACCCGCATCGTGAGTCGATGGCCTGCGCGCTACACGCTCCTCGCCTGGGCGGCCGGGCTGTCGGCCTACGCGATGGGCCTTGTCGCGCTCGCCCCGGCAACGCTGATTGATACCGGCCTGAGGCACGCCAGCGGAGGAAGCCTGCGCCTCGCGCAAGCACACGGGTCGGTGTGGTCCGGGACCGGGCATATCGAAATCCGCGACGCCGCCGGACTGCACAGTGTCGGCCGCGCCCTCTCATGGCGCGCGCAACCGCAATCCCTGTTGCGCGGCAAGGCTGCCTTCCGGGTCGAGCTCGCACAGGCGACCCAGCCCTTTTCCGTCGAGTTCTCCGCCTCGGGCGTGGAGGTATTACAGGCGCGCTTCGAGCTCCCGGCAACGCTGCTCGGCCTGATGGCGCCGCAACTCGCGGTCGTCGGCCCCACAGGCGAGCTGCGGATCCGGATTGAACGCCTCATGTTCTCGCGCACCGCCGTTTCGGGCAGCGCTTTCATCGATTGGCTGGATGCGGGCTCCACCCTCACGCCGGTTTCGCCGCTTGGCAACTACCAGCTTCGCCTGGCCGGCTCGGGCGGCCGGCTCGACGCGACGCTGCGAACCCTGGAGGGGCCGCTGCGCATCGACGGCGCGGGCTCGGGGGGCAACGGCACGCAGGCGTTCGTCGCGACGGCCCGCATCGATGCGGCATACCAGCTGCAACTTGCGCCGTTCCTGCGGCTGATCGCCGTCGAACGTGAGGATGGCAGTTTCGAATTCCGCGCCGGCCGCAATCCCGCGGCGGGACGCACGCGTTCGTAGGACGGGCGCGGTCCATATGTTGGTTATCGCACAGATGGGATCCGCGCCCCGCCGATATGCTGGCCCTTCTGTTTGGGAGAACCCGTGGACATGTCCTACCGGCGATCGAAACTCGCCCAGGCCGCATTCGTGCCTTCCTTCGGCCTCGCCGCGCTGGCGCTGCTCGGCCTCGTTCTCGCCTACTGGACCTGGGCCTGGCTGGGACCGCGCGAGGCGCCTCGAATCGACACCGGCGCGGAGCCGGCGGGCCGGATCGCCGCGGCGGGCGGCCTGTTCGGCAAGGCGGCGCACCATGAAGGCGCGGGTGCCCAGACCGGGCTTTCGATCCGCTTGCTCGGCGTCGTCGCGGCCACCGCCGGCCGGCCCGGGGTTGCCGTCGTGCAACTCGACGCGAAGCAGGCCATGGCAGTGCGCGAAGGCGGGCTCATCGCCCCGGGCCTGCGGCTCGAGGCGATCTTTGCGGACCATGTGACGCTCGAGCGCGGCGGTGTGCACGAAACACTTGCCCTGGCAACGCGGGGAGCACCGATGCGCCCGCCCGTGCCGGGCGCATCGAAATGAAATCCCTCCCGCCCCGGCTCATCCGCGCTTTCGCCTTCGCGATCCTGTCCGCACTGTGCCCGACCGCGTGGCCCGCCGACGGAAATGCCGGGCAGGACCTGGTCACGCTGAATTTCGTCAACGCCGACATCGAGGGCGTGGTCAAGGCCGTGGGGGAAATCACCGGTAGGAACTTCGTGATCGACCCCCGCGTGAAAGGCACCGTCAACATCCTGTCCTCGAAGCCGATGTCGCGCGCCCTCGTCTACGAAGTATTCCTGTCCGCGCTGCGCCTGCAGGGATATGCGGCGATCGAGGATCGCGGCATGGTGAAGATCCTGCCCGAGGCCGACGCGAAACTGCACAGCAGCCCCACCTACGGGCCGCGTGACGCCGCACGCGCCGGCGGAGACCAGATCCAGACGCGCGTGTTCTCCCTGACCTATGAACCGGCCGCGCAACTCGCGATCGCGCTGCGCCCGCTGATCGCCCCGAACAACGCCATCACGGCGATGCCCGGCGGCAATACGCTGGTGATCACCGACTACGCGAGCAACATGCAGCGCATGGAGAAAATCATCCAGGCGATCGACCAGCCCTCCGGCACCGACCCGGTCATGATCCCGCTGCAGTACGCCTCCGCGCTCGACGTGGCGCAGACGATCACGCGCCTCTACGGGGAGCCCTCGCAGGCGGCGCCCGGCGCGGAACCCGCGCAGCGCACGACCATCGCCGCCGATGCGCGGTCCAACAGCCTGATCGTCCGTGTCAGCGACCCTTCGCGGCTCGCGCGCGTCCGCCAACTCGCGGCCATGCTCGATTCCCCGACCAGCGCCGCGGGCAACATCCATGTCATCTACCTGAAGAACGCGGAAGCCGCGAAGATCGCGGAGACCCTGCGCGCCGTCTACTCGGGGGAAACGACCCAGCCGCGCGCACTCGCGGCCTCAGCCCCGGCTTCGACCCCGGTGCCGCCGGGTGCCGCCGCAGCCCTCCCCGCCGGCCCGCTGCAGCGCCAGGGACAAGCCGGCTCACAAGTGGCCAGCGCGGGCATCATCCAGGCGGACGCCGCCACCAACTCGATCATCATCACCGCACCGGATGCGGTCTACAACAACCTGCGCGCGGTCGTCGACCGGCTCGACGTGCGCAGGCGCCAGGTCTACGTCGAGGCGCTGATCGCGGAAGTCACGGCCAGCAAGGCGGCGGAGTTCGGCATCCAGTTCCAGGACCTCGGCGGCACCGGCTCCACGCGCGCCGCGCCGGTCGGCGGCACGAACTTCGGCGGCGCGGGCCAGAACATCATCGGCATCGCGCAGAATCCCACGACCGCCGGCCCCGGGCTCAACATCGGGATCGCCAAGGGGAGCGTGACGATCGGCGGCACGCAGATCCTGAACCTCAGCGTCCTGTTGCGCGCGCTTGAGACCGACAACAACGCGAACATCCTGTCGACGCCGACGCTGCTCACGCTGGACAACGAGGAAGCCCGCATCGTGATCGGCCAGAACGTGCCGTTCATCACCGGCCAATACGCGATCTCCGGGGCCGCGACGACGCCCACGCCTTTCCAGACCATCGAGAGGAAGGACGTCGGCCTCACGCTGCGCATCCGGCCGCAGATCTCGGAAGGGGGGCTCGTGCGCCTGCAGATCTTCCAGGAGGTGTCGAGCATCGCCGACGCCACTGGCGCGGCCGGCGTGATCACCAACAAGCGCTCGGTGGAATCGACCGTGCTGGTCAACGACGGGCAGATCATCGTGATCGGCGGCCTGATCCAGGACTCGGTGAGCGACGGGGTCTCGAAGGTTCCGGGGCTGGGCGACCTGCCGCTGCTGGGCGGCCTGTTCCGCACCAACACGCGCTCGCGCACCAAGACCAACCTGATGATCTTCCTGCGGCCGACGGTATTGCGCGACGCGGGCCGCGCCGACACCCTCGCCGCCGACCGCTACGAGTACATCCGCGGCGAACAGGCCGGGGCCGTGCCGCCGCCGCGCTTCGCAATGCCGGACCTCGAATCCCCGACCCTGCCCGCGCGGTAGCCGCACGGCCATGGCAAAGCCGTCCGTCCCCTACGCGTATGCCACGGCCAACGGAATTGCGGTCACCGGCTATGCCGGCGACGCGGCCGAAGTCGCGGTGCGCGAAGGCGCGGCCTCCGGCGCGATCGCCGAGGTGCGTCGCGTGCTCGGCGTGCCGATCCGCGCGAAGCTCGTTGGCGCCGCCGAATTCGGCGAACTGGTCTCGGTGCTGTACAACGCCGCCGACCCGGGCGGCGCCGCGGCGCTCGCCGACGACCTCGCCCAGGACCTCGACCTGTCGCGCCTGCTGCAGGACATCCCGCGCATCGAGGACCTGCTCGACAGCCAGAACGACGCGCCGCTGATCCGCTTGATCAACGCCCTCTTCACGCAGGCACTGCGGGAGGGCGCATCCGACATCCACATCGAGCCGTTCGAGACGCGCTCGGTGGTGCGGCTGCGCATCGACGGCACGCTGCGCGACCTGATCGAGCCGGCGCGCGCGCTGCACGCCGCGATCGTCTCGCGCGTGAAGATCATGGCGCAGCTCGACATCGCCGAGAAGCGCCTGCCGCAGGACGGCCGGATCGCGCTCCGGGTGGCCGGCAAGCCGATCGATGTGCGGGTTTCCACGATCCCGACCGGGCACGGCGAGCGCGTCGTCCTGCGGCTGCTCGACAAGCAGGCCGGGCGGCTCGACCTCGCGCGCCTCGGCATGGACGCTGCGGCGCTCGCGCAGATGGATGCGCTGATCCGGGCACCGCACGGCATCGTCCTGATCACCGGCCCCACAGGCTCCGGCAAGACGACGACGCTGTACGCGGCGCTCTCGCGGCTCGACCCGAAGGCGCTGAACATCATGACCGTCGAGGACCCGATCGAGTACGACCTCGACGGGATCAGCCAGACCCAGGTCAACGCGCGGATCGACATGAGTTTCGCGCGCGCGCTGCGCACCATCCTGCGCCAGGACCCGGATGTCGTGATGATCGGCGAGATCCGCGACCTGGAAACGGCCCAGATCGCCGTGCAGGCAAGCCTCACGGGGCACCTCGTATTCGCCACGCTGCATACCAACGACGCGGTGAGCGCGGTGACCCGGCTGGTGGACATGGGCGTGGAGCCCTTCCTGCTGGCTTCGAGCATGATCGGCGTCGGCGCCCAGCGCCTGGTCCGCAAGCTCTGCCTCGAGTGCCGCGTGCCGTTCAGTCCGGATCCGGCGCAGCTCAGTGCCCTCGGCGTCCCTCCGGCGCGGGGCGTGCTGTACTCCGCGCAGGGCTGCCCGGCCTGCAACCGTTCGGGCTACAAGGGCCGCACCGGCATCTACGAGATGCTGGCGGTCGACGATGACCTGCGCCGGCTGGTCCACGACCGCGCCTCCGAGCAGGCCTTGCGCGACCATGCCGCCTCCACGGGCATGCGCTCGCTGCGCGACGACGGCATGCGCCTCGCCGCGGAAGGCGTGGTCAGCCTCGAGGAAGTCGTGCGCGTGACGCGCGAATAGCCGGACGGCGATGGATTCGTTCCGCTACGAGGCCCTGACCGATGCCGGGCGCGCCGTGTCCGGTGTGCTGCAGGCGGACTCCCCGCGCCAGGCCCGCGCCGAGTTGCGCGCCCGCGGCCTGCACCCGTCCAGGCTCGACCCGGTGGATGCGCGCGAGCGCGCACGCCGCCCGTGGGCCCGCGACCTCGCGCAGGCCGAGCTGAGTCTCGTGACGCGGCAGTTTGCGACGCTGCTCGCCTCCGGACTCACGATGGAGGACGCGTTGTCGGCCCTGATCGAGGAAGCCGCCGCCCCGCTGACCCGCGAGGTGCTGGGCGGCGTCAAGACCGAGGTGACCGCCGGGGTGTCGCTTGCCGGCGCGCTCGCGATGTACGACCGCAGCTTCCCGGATTTCTACCGCGCCCTCGTCCACGGCGGCGAGACTTCGGGCGCGCTGCCGGTGGTGCTGCAACACCTTGCCGACTACCTCGACGCGCGCCAGGCCCTCAGGCAGAAGACGACGCTGGCCCTGCTCTACCCGCTGGTGGTCACGCTGGTCGCGTTCAGCATCGTGGCCGGCCTGCTCGTCTACGTCGTGCCGCAGATCGTGCAGGTGTTCCAGCAATCGCGGCAGGCCCTGCCCCTGCTGACGCGCGCGCTGATCGGGCTGTCCGATTTCCTGCGCCTGGCCTGGCCTTACCTGGCGGTCGCGGCCGTGTGCGTCGTCGCCCTCGTCCGCGCCCTCCTGCGCCGCGAAGGCCCGCGACGGCGCTGGCACGCACTCCTGCTCCGCATGCCCTGGCTGGGGCCGGTGATCCGCGGCGCGAACACCACGCGGTTCGCGAGCACGATCGCGATCCTCGTCGGCGGCGGCGTGCCGCTGCTTGCCGCACTCGACTCGGGGGTGCGCACGCTCACGAATGTCGTCATGCAGGAGGGCGTCCTGGGCGCCATCGAACGGGTACGCCAGGGCGAGAGCCTCGCGCGCGCGCTGCGCGCGGCACGAACGTTTCCGCCGCTGATGGTCCACCTGGTCGCAAGTGGAGAGGCGAGCGGCAAGCTAGAGCAGATGCTGCAGCGTGCCGCGCACCTCGAGACCCAGGCCCTCGAGCGCCGCCTCGCGGTGCTGCTGACGCTGCTGGAGCCGGTGATGATCCTGGTGATGGGCGGCGTCGTCCTGATGATCGTTCTCGCGATCCTGCTGCCGATCATCGAGATCAACCAGCTGGTGCGCTGAAGGCCGGCCCCTTGCGTCTCACGGCCGGCCTGCTGCCCCGCGGGCGCCTAGTGGGCGACGCGCCGGTTCCGGTCCACGCGATCCCAGGCCGAACGCGCGGCGGGACGCACCTCGTGCCACTCGGGATCCATCTCGACGCGACCGCGGTCGTACTCCGCCTTCAGCCCCGCTTCGGCCTCCTCGAACGTGCGTCCGTCATTGCGCACGCGGCCTTCCCATCCGGCGCGGAACGCAGGCGCGTAGTACTCGAACGTGCGCCCCTGGACATAGTAGGGCTCGCGCACGAACGACTCTTTCCAGAATTCGATTTCGGCAGTCGGGTTGACCGCTTCGGCCGCGCTCTTGCCGGCCAGTCCCCCGGAGATCGCACCCACGGCCGCGCCGATCACGGCGCCGACGGGCCCGGCCATCGCCGTGCCGACCGCCGCGCCGGCCACGCCGCCGGAGAGTGCACCGGCGCCGGTGCCGAGCGGATGGGCCCCCGTCGCACCCGATAGCGGATCGCGGTTCAGGTCCGCCTCGTTGGCGACGACTTTGCGCGTATGTATTTCTGACATGGTGCTCTCCATGGCCGGGGGCCGGCCTGTAAGGTTGGCGATCCCGGCGCAAAGCTGCAACCGGATGGCGAACCGACACAGTGGACCTCCGCGGCGCATCCTTCTGTGCGGCCGCACACACGCGGAAGGAATTCGCCACACACAACCACAACCGCCACTGACCTGCCGGCGAACGACCTAGTAGCCCGGCGGCGCCGACACCACCACCAGTGAGGCCTCTCTGCAGACCGGCGCCTGCTGCGGGCGCTGGGCTCCCGCGCGCAGGGCCGAAGAGCAGAACGCCCGCGCCCAGCTCCCTTCGCTCAACGCCGGCGCACCGACCTCGATCGCGAGGCTCAGGGCCAGGGACTGCGCCGTATAGCCGGCCCACTCGAGTATGCGCATCGCGACCAGGTCCGATTCCGCCTGCTGCTCCCCCGCATTCATGTTCGACCCGAAACGCGAACCGAAGAACGAGGCGGCCATCCTGACCAGGCCCTGCACGGGCACGAGGAGCCCGATCAGGAACGATCCGGCCAGGCCCGCCGAGCTGTTCTCCCCGTCGTTCCGGTTGAGTACGTGTCCCATTTCGCGCGCGATGATGAAGGCCACGAGGTCGTCGGACGGGTCCATTGCCTGCAGCGCGGAAGTCAGCGAAATCCGGCCGCTTGCGCTGGACATGCTGGCCGACACCGTTCCCCTCACCACGCTGACCTTGAAGACCTCCGCCTGGTCGTCCAGCTGGGGATGCAGTTCGCGCGCTGCCTGGACGAGCTGGCCGGCGATGCGCGCGACCTGCAGGCGGAACTTGCGCTCGGAGGCGTCGCCGCAGTGCCCGGCCCCGGCCTCGCAGGGCGCCTCGCCCAGGCTCAGTCGCATGTCGTTCAGGCCGAAGAGGATGTCGGATTGCGTCGCGCCGATCGCCGGCAATTCCATGAAACGGGACCGCCCAGACACCGGCGACTGGGCGCAAGCCGAGAGCGTCATCGCTACGGCCAGCGCGAGGGTTCCCGCGTATCGCATGGACATCCTTAAGTGTTGAGGCTGCCGCCGCTCCCGCGCCATGCCGACACCCACAGGATCCGGTCCGCGTCAAGCGCGGTCTGTGCGATTGCGCACCCAACCTCCGCGCCGCGTGAGGGCGCCCGCTATGTGGTCTGGAGCACAGAGCGTTTCGACGAAGGCTAGTATTAACCCAGTTCACCCGCCTTTCGCGGTGGCTGCATGTACGCCCGCGAGGGCGGGCACGCCCTAATCACGGAGAGCACATGCAAGGAACCGGAATCAATGCGGCCGGCATCGCCGGCCTGCCCGAGGACGTCCTCGACACCCACAACCGCAATGCCATCCTCAAGGCATGGGCATTGCAGAATGCGATCCTCACCAGCGCGAACTTCTCGATCATCGCCACCGACGAGAAAGGCATCATCCAGCTGTTCAACGTGGGCGCCGAGCGCATGCTCGGTTACACGGCCGACGAAGTCGTCAACCGCATCAGCCCCAGCGACATCCACGACCCGGCCGAGGTCATGGCCCGCGCAGGGGCCCTGTCGGTCGAACTGGCCACCACCATCGCGCCCGGCTTCGAGGCGCTTGCATTCAAGGCCTCGCGCGGCATCGAGGACCGCTACGAGCTGACCTACATCTGCAAGGACGGCAGCCGCTTCCCCGCCGTCGTTTCGATCACCGCGCTGCGCGACGACCAGGGCGGCATCATCGGCTACCTGCTGATCGGCACCGACAACTCGGTCAGGAAGCGCGTCGAGCAGAAGCTGAACGAAGCGATGGCGGCCGCCGAGAAGGCCAACCGGGCCAAGACCGACTTCCTGTCCGGCATGAGCCACGAGCTGCGCACGCCGCTGAACGCGATCCTGGGGTTCGCGCAACTGGTCGAGTCGGGCACGCCGCCGCCTACGCCGTCGCAAAAGCGCAGCATCGACCAGATCCTGAAGGCGGGCTGGTACCTGCTGGAGCTCATCAACGAGATCCTCGACCTCGCGCTGATCGAATCCGGCAAGCTGACCCTGTCGCGCGAGCCCGTTTCGCTCGGCGAGGTGATGCTCGAGTGCCGGGCCATGATCGAGCCGCAGGCGCTCAAGCGCGGCATCAGTATGGCCTTCTCCGCGTTCGACAAGCCGTGCTTCGTGAACGTCGACCGGACCCGGTTGAAGCAGGTCATGATCAACCTGCTGTTCAACGCCATCAAGTACAACAAGCCGGGCGGGAGCGTGGTGGTGGAGTACGCGCCGGGAGGCGCGGGGAGGCTGCGCATCAGCGTGCGGGACACCGGCGCCGGCCTCGCGCCGGAACAGCTCGCGCAGCTCTTCCAGCCGTTCAACCGCCTCGGCAAGGAGGGCAGCTCGGAGGAAGGCACCGGCATCGGCCTCGTGATGACCAAGCGGCTGGTCGAACTGATGGGCGGCGCCATCGGCGCCGACAGCACGCCCGGTTCGGGGAGCGTGTTCTGGGTCGAGCTCGGGCTCACCGCCGCCCCGCGTTTCGCCGTGCTCGAGGCCGAGCGCATCGCGCTGGATCGGCCGGCGGCCCCGCACGGAGCGCCGCAGCGCACGCTTCTCTATGTGGAAGATAACCCGGCCAACCTCGAACTGGTGGAACAGCTGATCGCCCGCCGTCCCGACTTGCGGCTGCTGTCCGCGGAGAACGGCGCCCTCGGGATCGATTTCGTACGCGCCTACCGGCCCGATGTCGTCCTGATGGACATCAACCTGCCCGGCATGAGCGGCATCGAAGCCATGAAGATCCTGCGCGCCGACCCGGCGACGGCGGGGATTCCCATCATCGCCCTCAGCGCCAACGCGATCCCCCGCGACATCGAGAAAGGCATCGAAGCGGGGTTCTTCAATTACCTCACCAAACCAATCAAGGTCGTCCAGTTCATGGATGCCCTCGACGTGGCGCTGGCTTTCTCCAGCGCCTCCCGCACCGCACCGGATCAAGGCAGCCGCACATGAAGCTCACCGAGCAGGACATCCTGAACGCGAGGATCCTCATCGTCGACGACCAGGAGGCCAACGTCCTGCTGCTGGAGGATATGCTGCGGGATTCGGGTTATACCTCGGTCGTTTCGACGACCGATCCCGCGCAGGTCTGCGGCATGCACCGCCACAACGACTACGACCTGATCCTGCTCGACCTGCAGATGCCGGGCATGGACGGGTTCCAGGTCATCGAGGGCCTCAAGACCAACGAGGCCGACAGCTACCTGCCGGTCCTCGTGATTACCGCGCAGCCCGGGCACAAGCTGCGCGCGCTGCAGGCCGGTGCGAAGGACTTCGTCTCCAAGCCCTTCGACCTGGTCGAGGTCAGGACGCGCATCCACAACATGCTCGAAGTGCGCCTGCTGTACAGGAAGCTGGCCGCCTACAGCGTGCGGCTGGAACAGGAGGTGGCGGACCGGACCGCCGAGCTGCGTGAAAGTGAGGCGCGCTTCCGCAGCCTGGCCGAACTGGCCTCCGACTGGTACTGGGAACAGGACGAGAACGGCACTTTCACGAAAGTGTCCGGCCCAGTGCTCGAGATGCTCGGCTTGCGAGTGCCCCCCTTGTCCGGGGAAACCGCCACGGCGCCGGCCTCGGGCTGGAACGAGGCCGAGCGCTCGGCCCTGCAGGCGATCATCGCCGATCGCCAGCCGTTCCTCGATTTCGCGCTGACCCGGGTCGACCCCGATGGCACGGAGAGGCAGTTTCGCGTGAGCGGGGAGCCGATGTTCACGCAGAATGCCCGGTTCATCGGGTACCGCGGGATCGGTGTCGAACTCCCCGTCCCCGTCCGGTACGCCCCGCAAGCGCAAGGGGGCTCGCGATGAACGCCACCCACGACCCGAACCAGAACCACCTGCTGGCAGCCCTGCCGGCCGAGGAATTCGAGCGCCTCGCGAAATTCCTCGAACTCGTTCCCATGCCGCTCGGGTCGGTGCTCTACGAGCCCGGCGAGCAGCTGTCGCACGCGTTTTTCCCGACCACCTCGATCGTGTCGCTCCACTACGTGACCGAATCGGGCGCCTCGGCCGAGATCGCAGGGGTGGGCAACGAGGGCGTGGTCGGCGTCTCGCTCTTCATGGGCGGGGACACCACGCCGAGCTCGGCCGTGGTACAGACCGCGGGCCACGCCTACCGGCTGGAGCGCCGCGCGCTGAAGGCCGAGTTCGAGCGCGGCGGACCGGTGATGCGGCTGCTGCTGCGCTACACGCAGGCGCTGATCACGCAGATGACCCAGACCGCAGTCTGCAACCGCCACCATTCGGTCGAGCAGCAGTTGTGCCGCTGGCTGCTGGTCACGCTCGACAGGATCCCTTCGGGGCAGCTCGTGATGACGCAGGAACTGGTCGCCAGCATGCTCGGCGTGCGGCGCGAGGGCATCACGGAGGCCGCGGGGCGCCTGCAACACGACAGCTTCATCAGTTACCGCCGCGGCCATATCTCGGTGCTCGACCGCAAGGGCCTCGAAAGCCGGACCTGCGAATGCTATGCGGTCGTCAAGGCCGAGCTGGGCCGCCTGCTGTCCGACGTGCGTCTGCGGCAGGACTACGCCGACCCCGCGGCGCGCCTCACTGCAGGCCTGGCCGCCAAGGCTTGATCGCCTCGGCGTCCACCGGCGAGCGGTGGTAGCACGAGCATGCGGCGGCCTCGAGGCCGCGGTGGTCGAGGATGCGGATCCTGCCGCGGCTGTATTCGATCAGGTTCAGCCGCTGGAAGACCGAGGCCGCCTCGCTTACGCCCTCGCGGCGCACGCCGAGCATGTGGGAAAGGAACTCGTGCGTCATGCGGAACTCCGCCCGTTCCACGCGATCGCGGGTCATCAGCAGCCAGCGCGCGAGACGCGCCTCGACGACGTGGAAGCGATTGCAGGCCGCAGTCTGCGTGATCTGACCCATCAGCGCATAAACGTAGGCGTAGACCTCACGCTTCAGGACAGCACTGTCCTCGAGGGCGGCCACGAATTTCGCTTTCTTCATCCGCAACGCCGGCCCGGCGCCCTGCACCAGCGCCCGCACCGGCGACACGTGCATGCCCAGCGCCAGGGGAACGCCGACCATTCCCTCACGGCCCACCATGCCGACCTCCAGGGCAAGGTGGCTGTCGGCCTTGGTCAGCAGTGAGACGAGGCAGGCGTTCGGGAAGTAGACGACCCGGATCGGAACGCCCGGCTCGTACAGCACTTCACCGAACTCCAGCATGACCTCCGTCAGGGCCGGGCGCAGCTTGAGGAGGTCCTTCGCCGGCAACGCCGCCAGGAGGATGTTTGAAACCGCCGCCGGAGGGGTGCTCATCCGCCATCGTGGTCGCAACTCCTGGACCTGTATGTGCGCTACCGTACCGCTGAGCGGTAGTCGGATGTGCGCATTCGGCGACGTCAGCGCGCAAACGCCTTGTTCGGAATCTTCGCCGAAACGAGCGCGCGCAGCCGGTCGGTCTCCTTCTTGACCACCGCGTAGCACTCGCATACACGGTGCTCGAGGCCGGGCCGGTCGAGGACCGAGATGTGCCCGCGGCGGTAGTGGATCAGGCCTTCGTCCTGCAGTTGCCCCGCTGCTTCCGTCACGCCTTCGCGGCGCACGCCGAGCATGTTGGCGATCAGTTCCTGCGTCATCGACAGTTCGCTGGAAGGCAGCCGGTCGAGGCTCAGCAGCAGCCAGCGGCACAGCTGCTGCTGCAGCGTGTGGTGGCGGTTGCAGACGGCCGTCTGCGCCATCTGCGTGATGAGCGCCTGCGTGTAGCGCAGCAGCAGGTGCTGCAGTTCGCCCCCGCGCTCGAACTCGCCCTTGAGCAGGGCCGCAGGCAGGCGGTACGCGTGCCCCTCGCTCTGCACGATCGCGCGGCTGGGCGTGGTCTCGCCCCCCATGAAGAGCGAGATACCGACCATCCCTTCGTTGCCGACCACGGCGATCTCCGCCGATGCGCCGTTCTCCATCACGTAGAGCAGCGACACGATCCCGTCGGTCGGGAAGAAGACGTGGTCCATGCGATCCCCGGATTCGTAGACGCTCATGCCGATCGGCAGCGGGACGCTTTGGAGGTGCGGCTGGAGCCGCCCGAAGTCGGCCTCGGGCAGCGCCGCGAGAAGGAGGTTTCCCGTGGGCGGAGCGACTGCGACGGCGGCCTTGGTCTTCATCGTGCGCCTCGTATCAGGGTGCTGGCCAGACGGCCAGGAACCCGCCTGACAAGATGAAACACTATGTTCTATACCGTACATTACTCCTTGCCGGGGCATGTGTGCGGTTTCGAACAGAACTCAACTGCATGCTTGAAGACAATCGCTTTTCCCAATTGGAATCCCGGAACGCGATCGTGTCCTCACCCCACTTCCCCAAGCAGAACCACCTCCTTGCGGCGCTGCCCCCGGCGGAATACCAGCGCCTCGCCCCGCACCTCGAACTCGTTCCGATGCGCTTCGGCGAATCACTCTGCGAGTCGGGCGGCCAGCTCAAGCACGTGTATTTCCCGACCACCGCGATCATCTCGCTGCTCTACGTGCTGGAGAACGGCTCATCGGCCGAAATCGCCGTGGTCGGCAACGAAGGCATCCTCGGCATCTCGCTTTTCATGGGCGGCGAGACCACGCCCAGCCGTGCGGTCGTGCAGAGCGCCGGCTTCGGCTACCGCCTGAACGGACAACTGCTGAAAGACGAGTTCAACCGCGCCGGCCCCGTGCTGCACATCCTGCTGCGCTACACGCAGGCCCTCATCACGTTGATGACCCAGACCGCCGTCTGCAACCGCCATCACACCGTTGAGCAGCAGCTGTGCCGCTGGCTGCTGCTGACCCTCGACCGGCTGCCCTCGAACGCGGTCAGCATGACCCAGGAGCTGATCGCGAACATGCTCGGCGTGCGCCGCGAAGGCGTGACCGAAGCCGCGGGCCGTCTGCAGAGGGAAGGGCTGATCCGCTATAGCCGCGGCCGCATCGAGGTGCTCGAGCGCCCGGGGCTCGAGCAGGCGGTCTGCGAGTGCTACTCAGTCGTCAAGCTGGAGTTCGACCGGCTGCTGGCCAGCATTCCCCCGGGCGACCCGAACCGGGTGCTCGGCCCTTCGAGGCCGGGGCAAGCCGACTAGCGAGCCTCCTGCCGCTATGTGCGAGAGCGAACGGATGAACCGGCCGGATTGCGGGATCCTGAACAGGTGCCGGCTACCCGGCATGTACGCCATCCCCACGAACCACTGGAGAACCACATGAACCTGATGCTCAAGAGAGTGCTGTGCCAATTCCTCGTGCTTGCCATGGCGATGCTGCCGTTCCAGTCGGGACAGGCCAGCATGATCGGCGCGGACCAGCTGACGCACTCGGCCACTTCGCAGCTCGATCGCTCCACGGTCTCGAACTTCCTCGAGCGCGCCGAGGTTGCGGGGCAGATGCAGTCGCTCGGGCTCGACGCGCAGACCGCGAAGAACCGCGTGGCCTCGATGACCGATGCCGAAGTTGGTACGCTCGCGGGAAAAATCAATGCCCTGCCCGCCGGCGGCGACCTGGGCGGCCTGCTCGTCCTGATCCTCCTGATCTGGGCCGTGTGGCACTTCGTCCTGGGCCGCTGATCGAGGTCGGGTTGTCCTACCGGAGCGCCCGCCTCACTGCGGGTGTTTTTTTTCTCCTGACGCTGCTGGGCGGATGCGCATCCATGGTCCCCCAGACCATGGGCCTGCGCAGCGAATGGCCGGCCGGCGTGCCCGAGCGGTTCGAATCCCCCGGGGTGCCTTTCTTTCCCCAGGACGAGTACCAGTGCGGTCCCGCGGCGCTGGCCACAGTACTTGCAAACGCGGGCGCCAATGTGGTGCCCGCGGATCTCGTCAACGACGTCTACCTGCCGCTCCGGCAAGGCAGCCTGCAGGTGGAAATGCTCGCGGCGCCGCGCCGTCACGGCCTCGTCTCCTACCGGCTTGCGCCGAGCTTCGCCGACCTGCTGCGCGAGGTCGCGGCGGGCAACCCGGTCATCGTCCTGCAGGACACCGGGCCGGGTCTCTTCACCAACTGGCACTACGCCGTCGTCGTGGGCTACGACTACCCTGAGGCCAGGCTATACCTGCGCTCCGGTACCGACCGACGGCAGGCAGTGCCTTTCACAATGCTCGAGTACACATGGAAGACGAGCGGCTACTGGGCCATGGTGGCGATGCCACCCGCGAAGCTGCCCGTCACCGCCACCGAGACAGGCTATCTCGCCGCGATCACGGCAATGGAGCGAGTGGGCGGCGCGCAAGCGGTGCTCACGGCGTACCGGACGTTCCTCGATCGCTGGCCCGGAAACATCGCCGCCGCCATCGCGCTTGCCAACCGGCACTATGCGCTGGGCGACCTCGCGAGCACCGAGGCCGTGCTCCGCAGGACGTCCCTGCTCCATCCCGATTCGGTCGTCGTGCTGAACAACCTGGCGCAGGCCCTGTCGGACCAGGGTCGCAACGAGGAAGCCCTTGAAGTCATCGACCGCGCAGCGCAGCCCGGCAGCCTGTTCGCCGCGGACGTGCGTGAAACGCGAGCGCAGATCATGCAACGGCTGGGAACCCCGAAGTAGCCCCGGCCCGCACGACCCCGATCAGCGTGCGGTGCCGGCCTGGCGCACGACTTGGCCATCGATCACTTCGATGGTCTTGTCGCACCGGGCGGCAAGTTCGGGGTTATGCGTCACGAACAGCACGCTCGTGCCGTCATCGCGGTTCACCCGGCGCAGCAGGTCGAATACCGCGTCGGCGCTTTTCGTGTCCAGGTTGCCGGTGGGCTCGTCCGCGAGGAGCAATGCGGGTTTCATCGCCAGCGCGCGCGCCAGCGCAACGCGCTGCTGCTGGCCGCCGGAAAGCTGCCCCGAGGGCTGGTTCCGCCATTGCGTGAGCCCCACGCTGTCGAGCAGTGCCGCGGCGCGCTCAGCCATGGCCGCATCCGGGAACCCGGCGTCGCCAAGCATCGGCATCATCACGTTCTCGAGCGCGGTGAATGCGCCGAGCAGGTGGTGGAACTGGAACACGAAGCCGATGTTGTGCCCGCGCAGCCGGGTCAGCTCGCGGTCGTCGAGCGAGGTCGTCTCCTCGCCGCACACGGCCAGCGTGCCCTGCGTCGGGCGGTCGAGCAGGCCGATGACGTTCAGCAGCGTGCTCTTGCCGGAGCCCGAAGGTCCCATGACCGCGCAGAAGTCGCCGCGCGCCAGCACCAGGTCGATGCCGTGCAGCACCTCGGCCTCGTTGGACTGGCCGACGTTGAAGGACTTGCGCACGCCACGCAGGTCGGCGACCACCGCCGGGACGGTCGCCTCAGCCACGGATGGCCACGACCGGGTCGAGGCGCGCGGCGCGCAGCGCGGGCGCAAACGCCGCCAGCAGCCCGGTCAGCGTCGCAAGGACGAGGGCCGCGACGAACAACGCCGACTCGAAGCTGATCGGGAAGATCGGGGTGCCGTCCGGGTTGCGCTGGATCCGCTGCCACGCGGCCAGCGCGATGGCGCCCATCCCGCTCCCGGCCAGGGCCCCGCCGAGGCCGAGCAGGCCGCCCTGCAGCAGGAATACCCGCAGCACCTGGCCGCGCGAGATCCCCATGGCGCGCAGGATGCCGATCTCCCGCGACTTCTGCACCACCGACACCACCAGCACGCTGGCGATGCCGAACGCAACCGACAGGGCCACGAAGAACCGGATCGCGGTGTTGGCCGTGGTCTGCGCGCTGATCGCGCTGAAGAACTGTTCATTGGTCTTGATCCAGCTGTCGGCCTGCACGCCGGTGGCCGCGGTGATCCGGCGCGCGATGGTCTCAGCCGCATAGACGTCGCGCACCGTCACCGACAGAACCGAGACTCCCCCCGGCATGTTCAGCAGGCTCTGCGCGGTACGCAGCGCCATGAACGCGGTGGTCGTATTGGGCCCCTTGCTGCCGAGGTCGAACACGCCGGTGATCATGAGCAGGTTGGACGCGCCGTTGGCGGCCGTCACGCGCAGCTTGTCGCCCACGCCGACCCCGAGGTCGCTCGCGAGTTCGGTGCCGATCAGGATGTCGCTGCCGGTCACGCGCGCGCTGCCGCGCACGATCTTCTCCGGCATCGGGACGATGCGGAAATACGTCTCCGGCTCCATGCCGACCACCGAAATCGAACGGCTCGACTCACCGCGTACCGCGAGCGCAGGTCCCGTCACGGCCGGCGACACCTGGGTCACTTCCGGGAACGCGCCGATCAGCGCGGACACCCCTTGCCACTGGTCGAGGCTCCTGAGGCGCTGCAGCGGCGCCTGCACTATCGCGCCCTCGAGCGCGCCTGCCGCGGCGCGACCGTTCCAGGCCGTTGCGCCGTACTGCGGCCGCACCGTTTCCTTGGGCGGCAGGAGCTGGATGTGCGCCTGGCCGGTAAGCACGCGCCGCACGATGTTGGATTGCAGGCCGGACAGCAACGCGGACATGAAGACGATCACGGCCACGCCGATCGCAACGCCGCCGATGATCGAGGCGGTCTGCGCACGGCCTTCGCGCAGGAACCGGAGCGCGACGATCCATTCGAAGGGAAGCCAGCGCGGCAGGCGCGGCAGCGCCGCCTTCAGCGGCGCATCGGGCACCGCGCTCACCGCCCGGCGGCCGCAGCCACCGGCCGCAGGCGCGCCCCCTCGAGGACGGTCAGCGCGCCGACCGGCACCACCCGGTCGCCGGCCTGCAGCCCTTCGAGCACCTGCGCGAGGCCGCTGCTGCGCAACCCGAGTTTCACCGCCTGGCGGGTCGCGCGCCCGGCTTCGGCCTTCAGGACCCAGGGCGCGGCGGAATCCGCGTCGCGCACCGCATCGCCCGGGACCAGCACGGCGTTGGCGCTGCGCGCGACCTCGATGTCGACCGACACGGTCATGTCCTGCCTCAGGTAGTCGGGCGGCGACGGGACGCGCAGCTTCACCTGCACCGACCCGCGCTGCACGTCGACGCCCGGGTTGATGTAGAAAAGCTCCGCATCGAAGCGCTGCTGCGGGTAGGCGTCGGCCGAGGCCAGCGCCTTCTGGCCCAGGCGCAGGAGGCGCAGGTTCTTCTCGTCGATCAGCACGACGAGTTGCGTTTCGCCTGCGGGCGAAAGCACCATCAGCGCCTTGCCCGGCTGCACGACATGGCCGGGCTCGACGTTGCGCGCAATCAACGTGCCCGCCACCGGCGCGGCGACCGTGGCGTAGGCAAGTCGCGAGCGGGCGACCTCTACGCCGGCCTGGGCCTGCGCGCGCGCGGCCTCGGCAAGCGCCGCGTCGCTGCCCGAGGGGCGCGCGCCGGCCAGTTGCTGCTCGGCCGTGCGCACCTGCGCCCCGGCCACCTGCGCGGCGCGCGTCGCATCGTCCAGCGCGGACTGCGAAAGGAAGCCCTTGGCCACCAACGCGCGGTTGCGCTCGAGGGTCTGCTGCGCCATGGCGTCATTGGCCCGGGCCTGCACCAGGGCCTGCTCCGCCACCGGCGCCTGGACTTCGCGGACCTGGCGCACGCGCGCCTCGGCCTGGCGCAGGGCCAGCACGTTCTGGCTCAACGTTGCGCGCAGCTCCGAGGCCTCGAGTTCCACCAGCGGCGTGCCGGCCGCCACGGCTTGGCCTTCCCTGACCGGGACCCGCACCACGGTCCCCGTGACCTGCACGCCGACATCGACGCGGTGCGGCGCTTCGACGCGACCGCTGGCGAGGACGGACTGCACGAAGTCGCGCCGCACCACCTCCTCTACCGCGACCTCGGGGCCGAGCACGAGCGGCGGGCCCGCAAGCACGGCAACGACCGCTGCGGCGAGCAACAGCACCCCCGTGCCCGTATGGCGGCGCAACAGCGCGAGGAAACTAGCGGCCAAGCATGAGCCTCAGAGTGTTGTCGCGCTTGACGTAGTGGTGGAACAGGGCGGCGGCATGCAGCCCGATCAGCACGTGAATCAGCCAATGCAGTGCCACCGGCAGCCAGCCGTACCCGGTCTTGGTGTTTTTCCAGTCCATGAACGGCCATCCTAGCCCACTGCGGGGCCCGCCCTTTGCGCCGGATCAAACCGGGGTCAGGCCCCCTCGACCAGCACCAGCCGCGAATTCGTCGCCTTGAGCCGGATTTCCAGCGGCCGGGCGTACTCGGGGGAGTCGTAGAACTTCTGCGCCGCTTCGAGGGAAGGAAACTCGACCACGACGAGGCGCTTGGGCGACCAGCCGCCCTCCTTGGGCACGACGGTGCCGCCGCGCACGAGGAAGCGCCCGCCGTAAGCCTCGATGGCGGCGGTCACGATGCGCCCGTACTCCCGGTAAGCCTCGGCATCGGTGATGTCGATCTCCGCGATCAGGTAACCCGGCATGGCTGGCTCCTCAGTCGGACTTCGGGATGTTGGCCGCCTTGACCGCGTTGGCCACGCGTTGCATCGACCGCGTGACGTACCCGCGGAACTCCTCCGGCGTGCTGGTGACCACCGTCATCGCCTGCTTTTCGAACGCCGCGCCCACCTCCGGCGCCTTCAGCACCTGCACGATCGAGGCGTTCAGGGTCTTCAGCGCGTCGGCCGGGATCCCCTTGGGCGCGAGGAAGCCGAACCAGGTCGGCATGTCGAGCTCGGGGATGCCCGACTCGAGGCCGGTGGGCGTGTCGGGCAGGTCCTTGTAGCGGCGCTGCGAGGTGACGACGATCGGGCGCAGCTTGCCGGCCTTGATGTTGGGCAACGGCGACATGACTACATCGAAGTTGAGCGGCACGTCACCCGAGAGTTGCGCCGCCATGCTGTCGGCGGAGCCCTTGAACGGCACGTGGACGATCCTCGTGCCGGTCTGCTGCGCGAGGATCTCGGCGAGGATGTGCGGCGTGGAGCCGACGCCGAACGAGCCGATGTTCAGCTTGCCCGGGTTGGCCTTGCCGTAGGCGACCAGGTCCTTGAGCGAATTCACCGGCAGCGAAGAATTCACGGTCAGCACGAACGGCGTCTCCATGATCTGCGTGACGAACTCGAAGTCGGCCAGCGAGTCGTAGGGCATGGTCAGCCGGATCGCGGGCTGGATCGCGAACGACGCGGTCGCGATGCCTATCGTGTGGCCATCGGGCGCCGACTTGGCCACCATGCCAAGGCCTATGGTCGCGCTGCCGCCCGGGCGGTTCTCCACCAGCACGGGCTTGCCCCAGGCGGTGGTGAGCTTCTCGGCCACCAGCCGGCCGACGAAATCGGCCGAGCCGCCGGGCGGGAAGGGCACGATGATCCGCACCGGCTTGTCGGGGAAGGCCGACGCGACCATCGAGGCCAGGGCAAGGGCCGCCGCGAACAGAAGACCTGCAAGGTTGCGGGCCCCCATGTCAGGTCAGTCCGTCCAGGCCCTTCACGGCCTCCGGCTTCAACCCGCCCACGCGCGCGCCGACGCGGCCGCGGTTGGAGAAGCCCGCGATCAGCGCGATCTCGTCGGGCAGCGGCGCATCCGGCAGCGTCAGCGTTATGCCGTCGTAAAAGGACCTCACGTACAGCGCGTCCTTGTGGTTGAACGGGATGTCGATCGTCGTGCCCGGGCCGCCGCGCTTGGTCATCGAGGAGATCCAAGCCTTGCCGCCGCCGATCGCGGCGCGCACCGGCTCGGCGAACGCCGTGGTGAGCAGCGCATTCACGTGCTCCTGCTCGCCAGCCATGCCGGCGATGCCGCCCTTGCCGAGGCCCAGGATCTTGTAGGGAGCCATGGCATGCACCGCTCGCTCGACCATCAGGCGCCCGAGCTCGACGCTCGCCTCGGTCATCGGCTTCAGGTCCTCGACGTAGCGCCCCGCATAGGGATTGGCCACCACCGCGACGATCGCGATCTTGCGCAACGGCGGTTCGCCCGCGGGGGCGACGGTTTCCTCGACGAACGTGAACCACCTTTTGACTGGCATCTGCATGGCTGTGCGCCTCCTTGAAATGTTTGGTCCCGGCACCCGGGGGGCGCGGGGGAAGAGTCTGGCTCCCCCGCTCCTAGTGCGCTGCGCCGGAATAGTCCTGCGGGATGCGGCACGCGGCCACGCGGATGCGCTTGTTCGGTGCCGGCGTGTTGCGGCTCTTGCCAACGAACCTCGGCACGCCGTCGGTGATGACCGCGCCGACCGCCGCGATGTCGCCGTTCCTGAGCGAGTCGAGCGGGTCGGTTTTCGAACCGCCGACGCACGAGTCGATAACCACGACGTCCGCGTCCTTGCCCACGCGCAGGAACCCGCTGTTGCGTTTGTAGACCTTCGCGTTGTTGCCCGTGGCCGCCGCGATCGCCCACTCGACCGGCATCTTGGTCAGGCTCGCGAGGTGTGTGATCGTGTACATCATGCCGAGCGGCATGATCCCGGAGCCCGTGGGCGTGTCGGTGGCGATCAGGAAGCGGTCGAACTGGTCGGCCTTGCGCACCATGTCTCCGAGCAGGAGCGTGGTGCGGAGGTTGCCCGCGGTGCAGACCTGCAGCGCGATGTTCGACTCGTGCACGATGCGCGGGAAATCCTCGTCCGGCATCGCCACCGGGCCGCCGTTCACATGGAAGGACACATCCGGCTTGATCTTGATGAGGTGGTCCGCCCAGATGCCCGACGACCCCGGGATCGACGAACCGCCGGTATGCACCATCGAGATCATGCCGTGCTTCCTCGCCCACGCGATCATCGGCTCGTAGTCGTACGGAGTCTTCACGGCGCCGAAACCCGCCTTGGCGAGCCACACACCCTTGGCGGCGATCTCGGCGAAGTCCGCCTCCACCAGCCCCGGCTCGAGGATGATCGAGCCCGCCCACACGCGCATGCCGCCGGGACGGTAGTGCTCGAAGCACTTCATCGCCGCCACCGCGAGCGCCTTCACGCCCTCGGGATCCTTCGGGCGCCCGGGCACGTGGACCTCGGAAGCGCTGATCGCCGTCGTCACGCCGCCGTGCACGTAGCTCTCGAGGAAGCCCACCGTCTTCTGCCGCGGCGTGTAGTCGCCGAAGGTATTGTGGACCTGGGAGTCGATCAGGCCGGGGATCGCGGTGGCGCCGTCGGCGTCGATGACGACGTCCGCGGCCTCGACTTCCCCGGCGGTGACGTTGCCGACGGCGGTGAGCAGGCCGTCCTGCATGAGGATGGCGTTGCCGGCGACGAACGGGTCGCGCCAGTCGCCCGAGACGATGCGGCCGAGGTTGACGATGGCTGTCTTCATGGGGACCTCAGGCGGCTTTGTCGAGGGAGGGTTTGCGCTCGTATTCCGACAGCGCGCGGTCGGTCATGGCCAGCGCCTTCTTCCAGTCGTAGGTGCGGTAGCTGTGGCTGTTGGTGACGAACTGCGCTCCCGCATAGAACATCTCGTACTGCACGTGGCGCGAGGCGAACTCGCTGCCCACCGCGTCCCACGCGAGCTTGAGGAACTTGACCCGCTCTTCCGGCGACATCGCCGGCGACACCTGGGTCTTGGCGATGATCGGCGCGATCTCGGGGTTGTCGTAGTCGGCCGCGGACGAGGGCAGCATGATCAGCGCGCCGCCGGCGAGTTCGCGCATGGCCTGCACGAACTGCGGGTACAGCTCCTGCGTGATGACCTGCGCGGTGTACACGAGGTGGCGGCTGGGGATGTAATACCCCTCGAACATCGCGCCGCCGGCCTCCATGCCGAGCATCATCGATTCCACCATCGCGGCCTTGGCCGCGAGCCAGCCGAGCTTCTCCCTGACCGGCGGCATGTTCACCGTTCCTATGGTCTCGGCGATCTTCCTCGCGATGCCCGCCATGAAGCGCAGCTTCACCGCGAGGCGGATCTGCGCCTGGTAGTTCTGCATGATGTGGCCGGCGGTGTCGTGGAACTGCGCGCGGCACATGTCGGTGTCCCTGCAGACGAACACCCTGTCCCACGGCACCTTCACGTCGTCGAAGTAGATGATCGCGTCGTTCTCGTCGAAGTGCGAGGCGAGCGGGTTGTCGAAGCGCGACACCGCGTGCTGCTCGTAGGACTTGCGCGACAGGACCTTGAGGCCCTTCGCGTCCATCGGCAGCGCGCAGGAGAAGGCCAGGTTCTCCTCGCCGGGTTTCAGCGGCTGGAGGTTGGCGACGAACACCTCGTTCGCCATGATCGAGCTGGTGCCGAGCATCTTCGCGCCGCGGATCGTGATGCCCGTCGAGTCCTCGTCCACGATCGCCGCGACGAGGTCCTCGCCCGCCTGGTCGCCCCAGTCCTTGGAGCGGTCGGCCTGCGGGTTGATGATCACATAGGTGAGGAAGAGGTCGTTGTCGGCGGCGTAATGGTAGTAGTCGTGCATCGCCTTCGCGCGCTTCGGGCCGTGCTTCTCGAACACCTTGAGGCCCATCACCTGTCCCAGCAAGGCGGAAGCGAGGTGGTCGGGCGAGCGGCCCATGAAGCCGTGGTGCTGCTCGGCGAGCGCGGTCAGCGCCTGGCGCCGCTGCACCATCTCCGCATAGGTCCTGGGCTTTTGCCAGGCGCGGCTGACGCGGTGGCCGGTTTCGGTCTCGAATGTCATCAGCTCGCGGTTCTCGGGCTTCGCCTGGAAATCGTAAAGCGAGCACGAGGACTGCACGGAATTGCGGAACGCTGGGTGGGTGGTGACGTCGTCGACGAGCTTGCCGTCGATGAACACCCGGCGGCCGTCGCGCAGCGACTCGAGGTGCTTCTGGCCGTTCTTCACGGGGGCGGTCATGAGGGTCTCCTGGGGCGGGATGGGTTTCAGGCGGGCACGTTCTCGGCCGGGCGCTCGAGCAGGCGCTGCATGGCGAGCGCCGCGTCGCAGTTGTCGATCAGCCGGGTCATGACCCGGTGCAGCGCGAGGAAATCGGCGCGGGAGAGGCCGCCGAACTCGATGTCGTTGACCGCGCGCTGGGCCGGCGCGAGCTTCGCGAGCAGCGCATGGCCCTGCGGCGTGGTCTTCAGCAGCGTGCGGCGCGCGTCCTTCGGGTCGCGGCTCTTCAGGAGGAGGCCGCGCTCGACCAGCTTGGCGGTCTCCACCGCGATGAACGCGCTCGACACGTGCAGGTGGTCGCACACGGTCTTCACCGTGACGTCGCCCTCCGCCTCGAGGTGGCCGATCGCGATCAGGATCGTGTACTGGATGCCGGCCAGGCCGATGTAGGCCGCGTGCCCGTCGCGGATCGCCTCGTGGCGGGCCTGGAACGCGAAGAAGGCGTGCACCAGCTCGCGGAACCTGCGGTCGTCGTTGCCGGCGAGGAGTTCGCGGCGCGACACCGTGAGCGGGGCGGCGGCGCGACCGCGCCTTGCTGCGGGTTTGGGGGTGCTGCGGCGGGAGGCGGATGGCATGCGGATCGGCCCAGGCTGGTGTGCGCAGCCAAGATAGCTAGGTAGCCTAGCGAATGTCAAGGCGCCAGAGTATTCTGCGCGTGGCTCCCACTACCCAACCCGGCGCTGCGCATGCGATTCCGCCTGAATCCCGCCGTCGTATCCCTGCTTTATGCCGCCTTCGCGTCGGCGTGGATCGTGGCGTCGTCGGCGCTGGTCGACCTGGGCGTCGAGGATCCGGCGCTGCAGGGCCGTATCGAGCTCGCCAAGGGCCTCGCATTCGTCGTGGTCACGAGCCTCCTGCTGTTCCTCCTGCTGCGGTCCATGGCGAAGGGCGACCTCGCGCAGGGGCCGCTCTCGACCGGGCACATTCCCGCCCCGTGGCGGCAATTGGTGCCGCTGCTAGCGCTGCTCACCCTGACGGTGCCGCTGGTCGGCCTGGTCGTGTACGTGCTGGAGGCGAAGAAGGACGAGCGCGACGCGACGGCTGACCTCGAGGTCATCGCTGGCTTCAAGACCCGGCAGATCGAGAGCTGGCTGGCCGAACGGCACGGGGACGCCAGCGCCCTGGCGTACAGCCAGGGGTTCATCGAACGGCTCGAAAAGCTGCAAGCCACCGGGGATGAGCACTCGGGCGCGATGATCCTCGACCGGCTGGTCTCGCTGAAGCAGGCATTCGCCTACGATTCGATCGCGCTGTTCGACTCGCTCGGGCGCCCCCTGCTGGCGGTCGGGACACCGCCGGTACAGGACGAGGCGCTGCGCGCCCGGGTGCGCATGGCCGCGGCCAGCGGCGCCGTGCAGATGAGCGACCTGCACCGCGACGACCTCGGCAACACGCATCTCTATTTCATGGTCCCGTTGGGCCGCAAGGGACTGCTGGAGGCCGCCGGCGTGGCGCTGCTGCACATCGACCCGAAGCAGTTCCTGTTCCCGCTGGTGGAGTCCTGGCCGACACTCAGCCAGAGCGGCGAGACGTTGCTGGTCCGCCGCGAGGGCGACACGGTCGTGTACCTGAACGAGCTGCGCCAGCTCAAGGGCACCACACTTACGCTCAAGGTCCCGCTTGGCAATGCCCGGCTCCCCGCCGCGGCCGCGGCACGTGAAGGCGGCGCCGGTACCTTCAAAGGCGTGGACTACCGCGGCGCGAGCGTCCTCGCGGCCTGGCAGCCGGTCGCCGGGACCGATTGGAAGATCCTCGCCAAGCTCGACCGCGAGGAGGTCCTCGCGCCCGCTCGAGCCACGGCCCTCTGGGCGGGCGGGGTCATGGCCGCAGCGGCCATTGCACTGGCTGCCATAGCACTTCTGCTCTTCCGGCAGCAGCACCTCGCCCGACTGCTCGCGACACGGCTGCAGGCCGACAGCCTGCTGAAGCAGTTCTACGACCTGCCCTTCGTCGGGATGGCGATCACCTCGCCCGATTCCAAGCGCTGGCTCAACTTCAACGACCGGCTGTGCGAGATCCTTGGCTACGCCCGCGACGAACTGGCGCAGAAGACCTGGCCGGAAATGACCCATCCGGCGGACCTTGGCCTCGACCTGGGGGAGTTCGAGCGCGTGATGAAGGGCGAGATCGACGGCTACTCCATGCAAAAGCGCTTCCTGCGAAAGGACGGCAGCACGGTCCTGGCTCAGATGGATATCAAGTCCGTACGCACACCGGAAGGCGCGGTCGATTACTTCGTGTGCATGGTCGAGGACATCACCGAACGGGTGGCGGCCCAGGCCAAGGCGCTTCGCCTCGGCCGCCTCTACAAGACCCTCGGCGAGTGCAACGCGGCGGTCGTGCGCTGCCAGAGCGAGGCGGAACTCTTCGCGGAGGTCTGCCGCGCCTCAGTCGCGTCGGGCGGGCTGGCGATGGCATGGATCGGCAAAGTCGACCCCGCGACCCGGCTCGTGATCCCCGTGGCCGCTTTCGGCAAAAGCGTCGAATACCTGGATGGCATCAGGATCTCCGTGGATCCCGCCGATCCCAACGGCCTCGGGCCTACGGGCACGGCGATCAGGGAGAACAGCGCATTCTGGTGCCAGGACTTCGCCAACGACCCCCGCACTGCACCCTGGCGTGAACGAGCCGTGCAGTACGGATGGGGCGCCTCGGCCGGGCTGCCGCTGACCTGCGGCGGGGTGACCGTGGGCGCGCTGACGCTCTATGACCCCGAGCCCAACACGCTAGACGAAGAAACCCGCGACCTGCTGCTCAGGATCGCGCGGGACGTCAGCTACGGCCTCGGCAATTTCGAGCGCGAGGCGGCCCGCAAGCGGGCCACGCAGGCGCTGCAGGAGGCACAGGCGCGGATCGAAAGCATCATGTCGACCGTGGACCAGGTCCTCTGGTCGGCCGATGCGGGGACCGGCCAGGTGCTGTACCTCAATGCCGCAGCCGCGAAGGTGTACGGTAGGCCGGTCGGCGACTTCTTCGCATCCCCCCGGCTCTGGTTCGAGTGCATCCATCCCGGCGACATCGGCGTTGCCGCCGAGTCGGACCGGCGCGCACGCGAGACGGGCAGCAGCGAGGCGCAGTTTCGCATCCTGCACCCCGGCGGCAAGGTACGCTGGATTGCCAACCGGGCGTGGATGGTCCGGGATGAGGCCGGCCGGCCACTGCGCATGGAAGGCGTGGTGTCCGACATCACAGCGCAAAAGGAGGCCGAGATGGCGCTGCTGGAGTCGGAAGCACGATTCCGCGGCATCGTCGAGCAGTCGATCGCCGGGCTCTACATCGCGCAGGACCACAAGCTCGCGTACGCGAATCCCCGCCTCATGGAGATCTTCGGCTATGAAGAAAGCGCCGGAGTGATCGGTCGCGACGTACTCTCCTTCTTCGCCGAAGGCGACCGCGATCGCATCGAGGCGATGATCCTGCAGCGCATGGAGGGAGGGGTTCCGAGCATCCATTACACGGCCACCGGCCTGCGCAAGGACGGAACGCCGATCGAAGTCGGCGTGCACGGTGCCCTCGCCACCTACCAGGGCCGGCCCGCGATCATCGGCCTGATGCAGGACATCACCGAGAAGAAGCGCGCCGAGGACCAGGCCGCGCGCTACCTCGCGCAGCTGCAGAACGCCCTGACGCACACCGTGGAAGTGGCCACCGCGCTGTCCGAAATGCGCGACCCCTATACCGCAGGGCATGAAAAGCGCGTCGCGGAAATCTCGGTGGCGATCGCAGCCGAGCTCGGCTGGGATGAGCGCCGCATCGAGGGCCTGCGCATCGCCGGCTACGTCCACGACATCGGCAAGATCACGGTCCCTTCCGAGATCCTCGCCAAGCCCGGCAAGCTCAGCGCCGCCGAGTTCTCGCTGATCAAGGGCCACCCGCAGGCGGGCTACGACGTGCTGAGGACCGTCGAGTTCCCCTGGCCGGTCGCCGACATGGTGCTGCAGCACCACGAGCGCATCGACGGCAGCGGCTACCCGCAGGGCCTCAAGGGGGAGGCGATCCTGCCAGAGGCGCGCATCCTCGCCGTGGCGGACGTGGTCGAGGCCATGGGCTCGCACCGCCCCTATCGCCCGGGCCTGGGCATCGAGAAGGCGCTGGCGGAAATCGAGCGTGGGCGCGGCACGGCCTACGACGCCGGGGTCGCGGACGCATGCCTGAGAATCTTTCGCGACAAGGGCTTCTCGCTGCCGATGTAGTGGCCGGTTTGCGCTGGATTAAACGGGACGGCGCGCAGGACGGTTAAACTCCGTGCCATCGCAGCATCGCCTGGCCGCCCCCCATGACCCGCCCGAAGATCCGGTTCCCGGACCTGTTCCTGTTCGCATTTGCGCTTGCCGTTTCCGCCTGCCCGGCCGCAGCGGCCGATGCACGCATTGCCGTCAGCGCCGCGCAGGCGCAAGCGCTCGGCATCGAGACCGCCACGCTGGCCGCCCCGGGGCAGGCCGCCGGCCTCACGCTGCCCGCGCAGGTCGCGGTGCCGAACGCCCAGGTGCACGCGGTTGCCGCGCCGCTGCCGGGACTCGTGCAGGCGCTCGGTGCGGCGCCGGGCGAGCGCGTGAAGCGCGGCCAGATGCTCGCCCGCATCGCGAGCCCCATGCTGCTCGAGGCGCAGCGCGAATACCTCAACGCCGCGAACCAGGCGCAGCTCACGGCGCAGGCCGCGAAGCGCGACGACCAGCTGCTGAAGGAAGGCATCATCGCGCAGGGCCGCCAGCAGGCCTCGGCCAGCGCGCAGGCGCAGGCCGCGACGGCGCTTGCCGAGCGCCGCCAGGCGCTGCGGCTGGCCGGGCTGCCGGACAAGGCCATCGCCGACCTCGCGGCAGGCCGCCCGATGAGCGGCGTCATCGACATCGCCTCGCCGATCGACGGCGTGGTGCTGGAGCAGTCGGCCACGGTCGGCGGCCGGGCCGAGCAGTCCGCGCTGCTCTACAAGGTCGCGCGGCTCGACCCGCTGTGGCTCGAGATCCAGGTGCCGGTGAAGATCGCCGCAAGCGTGCGCGAAGGCTCGCGCGCCCGGGTGGCGGTCGCCGCGGGCGGGGCCGGGGCGCCCGCGGGCAAGGTCATCGCCATCGGCCGGCAGGTCAACGCCGACACCCAGACCGTCAGCGTGCGCGTGCTGGTGAGCGAAGGCGCCGCGCAGCTGCGCCCGGGCCAGTTCGTGGAAGCGGTCCTGGACATCGGGGCGGGCGCCGCATCCGCGTGGCGCATCCCCGCTTCCGGCGTGCTGCGCCAGCAGGAGAAGGCCTTCGTGTTCGTGCAGCGCGACGGCGGGTTCGAAGCGCTCGAGGTCCGCGTGGAAGGCATGGCCGGCGAAGGCGCGCTGGTGACGCCCGCCGGGCCGGCCGCGCTGAAGGACGGCGACCGCGTCGCGGTGAAAGGCGTGTCCGCGCTCAAGGCCGCGTGGATGGGGATAGGCAAGCCGTAAGCGCCGCCGCACGATGCTCGACCGCCTGATCGAATTCTCCCTGACGCAGCGCCTGCTCGTGCTGGTGCTGGCCGCGCTGCTGGTCGGCGCAGGCGTGGTCGCTTACATGGGATTGCCGATCGACGCGTTCCCCGACGTGTCCACCACGCAGGTGAAGATCATCATCAAGGCGCCGGGCATGTCGCCCGAGGAAGTCGAGACGCGCATCGCCACGCCGATCGAGCAGGAGATGCTCGGCATCCCGAAGCAGCGCATCCTGCGCTCGGTCTCGAAGTACGCGCTGACCGACATCACCATCGACTTCGAGGACGGCACCGACATCTACTGGGCACGCCAGCAGGTCGGCGAGCGCCTCAACGGCGTCATGAAGGACCTGCCGCCCGGCGTCGAGGGCGGCCTCGCGCCGATCACCACGCCGCTGGGCGAGATGTACATGTTCACCATCGAAGGCGACCTAAGTCTTTCGGACAAGCGCGGGCTGCTCGACTGGGTGATCCGGCCGCAGCTGCGCACGGTGCCGGGCGTGGCCGACGTCAACGCGCTGGGCGGCTTCGTGCGCGCCTTCGAGGTCGTGCCGGACCCCGCGGCGCTGAACGCGCGCAGCGTGTCGCTCGCGCAGCTTCAGCAGGCGCTGGAAGCGAACAACCGCAACGACGGCGCCGGGCGCCTGCGCGAAGGCGAGGAAGTGCTGCAGGTACGCACCGACGGCCGCATCCGGACGCTGGAGGACGTGCGCGCGATCGTGCTCCGCTCGAAGGACGGCGCGATCGTGCGCGTCGGCGACGTGGCCGAGGCGCGCATCGGCAGCGTCACGCGCGCGGGCGCGGTGACCCGCAACGGCCAGGGCGAGGCGGTGCAGGGTTTGGTGCTCGGGCTGCGCGGCGCCAATGCCCAGGCCGTGGTCAGGGGCGTCGAAGCCAAGCTCGCCGAGATCGCGCCCAGCCTGCCGCCGGGCGTGAAGATCAGCACGTTCTACGACCGCAGCCACCTCGTCGAGCGCGCGCTGGGCACGGTGTCTCGGGCCCTCGCCGAGGCCATCGCACTGGTGGTGGTGCTGTTGCTCCTGTTCCTCGGCAACCTGCGCGCCGCCCTGGTGGTGGCGCTGACGGTGCCGCTGGCCGCGCTGGCGACCTTCATACTGATGGGCGCGACCGGGATGTCCGCCAACCTGATGAGCCTCGGCGGCCTCGCGATCGCGATCGGCATGCTGGTGGACGGCGCGGTCGTGGTGGTCGAGAACGTGGAAAGCCAGCTCGCGCAGGGGGGCGCCGCGGCGCGCATGCCTCTGCTGCACCTGATCTTCCGCGCGGCGCGCGAAGTGGCCGTGCCGGTCACCTCGGGCACGGCGATCATCGTCATCGTGTTCCTGCCGCTGCTGTCGCTGCAGGGGCTGGAGGGCAAGCTCTTTTCCCCGGTGGCGCTGACGATCGTCTTCGCGCTGTCCGCCTCGCTCGTGCTGTCGCTGACGGTGGTGCCGGTGCTGGCGTCCCTGCTGCTGCGCCGGGGCCACGGCGCGGAGCCGTGGCTGGTGCGGAAAATGAACGCCCTGTACGCTCCCGTGCTCGCCTTCGCGTTGGCGCGCGCGAAGCTCGTCCTCGCGGCGGCGTTCGCCTCGCTGCTGCTCGCCGCCGGGGCCTACCTGCTGCTTGGCAAGACCTTCATGCCGGTGATGGACGAAGGCGACCTCATCATGCAGCTCGAGAAGCTGCCTTCGATCAGCCTCGAGGAGGCGGTCGCCGTCGACGGGCGCGTGCAGCGCGCGATCCTCGCGCAGGTGCCCGAGGTCGAGGGCATCGTGGCGCGCTCGGGGTCCGACGAGCTCGGCCTCGACCCCATGGGCCTGAACCAGACCGACACGTTCATGGTGCTGAAACCCCGGGCCGAGTGGCGCCGCAACGACAAGGAATGGCTCGCCGACCGGTTGCGCGAGGTGATGAAGGCCTTCCCCGGCGTGTCCTACAGCTTCACGCAACCGATCGACATGCGCGTGTCCGAGATGCTGACCGGCGTGCGCGGCGACATCGCCATCAAGGTCTACGGGCCGGACCTCGCGCAGCTGAACCGCATGGCCGGCGAGGTCGTGGCCGCGCTGCGCGGGCTGCGCGGCGCGGAGGACGTGATCAGCATCAAGAACGAGGGCGTGCAGTACCTGCACGTCGAGGTGGACCGACTCGCCGCGGGGCGCCTCGGCCTCAACGCCGACGAGATCCAGAACGACCTGCGTGCGCTGGTGGAGGGCCGTCGCGCCGGCATCGTGATCGAGTCGGTGCGGCGCACGCCGCTGCTGGTGCGCGGCGACGAGGGCCTGCGGACCTCCGCTACGCAGTTCGCGGCGCTCAGGCTGACCGCCCCGGACGGCCACGGCATCCCGCTCGACAGCGTCGTTAAGCTCGAGCGCACCGACGGCCCGGTCAAGATCGACCGCGAGAACGCCCAGCGCTATGTCGTCGTGCAATCGAACGTGCGGGACCGCGACCTCGTCGGCTTCGTCGAGGAAGCCAAGGCGGCCGTGGCGGGCACGCTCCAGCTTCCCGCCGGCTACCGGGTCAGCTGGGGCGGCCAGTTCGAGAACCAGCAGCGCGCCGCGAAGCGCCTCGGCATCGTGGTGCCGGTGGCGCTCGCGCTGATCTTCCTGCTGCTGTTCTCCACCTTCGGCTCGGTGCGCCAGGCGGTGCTGGTGCTCGCGATGATCCCGTTCGCACTGGTGGGCGGCGTGTTCGCGCTGTGGATCGCGGGAGAATACCTTTCGGTGCCGGCCTCGGTCGGTTTCATCGCGCTGCTCGGCATCGCGGTGCTGAACGGGGTCGTGATGGTGACTTACTTCAACCAGCTGGCGAGCCAGGGCATGGCCCTCGCGGAGGTCGTCGTGGAAGGCGCGAAGCGCCGCCTTCGCCCGGTCATGATGACCGCGAGCATCACGGCTTTCGGTCTGCTTCCGCTGCTCTTCGCCAGCGGCCCCGGTGCCGAGATCCAGAAGCCGCTCGCGATCGTCGTCATCGGCGGCCTCGCGAGCTCCACCGCCCTCACGCTGCTGCTGCTGCCCCTGCTGTACCTGCGCTTCGGCGCCGAACGCAAGGAGGCGCCGTGAACGCGCCGGCCTTCGACACCCAGCTCACGCTGGTCCTCCCGCGGGCCCTCGAGGAGCAGGTGATCGACCTGCTGCTGGCCCACCCGGACCTGGCCTGGGGTTTCACGGCCACGGAAGTCGCGGGGCGGGGCGCGCAGGTGCAATACACGGGCGTGGACGAGCACGTGCGCGGCCGTGCGGGACGCGTGCAGGTCCAACTCGTGCTCGCCCGTGCCGACGCGGATGCGCTCGTCGGTCTCGTCCGGGCGCAGTTCCCCCATGCGGGGATCTTCTTCTGGACCATACCGGTGCTCTCAAGCGGGCGGATCGAATGAAACGCTTCCTTCTCGCCGCAGCATTGCTCCTCGCAGCAGCGCAGACGCCGGCCGCCGACCCTTACCCGTCCGTGCTGCCGCCGCAGGACGCCGTGGAGAAGGCCCTGCTCGGCTCGCCTGCGGTACTGGCGGCGAAAAGCCTGATCCGGTTCGAGGAAGCCAACCGCGAGCGGCTGGGCAACGGTCCCTACGAATGGAGCCTGCGCCTGGGCCAGCAGCAGCGCTCGACGCGCGCAGCGCCCGGCCAGCGCTTCAACGAATGGGACCTCGGCCTCGAGCGGCCGCTGCGCCTGCCCTCCAAGGCGCGGATCGACGGCGAGCTCGGCACGCACCTCGTCGCGCAGGCGGGCACCGCCTACGGCGACGCGGTGCACGAAGCTTCGAGGGCGCTCCTGAAAGGTTGGTTCACCTGGCTGAGGGAACGCTCCGTGCGTGAGCAGTGGGACGCACAGGTGGAAACGCTGCGCGCCCAGTCCGCCGCCACCGCAAGGCGGCTCGCCCTGGGCGACGCGCCGCGGCTCGAGGCCATCCTCGCCGAGGCGGCGCTCGCGCAGGCCACCGCCGCGCGCGAGCAGGCCCGCGCGAAGGAAGGCGCCGCTGCGACCGACCTCGCGCAGCGCTTCCCCGCGCTGGCGCTGCCGGCCGCGGTCACCCTGCCCGCCCCGCAGCGCCTCGAGCGCGATGCCGCCTACTGGCAGGAACAGGTCTACAGCCACAACCACGAGCTGGCGCTGGCGCGCGGCGACTCGAAGCGCGCGCAGCTGGTCGCCTCGCGCGCCGACGCCGACCGCACCCCCGACCCGACCGTGGGCATGCGCGTGATGAACGAGCGCGGCGGCGAGGAACGCATCTTCGGCCTCAGCGTGGCGATCCCCTTCGCCGGCCAGTCGCGCGCGGCGGTTTCGCGCGGCGCGCTGGCTCAGGCCGAGGCCGCCGGCCACCGCGAGGGGACCGTGCTCGCGAAGCTGCGCGCCGAGACGCTGACGCTGATCCAGGGCATCGATGCGGCGTACGAGACCTGGAAGCGCTCGCAGGAGGCCGCCGACCGGGTGAAGGAGGCCGCCGACCTCGCCGCGCGCGCGAACTTCCTAGGCGAGGCCTCGCTCACCGACGTGCTCAACGCGCGGCGCCTCGCCAACGAGGCCGCGCTCGGCGCGCGCATCGCGCAGCTCGAGGCGCTGGAATCGCGCTACCGCCTGCGGCTCGATGCCCACCAGCTGTGGGTGTTCGACCGCGAGGGCGACGCGCACGACCACGATCATGGGCAGGAAGGGCAGGGCGGAGCAGGACGAAAGTAGGTGGTTGTCCCGCCTGAATTACAAACATTGTCCTTTGAAACACTAGAACTGTGGCCGACCGCAACCAAATTCACTTTCCATAAACGGAAAATCAGCCTTCGGCCGTGACCTTCCTGCGCCCGGCCGGGACCCGGGCCTTGGGCAGCGCGCCGGGCCGCCGGCCGATCTCCTCGAGTGCGGCATCCCGGTTCTGCAATGCAAGGCGCCGGTGCGTCGAATCGGCGAGGTCCCCGTCCCCGGCGGCGATCGCGCGAACGAGCTTCTTCCAGGTGGCGAGCGACCTCACCCGGCGCCCGTCGGTCGTCAATCCGAGGCGCGTGTACCGCCCGATGCGCTGCGCGAACGAGGCGATCATCTCGGCCAGCTGCTCGTTGCCCGACAGGGCCGCCACCTGCGACACCATGGCTGCGCTGGCCCTGACGTAACCGCGCGTGTCGCGGACCGCGTCCCCGAGCGCCTCCAGCGCCGCCTGCAGGCGCTTCAGGCCCTCGGCGTCGCGGTTCAGCGCGGCGTGGCGTGACGCGAGGCCGAGCAGCGAAGCCCGTATCTCGAACAGGTTCTCCAGCTCGCGCTGCGAAGGCAGCGTCACCTGCGCGCCGCGCTGCGGCAGGATGCGCACCAGTCCGCGGTTCTCGAGGATCCGCAGCGCCTCGCGCACGCTGGCGCGGCTGACGCCGAAGCCGGCGGCGAGTTCCACCTCCTTCAGCCGCTCCCCCGGGCGGAACTGCTCCTCGACGATGCCGGCGCCGATCTTCTCGGCGATCTGCAGCGGCAGCGTGGGCATGAGCGGGGCTGGGGCAAAGGGCTTGGCCATGGCCGGATCATAAGCGAATCCCGCCGGGCCCGAGGTGATCGGCCCTAATTGCCCGAATGTCGACATTATGGCAAACTGCGTCCCGCCCCGGAAGGCGCCCAGACGCCCCGGACGATCATGAATGCGGTCCTTACCAAGGAGACAAGAGAATGCGTAGCTTCAAGATGGCCCTGCTGGCAGTGCTGACGCTCGCCGCGGGCGCGGCCTGGTCGCAGGATGCGAAGTTCCCCGCCAAGCCGGTGAAGATCCTGGTGCCCTTCTCCCCCGGCGCGCTGACCGACGTGCTTGCGCGCATCTACGCGGAAAGGCTCACGCAGCGGCTCGGCCAGTCGGTGATCGTCGAGAACAAGCCCGGCTCGGGCGGCATTCTCGCCACGCAGGCGATGCTCGCGGCGCCCGCGGACGGCTACACGTTGCAGTTCGTGTCTTCCTCCCACGCGGTGAACCCCACGCTCTACGCCAAGCTCCCCTACGACACGCTGCGCGACATCGCCGGCGTGGCGCTGGTGGGAAGCTCGCCGAGCGTCATCGTCACGAGCCCGGAGCTCGGGATCAAGTCGCTGGGCGAGCTGATCGCCATGGCGAAGCAGCAGCCCGGCAAGCTCAACTATGGCTCGGCCGGCGTGGGTGCGGCGACCCACCTCGTGGGCGAGTACCTGAAGGCGCAGGCGCAGATCGACCTGGTCCACATCCCCTACAAGGGCGTGCAGGAGGCGGTGGCCGAGGTGATGGCGGGCCGCATCCAGGTCGCCTTCCGCCGATCGCGCTCGCGATGAACCAGATGCGCGCGGGCAAGGTCGTCGGCGTCGCCGTTACGAGCGCCGAGCGCTCCCCGCTGATTCCCGACGTCCAGACCGCGCAGGAAGCCGGGCTCGCGGGATTCGAATACAACATCTGGTATGCGCTGGTCGCGCCGGCCAAGGTGCCGCGCCCGGTCCTCGAGCAGGTGGCGAAGGAGGTGCAGCAGGTCACTGCGCTGCCGGAGGTGCGCGAGAAGATGATCGCGCAAGGCCTGATCCCCAAGGCGACGGTGCTGCGCGAGTTCGACACGTACATCCAGTCCGAGATCGGCAAGCTCGGCAAGCTCGTCAAGGCAAGCGGCGCGAAGGCGGAATGAGCGTCGTTCCCGGCAACCCATCAATGGAGCAGGCATGGCTGAAATGACAGGCGGCAAGGCGGTGGTCGATTCGCTGGAAGCGGAAGGCGTCGAACACGTCTTCGGGCTGATCGGGTCGGCGGGCATGGAGGTGTTCGACGCGCTGTACGACTCGAAGGCGATCCGATTCATCGGCGTGCGAGACGAGCGCACCGGCGTGCACATGGCCGACGGTTACGCGCGCGCGCTGGGCAAGGCGGGCGTCTTCCTCGCCGGCCAGAACGGGCCGGGCGCGACCAACCTGGTGACCGGCCTGGCGCAGGCGAACGCGGCGTACTCCCCCGTCGTGGCCCTCGCGGGGTCGCTGTCGTCGGCCCACATCTACCGCGACGCGTTCCAGGAGGTCGACCAGCAGGCGCTGTTCAAGCCGGTCACGAAGAAGACCTGGACCGTGACGCAGGCGAAGCGTCTGCCCGAGATGATCCGCGAAGCCTTCACCACCGCGCTAACGCCGCGCCGCGGGCCGGTCGCGCTGAACATCCCGCGCGACATCCTCGCCGAGACCACGGACATCGAGGGCTACGCACCTGGCGGGTACCCGTGCCGACGCGACGCCGGCGGGCGACGAAGAACTGGTCCGTCGCGCAGCCGAACTGCTGGCCGGGGCCGCGCGCCCGCTGATCATCGCCGGCGGCGGCATCAAGAACGGCCGTTCCCACGCGCAGGCGCTGGCGCTCGCCGAGGCGCTGGGCGCGCCGATCGCGCAGTCGCCGGGCCACGGGGACGCGATCCCCTGCGACCACCCGCTCTATGCCGGGCAGGTCGGGCCGCGCGGCAACGTGGTTGCGTCGACGATGGCGCGCGAGGCGGACGTGATCCTCGCGCTCGGCACGCGGCTGGGCTTCAACACCACCTTCTATTCGTACGACAACCTCAACCGCGCCGCGAAGATCGTGCAGGTCGAGCTGGATGCAGCAGCGGTCGGGCGATTCTTCCCGGTCGAGCTCGGCATCGTCGGCGACGCCGGCAAGGTCGCGACGCAGCTGGTCCGCGCGCTCGCGGGTCGCAAGCCGAACCCGGGCGCGGCAGCGTGGTCCGCCGATTTCAAGGCGAAGCGCCGCGCCTTCCTCGACGAACGCGACAACGCGGCCCCGACGGGGGACCCGCTGCAGCCGGCGGAGCTGTACCGGACCCTGCGCCGGGTGCTGCCCGCCGACACCATGTTCACGATGGATGCGGGTACGCTCTGCCTGCAGGCCACCGACCAGATGCTTTACCGCCAACCCCCCGCGCTCTTCACGCCGCTGGATTTCGGGCTGGTCGGCTTTTCCTACGCGTGCGGCCTGGGCGTAAAG
>CBDIHI010000002.1:0-78618 GCA_965279075.1 Burkholderiales bacterium | reverse complement strand
TCGGTCACGGGCGTCACGTTCACCGTGATCGTGTTCGCGCTCTGGTCAAGGTCCACGCCACCGTTCGCCGTCCCGCCACTGTCCTGCACCTGGAACGTGAAGCTCGCGTACCCCGCTCCGTTCGCGTCCGTCCCCGGCGTGAACACCAGGTTCCCTAGGTTCGCCGCACTGATCACATCCCCTGCGTTCACCGTCGCGCCCGACAGCTTCAGCGTCCCCGCCCCAGGCACCGTCGTGATCTTCACCGCCGTCAGCGTGTTTGCCGGGCTGTCCTTCCCATCACCAAACCCAAAGTCCGACGCCGCAAACGTGTACCCCGTGTCCTCGTTCGTCGTGATCGTCTTGTCCGTCCCCGTCGGCGCATCGTTCACCGACGTCACCGTCACGCTCACCGTGGCCGTCTCCGTCACCCCGCCGCTCGTCACCGTGTACGTGAAGCTGTCCGAACCGCTGTAGTCCCCCGTCGGCGTGTACGTGATGTTCCCGCCCGACAGGCTCACCGTCCCGTGCGACGCCCCACCCACCGCCGTCACCGTCGCCCCAGGGCCGAACGTGTCGTTCCCCAGCAGGCTCGAAGCCGCAAACGTCAGCGCCGTGTCCTCGTTCGTGTTCACGCTGTCGCCGGCAATGTCATCCACCGCGTTCACCGTCACCGTCAGCGACTGGTTAAGCGTCTTGAAGTCATTGACCCCGTTCGTCTGCCCGTTGTCCGTCACGGTCCACGTGATGTTCCCCGTGCCATTCGCATCCCCAACCGTCTTGTACTTCAGCCCCTGCAGCTCGGTGGCCGTCAGCGTCGCGTTCGCCAGCACCGGCGTCGTCCCGTCCGCCTTGTACAACGTCACGAACGACGGGATCGCCGTGATCGTGTATGTCAGCGTCTGGCCGCTCTCATCCGCGCCGCCGCCCTTGCCGTACGTCACGGAACCCAACCCCAGGCTCACCGCCGTCGTGTTGTTGCTGTCCTCTGCAACGCTCACCGACGCGGGCGCGGAAGAGGTCAGCGCCGGCGCGTCGTTCACAGACAGGATGCCGGTCCCGATCGTGACCGTCGCACCGGCAATGGCCGTAGTGCCGCCATTGATGGACGCATTCACTATGGTTCGCGATGCGCCCGCGGTATAGCCACTTGAATAGCTGTTGTCCATCGCCCGCACGGTCAGCGCCGGAGGCGTGCCGTTGTAGTCGGCCACCGGCACAAAGCGCAGCTGCGTCGAGGCTGAAAGCGCCACGGCCCCAGACTCTCCCGACACCGCGCCGATCGCATACCAGTTGGTGCCATCGGTCGAGTACTGCCAGGCGCCTACCGTCGCAGGATCGGCCGGATTGCTGATGATCGCCAGCCCGCCTAGGCTGGCGCCTGTGTCCGGATCCTGAAGCACTACCCCGCTGCTGCTCAACAACTGAGTGATGCTCGCGCCGGGCGGGTTGGTGGCGTCTTCGTTGACAGACGCAAGAGTCAGGCTCCCGGAAAGCCCCGGCGCGTCATTGACCGCCGTAGCAGCCACGGAAACCGTGTTTTGCACCAACGAGAAGGCGGTCGTGCCGCCCGTCCCGATCGTCGTGACGTTCGCCGTGCCTCCGGCGCTCCCCGTCATCTGGTCCCAGGCCCGGTAGGTCAGTGTCCCGGCGCTGGCGTTCAGTCCGTCCGGCACAAAGCGAATGTAATCCTGCGGACGAAGCAGCAACGCACTGGTGGACGATGCGCTGATCGTCGTCCAGCTGGTTCCGTCCAGCGAGTACTGCCACGTCCCGGCCCCGCTCGTCAGGCCCGTTCCCGTAATTGCGATCCCCTGTGGCACCGATGCGCCATCCGGGTCTGTGATCGTGCCCATGAACGAGCTGACCGTCTGGCCCGCGTTGCTGGTGCTGTCCTCGGTCAGCGCGGCGAGCGACGGGGTCGCCGAAGTGAGTACCGGGGCATCGTTCACCGCCACCACCGATACCGTGCTGCGGCCCGCTGAGCTCGGATTACCGACGGTATCGGTCACCACGAGGGAAATCGTGCGCGGCGCGGTGCTCGGTGCATCCAGCGTATTGCGGTAGGTCACGGCCCGCAGCGCAGCCTGCCATTCGGTAAGCGTCGCCAAATTTCCACTGGAGACCAGCGTCAACACCCCGTCGGCATTGGTGCCGATTGCGATGTTGCCCATCGTGGTGCCGTTGTTCGAAAACGCAAGCACGTCGCCCGAGGAAAATCCGATACCGATCGTTACCGTAGCACCAACGAGGGTGGCACCCACATTCGCGTCAGTGACCGTCAACGTCGGATAGACGGCGATGGCCGCCAGGTCCTCGGTGTAGGTCCTGGCGGTCACGCCGCCAAGCACCGGCACCGCGCCGGCCGTGACGGTGACCGACAGGGTTCGGTCCGTCGTGTCGGTGTCGACGCCGCTATTGCTCGTCCCTCCGCTGTCCTGGACGCGGAATTGAAAGCTCTCGGATCCAGCCGAGGAGCGCGCAACATATGTAAGCAAGCCCGAGGCTATGTCGGTGGCGGACACAATCGCGGGACTTCCCACGCTGGCCGAGGCAATGGTCACGCCATTTAACTTGAGCACCCCGCCACCCGCCGGCAACGAAGTGATCTTCACGGCCTGGAACGCGTTGCTCGGCGAATCCAGCGGATCGGTAAATCCGAAGTCCGATTGCTGGAGCGTATAGGTCTGGCTGGTCTGGACCGTCAGTGTCCCGCTGGTACCCACCGGCGCGTCGTTGACCGCAGCCACCGTGATGGTGTCGCCGGCCTGGGTCACCTGGTACGGTCCGCCGGTGCCAACGTTGCCGCCGTCATTGATCGTGAAACTGACCGAGCGCGTCGCCGTGGAAGGCGCATCGGACGTATTCGAATAGCCGATCGCCCGAGCCAGTGTCGTGACGGAGTCGGTAGACGAATGCGCGGAAAGGTTGACCCGCAGCGCGCGACCGGCCTGGCCGTCTTGCGTCGGATCGATGGTGCCGATCGTGACCCAGGTCGCGCCCGAGTCTGAACTGTACTGAACCGTCGTCCCGGAAACGGTCTGGATTCTTTGCGTGCCGGAGGTGCTGTTCACCACCGAAAGGCGGTCCTCGGTGGCGCCGTTCGCGGTGATCGTCGTCTGCAGGAAGCCGCCATTGAAGCTCCCCCCCACATAGCCCGAAGGCATATCCGGATCGCTGATCGTAATCGTAGAATCGATCGGCGTTGCCGCCTGGTTCTCGACATATGCAAGCGTCACCGTGCCCAACGTGACGACCGGCGCGTCGTTGATCGGCTGCATGTTGATCGTGCTCGTCACGAAGTTACTGTCCTGCGTGCCGTCGTTGACGCTGTACGAGATCGTACGCGGCGCGGTGTTGGGCGCATCGACCAGGTTCTGGTAGGTGACCGCACGGAAGGCGGCCTGCCATTGCGCCTGGGTTGCGGTGCCACCCGCCGAAGTGAGGGAGAGAACACCGTTCACTGCATCCCAGCTTGCGGAGATATTCCCGAAGGTGGTCGCGCTCGTGTTCGCGAATGCGAGTTGGTCGCCACCGGGCTGGAAGCCCCGGCTGATGACCACCGAACCGCTCTCGAGCGTTGGATTGTCCGCGTCGAAGACCGAAATCCCCGGATTGACGGCAGTGACCGCCCCCTGCTCGGGCACGTCGATCGTGGCGCCACCGGACAACACGGGCGGCACCTGGCTGCCGACGTTGAACAGAATCACCCGCTCTGTCGTATCCGTATCCTGCCCGCCAGAACTCGTGCCGCCCGTGTCCTGGACCTGGAACCGGATATTGGCCAGGCCAAGGCCGGTCCGGTTCACGGTCGGGACGAACTTGAGGTTGCCCGCCCGAATATCGCTGATGTCCACAATGGCCGGCGTCGCTAGCGATGCGCTCGTGATCGCGACGCCATTGAGCGTCAGGGTACCGACACCCGCGCCCGGCAACGCCGTGATCTTCACCGCCTTGAAGTCGGCCGCCAGGAAAACGCTGCCCGATCCATCGCTCGGATCACTGAACCCGAAATCGCTTTCGGTCAGCGTGCGGCTGGTGGGTAGCAGGGCCGTGCTCTTATCGACCCAGAGGACGTTGTTCGTTCCGATCGGCGTGTCGTTCACCGCGGTCACCGACAGCGCCACGGTGTCGGTGGTCGTCGAGAATGCGCTTGTCCCGCCGGTGGAAGTGGTATCAAAGCGGCCGCCGTTGGTGCCGCTGGTCTGGTCCCACGCACGGTAGGTGAGAGGAGAAGTCACCGTCCCGTTGAAATCGGCATTCGGCTTGAAATACAGCCGCGTGTTCAAATCCGACGCGAGCAGCAAGGCTGACCCCGCGCTGGGCGCCGCCGAGACCGCAGTCCAGGTCGTGCCGTCGTCGGTCGTGTAGTACCACGTCCCGTTGGTCGAGTTGAGCGCGGTGATCGCGATGCCTTTCTGCGCGCCGCTGTCGACATCCGATTGCGTGCCTACGAGCGTGGAGACCAGCGTTCCGGACCCGACGCCGGGCGTGCCCGCGTCTTCGAGGACCGTGATGCTGGAGCCTGCCGCGGTCAGTGTGGGTGCGTCGTTGACCGCCGTCACGGAATGGCTCAGCACGACGGGCGACGAACTGAACGCCGTGGCCGCGCCGCCAGTCGCGTTGACCGCAGCGCCCGTCGTCACCGTCACGGAGGATTCGATCAGCTTCACCGTCACCGTGGGCGCTGCGCCGTTGAAGTCGGTGGCCGGCACAAACCGGAGCTGGTCCGTACTCTTCAGGGTCAGCGCGTTTGTGACGCTGATCGGGTTTCCGCTGACCGTGCCGGTGAGCGTCGTCCAGGTGCTGCCATCCGCGGAGTATTGCCACGACCCTGCCGCAGTTGGCGTGTAGCTCGTGATCGCTACCCCCGCAAAAGTATCGGCAGTCGAACCACCGAACGCCGTCTTGTCGTCGGCCGAATCGTCAAAGCTAGACGCGAACAACGTCGACACGGGCCTTGCCGTGACCGATCCCGCCGCCGTGTCCTCGAGGTCCGCCGGGAGCGAGGCCGTGCCGCCACCGATCACCACGGGCGCATCGTTCGATGCCGACACGGCATGGATGAGCGTGAACCCGGCCGAACTGTAGATTGTCGAGCCGCCGGTTGCGCCAGGAGTAGACAGGTTGACCGTAGTTCCGCTCGTGAAAGCGCTGCCGCCCGTTTCGATCAACTGCGCCGAGAGCGAAGGTGCCGCGCCGTTGAAATTGGCCGCCGGCAGGAAGCGCAGTTTGTCTGCCGCGTTCAGGCGCACTGCGGAATCCGTCGAAGCATCCTGGGCGATCGACGTCCAGGTGCCGCCGTTGTCGGTGGAATATTGCCACTCGCCCTTCGACAAGTCGCGGGCGTAGTCGACAATCGCGATGCCGGCCAGCGAGTTGGCGCTCGATCCACCGGACACCTGGTCGGTCGCATCGCTGAGACTGCCGCCGAACAGGCCGGATACTGTATTGCCCGCCGGATTGGTCGCGTCTTCGGCGATGCCGGTCAGCGAAGCCGAGCCGGTCGCGATGGGCGCGTCGTTGACCGCTGTAACACTCGTCGTCAGGCTGACGGTGGCCGCCGACCAACCGCTCGTTCCGCCCACGCTCCCCAGGTTCACCGACGTACCACTCGTGAACCCGGTGCCGTCCGACACACGCACCGTCAACGCGCCAGGGGTACCGTTGAAATTCAACGCCGGCACGAAACGAACCAGCGCGTTATTGCTGACCACCAACGCCGTCGAGTCCGCAAGACCCGTGGTCGGCACGGCAGTCCACGTCCCGCCGGAATCGGTCGAGTACTGCCACGTGCCCTGGGATGCCGTTGCAGCGTTCGCTGTAATGGCAATCCCTGTCAGCGTGCCGGCGCTCGAACCGCCAGACGCGGTCTGGTTGTCGGTGGCGTCCGAAAAACCGGACGTAAAAAGACTTGCCACCGAAGACCCAGAGGAGCTAACGACATCCTCGTTGACTGCAGACAACGACGCCGAACTACCCGTCGGGGCGTCATTTACCGCGGTGACCACAGCGTCAATGACATCCGACGCCGCTGAATAGGCCGTGGTTGTGCCCGTGCTTGCAGTGCTCACCTTAGTGCCGGCCAGGCCCGCACCGTTCGACTGGTCCCAGGCCCGGATCGTCAGCGAGCTGGTCGCGGTCCCGTTAAAATTCGCCGTCGGCGCGAAGTACAGGCGGGTGTTGGCGTTGTTTGCGAGGTGCAGGGAGTTCCCAGTATCGACCGTTCCAACTGCGGTCCAGTTCGTGCCGTTGTTGGTCGTGTAATACCAGGCGCCCCCGGTTGCGCTCGATCCAACGAGCACGATGCCACTGGAAGCGCCGCTATCCGCATCGGAAATTCCGGCCGTGAATGCGCTGACGGGCTGCGCGCCGGCCGGAATCGAACCGTTCGCCGGTCCAGCGGAATCCTCGGCTATGGAGAAGGTCAAGTTGCGGTCGGAGAGCACTGGCGCATCGTTCTGCGCTGTGACATTCACCGTGCTGTCGAGGTTTGCCGAGCTCGCGGTACCATCGTTGACCGAGAAGCGGATCGTGCGCGCACCCGCCGTTGGATTGTCGCTGCTGTTGAAATACGTCACGGCCTGGAGGGCCGCCTGGTACTGCGCGACAGTGCCCGAATTGTCCGGGGACGAGAAGGTCAGAACGCCGGTGGAAGCGTTGTAGCTTGCAACGATGTTGCCTGTGGAGGCCGTCGGCGTGAACGCCAGCACGTCCTGCCCGGAGACGAACGTCCCACCTGCGATGGACACCGTCGCACTTGCAAATCTTGTGTTGTCATAATCAGCAACCGTAATGCCGCTATCGACGGTGACCGGGGACCCGTTTTCCGTGAAACCAACGGTGCTTGCGTTGGCCAGCGTCGGCGCATCGTTCGTCGGCACGATCGTGACCGCGGCCCGCACATTGAACGCCGCTGTATCGACGCCGCTATTCGCCGTGCCGCCGCTGTCCTGGATGGACGTCAGGGATACCACTCGGCCGCTGCCGGCCGTCGGGTTCTCGCTTGTATTGCGGTAGGCCAGTCCATCGATCACGTTCTGTGCAACACCCGTCGACCAAGTGGCTGCCTTCGTCAGCGTGATTGTCGCCTGCGTGCCCGAAACGCTCACGCTGTATTGAATCAAGTTGCCGCCGGTGCTGGTGCCGCTGGTACTGTTGGTCAACGAAAACTCAGTGCCGTCGACGGTAAACTTCTCGAAGCTGCCGTCGGCCAGGCCATCCACTGTCAACTTGATGGACGAAATGTTGTCGCTCTCGCCCGGCCCCGTACCGATGGTGATGCCGCTGAACAAATCGACTGGCGTACCCGAGGTCGCCACGGCCGTTTCCGTGTACGTCGGCGTAGCGCCCGTCGCGGCCAGCGTCGGCGCATCATTGACTGCGGTCACCGAGTGGCTGAGTGTCACGGTGGCCGTCGAATACGGCGAGGTCGCGCCCGGGCTGCTTGCGTTGACCGTCGCCGCCGTCGTCACTGTCGCTGAAGAATCGATCAGCGCCGCACTTAGCGTCGCGGCCGAACCGCTGAAATTCGCTGCCGGCACGTAGCGTAGGTAATCGGTGCCCTTCAATGTGAAGGCCGTGGCCGCGCCGGTCACGTCGGACAGTGCGGTCCAGGACGTACCGTTGGACGAATACTGCCAGGCGCCGTTCGTAGTGGACGTATACGAAGTGATCGCAATGCCGGCGAACTGGTTCCAGTTGGAACCGTCGCGTGTGTCGGCCATATTCGCGGCGAAGAGGCTCGACACGGTGGCAACCGTCGGGGCGCTCGTGTCCTCGAGGTCGGCGGCCAGCGTGGCGCTGCCGCTCGCGGTCGGCTGGTCATTGAGGGCGGTAATGTTGACGATTGAGGTCACCGGGTTTCCGGTCCCGGCCGTATCCGTCCCCTGGAAGCTGATCCATCGCGTCGGGCTGTTGCCCGCGCTAGTAAGGTCGTTCGATGTCGTCGTGAACGTAACCGTACGCAGCACCGTCTGGTACGTGGCGGCGTTTACGTTCCCCGTCAATGTAAGTACGCCGGTGCTGGCGTTGTAGCTCTTCAGGATCCCGCTCGCGCCAAGAGTGGCGTCGAGCGTGTCGCCGCTGGTGAAGTTGAGGACGGACACCGTGGCGCTCGACATGTTGCTCGAGTCGCCCACGGTGAGCCCGGTGTTAAGAGTGACTGCGGCCCCGTCCTCCGTGAAACTCACGGTGCTGCCGGTGGTCATCGCCGGCGTATCCTTGTTCGGCTGGGTGAAGTTCAGCGTTGTGGTGGTACTCGAAAGCCCCCCGGAGTCGGTCACCTGGTAGGTCAGAGAGCCATTCGTCCCGTTGCCGTTCTTGCTACTCGTCCATCTCAATCGTCCGGCATCGAGGTCCGATGCGCTGACCACCTGGTTGGTGGTAACTGCGACCCAGCTGGTGCCATTGAACCATTCGAACGCTCCGCTGCCCGTCGGCAGTGACACGATTTTCACCGCGGCCATCACCCCGCCTAGCGCACCGTCCGTCGCGTCGGCGAATCCGAAGTTTGTTCGACCCAACAGGTAGGGCTGGTTCTTGTCTGAGGTGACCGTGAAGGCCGTGGCGGTCGGCGCATCGTTTAATGGCGCGACGATAGCGTCGATCGTGTCGGTGGCCGAGGAGAACGCCGTTGTCCCGCCGTTGTTCGAAGTGTCGACCTTCGAACCGGCCGAGCCGCTAGTCTGGTCCCAAGCCCGGATAGTAAGAGCTGAGGTGTAAGTGCCGTTGGCATTTGCGGTGTTCGGCGAGAAATAAAGTTTCGTGTTGGCATCGTTGGCCAGCAGCAGAGAGTTCGTCCCGCTAACCGCCGTGCCGGCATTGATGGCAGTCCAATTCGTGCCGTTATTGGTCGTGTAATACCAAGTGCCGTTGGTCTCCACGCTCGCCGTAATCGCGATGCCTTTGACCGCGCCACTGTCGACGTCGCTCACCCCGCCAATGAGGGTGGAAATGGCCGAACCGAAGCTGCTGCCCGTGGGTGCCGCCACGGTATCTACCTCGTTGACTGTGAGGGTCAACGCGGTGTCCAGTAGAATCGGGGCGTCGTTCGCAGCCGTAATGCCATGCGACAGGACGACGGTGCCGGAACTGATCGCAGTCGTGCCGCCGCCGGTGCTCGCATCGATGGTGGCGCCCGTGACAACCGTGGTGCTGGAGTCGACGAGTTTGACCGTAAGCGTCGTCGCGGCGCCGTTGTAATCGGCCGCGGGCACGAAACGCAGTTTGTCGGCCGCGGCCACCGTCAGGGCGGAGCCCGCCGAGCTGATCGTGCCGATCGTGGTCCAGGCACTACCGTTATAGTACTGCCACTGTCCCTTGGCGGAATCGACCGTGTAGGAAGTTATCGCCACGCCGGCCAGCGTATTGGCGCTCGAGCCGCCGCTCACTTGGTCGGTCGAATCGCTGAAATTGCCGCCAAACAGGTTGGTGATCGTATCGCCTGCCGGATTGGACGCGTCTTCGGCTATCGAAGTCAGGGTCGCCGAGCCGCTTGCAACCGGAGCGTCGTTGACCGGATTGATAACCACATCGACCGTATCGCTTGCCGTCGAGTACGGTGTAGTGCCTCCGGTTGTAGTCGTATCGCCCCGGCCGCCTGCGCTGCCGCTGGTCCGATCCCACGCCCTCAGCGTCAGCGAACCAGTGACAGTGCCATTCAGGTTCCCGGTCGGAGCGAAATACAGGCGCGTACTTGCGTTGTCAGCCAGCAGCAGCGCGCTGCTGGCGCTCACTGCAGAGCCCTGGTTCACGAGCGCCCAGTTCGTGCCGCCATCAGTGGTGTAGTACCAGTTGCCGTTGCCGGTCAGCGCGCTGGTGATCGCTACGCCTTTCAGTGCCGAAGTGTCGGCGTCGCTGATGCCGCCAGTAAACGCGGAAAGCAGCGCGCCTACGGCGCCCGAGGGTACGCCCGCATCTTCGCCGACAGTAAGCGCGAGATTCAGGTCGGCAAGCGTCGGTGCCTGATTGGGGCCGGCGACGGTGACGTCCACGGTATCGGTTGCGCTCGAATACGCAGTGGTGCCGCCATTGGTCGACACATCGACCTTGGTCCCGGCAGTACCGCTGGTCTCATCCCACGCGCGAACAGTGAGGGCTGCGCTCGACGTCCCGGCAAAGTTCGCCGTCGGCTGGAAATACAGCAGTGCCGTATCCGGCAGGAGCAGCGCGTTGGTCCCGCTCACCCCACCGACGACGGTCCACGTCGTGCCGCCGTTGATCGAATACCACCAGGTGCCGTTGGTCTCGCTCGTCGCGGTGATCGCTACGCCCTTCGCCGCACCGGAATCGGGGTCGGTGATGTTTCCTGCTGCTATATTGCTTACGGGCGATCCCACCGCCCCCGAAGGTGCGCTGGAGTTTATGACCGCCGTCAGCGAAAGCGATGGGGCCGAGTCAAGCACCGGCGCATCGTTCACTGCGGTCAGGGAATGCGACAGATCCACGGTCGAAGTGCTGAATGCCGTCGCGCCGCCCCCTGTCGCATTGACGGCCGCGCCACTGGTTACGCTCGCCGAAGAGTCGATCAGCTTGACCGTCAGCACCGGCACGGCGCCATTGAAATTGGCAGCCGGCTCAAAGCGCAACTGGTCGGCGCTCCTCAACGTAAGGGCGTTGGCGAGGCTGATCGGGTTTCCGGCGACAGTCCCGTCGATGGTCACCCAGTTGGTGCCATCAATCGAATACCGCCATGAACCGGCGGCCGTCGGCGAATAGCTTGTGATTGCGATTCCCGCCAGCGTATTGGCGCTCGATCCGCCACTCACCGTATCCGCCGAATCATTGAAGTTGGCCGCGAACAGGCTCAACACCGTCGCCTTGTTGACCGAAGCGGCCGCGGTGTCCTCCAGATCGGCCGCAAGCGACGCGGTACCAGAAGCGACAGGGGCATCGTTGATTGCCGCGACGGACACGTTGATGGTGTCGGTCGCGGTCGAAAATGCCGTCGCACCGCCGGTGGTTCCAGTGCTGACCTTGCTGCCCGCGCTGCCGCTCGTCTGGTCCCAGGCGCGCAACGTCAATGCACTGCCCGCGGTGCCGTTGAAATTCGCTGCGGGAGAGAAGTACAACCGCGCGGTATCGGGAAGCAGCAGTGACTGCGCCGTGCTCACGCCTCCGACCGCCGTCCAGGTCGTGCCGCCGTTGAGCGAGTAGTACCAGGTGCCACTTGATTCGTTGGTCGCGGTAACGGCAATGCCCTTCGCCACGGAACCGCTGTCCGGGTCGCTGATGCCACCGGTAAAGGATGTGACCGCGGTACCCGTTGTTGCGCCATTGACCGGTGCGCCAGCTTCTTCGTTTACGCTCATCGACAACGCCGGCGCATTGTCGAGCAGCGGTGCGTCATTCACCGCAGCGATCGACAGCGTTGTCGAAAGCGGCGTACTCGTATTTGCGTTGTTGTCGGTCGCGGTAAACGAAATCGTGCGTGTGGTCCCGGTCGCGATCGGCGCATCGCTTGTGGTTTGGTAAGTCACCGCGCGCAGCGCCGACTGCCACTGCGCAAGCGTAGCCGTGCCGCCGGAAGAACTGAGCGACAGCACACCAGTCCCCGAGTTGTACGTGGCCGTGATGTTGCCCATCGTCGTGCCATCATTGACGAAGGCAAGAACATCGCTCGCGGAATCGAAGCCCGTACCGATCGACACGCTCGCCGACAGCAGCGACAGGCTGTCCGGGTCGGTCACGTTCACAAGCGGATCCACGGCCACTTTGGCGCCGTTCTCGGTGAACGTCACCGCCGCCGTGCCGCTCAGCACGGGCGCGACCGCGGCGTTGACGTTGACGGTGAACGAGTCGGTGTCGCTGACCACCTGCCCGTTGACCGACGTGGACCCGTCCCTGGTCACGATCTGCACCGTGGCCGGACCGACATACGACGCGGTCGGGCGGAACGACATGCCGGCAAGCGCCGCATTCACGTTCGCCGTGGAACCGGTAAACGTCATCGTCGCGTCCGAGACACCGTCTCCAGCGCTGAACGTCAGGCCGCTGAGCCCGCTCAGCGAAAGCGTGCCGTTCGTGGCCGACACGGTCACGGTCAGGTTCGGGGAATCGACGTCCGCCACGCTCGCCGTAAAGGTGAGCGCGGCATTGTTCAGTACCGACTGCGCACCGGGAATCGTATTGACCGGCGCGGCATCGATTACCAGGTCCTTCTGGCCGGCCAGCGACGAGCCGCTGGCGAGCACGGGCAGCGTCAGGTTCGCAGCGTTACCGGCCAGGTCCGTAATCGTCCCACCGGAGAGCGAGTTCGTCGCGGCATAGTTCAGGTCGAGCGACGTATCCCCCGGCTGCACCACATACGAGAACATCAGAGTGTCGGACCCGGACCCGCTCACGTAAGTGGCCGTCCGCCCGGCCCCGCCGGTCGCAAGCGCAAGCGTCGGGGTCCCGGTAACGGTCACTGCTTCGCTTAACTTGACCGCGACGAATACCGTGTCGCCGGCCACCCAGGTGCCGTTAACGTTCGACGCGGTCACATAGGACACGCTCGGGGCCGCCGCATCGCCCCCGGTCTTGAAATTCAGCGCATAGGCGTTGGTCACACCCTGGTTCAGGTTGGTGATGCCCGCGTAATGGTTGCCGGCCGCATCCTGAAGCGCCTGCCCGTCGATCTGCACGTAGTAGTCTGTGTCCGGCGCGAGATCGGAGGCAGGATTGAGAGTGACGGTCTTTGCCGCCGCGTTGTAGGTCACCTGGCTCGTGTCCGTGGCGCTGATCGTCGCCACGGACACGCCATCGGAACTGCGCCGGATCGTCAAAAAGCCCGCGTCCGGGAATACCGCCTCGCTGAAAGTCAGGACGACGTTCGAGCCGATGGCTACGCCGGTGGCGTTGTCCGCCGCGATGGTCGTTCCGCCCGTATTGGTCACTGCCGCGGCGGTCAAGGTAGGCGCCGTGGAATCGGCGAGCTGGTTCGAGCCAGTCTTGAAATCCCACTTGTAGGCGGTCAGCGAGGACAACGGGCCGCTGTCCGTGACCGCGTTGACGCTGGTCCCGGTCGCCACCCGGGTGCCGGTCGAATCGAACGCGACAAACGCATTGCCGGCGAGGTCGGTGAAGGAGCCCGGCTGGATCTCGATGTAGTAACTGGTATTCGCGGCGAGGTCATTGATCGGGTTGACGGTCACGATGCTGCCGGCGTAACTGACCTGGTCCGTATCGTTCACCGCGATCGACTGCACGATGGCGCCGGTGGTGGCGTTGCGAATCAGGATACGGCCTGAACTCGCGGTCACAGCCCCGGCCTGCACCGACTCGCTGAAGTTCAGGAAGAAGTTGGTGTTGGGCGCCAGGTTTGTCACGCTGTCAGCCGGCGTAATGCCAGTGGCCAGGTCCAACGTGGGCCGCGTCGTGTCGGGCTGCGGCAGGACCGTAACCGTGAGGGCCTGCGAGTCGGCCCCGCTTTTGGCCTGCGTCATCGCGGCATCCGAGAAATCAGTGACCGTCACAGTGACCTGATACCGGCCGTCTCCGTCCGCGTCTGTCGGCAGCGTAGCGCTCGGTGCGCTTGCGAAACTCAGCACGCCTGTGACCGGGTCGATCGTGAATTTGCTGGCGTCGGCCCCGCCGGTGATCGTGTATTTCAGGTAGTCGCCGGGGTCCTTGTCCGTTGCCGTGACTGTCGTGACGGTAGTGAAGCCCGCTGCCGCCACGTAGTTTGCGGTATCCCCACCACCGCCGCTGGTGATGATCGGCGGCGAATCGGAGGCCGAAACTACAGGCGAGAAGGCTCCCAGCTGTTCCCAGGTGAGGCTCGAGGTATTCCCGCCTACGATGCCACCGATGTCGCCGTTGATGGAGTTGGTGTTGGTCATCGTCATCAGCACGAACCGCATCGGCGTGGTTTGATTGATGACGATGCCGGCGGTCGGATTGCCCGGCACGTTCGGCCGCGCGAGCGCCTGTTTGACCGCGTCAAAGCTGAGGCTGAACGAGACGAACTGGTCAACCTTTCCACCGCCGTCGATGTCGGTATTGCCGTCCCAGTCCGGGTCCGAAGCCGACGTTACTGCCGTGAACTGATAGGTTGCCGCGGTGGCGGTGGTCGTCTGGTACGGCGTGATGGACGTGGTGCTCGGCGAAATATTGGCTTGCGTGCCCGGGTCGTAGATCGTGATGAACACCCCCTGCGGGGTGTCGTTCACGCTCAGGTAGGTGTCCATGCGGCCGTCGAGGTTGACGTCGAGGCCGAGGATGCTGATTGCGCCGAAATTGCCCCCGCTGTTGGGCGACGAGACGCGCAGGCGGAACGACAGCACGTCGTCGGCTTCGTTGGCGATACCCGCAGTGCCCATGTTGTTGTAGGACATGTACAGCAGCGGGTGGGTCGAGTCGCCGACCAGGTCGGTACTCGCGGCACTCGCCTGCATGTCGCCACCCGGGTCCATGGCGGTGCCGTACATCAGCGGCGTCCAGCCGGTCTTGCCGCTCAGGTCCGTGGCGGCCAGTTCGGAACTGTATGCGGCGAGCTTGGTCACATCGCCATACACCTGCCTCTCGACTTTGCCCCAGACGAATTCCATCGACCAGTTGGCATCGGGCGCACCGCCGGTTGCGTCGTCGGACGCCCCGACATCGGCGCCGGTGAACTTGGACAACTCTTCGGCAAGCTGCTGACCCTCAGCGCCCGCACCGGCCCGGCAGCCGTATATCAGGATATCCGCGCCCTCCGCGAGGCTCGAGCGCCATGCGCCGAGCTGGCCGGCGTACGAATCCGCGTTGGCCGCGCTGAGCTCGCTGCTGCCCAGCCACAGCTTTCCGGGCGCCCCGTGGGAGACTATGTGGATTGCCTCGATGCCGGTGCGTCCGGCCAGGGCCTCGGTGATTTGCTGCACGCCGTCACGGGTAGGATCGAGCATGACCACGTCGACCCCGGGGCGCGCGGCTGCGGCTAGGGTCTCGGCTCCCCACAACGTGCTGTCGATGAACACGACCTCGTGGTCTGCGGCCGCGGAAATGGCCGTGGTTCCAAGCATCGCCGCGCGATCGGCATCGGTCGTGTCGGTCGCTGTTTTCTGGGCGGTGGTCGCCGCGTCGGCCGCGCGCGGCACGGCCGTGGAGTCGCCAGCGGTCGTGACCGGCTTCGCCGTATCGAAAATCGAGGTGCTGGGCTGATCGGCCTCAGCTGCAGGCTTGGCGGGCGCATCGGTCTGCGTCGCCTTGTCGATGACTTCGGCCGCGATCGCCCCGTCAAAAACGATGCGCGGCTCGAGCGCTAGATAGCGGGTCTTGCGAACGAGCGTCTTGCGCGTGCGCTTCCCATTCGCCGCGGGTTTATTCGCCGGTTCGTCGGTGCCTTGGGGCCTGTCGTTCTTGCTCATGTTTGGAAACCGGTGTGAAATGCAATAAAACCGCTCTTTTTCAGTGGCTTAGCCCATTACAGGCCAGATAGCCGATATTTTATGGGGATTTATCCCAGTATCCAAGCCGATACACCTTCTGCAGAGGGCATTATTGGCAGAAATGCGCAAAACTTCGTCATGGAAAACCAGCCAAAACGGACGCCTGTTCGCTCGATTACGACACCGGCACCGAAAAACTTGAGCGAGACCTCTTCCGCAGGGGCTAGAAGCCGCTTTCACGAACCACGATCGAAAGGGCACGGTACACGAAGTTCTGCGCCACCAGCACAAGATTGGTTTCGATGCGCACCGTCCCGCGCTCGATTGACGCCAGGGCCCCGAGGTCGGAGACGGGTTCGATCAGTACGCGATAGACGGGATCCTGGGCTTGAGCACCGCCCCTCCGGTCGAGGATTGCGGCGATTTCGCCCCCGTGGGGCGACACCAGCAGCGCCCGGCCGATCTGCTTGCTGCCGGTCGTGTCCACCGACTTGACCACGCCGCGCACAGAAGGCGCGTCGGCGCGCGACGAAACGAAATTGACGTCCTGACCAACCTGCACGAACTCGATCGCCGATTCGCTGATGTAGGCCTCGATCATGGCCGGCGAAGGCGCGGTGATGCGCATCATGAGTTCGCGGGTCCCAATCGTCCTCCCGGGGACCACATGGGCGGACATGTCGCGAACCACACCGTGCATGGTCGCCCTTACCGTCAGGCGCTCGACCTCCTCTTCGACCGACTTCTGCTCGGCCAGCGCCTCTGCAGCCTGCTCCAGCAGCACCAGGCGACGCTCCTGGAGCCTGCCGCTGGCGGCCGAGGTGAGCGACTCCGCGCGGGCGCTCGCCAGGGATATCGCGGCCTTCTGCGCGCGCAGCCCCAGTTCGGGCGCATCGAGTTGAACCAGGACCTGGTCGGGCTCCACCCTCTGGCCCGCTTTGACCTCTACGGACCTGACCTGGGCAGCGAACGGCGCGAAGACCGGCTGCTCCTGCGCCACCCGCAGGACCGCGGGCGCCGTCATCTGGTTGGTGACCGGTACCAGCCAGACCGTCGCGAGCAGCAGCCCGAATACCACCGACAACGGGGACCACTTCAGGTGGACGAGCTTGCGTCGGGTCCACAGGTAGGCCACTTCCGACCAGACGGGCCGGAAGATGAACCACACCAGTTCCATCATCATCATGACGATGCCGAGGATCTTGAAGAACAGGTGGTACACCATCAGCGCTATCCCGAAGAAAACTACCAACCGGTATATCCAGGTGATGCCGGCAAAAGCCACCAGCCCGACGCGCTGCCACGCAGTGAAGGTCGGCTCCGGCAGCGGCTCGTACAGGCCGAAGAACGTGCGGCGCAACCACCAGCGGGCGCAGGCACCGCTGCGCTCGTGCAGGTTCGGGAAGTCGAGCGCATCGGAGACCACGAAGTAGCCGTCGAACCGCATGAACGGGCTCGCGTTCACGGCCAGCGTCATGACCCAGGTCGTGGTCGCCAGGATGAACAGCACATGCTTGGCCGCGCCTTCCGGCGTGATCGTCCACAGCAGCGTCGCGAAGCACGCCAGTGCGAGCTCGGTCGCCATGCCGGCCGAGGCGATCACGAGCTGCTTCCTGCGGTCGGCGAGCTTCCACGTCTCGCCCACGTCCGTGTACAGAAAAGGCCACATCACGAGGAAGGCGACGCCCATCGCGGGCACCCTCACGCCATAGCGCTTCGCGGCATACGCATGCCCGAGTTCATGGAGGACTTTCGAGAAGGACGCGGCAATCGCGAAGTACAGCCCACCCTGAAGACTGAAGAAGTACGCGAAGGTCCTGCGCAGCTCGTCCCACTCCCGCGAGATCAGGTACAGGTCCGTGGCCAGCACGACCAGCACGATGGCGAGGAAGCTTCGCGTGAAGAAAAGCTCCGCCAGGGGCAAGGTGCGCTGCAGGAACTTGTCCGGGCGCACGAGCGGTACCCGGAAGAACAGGTAGTTGTGGAACAACTGCTCGTACCAGGGCTTCACACCGCGCATCCAGCGCCCGTGCAGGCGGCCGCGCTCCTCCTTGCCGGTCGGCACCAACAACTGGCTCGCCTCGAGGAACTGGATGAACTGCACCACCTCGTCCTCGGTCGGACGCAACGGTGTCTCGGCCTCGATCTGCCCGATCAGCGAGTCGATCTTCGCGTGCTCGCCCCAACGGGCCAGCAATTCGAACTCCATCCAGCCGATCTCGAAAAACCGGTTGCGCACCGGGTCGAGGATCCGCCAACTCGGGGAGCCATCCCGATGACGCGCGCCGGGATAGAGCTTGATGTCCTGCCGGAGCTTCGGGACGATTGGTGTCTGGGGCGCGGGATTCCCGCCGGGGAGCCCCTGTGCAGACACGACCTGAGGTTGCGCAACAGCCATCCGATACCCTTTTGTCGCCCCACCAGACGCGGCAGGAGTGACCTCCGAAGATTATCCCCCAATCCAATACCCCCCCTGCAGGCGCTGAAGAATCTTCACAATGCGCCCGGATCCCACGCTGATCCAGGAACCCCTCAGGAAACCAGAAAATCCCTCAGCGCATCCAGCGTGGCATCCGGCGCTTCGGCCATGAGCGAATGCCCCGAGGTTCGAATTGCAACGGAAGTCGCGCCCGAAAGCGCCTTGACGAGAGCGGCTGCCGCCTTTGGCGGCGTCATCATGTCCCGCCCGCCGGAAATCACCAGAACCGGACAGGCAACCTTCGCCGCGCTTTCCAGGCCGGTCGAATAGTCCTTGCATGCCTTGAGGTCGTTGTACAGCACGCCGGGCGCGAGGCGCGCCAGGCGCGCCAGGCTGTCGCCGTACATCCACATGCCCGGGTTCGGGTTGCCGCCGAAAGGCACCTGCGGCGCATGGCCCCAGATGGTTTCCATGTCGTAGGCGCCCTGGTCGTTGTTGAGGGCGGCGTCAAGGAAGCCGTCCGAGACGTTCATTGGAAAAGCGGTGCCCAGAAGCGCGATGCGTTCGACCCGGTCTGGATGGCGCGCCGCGCATTCCAGCGCCACGAGGGAACCCATGCTGTGCCCCACCACGTTTGCCTTGGGAACACCCGCCACATCGAGGAGCCGCACAACCCAGTCAGCCGCACCGGACACGCTGGCGAGCGGGGGACCGGGCGAACGGCCATGTCCGGGCAGGTCGCACGCCAGCACGTTGAAGCCGTGGTACCCGAAATACCGGCTTTGGAGGCCCCACCAGCTGTGGTCGAGCCCCGCCCCATGGACAAAAACGACCGTCGGCCTGGCAGGGTCGAGGTCGTGCGCCGCCGTGTAGGCGTACGCCTTGCTGCCGTCGACGATGAAGTCCATGGAGGGCCTACTTCATCGCGCGCTGCGCATCTTTCAGCGCGCGCGACAGGTCGTCCACGAGGTCGTCGGCGTCCTCGAGGCCTATCGACAGGCGCACGGTGCCTGCGGCGATGCCCGCCCGCTTGAGCGCCGCGTCATCCATCCGATAGTGCGTAGTGGAGGCCGGGTGGATGACGAGGGACTTCGCATCGCCCACGTTGGCGAGGTGCGAGAAGATCCGCAGGCTCTCGATGAACCGCTTGCCGGCCTCGCGACCGCCTTTCATATTGAACGAGAACACGGCCCCGCACCCCTTGGGCAGCAGCTTTTTCGCCAGCGCGTGATCCGGGTGCGAAGGCAATTCCGGATACCCCACCGATTCGACCATCTGGTTGGAAGCGAGGAACTCGACGACCTTGCGAGTGTTCTCCACGTGGCGCGGCATCCGCAGGTGCAGCGTTTCGATGCCTTGAAGGATCTGGAAAGCGTTCATCGGCGCCATGCATGCGCCGAAATCACGCAAACCTTCACGCCGCGCCCTCAGCAGGAACGCCCGCGTTCCGGACTCCTCCTCGAAATCCATATTGTGAAAACCTGCATACGGCGCGGTCAGCTGCTCGAACTTGCCGGAGGCCTCCCAGTCGAACCGGCCGGAATCGACGATGACTCCGCCGATCGCAATGCCGTGCCCGCCAAGGAACTTGGTCGCCGAGTGGTAGAGCAGGTCCGCGCCGAGCGCAAAAGGCTGCATCAGGTAGGGCGTGGTGAAAGTCGAGTCGACCAGCAGCGGCACGCCATTGTCGTGCGCGATCGCAGCGACGGAAGGGATGTCGAGCACGTCGAGCCCGGGATTGCCGAGCGTCTCGCCGAAGAACAGGCGCGTGCTTGGGCGGATCGCATCCCTCCACGCCCGCAGGTCCCGCGGATCGACGAAGGTCGTCTCGATGCCGAAGCGCTTCAGCGTATAGCCAAGCAGATTGTGCGAACCGCCGTAAAGCGAGTTCGATGCGACCACGTGGTGGCCCGCATCGAGGATCGTCGATACCGCAAGGTGCAGCGCAGCCTGCCCGCTGGCGACCGCGATCGCCCCCACTCCGCCCTCGAGTGCCGCAACGCGCTCCTCGAGAACCGCCACCGTGGGATTGGAAATGCGCGAATAGACGTGCCCCGCGCGCTCCATGTTGAAAAGCGACGCCGCGTGGTCCGAATCACGGAATACGTAGGACGTGGTCTGGTAGATCGGCACCGCACGGCTGCCGGTGGCCGGGTCCGGCGACTGGCCTGCGTGCAGTGAAAGGGTGTCGAAACCTGGATACTTCGGGCCTGCCATCGGATCCCCCCGAAAACGAAAACGCCCCCTCGCGGGGGCGCCCGAAATGCTGACGACTAGTGCAGGTTCTTCCTGTTCGGGGTCCGCGTGTAGGTCTCGAACGCACGCTCGGCCTTCCTCGGCTGGCTCGCCTTGTCCTTCCAGTCGCGGTCGAAAAGGTCATTGACCACGGCGAGCACCTCGTCGACTTTCGGCTTGTCGAACTGCCGTGTCAGCATCGCGCTGACGTCCTCGAGCATGCAGCGGCGCTGCGCCTCGTGGATCGACTGCGCGGTCGGCCCGACGAACAGCAACTGCCCCTCCTGCTCGCCGCTGTCCTGGTAGACCGTCACGTCGACTTCTACCGCTTCTTCGGCGTAGGGCCCGAGCGTGTCCAGCGCCGTCTCGAGCACCTTCTGGAAGCTGCGGCCGATCTCGCCGGTCCAGCAGAGGTAAAGCATCCGGTTCGGCTCGTCGTACTCGATGCCGGGCTCCTCGGGCTCGAGGCTCTTGACGTCGTCCATGCTGTCGGCGTCGAGGTAATCGAGCCAGGGCGACAGCGCGACTTCCAGCTGCTTGCGCGCCACGCCTTCGAGTATGGGAATGTCTGCGTGTACGTGGACTTCCATCCGCATGGCAGGGATCCTCGTATGGAGGGAAGGGGGACGAGATTCTATCACGCACCCCCTTTTTTCGACCCCCGGGGTCAACTTTCGCGCCCGTGCGGCCGTTAAGGTGGCTGAGGCATGCACGGACCTTGATTTCCCGGCGTTCGGCACAATCATTGCTTCGGGAATGAAGGCACGATTCCGGACCACCAGCCTACCCATGGGAGTTCCGTCATGAGCGAAATGAACATCCTGTACAACAGCCCGCACTACTACATGGCTGAATTCGCGGGAAACGAAGGCATCGAGCTCGTCGACAAATCGGCCGGGCGCGGTGGCTTCCTTGAAGGCGACGTGGCCGAAAGGCTCAGGGCTTCCATGCTGCACCTGTTCTCGGACAGCCCGTCGGAAGAATCGGTGGACGAATTCCTGGAGGGCTACGACGCCTTGCTCACGAACCCGGTCGTTTTGCACTAAATCCCGGGGGCGTATCGTATTTCGTTTAGCATGGGCGCCGTCTTGAATGCGCCCCTGACCACCGGCCTGAGCCAAACCCGCATCCTGCCCGATTACGGCGGCGGCGGCCTCGTCAACCTCATCGCCAGTTGCTCGGCATCGCGCGGCGGGCGCGCCCTGCACCCTACGCTCCGTGCCCTCGCGCCTGACGCGCTCTCGGCCGCGCGCAACGTCGTGCTGATCCTGATCGACGGCCTGGGCTACAACTACCTGGCGCGCTACGCAGCGGGCAGCACCCTCGCCTCCCACCTTGCCGGCAGCATCACCTCGGTCTTTCCCTCCACCACGGCCAGCGCCATCACGACCACGTTCACCGGGCTGTCCCCGGCAGAACATGGCCTGACCGGCTGGTTCACCTGGTTCCCCGAAGCCGACACCATCGCGGCCGCGCTGCCGTTCAAACCGCGGGGCGCGGGGGATTCCCTGGAGCAGCGCGGGATCGCCCCCGCCGCCCTTTACCGTGGCACGCCCATGTTCGATTCGCTTGCCGACGAAGCCTTCGTGGTTTCGTACCGGAAGATCATCGACTCGAATTACAACCGGCACTTCTGCGGGCAGGCCACGCGGCTCGCCTACGACGACCTGTCCGGCTTCGTCGCCCAGACGGAGGCCGCCGTGAAGTCGGGCAGCGGCCGCAAGTTCGTCTACGCCTATTACCCCGAGTTCGACACCAGCTCGCATGTGCACGGCGTGGGCAGCCCCGAGACCGCGAAAGTCCTCGCCGAAATCGACGCGGCCTTTGCAGACCTGCTGCGCAGGCTGTCGGGCACCGACACCGCGATCATCCTTACCGCGGACCACGGATTCATCGACTGTCCTGCCGAGAACGCGCTGGACCTCGCCGACTGCCCGGAACTCGCGGGGCTCCTCGCACGGCCGCTCACGGGCGAGCGCCGGGTCGCGTTCTGCCACGTGAAGCCTGGAAAGCAGGCCGAGTTCGCCGACCGGGCCGCCGCATGGCTCGAGGGAAAGGCGGAGGTCGTCCCCGGGACCGTGCCGCTGCAGGCGGGCTGGTTCGGCGGCGGCGACCTGCATCCGCGCATCGCCGAACGAACAGGCGACTTCGTGCTGGTGATGCGCGAACCCTACACGGTCAAGGACTGGCTGCCCGGCGAGCCGCGCCACCTGCACATCGGCAACCATGGCGGCCTGTCGGCCGACGAAATGTATATCCCGCTCGTTGTTGCGCGGGCCTGACGGAGACGGGAATGAAAGCAAACGTGAACGGCATCGGCCTGTACTACGAAACCCACGGCGCATCGGGCCCGTGGCTCACCTTCAGCCACTCTCTCGCCTGCAGCACCGCCATGTGGGCGCCGCAGATCGCCGAATTCTCGCGCAGCTACCGCGTGCTCTCCTTCGACACGCGCGGCCACGGCCAGAGCGATGCGCCTGAAGGCGCCTACACCCTGGAACAGCTCGCCGACGACCTCGCAGCGCTCCTCAAGCACCTCGGCATCGCGCGGACCCATTTCTGCGGCCTGTCGATGGGCGGCATGATCGGCCAGACCTTCGCGCTGAAATACCCCGGCGTGTTCCAAAGCCTGGCACTGGCAGACACCACCAGCCGCTACCCCGCGGAGGCCGCCGGCGTCTGGGCCGACCGAATCAAGATGGCAAAGGCGCAGGGCATGCAACCCCTGGTCGAGCCCACGCTCGCGCGCTGGTTCACCGACGGCTTTCGCGCCGCGCGGCCGGACATCATGCAAACGATCGGCGCACAGATCGCCGCCACCCCGGTCGATGGTTATGCCGGCTGCTGCGCAGCGCTTCCCAGGATCAACGCGACCGCCCGGCTGAAGGAGATCACCTGCCCCATGCTCGTCATCGTGGGGGAGCAGGACATGGGCACACCGCTCGCCATGGCCGAGGAAATCCACGCGAATGCGCCCGGTTCGACGCTGTCGGTGCTGTCCCCCGCCGCCCACCTCTCGAACCTTGAGCAGCCGGAAGCGTTCAACGCCGCGCTGGCGGCATTCCTCGGGAAGTCCGCCTAGGCGAGGCTAGCCATTCGCAATTCCCGCAGCGGCCTGGTCGAGGAAGACCCTCGACTGGGCAAGCACTGCCTCCCGCCATTGCGGGTCGCTGGGATAGAAAGCCTCCACGTAGTCCGCATGCACGGCTTTCGCGTGCCCGGGATCCTCGTTGGCATGCGCGCGCAACCAGAGCAGCGACATGTTCGCGCGCTGCATGTCCGGACGCGAGCGCGTGCCGAACTCGATCACCACGGCGGTCGTCTCGGCCTGCGAAAGTTCGGCCTGGAAAGCGTCGATCAGGAGTCCCTTGTAGACGGCAAGGGCCTTGTGCGTGGAGCCCTGCCGGTTGACCGCGCGCTCGCCCCACCAGGCGCGCGCGCGCTCGTACTTGTCGGATCCGGGCGGGTGAAAGCAGAGGAACACGTGATCGAGATACGGCCCGATGCCCGTATGCAGGTCGATGATCCCGGCGCGCTTCGCGTGGCCGGCGTGTTTGCGCACCGCCTCCCGGAAGGCCCCGTTCGACCATTGGGGCCGGTGCCCGCCGAAGAAAACGCCGCCGGGATGACCATACTGCCCGCCGTTGTAGGCGTCGGAAAAAGCCTGCTCGCCGTTCTGCTCCCGGAACGATTCCAGCGCCGCGAACACGCCACGAATGCTCTCCTCATCCCAGCGCACGGGGGTGATGCCTGGATGCAGCACGTCATACCCGGGGTTGGCCGGATACGGCCGGGCATGGTCGACGAAGTTGCGATTCAAGTCGACGTTCTCTTCGGTGACGCGCTGCAGGTGCGCGAATCCCCACGGGTTGTGTGCGTGGAAAAAAACCATCGCCGAGCCCGGCGCAACACGCTCCGCCCCGCGGTCCCGCATCCACGCGGTCTGGGCGGCCGAGCCCGGGAACCCTTCGATCCCGTGCGTACCGCTGCCGACCACCATCACGGTAGGTGCATCGGGCCGGCCCACGACGGCCACGTCGAGGTACAGCGTCTCGCCTTCGGGCCCCTTCACGGAAGGGTGCTCGTACTGCGCCAGAGTCGCTCCGGCCGCTCGCGCTGCCTCAAGGAACTTCGAACGGGCCTCACGGTAGGTCGAGGAGAATGCGGACAGGTCGGCCATTGGGTTTCCTTTCTGCGCGCGCTCAGTCGATGAACTGCAGCGGCAGCGCGGTGGTGTACTTGATCTGCTCCATTGCGAAGCTCGAACTCACGTCCGACAAGCCGGGCGTGCGGATCAGTTGCTTGTAGACGGCATCGTACGCGGCAATGTCAGGCACGACCACGCGCAGCAGGTAATCCACCTCGCCGCTCATGCGATAGAACTCCATCACCTCGGGGATCGCGTTCACGTTCTTCGCGAAACTCCTGAACCACGCCGCGCTGTGCTGGCTGGTCTTGATAGCCACGAACACCGTGACGCCGGCGTTCAGGGCCGCGGCGTCGAGCAGCGTAACCCGCTTGCGGATGACGCCGTCGGCCTCCAGCCGCTGTACGCGCCTCCAGCAGGGATTCGGCGACAATCCGACCTGCTGCGCGAGCTCGTTCACCGTCAGTGTCGCGTCCTCCTGCAGCAGCGCGAGGATCTTCTTGTCGATGCCGTCCATGGGCGGCTCAGTCGAGCCTGATGCCAAGCTTGCGGATCACTACGCCCCAAGCCTCGTTGTTCTCGCGCATGATCTTCGCGTGCTCCTCGGCGCTGCTGGCGACCACCGTCGACCCCCCCTTCACGAGCAGGTCCGTGATCTCCGGGGAGCGTACCGCCTTCACGAATTCCGCGTTGATCCTGTTGGCCAGCTCCTTCGGCATTCCGGGCGGCCCGAGTAATTGCTCCAGGCCCGACACGTCGAAGCCCGGCACCCCCGCCTCGCCCATGGTCGGCACGTCCGGCACCGCCGGCAGGCGATGGCTGTCGGCGATCGCGAGGATCTTCACCCTTCCCGAGCGCGCGTTGGCCACGGCCGTCGTGGAGCCGTCGAACACCAGCTGGATCTGCCCGGCGAAGAGGTCCCGCACGGCGTCCGCGCTGCCTTTGTAGGGCACGTGGACGATGTCGATCCCGGCGTTCGACTTGAGCAACTCGCCACTGATGTGCGCGCCCGATCCCGGCCCGAACGAACCGTAGTTCACCTTGCCGGGGTTCGCCCGTGCGTAGTCGATCAGTTCGCGCATCGAGTTGTACGGGGCCTTGGCCGTCGCAACCAGCACGGTCCTCGAATACGACGCCAACCCCAGCGGCGTGAAGTCCTTCTGGATGTCGTAGGGGGGCTTGGCGTAGAAGTGCGGCAGCTGGCTGGTGGTGACCGTGATCGTATACATCAGCGTCGTGCCGTCGGGCGGCGACTTGATCAACTCCCGGGCGGCGATCGTCGTCGAGGCGCCCGGCTTGTTTTCGACCACGAACGGCGAGCCGAGGTTCTGCGACATCCGCGCCGCGATCGCGCGGGCCTGGATGTCGGACGCCCCGCCCGGCGGGAAGCCGTTCAGGATGCGTACTGGCTTGCCGGCGGGCCACTCCTGGGCCACGGCAGCCGTGCCGAGCGCAAGTGACAGCAGGCCGGCCGTGAGCGCCAGGGTGCGGTAATGGATCCTCATCATGGGGTACTCCTTGGTTCGCCGAGCGGATTGGGGGGTGGGGGATTCTTGCCGGGGGCGTAGTTGCGCAACAGGTGCCAGGGACTCGGGAATTCGCCCACCGGCACTTCGATCAGGGCGGGCTTGCCTGCGGCGAGCGCGCTCGCAAGCGCGCCCGTCAGCGCGCCCGGTGTGGTCACCCGCGTCGCGTCCACGCCGAACGCTCCTGCGAGGCGCACGAAATCGGGATTCTGGAGCTCGGCGCCGTAAGCACGGCCGAACTGCCGCTTCTGCAGCAGCTTCACGTTGCCGAAGAACCCGTCGACGAATACCACGCTCACCACCGCGAGGTTGTAGCGCTTCGCGGTCGCCAGTTCCTGCAGGGACCAGCCGAACCCGCCGTCACCCGAGATCGAGACGACCGCACGGCCAGGATGGGCTGCCGCCACGCCGAGCGCCGTCGGGTACGCAAACCCCAGCGTCCCCTGGTAGCCCGCATTGATGAATGTCCCGGGCGTCCGAACCGGGAAGGCGAGCGATGACGGGTAGCCCATCTGCGTCAGGTCGGGCACGTAGAACGCGTCGTCCGGCATCCCCGCGCGCAAGGCTGCGATCCACCCGAGCTGTGGCGCGATGTCGGCAAGCTGCGCATCGCACCAGCCACGCAGCGCGCGCGCCTCGGCCGCCCGGTCCGGTGCCGAATGTGCGCCAAGCTCGTCTGCAAAGGCCTCAAGGGCCGACCTTGCGTCCGCCAGGACGCGCAACCCTTCGGGACGGGGCGCCCCCATGTCCGCTTCGGACGCATTGACGTATACGATGCGGCATCCCGGAGCCAGCACCGCAGGCGCGCCGCCTTCGATCAGGCGTGTGCCGACCGCCAGCACGACGTCCGCATGCGGCAGCAGTGCGCGCGATGCCAGCCAGGTCAGCGCAAGCGGGTGATCCGTGGCCAGCGCGCCCGTGCCGTTCTCCGTCATCAACACGGGCGCCTGCGCCGCATCGGCCAGACGCGCCAGCGCCGCGGACGCGCCCGCGGCCAGCACGCCGCCGCCCGCGATGATGACCGGCATCCGCGCGCCCTTGAGCAGCGCGGAAAAGGCTTCAACGCTTTCCTGCGCCGGCCGCTTGCGCGCGGGGCGGAGCGGTTCGGCAAACCCGGGATCCCCGGTTTTTTGCAGCACGTCCTGCGGGATTTCCACCGCCACCGGCTGCGGCCGGCCCCCGTGCAGATCGCCGAACGCGGCATTGACCGTGGCAGCAATCTCCCCTGGAAGCCGCGCCAGGCGGTGACTTTTGGTCAAAAGTGCCAGTATTTCGCCTTGCCCGCGGATCTCGTGCAGCATGCCCAGTCCGCGCCCGATCTGCGCGGACGGGATCTGCGCGGCCACAAGCAGCACGCGCGAATTGCAGGCATACGCCGTTGCAAGCCCGGCCAGCGCATTGAGCATCCCGGGGCCGGGCACCACCATGCCCACGCCGGCACGACCGCTGGAACGCGCATACCCGTCGGCCATGTAGGTGACGGCCTGTTCGTGCCGCGGGACGATGAAGCGGATGTCGGCTTCGCGCTCGCACAGCGCGTCCACGGCCCAGTCGAGCTGCACGCCGGGCACGCCGAACACGTCCCGCACGCCCTCGCGCACGAGCTGCCCGGCCAGTGCCTGGCCGCCGGTGAGTTGTGCTGCCCCAGTCACGCGCCGCCGCCGGGAAGCTTCGCGGCGAACTTCGAGCCGCGCACGCACATGCGGCCTTCCGCCGTCTGCCAGAGCTTCTGCTGCTCGTGCAGCGCGCCCAGCGCCCGCGCGATGGTCTGGAAGTCATAGGCCGAGAACCGGTCGGCGATGTCCTGGTAGTAAAGCGGCTCGGTTTCGATCGCGGCCAGGATTCCGGCGGCGGCCTCGTCGACCTTGCCTGCGCCCGCCACCTTGTCGGGGTCGGCCTTGCCCTTCAGGTAGTCGGCGATCTTCGCACGGTCGGCGTAGGCGTAGCTGATCCTCTCGAAGCGCTCGAGCGGGATTCCCTCGCCGATCGTCGCGTCGATGCCGACCTTGGCCCCGGTCGGGACCACGCCCGGCGGCGAGACGGGCAGACTCGGGTCCAGCGGCTTGGCGCGCGCGCCGGGGATGATCAGCACATCGCGGTCGCCCTGCACGCGCGTGGCGATCGCCCACTCCACCTCGACCGGGTCGAACACGTCGATGTCGTCGTCGACGACCACGACGTGCTTCAGGTCCATGACCGACAGCGCCGCGAGCAGCGCGTTCTTGCCTTCCCCGGCCTGCTTCTTGATCGAAATGATCGCGTGCCAGAACGCCCGCCCGCCCAGGGTCACGTTGATGTCCTTGACCTGGACGCCGGCCGTGCGCAGCGCCCGGCGGATCGCCTGGTAGCGCGTGGGCGCCGCCAGCCAGGTGTTCTCCCAGGGCATGTGCAGCGCGTAGTACATCGCATCCTTGCGGCGAAGGACGGCCTTGATCCGAACCTCGGGGTTCCAGTGCAGGCCGCCCATCAGCCCGGTGAACTCGCCGAAGCGCCCTTCCGGCTGCGTCCAGCCGGTGGGCAGGATCTCGCCCTCGAGCACGATTTCCGAATCGGCTATGTACGGCAGGTCGATCGTCTCGCACTGCGCGAGCTCCACCGGCACGCCCCGGATGCCGCCCGCGATCGCCATCTCGTCCATGCCGATCGGCGCACGGTAGCCCGCACCCATGATCTCGAACGGGTGCGTGCCGATCGAGATCGAGATCGGGCAGGGCTTGCCGGCCTTGAATGCGCGCTGCGCGAAGAGGCGCATGTTGTTCGGCGTGACGATGTCGATGCCGGTGAGGTTGCGTTCCTTGACCATGAACCGGTAGATCCCGCAGTTCATGCCGTGCTCGGGGTCCCTCGCGATCACGACGCCCGCGGTGATCATCGGACCGCCGTCGAACACCGAGGACATCGGGATCGGCAGCTTGAAGAGGTCCACCGCGTCGCCCGTCTGGATGACCTCCTTGGTCGGGGAGGTCGCCACGCGCTTCGGCGGGATCGGATTGTTGATCCCCTTCTCCAGCATCGCCTCGATCTCGGCGTAGGTGCTGCACCCCATCGACATGATCGCCCGCTGCGGCGTGCGGATGATGCCGGACACCACCGGCATCGAGTAGCCGATCACGTTGTGGAACACCAGCCCTTTGTCACACTGGTCGACCAGCGTCGCTATGTGGCGGATGTCCACCGGCTGGCGCACGTCGACCAGCTCGCCGGCCGCGCGCAAGCGCTCCAGAAACCCGCGGAAATTCTCGTCCATTGCCTTTGCTCCAGTTCCAGTCATGGTTGCCTCAATCCACCTGCGCGCCGGTGCGCCGCACGACGGCCGCCCAGCGATCGATTTCCAAACGGATGAACGCCCCGAACGCCTCGGGCGAGCCTGGCGCCGCCTCCCCGCCCTCCGCATCCAGCCGCCTGGCGAACTCCGGCGTGGCGAGAATCCTGTTGGCCTCCGTGTTCAAGCGCGCCACGACCGCCACCGGGATCCCTGCCGGCGCGACCACCCCGAACCAGGAAGCAAGCTCGTAGTGTGCCAGTCCTGACTCTGCGATCGCCGGCACGTCCGGCAACGCCACCGAGCGCCTCGCGCTGGTGACGCCCAGCGGGACCAGCTTGCCGGCCTTGATGTGCCCGATCACCGAGGGGATGCTGGCGAACATGATCCCCACCTGCCCGGCCAGCACGTCGAGGACCGCGGGCCCGGTGCCCTTGTAGGGGACATGCACCATGTCTACGCCCGCCGCGGCCTTGAAGGACTCCGCCGCCAGGTGCGCGCCGCCGCCGCTGCCCGCCGAGGCATAGCTCAGGGCGCCGGGCCTGGCTTTGGCAAGCGATATCAGCTCGTGCGTGGACGCCACCTTGAGCGAAGGGTTCACCACCAGCACCAGCGGGAACACGGCCAGCCGCGCCACGGGAACGAAATCGCGCCGCAGGTCGTAGCGCAGCGACCGGTAGAGGCTGGCGTTGGTCGCATGGGTGGAGGTCGCAAGCAGCAGCGTGTAGCCGTCTGCAGCGGCTTTTGCTACGGCCTCGGCGCCGATGTTGGCATTGCCTCCGGGACGATTGTCGACGACGACGGACTGGCCGAGAGCATCGCCGAGCTTCTGCGCCATCGCGCGCCCCACGATGTCCGCCGGCCCTCCCGGGGGGAAGGCGACGACGAGCCGGATCGGCCGCGCAGGCCACGCCTGCGCGTGTGCTGCACAGCAAGCCAGCAGGAGCAGGGCCGTACAGGCCGCCCGCAGCGCCGTCACTGTGGGCGAAACCCTTCGACGGCCTCGTCGATCGCGGTGCCGACCGCGGCCGCATCGCCTGCCCGCTGCATCAGCAGGAGCGCCAGCCGGGCGAGCACCATCGGCGTCTTCTCCTCGCCGACCTCGGTCAGCGCATAGCCGAGCTTCGTATAGACCTCGTCGAGTTCCTGGGGGTTCATGGCGGGATCCTTCAGGTGGCCCGGGCGACGGGCGCGGGAATACGGCCAAGGGCCGCGGCAATTTCGTCGGGGATTGCTGCAACCCAGCGCGCCATCACATGGCCGTCGGGCCGCACCAGATAGGCGGTTCCGTCCTGCGCCCCGTAAAGGGGGAACAACCGGCCCGTGTGGTCATCCGCGCGCGCAATCGCCTTCACCCGGAACGGCATGCGCCCTGCGGCCGCAGCAGCAACCGCCGCGATTCCCGCCGGTACCTTGCCGTCCCCGGAGAATACGAACAGCGTGAACCAGGGCCCGAGCAGGCTGGTGATGTGGGTGGCGGCCCCATCGGCCGTCAACGGGCATTCCGGCAGGATGATCCCGGGCGCCGGTCCCGCCTCGAATTGCGCCGAGCGCTCCGGAAAGGCGTTGAGCGGCGAGTCGACCAGCGGGATCGCGGAGTGCTGCCGGGGGTTCATGAGGCTCGTGAACCAGGGGTGCTTCTCCGACAACGACAACACCGCGTCGCGCATCAGCCGGAAGGGTTTCGAGGGCGGCGACATGAATTCCGCGCCCTTCATCGCGAAGCGGTGGTTCTCGCGCGCGGCGTACACACGCTCGGCGCTGTAGGACTCCAGCAGCGCCGGCGCGGCGGTCCCGTTGGCGACGAAAGCGAGCTTCCAGGCGAGGTTGTGGATGTCGTCCAGCGCCGAATTCATGCCCCGCACGCCGAAGATCGGGATCAGGTGCGCTGCATCCCCCGCGAACAGCACGCGGCCGTGGAGATAGCGCTCCAGTGTCAGCGCGCTGGCGCGATACAGGCTCATCCAGACTGGTTCCCACTTGCGCTCGATGCCGAGCATCTTGAGGTGGCCGTCGACCGCGGCGAACACTTTCTCCGGCCGCATCGCCTCTTCTTCATCCTCGTCCTCGCCGAGCTGGTAGTCGAATCGCAACATGCCGTTCGGCTTCTTGTACATCAGCAGCGTGCCGCCTGGCTTGGAGGGCGGGTCGAACCAGCAGCGCCGGCCCACGGGCAGGCCTTCGGTATCCACGCGCACATCGATGATCACGTAGCGCCCCTCGTAGCGCGTACCCTGCATCCGCAGGTCCGTCAGGCTGCGCACGCCCGAGCGCGCGCCGTCGCAGGCAACGACCCAGTCGGCGTCCAGTGCATAGCTGCCGGCAGGCGTCTCGACCTGCAGGCGCACGCCGTCAGCCGTTTGGGAAAGACCCGCAACCGTCGATTGCCAGCGGATGTCGGCCAGCCCGCCCTCGCCGGCCTTCTCCACCATGACGTGCTCGATGTAGTTCTGCAGGTGGCTGATCGCGGGCGGGTACTTCTGGTTGGCGTCGTTCGGCATCTCCAGCCGGAAGACTTCCTTGTCGCGGTAGTAGGTCCAGCCCGTCGACCAGCCGTGCCCGGTGCGCATGACCTCGTCGATCACGCCGAGCCGTTCGAGAATCTCCAGGGTGCGGCGCGTGAACGCCCCCGCCCGGCTGCCCGAGCACACCGTGTCGTCGGCTTCCAGGACGACCGAAGCGACGCCGTGGGCGGCGAGGTCCAGCGCCAGCGCCAGGCCCGTGGGCCCGCCGCCGACGATCGCGACCTTGTGCCGTCCCGGTTCGGCCCCGCCGACAAGCTTGCCGGGCACGCGCGCTGCGTGATGGGTGTACGGGAAATACTCGCCGAAGGTGATTTCCATGGGTCGCAGCGAACGAAAGTGGCGGTAAGGTCGTGGTAAATCTTATACTAAGCAATAATCATTTGTGGTAATTTTACGCTGGCGTTTCAAAGTTCTTGGTAAAAAACTACCGAACAAGGCCGGTGCGCGCAGCGCCGCCCAGGAGGCCCGGATGCCGTACTTCATGAAGGTCGGGGATGCGCCCCGCAAGCGTTTCTCCCAGCACCGGCGTCCGGACGGGCGGCTGTATGCCGCGGAGGTCATGGGCGAGGAAGGCTTTTCCTCGGACATGTCCATGCTCTACCACCTCGAGACGCCCTCGGCCGTAGTCAAGGTCGAGGACGCAGGAGCAACGGCGCCCGCGCTCACGTCGAACCACCCGCTGTCCCCACGCCTGTTCGGTACAGCCGGCCTGCCGCGGGGCGGCGACATGCTCGGCGCCCGGCAACTGCTTTGCGGCAACGCCGACGTGCTGGTGTCCTTCGTCTCCGCAGATGCGCCATCCCCGCTCTTTCGCAACGCGATCGGCGACGAGCTCGTCTTCGTTCACGACGGCGCCGCGCGGCTCGAAACCGTGTTCGGGGTGCTGGACGTCGCCAAGGGAGACTACGTGGTCATCCCGAAGGCAACCACGCACCGCTGGCTGCCCGCCGCGGGCGGCCCGCTGAACGCCCTGGTTTTCGAGACCACCGGGCACGTGCGGCCACCGAAACGTTACCTGACGCAGTACGGCCAGTACCACCAGGAATCCCCGTACTCGGAACTCGACCTGCGCCGGCCCGAGGGCCCTCTGCTCGCAGAAGGTAGCGACGTCCCTGTCATCGTCAAGACCCGCGCCGGGCTCACCCGCTATACCTACCAGACCCACCCGTTCGACGTGGCCGGCTGGTTCGGCTGCAATTACCCCTATGCGCTCAACATCGAAGACTTCTCGCCGATCTCGGGAAGCTTCCATCGCCCACCGCCGGTCCACCAGGTCTTCGAGGCGCCGGGCTGCGTCGTGTGCAACTTCGTGCCCCGCATGCTCGATTACGACCCCCGCGCGATGCCGCTCCCGTCCTTCCACTCGAACGTCGACTCCGACGAGTTCATTTTCTATGCCGAGGGCAACTTCTTCTCGCGCAAAGGCAGCGGCGTCGAGCGCGGCGCGGTCTCGCTGCATCCCGCCGGTCATATCCACGGGCCCCAGCCCGCCGCGTGGGAGTCAGCGCCCTCGCGCGTAGGCCAGCGCACCGAGGAAACCGCGGTCATGCTCGACACGTTCCAGCCCCTCGCGCTCGGACCCGCCGCCCTGGCGACCGAACGCAAGGATTACGTGCTGTCCTGGAACCGCAAATGAGCCAGCCGGCAAGCGGCCGAGAACTCCTCGCGGTGCCGATGCAGTCGGCCGCGGGCTCGGGCATCCAGTCTGGCGTCGCCCGCCGCGCGGGAGTGCTCTGGTGCACGCGCCACCGCGCCAGGACCAAGGCCGACACCGCGGTGGTGGTGATCCACCCCTCATCCAACTTCATGGGGCACTATGCCCTGGCCCCGCTGGCCGAGAACGGCGTCGACGCGATAGGCATGACCACGCGCTATATCGGCAACGAGGCCACGCTGCTGCTCGAGGACTGCGTGCTCGACATCGGTTCGGTGGTGCGCCACCTGCGCACGGAGGGCTACCGGCGCGTGGTGCTGATCGGCAACTCCGGGGGCGGCGGCCTGGTGTCCCTCTACCAGTCGCAGGCCGAGCACCCGACGATCACGGGCACCCCCGCAGGCGGCGGGCCCGACCTTACCAAGGCGGACCTGCCCCCGGCCGACGCGCTGATCCTGCTGATGGCGCACCCGGGCCGCAACATCGTCCTCACCGAGAAGCTCGACCCCGCGATCACGGACGAGAACGACCCGCTCGCGCGGGATCCGGCGCTCGACATGTTCAACCCGGAAAACGGCCCGCCCTATTCGCCCGCCTTCCTTGGTCGGTATCGCGCGGCACAGGTGGCTCGCAACGAACGCATCACCCAATGGGCGCTCGGCAAGCTCGAAACACTGGATACCGCCACCGGCGGCAAGGTCAACGACCTCCCCTTCGTCGTGCACGGGACGATGGCCGACCCGCGCAACCTCGACCTCACGCTCGAGCCCTCGGACCGCGCGGCGACGACGCAATGGGGCGAGCCGTATGTCGCCAACCTGATTCCTGGCTCGATCGGCCATTTCACCACGCTGCGCTCGTGGCTTTCGCAGTGGAGCCAAAGGCTGTCCAACGGGTTCGGCCCGGAGCGCCTTCGCGGTGTCAGCGTCCCTGTCCACGTGATCTACGGCACGGCCGATCCCGGCTGCTACCCCGGCTACGCGCAGATGCTGTACGACGCAGTCCCGCACACGAACCGCACGCTGACCCCGGTCAAGGGCGGGAAGCATTACCTGAACGACCAGCCGGAGCTGAAGGCGCAGTGCTGCAAGCTGATGGCCGACTGGTGCCGCGCGCTCGGCTGAGCGACCCACTCCACAAGCAAAGGCTCATAAAAAATGCACGCCGCACGTTCCGTCACCGTCCCCGGCACCGCCTCGCCCATAGACAACTGGCAGGCCGGCTCGGCCCCCGGCGCGTTCGCCGCGCTGGTCGGGTCACTCGACCGGAATTTCGCGCAGGTCCGGCGCGGGGACTGGGGCGCTTCGGCCACGGCCGCCCGCGAGGCGATCGCGCTACACATCGACAACACTGCGCTCCTCGACGGCATGCGCTACGTGATGTGCTGCACGGGCTACAGCCGGGTGCTGCTGCATGCGGATCCCGCGGGCAGGTTCTGCGTCCTCGGCCTGGTCTGGCCACCGGGCTGCATCACGCCAGTCCACGCCCACCTCGCGTGGTGCGCGCTTGGGTTGCACACCGGGGTTCTGGAGGAAGAGACCTACGTGGCTTGGAATGACGGTGAAAGCGAACCCGGTCCTATGGTTTCGACGCGCGCCATGGCGGCCGGCGAATCCTGTTGCGACGCGAGCGACGGGCGCTTCGTGCACCGGCTGGCGAACCGCTCGCCGGGCTTTGCGATGTCGCTGCATATTTACGGCGTGCCGCCGGACCGGGTTGGCGACGGTGTGAACCGGATCCTGCTCGCCTGACGGCGGTTCGCTCCTGGCGCGCACGAGCCCCCCCTTTTCCGCTATCTTTCCCGGACCATGCTGACCAACCTCGGCGATCTGCTCGATCGCAACAAAGACCCTTCCCGCCTCGCGCTGATTGACTGCCTCGACTGGGCCAGGCCGCGGGAATACACCCACGGCGAAATCGACGCCCTTTCGGACGCCTGCGCACGCGGCCTGCTCAAACGCGGCCTTGTGCGCGGGGACTCGGTGGCCATCCTGTCGGCCAATCGCGCGGAGTTCCTGATCGCGTATTTCGGGATCATGCGCGCGGGCCTCGTCGCGGTCCCGGTGAACCACAAGTTTCCGCGCGACACGATCGATTTCGTCATGCGCGATTCCAGCGTGAAGCTGGTGCTCTGCGACGCCGAGCGCCGCCCGGCGATCGCCGCGGACCTGCCCATCCTCGAGTTCGGCGCCGAGTTCGAGGCACTGCTCGATCACGGACCGTTCGAGACGGTCGTGCCGCGCGAGGGCGAGACCGCGATGGTCCTCTACACCTCCGGTTCGACCGGGCGGCCCAAGGGCGTGCCACTGTCGCATCAGGGCCACCTGTGGGCGATCGAATCGCGCCTTGCGACGATCCCGCCGGGGGATCACCGGCTGATCGTTGCGGCACCGCTGTTCCACATGAACGGGCTGGGCACGTCGAAATTCGTGTTCGCGGCGCACGCCAGCATGGTGCTGATGCCGCAATTCGATGCGAAACGCTATGTGGAGGCGGTCGGGCGATTCGGCGTCACCTGGCTCACCTCGGTGCCGACCATGCTCGCGATGATGGTGCGCGAAAAGGCCACGATCGCAAAAACCGACCTGGCCTCCGTACGTACCGTGCGCATGGGCTCGGCGCCCACGACGCAGAAGCTGATCGACGACCTGCGCAGCCTTTTCCCCAAGGCGACGATCATGAACGCCTACGGCACCACGGAAGCCGGCCCGGTCGTGTTCGGCCCGCATCCGGACGGGCGCCCGCGGCCCGACATGGCGCTCGGCTGGCCCCTTCCCGGCGTGCAGGTGCGCCTCGTCGACGCCCAGGGCAACGACACCGACGAAGGCGTGCTGGTGCAGCACACGCCGGCCACGATGACCGGCTACCTCAACCTCCCGGAAAAATCTCGCGAGGCCCTGACCCCCGACGGCTGGTACGTGTCCGGTGACGTATTCCGCCGCGACGCCCAAGGCGCCTACTACTTCATCGGTCGCGCCGACGACATGTTCAACTGCGGCGGCGAAAACATCTACCCGGGCGAGGTCGAGCACATGCTCGAAAGGCATCCGGACATCGCGCAGTCCTGCGTCGTGCCCGTGCCCGACGAACTGAAGGGTGAGAAGCCCTTCGCGTTCATCGTGCGGCGCACGGGGTCCGCTCTGGGCGAGGAAGAGATCAAGCGGTACGCGCTTGCCAATGCCCCCGCCTACCAGCACCCGCGGCAGGTTGAGTTCATGGACGCGCTGCCTCTCGCGGGACCAAACAAGATCGACCGCAAGCTCCTGAAGGCGCGGGCGCGCGAACTCTGGCGCGAGCCCGAGAAGGCGAACTCCTGAATGGCGTCGCTCGACCACCTCGGCGCGATCGCGCCGGACCTCGCCTCCGGAGCCGCGCGCTGGGAAAAGCTCGGCTTCACGCTGTCCCCGGTCAGCCGGCAGAGCGGCCGCATGCCAGACCGCAACGAGGAAGGGCCGTGGGCTACGGCCAACCGTTGCGCGATCCTGCGCAGGGGCTACCTCGAACTCATCGGTGTCGTCGATGCCACTGCGTACAACCCGTGGACTAAATTCATTTCGCGCTTCCAGGGTCTCCACCTGCTCGCGCTGCGCGTTCCGGATGCGGATGCCGCCTATGCCGGAATCGCTGCGCGCACTCCTACGTTCAACCCTCCGGTGCAGCGCGCCCGCAAGCTCGATGTCGATGGCGCGGAAGAAACGATGCGCTTCAGGAACATCTTCAGCCGCGATGAAGCGTACCCGGAAGGCCGCTACATCGTCCTGGAGCACCAGACGCCGGAGTACCTCTGGCAACCGCGCTACCAGGACCACCCGAACGGCGCCATCGCCCTGGAGGCCGCCCTGGTTTGCGCCGATGACATCCCGGCCCAGCGCGAGCGCCTTGCGACAGTCACCGGCGTCCAAGCAGTCGAACGGACAGACGGAACACTTGTCTTCACGCCCACGGGCGGGGGCACTATTGAGCTTCACCGCACGGAGGCCTTCAGCTCGCGTTATGGCTGGGTGCCCGCGGCGCGCCCGGCATTTGCGGGCGTCGAAGTGCGCTTCACCGACCGGGACCGCGCAGCCAGGCACATGGAAGGCAATGGCGTCCCGGTAAGCAAGCACGGCGACGAATGGTTCGTCGGCCCCGCTCACACCAACGGATTCCTCCTGAGGCTGACCCGATGAAGCGCGAACTCGATCACTGCGGCGTTGCCGTGTCCAACCTCGACCGCGGCCGTGACGCGTATTCGCGGCTGGGCTTCCAGCTGACCGCCCGCAGCTTCCATTCGGGTGCGCGCACCGCTGGCGGGCCGGTGGAACCCTGGGGATCGGGCAACCACTGCGCCATGTTCCGCGAGGGCTACCTGGAGATCATCGGCCTGACCGACGCGAGCATGTACAGCTCGGTGAAGGACATGGTGGCGCGCTACGAGGGCCTTCACATCGTCGCGCTGCGGTGCGGGGAAGCGGACGCAGCCTATGCCGAATTCCAGGCGAAAGGCCTGCCGGTCGAGCCGCCACGCGCGCTGGAACGCGATGCGGCCTTCGGGCCCGACGACAAGGAAACGAGGCGGGCGAAGTTCCGCAACATGTACATCGACCGCCAGAAGGTCACCGAGGCGAGGTTCATCTTCCTCGAGCACCTGACCGAAGACGTGCTGTGGCAGCCCCACCTGCTCGAACACCCGAACGGCGCGCTGGCGATCGACGCCGTGTATTTCGTGGTGCCGGACCCGGAGGCCACCGCGAGGAAATTCGCGCCGCTGTTCTCCGAGAAGGTCGAGCGCTTTCCCGGGGTCATCAAGCTCACGCTCGACCGGGGCACGATGTGGCTGGCGGACGAGGCCAGCTGGCGCGCGCGGGTCCCCGGCGGCTTCGTGCCACCGCCGCCCTCGCCCGCCGGCATAGGCATCCGCGTCGCGTCGATCGATGCCACGCGGCGGTATCTGGAGTCGAAAGGCGTGCCTGTGCATGCCGGCATGAATGCATCGCAAATTTGGGTCGCGCCGGAGGATGCCTGCGGCGCGGCGGTCCAGTTCCTGCAAGCGGAGAAATAGCAATGAAAGCAGCAGTCATTTTTGAGCACGGCGGTCCCGGCACGATCAAGTACGAGACCAACTACCCGGACCCGAAGCCTGCCGCCGACGAAGTCGTCCTCAAGGTCGGCGCGGCGACCCTCAACTACCACGACGTCTTCACGCGCAAGGGCATGCCCGGCATCAAGGTCCCGATGCCCTGCATCCCCGGCCTGGATTTCGCGGGCGAGATCGTCGAGGTCGGTCCCTCGGTCAAGGGCTGGAAAGTCGGCGACCGGGTGATGGTCGACCCGGTGGACCGGGTCGGCCCCGGTGGGCTGCTGGGAGAGATGCGTCCCGGCGGCCTGGCCGAGTTCTGTGCCGTGCCGGACCACCACCTCGTGAAGCTGCCGGACGAAGTGTCGTACGAAGCGGCGGCGTGCCTGCCCGTAGCGTACGGCACCGCGCTTCGCATGATGGTGACGATCGGCAAGGTCGCCGCGAAAGAGAAGGTGCTGATCCTCGGCGCCTCCGGCGGCGTGGGCACCTGCTGCGTGCAGCTCGCAAAGCTCGCCGGCGCGGAAGTCATCGCCGCGGCCTCGAGCGAAGACAAGCTCAAGCGCCTGGGCGAGCTCGGCGCCGACCACCTGCTCGATTACAAAAAGCACGACTTCATGAAGTGGGTGTTCGAGAAGTTCGGCAAGCCCCACCGCCGCAAGTTCCAGGACGGCATGGACGTTGTGGTCAACTTCACCGGCGGCGACACGTGGGTGAAGTCGATGCGCGTGCTGCACCGGGGCGGGCGCCTGCTGACCTGCGGCGCGACCGCCGGCTACGACCCGCAGGAGGACATCCGCTTCATCTGGACCTTCGAATTACAGGTGCTGGGATCCAACGGCTGGATGCGCGAGGACCTGTTCACGCTGATCGACATGATCAAGACCGGCAAGCTCAAGCCCGTGATCGACAAGGAATACAATCTCTCCGAGGCGAACGAGGCCTTCCGCATGCTCGAGGACCGCGAGGTGTTCGGCAAGGTCGTGGTGAAGCCATGAGCGAACCCGTCCAGAAAGCCGAGCCGAAAAAGCTCGAGCTCGCCGACATCCAGGCGATCTTCGACCGCTCGCCGTTCATCGGCTTCCTCGGCCTGAAGGCCACCGGGGTCGACCACGCGAAAGGCACGTTCTCGGCGCGCATGCCGCTGCGGCCCGAGCTCGAGCGCCGCGCCGGCACCAAGCAGTTCCATGGCGGGCCGATCGCTTCCTTCATTGACACGGTGGGCGACTTCGCCATCGGCATGCTGGCCGGCGGCGGCGTGCCCACCATCAACCTCAGGATCGACTACCTGCGGCCCTCGGTGGGCGACTACCTCGACGCCACCGCGGTAGTGCGCCGGGCGGGCAAGTCGACCGCGGTCATCGACATCGACGTGTTCGGCCCGGACGGCAAGCTGTGCGCCGTCGGCCGCGGCACCTACTCCCCGACGACTGCCTGAGGACCTCCATGCCCGCCGACATCGCCTTCTCTTCGGCCACCGCCCTTGCCGCGAAGCTGCGCTCGGGCAAGGTCTCCGCGCTCGAGCTGCTCGACCACTACATCGCCCGCGTCGAGAAACACGACGGGGCGCTCAACGCGGTCGTGGTGCGCGACTTCGAACGCGCACGAAAACGCGCCAAGGCGGCCGACCGCGCGCTGAAGAAGGGCGAGTCCTGGGGCCCATTGCACGGCCTGCCGATGACGGTGAAGGAGTCCTTCAATGTGGAGGGTCTCAAGACCACCTGGGGCAATCCCGCGTTCAAAGACAGCGTCGCGAACTACACCTCGGTGGCCATAGAACGTCTGATGGCGGCGGGTGCGGTGGTATTCGGCAAGACCAACGTGCCGCTGCTGCTGCAGGACCTGCAGTCCTACAACGCCATCTACGGCACTACGCGCAATCCCTACGACCTCACCCGTACGCCGGGCGGCTCGTCGGGCGGGGGCGCGGCGGCCGTCTCGGCCGGCCTGTCGGCGGCCGATTTCGGCAGCGACCTCGCCGGGTCGGTCCGCGTGCCTTCAAGTTTTTGCGGACTGTATGCCCACAAGCCGAGCTACGGTGTAGTCCCCACGCGGGGCCACTCGCTGACACCGGCCCTCTCGATTCCCGACCTTTCGGTGCTCGGCCCGATCACGCGCAGCGCGAAGGACCTCGAACCCTTCCTCAACGCGGTTGCCGGTCCACTCGAGGAAGACGCCCCGGGCTGGACGCTGAAACTGCCGCGCCCCGCCTTCAAGGGAGTAAAAGGCCTGCGCATAGGGATGCTTACCGACGTGGGAATCAGCCCGATCGCCAATTCGGTGCGTACCGGGCTGGAATCGCTCGCCCAGTGGCTGCGCAGGCACGGCGCCAAAGTCACGCCTGCCGCGATGCCGATCGACGCGCAGAAGCACCAGGGCATGTTCATGCGGTTCGTGCGCGGGGTGAGCGCTGCGCGCATGAACGACGCGGCGTTCCAGCAGACGCTCGCCGAGGCGGCGAAGTACGCACCGGACGATGCCAGCCCGCCCGCACTCGCGGCGCGCGGCCTCGCCCAGTACCACCGCGACTGGTGCGCCGCGCACGAGGCTCGCATGGCGCTGCGCGCGATGTGGGCCGACTACTTCAGGGACCACGACCTGCTGCTGATCCCGGGCACGCCGGTGCCCGCATTCCCGATCGACGAGTCCGGTGCGCGTGACGCGCGCAAACTGGACATCGACGGCCGCCAGGTGCCCTATAACGCGCAGGGTTTCTGGCAGGGGATCGCCACGGTAAGCTACCTGCCGGCGACAGTCGCGCCGATCGGAGTCGCGCCAGGCGGCCTGCCGCTTGCCGTGCAGATCATCGGGCCGTATCTTGGGGATCTGTCCACGATCGCGTTCGCGCGACTGCTGGAGGGTGACTACGCTGCGTTCACGCCCCCGGAGGCTTTCGCCAGGTAACCGGCCGCTGGCCCGGTTATTGCACGGGAATTAACATCGACCACTCGTTGGAGCCGCTCATGCCGCATCCGATTTCCAAGACACGGGCCGTCTGCCTTTCCGCAGCCTTTGCGATCGGCCTGTCCGCAGGCCAGGCCCGTGCACAAACCAAGGTCGTCTTCGGCACCGTCACATCGGTGACCCTTTCGCTGGGGATCATCGTCGCCGCCAAGGGCCTCGGGATGTTCAAGGAGGAAGGCCTCGACGTGGACATAGTCGAGTTCAACGGCACCGGCACGCTGCTGCCCCAGATGACGGCAAAGCGCGTACATGTAGGCTACCCGAACCCGGACGTGCTGATGATCTCCCGGCAGCCGGGCAAGGACCCGCTGCCGCTCAAATACTTCTATAACGCCACGCGCGAGTCGGCCTGGGAGTTCATCGTCCCGGCGGATTCTCCCATCAAGGACCTCAGGGACCTCAAGGGCCGCAAGATCGGAGTGGGCGCCCTCACTTTCGGCAACATCCCGATCACCAAGGCGATGTTCAAGGAGCTCGGGTTCGAAGCCGAGCTGGTGCCCGTGGGCGTCGGCGCCCCCGCCTTCCTCGCCTTCCGCGAGAAGAAGGTCGACGCGCTGAACCTCTTCGACTCGCAACACGCGACGCTCGAGGTGCAGGGCACCGCCATCCGGCGCCTCGCGATGCCGAAGAAATACAAGGACCTGTTCTCGAACGGCTTTGTCGCCCACGAGGACATGATCCGCGACGACCCGAAGACGCTCGTCGCGTTCGGGCGCGCGATCGCCAAGGCCTCGGTCTTCTGCGAGGCCAACCGCGCGGCCTGCGTGAAAGCCTTCTGGTCCCTGTATCCGAACCAGAAGCCGACCAGCGGCGACGAGGCGACGAACATCCGCAATGCGGCGAAGATCATGGATGCCCGTTTCAACAAGTACCTCGATTTCGACGACCAGAAGCAGCGCCGCTGGGGCGAGTTCCCCGCGCAGGCCTGGAAGGATTTCGCTGTGGCGCTGTTCGAGGGCGGCCAGATCTCCACCAAGGACATCCCCGTGGAATCCTGCTACACCAACGCCCTGGTGCCCGAGATGAACCGCTTCGACGCCGCCGCGATCGTCGCACGCGCCAAGGCGGCCCAATGAAAGGCCGCCTGCTGCTCCTCGTCCTGTGCCTGTGGGGCTCGGCCGTCCAGGCGCAGCAGAAGATCGTGTTCGGCCTGGTCAGCCCGCTGACGGTCGTCAACGGCCAGCTGCTGGTTGCCAAGCACCTCGGGTACCTCGCCGAAGAGGGTATCGAGGTCGAGACCGTGGTCTTCAACGGCAGCGCGGTACTGCTGCCGCAGATCGTCGCGAAGCGCATCACCGTCGGCTTCCCGAACCCCGATCCGCTGGTGATTTCACGCCAGCCGGGCAAGGATCCGCTGCCGCTGAAGTTCTACTACAACGTGATCCGCGAGAACGTCTGGGAGTTCGCCGTGCTCGCCGGGTCCCCCGCCAAAGCCCTCGCCGACCTCAAGGGCAGGAAGATCGCAGTGGGCGCGCTGACGTTCGGCAACATCCCGCTCACGCGAGCGATGTTCAAGGAGATGGGGCTCGAAGTCGGCCGCGATATCGAACTCGTCCCGACCGGCCTCGGGGCACCGGCTTTCCTCGCATTGAAGGAAGGAAGGGTCGATGCGCTGAACCTGTTCGAGACCATGCACACCCAGCTGGAAACGCAGGGTACCGCGCTGCGCCGCCTGAAGATGCCGCAGAAGTACCTCGACCTCTTCTCCAACGGGATCATCGCGCACGAGGACACGATCCGCACGAACCCGAAGCTGCTGGCTGCCTTCGGGCGGGCACTGGCCAAGGCGACGCTCGCCTGCAACGTGAACCGCCCCGGATGCATCAAGGCAGCCTGGAAGGAAGAACCCTCGCTCAAGCCGCCCGGCGCGAACGAAGCGAAGATCCTCGCCGACAGCGTCGCGTTGCTGAACGCGCGCTACGACAAATACCTGGCGTTTCCCAAAGGCTCCGCGCCGCGCTGGGGCGAATACCCCGAAGGCGCGTGGAAGAACATGGCCCAGGTGATGGCAGACGGCGGCCAGATCCAGACGACCGCAATCGACCTGAATACGCTCTACACCAATGCCCTCGTGCCGGCGATGAACAATTTCGACCCGGCTGCCGTGCTCGCCGACGCGCGCAAGCTGCCCTGAGCCCTGTCCAGGAGGACCCATGAACGCCCCGGAACCCCGTTACCAGGTCAACCAGCTCGCCCCGGACCCGGCGGTGAAGTTCGACCGCAGGTTCGCCGAGCAGTACGTGATCTACGCGCACCGGCTGGCCGCCCGCGGGTACGTACAGGCGGCGGTGGGGAACATGGTCATGCGCGCGCCGCACCCGGACTACCCGGAGGGCGTCTGCTACGTGAAATGCCAGGGTGTATCGCTCGAGGAGATGGGCGTGGACGACGTGGTGATCACTGACGTCCCCTATGGCAGGATCCTGCACGGCGACCGGGCCACCACGGTCGGCCACCAGATGAACCGCGAGATGCTGCGGCTGCGCCCCGACATCCACTGCGTGATCCACCTGCACCACGACGAGACAATCGCCTACCTCGCCTCCGGGGTCGAGGAATTCCGTCCCGTCGGGCTCACGTTCTCCTACCTCATGCAAAAGCCCGTGCACTTCCTCCCGGCGCACATCAACGTGGAGGAGGACGTGGCGCCGATCAAGGCTTTCATCCAGGACACCAATTGCATCCTGATGAAGCGCCATGGCATCACCGTGCTCGGGCGAAACGTCTCGGAATGCTACGGCCGGGTGAACATCCTCGCGGCCGAAGTGAAGCGCAACATCCTCGCAGAGCAATTGGCCGCGATCCGCGGCACGACGGTCGACCGCATCTCGAAGGCCGAGATGGAAGAAATGTACCGCCATGGCGACGCGGTCATGTACCCGGAGGTGCGGAAATGAAACGCGTGCTCGGAATCACACTGCTGGCAGCCTTGATCGGGACCGCCCATGCCCAGGCCTGGCCCACGCACTCTCTGAAGCTGGTCGTGCCTTTCCCGCCGGGCGGCGGCACGGACCTCACCGCGCGGTCGGTGGCCGCCAGACTCGCCGATGCCCTGGGCCAGCCCGTTGTGGTCGAGAACCGCGGCGGCGCGGGCGGCACCATCGGCGCGGACGCGGTGGCCAAGGCCGCGCCGGACGGTTACACCATTGGCATTGCGACCTCGAGCACGCATCCTGGCGCCCTCGTGCTGCAGAAGAGCGTGCCGTACGACCCGCTGAAGAGCTTCGCGCCGATCACCATGATCGGCAATACCTCGTTCGTTCTGCTGGGCAGCCCCGCCCTGCCCGCAGGCTCGATCGCCGAACTTGTCGCCTATGCGCGGGCCAACCCGGGCAAGCTCAATTTCGCCAACGTCGGCACCTCGACCATCGGTTACCTCCTCACGCTGCAGTTCAGGGCGCTGACCGGAACTTCGATGCTCGACATCAACTACAAGGGCGCTTCGCAGGTCTACCCCGACCTGATCGGCAACCAGGTGTCGGTGTTCCTCGACAACCCGGGCGCCTCTACGCCGCTGGTCAACTCCGGCAAACTCAAGGCCTTCGGGGTGACGACGCCGACGCCGTCCATGCCATCGGTCCCTTTGTTCACGGACGCCGGCGCCGCAGTCGGATTGAAGGCGTTCGACTCCTCATTCTGGTACGGCCTCGTCGCGCCGGCGGGCACGCCCAAGGCGATCGTCGACCGGATCCAGGCGGAAACGGCCAAGTACGTGCTGAGCGCCGACGGCCGGAAGGAATTCGCCGCCCGCAGCCTCGAGCCCATAGGCAGCACCCCCGAGCAATTCGCCGCGGCGATGCAGAAGGATATCGAGCGCTACGGAGCCCTTGCGAGGCAATTGGGCATCCAGCCGCAGTGACAGCGCCGGCCACACTCCAGCCGCTCTTCCACGCCGACGCGCTCGCGGTCACCTACACGTCCTCGAGGGGACCGGTCAAGGCGCTGGAGGGCATGAGCGCCACCCTCGGCCAGGGGGAGTTCCTGTCCGTGCTCGGCCCTTCCGGCTGCGGCAAGTCCACGCTGCTCAAGGTCGTGGCCGGCCTGCTCAAGCCCTCGGGCGGTGCCGTAACGTTGCGCGGCTCGCCGATCGACGGCCCGCGGCCGGACGTGGGAATCGTGTTCCAGCAGCCCACCCTGCTGCCCTGGCAGACTGCGCTCGAGAACGTGCTGCTCCCGATCCGCACGCTGGGCCTCGACCTGGCGGCCGGCCGCGACAAGGCTCTGGCGCTCCTGAAGCTCGTGGGCCTGGAGAAGTTTGCGAACCACTACCCCAACGAACTCTCCGGCGGCATGCAGCAGCGGGTCGGCATCGCGCGCGGGCTGGTGCACGACCCGGCGCTGCTGCTGATGGACGAGCCCTTCGCCGCGCTCGACGCGATGACGCGCGAGCACATGATGATCGAGCTGCAGCGCATCTGGATGGCGGCCGGGAAGTCGGTCATGTTCATCACGCACTCGATTCCCGAGGCCGTGTTCCTTTCCGACCGCATCGCGGTGCTCTCCGCGCGGCCCGGGCGCACGATCCGCGAGTTCGAGGTCGAACTCCCGAGGCCGCGCACCCTGGAAACCATGGCGGAGAAGCGCTTCGCCGAGCACTGCAACGAGCTGCGGGCACTTTTTTCCGACCTGGTGAAGTTCGACTGAGGCGCCGGCGATGAACGAGAAGCTGAAGACCTTCCTGTATCCCCTGGCGACCTTCGTCGTGCTGGTCGCGCTGTGGGAAGCGGCGATCCGCGTTTTCAAGGTGCCCAACTTCATCCTGCCGACGCCGTATGCGGTGCTGGAAGCGCTCCAGCGCGGCTACATCGAAGGCCTGTTCTGGAAGCACTTCCTGTTCACGCTGCAGTCGATGGTCTTCGGCTATGTGCTGGGCTGCACGCTCGCCTTCGTGCTGGGGTGCCTGTTCGCCGAATCGCGCACCGTCGAGCAGATGTTCCTGCCGTTCGTGGTGGCGCTCCAGTCGATGCCCAAGGTGGCTCTTGCCCCGCTGATCATCGTCTGGTTCGGTTTCGGGCTGGAATCCAAAGTCGTCATGGTCGCCCTGGTGTGCTTCTTCCCGATGTTCATCAACACCGCCGTGGGCCTGAAGCAGACCAACCCCGCCCTGCTCGACTTGATGCACGCCTTTTCCGCGTCCCGATGGCACATCCTCACCCGCATCAAGATCCCATCGGCCGCGGGCCACGTCTTCGCCGGGCTGCAGATCGCCATAGTGCTCGGCCTCATTGGCGCCGTGGTCGCCGAATTCGTGTCCTCGACCAAGGGCCTCGGCCACCTGATCAACGCGGCTGCGGTCAATCTCGAGACCAACACCATGTTCGCCGCCCTGCTGAGCCTCGCGGTGCTGGGCGTGGCGGGCAGCCTCACGATCCGTTTCCTGCACAGCCGCATCGTCTTCTGGGACAAGGGTTCCGCATCGCAAACCGCGGCCGCCGAATAAGCCCCCTAGAATGCCGGGGGTGAACTCCCCCGCCCTCCCCGCCCGCCTCCTCGCGATCGTCTTCCTGCCGTTCGCGGCAGGGTTCTTCCTGTCGATCCTCTTCCGCAACGTCAATGCGGTCATCTCGAAGGACATCGCGGGCGAATTTTCGCTGTCATCCTCCGAACTGGGGCTGCTGACCAGCACTTACTTCATCGCATTCGCCGCACTCCAGGTGCCGCTCGGCATCTTCCTCGACCGCTATGGCCCCCGGCGCGTCACGGCGGCACTCGTGCTCGTGGCGGCGGCGGGTGCGCTCGCGTTCGCCGCAGCCGGCGGGCTGGGCGGGCTCACGCTGGGGCGCGCCCTGATCGGCGTCGGCGTTTCCGCCTGCCTGATGGGATCGATGAAGGCTTTCACGCTGTGGTTTCCGCTCGAGCGCATGGCGACGCTGAACGGCTGGATCCTCGCGATCGGCGCCCTGGGAGCGGTCGCGGCGACGGTTCCCGTTGAACTGGCCACTAGCTCGTTCGGGTGGCGGGCCATGTTCACGGGGCTCGCTCTGCTCTCGCTGTCCGTCGCCATATGCATTTTCCTTGTGGTTCCCGAGAAGCCCGTTCCCGGGGCCAAGGAGCTCTGGGGCGAGCAACTGTCACGCATCGCCGAGATCTTCGCCTCACCCGCCTTCTGGCGGATCGGCCTGTCCCTGGTCCTGCTGCAGGGCAGCTACCAGGCACTGTTCGGGCTCTGGCTGGTTCCGTGGCTGATGGACACACAGAGCCTGCCTCGCGGCGAAGCTGCACGCTGGCTGATGTACGCCGCCCTCTCCTACGCGGTGGCATCGGTCGCCTTCGGCCAGGGGGCGGACCGCATGGCTGCGCGCGGCCTGTCCCGGCTCAGGATCCTGAAGTGGGGCACGGGGTTCGGCGTCGCGTGCTTCGGCCTGCTTACCTTCGCCCCGCCGCAGTGGAAGCTGGCGGCATTGCTCGCCTACACCTTCGGCGCGGTGGCGCCCATACTGGCCTACTCGATCCTTTCCCGGCATTTCCCGGTGAGCGTGTCCGGTCGCCTGAACACGGCGCTGAACGTCGCCACCTTCCTCTACGCGTTCGCGGCCCAGGTCGGCACGGGCATGCTGTTGCGCGTGTTTCCCGCCGAGGGCGGCAGGTACCCCCCGGAAAGCTATGCGCTCGCGTTCACCGTCCTCCTGGTCGTGCAGTTCACGGGATGGGCGCTGGTGGTCACGGTGAAGCAGGAGCCGGGGCCGCGGTCTTAGGGACCGGCGTGTAAACTTGCTGCGGATTCCATAAGAAGACCCATCGGAGACGCCATGTTCAAGACCACCATCGCAGGCAGCCTGCCCAAGCCCGAGTGGCTGGCCGAGCCCGAGAAGCTCTGGCCGAAATGGAAGGCCTCCGGCGACGATCTCGCGTCCGCCAAACGGGATGCCACTCTGTTGTGGCTGAAAGAGCAGGAGGACGCGGGCATCGACATCGTCTCGGACGGCGAGCAGTCGCGCCAGCACTTCGTGCACGGGTTCCTCGAATACGTCGAGGGGATCGACTTCGAGCACAAGGTGAAGATGGGGATCCGCAACAACCGCTACGACGCGATGGTGCCGCGTGTCGTCGGTCCGCTGAAGCTGAAAGGTCGCGTGCACAGGATCGAGGCCGGCATCGCGCGCGCCCATACGAAGAAGAAGCTCAAGATCACGCTGCCCGGGCCGATGACCATCGTCGACACGATCGCCGACGAGTACTACGGCGACAAGGTGAAGATGGCCATGGCGTTCGCTGCACTGCTGAACCAGGAAGCGCGCGCACTGGAGAAGGACGGCGTCGACGTGGTGCAGTTCGACGAGCCTGCGTTCAACGTCTACATGAGCGACGTCAAGACCTGGGGCGTCAGGGCGCTGGAGCGCGCCGCCCGCGGGCTCAAGTGCAAGACTGCGGTGCACATCTGCTACGGCTACGGCATCAAGGCCAACACCGACTGGAAGGACACGCTGGGCACCGAATGGCGGCAGTATGCGGAGATCTTTCCGGTGCTCGCGAAGAGCAGCATCGACCAGGTGTCGCTCGAATGCATCCACTCGAAGGTCCCCATCGAGCTCATGGCCCTGCTTAAAGGCAAGGACGTCATGGTGGGCGTCATCGACGTTGCTTCCGACCGCGTGGAGACACCGGCCGAAGTCGCGGCCACGATCGGGCGGGCTCTGAAGTACGTCCCGAAGAACCGGCTGATCGCCTGCACGAACTGCGGCATGGCCCCTATGAGCCGGGAAATCGCCCTCGCCAAGCTGAAGGCCCTCGCCGCCGGCGCCGCGATCGCAAGCAAGCGCTACAAGTAACGCCTTCGGCCCCTTCCATGAAGCGGCGCGCATTTCTTTCCACGCTGGCATTCGCGCCCCTGATTGCCACCTCATGGGCGCAGCCGGTGGCGCGGGTCGCGCGCATCGGGGTCCTGAATTTCGGCGCCGCCCCGACCCCGGGGGCAGCCGACGAGCCGATCGTCAGGCACCTCAAGGCGCTCGGCTACACGGAAGGACGGAATATCGCTTTCGAGCGCCGATATGCGGAGGGCAGGCGCGAACTCTATCCGGTCCTTGCCGCGGGACTCCTTCGCGACAAGGTGGACCTCATATTCTCTCCCGGGTCGGACATCGCCCGCGCGTTTCGCGACGCGGGACCGGCGGTGCCGGTGGTCTTCGTGCTGAGCGACGACCCGATCGCGAGCGGGCTGGTCAAGAGCTTTCGGCGGCCTGGAGGCCTGTTCACCGGGATTTCCCTGATGTCCCCGGAATTGGGAGGCAAGCGCCTTGAACTGCTGAAGGTTGCGCTGCCCGCGCTCAAGAGGGTAGCCGTGTTGTACGACAAGCAGCACGAGTTCTACCTCGCGCAGATGCGCCCCCCGGCCCAGGCCATGGGCATCACGCTGCTACCCATGGAATTCACGGACGCCGAAGACTTTCCCTCAGCTTTCGCCGCGGCCAGACGCGACGGCGCCCACGCGATGTTCGTCGCGCCTAACCGGTTCACCCTGGTTTACGCGTCGCGCCTCGCGGCGCTGTCGATCCAGCACCGCATCCCCTCCATATCGCCCTACGACGTATTCGCGACTGCCGGGGGCCTGCTTTCGTACGGGCCGATCCAGGACGACGCGGTAGCGCGCGCGGCAGCCCTGATCGACAAGATCCTCAAGGGCGCCCTCCCTGGCGAAATCGCGGTGGAGCAGCCACCTCGCATCGCGTTGGTGGTGAACCAGCGCACGGCGCAGGCCCTGGGTCTCAGCCTGCCGCAAGAACTGCTTTTGCGCGCCGATCGGATCATCGAATAGATCACGGAACCTCAGCTCGGGTGTGCCAGGTCCGCCCGGGTGTAGGGGATCGAGAAAATGGCGTCCTGCGGGATCGGCGGCACCGTCCTTTCCCAGGCCTCGAATTTCTCCCGCATCGCCTGCAGCCTCGTCGCGTCACGCCGCGCTAGGTTGGCCCGCTCCCTCTGGTCTTTCGAAAGGTCGAACAGGAATTCGCCGTCATCGTTGGCGAAGTACTTCCAGTCGCCCGAGCGCATCGCGCGCTGGCCGCGGAATTTCATGCGCCAGTAGAGGTCGCGGGCGATCACGGCTTGAGGATCCTTTAGCGCAGGCAGCAGGCTCACGCCGTCGAGCGGGTAGTCCGGGTGGGGCGCAACGCCCGCCGCGTCCAGGAACGTCGGCATCCAGTCCATCGTCATGGCAAGTTGCGACGTGACCGTGCCGGCACGCACTGCGGCCGGCCAATGCACGATATACGGTACGCGGATGCCGCCTTCGAGCAGGTCCATCTTCTTGCCCACCAGCGGCCATGTGTCGGAAAACCGCTCACCGCCGTTGTCGCTGGTAAACACGACCATCGTGTTCTCCTCGGCGCCGGTGGCCTTCAGCGCCGCAAGGATACGGCCGATGCCTTCGTCCATATGGCCGATCATCCTCAGGTAGGTGTCGACCGACCCGCCGTCGGTGTGGATGATCTTCTCGATCGAACGGGCCACGTCCTCGTCGTCGCGCGTCTCCCAGGGCCAATGCGGCGCCGTGTAGTGCACGGACAGCATGAAAGGCGCCTTCCCGCGTTGCCGCTCGATGTAATCCACGGCGCGGTCCGAGATCAGGTCGGTGAGGTAGCCCGGCCGATGCACTTCGGCCTCGCCCTCGCACAGGTCATGCACGCCGGCCGAATCGCAATGCGTAAAGTAGTCCACGCCCCCGCTCATCACCCCGAAATACTCCTGGTAGCCGCTCTGCAGTGGCCCGAAATGCGGCGGGAACCCCAGATGCCACTTGCCCACCAGCGCCGTCGAGTACCCCCCGTCGCGCAACAGCGATGGCATGGTCGGATGCGCCGGCGGCAGGCCGAGCACCGGGTTTCCGCGCACCCTTGTGGCGACGGGCTCGTCCGCCCCGCCCCGCAAGCGGTACTGCCAACGCCCGGTGATCAGCGCGAACCGGGAGGGCGAGCAGACCGAGGAGTTGGCATAGCCCTGCGTGAACCTGAGACCCGAAGCCGCCATGCGGTCGAGATTCGGCGAGCAGGAGGGGGATGCGCGGCCGCCGTAGCAGCCGAGGTCCGCGTAGCCGAGGTCGTCGGCCATGATGAACAGGAAGTTGGGTCGCATGGTGGGATAGTATAAGAGACACGGACCGGACAAGAGGAGGAGGCCCATGAACGCAATGCAGCAGCCCGGAGTGCGCGCACAGGTGTCGGCAGAGGAGTGGCAGGTTCGGGTGGACCTCGCCGCGTGCTACCGGCTGGTCGCCCTCTACGGGTGGGACGACATCGTGTTCACGCACATTTCGGCGCGCGTGCCCGGCCCGCATCACGACGACCCGCACCATTTCCTCATCAATCCCTACGGCATGATGTTCGAGGAGATCACCGCATCGAGCCTCGTCAAGGTCGACGCTCACTGCAACAAGATGCTCGATTCGCCCTATCCGGTGAACCCGGCCGGCTTCGTGATCCATAGCGCAATCCACGCCGGACGACCCGATGTGCAGTGCGTGCTGCATACCCACACGCCCGACGGTGTGGCAGTGTCGGCCCAGGAGGGCGGACTCCTGCCGATCTCACAGCAGGCGACGATCGCCCTGTCTTCGCTGGGATACCACGGCTACGAGGGCATCGCCGTCAACGATGCGGAGAAACCGCGCCTCGTGGGGGACCTGGGCGACAACACCAATTTCATCCTGCGCAACCACGGCCTGCTGACCGTTGGGCCCGCAGTAGCCGACGCGTTCCTCGCGATGTACAACCTGCAACGCGCCTGCGAAATCCAGGTCCGTGCCCAGGCAGCGCCGGTAACGGAAGTCGACCCGCGCATCGTGGCCGGCGTGAAGGCCAATGTGGCCATGGTCACGAAGGGCATGGGTGGCCAGATCGCCTGGCCCGCGCTGCTGCGCAAGCTCGACCGGACCGACCCGGGCTACAAGGACTAGGCACCGCGGGCGACGAACGCCCGCCAGCTGCCGAGGTGCGTGACCTCCTCGGCCCCCTCGACGGCATGCGCCTCGCAGAGGAACCCGCGCAGCGTCTCGCCATGTTCCAGTTCCACGGTACCGATGCCCAGCGGTCCGGGAATCCCGTCGACGAAGCTGCCGAAGTGTTCGGTCGGCACCCGCCAAACTTCGACCTCAATGGCCGCACCTCCCAAAGGCGCGCGTACCATGCCCGGCCTGGGCGGTGTGAAGCCACCCAACGCAAACAGCCGATAGGCCGGTGCCGTACTTGAGCGCTTTTCCAGCACGCTGCCCCGCGCCGTCAGCTGGTGGTTCAGCGGCAGGCCGGACATGTGTGCCCCGCAGACCGCAACGCGCACAAACGCCGGCACGGGCAAGGAATGTGTGACTGGCGCGGGGAATGGCAGACCCGTTGCGCCCATCGTACTGACAAGCGCCCGCTGCGCCTCGCCGCCCAGGCGGCACAGCCCGGCATCGGTGAAGGCGGGAGCAAACAGCGTGATCCCGAACGGCAGGCCGTTCGCCTGGAAACCCGCAGGCACGGCGACCGCGGCGAAATCCAGCAGGTTCATGAAATTGGTATACGTGCCGAGCGTGCTGTTGGTGCGGATCGGATCGGCCTCGACCTCGGCGATCGTGTAGATGGTCCCGGCGGTCGGGGCGACGATCGCATCCACGTCGTCCCATACGCCCTCGGCTCGGCGCGCCAGCGACTTGAGGCGGTACTGGGCGGCGAACGCTTCGGCCGCCGTCGGGGTCGCCCCGCCGGAAAGGATCTGCCGGGTGACGGGAAACACCTTCTCGGGGTGCTTGTCGAGAAAATCCCGGATGCCGACGTACCGTTCGGCGATCCACGGGCCTTCGTATAGGAGCCGCGCGGCTTCGAGGAACGGCGCAAAGTCGATCTCGACCGTTTTCGCGCCGAGCCGTTCGAGGGTGGCGACGGCTTCCCCGAACACCCGTCCCGCCTCGTAGTTGCCGAAAAACTCAAGCTGCCCGGCGCGTGGAACCCCCAGCCTGCAGCCCGCAAGCCGCTCCGGCAGGCGATCCCCGTCATACGGCGCATGGCGCGAGTAGGGATCTTCGGCATCGTATCCACGCGCCACCTGCAGCACCCGGGTGGCGTCGTCCGCGGTCAGCGCCAAGATCGAGATGCAATCGAGCGTCCTGCACGCCGGCACCACGCCGCGCGCGCTAAAGAGCCCGCACGTGGGCTTGAGGCCGAACAGGTTGTTGAATGCCGCCGGGACGCGGCCCGAGCCGGCCGTGTCGGTGCCGAGCGCAAAACTCACCAGGCCTGCTGCCGTGGCTACGGCAGAGCCCGAACTGGATCCGCCGGAGACGTAACGGGAATCGAACGTGTTCGGGCAGGCGCCGTAGGGCGAGCGTGCCCCCACCAGCCCCGCGGCAAACTGGTCGAGGTTGGTCTTGCCGATCGGGATCGCCCCCGCGTCGAGAAGTGCCTGCACCACCGGCGCGCTGGCACCGGCAACATAGGCGAAGTCAGGGCAGGCGGCCGTGGTCGGACAGCCCGCAAGGTCGATGTTGTCCTTGATCGCGAACGGAATCCCGTAGAGCGGCAGCCCGGCGGGCCCCACCCGCTCGAGTTCGGCCGCTCGCGCCAGAAGCGATTCACGCGGCAGGAGGTGGATCCAGGCGTTGTCCGCACCCCGGGCGGAGATACGCTCGAGGATTCCCTCGACGACCTCCGCCGGACGCAGGCGCCCCTCCCGCAGGCGCGTGCCGAGGCTTTGGAGATCTAGGCTGTCTTGGGGCTGCAGCATGGCGGGATACCTTGGGGATGAGCCGGTACGGCCAAGCATGCCCCATGCCACGCCGGTCTGGCAAAGCCCGGCTATTTCTTCCTTGCTTCGTACCCGGCAATCGCCTTCTTGAGGTCCGAGTACTCTTCGCACCCGAAGGTGCAAAGGCGGTCGAGCACGGCGAGGTGCTCCTTCGCCTTGGCGACATTGCCGACCATGAGGTAGGCCTCGCCGATGTACTCGTGGGCATTGCGGTGGTTCGGGTCGATCCTGAGCGCCTCGTTGTAGTACTTGAACACAAGGTTCATGTTGGGGTTCGGGCCCTTGCGCATGGTGTAGGCGTAGAGGTTGTTGTAGTTGGCGTCCTGCGGATTCGATGCCACCACGCCTTTCATGTAACCCTCCGCTCCCTGCCAGTCCTTCTTCGAGGTGTAGGTCGCCAGCTTCTCGACCACCGAGTCGGACTTGGCCGACCAACTGCGCTCCTCGCCGCCAGCGTCCCCGGCCCCGTGCGCCGACTGGAACGCGGACAGCCCCGCGAAAAGCGCTGCCGTCAGCGCGGCCGAGAAATAGTTCCGATCACTCATGCTGTACCTCCCTTTTTTGGCCAGTTGGCAGTATCCGGCGCAAGGTCCCGGACAGGGCCGTCCCCCTTGGGCTGACGATTGTCGCAGCCTTGCCGGGACTAACAGCATTGTCGCAGCCGCTATTCCCGGATGTCGCGCCCCGGACGGGCCGCCGCGCGAAAAGCGCAGGCGAATGATCTATGCCAGTAGCCAATAGACTCCCACACCGACGGCCACGGTACCGATCAGGCTGCGCGTCAGGGCCGCTACCGCCAGCGCCGGAATGGTCGCAAGCAGGGACGGGTTGGCGATCGAAACCGCCGTCCGGCCGTCGACGACCAGCACCTCGATGGCGAGCAAGGCCGCCAGCACTGCGATCGGGACGTACCCGAGCCATTGCAGGAGCCATCCGGGCAGGTCCACCTTGGCGAGCAGCACCAGCGGCACCACCCGCGGCACGACGGTGACCGCGGCGCACGCGAGCACAAGCGTCAGGATCTCTGGGCGGATGTCCATCGTTCCAGTCCCAGCCCGAGCGTCGCACCCGCGACGGTGGCCACGATCACCGCCCAAGGACCCGGGTGCAGGGACTGCACCAGGACGCCGAGCGCCGCGGAGAAGAGCGCGACAGCGAGACCCAGTCGAATGCGAGGACGCGCCGCGAGCTGCAGCACCAGCAACCCGGCGAACATGCAGGGCAGCGCGAAGCCCAGCACCTTGGTGCCGGTCGCCGAGCCGGCGAACTGCGCGGAGAACACCGCGCCCGCGACGTTGGCCAGCGCCCAGGTCGAGTAGGCGGCGATATTGAGGCCGGCCATCCACGCCGCGCCTGTCGGCGGCCGCTTCGCAAAGCGTGCCGTCGCGACCACGAACGTTTCGTCGGTCAGCTGCAGCCCCAGCAGTCCGTTCTTCCAGGCCGGCAGCCCGCGAAAGTACGGGGCCAGCGCGGCCGAAAGCAGGAGGTGGCGCACGTTGACCAGGAACACGGTCAGCACGATCGCCGACAGCGGCGTCGCCAGCGCAACCATGCTCGTGAGGACGAACTGGGCCGAGCCTGCGTAGAGGACCATGGAAAGCAGCAGCACTTCCGCGTAGGAGAACCCGACCGCCCGTTCGACCACGCCGGCTGCAAGGCCGATGCCAAGGTATCCGAGCACGACCGGCAGGCCTGCACGCGCGCCGCCGGTGAAGGTATCGTCGCCGGCGCGGGGCTTGCCCTGGTTCGCAATGGAAGACATTGACTCATTGTATGCTGGCGGCCTTTATTCACCGCCAAGCATCGGGGACCCTCACGTGAAACTCTCCACTTACCTGCACCAGAACGCCGCCTGCTACGGAATCGTCGAGGGCGACGGGCTGATCGACCTTACGCGGCGCATCGGCGCGCGTTTCCCGGACATCCGAACCCTGCTGCGCCATGAGGGGCTGGCCGAGGCGCGCAAGGCGTGCGGGCAGAAGCCGGACCTCAAGCTCTCCGACGTGACGCTCCTGCCACCGATCCCGAACCCGGGCAAGATTTTCTGCATCGGGCTCAACTACGAGGACCACCGGCAGGAAACCCGGCGTGAGAAGACCGAGGCGCCCGCGGTGTTCGTGCGTTTTCCGGAATCGCAGGTCGGCCACGACCAGCCTCTCCTGCGGCCGCGCGAATCGACCAGGCTCGATTTCGAGGGCGAGATCGCGGTCATCATCGGCAAGGCGGGCCGGCGCATCAGCGAGGAAGATTCGTGGGACTACGTCGCCGGGTACAGCTGTTACAACGACGGTTCCGTGCGCGACTGGCAATGGGCCACGACGCAATGGACCGCAGGCAAGAACTTCGCCGCCACCGGGGGCTTCGGCCCGTGGATGGTGACCTCGGACGAAATCCCCGCCGCCACCGAGCTCACGCTGATCACGCGCCTCAACGGCGTGGAGATGCAGCACACCACCACCGACCTGATGGTGCACTCGATCCCGAAACTGATCGCGCACCTCTCCACCTGGGTGCCGCTCGAAGCGGGCGATGTCATCGTCAGCGGGACCCCGGGCGGCGTCGGCGCGCGCCGCGAACCGCCCGTCTGGATGAAGCCCGGCGACGTGGTCGAGATCGAGGTCAGCCGCGTGGGTGTGCTACGGAACACGATCAAGGACGACTGAAGGAGACCCGGGCATGGATATGCACGCGATACCGTTCGGCACGACCGACTGGTCCGGCGTCGAGCGCACCGAACACAGGGGCGACAGCGGCTTGGCCTACTGGCGCACGAGGAATTTCGGCACGATCCGTGTGCGCATGGTCGAGTACACGGCGGGCTACGTGGCCGACCACTGGTGCTCGAAGGGCCATATCCTGCTGTGCATGGAGGGCGAACTCGAGACCGAACTCGCCGACGGCCGCAAATACGTCCTGAAGCCCGGAATGAGCTACCAGGTCGCCGACGGAGCCGAGCCGCACCGGTCGCGGACCACAAGCGGCGCGAAACTCTTCATCGTCGACTGATACCAAGGTGGCGGCTGCGAGGGCCGCGCGGCGTCAGGCAGTGACCGGACTCGCCCCGACAAGTGCGGAGACCTCTGATTCCGCGTCTTCCGACTCCGCAGCGCCGATCGCATCGAGCAGCACAAAATACTCGTCGAAAGCGCGCTTGATCGGCGCCTCTATGCGAACCCCGATCGAACGACGATCCCGGCCGGGAATGCGTACGAAAGTCACCCAGCCGCCGCTCGCGAGGGTGCGCAAGTGGTTACGCACCGAATTCTCGGCGCAGGACAGCCTTCCGTAGAGGGTGCTGAGAGAGGGAATCACGTCGGTATGCGTCGTAAGCATGCCGATCTGGATGAAGCAGTCGATGTGGACCTGGGTGCCGAAGAGTTCAGGGTAGCTTTGCCTCCACTCGCGCAAGGCCAGCACCGCCTGGAGGCGGCGCGCGCGACGATCGCTCCGAGCCACGCAAGAATGGTCCGACTCCCGTTTTCCGTCGCCCGCAATGCACTCGCCACGCATGCGTTGGAGTATGCAATCAATCCGAATTGATTTGCGCCGCGTTACATCCGGTTAACAAAAAAATCTCCGCCCGCGGCGCTACAGCCCGGCGAGCCGGTTGACCACGGCGGGGTCGACCTTGAGGCGCTCGGCCGCCTTAAGGATATCGCCCCAGCTCGTCTCGTCCACCGGGATTCCCTGGGCGAGGCGCTTGGCGCGCGTCTCACGCTCCGGCTCACCCGCGAGGCGCACGCGGTCGAATCCGGCCTGCGCAGGCGACGCCTTGACCCAGTCGATGAACCCGTTCATCTCGCCGGCGAACATCGCGCCGTCGGACAGCCTGGCCGGGTCGAACAGGATCGTGAGCATGCCGTTCAGCACGCGCTTCTTGCCGGTCGCGGGCTCGTGGCAGGCCATGCCCGCGGCCAGCGCGCCGCCGAGCAGCTCGCACACCACGGCGAGGCCGAATCCCTTGTGCTCGCCGAAAGTGACGATCGCGCCGGTGGGCTCGACCACGGCGAACTTCGGGTCGGTGGTCGGGTTGCCCTTGTCGTCGATCAGTCGCCCGGGCGGCATCTGCTCGCCCTTGTTATAGGCCACCCTCGCCTTGCCCTGCGCCATCACGCTGGTGGCGAAGTCGAGCAGGATCGGCTCGCCGCCCGGCACCGGGATCCCCACGGTGAAGGGGTTGGTGCCGAAACGGGCGTCGCCGCCGCCGAAAGGCGCAACGATCGGGCGCGAGATCACGTTGGTGAAATGCACCGATATCAGGTTGGCGGCGATGGCCATCTCGGCCCACGCGCCTATCCGGCACAGGTGGTGCGAGTTGCCGAGCGCCACGATGCAGCTGCCGAACTGCTTGGCGCGGGCGATGCCGAGTTCCATCGCCTCATGGCCGATCACCTGGCCGAAGCCCGCCTGCCCGTCGAGGCGCAGCATCGCGCCGCCGTCGAGCGTCGTCTTCACGTGCGCATTGGCCTTCAGCCCGCCTTCGACGAACGCTTCGGAATACTTCGGCAGCATGCCGATGCCGTGGGAGTCATGCCCGGTCAGGTTGGCCTGGATGAGGTTGTCGGTGACGAGGTCGACCTCTCGCGCGTCGCTGCCGAAGCCGCGCACGAGCGCCTTGATCGCCGCGGTGAGCGGCTCGACCCGGATGATGTGTATCTTTGCCATGGATATCCCTGTTCTTCCTAGTCAGCCTTGATTGCGCCGGTCTCGACGACCTTCTGCCACATGCCGATCTCGCCCTTGAGGAACTCTGCGAACTGCTCCGGCGTGTTCGCCACGATGTCGAAGCCCTGGGCGTCGAAGCGCGATTTCGTTTCGGCTGCATTGAGCGCGCCGACGATCGCCCCATGCAATTTCGCCAGCACGTCCTTCGGCAGGCCCTTGGGCGCCACCACCGCCTGCCACGAGTAGACCTCGAAGCCGGGGACGCCCGCTTCGGCCATCGTCGGCGTGTCGGGGAACACGGGGTTGCGCTTGCCGCTGGTCACCGCGATGGCCTTGAGCCGGCCGCCTTTCACGTGACCCGACACCGCGCCGAGGTTCTGGAAGGAGCACTCGGCCGAACCGCCGATCATGTCCGTCATGGCCGCCGACCCGCCCTTGTAGGGTACGTGGATGCCGGTCGTACCCGTGCGCTGCCACAGCAGTTCCGCGGACAGGTGGTCCGACGACCCGGTGCCGGACGAAGCGAAGGACACCTTGCCAGGATTCTTTTTCAGGTAGCCGAGCAGTTCCGCGAGCGTCGAAGCGGGCACCTTGGGATTGCAGACCAGCAGGTTCGGCGTGCGCACCGCGACGGTGAGCAGGTCGAAGTCGCGAAGCGTGTTGTAGGACAGCTTCGGCTGCAGAGCGACGTTGATCGCGAAGGTGCCGATCGAGCCGACCAGGATGGTGTAGCCGTCGGCCGGGGATTTTGCGGTGAGGTCCGCGGCGATGGCGCCGTTAGCACCCGGGCGGTTCTCGACCACCACGCTCGCACCCGGCAGGCCGTCGGGCAGCTTTGCGCCGATCGCCCGCGCCACCATGTCCGACGACCCGCCCGCCGTGAACGGCACGAGGATGCGGATCGGGCGGCTCGGGTACCCTTGCGCGAACGCGGTCGCTGAAATGAGCGCGGCCGCGAGCGCGGCGGTTAGCTTGAACATTGTCGTCTCCCTGATTTTTTGTGGTTTCGGCCGCAAGCTTATCAGGCACCCAGCCTCGCGGTCATATCGAGTATCGCGTCCGCCGCGGCCTGCGGGTGCTCCAGCGGGAACAGGTGCCCGCCCTCCACGCGCCGGAACGCGAATCCGGCCCGCCGCATCGTCGAAAGCCCCACGCGCCTGACCACGTCGGAGTCCGCGCCCCCGATGAAACCGGCCGGCACCTTCAGCCGCGGCAGCAGGCGGTGCAGGTCGTGCGGGATCGTGCGGTAGATCTGGTACTCGATCGCCGGGTCGATCATCAGCCTGAGGCACCGGCCGTCGTCGACCAGGCCGTAGCGCACGTAGTCGCGCAGGGCCTCCGGCGCGAAGTGCCGGAACAGCCTGCGGCCGCGGAAATGCCGCTCGGCCTCGGCAAGGCTCGCCCACTCCGCGCGCCGCTCGCGCGTGACGCCCGCCGGGGTGACCCGGTCGACGATGCCGAACCGCTTGGACGCGCCGAGCAGGCGCCCCTTGACCGCACCGATCACGGGCGAATCGAGCAGGATGATGGCGCGGAACATCTCCGGGCGCGCCACCGCCGCCATGAAGGTCAGGTACCCGCCCAAGGAATGGCCGACGCCGACCACGGGCTGGGCGTGGTGGTGCTCCAGGTGGGCGACGAGCTGGCGCAGCAGGTGGGGCCAGCCCTCGGTCGGGGGGCACGCGGGGTCCATGCCGATGGCAGGGATGGCACCGACGCGGAAATGCGCGTCCAGCCGGCCCAGCATGCTGCGATAGCTGGGGGCCGGGAAGCCGTTTGCGTGGGAGAAATGGAGCACCGGGCGGCGCATGGCGTGAGTCTAGCAGCCCCCTGTCCGCCGAAGGCCAACCTGATGTAAAATCACGGGTTTGCCGGATCACGGGCGGCGGGCCCCAGCGGTCGCGCCGCCGGCGCTTGCGGCGCCTCGGAAAGACCGTCGCGGGCAGCACCGGCTCATCCTCACCAGTACCTCAACAGGAAAGCACCATCATGGCCAGGCAGAAAGAGCTCAAGCTCTACCGCAACATCGGGATCATCGCCCACATCGACGCGGGCAAGACCACCACTACGGAGCGCGTGCTCTACTACACCGGCAAGAAGCACCAGATCATCGACGTCCACGACACCAAGGACGGAAAGACCAGCACGACGACCGACTATCTCGAGCAGGAAAAGAAGCGCGGCATCACGATCCAGTCGGCCGCCGTGTCGACCGAGTGGAAAGGCCACCAGGTCAACATCATCGACACCCCCGGCCACGTGGACTTCACCATCGAGGTGAACCGTTCGCTTCGCGTGCTGGACGGCGCGGTCGTGGTGTTCGACGGCGTGGCGGGCGTGGAGCCGCAGACCGAGACCAACTGGCGCCTGGCGAACCAGTACAACGTGCCGCGCATGTGCTACATCAACAAGATGGACCGCATGGGCGCCAACTTCGAGAAGGCGATCACCGGCATCAAGGAGCGTCTCGGCGCCACCATCGTGCTCTGCCAGATTCCCATCGGCAGCCACGACGAGTTCAAGGGCATGGTCGACCTGATCGCCGGCTGCGGCTACGTCTGGAAGGAAGAGGACAAGGACTCCCCGTGGGAAACCATTCCCATCGAGGAAATGAAGGGCCGCTTCACGTTCGCCAGCACCCGCGACAACCAGTGGATGGACCAGCTGCTGGAACTCCGCCAGGAAGCGATCGAGACCGCGCTGGCCATGGACGACGACGCCTTCATGGAATTCGTCGAGACCGGCAAGTACGACATGGCCAAGCTGAAGGAATGCATCAGGAAAGGCACCGTGCAGGGCAAGCTGGTGCCGGTGTTCTGCGGCTCCTCGTTCAAGAACAAGGGCGTGCAGCAGCTCCTCGACGGCGTGATCGACTACATGCCCTACCCCGGCGAGAACGGCGGCATCTCCATGGTCGACCCGGACGGCAAGATCATCGGCGAGCAGGAAGTCCGTGACGACGCCCCTGCGCGTGCGCTGGCCTTCAAGGTCATCAACGACCAGTTCGGCACGCTCACCTTCGTTCGCGTCTATTCGGGCGTGATCAAGAAGGGCGACACGCTGATGAACGTCACGCGCGACAAGAAAGAGCGCATCGGCCGCATCGTGGAAGTGCAGGCCAACGTGACCAAGGACATCGAGGAGGCGCGTGCCGGCGACATCTGCGCGTTCGTCTCGATGAAAGACACCGAGACGGGCGATTCGCTGTCCGACATGGCCCACCCGCAGTTGCTGGAGCGCATGCGCTTCCCGGACCCCGTGATCAGCGTTTCGGTGGAGCCCAAGACCCGTGCCGACATCGAGAAGATGTCCACCGCGCTCTACAAGATGGTCAAGGCCGATCCGTCGCTGCGACTGTCCGTGGACCAGGAAACCGGCCAGACCGTGCTGAAGGGCATGGGCGAACTGCACCTCGAGATCACCATCGACCGCATGCGTACGGAGCTCGGCGTCGAGGCGGTGATGGGCAAGCCCAAGGTGAGCTTCCGCGAGGCCTTCGGCACCGCGGTCGAGCACATCTACACGCACAAGAAGCAGTCGGGCGGCTCCGGGCAGTTCGCCGAGGTCAAGATGGTGTTCGAGCCGCTCCCCTACGGCAGCGGCGTGGAGTGGGCCGACGAAGTGACCGGCGGGCGCATCCCGCGTGAATTCATCCCCGCCGTCCAGCACGCGATCATGACCGAGAGCAAGAAAGGCCAGATCGCGGGCTACGAAGTCGTCGACTTCAAGGCGCGCCTGATCGACGGCAAGTACCACGACGTCGACTCCTCGGCGCTCGCGTTCGAGATCGCCGGCCGCGCGTGCTTCCGCGAGTCGCACAAGGCGAGCCGCCCCAAGCTGCTCGAGCCGGTGATGAGCGTCGAAGTCGTGACCGAAGCCGATTACCTCGGCGACGTGATCGGCGACATGAACCGCCGCCGCGGGCAGGTGACCGACCAGGGCCAGAAAGGGCCCAGCGCGTTCATCCAGGGCTTCGTGCCGCTGGCGGAAATGTTCGGCTACATCAACTTCCTGCGCTCGGCCACCAGCGGCCGCGGCACCTTCACGATGGAGTTCGCGCGCTACGCGGAAGTGCCGCCGGGCCTCGTCGACAAGCTGATGGAGAAGGAAGAGAAGTAAGGCCTACAGGTACTCAGCGGCGGCCGAATCGGCATCGATCGGCCTGCCCGCGAGGTACCCCTGGATCAGGTCGCAGCCCGCGCCCTGCAGGAATTCCAGCTGCGCTTCGGTTTCCACGCCCTCGGCCACGACCCTGAGGCTGAGCGCGTGCGCGAGGCCGATGATCGCCGTGACGATCGCGTTGTGGTCGCGGCTGCCGGGCACGTCGGTGATGAAGGACTTGTCGATCTTCAGCTTGTCCACCGGGAAGCGCTTGAGGTAGGCGAGGCTCGAGTAGCCGGTGCCGAAATCGTCGATCGCCAGCGACACGCCCAGGTCCTTCAGGCGCCTTAGCATCCCGAGCGTCGCGTCCGTCTGCCGCATCACGGTGGATTCGGTGATCTCCAGCTCCAGCATGTCGGCCGGCAGCCCGGTTTCCTCCAGGGTATGCGCCACCAGTTCCACCAGCTTCGGGTCGTTGAACTGGCGCGCCGAGATGTTCACCGCGACCGGCATCCGCTTGTCGACGCCGATCCGCCTGGCCCACCTGCACGCGTCACGCAGGGCCTGTTCGCCGATCTTCAGGATCAGCCCGGTGTCCTCGGCCAGCTGGATGAAATCCGCCGGCGAAACGAGGCCGCGCGAGGGATGCTTCCAGCGCAGCAGCGCCTCGTGCATCACCACGCAGCCCGTCTTGAGCTCCGAGATCGGCTGGTAGTAGACGATCAGTTCCTCCTTCTGCACCGCGCGGCGCAGGTCGTTCTCGAGCGTGAGCCTGCGGCTCGCCGCGAGGTTCATCTGCTCGGTGAAGAACTGGTAGTTGCTGCGCCCCATCTCCTTGGCGTGGTACATCGCCGCGTCTGCGTTGCGGATGAGCGTCTCGGCGTCGCTGCCGTCCTCGGGAAACACGCTGATGCCGATCGAGGGCGTGACCGTGAGGCCCCGGCCGTCCAGTACGATGGGGTCGGACAGCGTCTCGATGATCTTCTGGGCCACCTGCGCGGCATCGCCACCGCGCGTGATCTCAGGCAGCACGACGACGAACTCGTCGCCACCTATGCGGCACACGGTATCGCCGACCCGCAGCTGGTTCACCAGCCTCGCGGCCACCTCCCGCAGGAGCTGGTCGCCGACCGCGTGACCGAGCGAGTCGTTGATCGTCTTGAAGCGGTCCAGGTCGATGAACATCGCCGCGGTCTGCTTGCGGTTGCGGTAGCTGAGCGCCAGCGCCTGGGTCAGGCGATCCTCCAGGATCCGCCGGTTGGGCAGGCCCGTCAGCGCGTCATGGTCGGCGAGATGCCGGGCGCGTCCCTCGGCAAGCTTCCTCTCGCTGATTTCGCCCTCCAGCCGCGCGTTGGCCGCCTGCAATTCGGCGGTGCGCTCGGCCACGAGCCGCTCGAGGGACTCGAGCGTTGCGCGCTCGGCCGACACGTCGTCGAAGCTCCAGATCCACTCCTGCTCGTCGCCGCCCGAGTCGATCCGGCGCCCGACCGAACGGCACACGAATGTGGTCGAATCGGCGCGCTTGAACCGCACCTCGGCCACGTGCGTCTGGCCCGGCTCGGTGCTCTCGAACGCATGGCTGACCGAGGCCTCCCACTCTTCATGGTCGGCGAAGAGCACTTCGCTCGAGCGCCCGAGCAGCGCGCCCGGCGCGTGCCCCGTCATCTGCTCGAGGTAACGGTTGGAGCGCTGGATCACCCTGTTCCGGACGAAGGCGATCCCGACGGTGGCGTTCTGCAGGATGAGTTCCTGCTCGTGGGCGAGCTGGCGGATCCGGTCGCCCGCGGACTTCTCTGCGGTGACGTCCTCGAAGAGCCATACGGAGCCCTGCGTGTCGTCGCCCGGCTGCACCGCGCGTCCCGACAGGAAGCACCAGAACTCGGTGCCGTCCGCCTTGCGCATCCGCAGCTCGCGCCCGAAGGTGGATCCGCTCCACACTTCGTCGTACAGCGAGTCGCCCGATGCGAACTCCCGCTGGCTGAGGTACAGGCCTTCGGTCGACTCGTTCAGCAAGGCGCCATGTTCGTAGCCGAAGATCTCCTCGAATCGCCGGTTGCAACGCACCACCCTGCGATCCTTGAGAAAGGCGATGCCGATCAGCGCGTTCTCGAGGATGGCGTTCTGCTCCTTGAGGAGGCGCTGCACCTCCTCGTCGGCGCGCTTGCGTGCCGAGACGTCCTCGAACAGCCAGACATAGCCCTTGGCGGGAACGCCGGGCTCGACCGCCCGCCCGGTCATCCGGCACCAGAATCCCGAGCCGTCCTTCCTTTTGAGCCACTGCTCGCGGGTATGGGTGCCGTCGGCGTCGATTTCGGCATAACTGCCGGCGCCGCGCTCGAACTCCTCGTCGGTGAAGTACATGCTGCGTGTGGTGCTGAACACGCCCTCGCCCGCCGCCATGCCGAACAATTCCTCGAAGCGCCGGTTGCAGCGCTGCACCTTCCGGTCGCGCACGATCGTGATCCCGACCACCACGTTGTTAAGCAGCGCCTGCTGCTCGAGGACGAGCCGCTGGATCTCCTCGTCCGCGCGCTTCTGCTCGGTGATGTCCTCGGCCAGCCAGACCGAGCCCTGCTGCGGGTCGCCCATGTCCGCCGCGCGCCCTGTGATCCGCGCCCAGAACATGGTGCCGTCCTTGCGCCGCATCGGGGCGGCCAGGGAGAACGCCAGCCCCTTGGCGAACTGGGCGTAGGACTGGCCGACCGCCTGGAAGTCGTCTTCGTCGGCATACAGCGAGACCGTCGGCTCCCCGATCAGCTCGCCCGGGCCGTAGCCGTACATCTCCTCGAAACGGCGCGTGCAGCGCATGACGCGGCGGTCCTTGACGAAGAGGATCCCGACCGAAACCGTCTGCAGGATGGCCTCCTGCTCGCGCAAGAGGCGGTTCAATTCGTCGGAGGCACGCTTCCTCTCGGTGATGTCCTCGACGATCCAGACGGTGCCCTGCCTGGGATTGCCCGGGTTGATCGTCTTCGCGATCATGCGCGCGAGGAACGTCGAGCCGTCTTTCCGCTTCATCTCCCATTCGAGGTCGAGCTGGCGGCCCTCGGAAAGCATGGGAACCGCAATTGCGCCCAGCGCCGCGTAGGACTGCGCGCTGGGGTACACCGACTCGCCCGGCTGCCCGATCAGCTCGGTGGGCGCCCAGCCGAAGATCTCGGCGAACTTCGGGTTGCAGAGGAAGAACTTGCGGTCGCGCGTGAAGGCGATGCCGATCGAAGCGTTGGCGAGCGCTGCCTCGTATTCGAGCAGCGTATAGCGCGTCCGCCCGGCGTAGCCGGCGGGCGGCGATTCCACAACGGGCTCCTGGCCGCGATCGTTCAATTCAGTCCCCGGCCGCGGCCACCAGGGCCGAGAAGTCGCCAGCGAAGCCGCGCAGCCGCCGCACGGCGCGCTCGCGCTGCTCGGGGCTCAGCGTCCTGTCCAGGTCCATCAGCATGCCGAAATACTCCCGCAGGTTGTCCTTGCGCATGGCTTCGTACGCCGGATCACGGTTCTGGTCCCAGGCCATCGCCCAGGGAACCAGCTTCTGCCGCGCATCGCGGGCCCGGAACATTGCGGTCAGCTCGCGCTGCATGCGCTTCCTGTCGCGGTCGCGCAACTCATCGTCGAGCGGCGCTCGCGCGCTGTAGAGCCTGACCCGGTCGGCCTGCGCCTCGCTCAGCGCACCGAACCAGTCTTCAAGACGCTCGAGGTTTCGCCGTGTGCGCTTCGCCCGGCGCTCCGCCGGCGGGTCCGCCAGGGCATAGTCCTTCGCGTGGTCCCGGTTCTCCTTTTCCAGACGCTCCACGAACCGCCCCACCTGGGCCGCGGACAAGACATCGAGCAGTTCGGCCGCCTCCCCGGCGCCCGCCACCAGGCTCTGGCGCAGCAGCGTTTGAAACGAATCGTAACCCCAAACCAGATCCGCCTGCGACACACCGCGCGCGAGGCGATCGGCCAGCCCATTGGCCAGGGCGGAGTAACGCGGCAGCTCCGTCTTGCGGTGCCATGCGAGGAAGCGCTGCACCCGGCGCTCCAGTTCCGCCTTCTGCTCGCCTTCGAAGCCGAAGTACTTGCCGGCGCGCCATTGGATCAGCGTGTCGGCATTGTTGTAGCCCAGCTGCAGGGCCGTGCACCCGGACAGTGCGAAGAGCGCGACGAGCGCCACCAGCATCCGCCTCACCAGTAGTTCTCCACCGTGATCTGGCCGGGACTGCGCCGGCGGTGCTTCTTCATGCCGCGCCCGGCGAGCGCTTCGGTCGCGTCCTTGACCATGTCGGGATTGCCACACAGCATGACTTGCGAGGCCTCGGCCGAAAGGGCACAGCCTGCGTGAGCCTCGAGCGACCCGTCACGGATCAGCGCGGGGATGCGCCCATGCAGCGCGCCTTCGACCGGCGCCGCGCTCGTCACCCCGACGTACGAGAACTGTGCCGGATGCGCATCGCGGATGGCGGCGATGGCTTGCGCATACACCAGCTCCGCGGGATGCCGCGCGGCATGCACCAGCACCACCCGGCGAAACCGCTTCCAGGGCACTTCGGTCCCGAGGATCGACAGGAAGGGCCCGATGCCGGTTCCCGTAGACACCAGCCAAAGGACATCCGCATCGGGCACCTCGGAGAGCACGAGGAACCCCGCCGGATTGGCCGACAGGAAGACGCGATCCCCCTGCGCGAGCGCGGCGAGCCTCGGCGAAAGGGGACCCGCCGCAAGAATCGCATAATAGAACTCGAGCGTTCCCGCACCGGGCGGGTTCACGAACGAATAGGGTCGCGCGACGCGCTCGCCATCGATGTCCAGCGCGAGCTTCGCGAACTGGCCGGCTTCGAACGGACCCATGGGCGCATCCACTTTCAGGCTCAGCAGCCGGTCCGTCCAGCGGGTCTGCCCCACCACGGTGCCCTCGAGCCAGGCGCTCATCGAGACCGCGTCATTTGACGCGCGTCAGGTGGGCCGCGCGCGGCAGCGCCACGGGCCCGGACGGGACGGACCCGCCGGTTTCATAGGGCTCGAGCGCCATGTCCCCGGCCTCGCCGCCGAGCAGTTCGATCGCGCCGCGCCGCCGGTTGTTACCGGTGTCGCTGAACTCGAATTCGTAGGTGCGCGCGATCCGCAACCCGCCTTCGCCGTTCCTCGCGAGGCGAGTCTTCACGACCGCCACGGTATCGTCCAGCAGCATCAGGCCGTAGCGTTCGCAAGCGGCACGGCCCGCGGCCAGCGCGGATTCACGTGCACGCAGCGTGTCGATCCAGAGGAAGGTCACGACGGCGAGCAAGAACAGGGCGAAGGCTTCCCACATGAGGCGGCGATTATAGCCGTGCCCTCCCTGCGGCCGGCCCTACTGCCCGGAGGGGCTGGAGTACACCTGGTTGACCGCTTCGATGTCGGCAAGGACCTCGGGACCGAGCTGCAGTCCGAAGTTGGCAAGCGATTCCTCCAGCTGTGCCACGCTGGTCGCGCCGACGATCGTCGAGGCCGTGAAGAAGCGCCCCCGGACGAACGCGAGCGCCATGCCGGCCAAGGGGATGCCGTGCTTCTCCGCGACCTTCGCGTACTCTTCGACGGCAGCGAAGGTACGCGCCCGCATATAGCGCTCGCCGAATGGCTTGAGCTTCACCATGCGAGCCTCGGGCGGCAACGCACCGCCGAGGTACTTGCCGGTGAGCTGCCCCATGCCGAGCGGGCTGTAGGCGAGCAGCGGCACGTCGAGGTGCCGGCTGGCCTCCGCGGCGTCGCCGTCGAACATCCGCGCCACGAGGCTGTAGCCGTTCTGCACCGAGACCGGCGCCGGCAGGTTGTTGGCCCTGGCCACGCGCACGAACTCGCACAACCCGTAGGCGGACTCGTTGGACAATCCGTAGGCGCGGATGGTGCCCGCCTTGATCGCAGCCGCCATGCCTTCGACCTGCTCCAGGATCGGCGTGGCGTCACGCTCCTTCGACGGGTCGTACTGCCACGAGCCGAACCCCGGCACGTAGCGCTCGGGCCAGTGGATCTGGTAGAGGTCGATGTAATCGGTCTGCAGGCGCTTGAGGCTGTCTTCGATCGCCCAGGGGATGGTCTTCCTGGTGACGTGCGTCTCGCCGTTGCGGATCCACTCGCGCCGGCCGGGGCCGGCGATCTTGGAGGCGAGCACGATCCGGTCGCGCCTGCCGCGGTTCCGGCCGAGCCACGCCCCCACGATGGTTTCGGTGCGGCCCTGCGTCTCCTTCTGCGGCGGCACCGGGTACATCTCGGCGGTGTCGATGAAATTGACGCCGTTGGCGAGTGCCCAGTCGATCTGGGCATGGCCCTCGGCCTCGGTGTTCTGCTGGCCCCAGGTCATCGTGCCCAGGCAGAAGTCGCTGACCTCGAGCGCGCTGCCGGACAAACGGTTCTTCCTCAGGCTCATGCGATCTCCTTCGCGTCGCGGCGTCGGTAGACGATGATCGGAAAGGACGTGAACTTGCGCGCGATGGCGTGGCCCGGGAACGGGTCGAGCGGCGTGAACGGCATCGGCAGGCTGGCGATGCCCGCGCCGAGCATCGCCCTGGCCAGCTGCGTGCCGATCGAAGTGGCCAGCGCCACGCCGCGCCCGTTGCAGCCGACGAACGCGAGAACGCCCGGCGCAAGCTCGTGGCAATGCGGCAGCTTGTCCCACGTGATGCCGACGTACCCATGCCAGACGTAGTCGAACTTCGGCCGTCCGAGTTGCGGGAACACCTTCTCGACGCGTTCGGCCGCACGCGCCGGCGCACGCTCCCGCCAGCCGAGTGGCACCGCGAGCGCGGCACCGGTCACCAGCCTCCCGTTCGCGTCCCAGCGGAAGAAATGCAGGTCGCCCTGCGTGTCCGAGCAGGCGTGATCCTCGGGCAATACCGTTGCGCGCACGGCCTCGGGATAGGGCTGGGTCGCCATCTGGTGGCTGCGCACCGGGAACACGGTCTGCATCAGCTTGGGCCACAACGACTTCGAGAACTCGTCGCCGTAGGCCTGCGTCGCGATGACGACCCTTTCGGCGAGCACGGAACCGCGCGCAGTCTTCACCCGCCAAGCGGTGCCTTCGCGCTCGATAGACTGCACCGCGCTCTGGGTGTGCACCGACGCACCGGCATTGATGGCCGCGCGTGCAAGCCCGCGCACGTAGGCGAGCGGGTTCAGCTTCCCGCCGGTCGCGTTCTCCCAGCCGCCGTGCCAGAACTTCGAGCCGGTGATGGCCTCCACGCCTTTGGCGTCCAGCAATTCGACCGGCGAGCCGCGCCGCGCCCAGGCTTTCACGCGCTTCTCCGCGAGCTTCATGCGTCCAGGCGTATGCACCGGCTGCACCCAGCCGTTCTGCACCGCCTCGCAGTCGATGCCGTGCCTGCGGATCAGCTCGAACGTGAACTTCGCCGAATCGGCGACCAGTTGCACCAGCGCCTCGCCCTTGGCCTTGCCGCCCGCCGCTTCCGGGATCCGGCCCGGCACGTCGTCCGGGTCCATGCGCGACAGCGTCGGGATCACCTGACCGTTGTTGCGCCCCGAGGCGCCGTAGCCGATCACGTCGGCTTCGAGCACCACCGCCTTTGCACCGCCTTGGGCCACCGCAAGCGCGCACGCAAGGCCCGTGTAACCACCACCGATGATGGCGACATCGGCGCGCACCTCGCCTTCAAGGGGGCCCGTGGACGGGGCCGCCGGCGCGGTGGAGGCCCACAGGGAGTTGGAGAAGACGGGATCGGGCATGGGAGAGTTCGGTACGGGGAGACCTTGGATGGTGCCCGCGGCGCACCAGCATGTAAAGCGGGGAATCGCCCCCTCAGACAGTAGTGTACCGGTACAAATACATTAACTGCCCGCTAACCCGCCACAGGCCTCGATCTTTGAAGTCGAATGTCACGAAATTACGGGGCCGGCGTCCGGGACCTTGTCCAGCATCATGGCCAACGCGTCGAACGGCACGGGCTTGCTGAAGAGGTAGCCCTGCATCTGGTCGCAGCGCAGCAGGCGCAGGGTAGTCGCCTGCTCTTCCGAATCGACCCCTTCCGCCACGACTTTCAGCCGGAGCGAATGCGCAAGCGAGATGATCGTCCGCACCAGCGTCATCGCGTCCGCGTCGTTCAGCATGGTGATGACGAACGCGCGGTCGATCTTGAGCGTCTGCACAGGCAGTTTAGCGAGGTATGCCAGCGATGAATAGCCGGTGCCGAAATCGTCGATGGCGATGCTCATGCCGAGCTCGTGGACCTCCTTGAGCTTCGCGATGTTGCCCTGAATGTCCTGCATGACCAGGCTCTCCGTGATCTCGAGGTCGATTGCCGGCGGCGCCGCGCCGTAGCCGACCGCCTCTTTCAGCATGGCGAGGAAATCGGCCTTGCGCAGCTGGATCGCGGACACGTTCACCGCGACCCGCGGCGCCTGCAGGCCCATCCGGGTCCAGCGCTGATGGTCCGCTGCCGCCTTCGCAAGCGCCCACGCGCCCACGTCGAGGATCATCCCGGTTTCCTCCATCAGCGGGATGAATTTCATCGGCGGCACCAGGCCCAGCTCGGGGCTTTGCCAGCGGATCAGCGCCTCCACGCCCACGATGCGCCCGGATCCGAGGTCCACCTTGGGCTGGTAGTGCAGCACGAACTCGTCCTTCTCGAGCGCCTGGCGCAGTTTGTTCTCGAGCGTGAGCGGGTCCGAGGTCTGCTCGGTCAGGTCGCGCGTGTAGAAGGTGTGCGGCTCCCCGGTTTCTTTCGCCCCGCGCAGCGCCGCCTCGGCCTGCCTCAGCAGGACTTCGGCTTCGGTGCCATCGGCCGGGAACATGGAGATGCCGGCCTTGGCGGCAATCCTGAGCTCCGTGCCGTTCACCGAAAACGGCGCGCCGAGGCACTTGCGCAACAGCGCCCTGACCACCCGGCCGGTCTCGGAGCGCCCTTTCATGCCCTCGAACTTCAGCGCGAACTGGTCGGCCGTGATGCGGCCGACCTCGGTGGCGCCCGCCGCGCCGGCCAGGCGTTCCGCCACCTGCTTCAACACGGCGTCGCCCGCCTGGCGGCCGAGCGATTCGTTGATCGTGTGCAGCCTTTCGATGTCGAGGAGCACGACGCCGATTTTGGCCTGGCCCTGCCCCGCGGTATGCACGGACTGGCGCAGGCGCTCCAGGAACAGGGTCCGGTTCGCAAGCCCCGTAAGCGAATCGTAGAGCGCGAGGTATTCGACCTTGTTGCTCTTTTCGATGTGCTTCAGCGCAAACGACAGGTGGCCCGCCAGTTCGACGAGCAGCTTCATCTCGCCCGCGTCGAAGAAGTCCTCGACTTCCGCGTGCAGGGCGAGCACGCCCACCACTTTCCCGCCGACGACCAGGGGCAGGGCGACGAGCGAGCGGATGCCGCGGTCCAGGTGCGCCTGCTTTTGGCGGATCCCGTCGTCCAGACCGATATCGTTCACGATGACCGCGCGCTTTTCGCGCGCCGCTACCGCCGAGGGGCCGAAGCCGTCGGGGCTGTCATCCCGCAAAGACATCCGGCCCTCTATCCCGTCGAGGAACCCCGCGTCCGCGCCCGCGACCGCGGCGACCTTCAGCCGCTGCTCCAGCGGGTCGACTATGTAGACGTAAGCCAACGCGAACCGGCCGGTCTCCACCGCGATCCGGCACGCCTCGCGGAACAGTTCCCTCTGGTCGGGCACGCGAATGATGAGCGCGTCGATGCCGCTCAGCACGGCATACACGCGGTTAAGGCGCCGGACCCCGTCTTCCGCCCGCGTGCGTTCGGTGATGTCCACCAGCAGATTGACCGCGCCGACCATTGCGCCCGACGCGTCGCGCAACAGCGCCGGGTGCTGAAGGATCTGGCGGCGGCTGCCGTCGGCGCGCTCCACCAGGACTTCCTGCCCGGACACGACCGTCCCGGTGCGGATCGAAACCGCCATCGGGTATTGCCCGGGCGCGATCGGCACCCCGTCCGGCGAAAGGAGCCGTGTCGAACCGCACCAGCGGTCGCGGCCAAGTTCGGGCTCGCGGCCCCACAGGTCGGCCGCGGCCTGGTTGTAAAGCGTGAGGCATCCCTCGGCATCGGTGGTGTAAACGGCGACGGCAAGCCCGTGCACGAGTTGCCGGTATTGCCGTTCGCTCCCGCGCAACGCCACCTCGGCGACGTTGCGCTCGATCGCATAGCGCAGTGCCCGTTCGAGGCCGTGCGGGTCTATTTGGCCCTTGACCAGGTAGTCCTGCGCACCCTCCTGCAGCGCCTTCGTGGCCAGTGCCTCGTCGTCCAGTCCGGTCAGCACCACCAGCGGGATGTTGGGCGCCGCCGCCTGCACGCGCCGGACCGCTTCCAGCCCCTGCGCGTCGGGCAGGCCGAGGTCGAGCAGGATGACGTCGACCGCATGCCCGGCCAGGAACCGTTCGGCGTCGCCCATGCAGTTCACGTGCGTCAGCCGGCTGCTGTTGACGCCCCGTTCGCCGAGCATCTCGCCCAGCAGGTGCGCATCCCCCGGGTTGTCCTCGACCAGAAGGAGTGCGGTGGTCGTTTCGCGCATCATGCTGCAGGCCCCTGTTTCGGTAATTTTGCCCTGATCAGCCAGAAATCATTGATGCTCTTCACCAACCCGTCGAACGCCTCGAGCTGCACGGGCTTGGTGAGGTAGCAGTTCGCCTGGAGCTGGTAGCTCCTGACGATGTCCGCTTCTGCATCGGAAGTGGTCAGGATCACCACCGGGATACTCTTCAGGCTTGCGTCCGCCTTGACGAAGGCGAGTACTTCGCGCCCGTCCATCTTCGGCAGGTTCAGGTCCAGCAGAATCAGATCGGGCCGCGGGGCCTCGCGGTTGCCTCCCTCGCTGCGCAGGAACGCCATGGCCTCGACGCCGTCGGTGGCCACGTGCAGCCGGACGGACGCACCAGCCTCGCGCAGGGCTTCCCGGGTCAGCAGGACGTCGCCGGGACTGTCTTCGACCAGAAGTACCTGTAGCTGTTGGGTCATGGCTCACCCTCCCTTGGGGTTCGTGGACTGCCCTCGCTTGCCACCAGGGCGAAACTGAACGTGGCGCCCTGCCCGAGGATCGATTCGACCGAGATACCGCTGCCGTGCCGCTCGACAATCTTCTTGCAGATGGCCAGGCCTATGCCGGTGCCGGCGAACTGTTCGCGCTTGTGCAGGCGCTGGAACATGCCGAAGATCCGCTCGAAGTACTGCGGCTCGATCCCCAGGCCGTTGTCCCGCACCGAGAACACCCATTTCCCCGCGCCGTCGCCGACCGCGGAGACATGCACCCGGGGAACGCCCGCAGCCTGGTACTTGATCCCGTTGCCGACCAGGTTCTGGAACAACTGCGTCAGCTGCATCTCGTCCGCTAAAACTGCGGGCAAGGGGTCGTGCGTCACCAACGCCCCGCGCTCCTCGATGGCGCCGCGCAGGTTCCTGAGCGCCTGCCCGAAGGCTTCCTCGCTCGAGGTGCCGACCAGTTCCTGGCCCTTGGTGCCGACGCGCGAATAGGTCAACAGGTCCTTGATGAGGCGCTCCATGCGTGCGGCCCCGTCGACAGCGAACGCGATGTACTTGTCGGCATCCTCGTCCAGCTTTCCCTTGTACTTGCGCGACAGCAGCTGGGTGTAGCTGGCCACCATACGCAGCGGCTCCTGCAGGTCGTGGGAAGCGATGTAGGCGAACTGCCCCAGTTCCTCGTTCGATCGGTTCAGTTCCGCCACCTTTCCAAGCAGGTGGGTCTCGGCCCTTTTGCGCGTGGTGATGTCGCGAATCGCGGCCGTCACCAGGACGCCGCCCGCACTCTCGAGCGGGCTCAGCATGAGCTCGATCGGGAACTCGCTGCCGTCCCTGCGCCGCCCGGAAAGCTCGATGCCCATGCCGATCTGCTGAGCAAGGCTGTCCTCGGCCGAGCGCAGCGCATCGGCGACCAGCCGCTCGGCGAACCCCTCGGGAATGATGTTCTTGACCTTCTGCCCGAGGAGCGAGTCGCGGCTGTACCCGAATTGCTTTTCCGCCTGGACATTCAGCAACACGATCTCGCCGGACTGGTTCACCACCACCATTGCGTCCGGGGCCGCTTCCAGCAGTCCCCGGTAGCGGCTTTCCATCTGCGCGAGGTGCTTCTCCGCGGCCTTGCGCACGCTGATGTTGCGGATTGCCGCCGTCACCAGCACGCCCTCCGCGCTCTCCAGCGGGCTCAGCATGATCTCCACCGGGAACTCGCTGCCGTCCTTCCTGCGCCCCGAAAGCTCGAGCCCGGTGCCGATCTGCTGCGCGAGCGAGTCCTCCGCGGACCGCAGAGCGTCCGCGACCAGCCGCTCCGCGAAGCCCTCCGGGATGATATTCGTCATCTGCTGGCCGAGAAGTTCGTCGCGGCGGTAACCGAACTGCTTCTCGGCCCGCACGTTGAGAAGCACGATTTCCCCGTTCTGGTTCACCACCACCATCGCATCCGGAGCCGCCTCCATCAGCCCGCGGTACTTCGCCCCGGACTCCTTGTCTTCGCTGAGGTCGCGGCCGGGCCGGGAGAACCCCGCCAGACCGCCCTCCCCGCCGGGAGGCCTCCGGAATTGTTCCTCGCCATCCCGCAGCGCTTCCCGGGCGACGCCGCGCCTGAAGGCGTCGCCCAGGAGGCTCCAGCCCGCGGCCGCAGTGATCAGCAACCCGAGCAGGGTCCCGAGAACGAGGACGTGTCTGAACGCGGCCACGTGCTCCTTCGCCTGCGCTTCGCGCAAGTCCAGCAAGCGCCGTTCTTCATCCCGCAGGTCGAGGACAAGCCCCTGGAATTCGTCCATGACCTCCAGGCCCGCATCCGCCGCGTACATTGCGCCCGCCGCTGCCAGGCCCTGTGTCCGGCGCAGGAAGATGACCGTTTCGGCACGCTGGACTCGCCGGGACGTCAGCGACTCGAGGGCGGGGAGTTTGCGTTGTTGCACCGGGTTGTCGGCGGTCAGGGCGCGGATTGCGGTTTCGTCCCGCGTTACGCGCAGCAGGTTGGCGCGATAGGGCACCAGATACGCGTCGTTACCCGTCAACGCGAAACCGCGCACGCCCGACTCGACGCCCGCCATCGCGGCGCGCAGGTCGTTGAGCGTTTCGAGAATTTCATGGGTGCGCCGCACCCACTGGTCTCCCTGAGAGGCCACGACGATGCCGCGATAGGACGTCCCGCCCATGACAGCCAGGGCCAGCACGGCGGAACCGAACGCAATCTGCAGCTTCCGGTACTCGCGGGACGCAGTGCTCATTGCGCTTGGCCTTTGATTGACGGGGAATACAGGGAATGCCGGCGCCCTGCGCTTCGGCCAGCGGCAGGATCGCAATACCTCGGAATCGCTTCCGTGCGGTGCCGAACATAGCGGGCCGATCCACCCGTCCGCCAAGATCGAATTGCATGCCGCCCCCTCCCTCTCGACGCTTCTTTTGCAGCTGCACTTTCCACCCTGATTCCGGCGGCGACCCGCTGTACCGTGACTTCCGCGCCCGCCGGCTGCTCGAGCCGAAGATCGGGACTATCACGATCGACGGCGTCAAGACGGTGCTGAAAGACGAATTCGGCGCGCCGCGCGCGATCTGCCGGTCACGGCATGACTATGCGGGCCACGAAATCGGAGCTTCAGCCGGTGCGGCTGCCGGATTCCACGGCACCGATGTCGGCGTTTACTCGGCCGTAATGCCCGCGGACTTCGCCACCTTCGCCCACTTCGCGATCTCCGCCACGATGAATTCGCCGAACTGTTCGGGCGTGTTGGGCGCCGCCTCTACGCCCTGGTCCTCGAGCCTCTGCCTGGTGTCCGGCATGCCGATCGCCTTGACGATGTCGGCATTGAGCTTCGCGACGATGGCCTTCGGCACGCCGGCCGGCGCGCACAGGCCCACCCAGCTCGACACCTCGTAGCCGGGCACGCCGGCTTCCGCGATGGTGGGCACGTCGGGCAACTGCGCGGCGCGCCTGGCGGTCGTCACGCCGAGCGCACGCGCCCGGCCCGAGCGGGCCGCGCCGAGGCCCGCGGGCAAGCCGGTGACCAGCGCGGGTATCTGCCCGCCGAGCAGGTCGGAGAGCGCCGGCGCACCGCCCTTGTAGGGAATGTGGATGATCTCGGTCCCCGTCATCGACTTCAGCAGTTCGATCGACATGTGCTGTGACGTGCCGACGCCGGCCGAGGCCATGCTGAGCTTGCCGGGGTTCGCCTTCGCATACGCAACCAGTTCGCGCAGCGTCTTGGCCTCCACCGACGGGTGCACCAGCAGCACGTTGGGCACAAACCCGATCTGGGAAAGCCCGACGTAGTCTTTGACCGGGTCATAGGGCAACTGCTTGTAGATGGCCGGGTTGACGCCGTGCGATGCGGTGTTGCAGGCCAGCAGCGTGTACCCGTCGGCGGGCTGCTTGGCTGCGTATCCCGCCGCAGTGCTGCCGCCCGCACCGGGGCGGTTCTCGATGACGACGCCGGAGCCCCACAGGTCGCCGAGCCTCATCGCGACCGTCCGGGTCGGCGCATCGACGACGCCACCGGGGGAGAAGCCTACGATCACCTTCACCGGCCTGGATGGGAAGGCCTGCGGGAGCGCGGTGGAGGCCGCGGTGGCAAGTACAAGCGCGAGCAGCGCGGAGGATCGGGTCGTCATGACCGCCATCCTACTATCCGCCCGCGAAGGTGCTAAGCGTCGTAGCGAACCTGGAGAGGGAAGGTCCGGCCGGTCTCGTTGAGGAAGTTGAGGATCTCGAGCATGTCGTGAAAGGGGATCGCGACTTCATGCAGCGCCCCCTCGCGGTCGTTGTAGGCGAGGAAGCACGGGGGGTCGGAGGGCAACCCGCCCTTGGCAATGCGCAATCCCTGCAATGTGACCGCCTGCGGCGGTATCGAACTCGGAAGTTGAATCGGCTCACCCACTGGCGCTGAATCCCGGCGTTGCGCAGCAGGCACCGGCCCCTGCTTTCTCCTGATGCCGCCTACATTACGGCATCGGTCAGTGCGGGACCAATCGTCGTATCTGCGCAATAGATACCAACCGATACCAACGCCGGGCTCAGGCCCAGCGTTTCAGCATCTCGATCATCCGCGTCACGCGCGCACCATACGGCGGGTTGAAGAGCGCAAGCCCGTTGAGGCGCGACTGGCGGAACACGGGCTTGAGCTTCGAGAACGCGAGGAAGCCTTCGTGGCCGTGGTAGTGGCCCATGCCGCTCGGGCCGACGCCACCGAAGGGCAGCGATTCCTGGGCGATGTGCAGCAGCGTGTCGTTGACGGTCACGCCTCCGGCGGTCGTGCGGGCGAGCACCCGGTCGATGCGCGACGCGTCGTCGTCGAACAGGTACAGCGCGAGCGGCCGGGGCCGCGCGTTGACGTAGGCGATGGCGGCATCGATGTCCCGGACCCCCACGACCGGCAGCAAGGGCCCGAAGATCTCTTCCTGCATGACGCGCATGCCGTCCTTCACGCCTGTCAATGCGTGGGGCGGGAAACGGCGCGTCGCGGGGTCCGGCGCTGCGCCATGCGCCGCGAGGTTCTCAATCGTCGCACCCTGCGCGCGGGCCTCGTCGAGGTATCCGGCGAGCCTCGCGAAGTGCCTTGCCGAGACGATGCTCGAATAGTCTGGCGTGGCGAGGATCTGCGGGTACATCTTCGCGACGCAGGCGCGCGCCGCGGCGATGAATTCCCTTTCACCGCCCTCGGGCACCAGCACGTAGTCCGGCGCGATGCAGGTCTGCCCGGCGTTCAGGCACTTGCCCGCGAGGATGCGCGCGGCGGCGCGTCCCATGTCGAATCCGGGCGCGACGATCGCCGGGGATTTGCCGCCGAGTTCCAGCGTCACCGGCGTGAGGTTCTCCGCCGCCGCGCGCATCACGTGGCGGCCCACCGAAGTCGATCCGGTGAACAGCAGGTGGTCGAAGGGCAGGCCGGAAAACGCCGCCGCGACTCCGGCATCGCCGTTCACCACGGCCAGTTCGTCGGACGCGAGGGCTTTCACCGCAAGCGACTCGAACAGCGCGCCGAACGCGGGCGTGAACTCGGACAGCTTCACCATCGCCCGGTTGCCCGCGACGAAGGCCGACGCGAGCGGTCCGATGGCGAGGTAGAGCGGGTAATTCCACGGCA
>CBDIHI010000001.1:0-24847 GCA_965279075.1 Burkholderiales bacterium | reverse complement strand
AGGGCGAAGTGCTCGTGCAGACCCGGTATCCCGGGCATCCGCTGTACCAGGCGCTGGCCCGGCACGATTACGCGGGTTTCGCGCGCTCACAGTTGGCCGAGCGCGAGGCGGCGGGCTTTCCCCCCGGCGTGTTCGAGGCCGCGCTGCGCGCCGAAAGCGCGAAGCTCGCCGACGCGATGGCGTTCCTCAAGGCGGCCGCGGAATTCGTCGAAGCACCCGAAGGCGTGACCATCTACGACCCCGTACCGCACGTCATCACGCGGCGCGCGAACATGGAGCGCGCCCAACTGCTGGTCCAGTCGCGTTCGAGGCAGGCGATGCAGGGGTTCCTGCAAGCCTGGAGCGAAGCGCTGTTCGAGCACGCGCCCGGCAACGTGCGCTGGCACCTCGACGTCGACCCGATCGACTTCGACTGAGCGCCCGGCATCCGGGACGGCCCGGGGCACGAAAGGGGCGCGGTATATAATTCGCGCCCCCTATGCAGTTCGACCTCAAAACCCATCTCGCAGGGCTGTTCCGCGGCGCGCTTTCGTCGGTGGCGCCCGAGTCGGCCGACACCCCGATCCTGCTCGAGCGCCCCAAGCAGGCGGAGCACGGCGACCTCGCGTGCAACATCGCGATGCAGCTGGCCAGGAAACTCAAGACCAACCCGCGGCAGCTGGCCGAGCGCGTGATCGCGGCGCTGCGCGAGCAACCGGCTTTCGCCGAGGGCTACGTCGATGCGGTGGAGATCGCCGGCGCCGGCTTCATCAACCTGAGGCTGTCGGCCAAGACCAAGCAGGTCGTGGTAGCGCGGATCCTTACCGAAGGCGCGGCCTACGGGCGTGCAGCGGCCACGGGCAGGAAGGTGCAGGTCGAATTCGTCTCCGCCAATCCCACCGGCCCGCTGCACGTCGGCCATGGGCGTGGCGCGGCCTACGGTGCGAGCCTCGCCAACCTGCTCGCCTTCGCCGGCGACGAGGTGCAGCGCGAGTTCTACATCAACGACGCCGGCCGGCAGATGGACATCCTCGCCACTTCGGTGTGGCTGCGCTACCTCGAAGTGCTGGGCGCCACAGTGGCGTTCCCTGAAGACGGGTACCGCGCGGACTACGTGCGCACCATCGCGGGGGATCTCGCCAAGGCAAACGCGAAACGCTTCGAGCGACCCGCTTCGGCACTGCCGCAGCCCGCGCCCGGCGAGGACGCCGACGCCGCGCTCGATGCGCTGATCGCCGCCGCCCGCGCGCAGCTGGGCGACGACTGGCGCGCCGTGCACCGCTTCGCGCTCGAAGCCATGCTCGCCGACCAGAAGAACGACCTAGGCGAGTTCGGCGTCGCGTACGACCGCTGGTTCTCCGAGCAATCGCTGCATGACGGCGGCGACATCGAGCGCGCGATGAAGGTGCTGGGCGACCGCGGCCACCTGCTCGAGAAGGACGGAGCGCTGTGGTTCCGCTCCACCGCCTTCGGCGACGAGAAGGACCGCGTGGTCCGGCGCGAGAACGGCCAGCTCACCTACTTCGCTTCCGACATCGCGTACCACCTGAACAAGTTCGAGCGCGGCTTCGACCGCATCATCAACGTGTGGGGCGCCGACCACCACGGCTATATCCCGCGGGTCAAGGGCGCGCTGACGGCCCTGGGGCTCGATGCCGACCGGCTCGTCGTGTCCCTGGTCCAGTTCGCGGTGCTCTACCGCAATGGCGAGAAAGTCGCGATGGGCAAGCGCTCCGGCGACTTCGTCACGCTGAGGGACTTGCGCACCGAGGTCGGCAACGACGCGGCCCGCTTCTTCTACGTGCTGCGCAAGTCCGACCAGCACCTCGACTTCGACCTCGACCTCGCCAAGAGCCAGTCGAACGAGAACCCGGTGTACTACATCCAGTACGCACACGCCCGGGTCTGCAGCGTATTCGGGCAGGCCGGCGCGGATGCCGCGGCGGGCGCCGACGTCTCCCTGCTGGCGAACCCCCGTGAGCTCGTCCTGATGCAGCGGCTGGGGGAGTTTCCCGAAATCGTGCAGTCCGCCGCGCGCGACCTCGCGCCGCATGCCGTGGCGTTCTACCTGCGCGACCTCGCGGCCGACTTCCACAGCTACTATAATGCCGAGCGCATCCTGGTCGAGGATGCGACGCTCTCGAAAGCGCGCCTGGCCCTCTGCGCCGCGACCCGCCAAGTGCTGGCGAGCGGGCTCGCGCTCCTGGGTGTCGGCGCCCCGGAAAGGATGTAGCCAAGCATGGCCAAGCCGTCCCGCTCCACGAACGTACCCCGCAGCAAGTCCGGCGGCGGGTTCCTGCTCGGCATGTTCGTGGGCCTGATCGTGGGCCTGGCGGCCGCCCTCGGGATCGCGCTCTACCTGAACAAGACGCCGATCCCGTTCATGACCAAGAAACCGGCGCCCGAAAAGCCCGCCGACGCCGGCAAGGCCCCGGAGATCGCCGGCATGCCCGGCGGCAAGGCGCCGGCCGCGGACAAGCCCAAGTTCGATTTCTACAAGATCCTGCCGGGCAGCGAGGAGCCCGTGTCCGAGAAGGACCTGAAGGCCGCGGCCAAGGCCAAGCCCGAGGACTCCAAGGACATCTACTTCCTGCAGGCGGGCTCGTTCCAGAACCCGGCGGACGCGGACAACCGCAAGGCGCAGCTTGCCATCCTCGGGTTCGAGGCCGCGGTCGAGCCGGTCAACCTGCCGGACAAGGGCACCTGGTACCGCGTCCGTCTCGGGCCGTACACGAAGATCGACGAAATAAACAAGATGCGTTCGACCATGGCAGCGAACGGAATCGACGTGAGTCTGGTCAAAATCAAGGATCCCGCATCCGCCAGGACCAACTGAACCATGGAGCCGGCATGAACCGTTTCAGAACCCTCGCCCTCGCCACCCTGACCGCCGCGCTCGCGTTCCTGCCCGTCGCCGCCGGTGCCCAGCCCAAGCAGGGCACCGATTACACCGAGATGAAAGCCGTCCAGCCCGTCGAGGCCCAAGGCAAGGTCGAGGTGGTCGAGTTCTTCTGGTACCGCTGCCCGCACTGCTACAGCCTCGAGCCCGTGCTGGAAGCCTGGGTCAAGAAGCTCCCGGCGGACGTCCAGTTCCGGCGAATCCCGGCGGTCCTGTCGGACAACTGGGCGATCGATGCGCGCATCTTCTACGCGTTCGAAGCCATGGGCGTGCTCGAAAAGGTCCACAAGTCCTTCTTCGACGCCATCCACAAGGAACGCCTCAACATCAGCAGCGAACCCGCCATGAACGAGTGGCTGAAGAAGAACGGCATCGACCGCGCGAAGTTCGACGATGCGGTGAAGTCCTTCGGCGTGCAGGCCAAGGTCCGGCGCGCCGCGCAGTTGTCGGCCGCCTACCAGCTCGACGGCGTGCCCATGCTCGCCGTGCAGGGCAAGTACACGGTCAGCGCCGAACAGGGCGGCACGCAGAACGGCATGCTCGCGACCACCGACTACCTGATCGACATTGCGCGCAAAGGGCTGGGGACCGCCGCCAAGGAACCGGCCAAGGGCAAGGGCCCGGCCAAGAAGTAACAAGTAACCAGCGCGGCGCGCTATCCGCCACTCCGGGCGCATGGAACTACGCGACGCCGCGGGCACGCTGCACGCGCCGGCGCCGGGGACGGCGCGCATCGTGTCGCTGGTCCCCTCGATCACCGAGCTCGTGTGCGACCTCGGCCTCGCCGCGCAACTGGTGGGCCGAACCGGCTTCTGCATCCACCCGAAACACGCGGTGCGCGACATCCCCAAGGTCGGCGGCACCAAGACCCCAGACCTCGAAGCCATCCGCGCGCTGCGGCCGACGCACGTAATCCTCAACATCGACGAGAACGAGAGGCCCGCGGCCGAGGCCCTCGCGGAATTCGTCCCGCACCTCGTCGTCACGCACCCGCAATCGCCGCTGGACAACCTCGCGCTCTACAGGTTGGTCGGCGGGATCTTCGGCCGCGCATCGGAAGCAGAGGCCCTTTGCAGGCGCTACCAGTCGGCGCACGACACGCTGGCGGCGCAAAGGCCCGCAGCGATCCCCGCGCTTTACCTGATCTGGAGGGATCCCTGGATGACCGTGTCGCGCGACACCTACGTCTCGCGCACGCTCGCCCTCGCCGGCTTCGAGACGCTGCCGGTCGAAGCCCGGGCGCGCTACCCGGAAATCGCCCTCGACGAGGACTGGGTCGGGACATCCGAGGTTGTGCTGCTGTCTTCGGAACCCTACATGTTCAGGCAGAAGCACATCGCCGAGCTGGCCGCGCTGCCGGCATTCGCCGGCAAGCGCATCCTTCTGGTCGACGGCGAGATGACCTCCTGGTATGGCAGCCGCGCGATCGCGGGGCTGGACTACTTGCGCGAACTCAGGCGCAGCATCGCGTAGCTGCCCGGTGCGTCGCCGACCACCTCCAGGCCTGCACCCGGAGTGCGCGCCGGCACTTTGTCGCCACCGCCCTGCTTGTCGATCCAGGCCTGCCAGTCCGGCCACCACGAACCCGGAGATTGCTTTGCGGTCTCAAACCATTGTTCCGCCGTATCGGGCATCGTGTCGTTCGTCCAGTGCTGGTACTTCTGCGCCGACGGCGGGTTGACGATGCCGGCGATGTGGCCCGAGCCGCCCAGGACGAAGCGCACCTCGCCGCCGAGGTACTTTGCGCCCTTGTAGGTCGTCTTCCAGGGCGCAATGTGGTCCTCGGCCGTGGATATGAAGTAGGCCGGCACCTTCACCTTCGACAGGTCGATCGGCACGCCCGCGAGCTCGATCCCCCCGGGCACCCCGAGCAGGTTCTTCATGTACATGTTGCGCAGGTAGAAGCTGTGCATCTTCGCCGGCATGCGCGTGGCGTCCGAGTTCCAGTACAGCAGGTCGAACGGGAACGGGTCCTTGCCCATGAGGTAATTGTTGATGACGAACGACCAGACCAGGTCGTTCGCGCGCAGCAGGTTGAAGGTCGTCGCCATCTCGGCGCCTTCGAGATAGCCGCCGCGGTCGTACATCTTCTTCTCCAGGCTCCGGACCTGCGCCTCGTCGATGAACACGCCGAGCTCCCCGGGCTGCGAAAAGTCGAGCAGCGCGACGAAGAAGGTCGCGGCGCGGACGCGGTCCTCGCCCTTGGCCGCGAGCCACGCCAGCATGCAGCCGAGCAGCGTGCCGCCGAGGCAGTAGCCGATGAAGTTGACCTTCTTCTCCCCGGTCGCCTTCTCCACCGCCTCGAGCGCGGCGAGCGGGCCTTCCTTCATGTAGTCATCAAAGCCCTTGTGCGCGAGCTTTGCGTCCGGGTTGACCCAGGAGATCACGAACACGGTGTTGCCCTGGTCGACGGCCCACTTGATGAAGGAATTCTTCTCGCGCAGGTCGAGGATGTAGTACTTGTTGATCCAGGGCGGGATGATGACCAACGGCGTGCGCGCGACCTCCTTCGTTGAGGGCTCGTACTGGATCAACTGCATCAGGTCGTTCTGGAACACGACCTTGCCCGGTGACGTGGCGACGTTCTTGCCGAGCTTGAACGCCTTCTCGTCGGTCATGCTGATGCCGCCCTTCTCGATGTCGGCAAGGAGGTTATCGAGGCCCTTGACGAGGTTCTGGCCCCCCGAGGCGAGCGTCTCGCGCAGCACCTGCGGGTTGGTCAGCGCGAAATTGGAGGGCGCCAGCGCATCGAGGTACTGGCGCGTGAAGAAGGCCACCTTCTTCCTCGACTCCTCGGGCAGGTCGCCGACGCCGGCCACGGCGTTCTGCACGTGGCGCGAGGTGATCAGGTAGGACTGCTTGATGAAGTCGAAGACGAAGCTCTTCTGCCACTCCTCGTCCTTGAACCGGCCGTCGCCCTTGGCCGGCGCCGCCACGGGCTGCGTCTCGCCGCCGAACATGCGCATCCAGCTCGACTGCCAGAGCTTCATGTAATCGATCGCGATGTTGGTCGAGAAGGCCGCCAGCGCGTAGGGATCGGACAGCATCCGACCGTACAGGTCCATGAAGGCTTTTGCGACGCCCAGCTCGTCCGACACGCCTCCGGACAGGCCGGCGGGGTGCTTTTGCGCGAAATCCGTCAGGAGCTTGCCGGCGCGCTCGGCGACGTCGGCGTACACACGCGCAGCTTCGGCCGCGTCCATCGGGGGTTTGGCGTCCATCCTGTCTCCTCGGTGCGGCGGATCGGTGCCGCCGTGCTGCGGGCCTGGCCGGGCCCGTCAGGCGAGCCGAGCATAGCGGACGACGCCGTCCGCGCCAACCACGCGCGCGACGCGCCCGGCGTAGCGCAGGTAATGCATGTGTGCGACGGCCTCGCCCATGGCGAAGGTGGTCTGGTGGGTGTCCAGCTTCCTGCGGAACAGAGTGCCGAGCACGTCGAACGCCGACAGCGGCGCGCCCGCAGCGGTGATCGCCTGCTCGAGCTCCGCGAGGCGCTCTTCGTGGTGCTTCTCGAGTGCCGCCACCCGCTCGTGCGCGCCGCGGAACGGCAGGCCGTGCGAGGGAAGAATCAGCGTGTCCGCCGGCAACGACAAGTATCTGCGGATCGAGGCGAGGAACTGCCCGAGAGGGTCGCCGTCCGGGTCGAGGGACCACACGCTCACGTTGGTCGAGATCTTCGGCAGCAGCATGTCGCCGGAGATGCAGGCGCCCAATTCGGCGCAATGCAGAGATGCATGCTCGGGAGAATGGCCGTAGCCGACGAGCACTTTCCATTCGCGCCCGCCTATGCGAATGGTTTCGCCGTCGAAGTAGCGCCGGTAATGCGTGGGCAAAGGCAGCACGCTCTTCTGGTAGAAGTTGCCGCGCTTGGCGAGGCCCTCGTCGTGCGAGGAATCGAGCCCGTTAGCCTTATAGAGCGCGATCGATGCCTCGGGCGAATAGCCCGCCCGATCGTCCATCACGGCGTGCGCCGTGAGGTACTCGCCCTGCGTCATCCACATCGGGCAGCCGAACTTCTCCACCAGCCAGCCCGCGTTGCCCGCGTGGTCCGGGTGATAGTGCGTGACGATCAGGCGGTGCACGGGCTTGCCGCCGAGGTGCGCTGCGAACACCTTCTCCCAGGACTCACGCGTCACCTCGTTCGACAGGCCGCAATCGATGATCGTGAACCCGGGCACGCCGTCCTGCTCGTCGTCGAGCAGCCACAGGTTGATGTGGTCGAGCGCGAAGGGCAGCGCCATGCGCAGCCAGCGCACGCCAGGGGCGACTTCGATCGTGGTGCCGGCGGCAGGCGGTTCGGCGTGCGGGAACTGTAGGGACATCGGGGACGGCCTCCGGGCTCGTTGGGGCTGCGCGGTCGGCTAGAATGCGCAGGACGACACGAAGTGATGCAGGGCCGCCTGCGCGAATTATCGCCGCGCCGCAGCATCCCGGCAATCGCGCCAACCCTGACACAGCGAAACTCTTCCCGACCCGATGCCCGCCCCGGACCCCAAGGCCGCCGAGCCGAGCGAATACTCGATCAGCGAACTCGCGCGCGAATTCGACGTCACGCCCCGGGCGATCCGGTTCTACGAGGCCGAAGGGCTGCTGTCCCCGGCCCGCGAGGGACAGCGGCGCATCTACAGCCTGCGCGACCGCACCCGGCTCAAGCTCACCCTGCGCGGCAAGCGCCTCGGCTTGTCCCTTTCGGAAATCCGCGAGATCGTCGACATGTACGACACCGGCCGCGACGAGCGGCCGCAGCTTGAGAAATTCCTCGCGGTGCTGGAGGCCCACAAACGCCAGCTCGAGCAGCAGCGCGAGGACATCGAGGCGCAGCTCTCCGAGATCGTTCTGTTCGAGAAGCGCTGCAGGAAGCGCCTTGCCGAGCAGAAAAAGGCCGGCGGCCGCGGCCGCCGGCCGGCCTGAATCCCGTCCGGCCGGCGGGGTTGACGTTAACGTAAACGTAAATCAGAATCTGCGCCCCATGAATGCCCCCGCCGCCGCGCGTTTCCAGCCCCAGGACCCGGGGTACGCCGCGCGCTGCCGCGACAGTTTCTCGCGCCAGAAGGCGATGGCGCTGATCGGAGGCGCGATGGGCGCAATGGAGCCCGGGTACTGCGAGATCCTGCTGCCGTTCCGCGGCGACCTCACGCAGCAGAAAGGGTTCGTGCATGGCGGCATCATCGGCATGATCGCCGACTCGGCCTGCGGCTACGCGGCCTTCAGCCTGATGCCTGCGGACTGTTCGCTCGTCACCGTCGAATACAAGATCAACATCCTTGCGCCGGCCGTGGGCGAGCGACTCGTCGCGCGCGGCGAGGTGATGCGGCCCGGGCGCACGCTGACCGTGGCGCGCGCCGAGGTGTACGCCGAAATGGACGGGCGCAGCGTGCACTGCGCCTCGATGCAGCAGACCCTGATGATGCTGGCGGGTCGGTCCGACCATCCCGACTGACGAAGGCACCCCATGGACTACCCGTTCCTGAGATTCGACCACGGCGAGGACATCGCCGCGCTGCGCGAGACCGTGCGGCGGTTTGCCGAGGCCGAGATCGCTCCGCGCGCGGACGAGATCGACCGCACGAACGAATTCCCGATGGACCTGTGGCCGAAGATGGGCGAACTGGGCCTGCTCGGCATCACGGTCGCCGAAGCCTACGGCGGCACGGACATGGGCTACCTCGCGCACATCATCGCGGTCGAGGAGATCAGCCGGGCGTCCGCCTCGGTGGGCCTGTCCTATGGTGCCTTCTCCAACCTCTGCGTCAATCAGATCCACCGCAACGGCAGCGAGGCGCAGAAGCAGAAGTACCTGCCGAAGCTCGTTTCCGGTGAACACGTCGGGGCGCTGGCCATGAGCGAGCCCGGCGCGGGGTCGGACGTCGTCAGCATGCGCCTGCGCGCGGAGCGGCACGGCGACACGTATGTGCTCAACGGCAACAAGATGTGGATCACCAACGGCCCGGACGCGGACGTGCTGGTCGTCTATGCGAAGACCGACTCGAACGCCGGACCGCGCGGTATCACGGCGTTCCTGATCGAGAAGGGCATGAAGGGCTTCACCACCGCGCAGAAGCTCGACAAGCTCGGCATGCGCGGCTCTAACACCTGCGAGCTCGTGTTCCGCGACTGCGAGGTGCCCGCGGAAAACATCCTCAGCCAGGAAGGCCGCGGTGTGAACGTGCTGATGAGCGGCCTCGACTACGAACGCGCAGTGCTCGCCGGCGGGCCGCTCGGCATCATGGCGGCGTGCCTCGACGTGGTGCTTCCCTACGTGCACGACAGGAAGCAGTTCGGCCAGCCGATCGGCGAATTCCAGCTCATGCAGGGCAAGCTCGCGGACATGTACGCGACCTGGTCCTGCTGCCGCGCCTATGTGTATGCAGTCGGCCAGGCGCTCGACCGCGGCGAGACGACTCGCAAGGACGCCGCCGGCGCGATCCTCGTCGCGGCCGAGAAGGCCACCTGGATGGCCGGCGAGGCGATCCAGGCGCTGGGCGGCATGGGCTACATCAACGAGTCGCCCACCGGGCGGCTGTGGCGCGACGCCAAGCTCTATGAAATCGGCGCCGGCACCAGCGAGATCCGCCGCTGGCTGATCGGCCGCGAGCTGTTCGGCGAAACCGCCTGAAAAGGACAAGACCATGAGCCGCCTGCACACCCCGTTCTGCGACCTGCTCGGCATCGCCACGCCCATCATCCAGGCCCCGATGGCGGGCGGCCCCTCCTCGCCCGAACTCGTCGCCGCGGCGTCCGCGGCCGGCGCGTTCGGCTCGTTCGGCTTCGCCTACACCCAGCCGGACGAGATGAAGAAGCAGTGCGCCTTGGTCCGGGCGAAGACCGACCGCCCTTTCGGCATCAACCTGTTCAGCTCGCCGCTGCCGGGCGACGTCGCCGACGGCGCGCAGCGGGAGGCCCTTGCCGCGGTCGCTGCGTACTACACCGAGCTGGGATTGCCGGCGCCCGAACCCGCGCGCGCGCCGTACGGCCCGGACTTCGACGCGCAGCTCGCCGCCGTGGCCGAGATCCGGCCGCGCGTGCTGACAGTGCACCTCGACGGCCTCTCGGCCGAGCGGCTCGCACGCCTGAAAGCCGCCGGCATCCTCGTCGGCGGTAGCGCAACCTGCGTGGCCGAGGCCGTGGGGCTGCAGGCCGCGGGCTTCGACTTCGTCATCGCGCAGGGCGGGGAGGCCGGCGGCCACCGCGGCTCCTACCTGCGTGACCCCTACCAGTCGCTGACCGGCACGCTGGCGCTGGTGCGAACCGTCGCCAAGGCGGTGCACATCCCCGTCGTGGCCGCGGGCGGGATCATGGACGGTGCGGGCATCGCCGCGGTGCTGGCGCTGGGTGCCGAAGCCGCTCAGTTGGGCACCGCGTTCATCCCCTGCCCGGAGTCCGGCGCCTCGCAGGCGCACAAGGACGCGCTGCTGGCCGCGCGCGAGGACATCACCACCATCACCGAGAAATTCTCCGGCAAGCCCGCGCGCGGGATCGCCAACCGATTCATCCGCGAAATGGACGGCCGCGACGCCGCACAGCTGGTGTTTCCGGCGCAAAATAGCGTCACAGGCAGGTTGCGCGCGGCCTCGGCCAAGGCGGAAAACCCGGACTTCGTGGCGATGTGGGCCGGCCAGGCCCTCGCCCTGTCGCGGGCCCTGCCGGCCGCCGAGCTGGTCAGGCGCCTCGAAGCCGAGGCCCTCGAAGCCATCCGCCGCACCACCGCATTCGTGAAGGAGTAAGCCATGCCGTCGTCCGATCCAATCGTCATCGTCTCCGCCGTGCGCACTCCCATGGGCGCGTTCCAGGGCGAGCTCAAGGGCTTCACTGCACCGGAACTCGGCGCCGCCGCGATCCGCGCCGCCGTCGAGCGCGCGAAGGTCAAGCCCGAAGACGTGCAGGAAGTCATCATGGGCTGCGTACTGCCCGCCGGCCAGGGGCAGGCGCCCGCGCGACAGGCGAGCCTGGGCGCGGGGCTCCCGCTTGCCACCGGTTGCACGACCATCAACAAGATGTGCGGCTCGGGCATGAAAGCCGCGATGCTCTCCCACGACCTGCTAGCGGCCGGCACCAACGACATCATGGTCGCCGGCGGCATGGAGTCGATGACCAACGCCCCCTACCTGCTGCCCAAGGCGCGCGGCGGCTACCGCATGGGCCACGGCCAGGTCATGGACCACATGTTCCTCGACGGCCTCGAGGACGCCTATGACAAGGGACGCCTGATGGGCAGCTTCGCCGAGGAATGCGCGAAGAAGTTCCAGTTCACGCGCGCAGCCCAGGACGCCTTCGCCATCGCCTCGCTCGAGCGGGCGCAGAAAGCCAACAAGGAAGGGTGGTTTGCCTGGGAGATCACGCCGATGGCGATCAAGGCGGGCAAGGACGAGCGCTTCGTCGAGACCGACGAGCAGCCCTTCAAGGCCAACTTCGACAAGATCCCCACGCTCAAGCCCGCCTTCGCCAAGGACGGCACGGTCACTGCGGCGAATTCGAGCTCGATCTCGGACGGCGGCGCAGCCCTCGTCATGATGCGCCGCTCGACGGCCGAGAAGCGCGGCCTGGCCCCGATTGCAGTGGTGGCGGGGCACTCGACCCACGCACAGGAGCCCGGCTGGTTCACGACCGCACCGGTGGGCGCGATGCAGAAACTCTTCGACAAAACCGGCTGGAGCGCAGCAGACGTGGACCTCTACGAAATCAACGAAGCCTTCGCCGTGGTCACCATGGCCGCGATGCACGAGCACAAGCTCCCGCACGAGAAGGTCAACGTGCACGGCGGCGCCTGCGCGCTGGGCCACCCGATCGGCGCCTCCGGCGCACGCATCCTCGTCACGCTGATCGGCGCGTTGCGCAAGTACGGCGGCAAGCGAGGCGTTGCGACGCTCTGCATCGGCGGCGGCGAAGCCACCGCCATGGCGATCGAGGTGCTCTGATGGCGAATACGGTCCTCATCATCGGCGCATCGCGCGGCATCGGCTTCGAGCTTGCCCGGCAGTATCGGGCGGACGGCTGGGAGGTCGTGGGCACCGCGCGCGACGACATCGGCCTCGGAAAACTCTCGGCGCTGGGCGCCCGCACCATCAAGTTCGACGTGAACGACCCTGCCGCCGCCGCGGTCCTCGAGGCGGGCATTGCATCGGCAAAGCTCGACGTGGCGATCTTCTGCGCCGGGATCTACGGGTCACGCACGCAGAAAATCGAACCCCCGGCCGCCGAGGAGTTCGATTCGGTCATGCGCACCAACGTACTTGCGGCGATGCGGCTGGCACCCGTCGCCGGGCGCGCGCTCGCGGGCAACAAGGGCAAGCTCGCCGTGATCTCGTCGCGCATGGCGTCGATCGGCACGCGCACCGCGACGGCGGGATGGCTCTACCGCGCCAGCAAGGCTGCGCTCAATTCCGCGCTCAAGGACATGTCGCTGGTGCTGGGGCCCGAAGGCGTGACCTGTGTGACCTTCCACCCGGGCTGGGTGCGCACGGACATGGGCGGCGCGGGGGCGGACCTCGACGTCGCGACCAGCGTGACCGGCATCCGCAAGACGCTTGCAGCGGCTACGCCGGCGCAGAACGGCAGTTTCCTCAATTACGACGGGACCGACATTCCCTGGTGATTTTCCAAAACAGGAAATGCAACTGCCGTAAAAATGGCTCCTGCCTTAGGGTTCGACAAATAAAAGATTGACATTACTATGCAAAAACGCCTGATCTCCTCCGGGTCCGCCTTCGAGGCCGTGGCCGGCTACAGCCGTGCGGTGGTCGACGGCGACTGGGTGCACGTCTCCGGGACGACAGGCTTCGACTACGCCACCATGACGATCTCGGAGGATCTCGCGACACAGACGCGGCAGGCGTTCGCCAACATCGCCGCGGCGCTCAAGGAAGCCGGCGCGACGCTCGACGACGTGGTGCGGGTCACCTACTACCTGACCGAAGGCGACGCCTTCGGCAAGGCCGCGCCGATTTTCGGCGAGTACTTCGCCAAAGCGCGCCCCGCCGCGACCGCGATCGTCTGTGGGCTGGTGGACGCGCGCATGAAGATCGAGATAGAGGTCACCGCAAGGATTGGCGCATGAGCCGCCCCGCCGCCGGCAAGGCCGCTGCGTCCAGGACCGAACTCCAGCGCCTCCTCGACAGCGAGAAGTTCCTCAAGACCTGGAGGTTCCGCCTCGTGAAGGTCGCCGACGGCGAATGCACCGTGGCGATGCCCAACACGCCTTCCCTCGAGCGCCCTGGCGGTATTGTCAACGGCCCGGCGCTGGTCGCCGCGGCGGACGTCGCCATGTGGCTTGCGATCAAGAGCCACCTGGGCATCGAACACGACGCGCTGACGTCCGACCTGAACACCGTGTTCCTCGCGCCCGCGAAAGCGAAGACCGTGTACTGCACGGCGCGCATCCTCAAGGCGGGACGCAAGCGCTTCTTCGGTACGGCCGACTGCAGCGACGGCAAGGGCCGGATCTTCACGCACCACACGCTGACCTACATCCGCGTCACGCACTGAACAGCACCGGGGGAGACATGGCACTGAAGAAAGGCATCAAGGACCTGATCGCGGAAGCGGAGAAGAAGTCGAAAGGCATCACCGCCGAAGCCGCGAAGGCGAAGCTCGACGACCCGGACACGGTGTTCGTCGACCTGCGCGACGTGCGCGAGCTCGAGCGCGACGGCATGATCCCCGGCGCCTTCCACGCGCCGCGCGGCATGCTCGAGTTCTGGGTCGACCCCGACAGCCCCTACTACAAGCCAGTGTTCGCGCCCGGCAAGACGCTGATCCTGTACTGCGCCGCCGACTGGCGCGGGGTGCTGTCCGCGGCCACGCTGGCCGAGATGGGCGTCCAGAACGTGCTCCACCTCGAAGGCGGCCTCGGCCAGTGGAAGAAGGCGGGCCTGCCGGTGGCCGAGAAGCCGGCGCACAAAGAGAAGTCCTGATGCCGGTCTTCAAGTCGCAGCTCGACCCACGCTCGGCCGACTTCAAGGCGAACTCGGCGCGCATGCGCGAGCTCGTCGCCGACCTGCGCGAGAAGGTCGCGAAGATCACCGTGGGCGGCGACGAGGCCGCCCGCCAGAAGCACGTCGCGCGCGGCAAGCTCCTGCCGCGCGAGCGCGTGCGCACGCTGCTCGATCCCGGCTCGCCCTTTCTCGAGATCGGCCAGCTCGCCGCGTTCGGCATGTACGGCGGCGAGGTGCCCTCCGCCTCGATCGTGACCGGGATCGGCCGCATCGCCGGGCGCGAATGCGTGATCGTCGCCAACGACGCGACGGTCAAGGGCGGCACCTACTTCCCGATGACCGTGAAGAAGCACCTGCGCGCGCAGGAGATCGCGATCCAGAACAGACTCCCCTGCGTCTACCTCGTGGACTCGGGCGGTGCCAACCTGCCCAACCAGGACGACGTGTTCCCGGACCGCGAGCACTTCGGCCGCATCTTCTACAACCAGGCCAACATGTCGGCCCAGGGCATCCCGCAGATCGCGGTGGTCATGGGCTCGTGCACTGCGGGCGGCGCCTATGTGCCGGCGATGTCGGACGAATCGATCATCGTCAAGAACCAGGGCACGATCTTCCTCGGCGGCCCGCCGATCGTGAAGGCGGCCACCGGGGAGATCGTCTCGGCCGAGGACCTCGGCGGCGGCGACCTGCACGCGAAAGTCTCGGGCGTCGTCGACCACCTCGCGCTGAACGACGCGCACGCGCTGTCGATGGCGCGCGACATCGTCGGCAACCTGAACCGGAAGAAGACCGTCACGCTGGACGTGAGAGGGAGCGTCGAGCCGCTCTATCCGGCCGAGGACATGTACGGAGTCATCCCGAACGAGACCCGCAAGCCCTACGACGTGCGCGAGGTGATCGCACGGATCGTCGACGGCTCGGAGATCGACGAGTTCAAGCGCACCTATGGCGCCACGCTGGTAACCGGCTTCGCGCGCATCCACGGCTACCCGGTGGCGATCCTCGCGAACAACGGCGTGCTGTTTTCCGAGAGCTCGCTGAAGGCCACGCACTTCATCGAACTGGCCTGCCAGAGGAACATCCCGCTGGTGTTCCTGCAGAACATCACCGGCTACATGGTCGGCAAGAAATACGAGGCGGGCGGCATTGCCCGCGACGGCGCGAAGATGGTGACAGCAGTCGCCACCGCGAAGGTGCCGAAGTTCACCGTGATCATCGGCGGCTCGTTCGGCGCGGGCAACTACGGCATGTGCGGCCGCGCCTACAACCCGCGGTTCCTGTGGATGTGGCCGAACGCGCGCATCTCGGTGCTCGGCGGCCCGCAGGCGGCCTCGGTGCTCGCCACGGTCAAGCGCGACGGCATCGAGGGCAAGGGCGGCAAGTGGTCGGCCGAAGAAGAGGCCGCCTTCAAGCAGCCCATCCTCGACCAGTACGAGCGGCAGGGCCATCCGTACTACGCCAGCGCCCGGCTGTGGGACGACGGGGTGATCGACCCCGCCGATACCCGCAAAGTCCTCGGCCTCGCCATATCCGCCTCCCTCAACGCCCCGATCGAAGACACGAAGTTCGGTGTCTTCAGGATGTAGCGAAGGACGCAGAGGAAGACTCAAGTCGCCTTCCCCCGCACCCCCATCCACACTCAAGAGCAAGCCATGGCCAACAACCTCGAAGTCACCGTCCGCAACCACTGCGCGATCCTGATCCTGAACCGCCCCGAGATCCGCAACGCGTTCGACGACGCGCTGATCGCGAACCTCGCGAAGACGCTGAAGAAGCTCGACGCCGACGACTCCGTGCGCGCGGTGGTGCTGATGGGCGCGGGGCCCGCCTTCTGCGCCGGCGCCGACCTGAACTGGATGAAGCGCATGGCCGGCTATACGCTGGAGCAGAACTACAAGGACGCCCGGGCCCTGGCCGCCATGCTGAAGACGCTCGACCGCATGTCCAAGCCGACCATCGCCCGCGTGCACGGCCCGGCCTTCGCCGGTGGCGTGGGGCTGGTGGCGGCCTGCGACATCGCCGTCGGCACGGTGGATGCCGAGTTCGCGCTGACCGAGTCCAAGCTCGGCCTGTCGCCGGCGACCATCAGCCCGTACGTGATCCGCGCAATGGGCGAGCGCATGGCGCACCGCTACTTCCTCACGGCGGAAAAATTCAGCGCCGCCGAGGCCTATCGCATCGGCCTCCTGTCCGAACTGTGCCTGCCGGGCGAGCTCGACAACAAGATCAACGAGCTGCTCGGCCACATCGTCGCGGGCGGGACGTCGGCGCTGGCCGAGATCAAGGACCTGATCCGCGCCGTGTCGCGCGGCCCGATCGACGACCCGATGATTGACGACACCGCTCAGCGCATCGCGAAGATCCGCGTCTCGAAGGAAGGCCGTGAGGGTATCGCCGCCTTCCTCGGCAAGAGGAAACCCTCGTGGACCGCATCCGTCGAAGACGGCGGCAGGAAGCCCGCGAAGAAGCCGGCAGCAAAGGCGGCGAAGAAACCCGCCAACAAGAAATAAGTGTTCACCAAGATCCTCATCGCCAACCGCGGCGAGATCGCCTGCCGCGTCGCGAAGACCGCGAAGCGCCTCGGCATCGCCGTGGTCGCCGTGTATTCGGAAGCCGACGCAAAGGCAAGGCACGTCAGCCTCGCCGACGAGGCTTACTGCATCGGCCCGGCCGCGGCGAAGGAAAGCTACCTGCGCGGCGACGCGATCATCGAGGTCGCGAGGCGCTCGGGCGCCCAGGCGATCCACCCGGGCTACGGGTTCCTGTCCGAGAACGAGGACTTCGCCGCCGCCTGCGCCAGGGCGGGGCTCGCGTTCATCGGCCCGCCCTCGTCGGCGATCAGCGCGATGGGCTCGAAGAGCGCGGCGAAATCGCTGATGGAGAAGGCCGGCGTTCCGCTGGTGCCCGGCTATCACGGCGAGCGGCAGGAACCGGACTTCCTGCAGAAGGAGGCCGACGGGATCGGCTACCCGGTGCTGATCAAGGCCTCCGCCGGCGGCGGCGGCAAGGGCATGCGCGTGGTCGAGAAGGGCGCGGACTTCGTTGCCGCCCTCCAGTCCTGCCAGAGGGAAGCCAAGGCTTCGTTTGGCGACGACCGTGTACTGGTGGAAAAGTACCTCTCCCGCCCGCGCCATATCGAGATCCAGGTGTTCGCCGATACGCAGGGAGAGTGCGTCTCCCTTTTCGAGCGCGACTGTTCGGTGCAGCGCCGCCACCAGAAAGTGCTGGAGGAGGCACCCGCACCCGGCATGAGCGCCGCCCGCCGCAAGGCCATGGGCGAGGCTGCCGTGGCCGCCGCCAAAGCCGTCGGCTACGTAGGCGCCGGCACCGTCGAGTTCATCGCCAACCAGGACGGCTCGTTCTACTTCATGGAGATGAACACGCGGCTGCAGGTCGAGCACCCGGTGACCGAAATGATCACCGGCCTCGACCTCGTGCAGTGGCAGTTGCAGGTCGCCTCGGGCGAACCGCTGCCGCTGACGCAAAAGCAGCTCGAAATCCGCGGGCACTCGATCGAGGCGCGGGTCTACGCCGAGAATCCCGGCAAGGGCTTCCTGCCCTCGACCGGCACGTTGAAGCACCTGCGCGCTCCGCAGGCCGTCGAGTTCGAGGTCGCGGGCCCGGCGCCCGTGCGCGTGGACTCGGGCGTGCGTGAAGGCGATGCCATCAGCCCCTACTACGACCCGATGATCGCCAAGCTCATCACCTGGGGCGACACGCGCGAGATCGCGCTCGCGCGCATGGCTACGGCGCTGGCCGCGTTCGAAGTCGTCGGCGTCTCGACCAACATCGAGTTCCTCGGCCGCATCGTCAAGGGCGGGGCGTTCTCGTCCGGCGACCTCGACACCGGCCTCATCGAGAGGAACCGCGAAACCCTGCTGCCCGAACCCGCCCCGGCGCGCGACGAGATCCTCGCGCTGGCCGCGTTCGCGGAGTTGGGCGACGGCGAGGCACGGGCGAAAGCGCATGCCCTTGCCTCGGGTGACCCGCACTCGCCCTGGCACCTGGTGGACGGCTGGCGCATGAACGAGGCCCCGCACCACTCGCTCGTCTTCACCGAAGGCGAGAAGCACACCGCAGTGACCGTGCTGGCCACGCCGTCGGGCCTGCGCCTGCGCACGCCTTCGGGCGAGTTCGCCTTCTCGGGCGAATCCGGACCCGACGGCAGCCTGCTGGTGCGGCTCGACGAGCGCACGCTGCGCGGGCGCGCCGTCAAGGTCGGCAACGAATGGAACATCTTCGCCGCCGGCGAGCAGCACCGCATCAGCATGCGCGACGAGCTGCACGAGCTGGAGTCCGACGTGCACGGCGGCAGCCTTGCCGCGCCGATGCCGGGCAAGGTGATTGCGGTGCTGGTGCAAAAGGGCGCGAAGGTCGAGAAGGGCGCGCCGCTGGTGATCCTCGAGGCCATGAAGATGGAGCACACCATCACCGCGCCGCGCGCGGGCACGGTGGCCGAGATCCGCTTTGCGGCCGGCGAGCAGGTCGACGAGGGCGTGGACCTGCTGATCCTGGAAGGCTGAGACCTCAGTACTGGGCGTGCCCTGGCGTACGCGGGAACGGGATCACGTCCCGCACGTTCGACAACCCGGTCACGTAAGCCACCGTCCGCTCGAACCCGAGGCCGAACCCCGCGTGCGGCACCGTGCCATAGCGGCGCAGGTCGCGGTACCAGCCGTAGTGCTCGCGGTCCAGCCCAGCCTCAGCCATTCGGGCGTCGAGCACGTCCAGCCTCTCCTCGCGCTGGCTGCCGCCGATGATCTCGCCGATCCCCGGCGCGAGCACGTCCATGGCCGCGACCGTCGTGCCGTCGTCGTTGGCGCGCATGTAGAACGCCTTTATGCCCTTTGGGTAGTTCATGACGATGACGGGCTTCTTCGCGTGCTGCTCGGTGAGGTAGCGCTCGTGCTCGGACTGCAGGTCGATGCCCCATTTGACCGGGAACTCGAACTTCTGCTTCGCCTTCTCGAGGATCGCGATGGCCTCGGTGTAGTCCATGCGCACGAACTCCGAGGTCACGATGCCCTCCAGTTTCGCCACCAGGCCCTTCTCGATCCTTTCGTCGAAGAACGTCATGTCCTCGGGGCGCTCGGCGAGCAGCGTCTTGAACACGTGCTTCAGCAGCGCCTCGGCGAGGTTCGCATCGTCATCCAGGTCCGCGAACGCAATCTCCGGCTCCACCATCCAGAACTCGGCGAGGTGGCGGCTGGTGTTGGAATTCTCGGCGCGGAAGGTCGGGCCGAAGGTGTAGACCTTGGACAGTGCAAGGCAATACGTCTCCACGTTCAATTGCCCGGACACGGTCAGGAACGCCTCCCGCCCGAAGAAGTCCTTGGCGAAGTCCACCTTGCCGTCCGGCGTGCGCGGCAGGTTGGCCATGTCCAGCGTCGAAACGCGAAAGAGCGACCCTGCGCCCTCGGCATCCGACGCAGTGATGATCGGCGTGTTGACCCACAGGAAGCCCTGCTGGCTGAAGAACCCGTGGATCGCCTGCGCGATCGTGTGCCGCACTCGCGTGGTCGCGCCGATCACGTTGGTGCGGGGCCTAAGGTGCGCGACCTCGCGCAGGAACTCGAGCGAATGCGGCTTGGGCTGGATCGGGTAGGAGTCCGGGTCCTCGACCCAGCCGACGACCGTGATCGACGTCGCCTGCATCTCGAACGGCTGCCCCTTGGCGGGGGATGGCACGATCAGGCCCGTGGCCTCGACCGCGCAGCCCGCAGTCAGGTGCTGCACCTCGGAGGCGTAGTTCGGAAGCGAACTCGGCGCCACGACCTGCACCGGGTGGAAGGACGAGCCGTCGGACACGTTCACGAACGAAATGCCGGCCTTTGAATCGCGCCGGGTGCGCACCCAGCCCTTGATGGTGACGGGGGTATCGGCCGGGGCGCGGCCGGAGAGGACCACGGAACAGGGGAGTGACGACATTGCTCGATCTCTGGGCGGGTACAATTTGCCCATGATATCGCTCCCCAAACGCGTCCGTATCGTCGAGATGGGCCCGCGCGACGGCCTGCAGAACGAACCGGGCAACGTCCCCACCGCGGTCAAGCTCGAACTGATCGAGAGGCTCGGCAATGCCGGGCTGCCGGCGATCGAGTCCACCGCCTTCGTCTCGCCGAAATGGATCCCGCAGATGGCGGACCACAGCGAGGTGCTGAAAGGCATACGCAGGAAACCCGGGGTCTCCTACCCGGTGCTGACCCCGAACCTCAAGGGCTTCGAGGCCGCGCTCGCGGCCGGCGCAACGGAGGTCGCGATCTTCGGCGCGGCTTCCGAGTCGTTCTCGAAGAAGAACATCAACTGCTCGATCGCCGAGTCGCTCGAGCGTTTCCGGCCGGTGGCCGAAGCGGCGGCCAGGGCCGATATCAGGGTGCGGGGCTACGTGTCCTGCGTAATCGGCTGTCCGTACGAAGGCGATATCGCCCCCGCCAGGGTGGCCGAGGTGTCGAAGGCGCTCTTCGGCATGGGCTGCTACGAAGTGTCGCTCGGCGACACCATCGGTGTGGGCACGCCGGCGAAGACGCAGGCCATGATCGAGGCGGTAGCGAAAGTCATCCCGGTCGCCAAGCTCGCCGGTCATTACCACGACACCTACGGGCAGGCGCTGGCCAATATCTACGCCTCGCTCGAGATGGGTGTGGCGACGTTCGACTCCTCCGTCTCGGGCCTCGGCGGCTGCCCCTACGCGGCGGGCGCCTCGGGCAACGTGGCGACCGAAGATGTCCTTTACATGCTGCAGGGCCTCGGCATCGAGACCGGGGTGGATCTCGACCGAGTCGTCGAGACCGGCGAGTGGATCTGCTCGATCCTCGGCCGCGAACCGGGCTCCAAGGCCGGCCGCGCCATCGCCGCCAAGCGCGCGAAGAAGGCCGCCTAGGTGCCGGTCCAGTCCCCTTGCGTGGAAGTCTGCCGGATGGACCCCGCCAGGGACGTCTGCGCCGGCTGCTGGCGCACGCTCGACGAGATCGCCCGCTGGCGCGACATGAGCGACCCCGAGCGCGAGGCCGTGCTCGCCGCAACGGCGACCCGCCGCGGCGAGGCTGAATTGTCAAAACAGGAATGACTATTGGCACGAAACAGGCTCCAGTCGGTGACTTCTATGACTGAATGTTTATGAATCCTGCCGGAACCACGCGCCGGGCCACCTGGTACTTCGACTTCATCTCGCCGTTCGCGTACCTGCACCTGAAACGCTTTCCCGAGCTGCCGCCGGACCTCGCGATCGACTACAAGCCGGTTCTCTTTGCCGGGCTGCTGAACCACTGGGGCCAGAAAGGCCCGGCCGAGATCGAGGCCAAGCGCCGCTGGACCTACCGCGCCTGCCAGTTCTGGGCGGATTCGCACGGCATCCCGTTCCGGTTTCCCGCCGCGCACCCGTTCAACCCGCTCCACTACCTGCGGCTCGCCCTCGCCTGCGGCGCGACGCCCGAGTCAGTCCGCCGCATCTTCGCGCACGTCTGGACGACCGGGGGCGACCCGGCCGACGAGAAGGGCTTCGCCGCCCTGGCCCGCTCGCTCGGCGTGGACGACCTCTCCCGGCTGGGTGCGCCGGAGGTCAAGGACGCGTTGCGCCGCAATACCGAAGAGGCCGCTGTGCTGGGCGTCTTCGGCGTGCCGACCTTCGTGTCCGGCGGCGAGGTCTTCTGGGGCAACGACTCGGTAGAATTCTTCAAGGCCTGGCTCTCCGAGCCCGGCATCCTTCAGGCCGCCGAGATGCGGCGTATCGACACGCTGCCGGTCGCGGCAGCGCGAAAGGGTTGAGACGATGATCCGTTTGCTCGCTTCCTTCCTGGCCGCAGCGGCCCTGCTTGCCGGCTGCGCCACCACCGACCGGGCCCCCGCCCCCAGGCCGAAACTCGTGGTCTTCTTCGTCGTCGACGGCCTGCCGCAGCGGCAGGTGCTGGACTACCGCGACCAGCTCTCGCGCGACGGCTTCGCGCGGTTCCTCGACCGCGGCGCGTGGTTCGCCGAAGCGCACTACGGCCACGCGTTCACGGTCACGGCCGCCGGACACGCCACCATGCTCACCGGCGCCTACCCGCACCGCACCGGCATAATCGGCAACGAGTGGCGCGACCGCGCGACCGCGACCCTCGTCTACTGCACCGGCGACGAAGCCCACACCTACATCGACAACCAGACCGCCAAGCTGGCCGGCACCAGCCCGAAGAACCTGCAGGTCGAGACCGTCGGCGACGTCCTCAAGCGCAGCGACCCGCGCGCGAAAGTGATCGCCATCTCCGGCAAGGACCGCGGCGCGATCCTGCCGGCAGGCAAGACCGGCACCGCCTACATGTACATGGGCGACAGCGGGCGCTTCGCCTCCAGCACCTTCTACATGAAGGCCCATCCGGCCTGGGTGACCGCCTTCAACGCCGAGAAGCGCGCCGACCGCTACTTCAAGGCCAGCTGGTCGCCCCTGATGCCGGAAGCCGCCTATGCACGCTCCGTCCCCGACGACCGGCCCTGGTTCGTACGCGGCGGCAAGCTCCCCAAGGTCCTCGGCGAGGGCATGGACAAGCCCGCGCCCGCGTTCTACAGCTCGCTGCTGCCCAGCCCCTATGCGGATGCGCTGACGCTGGACTTCGCGCGCGCCGCGATCGCAGCCGAAGGCCTCGGCCAGGACGACGCGCCCGACATACTCTCCATCAGCTTGTCGGGCCACGACTACGTCAACCACGCCCACGGGCCCGAGTCGCGCCTGTCGCACGACCACCTGCTGCAGCTCGACCGCCTGATGGAAGCGTTCTTCGCCGACCTCGACCGCAGCGTCGGCCGCGACAACTACATCGCCGTCCTGACCGCCGACCACGGCTTCATGCCGGCGCCCGAATACAGCGCGTCGCTCGGCCGCAACGCCGGCCGGCAGAACATCCCGCAGACCCTCGAGCGCCTGAATGACGGCTTGTCGGCCAAATTCGGCGCGGGGAAATGGGTGCGCACCTGGTCGGCCAACGGCGTGCTGCTCGACACCGCGCTGATCGCCCAGAAGCAGATCGACCGGCGGGCGCTGGACGCCGAGGCGCGGCGGATCCTGATGACCGAATCCGGCATCGTCGAAGTCTTCTCCGCCGCCGACCTCGCGGCCAACCGCATCCCGGCCGGCACGCCCTACCTCGCCCAGATGCAGGAAACCTTCTACGCCGACCGCTCGCCCGACCTGCTCGTCGTCGCGCGGCCCTACTGGATGTTCGAAGCCCGGCGCGCCGCCACTTCCACGCACGGCTCGCCCCATGCCTACGACCACCAGGTGCCGATCCTCTTCTACGGGCCGCGCTGGATGGGATCCGGCAAGGTGGATCAGCGGGTCGAGGTCGTGGACATCGCGCCCACGCTGGCGCGCATGCTCGGCGTCAGCGCGCCGGCCGCCTCGCAGGGAAAGGTGCTGCCGCTTCCCGTAAAGTAGCGCCTAGCCGTACTTCCTCAAGTCGTCGATCACCTTGCCGTCGTTCGCAAGGCTGCCTGCGGCGACGAACTCGACCTCGCCGCGCAGCTTCGTGACGTCGCGGATCGTAGCGACCAGCGCCTCCGACAAGGAAACCGTATGCGCCGCCTCGCATTTCAGGACCATGCGGTCGCTGCCCACCTCGCCCTCGATGACCAGCCTCGCCTTCGCGACTTCCGGATGGCGGCGCGCGATCTCGCCGACCTGCTTTGCGGTGACGAACATCGCGCGCACCTTGGTGCTCTGGTCGGCGCGGCCCATCCAGCCCCTGATGCGCGCGTTGGTGCGGCCGCAGGGGCTCGCGCCGGGCAGGATCGCGGACAGGTCGCCGGTGCCGAAGCGGATCAGCGGGTAGTCCTTGTTGAACGTGGTTACGACGACCTCGCCGACCTCACCGGGGGCGACGGGGTCGCCGGTGCCCGGCCGGACGATTTCGACCAGCAGGCCCTCCTCGACGACCATGCCCTCGCAGACGCCGTCGTCCGGCGTCATCGACTCGTAGGCTATCAGGCCGAGGTCCGCGGACGCGTAACTCTGCAGTACGCGGATGCCCCGCTCCCCGAGGGTCTTCCTCAGTGCCGGCGGCAGGTACTCGGCGCCGACGAAGGCCTTGTCGAGGCACGAGATGTCGGCCTTCAGTTCGTCGGCCTTGTCGACGATCAGCTTGAGGAACGACGGCGTGCCGACGTACCCGCAAATGCGCAGGCCGGCGATCGCCGCCACCTGCATTTCGGTCTGGCCGGTCCCCGTCGGCACCACGGTGCACCCTATCGCGAGCGCGCCGCGCTCCATCATCGAGCCGGCCGGCGTGAAATGGTAGGCGAAGGTGTTCATCACGACGTCGCCGGCGCGAAAGCCGGCCGCGAACAATCCGCGCGCCGTGCGCCACCAGTCTGCGCCCGCGCCTTCCGGGTCGTAGATCGGGCCGGGCGAGACGAAGAGCTTCGCGATCTTTTCGACCGGTGTGGCGTTCAGGCCGCCGAGCGGCGGCATCGCCTTCTGCAGCTCGCCGAGGTCGGACTTGCGCGTCACCGGCAGGCGGGCGAGCGCCGCGCGCGTGTTCACGCCGGCAGGGTCGACGTCCTTGAAGATGCGTGCGAACCCGGGCGCGTTCGCCTTGGCGTGCGCGACATGGGCGGGCAGCGCGGCGAGGAGCGCCGCTTCGCGCGCCGCGGGGTCGCGTGCCTCGAGGGAATCGTAGTGGTCCATCACAGCCAGCGCTTTCGCCTGCGGTAGCTCTTCACGTCGCGGAAGCTCTTCCTGCCGCCCGACGAGAACCCGAGGTAGAACTCCTTCACGTCCTCGTTCTCGGCCAGGGCCTTGCCCTCCCCGTCCATGACCACCCGGCCGTTCTCGAGGATGTAGCCGTAGTCGGCATAGCGCAGCGCGATGTTGGTGTTCTGCTCCGCGAGCAGGAACGACACGCCCTCCTTGGCATTGAGCTCCTTCACGATCTCGAAGATCTCCTCGACCAGTTGCGGCGCGAGCCCCATTGACGGCTCGTCGAGCAGGATCATCGAGGGGCGCGCCATCAGCGCGCGGCCGATCGCGGTCATCTGCTGCTCCCCGCCGGAGGTATATCCGGACTGC